>CBDBZX010000003.1:0-20831 GCA_965213645.1 Trueperaceae bacterium
GATGCCTTTGAGATGCCCCCAAGCGTTTTTGGTCTTATAAACGGACACCTCTCGCACCAACAGTTCACCTAAGCCGAGTACAGCAGGGATGGTGAGCAAGTTGACCCAGGCGAAGGCGAGCGCATACGCGCCAAATGAGGTTGCGCCCAAGAGGTTGGTCAGCAGGATGCTCGAGGCAAAGCCCAGCCCCGTCCCCCCCACCTTGAGCGCGAACGTACCGAGTGCGCCCCTAGCGGTTTTCCCTTTGACAGCGTCGTAAAGTCTGGATGGTAGCGTAGCCGTTCCTATATTTTTCAGTGTGTTCAAGTCGCGTGCCCCCGCGAAGTAAGTCGAAGTGGAAGGGTGTTTAAGCGGGACTCCTCTTTCTAGGATACCAGCATGACAAGCGTTAATGAGGATTAATGAAGGTGAGACGTGAAACTGTACTACCATCTGTCAAGTGAAATTGCCCAAAGAACTCGCGTTTCAGACTCTACAATGAGTTGTTATGATAAAACTTTTTCATAAAGGAATACTGTTTCTCGCAGCTTCTATCCTTCTTACGAGTTGTACCCAAAGTAAATCTGCTGACACAATGCCTGTGATTTATTCTACTTTGGTAAATGGTATAGGCTACAGTTTGGTCGTTGACGAGCAGATAATGGGCTTCACAATAAGTGAGGACAGAAATTGGTACCTCACGGCTGTTAGTTTAGAAAACGGTAACATCCTTTGGAAATCGAAGGTGCCTTCGCTGGGAAATCAGCGCCGCCCGTCCATTGTTAGTAATGGTACACACCTCTTTCATGACGCAGGAGATAGTCTCCGCGTCTACCTTTTTGATGGCACAGAGCTAGCTTCCTTGGCGCATCCCAATCCTCTTGGAATTACCACTCCCGGTGCGCGCATTGTCTTAGACAAGGATAAGCTTTTCATTCCCAACAGTGACAATGTCTACGCTTACAACATCAGTAACCCGGAGGAGCCCGCGCTACTATGGCAGAACAAGTACCCGAAATTACTCAACGGGCTAGCAGTGGATGAACGTGGCGATGTATATGTCACCCTCAACGCGGGCCACTCGGTCGACTACCGTGACAACGTGCTCAAGCTCTCGGGGGTTGACGGGCGAGAGCTTTGGCGAGCGGACACCTACGATTCAAGGATTGATACGCCTGGCGTCGGCAGACACGTAGAGATCATCTCAGGTCGCTTAGTTGTCGAAGCGTGGACTCGCTACATCGCCTACGATTTGCGGACAGGACAAAAGGTGTGGATCGGCGATCCACTCATCTGCGATGACTCCGGCTACCAAGGGGCTTACGCTTTCCTTCACGTTGACGGTACAATCTACCGCAACAGCGCTGGCGGGTCGTGTATTCTCGCGATGGACGCTTCGAACGGTGAACTCCTCTGGACCTTTGACGCTTCGGTGGCACCACTGTCTGTCACATTCGGGGGTCGCCCTGCTCTACACGAGGACAAACTGTACGCCTCGAATGGACGCCTTTTCACTCTAAACGCAGGTACTGGTGAGCTAGTGAACTTCTCGCCTGACGAGCGTACGACATACAGTGCAGGAACACATGTTCATATTTACAAGAATCAGGTTGTTGTATGGGGACGGAATCTGACGCTGTTTGACACTGTGAAATGAGTTGAAAGAGGTCTGAATATAAGAAGAGACGCGGCTAGATTGATCAACCACGCCTCCTGTACTTCAAGCTAAATCTACAGCTACTTCCTAACCCCTACGTACGTGAGCTTCTGCTCCTCAACCTTACTTGGGTTGAGCATACCGCGTGCCCCGCAATGGTGCGAAGTTGAATGGAAAGATGTTTGAGTGAAACTTCTTATCATAGAATACCGGCATGACAAGTCTCGATGAGGATTGATGAAGGTGCGGCGTGGCGAGCGTTCCTCATCCACCACGAGCACTGCCAAATCATGAACGCCTTGAAGTTATGCGTTCAGGCTCGTGTCGCCTATTTGACGGGGTCAAGCACTTGACGGCAAACTCGAGCGCAAAGGTGCTCCAATAGGGTCCGAAAGGGGTTCAAAATGAATAGAGTCACCGTTATACTTATCATGGTCACGCTGAGTTTAGGTTTCGCTCAGGACACGGGAGGGACGAGCGACATGGCGGCGTCTGCCGAACTGTCCGCGACGACGGACAGTGGGACGCCCGAAGCCTACACCGAGGAACGCTGGCAAGAGGCGAGCGGAACGGCCTCTGTTGCGTCGCAGTCCGAGGGTGAATATACAGTGCGCCTCGAGGCGAGCGGCTTGGTCCCGGACGGGCTCTACACCACCTGGTACGTCATCCCTGGCATCGCAGGTACCTCCGCTGGACAAGAGGTCGGACCTGCAGGAGGCGTGCCCAACGAATTCCGCGCGGACGCCCAAGGAAACGCCACCTTTGAGTTCGCGGTGCCCGCCGAGAACGACTACCGAGACCTCGTCGTCGCCTACCACGCGGACGATATGACGCACGGCGAGATGCCGGGCGCGATGGGCGAGGTGACCTTCGCGCACCTGATGACGGCTTTCCCTACGCCGAGCAACTAGATTTCAGTATGGCGAGATCTGAGCGAGGTACACCACCTCGCTCAGGTCTCGCGTCAAGCTTACCTTCGACCTCAACCAAAGACGAAGTCGAGGAGGATTTCGAGGCGGCGTCAGCGCGGGTTTAGGCTAGTAAAATGATACCGACTTGGCTTCATGCGAGACAGAGGCGTAGCCGAACGCGCGCTCAAACGCGCTAAGCTGTTCGTCTCACTCGGTTGCGCCCCGCTGTTTTGGCTGCGTAGAGGGCGTCGTCTGCCTCCTTAATGAGATTCTCGAGGCTCACCGTCGCCGCGTGGTCGTGATGCGAGGCGATACCTAGGCTAACGGTAACCTTGAGCTGGCGATCTTCAACTTTTATAGCCGTAGCTGCTAAAGTCGAGCGCAAGTGTTCTCCAGCGCGGACAGCCGCACATTCATCGGTGTTGGGAAGCACGATGAGAAACTCTTCACCGCCTAAGCGTCCAACTATGTCCGTGTGGCGCATCTGCGTACGACACACGCTTGCAAGCGTCTGCAAGACCTTGTCGCCCGCGGCATGACCGTGGGTATCGTTGACTCGCTTGAAATGATCCACATCCAGCACAATGAGCGAAAACGAGCCGCCGTAGCGCTCTACACGCGCCCACTCATGTTCGGCGAGCGTGAGAATATGCCGCCGGTTATAAACACCTGTTAAGTCATCCTCGCTTGCCAAGCGGCGGAGGTGCGTTTCAGCTCGGTCGAGCCGGTGGACGAGGGCGACGAAGCTGTAGAGCGCGAGCGGTGAGACGATGAGCGGAACTGTTCCGCCAATAACCAGGCTAGTAGGCGGAACATGTCCTCTGAAATATACGCTGAAGAGTACGGTAAATAGGAGCGAAAAACCGACTGAGAACGTGGTCGCAACCCCTACGATGCTGAAAGTTCCATGATGGCGTGTGAGCCTCTGTAAAAGCTTTAAGATATAGTTCTGCGCGGTGGCATTGTGCTCATCTAACATGCTCGTCTCTCCTTGAAAGAATAATAAGGCGAGCGTTCTGACAAAATTCTGAAGCGCAGTCTATAGGAAGTCTACCTTCTCAAGCTAGACGCAACCACTCCAACGACACCCTAGCCTCCCCGCCGCTTACATCCGGCGTGATGATCAGCTCGAGCGCCGCCACATCCTCAAGCTCAACCTTATAATCCTCGTCCTCTCGCGTCGCCCCGCCCGCGCTGAAGTTGTACTGCTGCCGCACGACGTCGCGGGTGTCGCCCGACGCCGACGTCGTGCGCAGCACGAACTCCTGTGTGCGCGTCTCTTGAACGTGGAACGCGAGGGCGATTCGCCTTAAGCGTTGGGGCTCGTCAAAGAGGAGGCGAAGGCGCTGCTCGCCAGGCTCCGACGCTCGCCAGCCCGAACCGTGACCGGGCAGTAGCGCCGCTTCGATAGGGTTCGCCGTCTCCTCGGAGGTCACTTCGACCTGGGCTAGACGTTCTAAATCCAGCCAACCGTCATCCGAAGTGTCGGTGGACCTTTTAGTGACTTTTTTGCGCATTTTGACGCCTCCCTGTTCAGGTGCTAGCGGTGTGCCGTTTACAAAGCCGCATAACATGCATTATGAAACCACGTTGTGAGTCTAACGTATGAGGTCGCCCCGCTGCTCTCGGATCGTCCGGTACACGACTCGCCTTCTGCGCGGAGTGGCGCGGTATGATGAGGTGTGCCCGGCACCTCATCCAGCACCTCACCGAACACGTCGCTGCGCGTTCTCTTGCCCCTGCCGCTGCCGCCCTTTACCTTTTTGCCGCCGCACGGCGAAGCGGTGCCGCAGGCGGGGTGCCGCGTGGTCGTGCCCTGGCAGAGCGGCGTGAGGACCGGGCTGGTCGTCGGGGCGGAGCCCTTGCGCGGGGCGGCGGCGCTCGAGCTGCGCGAGGTTATCACCGCTTTAGACGCGCAACCCTTTTTGTCGGCTGCCGGGCTCGCCCTGATCGGGCGCGTCGCGCGGCACACCTGTGCGCCGGAGGGCACCGTGCTCGCCAACCTCTTGCCGACGGGCCTCAGCGAGCCGCTCTTACACGAGGTGCGCGCGTTAGCCGAGGTTGACGCCGTGCCGTCTGAGCGCTGGACGGACGCCGCCAGGCTGTCGTCCGCCGAGCTTGACCTCTTACGGCGGCAGGGACTCCTGGCTGAGCGCGTGCGCGTCACTGTAAAGCAGGTGCAGGTCTTGGAGCCGCGCCGCCGCGCCGACGATGCGCTGAGCGGCAAGCCGCAGGCGAATCAGCGGTGGGCGCTGGAGGTCTTGTGGCGCTTCGAGCACGCCCAGAGCGCCGCCGCGCTGAGCCGCGAGGCGGACGTTCCCGAGAGCGCGGTGAGGGCGCTCGTCAAGAAGGGGTACGCGGGCTACGCGCAGCGAGACGCGCCGCCGCCCGCGCTGCCGAGCTACTTAGGTGACGACGTGATCGCGGACGAGTCACATCAACAAGTCGCGCTGCCCGAGGGTCACTTCAGCCTCTCGGGTGGGCTGCGCCGCGACCGCGTTCGTGCGCTCTTGCCCCTCCTGCGCGGCGACCTGCGGCGCGGCGAGAGTGTGCTGGTCCTCGTACCGGAGGGCGCGTATCTGGAGGAAACGGCTGCAATTTTAGCCGCCCACGTGCGCGTTCAGGTCCTCTCCGGCGAGCTGTCCGACGCGCAGCGCAGCCGCTTGTGGTCGGAGCTTCGCGCGGGCGAGCCTGTCGTTTTGGTCGGGAGTTATCTGGCGCTGCTTGCGCCCCTAGAACCGCTGGCGCGGGTGGTGGTGCTCGAGGAGGGCTCCAGCTCCTACAAGCTCGCGCAGGGTTGCCGTGTCTTCGTGCCGACCGCCGCGCGGCTGCTTGCCGAAACCGCCGGTGCCAAGCTGGTCCTCGCGGACGCGCTCGCCACGCCCGAGGCGCACCGCTTTTTAAGCCAGTGTGACTCTCGAGATGGGCGAATACGGGACGGTCAAGCTGGACGTAAGGACGAGCGTAGTGCGGTCGTCACCCTGCCCACGCCCCCCGCCAGGGTCCACACCGTCGACCTCACCCAGGGGCAGAGCTGGCCCCTCAGCACCGATCTCATCAAGGTGCTCAAACAGGTCGAGGCGCGGGAGCGTCAGGCGGTCCTGCTCGCGCCGCGCCGCGGCTTCTCCGCCGCGCTGCGCTGCGCCGAGTGCGACTGGCTCGCGGGCTGCCCCAACTGCGACCTGCCGCTACGCTACCACCGCGAACGCTACGTGTTGCGCTGCCACCAATGCGGTCACGCCGAAAAAGCGCCCGCGCTCTGCCCGTCGTGCGACTCCCCCGACATGAGCCCGTCGCGCGCGGCGGGCACGCAGTGGGTCGTCTCGGCGGTCCAGAAGCTGCTCCCGCACGTCCCCGTGTTGCGCTTCGACAGCGATAAGCGCGAGGACCTGACGGGGCTTTATGACGGTCAGCCCGGCGTGCTGGTGACGACCTCCGCGATTCTACGCCGTGCGCCGCTGCCCAACCTGTCACTCGTCGCCGTGACGCTCCTCGACACGCTCCTCAACCTGAGCGACTTTCGCGCCGAGGAGGGGGCGTACCGCTCGCTCCTCAACCTAGCCGAACTCGCGCCCGGCAAGCGCCCGCTGACGCTCGTGCAGACCTTTCAGCCCGAGCACGTGGTCGTGCGTTCCTACGCCGAAGGTCACGCGGAGCGGTTTTTAGAGGCGCTCTTAGAGCGCCGCGAGCGCTTCGGCTACCCGCCCTACAAAACGCTCGCCAAGGTCCAACTGAGCGCGAAACAGAAGAGCGAAGCCGAGCGCGCCGCGACCTGGCTGGCGGGCGCGGTGCGCACCGCCGGGGCGACCGAAGAGGAACTCTTAGGACCCACACCTGCCCCCGTCGCCCGCGTCAGAAATCAGTACAGCTACCAGCTTTTCGTGCGCACCGCTTCGAGCCAGGCCCTGCGCGAACGCCTGCAGCCCGCCCTGAACTACCGGGGCAGCGCGCGGCTCAGGATCGACGTGGACCCGCGCGAGATGGCGGGGTTCTTAGAGTGATACAAAAATACGGATTCCGCCTCATACGCGCGGAATCCGTATAACGACCTACCTCGAAGATAAGATTACTCGCCAGTCACTTCCAAGAAAAGCGCCTCTAGCGACTGCGCAAAGGCTTCCTCCGAGCCGAGCTTCGCGCTCTCCAAGGTTTGCGCGCTCAGGTTCTCTTTCACGCTGTGAATCACGACCGGCGACGCCGTCGAGGTGATGTAGGGCGCGCTCGCGAGTTTGACCATGCCGAAGCTCACCGTCTCTTTGTCTCCTGTCGTCTCGTACCAGATGCCGCCGCCCAAGAAGGTCGGTTGTCCCTCGGTCTCGGTGCCGATGGTGTTGTCGTTGTCAATCGCGATGAGTTTAACGTCGTTATTTGTGTTGGCGAACGAGGTCGTCAAGCGCCACGCGCCGTCAGCGTATATGTTGCTGATCAGCCCGGCTCCGTCGACGCCTGGGCAGTTGTCGACGTCGCCGCCCTCACACCAGCGCCACGCGCCGCCCTGCGCGTCTTTGACGTCGTCGTATTCCGTCAGTTCTGCCGATACGCTCAAATAGCCGCTATATTCGGTGCCGTCGTCTAGCTGCGCCAACCAGAGCCACTCGCCGGTGTCGTCGCTGCTAGCGGGCGGATTAGGCCGGTCGGAACTCGAGCAGGCGCTCAGCGCCAGGATAAGAAGTAACACTAAAGGTGCGTAAATTTTTTGCATAGACCATCCCTCCAAGCACGAAGCTAGCATGCGCTTCGCCCCCCCCAAAGAGAAAATTTCCACACCTCGGCTTCGTCTTTCTCGCGGCAGCCGAACGCACCCTCTTCTGTGAAAAATTCAACACGGAGACTGTTAAATTTCGAACACCGCGCGCTATGAGAAAGTGACACGTTAGGTTTTAACAGACGTCTGTTTGAGCAGCCCACGCTCGCAGAGTTTAGAGGGGAGAGGGGTGCGCTTCTGATGAAAGCAGCCAGCCACACCGGAGACAACCGCGCAAAGACTAAAGAAGAGGGGCGAGCACCCGTCATCGTCGCCGTGATCCCGGCCTACAATGAGGAGCGCTTTATCGCCAGCGTGGTCTTCAAGGCGCGCAGATACGCGACGCATGTGATCGCGGTGAGCGACGGCTCGAGCGACAGCACCGCCGAACTCGCCGAAGAAGCGGGCGCGGAGGTCGTGCGCCAGCCCACCAACATGGGCAAAGCCGAAGCGCTCAACGCAGGTTTCGAATACGCCATGCGCTACGACCCCAGCGTCGTCGTATGTTTAGACGCCGACGCGCAGCACGACGCCAAAGAGATTCCCACGGTTATCGCGCCTATCCTCAATGGCGAAGCCGACATCGTGATCGGCTCGCGCTTTTTGGAGACGAAGAGCCGCATCCCCGGCTGGCGACAAGCGGGTCAGCACTCGCTCACCGCCGTCACGAATACCCTCAGCGGGACGCGGGTGACGGATTCTCAGAGCGGCTTTAGAGCGTTCTCGCCCACGGCGGCGCGCGCGCTGCGCTTCTCCTCCGAGGGCTTGTCCGTTGAGTCGGAGATGCAGTTTCTCTTTGAGCCCGCTGGTCTTCGCGTTGCCGAAGCGCCCATCAGCGTGCAGTACATGGACGGCAACAAGCGCAATCCGGTGGTACACGGTTTGCAGGTGCTTGATGCAATGGTGACGCTCGTGGCGCGGCGGCGTCCGCTGCTGTTTTTGGCCGTGCCGGGCATCTTTCTCGCCTTAGTCGGTCTTTTGCTCGGTGCACAAGTGACCTACACGATGCAAGATAGCGGTAGGCTCATGACAGGTAGCGCGATTCTTACTGCACTTCTCATCATGGGTGGAATGCTCCTCGGCATGTCGGGGGTGATGCTGCACAGTCTTAGGCATTTTGTGGAACGCTTGCGCGGGGAGATTCGAGACGCCCTCCGCCACAACGATGGCGCAATTACAGAGGGACAAAAGCATTCATCGTGAGTGACTCTATTTCAAATGTCCGCTTGAGCGTCCTTCTTGTGTCCTATCATAGTCAGCAGGACTTAGCACGCTGTCTGCCGCCCCTCCTCGAGCAGGCTCCCTCAGATACTGAAATTATTGTTATTGATAACGCGCCTGGCGACGGTACAACTGACTGGCTGTCAGCGACGTATCCAAGTGTCAATGTTATCTCGAACGGTGAGAATACAGGCTACGCGGGCGGTAATAATTTAGGTCTCGCGCAAGCTCGGGGAGAGCGAATACTCATCCTCAACCCGGATACCATCTTGGGTGCCGATGCTCTGCCTACGCTTTTAGAGGCGGCTGCGCAGCACCCAAACGCTATCCTCACGCCTAAGCTTCTGCAACCTGACGGCACGGTTAATGCTTGCGGCTTGCAGATGCACTATACAGGTCTAGCAACCTGTCGCGGGCTCGGGTCCGAACCGAGCCGCTACGAAGGTACTCACTCGGTCCTTCTTGCGTCTGGAGCGGCGCTTCTAGCGCGGCGCGAGTTGCTCCTGGAGCTAGGCGGCTTCGACGAAGACTTCTTCATGTATTTAGAAGACGTGGATTTGTCACTTCGGGCGCAGCTTCAGGGGTATGACATCTACTGCGTCGCTGACGCCGTTGTCTACCACCACTACACCCTTGGAATGAACCCGAGCAAATTCTTTTACCTAGAGCGGAACCGGCTTCTCATCCTTTTTAAGATTTACGGCAAAGCGACGTTAGGTGCTATGACTCCTGCGCTGCTTCTAACGGAAGCTGCTATCTGGGCCTTCGCGCTGCTTAAAGGTCCTTTATATGTGAAAGCACGCTTACATGCCCTCTTCTCAGTGTTGAAAAGCCGTGAAATCCAAGGAGAGAAAAGAGCAAAGATTCAGGGCAAACGCCAATTGAGCGATAATGTCCTCTTGAATAGGAGCCTCCCGGAACTTCCCTTCGAGCAGCTTTTACGTGAGTCCCTACTCGCCTCATTACTACAGCGAATTACAAATCCAATCTACCAACTTATCCGTCCATTTCGGCAGCGCAACGCCTCTAAAGGGTCTTTCGCTAAAGGTGCGTAAATGAAAGTATTAAGAGTCAGTCAAGAGTTTGCCCCCATCACGACCGGACCCATCAAGCAAGCCCTCAACATCATGGCGGGACTTTCAAAGCGCGGTCACCAAAACATCGTCCTCGCGTCTACGCAGGGACTGGAAAACAACGCTCCCCAAGTCGAAGCGTTCCCACATGACACAGAGGTACACCGCTACCCCATCCTGTTCAAAATTATGCGCTACTTCTTTGTGCGCGGTGTAGAGAAGGACCTCAGGAAATTTGACGTTGACCTCGTCCACGTTCACTCCTGGCGTAGCCATCTCGCGGACGCTACTATCCAAATCGCTAAGAAGCGCGGCATTCCTTCGGTGCTCCACGCTCACGCTAGCGCCTACGCTGAGTATCTAGTAACTAATCCACTGCTGCGCTTTCCTTACAAGGTCTACGACGTTTTGTTCAAGCGGCGCGTGGTTCAAGCTGCCGACGCCGTCGTAGTGTCAACAGAGCAGGAGAAGCTCGAGTGCATTCGCTACGGCATCAGTGAAAGTTGCATACACGTCATTCCTTCTGGCGTCAACACGTCTGATTTCGAGGGCGTCACGCGCACGAGACCCCCTCTCCCCGAAGTTCCTGAAGTGTTGCTCGTCGGACGTCTCGCCAGAGACCGCAACGTCGAGCTGCTGCTGCGTGCACTCGCACCTCTCAAGCAGCAGGGAATACCCTTCCACGCACGCATCGTCGGACCCGAAGAGAAGCGCACCAAGATGAGTCGAGACGGCTACCTTAGCGAATTGCGGGCGCTAACCCGGCAGCTAGGCTTAGAGGGCGATGTAACGTTCGTCGGACCCCTGCGCGGTGAGGCGTTGCTGCAAGCGTACGTAGACGCGGATATTTTCGTCTATCCCTCTCTATACGAAAACTTCGGAAATACTGTGCTCGAGGCGGCGGCGGCGGGGCTGCCCATCCTCGCCACGCCGACTGGCGTCGCGACCGACCTCATCCGTGACGGCGAAACCGGCTATTTGGTTGACATGGTTGACCCTACCGAACTCAGTCGCCACCTCTCGAGGCTGCTGCGTAACCCTGAGGAGCGGCAGCAGTTGGGGCGCGAGGTAAGACGGGTTGCGCTCAGTGAGTATAACTGGGACACCATCGTTGAGCGCTACGTTGATCTGTATGGACGCTTGCTCGAGCGTACGCCGCTGGCTAAGGCTGCGTGAACGTACGCACTACTCTACTTTTTCCCACCCGAGCCAGTCTTCGGCTAGCTGACTTTAAGCTTTCAACGCCTAAAGCTCTACTACTAACATCTGAAACCTTATACAAAAAAGTTTTGGACTAACAAGGATTCTAAACAATGAGAAAAACTATTCAAAAGGACAACTACTTTCCCCTGATTGAGGTCTGGAGTAACCAATACAGTATATACTGGTACACTCTAATCAGCTTCGCAATTTTTCTAAACCTTTTGATTTTCAATGTAGTTCCAGCTTTTCCAACCAATGACGTGTTAGGAATAGTAGCTATTTTTGGCGTTAGTTTCTCCCTCGGAATTCTAGTTTTCAAAACGTGGCGGGACACAAGCTTTACGTACCCAACGCTAGGCGCGATTTTCATCTTTGGATTGATCCTCAGATATTTACCCTACCTAGCTACAGGACACCTTTATGGTGATACTGATGCCGCTTATACCTACAGCGCTCTAGCGTCCTTCTTTGCTTCTGGAGCCTTTGTCCACGATACAATCACCCCTACACACGCCTTCCCAGGTCTTTTCAGCTTCCACCAGTTTCTCTATCTACAAACAGGTTTGACATACGAACAGCTCGCTATGTGGGTGCATCCACTTGTCAATGCTTTGACAATATTGGCCATTTTCGCGTTTGCTGCCAAAGTCTGGGATGCTAAAGTGGCCGTGTTAGCAGCGGCACTATTTAGTGTGGACTTAGTAGCGGCGCGTCTCGGCGGTGAACTGCGACAAGAGGCAGTAGGCATTCTTTTCTATGTTATTGCTTACTGGAGTCTGGTGAGAAACCGGGCATCTTCAGTTCCTATCACGATTATTAAGCTTTTGCTAGTAGCTTCCATCGTTGTAACACATTTCGTCACGAGCGCAAACCTCATTATTCTAGTCTCTGCCTATGTACTTGCCGAAGTGACCATCTATCTAATTGGCAAGAAAAGAGAAGCTAACGCTGTAAATAAAAGCGTAACAACTTTACTGTTTGGTTCTATACTTCTTACATCTTTCATCATCTATCTGGCTAGCAGCGCATCGGACCGCTTGATTGTCACCGCGGCCAATATAATCGTAGAGCTGATGCAAGCGGAGTTTAATTCCGTTACGAGCCAGGAATTAGCTTTTGATCACTATGGACTATTAGTGACAGTAGCTACTTGGCTCTTTCGCTTAGTCTTGGTCGCCGCGTCAGTGTTTTGTTTCGCCAAGTTTCTTCAGAACAAGCGACCGGAGTACTTCTTGATTTCGGTCTTGAGCGGCATATACTCGGTTCTCGCTGTTGCTGCTTCAGTCGCCCCGTTAGGTCTTAATTCTTTTCGTTTCTATCACCTGCTGGCTGTCAGCGGTTCCTTAGTCATAGCTGTTGCCTGCTCACAGTTGTATAAGAAATATACGAGTTGGATGATTCCAGCTTTTGTAGCGGTGTTTGTTGCGCTCGCTACGGTTTCAAGCGTTCAACGTTTTCCTACCGATATTATTCCAGCCCTTGCTTCTGCTAGACCCGCTTCAGGAATCGACCGTATTCAACATAATTATCTCGCAGAAGATTTTAGCATGAGTCAAATGACTCGCTACATGGGTGACTCGAGCTGCATCGTTGGTGACCGTCACAGCTTTCTCGTCTTCCGCGGATTAGGAAGATACAGAAATACTTTCGAGGATGTAACACCACCTTCAAATACGTGCTCATCAACTATTTTTGTTTCACCCACACCGAACGGGAAGTCATTATCTGTAATCTATGACAATGGTGACTCCACCCTGTCTCGGTAGGAATAGCCTTCACAAAGCAAGAAGGGCTGCGCAGACTCCATCTGCGCAGCCCTTCTTATGGTTCTCGTTGAATGGAATCGAGCGTTAAGACTTATGAAACCGTATAGCGATGAAACCGAAGAGTAAGGCGGGCAGGCTTCCGAAGATGTATGCGTAACCTACCTGAATAAGTTCACTTGTAAAGAGTGACGAACCCACGATTCCGACAGCCCAAAGCGCGGAGAAGATATTGAGCGTGATCATGGCTTTATTGACTCGCCAATAAGTAACCAAGAGCCTCATCGCGGCGTCGAGAGGCGCAGCGTATACAAGCGCGAGGAGCAGTCCTTTTGCGCTGAGGTATTCGGTGCCAAAGAAACTAAGCAATATGGGGCTAGCAACGTGCAGAGTTGCGATGCCCGGAACTACAATAAGAAGCGTTGCTTTCACAGCTCTTCTGAGCGCCGTACCGCTATTATTTGATCCTTCAACGAAAGCAGAAGTAGCCAAGGAGGTCGCGGCAGAATAGAGCATGGACGCAACCATAAACGCGACGTAGTAGTAGGCTGCTTGACTCTCGCCAATCCTATCTAAGATGATCAGCGGTAAGATGATTGAAGGTAAATTGATGAGGTAGTTGCCTGTATGACTACTGACCGAATAGGCTAAAAATTCCCTCGCGTCAAACAGGTTAGAAAGACGCAGCCTCAGACTGTAACCAGGACGAACCTTTGAAGTTAAGAACCAAAGCCCCAATATGCACGACGTAGCAATAGCCAACGAAAAAGAAGCAAAAACTCCCATAGCGCCGCCTGCGAAGACGAGCGCGAAAGGGATAGCGAGTTTGCATACGTGCATTGTCAGGTTGCGTCCGAGTACGGCAGCGCCCGCTCGGTGCGCAAGGAAAATCTGGTCCATCATCGGTGCTAGAGACCATAGAGCCACGCTCAAGAGGAAAATAACAGCCCAAAGAGGCTCTTGTAGGAATAGCAGCTTGGGCGACCAGATAGAAAGCGTAAGTAGATAAGCGCTACCGAGTAAAACGGCGATAGAAAGGCTGAAGGTGAGCGATGCATTGATTAGCGTATTGCCCCGCTCCCTCGAGGTCTGGCTAAGAAACCTGATGATGCCCAAGCCTAGTCCTGAATTGCTAAAGCCCGCAAGAAGCCTAGCTGCGGCGACAAGCGCCGTACCTAACCCGATTTCGCTAGCCGAAAAAAGCTGCGCCACAATAATCCAGTAGACAAATCCGAGACCAGAACCGAGTACTGTATTGGCGAACAAGAACGAACTGTTGGCGTAAAGTGGGTCTTTGAAAAGCTGAGCGAGCTGCTGCCGCGAACTCAGATGTTTAACTTTGTTGAAAGATTTTTTGGGTTGGTCGAATAAACTCCACATGGCACTCCGTTGAGCGTACGAATAACTGTAAAGAGGCTGCTACTCGCAGCCTGAGAAATGAGCGAAGGGCGGAAACCCACGTACTAAACCTAATCGAGCCAATGTGAAAGGTCACGCCCGATAAGGTCTTGAAGTTTCAGAATGTCTTCTCGGAAAACTTGGGTTAAGCGTTCTCGGGCGTCGGTTGGAAATTGAGGTTTAGTAAGATTTGCATTCCTGATCTTTGTGACTTCACATAAGATGAAATTAATAGGCAGAATAGGTCTAATAAACTCTTTGATCGGATGAGGTTTGAAAAACGTGAACTGAATAAGCGCGTCCAACACTCTGTTTTTTGGAACACCCGAAATATTGTATTTTAGCGGTGATAGCGGTACAGAAAAATTTTCATCTACTTCTAGGAACCGAAATGTTTCCTTCATTGTTTTCGCAGTTTCGTGGTTCAAGTCTTCGTGAAGATGTATTTTGATTTGATGACGACCAAACAAATCAAAATACATCTTTAACTGGGCAAAGTAAAAGCCTCGATCTGTGTAACGTCCCATATTCCAATTGTTTTGTATCCGCCACTTTTCTGCTTCTAGCGCTTGGGCAAAATCGGAAAAATTCTCACGCTTTTGCAACCGATAGAAAAGATATTCTGAGAAGGCCCTTTCCACCGGATTACGGAGCACCGCGATCAACTTCGCATTAGGAAGGTGGTGCTTGATGCGTTGAGCGGCATCTTGTTTGTAGAGATACCAGTGTGCGGTTTCTCCAATGGCTGTCTCATTTGTAACATTTGAAAACAATTCTTGATAATCGCTGAGATTAGTGATCGAAGCGTGGTTTACTCCCTCATCACCGGGTCCGCTGAAGTCAAGTTTTTTGTTCTCGAAAGCGAAGAAGTTTGTCTCTTTGACAGGACACATATAAATATCTGGATGCTGACTCAAGTAATTGTGCAAGGAGGTTGTTCCGGCTTTCATCGCGCCAATAATCAGGAAGTTTGGCATTTTGGTATTCACAGGCTTCTCTAAGGTTGTGCTAGTCATGAGCGTTCCTTTTCCTAAATTGCGTTTGTGACCTTAAATTTCGAAAGCAAAGCTTAAAAAATCAGTTATAGAGTTTTCGCGGGTTGAGCATAGCTGCCTACTTGAACTCTTCAGTCTAATCTACTCCGTGGCAGGTAAAGACGCCGAGATGTGTGCGCCCGCAAACAAAAAGGCTAAAAGAATGTTGGCGGGTATCACCGTCAGGTTCCCATCAGATAACCCGTGAAGCAGCAGCGCTACGAGCCCGGCAACAAAGCCGTAAGAAGCGCCTTTTGGCACTCTCCTCCAGACGATGAGCAACCAGAAACTCAAAAATCCGAGCAGACCCAACAGCCCGGTCTCACTCGCCACCTGCGTATAGTCGTTGTGCGAGTAGTTGACAAACTTGTGTAGGGTCAAGTTCGCATCATTCGTCACTTCAGGCGTCCGGTGTTCCGTAAAGGCATAGATGAAATTTCCGGGTCCTACACCTGTAACTGGGTGATCCTGAATGATTTTGAACGTCGCCTCAGCGATAGCCACTCGAGCCATAAAACTCCGCGTCACCCACACCTCGAAAAACTCGGTGGTGCGCGTCGTCAGCGACTCGTCGGAGAGCTGCGGTGTAAAACTCAGCAGCGCACCTAAACCTGCCAGCCCCAAGAGAGACGCGGCAGCAGTCGCCAGCACAAGGTGCCAGACTTTGCCCGAGCGAACCGCCCAAAACGTGAGTAGACCGAAAACGGTGAGGCTCACCGCGAGGAGCCCCCACGAAAAGGTCAGCGCGAGGTTAAAGAGCAGCAGGGCGGTGAGAGGGGCGTAGAGAAGTTTTAGAGAGACTTGCTTCGTGTAGATTAGGAGGGCAACGCTGAACGGTACGAGCAGCGCCAGGTAGCCGCTGTAGTGGTTGCTGTTGTAGTAGAAGCTCGAGACCCGGCGTGGCGTGAGCATCGGCGTCCACTGATACCCGAAAAATTGCAACACCCCGTAAACCCCCATGACAAACGCCGTAGCGACCACCACCCCGACGAACACACGCCGCCGCTTCTGCGACCCGAGAAGCCCGCAGCTAAGCAGAAACGCAGTGGCGTAGACGAAGATATTCAGAGTTGTCTGAAGACTACCGAAGGTGTAGGCGCTGAGCAGTGTGCTGAGCGCAACGACGGCGAGATAGGCGAGCAGCGCAAAGAGGATAGGGCGCGGCGGCAGCGCGAGCGTGCCGTGCAAGCAGACCGAGAGAAGCCAGAGCGTCGCGCCGACGATAACGAGCAGGCGGATGACCAAGAGCGACCAGGGGTCAACGCCGCCGACGGCAATGGGCGCGAAGACTGTGACGAGCAGCAGCAGGGCGAACGCGGCGCGGTTGAAAAATAGACTGAGCGGTTGCGAAATAGATTGGCGTGGGTAGGCGGTGGAGAGTTGCATAGATTATTCTTCCGTGAGCGCCTCGAGCCTCGCCTCGACGCGGGGGTCACGCTTGATGCCTACAGCTCTCGTGTAAACGTCTCGAGCACCTGCGAGGTCGCCCTGGCGCTCCCTGAGCTTGCCGAGGGAGTAGAGGTAGTAGACGTTGTGCGGGTCGCGCGCTAGCGCTGCCTCGAACGCCGTCTCAGCGTCGGCGGTGCGGTCGGTGAGCATGTAGGACCAGCCGAGGTTGTTGAAGGTCGCGCTGTCGAGGGGGTTGAGGCGCGTGGCGTCCCGGAAGGACGCGAAGGCGCGTTCGGCGTACACATCGTCCTTGCGAAAGGCGTGGAGCAGGTAGTTGACTTTGCCCTGCTCGAGGGCGAGGTCGGCGTCGCCGGGGGTCAGCGCACGGGCGCGTGAAAGTGCCGCTAGAGCGGCGTCGTAGCGTCCTAGCGGCAGGCTGTCTTGGGCTTCTTTGAGGTGGGCGTTCGCTCGAAAGGTGGCGAGGCTCCAGTAGCCCGCTAGGAGCGCGAGCGCCACTGTGAGCACCGCGAGCGTGACCCGCAGGGGCAAGGTCAAGCGAACGCCCACCTGGGTTTAGTTACCCGTCGCGTTGATGGGCGAGGCGGGCGCGTCGTAGGCGTCGCCGATGGCGTTGGCGAAGTCGGGATTGGTGAAGATGCTGTCGATGACGCTAGTATCGACGTTGGGCTCATTTGCGGCTACGGTGACGCCCAAGTCGGCTAAGAAGGCCGACGCTTGCTGCGCGCTCAGCGCGGGCGCTTGACCGTTGAGGACATCGGCTAAAAAGATGTTCAAGGTGTCGCTCGAGAGTTCGCCCGAGGTGAGCGCCGCTCGCATACTCGCGCTCGTGCTGCTCTCGATGACGCCTTGTCCTTCGAGCGCCTGCAGGTGCCCGAGCAGGTCGCCTTCGGGCAGCTCGACGCCTAGCGCGCTGCTCGCCCGGACGAGAACTTGCGCCGCGGACGAGTCCACGTCGACGTTGCTTTGCGCCGCGCTGAGCGCGAGGAGCGAGAGGGTGAGGCTGATAAGAATAGTTTTCATGGTCGTACTTCCTCCAAAGGGTGGGGTAGGTTCTACGTGTTTACGATAGGTTGAGTTGAAAGGTCGTGGTGTGGAAAATTACACGTTACGTTCATAAGTGCGGCAAGATGACGAAGAGCATGATGTTGGCGACGCCGTGCGCCAAGGTCACGCCGAAGATGGAGCGGGTTTTGTAGACGAGCCAACCGAAGTACACGCCGACGAGCGTCACGTAGGCGACGTCTAACCAGGAGTTCCAGCCGAAGTGGAACGCGCCGAAGATGAGCGCCGAGAAGAGAATGCCCCGCGCCGCGCCCACGTAGCGCACCACCGCCGTGAGGAAGAGCCCCCGAAAGAGCAGCTCCTCGCTGAGACCCGTGAAGAGCATCAGGCTGAGCATCGGCCAGAGTATCTGCGAGAAGTCCAGGCTGGGCGAGAGCGCGGCGGGCTGGATGATGAGGCGCTCCAAGAAGCCGATCAAAAAGCCGCTCGAGGCGATGAGGAGCTGCACCCACAGGTTGCGCCCCAAGTTGAGCCGCAACTCCTTGCGCCCGTACCCCAAGGTCCGCGCGGCGATGACCGTCGTTACGATGAGCGGCAGGTTGATGAGTAAAAACCAGTTCGTCGACGAGACGAGCCACACGGGGATGCTGAGCGACAGGATGCGGATGAGCGGCAGCACGCTCAGGGCGAGGTAGAAGTTGCCCAGCTTGCTGTCGGTGAGCACGTAGCGCGCGAAGAGGTAGAGCAGCGTCGCGGCGTGGAGGCTGAGCCCCAGCGTGAGGTGGACCCCCGCCGAGAGGAACTCGGCCGTCACCATCACCACGAGGTAGCCCCACAGGAGGCTGGCGTCGGGTCGGTGAGTGGACCCCTCCTTGGCCCACTCGGTCGCGGCGTTAGCAGGCTTAGTGGTGTGCGAAAAGTCGGTCATGGGCTTACGGTCTACTTTCTGAGGGCGCTAAGAAGGGAAGCTCGTGCACCGTCGGCGGCTCGTCCAGGGCGACGGTGAGGTGCAGCGAGCGGTAGGGTTGGCGGGCGTCCCCGCGCAGGAGGTCGAACTGGAGTTTCGTGCTATCCGCGCCTTCGGGGACCCTGACCGCCAGAGTCTGCTCCCACTGCTCGCCCGCCTCCAGCGGGGGCAAACTCACGGTCTTGTCGGGAGTGCGCAGGCGGTAGATGACGGTTTCGCCTTCGTGGTTGCGGACGCCTAAGGTGAGCGCGACCGTGTCGCCCTGCGTCAGCCTGGTAGGGAGACCGTCTAGCTTGCCTCCCGGTCCCAACATGTAGAACTCGGTGAAGGTCTCCGCGGGGCGCAGGTGCTGCGCGGCGATGACGACGCCCATCAGCGCGAAGCCCGCCGCGAACGCGCCCCACAGCGCGGCCCTGGTTTGGGGGTGGCGCGCCGAGAGCCGGAAGCGCTCCTCCGGCGAGACCCTACGGCGGCGCAAGAGGGTCAGACCCGCCATGAGCCCGACGAAGAGCGACAGGGTGAGGGTGACGCTCGCGAGGCGTATGCCCCAAGGCGTGTAGTTGAGCAGCAGCCCTAACAGGGGGACGACGGCGACCGACAGCCCTAGGCAGAGCGCGAGCCGCTCGGCGGCGGCGAGGTCGTCTTTTTTAGGAAATAGAGCGGCGGTGAGCGCGTACCCTGGCGCGACCAAAACGAAGGCGAGCCCGAGGACGACGCGAACGGGCGAGTGCCACGTCGGGACGAGCAGCGTAACCCCTAGAACGAGCAGGGTGAGCACGGTGAGGCCGACCAGATCGGTGTGGGGTTGGGCGCGTTTCATCTCGAGAGTTAGCCTACCTCTAGGCGCGCCGACGCAACTTTGAAATTTTTCACACTGGGCTTCTTACAGCAGGTATCAAAGTCTGTCTCACTGCGTTCGGAACTGGTCAGAAACACGCTCACTTGAAAAAGCATTGACCAGCACGTACATTCGGGAATGATACTTGCGTTATTCCAGTTCAGTACTTCTGTAAATTGCTGTATAACGTCGGCGGGGCGTCTAGCCCTTATATACAAGAAGCCCGGCCGCTTCTAATCAGCCGAGCTTCTTATCCAGGGTCGGTCCTCTAGGCGAGGACCGACACGACTTTGGCAACGGTCGTTGCGGCGAATGAGAAAAGCAGCGGCACCGTGCCTACGTTGAGGGCGCGGCTGAGGCGCTGCGCGCGCGGGCTGTCCGAAGCGCTCGCGACTTCTTTGGCGACAAGTAGCGTGACAAGTAGGACCACCGCTATCACGCCCAACGTCACGGTGACGGGGGTCGGCCGTGGTCGTCGCGGTCGCCGTTGCTGCTGCGGTCGCTGTTGTGGTTGTAACCATCTGTACTCCTCTCTATGGTAACGCGACTCTGTTGGGATGCTAGGAGCGTACCTAAGCAAGAGTGAGCCGTCGTAGAAATCATAAGTCGGGTGCGGTATGTGGCGAAGTGAAAAACGTCATAGCCTGTAAAGAGACGAACGCTGTAGAAGGGAGCGCGCAGCTCGCCGACATCACGTCAGCGGCACGTCTCCGGCTGAACGAGGCTCACCTTAGCCGCGTCCGGTCCGCTAGCGCGATTGTTCTTCGTCTCGGCGTCCGGCGTCGTGAGGATGACGCCGAGGTAATAGTTGCCTTCTAAGCAAGCGGGTAGCTCGAGCGCGGGAACCTCCACGCGCACAGAACTTATAGGGTTGAACGTCCACTCGAAGGCGTGGGAGGAGAGCGCGAGGTCGGCCGTGCTGATCGTGTCGTTTGCCGAGAGATAGACCGTGCCTACGACCGGACCGCTCACCGAAGACGCGCCGTAGTTGTGAACGAGATAGGAGAGGCTGCGAGTGCCAGCTTGCGCACCCTCAGCGACGCGCACGTCGAGCGCGTGCAGGTCGGCGGCGTCCGGGGTGGCGCGGGTGATGGTCTCGTCTGTCCAGGTGACCATGGACCGGGTGAGGCGCGCGTCCCACGTCCGACCGAACTTGCCGTTCGAGAGAACCGCCCAAACGACGCCCGACTCGGTCGCGCCGGCCCCGCTTTCGCCTCCGTAAGAGGACCGCTCGGACCACACCTCGTTGCCGTACCACGTGCCGTCGGGGTTGCGCTCGCAGCCGCCGAACGTGCTCACGTCCTCGACCATGTTCTCGCCATTAAAGGGCGACGCGGGCGCGGCGGGGTAACTGAGGTAGCCGAACGCACCCGCCGTAAAGAAGGCGCAGCGGTCGCTCGCGCCGTACCCGCGCCAACCTGTGAGGGCTCCGATAGGCCGCTCGAGCCTGATCCAGCCCACGTCCCAGTCGAAGTCGCGCGCTTCGCGCCAGCCTCCCCAGACGTAGAGCTGCGCCGCCACCCGCGCCGCCCCAGGGTGCCGTCCCTTCCCCGTAGCCCGGCACGACGGTGGTTTCTACGTTATAACCGCTGTCGTGGTCGTACAGGCAGTGCCCCGCGGTGAGCACCCAC
>CBDBZX010000004.1:0-934698 GCA_965213645.1 Trueperaceae bacterium
CTTCGTTCACCTGCGCAGAACCGCCGATGAGCAAGCTCTCGGTCAGCTCGAGGTGAAGCCTCTGCGCGTCAAAGCCCGTCTCCTGTAAAACTGAGCGCACATAGCTAGAGAGGTCGGGGCGCGTAAACTGCTGACCCGAGAGGTTGACGCTCAGGGTGAGGGGGCGTCCAAAGGTCCGCTGCCACGCCTGCATTTGAGCGCACGCTTCGCGCAGCACGTAGCGGTCAAGCTCCGTGATGAGCTTGGTCTCTTCGGCTAAGGGGATAAAGTCGGCAGGTGAGATCATCCCGCGCTCCGGATGCTGCCAGCGCACGAGCGCCTCGAGCCCGACCAGCTCACCCGTTTGGGCAGTGACGATGGGTTGATAGTGAACACACAGCTCGCCCTGGGCCAGCGCGGTGCGCAGCTCAGCCTCGAGGATGAGACGCGACTTCGCCCGCTCCCGCATCACCGGCGCGAACAGGGCGTAGCACCCTTTGCCCTGCGCTTTCGCCCCGTACATCGCGATGTCGGCGTCGCGCAGCAGCGCCTCAACTTCGCTGTAGCTCTCAACCTCACTTAGCGTCACCCCGATGCTCGGCGTGACGCGGAGCGTATGACCCTCGAGCGTGAAGGGGGTAAAGGTGTGCGCGACACGAGTGGCGATCTGACAGGCGTGCGCTTCGTCCGTTACGTTCTCGAGCAACATGGCGAACTCGTCGCCCCCCAAGCGGGCCACGGTGTCGCCGGGACGCAAGCAGGCTTCTAAACGTCGGCCCACTTGGATGAGCAGCGCGTCGCCCGCTGCGTGGCCCAAGGAGTCGTTGACGACTTTGAAGTCGTCCAGGTCTAAAAACAGCACCGCGTAGGCGGCTCCGCCCTGCTGAGTGCGCTCTACGGTGTGCGCTAAGCGCTCTGTAAAGCATTTGCGGTTGGGCAGCCCGGTCAGCGCGTCGTGATGGGCGTCGTGCTGAAGTTGCTCGTTCGCACGCGCTAATTCAGCCGTGCGCGTGGCGACTCGCGCCTCGAGTTCACGGTTGAGCCCGCCCAGTTTATCCAGCATACGCTGACGTTCCGTGATGTCCTCAGCGAAGCCAACGATGCGGTAAGGTGCACCTCGCTCGTCAAGGATGGGAAACGCCCGGTCTCTGACCCAGCGCGTACTACCGTCGGGGCGCACCACGCGGTAGGTCTCGTCGTACGCACCTTGGACCTGCAACGCAAAAGCCGCAACGACACGTTCTCTATCCTCAGGATGAATCGCCTCGATGAACGACTTAGGCGTTTCGTAAAGGCTCTCCAGGGTGCGGCCCCAGATGGTCTCGTAAGCCGGGCTGATGTAGACCATCTCGCCCTTATTAAGGTCGCTCACCCAGAAAACCGCGTCGATGTGCTCCGCGAGCTGCCGAAACTTCTGCTCGCTCTCCGCGAGCGCAGTCTCCGTTTCCTTGCGCTCGCTGAGGTCGGTTCCCGTGCCTATTAAATAGATCTGACCTCTGATCGTGATCCGATTAGCGGAGTGGAGATAGGGAATAGCGCGCCCGTCCTTTGTGAGCAGTCTCGTTTCGAGCGAGGCTTCCCCCGTCTCGAAAGCTGTCTGAATCGCGCTCGCCACCTCCGCTTGCTGCTCGCTCTCGAAGAACTCGAGGGAGGACATGACGACTATCTCCGCCTCGGCGTGCCCCGTGACACGCTCGAGGTTCTCGTTCCAGCGCAGCATCCTGCCGCGCTCGTCAAACAGATAATAGATACCTGGCAAGCTGTTGATGACATCGTTTTCAAAACGTCGCCCTTCGCTCGGGCCCGCTTCGATCTGCTCGTTGGCTCGAGCAGCGTCGTGGTTTGTCAAATTCGTCATATGGCAAAAGTAGCACGGCGTGTCTGACAAATATCTTAAATTTTTCAGTCCGAGCCTGTGCGAAATATCTCATTAATGCTCGAGGTAAATCTCATGCTTACAGCGTTCGAGCAGAGCAAATCTCTTGTAGGCAGCTAAGCACCGTTTGTTTTCGCGTAGCGATTTTAGCTTTTAGTACAGCGTTAAATAAAAAAGGGCGAAACAGTATTTTATACAGCTTTTAGCGGAATCCGTATTATTTCAGGATTACTGTATGATACTTGTAGATAAACAAGGAGCCTCATGCCTACGCTCAACTTCGGTCCTCAACTGCTTTCGGCGCTGCGTTTCGCGGACCTCATTGACGTCGTTCTCGTCGCGGCGCTACTCTTCGGCCTTTTCAGTTGGTTGCGGCAGAGCACCTCGAAGGTCGCTTCGCGGCGTCTGGCCGTCGCCGCCCTCCTCTTCGGCGCGATCTATTTGCTGGCGAACAGCTTCGAGCTATTTTTGGTCGAGCGCGTATTGCGAGGGCTTTTTCTCGTCTCTTTAGTCGCGGTCGTGGTCGTTTTTCAGGCTGAAATCCGCCGGATGCTCACGCATATCGGCAGTTTCAACCCTTTTGCGCCGCCCGTCAGCGTGGACGAGAGCGTTTTAGACCAACTCGTCGAAGCCTCCGCGCAACTGGCTGAGGCCGAGGTGGGAGCGCTCATCGCGCTTAAAGGCAAGGAGCCGTGGGAGGACCTCATCCAGGGCGGGGTGCCCCTCGGCGGTTTGGTGAGTCAGCCCCTCCTCTACAGCCTCTTCGACCCGGAAACCTCAGGTCATGACGGCGCGGTGCTTATCGAGGGGCGGCGTGTCACCTGCTTCGCGGCGCATCTGCCACTCGCAACCGACCCACCCGCCGAGAGTCGTTTCGGCGGCACGCGCCACGCGGCGGCGCTGGGCCTAAGCGAGCACTGCGACGCGCTCGTCATCGCGGTGTCCGAAGAGCGCGGGGTCATCAGCGTTGCTGAGGACGGCAAGCTAGACGAACTCGCCTCAGCGGGCGACCTCAAGGGGCGACTGGAGCGGTTCTGGCAGCGGCATCACGCGCAAGCGGAGCGCCAGCGCTGGCAGCGGTGGCTGCCGAGACTACAGAACATGTCGCTCTCTTTCGTCTTCGCCGCCGTGCTCTGGCTGTTCTTCGCCTACAGCCCGAACACCGTGACCCGCACGCTCACCGTGCCCGTCGAGTTTCTGAACGTCCCCGCCGATTGGGAGCTGGCTGAGGTCTCGCCGCAGACGGTCCAGGCCACCCTCGTAGGCTCCGAACGGGCCTTCGAGCGGCTCCGCGCGGATACGCTGGCTGTCTCTTTTGACCTCTCCGCGCCCCGCGAGGGACTTCAAAGACTCTTCATCGGTGAGGACCGGCTCGAGCTACCTCCCAGCGTACGCCTCGACAGCCTCGACCCGCAGCGGGTGCGCGTCGAAGCGCAGCGGCTTGTGAGGGCCGAGCTGCCCGTCGAGGTGCCGACCCTCGGGTCGCCACCTGAGCCGCTGCGGGTCGCGAGCTTGCGAACCGAGCCTGCCACGCTCACGCTGCTTGTCCCCGAAGCGGAGCGTCCCCAGCGCGTCCTGACCGAGCCGCTCGACCTGCGCGGCGTTAGGGGCGAGACGACCACCTCGCGCCAGCTCGCCTTGCCCCCGAGGTGGCGTCTGTCGGAGGAGGAACGCTCGAGCGTGGAGGTGACGCTCGAGGTTCGGTAGCACAAATTAGGTAGACCTTTTGGGGTAGAGCGATATCTAGTACGCATATTCGGGGATGAAGTCCCGCTAGGTCTAATGACCTGAAATCTGCGGTATTCTGTCTCAATATGTTGTGGAACTGCTCTTTGTAAGCAGCCACCCTATAGCGCTACACAGCGTCACGAATAATTATCCTACTGTTAAGCGGCACCTTTCGGAGGGGTCATGAGCGAAAAAAACGACAACTACCAAAACAACGGTATGTCACCCGAGACCGCCGCCGAGCGCGAGCGTGCTACGGATGCACCCTCAGACGGCAACACCCTGCGTGACTTCTTCTCTGCGAGCGAGATTTTTCAGCGCATCCTCGCCACCGCCGACGACGAACTCTCCAAAGCGCCCGCGCTGCTCTTCTGGAGCGGCTTAGCGGCGGGGCTCTCGCTGGGCCTCACCTTCATCGCCCGCGTGGTGTTCACCGAACTGACGCCGGGTGACTCCTCCGGGCTGGTGGGCAACCTCTTTTATCCCATCGGCTTCGTGCTCATCGTGCTGGGCCGCTATCAGCTCTTCACCGAGAACACGTTGACACCCGTGGCGCTCGTGCTGACGCGGCTCGCGAGCTTGCGCGAGCTAGTCAAGCTCTGGGGCACCGTGTTCATCGCCAACATGCTAGGGGCGCTCGCCATCTCACTGCTGTTAGCGACCACTAGCGTGTTCGACGAGAGTGCCCGCACCGTCGCCTTTGCGATGGGCGAGGAGACCCTCAAGGCGAGTTGGAGCGAAGCGTTTTGGAAAGCGGTCATCGCGGGCTGGCTGGTCGCCAGCATGGTCTGGCTGATTCACGGCTCACGTGACACCATCTCGAGGCTCTTCATCGTCTGGATCGTGATGTATTTCATCGGCGCGACGCACTTTTTCCACATCATCACCAGCTCGGTCGAGGTCTTTTACCTCGCCATGACCGCCCACGCCGAACTGTCTTTTTTGTGGACCTTTACGCTGCCGGTGCTCTTGGGCAATACGCTGGGCGGCGTGTTCTTTGTGGCTGTGCTGAACTACGCCCAGGTCAGCGAGTCGCCCTTTCAGGAGCTGGGCTCGAGGCTCAGTTGGAAAGAGTGGTTTTTCGGCTACAGCGACTTCAGCAAAACGCTGCGCTTCAAGCGCAAGGAGCGAGGTTGACGTTAGGGCTCGAGGATGACCGCGCTCTTGCAAGGGTTGTTTAGGGTTTCTTAAAGATTATGCATAAATCACCAGGTGTCTTCTCGGTATGGTTGACGTTTTGCAGTTTTTTGAGAGATTTAGCGTGGTAAAAAGGCGTAAGAAGCAAGGAGGCTCGACCAAGACGCGCAGAAGCTTGGCTTAGGCGTTTTTCGTTATTCTCGAGACTAAAAGCAGCCTCAGCAAAAATATGCCGCCTAGCACGCACTCTTAGGGGGAGACCTGCGGTAACTTAGCGCCATACGTCGTCAAACTGATATAGCAAATTTGGAGGACGAGGATGAACTACAGAACGTTGGGAAAGACGAATTGGCAGGTCTCCGAAGTCAGCTTCGGCGCGTGGGCCATCGGCGGCTCGTGGGGTGAAGTCAGCGACGAGGACTCCATGAGGGCCTTGAACAAAGCCGTGGACGAGGGCATCAACCTCTTCGACACGGCGGACGCATACGGCGACGGACGGAGCGAACGCCTCCTCGCCAAGCTCAGACAAGAGCGCTCGGAAACGCTCTACATTCCGACCAAAGTGGGCAGGCGCTTAGACCCCCACACCGCCGAGGGGTATAACCGCGAGAACCTGAACGCTTTCGTGGACAGGAGCCTCAAAAACCTGGACACCGACGCGCTAGACGTCGTGCAGCTTCACTGTCCGCCGACGGACGTGTTCTACCAACCTGAGGTCTTTGAAGTGTTAGAGGACATGAAGCGTGAAGGGAAAATAGAGCATTACGGCGTGTCGGTGGAGAAGGTCGAAGAGGGCTTAAAGGCGCTCGAGTACCCCGGCCTCAGCACCGTGCAGATCATCTTCAACCTCTTCCGGCAGCGCCCCACTGAACTGTTTTTCAGAGAGGCTAAAGCCAAAAACGTGGGGGTTTTGGTGCGCGTACCGCTTGCGAGTGGTTTACTCACAGGCAAGATGAGCCGCGACTCGAGCTTCGAAGACGACGACCACCGCCACTTCAACCGCGACGGGTCAGCGTTCGACAGAGGTGAAACGTTCGCGGGGTTGGACTTTGAAACAGGACTTAGCGCAGTGGACGAACTCCGTGACCTCATCCCCGAAGGCGCAACCATGCCACAGTTCGCCCTTCGCTGGATTTTGATGCATGACGCGGTGAGTTGCGCGATTCCGGGAGCCAAAAAGCCCGAACAAGTCGAGGATAACGCGAGAGCCTCCGAACTCGAATCTCTTTCCGATGAGGTGATGCAGCGCTCGAGAGAGGTCTACGAGCAATATGCCTATAGTCAAGTGCATCAGCGTTGGTGAGGTTTAGGGCTGCTCGAGTATCAGCGCCACTAACCCGTCCGCTAATCTAACCCTCAAAGGAGACCGCGCCACTTCGTTCGAAACGCCCAAGCCGACGCCGAAGGAAAGCTCAAGCTCAGCGTGAGTAAGTGGATACTTCGCGCCTTCTAAGCTCACGGTTGACCTCTCGGCTAGGCTCAAGAGGCTGAAAAGCTGGTTGGGGGGTAGCTTGAGCCTCACCTCGTCCGCCCCTGCCAAGAGGTAAACAGCGCGGTCGCCCGACTGAAGCGAGAGGTCATAGCCCTCTCTTTGCCACTTCGCCGCAATCAAAACAGCCGCCAGCGACTGGTCGAAGCGGTCACCGAGACCACCCACGATGAGGTACTGGGTTATTTCTCGTGTCGCACTTTGTTCTTGCGCGTAGTTCAAGGCGAGTTCTAAGTCGAGCAGGTCTTTTTCGGGGGGATGTTCCAATCTGGGAAGGTCGGGATACTCAGCTAAGACCTCTTCTCTAACCGAGTCGAAGTCACCTACGATAATATCCGGTGAAAGCCCCAACCCCGCCGCGTGCCGCAAGCCCGAATCCGCCGCGACGACGAGTTTCGCATCTCCACACAAGTCTTTTAATTTATCCGTCACCACGATGTCGCCGCCCGCCAAAATAACTGCTTTCACGCGCGCTCCTCTTTAGCGTCTCCAGCTAAACCGACTACAGCGTGTTCAGGAATGTGAAGCTGGAGGGTTTGTCCGGGCTCGAGCCCCTGCGGAAGCTCCCTCGAGAACCCCGTCCACATGAAGCGCAGGCCGAAAGGGTGCAGCTCAAGCTCGAGGCGGTGCACCGCGCCCGTTTGGGTATGACTCAGTAGCGCCGCGCTCATCTCACCCGAGCCTAAGCAGACCAAGTCGCTGCGGATGAGGACGTAAGGGTGCTCTAAAGAGGTACTTGCCAGCGTCCTCAGCCCTTCGTGGACGAGCGTCTCGTAGATGTTTGTATGCCCTAAAAACTGCGCAATCCAAGCCGTCGCGGGCTGCGCGTAGAGCGTCTCGGCGTCGTCAATCTGCAAGATACGCCCTGACCTCATCACCGCGACGCGGTCCGCGAGCGTAAACGCCTCGTCTTGGTCGTGCGTGACGTAGAGGGCGCTGATATCCAGGTCGTTCAAGAGGTCTTTGAGCTGGCCTTTGAGGTCTTCGCGCAGCGCCAGGTCGAGACCGGAGAGAGGTTCGTCGAGCAGGAGCAAGGAGGGTTTGGGCGCGAGTGCCCGAGCTAACGCCACGCGCTGCTGCTGTCCACCCGAAAGCTCCGAGACGCGGCGGCGGTTGAAATTCTCCAACCCGACGAGTTGTAAGAGGTCATTCACACGCTCACGTTGCTCTTTTCTGCTCTGTTTTTGCTCAACCAGCCCGTAGGCGATGTTCTTTTCTACGTTGAGATGTGGAAACAAAGCGTAGTCCTGAAAGACCATGCCGAAGCCGCGCTTTTGGGGTGAACGCTTCGTAACCTCTTCGTCGCCTAAAAAAATGCGCCCTGCGTCCACCTCTTCTAGTCCTGCAATCAACCTAAGCAGCGTACTTTTCCCGCAACCCGACGGACCTAAAAGTGCCAGCGTTTCGCCGGGGTAAAGCTCAAAAGTCACCTCAGCCACCGCCTGAATCTCGCCGTACCTCTTAGAGAGGTTGTCTAAACGTAAATTCATGGAAGGTCTACCGTGAGGCCATCAAAGGCGTAGCGCGTACCTTTGGGCGCAGGCTTCCTTACGTCAACGCCGTGACCTAAATGGGTGAGAATGGCTCGCTTGGGTTGCAAATCCTCGAGCAGTTGGGCGGCTTCTTGCACGTCGTAGACGCTGCGCGTCTCGAGGGGTGCATCTTCTTGGTAGAAACTTGTACCGAGAATCAAGAGGTCTAAGTCTCGCCAGGGTTCCTCTTCTTGGAGTCCGAGGCAGTCGGGCATGTAACCCCAACGCTGCTTACCTCTCGAGAAACGAAAAGCATACGAGAAACCGTTGTAGCCGTGCGGCACCCTAACCGCAGCGACCTCGTAGCCTGCGAAGGTACGCTCTGTGAGGGGTAAAAGCGGCGTGTACGTCTTATAGTGACCTCTTGACATATAGCTAAATCTCGCTTCTAATTGCGGCACAACCTCTTCGGGCGCGTAGATAGAACACCGCTTCTTCGTCCAGCGTCCCCAATCGCCCAAGTCACCCAAACCCAAAATGTGGTCGTTGTGGGCGTGGGTGATGAGAGCGGCGTCGAAACGAGTGAGCTGTTCCCTTGCGCACTGCATCCTGAGTTCAGGGCTTGCGTCAATGAGCACCGTCTCGCTCCCCTGAATGGCGACAGAAGGACGGGTGCGGGCGTTTTGCCTGGTTGTTTTCGCCTCTATACAGACCGAGCAACCACACCACCAGCGGGGGACGCCTTGCGAGTCGGCGGAGCCTAAGAAGGTGAGCGTCGGGCGGGTCATGGATGTATAGCATATCGTTTCGCATAGTACTTAGGATAGGAGAGGTGTGGAACGGGCGGCGTAGGGGCACGTGTATGAATCGCTGTATGAATCACCCCTACATCAGCGCCGTATTCCCTTACGTTCGAATGCGGCGCTGTGTAAGGGAGGGTTTGAAACCCTCCCCTACGGAATGTGCCCAGTGGCATTAACTAACCTGACGTTCATGAAGTAACCAAGACTCCCGACACGCCTGACCTCTCTAACGTAAAATCAGTGATGCATTATAAAATTACGTGCCTTACCTGCATTCTTCTACCTTTCTTTTTTTCTTTCAGCTTCTCCCAAGCACCGCCTGAAGCGGTGGACAACGGCTTTGACAATCCGAGGGCTCAAGAAATCGCCGCTATCACGTGTCCGGTAGATGAGGAGCGGGAGGCGCGGATACGCGAGCGGGGGGGCGACTGGGAACAGGAGTTGGAGACGCGGCGGCGCTATCAGGAACTCTTACCTGTTTATTTCTCGAGCGTCCCTCTACAACCCGACGACGCCCTCCTCATGCCCGTCGAAGGGGTAAACGTGAGCCAAGTCACCGACACCTGGGGTGCGGCAAGGAGCGAAGGGCGCACCCACGAAGGCCAAGACATCTTCGCGCCTCGTGGTACGCCGATTTACTCTGCCACGCAAGGCTACGTCTACCGCATCGGTGATAATCCTTTAGGCGGCAACGTCGTCGTAGTGGTCGGCGCGGGCGGGATTCGCTACTACTACGCGCATTTGAACAGCTTTGCCGAAGATTTGCGAGAAGGTCAGTACGTCACGGCGGAGACGCTCTTGGGCTACGTCGGCAACACCGGCAACGCCAGCACGACGCCGCCGCATCTGCATTTGGGGATGTACGGCGGGACGTACGAGTCGTGTGATTGGGACGCGGTGAATCCGTATCCGTTTTTGGTGGATAGGTAGGGCAAAACCGTTAGAGTGCAACTTGCCGAACGTCTTTACAGCTTTGCTAATCCGTAAAGTGGTCTTCAAAATCTAAAGGTCGTTGATGCTTATTTTTGGCAGGACGGCTAATCGAATATCCCACATCGCCTACAGTGAGAAAATGACCTCCACTTTCTATAGACCACTGGTTACTCTCCTCTGTATATTGCACAAAAGCCTCTAAAAGTTCGGCAAAGCTTTAAAATGCTTTTTGGGGCGCTTTGTCGCACTCCGTGTACTGATATATGGATACGTCGAACACCTCCCTAGCCGTAAAGTAGTTGCAGGAATAGCCTTGACTAAACCAAAAGACAACATCGTTTGAGGCTAGAAAGGAAGGAATACTGCACTCTACTAAGAGGTTTTGCGCCTCTTCATAATGCTTGGCGTAATCGTTAGCGTCAACATCGAAACCACGAAAAGGCACGAATGATACCCTTTCCGGTTGAATACGCTACAAAGTAGCGTGTTTAATCCCGAGATACTCTGTTAAAAGTCAAGGTTCTAGGGTTGGTTTGAAGGGTTGGTTAGAGCATAGAACGCCGTAGACGATACGAAGCAGCTTTGCCATAGCAGCGACGAGCGCAACTTTCTTAGGTTTACCTTGCGCGAGCAGGCGTTCATAGAAGGTGCGGATACGAGGGTTAAAGCGCTTGGCACAGAGCGCAGGCATGTAGAGCAGACGTCTAAGCGTGGATGACCCCATACGGCTTATCGCGGTGTAAGCTCTGTACGTTCCTGATTCATGACGCCGAGGTGTCAAGCCAGCCCAAGCGACAAGACAACTGGCTGAAGCAAAGCGCCTGACATCGCCGATTTCGGCAAGGAGACTGCAAGCCGTGAGCTTGGCAATGCCTGGAATACTCTCGAGCAGTTCGACATCCGAGCGCTGATCTTCTAGGGCGTCTTCGAGCTGTTGTTCGAGCGCCTGCTTCTCCTCTTTTAGGGAGCGGATGCGGCGCTTGAGCGACGCTTTAACACCTTGGGGAGCGAGTCCAGCTTCGGCTGCTCCAAGGCGGTTTTTGAGGCGGGTCATATCATCATTTAAGGCTTGTAATTCTCTAACGATGTCTTTAGCTTGCTCGTTTAACTTAGGGCTAGGCGTAGGCTCACGTTCTTTAGCGAACTGGGCTAAGAGCGCCGCGTCTACTTTGTCTGTTTTATTGCGCCGATTCTGGCTCTTTGCAAAGCCGAGAATCTGTCTGGGGTTGATGACGCTCACCAGAACGTTCTGTGCTTGTAAATCTTGTTGTAGACGCAAGTGGTAGACGCCAGTCGCCTCTAAGACAACGCGGGAATATCGGTCTTTAAGCGTAGCGATGATCTGCTCAAAGCCTGTTTTATTATTCTCGACACGAAGGTGCTTGACTTCCCCGGTAGCCGCTAAGATGCAAACGTCCAAGTGCGCTTTACTGACGTCAATACCAATCCAGCACATGCTTGACCTCCTCTAGGCAGAGTTACCCTTATCCACCTTCACACCGGGCTTGTTATTCGACCTCAAAGGGTCAGGATACTTCTTCGGTATCTTGAAGGTGGCAAGAGGTGGAGCTATCTCGGGTACGAACTTTTGAGTTCACGGATGCGAACGCTCTTCTCTCTTGCCTGTAGTCAACATACAAGCGGATGCGAGTAGAAACAAGTACGGGTTCCGGTGATAACGGAAGAAACCCCGAAGGAGTTTATGTAGTAATCAACCGGAATTCGTATGAGTTGCCCGATTTTCCAAATTCGTTCAAGAATAACCTAAAGAAAGTCGGTAGCCGTACCTCGAGCTTTGCTTCCAACCGCACTAGTTCATCATCTGAAAATCCCTCGAAATGGGTCATTTCATCAAGCCAGCGTGCTGCGTTTTTTCTACTGGTGTTGAGGAAGCGAAAATCACGATTATTACGTAAAGAGATAACTCGCCGTTTTACCTCGTCAAAATATTTACGTGCAGATTCGACATCATTCATTGCTAAAGTCTACTCAGATTGGCTAAAATTCTGTAGTGTAATTTCATATGTCGAAATACGAAGTTTGCAGCAACCGGGGAACAAGGCAAGAGGCTTGGTCCCGATATAGAGGTGCAACCTCTTCCGAGCTTCTTTTTGCAAGGGGGAGAAGATGTCGCGTTGGGGCAGGCGGTAGAGGTTGTCTCGAGCAGCGAATAGACAACCGACTACCGCTACACAGAGATGCCCATCACATCAAAATCCGCGTCGAAGGTCCAGACAGGCGCGCTGAGCCGCTCGGATAAAACGCCGAGAATGAGGTCGGTAAGCGTCAAGACTTGGTCGTCGAAACGTTGGGCGCGGGCGATTGCCTCATCGTAGTCTTGAGGAAGCGCGTTGAAGAGGTCCACGCCAGCGCTCACCTCAGCTAACCAGCGGAGCGCCGTCCTTGTGCCAAGACGGTGGAGGACGAGCGTGTAGCTCTCTGTAAGCGTCGGGTAAGCAACAGCGACGTGGTAGCCCGCTCCCTCCAACCGCGCCGCCTCACGTCGAGCCCTCGCGTGATACTGGTCATCCACATCGACTAAAGCGTAAAGCGGTCCTGTATCCGCTAGAACAACCCTCACTCCTACTCGGCTAGGTAGCGATCATGCCGCTCACTCACATCATTTTTTCCGCTGCCCTTTTCTGCGGGCGTAACGCTGAGAGGTCCACGACGCGCCCTAAGACCGCGCTCTTGCCACATCAGATTCTCTAAATATTCATCCAGGGCAACCTGCACGAGTTTACTTAGACTAGGTGGCGCGCTTCGTTGCGCGTAGTAGGTCTCGAGCTTGCGCTCTAAGTCATCAGGAAAGGTAATTGTTGCGCGTTTCATAACGTTATACTACACCAAATGGTGAGTGTGGTGCTCATTCTCAATATTGTATCTAAAGTTCTACAATTCACTCTGCCCAAACCGCTCTAAAAGCACCATCACCGCCCCCGTTACGAGCATCAAAATAACCGATAGCGCCAACGCCGCCCCGTAGTTCGCCGCGCCCGGCCTACCTAAACGGTCAAAGATGGCAACAGGGATCGTCGCGTATTCGGGACGCTGCAAGACGAGCGTCGCGCCAAACTCGCCCATCGAAACGGCGAAGGCGAAACTTGCCGCCGCGATGAGTGAGGGGATGAGAAGAGGTAATTCGACGCGGCGGAGGATGGTCAGGGGCGATGAGCCCAACATCCGCGCCGCGTGCAAGAGGTTGGGCGGCAGGGCTCGTAGGGCAGGCAGAACGCTCCGCACGACAAAGGGAAAGGCGATAAGCGTGTGAGCGAGGACGATTCCCCAGAAGCCCACGCTAAGCCCTGGAAACGCCAAGAGGTAGCCAAAGCCGAGCGTCACCGCGCTCGTTGCAAGAGGTAAGAGGCTTAGGCTGTCCAAAATGCGCCAGCCCCCTCTTACGATGGCGTAAGCAAAGGCAAAACCGACGATAAGAGACAGGAACATGCTCAGGAAGGCGAAGCGCAGTGAGTTGAAAATCGCTCGCCCCGCGCCCGCAAAGCCCACCGAGCGCGTCGCTTCGCTTAATGCGGTGAAGTTCTGCAAACTCAAGCCGTCTCTCCAAAAGGCGCTAAAGGTTAGGGCGAGCAGCGGCGAAAGGATGAGCATAACGGCGATGAGCATGTTGAGCGCTAAGAGCCAGCGCCAGAGTCTGGTGGGCCTAGAGAGGTTGGGGCTTCCTCCTAAGGACACCGCCAACCGCGCCTGCATCCGCGTATAAAACCAAGTGAACACGCTAATCACAAGCAGTTGGACGAGGACCAAGACGGCGGCGCTGTCGAGTTGCAAAAGCCGCGCCGTGAGGCGGTAGACTTCAACCTCTAGCGTCCCAAACCTCGGCTCTGGCGCGAGGATGAGGATGACGCCGAACGAGGTGAAGCAGAAGATAAAGACGAGCGTAGCGGCGGCGAGGACGGCGGGCAGTGCGAGCGGCAGCGTCACGCGCCAGAGCGTGCGCAGCGGGGACGCGCCGAGCATGGCGGAGGCTTGACGGAGGCGCGGTCCCGCCGCTTCTAGGTATGCACCGACGATGCGCACGACGACGGCGTAGTTGTAAAAGACGTGCGCGAGCAAGATGATGGCGAGCGTGTCCCTTAAATCGACGTTGAGCAGGCCGCGCGGACCTAAAAGCGTCAAAAAGCCGATCGCCGCGACGACGGTAGGCATGACAAAGGGAATGGTGAAGGCACTTCTTAAAAGACGCTTGCCGCGAAAGTCGAAGCGGGCGAAGAGCAGGGCACTGGGCAATGCGAGTAAAACGGTTAAAAAGGTCGAGAGCAGCGCTTGGTAGGTTGTGAAGATGAGGCGTTCACGGTAGTAGGGATTGCTCAGAACATCACTGATGAGATTTAAGCTCCCCGCACTCCTCGATAAAATCACGCCGAGCGGGTAGAAGAGGAAGAGCGCTAGAAAGGCCGAGGCGATAATTCCTGCAATGAGTGAGAGGCGCGTCACTTTAGAGTGAGTAACGCCGCCGCATGACCCGTTCGATCAAGGCGTGTGGTACAAGGCGTCTTACCAGATTTAGAGCCGCCGTTTGTGAACCTGCGCGGTAGCGGAGTTTCGGGTTTTTCTCGCCGACGACGCGGATGATAACCTTAGCGATATCCTCGGGGCTGTCACCACGCTCGAGCGCCTTCAACGAATAATCCGTAACCTTTTTCCGCATCGCATCGTAGGCTTGCAGAGTATTTTCGGGGTAGTTAATCGAAGCAGCGAAAGAGGTATTGGTGTAGCTCAATTGAACGAGCGATACGTGGATACCGAAAGGTCCAAGTTCGTAGCGTAAGCCCTCAGTGTAACCTTCTAAGGCAAACTTGCTCGCCGAATAGAGCGCGTGACAGGGCACGCTGAATACACCTGCCAACGAACTGATATTGACTATTTTGCCGCGCTTTTGCTCACGCATCGCAGGCAGCGCGGCGTTCGTCACGCGCAGCACACCGAAGAAGTTCGTCTCCAACTGCGCTTTCGCCTCCGCTATAGAGGTCTCTTCCGCCGCGCCGTAGAGCCCATAACCCGCGTTATTGATGAGAATGTCCAAACGACCGGCTCGAGTTAGCAAGCTATCAACGCACCCCTTAACAGACTCGTCGGACTGAACGTCAAGCGCCAACATCTCAACGCCTGCGACCTCTTGACCTCTTGGCTTACGACTCGTCCCAAACACGCGGTAGCCCGCAGCCGCAAGGGTCTCCGCCGTCACGCGCCCGATGCCTGCCGACGCGCCAGTGATGAGCACGACACCTCTTGATTTTGAATCTGCCATAGCCGATTCTACCGTTTTACGTTCTAGGCTAAGCCTCAAACCTCATCGGTCGGCGTCAGCGACGCGATGATGCTGCGAATGGTGCTAAAAAGCATCAAGATGGTGCTGATCAAGAGACCCGAAAGCGCGGCGATCAGCACGACCAGCGTGTAGTAGAGCCCGGTAAACCAGCCCGCTGCTAGGTTGTCGAACTGACCGACGGGCAGGCTCAGCAGGAGCAGGAGCAAAATCGCGCCGCAGAGCGAAACCGCGCTTAGAAGCCCGATGACGTCGATGCGGTGGTAGAGCTTGATATTAAAGTCGTTGTTCGCCTCTTTCGCTAAGCCGAGAATGGTGAGCATCAGCGCGAGAATGGTCGCTGAAGAGGTGGCAATCGCCGCGCCCAAGTAGAGCGACGAGTCCGCCAATGCCTGAATGAGCTTGATCGTCTCCGCGCCACCATAGACGCGGCCCACAAAGAAGCGTACCAGCAGCGAGATACTTACGGTTAAAAGGCCGCCGATGAGCGCCCAGCGGTTGCCCACCGAGCGAAACTTCTTTCCAATGCGCTCACCGAAGTTTTGACCTGAGCCCGACTGACTCCGATTGACTTCCATAAAGAACTAATATGTGGGGTTGCTCGAGCCACACAACCCCACATATCCACTCGTATATCTGTTTACGTGTTGACGTAATGCTTGCACTGTCCTTTACCCCCTCAATGACCTCTCCCCAAAGGTGACCCTGAGTATACGAAACTACCTCAGAGTAAAAAGAGGGTTTGGGACGCAGTCTAGGGAGCGACGAGTGAAAAGCAATCCAGTCGAGCTGGACGGTGCGGTGAGCAATGAGTCTAAGGGTTTGCACTCGCTGCTCATTGCTCGGAACTCATTGCTTTTTACTAGACCTCTTGCAAAAGTACCGCGTTACCCACTGAGAGCGTCTACTCATACTCGCTCTGCTCGGCAAAAGCGGAAGCCGGGCATTCGCCCGCCCCCCACTTTCGCAAGAGGTCTATTGTACCTCTCCCGGCTCCCGCCCCTGCTGCACCACTTGGGTCCAAGCGTCCAACCAGTCCGAGAGGTTCGCCTCGACCTCTTCGGGTGGCAGCGTGGCAATCTGCTCAGGAGATGGGGTCTGCGCGTACTGCTCGAAAACGTCAGGTAGCGCCGCATTTTCGATAACCGGATAGACGTACATGTTGAGGGGGATATCCTCTTGAAAACGCGCCGATAGCATGAAGTCGATAAATTGCTGCGCCGCTTCTAGGTTATCTGTCCCTGCTAAAATCCCCGCCGCTTCAATCTGCCGATACACACACGACTCGCAGAAGAGGTTCGCAGTGGGCGCGTCGTCTAATTCCTGTTCGGCGAAGACGACCTCGGCGGCGGGTGAAGTCGCGTAGGACAGCACGATGGGTCTGTCACCGCCGTACTGGGTAAAGCTCGTATAGTACGCCCCTTCCCAACCGTCCGTGACCTGCACGTCGTTATCGCGTAGCGCGGCCCAGTAGTCCAGCCACCCCTCCCCAAACTTGGCAATCGTTGCGAGCATAAAGGCGAGCCCCGGTGAGCTGCTCGCAGGGTTTTGAACGACGGTGAGACCTCTGTATGGTTCTTCGGTGAGCTGCGAAATGTTCTCAGGCATAGCTAGATTGTTCTCAGCAAAGTACGCCTTGTCATAGTTGAAATTCACGTAGCCTACGTCAATAGGCGTGACGAGGGTGTCGGCAAAGAGGTAGTCGCCTGGTACAGCGTCTAACCTCGAGCTTTCATAAGGCTCAAAGATACCCTCATCCGCAGCCCTGGCAATAAGGTTATTATCCACTCCGTAGAGCACATCGGCGAGCGGATTGTTTTTGGTCAGAATGGCTCGGTTCACGGTCTCCCCGGCGTCGCCGCCCTGGACGAATTCGACCTCTATCCCTGTTTCTTCGGTAAAGGCCGCGATGAGCTCTTCGGATACAGTGAACGAGTTGTGCGTCAAGACGGTGAGGGTCTGGGCAGAAACTGAAGCGAGAAGAAAGACAGAAGAAAGAAAGATAAGTGCTTTCGTCTTCAATCTTAAATCTTCAATCTTGAATCTTGTTGTGAACCTCCACATAAAAAATCCTTTCTGTCACCAGAAAGGAAGCGGCTAAACTGTCATGACTTATAGCAATTACAGTTTCGCCGTCACACTTCCTACGCTGGTCTTAGCCAGATCAGGTTCGTTAAGGGTTTGTTCTCAGTCTGGCCCAGACTATCTTTAGTACGCGAGCCAAACACCCCTGGTGACTTCTCCAACGTATCCCTGCAACGCCGCCATGTCAAGGCTTTGTAGCGCAGTTTGAACACACGTTTTTTCTTACTCTATTGGCTCATACATCTTTTTGCGGTAAACTGTTGCGGTTGGCGGGGCGTGAGCGATCTCACACCGAATCTGTACCTGAGCGAATCGCGCTGCTTAACTCAACTGTGCATTTCAAGAGGTTTTCATGCTCACTTTTCAGCTCATGTCATCAAGGCGTCCTCAACTTCGCACTACATTTTTGGAGGAGGGGCAACGTGCTTAAACAGTTAAGAGGTGAGCTTGACTCTAGCCTCGTCTCGAGGGTGGTGAGCGGCTCAACGCTCTACATCCTCTCACTCATCATCGTCCTCGGCTGGGCGTATACCGCGACGCTCTTGCCCGGCATCGGCGTAGGCGACGCCGCGAAGTTTCAGTACTTGGGCGAGATTTTGGGCATCCCCCACCCGACGGGCTACCCGCTCTACTTGGTCTTAAACAACGTGTTCGTAAACCTCTTCCCCTTAGGCACGCTGGCGTACAAGGCGAATTTACTCTCGTCCATTTTTGCTGTCGCGGCGTGCACCGTGTTCTTCAGGCTGCTGCTCCACTTGGGGCTGGGGCGCATAGGCGCACTCGCGCTCGCCCTTTCGCTGGGGCTGAGCCGTGTGCTCTGGTCGCAGGCGGTGATCGCCGAGGTCTATACGCTCCACCTCTTGCTGATGGTCAGCGTCGTGTACGCACTTATTCGCTGGCATGGTGGGGAGGAACGGGCCTTCTACGTCGCGACAGGTCTTTACGCCCTCGCCTTCGGCAACCACCTCACCTCGATTACACTCTTACCTGCTTTTATCTACATCACGCTCGCTACGGATCCCAGAGTCTTTATCCAGCCGCGCAAGGTGGGGTGGGTCGTGGGCGTCGTGCTGCTCGGCGCGTTGCAGTACAGCTACCTCTACTGGCGCTTGGACGCGGAGTTTTTCTACGCGGAACTCTTCACAGGTCGGAGTTTTGAGAACCTCCGCGACTATCTGACGGGCGGCAACTTCAAAGAAGCCATGTTCGCCTACACGCCCTTCCAGCTCTGGAGCGAACGTCTGCCCCTAGCGCTCACAACGCTGACCCGCAGCTTTCCCCTGATCGGGCTCTCAGCGCTGGGGGTTGCCGCCATCGGCACCAAATCGGACGAGCGGCTGCACATCATCAACTTCGTGCTCATCTACTTTCTCTCGCACACCTACTACGCGATGAACTACGACATCCCTGACATCGAGGTCTACTTTATTCCGAGCGTCATGGCGCTCGCGGTGCTAGCCGGGTTGGGGCTCAGCGAGCTGCAAGGGGCCAGCGCTCGCGCCGCGCTGCTCCTCCTCGTACCCCTCGGGCTTTTGTTCATGAACTGGCGCGAGGTGGACAAGAGCTACCTCACCGGACGAGAAGAGATGGTTGAGGCGGTTATCGGCGCGGTTCGGGAGGACGCCATCATCGTGACGAGCGGCTATGACCGGCTGCAGTACCTGTTTTACTACACGCTCGGGTACGGTCTGGAACAGGACAACCTCTTCGTGACGAGCTACGCCCGAGGGGGCGAGCCGCTCAAAGCCTATTTAAGAGGTGACGCGCCGCCCGAAATCGGCGAGCCGCCCCTCTTGATTGCCCAAGACGGCAAGAATCCACCGCCGGGTCTGCGCGTTTTTTGCTGGCAGTGCGCGGGGGTCCCGGCGTTGCAAGAAAACGGCTTCGTTTTGGAGATGACCCCCGTGGCGGGGCTTTACCGGCTCGAGCTAACGCGCTCAGCAGAAACAGAATAGACATCGTCGTGGGGACGCAGTGAGCCTTCAAACTAGCAGGGTAGGTCGCGTAAAAGGGTGGGTACAGGAGAACAGCGCCAACCTCTGTTTGATCCTGCTCATCTTCACCCTCGGTTGGGTCTACACCGCGACGCTCTTGCCCGGTGTGGGCTACTCGGGCGACACCGCCAAGTTTCAGTTTTTGGGCAAAATTTTAGGGATTCCTCACCCGACGGGCTACCCGCTCTACTTGGTGCTGAACAACCTCTTCGTCACCCTCTTTCCCTTTGGCAGCGTCGCGTATAAAGCGAACCTACTCTCCGCCGTTTTCGCTATCGGCGGCTGCGCGGTGCTCTTCAACCTCTTGACGTACTTGAAGCTCAAACCTCTACCTGCCCTCATGGTGACGCTGAGCTTGGGTCTAAGCCGCATCGTCTGGTCACAGGCGGTCGTTGCGGAGGTCTACACACTTCACCTCTTGCTGATGGTCAGCGTGATATATGCGCTTATTCGTTGGCACGACGGGAAGGCTCGAGCCTTTTACGTGGCTACCGGGCTCTACGCCCTTTCGTTTGGCAACCACCTCACCTCGATTACCTTGCTACCTGCTTTTGTCTACATCACGCTCGCTACGAATCCCAGAGTCTTTATCCAGCCGCGCAAAGTGTTGTGGGTTGTGGGCGTCGTGCTACTCGGCGCGTTGCAGTACGGCTACCTCTTCTGGCGCTACTTCAACCCCGAGGTCTACTACGCCGAGGTCTTTGACGGGACAAATCTGCTTAAATATGTCACAGGCGGCGACTTCAAAAATGTCATGTTCACGTTCACTGGGCGGCAACTCCTCACCGAACGTCTCCCCTTCGTGCTGAACTTACTGAGCCGCAGCTTGCCGCTCCTAGGACTTGCAGCGGTGGGGTTAGCCGTAGGTTTACAGCAGCGCAAGCACTTCACAGTTGCGGTGCTCATCTACTTCGTTACGCATACCTTTTACGCCATGAACTACAATATTCCCGATATTGCAGTGTATTTCATCCCTAGCCTTTTGACCCTCACCCTCCTGGCGGGCGTTGCCCTGCTTGCTTGGCAGAATTCGGAGGGTTGGCGCGGTCTTCGGGCTGCACCTCTCTTGCTCGTCCCGTTCGCCCTGCTGATAACGGGTTATAGCGACATCGACAGGAGCCAGGATACGGCGGACCGACGAGGGGTTGAAGCGGTGCTCAGCACAGTTGAGGAAAACGCTGTCATCCTCACGCCGAATTACCATACATATGAGTATTTTCTTTACTATCTACTCGCGGAGGGGTGGGAAGAAAAAGATGTGTACGTCGCGTTTTTTGAGGGCAATATCGAGACGACGAAGGGGTATTTGAATGAGGATGTCCCTTACGACTTGGCGAACACGAAAAACCCGCCGCCCGGTTTGCAAGTTTACTGCTATCTTTGCGGCGACGCGGCGCAGTTGCAAAGTTTGGGTTTTAGCGTGGAGATGACGAACGCGGCAGGGTTGACTGGGCTCGAGCAAACCCCATGAGGACTCGCCAAGAAATATAAGGGTAAGAACAGAGCAAAGTTGAGAAATCTGTAAGAGTACAACTTCTAAAGTATGGCTATGCACTTCGCCGCGCGACCCTCGAGTCGACACAACCCCACGCCTGAAGTCGGCAGCCGCGCCTTTCGCGTGACGCTTACCGCATTGGCTTGGCTCGGCTGCTCGGCGTGCTTCTGGTTCCTCAGTTCGGTGGCAGGTCCAGCGGCGGGCGCACTGATGTTTTTACCTGTGATCGTCATGGGCGCAGTTTGGGGCTTTTGGGCGGGCTTTTGGGCGGGGCTCTTAGGGTTCGCGCTCACCGCGTATCCGCTCTATCTGCTTGCACCGGAGCCCAGAGGGTTTTTCCTGACGGTACTGACCGATGGGGGACCACCCGCCGTTGTCGCGACCATTATAGGCGGCACGGTAGGCCATCTGCGCGACTTGCGGCTCAGGCTGCAAGCGCAGCACCAGCAGCTTATGCATTACGCTCAGCATGACGCGCTGACGAGGTTACTAAACCGTCCGGCGCTCGAGGCGCGTTTAGCGCACCAGCTCGAGCAAGGCGTCTCAACCACGGTGCTCTTTATCGACCTAGACGGCTTCAAAAAGGTCAATGACAGCTTCGGTCACGCTGTAGGCGACGAGCTTTTGCAAGCCGTCGCGCAGCGTCTACGCAGCAACGTGCGGAGCGTTGACCTGGTCGCGCGGCTAGGCGGCGACGAGTTTGTGTTGGCCTTTCCTGGTTTGTCAACCGAACAGCTCAAACAGGTCGCGCAAAAGCTGCTAAGGGTACTCACCGCCCCTTTTTCGGTGCAAGGGCAGACGTTGCGCATCGGCGCGAGCATCGGTGTGAGCACGCATTCAGCTAATACACACGATGTCGCCACCCTACTAAGGCAAGCGGACGACGCGATGTACAGCGTGAAACAGCGGGGCAAGAACGACTACGCTTTTTTTAAGTGACGAGCATCCTCTCGCAACGGGCGTGCCGGTCAGGGTTTCCTCAAAGGAACAGGGGAAGGCCCGGATAAGCTCTGAATACCTACTCCATCAATCTCCAGGTAGGGTTGAGGTCAGACGTGTTCTCGGCAGTTTCCACGCCGCCAAAAGCGCGGTGATGAGAAACAGAACCCCCGTCGCCACAAATGTCCCTCGGTAGCCACTCCAAAACACGACGGCTGCTCCCAAAAGAGGTGACGCCGCCCTCGCCGCCGCCACGATCGCATTGTCAAGTCCATACACCGAGCCCTCCTCACCGGGCTCCGTATACTGCGCCAACAGCGCACCGAGCGCAGGCAGCACGCCGCCAATCGCAGCACCTGTGAGCGCGTAGAGCGCGAGCAGTTGCCACGCAGCCGTAACCAAGCTCATCGGCAAATAGAACGCCGCTGCGGTAAGAGCGCTCACCACCAAGATAGGCTTGTGACCGACGCGGTCCCCTAAGCGTCCCAGATAAACCGCGCTCGCCGTTCCCGTAGCCGAGGCGACCCCGATAGCGAGACCCGTATAGATACTGGCCCTCGCTTCATCCGCCAAGATAGACGCTACAAAAAGAGCCAAAAAGGGAATAATCATGGTGCGCCCGAGCCAAACGCTAAAGCGCACCAAAAAGGTGAGATTGACGCCCGGCGCGCCCAAAACGTGCTTCCAATCGGCTAAAAGCGTGAGCCGCCGCTCTTTGACAATTGGCGCAAAATCCTCTTTTACCCCGACGAGCACCAGTATTCCGCCCAAAAGAAGCAGCACCGCCGTCACGAGAAACGCTGCGCGAGGACCGTACGCGAACGATAACACCCCACCAATCACCGGACCGATGGACAAACCGCACCACAGCCCCACTTGCAGCACGCCCATCGCGTAACCGATGCGCTCACGCGGCGTAACCGACGCGACGAGCGCATTCGCCGCCGAGACGACGCCCGTCACGAGCCCTTGAATTGCCCGCAACGCAACGAGTTGCTCGGCGTTGCCGACAAACGCCATGAGCCCCACGATAATCGCGCCGCCAAAGAGCGCCCGCTCGACCATCAACTTGCGCCCGACGCGGTCCGAAATCGCACCCCAGATGGGCGAGGCGACCATCATCGTGAGCGCTTGAGCGCTAAAGACTAAGCCGACCCAGAGCTCTAAGCTGCCTATACCACTCGCTACACCAAGCTCTTCAATATAGGTGGGTAAAAAGGGAAAGAACATCGAAAACCCAACCGCAGAAAGCAGTTGGGCGACGAACATTACATAGAGGGTGCGTCGCCAAGTCACGCACTCGAGCATACACCCGCTTATTTTGTGTGATGTTGCCTCTCTGACGAGAAAACCTATAGCTCTCAGCCGTTAGCAAAAAGTAGGCTATAGGCGTTACGCGGTTCGTTCGAAACAGCAACCGAAAAGAGAAGAGGTGCACTCTTTTAACTGGTGCACCTCTTCATTCAATATCCTATTGCATTGTCAGCTATGTACTGACACCTTCCCGCTGTTGTCACCCTGAGCTTGTCGAAGGGTCTCGTCTCGCAATCTCTGCTAGAGAAGTCAGCAAAGGCAGAGATTCCTCGACTCCGCTTCGCTCTGCTCGGAATGACATCATGGGTCACTACTTCGCTGACAGTGTAATATAGCAGTTCCAAGACATACTGAGACAGAATGCCGCAGGTATCATCACTGAACGTGCGTGCTAGACGTCACTTCGGATAGTGAGAGTATCTCTGACCAGATGATACCTGCTACTACTTTGCCTTGTGAGCCAATAGCTAAAGGCTAACCGCTAAAAGCTCAATCTACTGCTGCGCCGCCGCTCTCGCGTTCTCCAACCAGCCGTCGACCTCTTCTTGGTGGTTGCTGATCCACTCGTCAACCATCGCCGCGACCTCTTCGGCGCTGTCTTCACCTTCGTTGATGCGAGCCGTCATTTCAGAGACGTCCTCGAGCGGAATCTTCACTTGGCTAAAGAGCGCCGCTGCCGCTGGGTTCTCGTCTAAAAAGGTCTGATTCGCCGCGACGCGGATGTCGTTGGCAGGAAAGCCCATCTTCAAGGGGTCAGAGACCGCGCCCGTAACGTTGCTGACCGTCATCGTATCGACCAAGCCTTCTTGCTCGGGGGTCGGCGCGATTTCGGGTACGTTGATCCAGGTGACGTCGGTGCCCGGCTCGAGTTCAAAGGCCGTAAAGTTCGGCGTCCAGGTGTAGTAGAGCACCGGCTGACCGTTGTTGTAACGCGCCAAAACGTCCGCGAACATCGCGTTATAACTCGCATCGAGCACATTGATATGGTCCTCTAAGCCGTACTGCTCCAACTGATAGTCAATCGTTTCAGCGATGGCCCAGCCCGACTCCGCGCCAACCAAGTCCGCTTTGCCGTCGCCGTTCGAGTCGAAGGCTTGCTTGACCTCATCGCGCTGAAAGTCCGCTAGAGAGGTGATGTTATACTCCTCCGCTGAGGCTTTGTCCACCAGATAACCCTGAAGTGCGCCGCGCTCGACTACCGTACCTGCGAACGCCGCTTGCTCCTCGAAGTTGGCAGGAAGCTGGTTTGATTGGTTGGGCATCCAGCTATGCGCCCAGTAGTCCACGTCGCCGTTGACTAAAGATTGGTAAAAAATCGGGTTGGCGAGCGTCGCTGGGTCTTCGACGGTGTAGCCAAGGTCTTCTAAGAGCGTAATAAAGGTTTGGGCGATGGGGCGGGCGGATTCCCAGTTGGCAAGGGCCGGCGTGACGGTCGTGCCTTCACCGGGCATAGCAGCGTCTTGTGCTTGAGCGTAAACACCTGCGAACAGGGCGCAAGACAGCAGAATCGTGAGTAATTTTTTCATAGAGACCTCCTTATGGTCTTTGGTTACAGCTTTGGGGTTTACTGCTCGAGCATAGCGAGCCTACCTCTTTGCAAACGTTGCCTTGCATACGAACTGACCTTAATTAAGGCTAACTGACCTTCTTGCGCGTCGGTTCACCTAACGCCTGCGTAATCCGATCTAAAACCATCGCCAAGAGCACAATCCCGATGCCGCCGATGCCCGCTAAGCCTACGCGCAAGGCGTTAAGGCCCTCAAAGACGGGCTGACCTAAGCCGCCCGCACCGATAAACGCAGCAATCACGACCATCGAGAGCGAGAGCATAATGGTTTGATTCAAACCCGCCATGATCGTGGGCATCGCCAGTGGCACCTGCACCTTCCAGAGAATCTGCTGCGGCGTCGAGCCGAACGCCTCCGCTGCTTCGATGGCGTCCTCCTGGACTTGGCGAATCCCTAAATTCGTGAGGCGAATCATCGGCGGTACGGCGAAGATCACGGTGGCAATAATCCCCGGAACCGTCCCGATGGAGAAGAGCATCACGACGGGGATGAGGTAGACGAACGAGGGCGTGGTTTGTGCCACGTCTAAAACGGGGCGCAAGAGTGCGGCGAAGCGCTCGCTCCGCGAGGCTAAAATCCCTAGCGGCACGCCGATAATCACGCAAAACAGCACTGAACTCACCACCATCGCTAGGGTAATCATCGCCTCGGACCACAAACCCATAAAGCCGATAAAAGTCAGGGCGAGAGCGCTGAATACACCTAAGCGCCACGTCGCGACGTACCAGGCGAGCGCTGCGATAAGCACGATGACAACAAGCGGCGGAAACCACTGCAACGCGCCATTGATACCGTCTAAAATCCAATCCACGGGCAGCCGCAGCACCAAGAAGAAGTCTCTATACCCTTGAAGCCAGTTGACAAACGCATCAATCCAATCCTCTAAGGGAATGGTATAGCTGAAAATCTGATCAGAAAAAAGGGTTTCCAACATTACTGCGCTACCTCTTTATGAACTGTTACCCCGTGAACCTCACCTGAGTGAACCTCACCCGAGTGAACCTCTTCCGGGTCTCTATGTCCGCGCTTATCTAAAATCCCTTGAATTAGCTCGCGCTCGCTCACGAGTCCCAAAACTTCGCCGTTATCGGCTAAAACGATGGTGGGGAGGCTCGAGTGGTTACGCCCCTGCAAAATGTGGCGCAAGGTTGCGTCGTGCGGACAGACAAGCGCGACCTCTTGGCCGCGCGTGTTGGGCGGCGTCTCATCCAAGACCTCTTCCAAACGCTTCGTTTGGAGCGGTTGACCGTCTAGGCGCACCCCTCCAAACTGGCCCTCTCTGTCCACCCCGAACTGCGCGTTCGGCACACCTTGATGTGCGTAGTAGCTCACGTCGCCATTGTGTTGGAGGGTGAGTTTGGGGCTCGAGAGCGGCACCGCCACCGTCCCCGCCGTGATGACCCCCGTCGGGTCCGCGTGCTCCACAAAGTCTGCGACGTACTCCGTTTTCGGATTGACGATGATCTCTTCGGGCGTGCCGACTTGCACCACGCGCCCGCCCTCCATGATGGCGATGCGATGCCCTAACTTGAGCGCTTCATCTAAATCGTGCGTGATGAAAAGAACCGTGCGGTGGAGCTTCTTTTCGATGCTGATGAGTTCTTGTTGCATATTGACCTTAATGAGGGGGTCCAACGCGCTAAAGGGCTCGTCCATCAAGAGGACAGGAGCGTCGGTGGCTAACGCACGTGCCAAGCCGACACGCTGCTGCATTCCCCCTGAAAGCTCGTCAGGATACGAGTCGCCCCACTGCCCTAAGCCGACCATCTCTAAGGTCTCCTGCGCCGCGTCTAACCGCTTCTTCTTAGGCCGCCCCTGCACCTCTAAGCCGTACGCCGCGTTCTCGCGCACGGTGCGGTGCGGAAAGAGCCCGAAGCGCTGAAAGACCATGCTCACTTGCTCCTTGCGAAACTGCCGCAGCCCCTTTTCATCCAAAGAGGTGATGTCGGTTTCGCCCTCGTCGGTCTCTAAAAAGACCTTGCCCGCTGTCGGCTCAATGAGGCGGTTGATGCAGCGCAGCAGCGTGGATTTACCGCTACCCGAAAGCCCCATGATGACGAAGAACTCGCCCGGCTCGAGCCTGAAACTCACATCGTTAACGCCGACCGTATGCCCGGTCTCGGCGCGGATATCGTCTTTGGAGTGACCTTGCTCGAGCCTCGGTATGACGCTCTTGGGGTCTGCCCCAAAGACCTTGTAAAGATTCTCAACCCTGATCAATCGCTTTGTCCTTTCACGCCTGTCCCCTTTTTCTCGTGAAGCTATAGCGTCACCACGTTTGGCACACCCTTGTAATGCACCACCCGAAAACGCAGTGACCACGTTTTAGGCTTGTGAGAAAGGATACCACATCTTGCGTGAGAGGCAAAAATTAACCCTCGCTGAATAAGCGAGGGTGGGAGAGAGGAGTGAGCAGCGCCATCAGGAGGGCGTGATGCGCTATGCTCGGCGCTGCTCGAGACTCAATATAGACCCCACCCTCTTACACGATTCTGACAAACGTTCGACCTCTTCAAGAACGAAAACTAAGCGCGAAGAGCACCACCCCAATCGCGATAAAGATACCTCCGACAGCAATGCTATTAAGAAGGGCGTAAACGACCCCGACGAGCAAGAAAAGACCAGCGGCAATTCGGTTAGAACTTGTCTGTTTCACTGCAGATGACTCTGCGGATAACCTTGTGGATAACTTGTAATTTTGGAGCGTTGCATGGGCTCGAGCTTACCAAAAGTTTCCTTGAATCCAGTAAGCGGAAGGTGGCAAAGCGGCGTAACATCGCTCACTCGACTTTTGCTCAACGTTTCGTCATAATCCCCAAGTGCCGAGCTATTTTTCCTGCTACACTGCCACGTTATGGTTATGAGGTCTTCCAGTGACTAAGTCCCCGCGCACAGAGCCGCATACAGAGCCACGTATCGCCTACCAGGGCATTCCCGGCGCGTTCAGCGAAGAGGCGTCCTTGCAGTTTGCACCTAACGGTGAAGCCGTCGGCTTTCACAGCTTTAGGGAGGCGTTTCAAGCCACCGTCACCGAACGTTGCGACTACGCCTGCTTGCCCGTCGAGAACTCCTTGGCAGGCTCCATCAACCAGACCTACGACCTCTTGACCGATTCGGTCTTGCACGTCGTCGGCGAACAGGTGGTGCGGGTGCATCACAACCTCTTGGTCAAACCAGGCACGAAGTTAGGGGAGGTCAAGCGCGTCTATAGTCATCCGCAAGCCCTAGCGCAGTGTCAGGCGTTTCTCATCAAGCATCATATGGAAGCTGTGACCGACTTCGACACCGCAGGCGCGGCGCAGCTTTTAGCGGAGAGCGACGGCGTCGGCAGAGCCGCTATCGCCTCCAAACGCGCCGCTGACATCTACGGCTTAGAGATTTTGCGCGAACACATCGAAGACGTGGACTTCAACTATACGCGCTTTTTCATCTTGGGTCCAGACGAAAAGCCTAAAAGTGAAGGGAAGCACAAGTCGAGCTTGGTCATCGCGACGCGCCACCGCCCCGGCGACTTGGTGGCGTGCTTAGAGCAGTTTCCCGAGTACGGAATCAACATGACGAAGCTCGAGTCCCGCCCCCGCCGCGACAAGCCCTGGAGCTACCTCTTTTACATCGACATCGAAGGGCATTTGGACGACGAGAACGTGCAAAACGCCATGACCGGGCTGATGCGCAAAGCGGCGTTCGTGAAGTTTTTAGGCTCGTATCCGGCTGCGCCCTCGGTGATAGAGCCGTGAGGGACATCAGCAAGGGGTTGCAACCCCTTGCTCTGCCTGATTAGCGTTCAACTGAATGCTCATCACCTTTATCCTCACCACGATCCTCGCCTTCGTCATTAAAGGGCTCACGGGCTTTGGCCCCGCCCTCGTGATGATTCCGGTCTTTAGCTACTTCATGCCCTTCACCGAAGTCGTGCCGATTAGCGGCGCACTGCTTTTCTTTTCGAACCTTCCGCTCGCCTTTTCGGGAAGAGGTCAACTACCCAAGCGGAGCTTTTTTCCTGCGGCGCTTGGCTTCGGCATCGGCGTGGCGCTCGGCGGCAATTTGCTGGTTATCTTGCCTGAAGAGGTCTTGCAGCGTATTTTGGGGGTGACGCTGATTGGCTTTTGTGGCTATCAGCTTTGGGGTGGGCGGCAGGTGGACGAGAGGCCGCGCTTGGACCGCAGTGAGCAACTCAGGCTTTTGGTGGTCTCGAGCCTCAGCGGTCTCATCGTCGGAGCAGTCGGGGCGGGCGCGTTGCCGCTCATCATCTATCTCGGCCTGCGCTATCCCAAAGGCAACTTTAGACTGCTACTCACTTACGTCTTCCTAGTCGGCTCCGCCTCACAGGTCATCGTCTACAGTCTGCGCGGACTCTACACGCCCGACGTACTCCTCTGGAGCGCAGGGCTCATCGTCCCGATGTTCTTAGGACTCTGGCTCGGCTCGCTCTTTTTCGGGCGCGTGCCGCAACGCACCTTCAACCGCGTGGTCGGCGTGTTGCTCCTCTTGCCCGCCGTGCAGCTTCTTACGAGCTAGACTGAACGTATGGATATAGAGAACGAGACGAACGCGGAACCGGACGAAACGATTACGCTAAACGACGTACTCAAACTCTCCGGTTTGGCAGACACAGGCGGTCAAGCCAAAATGCTCATTCAAGCGGGAGAGGTGCTGGTCAATGGCGAGGTGGAGACGCGGCGCAAGCGCAAGCTCAAAGAGGGGGATGTGGTGAGCGTAGGGGAAGAGGAGTTTGTGCTGGAGTTGGAGGGAGAAGTAGAATAAAGAGGTGAGCATCACTAAAACCGTTAGCAAATTTGCACTAGGCAAAGAGTCCAAGGATATCAGGTTGTCGGAGAAATAGCAAAGACGTTTACGTTACGAAGCAGGGCATACGCATGTACAAGTTTTGCTGGCATGGGCAGCTAAAGTAAAGGATGAACGAAATAGAGATACCGAAACTACTAGCCCACTTCACGGTTGTGCCTGATCCGCGAGCACATAACGTGTGCCATAAGCTAGAAGACATTTTGGTCATCGCCATCTGCGCGGTGATCAGTGGCGCGGACACGTTTAGCGAGATCGAGCAGTACGGTCAGGGCAAGCAAGCCCAACTAGAGAAGATATTGGACCTTCCTAATGGTATTCCTAGCCACGACACCTTTAGGCGGGTGTTCATGCTGCTGGATGCGGAGGCTTGGCAGGGAGTGTTTTTCAGATGGACACAGAGCTTAGCGTTAGCTGAGCGGGAAGTTCCTGTGCGAGCGGTAGATGGTAAATGGTCACGTGCGAGCGGTTTACACACAGTAAGCGTTTGGGCAAGTGAGCACCAGATTGTTTTAGGGCAGCAGCAAGTTGCCGATAAGAGCAACGAGATCACCGCCATTCCCGAACTGCTCGAAGGGCTTGATATTGCTGGAACGACGGTCACAATTGACGCAGCAGGCACCCAAACACAGATTGCTTGGACCATTCGCGAACACCTAGCAGACTACGCTTTAGCGCTCAAAGCCAACCATAAGCACCTTTTCGAAGACGTCCGTTGGCTTTTTGAACAGGACCAGAGCGCACCGCATTGGTCTACCAGCAGCCGAGGTCATGGACGCCTTGAGACCCGCGAGGTGTGGTTACTCACCGAGTTGGACTTTTTGGAGAACACCTCAGCTTGGCGTGACCTTGCCGCTGTTGCGAAGATTAGAAGCACCCGCGAGATCAACGGTGAAAAGAGCGTCAGTGAGCGCTACTTCCTGACCAGCCTCACGGACGTGGAAACGCTCGCTTATGCTGTGCGCGCTCACTGGGGTATTGAAAACAGCTTACATTGGACTTTGGACGTAGCCTTCAAAGAAGATGAAAGTAGAGCTAGAACGCAAAACGCCCAAGCTAATCTTGTCACTTTGCGACATCTAGCCCTCAATCAGCTCAAGCTAGAGTCAACACTTAAAGCCAGTATCAAAGCCAAGCGCAGCAGGGCAGGCTGGGATGACGACTACCTCCTCAAAGTTCTACATGCGTAAGCCCTGCAGGCCATAGCTCGAGCTGGAATGCTCAACCTCTTTGATTGCGCAATGACGCTCACAGGGCTGAGCGCTGGTAGCAAAATAATTGTGACCGTTTTTTGCAACCTCTTTAGCGTGGCGGAGCAATTATGCTCAACCTCTGCAACCTCTCGAGAGGTCACAGAAAATACCACAGGAGTTTTCTATGACCTTTCAGACGTACCCGCATAAACTTTTGTCAAGCGCTCTGCATCTGCTCAGCGACCGCGTCTCTCACCGCTTCGTAGAGGTGTTCTCTATCCTTCGCCGGAGCCCGCGCCGCCACGACGTTGTCGCCGCCAAAGCGCTGCAAGGCGAGGGCGCTCGTCTCCGAAGCGATGAGGAGTTCTTGGAGTTTGCCCCCGGCGGGCTCGCTGCAATTTGAGAGGAGCGCTTTGACCTCTCCGAAGAGCGTGTCGGCGTCGCCGTAGCCCTGGCTAGGACCACCGCCCATCAGATACCCCGTCGCCACGGCGCTCACGCTTGGACAAGCGTCCTTCACAGCGTCGATAAGGCTCTGATAGCGCCGCTGCTCGTCGGCTAAGCGGGCAGCTTCGGTCATAGCCGTTGTGACGGGCAAATTGATGGTGGGGCGTGGCGGCTCGGTAAAGGGCTCCACCCGGAACTCGCTGTTCTCCAAAATGAGCACCAGTGCCAGCGCGGGCAGCCCGCTGAGGCAGTTTTGCCCCCTCTGCGCTTCGGCGTGCGCCATGACGCCCTCTTTCACATAGACGTGCGCGGTGTCGTCGCCGAAGGAGATGAGCGCACTCTGCTTAGCGATGCCCATCATCTCTAAGATATCGGCAATCGCGACGAGCGAGGTGTTGCCTGAAAGCATGGAGGTGGTGAGGCGCTTGTCTGTTTTCGTATCGGACTGTTCGGGCGTCGGCGCACTCTGACCCGGTTTGGGGAGTTGCGCAGGTTTGAGCGGATAGTCCAGCACCGCCGTAGGCTGCTCGCCGCGCAATGTGCCGCTGCTACCGGGGGCGCGGATGAGGTAGAAAGGCACGCCCTCAGCTAACCTCTTCGTCCAGGCCAAAAAGCCCGACGCGCTCGCGCCGCGCAGGTCTTCGTCGCAGAAAACCGCGTCGTAGGGCTTGGTGCGCAGGTTCTCCACCGCCGCCTTGGGGTCTTGAACGGTGTCGGTGTGCCACTCGGTAGCCTCGAGCGTCTTCTGAATCTGGGTGAGACGGCTGTACGTCGTCGCGATAACAAGTGCCTGCAAGAGAAGTCCTCCGAAGAAATATCCTGTCCATTGTAGGTAAGAAAGAGGTCTTGGAGCGTGGAATTCTAGGCTTTACAAAAGGTTTATCTGATTGGAAACGCGCTTAGTTCGGTAAAGTGTCGTATTACACACGTTAGAAAAGGATATCTGCGCCCTTTAACCTCAGTGACCTCGAAAGCCGCTGAATCAAAGCGAATTGCAGGTGCTCTGCTCACGCTTGTGCTCGTCTCAAAACCGTGTCAGGCTGCTCTTGGAGGTCTGGATGAACAACGAACACTACAAGAAGTGGCGCTGGCTCGCGCCCGTCGCTTTGGGAACCGTCGGCTTTGGCGCGAGTCTGCTCGGTTACGCGGTTGAACTCAGGACGCGCCGCGCAGGTTTCATGACCTGGTTCGCTTGGGGCACGGTGAGTTTAGTGGTATTTAACTCGGGACTTGCCATGTTTGGCGAAGCCGTAAAGCATCGCGTCCTTTTCGATTTGAAAAGAGGTGAAAGTAAGGACTGAGGTTTCCTCCCCAAGCTCCATCTCTGTTGGGACTGCCCCGCTGAACTGAAAGATGTGACGAGAGAAATCAAGAGGTTGCGCAAAAGTCAAGCCTAAAATCAGTACTGCCTACAAATCCGCAGCCCGTTACGGCGTGAACGCTCAGCGCTTGATACAATCGCGTTACCTTGCTAGCCGTTATCTCAGACATTCACGCGAACCTTCAGGCGCTGGAGGCGGTGCTCACCGATATTGCCTCGTTAGGCGTAGAAGAGGTCATCGTCAACGGCGACGTGGTGAACCGTGGACCGAACAACGTGGCGGTCTTGGAGCGCCTTTTGCCCCTGGGCTACCCCATGACGCTCGGCAACCACGACGATTTGGTGCGCATGTGGATTGACCGTGACGAGAGCCTGCCCGCCGCTTGGTTCGACGACCCCTTTTGGGAGGGAACCGCGTGGTCGGCGCGGCAGCTTGATGAGGCAGGCTTCATCGACCTCTTCCGCGACTTGCCGATGACCTACAAGGTTGAACGAGGGGACGCGCCGACGCTCCTCATCTCCCACGGCAGCCCCCGCCACTACCGCGAGGGCTACGGCAAGTTCTTGAGCGACGAGGACATCGCCGAAATCGTGCAGCACAGTCCCGCCGACGTGCTGATCGGCTCGCACACCCACCGCCAGATGGAGCGGGACTGGGGGCCTTACACGGTCCTCAATACGGGCGCAGTCGGCACCCCTTTCGACGGCGACCCACGCGCCCAATACCTCTTGCTACGTCTGCAAGATAAGGGTCAAGGTGAGGTCTGGACGCCTGAATTTCGAGCGGTGAGCTACGACCGAAACGCGGCCTTGCGTGACTTCGAAACGTCGGGCTATCTGGAAGAGGGCGGCCTGAGCGCCCGCATCTTCTATGAGGAGTTGCGCACGGCGCGGGCGATTTACTCGAGTTTTTGGATGTGGTCGGAGCAAGAAGAAAGAGACAAGGACTGGTCGGGTTGGGATACTTTTCGCGAAAAATACAAGGACAGGTTTGCGTTAGCAGAGATGCCTGAGCCCGCGCCGAGCTCGGATTAGTGTCTTCAAGTGAATATTTACTGCGTGAACGCTAATAGGTTTACACGTTAGAGATTCGTACTGCGCTGAGCAGGACGCTTTCGTAATGCCGCTCAACTTCACCTCCATGTCGGTCTATAACCTGCGCGATTTCAGCCAGAAAAGCACGCTTGTCTGCCGTGCTCAGCGCCTGTACGTCGCTCGTGGTCAGGAGCAGGTCGAGGTAATCGCGTTTGTTGAAACGTCTTCGCCAAGCAAAGCGCAAGGTCGTGAGGTTGGTGAAGTATGGCGAGACAGCTAACGCCTCCTCGAACGCCCCAACCGAACGCAAGGGTGTTGGTCGTGACGGTGCTGGGTAGCGTGCGTAGGTCGGATTTGTCGCTTTATAGAAGGGTGTGTCTTGCGAATGGTCTTGATGCCACGCGAGGAGGAGATGTCCGCCCAGTTGGAGGGCGTCAAAAGCGAGTTTGAGACCGCGCTGGGGACCGATCCAGTGAAAGGCTTGTACGGAGACAAGAGCGCTAAAGGGTTGTGTTGCGCTGTAGTCCTCGAACGCTCTCGTCTCAACAGTGACTCGAGGAAAATCCTCCAAATTGCGGCGGGCTTGCTCAGCGAGGGCGGGGCCAAGCTCGAGCGCGTGAACGCGCAGACCCCGCTCAGCCAAGAGGCGCGTTGCTTGACCCGTGCCGCAGCCGACCTCGAGCACCCGGTCTTCCGCGCTCAAGCCGCTACGCTCCAGCGCGGCGTCCATGAGTTCAGCGGGTGGCGCAGGTCGCACCCGGTCATAGCGCTTGGCTTCGCGGTCAAAGGTGGTTCTGAAGTGCTGGCCTACCTCGTCGCTCATATCTGAAAGTTTACGCTTACGCGGTTCGTTGAGTCACGGAGACACCCCTTACTTGAACGTTCGAGCCTACTACATTCATATTTTATTGAAAGACGCGCAGGGAGTGACAAACTTCACGCAAAACTTGCTAAAATCTCCTTATGAACGAGCGATTTCATACCAGTTCCATTATTCGCTGCTACACAACCCGTTGCGTCCTTTTCTATTCGTATCCGCTCACACTTTTACTTGCTACAGCAAGTAAAAGTGGAAATGCTATCAGAAACGCGGGGTGAGACGATGTCTTCTTCGACATTAGGGCAAAGGGGAGAGGCTCAAACTGAGACCAAGGCTCAGGTAACGTGGTGGGTCCTCGTGTTGGAGGTTCTCTACGGTGGGCTTTTCGCGGCGGTGGTTTTGGCGATAGACCCCTGGGGCGGCGATAGAGGGACTATCTACACGCGGCCCAAGGTCTTTATGGTCCTCTCTCTAGCGCTCATCACCTGGGGCTACCTCTTATACAGGTGGCTCTTGAGCGCTGAAAGCGAATCTAATAGAACGAAAGGTAGACAGAGTTCTAAGCGCGGTTCGCAATCTGACTCAACACAGCGGATGCTCCAGTGGCAGACCTCTTTGGTCATTGCCATCACCCTCATGGGCTGGGCTTATTTGCTCGTGAGCCGCTTTATTCCGGGCTCCTTTGCTCCTGAGATCATCGGCAACCAAAAGCTCTTAGTCGCCGCGTTGTTCACGGTGCTCGCTTGGGGCGTGGTGCTCTTCAAGTGGCTCACCGCCGCCAAAGAGATGACCGCGTGGACGATGCCTCAGCGCGAGACCTCGTTCGTCACCATCTTGACTACCGTAGCCTGGGGCGCGTTGCTGGTAGGGTCGTACCTGCCAGGTCTCAACATTGCGCTCACGCGCAACCAGATCGTCGTTGCCGTGATGTTCACCCTGCTCGCTTGGGGGGTCGTGCTGTTTCGGTGGCTGATGGCCTCGAGAACGACCACAGCAGGTGAGCAGGCTTCCGACTTGAGCGCAGTGACCTCACAGCGTGCGTGGCGCTGGTCGCTCCTCTTGTGGCTCGGCTACCTCGGCTTGGGGCTCCTGTCTGTTTACCTAAGCCCCTCGCCCATGAGCGCCTTACGCGCTCAGGTTGAGATGGGTGACGGTTGGTACTACTGGGCTATCGTTGGCGTGTTTACGCTCGGCAACGTCTTGGTCCTAAGCCTCAACCCGAGGCTCTTCAAGGTGCAGCTTTACGGAGTTTTGTTCGGCTCTTTTATCCTCACACTGAGCCTCGTGCCGCAGGTGTTCGACTGGACGATGGACTATACGGTGAACGCAGGCGAGCGGACGTACGCGAATAAATTGCAGAGCGGCATCTACCAGTCATTTATGCCTATTGGCACCTATTCGCACCGAGGACACGCCGCTGTTGTGCTGGCCTTTGCGAGCGTGCTCGCGCTGCTGAGTATCCTCAGAGGTTGGATCAGACCGTTCCTCGGCTGGATGCTCTTTATCGTGCTCGTCGGCGGCGTCTACCTCACCTCGACACGCGGGGCGCAACTCGCCTTTGTGGTCGGGCTTTTTTACCTCTTTGCCCGCTTCGTGTTGCCGCGTATTTGGCGGGTGACGCCGCGTCTGGGGAGGGTGGCCCTGGTCGTGCTTACGCCACTCGTTTTAACCGGCGCGTTCTTCTTCGCCATGACGGGCGGTGGGACGAGAACGATGCCCTCCTTGAGTGGCAACTTGGACGACATCACCTCGGGGCGCACCTATCTGTGGCGCACGGCGTACGCAGGCGTTAAGGAAAGGCCGCTCTTTGGCTGGGGCTTCAACGGCTTCGGGCTCTCTTGGCCCTTCGTCGCGGACTGGGAAGATCCCTTTAAGTATGGCCTGATTGACCGTTTATCGGAGAATGTACCCGTGCAAGAGGTTTTGGCGAACAACAACTACAACTTCACCTATATCGGTACGGACGGTCAGGAGCGGGTCGGGCGCACCTACACGAACAAGGCACATAACCTCTTCTTGGACACGATTTTGTCGGTGGGGCTGGTCGGGTTTGCGGCCTACTTGCTGCTGATCGGCTTCTTTATCTACCTCTCGGCGAGCGGGGCGGGGCGGGGGCTCGAGGTCATCGCCCTAGTCCACCTAGTCTACTGTTTGACCTGGTTCGACACCGCGCAGTTTAGCCACTTGGTGTGGTGGTCGCTGAGCGCGGGGGTCGCTTTGGTGATTGCGCAACGTGTGCAACGCAACGAGCCCTCTCAAACTGTGTAAAGGTGCGGGAGTTGCTTATAATGCCAAAGTGAAGTGTGGATGTCGAATTTTGACATCTATACCGCGCGGAAAAGAGCCCTTAGCCAGAGGTAGCATCTTTGAATCAACGCGCGTTGATAACGGCGTGATACGCGTCGCGCGTGGACCCTAGAACGGGCAAAGCCCGCCCCTTTGGGGCTATTCGCTCCCGCTAGCAGCTAAGGGCTTCTCTGCGCGTACCCTTGGACGCTCTCAATTTACGACATCGTTCTTTCAGTTCAGTAGAAAACTTCGTAAGTACTCGGATTGATGTCCGGCGTCCAAAGTAAAAACCGGAGCGATTGGCTCCGGCTTTTTGCTGATTTAGAGCTGTTTAGCCCCCGCCCGTCATCATGCCGCCGGTCATGGCGCCGCCCGTCATCATGCCACCTGTATCTTGCGCGAAAGCAAAGACCGAGAGGACTAAAACGATTAAAACAGAAACGCTTAGAGCCTTTTTCATGGGTTCTCCTTTCTGTTGGCTTTACACTATACAAGCCAAAGTGTAAGTAAAAAATTACACTCAGCCCATATGAGTCAAAGTATATGGCTTGCAAAGCGAAGATGCAAGGGGGTTTTGATGAGACTAAAATGTGTTAAGACTGAAAAAGTGTTACATTTAACAGGTATCATCTGGTCAGAGACGCGCTTAGTGGAAGATGACCAGTTCAGCACGCACATTCGGGGATCATATCTGCGTCAAAGTGTCTCAGTATGTCGTGGAACTATTAATTTTGAAAGATATAGGCCATGATAGGGCCTTCTTCAATTTCACTAAAAAAGAGGAAGGCTGCTGTCTCATTATACTAAGTACACGACAAAAGCCTGAAAGCGCTGTGTAGGAGCTTAGGGTCAAGGGAGAGGTTGGTGATCGCTCTGCGGATAAAGTCAAGCCCGAGCCGGAAGACAGACCTTTCACGTCTACCGTGCGGCTTGATGCGAATAGGCTTGAGTCGGTGTTGCCAGTGACCGACTTTAAGCGCCCAGAGAAAGGCGAGACTAACCACAGCGACCAGGGCGCTGAGGCGCTCGGTGTCCTTGAGGTGGGTATCTTCGAGGTTGAAGCCGCTCGACTTGAGGGCTTTGAAAAGAGACTCTATCTGCCACCTGTGGGCGTAAGCGCTCAAGGCTTTTCTAGGATTGCGGTTGGTCACAATGATGACGAGTTGCTGGTCACAGCTCCTAGTTGCAGCAACGGCAAGCTCACACCCACAAATCTTGTAGCGGTGGTGGAGGCTTCGCGTTTGCAAGGGTTCAAGCTGCCGAAAAAAGGCTGCGAGTTGAAACCAGTTGTCAGCTAGGCTGTTTTCTCGGATGCGAATGGCAAAGGGAATGTTTTGGTCTATCAGGAACCCAAACCAGTCTTGACCAATGAACTCCCTATCTGCAAGTAAGACCTCTATGCGCTCAGGTTTGATGACCTCCAAAACCTGTTCGAGCAACTCAGTGCGCTCCAGTGTGTTCGAGTTGCCCTGTTTAGTCAGAAGAACGAACGCGAGGGGGATAGCGATACCTTCATCGACTAGAGCAATCATCAAAATATTGATGTTGAATACGCCAAACTTCCAGTTCGTTCTATCGACGCATAAGGTGTAACGCTGCTTGTCGAGAAGTTTGACTATGAAGCGCGTGAAGTGTGTCTCGTCAAGCTCCAGCTCAGCAAAGAACCGCTGCGCCCGTCTATACACAGAAGCCTCACATGCCCAGCTTTGCATAGTGCTGACCACGCGCTTGAGATTGACCGTCCTCGCCTCGACAATACCCAGCATCAACATGCTCAGAAACGTGAGCCTCGACTTGTGCAAGTTGACACCTACTTCTTTCAACGCTTCGACTAATCCAGTATGCTTCATTTGAGTTCTCCTTCGTTTAGCTACGCACTAAACATTCTTCAGGGAGAACTCCTTTTTGTAAAATTGTCGTGTACTAAGGTCATTATATTTTTATATTAAATGTTCTGCGTAATAAGCTCAAAAATTGCTGATTATTACGTGCTGCACGGCACAACTCACCTCGCGGCTAGAAAAGTCGAGATTTGCCGTTCAGCACGATAAAAACTACCTCATTTTTTTCTGTTTTGCAGACGATTTATTAAACTTTTTTCAGGGTTAGTTTCCGCCTGTCGTACCGCCACTCACGCCACCCGACACGCCGCCGCTCACCGCGCCACCCGTAACTTCAACGTCTTCGACTTCAACCTCGCTCAGGCTACCACCCGCGTCTGACAGGAGCGTGCTGAGGCTGACAAGCTGCGCGGCTTCGTCGCCTGAGGCCATCGTCGCCGCCTCGCCCGTGCGCTCGCCAAGTTCGATGAGGAGCAGGCCGACGGATGTTTGATCAACCGAATCGGTCTGCAGCTCCGTTTTGAGTTCTTCTAGCTGCTCAGCAATCGCGAGGAGCGCAGGGTCGCCCGCGTTCTCTAAACGCGCCTGCCACCCTTCGATGTTGTCCACGGCTTGCTGGGCGCTCAGGTTAGAAAGACCGTCCTCGAGCGCCGTAATCGTGCCCTGCACCGTAGGCGACTCGTCGCTCATCCCGCCCGTTATGTCACCGCCCGTCGCACCGCCCGTTTGCGCCAAAGTTGCACTTGTCAAAAGTCCTAAAACCAACATATAGATGAGTTTCATCTGCTCGCCTCCTAAAGTATAAGGTGTCGTGGAGCGTTTTTCCCGCGTCCTTTACCGTACATATACGCCAAGTCCCGTTAAGTTTTGCACTTGGTCGCTGTTCATCATAAAAACGTTTCGAGTGAGAAATTTGGAAAGGGCTTACAGAGCGAGAGGTTTACCTTGGTTCGAAAGGTATGGCACCGAACACGCAACTTGAAAGTAACTGTGGGTCTAGCCTCGAGACCTTCTACAAACTTGATATAACTAGACTCACATCTATTGACAATACCGAGCAACGTTGCTATACTTTCAACTAGGTTGAGTGCCCTGCACTTAGATATTCTTCTAAAGTATTTGAGCACAATCTTACTCGTCTAATTGCAAGGCAGACTAATAATTCCAGTGAATAAAGGAGAGAACTATGGCAAAGGCAGTAGGCATAGATTTAGGCACGACCAACAGTGTGATTGCGGTCATGGAAGGCGGCGAGCCCACCGTGCTCGTGAACAGCGAGGGCAACCGCACCACGCCGTCCGTGGTGGCGTTTAAGAACGAGCAGCGCCTCGTCGGTCAGGTGGCGAAGCGTCAAGCGGTCCTTAACGCGAAGGGTACACTCTTCGAGGTGAAGCGCTACATGGGCCGCACCTGGGATGAGGTCAAAGAGGAAGCGGAGCGCTCCCCCTACGAAGTGGTACGCGGCGACGACGGCGGCGTGCGTTTCGTCGTCGGCGACAAGAAGTACACCCCCGAAGAGGTCTCGGCGATGGTTTTGCAAAAGCTCGTGGAGGACGCCTCCTCGACCTTAGGCGAGAAGATCACCAAAGCGGTCATCACCGTGCCCGCGTACTTCAATAACTCACAGCGCGAAGCGACCCAAAACGCGGGTAGAATTGCGGGCTTAGAGGTCTTGCGCATCGTCAACGAGCCCACGGCAGCCGCCTTAGCGTACGGTTTAGAGAGAAAAGGCAACGAGACGGTTTTAGTCTTCGACTTGGGCGGCGGTACGTTTGACGTGTCCGTCTTGGAGGTTGGCGACGGCGTCTTCGAAGTGCGCTCGACCTCGGGCGACACGCACTTGGGCGGCTCGGACTTCGACTACGCGATTGTGGACTGGCTCGCGGACGACTTCAAAAAGGAATATAACGTTGACCTGCGCAAAGATAAGCAAGCGCTTCAGCGTCTCATTGAAGCCTCCGAGAAAGCGAAGATTGAACTTTCGGGTATCCCTGAGACGACGATTAGCTTGCCCTTCATTGCGATGGACCCGGCTTCGAATGCGCCGCTTTACTTGGAGAAGAAGCTCTCTCGCAGCAAGTTCGAAGAACTCATCTCACCTCTTTTAGACCGCGTCCGTGGTCCCGTCGAGGCGGCCCTCAAAGACGCGAAGCTCTCGAAGAGCGACATTGACGAGGTGATCTTGGTGGGTGGCTCGACCCGCGTGCCCGCCGTCAAGAAGATCGTCCAGGACATGCTCGGCAAAGCGCCCAACCAATCTGTCAACCCCGATGAGGTTGTCGCGCTAGGTGCAGCGGTACAAGCGGGCGTCTTGACCGGCGACGTGGACGACATCGTCCTCTTGGACGTGACCCCGCTCTCGCTTCGGTGTCGAGACCAAAGGCGGCGTCTTCACCAAGCTCGTCGAGCGCAACACCGCCATCCCGGTGCGCAAGTCCGAGACCTTTACCACGGCGGAGAACAACCAGACGGGCGTCGAAGTGCACGTCCTCCAGGGCGAGCGCTCGATGGCGAACGACAACAAGTCCTTGGGCCGCTTTAAGTTGGACGGCATCCCCCCGATGATGGCCGGAATGCCCCAGGTCGAAATCTCCTACGACATCGACGCGAACGGCATCTTGAACGTCACCGCGAAGGAGAAGTCCACGGGCAAAGAGGCGTCCATCACCATCCAGAACACCACGACGCTCGCCGAGGACGAGGTCGAGCGCATGGTGCAGGACGCGCAAGCGAACGCCGAGAAAGACCGCGAAGCGAGAGAGCACATCGAAGCGAAGAACGCGCTCGACTCGCTCCGCGTGCAGGCGCAAAAGGTCGTGGACGAAGCGGAAAGCGCCTCGGATGAGGATAAGCAGCCCGTCAAGCGTGTCGTCGCCGAAGCGCAGAGCGCGATTGACAGCGACGCGCCCAAGAGCCGCTTAGAGGAGATCGGTCAGGAGTTGGCGGAGAAGCTCGCCGCGTTCCAGCAAGCCAACGCGCCCCAACAGCCCCAGGACGACGAGCAAGGTGGACAGGACGCGCCTCCTCGAGACGACGAAGACGTCGTAGACGCCGACTTCAAACCCGCAGGGTAAGCTGATGGCTGACTTAACAGACGATAAACTCAAAACGGCTCAAGAGATCATAGAGGAGGGTGACGAACCCGTCACCTCCTCTACCAATGCTCGAGGCCGATACTCAGGCAGGCGCTCAGGCTGAAGGCGTAGCGGACGGCGTCACCGACGCCGAAGTACTTGCGCAGCGAACTCGCACAGGCGCACGAGAAGCTCTCGCAAGCGCAAGAGGAAACAGCGGACTTCAAAAACCGCTTTCTTGCGGGCTAGGGCGGACTTAGAGAACTACCGCCGCCGCGCCGCGCAAGACGTCGCTCGCGCCCGCGAAGCGGGTTTGGACAGCGCTGTCATCACCGTGCTTATCAACTTATGACGACCTAGAGCGTGCCCTCCGAGTCGGCAGCGACGACCCGAGCAAGCTCATCCCCAACCTTCAAGCGGTGCAGGAGAGCTTGAAGCGCAACTTAGAGGCGCTAGGTATCGTCGAAGTCGGGGCGCACAAGGCGACGAGTTCAACCCGGACATCCACGAAGCGCTGACCGCTGTGCCGACTGAAGACGCAAACGCGGCCAACACGATTGCCGAAGTGGTGCAAACTGGCTTTACCAAGGATGAGCGGTTGGTGCGTCCGGCCAGAGTCGTCGTTTACCAAGGTTAGGGGGAACTAAATGGCTGCTTACAAAGACTACTACGACACGCTCGGCCTCTCGCGCAGCGCCGACCAGAAGGAGATTCGCTCGGCCTACCGCAAGCTCGCAGCCAAATATCACCCCGACCGCAACCCGGACGACCCCTCGGCGGAGGAGCGTTTCAAAGAGGTCAACGAGGCGTACACCGTCCTTAACGACCCCGAGAAGCGCAAGTTCTATGACCGCTACGGCAGCGCTGAGGGTCGTCCGAACTTTTCCGGCGGTGCGGGAGGCGGCTTCGGTGGTGGCTTTGGCGGCCCACCCCCCGGTGGCGCGGCGGAGGGGGACTTTAGCGACTTCTTCCAGAGTCTCTTCGGCGGCGGTTTCGCCGGGGCTGGCGGGCAGAGCTTCTTTACGGGGACGGGCGCGGCAGGCTCGAGGGGTCAAGACCCCTTCAGCAGCATTCGGCAAGAGCGCACCCCGCGCCGCGTTGACGCCGACATCAGCGTGCCGTTAGAAGAAGCCTACCGGGGCGACAGCAAAGTCGTCTCGGTGGATGGACGCCGCTTAGAAGTCACCTTGCCCAAAGGTGCCAAAGACGGCGCAAAGCTGCGGCTGCGCGCTCAAGCACCGGGTGGGGGCGACCTCTACTTAACGGTGAAGTTGGAGGACCATCCGGTGTTTCGGCTCGAGGGCGACAACGTCCGCGTCATCGTCGACGTGCCCGACTACGTCGCCGCTTTAGGCGGCAAGGTGCGCGTGCCGACCCTGGACGGCGACGTGGAGATGAACCTCCCCGCCGGCACGCAGTCCGGGCGCTCGTTCCGGTTGCGCGAAAGGGGCTGGCCTAAGAAGGACGGGTCTAGGGGCGACGAACTTGCCGAAATCCGCGCGACGATTCCCGAGGCACTTTCCGAAGCACAGATCAAACTTTACGAAGAGCTACGCGAGTTAAATGAGGCTGGGGCTAAGGCCGCGTAACTTTCTCCAAACTGCTGAGACACTTATGATGAACCTCTTGCTTGATCAAGCAAGAGGTTTTTTTGAGCCCGCCTTCACTCAATCCGTCGCCTGAGCCGACCCTTTCTCATCTCTTAGGATGATAGGGTTTCCTTAGTAGCGTTTGGTTGCATCCGAAAAATTTTCCGCACCACTTCCGAACCAATGAACTTTGCGCAAACGAAGATGCGCCAACCTCGAAGGGAAACCTATGCCTGACTCAAACAAACCAAATAAGCGCCTACCCATCGCGCTTTTCAGCCTTCTCATCCTCGTCACCTTATTCGTCCTCGTCTACGGCTCCGCGCAGACGGGCGGCGAAACGCCTAGCCAGACGGGTGGCGCGGCAGGTGCAACCGATGTACCGCTCGTCGGCGGCGACTTAGACCCCGACGCCGTTGTGATTCAACTCGGCGACCAGACCATCACCCAAGAGGAGTTCGAGGAGCGCTTTAGCGTCGCGCTGCGCAACATCGCCGCGCAGCAAGGCTTACCGCTCAACGAGCAGGTTTTAGCGCAACTCGGCAGCCTCCGCCCGCAGTTTTTAGACCAACTCGCTACCGAACAGGTCCTCTTACAACAAGCCGAAGAGCGCGGCATTCAAGTTTCTGACGAAGAGGTCGAGCAGCAGATTGCGCAGGTACGCCAAGGGCTTGCGGGACAAGTGCCACAAACGGGCGGTGCGACAGGCGGCACGACGGGCGGTGAAACCGGCGGCGCGAGCGACGAAGCCTTCCAGCAAGCCCTCTCGGACGCGGGCTTCGAGAGCGAAGACCAACTTCGCCAACTCATCCGCGACAACCTGCAGATTCAGCAGGTCGTAGAAGCCGTGCGCGGAGAGGTCAACGTGAGCGACGAAGCGATTCAAACCTACTATCAGGAGAACCAAGCGCAGTTTGAGACGCCCGAGGAGGTTTGCTCGAGCCACATCTTAGTCGAAACGCAAGAAGCCGCCAACGAAGTCTTGACCCAACTCAACGAAGGCGGCGACTTCGCCCAACTCGCCGAAGAGCGCAGCCAAGACCCCGGCAGCGCGGCGCGGGGTGGCGACCTCGGCTGCGTGACGCAAGGCTCCTTCGTGCCACCTTTTGAAGAAGCCGCCTTCGGCGCTGACGTCGGCGAAACCGTCGGCCCCGTCGAGACGCAGTTCGGCTTTCACATCATTCGTGTGACGGGCAAGAATGAGGCGGGCGCAACGCCCTTAGAAGAGGTGCGCGAGCAGATTCAGGCGCAGCTTGCCAACGAGCAGCTAAGCACAGAGATCAACAGCTTGCGCGAGGCGTCTAACTTGGAAACCTTCCCCGAGAACTTGCCGCAGCCTGCTGCGCCAGCGACGCCAACAGGTGGCGCTGGTGGGACGGGTGGGGCAACTGGCGGACAGTAACGTTCAGTAGACCAACGAAAAAGAGCCGAGATGACCTCTCGGCTCTTTTTCGTTGCTTTAGTTCAAACAGGTGAGAAAACGTCGCCGGATTTCGGTTGATGAAGCGGTTTCAAAGAGAAGCTCGAGCGCCTCTCGAAGATTTTCTCTCGCCTCTTCAACCGTGTCGCCCTGACTGGCGATGTCGAGTTCTGGGCAGAGCGATACATAGCCGTCCTGCTCGCGTTCGATGATGGCTGTTAGCTGTTTACGCATACTGCTAACTCCATTCTATTGCCTAAACATCTTCTTCTCGGGCTTTGGATAAAGCTGATGCAATAAGTCCTGTTGGCACAGCAACAATTCCTAAGCCTGCCATCAAAACGATAAAGGTAAAAACACGTCCTCCCGCAGTTACAGGATATACGTCTCCGTAACCAACAGTTGTCAATGTTGCCACGGACCACCAAAGGCTATCAAAAACTGACCGAAAGTTCTCTGGTTGAGCCTCATGTTCAAAGTGATATATACCCACGGATGAAAGATAAAGGACAACGCCAGCAACGCATGAAAACAGAATGATTTCTTCTTTAGCAATGCTGAATGCTCGAGCAAATCTATGAGCCGCTTTGTTGTAGCGGCTGAGCTTGAGTAAACGAAAAATTCTCAGCAATCGGAATGCCCTAATAGCACGAAGGTCGATCCCCAAAGATAGGTAGAAGGGAAGAATTGCCAAGAGGTCAATAATGCCATAAAAGCTAAAAATGTAGCCAAGTTTGTTCTCGGCAGCAAGCAAGCGCAGTGCGTATTCAACCGTAAAGACTAAAGAGATAACTATTTCGGAAATCCTCAGAAACCTTCGAGTGGAAGAATTCAGGTTGGGTAAAGTTTCTAACGATAGGGTGATCGAAGAGTACAAGATAAAACCGACAATGATCCAATCAAAAGTTTTTCCTTCTACTGTATCTGTCCCTTCGACAATCTGCTTTAGATTCACCGAATTTCTCATATTGTATAAAGACTACCTCACCACCCCCACACGTCCTTTATACTACGCCAATGGCAGATTACTACGAGCTACTCGGCGTCTCTCAGAGCGCGGACGCTTCTACAATCAAATCCGCGTACCGAAAGCTCGCGCTGAAGTACCACCCCGACAGAAACCCCGGCGACGCTGAAGCCGAAGAGAACATTTAAGAACCTCAACGAAGCGTACGCGGTCTTGTCCGACCCGGACAAGCGTTCGCGCTACGACCGCTTCGGCTCCGCTGATCCGCAAGCGGCCTTCTCCGGCGACATCTTCGATATTTTCTCGTCGGTCTTTGGCGGGGGCGTAGCAGGCGGCGGCTTCGGCGGCGCAGGCTTTGGCAGAACGCGGCAGCGCGGGCAGCCGGGTGAGGATTTAGAGGCGACGCTGAGGATTACCTTGGAGCAAGCGAGAGTGGGCGAGAGCGTCCCCTTAGAGGTCGAGCGCTTGGGCGTGTGTGACCGCTGTGATGGAACGAGGGCCGAACCCGGCAGCGAAGGCCGCCAGACCTGCCCGACCTGTCGCGGTGCGGGGCAGGTGCGGGCGCAGACGCAGTCGTTTTTTGGCACGGTCGTCACCAATCAAGTCTGCCCGCAGTGTCGCGGCTTGGGCGAGGTCGTCATCACGCCGTGCGGCAAGTGCGTGGGTAGCGGGCGGCAGCGAGAGAGAGATTCTGTAGAGGTCAATCTACCTAAGGGGATTGACGCAGGCTACCGCTTGCGCTTAACAGGTGAGGGAAACGCGGGCATTGATGGCGCGAGAAATGGCGATTTGTACGTTTACATCGACATGGAGCCGCACCCCCACTTCACTAGGGACGGCGACCATTTGCGCTATCACCTGCCACTCGGCTTGGCGCAGGCGACTCTAGGGAGCGCCTTCGAAATTCCGACGATGGACGGCCCCGAAGCGCTGAGCCTTCCTAGCGGCACGCAGCCCGGCACCGAGTTTCGGCTGCGCGGCAAAGGGATGCCGCGCCTCAGACAAGTCGGCATAGGCGACCTCATCGTCACGGCGGACGTGCAGATTCCCAAAAAGCTCAGCTCTAAAGCGCGAGAGCTTTTAGAAGCCTACGCCGAAGAGGTGGATGAGGGCATCGAGGAGCACGAGAATTTGTTAGGGCGGTTGCGCGGGTTGTTCAAAAAGGATCACAAGGACAAGAAGGACCACAAAGACAAGGTCGAGAAGTAGCGCGTGGTTCTAAGCCTGTGCTGACTCTAGTCTGATGCCCGGCGCGGTGCTCATCACGGGTGCGACGAGTGGGCTTGGGCTGGGGCTGGCTCGCCTCTACGCTTCTAAACACCCTCTTGTCTTGGTGGGGCGCAAACCTCTCGCTGAATTAGATCCTAACTTCTTCACTGCTCAAAACTACTGTCAAGCTGACCTCTCGAAGCCTAATTCGGTTGAGGTCATCCTCGAGCATCTCAATCACACCCAAATCGACGCCTTAGACCTGCTCATCCACAACGCAGGCATCGGGCTTTATGGCGAAGTAACGGCGCACTCAGACGAAGAGGTCAAGAGGTTACTTGAGGTCAACCTCTACACACCTATCGCTCTGACGCACGCGCTGATGTCTCGTACCCAAAAGGTTGTGTTCATCAGTTCAGTCGTGGCGGATGTGCCCGCACCTGAATACGCGGTGTATGGCTCGAGCAAAGCTGCCCTAAACGCTTTTGTGCGGAACTTGCGGCTCGAGGCGAGAGGTTCGTCCCAGACAAAAGTGCAAATCCAGACCGTACACCCCGGCGCAATCCGCACGGAGATGCACGCGAAAAGTGGCGTGCCCGAAGGAACGTTCAACATGGAGCGGTTTCCAAGTGTCGAAAAAGTTGCTGAAGAGGTCTTTAGAGTGATTTCAGGGAGCCGCAAAGACGTGACGGTTGGGATCAATAACAAATTGCTACGGTTTGCGGGCACCTACTTCGCTGCACCTCTCGACAGGCTGATGCGGGCTCGAGCCCAACGCGAGACCAGAGGATGAAGCGGTGCGTGGTTACGGGCGCGGCGAGCGGCATCGGCCTTGCACTTGCGGCAGCGTACATCGGTGAAGGTTTTGAGGTCGTCGGCATTGACCGCGATGAGGTCGGTGCGAATAAAGCGGTGCAAGAATTAGGAGAATCGTTCTCGTTTATTCAGGCGGATTTGGGAGAGCGGGAGAGCTTGGGGCGCGTCACCGAGCAGTTGGCAGCTGGTTCACTTGACGTGTTCATCCACAACGCGGGCATCAACGCGGTGGGTGCGTTCTCTACTTCAAGTCTCGAGGAGCAGCGCACCGTTTTAGAGATCAACTTGGACGCGCCACTTCTGCTCACCGCGCAGCTCTTACGAAACAACCTCGTAAGACGCGGCGGTTCGCTCGTGTTTATCTCGTCCTTGTCGCATCAGGTCAGCTATCCCGGCGCGGCAGTCTACGCGGCGAGCAAATCGGGTTTGGCGGCGTATGCGCGGAGCTTGTCTATCGCTCTTGCACCTCAAGGGATTCACGTCCTCACCGTTTACCCCGGCCCGACACGCACGCCGCACGCGGCGAAGTACAGTCCGGGCGGTTCAGATGAGCGAACGGAAGCCCGCCGAATGCCCCCGAATGTTTTAGCGCAAAAGATCGTTCGCGCCGTTCACGCTAAACACACCGTTCTCGTGCCCGGCTTCAGCAACAAGGTGATGGCGCTAGCAGGTCGCTTAGCGCCGGGCGTTGCAGGCGCGGTTATGCGCCGGGCGATTTTGGATAAGTTGCCGCGTTAAAAGGTGCGTTTGCTGAGGTTAAGGGCAGTTGCTAGCGATAGGGAGCCACTTTGTTTCAAACACTTGGGTGCGCCCGGACTCGTCCTCGACCTCGAGATACAACTTGCTCTCCCCGATGACGTCAGGCTCGAATACCACAACGATATCCTGCGTCTCTAAATCCTGTGTATCTAAATCCGACTGAACCGACAAGGGCGCGGCGTAGCGGGGAATGGCGTATCTGTCGCGGATATAGCCGCGTTCGGAGACTTCGACCTCTCGGCTGCGCGGCGTCAACCTCTTCGACTCGAGCAACCCACCCCGGCGGCCCTCCAGGTAAAGCTTCCAAGATTCCAAGTTACCATCGAAAGAGAACTCATAGGTTAAAGGCGTCTCGATGTTGTCACAGATGTAGTTCGTTTCGTCTCTATCGCGGTAGTTGGTGGTGTAGCGGGCGTCGTAAACCTCGAGCGCGTCCACCTCATAGCCTGAGTCCGGCCTCGGGCTCTCGACCAGCGTGATTTCGCACCCTGCTAAGAGCATTAACAGAATAGGCACTATCCATAATTTTTTCAGCTTCATCTCCACCAAACCTCTTTCCCTTTACTTAATATATGAGGCGAACGTGAGCAAGGGGTCGCACTTTCATGAAATGCGATTTAATCGGGCTCAGCATAGCGCTAAATAAAAAACAAGCATGTCATTCTGAGCCCTACAGCGAGCTATAGGATAGACTCCACGAAGTGAAGTCGAAGAATCTCGTTTGGCAATTGCCAAAACTACGTAACTCCCAATCTCGACCAGTCGGGACTGCAAAGCGAGACCCCTCGACGGAGTTTACCCTCGTAAGGGTTGCACGGAGTCTATCCTGCAAAGGGCTCGGGGTGACAACAGCATTGCAGAACTTGGTTGACAGTGCAATCAGTCCTTTTTTCTTAGTCCTGCTTTTTTCCTTACAAACAACAGCGAAAACACGGCTACAAGCGTACAATAAATGCTATGGCGCTTACCGTAAGTTCTCCGTTTAGCCCCAGGGGGGACCAACCTACCGCAATCGAAGGTTTAGTCGAAGGCTTGAATGACGGGCTGCGCTACCAGACGCTTTTGGGCGCAACGGGCACGGGCAAAACCTTTACGATGGCGAAGATTATCGAAGAGGTGCAGCGCCCTGCGCTTATCTTAGCGCCGAATAAAATCTTGACGGCCCAACTCGCCGCCGAGTTCCGCGACTTCTTCCCGGACGCCGCCGTCGAGTTTTTCATCTCGTACTACGACTATTATCAGCCCGAGGCGTACGTACCGGCCAGGGACCTCTTCATCGAAAAGGACGCGAACGTCAACATGGAACTTGAACGGTTGCGCCACTCTTCCACGCGCAACCTCTTGACGAGAAACGACACGATTGTAGTCGCGTCGGTCTCGGCGATTTACGGTTTGGGCTCGCCCGACACCTACAAGCAACTCAACCTCATCTTGCAGGTCGGCATGAAGATGTCAAGGGACGAAATCTTAGAGCGCTTCATCGTGCAGCAGTACGAGCGCAACGACATCGAAATCGACAACGGACGCTTCCGGGTCAAGGGCGACGTGATCGAGGTGTGGGCGGCGTACGACGAAGCCCCGCTACGCATCGAACTCTGGGGCGACGAAATCGACCGCTTGGTGATGATCGACCCCGTGACGGGCAACGAACTTAACGAGCTCGAGTCCACCACGATTTTTCCCGCCAAGCACTACGTGACGCCTTATGACAAGCTCGAGCCCGCTATCAAAAGTATCGAATACGATTTGGCGAACAGGCTCGAGTTTTTAGAGAAGTCGGACAAGCTCATCGAGAAGCAGCGGCTCAAGGAAAGAACGATGTACGACCTCGAGATGCTCAAAACCCTGGGCTACTGCTCGGGCATCGAGAACTACTCGCGCTACCTTGACGGACGGCAACCGGGCGCACCGCCGCACACGCTCCTAGACTACTTCCCCGACGACTTCATCACATTCCTAGACGAGTCCCACGTGATGCTCCCGCAGATTCGCGGCATGTACAACGGCGACCGCGCCCGCAAGCAGACGCTGGTGGATTACGGCTTTAGGTTGCCCGCCGCGCTGGATAACCGACCGCTCAAAGAGGACGAGTTTAAGACGAGGGTCGGACAGGTTATCTTCGTTTCGGCAACGCCTAGCGTCGCTGAGAAAGAGCTGTCGGACAAAGTGGTGGAGCAAATCATCCGCCCGACGGGTCTGGTGGACCCCGCGATTACGGTTAAGCCCTCGAGAGGTCAAATTGACGACTTGGTTTTCGCTATCCGCGACCGCGCCGAGCAGGGCGAGCGCGTTTTGGTCACGACGCTCACCAAGAAGATGTCCGAAGACTTGACCGAATACTTCGCGCAGCAAGGGCTTAGAGTTCGTTACATGCACTCGGATATTGACGCGGTGGAGCGCCAAGTCATCATCCGCGACTTACGCCTCGGACACTTCGATGTGCTCATCGGCATTAACCTCTTGCGCGAGGGGCTAGATTTGCCCGAAGTCTCGCTCGTGGCGATTTTAGACGCTGACAAAACAGGTTTCTTGCGGAGCGAACGCTCCCTCATCCAGACCATCGGACGCGCCGCTCGCAACGTGCGCGGTGAGGTCTTCTTGTACGCTGATGTGATTTCTGATGCGATGCGCGACGCGATGGGCGAGACCGAGCGTCGCCGCAACAAGCAGCTCGCCTATAACGCCGAACACAGCATTACACCCGAAAGCATCCGCAAGAATATCCGCAACGTCATTCGCGGTGAGGGTGATACGCCCGAAGAGCAGCCCGCGAAGCTTGCTCCGTGGGAGCGTGAGTTGGCGCAGGACGATGCGAAACAGGAGCTTGCCCTTTTAGAGAATGAGATGTGGCAGGCGTCCGAAGACCTCGACTTCGAGCGGGCGGCGGCGATTCGCGACCGCATTCGTGAGGTGGAGGCGAAGCTGCAGGGGCGTGAGGTGGCATTGGTGAATGTGCCGGGGCAGAAGCCGAGGGTGCGGGTGGGGAAGCGCTAATTTTTAGTGTTTTACTGCTCAATTATCTCGAGCGACATCTAACCCAAAGTTAGATTTTATTAGCGCTACACTGTTTTAAGAATGGCGCGCAAGTCGAACTTATACAAAACAGTTCAACCATTTTTTCTGGGTGGGGTTTCCCTCTATTTACTGTGGGCCGCCTTCGAAATTAAAAGCGAGGTTTTGCTTTTCCAGTCTCTCTTTTTACTGCTATTCACGCTTTCGGTAGTGGTGCCACAGCGTGTTCAGATTGGAAATCTAAACCTTCAGAATAGAGTTACGAAAGCACTTAACTGGGCAGTGTTCATTGTAGTAGTCCCTCACCTCCTGGTCAGCTACGTACCTGTTCTTGACAAAGCGCATTTACCCCTCGTTCCCGATGCGAGGCTCTCGGTTATATCAGCTCGAGCGTCGCCAACCTTCGGAACCTCTCAAGCCTCTTCTGGTCGCACCTATTTAACTGTTACTGTGCAAGTCCGCTCCGTTTGGAATGCTTGGGGCATGGAAGCGTCAACGCGCCACCTCGAGTTCATTGCCGAAGAGACATTTGATCCAGTTAGGGGTTTCAGGGACATTCCTGGTTTTTGCGGTGCTGCTACACCTGTACCTATCAATGACTCTGTTACCTGTAGCCTTGTCTTCGAGATTCCAACGGCGCTCAGCGCTGGCACACTTCGCTTTGATGATTTTGAGTACGTTGACGAAGTTGAGATCAACTTTTAGTTTGCAAATACACCGCAGGTCGCAAAATGAGCACGCCTTCAACCCGTTGACCATAAAACGCATCAAAATGCTTAACGTCTCCAGTCAAAAGGTGTGTCACCTTTGCGTCAATCGCAGCCGCCAGGATGGGATGGTCTTTTTTAGGCAGGTCAACGGTTAGCTCACGTGCTAAGGGTCGCGTCGTCTGAATGATTTGGACGGACTCGAGCAACCTCTCTGAATCCTCTCGCTGCGTAGGCTCCAAATTCCGCCGCGCTTCCTCAACTGCGTAGGCAGAACTGACTAGCTCAATACCTGAACTCCACAACTCACGAAACCGGGCGTCTACACGGTAAGCCGCCGAGAAGAGGATATTAGCGTCTAGGAAAATTCTGTCCAACGTTAGAACGGTTTTTGGTGAACTATAGCTTCGGGGTCTAGGCCCATCTTCCGCACCTCTTTAACCGCTTCTACATAGTCCGCTTCATCGACGGTATTGGAGAGTAAAAACTCAGCTTTGCGTTCTTCGGTATATATCTCTACGGGTAGAGCGACAGCCGGACGGATTAAAACACCGTCATCATGTGCTTCAGCAACAACAAGCGCACCCTCTTCGATGCCGAACTGCCTTCGTAGCGCCGCCGGAATAACTACCGTGCCGCGCTTACCCACTTTGCTCACATCAGACATACAGGTCCTTTCTATAGTAGCGCCGGAAAATCAGGCATTCTACATTTTAGCACGTACGCTTTACGTGCAGGATAACCTTTGAAAATACCTTCACCTCTTACTATTTTCCGTTTACAGAATCTGTGCTATGCTCAATTTATGCTTCATCAGGTACTGACAACTGGTCCTGCTCGCCCGCACGGTGGCTCGGGCGACGTAAGGCAATAGGGACTGGTCTGCCAATTTTCGTCTCTAAAACCTGAGGAGCACTCATGCAGAACTTACGCGCCCGTTTGTCGCGTCTTTATACCGTTACGTCGTCTAATTCCTACCAAAAACAGCAGTTCTTTACCTGCCTCGCCACCTTCTTTGTTCTCGGTTTACAGTCGGGGATGTGGGTTGTCTTACTCGCTGACCTTGCGAACGCGGTAAGCATCAGTCCGGGTCAATTAGGTGTTGCGCTTACAAGTATGGCTGGAGCAGGTATCGTATCGCTCTCCTTCGGGGGCAGGCTAACGGACCTCTTCGCCCGCCGCATCGTCCTCACCTCTTCCTTAATAGGAACAGCGGCTTTCTTCTTCGCACTTAGTGCAGTGGATACCTACGCGCAGCTACTCACCGTATTCATCTTTGGCGGTCTCGTTATCAGCTTTTTTGACCTCATCGCCAACACGGTCGGGGGCGATTTTGAGCAGCAACACCATAAACATCGCCTCACCTTTTTTCACGCCGGGTGGAGCTTCGGCGCTGCATTAGGGGCGCTCCTAAGTGGGGTTGCGTTAGCGACAGGGATAGCGTATACAACCCTGTTCATCTGGTTAGCAGGTTTTCTCCTCTTTGTTGGCTGCCTGAGTCTCATTGTGCCACTGCCAAAACAGGTGCGCGAAGAAGAAACGCAAGCCTCAGGGCGGGTGCTCGGCGTGAGAGGTGTATGGCTGGCTGCGCTGCTCGTCGTTTCATCGTTTTCTATTGACGCGGGGCTCGAGGGCTACGTCTCGCTCTATCTGCGGCGGCTCATCGGCAGCGGGGCGCTCTTAGGGGGCGTCAGTATCGCGCTGCTCTATGGCGCTGCTGTTCTTGGAAGGCTCGCAAGTGGCGTGGCGATTCAGCGCTTTGGAGTGCGGCGCGTCGTTTTCATGTCAGGTGGTCTCACGCTCGTTGCGCTGCTTCTCATCACTCTTTTTACTTCTACGCTACCCGTCGCGCTAGGTCTGCTGCTCATCGGTCTAGCTCTCTCCCCTTTAGCGCCCATCGCCTATTCACAGGCGGCTAAGGCTGCGCCAGGGCGAGGGGGGCAAGCGGCCTCTGCCGTGACCCTCTTCGGTTATGGTGCTTTTTTGATGACGCCCTTAATCGTTGGTGGGGTAGCTGAACTAGCGTCGCTGAGAGTTGCGTTCGCGCTGCTCTTTCTCTCAGGTTTGGGAATTATCGGTGTGGCTAGGGCGTTGCCTCTAAATCTGAGCGAAGAGTAGACCAAACCAAGCATGAAGGACATATGTCTAATCATTCACAAGATAGAATAAATCATGAGTCAAGGCCCTACCGGAATCGTCATGATGAACTTGGGCGGTCCCAAAAACTTAGACGAGGTGCAACCCTTCCTCCTCAAACTGTTCGAAGACCGTGAAATCATCCAGCTACCCGTGCAGAAATACTTAGGTCCCTTCATCGCGAACCGCCGCACCAAGAGCGTCCAGCAAAACTACGCCGACATCGGCGGCGGCTCACCTATCCTTAAATGGACGGAGGAGCAGGGACGCGGCATGATCGAGCGTTTGGATAAGTTGAGTCCTGAAACTGCGCCGCACAAGTTTTACGTCGCCTTTCGCTACGTCCACCCGTTTAGCGAAGACGCCCTGCAAGCGATGAAGAATGACGGGGTCAAACGCGCCGTGGCGTTCACGCAGTACCCGCAGTTCTCATGCTCGACGACGGGCTCGTCACTCAACGAACTCTGGCGGGCGGCGCGGCGTGTCGGTTTGCAAAACGAGTTCGACTGGAGCGTAATTGACCGCTGGCCTACACATCCGCGCTTTATCGAAGCGATGACGGAGACGGTGAAGCAGGGCTTGGAGCAGTTCGACGAGGCAGAGCGAGACGACGTGCTCATCCTTTTCAGCGCCCACTCGTTACCTTTAGACGTCATCAACCGGGGCGACGCCTACCCCGCCGAGATCGGCGCGTCGGTGCATGAGGTGATGAAACGCTTAGACTACTCGCACGAGTACATCCTGGCGTATCAGTCGGATGTCGGCCCTGTACCCTGGCTCGGACCCGGCACCGAAAAGGTTCTTAAAGACCTGGGTGCGAAAAAGCGTAAGAACGTGCTTGTCGTCGGCGTCGCCTTTACGAGCGACCACATCGAAACATTGCACGAACTCGATATTGAATACGGCGAGTTAGCGCATGAGGTCGGCATCGAAAACTATAAACGTGCGCCTGCCCTAAACGGTCTGCCCGTGTTTCAAGACGCACTCGCAGAGGTCGTCTACGAGCACCTTCAGTCCGGTGAGGCGTGCACGAAGCAGTACGGGCTGCGCTGCCCTGGTTGCGTCAATCCGCAGTGCCGCAATATCCTCAATCCGGTTGCGTCTTATAAGCGCACGAAGGTGAGTGTGGGGAAAGAGAATAAGCAGTATCAGGCGGTATGAATTTAGCTGGGTTGTAGCAAAATGCCTAAAGGTAACTGGCTAGTTTGGAGCTTATTGAAGTCCTGTCCAATCTGCGGGCAGGGCGATTCTTTAGTGCTTTGCGCCTGTCCTATTTGTCACCATATCGCGGTTATTTGTGATGAAGAAGGGACAGGTTTTCCCAACTCAAACGACATAAGTGAAATGGGCGCAGTTAATCCAAACACTGTGTTTTGTCCATCATGCAATCAAGTTTTATTAAGCGACTTTAGTAATGCGACATCTGAACAAATACAAAGTGCGGGTTTTCAAGCAGGTGATTACACCTGACCCCGGATTTGTTGGTTCACAGCGAAAAGGGGATAACCTAAGTGTGGTTATCCCCTTCGTCTTTGAAGTGGTGCTATTCGCCCTCGAGTTCTATCGTCACCACCTCACCAAACTCTTCTAAAGGCATATCAAACTGCGAGGCGTCCCCCACGACCATCACGACGAGCCCATCCGGGCGCAACTCCGAACGCGCGACCTCTTGCACGTCCCCTGTAGATGTGTTCTGCACACCGTCGATATAGTCCTCGTAGTAGTTCTCTTCTAAATCCAAAAACTCAGCCTGCGCACTGCGCTGCGCCACCTCTGCCGAAGAGGTGAAGCGAAACACCGCGCGGCTCAGCAGGGTCTCTTTCTGTTGCTCCAACTCGGCTTCGCTCACGCCTTCATTTTGCAAACGTTCAATCTCCTCTTGTAAGAGGTTAAGGACTTGTCCGGTGGCGTCGCCACGAGAGAGCGAATAAGCGTAGAAAAAGCCCGGATACTGGTAGCCCTGCGTCAAACCGCTACCCGTTGCGTAAGCGAGACCGCGCCGCGTGCGAATCTCCGTGGTGATGCGTGAAGAGAAGCCTTCGCCGCCCAAGATGCCGTTCGCCACCGTGAGGTCGGCGTAGTTGGGGGCGTAGGCCAACACGCTCGGGTGGCCCATGAAAATGACGCTCTGGGTGGTCTCTTTGGGGGCGTAGTAGACTCTGGGCTCGGGCGTGGGATCGAATTCGGGTAGGTCAGGGTAGTCTATATCTACCTGCGGCCAGTCGGCAAAGGTAGCCTCTAACTTCTCCACCATCTCGTCCACCTCAAAGTCGCCGCTGACCGCTAAGACAGTTTCATTCGGCGCGTAGTAGCGTTCATAAAAGTCCACGACGTCATCTCGAGTGATGTTCTGAATCGTCTCGACGGTTGGGAACTCACCTACCGGATGCCCCTCCGCCACGCGCCTGACGAACTCACGCTGAGCGATGCCTACCGGGTCGTCGTTCTCGCGGCGAATCTGTTCTAGGGTGCGTCCGCGAGAGAGCTCTAAGCGCTCCTCGGCGAACTGCGGGCGCTGCAACACGTCACCGAAGACTTCCAGGACCTCATCGACATTGTCCGAGAGCGCCGAGAAGCTCACCGTCGCAGAGTTGTTGCTCGCGGAACCCTCGACTGACGCGGCCAAGAACTCCAAGGTTTCGTCCACCTCGTCCGCACTTCTTTCGCCTGCGCCGCCCGTGCGCAAGAGGTCGGCGGTCATGGCGGCTAAGCCGATCTTACCTTCGGGGTCATACAAGCTCGGGGCGCGGACGTAGGCCAATCCTTCGATCAGGGGTAAAGAGGTGTCTTCAAGCAGATACACCACCATTCCGTTCGAGAGTTCGACGCGCTCGGGCTCGAGCGTGACCTCCTCCAACTCACCAAAGGTCATCTCGAAGGGGTTGGGCCAACTGTCAGGGGCGCTTTGCGCCGTGGCAGTTACCAGCGCAGTACTTATCACGAAGGTGAGAAGAAGTAAGAAGCGAATCATGGGTTGCTCTCCTCGGTTGTACTATCAGTATCACTAGATATAGATTCGTCAGTCGTGTCGGACGTGTTGGTTGAACCTTGGGGATTGATGGGCTCGCCACCCGAAGACTCGAGCGTCACCACCGTGCGGTTGTCCTCACTAAAGATGCGCTGCGCCACCTCTTGCACCTCTTCAGCCGTGACCGAGTTGATGATTTCCTCGTATTCTAAAAGGTCTTCCCAGCCACCTAAAAAGAGTTCGTAAAAGGCGAGCTGTGAGGCTAGGCCGCTGCTCGAGCCCAAGCTACGAATGAAGTTCGCACGCACCTGATTCTTAACCTTCTCCAACTCGCGCTCGGTCACGCCCTCGTTCTGGAGGCGCTCAACCTCTTCGTAAAAAACGCGCTCCATATCAGCGTTCGTGTTCGGAAAGCGCGGTGCGCCGCCAAAAACGAACAAATTGGGCTCGCGTGTGCCGGGGAACGCCGACGTCGTAAACACGTCTAGCGCAATTTGGTCTTCGACAACCATGCGCTCGAAGAGCCGAGACGTGCGCCCCGCGCTCAAGACCGCGTCAATGACGTCTAACACGTAAGCGTCGCGCTCGGGATAGGTCGGCTTGTGGTAGCCCACGGCGAGTTGCGGCTCGGCGTCGAACTCGACAGTGCTGCGGCGCTCCTCGGTCTGGTCGGGTTCTTCGGGGATGGCGGGGCGAGCGTCCGGGGCCTGCTCTAAGATGCCGAAGTAGCGCTCTAAAATCTCAATGTCGCGCTCCGGCTCCACGTCGCCCACAAGGACTAAAACGGCGCGGTTCGGGTCGTAGTAGCGCTCGAAAAAGGCTTCGGCTTCCGTTGCGAGGTAGCTCTCCAACTCGTTCGGCGCACCTATAAGAGGTCTACCGTAAGGGTGCACCTGATACGCCTCGCCTAAAAACTCCTCGAAAAGGACCCCTTGCGGGTCGTCCTCAGAGCGTTGCCGCCGCTCTTCACGCACCACGTCGCGCTCTTCGTAAAAGGAACGAAAGACGGTGTCGCGCAAGATGTCGGCGTAGACGCGGGCATAGAGTTCTAAGCGGTTCGAGGGCATGGAAATGACGTAAGAGGTGCGGTCATAGCCCGTCGAGGCGTTCAGTCCGACGCCGCCGTTGGCGTCGAAGAGCAAGTCCAGCGCGTTTGGAGAAGCGAAGGCTTTGGCTTCTTCACGCGCTTCTAAAAACGCCGCTTGCGTTTCAGCGACCTCTTCTTCCGTACCGTTGTTGCGGACCCACTCCAAGGCTAACGCGAGGACTTCCACCTTCTCGAGCGCCTGCTCCTCTAAGTCGGGCGTGTCCGTGCCGATAGTCTGCGTGCCCTTAAAGGCCATGTGCTCGACCATGTGCGCGATGCCGCCCAGACCGTCCGGCTCGTCGATGCCGCCCACGTCGAACATCAGGTTAAAGGAAATCACGGGCGCGGCGTCTTGACGGGCCATGATGACGCGCATTCCGTTATCTAGGGTGTAGGTGCTGACCTGTTCACGGAGGTCTTGGGCGTTTGCCAAGCCCAACAGAAGAGTCAGGGTTAGGAGGGTGCGTACAGCTAGTTTCATCTCTCACCTCTTCATGAAATTCCCTATTAGTTTACAAGGCGAAAGCCCGAAGGAATGAAATGTGAAAGAGGCGTGGGGCTTGACCTCAACCAGTCTTCAGGCGTAGGAGGCACGTCTCACTGTATAAGCGCGGTGTTTCTCGCAAGGATGAAGACGAACTTTTTATAAACCCAAGTTTTGCTTGATGTAGAAGCCTAAGAACTCGCCGAGACTATACATTTCGGAAGTGGGGGATGTGACAATGGCAAAACTGTTCGGCGAGCTGACCCAGAACTTCAGCCCGGAGCGTAAAGCGAACATCGAGAAGGAAAAGCAACTGCTTTTGCTCGAGTATGACATGCTCTCCCAGCTTCGCAGAGACCAAGAGCTGACTCAGAAGGAAGTTGCCGACATTGTGGAGATACGGCAAGCGGCCATCTCCAAGATAGAGAACCAGGAAGACATTTTATAGCATTTCCACTTCTCGCTGCACCACGTGAGAGCGTTCATTTCTACTCGCATCCGCTCGCATTTGTTGTTGCTACAGCAACAAATGGAAACGCTATTAATCACGACGCTCGAGCGTTATGTTCGGGCGCTAGGCGGTGAGCTGGAAGTGCGGGCGAAGTTTTCAGACCGGGAAGTGACCCTGACGCAGTTTGTTCAGCGGAAGGTACTAGATGATGGTGATTAAGTGACGCTGCACGTTAGGTAAGAGTGGAACGCTGTTCTAGCAGAAGATATAGCCGCGTCTGTACTAGGAAGATGCGTTTCGATTTGCTCGAGTTAATACCGAAGGACTCAAGGGGGTAAAAGTAGGCGAGGCTGCGGTAGGTTACAGTGGTAAGAAGGAGATTCACTGTGTCACAGGTAAATCAGCAAGTTCTTATAGAGGAACCGAAAAACGAAGGTAGTAGACGACGTGTAAAGCCAAACCAAGAAGGTATTTCACTGCAATATGACCACCCAAATGGACAGCTTTACTCCGGTGACGCTGTTTTATGGTTGAAAAGTCTCAAGAGCAATTCGGTTGATCTAGTCTTTGCAGACCCTCCGTACAACATTAAGAAAGCGGAGTGGGATACTTTCGAGAGCCAAGAGAAGTATATTCAGTGGTCTATGCAGTGGATTGAGCAAGCCTCGAGAGTGTTAAAACCCACCGGGAGCATGTATGTGTGCGGCTTCTCAGAAATTCTTGCCGACATTAAACACCCGGCTATGAAACTGTTTAAGTCCTGTCGCTGGATCGTGTGGCATTACAAGAACAAAGCCAATTTAGGAAGTGACTGGGGCCGCTCACATGAAAGCTTGATTCATTTTCGCAAGGAAGAGACAGCGAAGCTAAATGTAGATGATATCCGAATTCCCTACGGAGCGCACACTCTCAAATATCCCTCTCACCCACAAGCTAAGACGAGCCAATACGGGGACGGCGGCAAGAGGAAAGACACATGGGTTCCGCATCCTCGGGGTGCAAAGCCTAAAGACGTAATAGATATTCCCACTACTTGCAACGGCATGGGGGAGTCAACGCCGCATCCAACACAGAAACCGGAAGAGTTGATAAGAAAATTCGTCCTAGCATCCTCAAAAGTAGATGATCTTGTGATTGACCCCTTCTCAGGGTCTGGGACGACCCTTGTAGTAGCTGAGCAACTAGGGCGTAGGTGGATGGGCTGTGACGCTAACCCAGAATATAGCGAGTGGGCTATGGACCGACTCGATAATGTCCGCAGGATGAGTGTTGAGGACTGGATAAAGCATGATCGCAAGGTGACCGAGCGTCGGGAGAAGATTAGGTGAGCTTGTCAGATTTGATAGGCATAGCCCTGAACAAAAAGAATTTCCTTTCCGTCGAAGACTACATCGAATTTAGCGAGCGCTACCTAGAGTATGTCGAAGACGGCCTGCAAGCGGTGATCGTCTCTCAAAATGAGAACAACTATCGCTTCTTCCAATACAAGGAAGAGGGCTATTTCAGCATTACCCGACCCATTAACTCAAACTTGATGTACACCGCTGAAGACACCGAGAAGGTGGATGAGCAGTTCAGAGAAATTCTCGACAATGTCCGAGATATCCCCAAAGAGGATTTAGAGCGCCGTAGCACACTCATCCGCGCTATCTACACAATCCAGCAGTGCATTGGTGCAGCGCTGGACGGCCTGCCTGCAGGAAAATCAAACGCAGCGCGGAAAATCAACGGTGATCTTTTCGAGCGGTTTATCCAGCTCCTCGTGAAAAGAGTGGGTGTCGATTGTCGGACTGGCACAGTTAAAGTGCCGGTGGAAGTAAACGGAAGCGTCCAGTTCAACATGAACTATCAGCATGATTTGCTTATTCACAAGGGCGAAGAGTTGAAGGCTATCGGTTCTGTCAAAACATCCAGCAAGGACCGTATCGACAAGATTTTCATGGACAAGTTCCTCTACAGTAAATTGACAGACACAACGCTACCTCACATAGCTATCTTTCTCCACGACGTTCAGCGTAAGAAGACAAAAAGGGAGAACCAGTATGGGATAAGCGCAACCTTCTTACCCGGTCACTTCAAGGGATTTACTATTAAGCTCAATCCACTTAACGGTGTGTATTACTGTGACTTACGTCCAAACATGAGAACCGAGCCAATTCTGAAAGACCATATTCAGACGATTGACCACTTTTTTTGCTCTGATCTTTGGAGTTTGGTAGATTAGCAAAAAGCATAACTGAGTATTCATAGATTGTGCCTTTTTTTGTTACCTCGAGCGTCCACAACAATATCCCTTTTATACATAGCGTCCCTTATACTCTAAGGATGACGGAAGCAACTTTGACAGAGCAAACCTCTTCTACGACCACCAGAAAGCGCGTTTTTTCAGGGATGCAACCCTCGAACGCGCTGCACTTAGGCAACTACTTGGGCGCACTCAAACAGTGGGTGGCGCACCAGCACGAGAACGACAACATCTTCTGCATCGTGGACTTGCACGCCTTGACCATCCCCGAAGAGATCGACCCGAAGGTCTTACATAGACAATCCAGGGAGGTCGCTGCGCTCTACTTAGCGTGCGGCATCGACCCTGAGCGCAACCTCGTTTTCATCCAATCGCACGTTCACGAACACGCCGAACTCGCTTGGGTCCTAAACTGCACCACCCCTCTGGGCTGGCTCTACCGGATGACGCAGTTTAAGGTGAAATCCGACCAGAAGGAGAGCGTCGGGACGGGGCTGCTAGATTATCCGGTGCTGCAAGCGGCGGACATTCTCCTCTACGACACGCAGTCGGTTCCGGTGGGCGAAGACCAGCGCCAGCACATCGAACTGACCCGCGACATTGCGATTCGCTTCAACAACCTCTTCGGGGAGACGTTCGTGCTGCCGAACGCGACGATTCCGCCCACCGGAGCGAAGATCATGGGCTTCGACGAGCCCGAGGCGAAGATGAGCAAGAGCATCGCTCGTGAAAGGAGCGGTCACGCCATCAACCTCTTGGACGACGCGAAAACGATTAAAAAGACCATCATGTCCGCCGTGACCGACTCTGAGCGGGAGACGCGCTTTGAACATGCCTCGCCGGGGGTCAAAAACTTGCTCTCGCTCTACCAGGTCTTGACGAATGAGTCTCGAGAGGTCATCGAGGCGAAGTTTGAAGGGCAGGGGTATGGGACGCTCAAAAAAGCAGTTTTAGAGGTCGTCATGGAGACCTTAGAGCCGATTCAGAACCGCTACCGTGAGATTATGGCGGACGCGGAGGGGCTCGAGGCCATCCTCGCAAAAGGTGCAAGTCAAGCCCAAGAGATCGCGGCGAAGACGATGGTGAAGGTTAAAGACGCAACAGGGTTAGGATGAGTAAGAGGTTGTGTAGACGAGCTAAGTCGTGAGTGTCTTGTTTGTCTTTCTGGACGGGGTCGGACTTGGTGAGGTAGACAAAGAGGTCAATCCGTTTGCGGCGGCGCGGACGCCTTTTCTCTCGGAGTGGCTGGGGGGGAGGTTGACAAGAGACCTCTCCGCAGTTCAAGGAGAACATTTCGTTGTTGCTCGAGCTGATGCAACCTTGGGCGTAGACGGTTTACCTCAATCCGCCACTGGCCAGACCGCCCTCTTGACGGGCAAAAATGGCGCAACCATTATGAACCGTCACTACGGCCCCTGGCCCGGTCCAACCTTAAAAAAAGTGTTGGACGAAGGCACCCTTTTCTCCGAAGTCGTCAATTCAGGCGGAAAAGCGGCGCTCGCCAACGTCTATCCGCGAGGGTATTTTTGGGCCTTGGAGCACGGCAAGCAGAAGCTCAACGTACCTGTGTACGCGGCAAGAGCGGCGGGCGTGCGTTTGCGAACTGAAGCGGATTACGTGGAGGCGAGGGCTATCAGCGCTGACCTCACGGGCGCATATCTCCACGCGCAAAACGCTGAGATGCCCCTGAACACGCCCAAAGAATCAGGCGCGAACCTCGCCGCGTTAGCCGCGCAAAACGACTTCACCTTTCTCGACTTCTGGGCGACGGACCGCGCCGGACACCGCTGGACGTTTTTAGAATCCGTCAAACTCGTGGCGCAGTTGGACGCTTTCTTCAGCGGACTCATCGCCGCACTTCAAAGTCAAGTCACGCTGCTCGTCACCTCTGACCACGGCAACTTGGAGGACAAGCGCACGAAGTCCCACACGACGAATCCTGTGCCGCTCATCGCTTCGGGGCCATCGGCGCACCGCTTTGCAGAGGCGAAAAGTCTTTTAGATGTTGCGCCAGCAGTGCACCGCGCTCTTAGCCTCAACTTGCTCGCTACGACCCCAAAATAATAACAGCGGCCTCGTACCACGCGCCTAGCATCAGCAGTAAAAAGGCGATGGGGAGCATCAGGATGAGACGCCTTGCACCGTCCCGAAAGCCCTTAAACCCCTGCCGAATCACCGTCATGAGGAAGATGCCGCCACCCGCCGTGACCACGACATAGGCTGAGAGTTCTACCACGATGAGGATAAGCACGAACAAGAGGTTGAGCGGCCCTGCGTCTACCAAGAAGCCAAAGGGAATACCGAGCGCCAAAAAGCGCAGCCCGTTGAAGAGGTACGCGCCGATGCCGAGCGTGATAAAGGTGACGGAAAAGGTGGTGACGAGCGTGCCCATCACGAAGTTTTGGTAGAGCGTGACGACGGCGGCGCGAGCGACGTTGCCACTGCCGTACGCCTCGGCTGCGCCGAGTTCTTCAACGGTGGTCTGCACAAACCCTGAGATAGCGCCCTGACACACCGGTGGCAAGTTCGCCCCGACGCCCAGCCCAACCGCAAAGAGCCCGAACATCGCAATAAAGGTGCCGATGACCAAGGCGCGGTAGCCCTTGAGCAGCGCCCACCCTTCTGAGAGCCAGCGCCGAAAGAACGAGGGGCGCACCAACAGGTAGACGAAGTAGAGGCTGAAGAGGATGAATATCCACGCGGTGAGCGGTTGCTGAAACACGCGTGGAATGGTGCCGCCGCCGTCCGTTTGCACGCCGACATCGGTGGTGCTCCAAGCGTCTCCCTCTCTTTCTAGGGTGACTTCCAGCACCTCGAGCCGCTCGTTTGGAAAGGTCACAGGGTAGGTGTAGCGGCGCGTGTCCTCTGTTTCAGTCTCGCGTTCGACCCTGTCGTCGAAGTTGACCCGCGTGCCTTCGGGTGGAGGTGGGCTGCCTAAAAGTGAAGGGAGTTGCTGACAGAGCTGTTCGGTTGGGAGCCCTGACAGGGCGGTGAGGTTGGTGGATGGCCTATCCAACCACTCCTGCACGGCCTTATCTGCCGCCGCTTCGGGAGACTGAGCGAGTGCGAAGGCTGAGAGTGCGAATAGAACAGCTAAGAGATACTTCATAGGTTTTATATATACAGGCTTCATACGTCCTCCAGCGGCACGCCCTCGGCGCACAAAGGGCAGGCGTCGGCGGGGTAGGTGGGAAAGGAGAGGTGCTTTAGTGACACAAGTTCCATCTCAGACGTCCCTCTATCGACGATGCAGCCTACACTTACGCACGACCCGCCCTCCGCTTCAGCGGCGGCGATAGACTTTTGAAGGCTGCCGCCCGTAGTTACAACATCTTCTACCGCCACGAAAGGTTCACCCTCATCAATGTGAAACGCCTTACGAATTTTCATGCCGCCTGCGCCGTCCTTTTCAGCAAAAAGGGCGCGGCAGCCGAGCGCTTTGGCAACCGTATGCGCGAGCACGACGCCGCCCATCGCCGGGCCGATGACGAACGAGGGGTTGGTGTCCTCTAGCTTTTCGGCTAAGGCAGCACCAATCGTTTCGGCGTGTTGGGGGTATTGCAGCACGGTTGTGGACTGTAAAAATTTAGGCGAGTGACGCCCTGAAGCGAGCAGAAAGTGTCCCTCTAAGTACGCGCCTGTTTCGCGGTAAACATTGAGAATATCCATTAATGGCAAGCATACCGCAGGGTGGCGCGGGACGATGTGGAAGATGAGATAGAGAGGTCAAAGACAGCGATGAGCAATGAGTTAAAAGCAATGAGTCTAAAGCCTTTCACTCGTTGCTCATTGCTCGGTACTCATTGCTGTTTATGGCGCACAGCACCTCCAGCCTCAGCGCGTTATAGTAGCTCCGTGCTGAACGCAGAGTGGCTTAAAAACACCTTTTGGCGTACCACCGTCGCCCTTATCCCCAAACTCGCCGAAGCGGATGATATGTTCGCTCAACGTCACCTCTCAGCAGAAGAATTTCCCCTCTACGCGAGGATGGATGTGCGAGACCGCGACCACGCCTGCACGGTTACGAAAACTTTGCTGGCGGACTACCCCGACGCTTCCCCCGAACTCCTGCGAGCGGCCCTCTTGCACGACGTCGGTAAAACGAGAGCGTCGTACAACCCGCTTAGCCGCATCATCGCGGCACTCTATACGCCCTCAATCATCCCCGCCAAACCGCGCTTTTCGGGCGTGCGCGGGCTCTGGCAGATGAAGCGCCACCACGACCGCTACGGCGCACAGATGATCCTCGCAGCGGGCGGCGGCGAGCGCGTCGCAGAGATTGTCGCGCGGCATCACGCGCCTGCGGGCGACGCAGAAGCGGCGCGTCTCAAAGAGGTTGATGAGCGCTTCTAACGTTACCGACCTCTCCAAGACGGGTCGCGACCTCTTGGCGTGGCTCTTCGCGCGGCAGCGCTTCGGCATTAAGCCAGGGCTGGCGCGTCCCGAGGCGCTGCTGCGCGAAATCGGCGAGCCACAACGCCATTTTAGGAGTGTGCTCGTCGGCGGAACGAACGGTAAAGGGAGCACGGCGAGCACGTTGGCGAGTATCTTGGGCGCATCAGACCAGCGCACCGCGCTCTGCACCAGTCCACATCTAACGACCTTTACCGAGCGGTTTGTGGTGGACGGTGAGCAGTTGAGGCTCGAGGCAACACTAGCCGCTTTAGAGGAGATCAAACCGGCCATTGAGAAGACCGAGGCGACTTTTTTTGAGGCGACCACCGCGCTCGCCTGTTACCTCTTCGCCCAAGCTGAGGTTGACCTCGCGGTGATGGAAGTGGGCCTCGGCGGACGCTTCGACGCGACAAATGTACTTGACCCCATCCTCAGTATTATCACAGGTATTTCGCGCGACCACACACAGATTTTAGGTGAGACGGTAGGGGAAATCGCGGTGGAAAAGGCGGGCATCATGCGCTCCGAGCGGCCCTGTCTGACGGGCGCGAAGGGGGAGGCGCTCGCGGCGTTGCGCCGTGAAGCTGAAGCGAGAGGTACACCGCTTTGGTCCTTTGAGGACGAGTTGACGCTCGAGCACGAAGACTTGGGTTGGCAGGGTTTAGCGGTTGACCTCTCGAGTTCGCACGGTGCTCTGCACTTCCAGACCCCTCTCCTCGGCGCACATCAGGCGCGAAACGTCGCACTAGCGGCAGTGGCGGCGCAAGCCCTCGGCGTTGGTGAAGAGGTCATCCAGCGCGGCGCGGCGAGCGTTACGTGGGCAGGAAGGCTCGAGCCTATCATGTATCAAGCGCGCACCTTTTTGCTCGACGGCGCACACAACGAAGAGGCCGCGCTCGCCCTCGCGGATACGCTCCGCGCTCTAGGGGTTGACAACGCGCTTTTAGTTTTCGGCGTAGCGTCCGGTAAAGAAGTTGCGAAGATGGCCTCTGCTCTGTCGGGCGTGGCTCGAGAGGTCATCTTGACGAAAGCGGCGCTAAGCCCAAGAGCAACGCAGCCTAGTGACCTCACATCTTTCTGGAACGCGCCTTCTTCGCCTACAGAAACGCCGCAAGAGGCGATAGGGCTGGCCCTAACGCAAAGTCAACCCGGCGAGGTTATTGTCGTTGCAGGCAGTCTCTACCTCATCGGTGAGGTGAGGCCGCTGCTCTTGGGAGAGGTCAGCGAGCCGTGGGAACGTGCGCAGTAGTCACGGTTCTTGTTCCGCTATAGCTTGTTTCAGTGCGTCGTAGGTTTGAATGGTCTCCAGCCGCTGCCGCTGCTCGAGCACCCTAGCCCTCATCCGCTCGACCTCATCGGGGAAGAGGTTTTGCTCGAGTTGAAGCGCTACACGCCGCGTGTAGCGTTGCTCCTTCTCCTCAAAATCCCGCACCTCTTCCGCTGACGCACCGCGCGGCGAGAAGCGGGCGAGTTCATCTCTCAAGGCAAGCTGATAGGTGTTCCAGGACTTTGAACCGACTTTGAAGTGAGTTTGGTAAAGCTCGAAGAGCTTCCACAAGGCAGCTAAAAGGGACAGTACAAATAAACTCAGCGCTAACGTCGCGACCATATCTAATTTATAGCGCACTTTGGTGAAGGCGAATGCTATGGTGGAGCGCGTGACGCACGAACTCCGATTTACCAAACCGACGCCGAACGCTGAGAAAGGCGACGCGGGTTACACGCTCCGCTGGCAGGGCGCGTCGCTCATGGGCATCTTGAACGTGACGCCCGACAGCTTTAGCGACGGTGGACAGTTCACGGATGTGGGAGCGGCGACCGCTCAGGCAAAGCGGATGCTCGAAGCGGGCGCGTTGGTTCTCGACATTGGCGGCGAGTCCACGCGCCCCGGCGCTGAGCCTGTGAACGCTGAAGACGAATTAGACCGCGTACTTCCCGTAATTAAAGCCTTACGTGAGGAGACAGACGCGCTCATCAGCGTGGATACCTATAAACCCGAGGTGGCGCGTGAAGCCCTCCGCGCTGGCGCGAACCTCGTCAACGACGTGAGCGGCCTGCGCAACGCGGCGATGGTTGAGGTCTGCGCCGAAGCGGGCGTGCCTGTCGTGATTATGCACATGCAAGGTACGCCCCAGACGATGCAGCGCGACCCTTCTTATGAAAACATGAGCGAAGAGGTCTTCTCGTATTTGACAGAGGCGGCCAACCGCGCTCTAAACGCGGGCGTGCCGAGCGTTGTGCTCGACCCCGGCATCGGCTTTGGGAAGACGCTGGAACACAACCTCAGCCTAGCCCGCCATCTCAGCAACCTCACCGCGTGCCCCTATCCCGTCCTCTTGGGCGCGTCGCGCAAAGGAACCATCGGCGAGTTGACGGGCGTGTCCGAGGCCGCCGAGCGCGACCCTGGCTCGCTTGCCTTTCACCTCTTCGCGGCGGCGCAGGGCGCAGCGCTGCTGCGCGTCCACAACGTCGCGGCGCACGCGCAGGCGCTCAACGTCTGGAAGGCGCTTCAAGAACCTGATGGATAAAATCGTCCTCTCCGGCTTGGAGTTCTACGCCCGTCACGGTGTGTTCGACGAGGAAAACACGTTAGGCGCACGCTTCGTGGTGGATGTGGAACTCTTTTTACCGCTGCCCGAAACGGACCTGCTCAACGAGACGGTGGACTACGCGACGATCTATAATCTCATACAATTTGTCATGCAGGGCAAGCGCTACAGGCTCATCGAGGCGTTAGCGCACCACCTCGCCGCCCAACTTCTAAACGCTCAGCCGCTTATACAAGAAGTCACCGTGCGCGTTCACAAACCGCACGCGCCGCTGCCGGGCATCGTGAGGGACGTGTATGTAGAGGTCACGCAGCATCGCTAAGCCGCTCGCTTTTATCGCGCTGGGCAGCAACTTGGGCGAGCCCTTAGCGCAACTCAGGTGGGTGCGGCGGCGCTTAGAGTCTTTGGGAGAGGTGGTGGCAAGCTCGAGCTTGTGGCGCACTACCCCCGTCGGCGGTCCCGAGGGTCAGCCTGACTATCTCAATGCGGTAGTTGCCTTGCGTCCCGAAACATCCGAACCTGAAACGTTACTAGCGCAGCTTTTAGGGCTCGAGGCCGACGCAGGCCGTGAACGCTCCGAACGTTGGGCAGCGCGGACCTTGGACCTCGACTTACTCACCTTCGGTGAAGAGGTCAGAACAAGTGACTATCTGACGCTTCCACATCCGCGCATGATGGAACGCGCTTTTATGCTCGCGCCGCTCTGTGAGGTGATGCGTGATTTATCTCTGGTGTGGTGGCATCCTGATACGAATATAGGTGCATGTGAAGCGTTGGCAAGTTTAAGCAAAGAGGGTGTCATCCTCACAGACCTCACGTGGACATAGTGACGCGGTTTCTACTGTCTGAACGAAATTATAGAATCTGAAGGCTGGTTCTACTCGAGTGGATAAAAGAGATAACGCGGTGAAGCTGCTGTCTCGAGGCTTATCGCGAAGCGTACGACGACCTCTTAATTCTCCTCTTTGATGAGATCATCTTGTGCGTCTATAGAGGGCTCGTCAAAGTCGAACAAATCGCGCTGGTCACTCCGTTTATAGGCGTAACCGAGGTGCTTGTAAGCGTTCTCCGTCGCGATGCGACCTCTCGGCGTGCGCTTGATAAAGCCGAGCTGAATCAAGAAAGGCTCATAAACCTCTTCTAGCGTCGCTTGGTCTTCGCCAATCGCGGTGGCGAGCGTGCCGAGTCCGACGGGACCGCCCGCAAATTTGCAGATCATCGTCTCTAAGATGAGGCGGTCTCTCGCGTCTAAGCCGAGGTCATCAATACCGAGTTCGTTCAGGGCGTGCTGCGCTCTCGCTAGTGTGACCGTCTCTTCGCCCGCCACTTGCGCAAAGTCGCGGACGCGGCGCAGCAACCTCTTCGCGATACGCATGGTGCCGCGTGCGCGGCGGCCTATCTCCAGAGCGGCAGCGCTTTCTAAAACAAAGCCCATAATTTCCGCATCCCTCGTCACCCCTTGCGCGAGTTCTTCGGTCGTGTAATATTCTAAATGCTCCAAAATCCCGAAGCGGCTGCGCATCGGCCCGGTGATGAGACCGGGGCGCGTGGTCGCGCCGACCAAGGTAAAGCGCGGCAGGTCGAGGCGGATGGTGCGGGCGGCGGGACCTTGCCCTAAAATGATATCCACCTTGAAGTCTTCCATCGCCGGGTAAAGGTGCTCCTCAGCGACGCGCCCCAAGCGGTGAATCTCGTCGATGAAAAGCACGTCGTTCTCGTCGATGGCGTTCGTTAGGATGGCAGCTAGGTCGCCGGGTTTCTCAATCGCCGGACCGCTCGTCGTGCGGATGCCGACGCCGAGTTCATAAGCGATGATGTGCGCTAAGGTTGTTTTGCCGAGTCCGGGCGGGCCGTAGAGCAGTACGTGGTCCAGGGCTTCGCCGCGATTTTTGGTCGCCTCGAGATACACCTTGAGCTTCTCTTTAAGTTTGTCTTGACCCACGTAGTCCGCTAGTCTGCGGGGTCTGTTCGCGCCGTCGCCGTCCATGCTCATGAGGTTAGGATATCACGTGTTTTATAAGTTCCTGGACTTTCGAATGACTAAAATACCTTAAATTTACCTTAAATTGGATATGACTTTACGTCGGCTCGAGCGCAGTTCTTTGCTAAAGCTGTTAGCTTTTAGCAGTAGGTATGAGCTGAAAATCTCTGTTAACACCTAACGGCTTCGCTAGGTGCACCTACTAGCTAAAACATAGAAACAATGGCCCTAATCGTAGGCGGGAGCGGCGGAGGTTCCGGGATAAGCCCGCACACCAACCCTAACCTCTTCTTTGACTCCATCCAACACCTCATAATCATCTTCTGAAAAACGGATGTGGACGTTTTTATGCTCGAGTCCATACCATACCCCACTCGCGTCCACATGCTCCGCCGCGTCCGGCGTCGCCATGAGCGGCGTGCGCACCTCATTGAGATAGCGCCACTGCACCGCTTCGGGGAGGGGGCGTAAAAACTCACGGTAGAGCTTCGTCTTGTGGAGCGCCACGTCCACCCACATGCGACTGCGCCAGCGTACGAGCACGTAGAGCGCTTGCACCGACGTCCCGATGACGAGCGACCACCATACGCCTTGTACGCCGAAACCAAGAACAATCGCGAGCAGATAGGCGAGCGGCACGACTACGAGCCAGCGTCCGATAATCGTTCCGACCAGACCGGGGCGCGTGTCCCCCGCACCGCGCAACGCGCCGTTAATCACCATCGCCACCGCCAACACGGGCTGAAAGAGCGCGTTGATGCGGATGTACGACGCGCCCGCCGAGACCACCGTCGGGTGCGCACTCGGCTCGAAGAGCACGACGAGTTGCGGCGCGAAAATAAAGAGCGGCACCGCCATCCCCGACATCACCAACGCGCCGAGCAGAAGCGCCAAGTTACCTCTTAGCCGCGCGTCCCCAAGCTGCCACGCGCCCAGCGATTGTCCCACCAAGCTCGTCGCCGCTACACTCAGCGCGATGCCCGGCATAAACGCGAACGACTCCACCTGCAACCCAATCGCCAACGCCGCCGCGCCGTACGTCCCCGCCGCCGTCGAGGTCACGATGCGCATCACAAAAAGCTGCGCCGCGTTTCGCGCTACCCCTTGCAAACCCGAAGGGATGCCGATGGCGAGGATGTCTCTAAACATGGAGAGGTCGGGCAGGTACGAACCGGGCAGAATCTTGACGACGTTTTTGCCCGAATAGAGCAAGTAGAGCCCGACGCCTACGGCTAAGGCTCTCGCGAGAATCGTTCCCAACGCCGCACCGTCGAGTCCAAACGCGGGCAGCGCACCGGGTCCAAAAATCAAGAGGTAGCTAAACACAATATTGAGCAAGTTTGTACCGCCACTCAGGTAAAGCGGCGTCACCGTGTCGCCCGCGCCTTGCATGAGGCTGTTGATGGCGAAGTTGCCCGTGAGAAAGACCGTGCCGACGAAGAGGATTTGCAAGTAGCTCGTCCCTAGCGTCACCGCTTCGGGGTTGCCACCGCTGTTCAAAAAGGTCAGCAGCGGCTCGGCGGCGACGTAGCCGAGGACGCTCAGTGTGAGGGCGAGGAGCGTAGTCAGCAGGAGAGACTGTTTGGCGACGAAGGAGAGTTGGGCGGGGTCACGTGAGCCCTTCGCCTGCGCCGCTAGCGCCATCGCGCCCGCCGTGACCGACAAGATACCGATGAAGACGAGCATCCGCAGGGTGGTCGCCATGCCGACCGCTGCCACCGACACCGGACCGAGCCGCCCCGCCATAAAGACATCTACGATGTTGACTAAGCTCTGCAAAAGAAAGGTCAGGATGACGGGCAAGGAGAGCCGCCACACCTGGTTCATGATAGGTAAGTAACGTTGGAAAGAGGTGGGCAAGAACATATGACTTGACCCTAACGCCGCTACTTGTATCCGTGTGTGCTTTATAAAGCGTTAGGTATTTGACTTTTGGGTTCTTACATGACGTATTGAGTTTGCGATGCTGCTCTATAGGGGAGATTCATGAATCTCCCCTACGCCGCGTCCTCTCACTCCGGTGAAACGACCTGCGCCGTCCCCCCACCCCGCCGCTCAGCCTCAGCAGCGGCGACAACCGTGCCATCGTCATTAAAGTACAGCCCCACCGCCGCGCCAAGCTCGTCCGTCTCGCTGAAGGTATGTCCGAACACGCCTAACTCGGTCAAAAGTTCCGGCGGCACGCTCTCCTCAACCGTCGTATCGTCGCCGTTTCGCTGCGACAACCTCGGCGCGTTGATGGCGTCAGGTAAGGTCATCTCGAAATCAATCACGTTGAGAAGCACCTGCGTTACCGTCGTGATGATGGTGCTGCCCCCTGGCGTCCCGAGCGCCATGCGCAAGGTGCCGTCCTCTAAGACAATTGTCGGCGACATAGACGAGCGTGGACGCTTCAAGGGCTCGGGCGCGTTCGGTCCTACCGGGTCGCTGCTAAAGTCGGTGAGTTCGTTGTTGAGCAAAAAGCCGCGCCCCGGCACGACGATGGCGCTGCCGCCAATTTGCTCAATCGTGGTGGTAAAGCTGACCGCGTTGCCCGTCTCGTCTGCCGTGACCAGGTGCGTAGTGCTCTCGCTCTCTGTGTCGGCTTCGCTCGGTGGTCCTAAAGGTGGGCTCGGGTCGTCTTGGAACGCGAAGGGATTGCCCGGTGCGGGGTCGTTGCCCGCTTCTAAGGTAATCTCCTCGCTCCTCATATCGGCGTAGTCTTGAGAGAGAAGTCCTTCGACGGGGACGTTGACAAAATCCGCGTCGCCCATGTACGCGCCCCGATCCGAGTAGGCTAAGCGGCTCGCCTCGAGCATCCTATGAAGCGCCTCCGCCTGAGGTAAGTCACTTAGCTCAGACGACTCCAAGAGGTTGAGAATCAACCCAACCGTCAACCCACCACTGGTTGGCGGAGCCATCCCGTAGACTGTATAGCCCCGGTAGTCTACGCTGACGGGTTCACGTACGAGCGCGTCGTAGAGGTCTAAGTCCGCCATCGTCATCTCTTGCGGGCGCACGTCGAAAGGAGGATTATCCACCGTCGGTGGACTTTGGACGGCGGCGACGAGGTCTTCACCAATTTCGCCTCGGTAGAGCGCGTCCGTGCCCTCTTCGGCAATGAGGCGAAAGGTCTCGGCAAGTTCGGGATTCGTAAAGGTGCTGCCAACTTCGGGTGGTGCGCCGTCCACCAGAAAGAGGTCGCTCGTCGAGGTGAACGCCTCAAAGCGCTCTAAATTTCCCTCGACTTGGTCGTGAAAGACCTGATTGACTTCAAAACCCTCTTCAGCGATTTCAATGGCAGGTTCTAAAGCGTCCGTCAAAGTTATCGTACCGTAGCGCTCCAACGCAACTTGCCAACCCGCCAAGGTTCCGGGGACACCGACGGAAAGACCGCTCGAGATGCGCTCAGGTCGAAAGGGGATCGACTCGCCCGTCTCAGGGTCGATAAACATGTCGGGCGTCGCGGCTAAAGGAGCCATCTCACGCGAGTCAATCGTAATCACGCGGTCTTCTTCCGCTAGATAGACCAGCATGAAGCCGCCCCCGCCGATGCCCGCGCTAAAAGGTTGGGTTACGTTGATGACAGCAGCAGCGGTGATTGCGGCGTCTACAGCGTTGCCGCCATTCTCTAAGACCTCGATACCGACTTGCGTAGCGAGTTCGTCTACGGTGGCGACTGCGCCGCCTGTACCTGTCTGGGTGCTCTGCGCGGTGACATGTGTGGTGGCGCTCGCGCTCAAAATGACAAGCAAAACCAGAAAAAAATATCTCACGGTGCTCCTCTCTCAAAAGGCATGGGTGCAAAACGTTTCTACCTCTTTCCCCTTCTCCTCTCATGGATTTAGTGAGGTAGTTTACCCCTTCAAGCGCAGGATGTTAAGAGGTGTGACGAAAAGGCTAAATGCTCGAGACCATCCTTTCAAGCTCCCCCACGACCTCTTCACTCACATCCAAAAGGGGCGCTCTCGGATAGCCCGCCGAGTGTCCTTGCAGCCTCAAAACAGCTTTGAGCCCCGGTACACCGTAGCGAGAGGTCACGGCTAGAGCGAGCGGGTTCATCCTTAGTTGTAGGGCCCTCGAGCCTCTTCAATCTCACCTCTTTGAACGTGTTTGACAATCTTCCCATACGCCTCCGCCGCCACGTTCGCCACCGCCAAAATGCCCCCTTTCGCGCCGAGCGAGAGCGCCGCTAAGAGGGTGGGCGCGTTGCCCGTAAAAACAGTGAAGTCCTCTGGCACAAGCCGCATGATTTCGGTGAGGTCGCCGACGTTGCCCGAGGAATCTTTTAGGCCAACGATGTTGCTGTGTCCGGCAAGCTCGGAGATAAGATTAGGCGAAAGGCTGAGCGTCGTCGCGGCGGGGATGTTGTAGAGCATTAAAGGGAGGGGGCTCGAGTCCGCCAAGCGCTCAAAGTGCGTTTTTAAGACCTCTTCGTTCATACCGCCCTTGTAATAGTGCGGCGCTAGGACGAGCGCGTAGTCCGCGCCAACCTCAGCAGCAACCTCATTTCTCTCCTTTACGAGCCGCGTCGCCTCGCCGCCCGTACCCGCAATCATCGGTTTGTCTTTCGGGATGACCTCCCTGGCCGCTTCTAATACCGTGCGCCGCTCCTCTTCACTTAGGAAGACAGCTTCGCCGTTGCTGCCCATAATCAGGAAGCCGTCAACATGGGGCTCGAGCCCCCTAATCAAACTTTGCAACGTAGCAATATCAAGCTCACCGGACGCGCTAAAGGGTGTGGGGAGAGGAGGGATGATCCCTCTGAGCTGAGGCATCCCTGAGCGTACCCATTTGTGCGCCTAAATGCTAGTCTGGGTAGCTGTGCTGAATTCATGGTTTACTGACATGAGTTTGATGAAAGTAGCAGGCGACCAATGAAGGGGACGGCAATGAACGCGGCGGGGGACTCGAGCGGGTGGCAGACGCTTCCTACGTGGGTGCGTGTAGGGGCTACCGTGTTTGCTTATATCGGCGGCTACCTCTCTCTCGATTGGGTCTCTGAAGCCTTTATCCCCGCCGCTGAGGTGGCGGTGTGGTTTCCGGCTGCGGCTCTAAACCTCGTGCTGCTATGGACCTTTGGACTGCGCTACATGCCTGCGGTTGGCCTGGCCGCTCTGCTGACGAAAACCTCGATCATTTCTGAGTCCGGGCTCTCCCTGGTGGCCGTCTATCCTCTTATGCTCACCTACGCACTCATTCAAGCGTTGGGCTACGGTGGCCTGGTATTTTTTCTCAAGAAGTTAGAGGTCAACCCGCGCCTCTACAGCTTGCGCGACGTAAGTTGGTTTCTCTTCGCCGCTACGCTCTTTCCCCTTGTTTTTCTCGCCCCTTTGAGCGTGACGACGCTGGCGCTAGCGGGCGTAGAACTCTGGGAAGAGTGGCTGCTCCGAGTGATGCAGTTTTGGGCCGGGGACACGACAGGTATCGGCCTGCTCGCGCCGCCGCTACTCATCACCTTGCGGCTGACGCCCTGGCTCTGGGCGGACGACCTGCCTAAACCTCGAGCTATGCTGCGCCGCCCTACCCGCCGCGAGTGGTGGCTTGGGGCTGGGCTGCTCGCTTTTATCGCGCTCGGCACCGCGCTCGCGTATAGGGGTGAACGCGGGCTCAACCTCAACCGTGACTACTTCGCTTTCGTGCCGCTTATCGCAATAGCGGTGTGGCACGGCTTCGAGGTCACCGCGTTCGCCGTTTTGCTCGCTAACATCATGATCGCTGCGATTGTCGGCCCCTCTTTCGGCGGGAATGGCGGCTTAGCGCTGCAGTTCGGCCTCATGACGCTGACGCTCGTCAGCTTAGTGCTCGGCGCGATTACCTCGGCGCGGCAGAATACGCAGACCAAGCTCCAGCACCGCACTTTGCACGACCCCCTGACAGGGCTCCCCAACCGCGAGCAGCTCTTGGCGCGTTTGGGCGAGTTGCAAGACCAGAAAGGTCAAAGGGCGCTTCTCATGCTCGACCTCGATGACTTTCAAACTATCAACGACAGCCTTGGGCACGACTTTGGCGACGCGCTCCTGTGCGCTGTGGCGGAGCGTATGCAAGAAGGGTTGACCGCTCGAGACACCCTCGCACACCTCGGCGGCGATGAGTTCGTCCTCTTGCTCACCGAAGGGGACGAAAGCAGCGTCGCCGAAGCCATTCGAGGGCTGCGCGAGGTCTTCGCGCAACCCTTTCACGTCCAGGCGCGTGAGTTGCGGCTAAGCGTAGGCATCGGCGCGGCCTTAGTCGGTCCAGCAGACTTAGAGGCCCCCGCGCCTACCGAGCTGCTGCGCCGCACGCACACCGCACTTCACCGGGCCAAACAGAAAGGCAAAGCTCGCACGGTGTTCTTCGAAGACGTGATGCACACGCAGGCGGTGGAGCGCTTAGAGCTAGAGAACGACCTGCGCCGCGCCCTGGCGTACCAGGAGTTCGTGATTCACTACCAGCCTATCTGGTCGCTCCGAACGGGCCACATCGTCGAGGCAGAAGCGCTCTTGCGCTGGCCCCACCCCGAGCGCGGTCTGATTCCGCCTGCGACCTTCGTGCCGCTCGCCGAGGAGACGGGCCTCATCGAACCGCTGAGCCGCTGGCTGATGCGCTCGGCCTTCAAACAGGCCAAAGCGTGGCAGAACGCGGGGCATACCCTCAATATCGCCGTCAACATCTCGGCGGCGCAGGTGCAGGTAGGTTTGGAGCACGCCTTAGAAGACGCGCTAGAAGGAAGTCATTTAGCGCCCGAATGCGTGCGCTTAGAGGTCACCGAAAGTCTCTTTTTAGAGCCTTTAGAGGACACGGTCGCGCTGCTGCGCCGCCTCACGAAGCGCGGCTTCAAGATATCCGTTGACGACTTCGGCACGGGCTACGCCTCGCTCTCGTACCTCAAGAACTTGCCCATCCACGCCCTGAAAATCGACCGCTCTTTCCTCAAGGGCATACCGGGCGACGAGGGCGACGTGGCTATCGTCGAAACGATCCTCTTTATGGCGGACGCGCTGGGGCTCGAGGTCGTCGCCGAAGGCGTCGAAACGGCGGCGCAGATGGACTTCTTGCTCAAACAGGGCTGTCCCTACGCACAGGGGTATTATTTAGCGCGTTCGGTCTCAGGGGCCATCTTTGCCTCGTATTTAGAGCGTCCGGCGCTTGCTTCTAAACTGTCACGGTAGGGTTGCGCGTCGCGCTCAGGCGGCTCACCTGTTAAGGTAATTTCGCTATGTTGTCCCCTTCGCCTAAAGCTGAACGACTCGAGTCCCAAAGAGGTCAAACCGCTCGCCTCCTCATCTCCTGCCCGGACCGCCCCGGCATCGTCGCGGCGGTCTCGCAGTTTCTCTACGCCCACGGCGCAAACGTCTTAGACGCCGCCCAACACACCACCGACCCCACCGGCGGCGAGTTCTTTATGCGCATGGTCTTCTACTTAGAGGACTTAGCCGTGACGCGCCCGCAGTTCGAGCGAGCCTTCGCCGAGGTCGTCGCCAAACCCTTCGAGATGAGCTGGCGCGTGGCCTACGCCGACGAGGTCAAGCGCATGGCGATTCTCGTCTCCAAGTACGACCACTGCCTGTTAGAACTCCTCTGGCGCGTTCGCAGCGGCGAATTCGACGTGGATATTCCTTTCGTCGTGTCCAACCACGACGACCTGAGAGAAACCGTCGAGTCATTCGGTTTGACCTTTCATCACTTGCCCGTCACCAAAGAGACCAAGGCCGAGCAAGAGGGGCAGATGTTGGCGCTTTTAGAGGACCAGGTAGACTTCATCGTCCTAGCACGCTACATGCAGATTCTCTCGAGCGAGTTCGTCGCCCACTACCCCCGGCGTATCCTCAACATCCACCACTCGTTCTTACCCGCTTTCGTCGGCGCGAACCCCTACAAACACGCCTATCAGCGCGGCGTGAAGCTCATCGGCGCAACCGCACACTACGTCACGGATGATTTAGATGAAGGGCCAATTATCGAGCAGGATGTGGCGAGGGTGTCGCACAAGGAGTCAGCACAAGACCTCGTGCGCGTGGGGCGCGAGATTGAGCGCACTGTGCTGGCTAGGGCGGTGGCGGCGCATTTAGAGGATAGGGTATTGGTGTTTGGGAATAAGACGGTGGTGTTTTGATTAGACTGTCAACTAAAGTCTGAGGTACTGTTGTCACCCCGAGCGAAGTCGAGGGGTCTTGTGGTTCCAATCTGAACTCAGAGCCGTCAGCAAGGTCAGAGATGTCTTCGACTCCGCTTCGCTCCGCTCTCGAATGACATGACTCATTTTGTAGTTGTCGCTGTAATGACACGGTGTTCTAGGAATTTGGGTGCAAAAGCCCTGACGCCTATTGGGGAACCATGAAAGATACCGAACTATACTTTCCTTGTGTCATCGCAACATACGTCTACGTACTTCGCAACATCCTCGTAGTATGTAGCTTCAAGTACGCTGTTTCACTAGGAACCGTGTACCTTCTTGCGCGTAGGCTTCGATCCTATTTTTGAAAGAGCCGCTACCCATACTTCGGACCTTAACGATGAATAAGGTTTAGCGAAGCACTTTGAGCAGAATCAGGCGGCGCTCGAGGCAGTTGTCTTGAAGAGGTGCTATCTGCGGACATAACCTACGCGAGTCAGGCTCTGCCAGGTAGTTTCAGTATGTCACGACATCCCGGAAGACCTGTATGAGTGCCCTCTTTGAGGCTTTACGTCGCGCTGAACATCTGAGAGTGTGGGTGAGGGGAGACAATTTATCTGAAATGAACTCTCAGCGTAGGTACTAGAACTCACATAATTCGATACCGAAGAGTTTTTTGGCTATCGTGGGAAAGCCTCATCTAGAAAACGTTGTTCATAGGGCAAGCTGTCCGCGAATGAAAATATTTACGGCTCTCTCCTAAGCAGGTTCCAGTACAGATTCGAGGAATCGTGAGCATCAGCGTTCAACAAAAAACTCCCCTTTCGGGGAGCCTATGTTGCAAGTGCTGATCTTCTAAACGAAAGTGTAAAGCGCTAATTATTCGACTTCTTCTTCGACTCTTCCTTGGCCGTCTTCTGCGCCTCATCCGCCGTCTTTTGCGCCACATCCTGCGCCTTTTGTCTGAGGGTGTCCGGCGTCAAGCCTTGGTTCTGCGCCTCCTCTTTCACGGTCTCTTTAGCGGTTTCAAAGGTCTTTTGCGCCACCTCTTTGGCGCGTTCAATGGTGCTGTCGCTAACCTCGCCCATCATCTCGTTTTCGCGGCGGGTGCTGGGGAAGGCGAGTCCAACGAGGATGCCGATTAAAGCGGCAGCTAAACCAACCACGAGAGGTTGCTCGTCTAGGAGCTTGGAGAAACCGCGCTTGGCTTGTTTGGCGCGTTGTTGCGCTTCACGCCGCGCCTGCTCGGTCTTCTGCTTGGCTTCGCGCTGAGCCCCTTGCGCTTTTTGCTGCGCTTGGTTGGACATACCTTGACCTGACTGACCGCTACTCTGGCCGCTCGAGCCATATTGACCACTGGACTGACCGCTTCCAACGGTCCGGTCCGACGGGCGCGGGTAGCCCTGACTGCTCACATTCGTACTGCCGATAGGCCGCCCGTAAGAGTCTCTGAGTTTGTCCTCGGTGCTCAGTGAGCGCTCGGTGGGCGAGGGGACTTCGCCGAGCGAGGTAGGGTTGGGGCTGACGGGCTCATTCATATCCTCACCCGTAATGATAGGCGCGGTGGTCGGGTCGCTCTCGGTGGGCAGCGAGGAGCCGGTCTCGAGCGTTCCATCATCGTTTGCCAGTGAGTCTTTAGATTTCCTGTTGTTTCCCGTCACTAAAGGGGATTTTTTCTTGTCATCACTCATGACTTCTCCTTCGCTGCTTGTGCGTCGTCTTTAAGCGTCTGCGTGTTTTTGAGTGTCTCAATGGTGCGTTCCGGTTTGAGGTTGATGTCTTTTAAGCTGTTGATGCCTACCCATACCAAGATGCCGCCGACAGCGATCACCACGAGCCCGACGATCAGCGTCGCGACCCAGTCGGGCAGTACGAGCGCGAGGGCGAGTGCGGCGGCGGCGATGAGCGCTAAGAGACCAATGTAGGCGACGAACGCGCCGATGAGAAAGGACACCACGTCCAGCGCAGCGCGTTTGACCTTCTCTTTGACCTCTTCTTTGGCGAGGTTGATCTCTTGGCGGATGAGTAGCGTTGTCTTGTCGGAGAGGTCGGCGAAAAGTGCGCCCAAACCTTGTTCCCTTACGGGCCCCTTTTTAGGATTTGCGTCAGCCACGGCTGTCTCCCTATGTAGAGTTAGTTGAGTATTGCGGGTCTAGCGGCGCGACTGCGCGGTGGTGTAGCCGTGTTCAACCGCCTGATCAAATCTAAACCAAGGCTCGTTGCGCTCTTCGTCCCAACGACGTTTGATGTCGCTTCTGGCGTCGTTCCAAGGTTTGCCTCTAAACTCGTCCTCGGCGGCTAGGTCAAAACCATAGCGGTAGGCGGGCTCATAGTCTTCGTAATCGCCTTCTGCACTGAAGTTCGAATCATAGTGCGAACGGAAGGCTTCGTCTTCGTCTGAAGGGGCGTCGCCCGCTTTCGCGTCGGTACGTTCGTAGCGGGTTGCGCCTCGAGTCGAGCCCTGCCCTGAACTCTGCTTTGAACTTTGCGCTGAATCCGAACGGGTGCGGCTGGGCGTGTTGGCAACGATAGTATTGTCATCTCTTCTCGTGGACCTGTCTCTCGCAGAAGACCTGTCTCTCGCAGAACCAGAGCGACTCCCACCGCTTCCCGAATAATCACGCTCCTGAAAACTGCGTCCCTGGCGGCTGGACCCCCGATACCCTTGACTCTCCTGTCCCTGTTTGAGAAGCCAAGCAAGGCCCAAACCAAAGAGTGTTGCGGGAACAGGATTTTGCTTGATGAACGCGCTGAGCCTGCCGCCGATACTGTCCGAGCTTTCAACCACACCTTTTCTGAGCTGTTCGGTCACGCTCGTCACAGTGTCTTGCGTGTCTTGTAGCGCGTCTTCAGCGCTGTCTCTAAGCCCTTCGGGACCGAGCTTGTAGCCAAGAGCGTCCATCTCGCCCCTGATGCGCGAGCGCGTCTCTTCGATATCGCGCTCTAGCTCGTCGGGACTCTTCCCTTCCAAATTTCTGTCCCTCGTGTCGCTCACTCGTCCCCCCTCTCGTAACCCCGATAGCCGAAGTCAGTATCATCATCTGAACGCGAATACGACCCTGATGCCTGCGAGCTTCTCAAAAAGCGAGCGGACAAAACGCCTATCGTGAGCAAGCCGCCTGCGAAGAGGGCCGGACGGTCTTGGGCAACGCGCTGCAAGTCGCTCAAGAGGTCATCGGTATCGCGGTTAAGTTGGTCGCTGAGGTCCTCGAGTCGCTCCGCCGCCCCATCGCTAAAACGAGCGAATTCACCTAGCTCTTCGTCTCTAAGCGTGTCGCTGCCGCTCCGAAAAGCTTTAGCGAGCCCTGCAATCTGCTGGGCGAGTTGCCCTTTGCTGTCCGAAAAAGAAGCGGTAGCGCTCTGACGCAACTCCTCAGCCGCTTCTTTGGTCTGCTCTGTGACAGTGCGCCCGACCTCTCTGGCTCTAGCCTGGGCCTCCTTTGCCACGTCTCTCGCAGCCGTCTGCGCGTCTGGATTTCTGGACGTTTCCGTCTGAGACGCACCGTTTTTCGGTATAGCTGTTGTGTCGTCGTGTTCCATCAAACCCCCTTGTACGTACTCGAAAGGTAAAAGTATTCCGTTTTGCGCGTATATAGCGCGTCGCCTAGTCCAGGCTCCACGCAACTTCATGTACATGCTACACCATTGAAGGCTAGTCCTCACCAACTAACGGTGAACTTACTAACAATTCACCATAGGCTTAGCTGCGCCTAGCGTCAGTAGCGCTCTCTACGATTGCCTTAGCTTGGCCTTGTTTTACAGTTCATGATGGTAGTGGTTTTAAGTCGAATGACGTGCGCTTCTTCCGCCGTTTTTGCGTGGTGGACAAGGGGTTGTAACCCCTTGTTTAACCTCTGCATCATTTCGAATAGAGCCACTATTCCTCTTGCTCACTAGTGAACACTCCAGCGGGCGCGACGTCTCCACCTTTAGAGGGATGACGCCTCCCCTTGTCAGGTCTATACTCCGAGAAACAAAGGAGGACAGAAGATGGACGGTAGAACGAACGGCGAAGCAGATAAACGGAACGAACGGGGCGAAAGGACCGTCACTGAATTTCGCATAAGCGGTGAGGCGGTGACGGCGAAGATTCGCGAGCTTTTGCGCGAAGGCAACATGCGCCGCATCATCATCAAGAGTGAGGAAGGTAGAACGCTCACCGAAATTCCCCTAACCGTTGGCGTGGTGGGAACGTTGCTTCTACCCGTCTGGGCAGGTATCGGCGCGATTGTGGCGCTCGCGGCAAACCTCAACCTCTCGGTACGGCGCGTTGAGGATGTCGAGTTAGCTGAGGCGGATACCGCGACGTCCGACACGCTGCTGGGTAAGACGCCGCCCCGCCCCGCCGCGCCACATGACACGGCCTCGAGCGCTCAACAGGTAGGCTGAGCTATGAATGAAGTCAGAAGGATATGGGACCGTCTGCACGTGTTGGGACGAGACGTTGAAAAGCAAATTTACACGCGCCTAGGAACCGAGCGTCGGCTCTTCCTCATCAAGGATAAAGAGGGCAAAACGCTCCTCAGCACGCCGCTCTTGTTGGCTGCGCTCGTCGGCCTGTTGCTCCTCGTCTGGGCTGCGCCGCTGCTCGTGATCGCCGTCGTCGGTGCGCTTCTATTCAAATATGAGTTCGTCGTTGTCAAAGAAAAAGAAGTGGTTAAAGAGGTTAAGGAAACGCCGCAAGAGCCTCTCTGAGCATAGCTCTACACCTCAACACGTCAAGCTGACCCTCAACGCTCCTATAAAGAGCGTTGACTTTTTGTGGGCTATTTTATAGCGTGTTTTCGGTGGCTGTGCCAGACAGACTACCCCTATCCTACGGCGCTCTGGTATACTTCTATATTTGTTGGCGCGAGGCTCACGCTATGACTCAACTGACATGCTCATGCTTGACCCAAACCGTATGACTCCAAACCCTATGATTCAATACTCAATTCAACTCGCTCACGGCGTTAAGCTCACCCGCAGCAGGCGCGTTTCGGCGCAGCCGCAAAAAACACGTGCGTAGCCCGCACGAAACACTTTTACGAGACGAAGCACACAACGAAGCACAGAGGGAGACACGTTGCAAAACCTCATCGTTCGCGGCGCAAGAGAGCACAACCTTAAAGATGTCCATATCGAACTCCCCCGAAACGCCTTTATCGTCTTTACGGGCGTGTCGGGCTCGGGTAAGTCCACCTTAGCTTTTGACACCATCTACGCCGAAGGGCAGCGCCGCTACGTCGAGAGCTTGTCGGCGTATGCGCGGCAGTTTTTGGGCTTGATGGACAAGCCTGATGTGGACTCGATTGAGGGTTTATCGCCCGCGATCAGTATCGACCAGAAGACGACCAGCCACAACCCGCGCTCGACGGTGGGCACGGTCACGGAGATTCACGACTACTTGCGCCTTTTATTCGCCCGCGCAGGTAAACCTCACTGCCCGGTCTGCGGGCGGCCCATCGAGAAGCAGTCTGCAACCGAGATTGTGGACAGGCTTTTAGAGCGTTTCGAAGGTGAACGGGCGCTCATCCTCGCGCCGCTTGTGCGCGGACGCAAAGGCGAGTACAAGAAGCTCTTCGAAGGGCTGAAAAAAGAGGGTTTCGCACGTGTTCGTGTGGACGGTGAGGTGCAAACCTTAGACGAGGCGCTTAAACTCAGTTTAGAGAAGTACGAAAAGCACGACATCGACGTGGTGGTAGACCGCATCAAGGTGAGCGGTGAGGACCGCTCGAGGATGGCGGAGTCCGTCGAGTTGGCCTTGCAAAAGGGCGAAGGCTTGATGCGCGTCTTTTTACCTGACAAAAACCCAGATAAAAATAATGACGAGCTCTTCAGCGAGCGATTCGCTTGCCCGGAGCACGGCACGGCGTTAGAAGAACTCGAGCCCCGCGCCTTCTCCTTTAACAGCCCTTACGGAGCCTGCGGATACTGCACGGGTCTAGGCTTCAAGCAGGAGTTCGACCCCAAACTCATCGTCCCGGACGAGACGCTCTCCATTGGCAAAGGGGCGATTGCGGCCTGGAGTCAGGGTAAGAACGACGGCTCGAAGGTCTTCTACTGGGACCGCCTCAAAGCGCTCTCCGAGCACCTGGACTTCGACCTCACGACGCCGTGGGAAGACCTGCCCAAAAAAGCGCAGAAGACGATTCTGAACGGCTCCACTGACGCGATTGAAGTGGTCTATAAGCGCGGCGGCCGGGAGACGATGCGCTTCAACGCGGAGTTCGAGGGGGTGATTCCCAACCTCGAGCGCCGCTACAAAGAGTCCACTTCCGAGTACGCACGGGAGAAGATCGAAGCCTTTATGTCGCTCGTGCCCTGCCCCAAGTGCGGCGGCACGCGCTATAAGCCGGAGGTCTTGGCGGTCACGGTGGCGGGTAAAAACGTCGCCGACCTCTCGGGGATGACGGTGTTGGAGGCGAGAGGTTTCTTTGAGACGCTGGACCTTGAAGGGCCGGGCGGAGCCATCGCCGCGCCCATTATGCGCGAGGTCGGCTCACGCTTGGGCTTCTTGGAGAACGTCGGGTTGGATTACCTCACGCTGGATAGAAGCGCGAACACCCTTTCAGGTGGTGAGGCGCAGCGCATTCGCTTGGCGACCCAAGTCGGTAGCGGGTTGACGGGTGTGCTTTACGTGCTGGATGAGCCTTCGATTGGGTTGCACCCGAGGGATAACTCGAGGCTCCTCAAAACGCTCCTCTCGCTGCGCGACTTAGGCAACACCCTCATCGTCGTCGAGCACGACGAAGAGACCATGCGAGCCTCGGACTACATCGTGGACTTAGGGCCGGGCGCAGGCGTCCACGGCGGTCACGTGGTTGCGGCGGGCGAGCCGGACAAGCTCACGCAGGATAAAGATTCACTGACGGCGGCGTACTTGCGCGGCGAGCGCAAAATAGACGTGCCCGCGTCGCGCAGAAACGGCAACGGTAAGACGCTTAAAATTGTCGGCGCAACCGAACACAACCTGCAAAATGTGGATGTGGATATACCTCTCGGTACGCTGACCTGCATCACGGGCGCGTCCGGCTCGGGCAAATCCACCCTCGTTCACCGCATCCTCCACGCTTCGCTCGCTAAGCAGCTCTACCGCGCGAAAGAGATACCGGGCGCACATAAGAGCATCCAAGGCACGGAGCACGTGGATAAGGTCATCGAAATCGACCAGAGCCCCATCGGGCGCACGCCTAGAAGCAACCCCGCAACCTACACAGGTATCTTCACCGACATCCGCGACCTCTACACCCGCGCCCCCGAAGCGCGTAAGCGCGGCTACAAGCCGGGGCGCTTCTCCTTTAACGTCAAGGGTGGACGTTGCGAAGCGTGTAAAGGGGATGGCACGGTCAAGGTCGAGATGTACTTCTTGCCCGACATCTACGTGCCCTGTGAGGTCTGTAAAGGCGCGCGGTATAACCGTGAGACCTTAGAGGTTAAAATTCGCGGCAAGTCCATCTCGGACGTGCTCGCGATGACGGTGGACGAGGGCGCGACGTTCTTTGAGAACATTCCAAACATCGCCCGCAAGCTCCAACTCATGCAGGACGTGGGACTCGGCTACATCAAAATCGGGCAGCCCTCACCGACGCTCTCGGGCGGCGAAGCGCAGCGCGTCAAGCTCGCCTCGGAACTCGGCAAACGCTCGACGGGCAAGACCCTCTACATCTTGGACGAGCCCACCACCGGACTTCACTTCGAGGACGTGTCGAAGCTCTTAGGCGTTTTACACCGCTTGGTCGATGGCGGCAACACGCTCGTCGTGATCGAGCACAACATGGACGTCATCAAAACGTCGGACTGGATCGTAGACTTGGGGCCGGACGGCGGGGTGCGCGGCGGCACGGTGGTCGCGGCGGGCACACCCGAGAGCGTGGCGGCGCACGAGACCTCTTCGACGGGCGCGTATCTGCGCGGCATCCCGGCAATGGCCGAGCGGCTCAGGGAGCTAACGCCCGCATGAGCCGCGCCCTCAGCCGGTGAGCCGCACTATGCCCTCGACCCGGACCTTTTTCGTCGGCGTGTTCATTTTTCTCTTGGCGGCGGTCTGCGCGGTTGCGCCGCTGCCGATTCTCTACCGGAGCTTGGGCATCTTGCTCGCGTCGTATGCAGCCTTTGCCTTTGCCGGGATGCCCTCTGCGTATGCAACGGCGCTCCTTACACCCGCCATGGGACTTATCAGCGGGACGACAGAGTGGCTGGTGATGTTGCCGATTGTGCTCAGCTCGAGCCTCTTAGCCATGCTGGGTTTAGAGTTCGCCTGGCGCTACCCTGCCGTAGTCATCTCCCCCACCCTCTACGTCATCCCGCAGGTCATCGTCTGGCAACTCTCACAGCGGCGGCTCTTCTCCGTCAACCTCCCGTGGGACCCCTCCCCGACGATGTGGCTCAGCCTACACGGGCTCACTGCGCTGGTAGGCGTGTTGGGCGCACTCTATCTTGACAGGCAAAATAGTAGACAAAGCAGTGGACGAAAAGATAGACAGTGGGAGCAACGGTGAATTGGCGTCGGCTACGCACGCACTGGTTTTACTACCTCGCCGCCTTTGCGGTGCGCAACTACGCGCGGCTTTTTCTAGGGCTGCAAGTTCGCGGCTTAGAGAATGTTCCTAAAACGCCCGGCTTAGTTGTCGCGAGCAACCACTTCTCCACCTTCGACCCGCCCGTGATCGGCTCGCTCGTGCCGCGTGAAATTCACTTTATGGCAAAGAAAGAGCTGTTCGAATCACAGCCGATGCGCTGGTTGTCCGAGCACCTCATGGCCTTTCCAGTGGACCGGAGCAAGAGCGACATGCGGGCTATTAAAGAGGCGCTGCGCTACCTCAAAGAGGGTTTGGCGGTGGGTATCTTTCCGCAGGGCACGCGCACAGTGACGAGTACGGCGGCCGACAAAGAGGCGCACGGCGGCGCGGCGTTTTTGGCGCAACGCGCAGGCGTACCGCTCTTGCCCGCCGCGATTTGGCGCGAAGGACGCAACTTTCGCGTCTCTTTCGGTGAGCCTATCGTGCCGCAGGGTCGCTCGAGAGAAGAGATGAGCGCCCTAACCCGCGAGCTTATGTCGCGCATCGACGCGCTTTTACCTGAAAATGCAGAGGAAGCCGGATGATGAACCTGAGACAACTTCACTTAAAACAATGAATCCCTGGCATCTGCACCACTCGAGCTAGTGCAATCAACACCTCTTGACATTTTCCTGACCTTGCTCTAAAGTTGCGTCTAGGACAACATTTATTGAGTTTATCTGGCTGCGCTCAGGCAAAGAGGTTATAGAAACCCTGTCTCTGACCCGCCAAACTCGTATGTCCCGTGAGGGACTTGCTTTCTCCGATTTCTCGTGCTAAAGTACGCCCAAAGTCACAATTCAAGGAGGAAAAATATGGCAAAGGCGAAAACAGTTTCCAAAGCTGACCTCGTGGATAAAGTCTCCGACAACACGGGCATGAAGAAAAAGGACGTCAAGTCGGTCGTGGACGCGATGATCGAGCAGATCGGCACGCACCTAGACCAAGACTACAAAGTGCAGCTCACGGGTTTTGGCACGTTTGAAGTGCGCGAGCGCCGCGCCCGCACGGGCGTCAAGCCCGGCACAACCGATAAGATCGACATTCCGGCGAGCAAATACCCGGCCTTTAAGCCCGGCAAAGCGCTCAAGGAGTCGGTGAAGTAAGCAGTGAGTACCGAGCAATGAGTTGAAAGTAAAAGCTTCTTACTCATTGCTTTTTACTCGTTACTGCTTTTTCTAAACTGCAACGCTGCTAGCAGAAAAAGTTGGTTCTTCCTCGTATAAAGAGCTGTTTGGGGGAAGACATGTTACATGCGATCAGCTTAGACAGTATCGTTTCACAATTTGCCGTTCTAGGTACGGTTGGCCTCAGCTTTCCGGCGACCAGCACGGAAGTATTTCTCTTGCTCGTTGGCGTTGCGCTGTGGGCAGCTATCGTTATTTTCATCGCGAATCAAACGTCGAAACGTAACGCTTTGACCCGTCCACAAAAAATCATGTGGGGGCTTGGTGCGTTCGTCTTTCCGCTCATCGCCATCGTTTTGTACTTCGTTATCAGACCGGGACGTACCTGAAGGACCCTATTCAGTAAAATTCAAAGATGAGTCTCTTGGATGTCATCGGGCCGGTGATGGTCGGTCCCTCGAGCAGTCACACCGCTGGCGCGTGCCGCTTAGCGCTCTTGGCGCGGCACACGCTTATTCATGAGCCGAGCGCGGCGACGCTCACCTTACACGGCTCTTTTGCTAAAACTGCGAAGGGACACGGCACGGACCTAGCGTTAACGGCGGGGCTCATGGGCTGCTATCCAGACGATGCGCGACTTCCAAACGCTTTAGAGCTTGCCGCCGCGCAGGGTCTCAGCATCGCCTTTGCAACCAAAGATTTAGGCGACGTGCACCCGAACACGGTGAAGATGTCGCTGTCGAACGCCGAAGAAGAGGTCGAGGTGGTGGGCTCGAGCTTGGGCGGCGGCTCCGTGCGTGTCTTTAAGGTGAACGGTTTCGACATCAACTTTTCGGGCGCATACCACACGCTGCTCCTAGAACACGAGGACAAGCCCGGCGTGATTGCGCGAGTCGCGCGGGTCATCGCCGACGATGAGGTCAACATTGCCACGCTGCACTGTGCGCGGCGCAAACGCGGCGGTAGTGCGATGATGTCGGTGGAGGTGGACCGTCAGCTTTCTCAGTACGTGCTCGACTATCTGACCGAGGTGCCGTATATACATTGGCTGCGTTTTCTACCTGAAGTGATGCGCGGTCGATGATGTGGGGTCAAGATGAGGGGTAGTGCGTGAATCTAACTGAGCTTTCTGAGGTTGCGGGTTTAGCGTCGGACGCGGTTCTTGCGGATTCTTTTGAAGGTGATGACGCCGCTGAGGACGAGTTTTTAGCGGCGCTCCGTTCACGTATTGACGAGATGCGCGACTCCGTGACGCGCGGTTTGGCTTCGGATAAGAAGAGCCGCACGGGGATGGTCGGTTGGAACGCCAAAACGCTCTACGAAGCAGAAGATAAGTTCGGCGCACCTCTTTTGAAGCGCGTCCAAGCCTATGCGATGGCCGTGAACGAAGAAAATGCCCGCATGGGCCGCATCGTCGCCGCGCCGACGGCGGGCAGTGCGGGCACGCTGCCCGGTGCGCTGCTCGGCGTGGCGGACCACTTGGGTTTGGACGACGAACAGCTTGTACACCCTGTTGCGCTCGCGGCGGGCATCGGCGAAATCATCTCACAACAGATGTTCATTGCAGGCTCAAGCGGTGGCTGCCAGGCGGAAATCGGCTCTTCGGCGGCGATGGCAGCGGCGGCAGTCTGTGAGCTTTTAGGCGGGAACGCAAGGCAAGCCGTACACGCCGCGACGATGGCTTTGATGAACACCATCGGCTTGGTCTGCGACCCCGTCGGCGGCTACGTCGAGGTCCCTTGCGTGAGCCGCAACGCTTTTTTCAGCGTTCACGCGGTCTCGTCGGCGCAGCTTGCTTTAGCGGGCTTAGAGTCTTTTATTCCCCCCGATGAGGTCGTCTCGGCGATGGCGTCTGTGGGGCGCAGCCTTCCGCCCGAGTTGCGCGAGACGGGTGAGGGGGGCGTTGCCGACACGCCTACCGGACGTATGATTGCGCTTAAAATGGCTCAGGAAAGCTAACGACTGAATACAAACTCGAGCCCCCTTTAACGCTATGGTGATACCTATAGGGTCGAGGGGTAACGGCCCGGCTTCTTCGGGACTAGAGAATGATACCCGTCGCAGATAAGCGCGTCACGCTTTGGGGTTATACTCGTACTGAAGTTCGTTCTCGGGCGTCACAAGGCGCAAACGTCACAGCGTAACGTTACAAAAGGAGGTTTTTCGTGACCCACGAATTCACAACAGGTCGGCAGCCGCGCGTGGTCATCGTTGGAGCGGGCTTCGGCGGTCTTTACGCAGCTAAAGCCCTCCGCAACGCGCCCGTCGAAGTCCTGATGATCGACCAGAATAACTACCACACCTTTCAACCCCTCATCTACCAGGTCGCCACCGCAGGTTTAGAACCTGATGAGGTCGCGCACACCGTTAGGGCGATTTTTCGCCGTCAGAAGAACTTTCGTTTTCGTCAAGGCACGGTCAACGACGTGGACTGGGACAACAAGCAAGTCAGTTTAGCTGACGATGAGAGCGTTGACTTTGACTACCTCATCGTTGCGACGGGCGCGGTCTATAACGACTTCGGCATTCCGGGGGTCAAAAAGCACGGTCTGATGCTCAAAAGCTTAACTGAGGCAGTCAATATCCGTTCGCACGTGCTGCGCCAATTCGAACGCGCCAACGCCGACCCGAGCCTCATCGACGAGGGCGTGCTCAACTTTGTTTTAGTCGGGGGTGGCCCGACGGGGGTGGAGATGGCAGGGGCGCTCTCGGAGCTGTTTGACCGCGTTCTGCCCAAGGATTTTCCCGACCTTGACGTCTCGAGAGCCCGCATCATTTTGATTGAGATGCTTGACAACCTACTGGCTCCTTTCGACGGGGAATCCCAAAAGTACACTGAGCGCGTTTTACGGCGGCGCGGCGTAGATATTCGTTTAGGCACGGCAGTTTCTGAAGTGCGTGAGGATGAGGTCGAGCTTGAAGGCGGCGAGATCATTCCGACGCACACCCTCCTCTGGGCAGCGGGCATCCGCGCGAGCCCGGTGGTGGAGACGATGGACGTGGAACTCGAGCGCGGCTACCGCGTCAAAGTTGAAGAAGATTTGAGCGTTCCAGATCACCCTTACGCCTTTGTTATCGGCGACTCAGCGGCGAGCAAAGACGAAGAGGGCAACATGCACCCGCAGGTTGCCCAAGTCGCCATTCAAGGGGGAAAGCACGCCGCCAAGCAGATTCAGCGCCTTATCGAAGGGCAACAAACGCAAGCGTTCAGCTACTTCGACAAGGGCATCATGGCAATTATCGGGCGCAACGCGGGCGTCGCTGAGCTGTCCGAATCATTCGGCGGCTTCAACTTTCGCGGCTTTTTAGGCTGGCTCTCCTGGCTCCTCTTACACCTCGTTTACCTGCCGGGCTACCAAAACCGTGTCAACGCCTTTATGAACTGGGCGTACGGCTACCTCACCTTTGACCGCCACGCGCGGCTCATCACCGACATGCAGCCCTCGCCCGCTGAGATTGCTGACCGCACTGAAAAACTCGTTTCGGATACATATATGTCGCAGCGGCGCACCAAAGAGGCGGAACTCTCGAGCTAGTGAAGCCAATTGGTGAAACTACGGTCAAATACGCAGAAGAGGGTCAAAAGAGGTCTCTCCTCTTCTGCGTGATGAGATTTTTAGGGCAACGTTGCGGTTTAGCGCTCCGCCTGCAACCCTTTGGCGGTGAACTTAAGTGAGCGTCTGGATGAGAGGAGGCGCGACTTGGCGCTGCTGCGCCCGGTCTTGGCACTATGGATTTAGGACACGTTGATAGGGGCGCGCGGTGAGTGCGGGCGGCAGCGAACCTCTCGCCGAACACGAACGCTTCATGGCGCAGGCGTTAGAACTCGCCGAAAAGGGACGCGGACGCACCTCACCCCGTCCGCTGGTTGGTTGCCTCATTGTCAAGGATGATGAGGTTATCGGCAGAGGGTGGTTTGAGGGTGCAGGTGAGCCTCACGCAGAAGTGAACGCGCTCAAAGATGCTGAGGACGCACGAGAAGAGGTCGCGGGGGCGACGGTATATGTAACACTCGAGCCCTGTAGCTTTCAGGATCGCACCCCGCCTTGCACTGACGCACTTATCGCCGCAAAAGTGCGCCGCGTCGTCATCGCCGCCAAAGACCCTAATCCGAAAGTGAGCGGTGTAGAGACGTTGCAAGAGGCGGGCGTCGAGGTCATCACAGGCGTGTTGCAGAGCGAAGCCGAGCGACAAAACGAGGTTTTCCTAACGGTTCAGCGCAATCAGCGCCCCTTCGTGCTCTACAAAACCGCGATGACCTTGGACGGCAAAATCGCCACGCGCTCTGGGCGCTCGCGCTGGATTACGGGCAAAGCCGCGCGGGATTTGGTGCAAGTCTGGCGCGACGAACTGGACGCGGTAGCCGTCGGCATCAACACCGTACTGCTCGACGACCCGCTGCTGACCTCTCGTTTAGAGCACGGCCACACCCCCACCAAAGTCATCTTCGACTCGGTCGCGAGAACGCCTACGGACGCCAAACTGTTCGACCAAGACCCGCAGGGTCAGGACGCGAGCGTGATTCTCTTCGTGACGGAGAAAGCGCCACGGGCTCGAGTTGAAGCACTACAAGACAAAGGCGCAACCGTGTTCACCCTGAGCGAAGTGCGCGGAAGAACCGACGTCGGCGCGGCGCTCAAGAAACTCTATGAGTTAGACGTGACGAGTTTGCTCTTAGAGGGCGGTGGCACGCTCGCCTGGTCCTTTTTCGAGCAACGCGCCGTGGACAAAATTGCCACCTTTATCGGCCCAAAACTCTTGGGCGGGGGCGGCGCGAGCCCGCTCGGAGGGCTCGGCGTCACTGAGATGGACGAGGCGATCGAACTCAGTGACATTACGACGGACTTCATCGAACAGGACTTGCTGATTACCGGGCGCGTGTATTATCCCGAGAAAAATGTACGAGAGGTGAACGCGCAGCCACAAGTAGAACAACCACAAGCAGAACAAGAGGTGCGCTAGGTGTTTACGGGCATCGTTGAAGAGGTTGGCTTGGTTGCGCAAGTCGAAGAGGTGAAAGAGAAAGCGGGCGGCGACGTGCGCGTGACCCTTCGGGCTGACAAGGTATTGGAAGATTTAGCGTTAGGCGATTCGGTGGCGATTTCAGGCTGTTGTCTCACCGTCGTTGCCTATAGCGCCGAAACCTTTACGGTCGAACTCTCCAAAGAGACGTGTAAAACCGCGCCGCGCTGGAGGGAGGGGGCGCGGGTGAACCTCGAGCGTGCTATGAAAGCTGAGGGCCGCTTCGGGGGACACATAATCAGCGGTCATGTGGAGGCGTTAGGCGAAGTCGCAGCTATCCGCCGCGAACCGCTCGCGTTCGTCATCACCGTGCGAGCTGACCCCGAGCTGGCACGTTACCTCATCCCGAAAGGGAGCATCACCGTGGACGGGGTGAGCTTGACGATGTAGAAGGTGTGCCAACTATGACTAAGCAGCCTTGCCTTTTGTTGGAGTAGGTGGTTCCTAAGCCGCGCTCTATGCGTGATATCCGTCTCTACGCCGCGCTGAACACCGAGATGATGTTCAAGCTAAAACCTACCTGTTTCGGATTCGATTGATTTGCTTATGATAGCAGTTTGTCAATTGTGTGAGCATTTTAGATTTTTCCCTGACTAGCTGAAATGCTGACAGGCTGACTAGCTCTTTATGGTAGAAACTAAGAACTTCAACTTTTGGGAGGCACAATGACACGAGTAGCACTGATTACGGGGGGCTCGAGCGGCATCGGCAAAGCCTGCGCCGAAGCGCTCAGCAAAGACGGCATAGAGATAGCTATCGCCGACATCGACGAGGAAAAAGGGCAAGAGGTCGCCTCAGAACTCGACGGCATCTTCATTAGCGCGGACCTAACGAACCGCGAAGGGTGCAAAGAGGCGGTGGACAAAACCGCCCAGCACTACGAGGGTCTCGACATTTTAGTCAACAACGCAGGCTTTCAAAACATCGACCCCATCCCCGACTTTTCTGAGGACACCTGGGACGACATGATGTCGCTCATGCTCACTGCGCCCTTTTTGCTCACCAAGTACGCTTGGGCGCACCTCATCAAGTCGGGGCACGGGCGCATCGTCAATATCGGTAGTGCGCATTCGCTCGTGGCGAGCCCTTACAAAGTTGCCTACATCACGGCGAAGCACGGGCTGATGGGCTTTACGAAGGTGGCTGCGTTGGAGGGCGGCGAGCACGGCGTCACGTGCAACACGGTCTGCCCCGCCTACGTGCGCACGCCCTTAGTTGAAAAGCAGATCGAGGACCAAGCGAAGACGCGAGGCATTCGGCCCGAAGAGGTCGAGGAGAAGGTGCTCTTAGAACACACCGCGATCAAGAGGCTCTTGGAGCCCGAAGATGTCGGCGGTTACGTCTCCTACCTCTGCTCGGAAGGGGCGTGGGGGATTACGGGGACGGCGCAGACGATGGATTTGGGGTGGACGGCGAGTTAGGGAAGGATACGCCACAAGATCGCAGTGACGGCATCTTCATCTTCTGGAGCAAGTTGACCGATAATGTTTTGAACGAGCCGATGGTCGAGCGTAAAGAGCTTCATGCGGACCACTGACGGCGCGGGCAAGCCTGCTACTTTCAAATCTTTAAGAGCGACATCAAACGCCCACGGCGCGTTTTTTTGGCTAGTAATCATTGCCATGACGCTATGTTGGAGCGCGTCGCTGAATTCGGTTGACGACAAGATAAGGGCAGGGCGGCGTTTAGAAAGTCCTAAGTCGGTAAAGGGAAAAGGAACGACTACAGTTTGGAAAGGTTGGTAGGTCATAAACCTCTGTAGGCGTCATCATCATTTTCACTGTTCCACTCGCTTAGCGTTGTTTCCAGGCTTTCCAGATAGGAGAGGTCGAGCGGCGTTACTTTGCGAAGCACAATCTTGTCGTCGTCCAATTGAAAAGAGATCGTATCACCTGCCTCGAGGTCTAGCTTCTCACGAATTGCACTCGGAATCGTGGCTTGAAACTTGCTGGTTAGCTTTGAGGTCGGGTCAACTCGTTTGAGTTTCATAGTAATACTGTATTACGTATTACCTCTTAATAGCAAGTAAAACTAGGGCAATACGCTCACTTTCCTAGAATTATCTCGGTAGTCCCAGAAAATGCTTGCGAGTTCCACTTTTCATCCTTCCTCGTTCACAAATCAAAAAGTAACACCGAAATGAATACCGGGACGAGACAAAAGTAGTAGAGTCGCTGTGATATATTTGAACTGCGCATTACTGCGCCCTCTGCTGAGCAAGGACTTGAACGCAAGTCCAAAGGCGTTACCCAATCGGCCACCAGCAGCGGAATGTCAAAACAATGGGAGCCCAACATGTCCACGAAAACTTAGCTGTCATCTTTTCTAGGCTTACCTCTTGGTCTCTACGCTGTCATAGCTCGAGACCTTCACTCTGTCGTCTAACGTCTATTGACGCTCTGGGTAGACGGCGCATTCTCCAATGAGGATAAAGATGACGACAAAAGCGGCATCGGTAACACAGCAACCTGCTACAACCGTAGACGACGCCATCGAGCGCATCGGCCTGGGCGCGTTTCAGTGGCGGCTTTTAGGCATCAACGGACTTGTCTGGGCGACGGACGCGATGGAAGTCTTGATTTTAGGCTTCGCAATTCCGTCGCTGATTGTGGGACTAGGCATTTCCGGGACACAGGCAGGCTTCGTCGGCTCGGCGTTTTTCGGCGGGATGCTCGTCGGGGCGTGGGGCTTCGGCGTCTTGGCAGACAGGTTTGGGCGCAGGCGCATCTTCTTGCTGACCGTACTACTTGACGCCATCTTCGGTCTACTCTCGGCGTTCTCGCCCAACCTCTTGTTCTTGCTTCTCTTCCGCTTTCTGACGGGCGCGGCGGTAGGCGGCACGCTGCCCGTCGATTACGCGGTGATGGCGGAGTATCTGCCGAGCAAGGTGCGGGGGCGGTTTTTGGTGTATTTGGAGGCGTTCTGGGCATTAGGCACGCTCCTGATTGCCCTCATCGCCTGGGGCATCGTCCCTGCGCTGCCCGACACAGGCTGGCGCTGGCTCTTTGCGATTTCGGCGTTTCCGGGTTTGCTCGGTTTCTTTTTGCGGCTGTGGGTGCCCGAATCGCCGCGCTACCTCTTGCTGACGGGACGTCAAGAAGAGGCGAAAGCGGTGCTTCAAAAGGTCGCCGACATCAACCAGACAACTGTCGAAATCGGTGACTTACACGTGCAGAAACGCACCGTCACCTCGACGACAGCCGCGCTTTTTAGCGGCGTCTTGCGGCGGCGCACACTGCTCTTCTCGGTCATGTGGTTCGGGCTCTCGCTCGGTTACTACGGCATTTTCACCTGGTTGCCGCGCATCTTCGTGCAAGAGGGCTTCGAGTTCGTGCGCGGCTACGGCTACTTGGTGCTTTTAGCGCTCGCGCAACTACCAGGCTACGCGCTCTCGGCGACCCTCTTGGAACGCATCGGCAGACGCAACACCTTGGCCGTTTTCCTCTTTGGCAGCGCTCTAGCTAGCATGATGTTCGCGCTCGCGACCTCTTCGGCGCTCATCGTAGGCGGAAGTATGCTGCTAAGTTTCTCGCTACTCGGCGCGTGGGGTGCGCTCTACGCTTACACGCCCGAAGCCTATCCGACGGAAGTTCGGGCGACAGGCATGGGCTGGGCGGGCGCGATGGCGCGGGCGGCAGGTATCTTCGCCGCACCTCTTGGGGGTTACTTGCTCACGCTCTCGTTACCTCTTGCGCTCAGCGTGTACGCGGTGAGTTTGGCGGTTGCGGGTGGGGCGGCGCTTTTGATGCAGCAAAACCCAACGGGTAAACCTCTTAGTGATAACTTGATGGAAGCGTCGGCGGGGACGGATTGACCTAGAGAAAATAGTCGAAAAACAAATAAAGAGGTGAGGATACGTCCTCACCTCTCAAACTTCAAAATTCTAGCGATTAAGCTGCGACTGCCTCCGCCAACTGCGGCAACAGTTTCCGCAAGCCAAAACGTGCCCGCCCTATATCGCTCGCAGAGCCCATCGTGATGACTGCGACGTAGCCTTCGCCCATCGCGTCACCTAGTGGCGTAATGAGCACCGGGCCTTCGTCAAATTCGATCATCGTTTGGGTGATTTCGCCTTCGCCTAAAAGTTCGGCTAAGACGCGGCTGGACGCCATCCCGCTCGTGATCAGCCCGCCCACAAAGCTCAGGTCTTGCCCGCTGTTCGAGGCTCCTTCGACGAGCTTGCCGTCTTGCGCGACGACGGCTGCGCTCGTCACGCCCTTAATGGTCAGGGCTTCGTTTAACAGCTCAGCTAAGTTCATAGGTTGCTCCTAAAGCGCTCTCTAACTGCGCCTTGGTCTTGCCGATAAGCTGCGCCGCCGCCGCGCTGTCCTTTTGCTCGAAGACCGCTACGAGCACATGAGTTTCTAGCGGCACGACGAACGCTTCTAAATCTTCTACCAAGACGCACACGCGGCTGGCGGGGCCTAGCTCGAGCGACTCAAACCCGCGCCACGCGGCGGCAGCCACGCTCACGAGTTCGGCTGCAAACGTTTCCGACTCCTCATAGCCAATCACTTCGACGGGCAAGCCGTCACCGGTCAATACGGCGAGCGTCACGAGGCCGTCCAACATCAAAAGCGGATTGAGCGCTTCTTTTAGGGTCATAAGAGCACCTCGCGAATCGCGCCGCTCACTTGCTCGCTGTAGAGCCGCGCCTTGCCCAAGTTGCCCGAAGCGTTCAGCACGACCAAACAGAAGAGGTCATCCCCTAAGAGGCGCGTGTAACCTACCACCTCGTCCGCCGAAACGATGACCTCTTTGAGGTCGCCGCCCTCTAGCGCTTTTGAGTACGCGCTCTGACTAAATGAGAGGAGGCTCGTCTGCTCGGCGGCGACAGCGGTGAGGTCTTTCTCATCAGCGGAATACTGCTCGATGAGAAGGCCGTCCATACCGCCAACAGCGGCGCAGAGCGCACCGTCTACGTGGTTGACGAGGTAAGCGAGGATTTGGTCGAGGTCTTGCACTTAGAAAGTGTAACAGAGGGTTTTCGGCGGAGACGTGGATTATTCATCTTTTAGCAGGTATCATCTGGTCTGAGTGCGCGAAGCAACGCTCTCACTGTAAGAAACGACGTTTAGCACACACGTTCAAAGATGATATCTGCAAAATTCTGTCTCAGTATGTTGTGAAAGTGCTATTTATAGCAGGACTCGTCTAGTTACAGTGAACAAAGTTAAGTCGCGCGACCCTGCTGTTACATACACTCTCACTAGTTGCTAGGCGAAGCAACGCTCTCATCAGATATGCGATTTATAGCGTTTCCACTTCTCATTGCACCACAACTGGTGGCGTCTATTTCTATTCGCATCCGCTCACATTCAAGCCTGCTGGTGTAGGCTCAAATGGAAACGCTATTAATATTGCTCAACCTCTCTGGATCTCGCACAACCATCTTTCTCAACGAAAGCGTGCGCAACATAGGCAAAACTGGTGAGGTGGGTTTGAAACCCGCCTCTAGGGGTATACCTGCTATTTGACTTTTCCAGCGTGGTCTATAGGTATAGCATTTCCACTTATCGTTGCACCACTTCTCCGCAGATATCATCACTCAAAGTGCGTGCTAAACGATGTTCTTTTCAGTGGGAGTGTAGCTGACCAGATGACACCTGCTAGTATTACCACGTAAAACTCACCCCAAAGCGAGCGCTCGTGTTCGTACCCTGACCGACGCCCGACGCGCCCAAGCCCGCCTCCAAACTGATCAGCGGCGTGATGCTGTAGCCGAGTGAAAAGTCGAACTCGGTCACGGCAGACAGCGCGGCGTTATCCAAGAAGTTGACCTCGCCCGCGAAATTGATCTCTAAAGGCGCTAGGTCGTAGCGCAGGCTGAATTCGTTGGAGAGCGCGTAGCGGGCGTCGGGGTCGTCGAAGCGGCCAACTTCTAAGCTGGCGAAGAGGTCGTCGCCGATGTAGCCGCCCACGCGCAGCGAGACGCCAAAGGGGTCGCTCTCTTCGCGGTCCAAAAGCGAGCTGATCGCGCTGGTGCGGATTTCAAAGAGCCCGACGCCCAAGGCGTCGCTGAGGGCGTTTTGCACCTCGGACAAGACGAGAAAGTCTACGGCAGTGTCCAGAGCGCTTTCAGCCACCGTACCCGCCAAGCTATCCGCGCCCGCCAAACCCTGACCGAGTTGCAAGCGGCCTAGCGTGAGGAGCGAGACCAACTCGGGCTCCTCTAGCGGGCGCGGCGCGTTGCTGCCCTGCTCTTGTACCACGGCGTCGCTGCTAAGGCTCGGCTCTAGGTCGAGCACGGGGCGGGGCTGGCCGTCCACCTCTTCGAAGGTACCTGTGACCTCGAGCTGCGTATTAAAGGTCGAACCCTCGCGCGGTTCGATAAACTCGTAGCGGCTCCTCAGGTTGCCCAGCGCGTCCCCCTTGTTGAAGGTCGCCTGCGCCACCAAGTCGAGCGTCGGGAAGACCCCTTGCGAGGGTTGGAAGGTGGCCGCGCCCTCCTCGATGACGAAATCTTTGCTCGAGAAGCGAACCGTCCCTTGGAGGATGCGAGCCGCGCCTGAAAGCTCCGGCGTGGCGGCGGTGCCCGTCAAGTCCAAGTCGAAGGTGAGTTCGGCGGTGCCAAAGCCCGCGCGGAACTGAACGCTACTTTGGGCGCGGAGGCCCACCTCGAAGAGGATGCTCTGCAAAACCGGGTTGGGCGCAGCGGGCGACGCTGCGGGCGCATTCGCGGACGTGCCCGCTGAGTTGGCGAAGAGGTCGGCTGTGTCTGCCCCTGTGTCTGCCCCTGTATCTGCCCTTGTGTCTGCTGGAACACTGATGTTTTCGCTTGCACCGAGCACACCCGCGTCCGCCGCTGAATTTACCCTACCCCCCGCGCTACCCGGTTCGGTATCCGCGTTGAGAGGCGCACCTGCTGTTGATGACGCGCCCGCTCTCGAGGCTCCACTGCTCGCCCCACTTGCCGTCCTATTCGCTGCACCGTTCGCACCGCTCGCCGCCGTCTGCTCCCGCGCCGGGGTGAGCCGCGCTGAATCGACGATGACGTCGCCGGCGATGACGAAGTCTTCGCCGCGCCGCGTGATGCCTACGTCAACGTCGGTGGCAGACGAGGCTAGAAAGAAGTTTTTCGCGTTGACGTCGAGGTTGTCGCCGCGCAGACTGAGGTCTAAGGGCGCGAGGCTACCCGTCAAGGTGACGGGGCGACCGAGCAGGGCGCGGCTCTCGAGCGACCACCCGTCCGCACCCTCTCCTGCGGTTACTTCACCTGCAATTCCTTGCACAAGGCCGAGGACGGGCAGCGCCGCCGCGCCCTCAAAGGCTAAGACGAAATTCTCCAAATTGTAGGGCGCGAGGCTGAGCTGAGCGTCACCGCGCAGGGCGAGGTCGCCGCCGACGGGCGCAACGCCCTGGAGCGCCGCGACGATGTTCAAATCTTCGTCGTCTAACGTGACCTTTGCGCCCGTCAAGCGGTACGACGAACCCGCCAAGCTGAGCCCTAAGTTGGGGCTGGTCAGCTCTAACTGCGGCTCGCTCAGTGAGCCCGTCGCCGCCAAGCTGAGCGAGCCCTGCGCCCCGACCTGCAAGGCCGCTAAGCGCGGCACAAGGCTTAGGAGCGGCGTCACGTCGGCGTCTTCGGCCTGGAGCGAGAGGTCTAAGACGTCGCGGGTGACGCGCCCTTCGGCCCGCCAAAAGCCGCCGCCGCGAAACTCGGCGCGGTCGATGATGAGCCCGCCTTCGTCGTAGCGCAAAGCGACCTCCCCGCGCGTGACCTCACTCGCGCCTTCGCGCCTCAAGATGAGCCGCTCGGTGGCGACTTGCACGTAGCTCTGGCTGAGCGCGTCAAGCGGCACATCAAAGCGGGCTGCGCCCGTCGCCGAGGCTGAAACGGTGCTAGCGTCGGTGGCCGCTTCTGCCAAGATTTCCAAGGGGAACTGCTCTAAGTCGAAAAAGCCTGCCACGGATTCTCCATCATAGGACACGCGGAGTTGGCTGCTGCCTAAGCTCGTCCTGGCCTCGAGGGTTTGCACCGTGCCGCTCAGCTCGATTTGGGTCGGCAGCGCGGTGTCCGCAACGCTCAGGTCGGGGCTGAGGAGTTGCCCTAAAACTTGGTCGCCACTGAGCCTCACCACGCCGCTAAAGGGCGCGTCCAAGTTGGGCACGCGGCGCTGGACGACGGGCAGCTCCGAAACGTTTAAGCCGTCCAAACGGAGCCGCGCCACGCGAGCATCGTTCGCTTGCGGAAGGTACGTCGCCAGCAAACCTTGGGGGACAAACTGCGCCCAGCCGAGTTGCCCCTGCACCGTCGCCTGACCCTCGCCGACACCGAGCGTGCCGCTGCCGCGCAGCCCGCGTGGGTCCGCTGTGAGGAGCGTGGTAAGCGTGAGGGTGGGGATGTTGGGCGCGTCGGCTAGAGGGACCTCGAGCACGCGAATATCCCCTTGGGGTCCCGTCTCAGGCGTATAGCGTAGCGCCGCCTCAATCGTACTTGCGACCTCACCCGTCGTCCCATCAGCCGTCCCTATCAACCGTCTCACTGTCCGCTTCACCTGTCGTCTCGTTTAGGCCGAGCGAGAGGTCCGCGTTCAAGGCTGCCGTGTTCGCCGCCCAGTCGAAGCTCGCGTCCAGCGTACCGACGCCGCCCGCCGCCGTAACCTCGGCTCGAGTCCCCGCTACCTCAAGTTCGAAGGGGAGCGCTCGCACCTCAGCGAGCCAAGGGAGGAAGGTCGTATCGGTTGCTGACACGTTCTCAGCGCCGCGCCACACCCCCTGGATGTCTACGTCACCGGGCACGGCTGCGCCGGACAGCTCGAGCGTCCCTAATTCTGTACTCCAGCGCAGCGCGTCCAGCGCCGCACGGGGCGCAGGCTGCGCCTGCACGGTGACGCTGCCCTCGGCCCCGCGTATGCCTGAGAGGGTAAAGCCGCCTAGCACCTCGGGCAACCACGTCTGAAGCGGCGTGTTCGGCAGCGTGCCCCGCAACGCCAAGTCGGGCGCACTTGCGGCGGCCAGCGTGAGGTTGAGCCACGTGTCCGCCGCGTCCGAGTCGGTAAGTTGCACCTGCGCCGGGCCGACGTTTAGGGCGAGCGAGCCCGCCGCCGCGAGCGCACCCTCACCACTCGAGACCCGTAGCTGATTCTCCGGCGAGGTGCTGAGCGCAAGCTCGAGCGGCGCAAGCGTCCCCGTCACCGCGAGCGGTTCTTCTAAAAAGGGTGAGACGAGGCGCTGCTCGAGCCGCACCTCACCGGGGCTCAGCGCAAAGGTGCCAGCGAGCGTATTTTCCGCCTGTGCAAGCGTTAGGGTTCCGTCTAACGTTGGACCCGTTGCTCAGCGCCCCGGAAAGCTCACTTTGGATATCGGCTACTGCACCTTGAAAAGTGATATTGGACAGCTCGAGCCCGCCCGACCAACCGCTTAGCGCATCCCCTGAGTTATCCATCCAAGGCATCATCCGAGTCATCCGAAGTACCCAACGTACCGTAGCGAGCGTCCAAGTTCAGCGTGCCCGAAAGCACCTCGGCCTGAGAGGTCACGGCGAGACCCGCCTCACCGTAACGCAGCGCCAGCGGCACACTGAGCGCTTCGCCTGAGAGGGCGCTCGTTAGAACCGCGTCCAACGCGCCCTCACGCGTCGTCCCCGCGCCTTCCGCTCGTAAGACGCTCTCGTTGGGGAGAGGTAGCTCGAGCCTCGAGAGTTGCCACGCCGGAGTGCCAGTGAGCCCTAACGACGCGGTGAGGACGTCGCCTTGCAAGGTGAGGCGCTCCAAGCCATTCTCGGTGTTCACCGAACCGAGGGTGAGGTCGCCTAGCGCCACAGAGCCCGCCTGCAAGTCGGTGAACGACCCCGCCACTGTAGTCCCGTTTGTGGCTCCTGTAGTTCCCCAATCCGCCGCGAGGTTGAGCGCGCCGCCAAGCTGCGGCGACAGACTCGCCAAGTCGCCCGCAAGCTGCGCCTCCTGCGTGCTCACCGCGCCGCGCCAACCTGCCAATTTCTCGTTGCCTGTGAGCAAGATGGTGTTGTCCGCCGCGTCCAGCATCAGGGCGTAGTCCGCGTAGGCGAGCCTGCCTTGCGCCACCAATTCGCCCAAGCGCCAGCGCAAACGCAGGTCACTCGTAAGGGGTCCGAGCGCCAAGGTGCTGGTGAGCGCGGCGTAACGACCCGGCTCGAGGCGGGCGCTAAGCTCGCCCTCGGCGCTACCCGCGCCTTCTAAGCGCGTCTCCAAGGTCGGCGCACTCAGCGTGCCGCCTAAGTCCACATCTCCCGCAAGGCTCCAGGTCGCGCCCGCCAACCCCGCGTCACGCACCACCAGCCCACCCGAGAGCGGCGTCCCCGCCAAAGAGGTCGCGCTGCCCACCAGGAGCGCCCCTTCGACCTGACCGCGCAAGTTGCCAACTTCCGCTAAGTTGACGTCGAGGTCTAAAGGTACGAAGAGCGACCCGTCCGCATAGCTCGCCTCGCCCGCGACGCGGCTGCGCACCGTCTCCAAGAGGAGCGTGTCGGCCACAACCTCCGGCGCACCGCCCCACGTTCCCTCACCGCTCACTTGCGCCGTGAAGCGCGGCGCGCCCAGTTGCGGCGCGAGGTCTTGCACATTCAGCGCGTCCGCGTCTGCGCTCAAGGTCCAGCCCTGCGGCGAGGCTTGCGCGCCGAATGCTAAGTTCTCGCCTTGCAGATTGAACGTCGCGCCTTCCAGCGACGCCCGCAGTGCGCCCGCCGCCTCTAGCGCGCCCGCCAAAGCGACGGGGCCGAAGAGGTCAGGCTGAGCGAGCGTGCCCTCTAAGGTCAAGTTACCCGTAAGCGCAAGCGGCTCACCGGGCCACACCGGACTGAGCGCCCCGAGCGGCGCGTTGATGTCCACGTTGCCAGACACGCTCTGGTCGCGCCACGGCGCGCGGCTCAGCGCCGCACTAAGCTGCGCGACCTCTTCCCCGCTGTAGCCAACCACGCCCGACGCGCTGAGGTTGCCCTCACCTATGAGATTGAGCACCGCGTTCGCCTCGCCCTGAGTGTAAACAGCTTGCGCTTCACCGGAAAAGCCCGACTCGGCTCCCCACGCCAAGTCGCTGCGGAGGTCAGTGCTAAACGCAGTGAGCGTTCCCTGCGCCTCGAGCGACAGGGGCGCAAAGCTAGGCGAGAAGTTGGCGAGCAGGTCTAATTCGCCCGGTTCCAAGGTCAAGCGGTAGCCGCCCTCTCGCACGAAGCTAACCTCAACGGGTTCGTCTAGCACGCCCGTCTGCAACGCACCTGTTAGCGCCGGGTTGGGCCAAGCGGGGCCGGAGAGGTCGAGCGAGAGGTCGTTCTGTGGCAGCGCAGCGTTGAAAGAGGTCAGCGTGAACTGTCCGTTTGCGCGCGTCGCGGCGAAGTCAGCGTTAAGAGGTTGCTCAAAGGCGAGAAGACCACCCGGCGCGTCCAGGTTGCCCTGGATTTGCTCGCCCGTTGCATTTGCGGTGAGCGTGGCCGCGCCTAAAGATGCTGTAACGTCACCGGTGAGGGTGCTGGGCTCGAGCCTCGCGTCCACGCTGAGCGGTTCATCCTGGAACGTCCCGCTCCCCTCTACGCTGAGCGTCTCCCCCGTTCTCACCTGAGCTTGCAGCGTCAGCGGACCCTCGTCCAACGAAACATCGAAAGCGTTCGCCTCACCGCTCGCCGCGTTGCTGAGGTTGACCCGTGTGCCCGCCACCTCACCCGCGACGTTGACGCCCGTTTCATCGTTCGCCGTCACCGTCACGTCGAGCGGTCTCCCCTGCGCTGTGCCCGTCGCGCGGAGGTCGGCGCTGTAGTTGAGCCCCTCTCCCGTGCGGCTGAGTCGCGCCGTACCCGAGGCTGTACCCGTGGGAGAACCGGGCACGAGCCCCTGCACATTCGCGAGGTCGAAGTTATCAAGCTGTGTGTTCACCTCTACATTTGCACCCGAACCGCTCGCTTGAAAAGGGACGGTGCCGTCACGCACGTTTAACGTGCCCTCACCCTGATAGTTCTGCTGCTCGCCCGAGAGGTTGGCCTGCACGTTCACGGGCGCATCTCTATACGTCCCGTCCCCCGTGACCTCTGCCGTCCACGAGAGGTCTTGGGAGAAAGAGAGGTCGGCGTTGAGTTGCGCGTCGTCGGTGGGCAAGAAGGGCGCGGCGTCCACGCTCAACGAGGCTTGTCCGCCCTGCCGACTCGCACGAACAGGTCCTTGCACGAGCGGACCTTGTACGTTTCCGTCGATTTGCGGTGTGGCTGTCTCGCCCCTTACGGAGGCTTGCAACGTGTGCGGCTCGCCGCGCAAGGTGAAGGGCACTTGGAGGTCGCCAGTCCAGTTGCCACTGTTAAGCGCTAAGTCAACGGCTTCGCCGTCCACTTGCAACGACAATCCGTCCGAGAGCGACGCTTGCACCTGCGCGGTTTGTGCGCTCACGCTCGCTTGGGGCGTCTCTATAGCCTGAGTCTGGAGCGTGCCGTCAAAGGTCGTTCCGTCTAGCGTACCGCTGAGTTGCGCCCGCTCCGCCGCGCTCGCGTCCACGCTCACGTTTAGGGAAGGTAGAAGCTGACCCGAGGCCGACGCGGAGAGCGCACCCTGATCGGTTTGCGCTTCTAACCTGAGCCGCTCCCCCGCCCCGATAGATCGCGCTGTGGCGTCCACAGGCGCGTCGAGTTGCGCGGTGAGCGTACCGTCCCAATCGCCCGCGTAGCTGAGCGTGCCGTTGAGGGTTGCGCCGAGATCAGGTTCTGCGACGAAGGGCGAGAGGGGGAAAGCGTCGGCCTCGAGCCTAAAGCTCGGCACGTCCCCCTGGGTTGAGAAGGAGCCATTAAGACCCTCCGCGCTGAGCGTCCCCTCGAGTTGTGCTCCTTCTCCTTGCGCGTTGAGTTCTAGGGATTGGGTTTCTGTCTCCCACACTGTTTGGAGGTCGTAACGCGGCTCCAAGAGGTTGACCTCTGCGCCTAACCGCACATCGCCGTTAAGCTCCGCCGCGTCCGAACTGACCAAGAGGTCAGCGGGGAGCGTGCCCGCGAGCGAGAGGTCGCGCAGCGTGCCGGAGAGGTCTAAAGCGGCGTCCTCGCCCACAAAGGAGAGCACGCCGTCTACCGTCCCGGTAAGTTCTTGTTCGCTTTGTGCGTCTCTTTCTAGGGCCACCTCTGCATTGAGGTCAAAAGGGGCGACGCCGAACGCAGTTAAGTTAGCAGCGTCCAGCGTGACCTGGTTGGTGAATGCGCTTTCGCGCAGCTCGAGCACCCCTGCTTCCAAACCGAGGGTTCCTTGGACGCGCCCGGCTAGCTCGAGGGCGTTGAGGGCGTACTCGAGCCGCCCCGTCTGGTCGGCTAAGTCGAACGCACCCGACGCGCTGAGCGGTCCAAACTGCGCGGTGAGGTCGCGCAGGCGCGTGCCCTCTAACACCGCGCTCGCTTGACCCGAAAGGTCACTTGCGACGTCCACGCCCGCCACACTCGGCGCAAGTGTGTCCTGTGCGTCCTGCGTGCCTAAGCGCAACGTCAGGGGAAGCTCGCTCAGCGTGCCGTCCGCGCTCAGCACGGCGCTCAGTGGCTCCACTTGGACGGGAGAATCCGGCAAACTCACCTCTTGCGCTCTAAGTTCAGCCGTGACCTGTTCGCCGCGCAACGCAACCTCTCCGTCTAGGGTCGCGCCCGCACCGTCTTGCCCGGAGAGGTCAACGTTCCAGCCTTCGGCTAACGCGGTGGCGTCGGCGCTGAGGTTGACCTCGCGCCCTGCCGCCGTGCCCGACAACCCCAAGAGCGCCTCGCCCGTCAAGCCTTCGGACTGCTGCAAGTCTGCGCGCAGGTTCGCCTTGCAACTGTTCGGTGACGTTGACGCTTTCGGCTCGAGCCTGAATGTCGAAGCCGCCCGCCTCGGAGGGCGAGAGGTTCGCTGTAAACGGTCCACCTGCGAGCGTGCCGTTCGCCTGTACGTTCGTGCCTGCGTCCGTCTCGAAGCCGAAGTCCACGTCCAGGTTCTCGAGCGGCCTACCGAACACCTCACCCTGCCCTCGCGCCTGACCCGAGAGGTCGATCTGCTGCCAACCCGAGAGCGAGAGCGACACGTCCGCGTCACCTGTGACGGCATCTTCGGGTAGGTTGCCGGGGGCGAGCCACGCCGCCGCCTCACCGAGCCTAATATCTCCCGTCACGTCCGAGCGCCACCGCTGCGCGGAGATATCCACTACAGCGTTCCCTCGCACCGGCCCGCCGAGGGCTCGTCCGGTGAGGTCGGCGCGAACCTCTTGCCCATCGTAGGTGACGGGGCCAGAGAGCTCTGTCAGCGTCGTGCCGACGACGGTGACTGCGGCGCTGTTAAGCGCCAAGTCCGCCGCCGCTTCACCGTCCGCGTACGTCACCGTTCCCGACGCCTGTCCGCCTTCGATACCCTCAAACCAATGCTTGGCGATGGCTAAATCGACGTTCGGCACGCGGGCGTCTATAGCGAGAGGTGAAAAGCCGACCTGCGCCTCCACCCTCGCTTCACCCTGAGGCGTCGCGAGCGTCGTGGCGACGTCCAGGCCATTATCCGCGTCATTCAAACTGAGGTCGGCGACGCTCAGGTCCGGGAGCGTGTAGGGCACGTCGTTGATATTGAGGTTCACACCGTCAAGCTCAGCGCTGCGCAGGGTTGGGCGAATCGGTACGCTACCTCCGCCCTGCTGGGGCACGCTGACCTCTTGGGGGTTGATGTCGCCCGTGACGTCCGCCGCCGAGACTGAAAAAGGAAACCTTCCGGTGAGAAGTCCGAGCAGGTTATAGTCCACGCCGAGCCGCCCCAAGCGCGTATCCACCCCCGGCCCCGTCACTTCTGCCCCGCGCAGCGTGACACCGTGCCAGAGGTTGCCTGCGCTCCGCCCATAAGAGAGGTCATAGCCTAAGTTGGTCACTGCGTTTTGTACCTTTGAAAGCGCCCACGAGCGCACCGGGGGGAGTTGCGGCGTAAAGTAGAGCGCTAACGCGAGGATGAGCAACACCACAGGGACGAGCACGCGCTTTTGAACACGCGCACCTCTCAGGATGCTCGAGACCCCACGGGACTGTTCACGACTCGGCTGGGACATAGGTTAGGATTCACCACACGAAAAACCACACGGGGAACCGCTGACTAGGATAACACTACCGCCCGCTAGATAGGCGCAAAGCCGCTATACCCGAAAGGGCACTATGAACTTTTTCTCAACCTTTGATGAAAACGTGAAGCGTTCAGGCAAATTCTAAGCTCATTTCAGCTAACTAGCTGGTCAGCCTCTCATACCAATTCCGATTGATTCTCTATCAATCCGAGCGGATGCGAGCAGGAACAAAGATACGGATGGAGCGGTATGGACTATCACCGAACGCCTTTCTCGGTGATAGGGAATTTAGCGGAATCCGTATCAGCGAGTCAGGAAAAGGCTGAAGCTGAGGGGCTGAATTGCGGTTCCAGCCTAAACCCGACCTCATCTACCACCTCGAGCACCCGCGATGTCTTAGACTGTAGACTGTAAAGGGGTCGCGGCTTGAAGTAATAGCGTTTCCACGTTTCATTGCTACAGCAATGAAACGTGCGAGCGGATGCGAGAAGAAATAGACACAGTCAGTTGGTGCAGCGAAGCGTGGAAGTGCTATAAGGATTGAAAGGTCTAAGCGTTGAAGGTGTAGAACTCCCAAACATACATAACGCTCTTTTAGGGGCATGTTGGAGACGAGTAATGGCAAATGGACATAGGGGCGAACACTCGAGGATGACCGTGCTGATTTCCGGCGACGTGCAGGGCGTGGGCTTTCGCGCCTTTACCCGCCGTCACGCGCTGGACATGAACCTAAACGGCTACGCCGAAAACTTGGACGACGGGCGCGTCGAAATCGTCGCGGAGGGTGAGCGTGACGACTTAGAAGCGCTCTTACACCAACTGCAGCGCGGACCTGCTCACGCAGAGGTCGAAAACGTGGACGTCACTTGGGGAGAGGAGGGCAACCTTGAAGGCTTCCACACGTACTGACATGAGCTTGACGGATTTCAACCTGGCTGATTTAGCGGACGTGCCTACCCTGTCGCTCGAGGAGGTCACACAAGTCCCCGGTGTCTTGGGACAGATTTCCCTAGAGCGTTCGTTGGATTATAAGAACGCACCCATAGAGCCTTTAGACTTAAACCTTGCGCAGAGACCGAGCTTCTACGAATCTCTACAGAATGAAGAAGTCAGCGTGATTGCTGAGGTGAAACGCTCGAGCCCCTCACTGGGCGCAATCGCCGACCTCAACCCAGTAGAGGCGGCCTGCGCCTACTTGCGCGGCGGCGCGGCGGCTTTGAGCATCCTCACCGAGCCGCGTCACTTCGGGGGGTCGCTCGCGCATTTGGAAGAGGTCGCAGCTACCGTTCCACTGCCGCTACTGCGCAAAGACTTCACGGTTCATCCGGTTCAACTTTTGGAGGCGAAACGCGCCGGGGCGAGCGCCGTGCTCCTCATCGTCGCGGTGTTGGGGGAGCACACCAAAGCGTACTTAGACCTTGCGGCGCGTTTGAAATTGGACGCTTTAGTCGAAGTTCACGACGAAGCGGAGTTGGACATCGCCCTGCAAGCCGACGCTGAGATTATCGGGGTGAACAACCGGGATTTGCGGACGCTCGAGATTGACCTGAACAACGCCCCCAAACTGATTCAGAAGGCTCGAGCCGAAGGCTTTACAGGTGTGCTCGTCGCCGAATCAGGTTACAGCACACCAGAGCAGATAGGAGGCTTGCGCGGCGTGGCGGACGCGGTGCTCATCGGCAGCAGCGTGGCGGGTAGCGGCGACTTGGAAGCGGCGATTAGGCGCTTACGCGGCGACGCTGACCTAAGAGGTAACTCGTGAGAACAGTTGTTATTACGGGCTCGAGCAGCGGCATCGGTAAGGCAGCCGCGCTCACCTTAGCGCAGCCTGAGACCTCGCTGCACCTCTTAGGACGAAACGAAGAACGCTTGCAAGAGGTTGTACAGGCAGTCGAAGAGGCAGGCGGCGAGGCGGTCATCCATCAGGTCGATTTAGCCGAGGATACCCAATTAGAAGAGGTCGCTGCGACGCTCAGCGGACTTGGCAGTATCGACGTTCTCATCCACAGTGCAGGCGCAGTGTCACTCGCGCCCGTCGCGGAGACCTCCGCTGAAGATTTGGACCTCCAGTACCGCGTTAACTTGCGTGCGCCCTACCTCTTGACGCAGAAACTTCTCCCTTCACTCCAACAAGCCAGAGGGCAAATCGTCTTCATCAACTCGGGCGCGGGTCTCAATGCTAAGGCCAATTGGAGCAGCTACGCGGTCTCTAAACACGGTCTCAGAGCCCTAGCCGACTCGCTCCGCGCCGAGGTCAAGCCGGACGGCGTGCGCGTGGTGAGCATCTATCCGGGGCGCGTGGCGAGCCCGATGCAAAAGCGCGTGCACGAGTTTGAAGGCAAGGAGTACGACCCCGAAAAGTTCGTGCAGCCAGAGGATGTGGCGCAGCAGGTCTCGAGCGTCCTCTCGCTGAGCGCCACTGCCGAAGTCACGGACCTCTCGGTTCGGCCAGCTAAAGGGTGAAGAAGTGAGGAGCAAGGAGAATTTAGGTTTTTCTATACTGACTCCTTGCTTCCCAAAGCTCACTCCCCCCTTTTGAATTTCTCTTAATTCAATTATCCGTATAACCCTCGAGTATGATGCACCTCTACCACTTCAGCGAAGACCCCAATATAAACGTGTTTATTCCGCGTCCCGTGCGTGTTTCCGTTGAACGACCCGAGGGCTCCGAATGGCTTAACGGACCTCTCGTGTGGGCGATAGACGAATCCCATCAAGTCATGTACCTCTTCCCCCGCGACTGCCCCCGCATCTTGCTTTGGGTGACGCCGAACTCAACTTCTAAGGATATCGAGCACTGGTGGCGCGGAAGTTCTTACGGAAAACTTGCGTATGTCGAAAAGGCATGGCTCGAGCCCCTCCAAACCACCCCAATTTACCGCTACGAACTGCCCACCGAATCCTTTGAAAACCTCCACGACGCGGGCATGTGGGTTTCGAAAGAGGTCGTGGAACCCTTGCGGATGGATGTGCTGGACAATTTAGTGGACGAGCTAGAAGCTCACGACGTTGAACTTCGCGTCGCCCAAAGCCTCGTCCTACTTAAAGAGGTCTGGCGCACCTCTTTACACGCGAGCGGGATTCGGCTGCGCAACGCTCGAGGGTGGGGAAAGCCTGGCTGGACGCATTCTAAAGAGGGTCGCGTCGTTGAAATCACCGAGCCAGATTGAGCGCTATATATAAGCGCCGAAGCTCCCGAACGGCGTAACCGTGAGAGATGCGCTCTTGCTCGAGCCTCACCTCACCCCGAACTAAGAGGTCAAAGACCCGCGCCTCTTCCAGCGTTAGGTTCGGTAGCGCCGTCACCGTGCTCTTCGCGCCAGAAACTTTGAACGCACCGAACGTCCGTAACGTCACCTCATCCATCATGAGCGAGATGACGTTGGGGAAATAGCCTCGTAGCTGCGACAGAATTTGAAAGCCGTGCGCGTCGAGGTCGCCCCAATAGAGGATGGGGCAGCGCTCGAGCCACGTAACAGACGCGAGCACCTCCACTGCGAAGCCCTTGCCGAAGAGCCCAAAGCTATTTGGGAGCATAGGCAGCGTCAGAAACGTCATTTCGTTCTCCGTGATGACGAAGGGGTGTCCAGCGAGGTCAAGCGACGCAAACTGAGAGACGGGTGTGCTGAGGTCGCTGACGGGCAGGGCGTAACGTTCTACAAACCGTTCATCCAAGACTCTAAAGCGGATGAGCGCTTCTTTGTAGCGGAGGTGGAAGCGCTTTTCGAACAGAGCTTCGCGTTCGTCCATACCGTCTAGGGGTAGGACGTGCCCTAGCAGCTTGCTGAGAATCCCCCTGTTCTCCTCCACGAACTTGCTGTGCACCGCAATCGGCAATTCGCGCGTGTAGAGGTTGGGGCGGGGCTGTTCTAAAAAATAGCGGCACACTTTAAGCAGACCCGCCCATTTATTCAAGTGCCTAAGCACCTCTTTCGGACGCGCTTCTATCCAATCGGAAAGCTGCGGCACGTCTCGCCGTGCTGCTTGAACCGCGTCCTTGAAACGCTTGAATTCTCCCTCTTTGCCAGTGAGCTTGAGAAAGTCTGTTTCGTTCTCTATCCAGATACGCGACGGTAAGGATTGCGGTCCGTAGCGCCGCATCGTTCGCGTCTCCACCGCGACGCTGTAGCCGTAGCCCTTCTCCCTTTTCGCGCCCGACAAGAGCGTCTGAACGCCCGCTTTGACCGTCATGTAATCGTCGGACGCTTTGACTTTTGGGAAGGGCAGCTCGAGTGGAAAGAAATCCTCATTCGTTAGGTAAGCCTCGAGAAACCTCACGTAGTGACGCTCCGCCTTGTCTCGCACCTGCGCTGGCGTCAACACCTTATCGTTACCCTTTTGATGATGTCACCCCGTTCACGCAGTCGGACGTAGTCTTGCGTAGTCGAGGGGTCTCGCCCCACACTCTCGGCAAGGGGAGGAGGCGAATGCAGAGACTCTTCACTGCGTTCAGAGTGACATGAATTATTATTAACCCGACGATGCAGCATTGCCGTCACTGTATCGTTACCCGCCCCTCTCGAGCATCGCGGAAGATTTGCTTTCTCCGTTCGAACTCGGTCTTGCTCAGGTTGTAGACCTCGGAGTCGTTCTCCTCTAAGCTGTTCTTGACGAAGTGACACACCGAGATGTAGGGCTCGACGATGTGGATTTTGTTCTCGGGCGTGACGACTAAGAGTTGCAGCCCGAGCTTCTTGAAAAGCTCCAGCGCGTAGCGGGCGTTGCGCTCGTCGTTTCTATCGAACGCTTCGTCGATCACAACAAAGCGCAACGACTTCGAGGTGGTGTGGGCGTGCCCTAATCCAAACTGATATGCGATAGCGGACGCCAAAATCGTGTACGCGAGCTTCGCCTTTTGCCCGCCTGACTTGCCCGACGAATCCGAGTAGTAGTGGCGCTCCGTGTCGTCGACGCTGTATCTTTCGCTGGCGGCGAAGTCGAGCCAGTTGCGCACGTCCGTGACTTTGCGCGTCCAGCGTTCGTCCGTTTCGAAGCGCTCGATGAGGGCGCGGATGTGCCTAAAACTCGCCTCGCTCGCCTCGGGTTGCCCCACGTCCGCGAAGCACGCCCGGAGCATCGTCTTGAATTCTCTGATTTCGGGGTCGCGGTTGTCGCTGTGCTGGAGTTCGATGTAGGTCGTGGGCGTGTAGTCGATGCTTCTAAGCGACTCGTTGAGTGTCGCAATGCTCTCCTTGATGTCGTTCTGCCGCCCCTCCAAGTCCGCTTGAAAGACGACGATGTGCTCTAAAATCTTGCTGCCTAAGAGCGTTCTGAATTCATCTTCGAAGCGCGGCAAGTCATCGTCTTTGACCTTCTCTAGCATCGCGTTGAAATCATCTATAGCTTCCGTGGAGGGGTCTACGTCGACGGTCTCTTCCGGGTAGGCGCTTTTATAGCGCTGCATCCGTTTGACAATTCTGCTCGTCAAGACACGCTCTCGCCCTTGCGCCTCCTCACGCCGTTCTTGAAGGTGAGCTACCACGTCATCTTTACGGGTGGAGAGCGTCTCGAGCGTCAGCGGCGCATCCGCCAGATACTCGTTTATGTGTGGGCTGTGGGTCTCGAGCAAATCCAGCGACACTTCGGCGAGGCGCATATCAGCACGTTTCTGTCTATCTTGAAACTCCTGAATATCGCGCTCGAGCCCGAGTTGACCTCTCTGCGTTTCTTCTTTGTCCGCCTCGAGCTTTCTCACCTCTTGCGCCAACGCTTCCAACTGCTCGCGGAGTTGCTTGAGCCTGTCGGAACTTTGCTCGAGGTCATCCTTCTGTCTGCGGAGGTCTTGCAGCGTCTCATCATCGCTCCGCCAATCGATGGCGGCAAAGCTGTCGAACTGGAGAAACCTTTGGACTTGCTCCCTCTGCTTCTCCAACTCTTTACGCCGCGCCTCAACCGCTTCCAACTCGCGGCGGACTTCTACGAACTGCTCGGTAAGGCTCGAGCGCTCCGCCTCTAACGCCGCGATTTTCTCCTCGTTGCTCCAGCCCAAGATGTAGCGGGTGCGGTCATTCAGTCGGCGGCGGTCATCCTTTTCAAAACGTTCGTTGCCCCCTTTGATGAGCCCCGCGAGGGTGAGCGCCCGCTTTTCGTACCTGACCTCTTCTAAGGTGCAGCAGGTGAAGTCGTAGCTCTTGGCGAGTTCGCGGCGAATCCAACCCTGAAAGCTGCCGGGTTTGACCTCGAGCTTATGGATCAGTTTGTCGGCGGGAACCTCGGCGGTAGAGATATCCACCCCTTCACCCTGAACGCGGTGGAAGACGATGCGCCCTTTTAGGTCGGTCTGGTTGACGTAGCGGCTCACCGCCTCGTAGTGCTGCGCCGGGACGAGCAGCCGCAAGCCGAAGGAATGCAAAAGCCGCTCGATCGCCCCCTCCCACGCCCGATCGTCATCTTTGACTTTGAGGCGTTCACCGATGAAGGGGACCTCGTCCTCGGGTAGCTCGAGCGCGTCTAGCACCCTTCGGCGCAGTTCCAAGTTTCGCTGCGGAATCTGGCTCTCTCGCTGCCGCAGTGAGTCTATCTCTTGCGCTAGGGTTTCACCTTGGGATTTGAACTTGCTTTCCTCGAGTTTAAGTTCGTCGCGTTCATCGCTCGCTTCAGTCAAATGCGCTTGCAACGTTGCTTGCATCTGCTGAACCTGTTGCTTCGCGGCAAGGAACGTCTCTCTATTCTCGTACTCGAGCACTTCTAATTGACGCGCTAGCGCGTCGTAGGTTTCGGCGTACCGTTTCTTGTCGGCAACTTGTTTGTGCAACGCCGCAATATCTTTCTCTAAAAGCGCCAGTTGCTGACCTGCCCTATCACTGCCGATGGCGACGCTCACTCGGCTGTGCTCTTCACGCTTTGCGTCTAAACGTCGCGCCACCTCTGCCAACGTCTGCGTGACCTCTTCCAATGCCGTTTGGGTCTGTTCAATCTTCGGCGCTAACAACCGCTGAGTTTGCCTTGCGAAGTAGGCGGGGACGAGGCGTTCGGTCTCTCTCAGTTGCGCGGCGCTCTGCATGAGCGTGCGGTAACGTTGCGCGTCGCTATGAAATGGGGTGAGAAGCTCGAGTTGCTTCCTCGCTTTCTGAATCGCTTCGTAGGAACGGGTGAGGTCGCCGTAGTGTTGGCGCAGGTCGCCGATGCTCGCCTGCACGTCGCCGCGCTCCAACATGCGCTCGCGCACGAAAGCGTTGAGGCTGTCGATGTTTTTAATCTTGACGGTCTGGTTAAAGAGGTCGAGCGCCTTTTCGGAGCGCACGCCGAAGGCTTTGCGGAAGCGTTTGCTGTAGGGCGTGAAGAGGTCGAAAAGCTCCACTTGGGCGGAAGAAGTGAGCCGCTTTTTGAGGTCGGGGATGCTGATGAAATTCGCGAAGTCCTCCGCAACCGTGAGCGCTTTCTCTGCAATGACAAAAAACTTCTCCACCTTGCGGTGTTGCAGCCACAACACCTGCGCGAGCGTCATGGTTTGCCCGAGCCCGGCGTTCGTGAACTGCGCGAGCAGCACGCTGTAGGAGCCTTCGTCGCGTAGATACTGCGTCTTCGCGCCGTAGCCCTCGTCGCGTCTGACTTTGCCGAACGCGCCCTGCACATAACTGCGCTCGTCGCGCTCGCGTTTGCTCGAGCCCGAGGCTTGGTTGTAGCTGCGTTTTTGATTGGGGACGAGTAGCGTAAGGAGCGCGTCCACGAGCGTCGACTTACCGGAGCCGTTCGCGCCCGCTAGGAGTGAGGTTTGGGCCCTGGGCTCGACGCGCCAGACCTTCTGGTTGAACGTGCCCCAGTTGAAGACCTCGAGCCGCGTCAACCTGTACCCGGCTCGGCTGTTGTCCAGTTCAAACTCGAGTCTATTCGCCTGCATAGGTCTCCTCAGTAGATAGGTGCGCCGCTAACTTCTCTTTAATCTCCACCAAATCGTCCGCCGAGAGCTTCGCCCGGATGATACGGCGGATTTCGTAGCGCTCGTCGTCGCCGGAAAGCTTTTTCAAGAAGCCCAAGTCCGCCACCCGCCTGATGAGCGTGTCCACCGTCCTCAGCAGCCGCTTCTCGTCGGTGTGCTCCTCCAAAAAGAGTGTCAGCATCCCTTGGATGTCGCTTTTGGATACCACCGCTTGCGTGGAGCGCAACTCACGCTGGTCGAACTGGACGAGGCGCTCGCGCAGCAAAACGCAGAGCAGGGTCGCGTTGTAGGAGAGCTTCTGGCGGCGGACGAGGCGGGGCAAGGGTTCTTGCGTCTCTTCGACTTCATCGTCTCCCGCCTCTGGCTGCGTTAGATAGGCGTAGCCCTCGACTTCGTCCAGATGAAGCGCGACGCCGAAGCTCTCGAAGTGCTCCCTCACGGCGATCTGGTAGTCGAGTAAGAGGCTCCACGCGCTGTCGTCCGCCTCGAGCGTCCCTTGCAACAGCTTGATGATGACCGCCGCGTAAGGCGCTTGTTTTTCTCTGTCCAAACGCTCCAACACGTCACTCACTTGATCTTACGAAGACGACTTGGGGCATCTCGAGCGCCGCCACGCTAGTTTCATCAGGTTGACCGTTGAACTGCTTTTCGAGCCGTCCATCAAATTCTCGACTCGCACCATGACTCGCCCACCCATTAAGCACAACCGTCTGCGAGGTTGTCTCGTCGATGTAATGCTGCTCGCCCTGCGCGGCAATGCTCAAGTAGGTGATGATTTCTGATAGACCTTGCTCGGCGGGGTAGCGCCCGAGTAGCTCAGCGAGATTGATGTGCGGACGCTCTTCTAAAAACGATTCGATTTGTGCCTCGAGCCGCTGCCTGTCCACGACCAATCCGCTGTAGAGCGCGGCAGTATCCACCGCTGCGAGGTCCTCACCGCCTACAGCGAGCGGTTGCGGCGCGAAGGTTGGGGTGTCGCTGGCTTCCCACAGCGGGCGCTCCATCACGAGGTGCAGCGCGGGGCGGGTCTCGAGCGCCATGAAGTCGTCCGTTTCGGGCACGTCCACCTCTTTGCCCCGCACGGCGAGCTGCTTGATCTCCGCGATGAGGTCCAACACGCGCCTGTTTTCCGCTAACGCCTGCTCGTTGAGCAGACGGCGCAACTGCTCAGCGAGGTGGCGGTTCGACCCGATGACGCCGCTGCTGGCGAGCAAGAGGTCTTCTTTGATGCGCCTGAGCCCCTGCTGCTGCGTCAAGTTGCCGAGTTCGCTGAGGGCGTAAGCCTCTTCGACGAGTTGGCGCAACGCCGCTTGCTTTTCGGGCGAGGCGAGAAACTTCCAAAAGGTATAGAAGCTCCGCCCTTGGTCCGACTCCCTAAGCTCGGCGTCCGCTTCTAAGACGCTCCCTAACACCTTTCCCTTCGTCGCGTGCGCCTCGAGTTGTTGCGCCTGCACACGCCGCGCAATTTCTCTGAATTTGTCCTCTATTCCCTTGAAGTCGGAAAGTAGTTGCCGCGCAAGTTGATTCGCCTCGATAAAGCGCTCTTTAAGCTGCGTGGTACTGTAGCGCGGCACTTCGCCAGAGGTCTTAATCGCGTCAATCTCGGCTTGCAGCTTCGCTTTCTCCGCTTCCAAGTACGCCAGGCGCGTCTCCGGGTCGGTGTTGCTCTGAACGCTGATTTCTTTCAGTAGGCTAAAGATATGTAAAAATCGCGACTCCGCGCCGATAAACTCACGCCTCTGCAAATCGTTCAACCAACCCAGCACCCGCTCTGTATGGGACGTAAGTTCGAAGACGGGCTCATCGTGACCTAAGTAGCGCCGTGTCAAGAAGTTATGGTCGTCGTCGCACCAAATTTCGAGGTAGCGCTGAGCACTATTGGTGTAGAGCTTCGGCGTCTCTTCGTGGATTACCTCGAGATACCCCTCCAAATCCTCCAGCAGTGCGCTATAAGGAACCGACGTGCGGTGCTGCGCCTTGAACGCACTCTGCAAAAAGCCAATAATGAGCGTGGCGTTTGGGCTGCGCAAGAGCTTGAGACTAAAGGAGTGCTCGAGGTCGAATTGGATTTGGCTGTGGTTCAAAGGCGGTTCCTATCGCACGAACTTAGGATGGTTGAGCGCATTATAGAGCTTCAGCGTGCTAGAGGTTCGTTTATTTCAGCAGTTCCACGCTTCGCTGCACTAACTGATTACGTCCTTTCCTACTCGCATCCGACAAGCACGCTTCCTTGCTGTAGCAAGGAAGCGTGAAAACGCTATTTATAGCCTCGAGTGCTAGACACTTCATTTGGCAGGTATCCGTATACCGAGTAAGGTGAGGTGTTGCACGCACTTTAGGTGATGAAATCCTGTTAGCCTGCGAGCGTGGCAGGCGGGTCTTCTTGTATGACATCACTCATCTTTTACTTGACGCTGCACTGAGTACTCTGTCAATTAGAAAATGAGTGCTGTCATTCTGAGCGGAACGAAGTGGAGTCGAAGAATCTCTGACCTTGCTGACTCCTCTGCCAGAGATTGCGAGGCGAGACCCTTACGCCTTCGGCTCAGGGTGACATCAGTAAGAAGGTATCAATACTTTGTTTACGGTGTACTGAGTACTCTGTTAACTAAAGAATGATGTCATTCTGAGCGAAACCCTTCGGCAAGCAAGGCTCCGCGTTTCGCAAGGGCGAAAACTACGTAACCGCGTGGTCGCGTCCCGCTAGCGACTACGTGAACGGGGTGATAACAATGTCGCAAATCTTAGTTGACGCTGTACTGAGCCCCGTTTTACCTCTCGAGATAGCCACAATTAGACACCACTGGCTGGATTTTCCCACATCCACTTCACATTTTTACCTGTGAGACGAATACTTCACGCACTTGGGCGCACGTGCGTGACACTTTATAGCTATGGTTTGTCGGCGGCACATATGGGTGGCTTGGGACACAACTTGGAGCGGTGCGTATGCCCGAAACTAATATCAGCTTAGAGAGTGAGAGCAGTTTGGGCAGCTTCCGCGAAGCCCTCTTAGACGTGGTCAGCGACGCGCTAACCCACGGCGAGGACCGCGCCTTCTATCAGCGGCTCTTGGAGCGGGCGGTGCCGGTCATCCCCAACGCGCAAGCGGGGAGTATCTTTTTGTTGGAGCCTTCGGGCGACTACCGCGTCTGCGCGGCAGTGGGCTACGACCTGGCGGGCCTCGAAGAGGTCTCGCTCACCTTGGACGAGCTTGCGCCCACCATCGACGCGCAGCATTATCAGCCCTACTTGGCCCGCAACTTCGCGCAGATCAACCGGGACGTGGTGCGGGGGAGCGCGAGGCGGCTGCTCAACGAGGTCGGCAAGGCCGAAGCCATCAAGGTGGCGCTCTCGGTGCCGGTCATGGTAGGGACTGAGATGCGGGCGGTGCTCTTTTTCGACAACTTCAGTACCGTGGACGCCTTTGACCAAGAGGCGATCGGGATGGCGCAGATTTTCGGCGCTCAGCTCGGCGTGGTGTTGCAGCGTTTGATGGCGCAGCGCGGCGCGGAGACGTGGGCGCAGGTTCAGCAGGGCGTCTTAGAGGTCTCGAACACGGTCTTGGCGGACTACATCGACGAGACCTTTTATCAGCACTTTATCGACCGGGCCACCCAAGTCATCCCCGGAGCCGAAGGGGGCAGCGTCTTGGTGCGTGAGGAGGGCGTCTTCCGCTACGTGGCGGCGCGGGGCTACGACTTGGCGGCGCTGCGAGAGGTCTCTTACACGGAAGACGAGCTGCGTCAGTGGCATCACGGAGGCGCTCGGCTGGTCAACTACCGCGCCGGTGAGCGCGACGCGCAGGTGCACTCGCAGCTTCAGAGCGTCGGTCGCTTGGACGAAATCGAAGTGACCTTAGCCGCACCGGTCATCGTAGAAGGTCGCTTAGAAGCGCTCATCAACTTGGAGAGCTTCACCTCACCGGGCGCTTTTTCCGAGGAGACCGTGCAGTTTGCCGAGGTGCTCGCTAAGCAGATCGGTGTGGTGCTGCGCCGCTTGCAACTCCAACGCGAGGCGGAGCACCGGAGCGCCGTGCAGCGTTTGTCGAGTCAGTTGGAGCGCTTGCTTTTGGCCTTTGGGTCACTCGAGGACTTTTTTCCGCTCTTAGCTGAGCTTTTGCTCACCGCGCCCATCGGCGTGGACGGGGTCTCCGTCTACCGGTTCACGCCTTCGAGTCGCCTCGAGGTGGACCTCTACGGGCTTAGGGCGGACGCGCGGCAAGAGGTGTTGGCGCGGCTCGCGCACCACAACCTCTTAGACCTCAAAGCGCCCCGTGGTTTCGCCGCCCACGCCGCCCTCCAAGCGAGAAGTGTCTACAGCCCCGACCTCTTCAAGGAAGCGACGTGGTGCGAAACGGGCACGGGAGCGCGAACCTGCCTTTTGGAACCTCTCAAGCAACAAAACGTCCTCTGGGGCATGTTGGAGGTCTCGTCGCGTACGCCGCACGCCTTTGACGCGCTCACCCGCGAGCTTATCGCGCAGGTCGCGAGCAGCGTCCAGATCGCCCTCGCTAAGCAAGTGGAGCGCGAGCAGGTCAGTGTGCAGCTCGAGAAGATGAACGCGCTCGTCGCCGCCAACGAAGCGCTTAGAAACGCGGCGAGCTTTGCCGAAGTTTACGAATGCACCACCGAGATGATCGTGTCGCGCACCTCGGCGAAGGTGAGCAGCATCCTCCGCTTCGACGTGGACAAAGACGTCTTAACCGTCGTCGCGAACCGCAGCCGCCAAGGTGAATGTGCCGTCGGCCAGGAATTGCCGCGCGGTCGGGGCGTGAGCTGGCACGTCCTCATGGGCGCGAAGCCGCTCGCTTTAGAGAACGTCTACGCGGACGACGAACTCTGTGACGAGCTAGGCGCACCGCTGCTGACGGATTTAGAGGATTTAGGCGTGGGCCAGCAAGGTTCCTTAACCCAAAACAGCCCAGCCAACGTCGGCAACTACATCGGCTGTCCGCTTATGGACTCAAACGGCGAGGTCATCGGCGTGCTCTCGGTGTGGGGGAGCGCGAAGTTCTCCAAAAGCGACGTGGCGTTCACCGAGGCCGTCGCGCAGAGCTGCACGGGCGCGTTGGTGCGGCTCGGCTTGGTCGGCAAGACGAAGCGTGAGGCGAGGGCGTACCGGGCCTTGGCGAATTTCGGCGAGACGATCGAAGAGATCAATGACGTGGCGCAACTCATGGAACTCGGGCTCACCAGCTTGAGCGAGCAGATCGGCATGGACATGGCGACGTACTATGATATTAGAGACGGGATGTGCCACCCCATCAACCTCTACGGCTCCTACCCGGAACGCCTCGAGCTTGTGCGCGCCCCTATCCCCGTCGGCGAAGGTTTAGCGGGGCGCGTCGCGAGGACGGGCGAGGTCGCCTTCGTCTCTGACTACGGCGCGTGGCCTCACGCCCTACCCGCTTACGCCGCTCTGGGCGTCACGACGCTCCTGGTCATCCCCGTCAAGCAGCGCAACGAGGTCGTCAAGGTCATCGCACTCTGCTGCTTCTACCGCTCGGTTAAGATCAGCGAGGAGCAACTTACCGTGGCCCGCAACTTTGTGAAGCGCTTGGAGAACGCCTTAGAGCGGGCCGACAACTTACGCGAAGTCGAAGCGACCCGCGAGGCGACCTTGCGCTCGCTGGGCCTCGTGCTGGAATACCGCGACTTCGAAACCAAAGGTCACACGGACCGCGTGATGAGCCTGTCGCTGCGCTTCGGTAAGCGCTTGGGCTTGAGCAAAGAGGACTTGCAGGCGCTCCGTTGGGGCGCGTACCTGCACGACATCGGCAAGGTCGCCATCCCCGACGGTATCTTGCTCAAACCGGGCAAGTTGGAAGACCACGAATTCGAAGCCATCAAAGAGCACACCGTCATCGGCCACGCGACCTGCCGCGACATCCCCTTTTTGCCCCTGCAGACGCGCCAAGTCGTGCGCAGCCACCACGAGCGCTGGGACGCTCGCGGCTACCCCGACAGACTAGAGGGCGAAAACATCCCCCTTATGGCGCGGATGTTCAGCCTGATCGATGTGTTCGACGCGCTGACCAGTGAGCGCCCTTACAAGAAGGCGTGGCCTGTAGAGGACGCGATTGCCGAAATCGTCAAGAGCGCGGGCACGCAGTTCGACCCGGCACTCGTCCCTGTCTTCGTAGAGATGTGCGAAGAAGACGCGCTGGTGCAACCGTGACTTGTATTTTTCACGCTCTAAAGTTAGCGCACGCCGTCCCCTATGAAGGGGAATTCTTACAGCCTCGAGCCGCCCATACAGGTAAGAATGGTGTCAGACACGCTCTGCTACACTCCTCGTATGAATTCAGCGCCTGCACTCAAAGCCGCTTCAGCCACGTTTAACCCCATGATGCCCAATATAATGAACGTACCCCTCGAGCTAACCCCCCATCCCGCCCGCAAGGGCCACCTGCGCGGCCAGTTCTCAGGCGCATACGCAGATGCGCAAGGCCACATCATCCTCCACGCGCCGCACGCACCCAGCCTCGAGGCGGCGGTTGAAGGCGGCCACTTCAGCGTGCCGCAGCCGCAACCCGGTTTCTACTGGCTCGTCTTACGCACGGGCGCAGGCTTAGCGCAGTTCGGTCCCTTGAAGATTGATTAAACTAGCAGGTATCATCTGGTCAGCTACGTTCTCACTAAGAAGAACATCGTTTCACTGCGTGAAAACTACGTAATTAGCGCGCACTTTCAGTGATGATATCTGCGGAGAAGTGTAGCAACGTCAAGTGGAAATGCTAAACCTTTTCTGCACCATTTTTAGACGAGACAGTGGCCGGAACCTCTTCGCGAAGAGGTTCCGGTTCCACTTTTGCTGATAAGCTCGAGCTTCTTCTTCCTGGATAACCTCTTAATTTTCCGTTCACGCCTGAGCGCGTCGGCGTGGCTTGTGGCGATTTCGGCGTACTCGAGTTCGACCGGACCGTTCGCACGGGTATACCTCGCACCTTTGCCCCGGTTGTGCTCACTCACACGCCTCGCAAGGTCCGTCGTAATCCCTGTGTAGAACGCGTCGTTGCGGCAGCGGACGATGTAGACGTGCCACTCGGGGACGCTTCTCTCACCTGCGCTCCCTTCCCCCACCTCAACCCGACCTAAAACGCGCCGTGACCCAACGCTGCACACCCGCGTTCGCAGCGAGTTCGCCCACGGCGTTCTCTTTGAGAAAGTGCGCGAAATCGCGCCCGATGCGGTTAGCTTTGATGTCGGCCTTAGTGTCACCAGTTGGATCGTTGCGCCAGGGCACGTCGTAGCCTACGGCCCTGGCCGTGAGGTCAACGAGCCAGGTCGGATAGTATTCGGCAGCAGCGGCGTTCATGGCGAAATGGCGAAAGCGTCCGCCGCCAGGTTGCAAGGCAGGATGAAAGCCTTCGCGGTCCGTCTTGGTATCCGCAATCACCTCCGCTAAAACAGCCGGAGAGGTCATCACAGAGCGCTTGAAGAGGTTGAAGCGCTCTGATACGAAGAGGTCCACGAAGTCATCCAACACGGCGCGTCTGAGCGTGCGCTCCTCTGGCTTCGTCCACGCAGATTCCAGATACACGGTTTCAACGATGTGCTGCACGAACATTCCAAAACGCATTGCACTATCCAAAGAGGTATCCGTTTGTAGTTGTGACCACCGCGCCAAATACCCTCCACGGCGGCTGAGGTGTTGCTTAGAAGAGGTCATCCGTTCGCGCGAACCGTGTAGGCGGACAGGCGTTCGTAGTAGGTGAGGCATTCCGCTAAAAGAGGCTCTAACCGCTCGGGGAACGGTTCATCTTTCGGGCGGTAGGGCGCAAACGAGGTTGAGGCGTGCACGCCCTCGTACCAGTGTTTCGCCCACACGCCGTCTTCGGGCTTGGGGCCCGCAGGCCACGACAGCATCGCTTCTTCAAAGGGTAGCTCGAGCCTCTCACAGACCTCTTTGAGCACACCTTTAGGGTTGAGCAAGACCTCTTTGGCGTCCAGTACGACGGGCGTTTTGCCTTGAGAGAGAACAATATCGAGCAGTTCTCCTTGCTCCCTCAAGCCTGTATCCCGGAGCGTAGGCTGCGGAATCTGGTTGATCAGCGACAATAACATCTCCCTCGGATGCCGTGTCAGCAAGAGGTTCGTCACCTGATTTAGAAAGTCGCGGTCAAGGTTTGTTAGGTGATGCGCCATGTTCTTAAAAAAGAGCACGCCCACGTCGCACGGACCCAAGAGGACCTCGCGCACGACGCGCTCACCGTCCGTGTCCATCGCCGCCAAGACCTCTTCCTCACCGGGGTGCTCTGCGTCCGTCACGCGCAGATAGTGACCGTAAAGCGGTTCGTCGAAGACGCGCGTATCGGAGCGCCCTCTAAAGCTGTACATGAGCGCTGTGGAGATGTTGCGCGGTCCTGACCACATGGAGAGGCGCAAGCAGTCGGTATTATCCCGCACGGTTCACGACCTCTTGGTAGAGCCTCGAGAGTTGTTCCGTCAATTCACCGAGTTCACCCGAGCCAATCACGCGCCCATCTACCGCGATGACAGGGGTAAGGCTGCCGAACGTCCCCGTGACAAAGGCTTCATCGGCGCTGTACACGTCGGTGAGGGAGAAGTCACGTTCGTACGCAGGAATATGGTTCGCCGCACAAAGCTCCAACACGAGCCGCCGCGTAATGCCGTTCAAACAATGTTGTCCCGAAGAGGTCCACACTTCACCCCTAACAACGATAAAGAAATTCGTCGCGTTGCACGTCGCCACATTGCCGTGCACGTCCAACATCAGCGCCTCGTCCGCGCCCGCTTTGAGCGCTTGAATAAGCGCGATGACCTCATGCAGCTTGCTGTGGCAGTTGAGCTTGGCGTCGAGCGTCTGCGGCGGCGGTCGGCGCATGGAAGAGGTAAAAAGCTGAATCCCCTGGCGCTTCACCTCGGGGTCTGCCACTTTATGCTCCGCGATGATGACGATGTTGGGCGCTGAGACCGTCAAACGTGGGTCTTGGGCAGGCGTTTTCTTATTGCCCCGTGTGACCATCAGGCGCATATGCACGTCTGTTTTCATGTTGTTGCGACGGGCTGTCTCGCGCAAGGCTTCAGTGAGTTCTTCCCTGGTCTTCCCAAGCTCCAAATCAATCGCCTTCGCCCCTTGAAAAAGCCTATCTAAATGACGTTCTAGGAAGGCAAACGACCCGTTGTGCAATCGGACGCCCTCCCACACGCCGTCACCGACCAAATAACCGCTATCGAAGACGGAGATTTTGGCTTCGTCGCGGGGATAAAATTCTCCGTTGATATAGATCAGAACGTCCTCATTACGGCTGTCCGCCACAGCTTCGTGAGTTCCTCTACGCACCTCTTGATTTATTTCAGACATGGCTGACCTCGAGCCATTAAATCATGCGCAAGCCGTTTTACTAGCAGGTATAGAGATGACCCGCGTCACACGATATGAAATGTTTTACACCGGGAGTATGAAGTTTTTTATACTGCGCACCCTTAGCCCGCGATACACTCCCCTCGTCGGCCCACAACCTAAAACTCGTGACCCAAAGGAGCTTTATATGACATGGGATGAAATTCAGCGTAACTATCCAGATTACCAGGCTTCGTTGCAGCAGCATTTTAGCAAGCTCACCGCTGATGATGTGGAGCAGGGCGCGAACTCAAAGGAGACGCTGGTCTCGCGCATTTCTGAACGCTACGGCTACTCCGAGAACCAGGCGCAGCAGGAGCTAGAGACCTTTGCCGAGCAGCAGAACGAGGCGCAGAAAGGCACGACTTAAAGAACGCATACAATAGCACTTCCAAAATATACTGAGACAAATGGTCGCAGATATCATCACCGAATGTGCGTGTTAGACAACGTTTGTTACAGTAAGAGTGTCTCAAACCAGATGATACCTGCTACAACTAAATCAATCAGGTTCGTTTCAAGCGCTCTCCAAGGGAGCGCTTTTCTTCTGGATGCGTTCTAACGTCGCTCTAAGGCGCTCGTTGACGCGGTTAAACTCTCCCCTTAGTGGCCCGTAGAGCGTATCGGGGACGCACTCTAGGACGAGGGCGCGGAGCGCGTCGAGCGGCCATAAGGCGACGTGCTGCACCTCGTGCTCTAAAATATGAGCGAGGACGTCAAAGGGCGCAGCTTGTAGACTTTCAGAGAGGTCGATGCGGGCGTAGCGGTAGGGCTCCTCTAGGTACAACTCCGCCGCACGCCCCGCCCCCAAGCTGGTAGCAGGCACGAACTTGACCTCGAGCTGCCAATCCCCTAGATCGTATTGGGCTTGCAACTCACTGAGGTAATCCGTGAGCTGAGCGTGCTCCAAGGGTGGAGCCGTGAGCGTAGGTGAGTGAGCCATGAGTTATTGTATGGGTAGAATGATAGACGCTTCGTGAAGTGATTCGCGTGGCAGCGGCGGGTGTACGGAAGTCAACAGCAACTCAGGCGCTGCCGATACGCTATGCTAAGCGCATGAAAATCTACACCAAAACAGGCGACCAAGGCACCACCGCCCTCTACGGCGGCGAGCGCGTTTCCAAAGACGCGCGGCGCGTGAGCGCCTACGGCACCGTAGACGAAGCGAACGCGGCGCTCGGGCTGGCGCGGGCGCACCTAGAGGACGCCGAACTCAGTGGAGACATCGAGAAATTGCAAAACGCCCTTTTTGACTTAGGCGCAGACCTAGCCGCGCCGCACGGCTCGCGCTACCGCAAGAACATCACGCCCATCGACGAAGAGGACGTGGCGCATTTAGAGAGGCTCATCGACAGCTTGGAAGAGGAGCTTGCGCCGCTGCAAAACTTCATTTTGCCGGGTGGTCATCCTGCGTCGGCGGCGTTGCAGGTTGCCAGAGGGGTCGCGCGCCGCGCCGAGCGCAAAGTAGTCGAACTCATGCACGAGTCTGAGGTCAACGCGCACGTAGGTGTCTATCTCAACAGGCTCTCGGATTTGCTCTTTGTGATGGCGAGGGTGGTGAACGCGCGTTCGGGTATCGCAGAAACGCAGTGGCACGTCAAGGGGCGCGAAAGACCCGAAGCGTCACAGAGCTAAAATATGGTTAGAAAGGTGTCCCGTTTTGCGCTTATGCAAAAGTCAAACTGTACATATCACAGTTTTAGTACAGTACACTGTTAGCTAAATTCTGCAGCAATGTTGTCACCCTGTTCACGCAGTAAGACGTAGTCCGGTTGTCGAAGGGTCTCGTTCGGCTCTGCCGAAACTTCGTAACTTACAATCTCAGTTAGACGAGAAGGCGAATGCAGAGATTCTTCGACTCCGCGGAGTCTATCCTGTAAGGGCTCCGCTCAGAATGACATGGTTGACTTTCTATCTTACAATGATCTAGCTTTGTGCACAAAACGCGGTACACCGTCAGAAAAGAGGTAAGAGGTGCGCGTCGTCTCGCTCGCTTGCTCGAATACAGAAATCGTCTGCGCCTTGGGCTGCGCCGAGATGCTCGTCGGTGTAGATAGTCACTCGGATAGACCCGAAGAGGTCATCTCACCCTTACCCAAACTCGGACCCGACTTGGAGATTGATATTGCAGCGGTGGCGGCCTCCAAGCCCGACCTCGTCCTCGCCTCTTTAACCGTGCCGGGACATGAAAAGGTCATCGCGGGTTTGGAAAAAGCGGGTCTCCCCTATCTCGCACCCGAACCTGTACGTTTGGAGGATGTGTACGGGGATATGCTCATCATAGCCCAACATCTCAACGTCCCAGAGCGCGGCGAGCGGTTGGTGAACGAGATGCGTTCAGCCTTATCAGGCGTTCAACAGACCAACGTTGACAGACCCAAACTCCTCGTCCAGTGGTGGCCCAAGCCCGTCATCGCACCCGGTCAGCTAAGCTGGGTCAACGACCTCATTCAAAGCGCAGGTGGACAGAACCCGCTGGGCGATGAAGAGGTCAAGAGCCGACCTCTCAGTGATGAAGAGGTCACAGCCATCAACCCGGACGCCATCATTTTGAGTTGGTGCGGCGTCGCCCCGGAAAAGGTTCGTCCCGATGTGATCTACAGAAACCCAGCTTGGCAAGAGGTCAACGCGCTCAAGCGCGGACACATTTACTGCGTCCCCGAAGCCGACTTGGGCAGGCCAGGGCCGGGGCTCATTCAAGGCTTTGAAGCGTTGCGGAATATTGTTGAGGAAGTGAGGAGCAAGCGTGAGAATCGTCAGCTTACTGCCTAGCGCCACGGAAATCGTCTGCGCGTTAGGTTTGCAAGACAACCTCGTCGCCGTGAGCCACGAGTGTGACTACCCGAGTGAGATCACGAGCTTGCCACGCATCACGAGCAGCAGCTTGCCGGAGGGCTTAGACCCGCAGGATATCGACACAGCCGTCAACGAAGCGGTGCAGGCGGGTAGGGCGCTCTATCAGATTGACGGGGACATGCTACAAAAACTTCAGCCCGACCTCATCGTGACACAAGGAGTTTGTGACGTGTGCGCAGTGGGTTTGGGAACGGTTGAGGCGACGCTGAAGTTCTTGCCCGACTGTTTGCCCGAAGGGGCGCAAACGCTCTCGTTTAGCGGGATGAATTTCGAGGGGATTTTGCGCGATATTCGCGCTTTAGCAGAGGTGGCGGGGCGTGAAGATGAAGCGGCGACGCTTATTACCTCGCTGCGCGAGAGGTGGAACGCAGTCGATGAGACCTCTCTGGCTTCACGGTTAGATAAGCCCACAACTAGACCTAAGGTGTTGATGCTCGAGTGGAATACCCCACCCTTCTACGGTGGTCACTGGGTTCCCGAAATGGTTGAGGCGGCGGGCGGCGATGACATTTTGGGCACGCCAGGGCGAGCCTCTAAGCGCACCACGTGGGCTGAAATCGCTAAACACGCACCTGATGTCATCGTCGTGATGGCGTGCGGGTATGACTTGACAAAGAATGTTGAATTTGCCGAAGCGCTCTACACACATCCCGAAGCGAAGCATTTGCCCGCCGTCAAAGCGCAGCAGGTCTGGGCGTGCGACGCGAACAGCTATTTTAGCCGTCCGGGGCCGCGTGTGGTGCGCGGGGCGGAGATGTTGAGAGCGATTTTAAGGGGTCAAGAGGATAAGCTGAGCTGTGCAGAGGCTAGGCGTGTGCGAGCACCTTCAAAACCTCTCGAGGACTCAATCAATGAAAAGCGCAACCTCAGCGCACCGCGATAAGCCGCCCGCGCGCGATCGTCGCGGTGACGAGTGAATCCGGCTGAACGCCTCCGTGGTCGGCCTCGAGAAAGTCATAAACCGCCGCCGCGCCCGTCAAGGGTCCGAGTCCGACCAGCGAATCGCGCAGGGCTTGGCGGGTGGCGGCGGTGTTCTCGGGCTCTAAGCGGTTATACGCCAACACCTCTTCAAAGGCGCGTCGCAGCAAGCTCAGCGCGTCCCAAGCGTAAGCACCTTCCACCGACGGGCGGCTCGTCCCGTAGGTCGCGCTCAGCGCAGAGATAAAGCGGCGCGTCTCCCCATAGGTCGGATGCGTGCGCGGCAGCGTGCCACTTACACTGACGGCGTTCGTTACGGTCGCTGCGCCGCGCAGGTCGGCTCGCTCCAGGGCGCTCGCCTGCGCGTAAACCTCCGGGCTGATGTAGATACGCCCCGTGAAACCTCGCTGTGAGAGCGCTACGGCTGCGACCTGAGTATCCGCCAAGCCTCCCCACACGAGCACCGCGCCGGGCTGCCTCGTCGCGACCCAAAGCGCTTCAGGTGTCAAGACCTCGACCTCGGGTGGATAGCGCTCCTCGGCCACGAGGCGCATACCGGACCTTCTGATGAGGTCAGCGGCAGCGTCTCCTATCTCACCCTCTAGCCCCATCAGCGCTAATGTATTCGACCTCGAACCCGCCCTGAGCACAATCGTCTCGAGCTGCGCCGTCACACCAGGCGCAACGCTAAAGAGCCAGTAGTTTTGAGCTGAGTCGGCGGTGAGCGGGCTGAGCGAGAGCGTCAATACCTCGGCGTCTTGAATAAGCGGTGAAACCCGCCCCTGCGCAACCTCTTGCGCACAACATAGAAGCGCGTGCACCCCATCTTCCAGCAACTGCGCCGCTTGCACCGCCGCTCTCTCAGGGTTGCTCCTATCGTCTGCGGTGAAAATCTCAACGGACAAACCGCGCGTTTGAGCACCCTTTTGCCACGCCCGCAGAGCCGCCTCTTGCGCCCTGCCCACGTCTGCGTCCACCCCCGTGAGGGAAAGCACCGCGCCGACGCGCAAGGTGACATGGCTAATAGGCTGGGTTGACTGAGCCTGCGCAAGCGGTATGAGCCACAACGAGAAACAGAATAAAAAACAGACAAAGCACAGCTTAAATTGTTGGAAGAGTTGAGCCATAAAGGTATTGTTACAGTCATAACGCCTAAAGATGTGAAAGGTTTAACTCGAGCGATTTGCACCGCGCCGCTGACCCCCCTTTTGGCTCGCGAAACTCGAGGTGATTCAGGTCAAAAATAAGCTATTTCAAGCGCTAGAAAATTCCTTCCACTCAACCTCTTTTCAGTGGCCTACGGAACGAGAAATGCCCGTTGTAGACGTGTCTCGCAGTTTGCTCGCAGCGTCAAAAAAGTGTTATAATGAACCGTTTAGCCAGCTACAGCGCTGGTCCCATAGAAGATGCTCAAACTAGGTTCAAATCAGCCTAAAACCGGGCCTGCGTCAAAGGTGGTTTGGCGATATTAATTAAGACGGTAGCAATTAGGACAATAGCAATAACGAGCAGCATGGTTTGTTACGGAGGCTCACCTTGGCAGTTTACAGCGCAGACAGCATCAAAGTTCTTAAAGGATTAGAAGGCGTCCGCAAGCGCCCCGCCATGTACGTACAGGGCGGCACGGGCATCGACGGCTACCACCAACTCCTAACCGAAATCATCGACAATGCCATCGACGAAGCCTTAGCGGGTCACGCCGATACGGTTGAAGTTACGCTTAATGAGGACGGTTCGGCGAGCGTTACGGACAACGGGCGCGGTATCCCCGTCGGTACGATGGCAAAAGAGGGACGCCCCGCCATCGAAGTTATCTTCACCGAATTGCACGCAGGTGGCAAGTTCGACTCGGACGCTTATAAGGTCTCGGGCGGTCTGCACGGCGTCGGCTCGTCTGTGGTGAACGCGTTATCGGTGTTTCTCGAGGCCGAAGTCAAGACCGAAGGCAAAATCCACCTCATCCGCTTTGACAGGGGTGAGGTTACGAAACCCGTCTCTCAAATTGGAAAAACCAAAAAGGACGACACCGGCTCGAAAGTCTCCTTCTTGCCCGACCACGAGATTTTCAAGGACATCGCCGGCTTCGACTACGGACGCATCCGCCGCCGCTTGCGCGAGTTGGCGTATCTCACTGCGGGCGTCAGAATCATCATCGAAGACAGGCGCGGTCAAGAGGTCAAGCGCGAGGAGTTCAAGGAGGACGGCGGCGTCGCCGCCTTTGCTGAGGACCTGGTCTCGGACAGCAAACGCTTGTACGACAACCCCATCCTGATCGAAGGCACCTCCGACGAGATCGAAGTCGAAGTCGGAATGCTTCACGCGAGTTCGTACGGGCAAACGATTCTCACCTACGCCAACATGATCACCAACCGCGACGGCGGCACGCACTTGACAGGTTTCAAAACGGCGTATACCCGCGTGCTAAACAACTACGCCAAAGCCAAAAACCTCATCAAAAAAGGCGAGCCCGCGCCGACAGGCGAAGACTTCTTAGAGGGGATTTCCTGCGTCATCTCTGTAAAGTTGGGCGACCCGCAGTTTGAATCGCAGGCGAAGGTCAAGCTCTTAAACCCCGAAGCGCAGAGCGCGGTGCAGTCCGTCGTGTACGAAAAGTTCCACGACATCTTGGAAGAGAACCCCAAGCTCGCCAAGAACATCATTGAAAAAGCGGCGAACGCTGCTAAAGCGCGTGAAGCCGCTCGCAAAGCTCGCGACCTCGTGCGCCGCGCCAACCCCATCGACAACGACGAACTCCCCGGCAAACTCGCCGACTGCCAATCGGAAGACCCCTCCATCAGTGAACTCTACATCGTCGAGGGAAACTCGGCGGGGGGTTCCGCCAAGGGCGGACGCGAGCGCCGCTTCCAAGCGATTTTGCCCCTGCGCGGTAAGGTCTTAAACGTCGAAAAGGCGCAGATCGGCAAAATCCTCAAAAACGCCGAAATCCGCGCTATGGTCGCCGCGATTGGCGCAGGCATCGACGGCACCGGCGACGACGCGCACTTCAACCTTGACGCCGTGCGCTACCACCGCATCATCATCATGGCGGACGCCGACGTGGACGGCAGCCACATTCGCACGCTGCTCCTGACCTTCTTCTACAACTACATGCGCCCGCTCTTGGACGCTGGCTATATCTACCTGGCGCAGCCGCCCCTCTACGGTGTGAAGTTCGGACGCGGTAAAGAGATCAACTACGTCTACACTGACCAAGACTTGCAGCGCCTGTTGCGCGAGAACCGCAACCGCAAAGCCGACATTCAGCGCTTTAAGGGCTTGGGCGAGATGAACCCCGAAGAGCTGTGGGACACGACCATGAACCCCGAGACGCGCATCCTCAAGAAAGTGACCATCGAGGATATGTTGGACGCCACCGAGACCTTTGACATGCTGATGGGGTCGAATGTGCCGCCGCGCCGGAAGTTTATTGAGGAGAACGCGCATTTGGCCGAGCTTGATATTTAGGGCTTGAGTTGAGAAAGAGGGGAGGGCTGCTTTGAATCTCAAGCAGCCCTTTTCATTTTTGAATCTTTAGATGCCCTAAAGAAGTACGTAGCTCTTCTTAAATGTCTTCGGTGTCGAATAAATGCCAGTTTGCTCCGTTCCAACGAATCCCTTTTTTGCTATGAGTCGAAATGATCCAGATTTGTGTAACTGGCGAGGGTAAATCTGGATTTTGATTTGGAAGATAGTCGAACTCTTCAGCCAAGTAGGACTCTACTGGCCAGGGTGCACCCCGGAACCTTATCGGAATGAACACGTGACAATCAGACGCTTCTGAGCGTTGCAGCTTATCAAGTACGTCTTGCTGAGCAGCATCACGCAGAAAATCTCCAACCCATCCCGGTACTGAATTGCCCTGACTATCTACTCCTCCTCCAATCCCCGGCATTCCAAATTGTACTTTTCCTGTACCTTTTTCGTTGTAACAAGCAGCGTGATCAATTCCTAACGCTTCAAACTTACTGGATAGTTTTTTGTCATAACGCTCCAACTGGTAGATTTCTTGAAAGCCATAAATTTCTTGATTTTCAAGTTCCAGGAGAAGTTGTTCTAGCTCTTTTTTGATGGTTTTAATATGAGCACCAGATTTGACCGTGACGTACCAGTCACCCTGCACCTGAAGATAAAACGGTCCTCTCGCTGGACCGACACTCCATGTTTCAGTGAAAAGTTGATTAACCGCTCCGACACACTCAATTGCGGTAGTGGGTGCATCTGCTGGACCAATTCTAAGGTCATACATTCCATTTTTACTACCGTCATCATGAATGAAGACAGGCTTCCCTGTTTCTGCTTGGATAATTCGTCTTGCCCATTCCTCAACTGAAGCTTTCACACTACCTCCCATCAGTTTTCGAGTCTTGCGACAGTACAACCTCTGCTAAAATAACCCATGACCATTCCAGTTTTGGATAAGCACATCGAAGTCAATCCTGCCGTGGCGGGCGGAAAACCTCATATTAGAGGACACCGAATCACGGTGCAGAATATCGTCATCTGGCACGAGCGCATGGGTCAAAGCGTGGATGAGATAGCGAGCGAGTACAACCTCTCTCTAGCAGAAATATACGCGGCGCTGAGTTACTACTTCGACCATCAAGACGAAGTGAACGTCAGTATCCGCGAGAGCGAAGCCTTTGTCAAGGAGATGAAAAAGCACAACCGCTCAGCGCTGCAACGGAAGTTGTCAAACCTTTGAGTAGAATTCGCTTTTATACGGATGAAAATGTGGCTCGAGCCGTTATCAACGGTCTGAGGCAGCGGGGCGTGGACGTTTCAAGTGTTCCCGAAGCCGACATGCTGAGCGCAAGTGACGAGGAGCATCTAGCCTTCGCTTTCGACCAGAAGCGAGTCATCTTTACCCACGATGACGATTTTCTGAAACTCGCTGCTGACACAGAACATGCGGGCATCTTCTACAGTTCTCAGCAGTCAACTATCGGCAGCATCATTCGCGGGCTTATGCTCATCTATGAAGTACTCGAGCCAGAAGACATGCACAATCAAGTTGAGTTCTTGTGACCTGCATACTGCGCTACTTAGCCAAGCACAAGGGACGAAAACTCGGTCTCTTCTCACATGAGGGACTAAGGAGAATGATGATTCAAGAACACGATACCGTAGTGCTCGTGCGCGATCTACCCGCGCTCGGTTTGGAGCGTGGCGACGTTGGAGCCGTCGTTCACGTTTATGATGATCAGGCTGTCGTGGAAGTGGAGTTCGTTTCTGGTGCCGGGACGACGGTAGACGTGGAAACGCTGGCACTGGAGGATGTGCGTTCGCTTGCTCGAGAAGACACCTAAACGACCCTCAAACCAAAAAAAGGACAGGAACCCGCAAGTCCCTGTCTACCAACTAATTGCTGCTTACCTCGGGTTACAACTTATTCACTATCCACATCGTGATGGTCATGTCCCTCCGAGGAGACCGCTCGAGCTGAGGCTCGAGTCGCTTCTAAAGGCGCACTCAAAATCTCTTCAACATCGCCCGCCGCGAGCGTGGCAACCGCGTAAGCCACCGCGTCCGCATTCTGCCCCAACGCCTCTAAACTGATGTTGTCAAAGGTGTCGCAGGCTTCGTGGTAGCACTGGTCATACTGCTCGCCCGCCGTGCCGCCGTAAATTTCCTGTTCCTCTTCGGTCTTGATGCCTTCTGCACCTGTAAAGAGGCCGCCTGAGGGAATCCCGTTATTGATGAACGCTTGGTAGTCGGAGCGTCCGCTGAATTCCGTGCCTTGATAGGCGAGGTCGTTCGTTTCGTAGTAGGTTTCGAAGACCTGCTCGAGCTGCGCCGAGCCTGCGGGCACGGGCACAGGCGCTTCAAAGTCGGACTGGTCGCCGTCGTAGATGCCGCGAATGAAGTTAGGCGAGCCGATCATGTCGAAGTTGAGGTACAGCGCGATGTCTTCAAGCGCTTCAGGGTCGTTTTCGACTAGGTCGTTCACGTAGTTCGTCGAGCCGATCAGCCCGGACTCCTCGGCGCTCCACCAGGCGAAGCGGACCTTGTTGTCGAATAATATCGCGTCTTCTTCGTTGACACCGAACTGCTCGGCCATCTGCAAGGCGATCTCTAATATAGCGCCCGAGCCCGAGCCGTTGTCCTGGATGCCCGGTCCAGCGTTGACCGAGTCGAGGTGTGCTCCGGCCATGACTACTGTGTCGGGGTCGCCTGCAACACTCTCAGCGATGACATTGCGCGTGGTGAGCCGTTCGCGTAGGGCGTCGGTGGAGATGCGCAGTTCTAAGCCGTCCTCAGCAAGTTCACTAAAAGTCACGCCGAGGTCGTAGGTGGCGCTCAGCACGGGGATGGTGGTGATGGTCTCACTCGTAAGCGTACCGCCAAACAGCTCGGTGCTGCCTTCGTCGGCTCCCTGATTAAAGATGATGACGGCTGACGCGCCCGCGAACTCGGCGCTCTCGGCTTTGGTCTGAAAGGCGCACGCGCCGCGCTGAATGAGCGCGATGTTGCCCTCGGGGAAGTCCAAGAAGTCTTCCGCTTCGCAGCCGCTGGTTGAGGTGTTGCCTTCGCCAAGGTCCAAGTCTACAGGGGTGACTTCTGCGGTGACCTCGCCGCTACCCGAGTAGCTCTGAATGGCGAAGTCTTCACCCCTCGTATAAGTAACCTCTTCTGGTGAGAGTTGCTCTAACTCGGAGTCTGTGATCTCTGCAAAGGCGTCGTATTCGAACTCTTGATATTCGACGTCGTAGCCGGCTTCCTCTAAAAGGTTGTAGACGTACTCCGCCGACAGCTCATAACCGGGCAGACCTGCGTAGCGGTTGCCGCCGTTTTCGTCGGCAATCGCCTGCCACGCCGCTTGGTGGACGCGCACGCCCTCTACCGTGACGGCCTCTTGCAACAAGGCCGCGAGGTCAGCCGCGCCGGGCGCACTCACCTGTAGCTCTTGGCGGAATTCGTTGGAAGCGTTATCGTAAGCCAAAACGATCAAACGGTAGTCGCGAAGCGCTTCGGGGTCAATCTCAAAGCTCCAGGTGTTGGGCCTGACGCTCGTGTCGAGTTCGGCTTCACCCAAGAGGATGGGGCCGTCGTAGACTTCGACGCGGTCTACGCCCGACTGCATGTCGTTGACCTCACCTGTGAGTGTGAACGCGCCGCTAAAGGGCTCGTCCTCGCCGGGGCTGGTGATGGAGAGGAAAGGTGGGACGAGGTCCACGCCGACGCTGGTGCCCTCACAGGTGGTGCTGAGCGGAATGGTCTGCGTCACTGTTTGCTCGAAACCGCCGGAGATGGGTAAGGTATTGAACACATCGGCTACGACGGTGACTTCCTCGCACTCCGCTGCGAACCTCACACCTAAATTGCTCTCGCCCAAGGGGGATACGCTGCTCGCTTCGAACTTGACGAGGTAGTCCGGTGCGGGAACGCGCAGGTCCGGGCGGCCTGGGGGCGAAACCTCGATAAAGACGTCGAAAATTTCATTGGGGACGACCTCTTCGGGTACACTCAGTGCCACCTCGCCGATAAAGCTCTTGAGCGCAATGGTGTAGCTGTTGCCGTCGGCAACTGCTGTGCTCAGCAGGCCGAGAGCGAGCGGTTCTGCTGACGCGATAAAGCTGTAGGTGCCCTCAGGTAAGATGAGCGTTACTGCGGGGTCACTCACCGTGAGAGTCTGCGTCGCGGCGTCATCTTCCTCGACGAGATTACCCTCAGTATTGAAGAAAAGCTCACCTTCGAGGTCGCCCAAGTCGTCTAGGCCGAAGTTGTCCTCGCTAAGGTCTCCCTCGAATACGCGCAGTGTGGCGCTTTCAACGCCTGACGCGCCTGTTTCAGGGTCGTAGGGAACGCCCTGAGCGTTCAGGTCAGCGTCCGCGCTAAAGCTCGAGCCCACCGTGACGACAACGCTCCCTTCGGGCGCGGTGTAGAGGTCAGTTTCGTTACAGGCGGCGAGGACGAGGATGATGAACAAGCTATATAGAAAAAAACGCTTCAATGTGGTGGTCCTTTCTCAAGATTGCTATAAGGATGACGCCAACCTATGTGAGGCTCGAGCGTCTACGGCGATATCAGCATCTAGGTAAACTCTATAGACATAGGCCACCAACCTCCCATCCTTCTTACACGCTGTTCATCGGAAGATAACAGGTAGCTCATAAGCTTGTAAAGCGTGTACTTTTTGTACGAAGGGTTTGTGTGAAGTAGGTGTTTATGAAGAAGCCTCGAGCGAGGGGCTCGAGGCTTCTATCATGTCGCGTTATTCAGATTAATCTCTATTGGCAAGTATACGCACTTAAAACGGAACCTCTACCGACTTAAAGCCGCTACTATCGTCTTGCTTAGGTCCTTTCCCATAACGGTTCACGCTCGCCCTCAAGAGGCTCTCACGGTTAATTGTCACCGTCGTCTTGAGCCATGGACAGGTGCGCTCTAAGTCTTTGAGTTTTTCAGTGTCGATGTTGATGTTTTCCGTCGCGTAGGTCGCTACACCTCTAGGCGAGCGGACTTTGAGGCGCAGGGGCGTTCTGCCTGCAAACTCGTCTACGTGCGAGCGAAAGTCGGTGAGGAGCGTCTCGTTCACGTCGGAGAGGTCAAAGCTCGCAATCGCCACTTCGGGCAAGTCGCCGCGCTCCTCCCAGCGAATCAGCCTGTCCGCGACGATGCGAATAGAATCGCCGCCCCTGTCCTGCGAGACCTCCACGACGAGCACCACAGGCGCGTCTTCTCCCAGCTTGTCGGCAATCTCCTCATATGTGCGGCTAAAGGCGACCACTTCACGGCTGCCCGTCTCGTCGGCGATTTCAAACCGCGCCATCATCGTGCCTTTTTTGGTCGGTTTCTTGACGACGTTTTGTAAGATGCCCGCCAAGGCGATGCGCTGACGCGGTTCACCTCTTGCCGCTTTCATCAGTTCTCTGTAGCAGGCGTCAATTTTTGCCACGGTACAGTTGGCGGCGTCCGTCAAACCGGGATAGGAGTTCATCGGGTGGTCGGAGATATAGAGTCCTAACGCTTCTTTTTCGAAGCGGAGCAGCTCCAACTTCGAATGCTCCTTGACCTTTTTAGGCGCAGGTGGTTTCGTCTCCTCCGCGCCGAAGAGCCCGAACTGCCCCGCCGCCGCCTGTTCGCGCTCCGCCGCGCCCCACTTCATGGCGGGCTCCAAGTTTGCCAAGAGGTCGCTCCGTTTGCCGAGTGCATCGAACGCCCCCGCTTTGACGAGGTGCTCCAAGGCACGTTTATTCACCATCGACGAGTCCACCCGCTTGCAAAAGTCGTAGAGGTCGCGGAATTTCCCGCCCTTATCGTGCTCGTCTAAGATATGTTCGACGGCGGCGTCACCCACATTTTTGATGCCGTAAAGCCCGAAGCGAATGACGCCCCCAGTGGGCGTAAAGTCGCTCCGCGATTCGTTGATGTCGGGTGACAAGACGTCGATACCTAAATACCGCGCGTCGGTGATGTACTCCGCGACCTTGTCCGAGTTGCCGCGTTCAACGGTCAGGAGGGCGGCGACGAACTCTAAGGGGTAGTGCGCTTTGAGATAAGCCGTTTGGTAAGAGAGTGCGCCATAAGCGGCGCTGTGACTCTTATTGAATCCGTAGTTCGCGAACTTCTCCAAGAGGTCGAAGATGCGGCTCGCTTCATCTTTAGGGATGTCTTTCGCCTTCGCGCCGTCCAAGAAAATCTGGCGCTGTTTGACCATCTCCTCGAGCTTCTTCTTGCCCATCGCTCTGCGCAAGAGGTCCGCTTCGCCCAGTGAATAGCCCGCGACGGCTTGCGCAATCTGCATGATCTGTTCTTGGTAAACAGGGATGCCGTAGGTCTCTTCTAAAATGGACTCTAAATACTGCCGCGACTCGGGGAATTCGGTGTAGGGGTCCTCGGAAAAGTCCGGGTCGGTTTTTCCGTGATGCCGCCGGATGTAGGTGGGGATATTCTCCATCGGGCCGGGGCGGTACAGCGCGGACACGGCGATGAGGTCTTGGACGCGGCGCGGCTTGAGCTTTTTGAGCGTATCGACCATGCCCGGTGATTCGAACTGGAAGACGCCGGCGGCTTCCCCTCTCGAGAGCAGCGCAAAGGTCTTTTCGTCGTCTTTCGGAAAGGCGTCTACGTCCAACTCAACTCCGCACGACTCCTTGACGATGCGAACCGCCGCCTCGATAAATGAGAGCGTACGGAGGCCCAAGAAGTCCATCTTGATAAAACCCAAGTCCTCGACCGAGCCCATGTCGTATTGACAGACGATGGGACCGTCGCCGCTGCGAAAGACGGGCGCGAGTTCTTGCACGGGCTCCCTGGCGATGACCACCCCTGCCGCGTGCACCGAGGCGTGGCGCGTCAAGCCTTCTAAGCTCATCGCGACGTCCACAAATTCCTTCGCGCCATTGTCATAAAGCTGCTTGATCTCCGCGACCTCATCCATCGCCCGCGCAATCGGCGTCGAGCGTCCGAAGACGACGGGGATGAGTTTGGAGACGGCGTCGGCGTCGGCGTAGGGAGCCTCGAGCACCCGCGCCGCGTCCCGAATGGCCGCCTTGGACGCCATCGTCCCAAAGGTGGCGATCTGCGCGACCTTGTCCTCGCCGTACTTCTGCCGCACGTAGTCCACGACTTCCATGCGCCGCGTGTCGGAAAAGTCCACGTCGAAGTCGGGCATGGAGACCCTATCGGGGTTCAAAAAGCGCTCGAACAAGAGGTCGAACTCCAAGGGGTCGATATCGGTGATGCGCGTCGCAAAGGCGACGATGGAGCCCGCGCCCGAGCCGCGCCCCGGTCCGACGGCAATCCCGTGGTCCTTGGCCCAATTGATGAAGTCCGCGACGATGAGGAAGTAGTCAGGAAAACCCATTGCGATAACCACGCCCAACTCGAATTCGGCCCGCTCGAGAATCCCCAACGCCTCTTCGCTCGCTGTCTCTTGTTTTCTAAACGTTTCCAAACAGGGATAGGTAAACGTGTCGAAGTTCTGCCCCTCTTCTTTCGGTGTCCGACCTCTTTCGCCGACCTGCGCGAGTTTGAGGTAGACCTCTTCCGCCGTACTAGGTACGCTCTCGCCTGAGCACGCCAGGTAGTCGCGGTAAAGCTCCTCGGTAATCTCCTCGTAACGCTCAATCAATCCCTCATACGTCTGCACCCGGAGTTGCTCGGCGAGCGTCCGTCCTGCCGGAATAGGCAACTCGGGCATCTGATAGACGCGCTTGGAGCCAATCGGCAGCGTCACGTCGCAGAGGTCAGCCACGCTCATGCTGTTAGAGAGGGCGCTCGGGTACTCGCTCTCAGGAATCGCCTTCGCCATCTCTTCGGGCGTCTTGACGTAGAACTCGTCGCAGGGAAACTTGAAGCGTCCGGGGTCGGAGAGCGTCGTTTTGGTCTGGATGGCTAGGAGTGCTTCGTGCGCCTTGGCGTCGTCTTTTTTAACGTAGTGCCCGTCGTTCGTCGCCACCATGCCCAAACCGTACTTGTTCGCTAATGTTTTGAGCATCGGGTTGAGGCGCGTCTGCTGCTCGGTGAGGTCGCGGAGCGAAGCGTCCATATCCTCCGCCTTTTCGGGCACATGGTTTTGCAACTCGATAAAGAAGTTATCACCGTAAATATCCAGATACTTCTGCAAGACCTCTTCGCCCGCCGCTTCGCCCAGGTCCAAGAGGTTGCGCGGAATCTGCGCCCCCAAACAGCCCGACATGGCGATGACGCCCTCGGAATACTCGCGCAGTAGCTCGTGGTCCACGCGGGGTTTCATGTAGAAACCCTCGAGCCACCCCTTCGAGTTCAACTTACAGAGATTTTGATAGCCCTTAAAGTTCTTCGCCAACAGCGTGAGGTGAAAGTAGCCGCCGTCCAACTTCGAACTCGGTTTTTTCTTCTCGAAGCGAGAGCCCGCAGTCACGTACGCCTCAAAACCCAAAATCGGCTTCACACCCTCTTTCTCCGCCGCCTTGTAAAACTCCACCGCGCCGTGCATGTTGCCGTGGTCGGTCATCGCCAAGACCGGATTCTCGGGTGAGACCTCTTTGACCCACTTCATCAGGTCCTTGATGCGGGCTGCGCCGTCTAGGAGGCTATAGGCAGTGTGCTGGTGGAGGTGAGCAAAGTTGGGGGGAGGATTCGCCATGCCTTAATATAACGCGCTCGGAAGAGGTGAAGTCAAAGTCTGTGGGCAACCCTCGGCTAAGCTCTGATGATCTGCTTTTTCGAAAGTCTTTCGCTCTTTTGAGACTTTACTTGACGCACTTCTTGACGGATAGCTTTGCGCCGCACGTTGCTGAGCGCCTCGAGCCCAAAAACAACCGCCGTAATAAAAGCCGCCCTGATGAGCACCGCCACCTCAGGTGTAACCGCTTCGCTTAGGAGTGTGAAATTTTCCATAAAGGTACTATACCTTAAATATTAAGGTAGCGTGTAAGCTAGGTGGCAGAAGAGAGAAAAGGTTAAAGGACTGAGAGGTTTTGCTTTGACCTCAGTCCTTTTCTCTCAGTCCTTGGCTGCTGTGTCTTTTCCAGCGTTGACAGCATTTTTAGGGCGTGATATTCTCTTCTTCCTTGGCACCGTAGCCAAGTGGTAAGGCAGAGGTCTGCAAAACCTCCATTCGGCGGTTCGAATCCGCCCGGTGCCTCCAGGATGTTTAACCCCAGGGGACTTGGAGGTATCATCTCGTTAGAGAGGTGATACCTAAAAGTAAATTGGAAATTGTTACGTAGTAGATGCATAGGCGCGTAGCTCAGTGGGAGAGCGCTACACTGACACTGTAGAGGTCGGCAGTTCAATCCTGCCCGCGCCTACCAAAAGAAAAGCTATGAAGAGTAAAGAAAGCCTCTTTGCGAGGCTTTCTTTTATGGATATTAGGTTGAGTAGGCAGCCAAGGTGGGTTTCGTAGCAGCCCTAAAGCTAGGGCTGAGAAGTTCCGCAGCCACGCTTGCTGCTAAGCTTCCTGACCCTGCGCTACTCACCTTGAGGTGGTGCGTCGTCCTGCGGCGGTTGGTTGGCGGGTTGCGCGGGCGGTTGTCCCCCTTGGGTGGGTGCAGGGCTCGGCGCAGGTGCTGCGCCCTCTTGCTGTAAAGCCTGGAGCTGCGCGCGCGCAGCGTCTAAAGCTGCTCGGGTAGGTCGCCCTTGAAGCTCCTGCTCGAGGGCCTGGGCGCGGGCTTGGGCCGCCTCGAGCGCCCCCTGAGTGGGCCGCGCGTTCAGCTCCGCTTCGAGGGTCTGGGCCTGGGCGCGCACGGCTTGGAGTTGCGCGCGCGCGGGTCGCGCTTCGAGGTCCGCGCGCAAATTTCCGACCTCTTCTTGAGCGGTGCCTAGCTGCTCCTGGGTGGGCCGGGCGTTCAACTCCAGGTTCAGCACCTCGAGCTGCGCGCGCGCCTCGTCCCGCGCCGCTATTAGCGCGCGGCGTTCGGCCTCGTCCGGGAGGGTCTCGAGTTCGTTGCGAGTGCTCGCTAGCTCCTGCTGCAAGGTGGTCTGCGTTTCTGTAAGCCCACCCACCTCTTCGTTCACCTGGGTGACCAGCCTCCGGGATTCGCCCAACTGCGTTGCCAACTCGCTACTCAGCGCTCGCAGCTCCTCGTTGCGCTCTCTCAGGGCCTCGACCTCGCGGCGCGCCGCGTCCCGCGCGGCTTCGGCTGCGGCGCGGCGCGTGGCCTCGACCGCGTCCGACCCCTCGAGGTTCGCCGCTTGCTGGACGTTCGCAGCGCGCAGTTGAGACAGCCTCGTGAGCAGGTCGTCGCGCTCATCTGAAACTGAGCGCAGTTGATCTTGGAGCCCCCCCAGTTCCAGGCGGGCTGTGTTCAATTCGCGGTTGAGCCGCCTCTGGTCTTCGGCGAAGGCGGTGGTTTGCGTTTCTAGCTCGTCAGCGCGCGCCCTGAGCGCCCCGACCCCTTCGCTGTTATCCGAGAGGGTAGCGCTCGCCTGGTCCAGCGTGGCGGCTTGCGCGTTTAAGCTTTGCGCCCCCGCACGCGCCGCTGCCAGTCCGTCCTCGAGTTCACCCAATTGCGCGCGCACCTCCTGGAGTTCCGTGCGCGCGGTGCTGAGTTCATCTTGGAGTTCGTTCTGGAGCACCTCTCGCCCGCTGTTGCGCTCGCAAGCGCTCAGGCTTAGTGACAGCAGGAGTGCGACGCCCACAATCTGAGTTTTAGATACCTTCACGGTGTCTCCTCCCCACTGGGTGCATTGGGCTCAGGTAGAGCCTCGCCCTCCTGGGGGGCTTGGTCCCCCCCGGCTGCGGGGGCGGCATTTTGCAATTCCAGCGTGCGAATCTGCTCGCGCACGGCGGCCAACTCAGCCTCTGTGGGCCGCGCCTCGAGCTGCTCTTGCAGCGTGCGCGCGCGCGCCTGAGCCGCCTGCAGCGCGTCGGGCGTAGGTCTCGCGGCAAGCTCTGCTCCGAGCGCCTGCGTGCGCGCTCGCACGTCCTCGAGGAGCTGCGGGTCGGGTCGCCCCTCGAGCTGCGCGCGCAGCGCGGCGGCTTCGCGCAAAAAGGCGTTGAGCTGCTCCCTGCGAGGGCGCGCGTTAAGCTCGGCGCGCACCTCCTCAAGTGCGGCTACTGCGTCGCTACGTTCCGCGTAAAGCTGCTCGACCTCCGCCGCGCTAGGGCGCGTTTCAATCTCGCGCCGCGTGCGCTCGATCCCCTCAACCAAGCTCGCTTGCTGCTCTACGAGTTGGGCGACCTGGCCTTGCGCCGCCGTGAGCGTCTCCTCATCTGTCCTGAGCTGCTCGCGCTGCTCGGCGATCTGAGCGGCCAACTCCGCGCCTTGAACGCGCAGCAGTTCAGCCTCTTGGAGCGATTGCGTGCGCTCATTGTCGGTGACTGTGAGCGTCGCTACGCCGGCTTCTCTGGTCTCCTGGAGCTGTGCGCCGCCCTGGGTAACCGCAGCCTGGGCCTCGGCAAGCTGCGAGAGCAGCTCGTCACGCTCGCTCTGCGCCCCTTGGACGCGGTCGCTAGCCCGGCCAATCTCCAAGTTGATATTTCCGAGCGCCTCGTCAAGTTCCGCTTGCGTCTCGGCAAAGGTCGCCGCGTCGCTCTCGAGGGCCACGATTCGCGAGCGCAGCACCTCGACCCCTTCCGCGTCGTCCGCGCGAACCTGGTTCGCCTCCTCCAGGGTGACGGCCTGCTGCCTGAGACTCTGTGAGCCGGCGCGCGCTGTCACGATCTCACTATTCAGGTCGCCGAGGCGCTCTCGAGTCGTCTCCAGTTCGTCGCGGGCGCTGGTGAGTTCGCTCTGCAGTTCCTCCTGCTCGGTCTCGCCGCCGTCACAAGCGGCTAGGAACCCCACCAAGAGCCCCACCGAGAGAAGGACGAGTAAGGGGCCAATGAACGATTTCCTGCTGTTAAGACCTGTCATGCAACTCCTTTGGACCATAGGCTAGAACGTAGTGTAGAGTGGTTTCTCACGTAGCTAAGTGCGTAGAGGACGTGTAACCCATGCAAGCTTTCGAGCAGCTAATGACAATATATCATTCTTGCGCACAGTTGCGTACCTTCTTGGGCTCTCTGCGCCACAGTTATACCTCCGAGCCGCCTCATCCGCCACCCGCCACTTTCCAACCTCTTTCCAAGTTTTGTAAGGATCGCCCTGTCACGCGGCGCTTAGATGTTACCTTCAACCTCTAAAGAGCCGTGACGTTTGGCGAGTTAGAGAGGGGTTGCTCTAAGCTCGAGCAACCCCTCCGCGCACTTGATTGGGACGTTTATTTTACCTCTTGAAGCGGTGAAGAGGTTTGTTCAGGCTACTTGACCTCTTTCATTCGCCGCCCTCACGAGCATTCCCACCACTAGCCAGAGAAGTATCAGTGTAGCGCCGGGGATGAGGTTGGCTTGGCTGAAGAGGTTGCTCGAGGTGAGGGTGATGGCCTCGAAGTAGAGGCTTTAGTCAATGTCATGATTACGGACTAACAACTGTTCCGTCCTTCAACGTGCAACTGATTAAAAGCTGATAAACACCAGCTCTTCCACCTTCGAATGCACTCGGCTGCCCACTAGAAGAGCGACTATAATTATAAACGTACAACTTGTACTGACCACGTCCTGACAAGATGCCCGATTCTAAAACAGGTCTCTGCTCAACCTCGTACTGCGCCGCAATCGCATTTCCAGCAGGTTCGTATAGCTCTAGCGCAGAGAAGAGATATTCTCCGGTAGGAAGCACGTTGACCTTTAACTGATCGCCTGGATTAAGTTGAAGTAAGTACTCGTGGTATTCGTAGGGCAATGAAAATTCATTTTCGATTACCTGACCGCATTCAGCACTTGTAGTAGCGGTCAATTCGGGTTCAGGTGTCTGAGCAAAAGCAGAAATAAAAAAACTCATCAATACCAGAGTTAGCGTAGCTTGCCATCTAAATATTCTTCTCATAACAATCTCCCCGAACGAAAAACTATAAGTTTTGTGCTAGGAACACCCACCGAGTAATTCTAAATATCTATCCTGTATCCACCCCGAGTGATTAGCATTGCCGTTAGTATAGCTAATCCTTACCCAACCCGTACCAGGCTGATCGTCGATTGTCACTGTCGTTCCTTGTGTAGTAGGAGGACGTGATGGCGCATCGCGGCGCGGCAAAACTTTAACTTGGTTGAGCGGGCTACCTTCAGCCGTAGACACAATGATTTGCGCTTCGCACGGTGTTACCTCATCGCCTAATGAATTTTCGGTGGGACGCTCGTCTAAACCCAAAAATTGACGTGTTTCTGGATTGGCAACCGTCACAACGATGGTTAGCACTGCAAGTCCTAACCCTATCAGCCCAATAATGTGACTATTTCGTAGATTGCTCATTCTAACGGTATCTTAACAAAGATGTTCAAGCCTTGTTATCTCTAGTAACTTTGCGGGAACATGCGCTTTCGAAGTTGCTGTAAAGCACCTCAATTTTCTGTAAGAATCTCGTAATACCCCATCCCCTAAAGTACATTCAGGCAGGGCAACACCGTGAACCATCCTCTCTTACGTCATGCATCACCACCCACGCCCTGCCTCTCCTCTCCCAGCCCCCTTCCTCCCAAAGGGGGCTTTTTTTGTGCTTGCGCTTGTAGAGGCTGAGTTTTTGGATGCTCGAGGCGAAACTCAGCACCATTGTTAGCTAAGTTTTGCGACACTGTTGTCACCCTGAGCTTGTCGAAGGGTCTCGTCTTGCAATCTCGGTGAGAGGAGAAGGCAAATGCAGAGATTCTTCGACTCCGCTGCGCTCCGCTCAGAATGACATAACTCGTTTTTGCTTAACGCTGTACTCAGCGCCGCCGTTGTCTTCACACAAACGCACTTGTTGACACACGCTTTCACCGCACTGATATACTTGCAACACGCCAAACAAACGCTCGTTCTAGCTGTAAGAAAAGGTGTGCCAAAATGCCTCCTCAGTTGGTCGTAGAGAACTTAACGCTTACCTTCGGTGGGCTCAACGCGCTGAGTCGCGTCTCGCTCAGCGTTGAACCCGGCACCATCACCTCAGTCATCGGCCCGAACGGGGCGGGCAAAACGAGCCTCTTAAACTGCGTCTCGGGCTTTTATGGGGCGACGAGCGGCACCATCAAGTTTGAGGGTAACGATTTGGTGGGCGCGAGCCCACATCAGATTTCGAAGCTGGGCGTCGCGCGAGCCTTCCAAAATATCGAACTCTTCTCCGGGTTATCGGTCTTGGACAACCTCATGTTGGCGCGGCACACGCACCTCAACTACAGCTTTTGGCAGGCGCTCTTTTTCTATGGGCGTACCAGCAAGCAGGAGAGCGAGAACCGCGCCTATGTGGAAGAGGTCATCGACTTTATGGAGTTGGAGCCCTACCGCAAGGCCGTCGTGGGTAGCCTCGCGTACGGCGTGCGCAAGCGCGTGGAGATGGCGCGAGCGCTGACGCTCGGTCCTAAAATGCTTCTCTTAGACGAGCCGATGGCGGGGATGACCCTGGGCGAAAAAGAGGACATCGTGCGCTTTATCTTGGACATTCAGGCGGAGCGCGAGACGACGGTGGTTTTAATCGAGCACGATTTGGGTGTGGTCATGGACATCAGCGATGAGGTGTTTGTGTTGGACTTCGGCGAGCGCATCGCGGGCGGCAAGCCCGAAGAGGTCGCCAAAGACCCGGCGGTGATCGAAGCCTATATCGGGGATGAGCGCTCGGATGATGAAGAGGTGCTGGTGTGAGGCTGCGTGTAGTGAAGAGGTCAGCGTGAAAGCGACGAGCGAAATGGCGCACATGACCCTGCCGCAACTCCTCCTCAAACGCGCTGCCGCGACGCCCGAGAAGGTAGCGCTTCGCAAAAAGGACTACGGGATTTGGAACGAACTTACGTGGCGTGAGTTGGAAGCTCAGGTCCGAGAGGCCGCCTTAGGGCTTCTCTCTTTAGGCGTGTCGCCAGGGGATAGAGTCGCGGTCATTGCCGACAACATCCCCGAGTGGCCCGTGATGGAACTCGCCGCGCAGAGTGTCGGGGCGATGACGATTGGGATTTATCAGTCGTCGGGGCGTGATGAGGTGAAGTACTTGCTCGAGTACAGCGAAGCCAGCCTCGTCTTAGCCGAAGACCAGGAGCAGGTGGACAAAGTCTTGGCTTTGCGGGCCGAACTGCCGAACATCCGCAAGGTTATTTTTGAGGACGCTAAGGGGATGCGAGGCTACTTAGAGGACGACTGGTTTATGAGTTGGGAGAGGTTATTGGAGACAGGCGAGTCCTTCCACCAGCGCGAACCCAACCTCTTTGCAGAACATGTCGCGCAGGGCGACCCAGACGACATCTGCCACCTCTCGGCTACCTCCGGGACGACGGGACGACCCAAAGCGGCCATGCTCAGCCACCGCAACTATTTGGCGATGGCTTACGCCCTCCACGAAGTTGACCCCATCGCTGAGGGCGACGACTACGTTTCCTACTTGCCCTTCGCTTGGATCGTTGAGCAGGTCTTCGCGCTCGCCGTGCCGCTCTTAACAGGCATGGTCGTCAACTTCCCCGAGTCGAGCGAGACGGCGATGGACGACCTTAAAGAGATTGGACCCCACATGATGCTCGGTGCGCCTCGCGTCTGGGAGGGTGTCCAGTCGAATATCTGGGTCAAGATGGACGAGTCCTACCCCTTCAACCGCTGGGCGTACAAGAAGCTCATGAACGTGGGCCGCCGCGCCGCCGACTACCGGATGCGCGGTGAAACGCTGCCGCTCGGTCTGCGCCTCGGCTACCGCTTCGCCCACTTCGCGCTCTTTCGCCCGATGAAAGACCAGCTCGGTTTCCTGCGCCTTAAACGCGCCTACACGGGCGGCGCGGCGTTAGGACCCGACACCTTCAAGTTCTTTCAAGGGATGGGCATCAACCTCAAGCAGGTGTATGGGCAGACTGAAACCTCAGGTCTCGCCTACGTGCAGCGCGATGGCGACGTGAAGCACGACACGGTGGGTTTGCCGCTGCCCGGCGTCGAGGTCAAAATTTCGGATGACGGCGAGGTTTTAACGAAGTGCGACGGCGTCTGTCACGGCTACTACAAGCGCGATGAGGAGTTCGAAGAGGTCTTGGCGGAAGGTCACTGGTTTAGAAGCGGTGACGCGGGCTATCTCGATGAGGATGGGCACTTGGTCATCATTGACCGCGTGGGTGACGTAATGCACACGGGTAGCGGGCATATGTTCAGCCCGCAGTTTATCGAAAATAAACTCAAATTTAGCCCGTTTATCAAAGAGGCGGTGGTTTATGGGAACGATAAACCTTTTATCGCTGCCCTGATTAACATCGACGCAATGACAGTCGGCAAATGGGCGGAAGACCGGGGGATTTCCTATACGACGTATATGGACCTCTCGCAGCAGCCGGAGGTCGCTAAGCTCATTTTGAGTGAAGTGAACAGCGTCAACGAAGACTTGAACGAGGAGGAGAGAATTCACCGCTTCGTCTTGCTCTATAAACTTCTCGACGCTGACGACGAGGAGTTGACACGCACGGGCAAGGTGAGAAGAGGGTTTGTCGGTGAGCGCTACGGGGAGATTTTGGGAGCGCTCTATCAGCCGGAACTCGAAGAGGTCAGTATCAAGGCGGAGTTTCGCTATCAGGATGGACAAGTGAATGAGGTGGAGACGGATGTGCAAATTTTAGAGACCTCTGTGATTAAGTCGCGCCAAGTCGAGAAGACGGTTCAGGGTAAGAGGTGAACGAGCAGATGGATTGGTCGTGGTTTCTATTCTCCCTAAAAGGTCGCATCAGCCGCAGGCAGTATTGGCTCAACTTCTTGCTGCCCGCGCTCGGCATCTCCCTTCTCTTAGGTGTTCTTGCGGGGGGCTCGAGCGGTCTCAACGAAGACGGACCGAGCGGTCCTATGGATTGGTTTGCGGTTGTCTGGAGCCTCGCGCTTGTGTGGCCCGGTATCGCCACGCAGGTGAAGCGCTGGCACGATAGGGAGAAGTCGGGCTGGTGGTACTTGATCAACTTCATACCTCTTATCGGTGGGATTTGGGCGTTTGTTGAAACGGGTTGTTTGGCAGGGTCAGAGGGTGAGAACCGCTTTGGAGCTTCGCCCAAACAAGAGGTTGCTACGTGAGCGTACACTTCTCAGCGCGTTCGTCTCAGAAGGTTCTCGAGTCTCTTCGTGGGCGCTCCGAACGTCCACTTCTGGTCGCGCTAGATGGACACAGTGCCTCTGGAAAGTCTACTTTGGCGAAGCGGGTTAAAGAGGGTTTAGAAGAGGTTACGCTCATCCACACGGATGATTTTTACAGGGTCATGCCCGAACGGGCTCGAGCCACCCTTACCCCGCCAGAGGGTTACGCAAAGTTCTACGATTGGCAGCGTTTACGCGAACAGGTTTTAGAACCTCTTCGGAAAAATAGAGTTGCACGTTACCAACATTACGACTGGACGGCAAATTTGCTAGGTGACACGGTGGAGGTCGAGCCAAAGGGCATCATTGTTATTGAAGGGTGTTATAGCTCGAGACCCGAACTCCGCCCCTACTACCACCTCACTATTCACGTCGAAACGCCCCAACCTCTTCGTATGGCGCGGCAAAAAGAGCGTCACGACTACGACGCGATTTGGGTGGCGCGGTGGGAGGCGGCGGAAGCGTTTTACTTCTCTAACTATCCGCCGACTTCCGCTATTACCATTCGTGGAGACGCTCTATGACCTACTTCCTCCAACTTATCGTCACAGGCGTCGCGGTGGGTTGCATCTACGCCTTAGCCGCTTTAGGCTTCGTCCTCATCTACAAAGCGAGCCGCGTCATCAACTTCGCACACGGCGAACTCATCGCGATTGGCACATTCATCATCTACGGGCTAACCGTGTGGGCAGGTGTCCCTATCTGGCTCTCGTTCGTCGGCGCGATGGTCCTCATGTATTTCGTGGGGCAAGCCGTCGAACGCCTCTTTTTGCGTCCGATGATTGGCGAGCCCATCATCAGTGTCATCATGGTGACGATTGGCTTGGCGAGTCTGCTCTCCGGTCTCGTCTACTTCACGCCTTTCGGTACGCTCACGGCGCGGTTTCCGAACTTTTTGCCTGACAGCCCTATCACCTTTGGCGGCGTCATCCTGCGCTGGGAGCAAGCGATTGCAATTGGTCTGACGCTCTTTTTCATCCTCGCGCTGAGTTGGTTTTTTACGCGCAGCACCTTGGGAATTTCAATGCGGGCGGTGGCGGACGACCAGTTGGCGGCGCTGAGCGTCGGGGTGAGTATCGAGCGGGTCTTTGCGCTGGCGTGGGCGGCGGCAGGGATTAGTGCGACGGCGGCGGGCTTTGTGGTGGGGGGGCTCTATGGGCTCGAGTTCGCCGGTCTCACTGCCATCGGCTTGCGCGTCTTTCCCGCCGTCATCTTAGGCGGTCTCGATTCGGTCACGGGCGCGGTTGTGGGTGGCGTCCTCATCGGCGTCACAGAGGTTTTAGCGTCAGGTTACTTAGACCCCTTCGTCCCCGGCGGCGGCACGGGTGAGGTCGTCCCTTTCGTTCTACTTATCATCATTTTGCTGATTAAACCCTATGGGCTTTTTGGAACGGTGGAGATCGAACGTGTGTAGAGAAGTCAAAAGGCTAAATGTACTGTCAGCTAAGATTTGCGGCGCTGTTGTCACCCCGTTCACGCAGTATGACGAAGTCCGGCTGTCGAGGGGTCTCGTCTTTCAGTCTCAACCCGTTGAGATAGCAAGACGAGATTCTTCGACTCCACTTCGTTCCGCTCAGAATGACACAGTTCATCTTTTGCCTGACAGCATATTAAGCAACGAAGAGGTAAAAAACGGCTGCTCCTTACGTTTGGCTGCTCCTCTTTTACTGCAAGGAGTCCACTATGGCAGTTAATCGCTGGTTTCAGTCGGGCAACTACCGCAAGAGCTACAAAGAAGACCAGACGATCTTTGCCACTTACAGCGAAGAGGCGTCCTTGATCGTTTTTCTGATCGCGCTCCTCATCTTGCCACAGCTCCCCTTTATGTCGCGCTCGCTCTTTCGGCTTTTCGACTTGGCGCTTATCTATATGGTGGCGGTTATGGGGCTTAACTTAGTGACGGGCTATGCGGGGCAGATTTCGATTGGGCAGGCGGCGTTCATGGGTGTGGGGGCGTACACGGCGATTACGGTGACACGGGATTTGGCGGTGCCGCTCCTGGGTTTTGAGGACGCGGTTCCTTTTTGGTACGTGATTTTGCTCCTGCCGATTTGCGGTTTTGTCGCGGCGGGCTTCGGCGCGTTCGTCGGGCTGCCGAGTTTGCGGCTCAAACACCTCTACTTAGCCATCTCGACGCTCGCCTTTCAGATCATCTTCACCTGGACGGTGGGGCATTCGCCCTGGCTCAATCAGGGGGGTAGTATTCGCATTCCGCGTATTGACTTCTTCGGGGAGCGCATCAGCGGCTCGGCTACCATCGGTCCCTTTTTCTACTACTTTGCGCTCGCTGTGGTGGTGCTCATGGCGATTTTTATGCGTAACCTTTTACGAAGTAAATTTGGGCGTTCGCTCGTCGCGGTGCGCGACAACGATAGGGCGGCGGACGCGATGGGGATTGCGCCGGGGCGCACGAAGGTGATGGCATTTGCGATTGCGGGCTTTTATGCAGGCGTGGCGGGTGCGCTTTTTACGCTCTACAACGGTAGCGCGATTGTCGAGTCGTTTACGCTCGGTATCTCGATCGACTTTTTGGCGATGGCGATTGTGGGTGGGTTGGGAACGGTGGTCGGGTCTTTAATTGGACCTGCGTTTATCCTCTTTTTGGACCCGTGGGTGGAGGAGTTCTCGAGAACCTTAGGTCAGGTTTTCCCCAACAACATAGACGTTGCCACCGCCATGAGACCCACCGTGTTCGGACTTATCATCGTGCTCTTTTTGATCTTTGAGCCAAGAGGTTTGGCGAATTGGTGGCGTTTGATACGGCAGTACTTCAAGCGGTGGCCGTTTAAGTTTTAAAAATTCCCTGTGGCGAAGCCACAGCGTTTAGCGGTTAAGGGTCATGATTCATTCATGACCCGCCCCGCAGACTCGGTACGGACTTAATGGTATGCTTATTTCGGATTAAAAACAAAAAGGATGCTCCGCACGCAGAAACGCCTCACCGTGAAGAGGGTTGTGGAGCTAGAGGAGGTGCTCGAGGGGTTCAATCAAGTGTCGTCAAGAGGTATTTGGAGTAAGCGTACCCGAAGCGTTCAACACACACTGTCGTTCATCTTTTCTATTCACTAAGGAGACAGAATGAAACGAGCTAGAACAGCCCTACTCACCCTCTGCTGCGCCCTCCTCGGGCTCAGCTACGCTCAAGACGAAGTCGTCATCGGCTGGTCGGGCGCAGTCACCGGACCCACCAGCGACGCGGGGCGCTTCGTCTTCGAGGCGGTGCAAGACTACTGCCAATATGCGAACGAAGAGGGTCTCATCCCCGACGTGACGGTTGAATGTTTGGTCAACGACGACGGCTACAACAACGACAATACGCTCCGCAACTTCGAGTCGTACTTAGACGAAGAGATGGACGCTTTTATCTCGTACGCGACGGGCGCAACCTTGCAGCTTAAACTCAACGCCGTCGAGGAAGAGATGCCGATGATCTCGGCGAGCCTGCATATCGGCGTCATCACCCCGCCCGACAACGAGTACAACTTCTTACCGATCACCTCGTATAGCGAGCAAGTCGTGGCGCTCATGGATTGGATCGTGGAGAACCACGAGGGCGACGCCGCACCCAAAGTCGCCATCCTCGCGCACCCGAGCCCCTTCGGACGTGCGCCCGTCGAGGACGCGCAGGCGGCGGCGGAGACCTTGGGCATTGAAATCGTCGGCGTGCAAGAGCACGGTGAGGGGACGGACTACACGGCGACGTTGCAGCGGTGGAACGCGGGCGGCGTCCAGTACGTCATCAGCCAAACCGTTCAATCTCCCGTCGCGGCGATGCTGAACGCGGCGCAGGCGTTGGGGCTTTTGGATTCGATGACCTTTATGGGCGCACACTACACGGGCGGCTCCACCCTGACGAGTTTGGCAGGGGAAGCGGCGGAGGGCTTTTTGTGGGCAACGAGCTTTGCGTTAGAAAGCGAAGACACCCAAGGGATGCAACTTCAGCGCGAAATCGGCGAGCGCTATGGGCGTAGCGAGGAAAGTATTCAAGACGTGAACTACACGACAGGACTGATGCAAGCCGCCATCTACATCGAAGCGGCGCGGCGCGTTGCCGAGCGCGGCGATGAGATTGGTTCAGCGATGATTTACGAAGAATTGCTGGCGATGAACGACGAAGCGGAAGGTGCGTATGATTCTGGCTTTGGCGTCTCGCCTGTGTCCTTTAGCGAGGACGACCACGTCGGTGTGGACGCGCTTAGGCTCTTGCAGGTCGAGGGCGGCGAATTTACGCCGATGACCGAGCCATATCAGTCTGAGACCTTTTCAGAGATTCGTTCGTTGAATTAAGTACATTGTCAATTAAGATTTGCGACACTGTTGTCACCCCGTTCACGATACCCAAAGGGCACAAGGGAGTCGGGCGTCAAGCCTTGCGGAGTGCAACCCCCTTTCGGGGACCTACGGCGACGCAGCCGAGGGGTCTCGCCTTTCAATCTCTCACAGTGGAGAAAGCAAATGCAGAGATTCTTCGACGGAGTCTATCCTGTAAAGGGCTCAGAATGACATGGCTTACTTTTTGTTTAACGGTGTATCAAGTGTAGTAGGGGTGATTCATGAATCACCCCTATGCACAGATAAAATCCCTCTCACACCAGACAGAACACTGACCTCTTATTTTGATTGGACGCTCTATGACTGATACTGCGGAGAGTCGCGCCCCTACGCGCCCCCAAAACTTAGGCGAGATTCAACTCTATGTCAACAACATTGAAGTCGTCTATCACGACATCGTCCAGGTCTTGCGCGGCGTCTCTATCGCGGTACCGAGAGGTAAAGTGGTTGCGCTTCTAGGTACGAACGGCGCGGGTAAAACCACCACGCTCCGCGCGATTTCGGGTCTCTTAAAGCCTGAAAACGGTGAGGTGCGCGAGGGCTACATCACCTTTGAAGGGGACGAGACGCACCACCTCACGGGGCAGCGCATCGTCAAGAAGGGCATCGTGCAAGTCCCCGAGGGGCGGCGCGTCTTCAAGCACCTCTCGGTGGAGGAGAACTTGCGCGTTGGCTCGATTACGCGGCAAAGCGTTAATGTAAGGGAGGAATTGGGGCATATCTACGAGATTTTTCCGCGTTTGCACGATTTGCGCACTCGGCAAGCGGGCTATACGAGCGGCGGCGAGCAGCAGATGATCGCCATCGGGCGGGCGCTGATGGCTGCGCCCAAGTTGCTCCTCTTGGACGAGCCGAGTTTGGGGCTTGCGCCGCTATTGGTAAAAGATATTTTTGAACGTATCAAAAAAGTGAATATAGAAGGCACGACGATTCTAGTGGTGGAGCAAAACGCGAATGTGGCTTTGGGCATCGCCGATTACGGCTACATCATGGAGCAAGGGCGCATCGTGTTGGAGGGCAGCGCAGCGCAACTCAGACATAACCCCGATGTGAAAGAGTTTTATATGGGGATGGGTGAAGGGGGCGGGCGCAAGTCGTTTAAGAATATCAAGTCGTATAAGCGGCGTAAGAGGTGGATGTAGGGCTCCCCCTCGCAACCTCTTTTGAAACAGGCAGCGCACGTGTCAGAAACAGAGAACGGATAGAGAACTCTGAGAATTGCTTTGGCTAACGAACTCAGCTCTCTTATACGGATTCCGATCGATTACTGCATAAACTCCGACGCTTCGCGCTTCGTTGGAGGCGGAGTTGATTCCGTACTCATCGGAATCCGCATCTTTTCGACTTGCATCCGCTCCGGGTAATTCCTACGGGAATTACCCGGAAACCGTGTCAAACCGCCAAAACCCGCGCAATCTCGTAAAGCTGCCAGTCGATCTCTTTCTGCTTCTCCCAGGTGTCTTTTAGGGGCGTATAGACCGTACCGCGCTTGTCCGTCCCGACCATCACGTCCGTCTGTCCCTCCAGAAGCCCCTTGACCGCGCCGTAGCCCAAGCGCGACGCTAAGACGCGGTCGCGGGTCGCCGGTGAGCCGCCGCGCTGCACGTGGCCTAAAATGCTCGTCCTCACCTCATAGCCGCACGCCGCTTCGATGCGCCCTTTGAGGTCCATCGCTCCGCCCGCATAGGCTCCCTCCGCGACAACGATGATGGACGAGGATTTACCTCTTGCCTGAGCCGCCGCAATATCCTCGACGATTCTGTCTACATCCCCCTCGACCTCAGGCACGAGAATCGCTTCCGCGCCCCCTGCCAATCCGACATTGAGCGCGATATGCCCCGCGTGCCGCCCCATCACCTCGACTAAAAAGAGCCGGTCGTGGCTCGCCGCCGTGTCGCGCAGCCTGTCAATCGCGTCCAATGCAATGTTCATGGCGGTGTTAAAACCTACCGTCACATCCGTGCCGTAGATGTCGTTGTCAATCGTGCCAGGGATGCCGATGACCGGAACCCCGTGCTCTTCGTGAAGCGCGTGCGCCCCGCGAAACGAGCCGTCGCCGCCGATGACGATGAGCCCCTCAATGCCGTGCGAGCGCAGGTTTTCAGCCGCCTTTGCGCGGCCTTCGTGCGTCATGAAGGGCATACACCGCGCACTGCGCAGCATCGTGCCGCCACGCTGGATGATGTTGGCGACGCTGCGCGGGCCGAGTTCCTCTATCTTGTTGTCGATGAGCCCCTGATAGCCCCGGTAGATACCCGAGACGTGCTTTTTCTCGTAAATCGCGGTGCGCACGACGGCGCGAATCGCGGCGTTCATGCCGGGCGCGTCGCCGCCGCTGGTTAAGACTGCTAAGTGCTCCATGAATAAGGAGTATAACGCTGAGGTGTGGGGGCGGTGTCATGAGGTTGCCTACGGTTGAAGGAGTGCAAGTGTTCAGTTCAGGGCTCGAGCCGATGTAACGCCTCCGAAGTTAGCTTTTAGCCCTTAGCCGAGAGGCATTTCCTAATGGCTAAGCGCTAAAGGTTGCGAGGAGCAACTCAGAAGTACACGGATAACTTCTGAGTATACTAAACCATGCCTAAAAATCTTACTCGAGCCCTACCCCACTCCTCACCCCACGGAGCCCGGTAATGCGCGTTGCTGTGCTTAAAGAGCCCAAAGGTGAAACGCGCATCCCACTGACACCTGCAAGCGCAGATAAACTCGTCAAGTTGGGCGTTAACCTCTCGGTTGAAAGAGGTCTGGGCGAGAGCATCGGTACCAAAGACAGCGCGTACGAAGAGGTTGGGGCGACGGTGGACAGCCGTTACAACCTCGAGAGTGCCGACCTCATTCTTCAACTCAACGTACCTAAACCTAAAGAGATCGAAAAGTTCAAGCGCGGCGCGGTGCTCGCCTCGCTGATGGACCCCTTTCGCAATCCCGAGTTAGTCAAAACGCTCAAAGAAAAAGAGATCAGCGCCTTGTGCATGGAACTCATCCCGCGCAGCACCTACGCTCAAAAGATGGACGCCTTGTCCTCGCAGGCGAGCCTAGCGGGGTACGCCGCCGTCATCGTCGCGGCGGAGCGTATCCAAAAGGCGCTCCCGATGATGAGTACGCCCGCCGGGACGATTCCGCCTGCGCGGGTTTTTATCATCGGCGTGGGCGTAGCAGGCTTGCAAGCGATTGCGACGGCGAAACGTTTGGGCGCACGGGTCGAAGCGTTCGACACGCGCCCGGTGGTCGAAGAGCAGGTGTTGTCGCTCGGGGCAAAATTTGTGAAGATTGACCTGGGGGAAACGGGGCAGACGGACCAGGGGTACGCTAAGGCGCTCACGGAGGAGCAGTTGGGGAAACAGCGTCAAGGCATGGCGAGAGTCTGCGCGGGCTCGGACATTGTGATTACTACCGCGCAACTTTTCGGCAGACCTGCCCCGCGCATCGTCACGGCGGATATGGTCGCAGGGATGCGCCCCGGTAGCGTGATTGTGGATTTAGCCGCGTCCACGGGCGGCAACGTCGAAGGGTCGAAGCCGGACGAAGAGGTCCTCGTGAACGGAGTTAAAATCATTGGGCTTTCGAACCTGCCTGGCTCGGTGGCGCGGGATGCGTCGCAGATGTTCTCGAGCAACCTCACCAACCTCATTGACCACTTGTGGAACAAAGAGACAAAAGAGGTCGAGCTGAAACTCGATGACCCCATCGTCAGCGGTTGCCTTCTCACCCACGAGGGCAGGATTTTGCACGAAGGCGTGCGCGAGATGATCGAAGGGAAAGCGGAGCAACCAGATACGCAAGAGGGTCAAGTCGTCGGCAAACAACCCGTACAAAACTCAGCCGAGCAAACTCCTGAGAAGTCCCCCGTCACCTCCTCAAATTCGGACACATCCACGAAAGGTCCATCATGAACACCGAACTCACCCTGCTCCTCCTGTTCATCTTCGTCCTGTCTATCTTCTTGGGGCGCGAACTCATCACTAAAGTCCCCTCGCAACTCCACACCCCGCTGATGTCGGGCTCGAACGCCATTTCGGGCATCACCATTGTCGGCGCGATTATCGCGGCGGGCTTGGGCGGTGTGTTCGGTACGATTTTGGGGACGCTCGCCGTGATCTTTGCAACCATCAACGTCGTCGGCGGCTACCTGGTCACGGACCGGATGCTCGGCATGTTCAAAGGTAAGCGCTGACGTGGAATCCTTCATCAACATCGCCTACATCGTCGCGTCCATCCTCTTCATCTATGGGCTCAAGATGTTGGGGAGACCCGAGACGGCGAGGCGCGGCAACCTCGTCTCGGCGGTGGGAATGCTCGTCGCGGTGGTCGCTACGCTGCTGGTCGGCGGGCTGTCGTTCACCTGGATTATCGTCGGGCTCGTTATCGGCACGGCGATTGGTGTTTATGCGGCGCGAACCGTGCAGATGACGGAGATGCCCGAGATGGTCGCGCTCTTTAACGGCTCGGGTGGCGTTGCGAGTTTGTTGGTCGGTTGGGCGGAGTATCATCAGCGCTTTGTGGTTTCGGCAGGGGATATTGCAGGGGAAATTGACGCATTTACAGCGGCGGCGATTTTCTTGGCGGTACTCATCGGCGGCGTGGCGTTTACGGGTTCGCTGGTCGCCTTCGGCAAGCTTGCGGGGCGCATCCCCGGTCAGCCGATTAAGTTCGCGAATCAGAACCTCTACAACGCAGGGCTGTTCGGGCTTATCGTTGTGTTGGGCGTGCTCTTCTGCCTGAATCCAGGCACGGGACCCGCCTACTTCTTGCTCGTCTTCTCCATCCTCGCCGCGCTCGCGCTAGGCGTCCTCTTAGTTATCCCCATCGGCGGGGCGGATATGCCTATCGTCGTGGCGCTCCTCAACTCATACTCGGGGATTGCGGCGAGTATGGCGGGTTTTATTATCGCGAACAACGTGCTGATTGTCGCGGGCTCACTCGTCGGCGCAAGCGGTATTATCTTGACGAGCATCATGTGTAAGGCGATGAACCGCTCCCTAGCAAACGTCCTCTTCGCGGGGTATGCGACGACAGCCTCCGGTAGCAGCGCCCAAATTGACGGTGAAGCCAAGCCTATTTCACCTGACGATGCGTACTTTATGCTCGAGGCCGCCAGCAGCATCCTCGTCGTCCCCGGCTACGGTATGGCGGTGGCGCAGGCGCAGCACGCGGTTCGTGAGTTAGCCGAACTCTTAGAGGCGAACGGCGCAGAGGTACGTTACGCCATTCACCCTGTCGCAGGGCGGATGCCCGGTCACATGAACGTCCTCTTAGCCGAAGCGAACGTGCCCTACGAGCAACTCGTCGAGCCCGAAGACGTCAATCCGACGATGGAGACGGTGGATGTGGCGGTAGTCATCGGCGCGAACGACGTGGTGAACCCCGCCGCACGTGAGGACAGCGGTAGTCCCCTCTACGGAATGCCGATTATCAACGTGGACTTAGCGCAGAACGTTTTTATCCTGAAGCGTTCGATGAGCGCGGGCTTCTCAGGGGTGGAGAATCCGCTCTTTTTTAAGGAGAATGCAAGGATGCTCTTCGGCGACGCCAAAGCGACGGTGTCACAACTCGTCTCGGAGTTTAAGGACGCCTTGAAAGAGGCGGCTTAGATGCGTGTTGTAGCTGTAAGTGTAGGACTACCCAAGCCTATTGCTATTGGCGATGAGATGGTCTCGACGGGCATTTTCAAAACGCCAGAGGAGGGCGCAGTAACGCTCACTTCTGAAGGTTTTGAAGGTGATGACCAAGCCAATAAGGAGGTTCACGGCGGCGCGGACCAAGCCGTTTATGTTTACAGCGCCGAGGATTACGCCTGGTGGTCAGAACAATTAAAGCGTGACCTCCCGCCGGGCATGTTCGGGGAGAACTTGACGCTCTCCGAGTTTCCCCAAGAGGTCAAGATTGGGGACAGGCTCGAGCTATCAGAGGTCATTTTAGAAGTCACCGGACCACGCTTTCCCTGTCAAAAATTTGCCGCCAAGATGAACGACCCTAAGTTCGTCAAGAGGTTTCGGCAGGCGGAGAGGCCGGGGTTTTATGCGAGGGTGATCCAAACTGGAAAGGTACAAGCAGGAGAAGAAGTGACTTATAAACCAGTGAATGATGGGGTGGGATTGCTCGAGACCTTCAACCTCTACCTCGCGAAAAGTCCTGATGCAAGTCGATTAAAATACGCTCTACAAGCGCCCTTAGCCGAGAGGTTGAGGGCTACGTTTGAAGCCAAGCTGTAAGTCACTTCGAGAGGTCAGATAACCTCATACTCGCTCTGCACAAAGCCGCTGGGATAGCTCTGCGTTCGAATATGCCTCAGTTTGATGTCTTGTTCTAAAGGTCCGAAAAGCGGAATACCCGCGCCGATGAGAACAGGGATTCTCGTAATAATCAGCCGCTGAATCAGTCCCGCCCGCAAAAACCGCTGAACCGTCACGCCACCGTCAACGTAAAGATGCTTCATTCCACGTTCTGAAAGTCGCGCCACAACCTCTTCTGGTGAGCCGGACATCGCTTCGACAGTTTTGGAGAGATGTTCGGGAATTTGCAGGGAACGGCTGCTCAGCACGATGACGGGTTTTTCCCCATAAGCCCAGCCGCCGAAGCCGAGCACCTTCTCAAACGTATTTCGCCCCATCACGAGCGCGTCCACGCTGTCCATAAACGCTTTGTAGCCGTAGTCTTCATTTTGAGGTTTATCGTCTTTACTGACCTCTTCCCCGCTTCCCTCGAGCCAATCGAGACTGCCGTCTTCCCTAGCGATAGACCCGTCTAAACTTGTCGCAATGTAAACCGACGCTTTCATTGAGTACGCTCCCAGTCAAGTGGATCGCCCCTACCGACATCTTCGTCGTATAGGTCAAGGCGTTTTAGAATACTGACTGTAACCAGGCGGCGGTAGCTCGTGTAGGTCAAGATGTGCGAAATCATGCCGCCATAGCTAAATGACTCCGGTGGTTTGCAAAGCATGTCCAAGAAGGCAGTGTCCCAAAGGTTTTCGCGTCGCACCCGCCTGACGAGGGGCAAGAATTCGCCATAAGTCGCCTCGGCACGTTTAGACATAGTTTGCACGCTCATGTCTAGTGGCTCGGGCATCTTCCGACCATGCACCGCTGCCATCCACACCTCAACTGTAAACACCGTTTTGTGGAGTAGTTCGCGCAAAGTCCTTTGCGCCTCTTCGAAAGGAAGAGGTTGTATAGGCTCTACAAGAGGTGCGTCGAGCTGTGTCTCAGTCAGCGCCTCAGCTTTAGCGAGTATTCGCCGCAGATGCCAGTAATCGTGTTCTAAAAGTCGCTCCGTTACGTCCACCGTTTCTCCTTGTGTTTGCGTCGAGTGAGGTTGCGTCAGCAAAGCTGCGCCGAGTACAGGATCATAGTGAATATCGTTTGGCGCGGCGAGGAACCAACTGATCCGGTCACTTTCGCGAAACGCTTTAGGCGAGGCAGCGTAAGCTTTCTTGAACGCCCTCGAGAAGCCCTCGTGAGACTCGAAATCAGCCTCGAACGCAATATGCGTCACGGAGTCCTGCGAGTGGAGGAGCCGATGACCTGCCCGCTCGAGCAAAAGCCGCCGCCTACACCTGCCGGGCGTTTCGCCAGTCGCAGCTTTGAAGACTCGCTGAAAGTGAAAGCGGCTATACTTAGAGGCGCGGGCGAGCCGCGTAACGTCTTTATGTCTATTCAGCTCCGCGCCGATGAGCTTGGCAAACCTGTCTTTTTTCGAGGCTGGACGTGCGTTCACCCCCAAAGCGTAGCAGAGGGGCTGCCCTTGCGCTTGACCAAAATTGCTGCGTTCGATGGGAGGGATTGGGGGCTCGAGGTCAAGACAGCCCAGCGACCACCACATTTACACCTCTCATCTCTTCGCAGTGGTAGCGTAAAAGCATGAGTATAGACGCTGCCACTGAATCTAAAGACGAGCGCACCGTCACCCCGAACTTCCTCACTGACATCATCGACGAAGATTTGGAGACGGGCAAAGTGCAAGAGGTCGTGACGCGCTTTCCACCCGAGCCCAACGGCTACGCGCACTTGGGTCACGCCATTGCGAGCTTTATCAACTTCGGCGTCGCGGGCGACTACGGCGGGCGTTGTAATTTGCGCTTTGACGACACGAACCCCGTATCAGAGCGCATGGAGTTCGCGCAAGCCTTGGAGCGTGACTTTCGCTGGTTGGGTTGGAATTGGGACGACAGGCTCTTTTTTGCCTCCGACTACTTCGAGCAGCTTTACGGCTTTGCGCTTCGGCTCATCGAAGAGGGCAAGGCGTATGTGGATAGCCTGTCCGAAGAGGAGATTCAGGACTACCGGGGTACAGTGACGGAGGCGGGGCGAGAGAGCCCGTATCGGAACCGAGGGGTGGAGGAGAACTTAGACCTCTTCAAAGCGATGCGCCGAGGCGGCTTCCCCGAGGGCGCACACGTCTTGCGGGCAAAAATTGATATGGCGAACCCTAATATGAAGATGCGCGACCCACTGCTGTACCGCATTCGTCATGAAAAGCACTACCGCACGGGGAACGCGTGGCCCATCTACCCGATGTACGACTTTCAGCACCCTCTATCGGACGCCATCGAAGGAGTGACGCACAGCCTCTGCTCGTTGGAATTCGTCGAGAACCGCGCCGTGTACGACTGGTTGATGGATCACCTCATCGGCACGCCGCGCCCTTATCAGCACGAGTTCGGGCGGCGCAGCATCGAATATACGGTGGTGAGTAAGCGCAAACTGGTGCAACTGATTCAAGAGGGGTTTGTCTCCGGTTGGGACGACCCGCGTATGCCGACTCTCGCAGGGCTCAGGCGGCGCGGCGTGAGGCCGGAGGCGATTCGGGAGTTTGCGTCCAGGGTCGGCATCTCCCGCACGAACCGCACGGTGGACATCGCGCTCTTGGAGTACGCCATTCGCGACGATCTGAACACCGAAGCGCCCCGTGTGATGGCGGTTTTAGACCCCATCAAAGTGACGCTGACGAATTATCCAGAGGGTGAAGAGGAATGGTTAGACGCTCCCTACTGGCCCCATGACGTACCCAAAGAGGGCTCACGCAAGGTTCCGTTTGCAAGAGACCTCTATATCGAACGCGAGGACTTCTTAGAGAATCCCCCCAAAGGTTTCCACCGCCTCTCCCCCGGTCAAGAGGTGCGGCTGCGCTACGCCTATGTGATTCGTTGCGATGAGGTCATCAAGGATGACGCGGGCAACGTCACCGAGTTGCGCTGCTCGTATGACCCGGAGACGTTGGGGAGAAATCCGCAGGGGCGCAAGGTTAAAGGAACGGTGCATTGGGTTTCAGCGGAGCACGCTTTAGCGGCGGAGGTGCGCCTCTACGACAGGCTCTTTAGCGTGCCCAATCCCGAGAGTGAAGCGGGCGTGTTCACGGACTACCTCAACCCTAACTCGCTCACCCTTCAGACAGGTTTCGTCGAGCCGAGCATCGCGGATGACCTACCTGAAACGCGCTATCAGTTCGAGCGGCAGGGCTATTTCGTGCAGGACTCGGTGGATTCCAAAGTGAACAAGCTCGTCTTCAACCGCGTCGTGCCGCTACGTGATTCTTGGACGAAGCAGGAGCAGTCGCAAAGGCGCGAAGAGAAGCTCGAGAAACCCAAGCGCGTTCAAATCGCCTCCGCGCCGGGTGAGCCCAAAGACCTCACCAAAGACTTCTCACCGGAACAGCGCGACAAGTTGGCGTACTACGTCAGCGAGCTTAGACTGAGCGAGGACGACGCGCAGATTTTGGCGGGCGATTTGGCGTTGGCAGCGTATTTCGAAAGAACCCTAGAGACGCACGACAACCCGCAGAGTGTTGCTAACTGGCTGGTGAACGAACTCCTGCGCGAGCTTAAAGAGGTCTCTCTGGAGGACTTGCGCGTGACGCCGCCGCAACTCGCCTCGCTGGTGTCGTTGGTTGACGAAGCGACGATTTCCAAGCGAAGCGCCAAAGAGGTCTTTGAGACGATGCTGCGCACGGGGGAGAACCCTGTTGCAATTATCCAACGGGAGGGGCTCGAGCAAGTCACCGACACAGGTGAGTTGGAGCCCATCGTGGACACCCTCATCGTCCAAAACCCCGATAAAGTGGAAGCGTATCGGGGCGGCAAAACCGGGCTTATGGGATTCTTCGTCGGACAAGTGATGCGCGAGACGAAGGGCACTGCCAATCCGCAACTCGTCCAGGACCTCTTGACGCGCAAGCTCGTAAAAAGAGATTGAAATCACATTTTGCCGATAACCTCACACCGTAGGAGCTAGATTACACGTCAGGGACGGTGTTAAGAAACTGTCAGGATGCGGTCAGAGGGTTTGTTACATTCTGTAGTAGATAGCGAGGACAAATCACATTTGAGTCCCGCTGCAAACTTTACAGGAGGTAACACCGTGCAAAAACTACAAACGACCACCGACCACGTAACCCCGCTCAAGCCCACCGAAGTTTGGCAGCAAGACGCCCAAGACGCAGACTTCTGGCACGGACCTAACGGCATCATCGTCAACACGGCGGCGCTTAAAGAACGCGAGTTCTACTTTGACGTTGTCTGCGTCGAGCAGCACAAATTAGCCTCGTAAATTGACGCAACCATTCAACAGTTAGCAGGTCTCATGAAGCGAAACTCGCTACACTAAGACCTGCGATTTTTTATTTTTTGAGGTCTATTTCCTAAGTACACGACAAAAGCCTGAAAGCGCTGTGTAGGAGCTTAGGGTCAAGGGAGAGGTTGGTGATCGCTCTGCGGATAAAGTCAAGCCCGAGCCGGAAGACAGACCTTTCACGTCTACCGTGCGGCTTGATGCGAATAGGCTTGAGTCGGTGTTGCCAGTGACCGACTTTAAGCGCCCAGAGAAAGGCGAGACTAACCACAGCGACCAGGGCGCTGAGGCGCTCGGTGTCCTTGAGGTGGGTATCTTCGAGGTTGAAGCCGCTCGACTTGAGGGCTTTGAAAAGAGACTCTATCTGCCACCTGTGGGCGTAAGCGCTCAAGGCTTTTCTAGGATTGCGGTTGGTCACAATGATGACGAGTTGCTGGTCACAGCTCCTAGTTGCAGCAACGGCAAGCTCACACCCACAAATCTTGTAGCGGTGGTGGAGGCTTCGCGTTTGCAAGGGTTCAAGCTGCCGAAAAAAGGCTGCGAGTTGAAACCAGTTGTCAGCTAGGCTGTTTTCTCGGATGCGAATGGCAAAGGGAATGTTTTGGTCTATCAGGAACCCAAACCAGTCTTGACCAATGAACTCCCTATCTGCAAGTAAGACCTCTATGCGCTCAGGTTTGATGACCTCCAAAACCTGTTCGAGCAACTCAGTGCGCTCCAGTGTGTTCGAGTTGCCCTGTTTAGTCAGAAGAACGAACGCGAGGGGGATAGCGATACCTTCATCGACTAGAGCAATCATCAAAATATTGATGTTGAATACGCCAAACTTCCAGTTCGTTCTATCGACGCATAAGGTGTAACGCTGCTTGTCGAGAAGTTTGACTATGAAGCGCGTGAAGTGTGTCTCGTCAAGCTCCAGCTCAGCAAAGAACCGCTGCGCCCGTCTATACACAGAAGCCTCACATGCCCAGCTTTGCATAGTGCTGACCACGCGCTTGAGATTGACCGTCCTCGCCTCGACAATACCCAGCATCAACATGCTCAGAAACGTGAGCCTCGACTTGTGCAAGTTGACACCTACTTCTTTCAACGCTTCGACTAATCCAGTATGCTTCATTTGAGTTCTCCTTCGTTTAGCTACGCACTAAACATTCTTCAGGGAGAACTCCTTTTTGTAAAATTGTCGTGTACTAAGGTCTATTTCTTTGCTCAACCTTATTTTGTCAGCCTAGAAGATAATCGCTCCACAGTCGTTCACTTACGAAAGAGTGCGGCTCGAGCCTCTCAAATTCCAACGAACTACAGCGCACTCATCACACCTTTTTGGTACATCTCAGGATAGAGTTAGGTAGATATAGGAACCCGACTAAGGAGATATGTGATGAACCTGGGTTACAGCCCCTCTACCGCGTCCATTTTAGACTTGGAGGACGCCTTCAAACTCGCTCACGAGTTGGACTTTACCTTCGTCGAACTCGCCTGGGAAATCTTTGAAATTTTACCGGACGCAGGTCTTTTGGAACGCACGAAAGAACTGAGTCAGGCGACGGGTGTCAGCGTCAGCGTTCACCTTCCTTTTGTAGACCTCAACCTCGCCTCGCTCGTACCGAGTGCGCGTAAGAATGCGGTGGAACGGGTGCAGCGGGCGTTAGAAGGCGCAGCCGAACTCGGCGCAATCTGCGGCGTGCTTCACACGGGTCAAAATACGCTCTATCACCCTCTCGCTGTGAGCTACGCACAGAAGGCGTTAGCGAAGTCGTTCGCCGAGTTTAGCGAAGTCGTGCCCATTGCGGTTGAAAACTTGGCGCTCACTACCCAAGACCTCGTTCACGGACCCGAAGCGCTGCGCGACCTCACCGAGAGCACTGGGTTTCACAACTGCTTAGATTTCGGTCATGCTTATGTCGAAGCGGAGCGCACAGGTGAAAGGGAGCTTACGGAGCGCTATATCGACGTTTTAGGAGAGCGCATCATCCACCTGCATGTGCATAGTAACGACGGCTTGGCGGACCAACACCGTCCACTGAGTGAGGGACGTCTCCCCTATCACCGCTACGCGAACTTCTTGCGTGGTTTTACGGGTACGGTTTGTTTAGAGGTCACGGACGGCGCAGAAGGGGTGAGGCGTAGCGCTCAACATCTGCGCACGCTCGTTTCGGGTTTGGCGCATACATCTTAATCTAAGAATTACGTCTTAGTCTACAAATGAGGTACACTCAGCCACGTTGACCTTAAATCTATTCAGGCTGAATCTATCCAATCTGAGTGAGGTAAATTGTGGCTGAAACATTGCGCTGGGGCGTTTTGAGCACGGCGAATATCGGGGTCAAGTCGGTTATTCCGGCGCTGCAAGCGTCGTCTAACGGTGAGGTTGTTGCTATAGCGAGCCGCACCCAAGCTAGGGCTCGAGAAGCCGCCGATAAACTCGGCATCAAGGACGCTTACGGGTCGTATGAGGAGATATTAGCGTCTGACATAGACGCTGTTTATAACCCTCTTCCCAACAGCTTGCATAAAGCGTGGACCATCAAAGCGCTTAGAGCGGGCAAGCACGTCCTCTGCGAAAAGCCTTTAGGTGTGAGCGCCGACGAGTGCGACGAGATGGCGGCAGTTGCCGAAAAGAATAATGTCTTGCTGATGGAAGCCTTTATGTACCGTTTCCACCCGCGCTTCACCAAGCTCACCGAGTTGCTAGAGGAAAATACGATTGGCGAGCTTAAACTGATTCGCAGCACCTTCAGCTTCAAATTAAACCGTGAGGACGACATCCGCTTTCAAAAAGACCTGGGCGGCGGCGCACTCTATGATGTGGGCTGCTACTGCGTCAACGTGAGCCGGACGCTAACGGGCGAAGAACCTTTGAGCGTGCAAGCTTATGCGAGTTGGTCAGAGACGGAGTCAGAAGGTGGTGTGGATGAGGTTTTAGTAGGGATGTTGCGCTTTCCAAGTGGTGTTTTGGCGCAGATTGACTGCGCTCTGGCGCTGGAGCGCCGCGAGTCTTTAGAGATTGTGGGGACAGAGGGGCGGCTCGAGCTACCCGACGCCTTCACCTCAAAACAAAAAGAGGCGCTTATTGTCGAAAAACATCAAGGTCAAGAGGACAAAACGCACCGCATTCCGGGCGAAGACCCTTATAAAAAGATGACTGAGCACTTCGCCGCGTGCGTGTTAGAGGACAAGCCGCTCCGCTATCTGCCAAGTGAAGCCGCTGCCAACTTGCGAACTATCGAAGCACTGCTCCGCTCGGCACGCAAAAGTAGCCCTACTTAGCGACTTGACTTAGCGCATCATCGTAATCGCAATGATGCCTAAAAGCGCCGCCCAGCCTGCCCACTGCGCGTTCTGTTGCAACTTGGGGTAGCGCTCGTACAGGGCGGGCACAAAGCGAAACGCGATGGTGATAAGCCAGACGATGAGGAGTGCAAGGTAAGCGTAGCCTTGCCAAGCTTGTTCAAACATAGTTCAGTCTACCTGATAATGATTGATGAAACGTCTAGCGGAGGTAGCCTTTTCGGGCTCGAGCCCGAAAGCCAATGTTCACCCCGTATATTATCTGTGCATCACCCGCGCGTCTCACTATATTCACTACGCATCTGAGCCCCTAGCACGCCGCGCACCACTTCAATCAGTCTATCCACATCGTCTTTGAGCACAAAATCCAGCGCACCCGAGGCGAGCGCTTCGGTTCGGTAGAAGGGTTCATCGCTGGCGCTAATGATAACGCAGCGCAGTTCAGGCCGCGTCTCCCTAAGCTGGCTGACTAAAGCGGTGCCGCTCTCACCCGGCAACAAGAGGTCGCTCAGCACCAGATCAGGCGTGAGCGTGGAGAGTTGCTCCAGGGCCTCTTCCACTGAGGTCGCCACACCAATCACGCTGAGGTCTATCTCGTCCTCTAAGACGCGGCACAAGACGCGGCGCATCAGCGGGTGGTCTTCGACGAGAAACAAGGAAGGCGTGTTGGCGGTGGACCTCATTATTCCCATAGGCTAAAGGTCCTGAGCGCGTCATGATAGGGCTTGCTGTACTCTACTTTTGGCGGTATACCACGTTTTGTGTATGGCGTTGCACAAAACCCGTAAGAAAGGCAAGCGAAGGTCCGCAACCACACAAAACGGGACACCTTCGATTTTGGGGTTTTCAATGTGGACATGGGGTTTTACTTCCGCCCTTAACTGGCTGAGTTCACCACGCTTTGGTATTCTTCCGGTGGCCCAGTGTTGAGGTAATCAGGCGACTATGCGGCAGGGCGTGGCCCGGAATAGGGATAACAAAGAGGTGATGAAACACTCGTGACCCAAGGTCTTAAACTCATTCTTTTAGGCGCGGGCAACCGGGGAGACGTCTACGCGGCACTCGCGGCGCGCCACGGAGCGGAAATCGTCGCTCTAGCTGAACCTAAGGCGGAGGCCCTAAACCGCTTCGCCCAACGCTACGCGCTAAGCGCAAATGCCACCTTCACAGATTGGCGCGACCTCATCCAGCACGCGCCCTCCGCCGACGCCGTCATCATCGCGACACCCGACCGTGAACACGTCGCGCCAGCGGTGGCGTTCGCTGAGCGGGGCTATCACCTGCTCTTGGAAAAACCGATGGCTCCGAGCAAAGCGGGGTGTTTTGAAGTCGCCGAAGCCGTAGCGCGTTCGGGCGTTATGTTGGCCGTCGGTCATGTGCTGCGCTACACCCCTTATACAAAGGCGCTCAAAAAGTTGCTTGACGAGGGGGCAATAGGCGAGCTTATCTCGGCGCAGCACCTAGAGCCCGTCGGCTATTGGCATCAGGCGCATTCTTACGTGCGCGGCAATTGGCGAAGCGAAGCGACCTCTTCGCCGATGCTGCTCGCCAAGTCGTGCCACGACCTCGACTGGCTCCGCTACCTCATCGGCGAGCCGTGCAAGGCGGTCAGCTCGTTTGGCTCCTTGATGCACTTTCGCCGAGAGAACAAGCCTGCGCAAGCGGGCAGCGCGACCCGCTGCTTGGACTGTACTTACGAGCCTGAATGCCCCTACTCCGCGAAACGCCTTTACTTAGGATTAGCCGCGCGTGGCGAGACGGGGATGCCCCTTCGCGCGGTGACGCTCGAGACCTCACTCGCGGGCGTCGAGCGGGCACTCGCCGAGGGTCCTTACGGACGCTGCGTTTACGAATGCGACAACGACGTGGTGGACCATCAAGTCGTCAATATGGAATTCGCGAGCGGCAAGACCGCCTCGTTTACGATGACGGCCTTTACGGTGCCTCGCCCTCGAGTCACCCGCCTATTCGGTACGCGCGGCGAGATATTGGGTGACGGGCGCAAAGTTACTATCACCGACTTTTTAACTGAACGAACTCAGGTTATCGACACCTCAGCAGGAATTGAGGCGTCCTTGCTCGAGGGGCACGGCGGCGGGGACGACGGGCTTACCGCCGCTTTTTTGCGGGCTGTTGCGGAAGATAACCCGAGCTATTTGCTTTCTGGCATTGAGGAGACCTTAGAGTCTCACCTCATGGTCTTCGCAGCGGAGCGTTCGCGCTTGGAGGGTCGCGTGGTGAGGTTGTAGAGACTTCACAGCGGTAGTCTCCACAATTAGCTGAGAAGTCGTCAGTTTACTGAGTACGCTGTTAGTTAAGTTCTACAACGCTGTTGTCACCCTGAGCTTGTCGAAGGGTCTCGTTTGGCAATAGCCAAAACTTTGTAACTTGAAATCTCTGCTAGAGGAGTCGGCAACGGCAGAGATTCTTCGACTCCACGGAGCCTGCCCTGATGAGGGTTCCGCTCAGAATGACATGACTTATTGTCTATTTAACGCTGTACTGAGACTACCTTTTTAAACGCATGTACTAAATAACGCCTTAACCAGTGAGCGCGTCTATGACCAGATGCCATCCCGCTAGGCTTCGCCTGAGACCTGCTGTGCTAAGCTACCTCCCCATGCCTACACGCTTTCTCGTCTTTCTCGCCTTCTTACCCGCGTACTTCTTGTCCTATTTCCTGCGCTCGACCAACGCCGTTATCGCCGAGGACTTAATTCGCGACCTCTCGCTCACCGCCTCGCAGCTCGGGCTGATGACAAGCCTCTTCTTCGCCGCCTTTGCCGCCGCGCAACTTCCCGTCGGCTCCCTTTTAGACCGCTACGGCGCGAGGTGGGTCACGCCGCTCTTGATGCTGTCCGCCGTTTTGGGCAGTCTTCTGTTCGGGCTCGGACAGTCGTTTGTGACGCTAGCCGTAGGTAGAGCGCTCATCGGCTTGGGGGTCGCAGGCATTCTCATGGGGGCGCTCAAGTCGTTTAGCGGCTGGTTTTCGTCCCCCAGCTTTGCGCGGGTCTCGAGCCTCTACCTCTCGCTGGGCTCACTGGGCGCACTCAGCGCCGCTACCCCGCTCGCGCTGCTCAGTGAGACCTTTGGTTGGCGCAGCGTCTTCTTCGGCGGCGCGGGGGTCGCCTTACTGAGCGCAGCGCTCATCCCACTTTTCGGGCGCGACGCCCCTGAGGTGGCGACCTCAGAAGGTGAGCAAGGCGGCTTCGCCGACATCTTTCGCAGCGTGCAGTTTTGGCGCGTCGCGTGCTTAAACTTCGCACTCGTCGGCAGCCTGTTCGCTTACCAGAGCCTTTGGGCCGGACCGTTTGTAAGCGATGTGCTGGGGTTTAGTAGCGTCGCGGTGGGCAATCTGCTGCTGGTGCTGAGCGGCGGCATCACGGTGGGTTATATCGTTGCGGGCTTTTTAGGGGAGCGTTTCGGCTTAGAACGTGTGCTCGCTACGGCAGCGGCTATTTTTACGCTGACGCACTTAGGGCTCATCCTCTTCAGCGACGCCTGGCCTCGCTGGAGCCTGAGCGTACTCTTCGCGACCTTCAGCGTCTCGTCCGCCTTCGCCGTGCTGATGTTCGCGCAGGTCCGGGCGATTTTCCCCCTGCACCTTACAGGCCGCGCGGTCACGGCGGTCAACCTCTTCGGCATCGGCGGGAGCGCCTTGTTGCAGTGGGGTTTGGGGCTGCTCATTGAAGCAGTTGCGGGCACGCAGTCAGGACCTTTTCCACCCGCTGCTTACCGCGCCGCGTTCACCTTCACCGGGGCCCTGTCTTGCGCCGCGCTGCTCTTTTACCTGCCGCTCGTCAGTCAAAGTGAGCCGGAACAAGATATTCCAACTCGAGCCAACGACGAACAGTGAAGCGTAGAATCGGCCTATGGCGAATCAAAAGACCAAAACGAGCGCGTATAAAGAAGCCGGGGTTGACTTAGCGGCGAGCGACCAGACGATGAAGCTCATCAAGGACGCCGTGAAGCGCACCTACACACCCAACGTCTTGGCGGGGCTTGGCGCGTTCGGCGGGCTCTACGACGCAAAGGGGCTTAAAGCGCTGAATAAACCCGTGCTCGTCGCCTCGACGGACGGCGTCGGCACGAAGACGAAAGTCGCGGCGGCGCTCGGTAAGACGCGCGGCTTGGGCTTCGACATCGTGCACCACTGCGTGAACGACATTTTGGTGCAAGGTGCTAAACCCCTCTTCTTTCTGGATTATGTGGCAGCCCAGAGGCTCGAGCCCCCGCTCATCGCTGAGCTAATCACCGGTATCGCCGAAGCGTGTGAAGCCCTCGGCGTGCCCCTTTTGGGCGGCGAAACAGCCGAGATGCCGGGCGTCTACGCGGCGGGTGAGTTCGATCTGGTCGGGACGATTGTCGGCGTGGTGGATAGAGAAAAGATTATTGACGGCGCGAAGGTCCAACCGGGCGACAAACTGCTCGCGCTCATGTCGGGCGGGTTGCAGACGAACGGCTTCAGCTTGGCGCGGCGGGCGCTATCAGGTAAGTTGCACGACACCTTCGAACAGAGCACGGTAGGCGAAACGCTGCTCACCCCGCACCGCTCCTATCTGGAAAGCGTCACCCCTCTTTTAGAACGCAATTTAATACGCGGCATGGCGCACATCACAGGCGGCGGTCTGCCGGGGAACGTGCCACGCATCTTACCGGACGGGCTCGGCGTCCAAATTGAAAGAGGTAGCTGGGATGTGCCGGAGATTTTTAGGCTGATTCAGCGAGAGGGTGAGGTGAGTGATGTGGAGATGTTAGACGTTTTCAATATGGGTGTTGGCTTCGTCCTTATCGTCTCACCGGAAGAGGTTGAAGAGGTTGAGCGTTTAGCGGCGGAACCGCTCTACCCTATCGGCGAGGTTGTAGAGGGAACTGGCGTAGCGTTTAGCTGAGTTCAGACGCAGAGAGGCAGAAGTTCAACACCTCATCACCGTAGAGGTCAACGTCGCAAGGCGTCATACCGACCTTTTTAAGCACCGCTAATGATGCTGTATTCTCAGGCACCGCAGCCCCATAGAGCGTTTTAGCCAGCCCTAACTGAAAGCCTTCAGCGAGACACGCCCGCGCCGCTTCCACTGCTAGACCGCGCCCCCATACCGCTTGGATGAGGCCGTAGCGGAGGTCGATGTAAGAGGTGTTGGGGACGAGCTCGAGCCCCCCATACCCCACGACCTCTTCATCTAAACGCAAGAGGTACGAGCCAAATCCGTGCACGTCCCAATGTGTAATCCGGTTATGCAAATATGCTGTAATCATCGCTTCGGGATAAGGTTTTTCATGCGGCAAAAAGCGTGTTAGTAGTGGGTCAGAAAGGTAAGCGCGGAAGAAGTTCAAATCGTCAGAAGCAGGCTTACAGTAGTTCAAGCGTGGACTCTCAGGCACGTTAAGCCACAAAGAGCCGCGCCCGCCCCGCGACCTTTGCGAAGGCGTCGGCGGTGTAGTCAAGCATCTCGCTTGTCAAACCACGTCCAAGCGAAAAGCGCACGCTCGCCTTAGCCTGAGCGTAAGGGAGCCCCATCGCTAAAAGTACGTGGCTAGGCTCTAAAGTTCCAGCAGCGCAGGCCGAGCCCGAACTCGCCGCAACGCCCAAGCTGTCTAATCCCATCAAAAGCGCCTCGCCATCTGCGCCCGCCACGCTGACATTGAGGTGTTTCGGACCTCTTGGTGCGTGCGCGGCGTTGAGCGATACACCCTCGATTTGGAGGAGGTCACGCTCGAGCCTATCCCTCATCTTCCCTATGATTTCTCTGTCTTCTTCTAAACGCATCCGCACGAGTTCCGCCGCTTCGCCCATCCCGACGATTGCAGGCACGTTGAGCGTCCCCGCCCGCAGTCCGCGCTCCTGCTCACCACCTAAAAGGAAGGGGGGAAGCTCGAGGCCGCCTCTCACATAGAGCACCCCGACCCCTTTTGGCCCATAAGCTTTGTGCCCAGAAACCGCGAGTATGTCCGCGCCCAAGGTTTGCGCGTTTAGCTCGAGCGTGCCAAACGCCTGCACCGCGTCGCAAAAAAGCAGGGCTCCTGCGTCATGAACAATCTTGCTAACTGCGGGAATATCGGTGATGACGCCCGTTTCGTTGTTCACAAGCATCAGCGCGACGAGGGCAGTGTCGGGGCGAAGCGCGTGTTGAACGGCGTCAGGGGCGATTTCGCCTCGCTCGTTTGGCTTCAGGTAGGTGACAGGGTGACCTTGCTGCTCCAAGTATTTGCACGTTGTCAGCACCGCCGAGTGCTCCAACGCGCTCGTGATGATGTGCTGTTTGGGGTAGAGGTGCGCTACCGAACGGAGCGCGTGGTTGTCCGCCTCAGTTGCGCCCGAGGTGAAGATCAGTTCTTTGGACTCTGCGCCGAGCACCTCAGCGACCTCTTCACGCGCCGTCTCCACCGCCCGCCGTGCTCGCTGCCCGTAGCCGTGCAAGCTGGACGGGTTGGCGAAGTCGTCACGTAGAGCGCTTAGCATTACTTCTAAGACTTGGGGGTCTATAGGCGTTGTGGCGGCGTAGTCGAGATAAACATTCACGAACAAAACCTCTTTATCAAACTAGGGCAAGTTGCAACCTTTTGCTCTATCAACACTGGCTATGAATGCTCACTTAGAACAGCGTCAACTAAAAAACCAGTCATGTCATTCTGAACGTAGTGAAGAATCTCTGACCTTGCCGACTCCTCTAGCAGAGATTGCAAGGCGAGACCCTTCGACAACCGGGCTCCGCCTAACTTCGTGACCAGGGTGACACACTACCCCTGTTGTCATTCTGTTCACGAAGTCGGGCAAAGCCTTGCGAAACAAAGTGAAGTCGAAGAATCTCTGCCCTTGCCGCCGCCTCTAGCGGAGATTGAAAGGCGAGACCCTTCGCATTCACCTAGGATGACAGTGTTGCAAAACAGCGTATTTAGGAGCGAATTCAGATGCGTTTAGTTTGCGCCTGCAAACTGCTCGGGCAGGGACTCGAGCTGCAACAACTGCCGCTCCGCCACAAGGTGAGCGAGTGTGGTTGTACCAAGGACACTCCGCACCGCCTCGTCCACGCGGTTCCACAGCGATTCTGTCGAGCAGTGCCCGGTGTGTTCGCAGGCGCTTTCGTCTTCGATGCAAGCCACGGGCGCGAGGCTGCCCTCCATCAGTTCAACGACCTCTAGGGCGGTAATCTCATTCATGGGCCGCGCCAAGCGGTAGCCGCCGTACGCGCCCCTGACCGACTCGACGATACCCGCGCGGCGCAGCACGGCGACGATCTGCTCCAAATAGTGCTGGCTGATGCTCTGCCGCTCCGCCACGACCTTGAGGCTCGTTGGCGCGTCGCTCAAGGCGATTTCGACGAGCGCCCGCATTCCATACTGTGCTCTGGTGGATACCCACATACCCTCTCCTCGCTTTTACCCTATCCGCAATATCTTGTCCACAACATCCTACTCTAGCATCCTGTCCTCGAACCCGCTAATCTCGGGTAAACTGTAAGGGATTATACGCTTTTGAACGCAGAGCGTCAAGGAATAGGAACGATTCCGACTTGAGATTCGTTCAGGCGGCTTTTGACAAGCTCTAAGAGTTGACTGGGCCGAAACGGTTTGTGAAGGGAGGTGTTTTGCCGCATCTGCGCAACCTTCTTTTTAGGGCGGCGGCTCAGGAAGATGAGGGGGACAGAGGCCGTCTCGAGGGCGCTCCTCAGCACCTCGGCGGGAAAGGTGTCGCCGACTTTGGGCAGCGTTCGGTCCAGCACGATGAGGTCAGGGGCGTAGGTGCGGGCGAGCGCGACGCCTTCACTTGCCGAGGCAGCGATAAGTACGTCGTAACCCGCAGCGCGGAAGGTCTGCTCGAGCCGCGCCAACAAAAAACGCTCATCGTTAATGAAAAGCACCCGTGGCATGTCCCAATCTAACGCGGCAAAGGCGGGGCGTCTGTGCGCATTACCTCATGGGGAGATTGGAAAGTGCGGACATGTTCGCTAGACATGGTTTTGAGTAGCGTGTGGGCAGCTAGTCAGCATGTCAGCTAATCGGCTTGTCAGGTTTTCCTGAAGTGCTGACTGGCTGACTAGTTGAATTGCTATTCCAAATACCCCAGTGGGTCCGCCGCATAACCGTTGAAGCGCAGTTCAAGGTGCAAGTGCGGCCCCGTAGATGCGCCCGTACTGCCTACTTCACCCAGCGTATCCCCCTGCTGCACCCGCTGACCTCTTGACACCACCACGCGGCGCATATGGGCGTAGCGTGTCTGAGCCCCGTTCGGATGCTCGACGTAGACGGCGTATCCATACGACCCGAGCCAGCCCGCGCTCGTTACAATGCCACCTTGCACCGCGCGAATCGGCGTGCCAGAGGGTGCGGCGATATCCACGCCCGCGTGAAAGGTGTTGCCCCGAACCGAGATGTTTCTGCGTCCAAAGCGCGAACTGATGCGTCCTTGAACGGTTAGCGGCCAGAGGTAGGTCTGCGTAGGCGCTTCGAAGTTGCGCAAAAGCTGTGGGGCTCGGCTGACGAGTTGGAGGCTTTGCGCTTGGAGTTGGGCGCGGCGCTCGGTGATTGAGGTCGTGGTTAGATCAGAGGTTGAAGGGGTAGAGAGAGGTGCTGCACTCGAGGTCAATAGGGCTCGAGCCGGCAAAAACACCCGCTGACCCGCCGCTAAGCTGGGGGCGTCCGTGAAACCGTTGAGCTTGATCAGCTCTTTAGGCGAGAGGCTGTACTCGAGCGCGAGCCCCAAGAGGTTCTGCCCCGCTTCCAAGGTCGTGAGCACGCCGCGCTGGGGCGCAATGACGAGCGTGCCACCAGGTAGTAAGGGCGCACCGGGCGTGAGGTCGGAATTGACCGCTTCTAAGGTCTCTACATCAAGGTCGTAGCGCGTCGCAATACTGCGCCAGGTCTCCCCCACTGTGACGGCGTGAACTCTAAACGAGGGAGGAAAGCCAGGAGCCCCCGCGCCAGGAAGCTGTAGGGTCTGCCCGACGCGAATGACCGTACTGCTTAAATTATTGAGTCGCATGAGGTCGGTGACGCTCGAGTTGTACCTCTGCGCCAGCCTAACCAACGTATCACCAGGCATGACAGTGTGCGTTTGCGCGGATGTGAAAGATACCAAAAAGAGGAGCAAGGAGCTTACAGTAAGCTCCTTGCTCCTCTTAAAAGTGGCAGTAATATTCAGAACGCTAGCCTTAGAGATAATTTTGCAACCTAGCCTCCCAAAGACAGGGCTAAACCACAATTACCTCAACGCTAGCACTACCCCTGACCCAAGGTTGACAAAAAGTCCGCATTGCTCTTCGTGCGGCCCAGGCGAGACAGGAGCATGTCCATCGCCTCGGCGGGGTCCATGTCACTAATGACCTTACGCAAGAGCCACATTTTAGCCAAAACCTCTTCACCTAACAAGAGGTCTTCGCGGCGCGTGCTTGACTTCAAGATGTCAATCGCGGGGAAGATGCGGCGCTCTTCTAAGCGGCGTGAGAGGTGCAGTTCCATGTTGCCCGTACCCTTGAATTCTTCGAAAATCACGTCGTCCATGCGTGAGCCCGTCTCGACTAAGGCCGTCGCCATGATGGACAAGGAGCCACCACCACGGATGTTACGCGCCGCGCCTAGAAAGCGCTTGGGCCAGTGCAGCGCCGAGGAGTCGAGACCGCCCGAAAGCGTGCGACCTGTCGGCGGCGTGACCAAGTTGTTCGCCCGCGCAAGCCTCGTAATCGAATCGAGGAGGATCATCACGTGTCCGCCCTCTTCGACGATGCGCCGAGAGCGCTCATGGACAAACTCCGCCACGCGGATGTGGTTCGTCGGCGGCTCGTCGAAGGTACTGGCGATGACCTCCACGCCCGAGACCGACTCGCGAAAGTCCGTGACCTCTTCGGGGCGCTCATCTACCAAGAGGACGATGACGGTGATGTCAGGCTCGTTAGTCACAACCGAATTGGCAATTTTTTTGAGCAGCGTCGTTTTACCCGCTTTAGGCGGCGCGACGATCAAACCGCGCTGACCGCGCCCGATGGGGGCTAAGAGGTCGATGACTCTGGCGGCGACTTCGCTTTGGGAAGTTTCTAACTGAATGCGCTCCTCGGGAAAGGTCGGCACAAGGTCATCAAAACGCGGACGCTTCGCCGCTTGAAAGGGGTCTACTCCATTGACCGCTTCGACCCGGATGAGCGTGCCATAGCGCTCGTTGTCGCGAGGTTTACGCGACTTGCCTAAAATCATGTCGCCCGTGCGGAGCTTGAACTGTTTGATGAGCCCAGCCGAGACAATGACTGAGCGGGTGTTATTTTGCAGCAAAGATTCTTGCAAAAAGCCGTAACCGTCGCTGGAGATTTCCAAATAGCCCTTGACGAGCTTGAGCCCTTCGCCCTCCGCTGAGCGCTCCAAAATCGCCACCGAGAGGTCGTCTTTGTCCATCTGGCGATAGTCCGAGAGCCCAACCTCTTTGGCTAAGAGGTGCAGTTCGGGCAAAATTTTGGACTGCAAATCGCGGTAGTTGAGGCTCTGCCGACGGGAGCGCTGGTTGCGCCCGCGTCCGCGCCCCCTAGTCTGGCGCTCTTTACCTCGAGCCTCCGTTTCATCGCCGCTATCGTCACTGTCGTCTGAATCCGTGTCACGCTCATCCGGGGCAACTTGAGTCTCTTCTTCAACGCTTTCCGCTTTGGGAGGCTGTTTCTTAGGGCGTCCGCGCGTCTTTTTAGGGGGCGCTTCCACCTCTTCGGCGGGCTGCGCTTGCGTCTCAGCGACGCCGTTCGCTTGTGCGTCAGCGTCCTCAGTTTTTTTCTTACGTCCACTCCCCTTGGGACGCCCGCGCCGTTTAGGTTTTTCAGCTTCTTGCTGCTCGCTAGCTTGGGTTTCTATGGCGTCGTCCATAACTTCCGTTTCTTTCTGCGCTTGGCTCACGCTGCCTCCATCCGTATCTCTGTTTGTGCAGCGCTGCGGCTACAGCTATCATTGTTGTCGTAGTTTGTACCCCTCATGGGGTTTGTTCCGATAAAGCTCAGCTCAGGGCTGAGCTTTGACGCGGCAATCGGGGCTAATATCAGAAGTGGGTGCATAAAACGCACCTGAGAAAAAATTCATCGTTGGCTCCTGAGAGGTGGCTCTAGCGGGCTCAGCGCGTCTCCAAAGAAGCCCGAACATTTGTCTGGTATTTAGAACAAATCTGGTCGAAATACACGAGGATAAACGCACTGACTGACCTGACCAGTAACCTAACCTATGCATCATAAAAGGACTGAACTGTGAGTTATTTCGTTCACGGCTACACATATATGCCTCAAACGCTCTGAATAGAATCAAGCAGCGATGTTCGCTGAGTTAAGCTGAAAAGTAGATGCTATGGCCGCGCGGCGCATATGCGCGCATACGCAGACTTCGAACTCGGATGCTCCACCTTAACACGTTGCGGGAAGAATACCAAGTTGTTCGTGTAGGTTCGTGCGAGTTGTCCGTGCAGATCGCGAGTATGCAGCGCAGCGTATTGACGCTTTAGGGACGGGCTGCTACGCTCTTAGTATATGCAGGTTTCCGCGTCCGTGTAAAGCGTTCTGACGACACATTTTACTACCGACAGATCGCATGTGTTGACAGGTACGCCGCACCCGAGCGGAAGTTGCAAAAAGCGATGACGGGAACGAGTAGCCGATGCACCCAACCCAAAGCGAGTCAGGGACAGTGCGAGCCTGACGGTTTAACATCGGCGAATATCCTCCTCGAGCTGCGCGCTGAAAGGCTAGGTTTTAGGTTTTAGCTGATACCTAATGGCTAAAAGCTAAGAGCCACCGAATAAGCAACGCCGTCCTCCGCACGTTACAGCGGAAGACTTTTCAGCAATGAGAAGTCACAGAGGTCAAGGTTGCAAAGTCTTGGCGAAGTTGGGTGGCATCACGCTCCACGTGTTTATTTCAAGCTCGAGCGTCCCAATGCTTAATCGGCGTGGGGCGTTGTTTTTTTGTCCCGAGGCATAAATTAAGAGGTGAAAGGTAAGTTTCATCCTCAATCTCTTTTACCGAGGTGATTATGACGAGAGGTAACTATGTTTAAGCGTGTTGGCAGTGCGGATTTTCCGAAGCTCGAGCAAGAGGTCAGCCAGTTCTGGCGCGAGAGGGACATTTTCCGCAAATCGGTGGAGAAGCCTACGAGCGAAGGCGACTATATCTTCTACGAGGGTCCACCCACCGCAAACGGCAGACCCGGCGTCCACCACGTGATTGCAAGGGTCTTCAAAGACCTCTTCCCCCGCTTTAAGACGATGCAAGGGTATAAAGTTGGGCGCAAAGGTGGTTGGGACACGCACGGACTTCCCGTCGAACTAGAAATCGAGAAAAAACTCGGCTTCAGCGGCAAAAAAGACATCGAGAACTTCGGCATCGCGGAATTTAATAAACTCGCCAAGGAGTCCGCTTTCGAGTACATCCAAGAGTGGAACGCCATAACCGAACGCATCGGCTTCTGGCTCGACTTGCAAGACCCATACGTGACCTATGAAAACCCCTACATCGAGTCGTGCTGGTGGGTCATGAAGTCGCTGTGGGAACGTGGGTTGCTCTTTGAGGACTACAAAGTCACCATGCACTGCCCGCGCTGCAATACCTCATTAGCCGACCACGAGGTCTCGCAAGGCTACAAGGACGATGTGGATGACCCGTCGGTTTATCCAAAATTTCCGGCGCATAAAGCTAGACTTTTGGAACTGGGCATTTTGGAGGATGACTCGAGAGAGGTCTACGTCCTCGCCTGGACCACGACCCCCTGGACGCTCGCGGCCAACACGGGTTTAGCCGTCAAAGCCGACGCGCAGTATGGGCTTTACGACGCGCCGAGAATACACGATGGCAAGCGGGCGAGCGACGAGCGCGACCTCTACATCATCGCGACGGAGTTAGAGGAACACGTCTTCGGTGAAGACGCCACGCTCCTCAGAACCTTTTCGGGCGATTCGCTCGTCGGGCTGACCTACGACCCCGTCTTGCAGGGGCGCGTCCCCGCAGGTGAGGATACCTCTACAGGCTTCCGCGTCATCGCCGACGAAATGGTGAGTCTGGACGACGGCACGGGCGTCGTCCACTTAGCGCCTGCGTATGGAGATTTGGAACTCGGTAAAACCTACGGCTTGCCGACGCTCTTCTCCGTTGACCTCTCGGGGGAGATGTATCCTGAGGTGAAGCTCGAGTCCAGCGAAGGCGACGGACCTTATACAGGGCAGTTTTTCAAAAAAGCCGATAAGCACATCGCGAAAGACCTCTTAGAACGCGGGCTCATGTACCGCGCGGGTCGCCTCAAGCACACCTATCCTTTCTGCTGGCGCTGTGACACCGCGCTGCTTTTCTACGCTAAAAGCTCATGGTACGTGAAGACGACAGCGGTGAAAGACAAGCTCTTGGCGAACAACCGAAACATCAACTGGTATCCCGAGCACATCAAGGGAGGAAGGTTTGGGCGGTGGCTAGAAAATAACGTCGATTGGGCGTTGTCTCGAGAGCGTTACTGGGGCGCACCGCTGCCGATTTGGATTTCTGAAGACGGACAAGAACAACACTGCGTGGGAAGCGTCGCGGAGCTTTCGGAGTTGACCGGACAAGACCTCTCGGAGCTAGAACTCCACCGCCCTTACGTTGACGACATTACGTTCGAGAAAAATGGCAAGACTTTCAAGCGTCTCCCTTATACGGTAGATGTCTGGTTCGAGTCCGGCGCGATGCCCTACGCGCAGTGGCACTATCCCTTTGAGAACAAGGAGAAGTTAGCGCCGAACTTCCCCGCTGACTACATCTGTGAGGCGATCGACCAGACGCGGGGGTGGTTTTACAGCCTTCACGCGATTGCTACGCTCTTGACAGACTCGGGGGATAGTGAGCGAGAACCGGGTGTACTTGCAGACATTGAGCAAGACACCTCCGCCTTCAAGAACTGCATCGTCTTAGGTCACATTACCGACGAAGATGGCGTCAAAATGTCGAAGTCGCGCGGTAACGCCGTAGACCCCTGGAAAGTGTTGCAGGAGCAAGGAGCTGACGCTTTGCGCTGGTACTTGTACGCCTCGTCGCCACCAGGAAACCAGAAGCGATTTTCGCAAGGTTTGGTAGATGAGACCCTACGCGACTTCTTCATGACCTTGTGGAACACGTACAGCTTCTTCGTCTTGTATGCGAATCTTGATAAGCCCGACCTGACCCAAGAGGTTCCGGTCAGTGAACGCCCCGAGATTGACCGCTGGCTCGTCGCTAAAGTCAACGCTTTGGTCCAAGAGGTCACGGCAAACTTGGAGGGGTATGACCCGACGGGCTCGAGCCGCGCCATCCGCGACTTCGTCGTAGACGACCTCTCCAATTGGTACGTACGTAGAAACCGCCGCCGCTTCTGGAAGAGCGAGAGTGACACCGACAAACTCGCCGCCTACAAAACGCTCCACGAAGCCCTCGTAAGCGTGGCAAAACTGGTGGCTCCAATGGCTCCTTTTACCAGTGAGCACCTCTATCAAAATCTTGTTTTGACCGTCTCCCCTGACGAAGCCGAGTCCGTTCACCTCTCTAACTGGCCTACCTTTAACGCAGAACTTATCGACACCGAGCTGTTGCGCGATATGAACGCACTTATCCGTATTGTCGAACTCGGGCGCGGGGCGCGAGCGGCGTCCGGGATGAAGACGCGCCAACCGCTGCCTGAAGTCTTGGTGCGGGTGCGCAGCAGCGAAGAGTTAGCTGGGTTGAAGCACTTGGAGCCTCAACTCCTAGAAGAACTCAACGTCAAGAAAGCGACTTATCTGGATGTCACCGCTGACTTCGTGGACTACACCGTCAAGCCTAACTTACCTCTTGTCGGTAAACGCTTGGGCAAACTCGTGCCGGAGATGAAGCGCAAACTTGCCGAGGTGGACGGTCAAGAAATTGCCCGTAACATTCGCGAGGGGAAAGAGACCGTGTTGGAGCTCGGCGGCGAAGAACATACCTTTGAGCCTGAAGCGTTCTTAATCGACGCGGTGAGCCCCGAAGGATACGCGGCGTTAGAAGAGCGCGGTTACTTAGCGGCTTTGAACACGCAACTCACGCCCGAGTTGGAGCAAGAGGGCTTGATGCGTGATGTGATTCGGCTTGTTCAGAATGCGCGGAAGAATGCGGGGCTCGAGGTCTCGGATAAGATTCATTTGGGATTGGAGACCTCCGGTGACATTTTAGCCGCTTTAGAAACGCATTTGGGGACCGTCAAAAATGAGGTCTTAGCGGAGAGTTTGGACTTTTCAATTGTAGAGAACGCACTTCATAGCGAACAGGAAGAGGTTGAGGGAACGTCTGTTGTGATTAGCTTGAAGAAAGCGGAGGTTACAGTAGAGACGGCTTAACAACAAAGAAGTAGTAAATGAGCGTGGGGAAAACTCTTTCTCACGCTTTTTTAGTGCTGGCCTAGCACTCGCAAGAAATCGAAATTGTATAGCATTTCCACTTTTGGCTGCTACAGCAGCCAAAAGTGCGAGCGGAAAAGAGCCCTTAGCTGGGCGCAGTGAGCCGTTATCTACGCGCGTTGATTGATAGATGGTACCTCTCGCTAAGGGCTTCTCTGCGAGAAGAAACGGTGTACGAAGTTCTGCGAAGCAACGCCCTCACTTGGTGCAGCGACAAATGGAAATGCTGTAGAAACCCTACTCAGCGTAAAACGACCTCACCAACCTCGGGTCCAGACTCACCTCAACTTGCCGCACGACTTTGAGCCGTCTCGTCTGCAGATGTTGAGGATTGATCAAATAGTTGAACGATACCGGAAGAACAGCGGACGGAACTTTGAGGACGAGGCTTTGGGCTTCGGCAACCCACTGGCTTCCGTACGCTTGTGTATCACTGTCCTCACCACGTAAGGAGGTGCCCCGGCATCGTCGGCGTCGCGTCTTGTACTTGCGCCTCCTCGGGCAACTCGATTTCTAAAGCGAGTCGCACGCCAAATGTGGCTGGAGTCAGCTTGGTGAGAAGCTCGAGCATCGCCAATTCGGGCGACTGCGAGGTGTAGAGGAGCCGCACGCCCCGCTGATTCCAGCGTCCCGGATAGAGCGCGGAACCCTGTCCGTCTAAAGGGTCAAAGTTAGCTTGAAGTGCGTAGCTTGCGTTGTGGTCAAAGAGACGCCAGACGCGCACTCAGACTGCCTGACTAGTATGTACCAAAGGCGATTTGCCCCAACAGAGTTTTAATACGTTCGTAACCTCGAATTGTGCCGAGTAAATCGACGGGACGTTTGAACTCGAGCGCCGGAAGTTCCGAGAATAGCCACGTCCTAACCTTCTCTGCATCTCTAAAAACGGTAAGCGCGAAAGCGAAGGTTTCGTCCAACATCTGCGCTTTGAGGCGTTCTGCTTCCTCGAGCCTGCCACTCTCCTGACGGCGCTGTAAGGTGCGTGGGTGAATACCGAGCAGTTCCCCGACCTCTTTAACGTTGAGCCCAAGCGTTTGACTCAGTTTGGTGACGAGTTCGTAATCTTGGATAGGCGCGGATACAGCCATGAAACACCTCGGTAATCTGACACCTATATTATGACAGGTTGTCATCAAGAGTTCAACTGAATATGGATGAACGCTCGTGGTCTCGAGCCTCACCCAAGCCTCAATTTCCGCCTCACACAGCAAATATGTCATGCTGGACACCAATGAGAGTCAACCCCAAACACCAAGAAACCTTCATCGTCGTCGGTTTGGACCCTGGCCTCGCCAACTTAGGCTTAGGCGCAATTCGCGAAACGGGCAAAGAGGTCACGCATTTGGGCAGTACCCTCGTGCGAACGAACAGCCGCACGGATCAAGCCGAGCGCTTAGCGACGATTTACGCCGAGATGAGCGACTTCTTGAAGGCACATCGCCCCGATGTGCTCGCCATCGAAGGACAGTACTTTCACCGCCAGCGTGACGTGGCGTTTAAGGTCGGTCAGGCTTTGGGCGTGTGTCTTTTGGCGGCGCAGCAGCAGGGTATCACAACGGTTGAGTATGGGCCGATGCAGGTTAAGCAGGCGTTAGTCGGCACAGGCAGGGCGAGCAAGGCCCAGGTGAGCTACATGGTTCGCGCCATGTTGAGCCTCACCCAGACCCCGGAGAGCCACCACGTGGCCGACGCGCTCGCGCTCGCGCTGACGCACTTGAGCGCCCGGCAACTGCAGTCGCTCGGCTAATCAGACGAAGAGGTCGCGGATTCCTCGTTTGCCTCAGTGGACTTCTTGGTTTTACTCGAGCCCTTCCCCCCTCCGCTATCCACTCGCTTCGTTTTCGCGCCCGTTTTCTTCGCGGTAGGTTTTGCAGTCTTGGCGGTGGACTTCGCGGCAGATTTTTTAGCGGCTGACTTCTTAGTTGACGCCTTTGTGTCCGACTTTTTAGCGGTTGGCTTTTTGGTAGCTGACTTCTTGGTGACTGACTTTTTAGCGGACGTTTTGGCTGTCTTTTTGGCGGTTTTGCTCTTCGGAGCGACGTCTAAAAGCTTATCCACGCGGTATTCAGAGCGCTTCTCCGCCGCTGCAAAATCTTTGAGCCCCTGATGGATGCGTTTAAGACCCGCGTCAACCTCTTTTGCGCTTAGGACACTCAGGTTGAGAATCCCAACGCAGGCAAGGCGGGCGGTGAGTTCGCGGTAGGACTCCCTATTGAAGTAGCGCACCCCTTCGTGCGCGTTGACGCCTAAAAAGACCTGCGCTTCGTCGTCGTCTAGGAGGAGTTCTAAAAGTTTTTCAGCGGGGCTTCTGTTTTCGTCCTCTAACTCGTACCACCTGCTGTAACGCACCGCGAGCTTGACCAAGCGCAGCACGCGCTCGGCGGGTAAGCCTAAGTCGTTAAAGACGCCTTCGATGACGCTGTCTAAACGCCAACGCCGCATCGCGGTGAGGCTCGCTTCGGTGGAGTTGTCCCCTGTGAGGTAGCCGAGCCCATGCACGCTAAGCCAAGCGTAAAGGCTGCCGCTCATCTCAGGCGTGAGGTTGTCGGACAAGATAGTCTCGACCTCTTGACCCTGTTTGAACTTAGGTGCGAGCATTTCTAAAGAGGGGAGCGGTAAGAGTTGGCCGAGTTCGATGGTGAAGCGGTTGACGAGCGGTTGGGTGTCGCTCTTTAGACCGTCAGCCGGGATAAAGTCCCTCGTTTTCTCCAAAAACGCGCCGTAGCGTCCGGGCAAGGTCGCTTGCGCTTGGCTCTGCCCCCTTTTGCTCTCCACCCTGCTGCGCAGGTTAAGGATGACCTCTTTGCTAAGGACTTCGCGAAAAGATTGGTGGAGGGGTTTTAGACGCAAGGACGCTAACTCCTCTTCAATACTCGGCACGCCGCGTCCGCCGAGTTGGTCGTGAATTTGGGCATAATTCCCGTCGTAGTCGTGGGCCTCGCGGAAGTCTACAAAGGCTTGGTACTTAAAGGCTTCCAGCTCCAAGTAAAAGCCGTTCGCCATATCCGCGCTGCGGCGGATAAATTCTAGGTTCGAAATCTGGTCGCGGAAAATCGTGAAGTCGTCGCCGTGTGCGCGGAGCCCGAGCCCCGCCTTGAGGTCGCGTGAGGGCTGCATTCCGCCCTCTTTGGTTGCGTGCGGCGCAGCTTCTTTGATCCAGCCTTTTGCCCGCGCAAATTTGTTATTAAACACCACCAACGACGCCCTGTCGCCCACGCGGTTCGAGTAGGCGTACACGTCCTCGTTAACGCCACCCTCAGGTGTATGCACGTCGTAAAGGAGGAAGTTCTCGACCTCTGCAAACTGCTCGCGGCGGTACATCAGCGGGAAAATCTCGCGGCGGTGCCGCTCAATCAGCCAGCCGTTAGGCGTCTCGTCGCGCTTGGCGCTCTTGTACTCCATGCCGTACTTCTCTTCGAAGCCTTCGACCTGACCGTGACCGAACATCGGCAAGCCGGGCATCGTCACCAGCATGGTGCAGACGCCGAAGTACTTGTCATCCGAGCCGAACTGCGCAATCGCCGTCTCTTCGTCGGGGTTGCTCATGAAGTTGACGTAGCGCTTCAAGATTTCGGGTTCGAACTCCAAGACGTTTTTAATGGAGCGGCGGTACTTGGCGTTGTCCTCGTCCTTGAACATGTGCATGAAGGCGCTGTTGTAGACGCGGTGCATCCCCAACGTGCGCACGAAATAGCCCTCCATCATCCAAAAGGCTTCGGCTAAGAGAAGCGTGTCAGGAACCTCTTGCGCGACGCGGTCCACGACTTCGCGCCAGAACTCTTCGGGGATGGCCGCATTAAAGTCGTCCGTGGTGAGCGTGCCGTACTGAGCGCGCGAGGCAATCGCGCCGCCCGAGCCGGGCTCCGGGAACCAGAGCCGCTGGATGTGGCGCTTGGCGAGCGTCATCGCCGCGTCGAAGCGGATGATAGGCGAGAGGCGAGCGACGTGCAAGATGGTCTGAATGACAGCTTCTCGAGCCTCCGCGTTGAGATAGTTGACCTGCGCTGTATCGTTCCAGGGCATCGAGGTGCCGTCGTTCCCGTGGTAGATGTAACGCTCGTTGCCCGTATGAAGGTCCGTGCGCTTAAAGACAACTGCGGCGTCGGACGAGTCGTAGTAGTGATCTTCTAAGAAGATACCGACCCGATCATCGTTGGACAGGTCAGGACCGTTAAAGGTGTAGCTCGGGTAGGGCGACCCCTCCAACTGCAAGAACCAATCCGGGTGCTCCACCACCCAGCGCCCATCGACGCCGACGTGGTTGGGGACCATGTCCGAGGCCATGCGGACGCCGCGCTCCCCAGCTCGCCACTTGAGATTGTTAAAGGCGTCTTGTCCGCCCAAGTCCGAGGCGATGACGTAGTCATACAAGGAGTACGCCGAGGCCACCGCGTCGGGGTTGCCGCGCATGTTTTTGATCTTTTTGGAGGCGGCACTTCTCTCCCACAAGCCGATGAGCCACAAGCCTGTGAAGCCGCGCCGGGCGAGTTCGTCCAGCTCTTCGTCCGGTACTTGGTCGAGCCTCGAGATATCGCGTCCATACTGTTTGGAAAGCTGTCCCAACCACACAAAGGTGCTTTTCGCGAGCATGACGACCCTGGGCATCCACGACGAATCGGGCGAAAAGCGCTCGTACTCAATCTGCTCGAACGCGCCCGCAGAACTGGACAACGCGCCGTACTCGGCGCGTGGGTCGATGACCTGCGCGGGGCCGGGACCACCGCCGAAGCGCTCGCGGCGTTCCTCTTGAATCGTGCCTAAGGTCTGCATAAGGCGGCGCATCAAGCCAGAAAAGCGCCCTTCGCTCAGGGCGGGCCACTGAGTGCGTAAGAAGCTGAGTTGTCCCTCCAAAGAGGTCGGGTGCGAGCGCAGTGGGCCGCGCAATACATCCAAGAGCTTTTTGCCGCCGAAACCGGGCTCACCCTCAAAGAAGGTCTCGAGCTGCGTGATGATTTTGATGTACGACGTGTGCTGCTCTAAGTCTTCGTCATCAAAAAGTTCAATAAAGCGCTCCATAGCCGGGTTTTCGTTCGCCATACGTAAGAGGAGTAGCTCCTCGAAGACGATTTGGCGGTGCGGAATGCTCTTGCTACTGCCTGCGAGGTATTCTTTGACGGTTCTCTTTTTCGTGTAGACAGCTTTAGCGGGAAAGTCCTGGACGTAGCGCTCCAGCGTTCCTTCCAAGTCGCCGTCTAAAGTTTCTTCTAAATGCGAATACGCCCGCTCAATCGCCGTTTCGTCCGTCTCTTGCAGATAGAGCGAAACCAAGAGCCGGAGCAACTCCTGAACGAGCCCGGCGGCGTACAGCTCACCCGCTGAGATAGCCGACTGCGGGTAGCGCTCCGTGTCGCGCACCTCATTGATTTGTTGCGCCACGCGCTGCGCCGCTGCGAAGTCGCTGAGCATGAGGTTGCCGTGCTCAGAGAAGAGCTCAGCGGCGAAGCCGTAGCGCTCCCGCGCCGCTTTGGAAACGGGCATCTCTAAACTCTCGTCTTTCAAATCTTGCCGAAAATAATAGGTGCGTGCCATATGCGTCCTCTCGTCGGGTGGTGCGTGAAAAAATACGGGCGTGCCCGCTGCGTTTGTTTAGCAGCTTAGCACGCACACTGTATCTCTTCCCTGCTGGAGAGGCTACGTTTTGGAAAAGGCTTGAAGAGAAAAGAGTGAAGATAGCAGCGCGGATAGTGGCGCTATGAGGAGCGCGAGGTAGGTGTAGACGCTTAGAGCGGCGAGGGACACCTTCATCACCTTCGAAGGGTAGACGAACCTATCCGAACCTCAAGCGTTCGCCAGTACCTCTTGCAAATTCGTCAAGGTCTCTTTCAAACTTTGGGGCTCGAGCGGCGAAAGCTTCCCCTCACCGAAGACGCGCAAGCACGCGGCGACCACCTGTGGGTCGAAGTGACGTCCGCCGCTCTGGGCGATCTCCGCTAAGGTCTCCTGCACCGACCACGCCTCCTTGTAGGGCCGTGCGTGCGTCAGCGCGTCTAAAACGTCGGCCACCGCCACGATACGGGCCGTCTCCGGGATGCGCTTACCCGCCAAGCCGTGCGGGTAGCCGCGCCCGTCGTAGCGCTCGTGATGCGCTAGGGCTATTTCCTCGGCCATCTGGAGGAGCCTTGAGCGTCCGTTTGATAAGATACGCGCCCCGATGACGGTGTGGTTGCGCATCCTCTCGAACTCTTCGTCCGTAAGTTTGTCCGGCTTGAGCAAAACCGTGTCGCTGATGCCGATTTTGCCGACGTCGTGGAGCCTAGCGGCGGTGTAGAGAAGTTGCACCTCGTCCTCGGGCCAGCCCAAGGCGTAGGCGATGGCGGCGGCGTTCCTGCCGACGCGCCGCGTGTGCTCGCCCGTGACGTCGTCGCGGTATTCGGCGGCGACGGCTAAGCGCGTGACGACCTCGAGCTGCGACTCCTCGAGCTCTAAGGTGCGCTCCGCCACAGCCGCCTCAGCCTCTCTTCTGGCCCCCTGCGCCACCTCGGTGCGCAAGCGGTACGCCTCGGCCTCGTGCCTGGCCCGCTCGACCTCGAACTGCACGGCGAGCTGGCGTGTCCGCTCCTCGTTCTCGCGGTTGAAAATAGCCTTTTCTGCGCGGTGAAACTCGCGCTGGTGGAAGAGAGCGCAGGTCAGCTCGCCGAGCGCCTCATAAGCCTTTGAGAGCAGCTCGTGCGCCTCGTAAACGGACCGCGAGCGCTCCAACGCCTCAGCGAGCGTGAGCCCTTCACTCAAGACCTCCAGAGCAGCTTCGGAGTTTTCTAGCTCGAGGTAGCCCCGCCCCAAATTTAGGAGCGCGTCCACCTCGCCCCCCCGGTCCCCGATTTCGCGGGCGACGTCTAAAACTGCCGTGTGCGTTTCTACCGCCTGCTCAAAGCGTCCCAGCGCGACCTGGACCTGCCCCAAACCGTCCAGGTTGTCGATCTCGTAAGCCCGGTTGTTGATACGCCGGGAGAGCCTTAGCGCCTCTTTGAAAAGGTCTTGAGCCACCTCCCATGCGCCACTGTCACTGTGGACATTGGCGAGGTTGTTGAGCGCCGCCGCCTCCATCATCGAGTCGTCTGAGGCGCGACTCACCTCCCTCGCACGCTGTAAGAAGGTGAGGGCTTGATCGTTATTGCCGATAACTTGATAAAGACCACCTAGATTTATAAGATTGCCGATAGCACTTCGCGATTCTGGCGCAACTGCTTGAAGCAAATCATATGCCTGTTTCGAGCTTTCAAGCGCGTCAGGATAGTTACCTAAAAAAGAATATATGTGACCGATATAATCGAGGATATTAGCCTGGCGCTCTTGCAGTCCATAATTTTGAGCAATAGGTAGTGCCTCTCTAAGATACTCGAGCGCCTTTCCGTAATCCCCTTGCTCGGCCACGACACTGGCTAAAAGGTTGAGCGCTTCCGCCTCCAGAGGGCTTTTCACCTCTCTGGAGAGCGTTAAAGCTTTGTCGAGCCAGTCAGAGGCGTCGCTGAACTCACCGAGGTCGCGGTAGGCCCGGCCCAACATCAGGGCGCACTCGAGCGCCTTTTGCGCGTCCTGCGCTTTCAGCGCAGCGTAGGCTTGAAGAAGAGGGTCGAGCGCCCCGGCGGAGTGCCCCTGCTGATACTCGGCTTGACCGAGTATCAGCAGAGCTTGTGCGGTTGCAAGGGCGTTCGGAGAGGTCGTGAGCACTTCGCGGGCGAGTTCAGACGACCTGACCGGGTCTGTTTTTAGCTCCGCCTCCGCAGCCGCAAGATGCGCTGCCGGGATGGGGGTTTGGAGTGTCTGGCTCGAGGTCACGATAAATCACCTTCAATCGTCGCTGTCGCCATCGTCGTCGTCATCGCTGTCGCCGTCACCATCGTCGTCGCTGTCACCGTCGTCATCGTCATCATCTTCGTCATCGTTACTATCATTATCATCGCCGCCGTTGTTGCTGCTGTCGTCAGCGCCGTCATTATCGTCGCCGTTACTCTCGCCATCATCGTTAGCACTGCTACCGCTACTGTCATCACCAGCACTATCGTCGCTGCCGACATCGCCACTGTCACCGCTGCTATCAACGTCGTCTTGGCGCACAACGTTTTTGAGGAAGACCTCTAAGTCCAGGCGGCCTTGACCTATCTGGTCGAGGTAAGGTTGATTACGGCTGTCGGCGTAGAGGTCAAAAGACTGTGCTTTAAGCGCCTCGGCTAGGTCGTCTTTCGAGACTGCCAAGGTTTCCCCCAAAGCTAACGCGAGTGCGCCCGAGGCTATCGGCGCAGCCATTGAGGTGCCGCTCCAGGCCGCCATCCGGTTCTCCGGCGCAGGGCTGTAGACATTCTCACCGGGCGCGGCCACTTCAACATCCGCGCCGTAGGTCGCGAAGTACGACTTGAGGTCTTGGCCGCTGACGCTGGTGACGCTGAGGCGTTGCGGGGCCGACTTCGCGCTCTTAGCTGTTTTAGCCGGGTAGGTGATGGCGGTGTCGCCGGTGTTGCCTGTCGAAGCTACGACGAACACGCCTTTTTTAGCCACCGCGTCGATCACCTTCTCGATCGCCTTGACCTCTTCCTCGCTGCCCAAGCTCAGGTTGATGACCTGCGCGCCCTGCTGCGCCGCCCAGTGGATGGCTGAGGCGACGTCGGTCAAGTTGCCACCGCCGTCCGGCCCGAGCACGCGGATGGGCAAAATGGTGGCGCGGGGCGCGACCTGGCGGACGATGCCCGCGACGTTCGTGCCGTGGCCGTAGCCGCCTTCGCCTTCTACACCCTCTTCTTGGGGTACAGCGTCGTCACCGTAAAAGTCCCACCATGCGTCCTCCGGGGCGAGCGCTTCTTTTAGAGCAGGATGCTCTAAGTCAACCCCGGTGTCAATCACGGCGACCGTCACGTTGTAGCCCAAGTTGCTAGCGAGCGTGTGCCCTTCTTCCAAACGGACCTGCTGCCAGAGCGAGGTATTTTCGGGCATCCAATTGTAGGTGCCACCTGCCCAAGCAGAGGAGCGGCCTCCCGCCCAAGCAGAGGAGCGGCCTCCCGCCCAAGCAGAAGAACGGCCATTCATATGCGCCCGGTCGCCGCCGAACAAAAAGGCGTCGTCGTTCTTTTCCGCCCCCTCTAGCTCTTGATTTAGGCCCACAACCGCGAAGCCAGGCTCCCACACCCGCACTTCGCCGCCGTAGCGCTGCCCCACCGCCTCTATAGTGTCCCCCAGCGCGACCTCGACGGCGAGGGCGTACTCGGGGTCAGGCGTGCCCGCACCGAGCGGGCGGGTCTGTTCAGGAGGGACTTCGGCGGGAGTATCGGCGGGGGCGTCGGTAGGGGCGAGCGAGGCGCACCCCGCAAGGCCCAACGTGAGCGAGGCCGAAAGTAGGAAACGCCGCGTATAGGACGTTGAAAGGATAAGGCGTTTGGTCATAAAACACTCCTAGAGGTAGAGGGCTGGGTTTGGGTTACCCCTCCACCCAGTATTGGTGCCTCATCAGCTTAGGGTAGCCCCTCTTACAAAAAGCTCACACACTTCACAGACTTCCTCAAAAAGGTTGCGGCGCATAGCACTTATGAAATTTCTTGTTTAAAGTGGTGTGAAAAATGCAACCTTTCGGCCTTTTTAATGCAACCTTTTTGCAACCTTTGACCTTTAGAGTAAGAACAAGCCAGGGAGAAACCCCGGCGCGAAGAAAAAAAGGAGAGAACCATGAAGAAGAAAATGCTCGTCGCCCTCACCGTCAGCCTCTTGAGCTTCAGCGTCCTCAGTACCAGCTTCGCCGCTAAAAGCGTGCGCTCAGCGCCGACCACCGACGGTAGAAGCAGCGCCTGGGCTGGTTAAGCTCAAACCTGTCGAGGGCGGCGCTCATGCGCCGCCCTTTGCCTTGACATTTAGTCAGCAACTCGAGCACACTCACCCGTCTTCACATGATTTTTCTAACCATGCAGGCTTCAAAGAGCGCCTTTTGAAAGCTGAGCCACGCGACCTCGAGCTAACGCCCTGCTGAGCCTGTCCGAACACTTCGGCGAAGACCTGGAGCTGTGGGAGGCGAGCTTGGCGGCCCTACCTGAGCACGACCCAAGGCGGGCCTTAGCCGCCGCGATGCAAAAACGGGTGCTGGAGGCGTGGGCATAACGTTGACCCCTTACACAAAGATTGCTCTAGGCAAGTACGCCGAAACGACCCAGTTGGGCGCGTCCACAATTTCGCTAATTTTGAGGTCAACCGCCACGCTGCACAGCGCGTAAGCGAGTTGCGGCTCCAAGGCGTACTCCCGTCCCAAATGCTCGATCATGTCGCGAACCGCGTCCTTTGCAGCGCTCATGAGGTCGGGACCGATGCCCGTGGTGGCGTAGTAGCCTTTAGCTTCGGCTTCACCTCTCGGTGAGCCTGCAACCTCAAACTGCGGACGCTTGATATCCGCGTTCTTTTTCAGACTCAGCTTCGCCCGGAGCGTCATCGGCGTCTCGATGGCCGTGCCGCAGACCTCGCCGTCCCCTTGCGCGGCGTGGGTGTCACCCACCGAAAAGAGTGCTCCGGGTACTTCAACGGGAAGGTAGAGCGTGGAGCCTCTTACCAAATCGCGGATGTCCAGATTGCCGCCGACATGACGCGGGGGAACGACGGAGTGATGGCCGTCTTCGGCGAGCGCAACACCTATCGTGCCGGGAAAGGAGCGGGTCGGTAGGTGGATTTCGCGAGTAAACTCGACGTTTTGGTCGGTGTAGCTCGAGACGTGCAAAAACGGCTCGGTGAACTCGTCCGCCAAGAGACCAAAGCCAGGGATGAGCGCCGTCCAACCCCATCCACTCGCCCCAAAGTCGAGAATATTCACCACCAGCGCGTCGCCCGGTTCTGCACCTTCCACGTAGACAGGTCCGGTCACGGGGTTGACCTGTCCAAAGTTGAGGGTAGCAACATCGTCAGCGGTCGAACTTTGGGTGAGTTGTCCGCCACTCGCGTCCACGATGCCGAATTCGATTTCGGTGTCCGGCTCGACTTGAAGTATGGGCTCTAAGCTGTTGTTCCAGCCAAAATGATGATGCTCCTGGTGAATCGTCTTGTAACTCATGAAGCTCCTTTCGGCATTTAATACGGATTCCGGTTGATTACTCAACACGGCAAAGAACTTCATGGCGCAAGCGCCCTGGATGGCCGTGTGGCCGGGGGTGAGTATTTTTATCACTTGCTCGCGTTCAACCTCTTCGGAGACGGGCTGCGCGACGCCCTCGACCCCCGTGAGGAGTGAGGTAGCACCCTATATATCACCGCATCACCGCGCCCTCAACACAACCGCGATGCCACCTAAAATCGCGACGGACGCGAGCACCAAGCGGAGCGTGATGGACTCCCCGACGAATAAGACGCCGCCCGCCGCTGCAATCACCGGCACGCTGAGTTGCACCGTCGCCGCGCTCGTCGCCCGTAGTGAGGGCAAAACGGTGTACCAAAGCACGTAGCCGAGGCCCGAGGTGACGGAGCCCGAGAGGGTGGCGTAAAGGAGGCCGAGCGAGTCGAGTTGAAAGATCTCTACCGGAAAAAGAAGCACGAAAGGAACGAGCACAAGCGCAAAGGGTGCGGCGCGTAAAAAATTGCCTGCGGACTCCGCGATGGGCTGGTCGCGACCTCTCCCGCGCAACGAATACACGCCCCAAGCTGCGCCCGCGAGTGACATGAGCAAGGCCGGGCCGAGGGGCGGCGCACTCAGACCCGGCAGCAAGAGGTAGACCAGACCGCCGAGCGCGGCCACAAACCCCACGGTTTGCCACGATGAAAACCGCTCACCCTGCCACAACCCGTAACCGATCATCGTGAGCTGCACTGCGCCGAAGAGCAGCAAGGCACCAGTGCCGGTCTCGAGCACGATATACGCGAACGAAAACGCCGCCGCGTAGACGAAGAGCGCCCCCGCCGACGCCCAACTCCCTCTTGAAAGCGCGTCCGCGCGGCTCCGCCAGCGCACGATAAGCCACAGCGTGAGTGCGCCCGTAACGAGACGCACGAGGGTAAATGTGCCTGCGTCTATCTCGGTAGAAAAAAGTGCGAGACGGTTGAGCACTGAGTTAGCGGCAAAGGCGACCATCGTGAGCGTTGTGAGAGCGAAGACGAGGGGTGGAGACATAGGTTACGGCCTTTCCAGCAAAGTTTACCGTAAACCTGAACTAGTAATGGCGAGAGGTTGAGTCAAGCGCTAAACGGCCTGCAAAACCTCTTCAATCGGCGTAGTCCCTTCTAAAATTTCAAAGGTTTGTCCGTAGGTGTTGGGTAGCTCGAGCCCCTACTCCCTCGCCATCGCCACCGCCACCGGAATCCGCGCCGCTCTCGCCGCTGGCAACAATCCCGAGCCGAGCCCCATCACGAGCGCAATCGCCACGGCGAAGAGCACTAAACGCAAGGTCAGCGCGGCGACCTCTAAACCGATGAGGTCATCCGTGATGCGGTTGATGGCAAAAATCCCGAGCCGCCCGAGCAGCACGCCAAACGCCGCTCCGACGAAACTCAGCAGCGTGGACTCCGCGAGCACCAGCCCGAACAAAAAGCGCGGTTTCGCCCCAAGTGCTCGCACCACGCCGAACTCTCGAGTGCGCTCAAAGACGCTCATCAAGACGGTATTCGCCACTGCAATCGCCCCAACAATAAGTGCGATGGCGCTGATGCCGAGCCGCACCACGTCGCTAATCTGGATACCCTTCTCGATAACGCCCAAAACCTCACCTCTCGTCTGAAAGCCCAACTCGGGATACGCCGCTAAGAGGTCTTGGGCCGCCGCTTCAGCGCGTGCAGGCTCCGCCAAATCGAGCGCAAAGAAGGTGACGCGGTCAGGGATGCCGATGGCATTTTGCAGCAGTCCAAGCGGAACGAGAATCGCGTTGTCAATGAGTCCGCCGCCCGAGCGGGCGATGCCGACAATTTCAAAGGTATTTTCAGGGTTGAGGCGGAGCGTGTCGCCTACGGTAAGCGCGTTGCGCTCCGCCGTCTGCGTGCCGACGACGGCAACTTTGGCGTCCTCGTCATCGGCGCTCAAACCGCGCCCCTGCGTGACCTCGAAGTCGTAGTAGATTGCGCCCACGTCCGTTCCTGGTGGCAAGCCCTGAAAGAGAAAGGAACTGCTCAAACTAAAACCGCCCCGCGCGTAGAGAAGGAGCGGCGTCACGTCGGTGATGCCGTACGTCTCGGCGTCGGCGCGGAGTTCGTCGGCGTAGCGCAGGGGCAATTCGGGCACGGCGGTTAAAGAGGTCGCGTCGAAGGGGCCGAAGCTCACCTGCAAGTCGGGGCCGATGTTGCCGATTTCCGTCGTGAAAACCTGCCGCAAACCCTCCCCGAGCGAGAGAAAAATCACCGTTGAGCCCACCGCAACAGCGATGCCAAGTGCGGTTAAAAAGGTGCGTAGCGGGCGGAGCCTGAGCGAGTTGAGGGCGAGCGACCAAATCATGAAGGGATCACGTCTTCAGTCTATGATTTCACCTCTCGACCTTTGAGACTCAGCGTTACCGTTAGCACCAGGTTGTGTCGATGCTTACACTTCATAATCATCCTCTAAGCCCACGACGCCAATCTATTATGCAAGCAACCTCTTCTTGAATTCCGTGTTCCGACCTCTTCCATAGGATGCATTGCCAACATTCTCAGCTAGTTTAAGGTCAACACACGTTTAGGGCAAGGCGCGGCCTGTCACTTGGCCCTGCGAGCCCAACACCCCTCTATCCTCACCATCCACCGCCACGCTCACACCGCCACCATTACCCGTGTGGACATAGATAGGCAGGTTAAAGGTGAGCGTCTCACCCGCTTCCGCCGTGCCGTAGTAGAGCCGTTCGCCCTCACCTCTGGCGGGACCCGCGTAGACCTCGAGCCAAGCCGGTGCGTCCACCACAAAGACCGCTGTACCTTCCGCCGAAGTGACTTCAGTGACGTCACTTTGGGCGGGCGTGTCGGCTAAGGGGTCAGCCGCCACCACGCCTGCCGCAGGGCTCAGCGAGATATTCAGGTTGCGGTTTTGCGTCAAGTCAACGCGCTGCTCGACGCTCTCATAACCCGCCAAGCTCACGCGCACGGTGCGGCTCTCGCCCGCGCTCACGGGCGCGTCCGTGATGGGGCTCACCGCGTCGAAGGGCAAACCGTCTACGCTCACCTGCGCCCCCGGCGGCGTGGTATTGACGGACAAGAGAATGAGGTCAGCGGGTGCGGGAGAGGTGGTTGAGGTTGTCACGTCTGAGACAGCAGGGTCAGAGGGCGGGGCAGCAACCTCAGGCGCGGCTTCCGGTACAGCTTGTGTCAAAGGGGTCGGCTGAAAGAGCAGCGCGTTAAAGCCCCACAGCGCCAGCGCGACCACGCCGACCACCAGCATGAGCGTCGTAGCAAAGCGCCCGAACGCGCCCAGTCGAGGCAAACTGCGGCGTTCTTTGGAGGTTGACTCCGTAAAAAGATGCAGCCTCATCGTCGAACTCGTCCTCTGTTTCAAATTCATTTAGGAGCAGGTGCGGCTCGAGCCCCAGAAACCTCTTTGGATGCAGAAGCAGGTCTGAGACCTCACAGGTTGAGATTTGGTAGACGCCTGAGCGCGGCGCAACTCCTGACGGTAGATGTGCAGCATCCGCGTCACGTCCAAGCCCACTGTTTGCGCGTAGAGACGCAGGATGTTTTTGGTGTACGCCCCTTCCGGTAGCGCCTCATAGTGCCCCCCTTCTAATGCAATCAGGTGCGAGCGCCGCACGTCGGTGCTCTCCACAAGGTCGTCTAAGCTGAGCCCTCTGGCTTCTCTGGCCTCGAGCAAAATATCGCCAAGCTGCTGTGACTCCTTACCTCTCATACTCATACTGGTCATAACCGTCCTCTACATCCCTAATGACACCGTTTCGTTACGGCTGATGTCACTGATAATTGAGCGTATTTGCTGCGACTTAGGCGCTTACAGATAGACCTGAGTTTACCATCATGCCGTGTGAGTCGTTCTCAGTTTGCCGAGGTTCGAGTCATAGCTTTAAGTGAGTTTAGGTGAGACGGACCTCGAGCGGCTTGGCCTTGAGCGCCAGCGCTATTTCTGCCGCAAGCCGCGCATTCTCCTCCAAAAGCCTCACGTTGACCTCGGTTGTACGTCCTTCTGACAACTCACCGAGTCGCTCGAGCAAGTAAGGGGTCACATCTTTGCCGCTCAAGCCACGCTCGTGCGCTTCACTTTGCGCCTCACTGAGCCACGCTTCGACCTCTCGGGGCTCGAGTCCTTCCGAAACAGGTTTAGCGACCAGCAGAGAGGTCAGTAATTGGAGGTCTCTTGACCTCTTAAAGAGCGCCGCCACCTCTCCGGGATTATCGCAGCGCACCGGAACTTCAAAAGAGGTCTCAGGGACGTGAAAGCCTGCGAGCTTGTCCTGTTTGTAGCCGACCATCGGCACGCCCAAACTCTCCAAACGCTCCTTCGACGCCGCAATATCGAGGATGGATTTTGCTCCCGCGCAGACCACAATCACCGGATACTTCGCTAACGCCATGAGGTCGGCGGATTCATCGTGCGGTGCGTCATTAGCCTTTTTATGAACCCCGCCGATGCCGCCTGTCGCAAAAACCTCAATCCCTGCGGACGCTGCCGCGTGCAGCGTGGTTGCTACCGTCGTGCCTGCGTCTTTCTCTTGCGCGGACAACGCCGCTAAGTTCCACAGGGACGCCTTGTGCGCTTGTGCTGTGGCGAGGTGCTCGAGTTCAGCCTCATCCAGCCCGACGACGAGTTCGCCTGAGAGCATCCCTATCGTCGCTGGAACCGCGCCCGCCTCTCGGATGATGCGCTCCAAACGCTGAGCCAGCGCCAAGTTGTCCGGTCGCGGTAAGCCGTGGGTAATGACGGTGGATTCTAAGGCGACGACGGCTCGTCCCTCTGCTAACGCCTTTTTGACCTCTTGGTGGATACGTAATGACATTTCGGTATCCTAGCGCATAGCGGCGAGTTGAGATGCGGCTCGAGCCACTACCTTTTAACCTTGCAGCGTTTTAACCTTGAAGCGTTTCGTAAAGCCTAAACACTTTTTTCGAATCTTAACCAATTTAGCAAGCGTCCTTTGACTTACGGCCCTCAAATAATCCCGTGATACACTCCGTCGTGGCTTCGTCATCCCCTGTTTCTATTCCCGGTATCGAAACCCTCGCACCCTACGCCAGCCAACTCACCTTCGGCGGCGTGGCGGGGTTCGCGTCAGGTTACGCCTTCAAAAAGGTGGGCAAGCTCGCTGCTATCGTGCTCGGTTTGCTCTTTATCGGCGTGCAGACACTCGTCTATATCGGCGTGGCTGAGGTGGATTGGTTACAAATTCAAGAGAGCGTCAACCCGCTCCTCAGCCCTGAAGCGCTCAATAAAGCGTGGCGCAACCTCATCAAACTTTTAACGGGCAACGTGCCCTTTGCAGCGGCGTTTGTACCGGGCTTTCTGCTCGGTTTTCAGCGCGGTTAAGACAGCAGGTATAAGCTAGTTACGATGTACGAAGTTACTGTCGCGTGGACTGCTCCCGCTAGGCGAAGCAACGCTCCTGGTAGCTTTGGATTGTTTTAGCTCAAACGCTCATAGATTTTACCTGCACAACTCAATCATGTTCGTCATTGAATCCCCTTCTAGCTCACGGTTCTTGAGCGAGTGTGACTCAAGGGACTTGACAGAGAGCCAGATTTTTCATACCATGTAAAGCAGTTAGCACTCAGCAGGTGTGAGTGCTAAAAAAATGCCAAAACTTACAGAAGAGAATGCAGCAAAATTTAGAGGAGGCAAGAATGACACTTAAACCCTTAGGCGACAAAGTCGTAGTCGAAGTCATCGACGAGCCACAAACCACCGCGAGCGGCATCGTTTTGCCCGATACGGCCAAAGAGAAGAGCCAGCGCGGTAAGGTCGTCGCAGTCGGTAGCGGCAAGCTCCTAGACAGCGGCGAGCGCATCAACTTAGAGGTCAGCGAGGGCGACACCGTCGTGTTTGCCAAGTATGGCGGCACCGAGATTAGCTTAGACGGTAAAGACCTCATGATCCTGAGCGAGCGTGACATTCACGCAGTTGTTGCGTAAACAGCAGGTAACATCTGGTCAGTGATACCCTCACTTCAAATAAAACTGACTAGCACTCGCATTAGGTAATGGTACCTGCGGGAAACACCTAAAAGCTAACCGCTTCATTCACTCTACATTCAACAGTTTAATCTTCCACTAAAGGAGAGATTCACAAACTATGGCAAAAGAACTGATTTTTCAAGAAGAAGCACGTAGAAGCCTCGAGCGCGGCGTTAACGCTGTCGCCAACGCCGTCAAAGTGACGCTTGGGCCCCGCGGTCGCAACGTCGTTTTAGAGAAGAAGTTCGGCTCTCCCACCATCACCAAAGACGGTGTCACGGTGGCGAAAGATATCGAACTCAGCAAGCCCTTGGAGAACATCGGCGCGAAGCTCCTCATCGAGATCGCCTCGAAGACGAACGACATCACGGGTGACGGCACAACTACCGCCACGGTGCTCGGTCAAGCTATCGTTAGAGAAGGTCTGCGTAACGTGGCAGCCGGTGCGAACCCCTTGGCCCTCAAGCGCGGCATCGACAAAGGTGTCGAAGCGGCGGTGCAAGAGGTCCGCAACATGTCGCAGTCCATCGAGGACTCCAAGTCGGTCGCCGAAGTCGCCTCGATCTCCGCGAACGAGAGCGAAATCGGTCAACTCATCGCTGACGCGATGGATAAAGTCGGTCGTGACGGTGTCATCACCGTTGAAGAGAGCCGTGGCCTAGACACCGAGCTCGACGTCGTCGAGGGGATGCAGTTCGACAAAGGTTACTTGAGCCCGTACTTCATCACCGACAGCGATTCGATGGAAGCGGTTTTAGAGGACGCCTACATCTTGATTCACGAGAAGAAGATTTCGGCGCTCAAAGACCTCTTGCCCGTTTTAGAGCAAGTGGCACAGACGAGCCGCCCGCTCCTTATTCTCGCTGAGGACATCGAAGGCGAAGCGCTTGCAACCCTAGTTGTGAACAAACTGCGCGGCACCTTGAACATCGCCGCCGTGAAAGCGCCCGGTTTCGGCGACCGCCGCAAAGAGATGCTCAAAGACATCGCCGCCGTCACGGGTGGCACGGTCATCAGCGAAGAGTTGGGCTACAAGCTCGAGAACACCCGCATCGACATGCTCGGTCAAGCCAAGCGCGTGCGCATCTCCAAAGACGAGACCACCGTCATCGAAGGTCAGGGCGACCAGAGCAGCATCGAAGCCCGCGTCAAAGCGATTCGCGGTGAAATCGACAACACCGACTCCGACTACGCCCGCGAAAAGCTCCAAGAGCGCTTAGCGAAACTCTCCGGCGGTGTCGCAGTCATCCGCGTCGGCGCAGCCACCGAGACCGAACTCAAAGAGCGCAAGCACCGCTTCGAGGACGCCCTCTCTACCGCTCGCTCCGCGGTTGAAGAAGGCATCGTCGCAGGTGGCGGCGTCACCCTCATCCACGCGATCAGCGCGGTTGAAGAGGTCGCCAAGACCCTCCAAGGCGACGAGCGCACCGGCGCACTCATCCTCATGCGTGCCCTGGAAGAGCCTGCTCGCCAGATTGCGGCCAACGCAGGCGCAGAAGGCAGCGTCATCGTCAACGCCATCAAAGGCAAGAACGACGGACGCTACGGCTTCGACGCCTCCACGGGCGAGTTCGTGGACGACATGATCGCCGCCGGCATCGTGGACCCCGCCAAAGTGACCCGCACGGCGCTCCAAAACGCCGCGTCCATCGGTGGCCTCTTACTCACCACCGAAGCGGTCATCGCCGACAAGCCCGAGAAAGAAGACCCAATGCCCGCTGGTGGCATGGGTGGCGACATGGGCGGCATGGGTGGCATGGGCGGTATGGGCTTCTAAACGAAGCCACGCTCAGATTAGCTATACAGAAGAACAGGAGAGAGGCGGCCCAAAAGCCGCCTCTTCTTCGTGCCTATTTTTGATGAAGACCGTCAATGTTTACGGTTTCTATGAAAAACGGTAGGATTTGGAGAGGTTGATGATTTAAGCGTAGTTGAGAGGTGCATAGTAAAACGAGATAAACCGCTCGAGAGCTTGCAAAGCTAACATTCGCCTGAGCGGTAGTCGTAGATATGGAGGAAGTGGTGGCTGTAAAAATGACGGTTCCTGAAGAGGTCGTGAAGCGTTTGGGCGAAGATTTTGAAAGAAAGCTGCTCGAGCCTGTTCTCATAGATTTAGTGCAGAGCGGTGATCTGACAGTAGCTAGAGCCGGTTCACTTCTCGGCCTAAACCGTCGTGAGGCGATTCAATGGTCCAGTTCGCACAACTTGAACTACTTTAACCAGAGCGAGGAAGACCTTGAGCATGAACGAGCCAACCTCCGAAAGCACCCCCCTAGAAAAGTTAGCGACTATTTCAGATAAGTTTTTTAGCAGTGTGGTAGGCAGATATGAGTAGCTGCAAGAGATTGATCTAAAAGAAGACGGCTACCCCGCTACAAAGGGCTGATAGAAACCGAGCAATCGCTCGTCGCTGAAGGAAGGCTCAAGTCACCAACAGACCAAAAGACACAGCCAAAGTCTACACAGATTGACAAACCCCCTTGAGCCCCGTAAGCTGACCTAGTTCCAACCTTGGGAAAGTCCGGTGCGAATCCGGCGCTGTCCCGCAACGGTAATGCCGCTCTTAAAAAAGTGGACGAGTCCGAATGCCAAGCTGGAAAGAGACCCGTAAGCAGTTGTCACGATGCTTGAAGCGTTAGATGACCCCTGCTACTACTCCTTGCGAGGACGAGGAAGGGCGATAACAGTAGGCATTTTCGTTTTAACAGTCGTTTTTAACAGTGAGCCTACTGCTGCGCGTCCATCCTTTTGCGAATGACAAAATTCGTAGACGAGATGGATTTTTTGTCCCCTGCAAGAGCCTGGAGGCTTTTGTGCACGTTGTTCATATCTGTTCCATTAAGCTACTTCGACTTCTCTTGCTCTATCTTTTTCTAAGTATCACCTTCGCAACAACCTATCCACTCACCATCACGGACGACTTGGGCGAAGAGGTCACGCTCGAGGCCGAACCTATGCGCGTCGTCTCGATGCTGCCCAGCTACACCGAAACGCTCTGCGCGATAGGTGCGTGTGACACCCTCGTCGGCGTGGACCGCTACAGCGACTTCCCGGCGCAGGTGCAGGACTTACCCGATTTGGGCGGCACGCTCAGCGAGACAAACGTCGAGGGCATCGTGGCGTTAGCGCCCGACCTCGTCTTGGTCTCCGAGTCGGGCGACTTGGCGCAGACGCTCCGCGTTTTAGGGTTAAAGGTTCATGCGGGCAGCCCGCAGACGTTTGAAGAGACGTTTGAATATTTCGAGCGCCTGGGTCAGATGATGAACCGCGAGGCGCAGGCGCAAGCGCTAATTGCCGATACGAGGCTCGAGATTGGCGAGGTCGAAACCCGAACGCAGGGCCTAGACGCGCCGAGCGTCTACTACGAAATTGACGCGACTCCTTATAGCGTCGGACCAGGCTCCTTTATCGGCACGCTCATCCAAAAAGCTGGGGGTGACAATATCGTCTCGGCGGAGCAAGGCGAGTTTCCGCAGCTCGAGCCCGAGTACATCGTCGCGCAAAATCCCGACCTCATCATTTTAGGCAACGCCCCGTCAGGTGAGAGCGTGGAGACCTTGGCAGCGCGTCCGGGCTTTGAAAGTCTAGCGGCACTTCGAAATGGGCGCGTAGTCGAATTGAGCGAAGAACAGGTCAATATTATGAACCGACCCGGACCACGTATTGCGCAAGCCGCGAAGCTCCTAGCGAGCCTCTTTCACCCGGAAGTCTTCGACTGATGCAGCGCGAACTAGCTCGGGGCGCGGCTAGAGCGCAGTTTAGGACAGGTGTGCGTTGGACGCCGCTGTTAGTATCGCTGGTGGTGCTTACGGGCCTTCTCGTCGTCGCAACGGGTGTAGGTGCAGTGAGAATTGCGCCTTTAGAGGTCTTGAGTGCGGTGTGGCGCGGCGTGACGGGCGAACTCACCGGGAGTAATGACGTAATCATCTGGCAGATTCGCCTGCCCCGCGTCCTCTTAGCGAGTCTCGTCGGCGCGTCCTTGTCGCTCTCGGGCGTCGCCTTTCAGGGCATCTTTCGCAATCCGCTCGCCGACCCTTACCTCTTGGGCGTGGCGAGCGGCGCGGGCTTCGGGGCGACGCTTGTCCTCGCATTTGCCACTTCGATACCTCTTTTGGCGCAACTCGGCGTGCCTTTGGTTGCGTTTGTATTCGCACTTTTGTCGGTCTCGTTGGTGATTCTCTTCGCCAAACAGGGCGAGCGCGTGCCGCTCGTGTCGCTCATCTTGGCGGGCGTGGTGGTGGGCTCGAGCCTCACCGCCGCCACCTCTTTCATGATGCTTCTGGCGCGGGAGCAAGCGGCGGGGGTGCTCGCTTGGCTGTTGGGGAGTTTTGCGCTCTCGAGCTGGTCCAAAATCTTTTCTGTCCTTCCCTTCATCCTCATCGCAGGTATCGCCACTATGCTCTCGGCGCGGGCTTTGAACCTCTTGCAACTCGGCGAAGCGCAAGCCGCGCAACTCGGGCTCAGCGTCGAGACCTTTAAGTACGGGCTTATCGTCGTGGCGACGCTGGCGACGGCGGCGGCGGTCAGCGTGTCGGGCATCATCGGCTTCGTCGGGCTGATGGTGCCGCACGCGGCTCGCCTGGCGTTCGGCCCAGACCACCGCACGCTCGTGCCGCTCGCGGCGGTGTGGGGCGCACTCTTCATGGTGGGCGCGGACCTCTTCGCCCGTACCGTCATTGCGCCCTCAGAATTGCCCGTCGGCGTCATCACCGCGCTCGTGGGTGGGCCGTTCTTCCTCTACTTGATGCGGCGAACGGGTGGGCTGAATGATTGAAGTGGATAGTTTGAGCTTTCGCTACGGCGAGCAAGAGGTCGTGAGAGACTTGAGTGTCTCCCTTTCAGCGGGAGAGGTCTTGGGTGTAGTCGGACCCAACGGCGCAGGTAAGTCCACGCTGATTGGGCTCTTGACGCGGCTCTTAAAACCGTCACGGGGAGAGGTCAGGCTCTTTGGCAAGCGGGTGAAGGAGGTGGGGCGGCTCGAGCTTGCCCGCTCGCTCGCCGTCGTCCCACAAGGGAGCGAGTTACCCGGAGCCTTCCACGTGCAAGAGGTCGTGATGATGGGGCGCACGCCGCATCTAGGCTTCTTGGCGTCCGAGACTCAAAAGGACGTAGACATCGCTGAAACCGCTATGCGCCGCACGGATACGTGGGGCTTTCGGGATAGGGCGGTGGGCTCGCTCTCGGGCGGCGAGCGGCAGCGGGTCTTGTTGGCGCGTGCCTTAGCGCAAGAGCCCAAGTTTTTACTTCTGGACGAGCCGACCAACCACTTAGACCTCAAGTATCAAGTGGACGTGCTCCACTTCGTCAAAAGAGAGGTGGCGCGGGGCTTAGGAGCGCTCATCGTCTTGCACGACCTCAACTTAGCGGCGCGAATTTGCGACCGCGTGCTCATCATGCAGCGCGGGTCTTGCGTCGCATTGGGAGCACCCGAAGAGGTGTTGACAAAGAACCGTTTAGAAGAGGTCTACAACGCCGACCTCAGTGTCTTTTCGCAACCGGACACGCTCGCACCCGTCGTTCTTCCTAAGCTCTGATGCGTTCTACTCTGGTCGTTTCTACTCCGGTGATTCCTACGATGAACGCCCAGCAATGACCTCTTATATCACCTCTTACTGGCGAGCCCTGCGCGTCGCGCTGGGGTTTCTTACTACGCTGCCCGTGCCGCTCATCAAAGAATGGCGCGACGATGACTTGCGCTTAGCCGTTAAAGCCTACCCTGTCGTCGGGCTCATCATCGGTGGTCTTTTAGCGCTCACGTTCGTCCTGCTCGCACCTCTTCCGCCCATGTTACGCGGCGTTCTCGTCACTGCGCTGTGGCTGCTCGTCACGGGCGCACTCCACTTCGACGGCTTCTGCGACCTCGCGGACGCCGCTTTTTCGCCTAAGTCACCCGAAGAGCGCTGGCGCGTCGTCAAAGACCCGAGGGTCGGCTCGTTTGCGTTAGCGGCAGGAAGTTTGCTGATTCTCACCAAAGTTATAGCGATTGGAGCGCTCAGCGGTGCGGGCGCACTCGTCATCATCCCCATTCTGAGCCGGAGCGCGGTGACGTGGGCGATGGCGAGCTATCCGGTTTACGACTCGAGCCTCTTGGGTCGCCGCACCAACCTCAGCCACAAGGAGACCCTGCTACCTCTCTCTTTAGGCTTAACCCTCTCTGCCCTCATAGCCGTCCTTCTACTCGACCTCACGGCTTACCTCTTCCTTATCCTCACCGCCGCGCTCACGGTGCTTCTCGTCGCGTCTTGGGTCAACCGTCAGATGGCGGGCTTGGGTGGCGACGCTTACGGCGCACTCGTGGAGAGCAGTGAGGCGGTGATGCTGGTTGTGGCGACATTATTTTGAAGCGGTGTACCACGTTTCGTGTATGCAGTTGCACAGAGCTCGTGACGAAGACGCGCATCCGCGACCGCACAAAACGGGACACCTTCGTTTTGAAAGGTGAAGGTCAGTAACCAGTCGTCAGAATTCAGCATTCTATTGACTATTCCCCTTTCACCCACACCTCTTAACTCGCAACACTGAAAGGAAACACCATGAGCGACACACAAGCACCGCCAACGAACAAGAAAACCAAGAAAGCCCAGGGCGAGAGGCGCGGCCTCGTCATCCTCAACACGGGGCACGGCAAAGGCAAGACCACCGCCGCGCTCGGGCTGATGGTGAGGGCGCACGGGCGTGACCTGCGCACGCGGCTCTTTCAGTTCATCAAGCACGAGGGCGCGAAGTTCGGCGAGCACCGGAGCTTGGAGACGTTGGGCGTCCCCTTCGCGGGGCTCGGTGACGGTTTTAGCTGGCGGTCCCAGGACTTAGAGCGCTCCAAAAAGATTGCCCAAGAGGGTTGGGAAGCGGCAAAAGCGGCGATTTTAAGTGGTGAGTACGACATGGTTGTGCTGGATGAAATTACTTACCCGGTGACATGGGGTTGGCTGGACGTGGACGATGTAGTTGAAACCCTACACGCCCGCCACGCCAAGATGCACGTCGTTTTGACCGGACGAGACGCGCACGAGAAACTTGTCGAGGTTGCCGATACCGTCACCGAGATGAAGAAAATCAAGCACGCTTTCGACGCGGATGTGCCTGCGCAGCGTGGGATTGAGCATTGATGAACTCTAAGCTATCCGTCTAAACTGTTACTCGCACGGTTTGTAAAAACTTTGAACGTCTCAAAAAGAGGAAGTTAAGGTGAGTCAGAAGAAAATTACGCTAGACACTTTAGGGGAGGCTTTAGTCGAAGCGGTTCCAGAACTTTGTGCCGATTACGAAGAAAATAAGAGCTTCTATTCAGAGGAGGCATTTAAGGACCACTTGATCTATGGAATGGTTCTCAATCCGTCGCTGATAGAGTGGTTGAACAAAAACGATAACCCTGAATTGCTCATTCGCGTGTTTGATTTTTTAGAAGAGTTGGCGTCGAGCAGTGATTGGAAAATTCGCAATGTTGTTACTATCACCGTATGCGAGCGAATCGATAGTGATGAAAGAGCGTTGAGGGCTGCTCATAGATACATGGGATTGAACACTCGAAAGTTAGCCGATGAAATTGCTGAATACTGGTCAAGCAAGTAATTTTTGAAGTAGGTTCAATTGTTTCGCGTCAGCAGCGCAGTAGGTTTTAACCTTTTGCAAGCCTGGTGAATTTGCTTACTCCAATTCACCAGGCAATTTCCCCATAGGTGTCTTCCCTATCCGGGCTCGTCGAAAACATCTTCACGGGCGTCTCAGTAAAGTCTTCAATCAGCTCCAAGTAGTCCGTGACCTCTTTGGGCAGCGCCTCACGCTCGCCGAGCCCGCCGAGTTCGCCCCAACCGGGCAGCGACGTGTAGACGGGACACCGCGCCTCACCTTCGCCTTCATAAGCCGTGCAGACTTCGACGCGCTCCAACCCCGAGAGCACGTCGAGCTTGGTCACAATCAGCCCGTCGAAACCGTTGAGGTCGCAGGCGTATTTGAGTTGCACCAGGTCGAGCCACCCCACACGGCGCGGCCTGCCCGTGGTCGTACCGAATTCGTCCCACTGGTTCGAACCCGTGCCGCGTAGCCGAGAGGCCATCTCACCCTCGACTTCCGTCATGAAAGGGCCGTGCCCCACGCGGCTCGTGAAGGCTTTGACAACGCCGTACACACCGCCCAGCGCCTTGTGGCTCACGCCTGCGCCCACCAAAATACCGCCCACTGTCGGGTGGCTGCTCGTCACGTAAGGGTACGTGCCGTACGAGAGGTCGAGCATCGTACCTTGACCGCCTTCGAAGAGGACCTGCTTGTTTTCTTTGAGCGCCGAACGCACGAGCGCACCCGTGTCTTTGATAAATGGGAGGATAAAAGCGCGGACCTCTTTAAGCGCCTCGAAAGCCGTTTCTACATCTGTCCAGCCCACGCGCTCAGTCGAGTTGGGCTTGGCTGCGAGCAAACGCCCCAAACGCTCACGGAGTACCGCCTCATCTTTGAGGTCGCCGAAGCGCAGCCCCACGCGGCGGGCTTTGTCCGAGTAGCAGGGGCCGATGCCGCGCCCCGTCGTGCCGACGAAGCCGCCGCCCTCGTCGTTCTTGCGGTGGTGCGGCAAGACGAGGTGCGCCTCATCGGAGATGACGACCTCGCCGGGGGACTGGTGCTCGGCGAACGCCTCATATTCTGCTCTAAAGTCCCAGGGGTCGATGACCATGCCTGCGCCCAAGACCGAGACGGGTTTGGTGTGCAAGACGCCGCAGGGCAGGTGGTGGAGCTTAAAGATGTCGCCCTTCACAACAACGGTGTGGCCCGCGTTCGCGCCACCCGAGTAGCGCACGACGATGTCGGCGTCCGCCGCTAGCGCGTCCACCACTTTGCCCTTGCCCTCGTCCCCCCACTGCGCACCGATCATTGCAATTCCTGGCATCTCTTCCTCCGAGTGGCCTCACGTTTCAAGGCTCTGCGTCCAAACGTCTTCAGAAGTGAGTATGACATATCGCCTTGGAGGGGCTACGAGATTGCCTCATCTCTCAGATTTTGTAGGGCTTTAGCTTGCTTAACCTGCGGATTGCCGCCATACTTGGAGAGAGGTTCTCGAGTATCTGTGAGGCAATAAAAAAGCTCGAGCCCCTACGCTTACAATTACAAGTAGGGGCTCGAGCCCAGTGTTACGATGCTTACTGCTCCAATTCAAACGCACCTACATCACACGCATCACCTTGCGGACGTGAGACGCCACGCTGATCGGTGTCAACCTCACACGCATTCGTAGGAATCGCGTCGATGGCCGGGCTACCCCCTTGTAAAGCGTGAGTTGGCGTAGGTCCACCGTTGTCCTTTAATTCGCCGAGTTTGGCATCGACGTTTGAGTCGGTGCTTTGGTTCAAGTTGCACGAGCCGTCGCTATCTAAGTTGTAACCTTCTGAGATGAAGGTGCCGGAGCCCTCACAATTGACACTGCTATTCTCCAGGATGGCACCTCGAAACGTCATAACGCCGCCGTTGAGTATTGCGTTATCAGAGAGGTCGTCGTCAGGATTGTCGTCGCCCGTTGAGTTATCCTTGATCGTACTGTAGCGGACATCGAACGTAGCTCCGTCACTATTGTAAATTGCACCTCCACTGAACTCGAATTCGGAACCGTTACTGCTCATTGTGGAACTAAGGAGCGTGAGCTTGCCTTCGTTAAAGATTCCACCTGTGCCCCCATCACCTCCACCGTTATCAGCAATAAGACTGCGCTCTATCTCCATCACGCCAGAGTTGACAAGACCACCGTCTCCCTGATCGCTGCTGTTATTTGTGACGGCGCTGTCAACGATGATCGTCTGCCCATCGTTCTCGATACCAGCAGTTGTGCCAAACGTATAGTGTCCAGTCACGCTACTTCGCTCGAGGGTCAGCTTGCCCGGTTCTGCGTTGTAAATAGCACCAGGGCTACTAAGATCAGGATCACGAGCATCACTTCTGACAGAACTCTCTGTAATCGTCGCTTCGCCAGCGTTGAAGATGGAAAATGTACCAAAGCTGAAACCGTTGTTCTTTACCTCGCTTCTGGTCATGATAAGCGTTCCCGAGTTGTGAAGAGAGACCGCGCCCTCACCTGCTTGGCTATAGTCGAGACTACCCTCACTCACGACTACATCAGTTAAGGTCAACGCGCCGAGGTTTAAGAGGTTGGGTCCAAGTATCGTAGGTTCACCGCTGTTTGAGATGTCCAACATACCTCTACGAACGGTTGCATTTTCAACCTCTAAATCGCCTGTATCCGCAACGTAAAACAGGCGGAAGAAAGGGGTGTCCTCAGCATCAGAACGCTCAATGGTCGCCCCATTACCCTCAATCCCTATCTCGCTCGAGATACGCGGCAGCCCGCTCGGACCCGCAGTTGCATCGTCCACCCCATTGTCCACTTCACTCAAGGTATACGTTGCACCTTCAGCAAGCACAACCGTATCTGCGCCTTCTCCTGCTGGGCAACCGCCAACAGCGCTATCTGTGTTCGCCGCTGTAATCGCCGCCCTCAGGGTACAGTCATCTTCGAGCGAGGCCGCGCCGGACGTTGAAGTGACGGTGATGTTGCCGTCACCATCAGGTTCGCTCTTACAAGTTGGATAATCGTCGAAGTTAGTATCCACATCGACACCGCGCTCACGTAGCGTTTCTACATCTGCCCCGAAGGTCTCGTCGTAACAAACATCATCTAAACCGCCGCCTTGCGCGCCACCCAAGGCGACTTTGTCTCCTTCACCCAGACCGCTATTGGCGACGAGTGGGGACAAGTCTGTAACGGGCTGTCCCCCTAAGTCCAATTCGGTGAGGTTGGTCAACCCCTCCAGCGGACGGATATCCTCAATCCTACCACTAGGTAGACCAATCTCGTAGAAACCAGCAAGGTTGAGCTTTTCTAGCTTCTTCAGATTCTGTAAAGGCGTTATGTCTTCTATACCGTTACCAAAAAGGTAGGAGCTGAGGTCTAACTCGACTAAGCTCGTCAAGTTGGTCAGAAAGGAGAGGTCGCCCCTACTTGAATCTTCGAGATCTAAGGTCTCCAGTTTTGTGAGGTTGGCGATAGGGCTATAGTCGTCAGGAGCAGTCTCGTAAAGGCGCAAACTTTCTAAGTTGACGGCGTACTGTAACCCTTCTAAATTTTCGATGGTGGGTCCAAATTCTATGTCACCTCCGTAGCTGAGTTCGCTCAAGGTTGCCAAATCCTCACAGGTCAGTTCGCCTTCGGGCTTGCCGAGCTGTTCGCGTACCGCATCCTCTAAACGTTCATCGGGGATAGCGACAGGGCTGGTGCAGGCTTCTGGCTCGGGTTTAGGCTCAGGGTTACCCACCTCTTCAACCGTGACGGTTTTGGCCTCCGAGTCTTCCCCACCTTGCCCATCTGAAACCGTAAGTGTGACCTCATAGTCTTTAGCTTCAGCGTAGGTCTTGGTGAAATCGCGGCTCGAGCCCGTGCCGCCGTCGCCGAAGTCCCAAGCGTAAGAGAGCGAATCGCCATCGGGGTCAGAAGAGTTTTGGGCACTGAACTTCACCGTGAGGCTGTCCTCTTGCTGCTCAGCGGTAAAGTCGGCGCTGGGCGCTCGGTTGTTTGGCGCTTCGGGCGTGTCGGTATCGTCTGTCACGATGACGTAGCCGCGAATCGCCTCGTCGGAGGTGTTGAGCGCCGCGTCTGTGACTTGGGTACGAAAGACGTAGGCAAACTCGCCCCCAGAGCCGTCTAGCTCGTCGATATTGACGGCGTCCGCCGCGACGGTAATCGGGTAGACGCAGGTGACGTTTTGGGGGGTGCTCGAGAGGTCGCACGTTCCAGTAGGTTCTCCTAGCGTAAAGAACTGCTGGCTCGGCTCGAGCGTGCCGCTTACACCATCCGGGCTGCTGTTGACGAGGTTCACAGCGATGTCGGCGATACCGCTGAGGTCTTCGTAAGCAACTTGCGCGTAGAACGTGCCGCCCGGCGCAACTTTGACGATGCGGTTATCGCTTTTATCGCCGATGCTGCCGCCTGAATCGTTTTGGAAGGGGGGATCGGCTTCCTGGGACACGCCGAAGCTGCCCGAGGGCGCTGTAGTGTCGTCACCTGGGTTGGGATTAGGACTTGTACCGCTCACGGTCACGGTGACTTGGGCGCGGTTTGTCCCTTCGGTATTCGTCGCGCTCAACGTATAGGTGGTGGTCTGAGTCGGCGACACGCCGACGCTGCTCTGCCCCGTCACATCACCGATACCCTGATCAATAGACAAAGAGGTCGCGTCCTCCACTCGCCATGATAAGGTCGCGCTACCGTCAGCGTTCAAAGGTGAAGCGCTGAAGTCGGTGATGGTCGGCCCCTCTTCAACAACAGGGCTACCGACCTGACTACAAGCGCTTACCAAGAGTAAGAAAAGGAGCGAGAAGAAAGTGAAACATTGACGTATCATAAAGCTCTCCTGTGCGTTGCCTGAATTTATCCACAAAAGAGGAGTAACGCTTTTCATGACGGGTGGATGCGCGTACCTTAGCAAGTTCCGCCCTCGTAAAAATAGTGGCCAAAGTCACGTATTAAGCCATGCTCAACGCTTCATGAACCGAGGTATGAGTTTTGGAAAAACAGGAAAAGCGCGTCAGGGAAGCGCTTTGTCAATTTCAGTTGCGGCAGTGAAGGGTGGTTTCCTTCATCTTGAACCGCAGCGTGCTCATGAAAAGCGTCAACGCCGTAAACGTTGGCGACCGGGCATTGAGACCGAGCTTGTGTTACCGCCGAGTCCCTGCTTAGAGCTTCCCCGGTTCACCCCTACCGGCGGCTTCTGGTGACTCGAGACCCTAAACGCCAGCCGAGCCTAGCGCAAGGTCGTGAAATATGGCAACCGCACGACCTCTTTGAGCAGCCCTTCGTTCGACTCGCTGAAACTATGATGGCGTTGCGCTTCTAAACTCAGTACAATTGGTTTAGGCCCACAGGCTCAACTACTTTATTCGGAGGTCACGTCGTGAAGAGGTTCGTCCCGGTCTTCTTATCAGTCTTATGTTTTACATCTTTCGGTCTTGCCCAGAGCGACCCGCCGCAGGTGGAGAGCGTTCTCACCCAACTCCAAGAGGCGCTATCCGGGCTCCAAGTCAGTGACGACCTGCGCGAGCAAGTCACCGCGCTACAAGCAGATGTGCGGGAACAACTCGCCGCCTTACAGGACGGGCAAGAGAACTCGTCAGCTTCGCAAGGGGCACAGGCAACGCAAACTCCTTTAGAGGCGGCCTTGCAAGAGGAGAATAAAGCGCTGACGACACGCCTCAGCAACTTTCAAGAGGCGTTCGTCACCGCGCAAGTGGCGCAGCAGGCGCTCCGAGAAGAGGTGAGCACCTTGCAAGCGCAACTCGAGCAGGCGCAAGGGAACGCCCAAACGCAGACGCAGCAGGGCGACGCTCTGCGCATCGAACGCGACACCTTGACGCAGCAGCTAGAGGGCGTGCAGACGCAACTCGAGAGAGCGCAAAGCGAGCAGGCAACCCTTACGCAGCAGCGCAGCGAGTTGCAAACACAAAATGAGCAGCTTGCCCAGGAGTTAGAGGCGGCGCGGACGCAAAATGAAGAACTGAGCACCACAGTAGAAGAAGCGCAGAGCGAAGCGTCTTCGTTAGAAGAACAACTCGCGACGTTGACACAAGAAAGTCAAGCCGCACAGGGCGAACAAGCGCAGTTGCAGAGCCAACTCGAGAGCGCCCAGAGCACGCAAGCCGACCTCTCTGCGCAACTCAGCGAAGCGAACACAAGCAGTGAACAGCTCAACGAGCAGTTAGCGCAAGTCCAGAGTGAGCGCGACCAACTGCTCAGTAGGCTCAACGCGACCTTGAATCAGGAGCAGACGCTCCAAGAGAGCCTGTCGCCACAAGAAGACCAGCTCGAGCAGGCGCGAACCCAAGCGTCCGAAGCCGCTAGAACGTACCTCGCCCTGCGTCAGCAGACGCCCAACCTGAGCGCCGTCAGCGAGGAGCGGCGTAGTGAGGTCGAGACGGCGCAAGGAGCGCTCGTCCAGGCGCAGCAGAGCGTCGCCCGTTTGAGCGGCGCACAAGCGACCTACACCGTGCGCGGCGGCGACTCGCTCTCCGAAATCGCCGTGCTCTTCTACCAGAGCGGAAGCCGCTGGACGGACATCGTGGACGCGAACGGCTACGTGCTGGACGACCCCGATGCGCTGATTCCGGGGATGGTGTTGGTGATTCCCGCGGGGTAGACGCTAGGCACATAGAAGAGGTTTATAGAGAGCTCGAGCACGACCTTGACGCAGTAAAGGACGCGGTGAAGGGGTGCTCGAGCCCCCTTTCCGCCAGTTTTGTCTGAGTGGGCTCAGCAAACTTGCGTCTGTTTAGCAACAGCTTTCAGGCGGCTCGCTAACAAAGAGCAGCTTTCAGAAAGCGACAATTTGCCTCAGCATATTTTGGAAGTGATGTACGTCGCGAGTATCTATCCAAGGCGTTTGTGAACCTCTTCGAAACGATGTCACAACTAAAGGGCAACTTAGAATGACGCAGGCTGAAATGCTGACACGCTGAACTGCTGCTGTATGTCGCCCAATAAAAACGTAAAATATTTCACTTTGCTACACTAACCTCAATGGTTCCAACCCGAAACGCTGAAGCGACGCAACAGAGGCTCGTGGACGCCGCGCTCTCGCTCTACGCCGAGCGCGGCTACGCAGGCACGTGTTTGGACGCGATTTTGAAGCGGGCGGCGTCCTCGAAGGGCGCGTTTTACCATCATTTCGGCTCGAAAGAAGAGTTGACGGCGAGAGCGTTATCCCTACACTGGGACACGATGTTGGGGGCGATTGAGCAAATCTGGCAGCGGAGCGGTTCACCCGAGGAGAAGTTGGGCGCGCTGCTAAGCCTGTTAGAGCCAAAGTGCACTCAAGGTCAGGTCGCGTGTCCGATTGGGCTTTTAGGCTTCGAGTCGCGCAGTTTACCCGCACCGATTCAGCAGGCGTTGCAAGAGGGGTTAAAACGCTGGTCGGAAAAAGTGGCGCGGTTGCTCACGGATTTGGGGATAGAGGACGCCCAAGCGCGTAGCCTCGCCGAGCAGCTTTTCCTGATCTACGAGGGTGGCGTGTTGGTCGGGCGCATCAGCGGCTCGTGCGGCTCGCTTTGTGCGATGTTGGAGGTGTGGCAGCAGGCTGTTTTGGGGGCGTGTACTAGGGGCCAATCCGCAGCCTAAGTACACCACCTAAAAGCATGGGAAAATTAGTTTAGAAGGTTCGCGGTCTTCCCACTTACTCCCTCAAAGTCTTGACTTCCCAGCCTCAAAATGGCGACTTTGTGAAAAACGTGGCAAATAAGACATCGCTTACTGAGTCGGGCCTAAGCGTCGTGGTAAACTGCAAAAAGTTAGAGAAATTCGTTACAATGTTATCAGGTTAAAGAGAGGTTATAGGAGGTTTCGATGTATCGAGGAAGAGAAGGGCAGTGGGCGTTCGTCTTGCATAGGCTGTCCGGCGTGGCGCTAGCGCTCTATCTGCTACTGCACGTTTTAGACATCAGCTTGATTATGTATGGTCCCAGAGTATTCAATGCGTTTTTAGCATTTTATCACCAGTGGCCCTTTCGCATCGGGCTCATTTTAATCATGGCGGGCGTCGTCTATCACGCTTTTAACGGGCTGCGCATCATCTTGATGGACTTTACCGAGTGGGGCACGCGCTATCACCGTAGCCTCTGGTACGGCGTGCTGGGCATCACCACCCTCATCGGTATCCCCGTCCTCATCAAGGTCATCCCTGAAATCTTTGGAGGTGCCTAGTGGCCGTCAAAGCGAAAACGCTCAACCAAGCCAAAGCCTTGCACAACACCAACAGCGAACTCGCCTGGTGGGTCTTCATGCGCGTGTCAGGACTTATTCTCGTCTTTTTGGTCTTCGGACACGTCTACTTCAACAATATTGCGTTCAACGCAGGCAATATCGACTACGCCTACGTCGCGGAGCGCGTTTCGAAGCCCTGGGTTAAGGTTTATGACTCCTTTTTACTCGGTTTTGCCATGCTGCACGGCGTCAACGGACTGCGCTACAGCATCGAAGACTACATCCGCAAACCGGGGCGGCGCTTCGCCTGGAAGGTCATCCTCTTCACGGTGGCGGGCATTATCTTAGTCATCGGCGTCATCACGCTCTGGTCCTTTTCATTTGACGAGATGGGCGACGCGGTTCGTGCGCTGCCTGCCGAGCAGCATTCACAGTAGGTAGGAGGCGATATGTCGAGAGCACATAAATACGACGTGATTGTGATTGGCGCGGGTGGCTCCGGGCTGATGGCAGCGCGCTACGCCGCGCAAGAGCCCGGCGTATCCGTCGCCGTCATCAGCAAGCTCTACCCGACCCGCTCGCATACGGGCGCGGCGCAAGGGGGCGTCGGCGCAGCCTTGGGCAACGTCACCGACGACCACCCCGACTGGCACGCCTTCGACACGGTCAAAGGCGGCGACTACTTAGCCGATCAAGACGTCGCGGAGATGTTTGCTTACGAAGTCATTGAGGCGGTCTACGAGTTAGAGCATATGGGTTTGCCCTTCTCGAGGACGCCTGAAGGCAAGATTGCCCAGCGCAAGTTCGGCGGGCACACTCGAGAGTTCGGCAAGAGCGCCGTTGAACGCGCCTGTTACGCAGCCGACCGCACAGGCCACATGATCTTGCAGACCTTGTATCAGCAATCTATTAAAAATAACGTGACCTTCTTCAATGAGTTTCACGTGCTCGATATGATCATGGAAGACGGCGAGTGTCGCGGCGTGGTGGCGTACGAACTCGCCACGGGCGAACTGCACACCTTCCAAGCCAAGGCAACCATCATCGCCTCGGGCGGTAACGGGCGCATGTTCAAAGTGACCTCGAACGCGCACGCGCTCACCGGTGACATGATGAGCGTGGTGTATCGGCGCGGCATTCCGATTGAAGACCCCGAGTTCTACCAGTTTCATCCGACGGGGCTTTACAAAATCGGTGTGCTGCTGACCGAAGGCGCGAGAGGTGAAGGCGGGATTTTACGCAACAGCGAAGGGGAGCGCTTTATGGAGCGCTACGCGCCTTCAATTAAAGACTTAGCGCCACGGGATATGGTCTCGAGGGCCATGTACTTAGAGATGCGCGAAGGGCGCGGCACGGGCCCAGACGCCGACTATATCCACCTAGACCTCACCCACATCGACGACCACATCATCGAGACGCGGCTACCCGACATCACCGAGTTCGCCCGTATTTACTTAGGTGTTGACCCCTTGAACGAGCCGGTCCCGGTACAACCCACCGCGCACTACGCGATGGGCGGTATCCCGACGACGATCGATACCGAAGTCATCATGGACGGCGACAATACGATTGTGCCAGGACTTTACGCGGCGGGCGAAACAGCCTGCGCGTCGCTCCACGGCGCAAACCGCCTCGGCACGAACTCCTTGGGCGACCTCATCGTCTTCGGACGCAGAGCAGGCATCTTCGCAGCACGCTACGCGGCGGGAGCGGAGTTCGGCAAGCTGCCGCTAGACGCGCAGGACTTCTCTAAACAACAGGTTGACAGTGCGCTCAACGGCTCCGGCAAAGAGCGCGTGAGCCGCATCCGCAAAGAGATGCAAAACACTATGATGGACAACGCCTCGGTCTTCCGCACCGAAGAGACGCTCTGCACGCAGATCGAGAAGCTCAAAGAGTTGAAAGAGCGCTACAAGGGCATTGGGGTTGAGGACAAAGGCGAGCAGTTCAACACGGAATTGATGGAAGCCATCGAACTCGGTTTCCTCTTAGATAACGCCGAGCACCTCGTTCACGCTGCGTACAACCGCAAGGAGTCGCGCGGGGCGCATTCACGCGAAGACTTCAAAGAGCGCAACGACGACGAGTGGCTCAAGCACACGCTTGTCTACAAAGAGGGCGACGGCGTGCGCATCGACTATAAACCCGTGACGCTAGGCAAGTACGAGCCTAAGCCGAGAGTGTATTGAGCAATGAGTTGAAAGCAATGAGCAACGAGTTTCTTCACTTTCAACTCATTGCTCGTTGCTCATTGCTATAAAGGACTTATATGGACGCAGACGCAATGAAACCCAGAGAAATCAATGTCAAGATTAAACGCTTCAACCCCGAAGAGGACAAGCGTCCTTACTGGGCGGAGTACAAGGTCGAAGCGCGGCCCACCGACCGTGTTTTGGACGTGCTCCACGAAATCAAGTGGGAAATCGACGGCACGCTCTCCTTCCGCCGGAGTTGCGCTCACGGCATTTGCGGCTCGGACGCGATGCTCATCAACGGCGTGAACCGCCTAGCCTGCAAGATTTTGGTCAAGGATTTAGGAGACGACATCTCGGTTGAGCCCATCCGTGGCCTCGAGGTACTCAAAGATATGGTTGTCGATATGGAGCCCTTCTTCGACTCCTACAAAGCCGTGCTGCCGTATTTCATCAACGACACGCCTGCGCCGACTACCGAGCGCTACCAGAGCCCCGAGGACCGCGAAGTCTTCGACGCCTCGACTAAGTGCATCCTCTGCGCCGCCTGCACGACCTCTTGCCCAATCTTCTGGACGAACGGCTCGTACTTAGGTCCAGCGGCGATTGTCAACGCGCACCGCTTTATCTTCGACTCGCGCGATCAAGGCACCACCGAGCGCCTAGAGGTCTTGAACCAAGCCAACGGCCTGTGGCGCTGCCGCACCGCGTACAACTGCACGCAGGCGTGCCCACGCGGGATTCCGGTGACGCAGGCGATTGAAGAGGTTAAGAAAGAGTTGTTGTGGCGTAGGGCGTAAACTAGATAAGCAGAACTTTGAGAGACGCCTTTCGCGTCTCTCTTTCTTTTTGAGGAATTTTGTTTGGCAAAACAAAGTTATACGACCTCGTATCAAAGCGAGGCAACGGTCACGGTAGAATGATGAAGTGTTCGAGTGGATAGCTGGCATTCTTGAAATTGAATGGCTTAGAACTGCTGGACTTTCAGTGATAGGTTTTATAGCTGGAAGCGTTTTGCAACCTCTTTGGCCTGAACTCTGGAAAGACGTTTTTGAGAGCAAGAAAGAAAAGCGAGAACGAAATCGAGAGCAGGATAAGGAGACACTAGAGCAGTTGCTCGAGCTTATTCGTCCTAATATCGAGATTGACTTTCTCAAATATCACGGCCATAACATCGTACATCAAGATTCAGTTACGGAGAATCTTAATGCTTTTGCTGATCTTGATAGTGTTGACAGAGAATTTATTGACTGCAAATTAGAAAGACAACGCAGAAAGCTACACAGTTTGGTCGATGATTACACTAATAAGCACAGCATCTGGACTTGGAATTTGCCTGACCGCCCTGATCTTCGAAAGATGACTGATAGCAATAGAGATAATAGGCCGATCCGTGCTGAGATAGAAAGAAGAAGAAATGAACTCGATAATTTAGCTGATAAAACCGTATCAACATTTGAAAATCTTGTAAGAACAGCAAGGAGAAGGCTTTGAAACCTTCTCCAAAGCGTTTTCAGAGACTTTTCTACGAACCTCCAACTACAAATTTCACGACCCCTCAGGCGACGCAAACCGCCTCCGCACATACGTCTTTAGCTCCTGCGGCAGCTTAGGCAGCGTCTCAAAGGTAAAGGCGTCCGCCGCTTTTTTAATCCCTTCAGAGAGTGTCGGGTAAGGGAACACTACGCCGCCTAGCTTGTAGAGCGAGATACCTTGATACACCGCGAGCGTGATCATAGAGATCATCTCGGAGGCTTTCGGGGCGACGATGGTCGCGCCCAGAATACGCCCTGTGAGGCGAACCGCGTGAATGCGGACGAAACCGTCTTGGAGACCCTCCGTATACCCCTTATCCGTGTCTTTTAGCTCCACGTGTAGCGTCTTGATGAGGTCGGGATGATACTGCTTCTGGAGGTCTTCTAAGCTAGGACCAATCATGGCGATTTCCGGGTCGCTAAAGGTCGCGCTCGGGTAGAGTGGTTCCTTGCCGAAGCGGGGCAGCCACGGCAGGGCAAGCCGCCGCACCACACGCCGCCCCTCGGCATTAGCAGAGTGGGTGAAGTTCGAGGCGGGGTTCACGTCGCCGACGGAGAAGAGGCTCTTGACGTTAGTGTCACCAAAAGGTCCAGCGGGGATACCTTTTTTCTCGTCGTATTGGAGTCCCGTACTCTCTAACCCTAAGCCCTTTACGTTCGGCGTGCGCCCCGCCGCCATCAACACGCGGTCTACGCCGTCTAACGTGACCTCTTGACCGTTCTGATCAACAAAGAGCGTGTGCTCGTTCTCGTCATAGCGTTTCGCTTCCGCGTTCAGATACACCTCGACGCACTTCTCTTTGAGGCTCTTTTCGATGACTTCGGAGACCTCGGGGTCACCCACCGAATAGACCCGTTCCCCCCGGTTGATAAGACTCACGCGGCTGCCGAGCTTGCGAAAGGCAAAGGCCATCTCTAAACCGATGGGCCCCGCGCCGATAATGGCTAAGTGTTCAGGCTTGTGCGGCTCTTCGAAGAGCGTTTCGTTGGTTAGGATGCGCTCCTCGGGTAGTCCGTCAACCCCTAAGCGGCGCGGTTTGCCGCCCGTCGCTAAGACGATATGATTGGCCTCCAAAGTCTGCGTGTTGCCGTCTTGCAGGGCGACCTCAACCCGCGTCTCCCCCGTCAGCTTGGCGCTGCCGTGAAAGACCGAGACGTTATCGACCGTATGAACCCACTCGGTCTCCTCGTCGCGGAGATGGTTGCGCTTGTCGCGGACGTGCTGCAAGACCGCGTCAGGGTCGTCGAAGCCCGTTTCGACGGCGTGGATGAGCGTCTTCGACGGCACGCAGCCGACATTGGTGCAGTCTCCGCCGATGGGTCCGCGCTCGATTAAGGCGACCCGTTTGCCGAACTTCGCTAAACCGACCGCAACGGTGAGCCCGCCTGAACCTGCACCGATAACTACGGTATGAAAAGGTGTGTGATACGCCATTATTCCTCCACCCCTCCTATTTCTCTAACCCTCTTTGGCGCTTGAGGAGCCTCGAGAGCCCCAAACTCGCCACGAAAATCACCACTGAGGCGACCAAGACCCAAGGGTTGAAGCCGCCCCCTTCAGCGTTTAAGCCTGTAGACGCGCCCAACAGCACGAACGAGAGCGTCCCTGGCAGCGAGCCCAAAATCGTCGCTAAGATAAACGCGCCGTAGTTGATGCGTAAAAAGCCTGCCAAGTAGTTCACCAAGTCATAAGGCAAAAAGATAAAGCGCATGGTCAAGACGGTCTCGAACGAGTTGCTGCGCATTTTGCCTATCCAACGTTGCAAGCGTCCGGTGTCCTCGCTGTCGGCCTCGAGCGCATTCTGCCCAAAAAAGTAACCGATAAAGTACGCCAACGTTGCGCCCAAGTTCGCCCCAATAATCGTATACACAATGCCCCAAACCGCGCCAAACAGTGCGCCGCCCGCCAGCGTCAAGAGCGTCGCGGGAAAAAGCACCACGGGGCGAAGCGTGTAAATCCCGACATAGATAAGGGGCGCTAAGGGGCTGCTGCGCATGAAGTCGATGGGCTGCTGCAAGGCTTCCCGCAACGTAAGATCGTTGCTGATGATGTAGAAAGCGTAGCTGCCGATTAAGATGAGCCAAAATGCACCTGCGGCCAGCTTTTGCCAGTGTTTACTCAAAAAGGATGCATCTGAAGTTTCCGGTACGCTTGCAGGTTGGGGCTGCGCCATTTAGAGCCTCCTTAATGCCCACGCCACGCGCTGCCCCGAGGTCACGAGCACGAGCAGCGCCATGAGGGGAAAGAGAAACGCGAGGGCTTGGGGGAAAATGAGGAATAAGCAGTAAAAAAAGATGGTTTCGCCCCCCTCAATCAGTCCGCTCGGCATGGTCACGCTCGTCTGTTCACCTTGGCTCGACGCCCCTTGCTTGCGCTTTTCCAAAATCGCCGAGAGGTAGAGCCAAGAGATGGCGTTGAGGTAGAAGCTCGAGAGCAGTAACGCCAAACTCAGCCATACCGCCGTAGAATTTTGCGCCCAAGCGAGCGCCAGAGGTAAGAGCGCATAAATCGCCGTATCCAAAAGCATGTCCAGATAGCCGCCCAAGTCGCTCTGCTTGGCGCTGCTCCGCGCAATGCTCCCGTCCAGACCGTCCAGCACGCGCCCCGCGAGCCACAGCGCCAACGCCCAAGCGTAAAGCTCAAAAGCCGCCGCGCCCACCGCCGCAAGCCCGACGCCAAAGGCCGTCAAGGTCACGGCGAGCGGCGGGATGTCGAGGCGCTTAGCGACGGGCGCAAGCAACCTCTCTTTGGGAAGTCTCAAATATCGGTCAATCATGATGAGCGTTCGGTACGACCTTTCTTTGGTTCTTCTCTCTCGTTCTTCAACCCTAAGCAAATTCTACGCAGTGCACGCTAGTCCCAAATATAGGCTGTGCAGTTTTTCACAGCTCGAGGCGAGGCACAAGACCCCTTACAGACCACCATAAGGGGTGGGCGTCGCGATGTTCGTCAAATGCTGTACGGAGCCAATAAGGTCCGTTACGTAGCCTTTTAGCCATGCTACTTTCACGGCTTGTGCCTAATTTTTACCTGTGGAGAGGGGATTTAATGTACGCTAAGAAAGATATCACAACGGGGCGGAGCGGTTCGCTCAAACGAGCGCAGGACAGACCTGCGCGTGAGGAGGTTTCTATGGCGCTATCTCAATCTCCCAAACCCTACGTCATCAAAAATACCGGCTTCGCTCAGCGCCTCAGTGAGCGCGACATGGCGGTCTTTCGCCGCGTCTGTCCCGACAAGATGTACGAAAAGGGCCAGACCATCTTCTACGCAGGCGACCCCGCCACGGACCTGCACATCATCGCCAAAGGACAGGTCAAGCTCGTCACGCAAGACGCCAACGGGAGCGAGCGCATCCTGGTGGTGTGCGGCGTGAACGACTTCATCGGTGAGGCGTTCTTGACCGAAGCCTCGAGCTACTTTGTAGACGCAGTTGCTTTGACGGATACGGTGACGTGTCCCGTGAGTCGCCCTCAGTTTTTACAGATGGCGCTGCACGCGCCGCACTTCACGCTGACCTTTACCGAGATTTTGGCGAGCCACCTCTTCCACTGCCGCGAGCAGCTCGGTCACTCGTATGCGCCTGTCAAGACGCGCCTGGTCAAGACCTTTTTAGAGCAAGCGGAGCGCTTTGGTGAACCTGAAGAGAACGGTTGGGTCAAGCTCGAGACCGAACTCAAGCACGAAGAGTTAGCCTCCATGATTTCCGCAACGCGCGTGAGCGTCTCAATGGCGATTGCCGAGTTGCGCGACGCGCGGCTCATTGAGGGAACACGCGGCAACTACCGCATCGACGTGGCGGCGCTGAGCAGCTACCTTTAGCGCTCTTACGCGACTTTATCTTTACTTACTACACCGTTAAGCAAGTGTTGCGACACTGTTGTCACCCCGTTCACGATACCCAAAGCTAGTGGGAACGCAGTGACGCACAAGTGAGTCGGGCGTTAAGCCTTGCGGAGTGCAACCCTTACGAGGGTAAACTCCGTCGAGGGGTCTCGTTCGGTTACACCGAAACTACGTAATTGGCAATAGCCAAAACTTTGTAACTTCCAATCTCAACCAGAGGAGTCAGCAAGGTCAGAGATTCTTCGACTCCGTCGTTCATCCCCGAAAGGGGGCGTTGCTCCGCTCAGAATGACACAACTCAATTTTTAGTTGACGCTGTACTTACATAAAGGCACCTGCTGTAAGAAGAGTGACCTGCACAGTTCGTGTGGCACCTTTCACTTTAAGATAGTGAGCATGTCCCCCATTTCTTCCCCCGACAAGCTACACGACACCACCACCCCCGAATGGGTCCGCGACGCCGTCTTCTACCAAATCTTTCCTGACCGCTTTGCAAGGAGCGAGCGCGTGCGCAAGGCGAGCAATTTAGAAACCTGGGAGAGCCCGCCGTCTGTACACGGCTACAAGGGCGGCGACCTCTTGGGTGTGGTGGAGCGGCTTGACTACTTACAAGACTTGGGCGTCACCGCGCTCTACTTCAACCCGGTCTTTCAGTCCGCCTCAAATCACCGCTACCACACGCACGACTACTACCAAGTTGACCCGATGTTGGGCGGTAACGAAGCGCTACGAGAACTTGTAGATGCGTGTCACGAACGCGGGATGAAGATCGTTTTAGACGGCGTCTTCAACCACGCCAGTCGCGGCTTTTTCCAGTTCAACGACATTTTAGAGAACGGTCCGCACAGCGCCTACCTGGACTGGTTCAACGTCCGCGAGTTTCCCCTACAAGCCTATAGCGGCGCAGACGGCGACGGGCTCGGCTACGACGCCTGGTGGGGGCTGCCTGCGCTGCCGAAGTTCAACACGGACACGCCCGCCGTACGCGGTTTTTTGTGGGACGTCGGGACGTATTGGCTCGAGTTCGGCATCGACGGGTGGCGCTTGGACGTACCGAACGAAATCGGCGACGACGCCTTCTGGCAGGAGTTTCGCCGCCGCTGCCGAGAGGTCAACCCGGCGTGCTACATCGTCGGGGAGATTTGGGACGACGCGAGCCATTGGCTCCAGGGCGACCAGTTCGACGCGGTGATGAACTATCCGCTTACTCGCGCGGCGTTCGGCTTCACCGCAACCTCTCTCAACGGAAAAGAGATTGCGCGGTGTGGCTATCAACATATTCCTAAGCTCGACGCGACCTCATTTGCTGCCGCCGTTGAGATTCTCCTCCACGCGCACCGCCCCGAAGTCACCGAGGTACAACTCAACCTCTTGGGCAGCCACGACACGCCGAGGGCGCTCACCGTGGTCAACGGCGATGAGGCGGCCTTGCGTATGGCGCTCCTCTTCCAACTGACCTTTCCGGGTGCGCCCTGTCTTTACTACGGCGATGAATTAGGCTTAACGGGCGGGCACGACCCGGAGTGTCGCCAAGGGATGCCTTGGCGTGATAAAGAATCCTGGAATAAGGATTTGCAGGAGTACACCAAGAAACTCGTCAAACTGAGGCTCGAGCACCCAGCCCTGCGGCGCGGAGAGTTCAAAACTTTGCACGTTTCAGAGGGACTTTATATCTACACAAAAACGCTCGAGGACGACCTCTTCGTCGGCGTTCTCAACGTAAGTGAACAACCTGTAGCGTTGAGTGGACCCCTATTACCGGGCGGACACTACCACGACCTCTTGAGCGACCTCTCGTTCACCGTACAAGCCGGGAAAATGGATTTAGACCTCTCGGCACGTTCGGGCGCACTCTTCCAAAAACGCTAAACATAAAAAAAGGACACCTTAGCGGTGTCCTTCTACTTCATCTATGCTGGATTTGTACTGATTTTACCGCTTCGCTCTAGCCTTCTCCGACTCAACAGGCGTCAGCGCCTCGTCGTCACGCTCGTTCGTGCGGATGCGCACGACTTGTTCCAAGGGCTGCACGAAGATTTTGCCGTCGCCGACCTCACCCGAGCGGGCAGACTTGACAATCGCGTCGATGGTGACGTCGATAAACGCTTCACTGACGGCAATCTCGAGCTTCACCTTGTCGTGAAATTCGACGACGTATTGGCTCCCCCGGTACTGCTCCACGATGCCGCCCTGTCCGCCGTGACCGCTGACGCGGGAGATAGTAATCCCGCGCACACCCGCCTTGAAAAGAGCCTCTTTAACTTCCGCTAACTTATTCGGGCGAATAACCGCAGTGATGAGTTTCATGTGCCCTTTTACCACAATTCAGCAGGTATCATCTGGTCAAGAACGCTCTCACCAAAAAGAACATCCACGAGCACGCATATTTTAGGATGATAGCTGCGGCAATTCATTTCAGTGTGCTTTAGAACTGCCATCTCCTTTAATCGCCCGCTGCCGCTGTGACGACCACCGAGTCACCGACAGTATCTTTGCCCGCGTAAGCCTCTGTGCCGTGCTCGGCGAGGTCAAGTCCGGTAATCTCCTCTTGCGCTGTGACGCGGATACCGATGGTCATTTTGAGCAAGTAGAAGATGACAAAGCCTGCTACAAATGCCGCCGCCGCATAAGCGAACGTACCGATTGCTTGCACACCCAAGTTAGCCGCGCCACCGCCAAAAAGACCTACGGCGAGCGTGCCCCAGATACCGCACACGCCGTGCACCGAAATCGCGCCGACGGGGTCGTCCACGCGGATGCGGTCGAACATCACCACGCTGAAGACGACAATCACACCAGCAATCGCGCCCACTAAGACCGCCGAGAGACCCGCAATGACATCCGGCCCGGCGGTGATGCCGACCAAACCCGCCAAGACACCGTTAATGGTCATGGAGAAATCGGGCTTTTTGAACATGGCCCAAGAGGTGAACATCGCCGCGACCGCGCCCGCCGCTGCCGCCAAGTTCGTGTTGAGGAAGATGTTGGCAACCGCTTCGGCGTCCGCCTGCGAACTAAACGCAAGCTGCGAGCCGGGGTTAAAACCAAACCAACCGAGCCAGAGGAGAAACACGCCCAAGCCCGCCAATGCCATGTTGTGCCCCGGCATCGCGTTGACCCTGCCACCCGCGTAGCGTCCTAAACGCGGACCGATCGCGAGTACTGCGCCGAGCGCCGCAAAACCGCCCACCGCGTGAACGACCGAAGAGCCTGCAAAGTCATAAAACGGCGTCTCGAAGTTGCCGAGCCAGCCACCGCCCCAGTGCCACGAGCCGAGGTAGGGGTAGATAAACGCGGTCATCATCACAGAGAAGATGAGATACGCTGCAAACTTCATCCGCCCGGCAATCGCGCCCGAGACAATCGTCGCAGCGGTCGCCGCGAAGACCATCTGGAAGAAGAAGTCGGCAGCGATAGGGACATTCATGCCTGTTTCATAACCGTTCAAGAACCAGCCCGCGCCGTACATGAGACCGAAGCCGACCGTCCAAAACGCCAGCCCCGCCACCGCGAAGTCCGCGAAGTTCTTCATAAAGATGTTGATGACGTTTTTTGCGCCGATCAAGCCCGCCTCTAAAAGCGCAAAGCCAGGCTGCATAAGAGCGACGAGCACCGCGAAGAAGAGGAGCGCGATGGTGTCAAGCGCAAAGGCAAGCTCACCGATGTTAGTCGCGTCACCCTCTTGTGCAAATGCACTACCGAGCAGCAGGCACGGCAAGAGGGCTAAGAGGACGTAGGGGAGTCTTTTCATAGTTTTACCTCCGGGGGGATACTGCGCGTAGCAGCCTGCCCTTAGGATATGAATTATAGCGCAGGGTGTCAAGTGCAAATGGTTTTTTGATTAAAAAAGCAATAGCAAAAAGACGAAATTTTCAAATTTAAGAGCAAAGTATCTCTAAATTTTTGTACAGTGTTCAGAGAAATTCTTACAGTACATTCATAAGCCGTTATATGGTTTACCGCTGGCATTTTGAGTAGAGATGGGCTCGAGCCTCACAATCAAAAATCCGTTGGCAGAGGTTCGGTGGTAAAAGGTTGTTGGTAAGGGGTGACGAGAGGGTGGGCTCGAGCCTCAAATCATCTCAACGACGTTCACAGGTTCCCAAACGCACGGCTTGATACAATGCGTACGCCCTCACAGGCAAGGACACCTCTTGACACAACAAAGCCCCAAACCTCCTACACCGCGCCCGCCGCGTTCAGCTAAGCCGCGTCAGAGCGCCTCCAAAGGAGCCTTCATCCTCATGGGCGGCACGCTCGGCAGCCGCGTCACGGGACTCTTGCGCAACGCGCTCTTCTTGCAACTCTTTTCGCCTACCGTTACGGACGCGCTCAACGTCGCCCTGAAAGTCCCTAACCTCTTCCGCGAACTGCTCGCCGAGGGCGCACTGACAAATTCATTTGTACCGATTTATAAAGGGTTGGAAGAAAAGGATGCTAAGAAGCTCTCCGGCGCACTGCTCAGCCTGCTCTTTTTTGTCAACACGCTGCTCGTACTGCTCGCGGTGTGGACTGCGCCCTGGGTTGTGTCGCTGCTGCTGCAAGACGACGCGAATGTAGATTACGCGCTCACCGTTACACTCACGCGCATCGTTTTCCCCTTTTTGGCGGCGATCTCTTTTTCCGCCTTGGCGATGGGGATTCTCCAGGCCGAAGAGCGTTTCTTCGCGCCCGCGTGGGCTCCGGTGGCGCTCAACGTGGTCACAGCAACGCTGATACTCGTCTATCCCGGACAAGCTGTGCCGCTTGCGCTTGCCTTTGTCTTAGGCGGCGTGGCGCAACTCCTTTTTCAAATTCCTGCGCTTCTAAAGCACAACCTCTTACCTCAATTCGGACGCTGGTGGCATCCAGCTTTGGGTAGCGTCCTTGTTCTGATGATTCCTTTCACCTTTACGACGGGAGCGCGGCAGTTTCTTAACGTGGTGGCGACGAGGGTGTTGAGCGCTCTGCCAATAGGGAGCGTGACGGCGTTTGAGAGCGCTAACCTCTTTTTAGGCTTGGCGCTCGGGCTCTTTAGTATCTCACCGGCGTTGGCGTATTACTCGAGGCTCTCTGCCAACGCCACACAGGACCCCGAGCAGTTCTCTGAAACCCTCCTGGAAGGACTGCGCCTCATCACGTTCTTGACCGTTCCCGCCGGACTTCTCCTCTGCTTCCTCGCCGCGCCTGCGATTCAAAGCGTGTTCAATTGGTTTTCAGCGGTTCGTCCGGAGGGTGGCATGAACCCGCAAGTGGTTGAACTTTCCGTCCTCGCGCTCGCGCCGCTGGGCTTAGCGGTCTTCCCTATCGGCTTGCGCAACCTCTTGATTCGCACCTTTTACGTGCGCCGCAGCGTGATAACACCCATCGTCATCAGCACGGTGTTCATCTCGCTCAACGCGCTTCTCTACACCCTGCTCGCCCCGCGCTACGGCGTTGCGGGACTGAGTTGGTCAACGGTGGCGGTCGAGTGGGCGCAGCTCTTGGTGCTCGTTTTTTACGTGTGGCGGCGCGAACGGTTCGCGTTGTCCACCTTTATGAGCCACACCCTGCGCGTTTGGCTCGCAGCAGTGGGAGCGGCAGGGCTCATGCTCATTAGCTTAGGGCTGCTCCCTCCACCCTCGGCTTGGTCGGACTATTTCTTACGCGCCGTTCTCGGGATGAGCGTTTTGAGCGGGTTCTACGTTTTGTTTAGTGTGCGTTTGGGGTTGCCGGAAATGCAGCAAGTGACAGAGCGCCTGCGCTGTTAGACGCGCTTGACCTCTTGCCTCTATCACCCTCGCTTCTGCGCCGTGAGCGAGTAGGACAGGGGCGGTTTGTGTTCGAAGTCCTGATAGGCCCGGTACGTCCCTGAGAGGTCGTGCGCGTGCTCCTCGAAGTGCGTAATGGTCAAACTCGAGTCGAGGCAGAGGGTGAGGATGCTCGAGAGCGTATGCTGAAACCAATACGAGGTGGCGCGTCCCGTCTGTGAAGGGTCCATATAGTCGGGCAAGACCTCTTCAACGAAGGGCTCTCGCCGAAAGTACGAGCTGTCCACGACGAGCTTTTGAGCCGGGTCGAAGATGCCCAAGATGGGATGTTGGTCGTAGAGGAAAAGGTGTCCGCCGGGGCGCAATAACCTCTCGACGACCTTGAAGAAGCCAGGCAAATCGGGCAGCCAACCGAGCACGCCGATGGTGACGTAAACGACGCCAAAAGCGTCGTTGTAACTATCATTTAAGTCATAGAGACTGATATGAATAAATTCAACCTCTTGATCGCTCGCCTGCGCGAGTTGCTTAGCTTGACTGAGGATGTTTTCCGACACGTCTACACCCACACAACGCGCCGCACCCGCCTTTTTCACGCTGATGAGTTCGCGCCCGTTGTTACAGCCTAGCTGGATCACGTCTTTGTTCTCTAAACCGATACTCGAGAACACCCGGCGCTCCACCTCATTAAAGGTTGTGAAGTCAGCTTGACGGACTGCCGCGAGGAGCGCGTCGAACCCTTGCGCCTCATATACCTCGGCAGTCTGATTCCACATAGCGCGGTTCGCTTGAATATAACATCTTTTTCCACAGAGGGTATTGTACAGCGCAACAAAGTGAAAAGCCCTTGCGTCAGATATTTTCGCAAAGGCTTTGGTGACAGCTACGCTGTTAGCTAAGTTTTGCGATGCTGTTGTCACCCTGAGCTTGTCGAAGGGTCTCGTCTTTCATTCTCAGCCAGACAAGAAAGCAAAGGTAGAGATTCTTCGGCGGAGTCTATCCTACGCTCGTCGTAGGGCGGAGTCTATCCTATAGCTCGCTGTAGGGCTCAGAATGACATGACTCATTCAACGCCGTAACAACTAAGAGGTTCAAAAGTTTTACCGCGAATCTTAGCGGGTAGACCTCTTCTACTCGAAGCGCACGTCTACTACGGTGTACTCAGCGGTATTGTTGCCTAAGCGGAACCTTGACCTTATCCCCCGCTTGCTTGCCCATCAGCTTTGAGCCCAAGGGCGACTCGTCCGAGATGCGGTTGTCTAAGATGTCCGCCTCGTGCGTGCCGACCAAGTGAAAGGTGTTTTGCTCGCCCGAGGTGTCCTCCAAGACTAGGCTCGCGCCCAAGCGGGCCACGGCGACATCACCCTCCTGATGCTCGACGACGACGGCGCGGTGGATGATCTCTTCTAGGTCGGCGATGCGGGCTTCGTTGGCGCTCTGCTCCATGCGAGCTTCGTCGTAGGCAGCACTTTCACGAAGGTCGCCGTCGGCGATGGCTTGACCCATGTTCTCGGAAATCTGCTGGCGGCGCACTTCGACTAGGTGCTTGAGTTCGTCTTTGATCTTCTGGTGGCCTTGCGGGGTGAGGTAGATAGGTTTTTTGCTCATGAGGTAGCTCCTTCGTAGGCTTTGGTTACGTTCGTAAAGGTAATTATAAGGCCGTGACACAGCAAGGATGTCGGCTCAGTGTCAGAGAGGTTGAAAAAGCAGAAGGCAGAATGGAAAATACGGAATTAGATACATTCTTTATTCTGCCTTCTGTATTCTTCAACAAACACGCCGACTATACGCGCATTATTGTCCATGAGAGGTAATCTAAAACAGACAAGTTTTTGACCTCTTACTCTCACCCCAATTTTAGGATTTTACATGATTCAAAAATCACTCAACGAACAGCGCGAGCAGCGCCTTAAGAACTTAGAATCGTTAGAGGAACGCGGCTTCGAACCCTACCCGTACAGCTACCAGGCCACACATCACGCAGCAGATTTACAGGCCAAGCACGAAGGCGCGGAACCGGGCGACGAATTTGAAGAGGTCGTGACGGTTGCAGGCCGCGCCATGACCGTGCGGATGATGGGTAAGGCGTCGTTCGTGACCTTACAAGACGCTTCAGGACGGATTCAGGCGTATTTTCAGAAGGACGCTTTGGAGCGCTACAACGCGCTTAAAAAGATTGACCTGGGGGATTGGCTCGAGGTCACCGGCCCCTTGTTCATCACCAAAACAGGCGAGTTGACGGTTCGTACGACCGACTTTCGCCCCCTTGTTAAATCTTTGCGTCCACTACCCGACAAATACCACGGCCTCGCTGACAAAGAGCAGCGCTACCGCCAGCGCCACCTAGACCTCATGGTCAACCCGGAGGTCAGGCGGGCGTTCGTACTGCGCTCCAAGGCCACCTCTTACATCCGCCGTTATTTAGACGATTTAGGGTTCTTGGAGGTCGAAACGCCCGTCTTGCAGAGCGTCCCCGGCGGCGCAGAGGCGCGACCTTTTGTGACGCACCACAACACGTTCGACTACGACTTTCATCTGCGCATCTCCTTAGAGCTGTACCTCAAGCGCCTCATCGTCGGCGGCTTCGAAGCGGTCTACGAAATCGGGCGCAACTTCCGCAACGAGGGGATGAGCCCCAAACATAACCCGGAATACACGATGTTGGAGCTTTACTGGGCGGGCAAAGACTATATAGATATCCTGGAACTCGTCGAGACGATGTACAGTTCGCTCGTGGAGGAGCTTACAGGCTCGACGATGCTCACCTATCAGGGTAAAGCGCTGGATTTCAGCACGCCTTGGGCGCGGATTGACTACACAGGTGAGTTGAAAGCTAGGGCGAATATGGACGTCGACCCCTTAGACGAAGCCGAGTTGCGCGAGTGGGTGCGCGAGCATCATGCGCCGCAAGGAGACGTGTCAAAAAAACCTGGGGAAGCCTTGGCAGAGCAACCCATCGGTCAGATTTACAACAAGCTCTACGACCTCTACGTGGAACCGTACTTGGAGCAGCCGACCTTTGTCATGGATCATCCGTTAGCGATCAGCCCACTGGCGAAGAAACACCGAGAGAGGCACGGCCTGGTCGAACGCTTTGAACCCGTCTGCATGGGTATCGAACTCGGCAATGCCTTTTCTGAACTCAACGACCCCCTAGACCAACGGCAGCGTTTTGAGGCGCAACAAGCCTTGCGCGACGCTGGCGACGACGAGGCGCAGCCTTTAGATGAAGATTTTTTGGCGGCGCTGGAGTACGGGATGCCCCCCACCGGAGGCTTAGGCTTGGGGATTGACCGCTTAGCGATTCTCTTGGCGGACGTGCCAAGCATCCGCGACGTAATCCTCTTTCCGCTCCTTAGACCAGAATCCCAGCCGGAGTCTTAGTGGTTCAAGCATGTCTCTGACAGTGAAGGTAGGCCCACACTAAAAGGCTCGAGGCGACGCTTACGGCGGGAAAAACCCAGGCTCGCCAAACCTCGACGCCGCCCATGCTAACGACGTAGTACGAAGCAGACGCGCTGCTCGTTGGGAAGGGTGGCATGATGCTATTGACACGCTGACTGACGTAAAAACTGAGGAACGACCCGCCCCACGTTTGCGCCGCGTGTGCGGTATAAAACCCGAAGAGAAGCGTGTAGAGAACGCCGGAATATAGAGGTAGAAAGGCGGCCTTAGCCAGATAGCGCGTCAGTATGACGCCTAAAAGGGCAGCCATGAGCATCGCTGGTAGCGTGGTCACAGCGACCGCTGTAGCGGGTGTGCGCCATGTAGAGACGTAGTCACCTGACTCTTCCCACGGCAAGACGGAGGAAAGGCCGATGAGGAAAGCTGCGCCCGCGAAGAGTGCCGCGATAATGAGGCGCGTTTGAAGGTCGGGAGAGGTAGGGCTCTTTTTTTCCAAGCGCAGCAGCGCCCAAGCCGTGAGCCCGGCGAGAACGCCTAACAGGATGTGGTTCATCAGTGTAAAGAAGAGGAGCGCCGGGTCTAGGAAACCTCCCACCGAGATGGAGACCGATGAGGCGAGCGCGTTGATGAGAGGTCCTAAGAGCGCAGCGTAAAGCGCACCTAAACGCAGCGCGGTCATCCTTTGAAAAACGCGCGTGAAGGCTGCGCCTAGTAGAAGTCCTACACCGAACGTCAGCAAGATGGAGCGAGCCCAGCGCACACCCTCACCCGTACGCACAATCTCTGGCGCAAAAGGCGTGAGGTGACTTGGATTCGTAGCCGCAGCCGCTATGCCAAAAACCATCGCAACGAGAACTATAGGGCGCATCGCGCTTAGTATAACGGCTCTTGAAGAGGTCAATCTCACACCACTGTATTGCTACAGACAATGTAAGATAGTTCATCATTCTTTTACATAACGAGGTCTAGGGCGTGAAGTCTGCTACTATAAGTGAAGTTGCTCATACTTCTCTCACTCGAGCACATTCACCTTCGGAGACCACGATGCTTTTCTTTACCTCGCCTTTAGATCAAACCGCCGACAGGCTCGTTTCAGCGCGTTATAAGGTCGCTCAGGCCGAGCGTCAAGGGTGCGGGGTGGAGGCGGCGCGGCTCGAGCTAAAAATCGCCGAAGCCGCCTGGCAAGCGGTCTGTGACGGCGCGAAAAGCTACGCTAAAGCAAAAGGTAGGCGTCAAGTTTATAAACCCAGTACATATCAAACCCGGTGGACCAAGCGAACCCTGAGCGCGTTGTTGAGCGCTATCCCTAGAGACCACTAAAACCTGCGGTAGTAAAGATGATGTAAAGAAGCCTGAGGTTACAGTTACAACCTCAGGCTTCTTCGTGGTTGGCCTGGTCGACGAACTACCCTCGCTCAGCAGAACTTAAAGCCGCACTTGGTTTCGCCCCGAGCGCTTCGCCTCATAGAGCTTGAGGTCGGCGTTATTGAGGAGCTGTTCTGGGCTTTGCTGCACGCCGTTCGCTACACCGATGCTCACCGTGATGTAGAGGTCGGGGTGGAGGTGGGACCAGGAATGTTGCTCGACCTCTTGGCGGATTTTCTCGCAGGCGGTGTGCGCTTGGGCGGCCTCGGTTTCAGGAAAGATAAACAAGAACTCCTCGCCGCCGTAGCGAGCGACTGTGTCAACGCTGCGAATATTGCGCTCTAAAATGCGCGCGACCTCTTGCAACACCCGGTCACCGACGCCGTGCGAAAAGCGGTCGTTGACGCGCTTGAACTCGTCGATGTCGCACAAAGCGACGCTGAGCGGATGGCCGTAGCGCTCGGCACGCGCCGCCTCTTCTTGAAGGGCTGCGTTTAAGTGGCGGCGGTTGGGGAGCCCGGTCAGCGCGTCTTTGAGCGCAAGCTGAGCGAGCGCGTCGGCGCGGGCTTGTGCTCTCGCCCACGCCTCAGTGGTGCGCTTCAAGACAAAGAGCATGAGCAGCAGGATGATATTTGCGGCGAAGAGGTCTAGGGTGGCCTCGAACCCCAACACCTCCGTTTCCCCAAAAACAGCGCGGAGGATAAACAGGGTGCTCAAGCCAGAGGTGTAGAGCACTACGCCGCTACAGAGCACCAACGCGGTTCTGCCGCTGTAGACGATAAACGCCACCGTAAACACGGTGGCAAACCACGGAAAAATCTCACCTGTGTCGCCGAGCGGACGCACGCCCGAAAAGATACCGACCATCGTGCGCGTGTAGAAGTCGAGCAAAAGGGCGAGTGCACCTAAGTGTCCCAAGCGCTCAGCGAGCGGGGAGACGCGGCGCAACAACCCTTGAACCACGGCCCATAGCGCAAACCAGAGGCTTCCTAAAGAAAGCGCAAAGAGGCTGTATGTCGCGTCTTCTGATGTCAGCAGCGTAATGAGACCTTGCAGCGCCATCGCGAGCGAGGCGACGATGAGGACAAGCTGCGACACGCGCCAGCGCAGCCGGTTGAGCGCGTCCATGTTCGCTACGTCGGGCGGGACGTTTGACGCGGCAGCGTCGTTAGAGAATAAAGATAAAGGCATGATGGGTCTCCGCCTTCAGCCTAGCAGCTCATGTGAAAAACACCACACACATCCGTACGCCCCAAGCTTCACGAAGTCTTTAATATAGCATTTCTACTTGACATTGCTACACTTCTCCGCAGATATACCCAGGGCTTACGCATGTAGAACTTTGAGGAGGTAGTCGTCATCCCAGCCTGCCCTGCTGCGCTTGGCTTTGATACTGGCTTTAAGTGTTGACTCTAGCTTGAGCTGATTGAGGGCTAGATGTCGCAAAGTGACAAGATTAGCTTGGGCGTTTTGCGTTCTAGCTCTACTTTCATCTTCTTTGAAGGCTACGTCCAAAGTCCAATGTAAGCTGTTTTCAATACCCCAGTGAGCGCGCACAGCATAAGCGAGCGTTTCCACGTCCGTGAGGCTGGTCAGGAAGTAGCGCTCACTGACGCTCTTTTCACCGTTGATCTCGCGGGTGCTTCTAATCTTCGCAACAGCGGCAAGGTCACGCCAAGCTGAGGTGTTCTCCAAAAAGTCCAACTCGGTGAGTAACCACACCTCGCGGGTCTCAAGGCGTCCATGACCTCGGCTGCTGGTAGACCAATGCGGTGCGCTCTGGTCCTGTTCAAAAAGCCAACGGACGTCTTCGAAAAGGTGCTTATGGTTGGCTTTGAGCGCTAAAGCGTAGTCTGCTAGGTGTTCGCGAATGGTCCAAGCAATCTGTGTTTGGGTGCCTGCTGCGTCAATTGTGACCGTCGTTCCAGCAATATCAAGCCCTTCGAGCAGTTCGGGAATGGCGGTGATCTCGTTGCTCTTATCGGCAACTTGCTGCTGCCCTAAAACAATCTGGTGCTCACTTGCCCAAACGCTTACTGTGTGTAAACCGCTCGCACGTGACCATTTACCATCTACCGCTCGCACAGGAACTTCCCGCTCAGCTAACGCTAAGCTCTGTGTCCATCTGAAAAACACTCCCTGCCAAGCCTCCGCATCCAGCAGCATGAACACCCGCCTAAAGGTGTCGTGGCTAGGAATACCATTAGGAAGGTCCAATATCTTCTCTAGTTGGGCTTGCTTGCCCTGACCGTACTGCTCGATCTCGCTAAACGTGTCCGCGCCACTGATCACCGCGCAGATGGCGATGACCAAAATGTCTTCTAGCTTATGGCACACGTTATGTGCTCGCGGATCAGGCACAACCGTGAAGTGGGCTAGTAGTTTCGGTATCTCTATTTCGTTCATCCTTTACTTTAGCTGCCCATGCCAGCAAAACTTGTACATGCGTATGCCCTGCAGATATACCCGCTAAAGCAGGGCTTCTCCCGAAGGAGGGCTACGCAAACGAAGTTTCCCTTTCGCCTTCGCGAAAACGGTGTAACCAGGAACAGGTCATCTCTTGAAGTGCGCGCTAAACGATGTCCTTGTTATTGAGGGTGTAGCTGACCAGATGATACCTGCTAATAAATTGATACACTTCGGGTGCGCCGCAAACCCCTCCAAACCGTGAGGCAAGGGGGCGCCACCACGCCACCTCTTCACTCCTTATCCAAACGAACCTCTTCGGCGGTTGAGATAGGCGGGTCGATCTTCCAGGTTGTTCCGCTGAGCGTCACTCTGCCCCTATCGCCCGGACGTGCGCCCGCCAAACCGTTCGCGCTCAGCACGTCGTAGAGCCGTCCCGTCTTGACTGAAACCCACTCTTGCCGCTGGGGTGTCACCGTTTTGCAAACGACCTCAATCGGTGTCGCTCTTTCAGGTCTAGGCGGGCGAGAGGGTGTAGGCATGGCAGGTTGACGTAGCGGCGCAGGTCGCAAAGCGCGGATGAGGAAAAAGGTCGCTAAGCCAGCGGCGAGCCCCCCTAAAGCGCTCTGCGCCATAATGAGAACAGCCACGCCGACCCCTAGAGCGATGAGCCAAGCAGCGTTTGCCAAGAGGTTCATCGGAGCATATCTATATCCGTAAGATATTCGAGTAACATAGCTTATAAGAGGTCGCGGAGCTTATCGCGAAGTTTATCTAAGTCGCGTTTGTGACCGAGTCCGTCCTCGCCTAGAGGGGTCTCGAGCACCAGCGGCACCTCCTGGAGACGGGGGTCTTGGGCGAGCTTGACAAAGGTCTCCAGCCCGATGTGACCTGCGCCTAAGTTCGCGTGACGGTCTTTGTGCGAGCCGAGTGCGTGCTGCGAGTCGTTGAGGTGGACGCAGCCCAAGGTTTCCCAACCGAGTTGCTCGCCAAATACTTCCGTAACCTCTTCGTAGTTATCACGGACGTTATAGCCAGCAGCAAAAGCGTGGCAAGTATCCAAGCAGACACCTAAACGTTCGGGTGCGTTTACGCTGTCCAGTATTTTTGCAAGCTGTTCGAAGCGACTCCCTAAAACCGTGCCTTGACCGGCGGTGTTCTCGAGCAACACCTTCGTCTCTACGTGCGGATGTGCCTCTAAAACCTCATCCAAAGAGGCGACAACGGCTTCCAAACCCGCCGCTTCACCTCTACCCAGGTGGGCACCGGGATGCAGCACTAACCCTTCGATACCCAAAGCGTGACAGCGTTCTAACTCGTCACCCAAGGCAGCTCGAGACTTGCGCAGCGTCTCGGGGTTCGTCGCTGCCAAGTTGATGAGGTACGAGGCGTGGGCGACGACGGGCGGACACCCTTGCGCCGTCCGCGCCGCTTTGAAGCGCGTGGTTTGGGCCGCTTCAAGAGGTTTCGCCTGCCAGCGGCTCGCGTTTTTGACGAACACTTGCAGCGCGTCACAGTCTAGCGCCGCCGCGTTGCTGAGCGCCTTCGACACGCCGCCTGCGACGGAAACATGTGCACCGAGCTTTGCCACATATTAGTCTACACGTATCAGTCCAAGGGAGACGTTCGCGGCCCTATGAAGCGTCCAAATTAAGCATCTGCGTCGCGAGCGCCAAAGCGCGGAAACCTCACGTCCCTTGCGCAAAGGGGCTGCTAGACTCAACGCTATGCCGCAGTTTCGCAAAGACCCTTTTGGCTCCGCCTGGGTCATCATCTCACCGGAGCGCGGGCTCCTCCCCTCGGACTTCGGCAGCGCGGAGCACAAGCGCGGACCTTGTGCGCTCTGTCCGGGCCATGAGAAAGGCAGAGAGATACGGGCGCTGAGGCCAGGGGCATCTACAGACAGCGCGTGGCAGATGCGCGTCTCTGAGAACCCGGCGGCGCTCCTCTCACCCGGCGACTTTCAAAGAGGTGGTAGCGAGCTTTTTACCTACGCCTCAGGCGTGGGCTATCAAGAACTCATCACCGAGCATCCGCAACACGACATGCGTTTAGAAGGGATGCCACAAACCCACCTCATCGACCTGCTCAAACTCTACCGCGACAGGATAGGCCACCTCTCTCAAAAGCCCGACATCAAGCACGTGCAGCTTTCGCGCAACGTCGGGCGCTCAGCGGGCGCAGTGTACGACCATCCTCACGCGCAACTCCTGGCGCTGCCCGTCACGAACCGTTGGGTGGACGAGGAGCACGCTGCGGGGGCGCGCCACTTTGAAGCGCAAAAACGCTGCCTCTTCTGTGACGTTTTGGGGGCCGAACGCGCGGAGCGGAGCCGCCTCATCAGCTCGAATCAGCATTTCGCTGCGCTCGCGCCTTACGCCTCGAAAACACCTTTTGAGGTGTGGATTTTGCCACAAGCCCATAGCGCGACCTTTGCGAACTTGCCGAGCAATACTTTGCCTCAACTGGCAGACCTGTTACAATCGGTTATCAGCGCTATGAACACGGCCCTCAACGACCCGCCTTACAACCTGATTCTGCACGCCTTGCCCGTGCAGAGCGCGAGCTATCACTGGCACCTCGAAATCTTACCGCGCCTCACCACGCAAGCGGGCTTTGACTGGGGCAGCGGCTTTTACATCAACCCGACGCCACCGGAGGACGCCGCGCGTTTCTTGAAAGAAGCGCTGGCGCTGCAAGGTACGATGCGTGTATAGGGGCATATATAAGGGGCACGCATGAGCGCTAGGTTACTAGGGCGCAAGACCGAAAAGGACACACCGAACAAAGGGGCGAACCTGCTCTTTTTGGTCATCGCCGTCGTCGGGTGTATTCACGCGCTCGCGATGCTCACCTTGGAGATAAGCCGAACGGTCTACACCAACCGCGAGGTCGCCCGCTTGGAGCGAGACATTGCGAGTTTGGAACTCGAGTCCACCGACCTGAGCAACGTCATCGCCCACCGCAACGACGAGCGCTACCGCGAACAGCTCGCCCGCTTACAAGGGTTTATCTATCCCGACGAGGCACGTTACGTCACGGTTTCAGAGCCCGTTCCTACGCCAAACCCTGATACGCCGCCTGATTAGTTTACCTACCAACCTCTTTGGAAGACAGCGCAACGTTCGCTTCTCACTTGCTTGCTAGGCTCAGCGGACGCTTTCAGCACGCTCGATATTCTTTGAGCAGTCGTGAAAGTACCGGAATGAAACCTTGAACGAGCATAAGTGAGGAGCATCATGGGACGTTTAGACGATAAAGTAGCAGTGATTACGGGGGCCTCGAGCGGCATCGGTGAGGCAACCGCGAGAGTTTTAGCAGGCGAAGGCGCAGCCGTCGTGCTCGCCGCGCGGCGCAAGGAGCGCTTAGAAGACCTCAAGAACGAGATCGAGAATAACGGCGGTAAAGCGCTCGTTGTCGAAACTGACGTCACTAAACGCGAAGACACCCAAAACCTCATCCAGCAGGCCAAAGACGCCTTCGGCAGCGTGGATATTTTGATCAACAACGCGGGCGTGATGCTCCTCTCCTTCATCGAAAAGCTCAAACTAGACGAGTGGGAGCAGATGGTGGACGTGAACGTCAAAGGATTGATGTTCGCTACCGCTGCCGCCTTACCGACCATGATGGAGCAAGAGAGCGGTCATATTGTCAATATCTCTTCGGTCGCCGGGCGCAAAGTGATGCAGTCGGGCGCGGTCTACTGCGCGACCAAGTTTGCGGTCACGGCCTTTTCCGAGGGGTTGCGTCAGGAGCTTGCGCCAAGTAAAAATATCCGCGTCACCTCGATTGAGCCGGGCGCGGTCGCCACCGAGCTGACGGACCACATCACCGACGAGGACGCTATCGAGGGCATGAAGGGGATGATGGACATGACCATTTTGGAGGGCGAAGACATCGCTCAGTCGATTCTCTACGCCGTGGCGAGCCCGAGCCGCGTCAACGTGAATGAAGTGTTGATCTTACCAACCGAACAAGCCTAAAGTCGTTTGCAAGTAGTTTGAGGTAGCCCCGGGTGACGTAAGGTAGAAAGCGTGTCACCTAAGGCCACCTTCCTCTCCGGCGTCCGAACAGGCTTACCCGTCATGTTGGGCGTCGTTCCTTTTGGTCTCGTGGCGGGCGTGAGCGCGGTGAGCGTCGGCTTAGGCGAGCTGAGCGCCGTGATGTTGTCCGCCATCGTCTTCGCAGGCGCGTCGCAGCTTGCCGGGCTGCAACTCATCGCGTCTGGCTCGCCCGTTTTCGTGATTTTGCTGACCACCTTTTTTATCAACCTGCGCTTCGTGATGTACAGCGCCTCGATTGCACCCTTTCTGGAGCGCTTTTCAGCGCCTTGGAAGAGCCTGATGGCCTACCTCATGACCGACCAAGCCTACGCTTTTGGCATCAACCGCTTCACGGACGAGCCCGACATGCCCTACAAAAACCTCTTTTACGTGGGCGTCGCTGCGCCTATCTGGCTGGTCTGGATGGCCTCTACCATCATCGGCGTGTTCGTCGGCGCACAAGTTCCCGAAGGTTGGTCTTTGGAGTTCGCCATTCCGCTCATCTTCATGGTGCTCATTATCCCCGCCGTCACGGACTATGCGTCGGCAGCAGCGGCGCTGGCGGCGGGCGTGACGGTTATCGTCGCTGACCCCCTGCCCTTCAACTTAGCGCTCATCGTTGCAGCGCTCGTAGGCATCGGCGTCGGCTTACTCGTCGAGAGCGTAAAAACGGTAAATGCTACAGAAGAAACCGCAGAAACGAACACAGAAACAACTATAGAAACGGAGCGCTCATGAGCGCGTCTACCCTCTGGCTGACGATGGTCCTGATGGGCCTCATCACCTTTGCGCTCCGCGTCTCGTTCATCGCGTTAGCAGGTCGCTTGGAGATGCCGCCCCTCGTTCAGCGTGCGCTCCGCTTCGTACCGGCGGCGGTGCTCTCCGCAATTGTCGTGCCCGCGCTCGTCTTTAGGGAGGGCGACTTAGAACTTATCTTTAGCAACGAAAAGCTGTTGGCAGGGCTTTTCGCGGGCGTCGTGGCTTGGTTGACCAAGAGCATCATCTGGACGATTGTCGCGGGGATGGTAGCGCTATGGACGTTGCAGGCGGTGCTGTAGTTGTTGCATTTAATGACGGGTTGGAGAGGTAGCGCTTCCTCACAGGGGCGGGTTTGAAACCCGCCCCTATACGTTACGGTATTCTCTGCATATGTCGGCGGCGCGGCGTAGGGGCGATTCATGAATCGCCCCTACCGTAACCGCGAGCCCGATAAGCCTTGTTCAGTAGCGAAGCAGCACCGAGCCCCACGACAAGCCGCCGCCAAAGGCCGTCAAGATGACCTTATCGCCGCGCTGAATGCGCCCGTCTTTGATGGCGATGTCCATTGCGAGAGGCACCGTCGCCGCTGAGTTGTTGCCGAAGTCTTTGATGGTGCTGATAACCTTTTCCAAAGAGATACAGAGCCCCTTCGCCACCGCGTCCGTGATGCGCTGATTGGCTTGGTGGGGTACGACCCAATCTACGTCGCCCACTGAAACCCCAGCCTTAGCAAGGACCTCTTCGGTGGCGCTGACCATCGCTCGCACCGCAAGCTGAAAAATCGCTCTGCCGTTCATGCTGATTTTAGCTCTCTCCTCCTGCCCTTCGGTGGTGCAACCGCCGCCGCAGACGTAGAGCTTGTCATAGAACGTACCGTCGGCGTAGGTCGCGGAGCTTAGAATTCCGCCCTCCTGAGCTTCGCCCTTCGAAAGCACGAATGCGCCCGCCCCGTCACCGAAGAGGATGCTCGTGGCGCGGTCGGTATAGTCCAAGATGCGCGACATCGTGTCTGCGCCCACGACCAGTACGTGCTCGGCGCTGCCCGCCCGGATGAACTGCTCGGCGACCTGTAAGGCCGAAATGAAACCCGCGCACGCCGCGTTCACGTCAAACGCTGCCGCTTTGGTGCAGCCGATACTCGCTTGCAGCTTGCAGGCGACGGAGGGAAAGTGATGGTCTGGGGTGGACGTGCCGACGACAATGAGGTCGATATCGGCGGGGTTCACACCTGCGTCTTGCAGGGCAGCGCACGCCGCTCTTTGCGCCATATCCGAGGTTGCCTCAGAGGGGTCGGCGATGCGCCGCTCAGCGATGCCGGTGCGCGTGGTGATCCACTCGTCGGAGGTGTCCACGAGCTTTTCTAAGTCAGCGTTGGTGAGGCGTTTCTCAGGAACATATGCGCCCGTGCCGCGAATCATAACGGACGGCGTCATTGGCGTAGACACCGTAAACTTGAACTAAATATTAGGCTATTCACGTTTTTGATACGCCGCCCCTCGAGAACCACTTCATAACGCCAAAGATTGCCATTCTTAATTGTACGCTAAACTCACCTCTTCTCTATGTCGGGTAGCCGCTGATTTGCGGCCCGACCTCGCTAGGTGTAAAGGATTTCGCTCGAGTCTCACCGAGAAGTCTAATACAGATTCCGCTAAATTCCCTATCACCGAGAAATGCGTTCGGTGATAGTCCATACCGCTCCATCCGTATCTTTGTTCCTGCTCGCAGGAGAGTCCTCAACAGCAGGTAGCACTCGAACGCTCAAAGAGCGCCCCTTTGGGGCTAGTTCTCTGGTCATCGAACCAGCACGTTGATAACGGCATGATACGCCCTGTTGAAGACTCTTTCGCTCGGATTGATAGAGAATCAATCGGAATTGGTATAAGTACATCGTCAAGTAAAAAATAAGCCACGTCATTCTGAGCGCAACCCATTCGGCAGGCTCAGGGCAGGCTGTGGAGTCGAAGAATCTCTGACCTTGCTGACTCTTCTAGCAGAGATTCTGCAAGATGAGACCCCTCGACTGGGCAAGACTACGTTCGACTACGTGAACGGGGTGACAAGTAAAAGGTTATGTTGCAGTTGCTTAACGCTGTACTTAGCATCCTATCGACAAAGGGGGACGAAGAAAGAAGCTCATCCTTTAGTAGATGAGACCAGCCTGAAGAGAGGAAACGGCAGGGCCAGAAAGTTGACGTGGACGTTGTACCGCACCCTCAATTAACTCACCTATCGTGATAGCGTTGAGTATGAATAACGGCGCGAACCATGTTTTTGTCTGTTTCGGTAAGAGTTGCGTCAAGCGCGGCGCGAGAGAGGTCGCGGAGACCTTGCAAGGTGAGTTTGCGCGTGAAGGCGTACTCACCGAAGTGCACCGCCACACCTGTTTTGACCTCTGCAAGCAGGCTTGCAATGTGATGCTCGAGCTCCATAACGAGAGGCACATCTACACCAATATCCACCCAAAAACGGCTCACAAAACGGCGGCGCAGATGTTGGAAGGGTTCGAAGAAACGGAACGAGAAGAGGTTGCGGCTTAGCACCTCTTAGCGCTCGGTCTTGCGAATGAGGCTTTCGGCCTCGAGCTTCTCCACGTGCGGCCTCAAGTCATTAGGTTCCACGCTGAGCGAACGGGCCACATCCGCGACGGTCGAGCGACGGGCGAGTTGAGTCAAGGTCTGCCGCCCGGTGCGCCCGAACTCGCGCTCGAAGCGCATAGCGAGTTCGGTCATGGGGTTTAGGGCGTCGCGTCCGCGCAGGGTGAGGTAGTAGCGCTGCTCCTCCCAGCCCGGCGGCTCGCTCGGCAAACTTAAACTCGGCGTGCTATAGGCGGGCGTGTAGAAGCCTAGCGCGTCCCGGCGCACTTCGGCGGTGTGGGGGGTGAAGAGGTAAGGGAGACCGGCGTTGTAGTAGGTATAGCCCACCGAGGACACCTCGAGGCCGCTCCGCGGCTCGCTCCCCTCGGTCTGTTCGGTCTGCTCTTGCGCGAGCCCGAGCAAACTGGCGCTGATAAGGGGGGGCAGGGTGCGCAGCTCGAGCCAGACCCCGTTTCCCTCTCCCTGAACAGGTTGCGCAAAGTGCTGGTCGGAGAGTTGGAGCATGACCCGCAGAGCGCTGCTACCCCGAAAGGTCGTGTCCTGGTCAACCTCATGAAAGGCCGCGCCGATGCGCCCGCTAAAGAACAGCACAGCTCCTTGTTGACCATGCGTGAATACGGCGAGCGTCCCCGTAAAGCGCTCGCGGGTGAGGCGCGTGACGAGCGCTCTGAGGTCGGTGTCGTGCGCGTTCAGTCGCTCTGCACCCAAAGCAGGCAGAGCGCGGAGGGCTAAAACGCTGCTTTGGGGAAAGTAACTGCCGAACTGAGGTAGCGCGTCCGTCTTAGACGTTTCGGTGCGGTGCGCGTAAAAGGTGAACTCGAGCCCGGAGGTGCTTAGCTCGAGTTCCTCCCCTAGAGGCACCTGCTGGCTTCGTCCGTTTTGGCACAACCCCAGCCAGTAGCGCGGCGGCTCGGTGGCTGCTTGTGGGTTGATGGGTTGCTCGAGCAACAAGGTCCCCGACGCCCGCATCATCTCCAAAGCTTGCAGCGCCCCGTAACCCGACTGATTGCCAAGCGAGCCGCGCACGGGCTGGTTTGGTTTCACAACTTTAAGCTCATAGATTCTCACCGCATCGCTTCTCACTGTGTTGATTCTACCTTACCTGTCACCGTTCATGGCGCTGCTTGCAAAAACGCCGCTAACATCTCTTTATCCTCTACAAAGCTAAGCTGCGCGAGCGCCCGCTTAGGCACAAAAAAGCCGCCCTCCTGAAAGAGCGCTTCGCGCAAGGTGGGCTTGGGTGCGTCGGTGCGGAGCGCGAAGTAGGTGATCTCTCTCAGTTCACCTCTGTTGTTGTGATAGCGCGTTACGAACGTTGCATCTTCGTCGGGACAGGTCGCCACTACGCCCGCCTCCTCTTCGACCTCTCGTAAAGCTGCTTCTAAAAGAGTTTCACCGGGTTCGATATGACCTTTTGGAAAAACCCAACTCCCACTCTTGTGTTTAAGCAAGAGTACGTCGCCTTGCGCGTTGCGCACGACGCCGCCCGCCCCTGGCGTTGCGGATGAGGATTGTGCCACCCCTTACCCCCTTACGGTTGCTGCGCGAAGACGCCGCCCTGCTCGAAAAAGGTGATGATGCCGTCTGCAATCGCTACGGCGAGCGTGGTCTGATAGGCGTCGGTAGCGAGCTTAGGACCCTCTTCGGGATGGGAAAGGAAACCCGTCTCCACCAAAATCGCGGGCGTGCGGGCATTTCTGATGACGTAGAAGACGTTTTTTTTCACACCTCGGTCGAGTGCGCCCGTCGCGCTGACCATGCGGTCTTGTATCATGTTGGCAAGTGACCAGCTGTAGTTAAGCTGCTCCTCGCGGAACACTTCGCCCTCGATGCTCGCGACGCGTTGCGCCGCCTCGGTCAATTCCGCACCGACCGCGCCACCGCCGTTCTCTTCGACGGCGCGGCTCACGAGCGCGTCGTTGAGCGGCTCGCCGAAGACGAAAGTTTCGATGCCCTGTGCGTTCGCGTCCTCAGCAGCGTTGGCGTGAATGGACAAGAAGAGATTGTGCTTGTCCGAGGTGGCGAGCTCAGAGCGAGCCGCTAGATCGGCTCGCTTTTCACGTTGGAGCGCGTAGTCGTCTTCCCTGGTCAAAATCACCTCGACGCCGCTCGCTTCCAAGAGGTCGCGCACCTTGAGCGCGACAGCCAAAACGACCTCTTCCTCGCTCGCGTAGCCCTGTGCGCCGGGGTCTACGCCGCCGTGCCCTGGATCGATGACCACCGTATGCTTAATGCCTTCGGGCGTGCGCACCTCTTGGGGCGCAACCTGCAGAGTTTCAGCAGGTTGACCTTGCAAATTAGGACCAAAGTCCACGTAGAGCACCTCATGAGGTCGCTCGCTCGTTACAGGTAAGAGGCCGACCTCATAGCCCTGCCCGTCGGGGCTCAGCGGATAATTCGTCTGGACGACGAGCGCTAAGTTACCGTCTACCGAGGTGTAGCCTAAGCTCGAGAGATGCGCCCCCTCCTCCTCTTGACTAAACGCCTCAGCCCGCAGCCCCGGAAAGGCGATTACCATATTCGATTCGTCCACCAAGACGGTGTAGGGTGTATCTTCGGGCAAGTCGAGCGCGACGCGCGTTTTATCTTCGTGAACGCCCAAGCGCGGTTTCTCGAGCGCAACCTCTTCGGTGAGCGCTGCTTCAATAGGCGCTGCTTCGGTGGGCGCTGCTTCAATGGGCTCCGACAAAGCGGTTGCTGCGTTCGACGCTGCTTCTATCTCGCCGGGGGTGAACTCGAGCGGAATAAGCCGCGCCTCGTCGTCCCAGCCCGCTTTACCCCCTAAGGCAGTCATGAGTGGATTGATGGCGACGTAGCTCTGCCCCCCTGCAAGGATAATCTGCGGACTGTCAAACGTCTCACCGTCCACGCTCACCACCCCTGTGCGCTCATTCAAACCAACCTGAACATCTTCTGTCGCCGCGAAGGTGGCGGCTCTACCGCCGTGGCTGAAGCTGAATATCTCTGTATTCGGATTGTAGCTATAACCAACACCCAGCGCCTCGGCCAAGAGGTCCACGCGGGCGAAGGCGTCGGTGCTGTTGCCCTCGGCGATGAAGTAGTAAGGTCCGACCTCGTCTAAAAGAAGGTCTCCCTCATAACCTATGTAGTTATGCCGCTCTTGCGCGACGCTCAGGCTGAGCCCGAACCCTAATACGAGGAAAAGTGTGATGGCAAGATACTTCACTCTGCGGATGAGTCTAACACGCTTTTCGCGAGAGGTTGCTGAGAATTTCATAGCAGCGAGAGGTGTGGGAGTGGTAGGCCGAGGGGTGAGGCATCGAGGATGCCACCCAAGATAACCCTAAGAAAAGCGTGGACAAGGAGACATAACCCCTTGTTTCGACAGGGTCAAAGGTCAGATAGTTATACGAATTCCGATTGATTCGCTTATGATAGCGAATCAATCCGAGATACTCTGTTAAAAGTCAAGGTTCTAGGGTTGGTTTGAAGGGTTGGTTAGAGCATAGAACGCCGTAGACGATACGAAGCAGCTTTGCCATAGCAGCGACGAGCGCAACTTTCTTAGGTTTACCTTGCGCGAGCAGGCGTTCATAGAAGGTGCGGATACGAGGGTTAAAGCGCTTGGCACAGAGCGCAGGCATGTAGAGCAGACGTCTAAGCGTGGATGACCCCATACGGCTTATCGCGGTGTAAGCTCTGTACGTTCCTGATTCATGACGCCGAGGTGTCAAGCCAGCCCAAGCGACAAGACAACTGGCTGAAGCAAAGCGCCTGACATCGCCGATTTCGGCAAGGAGACTGCAAGCCGTGAGCTTGGCAATGCCTGGAATACTCTCGAGCAGTTCGACATCCGAGCGCTGATCTTCTAGGGCGTCTTCGAGCTGTTGTTCGAGCGCCTGCTTCTCCTCTTTTAGGGAGCGGATGCGGCGCTTGAGCGACGCTTTAACACCTTGGGGAGCGAGTCCAGCTTCGGCTGCTCCAAGGCGGTTTTTGAGGCGGGTCATATCATCATTTAAGGCTTGTAATTCTCTAACGATGTCTTTAGCTTGCTCGTTTAACTTAGGGCTAGGCGTAGGCTCACGTTCTTTAGCGAACTGGGCTAAGAGCGCCGCGTCTACTTTGTCTGTTTTATTGCGCCGATTCTGGCTCTTTGCAAAGCCGAGAATCTGTCTGGGGTTGATGACGCTCACCAGAACGTTCTGTGCTTGTAAATCTTGTTGTAGACGCAAGTGGTAGACGCCAGTCGCCTCTAAGACAACGCGGGAATATCGGTCTTTAAGCGTAGCGATGATCTGCTCAAAGCCTGTTTTATTATTCTCGACACGAAGGTGCTTGACTTCCCCGGTAGCCGCTAAGATGCAAACGTCCAAGTGCGCTTTACTGACGTCAATACCAATCCAGCACATGCTTGACCTCCTCTAGGCAGAGTTACCCTTATCCACCTTCACACCGGGCTTGTTATTCGACCTCAAAGGGTCAGGATACTTCTTCGGTATCTTGAAGGTGGCAAGAGGTGGAGCTATCTCGGGTACGAACTTTTGAGTTCACGGATGCGAACGCTCTTCTCTCTTGCCTGTAGTCAACATACAAGCGGATGCGAGTGGGAAAAGGATACGGGTGGAGCGGTATGGAATATCACCGAATGTTTCTCTCGGTGATATGGAATTAAGCGGAATCCGTATTACGCCTACAACGATAGACTTTTCTGTGACCACCTTGCTAGGCTGAAAAGATGACCACGCTGCTCCGCGCTCAGCTTTTCCATACCCCCAAAAATCCCTTTGTAGAAGCGGACGCTTTGGAGCGCTACGAAGACGGTGCGGTCGCGTTCACAGAGGGACGCATTCAGCAAGTGGGGTCTTTTGCCGAACTCCGCGCTCACTATCCCGGCGCAGACGTTGTGGACGAGCAAGGCTGCATCCTCTTACCCGGTCTCATCGACACGCATGTCCACTACCCGCAGGTGCGTATCGTCGGCGCGATGGGGCTGCGGCTTTTGGACTGGTTGAGCGAGCGCACGCTGCCCGAAGAGGCGCGGCTGGCGGATGTTGACTATGCCCTGGACCTCGCTCGAGCCTTTGTGCGCTCGCTCCTGCGCAACGGCACCACCACCGCGCTCGTCTTCGGCTCGCACTTTCGCGGCGCACAAGCGGTCTTGTTTGAGGAAGCGACGCGCGTAGGCTTGCGGATGACGAGTGGGCTCGTGGTGTCGGATAGGGGGTTGCGGGCTGAACTCGAGCACTCTCCCCAAAGGTGCTACGAGGAGAGCAAAGCCCTGTTGGAGAGGTGGCATGACCGCGCCCGGCTGCGCTACGCCGTCACACCGCGCTTCTCGGTCTCGTGCAGCGAAGCCCTTTTAGAGGTTTGCGGCGCACTCATGCGTGAGCACCCCGGCGTCTTCTTTCAAACCCACCTCAACGAGAGCAAAGACGAAATCCGCGTGGTGAAGGGGCTTTTTCCGTGGGCGAGCGATTACTTGGAAACCTACGAACGCTTCGGCTTGGTCGGACCCCAGTCCGTTTTCGCGCACGACGTTCACGTGACGGAGGGCGAACTTTCCCGGCTCGCCAAAGTTGGGGCGGGGGTGGCGCACTGCCCCTCCTCCAACGCCTTCATCGGCAGTGGGTTGTTCGACATGGCGAGGCATCTCGCGCACGGCGTCCCTTTCGCACTCGGTACGGATGTCGGCGGCGGTACGGGCTTTAGCTTGCTCAAAGAGGGGCTCATGGCCTACCAGACGCAGATGCTCCGCAGTGTCGATGACGAGGGCTATCCGCTCAGCCCGGTGCATCTGCTCCACTTGGCAACGCAAGCGGGCGCGAATCTTCTCGAGCTAGGGGGAGAGGTCGGCAGCTTAGCGGCGGGCAAGAGCGCTGACTTCGTGCTGCTGCGTCCGCCTGAGAAGAGCAACCTAGCTGAAGTTTTAGCGCACAGCCCTTCAGCGGAGGCGAGTTTGGGCGCGTTGTTTACATTGGCACGAGAAGATTGTGTGCGAGAGGTCTATCTGGCGGGCGAGCCGAAACTCAGTTCTCTACTCAGTGAAGTTTAGTTAGCGAGACTTAGCGGGCCGCTTGCGGTTAGGCGTACCTCTAGGATAGCTCGCAACCTTTTCCTTCTCAGTAGACTCGACTTCAGCGTCCTCCTCGACCTCTTCCGCCTGCACCTTTGTTACGGGTACAGACTCATCAACCGGGTCGTCCGAGCCGTCCTCCACAACGATGTTTTCTGGAATATTTCCAGGCACTTCACGGCGCGCTGAGAAGGAGTCCTCGAGCTGAAGCTGCTTGCGCTGCTCTAGTTGCTTGCGAAACTTCTCGTCGCCCACGAGTTGATACGCGCCGCCCTCTAGGTGGTCGTAAACCGCCTTATAGCTCTGCGTCAGGTTGTCAACGAGTTCCGCTGTTTTGAGGAAGTGCTCGCTCACGTCCTCGCGGTAGATTTCAAGCTCTTCGGTTTTCGCGTCAAGCTCGTCTTGGAGCTTTTTGAGCCTGCGTGAGTTGCGGTAGCGCAGCGTGAAAAAGGCGAAGCCCAAAATGCTGCCCACGACAAAGACCACTACGACAAAAAGCCAAAAATTCTCGATATACACATAAACCTCCTACTGATATAGCGCCTGCTGATGCAGCGCTAAGGTGTTGCTCTTCCGTTTAAGCGGTTGCGCCTAATTGTCGGTCGTCAACCTGTAATTCAGCCGGTGGTCAGGAAAGCGCACTCATCTCTACAGTTTAAGCTAACTCTCCGGTATAGAGGTGTGACTTGCAAGAAAGTCGGTTTTTAGTCCAAGATACCTAATCTAGCAACGGTGGACGGCTCGAGAAAGTCACCACGCCGCGCAGATGGCGTCCGAACCCCTGCAACCTTCTTCACATTCGTCCTTATATTCCCCACTTATGTGACGAAAGCACATGAGGATATGAACGGTCTATGAAAAATTGGCAATCTATAGGGCGTCCCTCACACTTATACTTGTAATGTGGACGCCGTTTCTTGCCCTACTTGCAGTGCGCCAAACCCCAAAGCGATGCGCTTTTGTGGCATGTGCGGCGCGCGGCTCATCCCTCACCCCTTGGGCCGCGAGCGGCGGCGCGTGACGGTCGCATTTATCGACTTGGTGGGCTTTAGTGCGCTCACTAGGGACTACGACCCCGAAAAGCTGCGCGACTTCGCTGACGAAATCTTGACGGTCATCGCGGGCATCGTCGAGGACTTCGACGGTTACGTGGACGCCTTTCAGGGCGACGGGCTCATCGCGCTCTTCGGCGCACCGCGCTCGCACCCTGACGACGCCGAACGCGCGGTGTTGGCGGCGGCGGCGGGGCTCCGAGCGGTGGAGGCCATTGGGCGCAACAAAGGCATCATGCTAAAAGGACGCGCGGGCATCAATACGGGCACCGTCATCGCGGGCACCGTCGGGACGAAGCGCGTCAAGGACTATACGGTGATGGGCTCGGCGGTGAACTTAGCGGCGCGTTTAGAGGCTGCGGCCTCCCCCGGCGAGGTTTGGGTCGGTGAAGAGACCTTCGAGGCGACGCGCCACCGCCTCTACTACGCGCCAAGCCCCCCCTTAAAGCTGCGCGGCTTCCCCGAGGTGACGCGGGCGTACCACTTCACCGAGCGGATGCACGCCCGCGACCCGTACGCGCACCTAAGTTTTGTGGGCCGCACCGAAGAGCGCAAGGCGCTCTGGAACGCTTTAGAAGAGGTGCGCCGCACGGGTGAGGTGCGAGAGGTACGGCTTATAGGCGAGGCGGGAGGCGGCAAAACGCGGCTCATGCGCGAGTTTTGTAAAGAGGTCAAAAGAAAGCGTGCGGCGCAGGTGGTGTGGCTCGAGCAAGGCCCTTTCACGTCCATTACGCCGAGCGCCCCCTTAGAGCCCTTGCTCCTCAGCGACACGGTCCTGCAAAACACGCCCCTACTGCTCATCACCGAGCCGAGCGCGGCGCAAGAAACCTTGCTCTTAGACCGCGCGGTGGCGGGTGCCTTGGTCGTGCGGCTCAGCCGCAGGGCGGCAGTACAAAAGGTAACGGTACAAAGTGCAGCGCAGAAAGCTGAGACGTTGCCGCTCGCACCGCTCAGCACCGAGGAGAGCTTGGCGCTCTTGGGTCAGCTCACCAAGCCAGAATTCAAACTGGCAGCCGAAGCGCTCGTCCCGCAAGTCGGCGGTGTCCCCGCGCACGTCATCGAACTCGGACGGGCACTGGGCGCAGCCCGCTTCGGCACGCTGCCCAACTCGCTCACCTCCCTCTTGCAAGCGCGGCTCGACCTGCTCCCGCAGAGCGCCCGCCAACTCCTCGCCCAGCTCGCGCTCGTGGGTAAGCGCTGCTGGGCGGGACTCGCCACCACGCTCACCGACCAGCGCGACTTAGACACGCTCTTGAGCGAAAACCTACTTGTACTGGAGGCCCACACCGCGCTGCCCGGCGAGAGCGAGTACCGCTTCCAGAGCGACCTCTTGCGCAGCGCCGCCCTCTTGATGGTGCCTTTAAGCGAGCGTCCCAAGACGCATCAGCACATCGCCAACTGGCTGACGAGCCGCAGCACGATCGAGGAGGCGAAAGCGGCGGACATCGCGGAGTTGACCACATATCACTTCAGACAGATGGGCGACGATGAGGCGGCACATCCTCATCTCTTGAATGCGGCGCTGAGCGCGGCTCAAGAAGATAGGTATGAGATGCTCGAGTCCCTCCTCTCCCTAGACGTCCCCCCGCACTTGCACGCTCAAAGCACCCTCGCTTACGTTCAGGTGATGTGGCAGCGTGACGTCCAGGCAGCACTCCAAAGGTTAGAAGAGGTCAAAGCGTGGTTGGCGTCAGAGCCCGAAGGCAATCACAGAACCCTGCGAACTCAGTACGAGGAATTGGCGCAAACCGTCAAAGCCGCAAAGGTCAAACGTCAAGTAGGCTTGCGCCTAGCAAGTTAAATGAGTTTTGGCTCGAGTCATACCAGCTTGAAAAAGGGACCGTTCGTTTACTTCGTAAAATTACATAACCAGCTCGACTGGATGGCACAATGTGAGAGCGTACGAAGTTACGCTCATCAAGTGGGAGCGCCCTATGAAGGTGACGAGCGTTTGAGGATGGCACAATGTGCCATCCTCAAATCACTTTGGTATCACTTAGGAACGTTGACCTCCTTGGGTGATTCGTCAAGCGATTCATCCGTTGAGCCAAAGACCACGAACCACTCCCGGAAGCTCGGTTCGATTTCTAGGAGGAGCCTCGAGACCTCTCCCCTACCTATCTTCCTATCCCCTTGCAACCGTTCACGCATCGCGCTCGGAAAGTCCCAGCCGCGCTCTGCCAAAAGTGCCGCCGCCCGGAGCGTGAATACCCCTTGAAACCAGAGCAGGTTGTTGAAGTCCAGCCGACCTCTCGGATATTCAAACGAGCCCAAGCCAGCGCGTTTAACCGTCGTACCCGCCACCTGAAGCCGCGCCCAGGCGGTGAACCGCTCCTTGACGGCCCCCAATCCAGCCACCTCGAGCGCCGCCAAAAAGAGGTACGTCGCCATGAACTCGTCCACCCACTTCACGCGGCTGCGCAGCCCTGAGAGGTTCGCTGCCGCATGTCCCCACTCGTGCCCGATCAAGAGGTCCAAAAACTCGCGCACATCCCCCGGCGCACGCTCACCCGAAAGCGCCGCTCGCACTAAAATATCATCCCAGCGCCGCAACATCCGAGGTGGATAGTCCGCCGCCGCTATGACGCTAACGCCCGCGTCTTTTTGTGTCCGCGTAAACGGCAAGCCGTAAGGGTAACTAAAGAGCATCTGCCAATCGCGGCGGCTCACGATGAGGAGTTCGGTCCTTTCCAAAGGCCCCAAATGCGGCGCAGCTCCCGCTTGTAGTTCACCCAAAAACCGCTGCAACTGCGCGGTGCGCCGCTGTGCACCTTTGGAAAAACGTGCTGGCGGGGAGCCGGGAAGAGGTTGCAAGTAGACCTTGCGGGCGTAGGGGTCGCTCACACTTTTGGGCATCGTTGAGTTATGAGTTGATTCATAGGCTAGTGTACCGCGTGAGGTGTTATGGCTTTCTTCTTTGTGGGTTGGCTCGAGTAACACAGTATTCACTGAAGTCACCCTGAGCGAATGCGAAGGGCCTCGTTCGGCTGTGCCGAAACTACGTAATTAGCTGCGCTAAAACTTTGTAACTCTCATTCTCTGTTAGAGGAGGAGGCGAATGCAGAGATTCTTCGACGGAGTCTATCCTGTAAAGGGCTGCGCTTCGCTCAGAATGACAACAGCGGTAGTGTGTCACCCTGGTCACGAAGTTAGGCGGAGCCCGGTTGTCGAAGGGTCTCGCCTTGCAATCTCACTCAAGAGAGTAGGCGAATGCAGAGATTCTTCACTGCGTTCAGAATGACACAGTTGATTGTTGGAGCGCTTTACTCAACTATCCTCTTGACAAATCTATTACCTAGCTTTACTATGTACTCATCTCAGTACCTAGCATACCTATGGAGGTAAATGTGAACGGCAATCTGCTCAAGGGCAACCTAGACCTCATCCTCTTGGCGATTTTGGAGGACGAGCCCAAATACGGCTTAGAGATTATCGGCGAGGCCAAAGAGCGCACGGACGGCTACTTCGAGTTCAAAGAGGGGAGTCTCTACCCGGCGCTGCACCGCCTTGCCAAAGCGAAGCTCGTCGAGGCGGAGTTTGTGCCCTCGGATTCGGGAGGTCCGCGCAGGCGCTACTACCGTTTGACGGAGTCGGGTGGCAAGCGGTTGGCGGAGAAGCGTAGAGAGTGGGAGCGGTTTAATGGGGCGGTTCGGGCGTTGTGGGAGGGGCGATGAAAGAGACAGGGAAAGAGGTTGAGCGGTATCTGAATAGGGCGACACGGGGGTTATGGGGGCGCAAACGCCAAGAGATTCGTGAGGAACTAGAAGGGCATATCTCTGAGCGGGTGATGGCGTACCGGATTGCAGGACTTAATGAAGGGTACGCAGTAGAGCGGGCGCTTAGGGGATTAGGCGAACCTAGAGAGGTGAGTGCGGGGATGGCGCAAATTTATACAGTTCCTTGGGTGGCAGGCTCGAGCATGGCGCTGGCGGCAATCTGCGCCGTTACCATCGCAGCTGTGTCACTAGGGATGGCGCAAACGTTGCAGACAGCTCAGACCTTTCCTTCGCCCAACTGTCTTGAGTCCTCCAATGACACGGACCAAAGCTGTCAAGGTTTCGGAGCTTGGGCAACGTTTGATGCGCTTGAAGATGTACTTAAACCACAAGGTGTCGAGTTCATCGAAAAGGGGGATACGCTGAGTCTACAGTTCAGTGACGGTAAATTCGCTACCGTTTTCATATCGTCCCTTACGCCACTCTATTTCGGCGATGATGAAACAGAGCTATCCGCAGAATATCAACCTAAGCCCGGTTACTTTAAGGTTTGGGATTTTCTCGAGAATTTAGTGAAAAGCTCTTCTCTACCTATCCGCGTTGAGGGGTGGAATAACCCAACTGTTTATATTGCTAACACGTCGTTCACGCTCGGTAATGACGAACAGCCTGTTGACGGTCAAAGTTTCTACCTCGACTACCTGACCTCTACAGTGCTTAACCCTAATCAACTGTTAGCAGCTTCCTCTCGAAAAAACCCCAACGTTTTCTACTTGCCAGGCGGTAGTTATGAACCCTCAACCTTGCGCCTAGATGATGCGGAACCCGACGCTGTTTACGGTGTTGTGATGCTTACGACGCCCCAAACAGTGGGGCTAGAGCCGAACACAACTTCCTCCGGTGGGTCTGAGTCCGAAGAAGAACTTATCTACACACTCGATGTGGCTCGAGCTAAATCTGACAGTACATTAAGTTTACGATTGCCTACTGGCGAACCTCTTACATTCCTCGGTGAATTCGCCGGTCAACCTCAGCGCAACACCGCCGTTTTAGTGCGTCTCATAGGAACATCGAAAAGCGGTATCGGCTTTGGTTATGAGGTCGTTCCTCCTGAGCAAATCAGCGTTTTGAACTAATCACGAATATGGGGTCATGAACTTTGCTTACAGCGAAGGAGGAGTAGTGAACGACGTTGAGCAGTACCTGAAAAGAGCGACACGTGGACTGTGGGGGCGCAGGCGTAGAGAGGTTCGTGAGGAACTAGAAGCGCATATCTCCGAACGTATTACGGTTCACCGGATTGCAGGTCTAAGTGAGAAAAATGCGGTAGAAAGGACGCTCAGTGAGATAGGGAAACCAGAAGAGGTGAATGTAGGAATGGCAAAAATCTACACAGTTCCTTGGGTAGCAGGCTCAGGTGTGTTTCTTGCTACCATTTGTACAGTCGCTGTTATCGCCCTTTCAGACAGCTTGGCGCAGTCTCTACCTATGGATTACCGCTGGCCTGCTGAAATTTGCCTCGAGGCGTCCGAGCGAACCCTGCCTGAAAAATGCAAAACAGACGAACCCTGGCTCAGCACGGCAGAAATTAGAGAGAGCTTAGAACCTCTAGGCGTAGCTGTAGCCGAGCAAGAGGACGCGCTCGTCCTTACTTTTCCCGGTGCACAACCCGTACGCCTAACCCCGCCCGATATCGATCCCGCAAATTACGGCTTGAGTGAAGAAACGCTCAGTACGCTTGTCGAGCGTGAGAGGTTGCGCGAAGATTACTATCCGCTTTTCACCCTCATCAATGAGATTGCAAGTCAGGCTGAGGTGCCTGTCAAGCTCGAGGGCTGGAACAATCCAGTTTTACAAGTAGGCAATACCACATTTCAATTAGGCACACCCGAGCAACCTCTGCAAACAAATGTATTTCACGCGGGCATTCTTACAGCGTTTATTCTCAATCAACCGACCTTCCCTAACTTCATTGACGCCGTAGAGCAAGTCCATATTGCTTGGGATGAGGGAAACGAACGTCCTACCTACCGTTTTGAGCAACAACGCTTAGAGGTCAGCGCGGGTGAAGGCGATAGATACCTCTTGATGGCGTGGCTCGAGCCGGTGCTGGGCGATCCAATTCTCTGGTACGACATAGCGCAAGCCAACGCGGATGGCACCGTCAATCTTCGCTTTCCTGATGAGGTCATGTTCGTCACTAAGGTCTATGAAAAGCCTGCACTTAACACGGGCGTGCTCGTGCGCTTCACGGATACGTTTGTGCCTCAAGAGGTAGCGGCAGAACGCAGATGGGACGAGGTGATGGGCTTGGATTACACCATCATCCCACCGCAAAAAATTCAGAGGCAGTGAGTAGCGCTAACCTTTAACCTCTTCAAATCTCAAAACCTCTTCAAAACCCCAAATACGGCGCAGGGTCATACCACACTGCCCCACTCCCCTGCGGCGTCCCCATCCGAAACTGCAAGGTGTCGGGCGGCGTCAGCGTGCCGCCGCCCAAGTAGCCGATAATTTGCCCCTGCTCGACTTGATCGCCTATGGCGATGCTGTCAGGAAATTGCAGGTTGGAGTAGGCGGTGATGAGTTCGGGACCGTTCAGAATCGCGACCAAATAACCGCTGTTCGCGGAGATGCGCTGCACGCGCCAGACGGTGCCCCCTTTGACGGCGCGAACCGCCGTGCCGGGCTGCTCAGCCTTTAAGAGAATCTGACTCGCACCCCCTTCGCTAAAGCCGCTCACGAGACCGGGGTTCGCGAAGGGCAGTGTGAACTCGCCGTTACCAAGATTGGTGGGCGTCTCCAACGTACGAATCTGGTCTTCTAGGTCTTCCGCCTCTTGACTGAACTGCTGCCACTCGCGCACCGCTTCTTCGGCGGCTTGGCGCTGCTGCTCCTCAGCGTTGCGCTCCCTCGCCGCAGCTTCGCGCTCCCTGGCTGCCGCCTCGCGTCTACGCGCAAGCTCGGCGGCGCGGCGCAGTCTGGCGAGTTCTTCTTGGAGGGCGGCTTCGGCGTTCGCGAGGGTCTGCTCGATGTCGGCTTGTTCGCCCAGTAAGACTTGCTGCTGGGCGAGTTGTCCTTCCCTGGTTTGCTCGAGCTCCGCAATCACCCCGGCTAAGTCCTCCCTCACCCCTTGCAACGCGCTCTGATTCTCGGCGAGCTGTGCCTCTTGAATGTTCAGGTCTTCGATCTGCGTGCTCAGCGTGAGCTGCGCGTTTTGCAACTCAGCGACGGTGCGGTTCATCTCTTCGATGAGCGAGACATCTTGCTGGGTCAAGCGCGAGAGGTAAAAGCTCTTGACGCGCAAGTCGAAGATGGACTCGGATTGGGACAAGAGGCGGGCGTAGCGTCCGCCGCGCTCTTTGTGCAGGTTGACGAGGAGCCCCTGGAGGCGTTCTTGCAGCGATGCCAAACGCTCTTGCAAGGTGCCGATACGCTCTCGCGTCAGCTCTAAGTCTTGGTTCAATGCCGCGACACGCTCCGTAAGCTCGGCGCGTTGGGCTTGCAGCGTGTCGATTTCTGCGTTCAGGCGGTCACGCTCGGCGAGTTGCGCGTCCAACTCGGCGCTCGTCTCTTGCAAGGCCGCGTCGATTTCGGCTTGTTCGGCTTGGCGCTCCTCTAGTAGCTCTTGGTAGCTCTGAATGTCCTGCTCGAGCCTCTGCGTCTCACTATTTTGCGTCTGCGCTTGCGCCTGCGCAAAACCTATGAGCATACAAGCAAGGATAAAAGCGTACCTCATACGTCCTCCTGTAGATACTGCGAGACCGAAATCGCGCTGCCGACGAGACCGACCAACAGGGAGAGCGCCGCGAGCAGCACCGCCACTTGAGCGAGGATGAAGGGGTCGCGCTCGAGGGGTAAAAAGGGCAAGTTTTCGCTCAGGAGTTCGGCGACGAAGCCGTAACCGGGCAGCACCAGCGCGAGCGTAATCACCGCGCTGATAAGCCCCAACAAAAACCCTTCGATGAGAAAGGGAGCGCGGATAAAGCCGCGCGTCGCGCCGACCAAGCGCATCACCTCAATTTCATCCTTGCGGGCGGTAATGGCGGCGCGAATCGAGTTGACGATGGCGAATAAGGCCGCCGAAAGTAAAATCACAATGAGAATCGAGCCGACCACGCGAAAGGCGTCGTTGATGGCGAGGAAGGTTTCGACCTCGTCGCTGATAGCGTCCACCTCGGCGACGCCTGGGAGCGCCCTGAGCCGTTCGGCGACCCCTTCGGTCTGGGTCGGGTCGAAGAGGCGCATTCGCACCGTGAAGGGCAAGGGGTTGGCGACTGCGCCGCTCGCCTGGCCGACATAGGGGCGCTCGCGCTCGAGCGACGCCAACGCCTCCTCCGGCGGGATGAGGTCCACCGCCGCGACCTCTTGCCACGTATCCACGCGCTCTACGATAGCGCTCGGATTGGCCTCTTCTTCCAGATAAGCTGCCAATTCTAAGTCGCTCTGCAATTCCTCTAACGTCAGGTTGAGGTTTAAGCTCAGCAGGCTGAAACCCGCCAGAATTGTGAGCGAGAGGGTCATAGTGGTCAGAGTAGAGACGCTGGCAATCCAGTTGTTGCGCAGGGCGCGGAGGGCTTGGCTAAAGGCGTACATGTTAAAGCCGCCTCTTTGCAGATGCGCGTGCAAGGGCTCGAGTCCCGTATTTCATTTGTCGTTGCTGCTTCACCGTAACGAGTGTATCAAAAGATAGCAGGTAACATCTGGTCACAGACGCCTCTAGTCAATGAGGTGTCGCTTGGTACGCACATTTGAAAGATGGTATCTGCACCATTCGAATGCGCTAACACTGAACTTACCCTAACGAGGTGAATTCGCTGAGTGGGCAAAACGTTTCCTTTAATCGTCGTGATTAGTGGTTCTCTTTTCAGTCTCAATCGGAGAAGTCGGCAAGGTCAGAGATTCCTTGCTCCACTTCGTTTCATTCGGAATGACATGGCTCAATTCTTGTCTAACACTGCACTAATGCATTGTCAGCTATGTACTGACACCTTCCCGCTGTTGTCACCCTGAGCTTGTCGAAGGGTCTCGTCTCGCAATCTCTGCTAGAGAAGTCAGCAAAGGCAGAGATTCCTCGACTCCGCTTCGCTCTGCTCGGAATGACATCATGGGTCACTACTTCGCTGACAGTGTACTAAATACAGCGTTAACTAAATTTTGCAGCACTGTTGTCACCCCGTTCACGAAGTCGGGCGTCAAGCCTTGCAGAGTGCAACGCAGTCGAGGGGTCTCGTCTTGCGCTCTCTGTTAGAGAAGAAGGCGAATGCAGAGATTCTTCGACGGAGTCTATCCTACGCTCGTCGTAGGGCTTTGCGGAGTCTATCCCTTCGGCAAGCTCAGGACAAGCCTGTAAAGGGCTCAGAATGACGTCACTCATTCTTAAATTAACAAAGTACTAAAAGCGCAGACATTTTTGAGGACAAGAAGCGGATAGCCTCTTCCAAGTGCGTTATCTAAGCTGTAAGCAGGAGGCGAAGACGATGCAAACGACGGTGTTAGGCTACCCTTTATGAACCTCAAAGTGACCCTCAATCTACTTCTTTTAGCGGTCTTTTGGGGCTCGGCCTTTCCGCTCATCAAAATTGGCTTGGAGGACTTCTCGCCGGGGCATTTGACGCTGATACGCTTTTTGGTGGCCTCGAGCTTCTTCTTGCCCTACCTCTATTTCACCAAGAGCACGCTCTTTCCCAAGCTGCGCGACGTTCCCTATTTCTTCTTGCTCGGACTTTTGGGCATCACGATTTACCACACGGCGCTGAATTTCGGCGAGCTTTACGTAACGGCGGGCGCGGCGAGTCTGATTATTGCCACGGCTCCAGCGATTAGCGCGATTTTGGCGTACTTCATGCTCTCAGACCGACTGCCTCCTCTAGGTTGGGTCGGCACGCTCATCTCGTTTTTCGGCGTGTTCCTCATCGTCATGGGGGAGGACGAAGGGCTCACGTTTAATCCTTACGCGCTGCTGATTTTGCTCTGCGCCATCGTAACGGCGTTTTTCTCCGTGCTGCAAAAGCCGATGTTCGAGCGTTATAAATCCGCTGAAGTGTCCGCCTTTGCGACGTGGGCGGGGACGGTGCCGCTCTTCGTCTTCGCGCCTGGCTTTGTGCAAGAGGTCGGCGCAGCGAGCACCGCGCCGCTCTTGGCCGCTATCTACATTGGCGTCTTTCCCGCCGCAATTTCCTACGCAATTTTCTCTTACGCGCTTTCCCAAGCACCTGTGACAGTTGTGACGGCGTTCCTCTACACCGTACCTGTTTTCAGCATCCTCTTCTCCTGGCTGCTGATTGACGAAGTCCCAACCTACCTCACGCTCATCGGGGGTGTCGTGGCAATTTTAGGCATCGTGATGGTAAATTGGGCGAAGCGGCGCGTGCGGCTGAAAGAGGCGCGCTATGCACCGTCAACCGCACAGTAAAGGTCACAAGGAGCAATGAGTGAGAATTAGGCTCACTGCTCGGTACTCGTTCCTTCTATGAGCCAAGTCGCTACGGTTTGCCCAACAAGTTTTGAACGTGAAATGCTGTGCTGCTCTGTCACCGCGTCCAATGTTTCAATGAGGCTCCTAAAAGCCTTGTTGAAGCTGTTTTTCTGGCTCACCGTGTTCACTCTTGCGCTCCGCACCTTTGCGCCCACCTTCCCAACTGGTTGTGCCTGACATAGCTTCCTTATCATCTTCTTTCGAAACCACAACGATGAATCGTGCTTGAACTTTCACCAGATAATCAAGAGGGTTGAGCATGTTTTATACAAATAGCAGTTCCAAAACATACTGAGACAGATTACCGCTTCTCCCGAAGGTGCGCGTTAGCCTACGAAGTAAGGGCTACGCAAACGGTTACGCAGTTTCCCGCAGGGAAAGTTTTGGCAACGCCAAAAGCAGCATTACCGAAGGTGCGCGCTAGTTATCGTTCATCCCCGACCGTTCGTTTCCTATGGGAAACTACGTAATCCCGACCGTTCGCCCCCGAAAGGGGAAAGGGGACGCAGTTTGCTGCTTGCAACGTTGCTTCGAATAGTGAGAGTGTTGCTTCGCATCGCTTCGCGCACTCAGACCAGATGACTATAGTACGTTTCGCAGTAGCGAAAACTTCGTAACGCGTGGTCCCGCTCCCGCTAGCCGTACCCCGCCTCTAGGGGTATACCTGCTAAAAGCTCTATTGCAACGCTCTCAATCTTCGAAGGTTGAAACTGAGCTAACCAAAGTTAAAGACGACCACCCCGAACAGAGTAGTCGTCTTTTTGCGTGTGTCACACGCTTTTTCGGGATGGGCCCTGGGGGACTTGAACCCACGACCAATCGATTATGAGTCGACTGCTCTAACCAACTGAGCTAAGGGCCCGTGCGCCTGTGTCAAGACGTAGTTTACCGTTTGGCCGACTTGGATACAAGCTGTATTGAAGCGAAATTGCGCGAACCGAGACAGCCTAATACGAGATTACATAAGTTTATGCGAAATTGCACGGTTTACTTACTCCTTACTGATACCAACCTGAATAAAGATGTCGTAATCTGAGAGCGTCCCTGCGGGGTGCTTCGCGAACCGAGGGTACGCGCAGAGAAGCCCTTAGCTGGAGGTAGCATCTCGTTATCAACGCGCGTTGTTTCATAGTCAAGTCCTTTGGCTAAGGGCTCTTTTCCGCGCGGTTTAGATGTCAAACTACGACGTCTAAACTTCACTTTGGTATAACCAGGCCGAGTTTACATCCATTTGTGAAGGGCACAACTTCGTTTGAGCAACCGAAAGTTTGAAATTCTTCACATTTTGTTACCTTTCTCAGCAAACGCCTTACGAGGCTGCGTAGACTGTGGTGTGATGTATGTAACCCGGCAGCGGCTCCTTTTACTCTCGAGCCTCCTCGTCATGAGCTTGGTGTGGATTGCTCTCAGTCAGCCTTGGGGATTTAGGGATGTTCCTCTGCCTGAAGCTAGAGTTGAGGTCGTCAATCCTTACGAGGGCGCGTTTCGCAAGGGCGAAAACTTCGTAACACTCGAGACCTACGGACGTTTTTACGGAGCTGCGCGGCAAAACGACATGGAGGAACTCAAAGCGCTTTTAGAGAGGGACACGCAAGACTTCTTGACCTACCGCGTGCTTTTGACGCTCGCTCGCAGTGACCTCTCCGCCGCTGAGCGCGTAGACTATTATCAACGGGCCTTTGACCTTAAACCGAGCGACCCTTTAGCGAGAGGTGAGACGCACAGTCTTCAGCTCGAGCTTGCTCAGACGGCTGAGCAAGCGGGGCTCGTGGAAGAGGCAATCACGGCGTATTCGCAGGCGCTACCGCTCACCGAAGCGGTAGCGGGATTGGAGCGGCTCGAGTCCAACCCTGTAACGTTGGCGAACATCTACTTGCAGAATAGGCGCTACAGCGACGCTTTAGAGGCTCTAGCGGGTCGCGCCGTTCCCTCCATCGAAGCGCCTGCGTACCGCGCTCTAGGTGAGCATGGACGCGCTTTAGACGCCTACGGACGCTGGTTGCAAGAGGCTCCGAGTAGCCTAGACGCGCGTTACGGCGAAGCCTGGTCGCTCTTATCGCTCGGTCAAAACGAGGCGGCGGACGCGCGTTTTGCTGATTTACCGGGCAGTGATGCACTCTATGGGCGCGGCGTCGTAGCGCGGCGCGAAGGGGACATAGACGCCGCCGTAAACTTTTTCGTTCAGACGGGTGAGGCGAGGCGCTTGTGGGGGGCGACGGACTTGCTCGAGGCTCAAAATCGCGCCGAGGACGCCATACCTCTCTATTTAGAGCTTGCGGGTATGAGCTCGAGCTACGCCGACGACGCGGCGTACCGGGCGCTCGTTTTGGCAGAGCGCTACGGCGACGACCCGGCGGCGCAACGAGCGAGGGCGCTACTGCCTGCCTTTTCCTATTTTGGGCTGAGGGAGGGTTTGGGGTTGGGGCTACCCCAGACCTCTTCGTTGCCCGAGCTCGAGCCCCCCGTTTTAGCGCTCGCCGACGCGCTTATGGGCGCTCACGACCCGGAGGCGGCGGTGGGCGAACTGCTTTTTGCATTGAGAGACGCAAGAGGTGAAGCCGCGACGGTAGCGATTGCCGAGAAGTTACAAGCCCTCGGCGAGTTTCGCCAGAGCGCCCGCGCCGCTGAAACGTACATAGAGCGCGGCAGCCGCGACCTGCGCACGTGGCGAGCGGCGTACCCAAAGGCGTACCCATCTTTAGTGAGCGCTCAAGCAGCGCTTAGAGAGATCGAGCCCGAACTGATTTGGGCGGTGATGCGCAAGGAGTCGCGCTTTTATCCGCAAGCCGTTTCGCACACGGGCGCAGAGGGGCTCATGCAGTTCGTCTCGCTGACTTGGGATTGGGTAGCCGAACTGCTCGGTGAGACGCCCGGCGACCCCTTCAATCCCGAAGACAACATCCGCTACGGTGCGTTCTATCTGCGCTGGCTGACCGACTATTTTGGGGGCGACTTGGAGCGCGTCGTCCCCTCCTATAACGGCGGACAGGGCTACATCGGGCGGCTCTTCGAGTCCGCGCCCATTAACGGAAACAAAACCGAGTTCTACCGCTTTATTGGCCGCGCTGAGCCGCGAGAATACTTGCAGTCAGTCCTGCTCGACTACGAAATTTATAAAGAGCTCTACTAGTAGCAGGTATCCGCATATTAGACCTCTTGCGAAAGTGGGGGGCGGGCGAATGCCCGGCTTCCGCTTTTGCCGAGCAGAGCGAGTATGAGTAGACGCTCTCAGTGGGTAACGCGGTACTTTTGCAAGAGGTCTATTTAAGAGAAGGCCCTGTCTGGCTTCTCCTCTGACGTTTATTTTTCTGAGGTTCGTGCAAACAGAGGGCCTTTGGACGATACATGAGCGTGTGGTATAACCTCTTGTAAGTCATTCATCGCCTCGCAACGCTGTACTAGCAGTTCCAAAACATACTGAGACAGATTACCGCTTCTCCCGAAGGAGGGCTACGCAAACGAAGTTTTGCCTTCCCGGAGGGAAATTTCGTAACCAGCAAAGGTATCATCTCCGAAAGTACAACCCGGTGTTTTTCGTCTCGAGCGCCCTCATCATCCTCATGGTGGTGTTGACGCTGGCGTTTCAAGAGCAAGCCTCGAGCGTCTTCAGCGCTACGCAGTCCTTTATCGCCAATCGGTTCGGCTGGCTGCTCATCTTAGCGGCGAACATCTTCGTGCTGTTCGCCTTCTACCTGGCCTTTAGTCGTTTCGGTAAGGTGCGTATCGGTGGTCAAGATGCCAGACCGGAGTTCTCGACATGGGCGTGGTTCGCAATGCTCTTTAGCGCGGGTATGGGCATCGGCATCATGTTCTTTGGCGTCGCCGAGCCTATCTCACACTTCACCACGCCGCCCTTTATGGCAGAGGCGGGCACGGCGGACGCCGCGCAAGTCGCGATGGCGGTGAGCTTTTTCCACTGGGGGATTCACGCTTGGGCGGTCTACGCAGTGGTCGGTTTGGCGCTCGCCTTCTTCGCCTACAACTGGGGGATGCCTCTAACGATCCGTTCCGCGTTTTATCCACTTTTAGGTGAGCGCATCTACGGCTGAATGGGCGACACAGTTGATACGCTCGCGGTGTTCGCTACGCTTTTTGGTCTCGCCACCTCACTCGGGTTGGGCGTCGGGCAGGCGAACGCGGGCTTAAACTATCTCTTCGGCGTCCCCGACGCAGGCTCAGGTTTTTACTAACCCCGCATCTTTATAAAGTAAAGCTCTGCACTGAGAAATAGCGCTGCATACTTCAAAGTAGAGAACCGATATGATGTCAGTTGTCCTTGTAGGAGCTATCCTCTTTTATTACGTTCGGTCGTGGTCACAGGAAGAACGGTTGTGGCTTCGGTCGATATCACCGTTTTTTGTGGCGACAGGTCTGTCGTTGTATAGCTACTCGAGCAAGATCTTCGCCAAGTTCGACTATTCGGAACCTTCTACGATGGCAAAGGTAATCGTATCGCTGCCCGCACTAGGTAGTTTTGCTGTTTTAGTATTCAGTTGGTGCTTGCTGAAACCACAGCTCGAGAGGTTAGCGACGTTTTCCTATACGCTCATTACCTCGCTATTTCTGGCATCAACTCTTTGGGTTTTTGTCGCAATCTGGCGCTAGCGAACAGGGTTCAGCTCTTCATCAAAAAGAGGTTCCTCGAGACGCGGACGCTCAACCTGAATAACGTAGTGGCGAACCGCGCCGCACGTCGCTTAGTCGTAGTTTCGGCATACGCAGAGCAATGAGAGGTTGTCGGGGGTAATGGGGGTCTCGAGCTAACCTTAGTAAGAGGTCAAAAAAAATCCCCGCCTAATAACGGGGACGTTTCAAAAGTGCCGAGGAAGAGACTTGAACTCTCACCCTTTTTCAAGGACTAGAACCTGAATCTAGCGCGTCTACCGGTTCCGCCACCTCGGCAAGACTAGCAGGTATCGTCTGACTAAAAACGCGCTTAGTCTAGTTGAGCAATGCTCAACGTCTATATTAAAAGATGATACCTGCGTTCTTTTGTCTCAACACATTACTAACTGAAGCCGAACGCTCCGAAGAGACAGCTTAGCAGGCTAGGCGGGGTTATAGCAAGAGGGGCGTGAGGTTGCGCGGCAAAGAGGCGAAAACGATTCATCCTGAAAAGCTCTCAAAGACGAAGTGAGATATGCAACTTGTACCTTGGCTGTGGGCGTAAGCTACGTCAAACCTTTTGCGCAGGGGCGTTTTTCTGTGTATACTCACCCTTGGCATTTTCGGCATTTTGCCTAGCCATAATTCAGTCACTAGGCCCCAACGGATGATGTTCGAGCAGCGACGAGTGAGGTTTCCCTTGTTTTACCCCTTGTTTTATAGTGTATGCCCCGTCCCCTTCAAGCGCGTCATGGCAGCGTCATGAATATTAGGTCATGAATACCGGCGACGAAGTTAGAATCTTCTGCGGCAGCGCGACGCCCGAACTCGCTACGTCCGTCGCGAAGCACTTAGGCCGCGAGCTATCCAAAGGGCGAGTTTCACAGTTTCCCGATGGCGAAAGCCGCGTGCAAATCGAGGAGTCGGTGCGCGGCGCAGACTGCTACATCGTCCAGTCCACCTGCTCGCCCGTGAACCACAACCTCATGGAACTGCTCGTCTTCGCCGACGCGATGCGCCGCGCCTCGGCTTGGCGCATCAACGCGGTGGTGCCGTACTTCGGTTATGCGCGGCAGGACAAAAAAGTGCAAGCGAGAGAGCCAATTACAGGCAAGCTCGTCGCCAACCTCATGCAGACCGCTGGCATCGACAGAGTCATCACCGTAGACTTGCACGCCGGTCAGGTTCAAGGCTTTTTCGATGTGCCCGTGGACCACTTGACCGCGCTCGGTATCTTGGGTGGTCACTTGGAGACGATAGACCTTTCTGAGAGCGTCGTCGTCTCACCCGATGTAGGTAGAGCCACTGAAGCGCGGCGGCTCGCTAATCACTTGGGCTTACCTCTTTCCATTCTTTATAAACGCCGCAGCAGCCCCACCGAAACGAGCGTCACGCACGTTATCGGTGAAGTAGAAGGTAAACGTCCTATCATCGCCGACGACATGATTTCAACCGCTGGAACGATTACGCGGGCGGTTGACGCGCTCCTCAACTTGGGCGCACAACCCGACGTGCGCGTCGTTGCGACGCATCCTGTTTTTACACCACCCGCTTTGGAGCGTCTCCGTCACGACGCCATCAGCGAGGTGTTCGTCACCGACACGGTTCCCATCGAGGGACAGCACGAGCGTATCAAAGTGCTTTCGGTTGCGCCACTTTTAGCCAAAGCCATCCACAACGTCCACGAGAACGACTCGGTGAGTCAGCTCTTTCAGACGTAAAGCAGGTATACCCGCTTTGCAGGGCACAGGTCATCTGGTCACAAACGCCCTCACTAAAGAGAACATGAATAAGCACGTACATTTAGGGATGCTACCTGCGTGATACAACCTCAGTAACCTTGAAAATTGCTTCGGTGATGAGACTCGAAAACTTCAGCTTTCACAAGCTCGAGGCGTTTAGTGGTATCATCTCGGTTTGTTGATGACGGTTGCGCTCAGCAGCCAGATGTTGAGAGATTTAGAGCATGTCGCGTTGATGTAACGAACAGTTGTTCCCATCATTCAGACATCAAAAGCCAAGTATCAGGAGGAACCATGAAGTTAGTCGCAGAAAAACGCACGCCCGGTGAGGCGAAAGCCATCCGCAAGACGGGGCACTTGCCCGGCGTGGTCTACAACAAGGAGACCAACGTTCCGGTGAGCTTAGAAACGAAAGCCTTCGACAAGGCGTTTCGCTCGCAGGGCACCTCGAACATCATCGACTTAGAAATCGACGGCGAGAGCCACGATGTGTTGGTCCGCGCCGTGCAGATGAACAAGCGCCGCCGCGAGCCTATCCACGTGGACTTCTACGCGGTCACGGCGGGTCAAGTCGTTGAAGTTGCGGTTGTGATTGACTTCGTTGGCACGCCAGCCGGAGCCAAGCAAGGCGGTCAGGTGGACGTGCAGCGCCGCGACGTGCGCATCAATATCTTGCCGCGCCTGATTCCTAGCAACTTGGAGGTGGACGTCAGCGCGTTAGAGATTGGCGACGCCATCCACATCTCCGATATCCTCCACATGTTGCCCTCGGAAGCCGAAGTGTTGGATGAGCCCGAGCGCACGCTCGTCGCCATCTTAGCGCCTCGAGCCGAGGAGCCCGAGGAGCCCACCGAAGAGGAAGAGGTTACGGAGCCTGAAGTTATTGGTCAGGATGGCGAGATTGAAGAGGGTTCAGAAGAGGATACGTCCGCTGAGTAAACAGCAGGTATACCCTACGGGTACAATAGTCATCTGGTCACAAATGCTGTCAGTGGATAAAACATCCGTGAGCGTGCTCACAGAAAGATGAAGTCCCGCTAACCCTTCGGGTTGAGACTTGCGTGACTGAGTAAATTATGACGCCACTTATCAAACTCATCGTCGGTCTCGGCAACCCCGGACCGCGCTACCAGAACACCCGGCACAACGCCGGGTTTCTCGTGCTGGATGAACTCGCGCGTCGGCACGCCCTCAGCTTTCGCAAAGCGAAGCAAGCCGAAGAGGTCAGGTGGGGTGCGTTGCGCCTCATCAAACCGCTCACCTTCATGAACGCTTCGGGGAGCGCGGTGCAACCCTATATGACGAAGCAGGGTCTCGCCCCCGAAGAGGTGCTCGTCGTTCACGATGACCTTGACATGCCTTTGGGCCGCCTCCGCTTTAAGACCGGAGGCGGCGCGGGCGGTCAGCGCGGCGTGGCCGACATCAAAAACAGAATTGGCGCGGACTTTCACCGCCTCAAGGTGGGCATCAGTCGCCCGCCGGAAGGCTGGAAGGTGGAGAACTGGGTGCTGAGCCGCTTTCGTGAGGACGAGCGTGACCTCTTAGAAGAGGTGGTTCAGCAAGCCGCTGATAGTATCGAGTTGATGCTGAATGAAGGTTTGGACAAAGCGACGAACCGCACCAATGGGCTCGATTTGCGCCAGAGCGACACGCCTTCTGAAGAGGTTATGAATGGTTCTGAACAGGTAGATGGAGGCGGGAGCGACTAACTGCCCTTCCGACGTGAAACTTTACGCAAGGCAGCTTGCAAACGGTTCGCACTGTGCGCGTTATGCTCTAAGACGTGCTCAGCGCCCACAATCTCAGCAAAATTTACAAGGACCCCTCGGGCGAAGTGACTGCTCTCAGCAGCTTTAGCTACGCCTTTCAAACGGGCCAAGTCACCGCGATTATGGGACCGTCGGGCTCGGGGAAGTCTACGCTCTTAAACCTCTTGGCGGGGTTGGATGTACCCTCGAGTGGCAGCGTCACCTTAAACGGTCAAGAGGTCAGCAGCTTGAACGAAAATGGACGCTCCGAACTCAGATTGCGCGAGTTCGGCTTCGTCTTCCAGTCGTACAACTTGGTTGCTATTCTGAACGCGCAGCAAAACGTCGCTTTTCCAATGGGGTTAGCGGGCGTAGACGCGGCGACGCGCAAAGAGAGGGCGCTGTCTCTGTTGACGCGGTTCGGACTCGCTGAGCGGGCGAATCATCTGCCCTACAAACTTTCAGGGGGTGAACGGCAGCGGGTCAGCGTGGCGCGGGCTTTAGCGAATAACCCGTCCGTCGTCTTTGCCGATGAGCCTACGGGAAACTTGGATTCAAAGAGCGGCGCGGTGGTGTTACAAACCTTGCGAGAGGTCGCCGAAGAGGGGCGCACCGTGATTGTCGTGACGCATGACCCTCGGTTGGTGGAGAAGGTAGACGTGGTGTTGGAGCTTACGGACGGCCTCCTCACAGGCGAGCGCACGCTTGCTAAAGATATAAATAAAGAGGTCAGTAACGTTATCGCTGTTTAGTCAAACGAGTCAAAGAGGTCAACTATGGCAAGTCGAGAGATGCAAAGTACAAGAGGTTCGTTTAAGATTCATCCGGCGCGGCTCGGGGCGGTGTTGGCGTTTATCGGGGTTGGTTTGGGTGCATTCGGGGCGCACAGTTTAGAAGGAATCCTCACCCCTGAGCGCTTAGAGACTTTCGAGACAGGTGTGCGCTACCAGATGTATCACGCGCTCGCGCTTTTGGCGATAGGCGCACTCCCTGTAAAAGCCCACCGCGCCGCACTTTTTATCTTCGTTGGCAGCCTCATCTTTTCGGGGAGTCTCTACATCCTCGTTTTGAGCGGTATCTCCTGGCTCGGGGCGATTACGCCGATTGGCGGCGTGCTCCAACTCATCGGCTGGGCGCTGCTCTTTGTGAGCTTGGGAAAGCAAGAATCTTAGATTGCGCCGCTTCGTAGGGGCGATTCATAAATCGCCCCTACGAAGCGGCGCGGTCTATAGGGATAGAGAACGCATTAACGTGGTAGGGGCGGGTTTGAAACCCGCCCCTACGCAGACACAGTGCTGGCATAATACCTGACACAACGCTTTTGCACCTCTCCTTGCTGTCACCAAATTTTTGCACTGGTACGTTATTTCATGGTTTTGAATGTCGATCAGTTGCAAGATAAGCTCGCCGAAACGCTCAAAGGTTTCTATAGCGGAGAGGTGCATATCTCGAGCACGTTCACCCCAACCCTAGCTGCCGCCAAAGCGCAGTTGAAGAACTTCAACCCAACAGGCTACAACCGAACGCGCAACAGTGTTGACGGCAACGTCAGCCGCCTCAACCCTTATATCACCTGGGGCGTTTTCACACTCGCCGAGGTGCAGCGCCACGCGAAAGGGCGCTCGCAGGGCAAGGACTATCAGAAGTTTGTGAACGAACTCGGCTGGAAAGCGTATTTTCGTGAGGGGTTTTTGGCGTTGGGGGACAGGGTGTACAGGTCGCTCGAGCCCTACAAATACCCCACGCAGAAGCGCGACGAGTTACCTGCTGAAATAGAAAGAGGTCAAACCGGACTTTCCTGTATTGACCGTATCGTCCACGAGCTAAAGGACACAGGTTATCTGCACAACCATCAGCGCTTGTGGTTCGCGGCGTATGTGACGCACTTTGCAAACACCCATTGGTGGCACGGCGAAAGGCTTTTCTACCGCTACCTCGTAGACGGTGAGCCCGGACCCAACGCGCTCTCGTGGCAGTGGGTTGCCTCTACGTTCTCGTCGAAGCCCTACTATTTCAACGGCGAGAATATGCGCGGCTACGGTCACGAACCGTGCGAAGACGCGCCGTTTAACGCCTCATACGAAGAACTGGACGAGAGGTTTTTCGGTGGTTACGGCAAAGGGGGCTTTGAAAAACGCCCGAAAGAGCAGCCGCAAGCCGTTGCAAACGTACCTCAACCCGACTTGCTCAGACCCGCTGGTGAGAACCCGCTTGTGCTCCTTCACGCGGAGAGGTTGTCAGATGGGGCAAGGGTCTTAGAAGAGGTAGCGGACGCGCCTGTTTTGGTCTATTTGGACGCCGAGAGGTTCAAAGAGGAGCAGCCGAGTTTTATGCGGCTTCACTTTGCGGTGAGTTTGGCGGCGGACCTCGTGAAGCGGTTGCGTGACGAAGGGCGAGAGGTTGCGCTTGTGTTTGGGACTTCAGGTGAGGTTCTTAGCTACGCCAAAGAGAGAAGGTGTGAAAGTTTCGCTACCGCCAGCTCATGGCATCCGGGTACGTGGGGGATGTTCAGGAAACTTGACGATGACCTTCCCGTTTCCGTTGATAGAGGATGAACCGTTCGCCAGGGTCGAAGCGTCCTTACGCTCGTTTAGTTCGTATTGGAAGCGGGCACAGAAGCAGGTGATGAAAAGATAGCAATGAGCAATGAGTGAAAACCTTTAGACTCGTTGCTCACTGTTCGTCCCCGAAAGGGGATTGCTTTCAACTCATTGCTCACAACTGCGGTCCATACCTCATTAGCCACAACCCCGCCTCCGTGACCGCGAAAATCATCAACCCGACGCTCACACCGCCCGCGATGAGGTCGATCTGCCTGGTGTTGGGCAACCCTTGGCGCATAAAGCCCCACAGCGCGCCACCGACGAGTCCGCCGATGTGCCCCCACAGCGACACGCCCGGAATCGCGAGCGAGAAGACGACGATGAGGACGACCCATTGCAACAGCGAGCGGGTCAAGAGCTTGTCTTGCGGGCTGGTGCTGCGCCACACATCCGCGAGGAGTGCGCCCGCAATGCCGAGCACGCCGCCCGACGCGCCGACAAGCGTGAGCGGTCCGCTCCCTTCCGCGACGACGGAGAGGTACGCGCCCATCACCGTGCCGAAGACGAACGCCGCGAGCAGGCTGCCCCAGTGCCGCCGCGTTTCGTAAAGCCGCCCGATGTCGTAGAGCACCCAGGTGTTGAGGCCGATGTGGACGACGCCGCCGTGCACAAAGGCGTAGGAGAGGTAGCGCCACAGGGCGTTACTTTCAGGAATTTGCGGTTGGTTGAGGATGAAGCCCGCCACGATGCTCCCTGCATTTGCACCGTAGGTGCGGTCTATCCAAACTTGTGCGAGATAAGCGGCGACGATAACAGCGGCGAGCGAGAGGGTGGCGACGCTCAAACGTGAGGTGGGACTCGGCGCTTCGGGGATGGGCTGACCGTATAGCTCCAACTTCCCCCGAAACCGCTCTCTCTGACTCGGCGGCGCATAGGTGTAGGCTTGCGCGTAGAGGCGCACGGCAGCTTCTAGGTTACGACCTCTTTCGGCGGCGTCCGCGAGAATGTCTAAAATGCGGTAGGGCGGCACACCCGGCAGCGGGTCTTGCAGTTCGCGCCGCGCCGCCTCTAAGTTGCCCTCATAAGCGTAGAGCCGCGCTTGGGTCAGTTTGACGCTGCGATATCCTAGAGGACCTTGCCCTTCGTCCTCCCAGGTCCGGCGCATCCTCGTCAGCTCGGCTTCGGCGGCGCGGGGTTGCTCCAAGGCTAGATACGCCTGCGCCCGCGCCGCACGTGCTAGGGCCGCGTTATCACCCCGTTCGGGCACGTCCAGTTCCAAAAGCTCACGCCACCGCTCAGAGAGCGCGTACGCCTGAATCCGCAAGAGGTCCGCGCCCTTTTCGGGCAAGAGACCCAGCGCCTCGTCCGCGTCAGCTTGTTGCAGCGCGACCTGCGCGAGCAAGCGCCGCACGCCTGTGCGCCCTTCGTCCGTCCAGTAGAGCAGGTCAGTGACGGAGGTGGCGGCGTTGTAGAGCCGACCTCTCGCCAAACTGGTGAGGAGCAAGGGCGCGAGGATGAAGAGCGGTCCTATCACGAGCGTGGTGACGAGGAGCGTTGAGGAAACGCTCGTCGTGAACGACAGCGCCGCAACGAGCGCACAAAGGGCGGTGGCGAAGATCGTTTTAAGCGGGAGTTCACTCGCTAAAGGGGCTAAGCGCATCGTCCAGCGGACGCTGTAGATGCCGGTGATGCTCAGCACCACCAGGAAGAGGGCAGCTTGACTCATGATGACAGCCTACCTTTTTAATCTGTAGTCAGAGGTAAAATCTAGTTTTGCACAGGTGCTGCGTGTCGTTTAGTACAGCGTCAGGTAAGTTTTGCGACGCTGTTGTCACCCTGTTCACGGAGTCTGGCGCAGCCTTGGTTGTCGAAGGGTCTCGTTTGGCTACGCCAAAACTTCGTTTGCGTAGCCCTCCTTCGGGAGAACTTTCAATCTCTGTCAGAGGAGTCAGCAAGGTCAGAGATTCTTCGACTCCGCGGAGTCTATCCTGTTAAGGGCTCCGCTCAGAATGACATGTTGTATTTTTTAGCTGACAGAGTATTTAGGGATAGGTTAGGGAAATTCAGCTACCTACTGGCAGGTATCATCTGGTTTGAGACGCTCCCACGTTATGGAGTATCGTCTAGCACGCACACTATAGGTTACCTGGGAAATTCAGCTACTTTGGAAGTGTTATACCTTGCCCTGACGTGATAGGCTGACGGACTGCTCGAGATATACAACTGAAACCGCAGGTGCATTTAGGATTAAAGTGATAAGCGAGCGGGGTGATTAAGGGTGACTTGCAAACATGGATTACGAGCATGAAAACGTCAACATGAGGAGTGAGCGATGATTGATGCGTTAAGTTTTGCTCTCTGTCTGGTCGTGGGCTACCTCATCGGCAGCTTCCCGACGGGCTACTGGGTAGCACGCTCTCACGGCGTCGATATTCAAAAAGCGGGCTCGGGCAACATCGGCGCGACGAATGTGCTGCGGGCCGTGGGCACGGTTCCCGCGCTCATCGTCTTGATTGCCGACCCCCTAAAAGGGATGCTCGCGGTCTTGATCGCCGACCTCTTCAGCTTGAGCGAATGGGGACTCGTCTTAGCGGGGCTCGCGGCGGTTTTGGGCAACAACTTCAACGTCTTTTTAGGGCTGAGAGGGCGGCAAAGGCATCGCCACGAGTTTAGGCGTCGGCATCGCCATTGCGCCCGCCGCCGCGCTCGCAGCCTCAGCGATTGGGCTCTTCACGATGGTCATCGGGCGCTACGTCTCGCTCGGTTCGGTGGTGGGTTTAGTCGCTGCGCCCCTCTTTTTGGTCATGACGCCCTCCTTTACGCTGCCACAGCTCTGCTTGCTCGCCTCGCTCGCCGCCCTCGCGGTCATTCGGCACAAGGAGAACATCGTCCGCTTGGCGAACGGCAACGAGCGGCGTATTGGGGAAAAGGCAGAGGCGACCAAGGAGAAGTCCTCGAGCCGTGCCTAGTTTCAGTGCTGAGCTTGACCTCTTAGTGGTGAGCCCGCACCCCGACGACGCCGAACTCGGGATGGGCGGAAGTTTGGCAAGGGCCAAAGCCGAAGGGCGCACGACGGGCATCATCGACCTTACAAAAGGTGAGGCGGCGACCAAGGGCACGCCAGAGATTCGCGCGGAAGAGGTCAAGGCTGCCTCGAGAGTCTTAGCGTTAGACGTGCGCCAAAACTTAGGCTGGCCCGACTCGCGCATCATGGACAGCGAAGACCGCCGCTTGCAGTTGGCCCACGTCCTGCGCGAACTCCGCCCCCGAGTCGTCATCGCCCCGCACCATAACGACCGTCACCCCGACCACGTCGCGGCGGCGCACATCGTTCCCGCAGCCGTTCACCTAGCGGGTCTCAAGAACAGCCCCCTCTCCGGTGAGCCTTACAAGCCCAAAAACCTCTTTTTCTACATGGGCAACGGTCCTTTCGAGGCGACTTTAGTCGTAGACACGAGCGACTATATAGATACGTGGGAAGAGGCGGTGCGCTGTTATCAGAGTCAGTTCACGGGCGAAGCCGCCTCGGAGACGGTGACGCCGGACGTGTACATGCGCAGGCGCGGGCGAGCGGCGTATTGGGGGACGTTCATCGGGGTGAAGTACGCCGAGCCACTGTGGACGCCGCGTCCGGTGGCGTACTCGCCCTTTTAGAAGAATTAAGACTCAGAAACAAAACTTACCAAGGGATTTAACGTTGGCGTGCTAGGCTGTTGGGCGATGAAACTCACCTTAGCGACCTTATTCATATGCACTGTCCCATTTTTGTTGGCCCAGGAGAGCACATCGAGTGCGACGACATCGGAACCAACCTCAGCACGTTCAGTACAGGACGAGGGCGCGGCCCGGCTCCTTGTGAGCACCTCTCCCAACCGTGAGGACGCGCGACCCTTAGAGGGTACGTCGCTGTCAGGCGAGGTCTATATCTTCTTTGAGCCGCTAGGTTCAGATGCCGAATCAGTCGAAGAGGTCGCTTTTTACCTCAACGATAGCCGGGCGCTCAGCCCGCTTCAGATTGAGGCCGTGGCCCCGTTTGACTTTGCGGGCAGCAAAGAGCGAGGCGCATATCCCTTTAACGTAGACGACTTAGGACGCCGCGAAAATGTCGTGAGCGCCAAGGTCACGTTGCGTTCGGGTGAGAGCGAAACGCTCTCGGCGGCGTTCGTGGCCGAGAGCGTCCAGGAGGCGTTCAAGGCGGACTATTACGTCGCGACGGACGGCTCCGACGAGGCTGAGGGCAGCGTGGACGACCCCTTTGGCACGATTGCGAAAGCGCTCAGCGTCGTTCAGGCGGGCGAGCGCATCCAGCTTCGCGAGGGCGTCTATAAGGAATATGTAGACGGCACGTCTTTCGACATCGCGAACGGCGCACAGGGCACGCCGATCACCGTCGAGAGCTACCCCGGCGAGCGGGCGGTCATCGACGGCAGCGAGGAGCACTGGTCGGATACGAAGTCAACGGGCTACCCGGCGCTCTTTAGACTCGAGGAGATCAGTTGGTTCGTCGTCCAAAACCTCACCTTTCGCTACAGCGCGGGACGCTCATTGCACATGGAAGGCGACCACAACGTCATCAGAAACGTCTTGTCCTATGAGAACCACTCCGACGGCGTTTACGTAACGGGCGACCGCAACCTGCTTGAAGGCATCGTCTCGCACAGCAACTACAGCGAGCAAAATGGCGGCGACAGCGCCGACGGCATCAAGGTCTCCTTTGGCGACGGCAACGTGATTCGCAACTGTCACACCTACAACAACTCCGACGACGGCACGGATATTTGGGAGACTACCAACACTTTAGTGGAGTTTTGCCTCTCTCACGAAAATGGGCGTGGTCCGACAGGCAATGGTCAAGGGTTTAAGTTAGGTCCGGGTCAGCGGGGTGCCCCAGTCACCGTCCGCTACAACATCGGTTACAAAAACCGCACCAACAACTTCGATACCAACGGCGGCGGCGGCGTGACGCTCCTGCACAACACCTCTTGGCAAGCCGGGCGAAACGGCTTTATGTTTCATAGCCGAGATGACAGACCCAATATGCTCAGAAACAACATCAGTTACGAAGACCCCCAACTCGACTATAGTGATGACGACAAACACAGCAACAACACCTGGAACTTAGGCATTGAAGACCCGGAATTCATCAGCCTGAACCCCGACTCGCCAGACTTTTTGCGCTTAGAAGAGGGCAGCCCCGCCATCAACGTAGGGGCAAGGGTCGGCCTGCCCTACGCCGGACCTGCCCCCGATTTAGGCGCTTTAGAGCACGGTCAAGAGGTGGTTGACTTCGGTACGGTCAACGAGACGGGAAACAATTAGTAAAAGAAAGTCAGCACAGCGTTAGTAAAGAATGAGTCAAGTCATTCTGAGCGACATAACGCTAGTGTAGCGAAGAATCTCACCTTGCCGACTCCTCTGATTGAGCAGCGCATAGTTCTCCGAAGGTGCGCGAAGCCTCCGAAGGAAGGGCTACGCAAACGAAGTTTTGGCATAGACCGAGACCCCTCGACGTGGCAAGCTTCACGCCAGACTCCCTTGACTGCCCTTTCGTATCGCTCAGAACGGGGTGACAACAACGTCGCCTATTTCTTAGCTGACAGCTGTAGACAGAGAGAACAGCGTAAAGAGGTAGCGTCAATAGAATGAGCCTCTTCGATTTTGACTCGGACCCCCGCAGCTCCGGCGCTAGCTATGACCGACAATAGGACGCGGCGTATAGGGCTCTTCTAAATTTTTTAGCTCGTCCTCACTCAGCTCGAGCCCCACCGCCCCCACCGCGTCCTCCAAATGCTTCATTTTAGTCGCGCCGACTATGGGCGCACTCACCGCAGGCTGATGCAAGAGCCACGCGAGCGCGATTTGGGCGGGGCTCACGTGACGTTTTTCGGAGAGGTCAACGACGCGGTTGATGATGTCATCGCTGCCCTCGGGCCCGTAGAGGCGCTGGGCGATGTCGTCGCTTTCGCCCCTCGAGGTCGCCGTCCGCTCCTCGGGTCGGCGCGTTAAGTAGCCTCTTGCCAACGGGCTCCACGGAATCACCCCAACCCCCTCTTCGGAACAGAGCTTGAGCATCTCCCGCTCCTCTTCCCGGTAGAGCAAGTTGTAGTGGTTCTGCATCGAAACGAAGCGCGTCAAGCCTTTCAGCTCAGCTTTATAAAGTGCTTTGGCAAACTGATACGCGAACATGCTGCTCGCGCCAAGGTAGCGCACGTAGCCTGCTTTCACGACATCGTGGAGCGCTTCTAAGGTTTCTTCTATGGGCGTTTCGTAGTCAAAACGGTGAATCTGATAGAGGTCGATATAAGGCGTGCCGAGCCTGCGGAGCGAATCTTCCACCCCGTCGAAGATGTGCTTGCGCGACAAGCCGCCTCGGTTGGGCGCGTCGCTCATCGGCATGTAGATTTTGGTGGCGATGACCACCTCATCGCGGCGCGTGTATTCCTTCAAGAGCTCTGCCCGTGACCTCTTCACTGACGCCCTTAGAATACATATCCGCCGTGTCGAAGAAATTGATGCCGAGTTCCACCGCCCGCTGCACGAAAGGGCGGCTCGCCTCCTCGTCCAAAACCCACTCGCGCCACTCGGGTGTGCCGTAGCTCATCATGCCCAAGCAGATGCGCGAGACTTTGAGACCCCCTAAGTTAGTGTATTGCGCCTATTAACGTTTAGTGTATTCCATGCGCTACTATACAGCAGGTATTAAGGGCGTCTCACTACGTCTCACTGCGTTCGGAACTGGTCACGAACGCCCTCAGCAAACAAAGCGCCAAAAAGATATACACGTTCATGGATAATATCTGCGTGATACAACCTTGTTAGGATAACTATTGTTGAGAGGTGGCAAGTGCTTGGTCTCGAGCATGACATCCGCTTCGCACGTCACTATGTTTTTGTGCTATCATGCGGCATGAACGTCAAAATCGTCGGAACAAGTGGTCAAATCTCATTGGGGAAAGAGTACGCGGGGCGCACCGTCGTGGTGGACAATCCCGAAGAGGGTGTCTGGGTCATCCGCACCGCCCAAGTTATCCCGGATAGCGAGATGTGGCTGCACGAAGAACCCGCTAAAAGCAAGGTGGCAGCGGGTTTAGCGTGGGCAAGCGAAACGCCTGCAAAGGTCACGAACTTAGCGGATTTCGAAAAAGATATGCGTGAGCGGTGGGAAGCTGAGCACGGCGAACGTTTAGACGATTAGTGGACTTCGACCTCAACGGGGCAGCGTTTCAAGCGGAGCTTATGAGGCTCGAGAAAGGGCGAACTCCTCGCTTTTTTTAAGACGCTCCGAAAGCTCAAACAACTCTCTTGGCAACAGGTCTACCGCGACAAGGGGCTACGCTGGGAGAGCATCAAGTCAGTTGACGCCTACACAATTCGCGTAACGCAGAAATGTCGCGCCGTTGTGAGACGCGAAGGTGACATCCTCAGATTCATCTCGCTTCACCCTGATCACGACTCCGCGTACAAGAAACGGAAGTGAAGGGTGCTTGGTTTAGGAAATGACAAAGTCAAACTCAGCCCTTATCAGACAATATGGGCGCAACTGTACGAAGAAGAGAAGAAGCGTCTCGAAAAGGTCATAGGTCGAGGCGTTTTAGATATTCAGCATATCGGCAGCACCGCTGTTCCAAATCTTAAAGCTAAACCTATTTTAGACATCGGTATTGCGGTAAAAAACTTCGAAGAAGCCTTCGCGCTCATTTTCCCGATCGAAAAGCTCGGCTACACCTATAGGGGTGAAAATGGCATCCCGCGCCGCCACTACTTCGTGAAGGGTCCACCGGAAAAAAGGACGCATCACATTCATATGTTTGAAGAGGTCAATGAGGAGTGGGGAGCGCATCTGCTTTTTCGTAATTATCTGAGAACTCATCCCCAAACCGTCATTACGTATCAAACGCTCAAAGAAGACCTTGCTAAGAGATATCCAGATAACCGCGAAGCCTACACGGACGCTAAGCATACGTTTATCCAGAGGGTACTCCGAGAGGCTCGAGCCCTTAATGCTCAGTAAACCCAACGCCTTCGCCCTTTACACCGTCCTTTTTCTCCATTACGGAGGACGCTTTTTACTCCTCAAACGCGCCCCGAACAAACGCATCGCGCCGGGGCGCTGGACGGGCGTAGGCGGCAGAGTCGAAGCGGGTGAGCTGAATGACCTCCGCACCTCCATGCTGCGCGAGCTCAAAGAGGAAACAGACCTAACAGAAGCTGACCTCTCGCACCTCTCGCTGCGCCGCGTGCTCTATCACAACCGCGTAAACGAACCGCTGACGGGTCTTCTTTACTATACGGCTGAGCTTAGAGACTATTCACTGCCAGAGTGCACCGAAGGGACGCTCTACTGGAAAGAACCTAAAGACTTCGCGGCGCTGGACATCATCGAAACGACGGCCTGGTTTTACCTCATTTAGCCCGCGACATGCAGCGTGACCCGAGAGGTCAAGAACGTGTGCGCATCGGAGTGACGCATTATCAAGCGGATGGGACACTCACCTCAATCAGTTGGAGTGCGTGAGATGGAAGGGGCTCGAGACCCAATCTTCAAGACTCGAGCCTCTTTTTATCTACCAATCAATCTGCAACGTGCCGCGCCGATAAACCGCGCCCTCACGCACCTCGCTATAACCACTCGCCGCCCCGACATGCTCAGCGATAACCTCTAACGCATTGGGCAAGAGGTCGGTGAGGGTCAACAGCTCAGCGTAGTTCGGTTTTTGCGTGTCCGTTTGGGCATCGGCGCTTTCAACCTCAGCGAGTGCTATATTCGCGGCGAACGCGAGCGGTTGGCTGAAGAGACCCAAGAGGTCAGCGAGACCTGCCAGCGTCGTACCGTACTCGCTGTAGTTGAGCAGCGTGACCTCTTCAGGGCGGTCTGTGAAAGCGGTTTGAAAGCTGCGGTTCGCGAAGATGTTGGGGTTAGTGCCGTTAAAGGTGTCGATGAGACTTTCCAACGCTCCGGCAGGCGTGCTAAAGACGAGGTAATTGCCCAAAAAAGCCACGCCCACGTCGGTATTGACCCCTGAGCGGTAGCGCGTAATCTCGACGTCTTCGTAAGTATATGTTTCAGTGGCAACGTCAGAGAAAAGCTGTGAGGAAAATTCGTCCATATCCATGTCTTCGGACGCCTCGAGCACAAACGCCAACCCCTCACCCAATTCCGCCAAGCCCGCTTCCGCCGCCTCCTGACTCGTGATGGGCACGTAAAACGCCGACGCCTGGCCGTAGAAAAGCGTGCCCAAGTCGGCGCTAAATGGCTCCAGTACCACCGAGTAAACCTCATTACCGAGCCAGTCGAAGAGGGCAGTATCCAAGTCAAAACCGAATTCTTCGCGCAAGATAGCTTTAATATCCAATGACTCACCAACGAGAGGTTCCAAGTCGTTCAGCACGCCTTGAAGGTAATTAAAAATAGGCTCCAACGCTACGTATTGCGCGTTCACTCCGACGCTCGTTTCAGGGGCTAAAAAAGGCGAAGAGACCGCGCACGTGTCACAGAGTAAGAGGTCAGCAAGTTCAGGGTCGCCCCCTTCGGCGTTGACGACGGTGAGAGATTCGGCCTCGAGCCCCTCCGAAGTCGCCCGAACCGAGCCCGCGTAGCCCTCTAGGGTGCGCAAAATCGCCAAACCGCGCTCGAACGCCCCCTCCATCTCAGGACCGCTCACGAACAGCCCGCCGAAGTTCTCGGCAATCTGCGCGAGTCCTGCTAAGTTGAGGCTGAAGGAGACGCCCTCCGCCTCTAAGACCTCACGCGCTTCGCTGTAGAGACGCCCACCTGCGAAGTTCGCCTCACTGTTGCCCTGCGCTCGCCGCACTACGCCGCGCAGCACTTGAGGGTTGCTGCCTGCAAAAAAGAGGTCGTCCGAGCGTCCAATGATCACGGGAAAGTCGCCGCCGTCGCCGATGACGTAGAGCGGCACGTCGCCTTGAACGAGCCGCACCACCTCCACCTCACGCTCCGCACAGGTGATGATGATCTCTTGCAGGTCGGCGTAAAGCTCGGTTTCTCCGTCTGCCCTAAAGAGCGCGGTCACGGCGGGCACGGGATTGAAGGGGCTTACGCTGACGGCGAGGAGCGCGTCTGCGGCGATATTCTCTATTTCGTTAAAGCGCTCATCCAGAAGCTCCGGGCAGAACTGCTCCAACATCGCCCGTCCCTCGTTTTGCGTATCCAGCCCGCCTGAAAACTCGTTCAAGAGGTCGCTCAAGTCTTGAAAGTCACCGGAGAGGTCGCTGTTTTCCAGATACGCCCCGAGTTGCTGTAAGGTCTCGCCCGCTTGTTGCCACTCGAGGCCAGTCAAGTCATCTTTTAAGCTGTTCGAACCGCCTTCACCGGATGACTTATAGCCGAGCGTCAGCACCGTTTCAGCGGGCGCGATCTCAGCAAGAGAAGAGGTGAGAGGTTGAGCGAAAGCACAGGGAAGTGCAAGCGTGAACAAGGCGCAGGTCAGCAGGAATCGCGTCATCAGTGAGGTCTCCTAAACGTCGAATGCGAGATTTTCGCCTTACGCTAACATGGGAGTTGGGGATGCTCGAGTGAAATTTCTGGAGCACGTCAAAACTTTAAGACGGCGCACCCTCTTCCACCCGGCGCGGCTCGACCCCTTCGGGCGTGACGATCCAAGCGGCGTCAGGCACATTAGCGGAGGTGAAGCGGAGCGTGTAGGAGTCGTCGTTTAAGTCCTCCAACATCCAGCGTACGCCTTGCGGCACATCTAAATTGATGAGAACATTCGTCGTATAGCTGCCATTTTCTAACTGCCCCAACTCCATACGGTGATACGCCGCCATGGCAATGCGGTTCGTCTCTTGAGCGGCGGGGCTCTGAAACATCACCTCCGTTTCAGGAGCCGTGGACGCCTCTTGGGTGCGCGGCGCACAAGCGGCGAGGAGGAGAAGTAGAGAGGTGAAGAGTACAAGAAGTTTATTCATAGTTAGATGATAGCGAATTTCGGTGGGGGGTGTATGAATGAGGACAGCAATAAGTTGAAAGCTAAAGGCGTTTGGTTTTCTACTTTCAACTCATTGCTCACCGTTCGTTCCTGCGGAAGCTAAAGCCACCAGCTCGACTGGATTGCTCGTTGCTGTTATTGGCGCTAACCCCAACCGCACGATATACCTCTGCGCCCCTCGCTTCTGCTGATAGCGCTTCAAGAGGTCGAACATCTCGCGCTGGAGCATTTTAGCGTCTTCAAAGTCGAGATAGACCGCGTCGCGCCACGCGGAGAGCACGGCGGGGTCGTCGGGCGCTAGGGTCGTGGTGTTTTGCTCGGGGGTAACGGCCATTTGGACTTGCAAGCGTCCTCTGGGGTCGCGGTAAATGCGCGTGCCATACGTTTCCACCTTTTCCAGCCTCGAGCGCACGACGTTGTGTCGCAACAGCGCTTGCCAGTAGGCGTCGCGCTCAGCGAGTGCCGCCTCCAAAGACTCCGCTGAGGTCGCCTCGAAGGGGACGAAAAAGCCGTCCGCCGTACTTCTATAAACTTTGACCGCTCGCCCCTGACGCGGCTCCTCGCGTACCACCTCTAAAAGCTCTAACCTTACAAAGCGCCGCACTCGCGACAACACTGTATTCGGCTTCTCGCCTGTCTCCTCTGCCGCGTCTTTAACCGTGTTTTCTCTAGCTAGGAAGGGCTCGAGTTGTCTCAACGTGTGAGGGTTGGTCAGAATCGCGGCGGCTTCGGGGTTGTAGATGCTCACTATGCTAGGTGATTTTGTCTCTTTCATATCATTTAGGATACGCGCAAACTTGAAGTGTGGAGGTGAGAGGTGAACCTGAAGATTGAACAGCAGATCGAATACTACCGCGCTAGGGCGTCGGAATACGACGAGTGGTTTTTACGGCAGGGGCGCTATGACAGAGGTGAGGCGCACAAAAAGCAGTGGTTTGCAGAGGTAGCGCAGCTTGGGGAGGCGTTGGCGGAGTTTGAGCCTCGAGGCAACATCTTAGAACTCGCCTGCGGCACAGGCTGGTGGACGCAAAATCTGACCGCTTACGCCGAAACGCTTACGGCGGTAGATGCGTCCGAAGAGGTTTTAGAGCTAAATGCTCAGCGCGTCCAGTCCGATAAGGTGAGATACGTTCAAGCTGACCTCTTTGCATGGCAACCTGAGGAGAGGTTCGACACGATTTTCTTCAGCTTTTGGCTCTCGCACGTGCCGCCCGAACGCTTTGACCTCTTCTGGAGTTCTCTACGCGATTGGCTAAACCCTAGCGGGCGCGTCTTTCTAATTGATTCGCTCTATGAGGCCCGAAGCACAGCCAAAGACCAGTTTTTGAGAGGTAGGGATGATGAGGTCGTCACGCGCCACCTCAACGACGGGCGGACCTTTCGAGATTGTCAAGGTATTTTATCAGCCTGAAGGGTTGGAGGGGAGGCTCGAGGCTCTGGGCTGGAGCGCTAACGTTTCGCACACTGAACGCTTTTTCCTCTACGCAAGCGCTACACCCCAAGAGGTCTAAAAGTGTATCAACTGTGTAAAGTGAAGAAGTTCACCTACAGGTAAGACGCGCAAGTCGCGGTAAGATAAAACAAACGCTGTAAACCCCAATTCTCCACCTCATCAAAGCAACTCAGGAAGCAAGGAGTTTTCACATGGCTGACCTCAAACCTAAGAATTCATTCGACGCAAGGGACACCTTCGATACGGGCTCCGGCGAAGCGTACTATTACCGACTCTCCAAACTCAAGGAGGACGGGCACGGCGATGTAGACAAGCTGCCCTTTTCAATTAAGGTCTTGCTCGAGTCTCTCCTCCGCAACGAAAACGGCTACGACGTGACCGAAGCGCACGTGGAAGGACTCACCGCTTATAACGCTAAAGACCCCGCCAAAGAGGAAATCCCTTTCAAGCCCGCGCGGGTCATCTTGCAGGACTTCACGGGCGTGCCTGCCGTCGTAGATTTAGCCGCTTTACGAAGTGCAATGGACCGCTTGGGCGGCGACCCTAAGCTCATCAACCCGCGGATTCCGGTTGACCTCGTCATCGACCACTCGGTTCAGGTGGACGAGTACGACTCACCTTTTGCCTTGGCGACGAACGCCACCATCGAGTTCGAGCGCAACCGCGAGCGCTACGAGTTCTTGCGTTGGGGCCAAGCCGCGTTTGAGAACTTCGGCGTGGTGCCGCCTGCCTCGGGCATCGTGCATCAGGTGAACTTGGAGTACATCGCCAAGGGTGTGCAGAGCGCACCTCTTGAGGATAAAGAGGTCGTCTACCCCGACTCCTTAGTCGGCACGGACTCGCACACTACCATGATCAATGGGCTCGGCGTGGTCGGTTGGGGCGTCGGCGGCATCGAGGCGGAAGCGGTCATGTTGGGGCAGCCCATCTACATGCTCACGCCCGAAGTGGTCGGCTTCAAGATTACGGGCAAGCTGCCTGAGGGCTCCACTGCGACGGACCTGGCTTTAGTCGTCACGCAGATGCTCCGTCAAAAAGGGGTGGTCGGCAAGTTCGTCGAGTTCTACGGCTCTGGTCTCTCCTCGATGACGCTGCCGGACCGCGCCACGATTGCGAATATGGCTCCCGAGTACGGCGCGACGATGGGCTTTTTCCCGGTGGACGAGGAAACCTTGCGCTACCTCCGCCAGACCGGACGCTTAGACGATGAGGTCGAAGCAGTCGAGCGCTACAGCAAAGCGCAGGGGCTCTTCCGCACGGACGACACGCCTGACCCAGAGTTTTTGGACACCTTAGAGCTTGACCTCTCTACCGTCCAGCCTTCGCTCGCAGGACCCAAACGCCCCCAAGACCGCGTACTACTCAGCGACATGAGAAAGACCTTTCAAGAGGACCTGCGCAAGCCCGCCGTGGAGCGCGGTTTCAACCTCTCCGACGAGGCATTGGAGCGCACTGGCACGCTCAGCATGAAAGACCAAGAGGTCACGCTGAAGCATGGCGACGTGGTGATTGCCGCCATCACGAGTTGCACCAACACCTCGAACCCCTCGGTGATGCTAGCGGCGGGCTTGGTGGCGAAGAAGGCGGCGGAGGTGGGCTTGTCGGTCAAGCCTTATGTGAAGACCTCGCTTGCACCAGGATCGAAAGTCGTGACGGAATACCTCAATGATACAGGGTTGATGCCGCACTTGGAGCAGATGGGCTTCTACTTGGTCGGCTACGGTTGCACCACCTGTATCGGCAACTCTGGACCTCTTCCTGAACCCGTCGTAGAGGCGATTAACGAGGGTGACTTGGTCGCGGCGAGCGTCTTGTCCGGCAACCGCAACTTTGAAGGGCGCATCAACCCGCACGTCAAGGCGAACTACCTTGCGTCACCACCCTTAGTCGTGGCGTACGCCATCGCAGGAACGGTCAATATTGACCTCTCCACGGAGCCACTCGGTCAGGGCAAAGACGGACAAGACGTATACCTCAAAGACATCTGGCCCTCCTACGACGACATCGCTGAAGGCATGAACGCGGCGATGAAGCCTGAGACCTTTAAGAAGATGTATGACGGGATTGAAAAGTCCAACGAGGCGTGGAACGAGATTCCGGTCAAGGGCGGCGAGCTGTTCGCGTGGGACGAGGAGAGCACGTATATTCAGGAGCCGCCCTTCTTCGTCGGGATGAGCCCGGAGCCCGAAGCTATCAAACCCATTGAGGATGCGCGGGTACTCGTCAAGGTGGGCGACTCGGTCACGACGGACCACATCTCGCCAGCGGGCGCGATTGCCAAAGATTCACCAGCAGGGGAATACCTGGTTTCCAAAAGGGTCGAGCCTAAAGACTTTAACTCGTACGGTTCACGGCGCGGCAATGACCGCGTGATGACGCGGGGGACATTCGCCAACATCCGCCTCAAAAACCAGATGGCTCCGGGGACGGAGGGCGGTTATACGACGTACCTACCTGACGATGAGGTCATGAGCATCTACGAGGCGTCTTTGAGATATGGCGGGTCGGACACGCCGACGATTGTGCTTGCCGGGAACGATTATGGGATGGGCTCATCGCGTGACTGGGCCGCCAAAGGCACCTTCCTTTTGGGCGCAAAAGCCGTCATCGCCGAGTCTTACGAGCGCATCCACCGCAGCAACCTGATCGGGATGGGCGTCTTACCGCTTCAATTCGCAGAGGGTGAAAACGCTGAGTCGTTAGGACTCACAGGTCAAGAGCACTTCACCATCCACGTTGACGACGACCTCAGACCGAGCGAAGAGGTCAAGGTGGACGTTGTCAAAGAGGACGGCAGCGAAGCGCAGTTCACCGCGCTTTGCCGCCTAGATACGCCCGTCGAGGTGGACTACTACCGCAACGGTGGGATTTTGCAGACCGTCTTGCGTTCGATTTTGGAGAGTGCGGAGGAGACAGCGAAGGCGTAAGCTTTAGTAGATAGCACGAACGGCGTAGGGGCGGGCTTGAAATCCGCCCCTACGCCGCATTAGGTGAGCTTGCACGTTTGACATACCGCCTTCATTCAAAACAGCACAAGCGAAATTTTTACGAGCACCTCTCCAACTTGCGCTCTATCATGAATACATGCGCGACTTCCTCATCTTCCTCGTCTTTTGTGCCGTTATCTTCTTCGGGGTGGGCGAGTGGCGCGGCTGGTACGTAGGTATTCCGCCGCAGACGCCTATTTTTGCCTATAAAACAACGACGGACGCCTCTTATGTGCGGCGCGTCACCTCAGCGGACGGCTTCCCTCTCGTATTCAGTGGCGAGGTCAAACGTGGCACACTCACCGTTGAAGGCACGTATGAAAAGCCGAACAGCTTTCAGACGGGTAAAGCGGGCAGACCCGAGCGCGCCGTGTTCAGAGAGGTTTTTTACAAGGGCGACGAGGTCAACCTCTCGCAGATGCTCAAAAGGGGTCAGGGGATTTACCGAGTGAAGCTGACTTTAGAGGACGCCTCGGGTACGTTTCGCTTAGACTTGCCGACAGGTGACCAACTCTAACGTCTTACTCTTCCGGCAACAACCGTAAGCACCACCGCTAACCCTCCAAGTAGTAATACCAAACTAAACGCCCGCCCAATGCCGAAGAGGTCCGCGCTCGCCCCTAAAATCTGTGGGTTGACGAGAATCGCTAGACCGGCTGCGGACGACGTGCGGGCGCTGATGCGTTCCGCGTAGGTCGGCAGAGCGTCCGTCGCGGTGGCGAGCCCGAGCGGAAAAAGCCCCGCCGCGCCGAAGCCGACGATGGCGAGTCCGATGATTTTGAGCATTAACGTCGTGCCTAACCAGAAGAGCGGAAAGCCCCCTAAGAGGATGAAGAGGTAGACGAGCAGAAGCGTGCGGCTGCTTTGAGCTTTCGCCAGCCGACTCCCGATCAAGCGTCCTAGTGCGCCCGCGCCGATAAAGACAAAAACCAAAGAGGCAGCGTGACTTTCGTTTAGAGAGAGGCTCGAGATCAAAAAGTCCGCGCTCCACAGCGCCACACACCATTCCGCTGAGACGCTCAAAAAAAGAATGGTCCAGTAGAGCCAGAAGATGCGGGGCAGTTGTCCACTCGCTTTACTCTCGTTTTGAAGAGGTCGCGGAAAGGGTGTTTCGCGCAAACTGAGCGCCATCAGCAGCCACACCCCTACGATGAGGAAGAGCGCGACGCGCCAGCCGAGACCGACCTCTTCAAAACCACCCACCAGAAGAGGCAAAACGCTCACACTTGCCGCCGCCGCGAGGTTCGCCTCCATAAAGGCGACGGGGCGAAAGTGCTCGTGCGCGTTAGCGAGCGTCGCCTGAACGATGACGAACAGCAGCGTGCCGAGCGTACCCATAACCAAAGCGCCGAAAATCGTCATATAGGCGTTCTGCCCCGTCGCTAAAAGCAGCGTCCCCACCGCCATGCCCGCGCCGCCACCCCAAAAGGCGCGGCGCTGTCCGAGTTTTTGAATGACGCCGTCCCCGAAAAGCCCGACGAGCACCATCCCCAGCGCAAAGGCGCTCGCGTGCAGCCCGCCAACCGTATAGCTAAGGTTAAGCTCGCGGCGCAAAAAGGGCATGATGGGGGCGAACACCGACTGCGAAAGGGCGAAGTACGCCAGCATCCCGTAGGCGAGCCAGGTGAAACGGGTGCGTTGGAAAGTTTGGGCGCTCACTAGAGGAGCTTATGTCGAAAGCTCTTTAGCGTGTGGTGTGGGGTGATACTTGGGGGCTTGGGAAAGGATCAGAGAAGTCTGTAGATAGGTTCATTATCTGGTGGCACTTCTCCATGAAACTCCTCGACCTCTCTAATATTTGGAATGCTGTTCCACTTGCCATTGACTCTATATTCAATACCCCGAAATATGACTCGCTTGCTATTTATAAATAAATTTCCTAATTCCTTAAAAATTTTTGAGTAGTAGATCGCTTTTGTTCGATACTTTTTGCCTTCAGGGTAGTTGTACTCAATATCCGAAATTGTGAAAGTTGCATCTCTAGCTAGTTGCGCGATTTGACCAATAATTACAACTTCTCTTATATCAGACTTTTCAGAGCCTGATTCTAACCAGGAACGCTTATTTCTAGCTATTTCGCGCGTCGTTTTCGTTAAAGTAATGGGTTCAAATTCTTTTAGCGCTTCACCCAAAGGAATAATTTCAACCTCTTCTATTTCAGAACTTTTATAGGGAGATAGACGCTCAATAGCTTTTAATGTTGCAATCTTAAATTGCGGATATTCTCTTATAAGTGAATTATGTACATCATCATCAACCGCAAAATTATAGCCATCCATGAGAAGCTCAAGAATTTGTATCTCTAAACGATTTGGAATAGATAGTATTGAGTTCTGAGTCGCCTTTATGGGCTCAGCAGTCTGCAAATTAAATAAAAGGCTGCCTGGTGCAGGAACTAGAACGGGGTCTGCTATAGCAGACCTTTTATACACAGATTTAAGAGCCTCTTTCAAAAACGAAATACTTTTGTATATAGCGTCAATGCTATCTTTCCATTCTTTAGTTGTGGCACTACCGAAATTAACGCGACTCGAGCCAGTCATCCTAATCTGCGCATCAGCATATAAACTTGCATCTAAATATTGATATGAATAGGTAAAAACCCTATTAGATTCTAAATTTTTCTCGGAAATGCTCACCACAAAATCGTCGATTTTTAACGCAACATCCATGTCATAGACAGTTTGCTCTTCACCATCTTCTTCCCAAACGTAAGCGGGTACATCGGTGACGACAACAACAGAACCGTTGTCAATATGTTGAGTATGAGTGACCATCGTTTTATCGTTTTCTAGTTCAATCATCGTTTACGCCTATGCACCGTCACTACGGTATAACCGCGTTTTGTCCAGCTAACCTTTACACGCATCCCTACTCCTTTCAAGGAAACTCCGTCGTAGTTGATGCCCGGCTTTCTTGCCCCTTTCTCTTCAAGGTCCCAGGGGATGAGGTCTTTACTCTTTGCTTTACCGTGTACAAGGCAGTTAAGGATGTCCCTTATGGTGAATTCGCGCTGTAATGCTCGCTGACCCGCGTGCCACTTTTGATTGAAGCGAAGTTTGCCTGATGAGACAGCTTGTTGTATCGCTTCTTTTTCCCAAGCAAGAACTTCGAGTTTGGTGAAGTCGAATGCGTCTTCAAGGCGCGTGGGCTGACTCGAGGCTTCGTCCATCTATAGCTTGCCCTACTCCTTTCTCTTGCCAACAGCTTACGGAGCCCACGCCTTATCTCGACTGTCAGTACATCAACAGTATACACAGTATAGAGCAACACGGAACGCCTTTTTAGGACTAACCGTACATCGCCTTAATACGTCGGAGACAGCAAACTCGAGACTTTTAGCCGGTTATCTCTTTTCAAACCTCCTACTTCTTCCGCATCTCCGCCAATTTATCCCACTGCTCGCTCGTCACCTCATCCAAAATATTAAACTCCCCCGCTCCCCACGTCGTCTCGCCGCCATCAATATGAATGAGGTCGCCCGTGATAAAGCTCGAGGCGTCCGAGATGAGATAAGAAGCGAGATTGGCGAGTTCTTCATGCCGTCCGACGCGACCTAACGGGATGCGCTTTTCGAACAGCTCTTGAATCTCGTCAGTCGGCATGAGGCGGCTCCACGCGCCTTCGGTGGGGAAGGGTCCGGGGGCGATGGCGTTGAGGCGGATGTTGTACTTGCCCCACTCCGCCGCCAAGGACTTAGTGAGGCTCACGACGCCCGCTTTGGCAGCGGCAGAGGGCGCGACGTAGCCTGAGCCGGTCATGGCGTAGGTGGTGGCGATATTGAGCACCACGCCCGCTTGCTGCTTTTCAATCCAGCGTTTGCCGAGGTCTAAAGTGCAGTAAAAGGTTCCGTGGAGGACAATGTTCAGCACGGCGTCCACCGCGCGGTGCGATAAGCGTTCGGTGGGCGAGATGAAGTTGCCAGCGGCATTATTGAGCAGCACGTCGATCTGCCCGAAGTGACCCTCAACCTCATCCAACATCGTGCTCACCTGTTCGGAGTCACGCACATCTACGGTGGTGGTGAAGACCTCTCCCCCGGTGGCGTCCATCATCTCCTGCGCGGCTCTGTCTAAGACCTCTTGGCGGCGGCTCGAGATTGCCACCCGCGCCCCCAACGCCAAGAACCGCTCGCACATCGAACGCCCTAAGCCCGTCCCGCCACCCGTGACCAGCACAACCTTATCCTTTAAGAGTCCCTCTTGAAACATCATCGCCTCCACGACTATATTTAGGCGGTGTACCAAGTTTTAGGTACGGAACCGTGCAGAGCCTATAGGAACACGCGCACAGCCGCGCACACAAAACGGGACACCTTCACCTTTGAGCATAGAAGTTTGAGCCTAGAGGTAAACAGCATGATTGACGTTCAACCCACGACTCGTTCCTCACCGTTCGTCCAGCTAGACTGGACTGCTTAGTACTAGTGCCACCATACCGCACCTCGCATACGCTTGCCCCTCGACAAACGTGAAAACATGCGCTAGTATCAACGCTTGGTGAGATATGTCCCCTTAGGGTTCTGTACGCCGTGCTACTGTCTCTCAGGGGTTAAGTGATGAGTTTGCGTTCTCCAATTATCGACGTACGACAAGCCTATTTACGCGCTGTGCTCGCCGAACAAGGAGCGCAGTGGCACCTCGTCGTGCAACACTGCTTGTACTGTTTTGAAGAGGCGCGAGACGCCCAAGACGAGCGGGCGGTGCGCTTTTTCGCGGCGAAGTTGGCGAGCGCCTATCAGCAGATGGGCGAGCGGCATAAAGCGGCTTTTTACCGGACGTTCAGCTAACCTCTTGCCAGTTTGACAGCGCGGAGCAGTTCGGACGCGTCGCCCTCACCACCCTTAAAATCCGCCTGACACTTGTCTAAGTAGTTTTCCAGGATCACATCGGCGGTGGCGTTTAAGGCGCTCCGTACGCCCGCGAGCAGCGTCAAGACCTCTTGACAAGAGCGCTCGTCGTCCACCATCTTTTGCAGCCCGCGTACTTGCCCCTCGAGCCGCTTTAACCGGTTTAAAATCTTCGTCTTCTGCTCCGCCGAAACGTCTTGCTTTTCCGCTCCTCTTTCCAACTCAGCTTGCGCCATCAAACAGTCCTCCGCTCGTTCGTAACAATTTCGAGTTCTTCCCACTATATCCTACTAGGGTATCCGAGTGTGCCGAACGTGAAACGATTGGCTCGAGTATTCTACTGAAAAGTTTGAGTTTGCAGAGGTCAGCCGTTAAGAGGTACGTTCACTCTCATCCTGCGACTCACCTTGTAATTCACTTTGCAACGCCTCAAAAAGCGCATCTCTACCGACAATTTCTGCAAGCGCGCTCAGCGGATTGACCGAAGCATCCCACAACCATTCGGGGCGCAACTCAAACCCTTCGACAACGGCTGAAGTCACGACCTCTTCTGTCTCAGTGGCGAAGAGGTCGTAGCGGTCTGTGTCGCCCAGGCGAAAAAAGTCTGCTGACGCTTTGCCAGGTCTTGAGTCAATCAGCCAATATTCGCGCACACCCGCTCTCTCGTACTCCTTAAACTTCGCGTTGCGGTCAATGTAGAGACTGCCCGGTGAGATGACCTCTACGACTAACTCGGGTGCGCCGCTAAAGCGCTCGGGGCTGAGCTTACTAAGTGAGCCTTGTGCGACGAAGAAGATGTCGGGCTCTCTCGAGGGACCCTCTGCCCACAGCTTGACCTCAAAGGGAGCCACGCGCACGAGTCCGAGTTTAGAAAGCTGGACAAAGAGGTTGAGAAGCGTATACAAGAATTCGACGATGCGTTGATGCTCAGCTTTCGGCGGCATATAGACAACGACCTCTCCACCGACCCACTCCGTGCGGGCCTCCTCAGCGTAATCTAGGTACGCCTCGTAACTCATGGGCGAGCGGCGGACTTCAGGGGTCGTGTCCCCTGCTGCGCTATTTGCGCGGTTCGGCTCGAGTCTCGGTAGGGTTGACTTCATAGCGTTACCCCTATTTTAGCACGTGCTCACGAGTGTGAAGTGCAGGGAACTTCCGAACGCGCTAAGATGACGTGAAGAGGTTAGACGTTGCAAAGAGGTTGACGGTGATAAATGCTTCAAGTATGGTCCATACGGAACAAAGATGAACTACGGCGCGCTCATTGCACTCTTGGCGGCGCTCGCGTTTACCTTTCCCTTTCTGGTGAACTTGGCAGAGGAGTTGGGTGTGCCCAGAGGGTTTAGTACCATAACGACGGGGGCGGCGGCGGTGTTCCTCGTCGCGTGGGGCGTGGTGCGCAGCCGCGTGGAGCGCCGCCAGATTTTAGAGGAGCGCATCACCGCGATTCAGGCGAAGCGCCGCGCCGCCTCGGGCGACCCCGCCGCGTTTCTCTCCTACGGGGAGCACTTGGGCGACTTACTGATTGAAGTGGGACGGCCCCGCGAAGCCCTGCGCGTCTTCGAAGCTTACAGACGTGTGTTAAAAAGAGCGGGGCAGGACACGCAAGCAACCGAGACGGTCATCGCCGCACTGCGGCTCGAGCTAGCTGAGGAGGAACAGGATGCGAGCCTATAAAGGACGAGTAGACAAGGGCGTCATCATCTTGCCCGAGGGCGTGTCGCTGCCCGAGGGCGCAGAGGTCACCGTGACCGTCGGTGAGGTGGAACTGCTGCGAGCCAAAATGCGAGCCGCGCTGAGGCGCAACGCCCGCCGCCGCAGTCGGGGGCGCGTCGCGCAGCCCGATATAGTTGGCGTTTAGCGCTACACTTAGACCTCTTCTCTCGCCATGTCTCACCTCGTCCTCGTCCCGACACCCATTGGCAACCTAGAGGACATCACCCTGCGAGCCTTGCGGGTGCTGCGCGACGCCGACCTCATCGCCGCTGAGGACACCCGCCACAGCCGCACGCTGCTGAACCACTTCGAGATAGACAAGCCGCTGGTGCGCCTAGACGCGCACACGATTTTCTCGAGAGGTGAAAGCGTCCTCGCCGAACACGAGCGCGTCGCCTTCATCACCGACGCGGGCACGCCCGGTCTCTCCGACCCCGGCGCAGACCTCTTACAAATAGCCCTGAAGCGCGGCGACACGGTGGAAGTGCTGCCCGGTCCCACCGCCCTCATCCCCGCCCTTATCCTCTCCGGTTTGCCGCTCGGGAGTTTTACCTTTTTGGGCTTTTTGCCGCGCAAGGGCTCAGCGCGGCGAGAGGTGCTCACGAAAATTGCCAAAAGTGAGGTGACGCTCGCCTTTTACGAATCACCTAAGAGGTTGGTCAAAACCTTAAAGGATTTGAGAGAGGTCTGCGGCGATACGAGACAGGTCAGCGTCAGCCGCGAGTTGACCAAGCGTTTTGAGACGACCTACCGGGGCACACTTCAAGAGGTTCACGCGCAGCTTTCGCAAGGTGAAGTGCGCGGCGAGGTCGTGGTGGTGGTGTCGCCCAATCCGCAGCCTGCTCAAGAGGTTGATTTTGCAGTGAAAGCGAGAGAACTCGCCGCTGAAGGGCTCAGTGAACGCGACCTTAGAAAAGCGTTGATGGCCTTTGGTGCGCCTCGGAATTTGGCGTATGAGTTGTCGCTCGAGGGGGAGTGAATTTAATAGAAGGCGTCTCAAAATACTAAGCACGAATAGGAGGTGCCGAAAAATTCCGACACCTCCTTAATATGTTCTTCCTGCTTTAACTAAGCCGTGATTTGAGGCGGCTTAGTCTGACACCTCGTCTAGCTGAAGAGTTGCGGGCCACAGTTCTTCACCTATAACGACATCGTCGGGGGGCGTTATAAACTTACCTTTAACAATTACATCTTGGTCGAGAAGTTCTTCTAGTTGTGGGATGATACCCTTTGTATAAAGGAGGTGGCGCTCCGAATCAGTAACGAGCTGATAGTAGAGTTCGCCACGCCGGTCAGGTAGAGGCGCTCCCGTGCCACGTTGTGCCTCATTGAGCACGCCGTACCACAGCGTTTCCGATTCAGGGCGTTCTTGATAAATCTGGTCGTCAGCAAGAACGGTAATGATGCCCTGTTTAGGTAAGTCAGCGTTGCAGCCGATAACGGTTAATAGAGATAGGCTGCTGAAAAGAAACGCTTTGACAAATTGAAGTCGAGGTAAATTTAGCATGATCACATGTTCACTTTCTCTTTGGAATAAGGTGTCAATTCTATAGTAGTCCTTCTATATGATGTCAGGCTCATCAAATCTCACAATCTGTGGTTTTCATCAATCGGTGCGTCTACTTGTGCAAGCTCGAAGTTGGAGGTAATAAAGTTTATACCGCGAATATCTCCGCAGGATTGACTGAGTTCGCGTTAGCAACACGGCGTCTAAGTAAGTTGGGTAGACCTAAAACTGTAAGGCAAGAGGTCAAGAAAACGCGCTTAGAACGGTATGATAGGGGCTGTTTTTAATGCTCCACAAGCCCCCTCATGAAACGGTTCTCACCTTGTTACAAACCCCTACAGAGACAAAATCCAAACGTCTACTAGGTCTGCCCGCCGTCGCCCGCTTAGCCCTCTTCGCCCGCACCGAGGGGCCAGCGGTGCTCATCACCACAGCGGAGCGCGTGGGGCTTTTTCGCGACACGGGCCTTTTTGGTGCGCTCAGTAGCACCAACCCCAACCTGACCGACTGGCAGGACAAGCGCGACAAGGTCATCTTGGACCTCAAGAGCGCCTTGCAGCCTTTTCCGAACAGCCCTGAACAGTACGCGCTCACTTTAGAACTCGGACGTGAATACCCCCGCGACGACCTCTTGAATCAACTCGTCTCGTTCGGCTATGAGCGCGACGGGATGCCGGGCGTGGTGGTACGCGGCGATACGCTGAGCGTGTACTTGGACGAAGAGGATGAAGAGAAGGTCGTGCGGCTCGAGTTCTTCGGCAACGAGTTAGATACGATGCAATATGCAGGCGCGGCGGTAGAGCGCTACGTTTTAGCACCTTTGGAGAATGCCGAAATAGACGAAGCGCAGTGGTCATCCAACCTCTTAGAACAGCTTCCCGGCACGGTCTATCTGGATTCGTCGGAACTTTTTGCAGGTGAGCTGGACGACGTGGAGCGGCTGAAAGAGCTGTGGAAGTATTTGGAGACTCGAGAGGTCATCTCGTTCGGGCGTGACCCGCTCGACTTACCGGACGAAAAGAGCGACCTAGAACCGCTCGGCTACTACCGGGGCAAGCTCTCGGATTTCGCGGGCGACGCCGAAGGCTGGCTCAAAGACGGCTACAGCGTCACCCTTCTTTTGAAGTTCGAGCGGACGGGGCGTTATCTGCGGGAGAAGGTGCTCGACCAGGTGGATTCCGGGTGGTTTCAGCGCGTCGAGTCTCATCCTGGCGTGCTTGGGATGAGCGTCCAATCGGACATGAATTCGGCCTCGAGGGGTGGCTACCGCGACCCGCGAACTAAAGAGGTCGTGCTGAGCGAAGACCTCTTGTACGGCTATCAGGGGTCGCGCAAACACAGCAAACTGCCGGGACGCAAAGTCCACGACGCCGTGCAACTTGCTGTCGGCGACTACCTCATCCACCCCGACCACGGCATCGGGCGCTTCATGGGCCTAGAGCCGCGTCAGGTGGTGGGCGTCACGCGCGACTACCTCACCCTGCGCTACGCGGGCGAGGGCAAGCTCTACTTGCCCGTCGAGCAACTTCCCCTGCTGCGCCGTCACCCCGGCACGACGGACGATCCACCCCGTTTGTCTACCCTCGGCACGAACGAGTGGGCGCGGGCGCGGGAGAAGGCGCGGGCGAGCGCTCAAGAGTTGGCCCAAAAGCTGATTCGCACCTACGCCGAGCGGCAGATTACCCAAGGCGTCTCGCTCCCCGAAGTCCCCGACTGGGACCGTTTGATCGAAGAGAACTGCGCTTTTACCCTCACGAACGACCAGCGGCAAGCCGTGACGATGACACTCCGCGATATGGCGAAAGAGACGCCGATGGATAGACTCATCTCGGGCGATGTGGGCTTCGGCAAGACCGAAGTGGCGATTCGCGCGGCGCACCGGGCGGTGGGTAACGGCGCGCAAGTCGTCATGCTCGTGCCGACTACCGTCTTAGCGCAGCAGCACTACGAGACCTTTAGAGAGAGGTTCGAGGGATTGCCCGTGAGGGTGGAGGGGCTCTCGAGATTCTCCAGCGACAGAGAAGCCCGCGAGATTATCAAAGGGCTCAAAGAGGGCACGGTCGATATCGTCATCGGCACCCACCGCCTCTTATCCGACCTAGTGAAGTTCAAAAACGTCGGGCTTTTAATCATCGACGAGGAGCACCGCTTCGGCGTGGCGCAAAAGGAGCGGATGAAGTCGTTCAAGGCGAACCTGGACGTGCTCTCGCTCTCCGCGACGCCGATTCCGAGGACGCTCTACATGAGCTTGGTCGGGCTGCGCGACGTGTCGCAGATCATGACGCCACCCGCCGGACGCAAGCCGATTCAGACCGTGCTGCAACCTTATGACCGGCAAGTCGTACGCGACGCGCTGATGTTTGAACTCGAGCGCGGCGGCAAAGTGTTCTACATTCACGACCGCATCGGCTCGATGGGCTCACGCGCTCTCTACCTCCAGAGCCTCGTCCCCGAGGCCCGCATTGGCGTAGCGCACGGGCGCATGGGCGGCGACGAACTCGAGGAGATCATGCTCCGCTTCGAGGAGGGCGCGTTCGATGTGCTCCTCAGCACGACCATCGTCGAGTCCGGCTTGGACATCGCAGGCGCAAACACCTTGATTGTCGAACGCGCTGACCGCTTGGGTTTAGCGCAGCTCTATCAGCTTCGCGGGCGGGTCGGACGCCGCAACACGGAGGCGTGGGCGTACCTCTTATATCCCGGACGTTTAACGGAGCAAGCGCAGCGCAGGCTCTACGCGATGGCGGAACTCAACGACTTGGGCTCAGGGCACCTCTTAGCGGAAAAAGATATGGAGATTCGCGGCGTCGGTAACCTCTTGGGGCCGGAACAGCACGGGCATATCAGCGCGGTCTCGTTAGAGGTTTATACGGAGATGCTCGCCGAAGAGATCGCCAAGCTCAAAGGCCAACAGGACAACGCGCCCAAACCCGTCTCCATTGACTTGGGTCTCGACGCGCGGCTCAGCCCCTCGTACATTGTGGACGACGACGAGCGCATCGGCTTTTACGGGCGCTTATCCGAAACGGACAGCTTAGCGGAGATCGGGCGCATCCAGCGCGAGATGCGGGAGCGCTACGGACCCATGCCTGAAGAGGTCAAGACGTTCACGGAGATCGTCAAGGTGCGCCTTTTGGCCTCGCAAAAGGGCGTTGTGACGATTGCCGAGCACATGACCGACGTGCAGCTTTCGTTCGAGCAAGAGACCATAGATTATGACGCGAAAGCGCTTAAAGCACTGCCTTACAGTGTGGAGCCGACGCGCTATCCGCCGGGGTTTAGCATCAAGAAGAAGGGGCTCAAGGGGAGAGGTTTAGAGGCCATTAGCGACGTGCTCTACCTCTGCGGTTAACGAGGTAATCTGAGTTCTTTGCGGGACCACCTATAGTGTCACTTCCGTGTCCGCCGCGCCCCCTAGTTCTACCGCTGACGTAAACCTGGAGAAGGCCCCTTCCAAGCATCACTGCGTTCTCTCAGAGAATTAGGGTATGTTGTGAGGAACTGCGCCCCTGCGCCGCGCCGCTTCTATACACTGGTGTCTACCGGAAGGAGACTTATGAAATCTAAAGGAACTCTCGTTACTGTCCTTATTGTATTAACGGTTGTTTTCACCGCCTTTAACTGGCCAGCGCTGTCGACCTACTTACCCATCAACTTCCTCTTCTTTCAGGTTCAGCTCCCTTTAGGGCTTTTTCTCATCGGCGCGATTCTCGCCGCGTGCCTGCTCTTTCTGCTGTTATCACTTCTTAGGCGGGCGGGGCAGCTCAGGCAGATCACCAATCTGGAGAAGCAGAACGACCGTTTACGTGCGCAACTTGACAAACACCGCTCAGAGGAGTTTACGGGGCTCGAGGACCGCTTAGGCAAGAAGCTCGACCTCTTAGACGCTCGCTTAACTGAAACCAGCAGCGGCTTTCGCACCGTGGTCGGCGAGCACACCAACCAGATTGAGGCTCACGAACGCGCCCAAGTCGAGCGCTTAGAGGAGCGCGTCCTGTTGATGCGCAACGAACTCGCCGCCGACATCGCCCAAGTCGAGACCTCACTGCGCAAGAGCCTGCCCTCGTCCGGGTCATCCACCTCTGCCGCGCCATCTACTCCCGACATCAAGGTCATAGATAAAGAGGTCAAGCGCGTTCCGTAAACGATGAGCCTAGTAACAAGAAGACGCCGCGCCGCTTGTCCTATGAAATAGCGGCGTTAGCCTCTCTATCTGCTACGCTGAGACCATGAGCGAACAAGCAGCAGAGACCCGAACCGAGAACCAGAACGAGAACCAGGTGGAGACTCAAGCCAGCCCAGACGCAGGCTTGCCCACCAAAGAGACGCTCCTAGAAGCGCTCAAAGTCGTCAAAGACCCCGAGATTCCCGTGAACGTCGTGGATTTGGGGCTCATCTACAACGTTGACATCAAAGAGGGTGGGGAAGTCGATGTTGAGATGACCCTGACGAGTATGGGCTGCCCCGTTCAAGACATGATTCAGGCCGACGCCGAACTCGCCTGCATGAAGGTTGACGGCGTGAAAAAGGTCAACGTCGAGTTCGTGTGGTCGCCACCCTGGTCGCCGGAGAAGATGTCGGATGATGGGAAGAAGCAGATGCGGATGTTTGGGTTTAATATATAAGTTTGGGTCATTAAGTGCTCTGTTAACTAAAGAATGATGTCATTCTGAACGGAGCGAAGCGGAGTGAAAGAATCTCTGCCCTTGCTGACTCCTCTAGCAGAGATGAAAGACGAGACCCTTCGACAAGCTCAGGGTGACAACAACGTCACAAATACTAGCTGACAGTGTAATCAAGTTAGTAGCGCAGTAGAGGCGATTCAAAACTCGCCCCTACTTTATTTACTTGTGAAAATTTCGCGGAAGAGGTCAGCGTGGGTCTTTCATACTGGGTAAGAGGTGCGCTGAGCGCCTTAGTCTCGAGTTTAGGAACCCGCCATGATAAGACCTCTTATGTTGATATTGGCTACACTTTTTCTCGCTTCGTGTGCACCAACGACAACTCCCGCTCACCTCTATACGTCGCAAAACTACGCTGAGAAAGTTTCAGAAGGCTTTTACCGCCTTCCTGATACGTTCGACAGATTGAGTAGAGATAGACTCGAGCAGCAGAGAAACACAGTTGTCCCCGTGAAAGCGGGCGAAACTGTTGTAGTGGAGAGACCTTCTACACTAAGAGGTAGACTTCTCGTGGGACTCCCTCGCGATAAAGAGAAAGCTTCCGTACTTGTTCACGACGAAACTGACCAGTACACTGTCGAAAAAATAAGTGCACCGGAGGGATGGACAGCAGAGGTAGCGCTGGAAAAACAGACGGTTAGGTTCAGCTCTTTAGTGGATGAAGACAACTTTTATTGGGTGGATATGGGCGGTGATTATGAAATCGAGGGGACAGGCTCGAGCACGTCCAGTACGGCAGTTCGGCTCAGCGTCTCTGACAGCGCTCAGCCTGGCCGCTACTTCTTTAAAGCTACTTTTAGAGCAGAGAACAAGAAAAAGTTGCCTCCCCACATCGCGTTTATCGTCGAAGTCCTCTAACTCACTCCCGGTGATACGGATGCCCCGCACGAATTGTCTCCAAACGGTAAAGCTGCTCTAAGAGGACGAGCCGCGCCAGTTCATGCGGCAGCGTCAACTTAGACAAACTCCACGACTCATTCACCGCCCCTCTCACCTCATCACTCAGCCCTTCCGCCCCGCCGATAAGCAAACTGATTTGCCCGACAGACTGATTTTCTAACAAAGTCACGCGCTCAGCAAGTTCCGCTGAGCGCCTTTCTTTGCCGCGTTCGTCCAGGGCGATGAGGTGGCCGCTCGAGGCCCTAAGTATCGCTTCCCCCTCTTGCTTTTTGACCTCTTCTGCTCGCCCCTTGCCTTCTTTAAGCTCCGTAACCTCAACCTTCGCGTACTTCTCCAACCTCTCTAAAAAATGCTGACACCCCTCACGGATAAAGCCGCGTTTGAGTTGGCCGATGGCGACGATTTGGTACTTCATAACCTAAGAGGTAGGCGTCGGTTCTTTCTCGGATTCCTGCTCTTTTTCTACGTTTAGCTTCTCCGAAAACTCCCGCTGCCGCGACTTGCGCATTCCGCTCTCCGACAAAGCATTTTCCAACCTCTTCATATCCAACGCTTCATGCAAGAGGTTGAGTTCGGTCTTTGAGAAACTCCGCCCATACAAGATGTGCTCCTCAAACGCTTCATAGGCTAAAGGCGCAACCGCTTTGACCATCTGCGCCATCACCTCGCCGTAGACGCGAATTTCATACTGAGCGTGGCTATCCATGCGCAGGCGCAAGAAGTGGAAGAGGTTGCTCAAGTCAATCTGCCAGTACATCTCGGTGTAGAGGCTCAGCGGCAAGTTGATGCGGGCGAGTTCGCGGCTCACCTCGTCGTCTAAGAGGTCCTGGTAGTGGCTGTAGGCGGTGCTCTGATCGTTTTGCAGCGTACGGACGACTTGTGACTGCAATCCCCTGGGAACCTCATCCGCTGAGCCCTGCTTGTTCGCTTGACTCTGCTTCTGCACACGCTCCGGCTCGGGCGCGTAAAACTCGTCTTTCATCACGCTGTAGCGCCCGCTGATCTCATTGAGCCGTGCGGTGCGGTGACGAATCCACTGCCGCGCTACGAAGATGGGCATTTTGAGGTGGAAGGTCAAGATGACCTGTTCGAACGGGGAGGTGTGTTTGTGACGCAAGAGGTAGTCGATTAAAGCGGCGTCTTCGCGGACTGTTTTCGTACCTTCACCGTACGAGACTCGCGCCGCCTGTACGATGCGGGCGTCGCCACCCAAATAGTCCACTAAGCGCACGAAGCCTTTGTCGAGCACGCTATACTCTCTATCCAAAATTGCGTCTGCGGAATCTACGCGGAGGTGAGCCATGCAATATTTTAACCTAGTTGGGGGAGGGCTGCTCGAGCCCAGTTCAGACAAAAAAGCCCGCTAAACTCATCAAAATCACTGCTTTGTACTCGTTGTACTTTTCTTAATTGTGGGTAGATGAAGCCAAAGTGAAGAGGTCCTGACTTCTCAAATTGTGGCTCTTTAACAACTTTACACACCTGATGCATAATGTCAACTTAAAGATAAATACTCATAAAAGTAACGTCAGCTATTTACAGCTATGCCGTGTAGGTCGGAAAAGTGCGTATGAGAGCCTGTTCATCAAGTGATGAGGATTTTCTCACACATAGCCGAATCTTCATGAAGAGGTTTAAGGTCGTTGCATTGACCCACACGCGGTTTACCCCGCCGTGGTGGGCTAAAAGGCGTTCTCACGTTCGTTTCATAGGGGTTTGACAGATGTATATGCCTGTGAAATACTTACAGCGGATTTGTGTCTTTAAGAGGTCGCACGAAAGGAGGTGTACCACTTGAACCGGCTTCTACGGAGCGCAATGTCCCAGTGAGAGACCCACATGCGGCCAAGACGCTCGAGGAAACTCGGACACTCGTTCGTCAAGGACAAAAATCCCCTCTTACTGCGCAGATAAATCATTAAAGTTCAAGGGGTAAATAGATGAATAAACTTCTTTTCACAGTGCTAGCTATCCTACTGATGGTTGGCGGCGCATACGCGCAAAACACCAACGGCGACGACGACGACAGCGACAGCAGTTCGCAGACAGCTTTCCCGGATGTACCGGAAGGCTCGTACGCGGCTGACGCGGTGGCCGAACTCGCCGACTTAGGCATCGTCATCGGCTTCCCGGACGGGACCTTTCGCGGTAATGAGGCGTTCACCCGCTACCAAGCGGCGCTCGTCGTCACCCGCTTAATCGACGTCCTGGAAGAGCAATTCGTCACCGAAGACGACCTGAGCTCACTCCGCAACTCTGTACAGGAGATCGCGTCTGATATCGCAGCTTTAGAGGCGGCGATTAGCAGCGGTATGGGTTTGGACCCGGAGGCGCTCCAAGACCTCCAGAACCAGCTCGACGCGCTACGCGAACTCGAGGCCAGAGTCTCCCAAAACACCCGCTCGATTGACGCCTTAAACGACCTTGTTGCGCTTCTCAACGAGGAAATTGTGGGCTTACAGTCCGGCGGCGACATCGACCCGTCCTTTTTAGAGGACATTCAGCGCAACACCGACGACATCGCGAATATCCGCGAGTTCGTCATCCTCTTGCGCCGCGACCAGGTTGCCCTGCGCGACCAGGTGGCCGCGCTTGAAGAGAGCGACGCGCAACAAAACGAGCGCCTAAGTGGGCTTGAAGAGCGCGTCACCACGCTCGAGGACCAAGCCATCACCTTTAGCGGCAGCTTCGGCTTGGATTACGAAGTAGGCCGCCTGGGTGTCGGCGACGCTGCTTTCGACGTCGACCGTATCTTTGGCATCGGTCAAGAGCGCGAAGTCGAAGTCTCCATCTTCTCCAGCGGCACCGAAGACTTTAACGACGACGACGACGAGACCGACGACGGCGAAGAGGCCCAAGATATCGACGACATCGAGAACGAGACGGGCGAGGTCGAGCCGGACATCGAGATCACCTTCGGTTTCTCGAGCGAGCGCGGCTTGCAGGGCGCGTTCAGCGACTTCGAAGCGTCCGCAACCCTGACGCTCGAAGAGGCCACGGTGCTCGAGGGCGATGTGGACGTAGGCGGTGACGACGACGAAGATACCATCCCCAACCTTCTCGACCCAGACAGCTACTTCAACGGCTACGTCTTCAGCTTCGACGACTTCGAGACGACCTTCTCACCCATCGGCGCAGAGCCGCTGACCTTCACCTACGGCGAAGAGCCCGACGCGAACTTCACGCCCTACGTCTTCGAGAGCTTAGGACCCGGCTTCGTTGCCAGACTCGGCACGCCGGACGTGCTAGCCTTTTTGCAGCCTGAACTGGTCATCGCTTACGGTGTGTTCGAAGAGGGCGGCGACGACGAGGACGACACCATCGAGCTAGCCGACGACGACACCTTCTCCGACGGCACACCCAACCCCTTCTCCAACGCCTATTACCGCGCCATTCGAGGCACGCTGAGCCCCTTCGAGGGCGTCTCCGGCGGTTTCTCAGTGGCTCAGATTGCGGGTAACGCTGGCGAGTTCCAGGACGAAGCAGAGGACAACGCTGATATCCTTGTATATGGTCTTGACGGTGAGGTCAGCCTGAGCATCTTCACTATCACGGCAGAATTCGCCGCCAACCAAATTGACGACAATGTTGTCTTCCAGGAAGAGGATGAAGAAGAGGCCGTCGAAGACACCAACGGTGACGGCGAGATCAACGACGACGACGATCAACTTCCTGTCCTGTTCGGCGAAGACGTCACAGACAGCACGCTCTTCTACGCGCAGGTCGAGGTGGACACCGCCGACATCCCGCTCTTAGAGACGCTGTCAGCGAACTACCGCACCATCCCGGAGTACTGGTACGGCATCAAGTACGACGAAGACACCTACACCTACGGCCTCGACCAAACCGGCTTCGGCGCTGAGGCAGGCTTAGGTTTCTTCATCTTCAATCTCGACGTGTTCGCTGACTACTACACAGTTGAGGACGAGACGACCGAAGTTGTGGAGGACGAGGACGACGATCCTAGCTACCGATGATACAGTGTCGGGCGACGAGGTGTTCGCCTTCGGCGTCGATGTCGGTGTAGAGGTCTTCCGCGCCATCGAGCCCTTCGGCTTCTTTAACCGCGTGACCTTAGACGGCACCCTCATTGAGGCGGTGGACGACACCGAACGCGATGACACCGACTACTTCAGCGGTTTCGGTGTCGGTCTCAGACACGACGGCGAGTCGGAAGACGCGCTCGTCCCCGGCTTCAACTTTGAAGTTACCTACGACTTCAGCGAGGACAGCATCGAAGACGGCGCTCTACGCGCCAGCGCGGACGGCGAGCTCGCCTACGCCGGTTTCACCTTCAACCCCTACTTCGATTACGAAAGCGACTTCAGCGCTGGAGCGCTTTCGGACGACGAGGTCACCATCGAGCTAGGCACGGGCTTGTCCTCAGAACCGCTCGACATCTTCTTGGCCCCGAGCCTCGCGGCGAACGTCAACTACCGCACCACCGACCATACTGACGTAGACCCTGACGAAGACGATAACGAGAACACAGGTGACGATGTTTCGCATCCCCAACGTACACGGCGACCGAGCTTCAGTTCAGCGTAGGTATCTCGCTCAACGAGTTCCTCTTCGAGAACAGCGTGCTGGGCGTCCGCTACGGTTACTACCAGGGCGAGAACATCCAGAACGAGACGAGCAGCAGCGGTAGTGACGACGACACCGCCACTGACATCTCGGACGGCGACGAGTTCAATAACCTCACGCAGACTACGACAGGTGTCGAAGTCTCCTGGACCTACTACGGCCTATCGTTCGGCTACGGTCTTTACGAGAACGAGCGTGGCGACCAGACGAACAACGGTCAAGCCTTTACCATCCAGTACGACTTAATGTTCTAACCTTCTAGTCCACTCAACAAAGAGCCCAGAACCCCGCAGATGCGGGGTTCTTTTTGTTTTTATTTTGTGTCGGTTATCTTTACACTTCTCTACGTAATCTGATACCGCTTCCGGTCAATTCCTACAGAACCTAGCCCGAGCGGAAAAGGAGCCTTGCCGGACGTATCATGCCGTTGCAACGTCGTCTACATTAGCTATTCGTTGATGCTACCACCGGCTGAAGGCTCCTTTAGCTCGACCACTGCCCCAACAGCCGACGCACTGCCACAATCTGCCCGAGGTGATAGGCGTTGTGGTCAGCGATGAGCAGCAGTTGGCGCAGATAGGTGCGCCCTTCGCCGTGGGGGATGCGGGCGGTGAGGTCGGCCTCACGCGCTAATGAAATAGCCCACTCCAAATCCTGTTCGAAGCCTGTGCGAGTCTCCTGCCAAGTCTCTTCGGACAAGGAGAAGAGGTTTTCGGACCAGTACTCGTCCGGCCACGCCGGGGACTCCCAGTCGGGGTCGGTAGTGTAGCGCAAAATGTCCGCTTGCGCCACGCGCATGTGCTCTAAAAGCTGCCAGATGGAGTGAAGCCCAGGTTGGCGGTGCGCTCGCCATTCGGGGCTCAGGTCCTCCAAGGCGTGCTCTAAGGTCACATGCGCCTGTGCGCCGCGCAGCAGCTTGACGACCTCTTCGCGCAGGGTCTGCTCGTGAAGGGTCTGTTTGCTGGTTGCGCTCATTAAGTAGGTAAGAGGTGTAGCGCAACCCCGGCTAGTGTCGCCGCCTCGAGCGGGTCAGGACGGCTCAGCAAACGCACCAAGGCGAAGCCCAAGCCTATGAGTAGCGCAATGACGACGATAGCGAGCACGACGCGCACCACGACTTGAAGGTTGGAGCGCACTTCACCGGGAGCTTCTTTGTTGGGTTTATTGTCGGGGTTAGCCACGAGTCTCCTTTGACGGTGTACTACGTTTTGTACACGGAGTTTTGTGTGTGAATTTGCACGAAGCCCATGAGCAAGACAGGTGATGATGTGCGCGCAGAACGAGACACTTTCTTTTGCACGACCTCACCCCCTTGTCAACTTACTATAGGCGTGAAGGCCACATCGACCTCATCTAAACCCGTCAGCTCAGCACAGGTTCGTTGCCGGGCTTCCATTTCACGGTGCAGCCCAGCGCGTAGGTCTCGGGCTCCGGTACGCCTTCGCCGTTTAGCAGAGCTGAGAGCGCATCTCTGAGTTCATGCGTGGTCGCTTCCTCGGGCTCCTTGAGGTTGTCGTCGATTCTACCGTGATAGGCGAGGGTACGCGCCTCATCAAACACGAGCAGTTCGGGCGTGCGAAAGGTGCGGTAGATACGCGCGACCTCTTGCGTTTCGTCGAAAAGGTAGGGGAAAGGGAGGGCGTGTTCCTCGGTAAAGCGCTGCATCGCCTCGAAGCTGTCGTCGGGATACTGGGCGGCGTCGTTCGAATTGACCATAACGAACTGGACACCCTTGGTCGCATAATCCTGCGCCAACGTTTTCAACCTGTCCAGCGACGCGAGGACGTAAGGACAGTGGTTACAGCCCTGAACGTAGACGAAGACGGGCGCGTTAAAGCTACTGAGCTGATAGGTCTTTCCGTCTACGCCGGGCAGCGCGAAGTCGGGGGCGGACGCGCCGATAGGGAGCGGCTCGGGGTGCGTTTTCATGCGAGTTTTCATGGAGGTCTCCTTTAGTTGAGACTATGTTACCTAGTTTTGGATGAAGAGATTGTTTTAGATGAGGAGATGAGGTGCAAAGGAGATAAGAAAAATTGAAACATGTTTTCTCCTCATCCCCTATACGCTTTAGCCCACGCCGCGCTGCTACAATAGAGCCGTGACACACCCGAGGAGTCCCTCCCGTTGAGCTTTTTAGCGCCACAGTTTTTATGGTTACTGCTCGCCTTACCGCTGGTGGTGGCGCTGCATTTTGTGCGCTCGAGGCGCAGACGCCTAGACGTCTCCGCGCTCTTTTTGTGGCAGCAAGCCGCGCAGCTCGCTGAGCGCCGTCGCCGCTTTTCGCCGACTTGGTTGCTCGCTCTGCAGCTTCTCTTCGTGAGTTTGGCGGCGTTAGCGTTGGCGCAGCCGAGCTTCAGCGCCTCGGGCGACGTCGAGCGCGTGCTGATTATAGACACCTCGGCGAGTATGGCGGCGGGGGAGGGTACGGGTACTACCTCGAGGCTAGAACGCGCCAAAAGTGAAGCGGCGGACCTTATGAGTGACGCGGGTCGCGTCGCCATCATTCGCGCCGGGCTAGACGCCACCACCGCGCAACCCATGAGCGACGACAAAAGTGAAGTGCGCCGCGCCCTGCAAGACCTCACGGCAGCGGACGCCAGCGCCGACTTGCAACGCGCTGTGGACCTCGCCGCCTCGGTTGCGCCTAGCGCAGAGCTGCACCTCTTCAGCGACGCCTTGGCGGGCGTGGTCGCGCCGCCCGAGACCGCGCTGACCTTTCACCCGACCTTTCAGACCGCTCAACCGGGGACTGAGAATGAGCAACCTCTCCCTCAGAGCCCGCCGAATTGGGGCATCAGCGCGTTCGACCTGCGCAATCAGCAGATTTTCGTCTCGGTGGTGAGCAACTCGCTCCGCCCACAAGAGGTCACGCTGAGCGTCACGCGGGGTGAAGATGACCAACCCATCGCCCAGACCACGCTGCTCGTGCCGAGCCAGGGGCAGGCCAACACGTCGTTTCCCGTCGAGGAGATGACGGGCTTCTACCGCGCTGTGCTGGACGTTCCAGAAGAGGACGCGCTCACTTTGGACAACGAAGCCTTCGCGGGCAGCCGCACGCTGAACGTCGTAGTGACGCCGCCAACGCCGCGTTTTGAGCGCGTCTTGCGTATCTTGCCGGGTGTGGCGGTGCGGGGCGTTCAGGCGGTGCAAGAGGGTTTGGAATACGACGTCCTCATCTCCTCGAACGACCTACCCGACACCTTAGCACCGGGCCGCTACCTCTTCTTTCGCCCGCCGAGCGAAGAACCGCGCTATCAGCAGATCGCCGACTGGGACCGGAGCGACCCGCTGCTCCGCTTCGTTGACCTCACGGGCGTGACGGTGGGGTTGCCGCCCGAAGACTCACCAGAAGGTCCGTCAGAGGATAGCACCGCGCTGCCCGAGGGCGACTGGCGCACGCTCGCGCAGATGAGCGACCTCTCGCCCGCCATTCTGGGCCTGAGTGAACCCGGCGTCGAAGCCGCTTTTTTGCGCTTTCACCCCTCTCAGACCGACCTCGTGCGGCGCGTCGCCTTCCCCATCTTGATGACGAACCTTATGAACACCTTTCGCGGCGAGCCCCGTCTGCCGCTCGGCGCACCGCTCACCGAAGAGGCGCGGGCGACGGAGCCGGGGGTTTACACCGTGGGCGGCGCACCCTACAGCGTGAGCCTGCTGAGCACGGAGGAGTCGCGCTTAGCGACCTCTTTGCCCACCACAGCCCCGCCTCAAAGCAGCGCGGCTAGTTCAGCCGAGGGCACAGCAACGCAGCGCAACTTAGGGTTGTGGCTCACGCTCGTCGCGCTGCTGGTGCTGGTAGGTGAATGGCTGCTCTGGTCGCAGGTGAGGGGCGGCGGTTGGGCGTCGCGGGCCTAGATTCTCGCGGCGCTCTAAAGGGGCTTAGCCAGCGCGTTGCAGAAAATCAGAAGTTGGAATACAGAATAGACCTCTTGCGAAAGTGGGGGGCGGGCGAATGCCCGGCTTCCGCTTTTGCCGAGCAGAGCGAGTATGAGTAGACGCTCTCAGTGGGTAACGCGGTACTTTTGCAAGAGGTCTAATGGAGAAGTTAGAATATAGAAGTCGCATGAAAGTCAGGGTGTTACAGCGTGAGCAAGGGTCAACACAACTCAGTTTGCCTCATCTACTGACGCTTCGCTCAAGGCTCCGACCACGTTAAAGCGCACCGTCACCTCATCGTCCACCGTCGTGCCTAAAAAGCTCGGACGGTCCATGTTGTAGTCGCTCAGCAGCACGCTGAACGACCCCTCGGCGCGGAGCATGTCGCCCTCACGCGAGACCTCAGCGGGCACGGTGATGTCCTGGCTGACGCCGTGCAGCTCGAGCCTCCCCACAAGATTCACCCGCTTCGTCTCCCCCGCCGCCAAGCTCGCCGTCTCCGCCTGTACGTTCTCTACACTGAACGTAACTACCGGATACTCACCTGTTTCGAACACGCCGCGCCGAGCGTTAGCGTCGCGGATGCGGTTGCCCGAGTCGAACTTGCCGGGGTCGAGCGTCGCCTCTAAGCTGAGTTCGTTCAGGGCTTCGCTGTTGAAGGTCAGCTCGAGCGTCTCTAACGGCGCACGCCCCTGCCAAGTGTCACGAGAATCCGACGCCTCATATTCGATAAAACTCTCGCTCTGCAACTCGGCTCGGTAAGTCGTCGCGGTGAGAAGAAGTATGAGTAAGGGGAGTAGACACCGGAGTAAAAGAGGTTTGGACATAGCTTAGTATGGCGACTTGAGTGCACTAGAAAGGTAATATCCGTTTGCTTTTCGTGAGGCTTAACGCCAAAGTTAAGCCTGACTCGTCAGCTTGAGGCCGACGATAGCGACCAGAAGCAAGGCGAGGAAGAAAACCCTAGCGAGTGAAAGAGATTCCTCAAAAAGCACCGCACCGAGCAGCGCCGCGCCCAGCGCCCCAACGCCGACCCAAACCGCGTAAGCCGTCCCAATCGGCAGCGAGCGAACCGCCAAGCTGAGCAGCACCATGCTGCCTATAAGCGCTACGCTCGTCAACAGACTCGGGCCTAAGCGCGTAAAACCCTCGGTATATTTGAGCCCGACGGCCCAGGCGGTCTCGAGCAACCCCGCCAAGAGTAGATACAGCCACGCCGCAGACATTTGCGCCCTCCTCATGCCCTCGTCAGGACTGGCTCGAGGCTAACGCACATGCGCTACAGTAGATGTATTGGTGACGTATTCAGCATTCGCAAGATGTGGACAATTCTTCACGCCCCCCACCGCCGTCACCTCTTCACGTGGTAAGTTGGCGAAATGTTGAGCGGTGCGCTAAACGGGTTTACTCGCTGGTTTCAAGCTGCGTTTAGTGGGCCTCGAGCGGATGGAGACAAGGACGCCGCTTCGGAAGAGAGTACCAAAAACGTGACAGAAGTAGACGCTGAGAAGCGTCACGACGTTGCGCCTAAGGGCATGTTTTGGCCCAAGGTGCTCGTCTGCGTAGGCTGCGGCGCACTTCTCAGCTTGGCGCTGCCGACGCCGAACCTCTGGCCGCTCTTCACCGCGCTCACACCGCTCTTCGTTCTGGTAGCACATAGCCGCCGCGTCAAAGATGCTTTCGGTTACGGCTTCTTCTTCGGCGTAGCCTGCTTTGCGCTGCACATCATCTGGTTGCCGCAGAGTTTCGCCGACCTCTACGGTCCTTTTTTTTGGCTCCTCTACCCATTTTTACTCACCGTCTTAGGCTGCTTTTGGGGCGTCGTCACCTCGTTAAGTCGATTTATAGGTCGAAGAGGTCTAGGTACGCTCCTTATGCTTCCCGCCTTGTGGGTTTTGATGGAGTGGGCGCGGTCGCAGGGGCTTTTTGCGTTTCCTTGGGGCACGCTCGGCTATATCTGGACCGATACGCCGCTCGCTCAACTTGCGGACCTTGCGGGCGTCTACGGGCTGAGCTTGCTGACCTCTTGCGCCGCCGCTCTGCTCGCAGTTCCTTTTGTCGTTCCTGCGCGTTCTGCCCGCTGGTTAGCCCCTGTGGGTACAGGCTTACTACTTATTCTTGGTCTGGCTTACGGCCTGTACCGAATCAACCCTCTGCCCTCTACAGACCAAACGGCTTTACTCGTCCAGGGTAACACCGACCCACTCGGGCGCGTCACCGCACCCGGAGGTGAAGTGGCGCTTTACGAAGGTCTGACGCAACAAGCTGTTAGAGACACGGCAAACGTACCAGATTTAGTCGTATGGCCTGAAGGTGCAGCTTTGGAAGTTGACCTCTCCCAAGACCCCGCTGCCGCCGCGCAAATTCAGCGGAGTGCGCTTCAAGCAAATGTCATTGCGGGCGGCGGCGCACAAGACCCCAGACCGCAGTTCAGCTCCTACAACAGCGCTTTTAGCATCTCTGACGGCGAGGTCATAGACCGCTACGACAAGGTTTATTTGGTTCCTTTCGGTGAGGTCTTCCCCTTTATCGGACCTCTCGAGCCTCTCTACACCTTCATCTTCGCCCAGCTCGGCTTACCTCTTCTCAGTAGCCGTCCGCCAGGCGATGAGATTGCGCCGCTGACTCTGCCGAGCGCGGACGCTGCCGTCTATATCTGCTACGAGTCGGTCTTCCCGCACGTCACGCGGCAGATGGTCGCGCAAGGGGCAGAGGTCTTGGTCAATATCTCCAACGACGCTTGGTTTGGGCGCGGTCAGGGGGCGCGGCAGCACTTTGAGATGGGCAACATGCGCACCATCGAGACGCGGCGCTACCTCTTGCGAGCGGGCAACGACGGCATCACGGCGCTCGTCAACCCGCTCGGGCAAGTTGAGGCGCGGTTGCCGAGAGGGGTACAGGGGACGCTCTTGGTGGACTACCGCTTGCGCGAAGGAGAAACGCTCTATGTACGCTACGGCGACCTACTCATCCTTGTTCTCGCCGCGTTTACGCTCAGCTTTGGCGGGTTTCAGGCGTTGAGAGAAAGAGGTTGAAAGCAACGAGCAATGAGTGAAATTTGGACTCATTGCTCATTGCTCGGAACTCATTGCTTCAGATAAACACCGGAGCATGTACAAGGAGCAAAACTCACTCGGAGAGGTCATTCCAAGTAGTTGCGCAAGCCTTTGATAGACTTGCTGTCCCCGATGAGGACGACTTTATCGTTCGAGCGAATTTCGAAGTCGGCCCTGGGGCTCACCTCCAGCTTACCGTCCCTATTCACCGCGACGACCTGTACCCCGAAGCGGTTGGTGAGCTTGAGCTGATTCAAACGTCCACAGAGCTTATTTTGCGCCTTGAATTCGATTACTTCAAAGTCGTCGCCTAAGTTAAAGGCGTCCACGATGCCCGGCGTGGCGAGCTGCTTAGCGAGCCGCACGCCCATATCGTGCTCGGGGCGAATCACCTCATCTGCGCCGACCTGAGTGAGCACCTTCGCGGCGATGTCGCTCGTCGCCTTGCTGATGATGCGCTTCGCGCCCTGATTTCTGGCCGCGACGGTGGCGAGAATGTTCGCCTCGAAGTTGCTGCCAATCGCGACGATCACCTGGTCAAAGGTGTCTAAGCCCAGCTTTTTAAGCGCCGCCTCGTCGGTGGCGTCCAAGATAGCAGCGTGGGTAACGCCGTTCATGAGGTCTTCAATCGCGTCCTCATTTCGGTCTACAACCACGACCTCATGGCCCAAGTCGTAGAGCGTCGTGGCGAGCGCCGACCCGAAGCGGCCTGCGCCGATAACGAGAAACCCTTTAGTCTTCATATAGCAGGTACACCCCTAGAGGCGGGGTACGGGGTACTATAGTCATCTGGTTTGAGTGTACGTAGTTTTGCCCCCTTTCGGGGATGAACGACGAAGCAACGCTCTCACTATATAAAACGTTGTCTAGCACGCACATTATGAGATGAAATCCCGCTAGCTCTGCGAGCTGAGACTTGCGACACTTTGTCTCAGTATATCGTGGAACTGCTAATATATTCATGTACCTTAAACCCTTCCCTACCTACAGTTTACAAAATGAATATTACGACTCGAGCCCGTGAGAGGTCCAAACAAAATAAGTTCAGCTTGTAGCCCCTAACTAATCAGCACCTCCTCCTCAGGGTGCCTTATGCCCCCCCCTTGCGGCTCTTGGGCTAAGGCAAGCGCAAACGTCATGGGACCGACGCGCCCCAAATACATGAGCGCGATGATGACGAGCTGCCCCACCGTGCTCAAGTCGCCCGTCGCGCCCATCGAGAGCCCCACCGTGCCGAAGGCCGACATCGTCTCGAAGACGAGCGGCAAAAGCTCGATACTCTCGGTGATGCTGAGCGTCAGGAGCGCGGCGATGACGAGGCCGCTACTCAGCAGCACCACCGTGTCAGCTTTCATAGCTGTCTCGGTACTGACGCGGCGTCCGAAGATAGTCAGTTCGCCGTAGCCCCGCACCATACTCCAGGCGCTCGCCGCGAGCACGAAAAAGGTCACGGTTTTGATGCCGCCCGCCGTCGAGCCGGGCGAGCCGCCGATAAACATGAGCAGCATGGTGAAGATGAGGGTGGGATTATTCATGGAGCCGATGTCGAGCGTGTTAAAGCCCGCCGTGCGCGGGGTGACGCCTTGGAAAAAGGCACCCCAGAGCTTCGCGCCAAGGGGCAACTCGCCCAGGGTGGCGGGGTTGGTCCACTCGAGCAGCGCCACCACCGCAAACCCCAGCACGCAGAGCACCCCGGTCACGACCAGCACGATTTTCGTGTGCAGCGTCAAGCGGTTTTTGCGCCGCTCCCGAACGTTGCCGATGAGGTTAATCTGCACGATGAAGCCGAGACCGCCCAAAATAAACAGTCCCGTAATCGTGAGGTTGACGAGCGGATTACCGACAAAGCGCGACAAGGAGTCGCCGTAGAAGGCGAAACCCGCGTTGTTCGCGGCGCTAATGCTATGAAAGAGCGCGTAGAACGCACCCGCCCCGGCCCCCTCTTGCGCTGCAAACGCCGGGTAGAGTAGCAGCGCACCGACGAGTTCGACGCCCAGCGAGAGCAGGACGATATTGCGCACTAGTTCCACCACGCCGCCGATTTGGAAGGCGCTCACTTGCTCTGCGACGCGCATCCTTTCGCCAAAGCCGACCCGCCGTCCCAGCGCCAAAGCGAAGAGCGTGCCGAAGGTGACGAGACCCAGGCCGCCCAGTTGAATCAGCACCATAATCACGCTTTGACCAAACGGGCTCCAGGCTGTGCCCGTGTCCACCACGATGAGGCCGGTGACGCAGAGGGCGCTCGAGGCTGTAAAAAACGCATCTAACAGGGTGAGGTCTTCGCCCGCCGCGTGTGACCAGGGCAACCACAAGAGGAGCGTGCCGATGAGCCCGGTGACGCCAAACGAGAGCGCAATGACTTTGGCGGGTGAGAGGGTGCGGCGGCGTGGTCGGTTATCGGGTGATCTCATCTTAGTTGATGTGAAAATAACAGGGTGAGGGGAATATACAGCACGGCTCAGAGCTTATCACTTAGTAAGGTGAGAGGGGGCTGAGGCCGTAACGATGAAGGGCGGATATAAGAGGTTAATGTAAAATGATGAAGGGTTAGTAAACCGGGATTGTGTATGCTTGTGCTATGAACGTTGTCATCGTTGGTGGAGGTGAAATCGGCGCACAGGTCGCGGAGGCGCTGCAACACGCGCATAGCGTTACGGTCATCGATACAGACGCGGAGCGCTCGCAAGCCTTTGAAACGGTGGACGTGCGCTTCGTCCAGGGCAACGGTGCAGACCCCAAAGACCTCCGCGCCGCCGACGCGCACCGTGCGGACGCCTTTATTGCCTGCACCGTCAACGACGACATCAACGTGCTGGCGTGCTTGGCCGCGAAGGGCTTAGGCGCAAAGGAGACGATGGCCTTTGTCACGCGCAAGCGCTACGTCGAAGCGTTCGCCGAGTCGGGCATGATGGAGGGCGTCGGGCTGATGATCGACCGTATGCTCTGGCCGCAACGCATCTTAGCGAACCAGATCGCGGACATCGTGCAGGTGCCCCGCGCGGTGGACAGCACCTTTTTTGCGAGTAAGAAGATTCAGCTTTTGGAGTACAAGTTAGAAGAGGGCGACCCCTTTATGGGCAAACCCTTGAACGAAATCTCAATGCCAAAAAGTGCCCTCGTGGTGGGCTCGATCCGCGACGATTCCTTTATCATCCCCTCGGGCAAAACGGTGCTCTGCCCAGACGATAAAGTCATCTTCATGGGCACGGTGCCGAGTATGCGCGAGGTCGAGTCGCGCTTTGCGCCGCGCAAGCGCCGTCCGAACGTCGTCATCGTCGGCGGGGGCAACGTCGGCTTTATGGTGGCTGAGCAGCTCCAGGAGAGCCAAGCCCGTATCACGATTATCGAGTCGGACGAAGAGCGGAGCGAAGCCCTAGCGCGCTTCTTACCCAAGGTGCTCGTGCTGCGCGGCGACGGCACGGACCTAGAGCTTTTGGAGCAAGAGCGCATCGAAGACGCCGACGTGCTCGTCGCAGTCACCAACGACGACAGCAAGAACCTGCTCACCTCTCTGCTGGGCAAGCAACTCGGTATCCCCAAAGTCATCACGCGGGTCGCGCGGGCACGCAACCGCCGCCTCTTCGAGCGGGTCGGCATCGACACCTCGCTCGCGCCGCGCACGGCTGCGGTGCAAGAGGTGTTGAACTGGTTAGAAGCCGACGCCGTTGACCACCTCGCCAGCATCGAAGACCGCGCTGAAGTGATGGAGGTCTCCTACCCCTACCAGTGCGAGACGGGCCGCATCCGCGACCTGGGCGCACCCCCCGACAGTCTCATCGGCGCGATTTTGCGCAAGAACGAGGTCTTTATCCCTGACGGTGAGAGCAAGATTCAGCACGGCGACCACCTCTTCATCGTCACCACGCCCGACAATGTGGACGCGGTGCATGAGTGGTTGGAGGCGAAGCGTTTAGCGGAGGCGAGATAAACGTTACACTAGAGCGTGGCACAACCCGCCTGGCTCCACCTCTTCGAGCGCACCTTTCCGAGCGCCAACATGGTGCTCGTCAGGGGCGAGACACCCCTTTTAATCGACACGGGCTTCGGCAGCGACGCTGCGCAGACAAGAGCGCTCCTCTACAGCGCGGGCGTACCCGCTGAGCGCTTGGCGCTGGTCGTCAATACGCACTATCACAGCGACCATGTGGGCGGCAACTTCGATTTGCAGTCGCGCTTCGGCTTGCCGATTGCGGCGCACCGCTGGGAAGCGGGTGTCATTAACAGCCGTGACGCGGAGGCGTGCGGCGCGAGGTGGCTGCGGCAACCTATCGAACCCTATACAGTCAACAGGTTTCTCGCGGACGGCGACGAAGTTTCGGCGGGCGGTGTGATGCTGCGCGTTCTGCATACGCCAGGGCATACGCTAGGACACATCTCGCTCTTCGAGGAGCGAGAAAAGGCGCTTATCTGCGGCGACGCGGTCCACGGCGACGATGTGGCGTGGCTCAACGTATTTCGGGAAGGCGTCGGCGCGGCGGAGCGGGCGATGGACAGCTTGGAGCGGCTCTTGCGGCTCGGGGCGCGGTGGGCCTGCTCGGGGCACGGTGTGCCTATGACCGACCCGGACGTGGCGCTGCGGGCAGCCTTAAAGCGCTATGAGCGGTGGCTCGAGGAGCCTGAACGCACCGCTTGGCACGGCATGAAGCGCATCTTTGCCTTTGCGCTGATGATCGAGGGTGGACTCCTAGAGGATGAGGTGGCGGGGTATCTGCACTCGAGCCCCTGGTTCAGAGACTACAGCACCTACGCCTTTGGGTTAGCGCCCGCCGACCTCGTCGCGCCCTTGCTCCAAGAGATGCAGCGCTCCGAGGCGGCAGGGTGGAGAGAGGATGAAGCGGGCCGCCGCTTGGTTGCGTTAGCGCCGCACCAGGTTCCTAGAGACTGGTGGCCTAAGCACACCCGACCTAGCGCTTGGCCTAAAGCGGTTCGCTGAGCGAGAATCGAAGGAATAAGTCACGAAGCCGTTAATCTACTGAGAAGTGGGGTGAAAAACTTCATAGAATCTTAAAACAAGGCGCAACATTGCCCTGCGCTTACGCCCTTTTCACTTCGGCGCGGTAAGCTAAAGCATGGTACGTGCGCTCGAGATGATGTGGAACAGCGTCACCTCATCCCTCTCCTCCCTCTGGAACACCATCCTGCCCACGGTGCAGCCCACCTTGCAGCGCCTAGACCCGCTCACTTGGGGGATGATCGCCGTGGGTTTACTTATCCTCCTACTCCTCGTCATGCTTTTGCGCCGCCGTCGCCCCGAAGAGCCCGCGCCCAGCAAGCCTGAACTGCTCGTGTCCTTGGGCGAAATCCGCGTGCTCGAAGACTACGTTGAAGAGACGCAGGGCGAGCGCGGCAGCAGGGGCGGTATCATGCGGCCCGTCAGTCACGCGCTGCGCATGACGGTCAGCAACCTCAACGCCTACCCCGTGCAGCTTTTAGAAGTCGCGCTTAAAACGCCCGAGATGGACGCGCCCGTGACGCTCGAGACCGCCCAGATCATCCCCCCCGAAGCCTCGGTGCTGATCAAAGAGGCTCTGCCACGCTCTGAGCCAGAGTTAGACGGCGAAGCGGGCAAGCTCACCCTTTACTTCTACCTCTCGGGCAGCAGCAAACGCTACGTCTCTTTGCAAGCCCACTTTGAGTTCGAACCCTGGGACGCCCGCTATAAAGTCTCGCCGCTAGGCCAATCCCTGACCCCCTTTCGGCAGCTCGCCAGCGCCCACGTCAGCAGGCTGCGCGAGCGCAGTTGGCAGGAGCGTCAAGCGCAAGAGGCGCAAAGGGAGCGCCGCGAGAAGGTCGCGGCGTTTGACGGCTTTGGTAACGAGCTTGAGCGTGGCGGTTGGCAAGAGGGTCGGCGCGAGCGTGAGCCCGCCGGGGAGCGCGAGCGTCCGACGGGCGGGTTTAACTTTCCTGACGAGTTTTAACACTGAAGCGACGTTGCCACGTGAGGACGTTGGAAGTTATGAGAACTTTTGAGGATGTCATTCCGTGACATTCTCAATTTACTTAGTACTAGGTTAAATACAGCGTTAAGTAAAAAAGGAGTCATGTCATTCTGAGCGAAACGAAGTCCCCTTTCGGGGATGAACGATGGAGTCGAAGAATCTCTGCCCTTGCCTTCTCCTCTGACAGAGATTGCGAGTTACGAAGTTTTAGCGTAGCTAAACGAGACCCTTCGACAACCGGACTGCGTCTTACTGCGTGAACAGGGTGACATCAGCGAGAAGGTGTCAATACTTTGTTGACAGTGTATTAAGCGGCGAGTTTGGGTTTCTTTTGACTCACGACCTTTTCTGTGTTCACTTCTTGTGGCGGAACCCAGCGCCAACTCTTCAGCTCGAGCCCCGTCACCTCGCGAAACGCTTCCGTGTCCTCTCGCAGTTTGTCCAACAGCTTTTGGTGCAGCGCCGCGTCAACTTTAGGCTGCTCGATGGGACGACCGAAAACCCAAGGGACGTTGCGCTCGAGCCAGTACATACCGCGTACACTGTTGCGCCGCATCCAGATTTTCAGCGGGTTGCGCCGCCGCGTTTCAGCGGGGGGCATCGTGCCGGAATTTGCCTTAAAGCGCTCGTCTTGGTAGCTTGGATCTACACCCAAGAATTCAAAGACCTCACGCAGCGTCTCCTGCGGTCTCTCTTTCATATCCTCTAACACGACGATTTTGATTTGCGCCGCTGGGTAGTGCTCCAAATACTGCGCCAACTGATAATGATAGCGGCTGCACCAGAGGTAAGCGTTTTTTTCGTCGAGCACTGCTTCGGCAAAAGGCCGGTTTTGCTCACCAATCGAGTAATCGTGAACGTAGTGTGACACGATACGTTTGATAGGGTCGCGCACGCAGTAGATGAGCTTGGCGTCGGGCGCGGCGGCGTGCATCCTCTGGGCCACGCCGGGGAAGAGCGGCTCGCGGGTGTAGTTGGGTGAAGACTCGCCCATGACCTTACCCGCTTCAGTGAAGTTGCTTTTGTACCACGCAACGCCCCATTCCCAGCGCTGATGCTCGACGAAGAAGTTCAGCTCTTTAGGCTGCGACATTGCAACTTCAGGATGGTAGTTCAAGTAGTCGTGGAGGCTCGTGGTGCCGCATTTCATCGCACCGAGGATGATGAAATCAGGGAGGCGACCCTCAGTAGTTACGGCGTTATCTGCGCTGCTATTCATCGCTTTTACCCTTCTGTAGTTGATTCGACGTAAACTTGTAAGGTTTTCACCCCAAGCGGCCTTGACAGCACCTCACTTTAAGACGGCGTGACACAACCGTTTGGTAGAAATGTCACACCCTGACGAGAACGCAGTAATACCAAAGTGATTTGAGGATGGCACAAAGTGACATTCTCAAACGCACTATGTGCGTAACTTCAGAGTACGAAGTTGTGCGAAGCAACGCCCTCACATTGTGCCATCCCTTCTTCAGTCCGGTATAAAGCTTGGTGAATGGACTTAGGCAAAGGCCCCCGCCCAACACTTCCGCAGGCTACAGCAAATTATGAGGGAAAAGGTGAAATTGAGTAGGATTTAGATGAGTTGAGGTGCTACATTTGCGGAGCTGGCGCAGATATTTATTTTGGATGAACTGAAGGATAGAGCCTCTTATACGGATTCCGATTGATTACTGCATAAACCCCTTCGTCGTTGATTCCGTAATCATCGGAATCCGTAGTCTTTTCAACTCGCTCCGCTCGGGGTAATTCCTACGGGAATTACCCGGAAACGGTATTACCCTCTTGCCGAACCTGCAAGACGAAATCGGCTACCTTTCCTTTCTCTGGTCTATCAAACCGCTCCAACGTCCAAAAGGTCGGGGAAAGTTGGCGTCCGCACTCGAGAAACAACCCGTACGTCGCGTTAAAGAGGTCTCGCTGCACCTCGCCGGGAACGGGGTTTTGGCTCAAGATCAAGAGGTCAATATCTGAACGCATAGGCGTCGTTTCGGACCACATGTCCCCTCTGGCAGCGGAACCAAAAAGCCAAGTCTGTGCTAGGTTCTCGCCTAAACGCTCTTTGATGAGGTCGAGGTAGCGGCGGACGCACCCGCGTTCCTCTTCGTTTAGGTGCTCGAGTTCTTCCAACCTAAGCGATTACTCTTTTGCGCATTCGCCACACACTAAACGCCGAGAGCGCCGCCCCTACCCCCAAGAGGTAAAGCGCACTCCAGGCGAGCCCCGCCGCATCACCGTTTACGATGCCGCGCAAAAGTTGAACGCCGTGATAGAGCGGTGTCCCTTTAGCAAATACCACTAGAAAATCAGGAAAGCGCTCCTCGACGGGAAAGAAAATGTCTGAGAAGAGAAATGAGGGCGTGACGAACATGATGAAGAAGTAGGTGAAGAGGTCGATGCTTTTTACAATTGACGTGAACGCTAAACCGATGGCGGAGAAACAAAAGCCCGTGAGAATGATGGCGAAGGGTGCGAGCAGCAACCAGGGCGTCAGCGGCACACCAAAAAAGAGCGTGATGACGAGAAAGATGGTGCCGTACATAAACGAGCGCGTGACCGCCCAGAGCGTCTCACCGATAACCACATCTTCCATATTGACCCTCGTCGCCACCATCGCATCATAAATCTTGCCGAAATAGAGCTTCACGAAGACGTTGTAGGTCGTTTCGAACACCGCGCCGTTCATCGCAGACGCCGCAACCAGACCGGGCGCGATGTAGGCGACGTAGCCGTTTTCAAAAGTGCCACCCCCCGAAATGTACGCGCCCAACCCCACCCCGAGACCTAAGAGGTAGAAGACGGGCTCGAAGAAGTTCGGGACGAGCGAGTACATCCAGCGGTGCTTGTAGACGCGGGCGTTGCGCTCCCAAACGCGCCACGCGCCCGTTAGAGAGATGAGCTTACGCGAGCCGTAAGCGCTAGTTGAACCGACTGAGGATTGTGCCATTTGATACCTCCCCTACCCCTCCCTAAGCGCCCGCCCCGTCAACTTCAAAAAGACATCCTCCAAATTTCCCGGACGCACAAAGACCGTTCTAAAGTGAAACCCTTGAACTTCTAAGTCGTCAATAGTCTCGCGTCCGTTTTCGGTAAAAATACTGACGCGCTCGCCTGCTTTTTGCGCGGAGAGGTTGAGGGTGTTTATAGTTTGCTCCAACCTCTCAAAGTCCACCCCGTCAAGCCGCGCCTCTACCACCTCCGGCGCGACGTGCTCACGCACAAGCTGACGCGGCGAGCCCTGCGCGACGATGCGTCCCTGGTCCATGATGACGAGGCGGTCACAGAGCCTCTCGGCCTCGTCCATGTAGTGCGTCGTCATGATGAGGGTGACGCCTCTTGAACGCAACTCGTCCAACTTGTCCCACAGCGTAAGCCTCACCTGCGGGTCTAAGCCCGTGGTGGGCTCGTCTAAAATCACGATTTTCGGGTCGTTCATCAGACCTCTTGCCAACGTGAGCCGGCGCTTCATGCCACCTGAGAGCTCGCGGATTTGGGCGTGGTTTTTAGTGCTTAGCTCCAAAAACTCCAACAACTCCCCCGCCCGCTCTTTGGCAACGTTCGGCGTAATCTCATTGAAACGGGCGTAGATGAGCAGGTTATCTAAAACGCTCAACTCTTCGTCTAAATTGTCGAGCTGCGGCACGACGCCCAGCCCCGCCTTGATGCGCCTGTCGTCCTCGCCCGCAGTGAAGCCCATGACTGAGAGTTCACCCGCTGAATGCGGCGTGACGCGGTAGATCATGCGCATGGTGGTGGACTTACCCGCGCCGTTGGGTCCCAACATTCCGAAAAACTCGCCCGCGTAAACGTCGAAGTCGATACCTGCGACGGCTTCCAACTCGCCATATTTCTTGGTGAGACCTCTCGCCTCAACAATCGTAGACTTGACCTCTTCTCCAGCTTCGCCCTCTCGTTTCACTGCCTGAACCGCACTCGCTAAAGTTGCCAATGGGTGTCACCTCTGACCTCATCATAAGACCTCTTCAGCAACCATAGATGTAGGCGAGGGCGTACTCAAAAACCGTGTGCTGACGCGCCATCGTCTCACCTCTTCTCCTGCTACGTTTTGAATGGAGGGTAGACATGGGTAGTCTTATGGAAGGCGACACGGTTTCCTGGGCTTGGGGCAACGGGCAAGCGTCGGGCAAGATTATTGAGAAGCACAAAGATGACGTTACGAAGAACGATCAAAGGCAATGAAGTCACCAAACACGGCGCGGAAGACAACCCCGCCATCCTTATCGAGCAAGAGGATGGGACGCAGGTCTTGAAGCTCGATGAAGTCGAAAAGGAGTCTTAAATGGCAGACAGCCAAACAACCACCGACCACGACACCATTAAAAAATGGGCCGAAGAACGTAACGGCCACCCTGCAACCGTCGAAAGCACCGCCGAGGGAGACGAAGCAGGTATTTTACGCATCGAGTTCGAAAGAGGCGACAGCGGCGACCTCAAAGAGATTAGCTGGGACGAGTTCTTCAGCAAATTTGAGGAGGAAAACCTAGCGTTTTTGTATCAAGAGGAAACGAGTGACGGTGAGACCAGCCGCTTCTTCAAGCTGGTAAGCCGCTAAAGGCGAAAAAAGGTGTATAAAAGGCACTGAAAGGAGGTGTCATGAGTATCATTCTGTGGATTATCTTCGGCGCACTCGCGGGCTGGATTGCGAGTTTGATCGTCGGCACGAACGACCAGCAAGGGTGCTTGCTCGACATCGTTGTAGGCATTGTCGGTGCGTTCATCGGCGGCTACGTGTTCTCGTTTTTCGGCGGCACGGGCGTGTCGGGTTTCAACTTGCCCAGCTTGCTCGTCGCGATCGTCGGCGCAGTGATTTTGCTTTTTATCGTCAAGGCGATTCGCGGGCGAACCTAGCATAAGGGTGATTCATGAATCATACGGATTCCGGTTGATTACTCCATAAACTCTTGCAGAGTTGATTCCGTTATCACCGGAGTCCGTACTTGTTTCTACTCGCTCTGCTCGGGATTAAATACGAAACTTTATTTCGTGTTTAACCGGAAAGGGTACCCCCTACATAGAACTGCATTCGCATACAGGTAACTCAGTGCTGACGTAGAGGCGGGTTTGAAACCCGCCCCTATGATGCATCAGGAAAAGCTGTGGTTCTGCTGTGAATCAAGCGCGCTTCAGCACCTCTCCCACCGTCCGCAACATGTAGTTCATCGACACCGCCCCAGGGTCAAGGTGTCCTTGACCTCTGCCCACCTGCGCCGCTCGCCCCTTCTGACTCTTCATCTCTTTGGTCGCTTCCATCCCCTCTTTGGCGGCAGGTAACGCACTCTGCCACGCCTCAGCGAGAGGTCGGTCTTCCGCATCTTTCAAGGCGTCTAAAAACGGATGCAGCGTGTCGAGCATCGTCTTCTGCCCTGGCTCCGCTTTGCCGAGTTTCTTCATGCGCTCGTAGCCCAAGTGCATCGCCTCGTGAACGCCCCCGGTCGTCACCTCCTCGGGAAACTTATTACCGATGGTGATAATAAAGATGCCCACCAGCGCACCCGACGAGCCCCCCGCCGCGTCCGAAAAGGCTGCGCCCGCGTCACTGATGAGGTCGGCTGTGCTCTCGCCCTGCGCTTCGTCCGCCGACTTCCGCGCCGCCTTGAGCCCGCGTACCATGCCGATGCCGTGGTCGCCATCGCCCGCCACCGCGTCGAGCTTGCCCAACTCGTCCTCGTGCTCGTCAATGACCTTATAGACCTCTTGAAAGATGCTTTTGACAACGTCTGCAGACACGTTTAACCTCCGATGTGGGTGTAGGCGGGCGTGCTTACGGGCGCTTCTACCAGCTCTTGCAACTCGTCATCCAGCCAGAAGAGCGTCAGCGAACAGCCCGCCATGTCGAGCGAGGTCACGACCTGGTCCACGATAGGGCGGTAAATTTCAAAGTCACCGCTGAGCTTTTTATGCACGCTCTGGTAGAGGACGAAAAGCTCCTCTGGACTTGTGCGCCCGAGCGTGTTGACGATGATGCCGACGCGGTTGCCAGCGTCTTCGGGCGCGTCAGCGAGGATGCGCTCAATCATCAGGTCAGCGATTTCGTGTGCCGGGCGTAACTCGCCCACCTCCACGCCGGGCTCGCCGTGAATCCCTAAGCCGAGTTCCATCTTGCCTTTGTCTACGGTGAAAAGAGGTTCGCTCTTACCGGGCAGCGTGCAGCCATCAAAGGCGACGCCGTAGGTGCGAATTCGGCTGTTGACCTTATCGCCAAGGCGCTTGACCTCTTTGAGACTGTCGCCCCGCGCCGCGCTCGCGCCCGTACACTTGTAGGCGTAGAACGCGCCCGCCACCCCGCGCCGCTTCTCGCGCTCATCAGGTCCGCCCGAGGCCACGTCATCCGTAACGACGACGCTCTCAACCTCTATGCCGTCGTCCTCCAACCTCATCACCGCCATGTCGAAGTTCATCACATCGCCCGAGTAGTTGCCATAACAAAAGAGAATGCCCGCGTCACTCTCCACCGCCTTCGCCACGCGGTAGGCTTGCTCACCCGAGGGGCTGGTAAAAATATCTCCAATCACCGACGCGCTCATCATCCCTTCGCCGACGACGCCTGCAAAGGTCGGATAGTGCCCAGAGCCGCCGCCGTTAATGACCGAGACGTGCCCCTTTTTCGGTGCGCCATTCGCCATCACACCCGCCGCGTTCGGCACGCGCGTCCAGTAGCGGCTGTAGGCCGCCGCCATCCCTTCGATGAGTTCTTCCTTGAAGTTGGTCGGGTCATTGACGAGGTTTGCCATGTCTCTCCTCTCGAGTCACTGTCAAATTGATAACGTTTTTGCTGTGTTCATAAAGTCTAACGTACTTTCCAAGTCCACAATCCCCGCATCCGAGCCGAGCCCTGTGATGACCAATGCCGACGACGCCGTCCCGAGCCGCCCCGCCTCCTCCAAGCTCCACCCCTTTGAGAGACCGACGATAAAGCCCGCGCAGTACGCATCGCCGCAGCCCGTCGAATCCACCACTGGGACCTCCAACGCGCTCAGGCGAATCTCATCCATATCAGCCCCGGCGATGCTGCTACCAAGTTCGCCCATCTTGAAAACCGTGTGACGCACGCCCTTGTCTAAAAAGAACCGGATGACCTCTTCGCGCTTCTCGAGCCCGCAAATCATTCGCGCCTCGTCCAGTCCGGGCATGAAGTAGTCGATATGTTCAAAACACGGCTCTAAAACCTCCAGCAAATCCTCACGCACAGTCGCAATCATGTCGAGCGTGGTGGTGACGCCCTTCTCCCTGGCGAACTTGAGCACCTCCGCCGTCGGCTCCCCGTCGAGCTTGGGCATGAGGTACGTTCCGCCCAAGTGCAAGAAGTCAGCTTCGGCAATTACACCGAAGTCGATGTCCTCCAAGCTGAGTTCCGCGTTCGCGCCGAGCACATGAATCGCAGGGCGCTCCCCGTTCGGACGAATCGGCAACATCGTTGCGGAGGTCTGCACGCCCGTTTTGCGCTTCAAACAAGAGGTGTCGATACCGTAGCGGTTCATCGTGTCTATGATGAAGTTACCGAGTTCGTCCGTACCAATGGCCCCCATCGCGGTGACGTTCGCGCCGAGTTTGGCGAGGTCAACGCTCGTCCCTGCCGCCGTGCCCGCGACGGTCAAACGGATTTCGTCGATGACGTCTAAGTGCTGCCCGTCAGGAATGCGCGTGACGTGCCTGCCCAAGATGTCGAGAATGTGGATACCGAGAGACACAACTTTGGTCATTACGCACTCCTTTCAGCAAGAGGTTCGGGAGCGGCTTGACGCATCCCCAAAGAGCGCCTTAACACACTGAGAAACCCCTCCGCCGTCCGCGCTGCTCGCCCAACAAAAAGTCCATTTACTTGACTGAGTTCGGCGTAAGCCGCGCAGTTCTCTTCGTTCACGCTGCCGCCGTAGAGGATGGGTACGCTCTGAATTCCCAACAGTTGCAAGGTTCGGCGGATGACCTCGAGACTCGCCTCGACCTCTTCTGGCTCCGCCTCTTCCCCCCCTTCACCGATTGCCCAGACGGGCTCATAGGCGATGAGAAGATGACCCTCCTCAACCCCTCGTAGTGCGGACTCTTGCAGTGCAGCCCTAAGCTGCCTCACTACAACCGCTTCCCCTTCTCCCTGTTGTTTTTGTTCCAAGGTCTCCCCTACGCAAAGAAGCACCCTAAGCCCGTGCCGAAGCGCACTCCGTACCTTTTTCCGAATCACCTCATCCGTCTCGCCGAAGTCGCGCCGCCGCTCCGCGTGACCGAGCATGACGAGGTCTAACCCCAACGCGCGGAGCATCACGGGCGAAATCTCGCCGGTATACGCACCCTCATCCGCCCAGTGCATCGTTTGAGCGCCGAGCCAGAGCTTTGAGGTGTGCGTTTTAAGCTCTTGCAAAGAGGTGAAGGGTGGCAGGACGAAACATTGAACCTCTCCACTTTCAGGCAGATGAGGTTCTAAGGCTTGCACAAACCTCTTCGTCTCCTCCGCTGTCCCGTACATCTTGAGGTTTGTACCGAAATAAAACATCAAGCGAAGGGCGTCTCTAAACGCTGACCGTTCTGGTCGAAAAGCATGACGGATTCAGGAGGCACATGCACCCACACCTCTTGCCCCGTAACGACTTCCGAGGGCAACACCTTCGCTTTGAGCTTTTGCCCGTTCACCTGGAGCGTCAAGAGGTGTTGACCCCCAATGACGATAGCGCGGTGCGTGACCTTTGCTTTCACCGCGTCCGGTTGAGGTCGCGACAAGACTCGCACCCGCTCGGGGCGCACGCCGACAAAGACCTCTCTTTCAGCTATTTCCGCTCGAATCGCCTTCCCAAAAAGCGGTGCGTGGAGCCTTCCGTTTTCAACCCTATGCGGTACGAAGTTCATCCCCGGATTGCCCAAGAACCACCCTCCGAAGCGCTCATTCGGGCGCTCATAGACCTCTTCGGGCGAGCCGCGCTGGACGATTTCGCCGTCTCGCATCAGGGCGATGTCATCGGCTAGGGTCATCGCTTCGGTCTGGTCGTGGGTGACGTAGACGATGGTCTGGTTGTGCTGTTTGGTGAGGTTTTTCAGCGCCGTTTTGAGTTGCACTTTAGAATCAGCGTCCACGTTGGTAATTGGCTCGTCGAAAAGGATGATTTTGGGACGCCGCGCCACCGCCCGCGCGACCGAGACCTTTTGCAGCGTGCCGTTATCCAGCGTGTCCACGTTCTTGTAGGCGTGCGCGGAAAGCTCGAGCCCCGCCAACACCCCCTCCACCCGCTCCTTGCGCTCTTTTTTGGATAACCCTTTGACCTCTTTGAGCGGCAGTTCGATGTTGCTAAATACGTCGATGCCCCTATACACCACCGGATACTGAAAGACCATCCCGATGTTGCGCTGACTCGGCGAGAGGTCAGTGACGCGCTCGTCGCCCAAGTAGATGTCGCCGCTTGAAGGGGTCTCTAATCCTGCAATAAGGCGCATCAAGGTCGTTTTACCGCAACCCGACGGACCCAAGAGACACGTCACGGTAGAGGTCGGAAAGCTCAGCGTGAGGTCGCGCACAGCGGTCACCTCCGCCTCTTTCATCTTAAAGACTTTTTGCAGGTTCTCCAAGCGAATCTCAGCCACGCGCCATCACCTCTCGTTTTTCGCGCTCCAACCTCTCCCCCGTCTCCGCGCTATACAGGACGATGTTTTCGGGCGAGATACCCACCGTCACCGGACCTTCAGTAAGTCCTTTTAGCTCGTCATGCCGCAGCACCGAAGTCAGCGCGACCTCTCTGTCTTTCTTGTCTTTAGCTTGCAGATACGCGACGAACTCGCCGCCCAAGTTCTCAATCAGCGTAAGCTCGGCGGCAAAGGTCAAGTCGGCGGATTCGCTTGGATTGAGATGTACATCTTGAGGTCGGATAGCGAGCATGACCTCCTCTGCATCTTCCAAATCGTCCACAGGTAAATCGAACAAAGAGGTTTTGAGCGTGTTAGAAACGAGCCGCCCCTCGAGCAAGTTCGTCTTGGGAAATCCCAAGAGCGCCATCGTCCGAACATGCTGCGGCCTTTCGTAGACCTCTTCAAAGTCGCCTGCTTCGACAACCCGTCCACCATCTAAAATTTGAATCTCTTCAGCGAGCATTTGCGCCTCTAAGGTGTCCGAAGTCGTGTAGATAAAGGTCGCGCCCAAGTCCGCTTGCATCGTCTGAAAGTCGTCGAAAAGCTGCTCGCGGAGTTTGAAGTCAAGTCCGGTCAAGGGGTCATCCAGCACGAAAATTTTGGTCTGTTTGACGATGCCCCGCGCAATCGCCACGCGCTGCTTTTGTCCGCCGGAGAGTTGATTCGGCGATTTCTGCAAGAGGTCGTGGATACCGAGTTGCTCCGCCGCTTCGCGCACGGCGGGTTCGATGTCGGACTTGGACGCCCTTGCTAGCTTGAGTGGATAGGCGATGTTCTCAAACACGCTGTAGTGCGGGTAGAGCGCAAAGGACTGCGGCACGTAGCCGATATTTCGTTCACCGGGAGGTGTCTTCGTGACCTCTTCACCGCGCAGAAAGACGCGCCCCGAGGTGGGCTTTTCCAAGCCGATGAGGACGCGCAAGAGCGTGGACTTACCACTCGCAGGTGCGCCAAGAATGACCGTGAAACTCCCCTCGCGAACGCTCAAATCGACGTTGTCCAGCACGACCTCACGCCCGTAGCGCTTGCTAACCTCTTCGAAGCGAACCGCTGAACTCATTCAGCGCCCCAACTGCGTGAGAATCGGCGCGAGAACGATACCGAGCCCGAAGACCACCGCAACGATGAGCATGGAGACTCCTAAGAGCTTCATCGACTTGCCGAAGCCTGCACTCGCCGGGATGTTGCCGAAGGCGATTTGCAAAATAGCAGACACGATGAGCGTGATGAGCCCGATCTGGTAGAGCAGAAGCCCTAAGTCAATCTCAACGCCGCCCACCTCAAAAAAGGTCACAAACTGCTGCGTCATGAGCACAAAGCTCGCCAGCATCACCCAGACTAAAGCGGCTTGAGTTCTCGAGGCAAAGGTCGGCTTGAACCTCTTCTCTTTCACATCGCTCTCGTCCACCTCTCTTTCACTCATACCTCACCTCTGACCGTGCCGAAGGTCATCCCCACCAAGAGGTATTTTTGAAAGACGAAGATCAGGATGATGGGTAAAAGCATGTAAACAGAGGTCAGCGTCGCCATAAAGGTCCAGTCCACGCCCGCGTTCGCGTAGAGGTTCGTCGCCAAGAGGACGGGAACCGTCGCGCTCCGTGGTCCGCTCACGATGAAGTTGAATAAAAACTCGTTCCAGACGAAGATGAGGTTGAAGATAAAAGCGGCAATCAAACCGGGGCGCACCTGCGGCAACACGACACGGAAGAGCGTGTGCCAGCGAGAGCCTCCATTCACCAGCGCCGTCTCGTCAAAACGCTTCGAAACCCCGTCGATGAAGCCCTTCAAAATCCACACCGAAAAGGGGATGCTAAACATCGCGTAGAACATCACCACGCCCCACCACGAGCCCTTCCAGCCGAACGCCACGTACATGAGGTAGACGGGGATAATCACGGCGGCAGCCGGAACCATCCGCACGGACAAGAGCAAGAACATCGTGAGGTCGGTGCCTTTAGGCTGAAAGCGGGAGAAGCTGTACGCCGCCAGAAACGACACGACGATGGCGATGGCGAGCGCGGTGAGCGAGATGAGGATGCTGTTGGCGAAGTACGGCAACACGTTCGGGCGGCTGAAGAGGTCTTGGTAATTCGCCAGCGTCGGCGTGAAGAAGAACTGTGGCGGCGTCGCCAGGATACCGCGAATCGTCTTAAACGAACTCATGAATATCCACAGAATCGGCGCGAAGAAGAGGAGCGCGACGAGCCATAAGACGATGTGGTAGAGGTGCTTGTTGACTCTCATACAGAGACATCCCTAAGCGCCGCCTGAACATTTAACTTGTCATTCTGAACGAAACGAAGTGGAGTGAAAGAGTCTCTGCCCTTGCCTTCTCCCCTATCAGAGAGTGCAAGACGAGACCCCTCGACGTGGCTCGGGGTGACAACAGTGTTATAGAATTTAGCTGACAAGGTGCTCAGAATGACAAACGCTTTAGTGAGGCTCGAAGATTGACATTCACTCAACCCGTACACCTTATTCACGAGACCACCTCCTGCTGACGGCTGTTGAGGTTCAAGATGTAGAGGTAAATGGACGTAAACGCGATGGCGGTCAAGAGGAGAATCAGCGCCAGCGCCGACGACCAGCCCATCTGGAAGGAGTCGAAGGCTTTGCGGTAGAGCGAGAGCGCGACCAACTCCGTCGTGTTGCCCGGTCCGCCCTGCGTCATCAGATAGATGAGGTCCATCGTCTTGAAGGATTCGATAGTGCGCAGCAAGATTCCAAGCATGAGGATGAACTTAGCCCTCGGCAAGATAATGTGCCAAAAGCGCTTCCACCACGATAAGCGGTCGATTTCGGCGGCTTCTAGCTCGGCTTGCGGCACAGACCCTAGCGCCGCTAAGGTAATCAGAATCATAAAGGGCGTCCACATCCACACGTCCACCGCCAACACGGAGGCAAACGCCCAATTCCGGTTACCGATAAAGTCGATATTCGTACCGAAAAAGCCCAAAAAATAGTTGTAAATCCCGAAGGTCGGTTCGTAGAGGTACTGATAGAACGCGCCCACCGCGACAGGCGTGATAATCATCGGCGTAAAGAGGAGCGTCAGCGCGACGCGGCGTCCTGGCAAGTTGGCGCTGCCCCAGAAGAGGACGCCCAAGAGCGTACCCAAGAGCGTTTCAACGCCAACTGTCAGCGCCACCCAGATAAAGGTGCGCGAGAGACTCTCCCACACGCCGAAGTCGAAGGCGATGTCTTCGAAATTTCCTAGCCCTGCAAAACTCGGCGGCTGCCCCAACTTGAGCGAATAGTCGTAAAAACTCAAGCCGACGAGCCACAACACCGGGATGACGTTCCAGATGAGGAAGAAGAGCAGCGCGGGTAAGATGAGGAGGAGTGGGAAGAGACGGGCGTCGTCGAAGAGACGCTGTAAGCGCTGCCCGAACGAGGGGCGCGGCGGGGTTTCGGTTCTGGCTTGCACCCTCGAGTCAGCCATCAGTAACCTCACAGATAAGCGGCACACCTCTTACATCCATCTTCTCGAGAGGTTCACCGGAAACAAAGATAGTTTGAGCGGGTACGCGCAACTTGAAACACCTTTCAAAACTACATTTGTCATTCTGAACGCAGTGAAGAATCTCTGCATTCGCCTCCTCGCCTAGTAGAGAGTAGAAGGCGAGATTCTTCATCAGGCGAAGCCCATCCTGTAAAGGACTACACGGAGCCTGCCCTGGTGAGGGTTTCGTTCAGAATGACAATTCAGGGCGCGTGGACTCTTCCCACGCGCCTCATTACTCAGCGCAAACGGGCGCGGCGGCACTCCCTCGAGGGTTCGATATCCGTCCGTCCCGCCTCATTGAGAATCTTCTGCTGCTCACACGCAATCCAGGTGAGCGTGTTGAGGGGGTCGTCCACCTGGCCCGAGGTAAAGGCGGTAAAGCCCTCCTGCTGTGTGGAGAGCATCTCCGAGTAAACGGGCTCGTGCCAGAAGTCGCGGGCGCGGTCGTCTTGGAGCATGTATTTGTAAGCGCGGTTCCAGGGGTTGATGTTTTCGAACTCAGGGTCCGTCATGGCTTGCTCAGTCGTGGGGTTGCCGCCACGACGGGCGAACTCCAACTGCGTCTCGGGCAGATACCACCATTTGAGAAAGTCCACCGCCACGCGCTGCTGCTCGGGCGTGTTGTAGGCGTTTAAGACCCAAGGCTGCCCACCCATCGAGTAGGTGCGGTCCGTCGAGCCGTCGGCGCGTTCGAAGACGGGCGGCGGCACGACCATCACGTTCTCGCGGTTCTCGTCGGTGATCATGCCTAAACCCACCGCAGCCCACTGAAAGGCGGTGGCAACTTTGCCCTGCGCGAAGATGTCCACCACTTCCGCGATGCCGTAGTTCTGTGCGCCCGGTGGCATGTACTGGAGCATTCGCTTGTTCCACTCCATTGCCTCGGCGTTCACTTCAGTGTTGAGGATACCTTCGATCTGTCCAGTCTCCTGGTCCCAAATGTCGCCACCCATCGAGAACATGAAGGGGTAGAGGTTCATCGAGGCGTAGTCGTACTCTTTGGCGTACTGCATGGCGGAGCCGTAGAGGTCTTCGTTAGGGCGGTTGAAGAAGGCGGCGATGTCCTCGTATTCGCTCATGGTGAGAGTTTCAAAGTCCTCAAAGGTCTGCGGCAGCGCTCGGCCATACTCGGCTTGGAAGGCTTCTTGCTCAGCCGGGTCCTCGAACAAATCTTTGCGGATAAAGAGCACCATCACGTCGCCCTCTTGCGGCAAGCCCCAAAGCTGATCGGTGCCGTCGGGGTAAGTCATGTAGGTACTCACCACGATGGGGTCATACCAGGCAATATCGAGTTCGGGGTTCTGGGCGATGATCTCGTTCATGTTGACGATCCAGCCCGGCTCCGCGAACGCGCCCAACCACTGGCTGTCGCTGATAATGATGTTGAACTCGTTCGAGCGGGTGGCGAGCGAGGCGGCGGCTTTTTGGAAGAGCTGCGAGAAGGGCGCTTCGGAAAAGGCAAAAGAGACGTCGTAGCCGTAGTTCTCCTGGGCGTAGGGCGCAAACAGCTCTTGCGCCATCTCGACCCCTAAGCTGCTCGGCAGCCAACCGCCGATGCCCAAGATGGTCATGTCGAAGGATTGTCCGGCAAGCGGGTGCTCCTCTTGAGCGAACGCGGAGAGCGGCAGCATCAATATGAGAGCGAGACAGAGTGAGCGTAACGGTTTGGACATGAAAACTCCTTTTCTCGAGAATGTCTTAGGTTTGCCAACGGCTAAAAGCTAAGGGCTTCACTACCTCTTTTCAGCGTTCCGCTCCCTTTCTAACGCGGTGATCTTATCGACTTTGCGACGAGAGCGCCCCTCTTGAAACTCAGATGCGAGCCAAGCGTCCACAATCTGCTCCGCCAAGGCTTCCCCGACAACCTTCGCGCCCATCGTCAGAATTTGCGCGTTGTTGCTCTTGCGGGCGCGTTCTGCTGAGTAGGTATCGTGGGCTTGGGCGGCGCTGACGCCCGGCACTTTGTTCGCCGTAATCGCCATGCCGATGCCCGTACCGCAGATTAAAATGCCGCGTTTTTGAGGGTCGTCGGCGAGCGTTTTGGCGAGCTTGCCCGCGACATCGGGGTAGTCAACCGGGTCGGTGGAGTCAGGACCGAAGTCGGTGACGTCGATGCCCTTCTCTTCCATATACGCCTTGACCGCCTCTTTCAGGACGTAGCCTGCGTGGTCTGCGCCGATAGAGACTTTCGTTTGGGTCATCGGACCTCCCTCGAGAGGATGCGCTCAGATGTTGACGCGCAGCACGTTCTCTCGTCTCTCAATTCGTGAAACAAGCACCGCACACTTGTCTTACAAATGTCAAAAGAGATTGACTTATGTTATTTGCATCTTTATTATGAGCTAAACGCGCAGTAAATGTCAAGCGACACCAGTTTCCAAAGGGTAGACCGTGCAGTAGTGTCCACAGAGAGGTGCGGGTCAGAATTAGGTCATGGCAGCTTCCAAGCAAGACACCGTAGCGAAACGCTCGAGCCTCACCCTGGGCGACACCCTCTTCGACACCCTCGTGGGCGAGAGTGACCCCCTCATCCACGCCGCGTGGCTCTACTATCACGAATCGTTGACGCAAGCGGAAATCGCTCAGCGCTTGGGCGTCTCGCGCCCGTCGGTGGCGAATATGTTGGCGAGAGCCCGCGAAGAGGGCGTCGTGCGCATCAGCGTGCGCCCGGACTATCTGAGCGCTCTGACTTTAGCGAAAGAGGTGCGCGGGCATTTCGGACTGCAAGACGCGCTCATCGTGCCGAGTCAAAACGAGACGAACGCGCTCTACCGGAGCCTCGGGCAAGCGGGGGCGCTCTATTTAGAGCAAGTCCTCCACCCCGGCGAGGTCTTAGCGACGGCGTGGGGCGCAACTGTGCTAGAGGTTGCTCGAGCCCTCAGCGGTGAGCCGACTGAAAACCTCACCATCGCGCAATCTTTAGGCGGGCTCTCCACCGCCGCGCAGTTCAACCCCGGCAAGGTCGCCTCCATCATGGCGGACAAGCTCGGCGCAAGGGCGTATCACCTCTACGTGCCTGCGGTGGTGGACTCAAAGGAGGTGCGCGACATCTTGCTCCGCGACCGCTTCATCCACTCAGCCTTTGAGGTCGCCAAACGCGCCGACAAAGGGATTTTCGGCATCGGCAAGATGGCGCACGACGCCACGGTAGTGCAAGCGGGCTTCGTCGCGCCGCATCAGATCGACGAGTTGGCGAGCAAGGGCGCGGTGGGCGATTTGGCAGGGCGCTTCTTCGACCAAAACGGTCAGCCCGTCCACACCGAACTGAGCGAACGCCTCATCGCGCTGACCCTAGAGGAGATGCGCGACATTTCGCCGCTGATCGTCGTCGCAGGCGGACAGGGCAAAGCGGAGGCGATTTTGGGTGCGTTACGCGGTGATTACGTCAACGTTTTGATTACCGATGAACGTACGGCGCGGCGCGTACTTTCACTGGACAAGGAGCGGTAATGGTTTGACTCAGCGTTTTGAACGTCATCTTTAAGAAGCAATTAGCTTTTAGCCGTTAGGTATTAGCCAAAGGCTTTTGCTAAAAGCTAAGAGCTAACTGCCAATGGCTTCAAATCTTTATCGCTGACGAGCCCTTATGGGACGTGAGGAGTGGTGACTTGAAAAGTTCATGGAACGATAAGGATGCTTCGGAATACGAAGATGCGTTGGGGCAGTGTGTATACGCCTCGAGACTGCTCGGTTCTGACCCCTCGTTAGTGCTCCACGGCGGCGGCAACACGTCCGTCAAAGTGACAGAACGTGACCTCTTTGGGGAGGCTCGAGTGGTGCTCTACGTCAAAGGCAGCGGCTGGGATTTAGGGACGATTGAGCGAGCGGGGTTTGCACCTGTCGCGTTAGACCCTCTTCAAAAGCTCGCCACGTTGTCCGAGTTAAGCGATACGCAAATGGTCAACGAACTGCGCTGCAACCTCACGAACGCGCGTGCGCCCACGCCCTCCGTCGAGACGATTTTGCACGCCGCGCTGCCTTATCAATTCGTCCTCCACACCCACGCGGACGCTGTCGTCACCGTGACCAACACGCCGAGCGGCGCGGATTTTATCAAGCAGATTTACGGTGAGCGCGTCTTCATCATCCCTTACGTGATGCCTGGCTTCGACTTAGCAAGGGTCTGCAAAGAACGCTTCGACGCCGAAGCGACAGACCAAACTGTCGGGCTCATCCTCCTCAACCACGGCGTCTTCAGCTTTGCGGACACGGCGAAAGAGGCGTACGAGCGGATGATTGCGCTAGTGGACAAAGCCGAGCAGTTCTTGAAAGAGAAGGGCGCTTGGGATTTGCCTACCGAAGAAGTCAGCGCTAAGGTTCAACGCACCGCGCTCGCTCGCTTGCGCTGTTCAGTCTCCGATGTTGCGGGGAGCGCGCTGATTATGACGACGGTGAACGACTCGAGGACCCTCAATTTTGTACAGCATGACGATTTAGAAACCGTCTCACAGCGAGGTCCAGCCACCCCCGACCACGTCTTACGCACGAAGCGCTTACCTCTTGTTGGGCGCGACGTGCACGCCTACAGCGCGGAATACGAGACGTACTTTCACCGCCACGCCGCCGCAGACTTCACGATGCTTGACCCTGCACCGAGGGTCATTCTCGACGCAGATTTTGGTCTCTGCACCATCGGTAAAACCGCTAAAGACGCCTTTGTGGTGCGCGACATCTATCAGCACACGATTGCTATAATCGAACGCGCCGAGCGTTTAGAACGCTATCAAGCCTTGAGCGCCCAGGACATTTTCGACGTTGAATATTGGGAACTGGAAAGAGCGAAGCTGCGCAAAGGCGGCACGCCGCCCATCTTCACCGGAGAGATTGCGCTCGTGACAGGCGCGGCGTCGGGCATCGGCAGAGCGGCGTGTGGGTCTCTTTTGGAGCGCGGCGCGGCAGTGGTTGGGCTCGACCTGAGTGAAGAGGTGCAAGAGGTTTTCGAGAGCGAATCCTTTTTAGGTTTAACCTGTGACATTACTGACAAAACGCGATTAGAAGAGGTTTTAGACCAGAGCGTCCAAACCTTCGGCGGCTTGGACATGCTCGTGCTGAACGCGGGTGTCTTTCCGGGCAGCGCTGAAATCACCTCTTTAGAACCCGACGCTTGGCAGCGCACGCTCAACATCAACCTCAATGCCAATTTTCACCTCTTACAACTCGCCCATCCGCTCCTCAAACTCGCCCCAAACGGCGGCAGAGTCGTGGCGGTGGGCTCGAAGAACGTGCTCGCGCCGGGGCCGGGGCAAGCGGCGTACTCCGCGTCGAAAGCGGCCTTGAATCAACTTTTGCGGGTGGCGGCGCTCGAGTGGGGCAAAGACAACATCCGCGTGAACAGCGTCCATCCGAACGCAGTGTTTGATACCGGGTTGTGGACGGAAGAGGTGCTGCGCTCGAGGGCAAATCATTACGGCGTCTCAGTGGAAGACTACAAAACGAACAACCTCTTAAACGTCGCCATCACCAGCCGCGATGTCGGTGAGCTGATTGCTGAGTTGTGCGGACCGCGTTTTAGCAAGACGACGGGGGCGCAAGTGCCGATTGACGGGGGGAATGAAAGAGTTATTTGAAGAGGTCAGAGGGAATCTCGAGGCAAATCTTCACTTTGCCGCCTCAACGCTTCTGCTTCTGGAAATTCAGACCACGCGCCCGCAAGCTGCTTAACCTCTTCAGACCAGTCTGAGGCAAGTCGTTCTTCGATGAGCTTAGCCACCCACTTGCTCTGGCTTACCCCTTCACTCTCGGCGGCTCGCTTGACCTTCACGGCGGTTGCAGAGTCCAGGTAAACAGTGAGTTGGCTCACGCTTTACCAGTTATACAGGGACTTGAAATCACAGTGTAGCTCATCCCGCTAAATCCATCAGCGCCTCCTTACTCGCCTCACCTCTACTAAGCTCCCCCGCCACCTTCCCCCCACGCAACACCAAAATCCGGTCACTCATCCCCAAAATCTCGGGGAGTTCCGACGACACGAGTACAATTCCGCGCCCCTGCTTCACAAAGTCCGCCATAAAGCGATAAATCTCCTCCTTCGCGCCGATGTCGATACCTCTGGTGGGCTCGTCCAGGAGCAAAATTTGCGGCTTCGTCAGAAGCCACTTAGCGAGGATGACCTTTTGCTGATTGCCGCCCGAGAGGTACTCCACGGGCTGCTCGGCGGACGCCATGCGCACGTCTAAAGAGGTTGTAACCTCTTCAACTTTTTCTTTAACGGCAGCGCCCCTCACCACCCCCGCCGTATTCAGCTTAGGCAGCGACGCCATCGCCACGTTGTCTCGCACCGACATCGGCAGCATCAGCCCGCTCTCCTTGCGATCTTCGGTGACGAGGGCGAGTTTGTGTCTATGCGCCTCGTAAGGGCTCGAGATGTTGACCTCTCGCCCGTTCAGATGCAAGGAACCACCGTGAGGTTTTGCCACGCCGAAAAGTGCATGTAAAAGCTCCGACTTGCCCGCGCCCATCAGCCCAAAAATCCCTAAAATCTCGCCTTTATGAAGCGAAAACGAGACCGCTTCGAACTCATCCTTGCGGGAGAGGTTCTCAACCTTGAGCAGCACCTCATCCGTCGGCGCGTTCGCTTTGGGAAAGCCGCCCGTCTCCTTGCCCGTCATCATGTGGACCAACTCGCCCTGCGTCGTCTCGGAGACCTTCACGGTGGTTCGCCAAGAAAGAGACGAGTCTTTTAGAGGAGAAGTTGGACGCTGCTTGCTGCACTGAGCCCTCGACTTTCCATATGACGCTCGTACAGTGAGCCTGAGCAGCACCTCAGTAAGAGGTCACGCCGTACTCACATGGTCGAAGCTGTTTAACAAATGTCAAAGAAGTGTAGCATTTGCAAGGTGTGGTTTGCAAGGAGGAACAGAGAAGGTGAAAGAAAAAGGAACTGTTACGGAGTTTTCACGTGAGTGAAAGGACTGAGTAACTTTCTTTCTCTCAGTCCTCTATATTGCTTCGCGGTAGTGATACGTATAGAGCGTCTCAAAGCCCAACGGCGTATAGAGTGCCCTGGCCGCCCTATTCTCCTCGGTGACTTGGAGGTACATCACCTTCGCGTCCGCTTGCGCTCCCCAAATCGCTAGCGCGTGAATGACGTCCCTCGCGGCCCCCCTGCGCCGCAAACTCGGCAGCGTCGCCATATTAAAGATACCGAGTTGACCTCTCTCCACAACGCCCAAGCCGACTGAGGCGGGAATCCCCGCTAATCTCACCGTAACAAACGCCGTTGGTGAAGGGATGCGCTGAAAGAGGGTGTGCTTGGCTTTGAGGACTCGAGCGTCTATCCCCGCACTCTGCGCGTAAAGGCTGAGCCAATCGGTTGTAAGTCTGGCGTCTATCACCGCGTCCGGTATATTCTGCTTGACGACCCGCGCTAAAACTTTCGTGAGCGTTGTTCGTTGGACAATCGCGCCGCTGCTATAGCGGTAGCCTCTCGCTGCTAAAACATCGTCCAAATTTGACGGTTGCGACGCCAGACAAAGCTGGAACCGCGCAGGTTTTCCCAAACGTGCATAAAACGCTTCGGCGTTGTTTATCTTTTCGTCTAAAGCTATATCTGATAAATAGTGCTCCGCCAACACTGAGTTTGCGCGACGTGTGCCACCTCCGTCAGCGCGGAGCCGCCAGCTTTCCTCGAGTTGAAGTATAGCAGGAGGTAGGGCGTTAGCGGCGGCTTGCTCGAGGTTTTGAATCTCTTTCATCACCATAAGATACAGAAAAAGCGCTCAACGAAGAGGTTGAGCGCTCCTTTGAATGTGCCTTTAGACGATTTCGATGAGTTCAATCTCAAACATGAGGTCTTTGCCTGCAAGCGGATGGTTCGCGTCGAGCGTCACCGTGTTGTCCGAGAGGTCCGTGACCGTTACCGGTACGGCTTGTCCACTCTCCTGACGCACTTGAAGCTGTTGACCGAGTTGCAGCTCGATTTCGTTGGGGACTTGCTCGCGGTCTACTTCCATCACCATGTCGTCGCGGCGCGGGCCGTAGGCTTTTTCAGCCGGGATGCGCTCCAACTTTGTCTCACCCGTATTCATCCCCGTGACGACCTCTTCGAAGCCTGCGATGATATTGCCGCCGCCGAGCGTGAATTCTAACGGCTCACGGTCCTTTGAAGAGTCGAAGACGGTGCCGTCCTCCAGGGTTCCTTGATAGTGTACTTTGACGGTGTCGCCATGCTGTGCTTGTGCCATCTCTGCTCCTTCCCGATACTGACTCTATCGGTATGAGGAGCCAATACCCTTATATCTATAGGGTAACGCAGATACGCAAGATGACCGTAGCCCAACGTGAACTGAGCGTAGATATTAGGGCGGATTGTGACGAAGAAAGCTACGACAAGGAGAGGTATGGCAAGAGGAAGACCTAAGCGCCCTTAATCCACCTCTTCGGCGCTTCTATGCGGGACGAGGTGCTAAAGAACCTGTCTTCGTTCCACACCGCGACGGGCACGGACACCGCAGAAGCGAGCAGCAACCAGGGCACGAGTGTCGAGAGCGAAACGGCAACTTTGGGGTCCTCGAGTTTTTTAAGCGCCACATACCCACTCGCCACACCTAAACCGAGGTCCGTCACCGTCATCGCCGCGCCTAGCGTGGGCGAGCGGAGCCCGAAGTAGGCGGCGTTGAAAGAGGCATAATTGAGGAGCGAGGTTCCTTGTAACAAGAGGTAAACCTCGCGTCCCGGTGTTCCAGCAGGTTTATTGAGCACACGGATTAAGCCTGAGACTCGAGCCGTGTTGTTCACCGCCCACACCACAGGAAAGGCTGGACCTGGTGGCGCATAAGTGGGTTGTTTCAAGCTCTCATAAAAAGGGTCTTGCGCCTCTCTGTCCGTTTTGTTGCCCGTCGCCCTTTCTGCTAATTTACCGAGCCCATAGCCAATAACTTCGGTGGCAGCGTAGGCGAGCAGCCCGTGATACCAACGCCAACGGTTTAGCTTCTGGTCCTCGAGAGATTCCACGTTGACCTCTTCTTGCGGCGTGACCTCTTGTTCTTTGACCTCTTGTTCTCTGACATCCATCTTCTGCCCTCCTCGAGCTTGAACCTCTAACCTCCGACCTCTTACCTCACCCTCCTCCTTACGAGTTGAGGCTCAAGCCCCTCTCAAACCTCTATAATGATTGTATGACAAAGAAGCTGAAAAATCAAGATACTGCACAAAACAGTAAAATAGATGGGGAGGTACAAAGAGCCTTTCAGCGCCTTAACGCGATGCTCCTCACGATGAGCGCCAAAGTTGCCGAGGACACTGGTTTTACCCTGACTGAAATCTTGGTGTGCGAGCACTTGCGTTTGGATGGACCGCTTACGCCCAAGGAGGTAGGCGAGCGCGTCGGGCTCAGCTCGGGGGCGGTGACGCGGCTGTTGGATAGGTTAGAAGAGAGGGGTTTTACAAAACGTGCGCCGCATCCGAGTGATAGGCGCAAGGTGTTGGTGCATTATGTGGAGCAAGAAGCGCAGAGGATAGCGCGACCTCTCGCCCTTTTTGAGAGGCTGGGGCAAACGCTTGCGGCGCTAGAGGATGCGGAAAAGCGTGTGGTTTTGACTTTTATGGATGAGATGATTGGCGCGGTTGAGGACGGGCTAAAAGAGGAGAAATAGCATTCGGAGAATTTGCTTTCATCTCTACTGAGACAGGTCAATATCTTTCTCTTCTGACCGCTGAGCCACCCACAGAATAAGTTTGCGCACCTCTCTATTGATGCCAGGCTCTATCAACCCCTTCGACCAGTCACGCTGCCGCCATACTTGCGAACGCTCAACCGTAGAACGCCACGGCTCGCCCAAGCTCTCCAACGCCCACCGAACTGCCTGCGGTTTGCTCGCCATCTCGCCGCGCTTTAGGGTGTAGAGGGCGCGGCACATCGTCTCGACGACATAAGCTTTGTGATGGTCTGGTAAGGACCAGTCGGGGTCATCGGGTGTATTTGCCCACTCGAGCCAATCATTAAGCCGCGTCCGCGTAGCGTCTTTTAGCTCAGTGGATGAAATGGGCGCGATGAGGTGTTTTGCGTCTGGACCTAGCAAAGTGACGCCGTATTTGCGCATTGTCCAGCGTTCAAAAATCCAACTTGCACCGTGCTCGTGCCACTTCAACCTCTCGTCCTTCCCTTGCTCTAAGGTTAAGTGAGACAAACCAGGCGTGTACCGCTCGAGCGCGGCGCAGTCAATATATGCCGTTTCAATTCGTGTTGCGTAGGGATGAGGTAACGCTGCAAGCTCAGCGTGGAAAGCGAGAAGCATCTTAGCTTCATTTTCTGATACAGGGCGCTCTGTAGCCACGAGCAGATCAATGTCACTAGACCCCTGCACATCACCCATAGCTAAAGAACCTCTCAAGTAGACGCCAACCAAATTTGCGCTCAAGCTACGCCGAACGCCCTCGACGTAAAGCTCGAGCAGATCATCAACTCGCTGACTACTAGGTAACAGAGACTCATAGGCTTTGCTTTGGCCTTGAGAGAAATTCACAGCAATCCTCTTTTCTCGAGCATCAAAAAGCAGAAACAGCGCTCTACCTTTTCAGTGCCGCTTTCGCGCCTTCCATGTCCCCCCATACACATATGTCGGATTATCCTTCTTGAACTTAGACAGGCACGTCCCGCAGACGAATATCCACCCACCCGTCTCGCTGTTCTGAATGCGGTAGAGCGTATCTCTTTCCCGCCCACAGTTGTCACACTTCTTCGTGCGGACGCGCTTGACCTTCAGAAGCCTACCGCCTGCCCATCTTTGCGGCTGTCAGAAGCGGCGAGGTAGCCGTCCTCGAGCTTGTATATAAGCTGCGCCCCGCCAAAACCACCAAACGCCGAACCCTCGACTTTGACCTCATGCCCGCGACTGCGCAAGTCATCTAAAACATCAGGCTTAAAACCCGGCTCTACGTGAACCTCTCGCCCACCCGCCACGCGCCAACGCGGAGCGTCACTCGCCGCTTGCGGGTTCTGTCCGTAGTCACACAGCCGAACCACCATCTGCGCGTGACCTTGCGGTTGCATCGGTCCGCCCATCACCCCGAAGCTCATCAGCGGTTGTCCGTTCTGTGTCAGAAAGCCGGGGATGATGGTGTGGAAGGGACGCTTACCGCCCGCCACCTGGTTCGGATGACCCTCTTCCAACGTAAAGCCCGCGCCTCTATTTTGCAAACTAATCCCCGTCCCCGGTATGACGATACCCGAGCCAAAGCCGTAATAGTTCGACTGAATGAAGGAGACCATCATGCCGCCCTCGTCCGCCGCTGTGAGGTAGACCGTACCGCCGCGTTTGGGGACGCCGTAATTCGGGGCCTTGGCGCGTTTCATATCGATTTCTTTAGAGCGTTCCTTCAGATAAGCGCTGTGGAGCAAATCGTCCAAACTCATATCCATCGTATCGGCGTCGGAGATGTAGCGGTAGGCGTCAGCGAAGGCGAGCTTCATCGCCTCGAGCTGTACATGCAAGCTGTCCGCCGAGTCAACTGGATAGTCCGCAACGGGATGATGCTCTAGTATTCCCAACATAAGCAGCGCCGCTAAGCCTTGCCCATTAGGTGGAATCTCGTGGAGCGTTACATCTTTGTAATCCTGAGAGATGAGGTCAACCCAATCCGCTTGATGCTCGGCTAAATCTTCTTCGGTGAGGAGGGCGTTTGACTCGCTCGAGTGCGCCGCTATCTTCTCCGCTAAGTCACCTCTGTAAAAGGCTTCACCCTTCGTCTCGGCAATGCGCTCCAAGGTCTTCGCTTGGTCTTCGTATCTGAAAAGCTCACCCGCTCTTGGTGCGCGTCCGTTCGGTAGGAACTTAGCGGCAAATTCGGGAAAGTCACCAAAGACTTTAGGAGCAATGGACCAGGCTCGAGCGGTAATCGGCGAGACGAGATACCCCTCTCTCGCATAACGAACAGCAGGTTCAAAGAGTGCTTCGAACGGGAGCTTGCCGTAGCGCTCCGAAAGTGAGACCCATGACGAGACCGCACCCGGAACCGTAACCGCGTCCCAGCCGCGTAAAGGAACCGAGTCCAAATCTCTAAAGCGTTCTTTATTGAGCGCTTTAGGCGAGCGCCCCGAGGCGTTGAGCCCGACGAGTTCTCCTCCGTCCCACAAAATCGCGAAGGCGTCCGAGCCAATCCCGTTTGAGGTTGGCTCAACTACAGCCAAAGCAATCGCCGCCGCAAGCGCCGCATCTACCGCGTTGCCCCCTTTACTAAGCATCTGTAAACCCGCTTGTGCTGCCAAAGGTTGAGACGTTGCTACAACGTTGCGCGCCAGTACGGGCATCCGCTGTGAGGGATAGGGAAAATCATAAGTAAACATAAGTGACAGGTCTCCTAGCGAAATAAAGTGATGCCCACCGCACCACCTACAACAATAAGGATAGCGGGGTGAACGTCGAAGCGAACTGCTAATACAAACGCGCCAATAGCCAGGAGCCAAAACGCCCAGTTACCAAGCCACTCGGAGGGCGAACCGAACGCACGCGGCGCAAACTCGTAGACAACGAGCGCCAGAAGCGCAATGACCACAGGGCGCACCCCTTTGAGAAAGTTTTCGAAGATGGGCGCGTCGCGGTAACGCAGGTAGAGCGCTCCAAGCGCAATCATAGCAATGACAGTAGGCACAGTTACGCCGACTACGCCCGCTGTCGCACCCGCTACTCCCGAGACCTTGTAGCCGACGTACCCCGCCATCTTCGTGGCAATCGGACCGGGTAGCGTATTGCCGAAGGCGAAGGCGTCCAAAAATTCCTCTTGGCTGAGCCAACCTTGCGCGTCTACAACCTCTTCTTGAATCAGCGGAATCATTGAAGGACCGCCGCCAAAACCGAAGAGTCCGACCTTGGTAAACGACCAGAAGAGCGACCAGATTTCTGTCATGCTTTGCTTTTACCATGTTCTTGCAGGTATCATCTGGTCATAAACGCACTTAGTCGTTAAAGCACTAGCTGAGCTATTAAATGATATCGGCAAGAATCTGTTCCTTAGCCTCGTGGAACCGCCATTTGCCAAGTCGTTGTAAGACTCGAGCCCGCCTCAATCCTAAGATTCAACCTTTTTCTTTCTATCCGAAAGCGCCATCTGCGTATAAGACCCTGCAAACAGAAATCCGAGCAGATAATAAAGCCCGAGCATCGCCAGCAGAACTACGAGGGTACGCAGTTCTGCGCCGACGAGCCATGCGAAAAGCGCGAACCAAGCAGGCGTCGAGAGGATGACGCCTTGCGCAATCACGGCGGCGAGGGCTCCACCTTTGCCTTCTTGTACATTGGTGTGATCGCTTTCGGCTCGAGTATTGCTAGCAGCAAAGCGACCTAAAAAAAGCGCCACAAAGAGTTGAAGACTGGCGAGTCCTATCAGGGCTTGACTGGTGAAGGGGAGGGGGGACTCGAGCCTCTCCACAAACAATAGCAACCCTAACCACAACAGCACCACTACCCCGAGCTGTCCCCAAAACGCGAGCGCAAAGACAAAGCGCAAGCTGAGCGCCGCCTGAGACTTCGTCGGCGCATCACTCTGCAAGAAATGTCGAACAGTTTGAAACAATGGACTACGCTAGCTTAATGTGCGTCCTCCGGCTCTACCGCTTCTTCTGCTAAGAGGTGACCCACATAGACGAACGCACCCGCCGTTGCAGTGATGCCGCCGAAAACCAGCGTACTGTAGAACATAATCTCGATAAACGTTTCCACAATGTCCTCCTTTCGTCAGCTTACCGCAAATTAGACGGATTCAAGGGGAAAGACTAAAATATATAAGACACAAAAAAAGCTCCGCCGAAGCGAAGCCTTTTAGGTTTAGAGCGGGAGACGAGATTCGAACTCGCGACATCCACCTTGGCAAGGTGGTGCTCTACCAGCTGAGCTACTCCCGCGGGGTGGGTATCATCCATCAAAAGACGCTATCAGTCGAAACTGCAATGTCTGTTTTCCTTCAGATACCCACATATTCAGCTTAAAAATAAGAGGCGCTACCCAAATGGGCAACACCTCATTAGTTTTGAAATAAATCCTCGCACCGACCTACTTTTGCAGGGGACTGCTCCCCAACTATCATCGGCGCTGGCGTGCTTAACTTCCGAGTTCGGGATGGGATCGGGTGGGTCCACGCCGCTGTTGGCACGAAGAAAAAGATAAGAGATATCATCTCGTCTAAAACACTATGGTTCTAAACTTAACAAACCTCAAAATTGCGACAATGACGAATAAAAGTGATTGAAAATAAGTCCAGAATAAGGTTAAGTCCTCGATCTATTAGTACTAGTCAGCTAAACACCTTGCAGTGCGTACACTCCTAGCCTATCTCCCGGTGGTCTTCCGGGGATCTTACTCCTATAAAAGGATGGGAAATCTCATCTTGGAGTCGGCTTCGCGCTTAGATGCTTTCAGCGCTTATCCGTTCCGCACATAGCTACTCAACATATGCCCCTGGTGGAACAGCTGAGAAACTAGCGGTGCGTCCATTCCGGTCCTCTCGTACTAGGAACAGCTCTCCTCAAATTTCCTACGCCCACAGCGGATAGAGACCGAACTGTCTCACGACGTTCTGAACCCAGCTCGCGTGCCATTTTAACCGGCGAACAGCCGGACCCTTGGGACCTTCTCCAGCCCCAGGATATGACGAGCCGACATCGAGGTGCCAAACACCGCCGCCGATATGAACTCTCGGGCGGTATCAGCCTGTTATCCCCGGGGTAACTTTTATCCGTTGATCGATGGCCCTTCCACGAGGTACCACCGGTTCACTAGGACCAACTTTCGTTCCTGCTCGACGTGTATGTCTCGCAGTCAAGCTCCCTTATACCCTTACGCTCTACGTACGATTTCCGACCGTACTGAGGGAACCTTTGTGCGCCTCCGTTACTCTTTGGGAGGCGACCGCCCCAGTCAAACTACCCACCTAACACTGTCCCCCTTCCGGATAACGGAAGCAGGTTAGACGTCCGAACAAATCAGGGTGGTATTTCACCATTGACTCCACCAAGCCTAGCGGCCTGGCTTCAAAGTCTCCCACCTATCCTACACAGATTCGTCCTAACGCCAATATCAAGCTATAGTAAAGCTCCACGGGGTCTTTTCGTCCTGCTGCGGGTAGGCCGCATCTATACAGCCAATTCAATTTCACCGAGTCTCTCTCCGAGACAGCGCTCCAGTCGTTACACCATTCGTGCAGGTCAGAACTTACCTGACAAGGAATTTCGCTACCTTAGGACCGTTATAGTTACGGCCGCCGTTCACCGGGGCTTCAATTCGGCGCTTGCACGCCTCCTCTTGACCTTCCGGCACCGGGCAGGTGTCACACCCTATACGTCCCCTACGCGGGTTTGCAGAGTGCTGTGATTGTGGTAAACAGTCGCTAGAGCCAATTAACTGTGCCTGCTTCGGGCACCCAGCAAAAGCTGGACCCTAATGCAGGACCCCTTCTCCCGAAGTTACGGGGCCATTTTGCAGAGTTCCTTAGAGAGAGTTCTCTCGCGCGCCTTAGTGCTCTTACACTCGCCCACCTGTGTTGGTTATCGGTACGGGCGCTCTCGCTTCAACGTTTAGAGGTTTTTCTTGGCACCGTGGATTCAACCAGTTATCAGCCCCGTAGGGCCTTCCCGAACTACGTCACTCTATCGCGAGGCGGATTTTCCTATCCTCACAAGCTTCGCAGCCCGCCGGGCATAGCCATAGCTCCGGTTGGCCTATCCTAATGCGTCACCCCATCACTCCACGAAAGCGGGGCAGAAATATTAATCTGCTGTCCATCGACTACGCCTTTCGGCCTCGCCTTAGGTCCCGCCTAACCCTGAGAGGACGACCCTTGCTCAGGAAACCTTAGGCTTACGGCGGAAGGGATTCTCACCCTTCTTATCGTTACTCATTCCTGCATTCGCACTTCCGATACCTCCACGCCTCCTTACGGTAGCGCTTCAACGGCCTACGGAACGCTCCCCTACCCATGAAAACTAAGTTTTCATGCCGCGGCTTCGGTATATCGCTTAGCCCCGATCATCTTCGGCGCAAGAACGCTCGACTAGTGAGCTATTACGCACTCTTTAAAGGAATGGCTGCTTCTAAGCCAACCTCCTAGCTGTCTTAGCGTCCTCACATCCTTAACCACTTAGCGATAATTTAGGGACCTTAACCGGCGGTCTGGGTTGTTTTCCTCTTGTCTACGAAAGTTAGCTCACGCAGACTGACTCCCGGAGTCTGGACCATTGGTCTTCAGAGTTTGACAGGGTTTGGTAAGCTGGTAGGCCCCCTAGCCCAATCAGTGCTTTACAGCCAATGGTAAACCTCCGAGGCTAGCCCTAAAGCTATTTCGGGGAGAACCAGCTATCTCCAGATTCGGTTAGCTTTTCACTCCTAACCACAGCTCATCCCAACAGTTTTCAACCTGAACGGGTTCGGTCCTCCACTTCCTGTTACGGAAGCTTCAACCTGGCCATGGCTAGCTCATCTGGTTTCGGGTCTACTAATTGCGCCTAAACGCGCTATTCACACTCGCTTTCGCTTCGCCTCCGGCTATCGCCTTAAACTCGGCACAACTAGTAAGTCGCAGGATCATGCTTCAAGAGGCACGCCACTACCCTGTACACGTCCGAAGACGCAACATAGGGCTGTGACTGCTTGTAAGCGTACGGTTTCAGGTACTATTTCACTCCCCTCACGGGGTGCTTTTCACCTTTCCCTCACGGTACTGGTTCGCTATCGGTCAGTCGGAATATTTAGCCTTACGGGGTGGTCCCCGCGGATTCACTCGAGGTTCCACGTGACTCGAGTTACTCAGGTGCTGACTAGGCTTTCGCAGTTTTCGCTTACGGGACTTTCACCCACTCTGGTGCGCCTTTCCAGTGCGCTTCTGCTAACTGCTCGAGATCCACAACGTCAGTCCTACAACCCCTCTTTCCGTAGAAAAAGGTTTGGGCTATTCCCGTTTCGTTCGCCACTACTCAGGGAATCGAGTTTTCTTTCCTTTCCTCTAGGTACTTAGATGTTTCAGTTCCCTAGGTTCCCTCCACACAGTCTATGTATTCAACTGCGGGTACAAGAGGTTCGCTCTTGTGGGTTTCCCCATTCGGACATCCCCGGATCAATGTTTGCTTCCAACTCCCCGAGGCTTTTCGCAGGTAGCCACGTCCTTCTTCGGTTCGACTGCCAAGGCATCCACCGTACGCCCTTAGTAACTTAACCTTATTTCGATAAAAGCTATTCTAGACACGCTTTTGAGCCTAAACTCAATTACGTTTTTGGATGCTCAATCACTCTTATTCGCTTGTCATTGTTCGCTGTCGGCTCTTTCGAGCGACAAAGAGAAGTGTACACCTATAAGCCAAGGCGTGTCAACCCCCAAGATACATGAATTCGAGGTTTTCTCCACTTTCGACCTCTTTCGCGAGAGGTTTATCACGGACTTTTGCTGTGAGGGACGCTAGAGTTGAGTTTTGGGAAAGAGGTGGGATGGGCTCGAGAAACACACAGTTTTTTGCAGATAAAAGCTTTCGAGTTCCTTCAACGAGTCAGAAAAAAGGCGCTCAGTTCGAGCGCTGTAATATTCAATCCTCTGGAACAACCGCGATAGCATCAAGTTCAACAAGAAAATCCGGATTAGCAAGTCCGGCGACGTACATCATCGTAATAAGAGGTGGGTTGGGTCTTTCGCCCCAAACTTGACGGTAGACCTGGAAGGCTGGTTCGGGCGGTTGCCCCTGAACAGCGTAGATGTTCCATTTGACGACATGCTCGAGCCCTGCCCCCGCCGCCTCTAAACACACCTGCAAGTTTTTGAAGACCTGCTCCGTCTGTGTTCCCATGTCGCTACCGACAATATTTCCCGCCTTGTCTACCGCATTTTGTCCACCAATGTAGACGGTTTTAACCTTTCCCGCTGTCACAACAGTTTGCGTAAATGCCGGATTCGTGTGTAGTCCCTCTGGATTGAGATGGGTAACTTGACCTCTCACGCTATTTCTCCTTTCTGAATACCTTAATTAATAAGGTATCACAGACTTATCAAAGTTACATGAGATAGTAAAAGTCTTAAACCTAATTTGTAAACATCTTCAAGAGGTTTTCGGGCAACTCGTCAAAGTCCTCCGCCATCCACACCTCACCCTCCCAAATACGAACGCTCATATTGCGGGGGCTGGTGTCACGTTCATAAGGTACGAGCTTGACCAGCGGCTCGCCGTGCTTGCTGATGATGACCTCTTCACCTGTTAGGGCTTTTTCTATGAGCTCGGGGAGTTGTGCTTTGGCATCTGTAAGGTTGATTTGCATTTCTCTACCTCTTAACTTAACTGTAGTAAGGCTGCGTCATACCACACATCCTCATAACTCGGCGCGATTAAAACTCTCCAGCCAGGCGCTAAACCGAGGTAAGGAAGGATTTCTGGACACCACTTTGAGAGGTGGCTTATATGTAATGGAACAAAGAAGTCGGAAGCACTAGAGAATTCCTCTCCAGCCCAAATGTACCAACCCGACGTATCACCTTCTAACGGATGGCGCAGTGCGTTGAGCGGGTAAATATTTTCTTTGGCGTTTTCGCTTATGCCTACCTTCAAGTGAATAGGTGAGGTTACAAAATTTGCGCCATACTTCTCGCATACGGAAAGTTGGAGCCTGTAAAGTTCATCCGACATCTTGAAACTTTAGCAATTCTCTGATTCCACCTCTATAAAACCGTCACCTCGAGCCTCAACCTCTCCCCTACTTCTCCTTACGGACACCCCTCTATCCAAAGTGCCGTAAACTAAAGCATGAAAGCCGTCGCCCTCATCGCACACGACAAGAAGAAGCTCGATTTAGCCATCTTCGCCAAAGACCACGCCGATATCTTGCGCAAGTTCCCCCTCATCGCTACGAGCACTACGGGCGGCATGTTGGAAACGAAGAGCCACCTCAAGGTGGAACGCCTGATGTCCGGTCCACAGGGGGGCGACTTGCAGGTGGGGGCGCGTATCGCCGAGGAGAAGGTCATGGCGGTCATCTTCTTCCGCGACCCCTTGACCGCGCAGCCGCACGAGCCGGACGTGTCCGCCTTGATGCGGATTTGCGACGTTCACGAGATACCGCTTGCGACGAACTTGGGGAGCGCTGAGGCCATCATCGCTTGGCTGGAGGAGCAGTTGGAGAGAGACACAGTAGGAGTAACCGATGAGTAAAGAGGACATCCGCGCCTTTTTAGAAGAGATGGCTGAGCGCCACGATGAGGAAATCGCTGACGTCGAACTGCCCGAAGGGACGAGGGAGTACGTTTTAGAGCGCATCGCGCAAGGGGACGCCGACACCATCATGTTCATGCTCAAGCTAGGCTATCTGATGGGCTTACAGACGGGGTACGCGGTGGCTGATGCAGATGAGGATGAGGTACAAAGCGTGCCGCGCGGCCCGATTCAGGCGTGAAGGGATGCGCTGGCAGAGCGGCGCGGACTCAACTTGAACGCGGTTATTTGTAGAGAGCTATTAGCTCTTAGTGGTTAGCAGCGGTTTTCAGCTAACACCTGATGGCTAAAAGTTAACAGCTAAACACTCCTTAGCAGACACCACACGGTTAACTGGCACTACGCAACCGCTTCACAGCCGGGGTATTATCCAGCGATTTTGCAGGCGCTTCACGGAGGGGCACAATATGGAACCTGTTTCGGTCTGGTTTTGGGTCGGCTTTCACGTCTTCGTCGTCGCGATGTTGGCGATCGACTTAGGCGTCTTTCAGCGCGAGAAGCACAAGGTCTCGGTTAAAGAGGGGAGCATCTGGACGGCGGTCTGGATTGGGCTCTCGCTGCTCTTCTGCCTCGGGCTCTACTTCTGGCAGGGGCAAGGTCCTGCGTTGCAGTTTCTCACCGCTTATGTGATCGAGAAGTCTTTAAGCGTGGACAACATCTTTGTCTTCGTGGTCATTTTCAACTACTTCTCCGTACCCGACGAGTACCAGCACGAGACGCTCTTCTGGGGCGTTTTGGGCGCGATGATCATGCGGGCGGTGTTCATCGTTCTGGGCGTCGCGCTCCTCAGCACCTTTCACTGGGTCATCTATATCTTCGGGGCGTTCTTGGTCTATACGGGCGTCCGGCTCGCCTTTCAAGGGGATGAAGAGGTGCACCCGGAGGAGAACCCTATCATCAACGCCTTCCGCCGCTTTTTTCCCGTCACTGAGAACTACGTGGAGGGCAAGTTCTTTGTGCGCCGCAACGGGGCGCTTATGGCGACGCCGCTCTTTCTGGTTCTCTTGATGATCGAATCTACCGACGTGCTCTTCGCGGTGGACTCCGTGCCCGCTGTATTGTCCATCACTCAGAACATCTTTATCGCCTATACCTCGAACATCATGGCGATTTTAGGCCTCAGGGCGCTCTACTTCGTGTTGGCGGGCGTGGTGGACAAGTTCGAGTACCTGCACTACGGGCTGGCGGTGGTTCTGACCTTCGTCGGGGTGAAGATGCTCACCTCGGGCTTCTTCCACATCCCTACGGGCGTCTCGCTCGCGGTGATTCTAGGTATCTTGACCATCTCGATTATAGCGTCGCTGCTGCACAATAGGCGCGGCGGCTCCGAAGCGAAAGCGTAGTGAAACACCGGATTTCGGCAGGAGTGCTAAATTTACCGTCCAATCTGCGCCAAACGCCGCGCCGACAACTCCAAAAGCCGCTCTTGCGAATTGAGCCGCTTCTGCCCTACTTTGCGCTTGACGGGAACGTAGCACCCGTCAGGCTGAAGCTCCCTAGCTTTCTCGTTGTCTCGCAGCGCTAAGTCAAAGACCTGCATGATTTTCTTCTTGAGACGTGGGTCTTCAACGGGAAAAATCGCCTCGACGCGTCGGTTTAGGTTGCGCTGCATCCAGTCCGCCGAGCCGATGTAGAGGTTTTCTTTGCCCTCGTTGTAGAAGTAAAAACCTCTCGAGTGCTCCAAAAAGCGCCCCACGATGCTCCGCACACGAATGGTTTCGCTGACGCCTTCTACACCAGGACGCAAGCAGCAAATCCCCCGCACGATGAGGTCGATTTCGACGCCTGCTTGGGAGGCGCGGTAGAGAGCACGAATCACTTTCGGGTCCACGAGCGAGTTCATCTTGGCGATAATCAACCCTTTTTTGCCCGCTTTCGCGTGCGCTTCCTCGCGTTCAATAGCTTCTAAGACCTTTTGTCGCAAGGTTTCAGGCGCAATCCAGAGCTTGCGCCAGGCGTGCTGTTTGGAAAAGCCGGTGATATAGTTGAACAGCTCTGACGTGTCCGCCGCTAGGTCAGGGTCGGAGGAAAGCAGGGCGAAATCGGTGTAAATGGTGCTCGTGCCGGGGTTGTAGTTACCCGTTCCCATGTGTACATAGCGCCGAATCTCATCACCTTCACGCCGCACGATGAGAAGGGCTTTACAGTGCGTTTTGAGTCCGACAACACCGTAGACGACGTGGACGCCCGACTGCTCCAGTTCCCGCGCCCACACGATGTTGTTCTCTTCGTCAAAACGCGCTTTGAGTTCCACAAGCGCCGTGACGAGCTTGCCGTTGCCCGCAGCCTTAGCGAGCGCGGCCACCACAGGCGACTTGCTGCCGACGCGATATAAGGTCTGTTTGATAGCCAAGACGTTCGGGTCTTCGGCGGCTTGCTCGATCATGTTGAGAACTGAGTCGAAGGCGTGAAAAGGGTGATGGATAAAGACATCTCGTTCGCGCACGACTGAGAAGATGTCCTTCGTGCCCCTATATTCGGTAGGGAGGCGGGTATTGAACGGTTTGTAACGCAACTCAGGCATGTTGAGGAGCGCAAGCTCCATAAAGTCAGCGACGCTTAAGTATTTAGGAACGCGGTAGACGTCGAACGCCTCTAGCTCTAGGGTCTCCTGCAAATATTCGCGCCACGTCCCCGGCATATCTTGGCTGACCTCGAGCCTGACCGCGTCCCCCCAACGCCTTTTCCTGACCTCATCTTGAATCACCTGCAAGAGGTCGTCCGCTTCGTCCTCGGCAATTTCGATGTCGGCGTTGCGCGTAAGTCTGAATGCGTGCGCCCGCAAGACCTCATGCCCCGGGAAGAGCGCTCCTACCTTCGCCCGGATGACCTCTTCGGACAGCACAAAACGGTGCGCCGCGCCCATCTGACTCGGCAAGCGCAAGAAGCGCGGTAAGACGCTCGGAACCTGTACCACAGCAGTTTTCTTTTCACTTCGGGATTCGTCGTAGAGTTCTAACATCAGCGAGAAAGAGAGGTTCGGCAGTCTCGGGAAAGGGTGCCCCGAATCCACCGCTAGAGGCGTCAGCACCGGAAAAAGCGCACTCTCAAAGTAGGCATTGACCACTTCACAGTCCGCGTCGGTGAGCCTTTCCATCGGCACGATGAAAAGCCCGTGTTCTTCTAACGCGGGTAAGACCTCCCTCGCCAAAATATGCCGGTGGCGCGTGACCATCGGATGCAGCTCTTCGGAAATCGCCTGCACCTGCTCGGCGGGCGTCATCCCATCGAAGCTCGGCGCTACAATGCCCGCTGATATCTGCTCTTTAAGCCCGGCGTAGCGAATCATGACGAATTCGTCTAGGTTGGTGCTGAAAATCGCTAGGAATTTGAGGCGTTCGAGCAAAGGATTCTCTTCGTCGGTCGCCTCTTCTAACACGCGCTCGTTGAATTTGAGCCACGACAACTCGCGGTTGAAGTAGAGGCTCGGGTCGCTCAGGTTGATATCCGTCATGCTCTAGCCTAGCAAATGTGCCCTATAAAACCGTCAGGGTAGACTCACTCAGCCTCACATGTGAAGTTGGCGGTTTTCAGACAAACCTTGTACCTACAACGAGTGCCCCAAAGTGCTCATCGGTGCGCGGGGCAAAGATGCGCACGGTTCTATCTTATTCTTCGCTCAGACCTTGCACGGGCTTAAACTATCACTATGAAGCTGAGTGGAAGTATAGAAAGCGTTATCTTTGACGTGGGCGGGACGCTTATCTATTCGAACTTTCAACATTTCGAACACGCGAACGCTTGGTCGGCGGCGTTGGCGCTGAGAGGTTGGGGACACGGTGTCGAGAGCGAAGCCTTTGCGTGTGACCTGGTCCAGTTGCGGCAACGTTCGCTCAAAGAGGGTGAGGATTTCCAGCAAATCAATACGACGAAAGAGGTCTTGATAGAAGTTACAGAGAAGCGCGGTATTCGTTTGAATAAAGAAGAGGTAGGGAGGCTCGAGCACGCCTTCTACCGTCCAGAAATTCAGGGCAGCGTCGCGCTACCAGGAATCGTAGAGGTCATCCGCACCCTTCAGCCCCACGTCAAGCTCGCCGTGATTTCAAACACCCGCTCGCATCACCTCATCGAAGGTATCGTCACCAAGCTCGGTATGCGTGAGCTATTCGACCCCTTTATCACCTCAGCAGGATTCGGATTCCGCAAGCCTAGCCCTAGACTTTTCAAAACCGTGTTGAAAACGTGGCAACTTCCTGCCGAAAATATCGTGATGGTTGGTGACAGTCTTCGCAAAGATATTGCTCCCGCTAAAGCACTCGGAATGCGCACGATTTGGCAAGAGGTAGACGCGAGGGCAGATGATGAGGTCCAGCCGGACGCGGTTGCGGAAGAACCTCGAGACATTTTGGAGATCATCTCGAGTTGGACTTCCTGAATAGTTTTTCCGAAGGAAGCTCGAGCGTGCACACATTTCCTCTCAGCGGTATGCTGTGGCGTCTTCTAGGAGGTTCTTTGGTGAAACTTGAACGTATCGAACTGCGCGAGGTGCACCTCACACTGCGCTTCCGCTTCCAAACGAGTTTCGGCGTTGAGCAGAAGTTTCGCAAGCTGCTCGTGACGCTTTACAGTGAGGGGCTCGAGGGTTACGGCGAGGCTACGGCTAACGTCGCACCGGGCTATTCGTACGAAACCGTCGATACCGCGTGGCTTGCGCTCAAGGAATTCGCCATACCTCAGGTCATCGGCAAGAATTACGCCACGCCCGCCCAACTTCTGGGCGATTTAGCGCCGATTCGCGGACACAACATGGCGGTGGGGGCGCTCGAGACGGCCTTTTGGGACTTACAAGCAAAAGCAGCAAATATCCCGCTTTGGGTCCTGCTCGGCGGCGAGCGCACCGCACACCCGGTAGGGGCGTCGCTGGGGATTCAGGGAAGTATTGAAGAGACCGTCGAACTCGCCCAGGCTCACGCCGAAGAGGGCTACAAACGCCTCAAGTTCAAGATCAAACCGGGTTGGGACGTCGCCCCGCTACGCGCCGTGAGAGACGCCTTGCCCGACATGCCCCTCACCGTAGACGCCAACAGCGCATATTCACTTACTGACACACGGGTGTTCCAGCAACTCGACGAACTCGGCTTGGACTACATCGAGCAACCGTTGGCCCATGACGACCTCTTCGACCACGCACAGCTTCAGCGCCAACTCGCCACGCCGCTCTGTTTAGACGAGTCCATCCACTCGCCCGAGGACGCCCGCAAAGGTTTGCAGCTTGACGCGGGGCGCGTCATCAACATCAAGGTGGGGCGCGTGCGCGGTCACTTGCAGGCGCGGCGCACGCACGACGTAGCGCTCTCGTTCGGTGCGCCTGTGTGGTGCGGGGGGATGTTAGAACTCGGCGTCGGCAGAGCGCATAACTTGCACCTGAGTTCTCTGGCGGGCTTCACCTTACCGGGGGACACATCTAGCGCCTCACGCTATTGGGACGAAGATGTTGTCGAACCACTTTTAGACGCGGTGGACGGTGTGCAGCACATCCCCGAAGGTCCGGGCATCGGAGTGAGCTTGAAGCGCGATTTTCTCGAGTCCATCACTGAGCGCGTCGAGACTTTTACGCCTTAGCGACCTCTTTCGACCTCTTACCCGACATCTCGAGACTTGAGCCGCGCCTCTTACCTCATTGGTTGACTTAGGACGTGCGTTCACGCAAGATAAAAACATGACCCAACTCGCAGATGACCTCATGAACGCTCGAAAAAACGCCACGCTGCTCACGCCCCCCTCGTCCGAGCGAGACTTCAACCTCGCTGCCGCCTACGACATCACGGACGAGTTGATGAGGCGACGCACCGCGCAGCACCATGAGGTCATCGGGCGCAAAATTGGTCTAACGAACACAGCAGCCTGGGAAAAACTCGGCCTCGACGCGCCCGTGTGGGGTTATATGTACTCCGATACGGTGCACTACGCGCAGGATAGCGAGATACGTCTCCCCTTAGAGGGGATGGCTGCACCTAAGCTCGAGCCCGAAATCATCTTCCGTTGGCGTGGCAATGAGGACAACCTTTTAGACAATATCGAGTGGCTCGCTTTGGGCTATGAGGTCGTGGACTGCCACTATCCTGACTGGACCTTCAAGCCCGCCGACGCTGTGGCGGACTTTGGCTTGCACGCCGCGCTCATCGTAGGACAGCCATTTGTAGTAACGCAGGAGCGTAAGGAGGGCTTAGAGGATACCCTCAAAAATATTCGTGTGACGCTTTACAAAGAGGGTGAAGAGGTTGCGCAAGGGAGCGGAGCGGATGTGATGGGGAGTCCTTTGAACGCTTTGGAAGGGCTGCTTAGCTTGCTAAAAGAACGCTCAGATTCGTTGAAACCAGGAGATATTGTTACGACGGGGACGTTTACGACGCCGACGCCCGTTCAGGTCGGAGAGAGGTATACGGCGGTGGTGGAGGGGGTGGGTTTGAGTCCTCTACAAATCACCCTGACTTAACTCGGTTTAGTAACGCTAACGAAAGGATAAGCCCCTAACCTTTCGTTAGCCAGATGCTAATGAAACTTTCTTTCGTTACAGCAGCTTTCCAAGGATTGGGTTATCCCCTTTCAAGCGCTTCACGATCATGGGGTAAAATAACTTAACTATGATTACTAAGATCGAAATAGATGGGTTCAAAAGCTTTGAAAACTTCAGCATGGAGTTTCGTCCTTTTACCGTGATTGCTGGTGTCAACGGCGTCGGTAAGTCCAACCTGTTTGACGCGATGCGCCATTTATCAGATTTAGTAAGTGACAAAACATTGCGAGAGTCTTTTGAAACTGATAGAGGCTCACTCTTTGACCTCTTCACACGCTATCCGAATGGAGAGCGTAAACACCGGATTGGCTATGCTGTCGAGTTGCTTCTTCCCAAGTCTGTCGAGGACGAGTTTTCGGAAAAGGAGCAGCTCAAGTATTTAAGAGTGCGCTACGAACTAACAGTTAGTGCGGATGATGAAGGAAGGTTTCAGATAGAGAAGGAGCACCTTATACCTATCCAGCGCGGAAAAGATGAATTTCTGAAGCGTCATAAAGAGATTAAACAGGAACTACCTTCGCTTACTGGCGGACGTAGTAAACCTTTTATAGGCACCGATGAGGATGGCAACAGCATCACGATTTCTCAGGATGGAAACGCGGGTAACAAAAGGACTGTGAGCTTGCAGGGTGCAAAAAGGACTGTGCTGTCTAGTATCACGACGGTTGAGTTTCCTCACGCTTATGCAACAAAAAACATATTACGTAATATACATTTTCTACAGCTCAATCCAGAAAAGCTTAGAGAGCCGTCAACAGTTGGTGCGTCCGATACTTTAGAACCAGATGGAAGTCATCTAGCAGCAATGGTAGCAAGACTTCGCGACGAGGAGCCCGACGTAGAGCAGATGATTTCCAACGACCTGTCGAGCGTCATACCCGGCGTTGCTAAATTCATTTTGCGTAAGGATGAAGTTAGAAATGAGTATCTGATTACTATAGAGCACATAGACGGTCACGAAATACCCTCAAAGCTTCTTTCTGACGGAACTTTGAGAATTCTAGCCCTTATCGCTATTAGCTACGACCCTCAGTTTAATGGAATCATCATTCTCGAGGAACCGGAAAATGGAGTCCACCCAGAGCGTATCGCCCACATCGTAGAACTTTTGCAAGATATAACAGAGGCTTCAGATATGTTCTCCGACGCAAAGCAGGTTATAACAAATACCCATTCAAGCATATTAGTAAACGTCGTGGACAAAAGATTTCTAGCTGTTGCCCGACCTGCAACTATCGTAAGCCAAGAGCTAGGCAGTCACACGATTACTACCGTGAATTATGTCAGCGCGAATGGCGAGTTATTTTCGGGTGACAATGACGTATTAGCACTCTATGAGGTAAAGGCGCTGCTTGAATACGGTAGGGAAAGAGAAACTCCGGTTATCTAGCAGTGCAGCAAATCTTGTTCGGTGTCTACACAGAAGGTCTAACAGATGACAGATATTTTCCGACTCTTTTGGATAGGTACGTTGCTCACCTGTGCTCTGAAAAAGGGGTAGACATCATAGTGGTGCAACCATATCTCATACCGCGCTCAAGAGGTGAGTTCATTGAACAGATGAAAGAAGTTGAGAAGAAGTGCAAGGGATTACAGTATATCTTCATTCATAGCGACGCCGATGGACCGACTACGGATAAAGTCATTGAAAATAAGTGGCAACCTTGGATGGAAAGGTGCGAACAGCCTGAAAAGTGGATTCCGGTTATTCCCGTGAAGATGCTCGAGTCATGGCTTTTAGCGGATAGAGAAGCGTTAAAGTCCACTTTCATTATTAACCCTGCCGAAGTCGCAAAAATTTTAGGCAGTTCGAGTCCTGAACAAATTCCTAACCCAAAAGCGAAACTCGGCGAAATTATCAGAGCGGGAAAGCAGAGGAAAACAATGGGATATGAGGAAAACCTTGCGCGACGGTCTAGGTTTTCTGAACTCGAGAAACTGTCCAGCTTTCAAGAATTGAGAGAGCACTTGATGAAAACTATGTTTCGGCAAGCGGACTGAACTTTGTCTAGCAACCTCTTGCTTTTTCCCCTTCAATCCTTCATCATCTAAGGTAACAGCCACGGGGAGTACCGATGGCGGCTCTCTTTGTTTCTCTATTCAGATCAGAGCCGTAGGACTCCAAAACGCCGTGGTCTTTTTCTTTGCACTCTTCCTAAGCCACGAACACCTTAGCGTTTACAAGCTCAGACGGAGGCTAAACAAAGATGCAAAAGCAAGACTTCCTCAAAGACACCGTCGAACATATCGACATTAAAGAAACGGACGTCGTGCCACTAGTCGAGGCGATGGGCAAAACCGCCTTTTCAGCGCGTACGCTTTCAAGGGCCGCTAAAATCTTCGACATGATGATTCGCGACGAGGACTCAGGTATTATCCTGACGCTCGCGGGCAGCATCATCTCGGCGGGGCAAAAGCTCGTGATTCTCGACCTCATCCGCAACGATATGATTGACGCCATCGTCTCGACGGGCGCGAACATCGTGGATCAGGACTTCTTCGAAGGTCTCGGCTACAAGCATTATCAGGGCGACACCTTTGCGGACGACAACACGCTACGCGAACTCGCCATTGACCGGATTTACGATACCTATATTGACGAGGACGAGCTGCGCATGTGTGATGATACGGTTCGGCAGATTGCAGACGGTATGAAGCCGGGGGCGTACAGCTCGAGAGAGTTCATCCTCGAGATGGGCCGCTACCTCGTTCAAAACGACTTAGGGCAAGATTCCATCGTCCGCGAGTGCTATGAGCGCGGCGTCCCTATCTTTGTCCCTGCCTTCAGCGACTGCTCGGCAGGCTTTGGGTTGGTGTTTCACCAGACGCAGCATCCCGACGCGCACGTCTCGATCGATTCAGTCAAAGATTTTCGCGAACTCACCCAAATCAAAATCGCGCAGGGTACGACGGGTATCTTCATGATCGGCGGCGGTGTCCCTAAAAACTTCGTGCAAGACATCGTTGTTTCAGCGGAGTTCTTAGGGCATGACGCGGCGATGCACAAGTACGCTGTGCAGCTTACGGTGGCCGACGAGCGCGACGGCGCACTCTCGGGCTCGACACTCAAGGAGGCGAACTCGTGGGGCAAGGTGGACTTAGCGTATGAGCAGATGGTCTACGGTGAGGCGACGGTGACGCTACCTTTAATCGCGGGCTACGCCTATCACAAGCGCGGTTGGGAAGGGCGTGCGCCAAGAGAATACAATAAGCTCTTCGAGGCGAAGGAGGTTGTCGGCGCGTAAACGGTTGAAAGTCGGTTGAGCCTAACACTAAGAAATGTCATTAGACCTCTTGCAAAAGTACCGCGTTACCCACTGAGAGCGTCTACTCATACTCGCTCTGCTCGGCAAAAGCGGAAGCCGGGCATTCGCCCGCCCCCCACTTTCGCAAGAGGTCTATTCTGAACGGAACGCAGTGTAGTCCCCTTTCGGGGATGAACGATGAAGAATCTCTGCCCTTGCCTCCTCTGGCTGAGAGTGAGAAACGAGACCCTTCGACAAGCTCAGGGTGACATTAAGCAGGATTCAACCCACTTTGTTTCTATTTAGCCGACTCAACTTCCCCCTCTATTCCTGTCTCACAGCGCCTTGACACCTCACCTCGTAAGCCCTTAATCTTAGGGGATGTCTAGGCAAGATGCAATTCTCAACTTAGCAAGTTTACTCAAGCAAGACCCCGAAGCGGGGGGCGAGGTTGAGGGTGACGGGCTGCTCATGCCCGAGGACGCGCTTTTAGAGGCGGATGGGCTCAGGTTGGCGGAGCCTTTGGAGTGGCATCTCAGCGTGCGCTCCACAGGCGGTGACGACGACTATCTCTTGATGGGTGACGTGTTGGGAACTGCCGTGCAGGAGTGCCGCCGCTGCTTAACGGATGTTGCCACGACGCTCCGCACCGACCTCGTCTATCCGATGGCGTATAAAGCGGGCAGCGGCAACCTGACCTTAAAAGAGTCCGAAGACGAGGATGACGTGCTCATCTTCGGCAAGCCCGAGGTGGATTTTGCAACACTCCTAACGCAGATTTTTGCGATTGATCTGCCCCTTACGGTGCTCTGCAAGGAGGACTGCAAAGGGCTCTCCATCGACGGCGTCAACCTGAACGACCACCCCGAGCACGAAGCCGCCGTGAGGGTGGAGCAGCCCGAATCACCCTTTGCCGCGCTGAAAGATTTAGACCTCAATAATTAGATAGAATTAGCTAGATAAAAGGAGTTTGTTATGGCGAAGCACCCCGTACCCAAAAAACGCATGTCCAAAGCGAGACGAGACTCGAGGCGCGGCCACGATTCCCTCTCTGCTCCTAATCTCGTCCCCTGCGCTCAGTGCAGCGAACTTAAACCCAGCCACGTGGTCTGCCCACACTGCGGCTCGTACGCAGGTCGGCAAGTTTTGGATGTTGACAACTACTAGCAGGTATCATCTGGTCGAAGACACTCTTACCCTATAAAACGCTGTTTAGCACGCACGTTATAAGATGATATTTGCGACACTTTGTCTTAGTATGTTTCGGGATCGCTATAACCTTTAGCGTTTCACAATTAGAGAAAAGAGAAAGGCTGTTCGGCAGTCTTCTTTTTTTTGGGTTGTGGGCTCGAGTCCAAACCACTCAATTATCTCGTGAATGTTCCACAAACACAATACACATACTAGCTGCAACGTACAGATGACACCAAATACGCTTAGCAGTTTCATAACGTACCGAGCTTGTGTCACGCAGATATCATCTCTTAGTGTGCGTGCTAGACTACGCTTTATCTATTGAGGGCGTCTGTGACCAGATGATACCTGCTGTTTTGGTATAACATGCCCTATCTTAGACCGAGCGGACGTGGTTTCGTGACTCACATGAACGCCGAAAAACGTACTCAACGTGCCGGGATAAGCGCACTAGGCGCGTACGCTCCCGAAAACATCCTCAGCAACCAAGATTTAGAAAAGATGATGGACACCTCCGACGAGTGGATTACCTCTCGCACGGGCATCAAGCGGCGGCATATCGCGGCAGATAGGGAATTCACCTCTCACTTGGCGGTGAAGAGCGTGGAGAATTTGCGCTGTCGTCACGGCAAGGAGAGCTTAGAGGGCGTGGACATGGTTATCGTGGCGACGAATACGCCCGACGCGCTCTTTCCTTCTACTGCGTCTATCGTACAAAACCGCTTTGGGCTAGACGCGGGCGCGTTCGACCTCTTGGCGGCGTGTCCGGGTTGGCTCTACGCGCTCTCGGTGGCAAAAGGGTACGTTGACGCAGGAATTTGTAGGAAAGTCTTGGCAATTGGCGCAGAGGCGCTCACCAAACTCGTGGACTGGGAAGACCGCAGCACGGCGGTGCTCTTTGGCGACGCGGCGGGCGCGGCGATTGTCGAGGCAGTGCCGGAGCCTTACGGATTCTCCTCTTTTGTGTTGGGCGCGGACGGCTCGGGCGGCAAGTTCTTGCACGCTAGAGCGGTTGCGCCGTGTCTGCCTGACGGCACGAAGATGACAGATAGGCTCTATCAAAACGGCGCAGAGGTCTTTAAGTTCGCGGTGCGCATTATGCAGAGCGCGTCGTTGGAGGCTATTGAGAAGGCGGGGCTCACCCCGGACGACATCTCGCTCTTCGTGCCGCATCAGGCGAACTTGCGCATCATCAAAGCGGCGCGGGAGCGCCTAGAACTGCCCGAGGAGCGCGTGGTTGTGACTGTCAACGAATACGGCAACGTCTCGACAGCGAGCATCCCCTTGGCGCTCAAACACGCACTGGACAATGGGCGGATTCAAGCGGGGGACAAGCTGCTCTTGGTAGCGTTCGGCGCGGGGCTGACGTGGGCGTCCAGCGTTCTCACTTGGGGTGGTTTGGAGGCGGCGGCATGATTGCGGCGCTTTTTCCGGGACAGAACTCGCAGGTGGTGGGGATGGCGAAGGGGTTTTACGACGTAAGCCCCGCCGCCAAATCCATCTTAGATAGCGCAGAAGCGGCGCTACCCGGACTCTTAGACCTCATGTGGGACGGCCCCGAAGAGGTCTTGAAACTCACCGCCAACCAGCAGCCCGCCCTCGTCGCGGCGGGCGCGGCGGCGTTTGCGGCGTATCTCGAGGCGGGCGGCGAGCCGCCCCACTACGCGGCGGGGCACAGCTTGGGCGAATTCAGTGCGCACGTAGCGGCGGGGTCTTTAGGGCTCGAGCACGCCGTCAGGCTCGTTCGCAAGCGCGGTCAGTATATGCAAGACGCCGTGCCCGAAGGTCAAGGCGCGATGGCGGCGGTTCTCAAGGTGGACGCGGCGCAGGTGAAAGAGGTCTGCGAAGAGGTTGCCGGAGAAGTCGAGGGCGTGGTTGAGGTAGCGAACTACAACTCACCGGAGCAAACCGTGATTTCAGGTGAACGTGCCGCCGTCGAAAAAGCGAGTGAGCGGCTCAAGGAGATGCGGGCGAGAGTCGTACCTCTCAACGTCTCTGCCCCCTTCCACTGCCGCTTGATGAAACCTGCAGCGGACAAACTCGCAGTGATTCTCAAAGAGACGGATTTTCAAACCCCTTCGTTCGCCGTACTCAGCAACGTCACCGCCGACGTGGTGGAAGATATAAGCCACGTGCCGCAGCTTTTGGAGGAACAGGTGACGCACGCGGTGAGGTGGGTTGAGCTTGTAAAACGTTTGCAGGACTTAGGGGTGACGACCTTTTTAGAATTTGGCTCGGGCAAGGTGTTAAGCGGTTTGGTGAAGCGGATAGACAAGGCGGCTACCGCGCATCCCGTCTACGATTCTGAAAGTTTAGCCGCAGCTTTAGACGCCATACAATTAAATGATAGGCAATCAGACCGTGCACAAGAGGTTAAAGGGTGACGCGGACGGCGCTCATTACGGGCTCGAGTCGCGGCTTAGGGCGAGCGATGGCACTGGAATTCGCGCAGAGAGGTTACAACGTCGCGGTGCATTATGTGCGCTCGGCGGAGCCCGCCGAAGAGGTCGCGAAGCTAGCAAGGGAAGCAGGCACAAAGGCAGAGGTTTTCAGCGCCGACATCAAAAACCCCGAAGCGTGCCAAGCGTTGGTGAAAGAGGTCAGTGAGGCGTTTGGCGGGCTCGATATTCTGGTCAACAACGCGGGCATCACCAGAGACGGTCTGGCGATGCGGATGAAAACGAGTGACTGGACGGACGTGATTGACACGGACCTCTCGAGCGCTTTTCACCTCACCAAAGCCGCTCTGCGCGGCATGGTGCGCAGCAAGTGGGGGCGCATCATCAACATCTCGTCGGTGGTGGGCATCATGGGCAACGTCGGGCAGGCGAACTACGTCACCGCGAAGGCGGGGCTGTTGGGGCTCACGAAAGCGCTCGCTAAGGAATACGGCAGCAAAGGGATTACGGTCAACGCAGTCGCGCCGGGTTTTATCGCCTCGGATATGACGGATGAACTCTCTGATGAGCTAAAAGTGCGTTATTTGGAGCAGATTCCAGCGGGTCGCTTCGGTTTTCCCGAAGAGGTCGCTGAGGTCGTCGCTTTTTTGGCGAGCGAAGGCGCGGCGTATATCAGTGGACAAACGCTCGCGGTGGACGGCGGTATGGTGGCGTATTGAGTTTGGGGGCTCGAGCTACGCTAGTGCAAAGGCTTGAAGTCGGTTGGTATGGACAATAAGTAGTCAGAATCCAGTAGCCGGTTTCCACCTCTACTCTGACCACTGAGTTCTGACGTCTGACTACCGCACACCTTTGCTCAGTTGATTTGTACAGCATTCCCATGAGTCGTTGCCACACCACCCATAGCGTTTATTTCTATTCGCATCCGCTCACACTTGAAGCTGCTACAGCAGCTTCAAGTGGAAATGCTAGTACTCTCACCGCTACAAGCCCCTCAACATGCATTTGCTTGACAACCCATGTTAGAATCCGTGAGATTTGTTGAACCATAACCCCAACTCTTGGAGGAAACGCGATGGAACGCAGCGAAATTTTGGACAAGATTAAAGAAGTCACCGCCGACAAGCTCGACGCCGACCCCGGCGAGGTCAAAGAAGAGGCGTCTTTTGTAGACGACTTGGGCGCGGACTCACTAGACGTGGTCGAACTCATCATGGGCTTAGAGGACGAGTTCGGCATCGAGATCAGCGACGAAGAGGCTGAAAACATCCGCACCGTGGGCGACGCGGTGGACTTCGTCTCGTCACAGAAATAGGAGGCGCACGCACGCTTCTTCTCGGGAGCGGCGCGAGGCGGTAAGGCTGATATGAAGCGAGTTGTAGTTACAGGTGTAGGCCCCGTTACCCCAATTGGTGTCGGCGCGGACGCCTTTTTACAGGCGCAGCACGAGGCGAAAAATGGCATCCGTCAGATCACCCGATTTGACGCCAGCCAAACGGACGTCACGATAGCGGGCGAAGTGGATGTCGATGTCTCCCAATATATCGAGCGCAAGGAGGCAAAGCGCCTAGACCGTTACGTGCACTTTGCGCTCATCGGCACGGCGCTCGCTTTAGAAGATGCGGGGCTGAGCGAAGCTGAGGTAGCGGGCGAGCACACCGGCACGTGCATCGGCAGCGGCATCGGCGGTTTGGAAACGTGGGAAGCGCAGACCAAGGTTCGCTTTGAGCGCAACCCGATGCGCATGAGCCCCTTTTTCATCCCGATGATGATTGCGAATATGGGCTCGGGGCAAGTCGCGATGCGCTACGGTCTGCAAGGACCGAGCAGCGCGGTGGTCACGGCGTGCTCGACGGGCTCGGGTGCAATTGGCGACGCTTTTCACATCATTCAGCGCGGCGAGGCTGAGCTGATGATTACAGGCGGCAGCGAAGCGTGTGTCACGCCCATCGGTATCGGCGGCTTCGCCGTCATGAAAGCCCTCTCGACGCGCAACGACAGTCCCGAAACAGCGAGTCGTCCCTTCACGGCCTCACGCGACGGGTTCGTGGCAGGGGAAGGCGCAGGAATCTTGGTCTTAGAGGAGCTTGAGCACGCCCGCAAACGCGGCGCACGCATCTACGCCGAAATCGTGGGCGCAGCCACCAGCGCCGACGCCTACCACATGACGCAGCCCGCGCCAGGCGGCGCAGGCGCGGTGCGGGCGGTCAACTGGGCGCTCAAATCTGCGGGCATCACGGCTGAGCAAATCGGCTACGTCAACGCGCATGGCACCTCGACGCCCGCCAACGACCTCAACGAGACGTTGGCTCTTAAAACCGTCTTTGGCGGCGCGGACGCAGTTCCCCCCGTCTCCTCCATCAAGGGGATGACCGGACACACGCTCGGCGCGGCGGGCGGCATCGAAGCGGTGGCAAGCGTGCAAGCCATTCACACCTGCGTCTTACCCCCGACCCGCAACTACCACCTCGACCCTGACCCCGAGCTTGATTTGGACTTCATTCCCAACGAAGCTAGGGAAAAGCGAGTGGACTACGTGCTTTCGCAGAACTTTGCGTTCGGTGGGCAGAACGCGGCGTTGGTGTTTAAGCGGGTTTAGAACTTTGGTTCGTTGCACAAAAGAGGGGCTCGAGCCCCTCTTGCACTTTCTTTGTTTTGAGAATGGGCGGTACTGGATTTGAACCAGTGACCCCTCGCGTGTGAAGTACCCTCGGTAGCTTTTGGCTTGAGCTGGTTAGAACCTGAAAGAGCGTGCTGAACAGCGTTTTTCGATTTATCGCTTTGGGCTGAGCTGACCAAAAGTAGGCTTATTTGAGCTTCCGTAGGTGCCGAAAAGGTGCCTTTAGTTGTTGCCATGAAGAAGCACCTCTAAACTTTTCGCTGCTTTGCGTTTTCTCGTTTCAGTAACGTTGCTGTAGACCTGCATGGTGACGCGCACATCTTGCCCTACACGATTTGCGACTACTTCAGCGTCTATACCTGCATCTCTAGCCAGCGTGATATAGGTGTGGCGAAGGTCGTGAACCCGTATCAGCGGCACCTCTGCCTTCTCGATAATGCGGCGGTACGTGCGCCTAAAGTTGTGAGAGTTGACCGGAGTCCCTACCATAGAGCTGAACATCAGGTCGTTCGGTTGCCAGTAAGGGGCTATGCTTCGCTCTATCGCCTGCTCTTCTCTACGTTGCTCGAGTACGTTCAGCACGTCTTCGCTAAAGTAGATCGTTCGATAACCGCGCTCAGTCTTTGGTGGACCTAGCTCGGCCTTATTCCCAACGACAACAAGCGTTCTACTGATACTCAGCCGATCCTCTTCTAAATCAGACCAATGTAGTGCTAACACTTCTCCTACGCGAAGTCCTAGCGCGAGCATAAGGTAAAACGCTCCGTAGTACCTTTCCCCTTCAGCCGTTGTAAGGAACGCCTTGACCTGCTGAGGCTCCCATACTTGCGGTTGAATAACCCGGCCTCCTCTAGGTGCATCTATGACCTCTAGCGGATTACGCTCTATCAGCTCCATTCTCAGAGCATCTTTCATGCTGCTTTTCAGAAAGTGGTGAATATGCTGACGGACGGAGGGACTAAGACCAGCATCAACTAACTTGCCGTAAAAGGTGCGTACTTGAAGAGGAGTGAGCTTTCGAAGCTCGATGTGCCCTAGCTCAGGAAGAATCTTATTCAGATAGTGCTTGTAGTTCTCACGGGTGCGCGGTCTGACATCTCTCCCGCGAAGCTCCACATGGCGCTTCAGCCACTCTTCAACTGTTACCTTCTCAGGTCGGGTTACTAAACGGCTTCCTGACTCTGCCGCGATCTTATTCAGCTCTTCAGATACTTTGCGGCGCGTTTTACCGCGCCGCCACTTCTTTACCTGCTTGCCTCTCGAGTCATAGCCAAGCGTGATAAATCCACGCCATGTTCCATCAGCCAACTTGAAGATTGAACCTTCGCCATTGCCGTTTCTGCCTCTGCCATTCATCACAGACCTCCAAGCCCGTCCCTCATGAGGCGTCGAAGGATTCCCAGGACTCGGTGCTATTGAGCCATTCATAGAACCGCTGTGAGGGAATGATGATGCGGCGACCTAAACGTTTGTGAGGCAAAGCATTCGCTCGGATCAGCTCATATGTCTTATCAGTTGATATACCGAGAATTTCTGCAACTTCGAAAACACTGTAGGCCAGTTTGACGGGTTGCGGTTTCTCATGTTCCCGAATCATACGCAGAGCCTTTTTGAACGTGTGGCACAGCATTTTGAGAGCGTCACCTTACTCAAACTGCTATGAGTTGAACGCTGAATTGGCACATCAACGGATGTGTTCTGTGGGCTAAACTGCATATATCACCTCTTCGTCTAGGGTGGTATGCCGTTGCGGTGTTGTACGCACCATTAAGCAACGGCATTTTCTTTAATAACGCCACAATATCTCAGATATTCCTTTTCACTGAAAGAGCTAACTCAATCACCTCCTCTCACGCTACACGCGAACGTTTCAAAGTCCTTCGGATAGCATCAGAATACCGACTTCAAGTATGCAGGATACCGCACCCCAAAAGATGAGTAAAATAGAGGAAGTAATGAGTAAAAAAACAGAAGATGACTCAAATATAAGACTGAACGTGGATATCTCTAGGGGCTTACACGCAAGCCTGAAGCGCAAAGTTACTATCGACGGTCTATCGATTAGAGAAGCGATGAGGTGGCTTATCGTGAAATACATAGGTGGCTACGTCGATCTAAAGAGGCTGAAACCGAAAGAGCTAGACTCGATTACTTCAGAGTTGATTTATTCTCTACCAACGATAGAACCTGTGACCCTAAGCGAGCTTTATCAGCGATGGGGAGCAGAGGATAGAGAAAGATCAGAAGAGAGACTAAACACTCTAAAACGCCTGCAAAAGCGTATCAATTTCGTTGACGATGTTGCACCTTCTTCAGCGAAGATTGAAGACTTTGTCTACGAATATGGCGATACTACCAAACTTGATGCAGACCGCGAAGAAAGAGCCAGGATCGTAGATAAAGCTATGAACCACATGTCAATGGAGCAGTTCAGGCAGGTTTTTCGGGATGCCATGCTTGACGCCTCGAGAGATGTGATTGAAGAAGAGCGTCAGCGTATAAAGGAAGAGGAAAATGCGAACGCCGGCGAAAGTTTACTTCGTCTCACAGATAAACAGTGGCGAGCTGTAAAGCACACACTACCCCGTCAGCCTCCTACCGAACGCAAGAGAAAGCAGGATCGCCAAGTGCTCAACAGCCTTCTTTACAAGCGGCAAACTGGTTGTAGCTACGCAGCTTTGCCACGCACAGACGATTACGCATTGCCCGCAACAACTCGGCACTGGGAAAAACAGTGGGAGGGAGAAGGAGTATTAGGAAAAATCCTCTATGTTCTATTTAGAGAGATTGCGGGAGACCCCGAACCGGACTGATTTAAGAAGAGAGTTCTTCAGTGAATAAGAGCACATGTTCTTGTTCAAAATCGCCCTTCATATTTGGCTTTGTGTCGCGTTGTTGTGCTGCTCTACAGCTTGGTTCACTTCTTTCAAGAACTCATCCGTATCTAGGTTTAGCGCTCTAGCTATAAGCTGTTGACCTAGATTGAGTCCTATGAAGATTTCAATGAGGTTCCTTCTGACTCCTTCTATTGCTTCTCCTTGTTGCTCGAGTTCCTCATCAAGCTCTTCAAATTGAGTCCAGATATCTAATGACTTATCGTCCTGATCTGATTCCTTCTGATCTCCGTCACTTGCTAGCCGATCTAAAGAATCACAAATTGAGATACCTAGCTCATCGGCATGTTGCGCGGCACGTTGATAGAGACGCTCGGAAATCTTAACAGTTCGGGTAGGCATAGACATCTTCTCTCTTTAGTAAGTAAACGCCGTGTACAACGCGGTTACTTACTGGTTACGATATAGTTGCTTTATAGATACCACCCGATGCTATAAGCTAGCAGCGATAAAACTAACTCGAAAGCAGCACTCGTCTCCTCACTAGTCGCTTGCAACTATAGTTAATTCACTATACTATGTTTATGGTAGAGCTACGATATGCCGATACTTAAAGAAGTGAAATGGGTTGGATCGTCACTCGATGACCTCAAAGAGATGCCCGAACAGGTGCAGGATGATACAGGCTTCGTCCTTGACCGCGTTCAGCGGGGGCTCTCTCACCCACGGATCAAACCTCTCAAAGGTCTATCCGGGGTGCAAGAGTTGCGGATCGACTACGACAGAGACACCTACCGCACAGTGTACGTAGTGAATCTAGGAGATTACATTTACGTTCTACACGTTTTCAAAAAGAAGTCTAAGCAAGGGATCGCTACCCCGAAGCCTGACATGGACGTGATACGTGCTCGGCTTAGACGCGCTAAGGAGGATGCGGACAATGAGTAAGAACGACGATATAACCATCATGAAAGGTAGCGGTAACGTCTTCGCTGATTTAGGCTTACCCAATCCTGAAGAGCGGTTGCTGAAAGCTAGGCTCGCCAGCGCAATTTATGATGTGCTTGAGGCGCGAGACTGGACGCAAGCTCACGCCGCCGAAGTGCTAGGTATTGCTCAACCGGATGTGTCAAACATCGTTAATGGCAGGCTAAAGAACTTCTCGGTAGAGCGGCTTATTTATTTCCTAAGTAAGCTTGATCACAGCATCACGATTAGCGTGAAAGACGAGAAGAGTGACCTTCCTCCCAAAGAGATTGTCGTCGTAGCAAAGACGATTACCGAAGGGGCGCAGGGCAATCCACAAAGCTCAACCTGAAATACAATAAAACAAATCAATAGTAAAGTTGGTCAGCAAAATTATTGAACAAGACGACAAGTTTCTATCAATTCATCAGATTTGAGGAATGAACGATGAGTATAAGCTTAGACTACCCCGCCATCCTAAAGAATTTTGGCAGTTATCTCGATAGAAGTAGAACTGAATCACGAGCATTCTTAGCTTGGTTCCTAGATAACTTTTATCGACTTGAAGAGATTGATGTACTCGACAGCATTGTTGACAACAACGATGACAAAGGTATTGATGCTATTTACGTAGACAAGAATTTAGAGAATATAGATGTATTTCAGTCAAAGCTTTTTCAAAACACTAAAAAGACTTTGGGTGATACAGACCTTAAAGAGTTCGCTGGCACGCTATCGCAAATCAAGAGTCCTGAAGCTTTACGCTTGCTTTTGAGCTCAACGCGCAATTCTGATCTTAAAAAATTACTGGAAAATGAAAATGTCATAGAACTGGTTAAACAGGGTTTTCTAAGTACACGACAAAAGCCTGAAAGCGCTGTGTAGGAGCTTAGGGTCAAGGGAGAGGTTGGTGATCGCTCTGCGGATAAAGTCAAGCCCGAGCCGGAAGACAGACCTTTCACGTCTACCGTGCGGCTTGATGCGAATAGGCTTGAGTCGGTGTTGCCAGTGACCGACTTTAAGCGCCCAGAGAAAGGCGAGACTAACCACAGCGACCAGGGCGCTGAGGCGCTCGGTGTCCTTGAGGTGGGTATCTTCGAGGTTGAAGCCGCTCGACTTGAGGGCTTTGAAAAGAGACTCTATCTGCCACCTGTGGGCGTAAGCGCTCAAGGCTTTTCTAGGATTGCGGTTGGTCACAATGATGACGAGTTGCTGGTCACAGCTCCTAGTTGCAGCAACGGCAAGCTCACACCCACAAATCTTGTAGCGGTGGTGGAGGCTTCGCGTTTGCAAGGGTTCAAGCTGCCGAAAAAAGGCTGCGAGTTGAAACCAGTTGTCAGCTAGGCTGTTTTCTCGGATGCGAATGGCAAAGGGAATGTTTTGGTCTATCAGGAACCCAAACCAGTCTTGACCAATGAACTCCCTATCTGCAAGTAAGACCTCTATGCGCTCAGGTTTGATGACCTCCAAAACCTGTTCGAGCAACTCAGTGCGCTCCAGTGTGTTCGAGTTGCCCTGTTTAGTCAGAAGAACGAACGCGAGGGGGATAGCGATACCTTCATCGACTAGAGCAATCATCAAAATATTGATGTTGAATACGCCAAACTTCCAGTTCGTTCTATCGACGCATAAGGTGTAACGCTGCTTGTCGAGAAGTTTGACTATGAAGCGCGTGAAGTGTGTCTCGTCAAGCTCCAGCTCAGCAAAGAACCGCTGCGCCCGTCTATACACAGAAGCCTCACATGCCCAGCTTTGCATAGTGCTGACCACGCGCTTGAGATTGACCGTCCTCGCCTCGACAATACCCAGCATCAACATGCTCAGAAACGTGAGCCTCGACTTGTGCAAGTTGACACCTACTTCTTTCAACGCTTCGACTAATCCAGTATGCTTCATTTGAGTTCTCCTTCGTTTAGCTACGCACTAAACATTCTTCAGGGAGAACTCCTTTTTGTAAAATTGTCGTGTACTAAGCATCACTCGTATAATCAAAGTTTTACCTGAGAGTCAGCTTGCAAATAAAATTACGAATCGCACAAATAACCAAAACAGCATTAAGGCTCGCGATTTTCAATCGAACAGTGCTATTCAACGTCGCCTTAAAGCAGAATTTGAAGAGCAATATGACAGTCGAGTGTTTTATCGCGTCAAGAGAGGCGAAGCAACTACAGCTGATGAAGTTATAGATAATGATATTGCTGCTAGAGTTTTACTTTCCTTCGACCTAGAGCAGCCTTGGACAAGCCATCAAACAAATCGCATTTTAGAAGAGCTACACTCGCAAATTTTTGGCAGACCCGAAGTGACTGCGAAGCGTATAGTAGCTCTGAGCGACATCCATCAAACCATCCTTGAGAAACGTGGCGAGATAGAACAAAGCCTTGTTGCTGGATACACCATTACGCAATACTTTTTGGTTTACCTCCTGAAGCTAACTCTTCAAGGAGATGATCTAGGTAAAACCTTTTGTGCTTTCCCAGAACGGTTCATATCGCAAGACAACGGAAGATGGCGCTTAAAACAATGTATTGAGGCAATGCTTACCGATTTGATAATAGATCTTAACTTTGAGCTTAAAGAACGTAAGGAAGCAGACAATCCGTTTGATTATAAAAGAGAATTGAAAAACGCTGGGGATTCACGCAAGCTTGCCCAAAGCATTTTATCTTCTTATCAAAAAGCAGTGAAGCGAGAGCGCGTACCGTCATTCTCACAGGCTTGGGCAGACAGCCAGACTTTGAATCACGTTTAGCTATATAGTTCTACTTCAGCTTTGCAGTGCAGGGTAAATTGACTATAAAGGGTACTGAAATTGACTCTTCAAAACCTCTATTTCATCGGCACTTTAAGCATAGCTCATAGGTGACTACAAAGGAAATCCTTTATAGTCACCTATGAGCCCATCGCGCCGCAAAAGAGTTGCCATCTACGCCCGCGTCTCCACCACAGACAAGGACCAAGACCCGGAAACCCAACTCATGCCCTTACGGAAGTACGCCGATCTACGCGAGTGGGACATTCACGATATCTATGTGGATGAAGAAAGCGGACGGTATGAGAAGAAAGCCAAACGCCAGAGCTTCAACCACTTGCTAGGTGACGCGCACAAGCGCAAATTTGATGTGCTGCTAGTCTTCCGCTACAACCGCTTTGCGCGAAGCACGCAAGACCTCTTGAACGCCCTTAAAGACTTTGAGGCGCTAGGTATCGACTTCGTTTCCTATCAAGAGCAGATCGACACCACAACCAGCCACGGTAAATTCTTCTTCACTGTGATCGCGGGCTTCGCTCAGCTAGAGAGCGACACCATCAGCGAGAATGTGAAAGCGGGCATGGCAAGGGCTAAGGCGCAAGGTAAACGAGTAAGCCGTCCACCTCTTCCCAATAGGGAAAAGCAGCGAATCATTGAGACGTGGCAGCAGCTCGGCGGCATCCGTTCAACGAGTCGCCACCTGAATAAGCCGTTTTCAACCGTGCAAAAGGTCATTAAGGAATATCAGGCGCAGACAGTTTGATTTGATGATCAGCAACTTTGTGAGCAAGTCTGATTCAAGGCAACGTCCACAGTCGGACCGTTCCATCGGAAGACGCCGTGACAAGTCGTTCGCCATCACTCAGGAAAGTGACAGCTCTAAGCGAGTTCGTATGCCCTACAAGTTCATACTGAGCCGATCCAAACGGGTAGTTCCAAACGAAGAGGTTACCTAACGTATCACCACCTGCTAAGTGTGCGCTATCTGACGCGAATGAAACAGCGCTGAAAGAACCCTTACTTACACCGCTCAAACTCACCTCATCAACTTGCTCATGTGTGCGTAGATCGAAAACGACAAGTCTGTCGCTGTAGTGCACTGCTACAAGCGTCTCGTCAGGCGAGAAAGCACCGCCGGAGGCACGCATCGGTACCTCTTCCCCCTGATACGGCGAATAAACCTGTTGAGTCGGAGAGAAGAGCTTCGTCTCGCTCTCCAAGTCCCACACCTCGGCTACGCCGTGGATGGAGGTGAGGAGGGCGTAACGCCCATCGAGACTAACCGCTAGAGTTGATACAGGGTTCTCTACACCCTCTAACGTTGCAACGCTTTTACAGGTATCCGACTTATAGAGAACAAGCCGACCTTTGGCGTCCTTTGGTTCTACCCCCTCAAAGCGAGCATCAGACGTGTAGTGATAACTTCCAAAGCCACCGCAGCCACCGCGCGGTATCTCTATAGTTTCTACAAGAACACCATCCGACAAACGGTAGCGCTTCTTTAATTTCGGGTATGCCTTAATTGTAACCGATTCTTCGTCAGGCGCGAGACTAAAGCTGAAGAGCTGGTTGCTGAAGGCACCGAAAGGGGTCGAGATTTCGGCTAACGTGTCGGCATCGTAGAGGTCGAGTGTGTGAGAGATATAGCCGTGGACTAGCACCTTCTCTTCCGCTCCGAGTGAGGTCACATCATAGCCCGCGTGAAAAGTAGGGTCTCGTTCACCGAAACGAGAAATTTGCCCGCTCTCATACTGCCAGCGGACCCCGTTACCGCTACTGTCCACCGCGAGAAGAGATTTTCCGCTACGGCTAAAAGCCACACTTTCCAAACCCTCGCGAGTGTAGGAAGCTAGTTCTCGCAGCTCGGGGTAGGACCACACGGAGAGCGTGTCATCAACAACCGCAGCAACCCGCGTATAGTCCGCATTGAAGGCTACATCTCTCAGTCTGCCGCTTGCAGGAAGCTTGCGGTTGACACTGGTTCTGAGGCTTACCTTTTCCGCATTCGGATTAAATGTTGCTTCTTGAATCACACCCTCAGTACTGACTGAAAGTACACCTGTGTCTGAGGTAAAAGTGAGGTAAAGGGCACTGTTTCCAGAGAGTGCGTAGCTATGCACCGCGCCGAGTGGTAAAGACACGGGTTTACGTTGAAAAAAGGAGAAGAGCCCTTTAGATTCTGCTATAACCGGGGGGATGTCAGAGCGCCAGTCATATATTATGACCCACTTCTCACTCCAGCCTTGCGCGGTAGCGATGAAGTTTCCTCCAGGACTGAGCGCCACCGCATCCACAAAGTTTTCGGGCTCACCGCTCTTAATGAGTTCCTGTGACGCCGCGTCCCATAAGCGAACGTGATTGTTGAACGAGACAAAGTACCGTCCGTTTATATCCCAGTCAAGATACCGGGTGTTAGCACTTTCGGATAGAGGGAACCTCCTGCGTTGCCATGTATCTGTATCCCAAAGTGTAATACCTGAGCTGCCAGCCGTGAGCAGCGCCGTTCCGTCCGGTGAGGGCGCGACGGCGTTGAGTGTACCAAGACCGATGACGGTGTCGGGAACAACTAGCTCAGGGTCTTGCGCGTGACTTAGGGAGACAACAAGAAGCAAACCGACAAGGAGGAGACCACGAAAACTCATAATCTCGAGCTTAGCGGTGCAGCGCTGTATGCCTCCCGAAAAAGCTCACAGGAGACCCGCCAGGCTTTCAGCCTCATAAGCGCAGTAAGCCGCAACCTACGCTCGTGCAGAATCGCCTACCGCGCCCTCCCCATAGTCCCGCATCAGCTCCGAGAACCCCTCCCGCTTCACCGTACTCCAAGCGTAGGCTACAGGCTTCTTCACCCCCTCCCCTTTAACCTCTTCAGCGAGCAAGATCATGCGCCCCAACAGCCTCCAGCCCACATCCGTACCGCCGTACAGTTGTGCTCTGAGTGCTGTCCACAGCGCCTTTTGCCACAGCTTTGTGAAGCCGTCGGCGTAAGTGACGTGCTTCGAGTGCTCATGCACAGGGCGTGGGCAGTGCTCGCCGTGGCGTTTGGCTAGGAGTTGTCCTGCGTTCTCCACCCATAAAGAGCGGGCTCGCTTGACGTTCGCGCCACGGTGCCGCGCGTTCTCTTCAGTGAGCTGTAAATCAGCGCGAAGTGCGTCCAGCAAGTGTTTTGTGGGAATGTCCGCGTATAGTCTACCGAAGTCTTTCTTTTTCGCTCTGGTGGGTACCGTCTGTCCTAGTTTGACCATGAACCAGTTATGTTTTTCGATCTGCTCTCTCACAGAGCTTGATGCGGACATTAGCGGTTCGCGCCTTGCGTAGCGCCGCTGCTCCTCCTCATATGCCCGTGGCCTGGTAGCGCGTGTGCGTCCGTTATCCGCCTCTTCAATGAGGTTGCGCTTTCCCCACCGCTTGACCTTGGCTTGTGGACTTAGGCGTCCTTTGGGAAAGAACCGGATCACCATATTCGTGATGACGCTCTTGTCTTCTTCTCCTTGGGGCATGATGCCGTAGTTGTGACGAACATCGATAAGGTGGCGAACCGTCTCAGACCAGGGGTGTCCATCTTCGATGAGGTGACGGCGTAGGGTGCGCTCACTGAGTCCGGTGATCTCCTCGAGCGTCCAGTAGGTCGTCATGAGGTGCGGCGCTAGATCATCATCGGTAGCTTGTTCGATAGAGCAACGCGCAAGGACGTAAAGGGTTTTATATGCAGCGCCTAGCGCTTCTCGGTAGGGCTCGAGCAGTTCTATTGCAGTTCGGTGGCTCGAGTGCTCCTTTAGAGCCTCTGAAGCGCTACAGGGCTCAACTTCTATAGGTGAAGGAGTAGGGCGCTTCTCAGCGTTCCAAGACGCTAACAGCCTGTTAGCGAAGACTTCACCGTGACGCTTTGCGGTTTCGGTGTAGATGAGCTGTTGTGCCGGATTGAGATCGCTCAGCACGGCGGCGTACCCCTACTTGAAGCACACTCAAAAGGTGCCGAAAAGGTGCCACTAGAAAAAAAGAGAACCAGAACGCCATTTAGACATTCCGGTTTATCGCGTCCTACACGCTCTTTCTGATAATGGGCGGTACTGGATTTGAACCAGTGACCCCTCGCGTGTGAAGCGAGTGCTCTCCCACTGAGCTAACCGCCCGAAGGGACATTTAGCGTACAGCGCTAGAAGAGCTAAAGTCAAGGCTCAGTGCTCTGAAGGTCCGCTCTATACATCTCGAGGCAGGGCTACCGCAACACCTCCAACAGCCCGCCATAAAGCGCAGAGAAGGCGCTTTCGTCTATCACAGCGTCTGTCCTGGTCTGCGTCGCGGAAACGCACACCTCTTCACCCCCTTGCGCCGTAAGCCATGTCGTCAGATTGAGAACGCCCGGCTCCGAGCCTCCCTTAAACGCGGCGCGCTGCCAGTTCTCAGGATTAGCGACGCCGGAGTTGACGCTCATGAAAGGAAGGTCTTGCACCTCCGCCATCAACGTGCAGAGTTCTCGCGTTGTAAAGAACCACTCGACTTCGGGTGCGGTAGGTCCACCTGAGAAAAGGTCCGCGCTCGGCAGTGGACGCGCCGCTAACGCGCTCAACACTTGGCGCTTTCCAGTTTCGTTGTCAGAGAGGTAGCGCCCCAGCAGAACTCGGTTTGCCGGGTCTTTGAGCTTGAACGCCTCTTGCGTGGTCAAAAAGGGGCGGTTGCGCTCCGTTTTCGCCTCGACAGCTTCACGCCCTAAGATAGCGATGAGCGCGTCGGTGGCTGTATTGTCGCTCCGCGAAATCATCAACGTAGCGAGCGTCTGCAAGGTTACGGGCGCGTGGTTGGGCCACGCCTGCAAGACGCCACTCGGCAAACTCTTCCACTCGGGCTTCAAGGTCACGACCTCGTCCCAAGCGTGCGTTCCGGCCTCAATCTGCTCGCGCAGGGTACTCAGCACGGCGAGCTTAAAGGTCGAGCCTACTGCCAAAGGGGTGTCCGCGTTCAGCGCCGCGACCTCTTCCCCATTCCGCGAGACGAACACACTGGTCTCTCCCGGCAGTTCTTCAAAGCTCGAGACCGCCTCCTCCACACTGCTGACCTCGGCGGCGTAGTTGCTGAAGAAAAGCCCGGCGATACGCCCTTCATCGTTCAGGGTAATCTGCGTCGTTGCTGTGCCATTCGCGAACACGGCGGTGAAGGGGCTTGCGTTGCCCTGGACGCGCTCATACGCGCCGAGCTGGGTGGTGAGCTGCGTTTTAACCTCGTCTAACTGCGCCAAAGACACCTGCGCCAAGACCTCATCTGTGAAGTGCTCCTGCGCCAAAGGCTCCGTAAAAAAGCGTTCTAACGCCGCTTTCGGCGTTATCATCTGCGCGTTTCCATGCGCTGTCAACATCAGCACAATCACAGCGCTCAGGGTGAACACATATCTCATCCGGTCACTCCTCTCAACGTCGCCAAAAACAAGACGTAGCCGTATGATAAAGCATGTTGCAGCGCCGAATCTCAACAGCAGAGGTCGTGTATAACGGTATGGGTACACCGAGGGCGAACGGCGCGGTGGTCGTCCAGGACGAGGGCGATGAGGCGCAGATTGTCGCGGTGGACGACCTAGAGGTCGCCAAGCAGAACTTTCCAGAGGTAGAGGTCGAGGACAAAGGTTTCGCCATCTCGCCTCCCTTAGTCAACGCCCACACGCACTTAGATCTCTCTTACATGCCCTTTGCCCCAGGCAGTTATGACGCTTTTGTCGCCAAAGTCATCGCCTACGCGCCGGAGCGCCGCGCGAAGGGATTAGAGGCGGCACAAATAGGACTCGAGGCGATACGTTCGAAAGGTGTGACGACGGTTGGCGACATCGTCACGAGTGAAGCGGTGATGGAGCTTCTACTTAAAGCGTCCGATTTGCGGGGCGTCGCCTACTGGGAGGTGCTCGGACCGAACCCTGACGACGCGGATAGGATTTTCGAAGAAACAGTAGAGAGGCTCCGCACCTTCCGCGCCTGGGAGCGTCCGGGCGGCGTCAAACTCGGTCTTTCACCCCACACGCCCCATACGGTGAGTGCACCTCTCTTACAAAAGCTTGCGGGGTTGGCGAGGCGCTCCAACCTCCCCCTGCAAATCCATGTTGCAGAGAGTGAAGGCGAACTTTCGCTGCATAAAGACGGCGCAGGTCCGCTGATGGAAAGGATGCGCGACTTTCTCCCTCACTGGCAGCCTTCTGGCTTGACGCCCGTGCAATATCTTAAAAGTTTGGGCGTACTAGACGCGCAACCCACCCTCATCCACATGGTGCACGTCACCGAAGAGGATGTAAAAGAGGTGCAGCGCTCAGGTTGTGTGGTGGTGCACTGCCCACGCTCGAATACCGCGCTGGAGTGCGGACGCTTCCCCTGGGAACTGTATATGAAACATGGCGTCGAAGTGGCGTTCGGGACGGATTCTAGGGGCTCGTCGCCCGACTTGTCAGTCAAACAAGAGGTCGCGGCGGCGCGGGCCCTACACGGTGACAAGGCGAGCCCGCTCGCCCTGGTACGCGCCGCCGTCAAAGGAGGCCACCGCGCCCTGTCACTCACGCCGCCCCGGTTTACAAGAGGTGACACGGCCTCAGCGCTTCATATTTGGGATAGCAATGAGCGATTTTGATAGCTGGTGAAATTGAAGGATACTGAGAGGAAGGGACGCAAATATCACCTATAGACGTGCGAGCTAAGCAATGTTCTGTAAAGTGAGAGCGTTTGTGACCAGATGATACCTGCTTCGTAGAGTGCAAGACATACTTTCTCAGCCACCTCATCTACGCTGTCAGTAGGAGGAAACATGGCAGAAAACACTGCACATAACACGGTAGAATTCACCGACAGCAACTTCAAAGACGAAACCCAAGAGGGCCTTGTCCTCGTGGACTTTTGGGCTCCCTGGTGCGGTCCTTGCCGCATGGTCGGCCCCGTCATCGAAGAGATCGCCGGTGACTACGAAGGCAAAGTGAAAGTAGGCAAGCTCAACGTGGACGACCACCAGCAAACCGCGATGAGCTTCCGCGTAATGAGCATCCCCACCGTCATCTTGTTCAAAGACGGCGAGCCCGTCGAGACGATGGTCGGGGCGCAGCCCAAAGGCGCGTATGAGTCGCGCATCAATCAGTATGTGGGGGCGGGCGTTAATTAAATCCCAGTAAGCGCCACATACTTAGGGACGGACCTGTGTTCGTCCCTTTTCTTTGGGCTTACTCGGTGCTCACTAGATTACGCTGTAGCGGAGCTTGGAGGTGTTCTTCTCCCTGTTTGGGCTTGCGGAAGATGAAGAGGTATTCGTGCATGATGAGGTAGAAGTTGGGTTGAAGGTTTAAGCGAAATAGCCCTGCGCCGTAAGCTCAGCTAAACTGCTGTGAATCTTCGAGACCTTTTCATAATCCCAAAAAACCACGCGCTTCTTGATAACACTATGTCTGGTAGAATCTAATTTAGCGTCGAATTCTCGTTTTCTTGCTTCGGGCGCGACAATCGTAAAGTCCGCGTGGAAGTCTTGCAAATCCACAAACTTTCCGAGCGAGTTGTTGATGTCCGTTGAATGCTCAACTTCGATAAATGAGTGCGGCATCTGCCGCTCATTGAACCAGACCACATCTACCGTTCGCGCTCTGCGGAGAAGTTCGTCATAAGCGAAGGGGAGAATCTTTTTTACGGTCGTCACCTCGTCAAGAGGTCGCTGCAAAAACAGTTGGTTCTTGTCCTGCGGTGGCACGTAAGTTGATAACCTCTTGAAATTGCCGATTTCAACGAGCAAGCCCTGGAAATAGCTGTGACTAAAGGTGTTTTGTTCGTCCTTATCTGATTTTTCTAGCGCGTCCTCGAGCGGAAATGGCAACACCTCTTTGTGGCTTTCCAATGCCCACAATCCAGGCTTAATTTTGAAGATGCGCTTATCCATCTGCACGATGCGGCGCATGGAGGCGAAAGGCGTTTTGGTTTTCCATTCCACACTGCCGACGCTGAGCGCGTGCTGATAGAGGTGCCCGAGCGTCGCGAAGCCGCCGTTTTGTTCCATCACCTCAACCACAGCGTCAGCTTGCGTTTTTGCCATGCAGCAGTTTACCTAAATTGAGACGTTCAGTAGTTCATAATCAGCAATTCCGAAATTGCACCCCTCTTGCTCGCATCGCGATTAATCGCCCGCCGCGCTTTGACCCTCTCAACACGAAAGTCTCGGTAAAGCGTTTCAAGCACCGTGTCCCCATCTCCATTTGCCGCATCCGAATTGCTGAGCATCAACTTCGCGCCTTTGCTATGCAGATAGCGGTAAAAGAGCGATAAACGGTATTGGTTTTGGTCATTGAACGTGTAGGAAGAATAAGAGGTGAAGTTCGCCGTTTTGCTGAGCGGACGGTACGGCGGGTCGAAGTAGACGAAGGTGTCAGCGTCAACGAGGCTCGAGCAACCTGCAAAGTCACTCTGCTCAATCGTCACGTTTTGTAATACCTTCGAGACCTCGAGCAAATTCGGCGCGTCGCAGACGAGTGGATTTTTGTAGCGCCCGAACGACGTATTGAATTCGTGCTTGCGGTTGAAGCGAAAGAGCCCGTTAAAACAGGTTTTGTTGAGAAAGATGGTTTGACTCGAGCGTTCTAGCCAACTCTCCGAAAACGCCCTAAAGTCGGTACAATGTCGCCCTTCGTTAAACCTCTTGCGCGTATCGTAATAAAACACCTCTTGCTCTTGTGGCTCGAGGCTGAAGTAGTGCGCTTGAAGTGTCTCAAGAGTTTGGATGAGACCCTCAACCTCTTGCTGAATCGTCTTATAAACGAGGATGAGGTCAGCGTTGATGTCGGAGATAAAGAAACGTTCAGTAGGGTAAAGCTGCGCGACGTGGAAAAAGGGCGCACCGCCGCCTAAAAAGGGTTCGATGTAGGTCCGCACACGCCCATCTTGGAGTTCCTTCGGAAAGCGCTCGGACATCTGTCCTAAAAGTTGACCTTTGCCCCCTGCCCATTTCAAAAACGGTTTGGCTAGACTCGATGACTGCATAAAGATCAAAACAGTACATCAAGTTACTCAAAAGATCAACTAGATCAAGTTATGTAAAATTTTAGTATTGACTTAGGATGCACCTTAACCTGCTCCTTCCAATACGTCCAATACGCTTCATCACTCGCCGCCAAGAGGTCTTCATCTACCTCTCGCTGATGATCAAAGTAGTACGCGAGCGCCGAATGAATTTGGGAGAGCGTGAGGTGAGAGAGCGACGAAAGGATTTCGTCGGGCGTCATACCCATCTGGTAGTAACCTGCAACCGAACGCACCGTAACGCGCGTCCCTTCGATAAGAGGTGCGCCGTTTGCAATCCCGGGGTCGGTGCTTATGTAAGGGTAGGTGATGTCAGTCGCCATAACCTCAAACTCCTTCGTAGATGTGCTCTAAGGATAGCTCGAGCCCCGGACACCCCAACTTCACCACGCCGTCCTCACGAAACTCGTGATACCACCAACCTCTTTCATCCCTGCGGTAAAGCTCCACCAAGCGCTCGTCCGGGTCCACGATGAGGTAGTAGTCCAGGCTAGGAACACTTTGATACGCAAAGAGCTTTTCGCGCCTGTCGGTTCCCCTCGTGCTCGGTGACAAGACTTCGGCGATGAGACAAGGTGAGGTCTTGAAGTAATCCTCAGTGTCAGCGAGGTCGCATGTGACCATGACGTCGGGGTAGTAGAAGCGGCTGGTGAGGTCGGTTTGAATGCGCACTTTCATGTCGTTCATGTAAACGCGGCACGGTGCGACACCTGCCGCGCCGCGCAACCGGAAGAAGAGGTTGCCCGCGACGAGGTTGTGCCTGTCGGCTGCGCCTGCAAGCGCGTAGACCTGTCCGTCTACATACTCGTGCTTGACAGAACTGCACAGTTCGGTGCTGAGGTACGCCTCTTCAGAGAGAGGTTGGAGTTTGAGGACGGCTTCACCCATGAGGGTAGTATAGCGGTTTGGCGGCTGAGGAGGCGAGCTCGAGCCCCACCCGAGAACTGAAGTATAAAGTTTTGTTATACTACATTTATGAAAACAGCCATCTCTATACCTGACACAACTTTTGAACAAGCCGAAGAGGTCGCCAAAGATTTGGGTATCTCCCGTAGCGAACTCTACCGCCGCGCTCTTGAACAGTTTCTCAAAGAGCACCAGGGACGAGCGATAACCAATGCTCTTAACGAGGTCTACGCAAAAGAATCCAGCGAGCTTGACTCCGTTTTGGCGAGGATGCAGTTTGCTTCTATTAAACGCGAAGACTGGTGAAGCGGGGCGAGCTTTGGTGGGCAAATTTGCCCGAGCCTGTCGGCTCCGAACCCGGGTATCGCCGCCCAGCTCTTATCGTTTCGGACGATAACTTCAACCGAAGCGCTATTCGTACCGTTGTCATCGTGCCTCTCACGTCAAACTTAAACGTGCGCCGCGCACCGGGAAATATCTTCCTTGCTTCGCAGGAGACAGGACTGAGCCTTGATTCTGTGCTCAACATTTCGCAGATTATGACGCTGGATAAGGAGTTTTTAGAAGAGCGCATCGGGAGGCTTGCAGAAGATTTACTGGGGAACGTCGAAAGAGGTCTTAAACTTATTCTGAGCTTATCCTAAACTGTAGGACCTCCCCAACCTAGCCTCATCCTCAAAACGTACAATGAGCTTGTGAAAAAGAACATTATTGTTATCGGCAGCGGCTTCGGCGCACTCGGCGCGGCGGCGCGGCTATTAGCGGCGGGCCATGAGGTCACGCTCTTTGAAAAGCGCGACAAGCTGGGCGGCAGGGCCTATGTCTACGAGATGGACGGCTTTAAGTTCGACGGCGGCCCCACTATCGTCACCGCGCCTTTTATGTTCGACGACATCTTCGCGGCAGCGGGCAAACGCCGCGAGGACTACTTTGAACTTGTCAAGTGCGACCCCTTCTACCGCATCTTCGACCACCACAGGGACTATTTCGACTACAACGACGACGAAGCCTTTATCCTCAGCGAAATCGACAAGCGCAGCCCTGCGGATAAAGAGGGCTACAAGAGGTTTATCCGCTCGACCAAAGCGATTTTTGACAAGGGCTTCGTGGAGCTTGCCGATAAACCCTTCTTGACCTTTTGGGACATGATGAAGGTCGCGCCCGACCTCGTCCGCCTGGGCTCGTACAAGAGCGTGTATCAATATGCGTCGGGCTTTGTCAAAGACGACTTCTTACGGCAGGTCTTTTCGTTTCACCCGCTTCTCGTCGGTGGCAACCCCTTCGACACGACCTCCATTTACGCGATGATTCATTACCTCGAGCGCGAGTGGGGCGTCTGGTACGCGGTGGGCGGCACGGGGGCCATCGTGGACGCGCTCCACAAGCTCATCTGCGAACTCGGCGGGACGGTTCACTTAAACGCTGAAGTGGACGAGATTTTGGTGGACACCCATCATCAGGGGGGTAAGCAGAATAAGGTTACGGGGGTGCGTCTCAAAGACGGCTCTGAGCATCACGCGGACGACATCGTCTCGAACGCAGATGTGGCGTATACCTACCGCAACATGATTCCCGAGCACTACCGCAAAAAGTACACGAACAAAAAGATCGACTCGATGAAGTACGCGATGTCGCTGTTCGTTATCTATTTCGGGACGAAAAAGCGTTATCTCGATACGGATTTGAAGCACCACAACATCATCTTGGGCGAGAGGTACAAGGCTTTGCTCGAGGACATCTTTAAAAAACAACATTTAGCCGAAGACTTCTCCTTGTACCTCCATATGCCGACCTACACCGACCCCAGCATGGCTCCTGAGGGCTGCGAGTCCTTCTACGTCCTCTCGCCCGTGCCGCATTTGGGCTCAGGGACGGACTGGACGGAGATGGCGAAACCGTACCGCGACGCGGTGATGCAGTTTTTAGAGGATAATTACCTGCCCGACTTGCAGGAGAACTTAGTTGTGGAGCACTATATCGACCCCTTACACTTCCAAGACGTGCTTAACTCGCACATGGGCTCGGCCTTTAGCGTGCAACCTCTCTTAACGCAGTCCGCCTGGTTTAGACCACACAACCGCAGTGAGGATTTCCCCAACCTCTACTTCGTGGGGGCGGGGACACATCCGGGGGCGGGGTTGCCGGGGGTGTTGTCGAGTTCCAAGATTGCCGAAGACCTCATCGGCGCAGCTTAGAGAGTGGCAATCCAGTCAAGCTGGTGGCTTCAGCTTCCGCAGGAACGAACGGTGAGTTCCGAGCAACGAGCAATGAGTTTTTGCTTTCAACTCATTGCTCGTTGCTCATTGCTTTTAACTCCTTAAATTTACCGTGTAACCCCTATTCTGTAACCGCACCGAGTATCATGTCTCTATGAGCCTCAAAGAACTGCAAGCCGACACAGGTGTTGCACCCTTTAAGCTGCGGCTGCATCCTCTCATTGAGCTATCCGACGACCAGTTGCTCGAGCTGTCCAGCCTCAACTGCGACCTCCGCTTAGAACGAACCGCCCAAGGAGACCTCATCTTCATGCCACCCACCGGAGGAGACAGCAGTCGCAGAAACGCGCAACTCACCTTTCAACTTACACTGTGGAGCAATCAGGACGCTACGGGCGTCACCTTCGACTCTTCGGGTGGGTTCCGCCTGCCGAGCGGTGCGGTGCGTGCACCGGACGCGGCTTGGGTCAGTAAGGAGCGTTTAGAAACTGTTCCGCGCGAACAGCAAGCGAAGTATATTCCGCTCTGCCCGGAGTTCGTTGTCGAACTTCAGTTCCCGACGGACAAATTGGAAACGCTGCAAGCGAAGATGCAGGAGTACATGGAGAATGGCGCTGAGTTAGGGTGGTTGCTCGAGCCCGACTTAAAGCGCGTCTATGTTTACACGCAAGAGGGAACAGAGGTTTTAGATAACTTAGACACCCTGAGCGGCGAACCTCTTCTCCCCGACTTTGAGCTAGACCTAAGCGAAATCTGGTCCCTCTGACCTCTTCACCTCAGTTCTATGCCCGAAGCTGACACCATCCACTACGACGCGCAACCTCTCACGGTTCACACGCTCGCGGAGCAGTTGAGAGCGTGCGGCCTAGCCTCAGGGCAGAGCGTCCTCGTTCACACCGCTATGAGCAAACTCGGTTGGGTCTGCGGCGGCCCGGTGGCGGTTATTCAGGCACTTTTAGAGATACTCGGTCCAACAGGTACACTGATGATGCCGACGCACACGACAGAGAACACCGACCCATCAGGGTGGGAGAGCCCGGCTATTCCCGAAGCGTGGTGGCCTACCATTCGCGCTACGATGCCAGCCTTCGACTCGCGCCTCACCCCGACGCGGCAGATGGGGCGCGTCGCGGAACTCTTTCGCACGTGGCCTGAGGTGAAGCGGAGTGCCCACCCTATCGGCTCGTTCGCCGCGCTGGGTCCGAACGCGGACCTACTCACTCATACGCATCCGTTGGAAGCGGAATTTGGTGACGCTTCACCGCTCGGCAGACTCTACGAACTGGACGGCCACATCTTGCTGCTCGGCGTCGATCATAGCAACAACACCTCGCTCCACCTAGCCGAACACCGCGCTGACTTTCCCGGTAAAACTTATGTGGAAGAGGGAACGGCGATGCTGGTGGAGGGTGAGCGGCAATGGGTCACGTTTAGATCGCTCGATTGGGAGTCGGACGACTTCGCGACCTTGGGCGACGCATACGAGAAGGCGCACAGTACTGAGCGCGGGCGAGTGGGGCGAGCAGAGGTGCGTCTGCTAAAACAGCGTCCGCTTGTAGATTGGGCGGTGAAGTGGCTGGAGGAGAACCGAGGGGAGCAATGAGTGAGAATCTTTAGGCTCGCCGTTCGCCCCTGAAAGGGGCATGTCACCCTGAGCCTGTCGAAGGGTCTCGTCTTTCATTCTCTGTCAGAGGAGTCAGCAAGGGCAGAGATTCTTCGACTCCGCTAGCGCTCCGCTCAGAATGACATGGTTCATTTTTACCTTACAGCGTACTCAACCCACAAGAAGCCACTCTGTACACTATCTCTATGTTCCTTGCCCAAATCCTTTTACCTCTTTATGACAACGACAAGCGCATCTTCTCTCGTGATGACTTTGAAAACGTTCGCAATGAGCTAGCGGAAACCTTCGGCGGCGTCACGGCGTTTTTGCGCTCGCCCGCTGAGGGCATTTGGCATAGAGCTGAGGACGTGCACCACGATGAAGTGGTGATGTTCGAGGTGATGATGAGCGAGTTGGATAGAACGTGGTGGAAGAGGTATCGGGAGCGGCTCGAGTCACACTTCCGCCAGGACGAAATCGTAATTCGCATCATCGGAATTGAACGACTTTAGGAAAAGAGAGACACAGCACGACCTTCATGAACGTCTTAGCCTTGCTTAAAGCGGGCGTCACTAGGTATCATAGTTTGTGAAGTATCTAACGTTGTTGTGACACGGGGTAGACCCAAGAGGTTTGACGCTGTGAAATTAACGATGCGAACTCGTACGCGAACCAGAAAAGGAGACTTATGAAACTTGCTGTCATGTTACTCGCTGCGCTCACGCTAAGTCTTAGCGCCGCACAATCTACAGGCGGAACGACAGGTGGGATGGATACGGGCGGCGCAGCGCAGGGCGGGGTGGACTTAGGCGGACAGGCCATCATCGTCGGCTCGGACACGACTTATCCGCCCTTTGAAACCGTCAACGACGCGGGCGAAATCGTCGGTTTCGACGTGGACGTGGTGGACGCGATTTGTGAGCGCGTCAACTGCCAGCCGGAGTTTCAGACCTACGCCTGGGACGGTCTCGTCGCAGCGATTGGCGCAGGGACCTTTCAAGACTTCGACATGATCGCCTCGGGCGTCACCATTACCGACGAGCGCGACCAAACCGCGGACTTTAGCGACCCCTATATCTTGGTGCAGCAAGCGATTGCCACGACCACCGAAAACGAAGACCTCACGGCTGAGGACTTTACGGCGGATGACAGCGACCTCTTACTCGGCTCACAGCTCGGTACGACGAACTATAATCTGGCTTTGGAGCTCGTCGGCGAAGCGCGCACCGTCTCCTACGACGATTTTAACAGCGCGGTGCAAGCGCTGTTGCAGGGCGACGTGGACGGCGTCATCCTAGACGACATCACCGCTGTGGAGTTCGAAGACCAGTACGCGGGCGACTTGGTCGTCAATATTCGCGGTCTGAGCGACGGCGAGCCCTTAGGGTTTGTGTTCGAAGAGGGCAATGAACTTATCGACGCTTTCAATGCGGGCCTCGCCATGATTCAAGAGGACGGCACCCTAGACGAAATCCGCGCTCAGTACAATCTCGGCGACAGCGAGATGAGCCAGTAAAGGATACGAGCAACCAAAAAACGCCCTGCTTTAGCCGTAGGGCGTTTTCTTTTTAGCGGTAAACTCTTCTATGTCAAGCTCTTCTAAACCTAGTAACGCTAACGATGTCACGGCGGGGGTGACACGACCCTACGGGAGGATGCTAGGTCGCATCAAACCGAGCTATCTCGTGCTTCTGGCGCTCTTGCCGCTCTTCGTCTACCTCTTTATCTTCAACAGCACCTATCAGGACGCCCTGCGTTTTATCCTGCCGGGTATCGCTATGACGGTGACGCTCACGCTAACCGCGTATACGCTCGCATTTACCTGGGGTTTGGTGCTGGCGGGTCTGCAATTTTTGGAGGCGGGAGCGCGTAGCACCTTTATCTTTATGATTGTCGGACTCCTCTTGGGCGCGGTGGCAGCGGGTATGTATCTCCTACCCAAGCAGCAGTACGTCCTTATCGGCGAGCCGGAGGGTACCGTAGCGATTATCAGCGGCACGCCCGATAATCTGACGGACGCCGTGCGCGAAGGCACCTACGAAGAGGGCGCACCCGAGCGGCGCTTCCGGGCGGTGCCGAGTGCGCAAGCAGCGCTAGAGCGCGTCGCGTCGGGAACCTACACGGGCGCACTCGTACCGCGAGAGGTGGTAGCCGAGGACACGCCGGTGCTGTGGGAGGCGTCGGTGTTGCCCACCTCGAGGCTCAACCTCATCGCCGTTGCAGGCGCAATAGGGATCATCGTCTTACTGCTCGCGTTTGCCAGTTGGCAGAGCGGCGAGCACCCTTTAGCCATCTTCGCCGAACTCTACATCGACATCGTGCGCGGCATTCCCATGATCGTACTGATCGTCTTTATCGGTCTGGTGCTACCGGGTGAACTGGGACGCTTAGGGCTTCTCTTCGAGCCTGACAACCGCTTTTTGCGCGACTTGCAGCGGGGCACGTTGGCGGTAGGTCTCGCCTACGCCGCGTTCATGGCGGAGATTTTTCGCGCCGGGATTCAGGCCGTGCCGAAAGGTCAAAGAGAGGCGGCGAAGGCGCTTGGGCTCTCAGGCTGGCAGGTGTCGCGCTTCGTCGTCTTGCCGCAGGCGCTTAAAATCGTGATTCCACCTCTCGGCAACGAATTCATCGCCATGTTCAAAGATACGGCGCTCGTCTCGGTTATCGGTACGGGCGACATCTTTAGGCTTGCGCGGGAGTTCGCGGCGGCGCGGCTCAATAACATCCCGCCTTTCAACACGGCGGCGGTGATTTACATTGCGCTGACGATTGGAGCGTCTAGCATCTTGCGGTGGCTCGAGCGGCGCAGCGATACGGAGAGCCGCTAGAGAGGTATATAGTCACTAGAGCAAGAGGTTTTTACTGCTCAGACCGGCAGTGCTCGAGTGGATAGCCGCGCAAAACTGACGTTGAGAGGCTCGAGCGTTTCGTTTTGGACTATTTCTCAGCACTTCCGAAATATACTGAGACAGATGAGCGCAGATCTCATTGCGCAGCAATAACGGAATTTCATCTCGCGATGTGTGTGCTAAACGGTGTTTTTTACAATGAGAGGGTCTCAAACCAGATAAGTACTCCGGCCTAAATAACCTAAACCATTTTGCTGAAGTTTTACGCTCGAGACAGGAACCGCGAACTTTTCTGGTTTAGATTATTTCCACACCTCTACTTAACACCTGCTATCTACACCACCTCAGTCCATACGCCGCACTGCGTGAGGCTATCTTTAGCTGCGCCACCCGACCTCATATAGTCGGCAACCGCCGCCGCGTCCAGCGGCTTCGAGAACAAGTAGCCCTGCGCGTGCTCGCAGCCGAGCCCCTTGAGGTGCTCCAACTGCGCCTCGGTCTCGACCCCTTCGACGGTCACGCTGAGCCCTAACGCTTTTGCCATCGCGACCACCGTGCGCACCAGCTCGCCGCTCTCGCTGCTCTCTAACATCTCGGCGACGAAGGAGCGGTCCACTTTGAGCGTGTTGACGGGTAGATGCTGCAAGTAGGACAGGGACGAATAGCCCGTGCCGAAGTCGTCGATGTGAAGCTGAATGCCCAGCGCCCGGAGCCGCGCCAGGTTCGCACTGACACAGTTCGACGAACTAACTAGCACGCTCTCGGTAATCTCGAGCTTGAGGCTTTGCGGATCGAAACCCGTCTCGCGCAACACAGCCTCGATGCACGTCACGGTCTCAGGCTGCGCGAAGCTCTTGCCCGAGAGGTTAGCGCTCAGCGTCAGCGGAGGGAGCTGCGGGAACCTCTGCTGCCACGCGCCCGCCTGAGCGCAGGCTTCGCGCAGCACGAAGAGGTCGAGCTCCAAAATTAGCCCAGCCTCTTCCGCTAATGGGATAAAGACCTCGGGCGACACCGACCCGTGAACGGGGTGCGGCCAGCGGGCCAACGCTTCGAAGCCGATGGGCAGCGCGTTCTCTACCGCTACAATAGGCTGATACTGCACGCTGAGCGTGCGCGTCTCCAAGGCGCTGCGCAGTTCGGTCTCGAGTGCCAAACGCCTCAGCGCGTGTTCGCGCATCTCGGGCGTAAAAAACTGATAGCCCGCCTTGCCCTTGGCCTTGGCGCTGTACATGGCGAGGTCGGCGTCGCGCAGCACCTCGTCGGCGCTGTTATAGCCGAGGTCGCTCGACACGATACCGATGCTGACCGAGATGACGACCTCTTGCCCGGCGAGTTCGAAGGGGCGCTTGAGCGCCCGCTGAATACGTTCAGCCGTCCCCACCGCCTCTTGCGCGTGGCCCAAGTCCTCGAGCAAGAGCGTGAACTCGTCGCCGCCCAGCCGCGCCACCGTGTCGCCGGGGCGCACACATCCGTTGAGGCGCTCGCCCAAAGCGATGAGCAGCGCGTCGCCCGCGTCGTGGCCTAAGCTGTCGTTGATGACTTTGAAGCGGTCGAAGTCCAAGAACAAAACAGCGAAGCCGTTCTCAGGGCGGCGCTTTTCGCGTTCGACGGTCTGTGTCAGGCGGTCTTTGAACAAGGCGCGGTTCGGCAGGCCGGTCAGGGCGTCGTGGAAGGCGTCGTACTGAAGCTGAGTGTTGGCGGCCTCGAGCTGCTTTTTGGCCTGCTCGAGTTCGGCGGTACGCGCCTTGACCCGCGACTCCAACTCGCTGTTAAAGCGCTTCAAAGCGTCTTGCGCCCGCCTGCGCTCGGTGACGTCACGTCCATAGCCGAGCACGAAGCGCAACTCGCCCGCGTCGTCAAAGATAGGCATGAGGTTGCGCCAATGATGTTTAACATTGCCTTGCGAGTCGGTAAAGGTCTCTTCCCAACCCGCCGAGGCGCGGCTTTCAACCGCCCGCAAAAAGCGTTTACGCCGCCCTTCGGCAATGCTCATATCAAAGCCCCGGTAGACGCAGTACTCGAAGTCGTCCTTGCCGATGATCCAGGTGCGAATCGCCTCGTTCTTGATGGCCTCGGGGTTGCAAAACAGATAGCGGTGCTGCGCGTCGAAGACGGCTATCTCGATAGGCACGCTGTTCAAGATAGTTTCGAAAGGCAGGTGTGAGGTCGCTTCTCGGCTCGCTAAGTAAGTGAGCAGGGCTCTCCACACCTCCAAGCTGGGGAGCGTGTCGGGCTCCAACTCGGCTGTGCCTATCGTGGTTTGTAAGGCTGTTTTGACGGTGTCTAAGGTGCGTGTTCTCCCAAATGACGCGGTGTCCATGAAGCTAGGATAAAGGAAGCCGTGTCACAAAATTCTGACGGGAAAGTCGCGCTCTTTCGCAGCAGTTTGGCGTTAAAAAGGCACGCCCGCCAAAATCTTCATCAGTGTGGACTTGCCCGCGCCGTTTTCGCCCACGAGCGCGTGGACCTCACCCTTTTGCAGCCCAAAATCTACCTCGGTAAGCGCCACAACCGCGCCGAAGTGTTTGCTGATACGTTGCATCTCGAGCATCACACCTGGCTCACCTCCTCGAGCAGAGGTTGGACAGCCCTAAAAGTTCTTTTTATCGGCACCGTTTCACATCCCAACCTTAATTGATGAAGGGAGTCTAACAGAAAATGCATAACGTGACATGCGGTGTGACGTGCGGTGAATTCGGCGTCGTTACAAACCACGCATCGTAAACATATGCGCAAACACACGCTTGGCAGGGGTTTGCAAGAGGTTGCGAAGGCCGAAATCTCGCAAGGGTGCAAGCGGCGTGCTGCGCCCCATGACGGTATTGAATTCGGCGCGTAAAATCGCGGCTTTGGCAGCGCGGCGGCGTGTACGGCTGTAGTGATTGAGAGAGTCGAGCCTGGCCCCCCGTTTAAGCTCGAGCAGACTATCCGCCAACGCCCAAGCGTCCAGCCAGCCCAAATTCATCCCCTGCCCCCCAATCGGACTCACCACGTGCGCCGCGTCCCCGGCGAGCGCAACGCTTCCCACGGAAAACCTCTTGGCTAAATATCGCTCGATTCCAAACGAACTCAGCATCGTATTGGTTTCGGTAGGAACCGCGTGATTCAACCTCTTATGGATGACTTGGGTTAAATCTCGAGCCGTCGCCCCTTCTGCGTAGTGCGGCATCTTCACCACCCACCGCCGCACCTTGTTGGGCAGCGGAAAGGATTCGATAATGCCGTCCGGGGTGAGGTAGAGCGCCGCCTGAGTCCCCAAAGAGGTGAGGTCAGCGAAGTCGCCCATGAGGTAAGCGTCGGGATAGCGCCCACCCTCGAAAGGGATGTTGGCAGCGTCTCGCACCACGCTATTTTTGCCGTCGCAGCCGATGACGGTCTGAGCTTTCAACCGCTTCGTCTCACCGTCAAGCTCGCACGTAACTTCAGCGTACTCACCCTCATTGTGAACGTTCAGAACTTCTGAGCGCCGCCACAACGCGCCGGGACGAGCGGCGCAGAGGCGCGACTCTAAAATCTTTTCGGTCACGTATTGTGGCAGCGTCAGGACAAAAGTATAAGGCTCCGGGCAGAGCGAGAAGTCGAGTTCACCTAAAGGTTTGGAGCAGCCGAACGCCAGTCCTTTTTCGACCTTGACACCTCTCGCTAGGAGTTCGTCAACCAGCTCGAGCTGCTCAAACTTCTCTAGTGACGGCGGGTGAATCCCAATCGAGCGCGAGTGCTGAAGCGGCTCCGCGTGCTTCTCTAACACGACGAAGCTCAGCCCCAACTGCGCCAAGCGGCAGCCCAAAAAGAGCCCCACCGGACCGCCGCCCACAATGACTGCGTCGTACATCACGGTTCGCCTCGCAGCAGCAAGAGGTGAAAGGGAAAGCTGCGCTCGACACGCCACCCTTGCATCTCAATATCCTGTGCGACGTGATGCAACTCCTCACGGGTATAGCTCCGCCGAATCGAGGTGAGGCCGTCTTGGGTGATGAACGAGTTGCGAAAAAAAGGTGAGGTCAGCGCGGCAAAGCCCACGTACCCAAGGTCAGCGCGTTCGATGTCTTTGTGGATGACGAGCCCTCGGCTGAGTTGGGCGCTCTCGCGGCACATCGTCCTGAGTTCTTCTGTAGAGAGATGATGCAAGAGGTGATTCGAAATCACGAGGTCAAAGGTCTTCCCTGCTCGGCATAGATCAGAGGTTGACAGACATCGGAAGGTGACTTCGGGATGAGGGTGAGCTTTCGCGTAAGCGGTCGCCCGCTCGTCCGGGTCGATCGCAGTGATTTTCAGGTTGATTCCGTCCCGCGCCGCCCACTTCGCCAACTTTCTAGGAATATCGCCCCCACCCGAGCCGACATCCAAGAGGTGTGTGATGGCTCGAGCCGCCGCAAAAGGTCGAATCAACCTCTTGTACGTCCCTTCCCAACCCGACACCAAAGCGTTGACCGCACCGAACTGCGCGTAGGTGTTGCGCAACCTCTCCGAATCGCAGGTGGGGTCGTCCATCTTCTCGAGCAACCCCGCTTCGCGTTCTTTCAAAAAAAGTGGCATTTAGCAGGCGGTAAAGAGACCACTCTCAACTGTCAAACCGGGGCCGAACGCCATTGCGCAGACGGATTCGCGGGGCTGCGCGTTCTGCATAATCTCTTTGAGGACAAATAGAACCGTCGCGCTGCTCATGTTGCCGTAGTCGTGCAAAACACCTCTCGAGGGCTCTAACTGCGCCTCACTAAGCGCCAAACCCTTTTGAATCTTATCCAAAATAGAGCGCCCACCCGGATGAATCGCCCAGTGCTGCACCTCGTCGGGGGTGCGCCCGAGCGAGGCGAAAAGTGGAGTCAGCGCGGCTTCTAGGTTGGCTTCTAGGATGTTGGGGACGTAGCTCGATAAGACGATATCAAAGCCGTTATCGCCCACCGTCCAGGCCATGTCCTCTTCGCCCGTAGGCGTCAACGTCGTCTCTAACTGGGACAGCTCCAAAACTCTATCTTCACCCTGCGGACGCTTCGCGCTGACCAGCGCCGCCGCCGCGCCGTCCGCAAAGACCGAGGCCGAGAGAAGGCGGTCTAAGTCCGCACCGAGTTGCAAGTGCAGCGTGCAGAGTTCTAGGCAGACGATTAAAACAACCGCGTCCGGGTCGGCGTCGCAGAAGGCCCGCGCCATCTTGAGCGCCGGAAACGCCGCGTAGCAGCCCATGAAACCGACGTGAAAGCGCTGCGTAGAGGGGTGCAAGCAGAGGTCTTTGACCACATAAAAATCGGGTCCGGGCGCGAAAAAGCCCGTACACGACACGGTGATGACGTGCGTGACTTCATCCGCGCTGAATTCAGAAGCGTTTAAGACCTTCCTTGCTACCCCTGTGTAAAGAGGTTTCGACGCCTCCGCGTAGAGGTCGTTACGCACTTTGGTCGAGGGCGACTTAAAAACGTTCTCTTCGGGGTTATAGAACACTCCTTCGCTCGCATCCTCAGTAAAATCGTGCACGACGCTGTGGCGCTTTTGGATACCCGACTGCGAATAGAGTCTATGGATGAGTCGTTGCGCGAGTCTATCGTCGGTACTCGCTTTAAGCGCGTCCCTAGCCCTGTCTTGCAAGAAGTAGTTGTCTGGAACAGCGGTTTCGATCTGGTGGATGAAGGTCATAGGTTCCTCTTCCTCACTCTAAGCCGTCAGCTTGTGACGCTTATGAGCCCTAGCGCACGGTGTTGGGGTTGCTCAGGAGTACGCTCAGTGTAGTCCACAAACCGTTACGTAGAGGCGCAGCAGGTGACGCTTGCGTTAAACTTTGGGGTATAGATTTTAGTAGCGTTTCCACGTTTCATTGCTGTAGCAATGAAACGTGCGAGCGGATGCGAGAAGAAACAAACGCAATCAGTTGGTGCAGCGAAGCGTGGAACTGCTATAGATACAAATTTGAACGAGGAGGGCAACATGGCACTTATATCAACGAACCCGGCGACGGGCGAAGAGATTAGACGCTACGACGAAATGACCTCGAGTGAGGTCCAGAACATCATCGAACGCGCCCATGAGACGCACCGCGCCTGGCGCGAGGTGAGCTTTGAGGCTCGAGCCGAGCGGCTGCGCAAAGCGGCGGAGATTTTGCGGAGCGACACCGAGTTTGCCGACATCATCACGCAAGAGATGGGCAAGCCGATCTCGCAAGCGCGGGCCGAGGTCAAAAAGTGCGCTACCGCCTTTGACTACTACGCGGAGCACGGCGCAGAGCATTTAGCGCCCCAAATTATCGAAACGGACGCGAGCAAAAGCTATATCAGCTATCAACCTCTCGGCGTGGTGCTCGCCATCATGCCCTGGAACTTCCCCTTTTGGCAAGCGGTACGCTTCGCCGCGCCAACCCTGATGGCGGGCAACGCGGGGCTCTTAAAACATGCGGAAAACGTGACGGGGTGCGCTCTCGCGCTCGAAGAGCTGATACAACGCGCCGGTTTTCCCGAAGGGCTTTTTCGCACGTTACTCGTGCAGGTTGATGAGGTCGAGAAGATTTTAGACCATCCGAAAGTGGCAGCGGCAACCTTGACGGGCAGTACGGGGGCGGGAAGGGCGGTCTCGAGCGGAGCCGGAAAGCACCTCAAAAAAACCGTTCTCGAACTCGGCGGCTCCGACCCCTACCTTATCCTGGAAGACGCTGACCTAGACGCCGCCGTGGACGCCTGCGCCACCAGCCGCTTGCAAAACAGCGGTCAGAGCTGCATCGCCGCGAAGCGCTTTATCGTCGTGGAACCCCTCGTCAGCGAATTTCAAAGCAAGCTCGTCGAAAAGATGAAAGCGCAGAGGATGGGCGACCCGGTGGATGAAGAGACCGACATCGGCCCGCAAGCACGCCCCGATTTGCGCGACACCCTCCACGAACAGGTGACGAAAAGCGTAGACGCAGGCGCGGAACTCCTCTTAGGCGGCGAACTCCCCGATGGTCCCGGCGCGTTCTATCCGCCTACTGTCCTCACGGATGTCTCTACGGGAATGCCTGCCTACGACGAAGAGGTCTTCGGCCCCGTCGCAGCGATTATTACCGCGCATAGCGAAGAGGACGCCATTCGCATCGCGAACGATACACCCTATGGCCTCGGCGCGGCTGTCTTTACGCAAGACCGCGCGAGAGGTGAAAAGATTGCCGCCGAGAAGCTCCAAGCGGGCAACTGTTTCGTCAACGCTTTCGTCAAGTCCGACCCGCGTCTGCCCTTTGGTGGGATTAAGAATTCAGGTTACGGACGTGAACTTTCAGCGTTGGGGATTCACGAGTTTGTGAACATCAAGACGGTGTATATTGCCTGACCAGTCTAAAGGTCGCTTTGAGGCCGCCGCACGAGAACGAACTTTTGTGCGGTGGCCTCCTCTATCCTCGGTCCGTCTGCGAGCTATACGTACTCTCAAAAATCTTGTCCGCGTTGCCCGCCTCGAACCCTTCGCGGCGGTGTTCGCGCCTCACCTCTTCCTTCGGCAGATTCTGATACTCGCCCAGCACACGCCGCTCAGCAAACTCGACGTAAGAGCCCGAAATCTCACGGGTTTCACCATCTGCAAATTCAGCTTCGATCATCTTTGCTACGGTCGAGCTTTGCAAAAGTTTCTCATCGGGGCTCGTCTTGACCTCTCCGCCCGAGTCGTTGAGCTTGAAGCCGTGCGCTTTCAAAAAAGTATTGAAGTCCGCTACGGTGTCGTATCCGCTAGGTAGCGTGTGCACCGAAATCGTGAAGTGGTTGAGGTAGTAGCGGTTGTAGATGACCCAAGCGGCGTACTCGCTCTCGTCGGCTAAGCGCTCGTAGTCTTCCAAGCTCGGCAGTCGCCAAAGGGGTGAGTGCAAAAAGGTATCGACTTGAGCGGCGGCGTCCAAGTCGAGTTTATCCACCGGGTCGCTTTTGACCTCATCCGTATAAGAACGAATGATGCGCTGCGCCTCTTCGGACAGCTCGCCTACGCGCAATTCGCTGATGAAAATGCGCGGGAAGTGTGGCTCGGGTGGGCTGTACCAGTAGGCGTTGAGTTTCTTAGCAGGGAAGTCGTAGGGGTCGCGGCGCTCGTAGCCGTAGTGGAGGAAGATTTTCTCGAGCGAGGCGACACCCAGATGCGCTACACCCAGCGTGCGAAAGGCGATGTGGTCGTTTTGAATGTCGTCAGGTCGGGCGATGGCCTCTTCTTGGATCATCGTCTGGATAATCTTTTCTACGTCGGGCACGCGCGCTTGGTAGCGGCGCATGAGACCATTTAAGACGCTTTGCAGGGTTTCTAATTTATGGGTAGTTGTGGGCACAAGGACTCCTTAGACATAGAGTTGCAACTACAATACCTCTGAGGCAAAAGTGTAGCTAGCATTGTACAAAGAGTTAAGAGGTATCAACCTTAGTTGGCCTTTCAACAAGAGGTCAAAATCGAAAAAGGCATTGATTCATAAGTTGAGTTTTGCCGCTCGAGCCCCCGACTACCGCCACTTTCAACGTCCAATAAAAAACCGCCGGGAAGCGGTCTTAGCTGCTTTTGGTCATAGCTTATTAGACGTAGCTTAGTTGCTGCTTCCGCGTACCTGCTCGAGCATCCCCCCTAGCTCTTCATAGATACGCTGTAACTCATTCAGCGTTTCGTCGTTTACGTTCGTCGCGTTGTCTGAAGGGTCGGACTCGAGGCGCTCAATCAGACTTCCCAGTTCACTGTAGCTGCTCGCGAGTTCGTCTAGGTCGCTCGCAATGCTCGCCCCGCCTGTTGCGCCGCCCCCACTCACGCCGCCCGTCATATCGCCACCACTACTCATGTCGCCGCCCGTAACATCACCGCCGGACATATCGCCATTCTGACCTGTTATGCTCGTTGCATCACCGCCAGAGAGGTCGCCGCCCGTGACGTCGTCCATGCCGCCAGCGATGTCGTCGGTGCTTGCGCCACCCGACATGTCACCGCCTGTCACATCACCGCCTGTCATCGCGCCGCCAGACACACCACCACTCGCGCTTTGACCCTCGGTACTGCTCGCAACATCACCGCCCGTGACGCCGCCACCCGTTAAGCTGCCAGGTGCACTGCCCTCGCCCCCCGTTGCCAGGTCTGCATCCTCAACTTCACCGCCGGTCATCAGACCAGAATTCAACTCACTCGCTTCGACCTCACCACCGGACATGCCACCTGTCACGCTGCCACCCGTCGCTCCACCTGTGATGTTTTCGGCAGCCTCCAAGTCGCCCCCCGTCATGTCACCTTCACCGACGAGGCTTCCACCGATCTGAGCGTCGCCCCCCGTCATATCACCCCCGGTTGCGCCGCCTGTATCTTGAGCGGAAACGAGGCCGAAGGCGATAAGCGCGGCTAGAACAAGAACGCTGAATGATTTCATGATTGCCCCTTTCAAGACGTAAAAGTATTTCAAAGTTAGGAGAGTAAGCACTTTAAGCAAGAGTATACGCCTGTAACGTAATCGAACGATGATTGACATTAAGACGCTTCTCCAAGACACTACCCCCGCAATCTTTAGTTCATACTTAGGCTAAAAGAGCAATGTGAGATAATTTGCATTTCACATTACGATTCATTTTCATTAAGGTGAGAATTGAGCAGCGCCCAATTCTCTACCAACGGTAGTGCCGAATATGTTCGCCGCGCTTAGCAATCTCGCTCATAGACTCGATACCGATGTCTAAGTGAATATCCGTAAACTTGCTGAAGACCTCTCTCGCCGACGCCTTTGTCTTAATCCCGTCTTTTTTGAGCGGCAAGTCCGACACGAGCAAAAGCGCTCCAATCGGTACTTTGCTGGCAAACCCCCCGATAAAGAGCGTCGCCGTCTCCATGTCAATCGCTAAAGCTCGCTCTTCGTAGAGTTCCGCTTTGAACCTCTCGTCGAACTCCCAAAAGCGGTAGTCGGTCGTGTGCACCACGCCCGTACGGTAATCGTAGCCCTTCTCCATGATGATCTGCGAGACGAACTTCTGCACCTTAAAGGTCGGCAGCGCAGGGACTCGAGGCGGCATAAAGTGTTTCGACGCGCCCTCGTCACGAATGGCGGCGGTGGGCAAGATGAAATCGCCGACCTCTAACGAGCGGTGCAGCCCGCCTGTAATGCCCAAAAAGAGCACCGCTTTAGGGTCTACCGTCGCTAAGGTCTCGATAATGATGGCAGCGTTGGGTGAACCTATCGAGAAGTTGACAATAGAAACGCCCATCTTCTCGCTGTGCACCACACTCATCGCCGAGCCGTGCGTCTCCGAGTCGCCGCAGAGCGAGCGGAAGCGCTCCATGTAGTAGCCGAAATTGGTGAGGATAATCTGCTTTTGAAAGTCGCCAGGAGCCGTGCCCGTGTAGCGCTCCAGCATATCGGCGGCAATCTTCCACTTTTTGTCGTTCGCGTAGATGCGGTTCGGGTCGGGGAAGAGGTAGGGATTTTCTTCGCGCTCTTCTTCTATTGGATGGGCGATTTCTGCGGTGTGGTCACTGTCCATAGTTGAGGGTACGGGATTTATGAGAAAGGTACAAGGGGGCAGGGTGAGGTGTGAAGAGGTTGGCTTTGGAGAAGCGATTGGCTTTTAGGTTTTAGCTGAAGGCTTACAGCTAATCGCTTCATACCTTAGAGATGCGGACGTAACTTCGCCTCGAGCGCTCCCTTAGACAGCGCTCCCACCATCGTCTCAACGGCTTGACCCTTTTTGAAAAGCATCAGCGTCGGGATACTCTGCACACGGTAGGCGCTCTGCGTAGCAGGGTTTTCGTCGATGTTGAGTTTGACGACTTTGAGTTTGCCTTTGTGCGCTCTGGAGAGGTCTTCTAAAACAGGCGCGACCATGCGGCACGGTCCGCACCAGGGAGCCCAGAAGTCCACGAGCACGGGAACGGGCGCATTCAACGCCTCTTTGAACGACGCATCTGAGGTACTCATAAGCCAGGGCAACGTCTGAGCGCACCGCCCACAAACCGGAAGCTGACCTTCGGGTGGCGTGCTGAGGCGATTTTTCGCATTGCAGTTCGGACAAGTGATGAGATTAGCCATCCCTCACTCTAGCGCCTCTTTGAACATCCCGCCCGCCTGGAAATAACGCACCGCTAGCGTCACCACCCGCACACCCATGAGCGCCACGATGCCCCACCACACGCCCGCCAAACCTAGACCAAGAGGTACAACCAAGAGGAGAACGAGCACCGCCGCCACTGCTGAAATCACCATCGCCCTAGCGAGATACGCAAAGTCTTCCGCGCCCATGAAAATTCCGTCCCACACAAAGACGAGCGCGTTCAAGGGTTGCATAAAGACGACGAAAGGGAAAACTGCGAGCACGAGCGCAATGACCTCTTCATCTCCTGTAAAAAGTCGCGGCAGGTAAGGCGCGAGCAGCGCGAAGCCGACGCCAAGAAACACGCCGACGCCCAAACCCCATACGAGCAAGCGGTTGGAGACCTCTCGAGCCGAATTCGCGTCGTTCTCCCCCAAATACTTCGCCACTAAAGCCTGCGCCGCAATTGCCAGCGCGTCCACGACGAGCGCCAAAAAGAGCCAGAGTTGCGCGGCGACTTGGTGCGCCGCAACTTCTAAGACGCCCACCCGCGTCGCCACTGCCGTCGCTAGCGTCAACGTGCCAATCAGCGCAAAGGTCCGCACCGCCAATTCCCAGCCGATGCGCAAAAAGGGACGGAGTTCGGTGAGGTTCGGCAGGATAAGAGGTATGCGGAGTTCCTCTCTCCGCTTAACGAGCAAGAGCCATACGAACCAGAGCGCCCCCACCCACTGCGCGATGACCGTCGCCCAGGCTGCACCCGCCAAGCCCCAGCCGAAGCCAAAGATGAACAAGGGGTCGAGCACTAGGTTTACTACGTTCAGCCAGAGCGTAATGACGAAGGGCGTCCGCGTGTCCTGATAGCCGCGAAACGCGCCGTTGCCCGCCGTGATGAGGAGCAGCGCGGGACCCGCCAGCGCACGAATCCGCAGATAGACTAAGGCAGGTTCCCGCAACCCCTCATCCGCGCCCATGAGCGTGAGAATCGGCACGGCGAACGCTTGCAAGAGGATGAGCGCTACAATGCCTACGATGAGCGCTAGCGTAAACGCCTGCATCACCACGCGCCCCGCCCCCGCCCGGTCTCCCCTGCCGATGGCGCGTCCTATCATCGGGGTGGTGCCATACGCTAAGAAGTTAAAGACCACAAACGCGAGCGAGAAGACCGAGATGTTGACGCCCAGCGCGGCTAAAGGCGTTGCGCCTAAGCGCCCGACGAAGGCGGTGTCTACTAAGGAGACGACGGGGTCGGCGGCGAGTGCGCCCAGGGCGGGGAAGGCGAGGGCGAAGATGGCGCGGTCATGTTTGTGGAGGTGAAAGGTCATGGAATACTGGGGATTACCACAAGTCAGCTAACTTTTCGTATTCAAATTGTGGTTGATTTGAAATTAAGAAGCTCTGGTCGTAGGTTCTAAGAAAACCGATATTGACCGTGACTTCGGTGTAATACCAAAAATTATTACGGGTCGTAAATCTCCCGTTATGCTTCAGCTTTCCTATTTGTCCTAGTTTCAACGTAAAAGCAAGTTTACATTCAGGTACAAGGTTTCCAAAGTGGTCAGCATAGATTCTTGGCGGTATGCCCCCCGTTTCCTCATCGTATTTGTAGTAGACGTTGAGCTTGTCCGTCAGTTCTAGCTTTGTACAACCAAGCGCAAAAGGATTATTCAAATCGTAGATTTCAAGTTTTTCGTTTGGTTCCTTGAATCCGTCTGTTTCACCAAACACAAGCGTCTGACAAACAACCTGTTCTGAACTCGGTTCAATTTCAAGTGTCGGCAGCATAAAAGCAGAGGGAAGAGCGCGGCGAAGTTTTGCGCCAGAGCTTCCGCGAGAACGAGTATATTTTGACCATATCGTTTTAACTTCTTGAACGGCAACCATCTAAGAGATTCTACTTGAAAGTTGTGCTCAAGCCCCCTCCAAGCCCCATCTGCTAAACTAATCCCATGCTTCTGACGCTGCAACATCCCGAACTAGAACGCCTCGCTAAAGAGGTAGCTAAGCGCACCGGGAAACCCCTAGAACTAGCGGTACTTGCCGCGTTGCAGGAGAAGCTCCTTCGGCTCACCCCTCTTTCCGAAAGACTCAGCGTAGCGGCTGAACTTCTAAAAGAGGACTACGAGGGAGACGCGGACCTGACTGCTTTTACAGAACTCGAGCGGCAGGAAATTGACCGCCAGTTTGAGATGATGGCGGGAGATGAAAGCTATCAAGAGTTGAACCGACGATTAGCCGAAGGCTTCACGGAGCGAGACTAAGAAACGTTGCCCCACTCTGAACCTCTAACAGGGCACTCTTAGCTCGAGCCTACCGCTCCACCGCCACATACACCCCTAGCCCAATCAGCGCACCCCCCGACGCCACACGCTGCACCTTCCGCCCGCGCCGGTTTTTGAGCACCCCGCTCAGCGACCCCGCCGCAAACGCGACGATGAGGTCCGCCCCGCTGGTAAGTAGCGTGGTGATAAACCCGAGCGTCACGAACTGTAAGAACACGTGCCCCGCCGGGTTGACGAACTGTGGGATAAACGCGAGGAAGAAGAGGGCTGTTTTTGGGTTGAGAACTTCGGTTAGGATGCCTTGGGTGAATGCATTTTTTGAAGAGGTCAAACTCTTGGTGTCTACCTCGAGAGTGTCTTTCTCGAGCAGCATCCTCACCCCAAGATAGACGAGATACGCCGCGCCTAGCCACTTAATAACGGCAAACGCCACCGCCGACGTCGCCAGAATTGCCGAGACGCCGAGCGCCGCCGCGAGCGTGTGGAGAAGCCCCGCAACGCCTGTGCCAAGCGTCGAGAGGACGCCCTCTCGCCTGCCGCCGCGCACCGTTCGCGCTAAAACGTAGAGCATTCCCGGACCGGGGATGACGGCGAGGGTAAGGGCGGCGGCGAAGAAGATACCGAAGGTAGTAGGGTCAATCATCTTGATAGATTTTCAAACGGCGTGACCTCTTGCTCCAAGCTCCCCGCCAGCACATCCTCAGCCGTTTCCAAATCGTAGCGACTTTGTAAATTAAGCCAGAACTGCGGCTCAACACCAAAGAAGCGCCCTAAACGCACTGCCGTATCCGCTGTAATCGCGCGGTTTCCTCTCACAATGTGGCTCACGCGGTCTTGCGGCATGTTGGTTGCTTTAGCAAGTTGATATTGAGTGACACCAAAGGGGTCCAGAAAATCCTCTTTGAGCACCTCGCTAGGATGAATAGGGGGGATGTCTCGCTTCATTGCTAAGCTCCTCTAGCAAAGTAAAGATTTACCACAAGATTACTGCTGTTCTACTACCAAAATTCAATGATTGCACTTCGGTGCAACCTTTTCTCCGCCTCGCCTGACTTCTTCTGGAACATTGTACTTGAGCCATTCAGGGTCAGTGTTCGTGTAGTTCTCGAGGAAGTACGACATCTGGCAAAAGTAATCGAAAACGGTTTTTCGGTAGTTCTCTGTATTAGGTTGTTCTTGAAACTCCTCCATCTGCTTATAAGCACGGCGAATAAAAAGAGGAATCACCTCATAGTTTTTGCTCAAGTAAAGTGCAATGACCTGATTGGTGTAGCACACCATAGGATAGTGAGGATGATTCCTCCTGTAGCATTGTTCAGGGACGAGCCCGCTGCTATTCAAAAGAACGTGAAACTTCTCCAACTCTTTTCTTGCTTTCTTCGCTCCCTCGAGTGGTAAACTCAAAACCCACCTCTAAAAACTAGGCTTGCACCTTGAGCAACTTCTCAATCCGCTCCAACGCCCGCTCGATATTCTCCAAGCTCGTCGCATACGAAAACCGCGCTTGTCCGGGCGCAAGAAAGTCCGTCCCCGGCACCACGCCGACGTGGGCTTGCTCCAAGAGAATCATCGCCGCCTCGGTCTCGTCCTCGTGAATGGGCGTGAGGTCCGCCATCACATAGAACGCGCCTTGAGGTTTGGGCGTCTTGAGTCCTAGGCTGTTGAGCCCTTCGACCAGCACGTCGCGCCGCTCCATGTACGCTTCTTTGGTCATGTCGATGAATTCTCGAGTCTTCTCCACCTCGTTCAGCGCCGCAATCACCGCGTACTGCGCCACCGCGTTCGCGCCGCTCGTCACCTGACCCTGCAAGCGGTTCATCGCTTTGATGAGGTCCTTGGGTCCCGCTCCGTAGCCGATGCGCCAGCCTGTGAGCGCATACGATTTGCTCGCGCCGTGAATCACAAGCGTTTTATCCTGAGCAAGCGAGGCGCAAGAGGTGAATTCACCTTCGTAGACGAGGTGTTCGTACAAGTCATCGGCGAAAATCCAGATGTCACGTTCTGCCGCGAGTTCGACAATCCCTTTGACGACTTCCGGCGGATAGACTGCGCCCGTCGGGTTTGAGGGCGAGTTAATGAGGATGACCTTCGTCTTATCGGTAATGGCTGCTTCGACATCCTCCACACTCGGCACAAAACCGTCTTCCGGGCGCGTCATAATCGGTACGGTGACGCCGCCCGCGAGCTGCACCTGGGCGGGATACGAGACCCAGTAGGGCGCGGGCACGATGACCTCATCGCCGGGGTTCAAAATCGCCATAAATGCGTTGTAAAGTACCTGCTTGCCGCCCGTGCTGACGAGTATTTGATCCGGCGCATACGAGAGGTCGTTCTCCCGCTCAAACTTCGCGCAGACCGCCTCGCGCAGCTCTGCCATGCCCTCGGCGGGGGTGTACTTGGTGAGCCCCTTGTCAAGCGCCTCACGCGCCGCCGCAAAGACGTGTTCGGGCGGCTGGAAGTCGGGCTCGCCCGCCGTCATCGCAATGACATCTGTACCTTGGCGCTTCATCTCCTTGGCTTTGGTATTGAAAGCGACGGTAGAGGACGCTTTGAGTTTTTGGATGCGTTCAGATAACTGGGGCATGGTTCACCTCTTCCTTGGTAACTTTTATCCTACACAATCTAATAGCAGGTATACCCGCTTCGCAGCTAGCGGGAGTGTGCCACGCGACTGCACTTTCATCTGGTCACGAACGCTCTTAGGCTAAAAAATACCGATTGGCACGTAACCTTTTAGGATGACATCTGCGGTATTTAACTACGGAACTTCGTAAAATGATGATAAAAAAGGAGCCTCACGTAACCTCGAGAGGTCCAGTGAGGAACCAAAAAACACACCTGAAAGAACGTTAGAGCAGTTCACCCTCTTCGAAGAAAATTCCGATTTCGCGCTCCGCCGTGGCAGGTGCGTCCGAGCCGTGGACCACGTTCTCATCAATCGTCGTCGCGTAGTCGCCGCGAATTGTACCGAGTTCGGCGTCTTTGGGGTTGGTTGCGCCCATCATCTTACGCCACTCACTGATAGCATTTTCGCCCTCGACGACCATCGCCACGACGGGGCCGCTCGTGATAAACGAGACCAAGTCCTCGAAAAAAGGTTTGCCCTCGTGCTCGCCGTAGTGCGTTTGGGCGAGTTCTTGGCTTATTTGCATGAGCTTCATGCCGACAATGGTGAAGCCTTTTTGCTCGAGCCGTTTCACCACTTCCCCTACCAGACCGCGCTTGACGCCGTCCGGTTTGACCATTGCGTAGGTGCGTTCAGTTGCCATGAGGGGACGATAACATAGAACAGCAGGTATCATCTGGTCACAAACGCCCTAAGTTGCTAAGGCGTTGTCTAGCCCACACATTTAGAGATGATGCCTGCGTCCTTCAAACTCACTTTCCTTTAGTCGCTCGCAGACGCCCTATCTTGCGTAGGCACGGAGTCGCGCTGCACCGCCGCTTCACCTGCGCCAGAGAGGAAAAGAGCGATACACGCCGCCGTCAAAATGAGGGTGAGTTCGACGCCGCCGCTCGAGGCGAAGAAGCCGTTGCTCACGTGAACGAGCAGCATGGCGACAAAGGTGATAATGCCCAAGAGCACCGCAAAGATGCGCGTGAAAAAACCCGCGATGAGCGCCGCGCCGCCGACGAGCTCAACCGCAGCAACTAAAAAGGCGGAAAAGCCCGCGAGCGGAATGCCGATTTGTCCGAAAAAGCCAGCAACGCCACCCACACCTGTAATGAAAAACTTGTCAATGCCGTGCGCCAAAAAGACGATGCCCACTACCACGCGCAAAACCGTCAAACCCCAACCTGAAACCGCGATACTTGCCACTTTTTACCTCTTTCTCGAATGGTCTACTACCCACTATAGATTTTAGAGTGAAAGATGCGAGAAGGTATGTAGTCAGTTTTACGAACCTCTCTCGTTCGCGTCAGTTTTTTGAAAGGCGAGCGATAGTGCCCAATTGCTCCAAGTGGTTGAGATCGTGTCCCGCTAAAAGGTGAACCATCGCGTCTACTGTATCTACGCCCGCAAAGGGATAATCCACCTGCTTGTTCCAGTCTATCAGCTCAAAGGTGGTAAAAAGCGCCAAGTTCCAAGCGCGAAGGGCGCGGAAGGTCTCAACGGCTAGGGAGGGCTCGAGCTTTGCGTACCGCTTTGCCCACTTGTCTTGGTCAAAAGACTGCGGTTTGTAATTCTCTTCAGCTAAGGCTTGCCGAAAGCGAAAGCCTAACCCAAGTTCCACATCGGCTAAGTGCGCGATGATTTCCCTTGCGTTCCACTTACCAGGTGCGTACGAACGCTCCAAATCATCTTCTCCAAAGGCTTCGTAGAGTTCTTCGATGCGTTGCGGTGTCTTTTCGAGCACAGTGAGAGGTTCACGGTCGCCGAGCGTGCTGAAAAGGCGTTCGACATAGGGGTCTAAGGAATCGTTCACCCTTTCAGTTTAAAGAAGTCGTACGTGAGGTTTGGTCTCAAGCTTTCATAAAGCGAGAAGAGGTTGCGAACGCTTTTCCTGACGCGCTGAAATCCAGTCGAGCCGGACGAACGGTGCTGACTGGCTGACGAGCTAATTCACTAGCCAGCGCTATAGTAGCGAAATGGACAACACCCAAGAAGTACCAAAAATTGACGTGTTAGAAGCTAAGCGCCGCGTGGACGAAGGCGCATTTTTTATCGACGTGCGCGAGCAAAACGAGTACGACGAGGAGCACATCCCCGGCGCGAAGCTCGTGCCCTTGTCCGAATTCACACGCCGCTACGAAGATGACCTCCCTTCTGACAAAAGCGAAGAGGTCGTGGTGCATTGCCGCAGCGGGGCGCGGAGCGCTCAAGCGGTCGAATTTCTCAACCGGAACGGCTACAACGCTGTCAATGTCGAGGGCGGCATCCTCGCGTGGAAGGGCGCGGAGCTGCCTACTGAGAAGTCAGATTAAATAAGGCGTTAAGTAAAAACCAATCATGTCATTCTGACCCTAAGGTACGAAGGGGAAGAATCTCTGCATTCGCCTTCTTCCCTAGTTGGGATTGCAGGTTATGAAGTTTTGGCAGTAGCCAATTACAAGGTTTTAGCGTAGCTAATTACAAAGTTTTGGCATAGACAATTACAAAGTTTTAGCGTAGCTAAACGAGACCCTTCACAGCCTGTTCCTTCGAATCCCAAGGCTTCGCCATACTTCGTGAACAGGACATGCCTGAGCAGGGTCGAAGGATTCAGGGTGATAGAACCTGTCAAGCAGCGTCCTGCATCGTCGCGACAATTTCGCCACGCTCTAAAAGACTCATAAAGGCGTCTACCACAGCGGGGTCAAACTGCTTACCTCTCTGCGATTCGATCTCTGCGACGGCGTCGGGTACGCTCCACGCCTTGCGGTGAATACGGTCGTGGGTCAGCGCGTCAAAGGTGTCGGCAACCGCCATGATGCGCCCTTCGATGGGGATTTTCTGACCTTGTAAGCCCTGCGGATAACCCGAGCCGTCGAAACGCTCGTGATGATTCAAAGCGATGAGTTCGGCGAGCTTCATCAGTGGCGACTGTCCACCCGAGAGGAGCCGCGCCCCAACCGTTGTGTGCGTTTTGACGACGCTGAATTCTTCCGAGGTGAGCTTGGTGGGTTTGAGCAAGATGCCGTCGGGGATGGCGATTTTGCCGACGTCGTGAAGCCTGGCTGCGCGCAGCAGCATGTCGGCGTGTTCCTCCTCCAACCCCAACTCCCGCGCTAACAGCGAACAGGTGTGCGCGACGCGCCACGTGTGCTCGCCCGTCTCCTCGTCGCGGTATTCGGCAGCTTTGGCGAGACGCACGAGCATCTCGATCTGTGCGCCCTCCAACTGCTGCGTCCTCTGTGCGACCTGCTTCTCCAAGCGCTCGTTCTGCTGCTGCAACTGCTTGTGAAAGTAACGCGCCTCTAAGAGGTTGCGCACGCGCAGCACCACCTCAGCGCTGTCAAAAGGTTTGGGGAGAAAGTCCCGCGCCCCCTCGCTCAGCGCCCGCTGCCGATTTTCCGGGCGGTCGTCGGCGGTGAGCATCAAAACGGGGAGGTAGTTGGGCGCTTCTAGGTACGGCGCGAGTTCCTCTAAAATCGCAAAGCCGTCTTTTTGCGGCATGTGCAGGTCTAAGAGGATCAAGTCGGGCTGAGTGGCGAGGAAGTGCTCGACGATTTTGCTCGAGTTGCGCAGCGCCGTAAACTGCGTAAAGCCCGAGCGCTGCAAGATGCCTTTGAGAAGTAGAACGTTGACTTCTTCGTCATCGACAATCAGGATTTTCATAAACTGGAGGTCCATATAGAGCGTATTGTAGTCACGCACGGCGTCTCTATGAGGTGAATTTTCGTGTCCCTTAGGGATGAGTGGAATCTGTTACAGGTAGGCTGGGAGAATTATGGTGTATCTCGAGTCCAGTCAAAATATCTTAGCAAAACAACTCACGGGATTCTTTGTCGGCTGGCCTCAGTCGCCTTCGGAAGAGAGGTTGCTCGAGCTTCTGCACAAGAGTGACTATATCGTTTTTGCGTTTGACGAGAAGTCGGACAAGGTCGTCGGTTTCGTTACCGCGATTTCAGATAGGATTCTTTCGGCTTATATTCCGCTGCTCGAGGTTCTCTCCAATTACCAAAGAAGAGGTATCGGTACTGAATACACTGTCAATTAAAAAATGAGTGATGTCATTCTGAGCGGAGCGAAGCGGAGTCGAAGAATCTCTGACCTTGCTGACTCCTCTGATTGAGATTGAAAGACGAGACCCCTCGACTTCGCTCGGGGTGACAACAGTGTCGCAGGATTTAGTTGACGCTGTACTGAACTTGTGCGCCAGATGTTGGACAAACTCAGCCATCTCTATATGATCGACCTCTTGTGTGACGAAAACCTGCAACCATTTTATGAGCGATTGGGGATGGTGCGCTCAAAAGGAATGATGGTGCGCAATTACGCACGTCAATTAGGCAAGTAAAAGACCTCTTCCCTTTTACGAGAAGAGGTCAAATGAATTAAGAGTTTTAGAGTCCTGCGATAAGCTGCCGCCCTGCGCTGAGCAGCCCGTACCACCAACCGGGTAGGAGGCCAAGTGCCACCGTCCCAAACGCCGCCACACCAATCGCAACACCTGTGGCGCGGCTGCGAATGTCAAGCGGTTCGTACTCCACTTCGCGGAAGTACATGTAGGCAATCACGCGGAAGTAATACACCACCGCCACAATGCTCGTGAGGATACCGATAACCGCAAGAGAGATGTACTCCGCCTGAATCGCCGCTTGAAAGACCAAAATCTTACCCATGAAGCCCGCAAAGGGCGGAATCCCCGCTAAGCTGAGCAAAAAGAGCGTCATCATCGCGGCGAGCCAGGGGCGTTTTTGTCCGAGACCTGCAAAGCGCTCTAAGTCGTCGCCGTGGTCGTTCTTGTCGCTAATCATCGTCAAGACAGCGAACGCACCCGCGTTCATCAGGGTGTAGGCGGTCAAGTACCAGATTAAAGCCTGTGTGCCGACCTCATTCGCGGCTAGAACGCCGAGTCCTAAATAACCCGCGTGCGCAACGGCAGAGTACGCCAGAAGCCGCTTCACACTCCGCTGCAAGAGCGCTGCCAAATTACCGACGATGAGCGTGAGCGCCACAAGCACGACAAAGCTCTGCGTGACGATTACGCCCAGGTCAGGATAGATGAGCGTGAAGACGCGCACCAAGCCTGCGAACGCCGCCGCTTTCACGACGATACTCATGAACGCAGTCACCGAGGTGGGTGCACCTGTGTAGGCGTCGGGCGACCACTGGTGGAAGGGCGCTAAAGCAGCTTTGAAGCCTAAGCCGCCTAAGATGAACACACCACCGAGTGTCGCGAGTAGTCCTTGACCAAAGCCTTCCGCCGAGAGCGCTTCCGCGATACCGAAGTACGTAAACTGCCCCGTCGCACCGTACATCAGCGCGATGCCGTAAATGAGGAAGGCTGAAGCGAACGCACCCAAGAGGAAATACTTCATCCCCGCCTCTTCGGATTCCCTTGCATTCTGCCGCCACGCCGAGAGAACGTAGACGGCTAGGGACATGATTTCTAGTCCGAGCACCAGCACGATGAGGTCGCCCGCCGCCACCATAATCATCGCGCCCGTCGCGCTCAGCAGGATGAGCGGATAATATTCGGGATGCCCGAGTTCGGTGCGCTTGAGGTAATCGTAGGAAATTAGAATGGCGAGCGCCGTGCCGAGGATAATCACGAAGTTAAGCGCCAGCGCAGGGCGGTCCGCCAAGTAGCGGAAGCCGAACGAGCCGAGTTGATCTGCGCTGCTCTGAACGAAAAGCTGTGCATTAAAACCCGCCGCAACCGCTAAACCGACGAGGCTCAAGATAGCGGTGGGCTTGCTGCTCTTCTGAGACAAAGCGAACAATACACCGGTAGAAGCGGTGACGAGAAGCGCGATAGGCGGCGTGAAGTTGAGCCAGTTGATGTCTAGCATTAGTCTTGACCTCTTTGTGCGTCTTCTTGGAGGACAAGCTCGAGCCTCTCCCCTTCAGCGTTGACTCGCTGCTGCGTTTCCAACTGCGTCAAGACGATCTGAGACTGCCGCTCAATCCTATCTAACTGTGGCTGCGGCGTCAGACCGAGCCAGACGATGCCCGCTAAGAGGGGGGCAAGCATGAGAAGCTCGAGCCGCCCCATATCCGCCACCTCACCCTTTTGCTCACCCTGGTAAAGCCGCTGATACATATTCACGCCGTAGACACCCGCCGCAATCACCGCGAGCGTCGCGAAGCCCGCGATGTAAGGCGCGGTCTGGAACGCGCCCATGAGCGCCATGAATTCACCGGGGAAGTTGCCCAAACCCGGCACGCCGATACTCGCGAACATCACGAAGAGCGTAATCGCCGCCAGCGCGGGCGCACCTTTCGCAAGCCCGCCGTAGTCGTCAAGCTCGAATGAGCCGCGCCGCTCATAGAGCATCCCACTGAGGAGGAAGAGCCCGCCCGTCGAAACCATCTGCGCGGCGAGGAGATAGATTGCGCCGTTCAACCCGGCGATATTCAGACCGAAAATGCCGACTCCGACGATGCCCATGTGTGAAAGTGAAGCGTAGGCGAGAAGCCGCTTGAGGTTCGTTTGCGCTGTCGCGATCATCGCCGCGTAGAGCGCTGTGAACGCCGCCACCGCTACGAGAACCGGTGAAGCTGCCGCCGCTGCGTCAGGAAGAAGAGGTAGCGCAAAGGCGAAGAAGCCCCAGCCGCCGACCTTATACAAAGTCCCCGCCACGTCCGCCGCGCCCGAGGGGTGATTCTGTTCATGGAAGTGTGGGAGCCAGGCGTGAAGCGGCCACAGCGGATGCTTCACCGCGAACGCCAGCGCAAAGCCGATGAAGAGCCAGAGCTGCGTGAAGAAAGGAAGCTGCGGCGTCGCCGCCAAAAGGTCCACCATGCGAAAGCTTGCCGCACCCGAAATCGGACGGAGCGCGAGGATGGCAACGAGCATCAGAAACGAGCCTGCAACGGCGTAAGTTAGATATTTGAGGGCGGCTTGCTGACGGCGCTCTAAGCCCCACCCGCCTAACATCAGCACACTCGGAATCAAGGTCGCTTCCCAGAAGATGTAGTAGAGAACCAAATCTTGCGCCATGAAAATACCGTTCAGCCCGGTCTGCATCGCGAGGAGCAGGGCGACGAACGCGCCCGGGCGCTCTTCGACTTTCGCGGCTGCGTAGAAAGAGGTCGGAATCATCACCAGCGAGGCGACGAGCACGAGGACGCTACCTGCACCCGCCGGACTCACCGAGAAGTAAATGCCCAAACTCTCGAACCAGGGAACCTCGATGCCGGAGGCGCTAGGTAAAAGCATCGCCACGGCAAAGGTTGCCAGACCACCGAGCAAAACAGCGATTCGCCGCCCGCGACCTGAAATGACGAGTGCAAGCAGCCCAGTTAGAAGAGGTAGAAAAAGAACCAGTAAGGTCAGAATCATAGAACCACTCCACCAAAGGCGACGAGTAAGATGAGTGTCGCCAATCCTAAGAGCATGAGGAGCGCGTAGGCGCGGACGTAGCCAGATTGGAGAAGACCGACAGCCCTCGCCAAAATCCCCACTCCTACGTAGGTTCCGTTCAAACCTTTATCCACCACTTCCGTATCGCCAACCGCCAGACCTCTCGCCGCCCCTTCGCCTGTACGAACAAAGACCGCCCGGTAGAGCGCGTCGAAGCCTGCGCCGTTTTGTGAAAAGCGGTGGAGTGCGCCGAAGAGACCTTTGCTCGAGCGCTCCTCCGACACGCCGTTGCCGACGCCGTACATGAGGTAGCCGACGAGCAGACCGACGCTCGCCGACGCGACGGATAAGCCGACGAGAATCCATTCAATCGTCAAAGGCGGGTGGTTGAAGGAGACGGGATGTCCGGTGCTGTGCTCGAGCCACGGCGCAATCAGGTTCGGAAAGGCAAACTCCGGCAAGCCGATGTAGCCGATACCGATGCTGAAGAGCGCTAGGATCACGAGCGGCGTGGTCATCGTGCGGGGCGACTCGTGCAGGTGTTCTTTCGCCTCACCGGTCAGCCGCTCCTCACCCGCGAACACGCGGTAGTACCAGCGGAAGATGTAGAACGCGGTCATTCCTTCTGTCACAAGCAAGATGCTGTACAAGATGAGGCTGCCGTAACCTTCTAAGAGCTGTGTGTTGTAGGTGTGGGCAAGAATCGCATCCTTACTAAAGAAGCCTGCTAGAAAGGGCACGCCCGCAATCGTCAAGGTGGCGATTAAAGAGGTTGTTCCCGTCATCTTCATATGCTTGCCCAAGCCGCCCATCTTACGGATGTCTTGCTCGCCGCCCAGCGCGTGGATGACCGAGCCCGCACTGAGGAAGAGCAGCGCCTTGAAAAATGCGTGCGTCACGACGTGAAAGATGCCCGCCCAGTACGCGCCCACGCCCACTGCCACAAACATAAAGCCGAGCTGTGACACGGTGGAATACGCGAGTATCTTTTTAATATCCGTTTGCGAAAGCGCTGCGAACGCCGCCACGAACGCCGTAATCACCCCGACCCACGCCACCGCCGACGACGCGACAGGTGACGCCGCAAAAAGAGGTGCCGCCCTCGCAATGAGGTACACGCCCGCCGTGACCATCGTCGCCGCGTGGATGAGCGCCGAGACGGGCGTCGGTCCTGCCATCGCGTCGGGCAGCCAGACCTGCAAGGGAAGCTGCGCCGACTTACCGCACGCCGCGATGAGGTAGAGCACGCCGAGTAGCGTGATGAGCGCAGAGCCCGCGAGGAGCCCGCCGCCGATACCCGACACAGCCTCGTTGACTGCCGCAATATTCAGTGTGCCAAAGATAGCAACCGTCAAGAACATCGCCAGCAAAAAGCCTACGTCGCCGATACGGTTGACGATGAACGCCTTCCGCGCCGCGTCTGCGTTGAGCCTATCCTTGTACCAAAAGCCGATGAGCAGGTACGAGCAGACCCCGACCCCTTCCCAACCGACGAACATCAGCAGGAACGAATCCGCCATCACGAGTACCAGCATCGCCGCGACGAAGAGGTTGAGCCCCGCAAAGTAGCGGCTGTACCCATTATCGCTGTGCATATAACCCGCCGAGTAAACATGAATCAGAAAGCCGACGCCCGTGATGATCATCATCAGCGTGACGCTCAGCGAGTCAATCACGAAGCCGACGTTGAGGTCGAACCTTCCCGCCGAGAGGTAGTCCCAAAGCACGACCGAGACGCTCGGGTCTTCGCGCCCCAAAAGCCCGACGAAGGCGATGATCGAGAGGATAAAGCTGATGCCAACCATAATCGAGGCGAACACGCCCGGTTTCGGCTCGTTCAAGCTCCGCCCGAAGAAGCCACAGACGATTGCACCTATAAGCGGGAAAAGCGGCGCGGCGGCGGCAAGTGAGATAACATCGAGGGTAAGAACCTCCGCATTCGCAAGAGCTTCCGGCGTCATAATCTCACCTCATGGAGCGTGTCCACATCGGACGAACGGCGGTAGCGGAAAATCGCAACGAGGATGCCCAGTCCAACCGCAACCTCAGCCGCTGCGATTGCCAAGATGATAAAGACGGCAGCTTGTCCCGACATCGCAATTTCAGCGCCCGCACCTGCCCAACCTCTTGCAAAGGCTACCAGCGCCAAATTTGCCGCGTTCAGCATCAGTTCGACGGACAAAAAGATCATAATCGCGCTGCGGCGCGTCAACACGCCCACTGCGCCAATCGAAAAAATAACGGCGCTGAGTGCTACATAATACTCAGTAGGTACCATCAACGTTTCCTCTGGAGACAAAAGTTAAAAGCAATGAGCAATGAAATCGCAGGGCTCGCCCGTAACGAGCAATGAGTGAAAACCAACAACTCATTGCTCGGTACTCGTTGCTCATTGCTATCTTTACGCATTCGTCAACTCCCTCTGCTCTTCGCGCTCTGCCTGCGCATCCTCCACCTGCCGCGCCTTGCGCTCAACTAGGCTCACCGCGCCGATGATTCCTGTTAAAAGAAGGACGCCGACGAGTTGGAAGGCTAGGACGAATTGACTGAAGAGCGCGTCGCCAACTTCGGCTGCGCCACCGCCATTCAACACCGCGCTCACCTGTTCGGCGCTCGGAAGAGGTAGAGGGTTCGCAAAAATCGTCACAACGAGTGCGCCTGCCGCACCTATACCGACGAGGTACGCCGCCGGTTTCATCCACTTGAGGTCGTTTGCTCGCTCTTCACCCTGCACATTCAAAAGCATAATCACGAACAAGAAGAGCACCATGATCGCGCCCGCGTAGACGATAACCTGAATCGCTGCTAAAAAGTGCGCTTGCAGCGTGACGTAAGTTACAGCTAACGTCAGCAGCGTCCCGACGAGCGAGAGCGCCGCGTGGACGGGTTGCCGTAGGGTGATGACGCCCAACGCGCCGATGGTCATAATGGCGGCGAGGAGGTAGAAGGTAATCATAGAGTCTCCAGCAATGAGCAATGAGCAATGAGTAATGAGTAAAAACCTTTAGACTCATTGCTCATTGCTTTCAACTTGGAACTTTCCACTAGTACTCCACCCCCTCGAGTTCCGGTCTCGAGCCCGCCTCAAACCCCAACCTCACCTCTTCACCCTTCTTCTCCGCCTCGCGCCGCTGCCACTTCGAGCCCTTGACGCCGACGAGCATGTCCTCTTTGCCGTAGGTGAAATCGTCGTATTTGAAGTCGGCCAACTCGAACTCGTGACCCAACACAACTGCGCCCGTCGGACACGCCTCTTCGCACATGCCACAGAAGATACAGCGGAGCATGTTGATTTCGTAGATGCTCGCGTAGCGTTCGCCCGGTGAGGTGGGGTTGTCGGGGTCGTTCTCCGCCGCTTCGACGTAGATGGCGTAGGCGGGGCACGCCGCCGCGCATAAGGAACAGCCGATGCACTTCTCGAGCCCATTTGGATGCCTTAGAAGGTGATGCCGCCCACGAAAGCGCGGCTGAATGGTGGCGGGTTCTTCGGGATAGCGCACGGTCACGGGCTTTTTGAACAGGTGCCCGAGCGTGACGCCCATGCCCTTTGCAATGTCTAAAACGCTCACTGTATCTTCCTTCCAGGTAGATTTTTCTACCGATAAGTCTTTTTAGAGAAATACACTACGCTCAAAATCTCTTCTACACTTTGAATGTCACCCCGAGCCCAGTCGAGGGGTCTCGCCCTGCAACCTCTGTTAGAGGAGTCAGCAAGGTCAGAGATTCTTCGACTCCACTTTGTGGAGTCTATCCTACGGCTTGCTGTAGGGCTCAGAATGACACAGCAGTTCACTGTTCACCTGATACTGCCATATTCATTCTGACTTCTACTAAAACTTGAATTTCGTCACCAACGTTGATGGTTCCACTCGAGACAATCCCCGCCCGTAATCCCGCCTGATGCACCATTTGCAGTACATCTTTGTGGACAATCGTAGCAAGGTGGTTGCAGGGTTCGCAGAGGCGCGTCCCTTTTAGGGTCACGTCACCGACTTTGAAGGTCTTACCGACTAAAGCGTTGAGGCTGACTCCTTTAGTCAAGAGGTTGCGGCGAAAAGTGGAAGGGTCCAAAGTGGTTTCACCTCTTTCGTTAAAGGCTTCGACCATCTCAGATTCAATCAGCGTGACCTCGTAAGAGGGCGCTTCGACGGTTTCGGAGAATGTCCCCTCACCCTTGAAGTAGCGGTCTCCTTTCAAGCCTTGTCCCTCGACAGCCTCTACAGATTCCACCGCCTCCATCGGCGCTTCCGCCTCAGGTGCGGTGAAGATGGATACGATTTCTGCTCTACTCATAACCTCTCGCCTTATCCTTTCTGAGCTTTTAGCCGTTAGCTTTTAGCTTTCTGGTTTTAGCTAATGCCTAACAGCCAACGGCTAATACCTTATAGAACAAACGCAATCACCGCGCCCGTTACTATCGCGCTCGCTAAGGCAATCTCAAAGAGCCAAATCCAGCCGAAGCGCATCAACTGGTCGTAGCGAAAGCGCGGCAGCGTGGCGCGGAGCCAGATGAAGAGGAACATGAAAATCGCCATCTTCGCAATCAGCCAGACGAAGGGAATTGAACTAGCACCCGGAATAAAGGCGTCCAGAAAGACCGGACCGCGCCAGCCACCTAAGAAAAGCGTACTGATGAATGCCGCTGAGGTCATCATGTTGACGTACTCCGCCATCTGGAAGAGCGCCCATTTGATGGATGAGTACTCCGTCAGATAACCCGCGACAATCTCCTGCTCCGCTTCGGGCAAATCGAAGGGCGTGCGGTTGACCTCCGCGACGGCGGAGATGACGAACGTCACAAACGCGACGGGTTGTAGGAGAAGCATCAAGCGCCACCCCTCTTGATACTCCACAATCTCACGCAGGTTGAGCGTCCCCGTAATCATAATGACGCCGAGGATAGAGAGCCCTAATCCAAGTTCGTAAGAAATCATCTGCGCCGAAGAACGAAGCCCGCCTAAAAGCGAGTACTTACTATTCGATGCCCAGCCCGCCAAGAAGATACCGTAAACCGCGACACTCGTCGCCGCGAGGATGAAGAGGAGCCCGATGTCCAAGTCCATAATCCAGGGGTTGTAGCCGAGCAGACTTCCCTCAGGTCCCGCTGGAATCGCGCCGAACGCAGTTAGAGCAAGCGTGATGCTCAAAAAGGGCGCGAGGAAGTAGACGAACTTGTCCGAGGCGGAGACGGTGATGTCCTCTTTGAACACGGACTTAATCGCGTCCGCGATGGGCTGCAACAGCCCGAACGGTCCGACGCGGTTGGGTCCGTAGCGGTGCTGCATCCGCCCTAAGAGGCGGCGCTCGACGAGCGTCATGTAAGCGAACGCGCCTAAAAGCGTGAAGCACATGACGAGCGCTTTGATAAAGGTGATGAGTAAGGGGTCCGCCATCAGTCGGCAGCCTCCGCTTGGCGCTCGCGTTGGAAGGTTGAGAGGTCGAATTGGACGAGTGTCGTAGGCTGTTCAGGCAGTACAGGTAGGGTCATGAGTCCTTGAGGCATAGCGTCTGACACTCTAACCTGTGCGCGGCGGGTGAAGCCATTTACGGTTAAGGTGATGAGTTCACCGTTCGCTAGACCCTCTTTCTTTGCATCGTCCGTACTGATGCGTAAGGGCGCTTCCCCATACGCCGCCACTATGTGCGGGTTCCGGCTCAAACGCTCCGCTTTGACCATGCTCGGGACAAGCAAGAGGTTGCCTTCTGCATTGACCTCTTTTCCAGCTTTCGCTTTAGGCTCACTGCGGATGATCTGACCTTCGACGGGTAATTCATCTAAGTCGAGGTCGCGCTGCTTTCTGAGCATCCGGCGAGCACTACGCAAGCTGCGCCCATCCATCCGCGTGCCGATGGCTTCGCCCAGCGCTTTGACGAGTCCGGTGAAGTCTTCGGACTGACCGCCGTCAACGGGTGCGGGGTGGACGGAGAGGTAACGCCCCTCGAGGTTCACCACTGCCCCCTCTTTCTCGTAACCCGTCTTGGCAGGAAGAACGACATCGGCAAGTTCGGTTGTCTCAGTCGGGAAGGAATCGTGGACGACGAGCAAACTTAAACTCTTGAGCGCACTCACGACGTTTTTATCCTGCGCAGGATTCAAACCCGAGAGAAAGAGACCCTTGACCTCTCCGTTAATCATCTTCTGATAGTTCTTACCCCGTGGCAGAACTTCGAAAGCCTCCAGCCCGTAAGAGTTCGCCATCGGTCCTAGCGGCATCACTTTCGCGCCGACGGCTTCCGCTAATTTGTTCGCCGTTTCAACCGCTTCAGGTGAGGCTAGGACAAACGCACCATAAACGATGACGGGGTTCTCCGCCGCTTTGAGGTCTTCAACTAATTTGGCGAGGTGTTCCGCCTCTAAACCAAGCTCCTCCGCTCCGCTGACCTCTCCCCCATTCGCTACATCTAATAGTGAGGAAAGGAGTTTGACCTCTTGACCTGCTCTGTACTCGAGCCCTCTTCCTGCGTGCTGCATCAAATCCGCGCGGTAGGGCGCAGCGACGGTTAGAATTCCATGCTTGCGCGGCATCCGCTCTTTAAGGCGCAAGTCGGCGATAGGAACGCCGTGCGGCATCAACTCAGCGGGCGGCACGCCTTTGAGTGCATCTTTAATGCGGAGGTCCAAAATAGGCACCTCTTCGGTCACGTCGCCGATGACAAAGATACCGTCACTCGTGGCGACATCAGTAAAGGTTGCAGCTTCAGCCGTTGGAATCACCGAGGCGGCAGGGCGCGGAAAATGGTCTAAGTGACCCGTGCCGAGTTGCTCAGCTAGGGCTTTGGCAGCGACGGCTTCCTCGAGCGTCGCGTCTGCTTTTAACACAATCCCAACGCTGTCACCTAAAGACTCGAGCTTCCCCTTGATAAATTCGGCAGCTTCTTCCCAAGTGGCGGGCTCGAGCGTGCCATTCTTACGAATCAGAGGCGTCTTGAGTCTGTCCTCCGCGTTCGCGTACTCATGACCGAAGCGCGTGCCGTCGTCAATCCAGTCGAGGTTGATTTGCGTATTCCGAGCCGCTTTAATGCGTTCAATCCGTCCCGTACGGGCGTCGATCATCACCGCGCTACCGGAAGAATCGTCCATAGAGGTCGAGCGCGTGTGGTCGTACTCCCAGTTGCGCCCTCTAAAGCGAGAGGTCGTATCTAGGAGCGCTCCCACCGGACACATATCCGTGATATTCCCCGTGAAGTTCGAAGGCAACCCATCCTCGACGTTGCCGATGTAAGTATGCCCACCCCGGTCGATAAAGTCTAAGACCTCATCACTCGGCACCTCTTCGAAGTAGCGCACGCACCGCTTGCAGTGAATGCAGCGCTCGCGGTCTAGCGTAATGAGTTCGCTGAGCGCGTGGTGCTTCTCCTGGTGGCGCTTGTCGAAGTCAAAGCGCGTCGTGCCGGAGCCGTACTCATAAGCGCGGTCTTGCAACTCACACGCGCCGCCCTTGTCGCAGACGGGGCAATCCAGCGGGTGATTGATGAGCGTGAACTCCATCATCCCCGACTGTGCCTGCTTGACCTCTTTGGATTGCGTGTCGATGACCATCCCCTCCATGATGGCAGTCGTGCAGGTCGCCATCAGGTTCGGGAAGAAGAACACTTTCGGCTCGCCCGTCTCCTCGTCTTTGATCCACTCGCCCGTCTCGCGGTCTTTGCGCGGCGCACCGACTTTGCCTAAGCACATCCGGCACGCGCCGATGGGCGACATGTACTCCTGCGAGCAGAAGTAGGGCACATCGTAGCCAGCGGCGAAGACGGCGTCAATCGCTGAGGTGCCGGGCTCGAGGTCTAACTCATTTCCATTTACTTTTACTTTCACTCCGCCCACCACTCATTTCTCGGGTACATCGGCTCGCCGTTCTCAATCAAATGTACATACTCTTCGCGGAAGAGTTCGACGCTCGACTGAACCGGACCCAAGCACGCATCTGCCAAGGGACAGAACGATTTGCCCTTGATGTTGACGGACATGTTCTCGATAAGCTCGAGGTCGCCCTCTTCTCCCAGACCCTTCACCAACTTCTGATACATCTTCGTCATCCACCCGCTGATTCCCTCACGGCAGGGCGTGCACTTCCCACACGACTCGTGCGCGTAGAAACGCACCAAATTCCACGTCGCGTTGACGATGCACTTCTCCTTCGGGATGAGGATAACGCCGCCCGTCCCGAGCATCGAGCCTTTTTTGGTTATAGAGCCGTAGTCCATCGGCGTGTCGAGGGTGTCGTCATCGAAGCGCAACATCGGCGTGGAGGAGCCGCCGGGAATGAGCGCTTTAATGTCCTCGGTGGGACCACCCGCAAGGTCGTAAATCAGCTCACGGAAGGTCGCACCCATCGGCAACTCGTACACGCCCGGCTTCGCAACCGGACCGCTGATTTGATAGAGCTTCGTCCCCTTCGAGTCGTCCGTACCCATGTTCGAGAACCACTCCGCGCCGTTGTTGATGATGTGGACAACGCTCGTCAGAGAGGTCACGTTGTTGATACTCGTTGGGCGTCCGTACACGCCTGCTTGCGCGGGAAAAGGCGGCTTGAGACGCGGGTTCGCCCGCAAGCCCTCGAACGAGTTCATCAGCGAGGTCTCTTCGCCGCAGATGTACGCGCCCGAGCCCCGGTGCAAGATGATGTCGAAGTCGAAGCCCGAGTCGAAAATGTTCTTGCCGAGATAACCTGCCTCACGCGCGTCGATAATCGCTTGGCGCAGTCGGTCATAGCCCTTGTAATACTCGCCGCGAATGTAGATGACGCCAATCGTTGCCTCAATCGCGTAGCAGCCGATGAGCAACCCTTCGATAAGCTGATGCGGGTCGTCCTCACAGATGTAGCGGTCTTTGAACGAACCCGGCTCCGACTCGTCCGCGTTGCAGACCAAAAAGCGCTGCCGCTCGTCGGCGGGAGGCATAAACGACCACTTCACCCCCGTCGGGAAGCCAGCGCCACCTCTTCCACGCAAACCAGAAGACTTAACGGTGTTTACAACCTCTTTCGGCTCCATCTCGAGCGCCTTCTTCGCCGCCTCGTAGCCGCCGTGCTCTAGGTAGTAGTCAAGCGTCCAGGCATTCTCCACACCCACGTGCTTGTACATGGTGACTTCAAAGCGCAAATCTTTGCGGCTGGTTATTGGTTTTGGTCGCTCTGCTACAGCGTCGCTCATCTCAATCTCCTCTGGAGAAGCAATGAGTTGAAAGCAATGAGCAGTGAGTTTTGTCTTTTCACTTTCAACTCATTACTCATTGCTCATTGCTCCCAATCTTTGGTTTCTCTTCTCCCACGTTGTCGCCGCCACGTTCGCGGCTCGGCTCTGGCATCTCACCGTTCCTGAAAGCGTCTAATAACTTCTGACACCCCGACTTCGTCACGCGCTCGTAATACACGTCATTGACCTGCAACACCGGCGCAGTGCCGCACGAGCCCAAACACTCCACCTTCTGAATGCTGAACTTCCCGTCGCGGCTCGTCTCGCCGTTCACGAGCCCGGTCTCTTCCGAGATGAAGTCGTACATCTCGTCTGAGCCCGCCAGCGAACAAGAGAGCGTCGAGCAGATTTGCAAGTGATACTCGCCAATCGGGTGCTCGTGATAGGTCGAGTAGAAGCTCATCACCCCTTTGACCTCCGTCGGGTTGAGGTCTAGGATGTGGGCGATCTCTTCGACCCTCGCCTCGCTGATGTGCTTTTCCGCCCGTTGCACCTCCCACAAGAGGGGCATGACGGCGCTCCGCTGCCCGTACTCGGGGTAGCGCCCTAAGATTTCGTTTAGGGTGTCTTGCTTGTCTGAGAAGTAAAGTTGCGTGTCTGCCATCATAAATCCTTTTTAGGTTTGCGTTGTGATTTTACGGGTGACTTTGCAGGTGATTTTGATTGTGTGTTTGCTCGAGCCTTCGTCCGCGCGTTCGCCCTAGCAAGCTCGATGCGCAGTGCAACCGCGATGCCGACGAGAAGCGTGATGCCTTTGCCGAGCCAACCGTTGATGTAGAACGAGATGTTGATGAGAATGATTGCCCAAACGAGCAAGTCCATCACGAAACGCCACTTGGCGAACCCGCCCACCTGCTTGGGGATGGGCTCGAGCTTCATCATCCTGCCCAGTAAGAGGTACAGCCCGACTAAAACTGCGCTGAGAAGCAAAACCGAGAGGATGAGCAGAAGTGGGTCGTTCCCCCCTAGCACTTAGGTCTCCCTTTAGTAGGTTTTGAAAAAGTCATCTGGACCTACACCCTCGTGTGACATCTCTATGGCTTGCAAGAAATTGCCATCTTCATCTAACTTTGCCAATCCCCAGTGAATATTGAGCGCTTCAAATATTTCATCTCTGTCCTCAGAATCATCGTAGTCCAATTCGTGAAGCAGACGGTCTAACGGTATCCATGAGGACTCGAGTGTCTCGGCGAATGCAAACAGCGCTTCATAAGTAGCCCAACGCTGATAGTGTTCGATAACGTAGCTTATGTCTTGCTCTGCGATACCTGCCTCAACCATTTGCTCGAGGATTCGGCGGGCATTCTCATCACCCTCACTTGTAAGCGAATAAGGCGCTCTTTCGTTCTCGTGCTTAGCCACACCCATACACGTATAGCTAAGTGCACGGTAAAAAAGCTCTCTTACAGCATCCTCTTCACCCTCGAGCAACCTCTTTGCAAAAGCCTCTGCTTGTTCTGAGGCAAGCGGTTCGTCTCCTAAAAGAACTTTGCGTTCATATAGTCTCTGAACAAACCCCTTCACTTTCGCAAGCGTGCCCTCATTCATTACTTATCCACATCCCCCAACACCGGGTCCACTTCAGTATCTGCTGCACCCGACTCATCTTTTTTCCAAAGGCTGTAAGCGTAACCAAGACTTGCACCAAACGCGATTCCCGGACCTATACCCAAAGCAAGATTATTAAATAGGAGTCCGAAGGCTGCACCAAAGACTATCCCTAGAGCAACGCCTATACCCAGCGCTAAGTAAAGGTTGTGCTTACTGTCTTGGCTCATTCGTCCACATCCCCTAACTACGCCTCTTCGTCGTTATTCCCGTTACCAATTCGCCTATCACCTATAAGAGAACCGACGCTGACACCGAGTGCTATGCCAATGCCCATCCAGAGCCCCATATCACCCGTTGCTGCGCCGACTCACGCACCAATACCTACGCCAAGCGCAATCCCTAAACCCATATTGCGCCCTTTCTTCATTTGTCCACATCCCCCAACACTGGGTCCATCGACGCGATGTTCACCACCATATCCGCGAAGAGTCCGCCGATACAGGTGGGCTCCAACGACTGTAAGTTAATCAAACTCGGCACGCGCACCTTCACGCGGTAGGGCATACTGCCGCCGTCCGAGATGAGGTAGTAGCCGAGTTCACCGCGTGCGGATTCGGTCGGCACGTACACCTCACCGCGCGGCGGGTGAAAGCCTTCGGTCACGAGTTTGAAGTGGAAGATGACCGCTTCCATGCTGTTCTCTAACTCGCTCCTGGGCGGCAAGGAGATGCGGCGGTCGGGGTCTTTGACGGGTCCCTCTTCCAACTGGTCGAGCGCCTGCTCCACGATTTTCAGGCTCTCCCCCATCTCCTCAAAACGGAGCATGAAGCGGTGGTAGGCGTCGCCTGCGTCCGAGGTCGGCACGTTAAACTCGTAGTTCTCGTACCCGCTGTAGGGCTGCGCCTTGCGGAAGTCGAGCGGAACGCCGCTCGCACGGAGCGAGGGTCCGGTCAACCCGTAGTCGAGCGCCGTCTCCTTGTCCATCACGCCAACGTTTTTGGTGCGGTTCACGAAGATGTCGTTTTTGGCGAAGAGCGTGGCGTACTGCTTCTGCATTTTGGGGAAGTCTTTGAGGAAAACGCGCACCGCATCCGTGAAACCTTCGGGGATGTCGCGGGAGAGCCCGCCCACCCGGAAGTAGCCGTAGTTCATCCGCACGCCGCAGACCATCTCGAAGAGGTCCAAAATCCGCTCGCGCTCGCGCATCGTGTAGAAAAAGAGCGTCAACGCGCCTAAGTCGAGGATGCCTGTGCCGAAAAACACTAAGTGACTCGCCACGCGGTTGAGTTCGGTGAGGATGACGCGAACCTGCTGTGCTCGCACTGGCACTTCTGCGCCGACGAGCTTTTCTGCTGAGAGGACATACGCGAGGTCGTGCCCAAAACCGTGCAGGTAGTCCATCCGGTTCGAGTAGGTCACGTTCTGCTGATAGGTGCGGTTCTCCATCGTCTTCTCGAAGCCGGAGTGGAGGTAGCCGACCTGCGGCTTGATGGTAGCGATGCGCTCGCCGTCCAGGTCAACCACCAGGCGCAACACCCCGTGCGTGCTCGGATGCTGCGGTCCGACGTTGAGGCGCATGTACTTGGTTTCAAATTCGCTCCCCGGCGTCTCTTGTGTGGTCGCGTCGGGTACGTGTCCGGCTTGTCCTGAAATCACGCCCATCGTTAGTTGTCTCCCGTCTCGCCTGTGGCACCATGATTTGTAGCGTGGAGGGCTTGGTCCGTATTCTCGACCCCTTTACGCACGCCGCCGCGCCAGCCCGTCATGCCTGTGTCCTCGCCCGTCATGCCAGCGCGGAACGAGGCGGGGTCTAAAAAGCGCCCTTCATTGAAAAGGGTCGGCGTCTCCCCTAGCGGGAAGTCTTTGCGGTGAGGATGTCCGTCCAAGTCTTCGGGTGTGATGATTTTACGTAAGTCAGGATGTCCTTCGAATTCGATGCCGAACATATCGTAGACCTCGCGCTCCATGAAGCTCGAGCCCTTCCACAGGTGGTTGATCGTCGGCAGCGTCTCCCCATCGTCCACGTTCACCCGGATGAAGATGCGCTCATTTTTCGACACGCTATATAAGTTGTACGCCACCGAAAACCGCTTCCCCTGATGCCCCGGATAGGTGAGGTAATCGATCCCCATTACATCCGAAATCATCTCGAAGCCCGCCTCTTTCGCTGACTTAACCGCTTGGGCGATGTTCTCTTTCCCTACCGTCACACTGATCATGCCTTTGAACTCGCCGGGCTTACCGTCCAAAGACTTGAGCTTGTCTGTTACTTGCTCGACTAAACTCATAAGCGGTTGCTCTCTTCAGGACTGAGGACTGAGGACTGAGAGAAAAGTAGAACCCTCTCAGTCCTCAGCTTCGCTGCTAGCGGGAGCGCGCCACGCGTGACAGCTAACGCGATTAGTCCTTTTCTCTTTTCTCTCACCTTGTCCACCCCTGCACCATCGGCAACTCGATGCCGCCGCTATCAAATGCCTCACCGCGCACCTTCTTCTGAAGCTGCATGACGCCGTAGACGAGCGACTCGGGGCGTGGTGGGCAACCGGGAACGTAGATGTCCACCGGGACAACCGAGTCCACGTTCTGCACGATGGCGTAGTTATTGAACATGCCGCCCGAGCTTGCACACGCGCCCATCGAGATGACCCACTTAGGGTCGGGCATCTGGTCGTAGACGCGGCGCATCACCGGAGCCATTTTTTTGGACAAGCGACCCGCGACGATCATCACGTCCGCTTGGCGGGGCGAAGCGCGGAAGACTTCGGAGCCGAAGCGGGCAAGGTCGTTACGCGAGTTGGTAGACTGCATCATTTCGATAGCGCAGCACGCTAAACCAAAAGTTGCGGGCCACAAGCTATTCGAGCGTCCCCAAGCGACGAGTTTTTCTAACGAGGAAAAGAGGATACCTTCGTTCTCGAGTTCCTGAATATCCTGTGTAAAGAGGTCAGTTAATGCCATAAATCCTTTCAAGAGGGACTACTGGTTTTGTGCTTTGATGTTTAGCTTTTAGGTTTTGCTAACTACTCATCCACTGAGAGGTGTAGCGCGACTGTGTCACCCTGGTCACGAAGTTGGGCGCAGCCCGGTTGTCGAAGGGTCTCGTTTGGCTACCGCCAAAACTCTGTAACTTTTAGTCTCTGTCAGAGGAGTCGGCAAGGTCAGAGATTCTTTCACGGAGTCTATCCTGTCAAGGGCGGAGTCTATCCTGTCAAGGGCTCCGTTCAGAATGACATGACTCATTGTTTACCTGACGCAGCATCAACGCCTAAAAGCTACCGCCAATCCAACACGCCTTTTCGCAATATATAGATGTAACCAATCGCCAAAATCACCACGAAGATAATGGCTTGCACGAACAAAAACTGAGGTTGCGCCTGAAATTTGACTGCTAACGGATAGAAAAACGCCGTCTCGATGTCGAAGATGATGAAGAGCATGGCGACGAGGTAAAAGTGAACGGGGAAACGTTCGCGGGCTGTCGAAGCAGCGGGAATACCCGACTCGTACGCGGCGAGTTTCGTCTCACTCGACATTTTCGGACCTAAGAGCGCCCCGACCATCAGCGCGAGTGCGCCGATGAGACCGGCAGCCAAGAACATCATCAGCAGGTGAAGGTACATAGAACTCCTCTCGAGTTGTTTACTATTTTACACCGAATCAAACCGCCTCGTGCGGCTTTTCACAACCTTTGTAGGTGTATTTTAGCACTTAGAGTAAGAGGGTACAAGGTAAGCGCGTGACCTTTGTTCGTAGGTTTTGACGTGGTTTTGGGGATGGGGAGGGGCTCGAGTAACGAACTTCACAAATAGGGACGCTACAAGCAGAAGAATCGTCTACAATGGGAACCGATGGGTAAATACGATGATCTACCACAAGACCTCATAGAGCGAGCTATAGCCGAGTTAAACCGCGAGATACCCGAGAGAGACGTATTGATAGAGCGTTTGGGCAAATTTGGTCATGAGGTTGAAGCGTTCGTGATGCGTTTGGAAGCCATCAAATTCTTTACAAACGTCGGTGAACCTATTCGATACCAGAGCGAAGAAAAGGTTAAGCGAGTTAGAGATTGGGATTCAGCGATTGAAGTATCACTCGAGGAAGAACACACGCTAATAACCTCGGATGCTAGACGTTTAGGCGAAAAGGAAAAGGATGAGGTTATGCGCCGCGACCTTGCGGCAGACACTTGCTCTGATGCTCCAGAAGGAGTTGAGCTGTTGTAAGGCGAGGTTGCGACAACGCTGCAAAGAGGAGAAGACCGCTTCTATGGACTTTCTAGCCTTGGCAAAGAAGTCACACCAGAAACCGGGTTCCTTGGCGTTCTGCTTGGGTGGAGTGTAAATGCCCAAGCCCAAATAGGCTTTGTCCCCGATAAGACTGTGTAAATCGTCGTAACGTTCGTCGAGCAAACACTTGGCGACGGTGATGTCATGTTCGTTAGCGGGTGCAATTCCGAAGCGACAAATCGCGCCCGTGCCCGTGCAAATCACATGCAGTCTAAAGCCGTAGAACTGCTTAGTTGCACCCCCGCGTCCTGAGTCAGCCTCGCTGAGTTGCCTATCTCGGGTATAGCGAACACCTTTGCAGATAGGTAGGGGTTGCGAATCAATCGTGTAGACGCCATCATGCTGCGCGATGAGCAGGGCTAGGTCTGCATAGATACGCTCGAAGTTTCGTTGGATACGGTAAAAGCGGCTTAGCTCGGGCAGCACGGGAAACAGGTCTTGATACCCGTTTTTCACCAGCAAGTACCACAACCCTTGATTCTTCTGCTGCAACACCTCACCGACCAAGACGATGCTCATCAGTTCGCTATAATTCGCTTTCTGATTACTTTTCTTAGGCAGCTTCAAGCGTCTAAGGCGCTCTGCGCTTTGCAAGTAATCGTCTACCAGCACATACACCGCTGTGAAAATATCTGTTACCGTCTGTTTTGAGAGAAGTTCTTTGGTTCGCATAAACCTGAGCTTCTCTCTTTTCTATGCAGTTGTCAACTAGCATCCGAGGTTAATAGATGATAAATTCGAGATTCATAAGAAACTGATTGAGCAGCACAACCGTCAAAATCTAGCGGACGCAGCTTTTGACCTCTACAACGAGTATGTACCCCTTTCCATCCCCGAAGAGGTAAGAGGAACCGTTAAAGGTGCTGTTTTCATTGACATAGAGGGGGCCCTGAACGAAATCATCCTTCAAGACCTCTTGAATGACCGCTTTTTCTTGGATTTATTCCGCTGGTATGAGCAAGGGCATTGGTGCTGCGCAGTGAAAGGAGATGGCACGCTCATAGTTTTCTGATTTAGTCAACGATACTTTACTGACAATCCGGGCAAATCCCCTGCAAATCCAACGACGGCTCATCCACCCGCCAGCCAGACACCCTTTCAGCGCTGTCACGCAAAAACCGCTTAGGCGACACCTCTTGAATCATCACCTCGGGCAAGTCTAAAATATTGCCGCACTGCTTACAAATCAGGTGATGGTGCGGTCCGACATTGCTGTCGTAAAGCGCTTCCCCGCCGACGCCGCTAAACTCACGAATCAGCCCTGCGCCGCGCAGCACGCCTAAATTGAGGTAGACCGTGGACAAGCTCAGGTCTTCGCCGCGCTGCTTGAGTTCTAGGTAGAGCTGCTCCGCGCTGATGTGCATATCGCGCTCACCGAACAAGCTCAAGATGACCTCTCGAGGCTTGCTGTAGCGAAGCCCATACGCTTTTAGGGTATTTCTGATTTGTTCCTTGTCGCTCATACTCGAAAAACTGCCTTCCTCAATGCTGCTCTATGTACCGCTTCATGTCGCTGATGGTATTGCGATACCTTCTTAGGCTCGAGCATAACACAAAACCTCTTTATCGGAATAACTCCGAAGTTCTGTGAAGAAGTTAAAGGCTTTACCACAGATACGTTAAATGGTTTGCACAAGGCTTCAAAAGGCGTCGCACTAAAGTATTCGAGAAAACCTTTGAAGCCTCGGTCTTTGAATTAGACCTGATACCCTTTCCGGTTAAACACGAAATAAAGTTTCGTGTTTAATCCCGAGCAGTTCACGAAGTCTGGCGGAGCCTTGCGAGTAGAAACAAGTACGGACTCCGTTGATAACGCCCTTATTTTGAACGTTAAATTTTTGACAAATGACGCTTGAAGTGACGCTGTAAGAAAATAGTGAGAAGTTTTTTTCTAAACTAACGATGGAATTTTAGAAATAAGTAATTCCCAAAGAAAAGACGAAAGGAGCAAATAAGCGACCAACCGCCTCAGCGCAAGTACTGATACTTGACAAATCGGAATCATCTTATCATTCTCTCATAGGTTTGGAGTCACAACTTGCATTACATCGCCTACAAACAAAAACGTTTCATCCGCTGGTTCTTATTGGGGATCGTAAGCCTGTCACTAAGCGCGTGTAGCGTCAGCCCAGTCCCTCAACTTGGAAATACCCCGGTGGAAGCCCCTGAAGAGGTCCCCGAAGTTCCAGAGGTCCCCGAAGTTCCAGAGGTCCCCGAAGTTCCAGAGGTCCCCGAAGTTCCAGAAGTCCCTGAAGTTCCAGAAGTCCCTGAAGTTCCCGCACCCGAATTCGATCTCATCACCTCAGTTGACGTGACGCTTGGGATGACCCAGACGGAACTCGAGGCACTCTACGGCGGCAACACTATCCTCTTCGACGCCGAAGAGGGCTTTGCTGTTATGGGCTTTAGCGCTGCGGAGGCGCAGAACACGACGTTAGAAGCGGATGCGAACCAGGGCACCTTCGGCACACCTCAACTGAATGCGCTAGGCGCAAGAACTTGGGCAGGCGGCGCAAGAACTTGGGCAGGCGGCGCAAGAACTTGGGCAGGCGGTGCAAGAACCTGGGCAGGCGGTGCAAGAACTTGGGCGGGCGGTGAACAGACCGGCACGCCAGTAGACAACTATGAAGCCTGGGAGCAGATCGGGCTCTACGAGGCGCACACCGAACTCGCACCTAGGCTCGGCAAGGGTGTCGTTGTCGCCGTTATCGACACGGGCCTTGACCTCCAACACCCCGTCTTTACAGATCGTTTAGTCAGCGGTTGGGACTTTATCGACAACGACGCGCTGCCGCAAGACTACGGAACGGGCGCGAACTACGGTCACGGCACCGCCGTCGCTGGCGTGGTGCTCCAAGTCGCGCCTCTCGCCAAGATCATGCCGCTACGGATTCTCGATGCGGAGGGCGTGGGTGATACAGATGCTCTCGTTCTCGCTATGGATTGGGCTATCGAAAATGGTGCTGACGTTATCAACATCTCCCTAGGCTCGAGCAAGACTTCGAAAGCGGTCAAGAAGATGCTCAACAAAGCTAGGAGGAAAGGCGTCGCTGTCGTCTCCTCCGCTGGCAATTCGGGCGACAAAAACGTCTTGTTCCCAGCCAAAGAAGCCTATAACGGTAGCGACTACTCGTTAGGACTGGTCAGCGTCGGCAGCGTCAACGCCCGAGATGAAAAGTCGGACTTCTCGGTCTACGGCAAGGAGCGGGTCGAAACGGTGGCACCAGGTGAACTTATCTTCACCGCCTACCCAGACGAGCGCGTCATCTACTGGAGCGGCACCTCGTTCGCCGCGCCGATGGTCTCGGGCGCACTGGCGCTCGCGCTCGCTGAGCCCAGCTTGAGCAAGAAGGTCACAGAGCTGCCAGAACTCGTCACCGAAAAGGTGATGGACAAGCTCTACGACGTACGCGCGAATAACGGCGACGTCAAAGACGGCTTAGGCAAGGGCCGACTCGACCTCAGGGAGTTCTTAGGCGACGTTCTGAACTAGCGAACCCCTTACCGTTCATTCAGAGGCTGGATCACCTCCAGCCTCTGAATATTTTTACTTTGTAAGAGTTGTGTGACAGCCGTAACGCTAAGCTGTAAACATGTCCGTAACGAACGAGCAGACAATTGACTATAACGCACACCGAGACGCTTCTGGTGCGGGTCTGAACCTCAGCGAAGCTACGGATATCTCACCTCGCCTCGAGCAGGCTCAAAAAGCCTTTAAGTCGGGTGAGCTAAACAAAGCTTACGAAATTCTTACAGCGCCCGCCGATGAATCAGAGACGTTGTCACCAACTTGTCAAGCACAAACCGACATCCTCTTAGGCAAACTCACACGCGAGCGGGGCGAGTTCGAAAGGGCAAAAGTAGCGTTTGAGAAAGCTTTAGAGACCGCGCAGCATCACGGCCTGCGTGACTCTGAGGCAAACGCGCTCAACCATCTGGCGAGCATCTTCGCTATCCAAGGCGACGCAGCGCGCGCCCTCGAGCTTTTGGAAGGAGCCGCCGCCCTGTTCGAGGCCCTCGGGCAGATGACTATGTGGGCCACCGCACTCACGAACGTCGGTGATATCCACTGTGAACTTTCGGAGTATGAAGAGGCGCTCAGCGCATTAAGCAAAGCCTATAACTATCTCAAAGACACCGCCCCGACCTCGAGGACGACAGCCATCAACCTGCAAAACCTGGGCCTGACCTATACTGCCCTCGGCAAGTTGAAGCGCGCCGAAGCTTTTTATGAAGAAGCCCTTCAAATAGCCTCTGTTCTCGCCGACCCCATCATCAAAATTGGGTCTCGCATCAACCTAGCCGAGGTATATGTGGAGATGGGCAGCCTCGAGCAGGCCGAAATCTCGTTCGAGCGAGCGCGTGCGCTGAGCGAAAAGGCGAACCTCGTGCGCTACCGCGTCAACGCTATGGAGGGCTTGGGCAATGTCTACTACCAAAAGAACCTCTTCGCGAGAGCGAAAACTGCACATCAACAAGCCGCCGATTTAGCTAGAGACATTGATGACATGAGCGGCTTGCTCAACGGGCTTTTGAACCTCAGCCGAGACGAGCTTGCCACACGCTCGTTCGGCGAGGCTATTGCACACGCACAAGCGGCACTCTTACTAGCCGAGCAAACAGAACGAACCCGCACGCTCTACCAAGCACACCAGCTTTTAGCGCAAGCTTACAAAGCGCAAGGTGCGTTCGAGAAGGCGGTCTATCACCTCGAAGCTTTTTACGCTGTCAAAGAAACAGTCTTCAACGAGGAGAACGTGAACAAGACGCGGCGTCTGTCCCTCAAATTCGACGTGGAAAAGGCGCAGCACCAGGCGGAGGTCTACCGCCTCGAGTCGGAGCTGAGCAGGCGGGCACACGAGAAGGCGGAGCGGCTGGTGCAAGAGCGCACCACAGAGCTGCAGGAGGCGCAGCTCGAGATCGTCACACGCTTAGCCGTGGCCGCCGAATACCGCGACGACGACACGGGCACACATACCCGCAGGGTCGGCAGAGTGGCCGCTATCCTCGCCCACGTCCTCGGTTGGGATCTGCGACAGACGCAGCTCCTCTACTCCGCCGCCCGCCTCCATGATGTCGGCAAGATAGGTATCCCCGACGCCATCTTGCATAAGCCGGGCAAGCTGACCGACGCGGAGTTCGAGACGATGCGGACACACGCTGCTATTGGCTCGAGCATTTTAGCCGATGGGCACTCGCCCTTGCTCAATCTAGCCGAGGCCATCGCAGGGTCTCATCACGAACGTTATGACGGGCGCGGTTATCCAAATAAGCTTGCAGGAAATGATATTCCGCAAGCGGCGAGAATCGTCTCTGTAGCCGACGTGCTCGACGCGCTCACCCATGCACGACCTTACAAAGATGCTTGGCCCTTGGAGAATGTATTGGCCGAGCTCGAGCGAAACAGTGGGAGCCAGTTCGATCCAGAGGTCGTAGCTGTATGCAAGGAAGTATTCGGCACACAGAGCCTTCTCTCCCCTTTTGATGTTTCAGAAAGCTGGCAAGCCCTCCTCGCCGACCTGGACAAGCTCACTCATTTGCGCGAGGACTACGCCGGGAAGCTTGGATAGGGCTAAGTTCGCCGCACCGCTTGAGTTCTAAGTAAAGCTGCTCCGCGACGATGTGCTCACCGCGCTCGCTGAAAAAGCTGAGAATGACCTCACACAGCTTGCTGTAGCACAGCCCGGACACCTTTAGAGCCATTCGAAGCTGTCCCTTGTTGTTCACATTCTCTAAATTGCCCTGTTTAGCACCGTTTCATGTTGCTAATGCTACCTCAATATTTTTCTAACTCGAAAAAAGTTTCCTCTGCCAGAATAGCTCCGAAAAAGTAAGAGAAAAGATGAAAAAGATTAAGGACTGAGTTTTGAGACTTTCTACTCAGTCCTTAATCTTTCAACTTAAAAGAGGTGCTTTACCGCCTCCCTCTCCCCCACTAACTCCTCTTCCGTCGCCTTCATCTTCTCCTGCACAAACTCACTGTTGTCCAGTCCTTGCACAATTTTATAAGAACCGTTCTCAACTGTCACAGGAAACGAGTAGATGATGCCTTCTTCGACACCGTAGGAACCGTCGCTAGGGATGGACATGCTGACCCAATCGTCTTCGGGCGTGCCGTGCGCCCAGTCGCGCATGTGGTCAATTGCGGCGGAGGCAGCGGAGGCAGCGCTCGAGGCTCCCCTAGCTTCAATAATTGCCGCGCCGCGCTTCTGCACAGTGGGGATGAAGTCGTCACGTATCCAAGACTCGTCTACCAGTTCAGTTGCCGTTTTGCCGTCTACAGTGGCGTGATTGAGGTCGGGGACTTGGGTGCTCGAGTGGTTCCCCCATACGATCATCTTCTTGAGGTTACTCACTTGCGAATCGGTTTTGGTCGCAAGTTGGCTCAGAGCGCGGTTGTGGTCTAGGCGGGTCATGGCAGTGAACTGCTCGGGTTTGAGGTCAGGCGCGTTTTTCATGGCGATAAGTGCGTTGGTGTTAGCGGGGTTGCCGACAACGAGCACTTTGACATCGCGGCTTGCGTTGTCGTTGAGTGCTTTTCCTTGTCCCGTAAAAATTTTGCCGTTTGCCTCCAAGAGCGCGGCGCGTTCCTCACCTTTGCTACGAGGCTTGGAACCAACGAGTAAAGCATAATCCACCTCTTTGAACGCTTCGTTGGGGTCATCCGAAGTTGTCGTGCCATGCAGAAGTGAGAAGGCTCCGTCGTTAAGCTCCATAACAACGCCTTGAAGTGCATCTAAAGCGGGTGTGATCTCTAAAAGTTGCAAGATAACAGGTTGATCTTTACCTAACATATCGCCCGAAGCGATGCGGAAAAGTAGAGCGTAACCGATCTGTCCGGCTGCCCCGGTAACTGCGACGCGCACAGGTTGTTTCATGTGTTTCCTCCTCGAGATAACTTATTTAGAATGACCTAGTTTAGAATGACCTTTCGCCATTTGGCTTGATTATCCTAACACCATAAAAATGCGAGCCTATGGGGACAGATTCGCTAGGTACAATTCCAATTACTACGGATGTTTCACGTGAAACGTTAGGCTTGATAATGGAGCAGCTCAAGCAACCGCTGCAACTCATCTTGTGAGTGAAAGTGAAGCTCTATTTTACCTTTATTACCGCCTAAAACCCTCACTCTTGTACCGATTTGCCGCGCTAAGTCCGTTTCGATGTGCGTGTATCTTCCATCCGGCCTATCTTCTTTGCTCGTTCGAGGTGAAGAGGTGATGACTTGTCGCTTTAGTCCCTCAGCTTCACGTACGGAGAGGTTGTTTTCGAGAATGCGCTCGAGCGCCCAGGTTCTGTCACTTTCGGGTTGAGCGAGAATCGCCCGCGCGTGTCCCGCGCTAATCGCGCGTTTTTCCAATGCTGATAGCGCGGCTTTTCCCAGTTGCAGAAGTCGCAATGTATTCGCTACTGCGCTCCGGCTCTTCCCTACTGCCTTCGCAACCTCCTCCTGGTTCATACCAAAATCCATCAATTGCTTGAACGCTTGCGCTTCCTCCACCGAGTTGAGGTTTTCACGCTGGACGTTCTCAATAATGGCGATCTCGAGCGTCTCTCTATCAGTTAAATCTCGGATAATAGCAGGAACAGTTTTAAGTCCCACTTGTTGCGCTGCCCGGAAACGCCGCTCGCCTGCAACGATCTCATAGCCATTCTCCAATGGACGCACCAAAAGAGGTTGCAAGATTCCTTTTTGAGCGACTGAACTGGCGAGTTCGGCAATCGCTTCAGGGTCGATATATTTGCGAGGTTGGTAGCTCGAGACCGAGAGCGTGTCTACGGAGAGCTGGTCAACGCCCTTATCTTTATCCTTTTCGGTTTTCGGCAGCAGAGCGTCGAGCCCTCTGCCTAAGCTACTACGCTTGGCTGGCACGTTCGATGACCTCCTCAGAGAGTTGGCGGTAAGCGGTCGCGCCAGACGAGGTTGGCGCGTAGGCGTAAATCGGTTGACCGTACGAGGGCGCTTCGGCGAGGCGGACGTTGCGCGGAATCACCGCTTTGAAGACCAAATCGCCGAAGTGCTCACGGACGTTCTCTTCAACCTCTTGTGATAAGCGCGTGCGGCTGTCGAACATCGTAAGGAGAATCCCCAAGACCTGCAAATTCGGATTTAAGGAATCTTGCATCCGCTCCACCGTGTCCATCATGCCTGCGATGCCCTCCAAAGCGTAATACTCCGTTTGCAAAGGGATAATAAGCTGATCTGCCGCCACGAGACCGTTAAGCGTCAGCGCCCCAATCGAAGGTGGCGCGTCCAGCACGATAAAGTCGAAGTTTGGACGCACGCCGATGAGCGCTTTGGTAAGGAGTTTGAAGTTCTCGGTTGTCGCGTCGAGTTCGACGGCTGCGCCCGAGAGGTCGGCGGAAGCGGGCATGACTTTGAGCTTTTCGATTTCGGTGTCTGTAATCACGCGCCGCGCCGACATATCGCCGATTAAAACGTCGTAAATGGTGCGTTCGGGATCGCGGATACCGACGCCACTACTCGCATTGCCTTGCGGGTCTAAGTCTACAAGTAGTACGCGGCGTTTTTCAGCGAGAGCGGCGGCAAGGTTGATGGCGCTCGTCGTTTTTCCGACGCCGCCCTTTTGATTGATTACTCCGATGGTCGGCAATGCAATCCTCCTGGAAGGCTGATTGCGACTAGCGTACCACGTGTTTTGAGTGGTGTAGCCGATATTGTTTCACGTGAAACAGTAGGGGAGTGGTTAGGGTTGGCGACACTTAACTTTTCTTGTAGTTCTATAACCTCTTCGTTGTAGCCGTCACCTTTTCGAGATATTAAAAAGATGCTTCCAGCATGTAAATGACGTGTAAGGCAATAAAGGTCAAATAATCGGCCCACCGCCTGTGCCGTTATCCAAGTCACAAGCGGTTGTTGCCATGTTGTTACGTCCTCAGCTACAACCTTTACATTCTCGAGTCCAAGTTGACTCACTACAATCTTCAGAAAACTCGCTCGTTTCTGCCGCCGTTCAACCAAAGTGATGGGATGGTCTGGAAACTGAACGGCTAAAGGGATACCAGGCAAGCCGACACCTGAACCTATATCTAAGATTCGGTGGTGGGGCTCGAGCCGCTCCCGCATAAACTCTGCATAGGCGAGGCTATCGGCTACCTTATCTCCTAATCCCTCAACAGCAACGCCCGACATGAGGTCGAGCGTCGTGTGATAGCGCCGAATGAGGTCAGCGTACTGGTTAAGTTGTTCAGCCTGACGCTGTTTCACGTGAAACATTTACAAGTTTTCCGAGTGATGGTTTGCCGTGCATTTTGGCGTAGATAAGCAACGCGGTTACGTCGCTATCCCGCACGCCGCGAATACGCTGTGCTGCCCCAAGCGTAGCGGGCTGATGCCGTTTTAATATCTCGCCGCCTTCTTTAGAGAGACTCGAGACCCGCTCGAAATCCACCGACTGCAAACTCAGCGACTCGTAATCTTTTCGCGCCTCGAGTTCCTTCTGGCTCCGCGCGATGTACGCCGCATATTTGACCAGAATCTCTGCTTTCTTCTGCTCTTCAGCGCTCAAGTCCTCTGGACTTTCTCCCACTAATCCGATGACCTCTTTATACGTCATCCCAGGGCGGCAGATGATTTTACTCGCTAAGGTTCCTTCATGGCGAGTCTTACTGAGGCGTTCGACTTCGCGAGCGACTCGAGCCTCGCTCACCTGAACTTCGGCAAGTTGCTCATCGCTCACCAAACCCCAAGCATGTCCGATAGGGGAGAGGCGCTCGAGTGCGTTATCCTGACGGTGCAACAACCGATACTCGTTGCGAGAGGTCAGCATACGATACGGTTCATTGATGCCCCAACGAACCAAGTCGTCCAGCATCACGCCGATGTAGCCTTGGTCACGGCGAATGCTGACAGGCTCTTGGTTGTTTGAGAACCGCGCCGCGTTGACACCCGCAACAAAGCCTTGCGTCGCCGCCTCTTCATAACCGCTCGTTCCGTTAATCTGCCCTGCGCTGAAAAGACCGGGTAGCTTTTTAGACATCAGCGTGATGTCGAGCTGCGTCGGGTCGAGCGCGTCGTACTCCACCGCGTAGGCGTAGCGCTGAATCACCGCATTTTCAAAACCGGGCAGCGTGCGAATCATATCGTCTTGTAAATAGGGGGGCATAGAGCTCGAGAACCCCTGTAAGTACACTTCACTCGTCTCAATCCCGTCGGGCTCAACGAACAAGAGGTGTCTGTTCTTATCGGAGAAGCGCACCACTTTATCCTCAATAGAGGGGCAATAGCGCGGACCTTGCCCTTCGATGACGCCGCCGTACATGGCGGAATGCTCGAGGTTTTCGTTAATTAGCTTGTGCGTCTGCGGCGTCGTGTGCGTGAGCCAGGTCGGGCTGCTCGTCGTTTTCGCACCAGGTTGACCCGTAAAAGAGGCGACGGGGCTGTCAGCAGGAACAACGTCTAACACAGAGAAATCCACTGAATCCGAGCGGATGCGCGGCGGCGTGCCTGTTTTGAAACGCAAGAGATTGTGACCCGTCGCGGTAAGACTGTGTGACAAGTGACGCGCTGGCGCTTCCCCTTGCCGCCCCGCTTCGCGCTGCTGCTTGCCGTACCAGACGACACCTCTGAGAAAGGTTCCTGTGCAGAGCACGACACTAGGTGCATTCAATTCGCGCCCGTCGGTCAGTGACACACCTCTTAATACGTCGTCCTCAACGAGAAGTGCCGCTACCTCACCACGCACGATGTCGATGCCATCCGTGTTCTCGATAAGCCGCCGCGCTGCAGTTGCATAACCGTCGCGCTCGTTTTGCACGCGAAGCGACTGCACCGCTGGACCTTTACTCGCGTTGAGCGTGCGGGCGTGAATGGCGGTCTCATCGGCTAGTTTGCCCATCACCCCACCGAGTGCATGAAGCTCGAAGACGAGCTGAGACTTGCCAGGTCCGCCAATCGCGGGATTACACGGCATCAAGCCGATTTTGTTGGGGTCAGGGATGGTGAGCGCCACCGCCGCGCCGAGCTTCGCCGCCGCGTGCGCCGCTTCGATGCCTGCGTGACCGCCGCCCACTACTATGACGTCATAATCGTACATCATTTCTCCATCAGGTTAGAACGTTTGTGTATTTCGTCTAAAAGGATTCTCGTTCGCTTGTAGAGAAACCTCGAGTAAGACACTACTCTATCACATTTTTTAATAGAGAGCTTGTCAGGGTTTTGTAGTTTTGCAGCCTGTCAGCGGGTCAGCTAAGTGCTTCGATCCAAATAACCTAAACTATTTTGCTGAAGTTTTACGCTCGAGACGAGAACCGCGAACTTTTCTAGTTCAGATTATTTCTACACCTCTACTTAGTCAGGAAAATCTGAAATGCTGACTAGCTGATACCAGACTGAAGAAGGGATGGCACAACGTGAGGGCGTCTGAAGTTACGCACATAGTGCGCTTGAGAATGTCACGTTGCGCCATCCTCAAATCACTTTGGTATGACATGCTTGTTCGCTTGCTTCCTGAAACTTAGCTGCCCCTCACCTTAAATCTGTTAAACTACCTCTCTGTACTTTTAGCGATATATTTCGTGCAGGCGACTTAATATGGACGACAAGGGCAATTGGCGGCGAGCGAATAGGGGTCAGGTAGGGATGAGAGCGTCAACAACATCACGGAGCGATCCCATCTGGGACGATATTTTAGAGTTCGTTAAGCAGCGGATTCCTGAGGTTGAGTTTCGGACTTGGTTCACGCAGGTGCAGCCGCTCGGCATCGAAGACGGGGTCTTCATGCTGGGCGTCCCTCACTCCTTCGCCAAAGATTGGCTCAAAAATCACTATAGCGGCGTCATAGAAGAAGCGCTCAGGCACTTCGGCGCACCGAGCCCCCGCGTTGGCTTTCAGGTCATCGCCGCCAAGCCTTCCGAACAGCAGGATATGTTTAATACGTCTCCTACTTCGGAAGAAGCCGCGCCAACCGTCAATAAGCCAAGGCTCAACCCTAAGTACAACTTCACCAACTTCGTCGTCGGCCCCAACAACAACCTCTCACACGCCGCCGCCATCGCTGTTGCCGAAGCGCCCGGACGAGCTTACAATCCACTTTTCGTCTATGGCGACTCTGGTCTAGGTAAGACCCACCTCATGCACGCCGTCGGTCACGCTGTCGCAGATCGCTTCGCCAAGCTCCACGTCGAATACGTCACCACCGAAGCCTTTACCAATGATCTCATCAACGCGATTCGCGAAGACAAGATGACAGCGTTTCGGGACCGCTACCGCAGCATCGACCTCTTGCTCGTGGACGACGTGCAGTTCATCGCCGGTAAAGAGCGCACGCAAGAGGAGTTCTTCCACACCTTTAACGCACTCTACGAATCGGGCAAGCAGATTATCCTCTCGTCCGACAGACCGCCGAAAGATATTCCTACGCTCGAGAACCGCCTGCGCAGCCGCTTCGAGTGGGGGCTCATCACCGATATTCAAGCGCCGGAGTTGGAGACCCGCATCGCTATCCTCAAAATGAATGCAGAATATCGCGGTGTCAAAATTCCACCCGACGTGATCGACTACATTGCCCGGCAAGTGACTTCAAATATTCGCGAGTTGGAAGGTGCGTTGGTGCGCGTCATCGTTTTCGCCAGTATGAACCAGACGCAACTGAGCCGCCAGACCGCCGTGAGCGCTCTCTCGGACGTATTCGCGCCAAGCGAACTCAACCTAACGATGGACGAAATCATCAAGGCGGCAGCGCATCACTTCGAAGTCGAAGCGGGCGATCTGCGCTCGAAGGGGAGACGCCACGAACTCGTCGTGCCGCGTCAAGTAGCGATGTACCTAATTCGCGAGTTCACCCCGCACTCGTACCCCGAAATTGGTCAGTTTTTCACCGGGCGTGACCACTCGACGGTGATGTATGCGGTGCAAAAGGTCACCGAGCAGATGGCGAAGGATAGGGAGTTGGAGGAGCGGATTTTGGCGATTAAGGCTGATTTGCTCTAAATCGACCTTCTTCAAAAGGTACTTTCTCTATAGGTTGTAAGCTCAAAACAAAGAAGTTGTACTTTACATCTATTTTGTTGTACAGTACAACTATGTCCTCACGAAAGACCTCTCTAGTAGAAAAAGAAGCTGTGGATGCTTACGAACTCGAGCACACCCTAGCCGCCTTCATTCGCGCTTTTGGTCTACATCAAGCCGGGCAAACCCCCTGCGGTGTAAGTGTCAGCGTTTCGGAAGCGCATACGTTGACCGAACTCGCTCGCACGGACGGTCTCACGCAGAGTGAACTCGTGAGCTTTCTCAGGCTCGAGAAGAGCACTGTCAGCCGCTTAGTCAAGGGATTGGCTAAACGAAACTGGATCACGCGCGACGCTCACCCGACGGATGGACGCGCTCAACTTCTCAAACTTACCTCGGAAGGAGAGAAAAAAGCTACTCACATCGCTGCCGCGCGTAGAGAAAAATTCGCTGCACTGACTCAAGCACTGCCCGAAACAAAACGTGACGCTGTTCTAGCAGCACTCAGCACCTTAGTGGAGGCAATTCATGAATCTGAACAAGTATCCTAAATTCGCGGGTTTTGTTTTACTCACTGTTGTTTTAGCGGTTTTAGTCGTTGTGCAAGCCCAGAGAGAACACAATAGCGCCGAACATTCTCAGCACAACTCGGACCACAATATGCAACAGAGCGAAGATTCCACCTTTGCTGAACGCGAACAAGAAGTCATGCCTTTCAATTTAGACACGACCCTCCACATCTTTCAAGATACGGCGATAGGCGGCGTACAGCGCGTAACCGCTAATGACCCGAACGATACCGAGAACACCGCGCTCATACGTTCACACCTTAGGGAAGAAGCGGCACGCTTTGCCAGAGGTGACTTCGCTGACCCGAGCTATTTACACGGAGAGGAGATGCCGGGGCTGAGCGAACTCGAGCGAGCCGGAGAAGCAAACCAGCTCACCGTAAGCTACAGCGATACAGAGAACGGTGGAGAAATCGTATATAGCTCGGAGGAGGCTGATGTCATCATCGCGCTACACCTCTGGTTCCAAGCTCAGGTCACCGACCACAGAGACCACGCCACAAATTGAGATACATTTAGCGTCAACCCGACCTCTTACCAAACGATTCCACACCGAGGTAGAGGTGAGCAAAATGAGTTCACCTCTACCTCTTCAATATCATATTTTTGTATCGCAAATTCTACCAAAATATACGCCATTTACACTCATATTCCATTAAATTTGCACGTGTATCTATCATCAAACAAATAATTTACACATCTACACCTGTGGATAACTCTGTGGATAAGCTGTGGATATCCTGTTGATAAACTGTGGATAACTAGGGGTTTTTCACCCCCTGTGGATAGCTGTGGATAACTTGGGTAGTTATCCACAGGCAAAGGCGAGTTATCCACAAAATTATCCACAGGCACTTTACTGTCCTGGACGGAGGAAAGTATAGTTATCCACACTATCCACAGGCCCTACTATAGAGTGTTATAAACTTTTCAAAATTTTTGTTTCGTCAACCGTAAAGTCTTAGGTAAAGAGCGCGTTCTCATAATCCAACGAAAAAAGAGAAGCTGAAAAGAGAGTAATCAAAGGGTCAACTTCAAGGAACTTTCAAAACCAAAAAACCTCTTAGAAGATACTTCAACCTCTTCTCTAAAAAGCTAACTCGTTAGCCTCGAGAGCGGTGCAAAATTTCTCGCTTTTCAGATTAACCTCTCTGTATTCTCCAACCTCTTAAAACCTCTTCCGCTTCACTTTCCCCTGGTTTCTCTCCAATCGCTTTTTAACCGCGCCAATTTTCGGTATGCTCACCTCTATGAACGTACAGGTTCCGCGTAAACAACTCGCCGATGTGCTCGGCAACATCGAGCGCATCATTCCTAGTCGCAGCAGCAATCCGGGTTTGAGCCTCATCAGCATGACGATGGGGGAGAAGGGCATCACCTTTAGCGGCAGCAATATGGATATTGACATCCAAGCTACCGTGCAAGCTGACGTGTCCGGGGGTGGGCACGCCGCGCTGCCTGCGCATGTCTTTGGACAAGTCGTGCGCTCTCTTCCGGGAGAACTGGTTGAACTTGCTTTTGACGATAAGGAACTCGAGATAAGCTCGGGCAGCTACGCCACGAAGCTGCAACTCGCCGACGCTTTGAGTGTTCCCGAAGTCGTCTTTCCAGAAGGGTACGCGGGAAGATATGACGGCTCACAACTCGCCGACGCGCTTAATCACGTGCGCTACGCGGCGGCGGTAGCGGAATATCAAGCGATCTTTCGCGGGGTCAAAGTCGAGTTTAACGACAAGCGAACACGGGCAGTCGCCACCGACGGCTTCCGCTTGGCCTACTACCACATGGAAGATGCGAGCGGGCTGGATGGGGACATCGTCATCCCGGCGCGGAGTGTGGACGAACTGAGCAGGCTTTTGGGAAGTGGGGAGGCGAAGCTCGAGCTAGCCGACTCTCAACTCTCCGTGCAGAGTGGCCCCTTTAAGCTCAATGTCAAGCTAATGGAAGGCACCTTCCCCGATTACGAGCGCGTGATTCCTTCGCAGTTTCCGGTGAGCATCTTGCTGGACGCTTCTAGGCTTTTAGAGACGGTCTCGCGCGTAGCGGTTATGGCGGACAAGACGGCGAACAACCGCGTGGACCTCTTTATCAAGGATGGAAACCTACAGATTACTGCGGAGGGGGCTTACGGGCGCTCTCAGGAGGCGCTAGAAGTCTCGCAGGAGGGCAACGAGTCAGAAATCGCCCTCGCCTACAACGCGGACTATTTGGCGAGTGCGCTGAGACCTGTAGAGGGGGACGTGCGCTTTTCGTTCTCCGGTCCGACGAGCCCGAGTGTGCTGGCGAGTCTCAAAGATACGAGTTATTTGGCGATGGTGGTGCCGCTTAGAACGGGATAGGTAGACGGAGTAGGTAGATTTGACTCCTTACCGTATAAAACCTAACGCAAACTTTAGCGCTTCTTCAGCGTCCAGCATCTTATCCAGATCAAGCGTTGTGACTCGCTCACCTAACTTGTTCTTGGGAATGGTCACGATGTTGTCGAAGTTGGCAACGCAAGGGCTGAGCAGACCGTCGTCCTCGTCTAAGTAGACCTCTGAAGGAATATCGCGAATAGTCGAGGTGATAGGAGCGACAGTTACAGCGTTGAGAAATGAGAGGGCGGTGTCTCTCGTCAAGATAAGAACGGGTCTGCGTTTGTCTGGTTCTCTAAAGGTGTACCAAACCACTTCACCGCGCTTCACAACTCGCTCAAGTCCTGTTCGGCATAAAGGTCTGAAAACTCGTTCTCGGTGACAGGATGCTTCTTATAGCCTTCAGCGTGCCTTTGCTCGAGCACCCTCACATCCTCCTGGCTGTACTCTTTCGGCATAAGGTTTCTGACTAAAGTTTCGAGCTGCTGAGAGACGCTGCCGTTTCCTTTCACGCTCCGCAGTTTGAGGAACTCGAGTACATCAGAAGAGATATAGACCGTGGTGCGCTGCTTTTCTGCTGTAGACATAGCTGAATAATAACATAACAACATAACGCTGAGCTAAGAGAATTTATTGCAACTTCTCGAGAAAACGCCTATCCTTAAAGGATGACGATAGAACTCACACCTGAGCAGCAGCGCTTCGTGGAGCAGCAACTCGGTACGGGTGACTACAGCGACGAAAGCGAAGTTATTAGTCACGCGCTAAATTTGTGGCAGCGGTACCAGGAGGGAGTAGAAGAGATACGGGCGGGCGTACAGCGCGGTATTGATGACATAGAGGCTGGACGCTACCGGACCATTAGCAGTCCCGAGGAAGCTAAAGCCCTTGGCGATGAAATTAAAAAACGCGGAAGGGAGAAACGCGCCGAACGCGAAAAGATGACGCAGTAATGGGAATCTACTCCATTGCTGATAGCGCCGCCGCTGACATTAATAACCTGTGGGACGAATACGTTGAACGAGGTGGCTCAGCAGATAAAGCTGACCAACTCATTGACGAATTTTTGAAAAACTTCCAAAATTTGGCTGATTTTCCCAACATCGGTAAGCCCCGCAGCTACCTTCAAGCTGGAACATTCGCGTTACCTTATCAAAAGTACATCATCTTCTACCGCAAAAGTGCTGATGGCGTGAATATTGTGAATGTGCTCGACGGCAGAAGAGATTTAGAGCGCTACTTTTCAGAGGATCAACCGGACGGGTAATAGCATGTGGGTTAAGGTGGGCTCGAGGTGAGGTTTTCGGACTCAAATTTTGCAGCTTGCCATGCTAAAATAGCACCATGACACGCTTTGAAACCATCGGGCGCATCGTCGCTCAGCTTCACACGTTGGATGATGACGCTTTAGAAGACCTCTTAGCTGAGGTATCTGGCGAGATTACAGATGAAACAGCTCAGGTCATCACACATGGTTCGGATGATACTAAACATTTGCTAAGTAGCGTTACTAACGCTGAGGATTTGGAGCGAGCTAAAGAAGAGTTGAAGGGTTACAAATTTCTGACGCCCGAACATGCTTCTTAGCTTTCGCAGGCAAGCGTGGCAAGATGAGGCTAAAGTGTTTATGAAGGTCCAAGTAAGGTCATGAACCTCGACGTATAAATTCTGCGACATCTTCATCTGTCAGTAAAAACCATTCGCCGTTCGTTCTCTTTTCTTTGAAATGTTTGCGCCAATAGCTTTCTAACTCGTTGATGCCATTTGTTGAAATGGTGTGAACAACCTCTACAGGATAGGGCAACTGTAGCTTGATTTGCTTCAGCCGGCCGTCTTTCAAAATTTTTTGATTTTCCTATCTTGTAAAAGGGACCGGCTTTCAGTAGGTAAACAGAGCCTATATGAGATGTGCCTCCTGAAGTTCTTTTAGGTTCTTGGAATGTTTGCCACTCCTCAGATTCTGGCTTGCTCCCGGGGAGAAGTGAAAAGACTTGAATTAGGATGACAAGAGCTACTGGAAATCCGAAGAATACAAACAAAGTTAGATTCCCACTTGCATCGCCACTTAAATCGAGCCACGAAGATATTACTGCACTAATTACAAGACTAAGAATAAACCATGTGAGACATCCCAAACTTGCCTGTTTCATTCGTATTCACCTTTATGTTTGAATTTTTTGAGCGTTTAACATAGGTTCTTAGAATTTTATCATTTTTAGGAAGAACGTGCTTGTCATTGGGAATAGCGGTGTTTACCAATCAATTCCACCACGCCTCCAGGCATTACCCTGAAAAATGAGGTATATAGGAGGTTAAAGAAGCTCTTTAGGGCTTACGTCAACATGGGCAGTCACTACCAACAGAGGAGACGACATGACCGAAATTGAATCCATCCGCGCACTCGAGCTTTTAGACTCGAGGGGTAACCCCACCGTCGGCGCAACCGTACGCCTGATTAGCGGCATGTCGGGCAGCGCCGCCGTACCTTCAGGTGCGTCTACGGGCGTTCATGAGGCGGTTGAACTGCGCGACGGGGGAGAGCGTTACAACGGTAAAGGTGTCACGAAAGCTGTGAAGAATGTCAACGAGACGATTACCCCTGAGTTAATCGGCTTTGACGCGGCGAATCAGGTGGGGTTAGATGAGATGATGCTCGAGCTTGACGGCACGGGTAACAAGGAAAAGCTGGGCGCAAACGCGATTTTGGCGGTCTCGCTTGCTTCTGCTCGAGCTGTCGCCGCCACACTCGATATGCCCCTTTACCGCTACTTGGGCGGTGTCAATGGCAAAACGCTGCCTGTCCCAATGATGAACGTCATCAACGGCGGTGAGCACGCCGATAACAACGTGGACATGCAGGAATTTATGCTCGCGCCCATCGGCTTCGAGACCTTTTCAGAAGCGCTCCGGGCGGGCGTCGAGACCTTTCACGCGCTCAAAGAAGTCTTGTCGGGTAAGGGTTATAACACCAATGTCGGCGATGAGGGCGGTTTTGCGCCCGACTTAAAGAGCAATCAAGAGGCAATTGAAGTGATTCTCACCGCGATTGAGAAGGCGGGCTATACGCCCGGCGAGCAGATTTCCATCGGGCTCGACCCCGCTTCGACGGAGTTTTATGAGGACGGGAAGTATCACCTCGGGGCAGAGGATAAGGTGCTCTCGAGCGACGAGATGGTCTCCTATTGGGCAAATTGGGTCAAGGATTACCCCATTATCTCCATTGAGGACGGCTTAGCCGAGGACGATTGGGAGGCGTGGGCGAACCTGACAGAAGAGGTAGGAAGTAAGTGTCAACTCGTCGGCGACGACCTCTTTGTGACGAACACCGAGCGCTTGCAGCGCGGCATTGATGAAGGTGTGGGTAACGCGATTCTCGTCAAAGTCAACCAGATCGGCACGCTGACAGAATCTTTAGACGCCATTGAACTCGCCAAGTCCGCAGGCTACCGCAACATGATTTCGCACCGGAGCGGTGAAACCGAAGATGCGTTTATCGCGGATTTAGCTGTGGCGGTGAATGCTGGACAGATTAAAACAGGCTCGGCGAGCCGCAGTGATCGCTTGGCGAAGTACAACCGTCTGTTGACGATTGAGCAGGAACTCGGCTCGAATGCTCGCTTTTTAGGTCGAAAGGCGTTTAACCAATGAAGAGGTTACGCCGCACCAAAATTGTCTCGACTTTAGGCCCCGCGACCTCTTCGGCGGAGATGATCATCGCGCTGATGGAGGCGGGCGTGAACGTCTTCCGCCTCAACTTCTCGCACGGCTCTAAAGATGTGCACAAGAAAAATATCGACCTCATCCGCAACGAGAGCGAGCGGCTGGGGCGTCCGGTGGGTGTGCTCCAAGATTTACAAGGTCCTAAAATCCGCACCGAAAAGTTTGAAAATGGCAGCGCCGAACTCAAAGAGGGTCAGCAGTTCAACCTCACCTGTGACGACGACAGCCCCGGCAACGAAGAGCGCGTCGGTGTGACGTACACGAATCTCTACAACGATGTCAAAGGGGGTGACGCGCTTCTTTTGGACGACGGGCGTTTGGCGCTCCGCGTCAAGTCGGTCAAGGGGGAGACGATTCAGACCGAGGTGACGCTCGGCGGGATTCTCTCGAACAACAAAGGTATCAACATCCCCGACGCCGACCTCTCGATCCCTGCGCTGACCGATAAAGACGTCGAGGATTTGCTCTACGGCGCAGAACTCGATGTGGACTGGGTGGCGATGAGCTTTGTGCGCAACCGCGACGACCTGCTTCTTGCGCGGCACTATCTAGCGCGGGCGGGCTCGAGAGCCAAACTCATGGCGAAGATAGAGAAACCTGGCGCAGTGGATAGATTCACCGAAATCTTGCGCGAGGTGGACGGCATCATGGTGGCGAGAGGTGACTTAGGTGTGGAGATGCCCCCTGAGCGTGTCCCGCTGATTCAAAAGCGTCTGATTCGTGCTTGTGTCGAAGCGGGCAAGCCTGTCGTCACTGCAACGCAGATGTTGGAGTCGATGATCTCGAGCCCCACCCCCACCCGCGCCGAAGCGAGCGATGTTGCCAACGCGATTTACGACGGCACGGACGCGGTGATGCTCTCCGCTGAAACGGCTGTCGGCAGCTACCCCGTCGAAGCGGTCAAGATGATGGACCGCATCGCCCTGTCCGTCGAAGCGGATCCCGAATACCAGACCGACATGCGCGAGCACACGCCCGAGCCCGAAGACACCACCGCTGACTCGGTCTCACTCGGCGCGTGTCAGATGGCGTATAACCTCTCAGCGAAGATCATCGTGACCTTTACCTCTTCGGGCAATACCGCCCAGCGCGTCGCCCACAACCGCCCCGCTGCGCCCATCTTGGCGCTCACCCCAACGGACCGCGCCTACCGTCAGATGAGCGTCGTCTGGGGCGTCGTGCCTGCGCGTAGCGACGAGATTCACTCCACCGATGAGATGGTGGAGGTTGCCAACAAGAAGATTATCGACATGATTAAAGACGCGGTGGATATTCAGGTCGGGGACCGCTTTGTGATTACGGCGGGCGTGCCCTTCGGGATGCGCGGCACGACGAACTTGATTCGCGTGGAGCGGATCAAGTCAGTATAGCGTGATGCCGGACGTTTCGCTTACGTAGAGGAGATTCATGAATCTCCCCTACGACGGCGTAAAAGGACATGCGCTCGGGTTGATGTCGGAGGTGAGGGTTTGGTCTCGAGGGATACCTCACTCACACCTCACTTCGTTCTACACCCCCCTTCGTTTCATGAGGTAATCTAGGACGTGCGCGGACGCTTCGCTCCTTACATCGTCGGCTTCGGCCTCCTGGGTTTGGCCGCTATCATGTTCGTTTTTTGTATTTACGCCGCGCTCCTGAGCGAGAGCATTGTGGGCTTCGCGGTGACGTGTGCTTTGTCCGGGGCGATAGGCGGGGTGCTCGTCTGGCTCGGCACGAGCGACGCTGAGCCCGCCCGCCGCGAGGCGCTCATCGGCGTCTTGCTGCTCTGGCTCACCGTGCCCCTCTTCGGGGCGGTTCCCTATGTGATCACGGGCGGCTTTTCGCCGCTCAACGCCATGTTTGAGTCCATGAGCGGCTTTACGACCACCGGAGCGACGGTGCTGCGCAGCTTCGACGACTTCCCCAGCAGCCTCTTCATGTGGCGGGCGCTGACGCAGTGGATCGGCGGCGTGGGGATTATCGTCCTCTTCATCGCGGTCTTCCCGCAGCTTGCGATTGCGGGGCGGCAACTCTTCTTTGCCGAAGCACCCGGCCCTACCGAGGACCGCCTCACGCCGAGACTGCGCAATACGGCGAGCGCGGTGCTCATCGTCTACGTAGGTCTCAGCGTGCTCTGTGCGCTCACCTATTGGTTGGTCGGCATGACGCCCTATGAAGCGGTGGCGCACTCGTTCACTACGCTCGCGGCAGGCGGCTTTAGCCCGAACGGGCTCTCGTTTGAAGGCTTCAACAGCGCCGCGATTGACTGGGTCGCGATTGTCTTTATGATCTTTGCTGGCGCGAACTTCGCGCTGCAATATCAGGCGATTTCTGGCCGTCCCAAAGACCTCTTGCGTGACGCTGAGTTTCGCGCTTACCTCATTATCTTCTCTGTCGCTTCAGCCTTTCTAACGGTTACACTTAGGGGAGACTACGAACTCGCAGATGCGGTGCGCCACGCGCTCTTTCAAGTTATCAGCATCTTGACGACGACGGGCTACGCATCAGTGGACTTCGTCGAGTGGTCGCAGCAAGGGCAGATGATTTTGCTGGTGCTTATGTTCGTCGGCGGCAGCGCGGGCAGCGCGGCGGGCGGCGTTAAGGTGATTCGCTGGTTGATCATCACGCGCAACATGGCGCGGGAGGTGCGTCACGCCCTCCATCCCAGGGCGGTCTTGCCCGTACAGGTTGGGAGTCGGGCAGTCTCAGGAGAGGTGCTTAGAGCTGTTGCCGCTTTTCTAACGCTCTACATGAGCCTCTTCGCAGTGATTTCGGCGATTGTAATCTGGCTGGGCGCAGACATTATTACAGGTGTGACCGCTTCTATCGCCTGTATCGGTAATATCGGCCCTGGACTCGGTGAGGTCGGCCCGATGCTCAACTTCGCGGACCTGCACCCCGTGAGCCGCGCCTTGCTCATCTTTGCGATGTACGCCGGACGTTTAGAAGTCGTCACAGTCTTTATCGTCTTCAACCGTGACTTTTGGCGCCTGCCTAACAGGAGAGCCTTTCAGCGGCGCTCACTATAGCTTCGCCGCTAAAACTTGTATCACCTCTCGCTCATTTATGGGGTAGTCTAAGGTGTGCGCGGCCGCTTTGCACCCTACATCGTCGGACTTGGCCTCCTGGGTTTGGCGGCTATCACGCTCTTTTTTTGTGTCTACGCCGCGCTTCTAAACGAGAGCGTCACAGGCTTCGCAGTGACGTGTGCGCTGTCTGGTGTGATAGGTGGTCTGCTCGTCTGGCTCGGCACGAGTAACGCGGGTCCAACGCGGCGTGAGGCGATTATAGGTGTTTTACTGCTCTGGCTCGTTTTGCCGATTATCGGCATGATCCCCTACAGCGCGTCGGGAGCGTTTACGCCGCTCAACGCGCTGTTCGAGTCGACGAGCGGGTTTACCGCTACAGGCGCGACAGCGCTGCGCAACTTCGACGAAGTTTCCCGCAGTCTCTTTATGTACCGCTCCCTCTCGCAGTGGCTCGGCGGCATCGGCATCATCGTGCTCTTCATCGCGGTCTTTCCGCAACTCGCGATTGCGGGGCGGCAACTCTTCTTTGCCGAAGCGCCCGGTCCCACCGAAGAGAAACTCACGCCTCGGCTGCGCAATACGGCGAGCGCGGTGCTGCTCGTCTACGTGGGGCTCAGCGTGCTCTGCGCTCTTATCTATTGGCTGGTTGGGATGACGCCTTACGACGCGGTGGCGCACACCTTTACTACGCTTGCGGCGAGCGGCTTTAGCCCGAACCCCCTGTCCTACCAGGAGTTTAACCCCACGATTCAGTGGGTCGCGATCGTGTTCATGGCCGTTGGCGGGACGAACTTCGCGTTGCAGTATCAGCTCCTCTCAGGGCGTCCTCAGGACCTCTTGCGTGACGCTGAGTTTCGCGCCTACTTGGGCATCATAGCCGTCGCCTCACTTCTGCTCACGTTCGCGCTGAGGAGCAACTACGGTCTCGGCGAGGCGGTGCGCCACGCGCTCTTTCAGGCCATCAGCATCATGACGACGACGGGCTACGCCTCGGTGGACTTCATCGAGTGGCCGCAGCGGGCACAGATGGTTCTCTTCGTGCTTATGTTCGTTGGGGGCAGCGCGGGCAGCGCGGCGGGCGGCGTCAAGGTGATCCGCTGGCTTATCGTCACGCGCAACATGGCGCGGGAGGTGCGCCGTTCGCTTCATCCCAGAGCGGTCTTGCCCGTGCGGGTCGGTAGCCGCCCAATTTCAGAGGAGGTGCTCCGGGCTGTGGCCGCCTTTTCAACCCTCTACCTGAGCCTTTTCGCTATCATCGCGGGCGTGGTTATTTGGCTTGGCGCTGACATCGTTACCGGGCTCACTGCGTCTATCGCTTGCCTCGGCAATGTTGGTCCTGGGCTCGGCGAAGTCGGGCCCATGTTCAACTACGCTGACCTGCACCCCGTGAGCCGTGCGCTGCTCATCTTTGCGATGTACGCAGGTCGTCTGGAAGTTGTCACGGTGTTTATCGTCTTTAACCGCGACTTTTGGCGGCTCCCTAAGTTGAGAACCTTTCAGCGTCGGCCTAGGTAAAGAAGGTCAGGCTAACGTTTAGGGATAGCTTTTACGCTTCGTTGGTTGGCACCCTAGTCAACAAAAGCGGTAAACTTTAAGAAGACCTTATGACGCAATCCCCGACCCCAACGCTAACCAAGGACGTGACTGTTGACGTCACCTTAAAGCGCAGCGACTTCATGTACTACACCTGGACGCTGGCTTTAGAGCGTCCCATCCTGCCCTTTTTCATCTACACCTTCACCGCGCTCGTGCTGGTGAGTATCACCGGCCTATGGCCCACCGGCAGGCTCTACGCCTTTACAGTGCTCATTCCGCTCGTGGGGTATACGCTCTTCGTCTGGCTAAGCGCACGGGGCATGTGGCGGCGCTTTCCGATGATTCGCGAGCCCAAGCGCTATATCTTCAAGGAGAAGTCGTATCTGTTAGAAGAGGGTGGCAAGAAGACGCCCGTCGCCTACGAAGAGGTGGACGTATTGACCTCTCGGCGGGGCGTGTACCTCTTGCGTCGCACGGGAGGGGCGGACCTCCTGCCCAAAGGTAGCGTGGAGGATGGGGAGTGGTTACTCGAGTTTTTAGAGCAGAGAACAGGCGAAGTGAGAAGCTCGAACTTTCTCTAAGGTTGCTCAGCCTCGACCTCTTGACACACCATCTTAAAAAACGGAAAGGCTTGGCTGAACGTCTTTTCGCATTGCAAATCGCCCAAAGCTACCTCTGCTGAGGCTTCGCCCGCTTGAAGGCTGATATCTGTACGAACGTTGTCCGTAATGAAGAAAACCAATCTGACAACAAGCCACACAGTGAGGACGAGGGCGGCGAATCCGACCATCAGGCGGCGTTTGCGCGGTGTCATCTCGTCTCACTATAGACCTTTTGTTCTCGAGCTTAAAAAGAGGAGCCAGCGATAAACTGACTCCTCGAGCTCGAGGGTTAACTCTCCTGAAACCCTGTAAATTTAGTCGTGCGCTGTCGCCGCTCCTGTACCGCGCGGATAGCGAATGTCCTCTACAAACTCCTGAATGTCAGCGGGTGGCTCCGCCGTCGCTCTCGACACCACGTACATCACGATGAAGCTAATCAGCATCCCAACCGCGCCGATACCCTGCGCGGTGATGCCGAACAGCCAAGGATCGATGTCGAGCATCCTGTCGGCGCACATCACGATGTAGGTGCCCGTAAAGATGAGACCCACCGCCATCCCCGCAATCGCGCCCTCTTTGTTCGCACGTTTGTCGAAAATACCCATGACGATAACCGGGAAGAAGCTCGCCGCCGCTAGGCCAAAGGCAAAGGCGACAACTTCTGCGACGTAACCCCCCGGATTGACGCCGAAATAGCCTGCGATAACGACCGCTACAAGGACTGAGGCTCTCGCCACAACAAGCTCGTGCTGCTCTGAGGCGTCAGGTTTGATGAGGCGCTTGTAGATATCGTGCGAGAACGCCGAGCCCACTACCAAGAGGAGCCCGGACGCCGTCGAGAGCGCCGCCGCTAAACCCCCCGCTGCGACGATGCCCACGACCCAAGCAGGCAGCCCTGCGATTTCAGGGTTGGCGAGCACCAAGATGTCGGGGCTGATGGTGACCTCGTTATCATCGCCATTCGTGTACTGAACAATGCCGTCGCCGTTCAGGTCATCGACAGCGAAAAGCGTCGCGTCGGACTCGCCCCAGGTCTGCGTCCACGCGGGCAGGTCTGCGATAGGCACGTTGTTGACGCCCTGGATGAGATTGGTTTTTGCGAACACCGCGACCGCAGGCGCAGTTGTGTAAAGAAGCGCGATGCAAACGAGCGCCCAAACGCCTGTCCAACGTGCACCCTTGACCGATTTCGCCGTGTAGAAGCGGACGATAACGTGAGGTAAACCTGCCGTGCCGCACATCAAAGTCATCGCAATCAGAAAGACGTTGAGACCGCTTATGTTGGTGAAGGGAGAGGTGTAGACGCCGAAGCCCAGCTCCTCTTGGATGCCGTCGAGCCTTGTCGCGACCTCACCAAAAGCGAGTTGCGGCACGGGGTTGCCTGTGAGCGCCGCGGCAATGGCGATCGCAGGAATCGCGTAAGCGATCATCAACACGACGTATTGAGCGACTTGGGTATAGGTGATGCCCTTCATGCCGCCCAAAGTTGCGTAAATGGCGACGATGACCATACCGATGATGATGCCGATGGTGATGTCTACCTGCAAAAAGCGGCTGAAGGCAATACCGACACCGCGCATCTGCCCCGCAACGTAGGTGAGTGAGACCGTCACAGCGCAGGCCGCCGCCACGATTCGCGCTGTGCGCGAGTAGTACCTGTCGCCGACAAACTCAGGCACGGTGTACTTGCCGAACTTGCGCAAATAGGGCGCTAAAAGGAGCGCCAAGAGCACGTAGCCGCCCGTCCAACCGAGCAGGTAAATTGCGCCGTCAAAGCCGTTTAGGGCGATAAGCCCCGCCATCGAGATAAAGGACGCCGCGCTCATCCAGTCCGCGCCGACCGCCATCCCATTAAAGACCGCAGGGACGCCCTGCCCCGCTACGTAGAAGCCCGAGGTAGAAGAGACCCGTGACCAGACCGCAATCCCGATGTAGAGGCTAAAAGTTCCGACGACAAAGATGAGCGTCCAAAAGAAGATGGGGTCCATTAGTCCTGTTCCTCCACGCCAAACTCTTCGTCTATTTTGTTCATGCGCACGGCGTAGGTGATGATGAGTATCACGAAAACGTAAATCGCGCCGTTTTGCGCCATCCAGAAGCCCAAGGGCGCACCTAAAAAGGTGAAGTTATTGAGCCAGGGTGCGAGGATGATCGAGAGGATGTAGCCGAAGAGGAACCAGATGCTTAGAAGCCCTAGTGTCAAACGGATGTTGCGCTTCCAGTAGTTTTGGAGCATCTCTTTGTTCTCACTGCTGAACGAGCCCGCGCTCTTGCTTTTACCGTCGTCTCGCTGGACGCTGACGACGCCTTCTTTCCTCTTCTTTTTACCTTTTGTACTCACCACGCCTCCTAAAGGTGCAAATCCATAATCATGAGCGTCTCTGTCTTAGAGGTTTACGTCTCCAACGTTGAGGTATCGCCAGGGTCTTGCCCTAACGCCTGGGCTTTAAGGAGCCTACGCATAATCTTGCCGCTCCGCGTTTTCGGGAGTCCGTCTACAAAAGTCACCTCCGCTGGTGTGGCAATCGGACCAAGTTCGGAGCGAACATGGTGGATGAGGTCTTGTTGGGTGGTATCGAAGTTGCTACGCAACACCACGAAGGCGTGAACCACTTCCCCCTTAATCTCATCGGGCACGCCGATGACAGCGGCTTCAGCGACGGCGTCGTGGGCGATCAAGGCCGACTCAACATCCGCCGTGCCGATGCGGTGTCCGGCGACGCTCAGCACGTCGTCGGCGCGGCCTAGCACGCTAAAGCGCCCCGCCTCGTCGCGCACCGCCACGTCGCCTGTGAGGTAGAGTCCCGGAAAGCGCGTCCAAGCCTCCTTATAGCGCTCAGGCGCATTGTAAATCGTGCGGAGCATGTGCGGGAAGGGGCGTTTTAGGGCTAAGAGCCCGCCTTCTCCTGGTGGCAGCGACTCGCCTTCTTCATTCACCACGTCCGCTTCAACCCCAGGAAGAGGTCTGCCCACAAAGCCCGGCTTGTGCTCCTGTACTGCCAGGGTGCCGAGCGTCGGCCCGCCGAGTTCGGTCTGCCACCAGTTGTCCATCACATAGCCGTGCGCTTGGGTGAGGTGCTGCTGCGCCCAACGAAAGGCTTCGGGGTTAAGAGGTTCGCCTGCGCAGGCTAGAACGCGCAGTTTGGAGAGGTCGTGCTTGTCGGGGTACTCCGTACCAAAGCGCATCCACATCCGCAGCGCAGTCGGCGCGGTAAAGATCGCCGTGACGCCGTGACGCTCCACAATTTCCCAAGTGATGCCAGGGCTTGGCGTGTCGGGTGCGCCTTCACGGAAAATCGTAGTGATACCGCCTAAAAGCGGCGCGTAGGTGATGTAGGAGTGTCCGACCACCCAGCCGATGTCGCTCATGCAGAAGAAAATATCGTCGCCCGTAAGGTCGAAAAAGGTACGGAGGTGATAGGTCGTGCCGACCATGTAGCCGCCGTGCACGTGGACGACCCCTTTGGGTTGGCCCGTTGTGCCGGACGTATAGAGGATATAGAGAGGATGCTCCGCGTCTACAATCTCGGGTTCGCACACGTCGTCGTGGTCTAAGAGGATTTCCCAGCGGACCTCTTTATCACCTAAAGATTTGTCACCTGAAGAGGTTTCACTCGAGCCCCCACGCCGAAACATGACGACATGCTCAACAAACTCCAGAGGTGCAACCGCTTTCTCCACAATCGTTTGCAGGTCTACGCGCTTGCCGCGCCGATAGCCTACGTCGCCTGCAATGATGACTTTCGCCCGTGCATCCTCGATACGGGCCCGGAGCGCCCCTGCCGCGAAGCCCGCGTAAACGACGCTATGCACTGCGCCGATGCGGGCGCACGCCAGCATCGAAGCGACCCCCTCGAGCGTCAAAGGCATGTAAATAACGACCCTATCACCTTTGCTGACGTCTAAACTTTTCAGTCCATTAGCGACGCGGCTGACGAGCGCGAGCAATTCCTTATACGTCACCTGCCGCTCCGAGCCGTCCTCACCGAGCCAGATGTAGGCGGCTTTATCGCCTTTTCCAGCCTCGACGTGCCGGTCGAGCGCGTTCACCGTGAGGTTGGTCTTCGCGCCGATAAACCAGCGGTGCTCCACACCGTCGAACTCGGAGACTTTATCCCAAGAGGTATGCCATACAAAATCTTCAGCGACCTCAGCCCAAAACGTATCGTTGTCCTCTACCGAGCGGCGGTAGACCGCTTCATAATCTCTCAGCGTGGCGTGTTCTTTTACCGCCTCGGGCGGCTCAAAGATGGCTTGGTGTTGTAGAAGTGCCTCGAGTTGCGCCATGCGCTCTGTGCCTCGTTTCCCGCCTGCTAAGGAGGAGGCTAAGCTACCCTCTCCCTCACGCCAAACATCCGAATAGGTATAAAAACTGAACTTAAAGGCAATCTTATCGTTTTGCCGTGACGTACGTCAAGGATGAAACCGGAAAAGGTACTCAGGCACCTTGTTTAGATACATCGGGTTATGCTAGTTTTTACATCGTCAATATAAAGTTTTGTGTTTTGGAGGTAAGTTATGTCCGATAACATCGAGTCCAATTTACAGGAACAGCGCACCTTTAGCCCACCTGAAGGCTTTCAGCGTCAAGCGAAGGTCAGCGATACGAGCGAGTATGAGCGCATGTACCGCCAATCGCTCGACGACCCCGATACTTTCTGGGGCGACGCCGCGAATGAACTTCACTGGTTCAAAACTTGGGACCAGGTCATGGAGTGGGACGAACCCTTCGTCAAGTGGTTCGTGGGCGGCAAAACGAACCTTGCCTATAACTGCTTGGACTATCAGGTCGAGCAGGGTAGAGGCGACAAGAAAGCAATTTTATGGGAGGGTGAGCCCGGCGACGAGCGAAAAGTGACCTACAGCGAACTGCTTAAAGAGGTCTCTAAGTTCGCCAACGTCTTAAAAGACAGAGGCGTCGCCAAAGGGGACAAGGTCGCGATTTACATGCCGATGATTCCCGAAGCGGCGGTGGCGATGCTCGCTTGCGCCCGCATCGGCGCAGTGCATTCGGTGGTCTTCGCGGGCTTTAGCGCGGGCGCGTTAGCGAGCCGCATCAACGACGCCAATGCCAAGGTGCTCATTACCGCTGACGGCCAAAACCGCAAGGGGAGCGAGACACCTATCAAGGACAACGCCGACGAAGCCCTGCAAGACACCTCTTCGATTGAAACGGTCGTCGTCGTCAAGCGTACCGAGCAAGAGGTCAACATGCAAGACGGGCGCGACGTCTGGTATCACGAGGTCATAGAGGGCGTCTCCGACGAGTGCCCTGCCGAAGAGATGGACGCCGAAGACCCGCTCTTTATCCTCTATACCTCGGGCTCGACGGGCGCACCTAAAGGCGTGCTGCACACCACGGGCGGCTACCAGACCTACACCTACCTGACCAGCAAATACGTCTTCGACCTCAAAGATGACGACGTGTTCTGGTGCACCGCCGATGTGGGTTGGATCACTGGACACTCCTACATCGTCTACGGCCCGATGCTCAACGGTGTAACCCAGGTTATGTATGAAGGTGCGCCGACCTATCCCAAGCCCGACCGCATGTGGGAGATGGTCGAGAAGTACAAGGCGACGGTCTTCTACACCGCACCCACCGCGATTCGGGCCTTTATAAAAGCGGGTCGGGAGCATCCTGAGAAGCACGATCTCTCTTCGCTTCGCCTCTTAGGAACCGTCGGCGAGCCCATCAACCCCGAGGCGTACACCTGGTATAGAGAGGTCATCGGCGGCGACCGCTGCCCGGTTGTGGATACCTGGTGGCAGACCGAGACGGGCGGCATCATGATCACGACGCTGCCTGGAGTGCACGACGCCAAGCCGGGCGCAGCCGGGAAGCCCTTCTTCGGCGTCGAGCCCGCCATTATGGACGTGGAAGGGAACGAGCAGCCCGCTGACCAGGGCGGTTATTTGGTTGTCAAGCGCCCTTGGCCCTCGATGCTCCGCACCGTTTACGGCGATGATGATCGCTACCGCGCCGAATACTGGACGGAGATTCCGCACGTCTACTTCGCGGGCGACGGCGCCCGCACCGATAAAGACGGCTACTTCTGGATCATGGGGCGTGTGGACGACGTGGTGAACGTCTCGGGCCACCGCTTGGGCACGATGGAAGTCGAATCGGCGCTGGTGGCGCACGAAGCGGTCGCCGAAGCCGCTGTCGTCGGTGTACCTGACGAGGATAAAGGGCAAGCGATTGTCGCGTTTGTGATGTTGGAGGGCGAGCGCGAAGGCTCCGATGAGTTAAGCCAAGCGCTGCGCACGCAGGTGTCCAACGAGATCGGCGCGATTGCTAAGCCTAGAGAAGTGCGCTTCGCCGAAGAGCTGCCCAAGACCCGTTCGGGCAAGATCATGCGCCGCTTGCTGCGCGACATCGCCGCAGGTGAGGCGACGAGTGGGGACATCAGTACCTTGGAGAATAAGGAAGCGGTTGAAAAGCTCATGCAGAAGAGCTAGCAGGTCTTAGCCTTTCTCAAGCGAAGCTTAGTACACAGTTGGCTAAGTTTTGCGACACTGTTGTCACCCTGTTCACGAAGTTAGGCGTAGCCTGGTTGTCGAAGGGTCTCGCCTCACAGTCCCAGCTAGTCGAGATTGTAAGACGAGATTCTTCGACTCCACGGAGCCTGCCCTGGTGAGGGTTCCACTCAGAATGACATGACTCATCTTTTGATCAACACTGTACTAACGAGTCTGCATATGGTCATGAACGCGCTTAAACGAAGCCGCATTCACCTGCACATGTGTCGTGCAAGTGTTTTGCTACCACAGTAGATAAAAACTCAGGAGTCGGAGGTCGGCATAGTAGACCTCCGACCCTTTCTTTGGTTCCAAATTGATATCCAGCGCACTTCGCTAATCAGCATCGCCGCAATGATAAGCCCGCCACCTAACCAGCCCAACATCCCGAGCACCTCACCGCGCACGAAGTAGGCGAATATCGCCGCAAAAACAGGTTCCAACACGAAGATAAGCGCGGCTAAATAGGCGGGCACAAGGCGCTGCGCTCTCACCTGCAAGACCGAGACGAGCACCGTGGCGACAGCGGCGAGGTAAAAGATTGCGCCGTATGTCGTGAGAGGTATAGCGCCGAGCGTGCTAATGTGAGGGAGCGCCCACAGCCACGCGAGCAAGGTCATGGGCCAGAGCTGCGCCGCGCTCAGCGTGATGGCTCTGTGTTGCCTAGCGACTTCACCCAGATAGATGATGTACGTCGCGTAGCAAAAGGCCGTGCCGAGCACCCACAAATCACCGGCGACGATACCTTGCGTGCTTGTCAGCGTCATCAAGCCTAAGCCCGCGAGCGCGACGAACGCTGCAACAAACGCTTTGGTGGGCACGCGGTTCTTGAACCACCAGGCGCTCAGAAGAGGGGTCAAAATCACGCTAAGACCTGTGATAAATGCGGCTTTAGAAGCCGTCGTCGTGTCCAGCCCCAAGGTTTGCGTCGAAAAGCCCGCAAAGGTGATGAGTCCTAAAGTGAACCCTGGAAGAAGCGCCTCTTTCGGAATGCGCACCCAAATCAGAAGCAAGAGCGACACGCCGAAGCGCAGGGCTAGAAGGAGCGAAACAGGAACGGTCTCTAAAGCGTCCTTGACCACCACAAAGGTCGTGCCCCAGACAAGCGTAATGAAGATGAGCGAGAGGAGGGCAGCGGCGAAGGGCATGAGGTGAATTGTCGCACGTCAATACGGTTCATGTCACTTCAGAATGGACGTAGAATGACCCCATGAATTTTCGTATCGGTTTTGGCGAAGATGCCCACAGGTTAGAAGCGGGGCGACCTCTTATCATCGGCGGCGTAGAGGTTGAAAGTGAACGCGGCGCGGTGGCGCACAGTGACGGGGACGCGCTCTTGCACGCGCTCTCAGATGCGCTCCTCTCGAGCCTCGCTCTAGGTGACATCGGTCTCTACTTCCCGCCTTCGAACCCCGAATTTAAGGACTTAAACAGCGCTGACATCGTGCAACAGGTGTTAGACCTCTTGCGAGAACGTGGACTTACTATCGGTAACGTCGCGATTGTCGTCACGCTCGATAAACCCAAACTCGGACCGTACCGCGAACAGATTCAGCGTAGCGTCGCTGACCTCTTGAGCGTAGACCCTCAAAACGTCGGCGTCGGTTTCAAGACCAGTGAAGGGCTCTCGCCTCACCACATTCAAGCTAGGGCAACCGTTCTCACGCACCGCTCGTCGTAAACTCGGTTCGGAGGTTTAACTATGAGTGCAACCGTTGGAGAGAAAGCCCCAGATTTCACGCTGAAGTCCACTTTGGATAAAGAGGTGAGTTTAGAGGATTACCAGGGTGATAAGGACGTCGTTCTGGTTTTTTATCCGCTCGACTTCTCGCCCACGTGCAGTATGCAACTGCCCGAGTATTCCGGGCGCAAGGACGACTTTGCGGAGCTTAACGCCGAGGTCATCGGCGTGAACCGTGACAGCGTCTATACGCACAAAGCCTGGTCAAAAGAGTTCAACATTGAGATTCCGCTGCTCGCTGATATGACCGGGAACGCGGCGAAAGCGTACGACGTTTACATGAGCGAGCGCGGTATCAGCAAGCGGGCGGTTTTTATCATCGACAAAGAGGGCGTGCTGCGTTTTAAGCATGTTGAGGAAACGCCCGGTGATTTCACGCTTCACGCGGATGATATTTTGGCGGAGTTAAAGAAGCTTTAGTTCGTAAAGATGTGCAAAAGAAAACCCCTCGAGCTTGTGCTCGAGGGGTTTTATAGTCAGTTATGCTTAGAAGCGAACGTTGAGGCCCGCTGCAACCGTCGGGTAGATGTCGTCGTAGTCAGCGAAGCCAGTGTCGTCGAGGTAGTAGTCGACCATACCTTCAACAAAGATGCCGATGCTGCCGAAGAGCGCGTATTCAGCACCTAAAAGACCGCTGAGGAAAAGCACGTCTTGGTCCGAATCCGTTTCGAAAACGAGGTCAGCAAATTGGTAACCTGCACCCGCGCCGACATACGCCCTGATATTCGGTCCGCCGAGCGTGTAGGTGAGGTGCCCGATGAACGTGCTTGTACCGCCGTCAAGAAGGGCTTGCGACTGACGGTTGTAGTCCGCTGTCGCGCGGAGGCCGAAGCCGCCAAAAACTTTGTCGATACCGAGAACGCCGCGAACGCCAAACTCTTCACTCAGCTCGTTGAGCGCAGCTACGCCGAAGTAGAGACCGCCACCGCCGTCAGCCGCTTGAACATCGGCGGGCTGGACGGGAGTAACCTCGGCAGGCTCAGGCGTAACCTCTGCAACGCCCGCTTCACCTGGAGGACCTTGTGGACCCTGTGGACCCTGCGGACCTTCGGGACCCTGCGGACCCTCGGGGCCTTGAAGTGCGCCTGAATCAATCTGAGCGCGGAGCGATTCTAATTCTGCGCTGAGCTGGTCAACTTGCTGCTGAAGGTCTTCGCTACCGCCGGTTTGGGCGCTGTCTTCCAGCGAAGAGACGCGGCTGCTGAGCGAATCGAGGTCAGAAGAGACCTCTTGTACGGCGTTACGTAACGAAGCGATGTCCTCTTCGCTTATCCCGCCCGCTTGCGCGTAGTTCTCGTCAATATAGTCGAGCAAACGGCTTACGACGAGCGCAGCTTGGTAACGAGTGAAGCTCTCATTGCCGCCAAAGGTGCCGTCTGGGAAACCTAAAATAATTCCCAAATCTGCAAGACGTGCCACAGCGTCCTCAGCGTATGAACCTGCTGGGACGTCGGGGAAGTCTGTGCTTTGGGCGTGAACGCTGCCCACAAAGGCCACGATCAACATGGTGAGTAAAAATTTCTTCATATCATCCTCTCTCGTGAATGTTTCGGTTGCTACTGCGTTGGGTGACTGAGCTTGCTGAGGCTAGTCTCTATTCCCCCTTTCAAATCGCTTGCACAAAGCGCAAACTCGCACGGTAGTCTTACATAGTTGCTCGGCTAAATGATGAAGAGATAGTGAGAACAGCCGTGGTCTGCGCTGTTCTGCGAAAACCTAAGGCGCTACGTGCTCGAGCCTTGGTGCTACCTTGAACGCTTGCGTGAGCAGCGCTCAGTGTCTTTGTCAAACCTAACAAGCCGTGAGGCAGGGCAACATTAGGCTATCCTACAAAGGTGAGACGAGGCTACCTTCTGACGCTTCGCAGCGCCGCGTGACCTCAGTCCGTTGCGGCGCTAGCGCACGCAATATAAGATTTTCCACTCTTACGCGGTATATGTAACCCAGAGATATGCCCCAATCACCTCTAGCTTTCTTGATAGTCGATAAAGACTTTGTCGTCTTCCACCCTCGTTTGGTAGAGCCGCACCTTTTTAACGGCGGGCATGGTCGGGCGTCCGTTCTTGAGGTTGAACTTCGCGCCGTGCCGCTCACACTTCACTGCGCCCGCTAAAAGCTCACCGTCGTGTAAGATGCCGTTATCGTGGGTGCAGCGGTCCTCTAAGGCGTAAAACTCACCCTTTTGATGAATGAGCAGCACAGGCTTACCCCCTATCTCGAAGGGGTGCATAGAATCGTCGGGGAAGTCAGCGACGCTGCCGACCTCTAAAGTTGCTGTGGTCATAGAATCCTCCTACGGAGGAGCAATGAGTTAAAAGCAACGAGCAATAAGTAAAAGTCTTTTTCACTCATTGCTCGTTGCTCATTGCTCGTTACTTCTTAAAGTTTTTCGTCTACCCCCGGCACGCCCAGCTTCGCCTGCACCACACGCTCCACGTACTCCGCCACCTTAGGCAGCGTCACGCGGCTCGTGACCTCGTGCAAGAAGCCCGTGACGAGCACGTGCTCAGCGACTTCGGGTTTGAGACCGCGACTCATTAGGTAGAAGCGTTGGTCTTCGGGGACAGGGGAGACGGTCGAGCCGTGCGAGCAGCGCACGTCGTTAGCGGCAATTTCCAACTGCGGAATCGAAACTGCTTCGCTCTCTTCGTCTAGGAGCAAGTTGCGGTTCGTTTGGTAGGCGTCGGTCTTCTGCGCGTTTTCGTCCACCACGATGTTGCCCGAGTAGACCGCTTCAGAGGCGTCGCGCAGCGCGCCCTTAAACAAGAGGTCAGAAAACGCATGGTCCGAGGCGTGGTGCTGCAAGGTGTACTGGTTGTAGTGCTGACCTTTGTCTGCGAAGTAAAGACCCAACATCTCGGACTCGGAGCCGGGGCCAGCTAAGACGGACTCGACTTCGGCACGCGCTGCGTCCGCGCCGAGCGAGACGGTCAAGGATTCTAAGCGGCTGTTGCGCCCAACTTTGGCGCGAATCTTATTCAGATGGACGACGGTGCGACTCCAGTTCTGCAAACTCACATAGCGCAACTTCGCGCCGTCACCCAGGATGATTTCCGCGCCGCCTGAGACGAACAAACGCTCGCCGAACTCTTCACTGGTGTATTCATCAATGAAGGTCGCTTTGGCGTTCGCTTCCAAGATAATCAACGTACGCGGCGCAGTGACGCCGCCCGCGTCGGCGGAGTTAAACGCGCCGAGCGGCAAGCTCACCTCGACGTTTTTAGGCACGTAAACGAACGTGCCGTTCTCCCAGAAGGCGGAGTTGAGCGCTGTGTATTTCGTCTGCTGCGCGTTGATAACACTGAAGAGGTGCTCACGGACGAGGTCTTCGTGTTCTTTAAGCGCGGTGCGCAAATCGGTGAAAATGACGCCCTGCTCGCTTATCTTGCTGTCGCGGTGGACGATTTCGTTGCCCTTGTGGACCAAGACACCCTCTGCGTCCGAATCGGTGATGCGCATCCTTATGCGCTCGGAGACGCTGCGGTCTTTGGGTGCGCCAACGGGCTCTAAGCCGTCTAAGGAGAAACGCTCGAGCTGCGTATAGCGCCACACCTCGTCACGGCGGGTGGGGAAAGGCGTCGCCTCGTAGGTGCGAAACGCGGCGCGGCGCTCCTCAGCGAGCCAGGCGGGTTCGTCGTACTTCTGGATCAGCGCTTCGACGGTTTCGGTGGATAGGGTGGGATTTGCGACTAAATCTGCCATAAAAGTGCTTCGCAAGAGAAAAGGGCTGAGAGGAAAAATTGAAGATGGAAGAGAAAAGATAAAAATCTTCAATCTTTCTTTCTTCAATCTTCATTTATCTCAGCCCTTTCACCTGCTGTTAGCCTACGCTCCCTTCCATCTCGAGTTCAATCAAACGGTTCAACTCGACGGCGTACTCTAAGGGCAACTCTTTCGCCACCGGCTCTAAAAACCCACGCACGATGAGCGCGGCAGCTTCGGCTTCTTCTAAGCCGCGCGACTGCAAGTAGAAAATCTGCTCGTCGTTGAGCTTCGAGACCGTCGCCTCGTGACCGACGTGCGCGGTCTTCTCGTTGATCTGAATGTACGGGTACGTGTCGGTCTTCGCGGTGTCGTCCAAGAGGAGGGCGTCGCACTCAACGTTCGAGCGGGCACCTCTCGCGCCTTCGTGAATGTCTACCAGACCGCGATACGAGGAGCGTCCGCCATCTTTCGAGATGGATTTCGAGACGACCGAGGAAGAGGTGTGCGGCGCGGCGTGGACCATCTTCGCGCCCGCGTCCTGGTGCTGCCCTTCGCCTGCAAAGGCGATCGAGAGCACTTCACCTCTTGCACCCTCGTCCAAGAGGTAGCAAGACGGGTACTTCATCGTGACCTTCGAGCCCAAGTTGCCGTCCAACCAGCCCATCGAAGCGTCTTTGTAAACCAAAGCGCGTTGCGTGACGAGGTTGTAGACGTTGTGCGACCAGTTTTGAATCGTCGAGTAGCGCACGTCCGAGTTGTCGTTACAGACGATTTCGATGACGCCCGAGTGGAACGAATCCGAGTTGTAAGTCGGCGCGGTGCAGCCCTCGATGTAGTGAAACTTCGAGCCCTCTTCACCGATGATGAGCGTACGCTCGAACTGCCCCATGCTCTGCGCGTTGATGAGGAAGTAGGCTTGGAGCGGCACTTCGATTTCGACGCCCGCCGGCACGTATACGAACGAGCCGCCCGACCACGCCGCCGAGTTCACCGCAGCGAAGTAGTTGTCCTCGGGTGGTACGACGGTGGCGAAGTGCTCACGGAACAGCTCGGGGTGCTCCTGTAGACCCGTATCGGTGTCCATGAAGATGACACCCTTTTTCTCCCACTCCTCTTTGAGCGAGTGGTAGACCATCTCGGATTCGTACTGTGCGCCGACGCCCGCTAGCGCTTTTTGCTCCGCTTCAGGGATTCCTAAGCGGCGATACGTCTCGCGCACCTCTTCGGGTACGTCGTCCCAGGAGTTCGTGCCCTTTTTGTCCTGCGGGCGGATATAGAAGTAGATGTCGTCGAAGTTGAGGCGGTTAAGGTCAGGTCCCCACTTAGGACGGCCTTTCTTCTCGGCGATCTCTAACGCCTTGAGGCGAAATTTGAGCATCCATTCCGGCTCATTTTTATAGTATGAAATTTGTTCGATGACCCGGCGGTCTAAGCCCTTTTCCGAGCGGAAGAAGTACTCTTCGGGTAGGCTGAATTGGTACTGCTTTTCGTGCTGCATTCCTTGTAAGTCGGACATGCGGACTCCTTTCGGGAGTGATAACTGAGAGTGTTTCTAGTGCTTGACTTAACTGACAATTAGCTTTTAGCCGTTGGCCTTTAGCTAAGACCTAAAGCTAATACCTAATAGCTGCGCTTTTACGCCGCCACTTCCTCGCGCAACCAGTCGTACCCCTTCTGGTCAAGCTCCATCGCCAACTCCTTGGGACCCTCTTTGATGATCTTGCCCTTGTACATCACGTGGACTTTGTCAGGGATGATGTAGTTGAGCAGGCGCTGGTAGTGGGTAATAACGAGTGCGCCGAAGTTCTCACCTCTCGCCGCGTTCACCCCTTGTGAAACGGTCTTTAAGGCGTCCACGTCCAAACCGGAGTCGGTCTCGTCGAGGATAGCGTACTTGGGCTCCAAGACGAGAAGCTGCAAGACTTCACTGCGCTTTTTCTCGCCGCCAGAGAAGCCTTCGTGCAGGTTACGCTCGATAATCGAGTCGTCCCAGTTGAGCGCTTTGACCGCGCTCTGAAGCTTATTGTAGAACTCCATGACGCCGATTTCATCGTCGTCATCGCGGCGAGCGTTCACGGCCAGGCGCAAAAAGTTGGCAATCGAGACGCCGGGGACCTCAACGGGATATTGAAACGCCAAGTAGAGGCCGGCACGCGCCCGCTCGTCGGGCTCCATCTCCATGATGTTCTCGCCGTCTACCAAGATGTCACCGTTCGTGACTTCATAAGCGGGGTCGCCTGCGATGACTTTAGCTAAAGTGGACTTGCCCGAGCCGTTCGGACCCATCAGCGCGTGGACTTCACCTGTCGGTACGACGAGGTCGATGCCACGCAGAATAGGCTCACCGTTGATTTCGGCGTGCAGGTTGCGGATTTCTAGCTGGTTACTCATGAACACCTCTTGCTTGTGAATGGCTTGTAACTTGTGAATGGCTTGTAAGGGGAGAAAATTGAACGCTCGCTCAACTTAGACAAAGATAACTGAGGCGAGCTTTTGTAGGCGTTAGCATAACGTAATGAGATGGGTGGGCGCAGATATCATCTCCAAACGTGCGTGCTAATCATTGCCTTTTTCAGTCAGAGCGTTTGTGACCAGATGATACCTGCTATTCGGACTCATTCCGAATTTCAGTATACACGCCACAAGGGGTAAAGCCAAGTAGTCCACTCAGCATTTCAAGAGGTCTCTGTATGAATTTGTCAAACAAACCCGGAGGACTGAATCATTTTGGTCAAGAGAGGGGAGAAAGGCTGTGTGGGACGGGAGCGTGAAGAGGTTGACAGGGGGAAATAGGGGGTTTGTAGGTGGGATAGGGATAGGGATAGGGATAGGGATAGGGATAGGGGTGTACTGTCTTATCAGTCATTAACACTAGTAATGGAGATTTAAGATGACTGTAGTAAATATATCCGGTATTTTCTTTGACGGACCTAGTTACTTCAATCGTGAGCCGAGGCTCACGAATCAAGAAGGAAATGAGTACGCCTGGCAGTACCTGCCAGGTAAAAAACCGTTTGAAGAAAAGCCGGACCACGGGGTTTACCGCTGGAAAGCGATCTGCCAAGTCGACCCCAAAGACCTCTACTACAGAGGCAAAATCGTGGACATCCACGATTTAGAAGGGTGGACTTGCGACCCTATAGGGCAAACTTACCTCTCCGTGAGGTAGTTTCCCGCCTCCCCTCGGAGGCAAAAATTTTAAGACCTATCTTCCCGATAGGCATTTAAGGATACTCAGCTTACCGCCGAGTATCTTTTTTTTGACCTCTTACTGTGTACTCTAATTGATACAACTCTAACTTGTTTGAATGTGGGCTCGAGGCTCCTTCAAGTCTTCTTGGGGTTTGGGTTTATCGGTTTAGGGCTCAAGGATACAGAGTAAAAGGCATAAGAAAGGCACCTCTCGAGGGGTGTGCCGCAAGAGGTGCCTTCCGCTCCGCTGGGAGGAAGCTGAGTTTATCTCTACTGCTACCCTTGCCGTTAATGGCGCGCGCCGCGCTCCCTTTCGTTAAGCTAGGGGTGTCGTTTCGCGTTGAGGACAAACGCCATGACAGATGAAAACAAGATGCTTCTACTCGTGTTGAAGCATTACCTGAAACGGGGCTGGTACAAACCCTGCTCCGACTTCCTGGCTAAATTAGAGATAGATAGTCAGGAAAAAGAGGAGATTCAGCAGTTGTTGGATACTCTCTCTGCTTCAATAGGTGTAATAGAACTTTACACCTATTGGAGACTCTCGAGAAAGCTAGATAGGCTGCTCGAGAGAGAAGACCGCGCTTAAACGCTCGGTTTCAAGGTGAGCCTGGGGAGGCTCACCTTTCTTGTTTTCGCAGGTATACCCCATACGGGGCACTTTACCCCGTACGTGGCACGGGTCATTTGGTCAGCTACACCCTCAGTAACAAGGACACCGTTTAGCACGCACTTTAAGAGAAGAGGTTCCGTTACGGCTACGCCGTGAAATCTGCGGAGAAGTGTCACTTCGTTCCGTAGGCTTCGCTTCGCGGAAATGGCTTCGCCCAAGCAATGTCAAGTGGAAATGCTATTTTATTGCGCCTGGGTAATTTAGCCGCTGTTCCTTCGGTAGAGTCGGGCTGTACGTTTTACTTTTTCCGTCTAAACCATCCGAAGCGGCTCTGCTTGTCATTTTCTACGCTTGCGTCGTCAGCCTTCTTCACGCGGCTCGCCCGCCCGACTTGGGGCGGCGTCTCCACCGTCTCAGCGCTAAGCCCGGCGGCCTTGCTAAAAGCGCTGATAAAGTCGCGCACCGTCTTAAAGCGCTTGTTCTGGTCGCGTGACATGGCTGTTTTGACCACGCTATTAACCGTAGCGCTCAGCTCGGGGCGGTGGTGACGCAAGTTTTTGGGCAAGCCCGAGAGGTGCGCCATCATCAAGTCTTGCTGCGTGTTGCCCGTAAAAGGACGTTTGCCCGCGATGACCTCATAGGAGAGGATGCCCAAGCTGTACATGTCGCTTTGAACCGTCGCGTTCTGTCCCTGAAAGATTTCGGGAGCCATGTAAAAGGCCGTGCCGACGCGCTCACTGGACTTCTCAGTGAGGTAGAGCCCCGTGCCGAAGTCGCCTAGCTTCGCTTTGTCTTCGCGCATTAAAAAGACGTTGGCGGGCTTCACGTCGCGGTGGAGGATTTGGCGGGTGTGGGCGTGCTCGAGCCCCCGCGCCACATCCAAGATGAGCTTATAAGCGAGGTCTAGTGGAAGCTGCCCGCGCTCCAAAAGCCGCTGGTCCAAGGTTCCACCGGGGCACAGCTCGAGCGCCAAAAACGCCTTGTTTCCCGTAGGATGACCATCTAGCGCCCTGACGATATTGACGTGCTTGAGATTGAGCGTAAACTGCACCTCGTTTTCAAACATGCGCCGCAACACGGGCTGCGCGTGCAACTCAGGCCGAGGCAGTTTGAGTGCGACCTCCCCTAAACCCTCGTGCTCGGCTCTGTACACATAAGCGGTCTGACCGGAGCCTAAGAGCCGAGACGTGTGATAGTCGGGGGGCGTGTAGGTGGGTTCCATATAAAAGGGTTCCTTAAAGGTCGGTGCTCTCTCCGGGAGATAGGACGGTGCAGCGACTGTCTGTTTGGCTCTCAACCGAGGACTTAAACGCTTCAGCGTCTTGCTGGATGACCTCGAAGGTGTTGTAGTGAATGGGGATGACCTCTTTGGGTTGGGTTATCTTGACAGCCTCTAAAGCGTCGTCTGGTCCCATCGTGAAGTTGTCGCCGATGGGCAACATGGCGAGGTCGACGCCGCCCCTCGTAATGAGCTTCATATCGCTAAAGAGCGCAGTGTCACCCGCATGATAGACGCGCTTGCCTTCCATTTCTAGGATGATCCCCGAAGGCATTCCCGCGTAGGTGCCGTCCGGCAGTGAGTTCGAGTGCCACGCCGGGGTATACGTCACCTTGCCGAAGGGAAATTCATGGCTACCCCCGACGTTCATCGGGTGACCCTGGATACCCTTCTCGCCCAGGTAGTTGACGACTTCGAAGCTCGAGACTACCGTCGCCCCGCTCCTTTTAGCAATCTCTTCCGTATCGCCGTAGTGGTCGGGGTGGGCGTGCGTCAAAACGATATGTGAGGGCGAAAACTCGTCTGAGCTGTTCACGGCAAGTTCGTTGCCCGTCAAAAAGGGGTCGATGAGGATGCTGTGACCCTCTGTTTCGATATAAAAGCCGGACTGTCCAAGAAAGGTGATCTTCATAGTGCCTCCTGCATCTTACCGTACGTTCATCACATGGGGTTGTGAAAGTATTCTAACGCGCAAAGGAACTTTTCAACCAGTTAGAGTGTCAGTTTGTTTCGTTCCACCTGCGCGGAAACTGCGCAATCCAGCGCCTGGCGTAGAGCACACTGATATCACGCATAGAGCGCGGCTTCCCGCGCTTATAGCTTGGAAGCTCCATATCGCTGAGCGCAACCTGCAAAAACGTCTCTAGCTCTTCGCTTAGTCCTTCCGCTTCTGTTGTCATCCCTACAGCTTGGCACACCTTCTCCTGATTTTGTTGGCGTGCATGGTTTCAAACCCGCCCCTGCGAGCTGACATGCTGACCGGCTGATACGGATTCCGGGTGAATCCACTACAAAATGCATTCGCATTTTTTCGTTACTCACCGGAATCCGTCGCTGTTTCTACTCGCTCTGCTCGGGATTGAATACACGACTTTGTCGCGTATTCAACCGGAAAGGGTATGAGACGCTTCTTTAGCGCTCCAAAAGCGACAATATCTCAATGTGATGCGTCTGCGGGTAGAAGTCGAAAGGTTGTAGCCGCTTCAACGTTAGTCCTTCAGCGTCGAAGTGCGCCACATCCCGCGCCCACGTCGCCACGTCGCAAGAGACGTAGAGGAGGCGCTTCGCCGAAGAGGTCAAAATAGCTTCGCGCACGCCTTTGGCGAGACCGGCTCTAGGTGGGTCAACCACAATGAGGTCGGCGTCGGGCAGAGGTCCGAGTTTTTTGGCGTCGGCGCGCCTGAAGCTCAGATTCTTCACGCCCAAACGCGCCGCGTCCCGTTCACCTCTTACCACGCTGCTCTTGTCCACTTCCAACGCGGTGACGTGCTCGAACTGCTTCGCTAGATGGAGCCCGATAACGCCCGTTCCCGCGTAGAGGTCTAAGGCTGACACACCCGAGCCCGCCCATCTCTGAAGCTTGGCGTAGAGCAGGCTCGCCGCCCCCGGATTCGGTTGCGCAAAGCTCGTCGCCGACACGCTCACCTCGAAGTCGCCGTAGCGCTGCGTAAGCGTGCGTTCTCCCGCCAAACGCTCAGAGCCGCTGCGAAACCTGCCTCGAGGGTCGTAAGACGCATAACTGACGCCAACGACGCCGCTGTCCCTCTTCAAGAGGTCGTGCGCAAACGAGAGGTAGTTTTTAGGCGACGCGCTCGCGATGAGCGACGTGAGCACCTCGCCCGCGTCGTTGCAGCGGAAGACAACCTCACGGACGCCTTTCGGCACGCCTTCGGGTGCGCCCTGCCACCTCTCCCAAACGTGGTTGATGCTGTCGTGCGCAACCGGGTCAGCGGAAAGTGTGACGACCTCTCGCTCGCCCGGTCGCCGATAACCGAGCCCCTGTTTTGTGAGCGCAGGCTGAACCGTGTGGCGGTAGTGCAGAGCGTCAGGCGCGGGTACAACATCAGGAACCTCAACCTCTCGCTTTAAGCTGCGCGTCAGGGCGTCTTTTGTGACCTCTCGCTTCAAACTTAGCTGACGCTCGTAGCTTGCAAAGCTGTAGTCGAGGCCGGGATGAGGGCTGACCGGGACACGCTCGGGGCTCGCCTCTAAAACCTCTACAACCTCACCTTGCAGCACGCCAGAGCGCAGCTCTAAGGTTGCTGCTACGACCTCACCGGGTAAGCCGCCGCGCACGAGCGCCACCCGTCCGTCGGCGAGATGCGTCAGGGCTGCGCCGCCGTGAACCATCCTCTCGAGCCTCAATTCAGTCATGGGTTCAGTCATATGTCATCACAAGCTTATTACAAACCTGAGTCTAACGTGCCCGGTATTTACTCACCGTCTCAACCTCCAAAAACCTCACCCCCGCTCTCACGAAACTGACCTGAGTCACAATTTAGCACTGTACCCCTAAACACGTATGAAATTTCCTGCTATACTGCGCAGCAATATGAAACGTTCTTTACAGGAAATCGTCGAATTAGTCGTCTTCGGTCTTATCGCTCTCGTGGTCGCTACGGGCCTGCTCTGGGTCTTCGGTCAGATTATCGTCTGGGTCGGTATCCTCTTTCAACTCATCGCTGGACTTCTCTGGTTCTTGCTCAAGTACATCATCCCCGTGGTGGTCATTGTCGGCGCAGTGTACGCGCTCGTGAAGCTGGTGCAGCGGCAGAGTGAGCAGCGTAGCAGCGCGGCGGCTACCGCTGGTGCGCCTAGCAGCGGCTCGTCCACGTCCACAGTGACTGTTGCTACGGATTCGAGCAGTCCGTCAAGCAGCTCGAGCGCGGCAGCAGCGCCCACCTCGCCTGCACAGCCTGTCGAAGCGGAACCTGTCGAAGAATCGAAACCCGCCTCATCGTCACAGACGAGCCAACCCTCTGACAAACCCGTCGAAACCGTCGAGGCGGAGCCGGTCGAAGACTCCAAGAGTGGCGGCTCAGGTTCAAGTGGCGCGAGCAGTTCGCCTGGTAGCAGCTCGTCAAGTACACCCAACAGCGGTTCGTCTAGCAGCACAGAAAAGTCCAGCGGTACGTCGTCAAGCAGCGCCAGTAGCTCACCTAGCAGCAGTTCGTCTGGTGGTACCTCTGGTAGCACGAGCAGCGCGTCGGGTGACGCCCAAGCAGATGAGAGCGTGACCTTCAGGACGAGTGGCAGCGGTTCGTCCGGTAGCGCTAGTAGCACCAGTACGAGCGGCTCGGGGAAATCGAGTGGTGATTCACCAGGCAGCACGTCCAGCACGAGCGCTTCGTCAGGCGGTAGCGCTGTAAGTCAAAAGCCCAAAGACGAAGGCGCTGGCGCAGAGCGCAACTGGGGCGGCAACAAAGACGAGGGCGGCTCGGCCAAGTCAGGTTCTTCCAGCAAGAGTGGTAGCGGGAGCGCCCAAGGTTCCAGTAGCAAAGATCAGGGGAAAAGCTCAGGTTCTAGCAGCCAGGCAAAAGGATCGGGCTCTAGCTCGAGCAGCGACAAAGGTAACTCTAAAAATCAGGGCAAGGATAGTAAAAAGAACTAAGGTGATGTGACGCTGTTAAGGCGTCTGCAATCAGACCAGCCTGTCGGAGAAATTCTGATGGGCTTTTATTGCGGGATTTGGCTCGAGGCAAGCTCAGCAGTACACAGCGCGGCTCAAAAACACCTCACCTGATACGCTATTAAATAACTGTTATAAGGGTGAAAAGAAGTGCCGCAACGAATCGAGGTAAAGCGTGACCACCGCTCCGAAACCCGCTGAGAAGACCTCTCACCTCCAAGACTTTTACGATTTAGAACCTCTTTACAGCAGCGAGGAGAAACGCCTGCGCGACGAGGCGCGTTCATTTGTCACCGAGGAGATTTTGCCGCACATCGGCGCGTGGTGGCAAGAGGGTCACTTTCCTGTCAACTTGCCACGTCAGTTCGGTGAACGTGGTCTTTTAGGCGTGACGCTGCCCAAGAAGTACGGCGGCGCAGAGGCGTCGGCAACGGCGTATGGGCTTGTGAACCGAGAGGTCGAATACGGCGACTCGGGGATGCGCTCGTTTGTCAGCGTGCAGTCGAGCCTGGTGATTTATCCCCTTTACCGCTACGCCTCCGAAGCGCTCCGCCAAAAGTGGCTCCCGCGGCTCGCCAGCGGTGAAGCGGTCGGCTGCTTTAGCCTCACCGAGCCACATGGCGGCAGCGATCCTGCGAATATGAAAACGACGGCGAAACGTGTCGGCGACGAGTACGTCTTGAACGGTCGCAAACGCTGGGCGACGAGTGGGCTTATTGCAGACGTGGCGATTGTTTGGGCGCATGATGAGGAGACGGGTAAGGTCGCGGGCTTCGTCGTGGACACCGACACACCCGGCTTTAGAGCGGTTGAAATTGGGCAAAAAGCCTCCATGCGAGCGTCCATCAGCGCGGGGCTTCATTTGGAAGAGGTCGTCGTGCCTGCGGAGAATAAATTAGAGGTCGAAGGCTTGCGCGGCCCGCTATCCTGCTTAAACCAAGCACGCTTCGGTATCTCTTACGGCGCTCTCGGCGCAGGCTTTTTCTGCTTCGAAGAGGCGGCGGCGTATGCGGGCGAGCGGGAGATGTTCGGGGTGCCCTTGTCGAGCAAACAACTCATTCAAGCGAGCCTCGCCGACATGCTCGCTGACCTCACCAAAGGCAGCCTCTTGGCGTATCACTTGGGTCGCCTTAAAGAGCGCGGTGAGGACACGCCTGCGAGGGTTTCCCTAGCCAAGCGCGACAATGTGAGAGCAGCACTCGACGCGGCGCGAAGTGCGCGGGATATTCTGGGCGGCAACGGTATTACGACGGAGTACGGGAGCATTCGGCACATGTTGAACTTGGAGACCGTCTCCACCTATGAGGGGACGGACAGCGTGCATACCTTAGCGCTCGGGCGCGAGATTACGGGGCATAACGCTTTTTAATTCATAGGCTTATAGATGAGGTTCAGGGCAGGTGGCTCTTGCCTTTTCGGGTGGAGCCGAACAAGTCGGCGAAGACGAGCAGGAGAAGTGTCCCGCCTAAAATCAGCAACATGACGAGGGCGAGTTGGAACTCCCCGAGGATGTCGTCGCCCTGGCGCGAAATCGCTGTAGCCGTCTCGACGTTCAGCACGATGAGGTCTTCTAAATGAGCGTCCGCCTCATCGAACAGTTCCTGCGGTCTCTGCCGGAGCACCCCGATAGCCTCTTGGTTCTGATTTTCTCTCGAGAGTGCGAGGGCAGCCTGACTCTCCTCGAGGTGGGCGGCCCAAGCGCTCCCAAAAGCCTCATACAAATTCCGTTCCTCTTCGGAGACGATGAGCGGTTCGTAGCGCCCCCGCGCCCCATTTAACGAGGCGAGCGCCGAAGCCATCTGTTCTTCGTAACTTTGCATGTCCTCGTCTTGCAAGGAGAGTACGTGTTGCATAACGGCCACCCGGTACGCTAGCGTGTCCACCTCCATCTGCCCGAGGAGCCGCGTGCTGGGTAGCCAGTTGCGCTCGATGGCTGTACTCGCCGCGTTGATCTGCGCGATGCGGCTCCAGGAGTAGAGCGCGAAGAGGGCGAGCCCACCTATAAGCAGTGCCAGGACGAGAACGGACCAAAGACTGATGCGGTAGGTTTTTTTCATGGCTCTCCATCTTTAAGGACTGAGGGAACCAGACGTGGATCACGGAATACGCTGGCGTGATCGGTCTTGATCAGGGCGGAAATAACAGTGACCGTGACCTCCCTGGAGGCTTACCATGCTGCTCGAGTCACCCCTTACAGCGCCCAGTTGGGTGGCACTCAGTCAAGTAAAGGTTGCATCCCGTCGATATCGGTAAATTCGTAAGTTCTACCCAAGTCACGGGTACGGACAACACTGCCTGTTCGCTCCATCCTGCCTGAGTCGAGGGCTAGCGCTACCACCGCACGCCCCACATACTCCGGCGATTCCGTTTGTTTTAGCTCCTCATCTGTAGGAATAGTGTGGCCTGCACGCCCTGCCATAACAGCTTCTGTGCGGGTCCAGCCTGGTGATAAGCCGACAACAGCGACACCAAATCGCTTAAAGTCCATCGCCATTGTGTAGGTTAGCTCGTTGATGGTGTGCTTGGGCAGGTAATAGAACAGCCAGTTACCACTATACTCATCGACATTGAGGGTGGTGTTGACGATAAGTCCTTTGGGCTCGAGCAATAAGGGAGCAGCAAAGTAACTTGCTGTCAAGGTAGACCCAACACCTGCTGAGAGAGACTTTTCCCAGCGAGGCAAAGGCCACTCCCAGAAAGGGGCGTCAAGGTGTTGCCCTTCTTCTTTTTCGTAGCCACCCCAAGCATTGTTCACTAGAATATCTAAATGTCCCTGCTCACTCCTGACTTTATTAAACACGTTTTTCACTTGAGCGGTTACAGTGTGGTCGCATTGGCAGGCGACGCCAACCCCACCCCGTTCATTAGCCTGCTCGGCAGTATCGGTAATTGTAGTTCCTAGAAGTTCGGGTGAGGTTGACGCTCCACGAACGCTTCTGCCTGTTATATATACAGTTGCGCCCTCTTCAGCTAGACTTAAAGCAATACCCCGCCCGACGCCACGACTTGCGCCCGTAACAACTGCTACTTTTCCTGACAAACGAGTCATAAATTTATGCCGCCTAACTATGACTATACCGCACCATGACCTACTCCCCCTTAACCTTCTCCCGCTCCACCGCAAACGTCCCCCACTCCGCCAAAAAGTCCGAACTGCTCCAAACCTTATCGCGTCCGACCTGCGGCACGAGTTCGATACCGAGTTCTTGGCACACGTCCCACTCGGGGATGTTGGTGTAGTCGGTGCGGTCGCCGCCTTTGGTAAAGACGTGCGGGCGTAACTGGCGCAACGCTTCGCAGACTGTCGAGTCGCCTTCGATTTCAAACGGCACGACGTAATCCACCTCTCGGATACACGCGACGATACCGCAGCGCGTATCCAAATCCATAAACGGCTTGCCCTTTTTCGCCTTTAAGAACGAGTCACCATTGACAATTGCAACGAGCGTATCACCGTACTGTTTTGACTCGATGAGACAGGTGGCATGGCCGGGGTGAATTGGGTCGTAGCCGCCCGAGGTGCAGACAATCTTGCCGAGCGAATCGCGGATTTCGTTGATCTCTTCAAAAGAGACGATCTTTGCATATTTCATAAGAATACCTTACCCGGTTTTTAATCTGGTGGTTATTTGCCGAAGCGCCGCTCGCGTGCCTGAAAGGAGCGCACCGCCCGTAAGAAATCTACCTTGCGGAAGCTCGGCCAGAAGGCGTCGCAGAAGTAGAACTCGCTGTAGGCCGTCTGCCAGAGCAAAAAGCCTGAGAGCCGCACCTCGCCCGAGGTGCGAATGACGAAGTCGGGGTCGGGGACGCCAGCGGTGTAGAGGTGGCGGCTGATGCCCTCAGCGTTGATGTGGTGAGCGAGTTCGTCCGGGGAGGAGACTTGGGTGGAGCGCTCGAGCAGCAACTTCCTCACCGCCGAAACGATCTCTTCACGCCCGCCGTACCCAAGCGCCACGTTGAGGTGCATCCCGCCGTAATCCTCAGTCGCTTCTTCCATGCGCCGCAACGCCGCTTTAGTGTCCTTGGGAAAACCGTCAATGTCGCCAATCACGCGCACGCGCACGCGGTTCTCGTGCAGGCGCGTGTCGTTGATGAGGTCTTTCGCCTGCTGCGCGAAGAGGCTGTGGAGGTGCGCGACCTCTTCGGGCTTGCGGGAGTGGTTTTCGGTGCTAAAGCCCCAAATGGTGACGTGCTTGATGCCTAAATCCAAGCACCAGTCGAGCACCTCACGCGCTTTGCCCGCGCCGTAGTTGTGACCTGTTTTTACGTCCAGCCCAACCGTACGCGCAAAGCGGCGGTTGCCGTCCATGATAATGCCGATGTGTTTGGGCAAGGCCGCGCCGCTAACAGCTTTATACAAAGAGCGCTCATAGAACCAGTAGAGCGGCTTGGTAAAGGTATGCCAGACTCTGCGGACGTGTTTGGTAGAGGACATCAGGCGGGGCAAGGCAGGGTTCACAGCGAACAGTTTACACTAAACCGCATCTAAAACACATTACCCTTGATCTCCTGTGAATTATTTCGCCCTTTGTCATCTCAGCATTACCGCGTCTTACTTGCTTAAAAGATTCCTCTAATCTTCCCAAACACTTACGTGCGGCAAGCGGAGGTTATCCCGAGCCTTGTCGATGACGCTTTGGATAAAGTCTGTTTTCGCTTCCGTGTAAGCAACCGAATCTTCCGCATAAGTCTTAGCGAGGTTAAGCTTTAGTCTTCCATACGCCGCAACTGCTTCTGGATGCGCTAACAGATAGTCACGCATTAAACGCTCGTTGCGCTCAGACCAGGTTGAAAACTCAACGATATGTAGGTGAAATTGCCCGCTTCTAGCCTCTTGCTTGCGTAGAAAGTGCCGATTACGCATTCCTGTCTCGAGAAGCTGATAACCGAGTCGGTTAAGTTCGGGTAAAAAGGCGTCAAGGTCGTCAAGCTTGTGAACAGCCGCCATCATGTCGATAATCGGCTTAGCGCTTTGTCCTGGAACGGCTGTGCTGCCGATGTGTTCAAGCGCCACGAAGTAATCGCCAATCACACCTAAAAGAACCTCTCGCTCAGCCGCGAACATATCCACCCATGCTGGGTTGTAATCGACCACTTCAACGGGTTGTGTTAGTTGCCTGGTTGCCTTAACCATTGCGCGTACCCCTTATCCCTATTTCACGTAGACGTGCGGTATAGCTTCAGCGCTTTACATACTGCTTCTCAAAATACTCCTTCTGCCCCGCCTTACTGCCCTGCCACCACTCGGGATGCTCCCGATACCACGCAATCGTCTTCGCAATCCCCTCAGAGAAGGTCATGCTCGGCTGCCACGAGAGGTCGCGCTTCGCTTTAGAGATATCCAGCGCGTAGCGGTAGTCGTGGCCGGGGCGGTCTTTGACGTGTTGGATGAGGTCGTCGGGTTTGTCCAACGTATTTAGAATCGTTGCGGCAACCGCGAGCCCATCCGTTTGGTTCTCTCCGCCGATGTTATACGCCTCGCCGCTCTTCCCTTTGAGAAGTGCCTGATGAATCCCTCTCGCGTGGTCATCCACAAAGATGTAATCGCGAATCGCCTTGCCTGTGCCGTAGATGGGAAGAGGTTGGTCGTCTAAAGCGTTGGTGATGAAGAGCGGGATGACCTTTTCGGGGAACTGGTACGGTCCGTAGTTGTTCGAACCTCTCGTCGTCACTACGTCCATCTCATAGGTCGTGGCGTAGGCTTGCACCAAGAGGTCGCCGCCCGCTTTGCTGGCGCTGTAGGGGCTACGCGGTCTGAAGGGGTCGTTTTCGACGCTCAAACCTTCCATCACCTCGCCGTAGACCTCATCGGTGGAGACTTGGACGAAGCGGATGGCGCGGGCTCTGGCAGCCTCTAAGAGCACCCGCACCCCCTCCACATTTGTGCGCGTAAAGGGTGCAGCGTCTTGAATGGAGCGGTCCACGTGTGTCTCGGCGGCAAAATTGAGAACCGCGTCGCAGCCTCTCACGGCTCTCTCTACAACCTCTGGGTCAGCGATGTCACCTTTGATAAAGGTATAGCGCGGGTCGTCCTCGAAGTCGCTCAGCGTCGCCGGGTTCGCGGCGTAGGTCATGAGGTCGAGGTTGACGATTTCTAAGTCGGTCTCGCTCAGGATGATGCGGATATACGACGAGCCGATGAAGCCGAGCCCACCCGTCACTAAAATCTTCTTATAGTCTCCTGCATGATTCATGTTTAACCTCTATCCTCTGCCCACAAGTCCGCGCCGAAGAAGTCCCAGGGCAAGCGTCCTTCGTTTGGATTGTCCATGTTGAACTGTTGGTCCATCGCGTAGAGTAAAGTTGCGCCGTCCGGTCCTGCTTGGTAGCCGTGCGCGACGCCCGCTGGGATGTAGAGTTGCGCAGGCTCCTCACCGTTTAAGATAAAAGGTCGCTTGTTGCCTTCCGTCTTCGAACCCGCCCGACAGTCCGCGAGCCATACCTTGAGTTGACCCTGAATGACCGTCCAGAGTTCATTCTGTGGCTCCCTCGGGTGGATGTGAAAGGCGTTGATGCGCTCTGGCTCCGCCCTGGACACACTAATTTGCCGCGCTGTAAAGCTGTGCGGCAAGCTCTCCACGTTTCCCTCACTGAGCCGCGCATACTCCATAAAGAAGCCGTTGTCGCTCCGCCGTTTGGTGAGCTTGTGGAGCCATACGCCGCCAATTTCAGGCTGAGGGTCGTACGCTTGAAAAGTCAGCGCGTCGGCGGCTCGTTTGGAGAGGTCAGTCATGAGTGCTCTTTTCTGTGTCTTGATCTGCGAGGGAAAGTTTGAGCGTTTGCCACCGCTCTACGTTCAAGCTGATGTCGTCGGGTAAAGAAACGCCTGCGTCTGCTTTGGAGCCGGATTTGACCTCTTTATTACGCCGTTTGGCGAGGTCGTAGACGCTCTTGCGCTCGGTGGCGATGTGCAAAGTGTCAAAGGAAATCTCGTTCACATGCCGAATTGCTAGAGCGATGTCTGGCGCGATGACGTCCACGTAGTCTTGACTCGAGTACACATCCGTAAAAGCAACCGGATAGGGAAACTCCCTCGGGCGAAAGCTGGTGCGGATGATGAGGTGGCGCTTAGCAAGTCTCGCGACCTCTTCCGCAACGAGTTTACTCAGGGAGTAGTAATTACGTACCGGACCCACAGGGTCGTCTTCGTAGTAGTTACCCGTATCGCCATAGAAGACGTAATCGGTGGAGATGTGGACGAGGGTGATGTCCTTCCCCGAGTCATCCACGGCTCGAACGAGATTGCGCGTTCCCTCCACGTTGACCTGCCAGCAAGCGGCTCTATTCGTCTCCGCACCTTTTACATCGGTGTAGGCGGCGGCGTGGACGACCACATCGGGTTGATGAAGCTCGAGCGCGTGGCGAATACTGGCGGCGTCCGTGAGGTCGAGTTCTGCCCTTGGGGGCGCGGTAATCTCGGGCATAAGCGCACGCAACTCGCCGCCGAGTCGCCCGGAACCGCCTGTTAAGAGGATAGTCATACGGGACCCGCGTCCCAAGTCGAGAGGTTAAGAGAGTTGGATTGAAGCATAGTAAACCGCACCTTCGGCAAATGCACTATTTTACCCTAGCACCGCTACATCTTCCCTTCATCAAATTCACCGCTCGGACTAATGCGGACGAGGTTTAATCCTTCGGCTCGAGCAGGTGGCTCAAACCAGTCCGAGAACATCGCCAGCATTTCAGGGGTGATCTCATAGGTTCCTTTACTCAGGCTCGAGTTTCGTAGCGTCAATCTCTCTTGCAGGGTTGGCAAGGGTACATCAAAAAAATAGAAAAGTGGCGTTGCGCCTATCTCTCGGGCTCTGTTCTTAAAATCCAACCGCTCACGCCGCTTCCAAAAACCGAAGTCTAAAACCACGTTAATATCAAGCGCTAAAAGCCGCCGCGCTGTGCTCCATAAGAGGTTTTTAAGCGTCTCCAACCTCTCGTCAAACACCTCTCTGGGCATGTGATGACCGTAGAGTTCAATCATCCATTCGTCTACGGAAAAACGCACGGCGCTGTGTTCGCGCTCTAAGCGCTTCGCGTAGGTCGTTTTACCCGAGCCTGTGAGCCCGCACATCATGAAGACAGTGGGTTTCTCACTCACTTCAAGAGGTTGAGCAGATATTGGCCGTACTCGTTCTTCTTCATCGGCTCGGCGAGTTCAGCTAGCGTCTCGGCGCTAATCCAGCCCTTGCGGTAGGCAATCTCTTCTAAACAAGCTATTTTGAGCCCTTGGCGCTGTTCAATCGTCTCGACGAAGTTCGAGGCTTGCAAGAGGGATTCGTGGGTGCCCGTATCTAGCCACGCCATACCGCGTCCCATCATCTCGACGTGGAGCTGACCCCTTTCCAAATAGGTTTTGTTCACGTCGGTGATCTCTAGTTCGCCCCTGGGGGAGGGTTTGAGCCCCGCCGCAATCTTCACAACCTGATTGTCGTAGAAGTAGAGGCCCGTAACCGCGTAGTTGGATTTGGGCTTTTCGGGTTTTTCTTCCAAACTTACCGCTTTGCCCGCTTCATCAAACTCCACCACACCGTAGCGCTCGGGGTCTCTTACGTAGTAACCGAAGACCGTTGCGCCCTCCTGCAAAGAGGCAGCGCGTCTAAGCTGCTGGCCGAAGCTCTGTCCGAAGAAGATGTTGTCGCCCAAGATGAGGCAGACGGAACTCTCACCGACGAACTCACGCCCGATAATGAACGCCTGCGCTAACCCTTCTGGCTTGGGCTGCTCGGCGTAGTGGAGCGAGAGCCCCCACTGTGAGCCGTCCCCCAAAAGCCGCTCGAAGTTAGCGCGGTCGTGCGGCGTGGTGATGATGAGCGCGTCGCGGATGTCGGCGAGCATCAAGACCGACAGGGGATAGTAGATCATCGGTTTGTCGTAGACGGGGACGAGTTGTTTGCTCACGGCCCTAGTCGCCGGGTAAAGGCGCGTGCCGGAGCCGCCTGCAAGGATAATGCCTTTCATAAGGGGTTACTCTAGCATCCCTTTGCGTGAGTCATCGGGGCGGCGATTTACGCAGCGCTGGATACATGTGCAAGTGAATCCGACGCAGTGTAGGGGCAGGTTTCAAACCTGTCCCTACGAAGCGGTGCAATATAGGTCAGTTTACGCAGCGTCCCTTTACCCAAAGCTCATGGCGGACTCTAAACGCTCTACGCTTACCTCTTCGGATTCGACAATCCGGGCAATCGTCTCCACCGTGGCGTCCAGGTAACTGCGTCCGTCCGGTAAAAAACTCTCCGCATCTAGGTAGCCTTTCAGCCCGGTGTGGTCCGCCGGTCCCATCGAGATGAGCTTGATAATCCCTTTTTGCTTCGCCTGGTTCCAAGCGGAATAGGGTAAGAGGGGCCAGCGCCCCGGAAAGAGAAAATTACCCGTGCGCTGCACCATGTCGCGCCGTCCGTAAAGGTGATAGACGTGCTCCAGAGCGAGCAGGCCGGGGTCCGAACTTATTACGCCGCCTAAAGACACAACGCTGATGGGCGCGTCTAACATGGAGCGCAGGTGCGGGGCTGCGCCCACGGCAATCTGCCCGCCGCCGCTATAGCCGATGAGCGTGACGGGAACGCCGCTACCGGGTTTGTAGCCATGCAGTTCTAAACCCTTAGCGATCATCTCAGCGGAGCCCTGGTTGTAAATAGGTCCGTAGCGGCTATCCGCAGAGACGGCGACCTGCCAGATGTTGCGAAAGTTGATGAGCGCCCCGGCGAGCCCTGGTCCGCTCAGCTTGCGCTTCAAAGCCCAGCGCCAGAACTTGGCGAACATGCGCTGCCCGGTTAAAGCGCGGTTCGTGACGGAGTAGGGGAAGATATCCTCCACCACGACGATTTTATCCGTCAAGCGTTCGCGCAGCCGCTTCAAAAAGATGATTTCGCGTTCTGCGTAGGTTTCGCCCGAAACGCTGTGAATGCCCGACAAGAAGACGACGAACCCCTCCGCGCCCTCCGCCGGATAGAGCGCGGGGACGTGCTCCTCCTCTTCAGGATGCCGCCCGTACCAGCCCGCCCACCAGCCGAGCGCCTCGAAAGGGGACAAGATGCCCGCGATGAGAAAGCCGACGACGAGCACGGCGAGAAGGGTCATCACGTCAGGAAGGGGCATCAGTCGTCCTTCTTGCTGAAGTTTTCTTCGATGAGGTCGTGGAGCTCTTGGCGCGTTGTCGTTAAGGGAACGCCTGCGGTGAGGCTTTTAAGCCGCTTGGAGAGCGCGATGACGGGCCGACCGACGGTGCGCTGCAAGGCTTGCCAGAGGAGCCAACCGAGGGCGCTGCACACGAGCGCTTGCGTAAGGGTGAGGTCTAACGTGACGGACACAGCCGTAATCACCGCGAGCAAGCTCCAGAGCGATAAAAGCGCGAAAATCGGCACGCCGAAGTACGGCGCGAGCGCGAAGAACGAGAAGAGGTAGGGCGCGTAGCCGAGCCCCACCGCTTTTGCAATGGTATTGAAGTCCACCTCGCGTCCGTAGACGTAGGTGCCCACCAGCCAGATGCTCAGCGTCCAGAAGAGGTAGCTAAACAGGAATATCGCGGCTGAGAGCGCCAGCGACGCCACGAAGCGCCTCGGCTTGACGCGGTTGGCGAAGAGCACCACGCTCTGACCCAAAGACTCGGAAAAGCCTGCGAAAAACACGACGAAGATAACCGCGAGCAGACCCCACGTTTCACTTTGAACTTGCAAGAAGACCTCCCGCTCGAGCGTCAAAGACCGCCCCACCACATTAGGGAAAGGAATGTCAGTTAAGGGTGGTAGCGCTTGACTCGCAAGAACGACTGTTAGGTCAGGGTAAGGCATAAAGCTCGCATTTGAAGGTACGAATGTGGTGTTTTGCACGTTGAGAATTCAAGTATGAAGGAACGCTCGAGGTCGTAGATAGTGTGAAGGCGTGTCATGAAAGTGTGAACACATCTCCAAGTTTACGCCTTTTGAACCTCTTCGTTCATGTGCGAGGCTGACGCAGCCTCAATCTAACGCCTACGTCCGAGAAGTCGGGGACGTAGGCGTTGGGGGTTCCGGTCGCTATCTCGCCGAAAAAGATGATTGTGTGCTGAAGAGGTTGAGCATCGTGAGTTAGCTGAGGTACAAGATGTTGTATCAGGGATGACTCGAGAGTTTCTCGCATCGCTGCCCGACCTCACTTGAGAACGCTACCTAAGCACCTCGTGGTGCAGACAATCAGCTCGTTCCTCGCGTCACATCATCTAAACGCAGGAGGGTCGCTCTGCGCCCCGTCCCCGTCAATGACCACCGGGCTCTCGGCGATGCCCGCGTACTCCTCCTCGTCGAAGGGGGTGAGCAGCGCGTCCGTCATTTCGTAGCCCGCCGCGCCGAACTCGCTGGCGCGGCCCTGCGCCCCGATCTTGCCGACAACTGAGACGACGTCGTACGAATCGGCGCGGGGTAGCGGGTAGGTCGGCTTGACGTAGACGATCTGGTTAGCGGGTGGCGGGGGCACGTGAACGCACGCGCCCAAAAAGGGCACGAGCAAGAATTCGCTGATCGCTTCCTCATCGCCTGAGAGCGGCACGACGTAGCCCGATACCTTGACCTCTTGCCCGTCTAACGCTTCGACGAGCGGCGTCTCTTGCAGGGTCCGCTGCATCATCGCCTCGCTGTCTTCGACCTCCCAGGGGAAAGCCTGATAGGAGGGCTCGTAGTCGGCGGGCATGAGGTTGCCCCAGGCGAGCGCGGTGGGCTCAGAGGTTTTGAACGCCCTGGTTGCGACCTGCTGCGCCAATCCGAGTGGCGTGCCCGCTTCGGGTTCGCTGTCACACGCGGCGAGTAGAAGCGTCAGGCTTGCGAGTAAAACGGTGATGGGTTTTTTCATAGTTTCCTCTATCCTCTCCACGGCTCGAGTATAGACGCTCGTCCTACCCTCTGTCGTTAAATTCGCAGGTCGTTAATTTACACCCGAAGATTCACACCCGCACGGTCAAGCCGTCCGCGAGCGAGTGGCGGTAGGCGCGGTAGGCAGGGACGAGCCCGATGAGGACGCCTGCGCCGATGACGATAGCGAGCAGGGTGAGGTCGAACGCGCTCGGCGGCGTGATCGCGATGAAAAGCCCGTACTCGCGCTCTATCCAGGGCCGCAGCCCGGCGAGCGCGGCGTAGAGCAGCGCCACCCCGAGCACGCAGCCGATGAGCGTAAAGAGCACCGCCTCGGCGCTGAGCAGCAAGAAGATGTGCCAGGGCCGTGCGCCGACCGAACGCAGAATCGCCATCTCGCGTCGCCGCTCGCTCAGGCTCGACAAAATCGCGCTGAGCATCCCGATGAGCCCGCTCAGCACCACGAAGCCCGAGACGATGAGCAGCGCCCGCTCTGCCGCGCCCAAGAGGTTCCACAGCTCCTGCAAGGCAACGCCGGGTAGCACCGCTAGGAGCGGCTCGCGCCGGTAGTCGTTGATGTCGCGCTGGAGCCTGAAAATCGCTGTCTTAGGCTCCACGCCGACCAGAAAGGCGGTAATAGCCTGCGGCGTCAGGTCGCGCGTCCGCGCCTCCTCCGCGCTTAGGCGCTGGCTCGGGATAGGCACGCCGCTGCTCCAATCAATGTGCATCGCCTCGATGCCCGCCAAGCTCACGTGGACGGAGCGGTCCACGGGCGTGCCCGTCTTGGCAAGGATGCCCACCACGGTGAAGGGTTTGTCACGGTGGTCGAGCAGGCTCACGTCGCCCGTGCCGTGCGCAATAATAACCTCTTGGCCGACCTCATAGCCGAGCGTCTCGGCTACGTCCGCGCCGAGTACCGCGTCGTAGACGCCGCTGAAGGGCTCGCCCGCTGTGAAGCGCAGCGCTCGAGAGCGCCCGTAGCGGTAGTGCTCGAAGTACGCCGCGCTCGTGCCGACCACGCGGAAGCCCCGGTGCGAGTCGCCGAGCGAGATAGGTACGCTCCAGGCGACGTTGGGGTGCGCGGCGACCTGCTGGTAGCTGTCCCAAGTGATGTTGTTCGTCGCGTCGCCGATGCGGAACACGCTGTATAAGAGGAGCTGCATCCCGCCGCTGCGTGCGCCCACGACCAGGTCGGTGCCTGAGATGGTGTTGGCGAAGCTCGCCCTCGCTTCCGTACGCACCTTCTCGACGCCTAAAAGGAGCGTCACGCTAATGGCGATGACGAGAACGGTCAGGAGCGTCGTGCCTGCGCGGTTCAGCATACTCTTGACGGTCAGTCGGAGGAGCTTAACGAGCATTAAGCGACTTCCGCAGCGCGGTTGAGCGTCCGCAGGTCGAGGCTGCGGTCGAAGAGGCGTTCCAAACTTCCGTCGTGACTCACAAAGAGAAGCGTCATCCCGGCGCGGTCGCACTCCTCGAAGAGCAAGCGGATAAAGCCTTCGCGGGTGTCCGCGTCCAAGGCTGAGGTCGGCTCGTCGGCGATGAGCAGCTCGGGGTTACCGATGAGTGCCCGCGCCGCCGCTACGCGCTGCTGCTGGCCGATGCTCAGCTCGGTCACAGGGCGAATTTGCAGTGTTTCGTCCAGCCCAAGACGACGTAGCAGGCGGGCTGCCTCTTCATCGGCTGTACCCGCTGTGAGAGCCCGCGCCGTACGCCGCTGCGAGAAAGTGAGGGCCAGCGTCACGTTCTCCCGCACCGAGAGGTAGGGGATGAGGTTAAACATCTGGAAGATGAAGCCGACGTGATCGGCTCGGAATGCGTCGCGCTGTGCGCCGCGTAGGGCGGAGACCGCCGTGTCGTCCACGGCAGCCGTACCCGCTTCGGGAACGATCACGCCCGCGATGAGGTTGAGGAGTGTGCTCTTGCCGCTGCCCGAAGGCCCTTTGAGGAAGACCTTTTCACCTTGCTGGACGGTGAATTCGTCAATGTCTAGCACGAGCGGTGTGCCTGGCTTCCAGCGGAAGCGCACCTCCCTTAATTGCACTAAAGCGGCTCGAGAGGGCGTCTCAGAAACAGAAGCTCGTTCCGTCAGCGTCACAGAACCAGTGTACTCCCGGTCAGCTTGCCTGTCATCCGCCCACCCTCAAAAGGTGAGTTGCACGTTCGTCGTCGGGCTCAGTTCCGCCGCGCCTTGCCCACCCGGGAGGACGTACTGGACGTCCAAATCCTCGACGCCTGGATAGAGCGCGAAAAGCTGGCGCAAGTTGACGCTGTCCAAGCTGTCCGGTTTGCGCACAGGTGAACGTGTAGGTGGCGTGAAATTCGCTGTGGACTGCGCCCTCGCCGCCGGTCTCCTCCCCGCCCTCTTCGTCGCTGTGCTCTTCGCCCTCCTCATGATCGTCTTCACTCGTGACTTCCCGCTCGACCTCTTGGTCTGACAGTTCACAACTCGCACCCCCGGCTGGGGCGAACAGCGTCGCGCCGTCCTCCAACTGCGCAAGGGCGTTCGTCACAGCCTCTTCCTCCTCGGGCGTGGCAGGCTCGTACTCGAAGCCGACCAGGTTCACAGCCGGGCTCACGAACTCCATGTTCAGCGTTTCGCCCTCCAGCACCACAGAGAGCGACGCCGCGCCGTGCTCGTGGGGCTCCTCTTGCACGAAGCCGCCTGTTTGTGCCACCCCAAAAATGTACGCGGAAAAGAATAGAACGCTTGCGATAATGAGAATCTGTTTCACAATAAACCTCTCCTTTATTTATAAGGTAGAGCGCAGTAGGTCTCCAGAAGCTAATCTAACAAAAGACTCAAACTTCTTGATGAGAATAAGAAATCATTGTCAAATTTATGCCAGCAGTGTTCGATTCATCTGGACGTGCCTTCAGTAGTGATGTTCAGTGATGATGGGCGTGCTCTAATTCCCCCTCCTTGAGCGCCAAGCGGTCCCCGCGAAACATCAAAGCGGCAATGAGCGTCGTGAAAGGAACGGCGAGGATGAGCCCCACCGAGCCAACTAGCGTATGCACCACTTCAGAAGCGACCAGTTCTAAGTTGAGTGCCCGCAGAAGCGTAAAATCGCTGAGCGTCAAGAGAACGAGGAGCGGCAAGGCCGCGCCCGTATACGCTAGAACGAGCGTGTTCACTAATGAGCCGATGTGGTCCAGCCCAACGTTCATCCCGCGCCTGTAAAGCTCGGCGAGTCCGAAGTTCGGGTTGACGTGCGCCAGCTCGCGAATCACGCTCGCTTGCACAATGGTGATGTCAGTCAGCGCCCCTAAAGCTCCGATGAGGAGCCCCGCCAAGAGCAACCCTTTGAGGTCCACCTGACTCGCGCCATACGAGATAAACGTCGCCTCATCGCTGCCGAAGCCCGTGAGGTGCGCCGCTTCGGTAAAGAAGAGGCCCAAGCCCATCGTCGCGAGCACCGCCGCAAAGGTGCCGATGAGCGCCGCCGTGGTGCTCCAGGAGAGCCCGTGGACGAAGTAGATAGCCAAGATGAGGATGCCGCCGACCCCTAAAAGCGAGACGAGAATGGGGTTCCAGCCGCCTAAAATGCTCGGCACGACGAAGCCGATGACGATGGCTAAGCTCGTTGCGGTGGCGAGAAACGCCCGTAAGCCTTTGCCTCTCGCGACGACCACAGAAACCGCCAAAAAGAGCAGAACGAGTCCGTAGAGCGCGGGCCGCCGCACCCAGTCTGAGACGACGTACTGGCGCGTCCCGTCCGGTCCCGGCGCGTAGTAAATCTCGACGCGCTCGCCAGGGCCGAAGCCGGGTAAATCAGAGGGTTAGACCAACCTCTTCAGGTAGCGGCTGGCCCAGGTCAGCGGAGACGACCTCACCGCTGGATAAGCGCACCTCAGCGAAGCGCGTCACCTCATCGACGGCGAGGATGCGGCCCTCGAGATAGCCCACCTCAGATACCGTTTGCTGCGCGCCGGGTTGCGCAAGGGCGTTATTGAAGCCCGGTAGGACGAGTAGCAGGCATAGAAAGAGAAGACGGCGTGTCAGCGTCTGATATAGCAATTTGATCTCTCCTCGAGGGCTGTTAGCCTTTAGCTTCGGCTAACAGTTAAGTGCTAAACGCTAACAGCTTCTCCCTGACACCCAGGACAGAGCCCGTAAAGCGTCAACTCGTGGTCCTTGACCCGAAAGCCGCCGGGTAGCGTAACGCCTTCCAAGACCGCCACCGGGCAGGTCGCGTCGAGTTCGAAGACGCCTTCGCACGACTCACAGCAGAAGTGATGGTGATGACCTCGCCCGGCAAGTTCGAAGCGGGCGCTCTCGCCGGGTAAATGGACTGCAATCACGTCACCGTCCTCTTCCAAACTGCCCAAATTGCGGTAGACGGTGGCGAGCCCTAAGCTTGTCTGAGTTTGACCTGCTCGCTCCAGAACTTCTTGCGGCGTCAGGGGACCCGGCGCAGTTTCTAAAGCGTGTAAAATCGCTCGGCGTTGGGAGGTTCGGCGCTTCATAAGGGTAGTCTAACAGACACGCGCCTCGCCTTTATACTTACTGAGAACCATTATCAACAGCGCAGCTATTAAACCGCTCCAATGCGTTCCAGCCTTGCGGCGTACCGCTCATGACATCGACGCCCTGCCACACGAGGACGTAGGAGCCAGGCCCGTCGGGTGCGTACACGGCCAAGTAACCCCCTAAACCGGCGAAGTCCTTGAGACCAGGGCCGCGCCGCGCGGCGATGAAGAGGTCGCGAAAGAGACTCCAGCCGTACTCGAGCTGCAAAGCGCTGTGTCCTTCTGGAATCTCAAAGGGGGGCGGTGTATGCGAGGGTAGTTCGGGCGCGATGAGCCAGAGCTGCGGATAGAAGCCCGGGCAGGCTTGCGAAGCGAGTAGATAGGCGAGCGAAGGGACGCCTGCGGGTAGCTCGAGGCTGAAAAAGTCCGCCTCCCCCTGTGCTAACTCGCCGATGATGTAGCGCGAAGTCTCGCTGGGAACGAGGGGGTAGGCGCTTTCGAGGGTGCTCTTCGGGTTCCAGCGCATGTCGTGGGCGAGCGCTGTAGAGAGACTTGAGATAAGACAAAGGCTTAACCAAACATAGCGATACACGCCCCGAAGCATACCTAACGGTGCGGTAGAGCCCGTGTGTGATACTCGGCCTCGCTAGCTATATCGGCTCTATGCCACCGTTACGCCCGCCCTTTCAGCGGTCACCACACTCCACAGCCCTCGTCCCGAGATACCCCGAAAAGTCGGTTGAGCAGAACTTCAGACGTCAAGAGAATACAGAAAGCAGAAGGGAGAAAGAAGCTCAGTTCCGTATTCTCCCTTCGCCCTTCTCAAAATTTGTACCTTGCGGCTCAACTGACTTTTCATACAACCTCCTCATCCCGCCGAGCTTGACAGAGCCTCAAGCTGTCGTTAAACTCGCTTATTGATAACTTGTTGTCAATAAGGATTGGAGAGGAAAATATGGCAGACGGACCCCGCATTAAGCTCCTGCTGCGCAGCACGGCAGGTACGGGCTTTACTTACACAACTACGAAGAACCGGCGCACCACGGCGGCGAAGCTCGAGCTGAAAAAGTACGACCCGGTTGTGCGCAAGCACATCTTGTTTAGGGAGACGAAAATCTGATGAGATTTACATTCTTTATTTTTGCGTTATCTCTACCTTTCGTTTGGTCGCTTGTCTGGGCACAGCCGGCGGCGAGTTGGGGCAGCACGAACAGCGCAGGCAGCACAGACAGCATGGGCAACGGGGTGAGCGCCGAAGCCGCTGCCGGAACACGTTTACTCGTGACCGACGCTGAAAGTACCGACGCGCACGTGTTAGCGCTCGAGGACAACGCGGTGCTCGCCAGCTTCTCGACACCGGGAGAGGCGGGGCGCGTCTACCGGAGCCCCAATGGACGCTTCGGCTTCGTCGTGCACCGTGATGAGAACCGCGTTTCGCTCATCCATTCGGGGCTCACGACGGTGGACCACGTGGACCACGTCGATCTCGTGCAAGGCGCACCCTACGTCGCCGCGACCATGAATGTCGGGCGCGAGCCTACTCACCTCTTCGCGCACGGTAACGACATCGCTGTGTTCAACGACGAGGAAGGGACAGTCGCGCTCTTAGACCAGCGGCTTTTAAGGTTGAGCCTAGACTACACCGAGCTTACCGTTGAGCAGCCCGATCACGGTGCGCCCGTTGTACACGGCGACCACGTGCTCAATGGCTACTACGACCTCGAGCGGGTGGACATCTACGAGCGTAGCGGCGCGCTCGTGCAGACTATCGAGGGCTGCCCAGGGCTGCACGGCGCAGGGCATTCGGGCGACTCGGTCGTGTACGGCTGCGAAGACGGCGTGCTGCTCATCGGGGCAAATGGCAGTGAATTTAGCTCGAGTAAACTCCCCAACCCAGCGAATAGGCCACAGGACGTGCGTGTCGGCACGGTCGCCGCCCACGAGGACAGCCCGGCCATGGTCGGTAACTTCGGGGAGGGGGTCGTCATCATTGACCCGGCAGCGGAGACCTTGACCCCTATGGCGCTGAGTGCCAGCCCGCTTGGTATGACGTTCGCAGACGGTGAAACGCTCGTCGTTCTCACCGCCGACGGACAGCTTCATGCCCTCGAGCCCACAAGCGGCGAGGCTAGGGCGAACATCTCTGTCATTGGCGCAGTGGATACAGAGGCAGAGGACGTGGTCCGCCCCAGCCTCACCGTACAAGGCGACCTCATCTACGTGAGCGACCCCGCCGCGCAGCAAGTTCACGAGGTCTCGTTGAGCGACCTGCGGGTGGAGCGCAGCCTCGAGCTAGACTTCACCCCCTATAGCCTCGCAGTGCTCGCGATTCCCGGCGCGACCATCCATGACTGAACCGCTCGAGTCTCGCGTTCACCCCACGTCCAAACATGACGTAGACATCCCCCTCACGGTCATCGGTGGGCGCGGTCCGCACGGGTTGGCGCTACACCTCTTGATGCAAGACCGAGGTTTGTCAGGCTACGCGCTCGTTGACCCCGCCCCGCACTGGCTGCCGCTCTACAGACCTAGCGGACCGATGCAGGCGACCGGGCACCTGCGCAGCCCTCGCGAGCTGGACTTTTCGCTCGGCTGTGAGGCGCGGGGCATGACGCGCTTTCAGGAAGGCGAGACCTCTCCGTTGGCAAACGTCTATAGCCTGAAAGACGCCGCCTGTGACCGCTTCAACGAGAGCACCACCCCTGCGCAACGTGCACCCCGCGCCGCTTTCTGGCGCTACGCCAACTGCGTTGCGAAGACGAGCGGCGCGGACGAGCGCGTGATTCGAGCCGAAGTGACGAAGCTCGAGCCCATTCACAACCACTGGCACGTCTCCCTTTCCAACGGCGACACCTTCACGACGTCTGCCGTTGTACTGGCAACCGGCTTGCAACCGCACCTCTTCGTGCCGCGTCCCTGGCGCGTCTGGTGGCAGCACCTCCCGGCAGGACGCGCCCACCACGCCTTCAAGCTCGACTACGGACGCCCGGAACTCGTGGGCTCGAGGGTGGCGGTGCTCGGCTCGTCGAACATCGCCACTTGGGAAGCCGCGATTAAGCTCGCCGAAGGGGGCGCGAAGGTCACGCTCTTGTCACGCTACTTCAACCCCATCGAGCGGCAACTACCCTTCGCTCCGTTCTGGTTCGACCGGGATTTCATGGCGCACTTCATGGACTTGCCCTGGACGACGCGGGGCGTTGGAAGAACTTGCCGCCGCTCTACCCAATGGGGGCACACGCGCTGACCCGCGCCGGGCACGCCGCTAACACCTTAGCGAGCGCGACGGTCTACCTGCTGCTGACATTGCCGCACATCTTAGCGGACGCAGGTCTTGTCAGAGACGCGCTCGAGCTTGCCGCTTGAGGGAGGGGAACTAAAACGTATCAGGCGCAACGTGCTCGCCTCTGAACTGGTGTCACGTTCTCGGAGGCGACCGCGTGTAGCAGCCTGATACCCCGCCCTCAGCCTCAATACGATACACTCTCTTGATAACTACTTCTCATTCTCACTTGGAGGAAACCTCATGAAACGCACACTAAGCCTATCCCTCTTCACCCTCTGCACCGCCTTCACCTGGGCGCAACAACCGACCATCATCACCTCCATTCACCCCTACTACGCACTCGTCCAAGAGATTGCAGGGGATAACGCCGAGGTGGTCCGTATGCTCCCACCGGGCGTATCGCCCCACACCTTCGACCCGACGCCCAGAGACGTGGCGCAACTCGCTGAGGCGGACCTCGTCGTCTTGAACGGCGTGCTGGACGAGTGGCTGCTGGACTTGATTGAGGCGAGCGGTACGGACGCTGAAATGGTCGAGGTCATCGCCGAACTCAGCTTCGAGCCGGTGGAGGGGGAACACGCTGAAGGTGAGGAGAGCGAGGAAGATCATACTGAAGAAGGTGCGGAAGAAGGGGGTGGCGACCATGCCCACGAGCATGGTGGCGTCAACCCGCACGTCTGGCTCGACCCGACGCTCATGTCCGAACTCGTGCCGCTGCTCGTGAGCCGCCTCGCCGAGGTGGACCCTGAGAACGCCTCTAGTTACGAAGCGAACGGTGAGCGGCTCGTTGCCGAACTCGGCACGTTAAACGCCGAACTCCAAGAGGTCATGGAGCCCCTTCAGGGCGCGGCTTTTGTCCCCTTCCACGAGGCGTGGCCCTACTTCGCGCGGCACTTCGGCTTAGACCTCGTTGTGGAAATCGTGCCCGCTCCCGGACGTGAGCCGAGCCCCGCCTACATCACCGAGGCACTCTCGCAGATCGAGGGGAGCGGCGCGAAAGCCATTTTCAGCGAGGTGCAACTGCCTACCCGCCCCGCCGAGGTCATCGCGGAGAGCGCGAACGTACCGCTTTATATCCTCGATCCCTTGGGCGGCGGCGCGGAGACCGAAACGTACGCCGAACTGATGCGCACCAATGTCAACACAGTTGCAGAGGCGTTAGATGACGAGTAAGAGAAGGTAGAGAAGACGAAAGGGAGAATATTTTCCCTTCGGTCTTTTTCATTCTCTCTTGCTTCTGCTATGGTTAGCTCGATGAGCGATCCTCCCGCCCTTCATATCCATCATGTCAGCGTGCGCTTCGGTGAGGTTGAAGCCCTGCAAGACGTGTCGTTCGATCTCTCGAAAGGCGAATTTCTCGCTGTCGTCGGACCGAACGGCGCGGGCAAGTCTACGCTCGTCAAGGTCGCGCTGGGTCTCATCAAGCCGAACAAAGGGCACGCGGCGCTCTTCGGCACGGATGCGGGTAAGAGCCCCGAGCGCATCGGTTACGTGCCGCAGCTCAAGACCTTCGACCGCACCTTTCCGGCGACAGCACTAGAACTCGTCGTGTCGGGGCTGCGGCGGCGCTGGCCTGCATGGATTAAACGAGAGGAGAAGGAGCGGGCGTCGGCGGCGTTAGCGCAAGTCGGCGCGGAGGGACTTCTCTCGCGTCCTTTAGCCAAGCTCTCCGGCGGCGAGTTGCAGCGGGCGTTTTTGGCGCGGGCACTGGTAAGAAAACCCGACATCGTCCTCTTAGATGAGCCTGCGACGGGCGTAGACTTCTTAGCCGAGCACGACCTCTACGACCTCTTAGAGCGCTACCAGACCGAGACGGGCGCGACTGTCGCGATGATCACTCACGACCTCTCCGCCGCTCGCTACCACGCCTCGAAAGTTATCGTCTTGAACCGCCGCGTACACGGCTTCGGTTTACCCCAAGAGGTGCTCTGTGAGCGCTGTCTCAAAGATGCTTATGGTCACGTGGGGCACGCGCACGAGATTATTACGCTATGAACCACGGCGTGATTCAGTCGTGACGGTGGTCTGATGGACGGGCTTATCGAGGTCTTTCAGTATCCCTTTATGCAGCGGGCACTCCTAGCAGGGCTTTTGGTCGCGGTTTCCGCCGCTCTCTTAGGCGTTTTCGTCGTGCAGCGCGGCTTGTCCTTTTTAGGGGACGGGCTCGCGCACGCTTCCTTCGGCGGCGTCGCCTTAGGGCTCCTCATCGGCGTGAGTCAGCCGCTTTGGGTGGCGCTACCCTTCACGTTAGGCGCGTCACTCGGCATCGCGTGGGTGCGCGAGCGTACGCAACTCTCGTCGGATACCGCTATCGGCATTTTCTTCGCCGTGTCGGTGGCTTTGGGTGTCCTCTTTATCAGTCTGCAAGAGGGTTACACCGTAGACGCCTGGCAACTCCTATTCGGCTCGATTCTAGGCATTACTCAGGGTGACCTCTGGGTGGTCGCAGGGGTAGCGCTCCTCAGCGTGTCGCTCTTCGTGCCGCTTTGGGGACAGCTTGCCTACGCCACCCTAGACGCGGAACTGGCGCAGACGGATGGGGTGAGCGTGAGGGGGCTCGAGTACCTCTTGTTCGCCCTCGCCGCCGTGATTATCGTGGTCAGCGTGAAAGTCGTCGGCGTGATTCTCATCGCCTCGTACCTCGTTATCCCCGCCGCTAGCGCCCGCCTCTTGTCGCGTTCGCTCTTCCGCATGACGCTGCTGAGTATCGTTATTGGCCTAGTCAGCACGGCGCTCGGTCTCATCCTCTCGTTTTTTCTGGACGTACCGAGCGGCAGCACGATTATCTTGACGCAGGCGGCGGTGTTCGTGGTTGCGGCGCTCCTAGCAACTGAGTAGTGAGCAACGAGCAATAAGCAGTGAGTAAAAAACCTTTTACTTTCAACTTACTGTTCGTTTGTGACCGAAGGAAATCCTTTAGGGCTTCGCAAGATTACTAGCATTTCCACGTAATATTGCTACACAGTTCCGCAGTCCTCATCCCTGAATGTGCGTGCTAAACGATGTTCTTCTCAGTGAGAGTGTAGCTGACCAGATGATACCTGCTATACATAACCAGCTCGACTAGATTGCTCGCCGTTCGTTCCCTTCGGGAGACTGCGTAACCCCAAAAGGGGATTACTTTCAACTGTCTTTAGAGCGCAGTCTTTGTCCCTATCCGTACTACACTAAAGGTATGGCCCACCGACTTGTCAAGGAACACCATGTTGCCTCAGGTAGTCTCGCCGCCACCGAACGCATCTACCGCTGCGCCAACGACTACGGCGCAATCATCTACGTCGAACCGCCCGGCTCCGAGCTTGCTGACCGCTTGCTCGTCACACCCGTGCATTTTGACAGTGAAGATGACAACAGCTACAAGGTGCTTTCAGCGCAAGAGGCGACAGAAGGTGTTACGTCGGGCTCACTGCTGCGCCCCAAATTTATTTTTAACGCTGAAGAGGTTGACACGATTTTAGATGACTTGTGTGCTTATCAAGGAGATACGGAGGGAGACGATGGAACAGCTCACGCATGAGGAATTTTTAGCTTTGTCGCCCGAAGAGATGCAAGGGCGCACAGGCATCAAAGCGCCCGAAAACGCGAGCGAAGAGGAGTTAGAGGCGTACAAGCAAAAAGCCTGGGAGAGCTATAAGGTGGACATTCAAACGCGAGACCAGTGGGGCACGGCGGACCAGTCCACGCCGCTGCCACACGGGGAAGAGCCGGAAATCTAGCTAGGACCACAAGAAGTAGGAAGTAAGGAGTAGAAAAAATTCTTACTTCTTTATCCCTACACTTTGCTCCTTCGTTATTACACCTTTTTTGACTTTTTACACCTCTTGCCTCATACTTAAACTATGGCGCTCAATATCAAAAACCAAGAGGTCGAACGGCTCGCCGCTGAGGTGAGCGCGTTGACAGGGGAGAGCAAGACGCAGGCGATTCGCAAGGCGTTGGAGGAGCGTAAAAGCAGGCTCGAGCTAACCGGCACGAACCAAGACAGAGCGGAACGTCTGCAAACCTTTTTAGAGACGAGAGTGTGGCCTAAAATACCCGACGACGTGCGCGGCAAAGGCATCTCTCAAGAGGAGCAAGACGAGATTTTGGGCTACGGTCCCGAAGGGTTCTAGGTGATTCTTGACACGTCGGCTATCGCGACTATCTTCTTAGAAGAGGTCAACTTTCTCTCTGTCCGCAACAAGATAGGAGCCTCTACGTCAGTAGGTATCGGTGCGCCTACGCTCGTCGAGACGAACATGGTGCTCTGCTCGAGGCTAGACGAAAGTCTCGAAATGGAGGTGCAGGCATTTTTGCTCGAGATGGAGGTGACTGTCATTCCCTTCGGGGCCGTCCATTGGCGTGAAGCCACCACCGCCTTTCTCCGCTTCGGCAAAGGCCGCCACCGTGCCAAGCTCAACTTCGGAGATTGTCTCAGCTACGCCACGGCGAAAGTCGCCGATAGACCGCTTCTCTATGTCGGGGACGACTTCGCGCAAACGGACATCGCGCGTGCCTGAAGACCGGCTTCACCTCTTTGATGATTGGGCAAAAGATTATGACGATTCGGTAGAGGGCTCGAGCTGCGCAGGTATTTTCACCTCTCAACTTTACTCAACAAAATCGGTGTCCAAATAGGCGTCTCCCGCTGGGAATGACGCCGTAAAAGTTCCGTTCAAATTGAGGCTGACAGAAAAGTAATAGCGAGCGTCCTCGAGCAGAATGTCACTCAAGTCGTAGCGCTCTAACAGCAAAGGGTCCGTCCATCTCTCGCCGGGCGCTAACGTCTTAACAAAGAGAGGTTCGGGACAGAAATGCTCGGCTCTGAGGCCGTCCCAAGCAGGCTCACCTGTGCGTTCGGCGGAGGTGTAAGCCGTGACGTTGAGGGCGCAGAAGGAATACTCGAGGTCTCGAGGTACAATACTCTCGTTAGTGATAAACGCGCTAAATTCTAAATGCTCTTCGGTAATTTGAGAGGTGACTTCAAAGGCGAGACCACTAAAATCGACTTCAGCTTGCGCAGCGCAGGCTGTGAGAGACGCCATGAAAAATAACACAATGAAAAACGACGTATAGAGCCACAAACCCCGCCGAATATTGGTGAACATGAGCTATTTTAGCAGCGGGGCTGTTGACGTGCTGTGACGCTTGCTCGCGGCAAACTAATGCTATTCCACCGAACGCTAATTCGCAGAAAACCTATATTCAATCATTTGGCGATACACCTCATCCGGCTGTAAAACGACAGCGGGAAAGTGCGGGACGTTGACGGCGTTGGGGTAGTGTTGGGGCTCGAGCGCCATCCCCCCGTACTTCTCATAGGCCGCGCCGCCCTTACCCGTCAGCGTACCGTCTAGGAAGTTCCCGCTGTAGAACTGAATCCCTGGCTGCGTGATATAGAGGTCCATCACTCGCCCCGAAGCTGGGTCGCGCAACTGCGCCGCGAGCCGCAACTCGCCTAGCTCGCCGTTGACTACAAAGTTCGTGTCGTAGCCGCCGCCGTCGATACTCGCTACCGCTTCCTGCTGAATGTCCGCACCGACCTCTTTGGCTTCCGTGAAATCAAAAGGTGTCCCCTGTACGCCTAAAATCTCTCCGGTCGGGATGAGCGTCTCGTCCGTCGGCGTGTACCAGTCGCTGCTTAGCCTCAGCTCATGACCCAAGATGTCGCCGGAGCCTTCACCTGAGAGGTTCCAATACGTGTGGTTGGTGAGGTTGACGGGCGTGATTTGGTCCGTCGTCGCGACGGTTTCAAAGCGCAGTACGTCATCGTTCGTAAGGGTGTAGATGACCGTCACGTTGAGCGTGCCGGGGTAGCCCTCTTCGCCGTCCGGTGAGGTGTAGTTCAGGATGAGGGACGGCCCGGCCTCGCTCATCTGCGCCTTAGCGCTCCACACCTTTTGGTCGAAGCCTACGTCGCCGCCGTGCAGGTGATTCGGGCCGTTGTTTGTCGCTAAGGTGTAGGTTTCACCGTTCAAGGAGAACGTACCCTCAGCGACGCGGTTGGCGACGCGCCCGATGATCGCGCCGAAGTAAGGGTTGCTCTCTCTATAAGCGTCCGACCTGTAGCCCTCGAGCGAGTCGAACCCGAGCACGATGTCCGCCCGCTCGCCGCTCGAGTCCGGCACGTGCAACTCAGTAACGGTGCCGCCAAAATTAGTGATTTTTGTGCTTAGCCCGTTCTGATTGGTCAAGGTGAAGAGGTAGACGCGCTCACCATCAATCTCGCCCCAGTCCTCTTGCGTCATCCCTGCGCTCATCGTTTGTGCGCCTCCTGTTTCTCCGCCTGTCTCCACGCCACCCGTCTCTGTGCTACTTGTTTGAGCGTAGCCGGTAGTTAGCACTACCGCAACCACACAAGCTAGATACGTCTCTAAGCCCTTCATCTAATCCCTACCTCTCCCAATTCCTATCTCTCCATGTTGTCTTTAACTCATCGAGTTTAGCACAATAGTACAACTGTGTACTTTATTATGGCCTAGTGTAGATTGGAAGACGTTTTTGGACCTTACGCTTGACTCAGAAAAGCGTTATGCTAGGAAGCGAAGGTAAAAAATTAGTGAGCCTAAGGAGGCGCGAGAAGAGACGGCATTTTGATGTTTAATAGCATTTGTTCACTAGCCAGTGTGTAGAGGCTCGAGCCCCAAAAAAACACTAAAGAAAAGGAGTTCTTCATGAAACGATTGTGCATCCCCCTTTTAGCCCTACTTCTCGGCGCGGCCTACGCCCAAGAAGAGCTAGAAATCTTCTCCTGGTGGGCGGGCGACGAAGGCCCTGCGCTCCAGGCTCTGATTGACGAGTACCAGCAGGAATATAGTGATACCGAAGTTATCAACGCAACCGTGGCGGGTGGCTCGGGCGTAAACGCACGCGCTGTGCTCAAGACGCGCATGTTGGGCGGCGACCCGCCTGACTCGTTTCAGGTTCACGCGGGCCAAGAACTCATCGGTACGTGGGTCACGGCAGACCGCATGGAAGACCTCACGCCGCTCTTCGAGGAGCAGGGCTGGATGGACGCTTTCCCCGAGGATTTAATCAACCTCATCAGCACAGAAGAGGGCATCTGGAGCGTGCCAGTGAATATCCACCGCTCCAATGTCATGTGGTTTGTTCCGAGTAACTTAGACGAGTGGGGCGTTAGCGTGCCTGCGAATTGGGACGAGTTTATCAATACAACTTGTCCTGCGCTACAAGAGCAGAATGTGACCCCTTTAGTCGTCGGCGAGAACTGGACGCAGCAGCACCTCTGGGAGTCGGTGGCTTTGGCAACGCTCGGCACCGAGAACTATGGGCGGCTCTGGAGCGGCGAACTCTCCTTTACCGATCCCGAAGTGGTGGGGGTCTGGGAGACGTTTGGGCAGGTTTTGGACTGCACGAACGACGACGCTTCGGGTCTCAGTTGGCAACAAGCGATTGACCGCGTCGCCAACGGTGACGCCGCCTTTAACGTGATGGGCGATTGGGCAGCGGGCTACATGAGCACGACGCTGGGGCTCACCCCGAACGAAGGCTTCGGTTGGGCCGCCTCACCGGGCACCGAGGGCAACTTCTTGCTTCTATCCGACTCGTTCGGTTTGCCGGTTGGTGCGCCGCACCCCGAGAACGCGCGGGAGTGGTTGAGGCTGGTGGGCTCACAAGCGGGACAAGACACCTTTAATCCGCTTAAAGGTTCCATCTCGCCGCGTCTGGACAGCGACCTCAGCCAATACAACGCCTACTCGCAGTCCGCTGCTGAAGACTATCAGGCCAACACGAAAGTTGGCTCGCTCGTTCACGGCGCAGTTGCCAACGAGACCTTTATGAGCGAATTCGCGAGCGTCATGGAGAGCTTTTTGAGCTCGCGCAACCCCAAAGCCGCCGCTGCTGCCGCGCAAGAGATCGCCTCGCAGACGGGTATCGGTAACTAAGACAGCAATGAGTAACGAGCAATGAGCAATGAGTGAACCCCTTTAGACTCATTGCTCGCCGTTCGCCCAGCTCGACTGGGTTGCTTTTAACTCAAGAACCGCAAGAGACGGATCATCATGAGAAACTACCGAGATAAACTCACCGCTATTCTAATGCTTTTACCTTCGCTTATCTTGCTAGGGATTTTCGTCTACGGCTTTATCGGGCAGACGTTCTATGTGTCGATGACCAACTGGGGTCAAGACCCCGCGCAGGCGTTGGCGCTCAATCCAAAACTGGAGTTCACCGGCCTAGCCAACTACGAACGGCTCTTTACAGGCGCGACGAACGGACGCTTTCGGCAAGATTTAGTCAATACCTTTTTCTTCACGATATTTTTCTTGGCGGGCTGTTTGGGAATTGGGTTGTTGCTGGCGATTTTACTCGAGCAAAATGTGCGCGGCGAAGGCTTCTTCCGCACGGTTTTCCTCTTCCCCATGTCGCTGGCCTTTATCGTTACGGGCACCATCTGGCGCTGGATGCTGCAACCGCAAGGGGGCGTGAACGTCTTGCCGACAGTGGTAGGCTTGCCCCAAGGTGAATTCCGCTGGCTGGCGAGTCGCGAGCAGATTTGGCAGTTTAACTGGCAGAACTTGCATATCTACACGAGCATCCTAGTCGCCGCCATCTTACTGTGGGTTGCGTTTAGTGCGTTCCAGCGTGGCAACAGGCGGCGCACCTTGATTGCGGGCATCTCCGCCGCCATGCTTATCATCTGGACGCTCACCGGAGCGCGTTCGGTGAAACTTCTCCCTTTCAGCGAAACGCACGGCTTTAACCTCGCCTTTATCGGCATCATCATGGCGGCGGTCTGGCAGATGTCGGGCTACACGATGGCGCTCTACTTGGCGGGTCTGCGCGGCATTCCTGACGATTTGCGTGAAGCGGCCAGGGTGGACGGCGCTTCTGAAGTGCAGCTCTACCGCTTTGTCATCTTTCCGCTCTTAGCGCCCATTACGCTCTCGGCCATGATTATCTTAGGTCACATCAGCCTGAAAATCTTCGACCTCATCTTTGCGATGGCGGGCGCGGACAACGCCACGACGGACGTGCCCGCGCTCTTAATGTACTTACGCTCGTTTAGAGCGAACCAGTTTGCCGAGGGTGCGGCTATCGCCGTGGTTCTGCTCGTCATGGTGGCTGCGGTGATCGTTCCTTACCTCTATACCAGCTTACGTGGAGAGGTGCGAAGGTGACTTTGGTGGTTTTATTATGAGTACAGTTCAGCGAACCGAAGTCAAGCAAGAGGTACAAACGGGCAAGGGACGCGGCTCGAGGACGCGCTGGGTAGTCTATCTGCTCTTAGGTATCGCCACGCTTTTCTTCTTACTACCCGTCTACCTCGTTATCGTTACCAGCCTCAAGGAACCCGCCTCCATCAACCTCGCCAACACGTGGAGCTTGCCCGAAGTTTGGTACTGGCAGTCGTTCGCGGAGGCGTGGGAGGCGTTTGCGCCCAAGCTCCTGAACAGCTTGATTCTCACGGTGACAGCGACGCTTGGCGCGGCACTCTTAGGCTCGATGAACGGCTATATCCTCTCCAAATGGCGCTTTCCGGGGGCGAATATCGTCTTTCCGCTGATTTTGTTCGGTATGTTCATCCCGTATCAGAGCGTGCTCATTCCTTTATTTGAGTTCTTGCGCGGTTTAGGCTTATACGGCTCGCTGTGGGGGCTTATACTCACACATATTGTCTACGGCTTGCCCATCACCACGCTGATTTTTCGCAACTTCTACGCGGAGATTCCCGATGAGATGTTAGAGGCGGCGAAAATTGACGGGGCGGGCTTTTTTGGACTGTACCGCCGCATCGTCTTCCCGCTCTCGGTGTCGGGCTTTGTGGTCGTGATTATCTGGCAGTTCACGCAGGTCTGGAACGAGTTTCTCTTTGCTGTGACCTTGACGCGGCAGAGTTCTCAGCCCATCACCGTGGCGCTCGCTCAGCTTGCGGGCGGGCAGGCGGTGGACTGGAACTTGCCGATGGCTGGAGCGATTTTGGCGGCGTTGCCGACGCTGTTAATCTACATTATCTTAGGGCGCTACTTTATTCGGGGACTGTTGGCGGGGTCGGTGAAGGGGTAGGGCGCGTCGTGAAATTGAACAAGGGGTTGCAACCCCTTGTTTTGTTGTCTCAAGCTGCCGCTTCATTCGACCGATTGACCTTAGATGCCAGGGTGAGGAACTCGGCGACGGCGTCCGTCTCGAGCGGCTTCGCGAAATAGAACCCTTGCGCGTACTCACAGCCTAGCGTATGTAGGTGCTCCAACTGCTCCACCGTCTCCACGCCTTCCGCCACGACGCGCAGCCCGAGCCCGTGCGCCATCGCCACGATGGTTTGCACCAGGCGGGCGCTCTCGTCGTTTTGAGTCAGTTTATTGACGAATGAGCGGTCAATTTTAAGCGCGTCGGCGGGGAAGCCTTGCAAGTAAGAGAGTGACGAGTAGCCCGTGCCGAAGTCGTCGATGTGGAGTTCGACGCCTAAAGACTCGATCTCCCCCAGCGCTACCATCACCCCTTCTGTGCGGTTGACGAGCGTACTCTCGGTGATTTCCAGATGAAGCCGCGTTGCGCTAAAGCCCGTCTCGGAGAGCGTCGTCTTTACGACTTGGGCGAAGTCGGGGCGCTCTAACTGCTGCGAGGTGAGGTTGACGTTCAAGGTGAGGGGGTTGGCGAACTGCGTTTGCCACGCTGCGACCTGCGCACAGGCGTGGCGCAAAACCCAACGGTCGATCTCGATAATCGCGCCCGTCTCTTCGGCGATAGGGATGAACTCAGCAGGGGAGATGAGACCGCGCTCTTTATGACGCCAGCGCACCAGCGCTTCAAAGCCAACCGTCTCACCTACCGTCTCGGTTGCCGTGACCGACACGATAGGTTGATAGTGAACCTCTAGCTCGTCCTTTGAGATCGCGCCGCGCAAGTCGCGCTCAAAAACCATCGCACGAATGACCTCTTCGCGCATCTCGGGGCTGAAGAGCTGATGCTGGGCGCGTCCACTGACCTTAGCGCGGTACATGGCGATGTCGGCGTCGCGCAGAACTTCCTCCGAAGAGGTATACCCTTCCTCCGAGGAAACGATGCCCAAGCTCGCCGTCGCGTGAACGGTGTGACCTTCTAAGCTAAAAGGCGCGTCTAGGGCGCGTTCGATGCGCTCAGTAACCTTGAGGGCGTCCTCAGGACCGCTCATCTCCTCTAGCAAAATCGTGAATTCGTCCCCCGCGAGCCGCGCTACCGTGTCATTCGGGCGCACGCACCGCAAGAGCCGCTCGCAGAACGCCACGAGAAGCGCGTCGCCTACGGTGTGGCCGAGCGAGTCGTTGATCGTTTTGAAGCGGTCAAGGTCCAAAAAGACGACGGCGAAGTAAGCGCGCTCGTTCTCCTGCCGCTGCCCAATCGCCCGGTCCAAACGCCTGACGAAAAGCGCCCGGTTGGGTACGCCTGTAAGCGCGTCGTGAAACGCGCCGTGGACGAGCTTTTGGCGGCTCGCGTTGATGGCGCGTTCCATCGGATGAAAGATGAAGACGGCCTCGAGCACCAACGTCACCAACGTCGCTAGCAGCACGCCCAGCTCCACCCACCTGAGCCGCGTCACCTGCGCGTTCGACTCCGCTTCATATTGTGTCACCGCTTCGTTTAAGGCGGGCAAAAGTGTGGTGGGCGCGGTGGCTAAGATGGCTTGCAAATCGGCGTTGTCGGATGTGAGGTCCTGCTCGGGCGCGGCTAAGAGGCTGCGCACGCGGCCTATGTGCTCCAGCACCTGCGAATTGAGGTCCGTTGGCGCGTCGAAGTAGAGCGCGGCGACCTCGAGCGAAGGGTTGCCGGGCAAGCTGAGTTCTTCGTCGCCTTGGGTAAGCCCTAAGTGCGAGCGCTCCATCAGGTCGATATCCCGCGCCAAGGTCTGCGCCAAAGCCTCACGCTCGCCCGGATTTTGCGCAGTGACGAGCATCTGCGCGTAGAGCGCGGTGCGCTGTGAGAGCATCCGTTGGCGTCCGCTCACGTTGATGATCGCGCCGTAACTCGCTTGCGTCTTGATGACGCTGCTAAGTGCCACGAACGCGCCTAAGCTGAGTAAGCCGACTAACGCCAACGCCGTGAGGTAGCGTGTGCGCACCGACCAGCGCAAAGCCTGATGGGTGTCACCAGATTTTTCGTTAGGTTTTTCTGAGGGCGTGGTCCGTTTAGATGTGAACACGGTACTCCTTCGGCTCGCGTCCCCTGAGTCCAGCAACTAAATGAGAGCGCATAGTGGAAGAGGTTAGCGACATTAAAAACAGTGAGGTGCAAGAGCGCATAGATGCTCTATTTGTACGGTTTCTGCCGAGGAAAAGGCGTGGACTTCACCACTCGAGCCCCTCCCCCAACCCCGCATGTGAACGATTTTGCTTGCAACAGATACGATGTTTCGTGCTCCATCCACACCTGATTCAGCGCTCGCGTGGAGCAACGATGATTCTCATAGCAGTTCCACTTATCGTTGCACCACTTCTCCGCAGATATCATCTCTTTAAGTACGTGTCAGACAACACTCTTTCTAGTGAGGGTGTAACCGACCAGATGATACCTGCTATTAAATAAGCTGTGAGAGGTCAAAACTCGAGCCTTTCAACGCACGGCTTTGTGAAAAGTGAGGTATCCTTACCCGTTCACAATCTGACGAAACAGCACGCACGCAGCGTAGGCTACGCCCAACCTCTTGAATATGAAACGTGTTCTACTCGACTATTATGTCCTCTAATTCCAATAGCGACTCTGACAGTCAGAAGTGGTTTGTCCTCATCGCCGCGAGCCTCGGCACATTTTTAGGAACAGTGATGGCGACGAGCGTCAACGTGGCGCTGCCCTCGCTGGTGAGCGCCTTGGAGACGCAGTTCGCCGTGGTGCAGTGGGTGGTGCTCTCCTTTCTGCTGACCAACGCCGTGCTCTTGCCCATCGTCGGGCGCTTGGCGGATATGTTCGGCAAGAAATCGCTCTTTATCGTGGGCTACCTCGTGTTTACGCTCGGCTCGCTCTTTTGCGGTCTTGCGGGGAGCGTGTTTTGGCTGATTGGCTTTCGCGTCGTGCAAGGCGTCGGCGCGGCGCTCCTCACGGCGCTCAGCTTAGCGATTGTCACGGATGTTTTTCCCGACAACGAGCGAGGCAAAGCGTTAGGCATTACGGGCTCGGTGCTCTCGAGCGGCATCGTCGTCGGCCCGACTTTGGGCGGCTTTCTGGTGGACGCGCTCTCCTGGCACTGGGTCTTTTTCATCGGCGTGCCGATTGGCATTATCGGAATGCTGCTCGCGCTTCGCTTCGTACCCGCGTATGAACCCAAAGGTGGACAGCACTTCGATTTGCCGGGGGCGGCGGTGCTCTTTAGCTGCTTGTTGGCGCTCTTGCTCGCGCTGACCTTGGGGCAACAGCGTGGCTTTGGTGGACCTCTTACCTTGGGGCTTTTTGCGGCGAGCGCCTCTATGTTGGGGCTTTTTGTGTGGCTCGAGCTGCGCACCCCCGAGCCCGTCATCGACCTGCGGCTCTTCAAAAACGCCGACCTCACCATCGGCTTGGTCACTGGTTTTGCCACCTTTGTTTCGATAGCAGGCACGATCTTTCTGATGCCCTTTTACTTGGAAAATATCCTCGGCTACGCACCTCGAAACGTCGGCTTGCTCATGGCGATTGTGCCCGTGGTGCTGGTCTTCATCGCGCCCGTCGCGGGCAGCTTGTCGGACAGGTACGGCCCTCGGCCCATTACCGTCGTCGGGCTGGTGCTCGTCTTGGTGGGCTACCTCTTGATTGGCACGCTAAACGAGGAGACCACGGCGCTCAGCTATGTGCTGCTCTTCTTGCCGATTGGTCTAGGTATGGGCACCTTTCAGTCGCCGAACAACAGCGCCATCATGGGCGCGGTGCCGAGGGCGCAGTCCGGGGTGGCAGGCGGACTTCTCTCCGAAACGCGGGCGCTTGGACAAACGAGCGGCATCGCGGTGCTCGGCACGCTCTGGGCGGCGCGGGTGGCGGCGCGTGCGCCGGGGCCCATAGGCGGCGACGCGACGAGCGCGCCTATTGCTGCGCAAGTCGGTGGCTTACACGATATGTTCCTCTTCATCCAGGTCATGATTGCCCTGGCTTTGGTGCTCTGCGTGTGGGACCTCATTCGGCGTCGAACAGGTGAGAGTAGGGCAGATAAAGATGAAGGTACGCATGGCCCAGGGGTTGCAACAGCAAAGCGGTAGACTACGTTACCTATGATTGACTTCTCTGCGTTCTCCCTCCCCATCATCTTTACGCTCTTCCTCGCGGCAGCCGTCGTCATCGCGTTGGTCGGCACGCGCCTCACCAAAGTCGCTGACCTCTTGGCGGACAAGACAGGTCTCGGCGAAGCCATCGTCGGCGCAGTCATGTTGGGCGCAGCCACGTCACTTTCGGGCATTGTCACTTCGGTTACGGCAGCGGCGGGCGGCGCGGCGGAACTTGCCGTTAGCAACGCGCTTGGCGGCGTCGCGGCGCAAACTGTATTCTTGGCGGTCGCCGACATGAGCTACCGCAACATCAACTTGGAGCACGCCGCCGCGTCGATTGCCAACTTGATGCAGGGGACGCTCCTAGCGACGCTCTTAGCCATACCCATCATGGCGCTCGCTGGTCCCGATGTCAGCTACTTCGGTATCCATCCCGCCTCTATCATCCTCATCCTCGCTTACGGCTTCGGCATCCGGCTCATCGCTCAAGCGGAAGAGGACCCGATGTGGGGTCCTTACCGCACCCCTGAAACGAAAGAGGACGACCCCGACGAGTCGGAAGAGGAGGCCAAGCAGACCAGCCTCACGCGCCTCTGGACGAGCTTTTTCGTCCTTGCTTTGCTGCTCGGTATCGCAGGTTTCGTAGTTGCAGAAACGGGCGTGCAGATTGCAGCGCAAACGGGTATTTCCGCGACCATCGTCGGCGGCCTCCTCACCGCGATTGCGACCTCTCTGCCCGAACTCGTCACGACCATCGCCGCCGTGCGGCGCGGCGCACTCACCTTGGCGGTGGGCGGCGTGATTGGCGGCAACGCCTTTGACACGCTCTTCGTGGCCTTTTCGGACTTCGCCTACCGCGATGGGTCCATTTACCACGCGATTACCAATCAGCAAGTTTTCATCATCGCGCTGACCATCCTGATGACGGGCATCTTGCTGTTGGGGCTGCTACGGCGTGAGAAAAAGGGTATCGGCAACATCGGTTTCGAGAGCTTCTTGACGCTCGCGCTTTACTTCGGCTCGTTTATATTGCTTTATTTTTCCGGTTAGGCACTTTGCCTCTGAATAAGCGGTTACGGCCCTTTAGCACACTGCTCCGCCATGCTAAAGAGGTCACAAAAAAGTGAGTTTGTTCTGCGAGCTGAAATCTACGGAGAAGTGGAACTGCTATAAAAGGTCACAGCAAAATACTCAAGAGGCTTTTGCAATGAGGTCTACTGAATATTAAAAAGATATATCTGTAAGCGCACGACTCGAGCCCGCCCCTTCTATAGCGTGTGAAGCACATTTGCTGTAAAATACCGTGTGTTTAATCCTACGCTTTACTACGTGCTGAGCCTAAAACAAGCCTCAAAAATAAATCCCGCTATGAAATTCGCGCATGCCTAGACTCGTTTTAGGCAATCGGGGCGGCGTTCTGGCACTGCCGCAAGCACGCGGCGTGCTCGCCGAACTGAGCGAAGGCTGGCCTGATGTCAACATCACCCAAAAGACCGTGCGCGGCGAGAGTTCAGGCGAGCTGTTGGACGCACTTTCAGCGGGCCGCGTCAACATCGCCTTGCAGAGCTTAGAGGGGCTGCCGCCGAGCCTACCTAACGGGCTGATGCTCGCCGCCGTGACGAAAAGGCTCGAGCCCCGAGCCGCTTTAGTCAACCGACAAGCGAAAGACTTAGCGTCACTAGCAAAAGGCAGCGTCGTAGGCGTAAGCACGCCGCGCGACCGCGCTTTTTTGTTGGCGAACCGCAAAGACATTGAGGTCACGACGGTTTCTGGCGACGTTGACGCGAATTTGGCGCTGCTCGCTACGGGTGAGGTGGACGCGCTCATCATGGCGAGTGCGCACCTTTTACAGCTCGAGCGCAGAGAGCGCCTCAACGTGCTTTTAGAGCCCGCCATCTTTACGCCAGCCGTAGGACAAGGTTCACTCGGCTTAGTCGTCAAAGAGGATGATGACCTCGCTATCGACCTTGCTTACACCCTGCAACACCGCCCTAGCTTCGACCGCGTCAGAGCAGAGCGGAGTTTCGCGCGAGCGCTTAACGTCACTCCTCACGCACTTGGCGCACTCGCCACGGTAACGTCAGAGGGCGAGCTTAGTCTCTTCGGCGCAGTCGCGGATATGGGAGGCGACCTCGTCATCCAGGCTGAAGTTTCGGGTGAAGCGAGTGAAGCGGAGGAGTTAGGGCGCGAGCTTGCTCAAGATGTGTTGGAGCAACTTAAAGCGCTCGCCTCCTAGTCTTCTACGCCGCTTGACGTACGTCCACCACGGCGCACGCGGCGACGCAACTACACACCTCTTCGCCGCGCACGACCTCTAAAGGTTCGGAGCAGTGAGCGCATACCTCGAGTTCACCCGTTCCCTCACAAACCTCGCATAGAGAGGTGTGCTCGAAGGGGAGGTACGCGCCGGAGTGATGCGCCGTGTAACCGGGACCAGTGGTGTAAACCTCGCCACCTTCGCCGTCACAATATGGGCACGTTGTAAGCATAAACCCGGCGTTCGCGCTGTCTTTTCCCTCACTAATGCTGTCAAGAAGAGCTTTCATTCACAACCTCTTTGGCTAGAGACGTAAGGGGCTAAGGGCTCGAGTCGTAACAGACGACTCGAGCCCCTCTCCAAACTAAGCTGCGTTCTACTCGGGATTCGTCCGTAACCTTGAACGCGGTCCTGAGCAACGCTCTGTAAATCGGTAAACTACCCTTTTAAGCGGTGTGTATCCGCTCAGCCCGCACGCTCTCTACGCACTTCATCACCCGACCACAGCGGCTGCAACTTACGGCGACGTTTTGGAGCAAAACTGTCACGCGGCGCTTGCACTTGGGGCAGCGGTAGAGGTGTTCGTGTTCGGCCTGAACAGTAACTGTACTCGTCACGCCGCTTGCCGTGCTACGCCGCGCTCCGCTTGAGCACGCTTAGCGACGTTCCAGACCTCGAGCGCTTCCGCTTCGCTCAACGCGGTGAACTGCGCGACCTCATGACCGAGCACGGTGGCGGCGAGCCGATACTGCTCAGACTTTTCTAAGCCCAACTTTTCCATCTCGCGGTGCATCGCGTTGGCGCGACCTTTGGAGAGGGTTGGTAGGGTGGGGTGTTCGGCTCGAGGTAAGAACCGCTCAGGCAGCGTCGGCGTCTCAGTAAGCCGCCGCGCGTTCTCGTCGTACGGAACCCAAACGATGGGTATATCGTAGAGGTAGCGGCCTAATCCGAACTTTACGCAGGCCCGCTTAAAGGCTTGCGCCTCCGCCGCCGTACCGGGTGCAAAACCCTCGTTTTCTTCACCCGTCGAAGCGCGCGTCAACTCACCAATCGTGAGGTCACAGATGATGCGCGACTCGCCCCAAGGCCGAAAACTCACGCTCCAGAGACCGGGGCAGACCTGGTTGAGCCTGTCTTCGTACACGCGCGGCTCGGCGTACGGTAGGGCTTGCGCCCGCTTCTTATCGCGGCTCACGACGCCCGCTCGCCAATAGATGGAGGACGCGGGGAAGGGCTGAGCGAGTTGTTCTAAAAGCGCAGGCCAGGTCAATTCTGCACTTGTATCTTTGCTGAAACCTGTATTCATATCATCCCTCCTTACGCGGCGTAGGCGAACGCTTCTTCGTTGGTTGATAAAGTTTTGGGACGTTCTAAGGTGCGCTCGTAGACGGCTGCGCCTACGAACTCGGATTCCACAGCCTGTTTTACCTCAGCAAAGACGAGTACGCCCCCCTCGCTCCGGTGACGTTTACGCAGCAAGATGCCGTAACCATCCAAGAGGTAGACGAGGCCGAAAAACTTGGGCACAGCCTCGGCGCGAATCAACCCTAAACAGAGCGTTCCTCCGGCGGCGACGCAAGCGGTGAGTTCGGCGGCTAAAATGTCGATGCGTTCGCTGGCGGCGTCTTGCTGCCAGGTACTTGACAAATCCCTGAAGACACGTGCAGGATAGTTCATGAGCTAGTTCTCCTTTAGGCCCACCTCGTTACCCTTATCACAGGGTTAGGGTGGGTGTGAGCTAGAAGCTAGAAAGTGTGGGCTCGCGCAACTCTTGGCGGATGGGGCGCGGGCTTCTGCTTTGGCCTCTGCTTTTGAGAGGAATCTCTACATTTGCAGCAGGTTCGTCTGGTCAGACGCTTCCGGTCAATCAAATAGCTTTGGGTGCGTCTACAGCTAACATCTGCGCAATTCAAATTCTGAGCATTTCTTTACTCAATTACACCTCCTCATAGAGCGTGCTGAGCAGTTCACCGCGCACCAGACCCAAATAAATACCCTCGATGTGCACTTCCCTAGCGTCCACGCTGAGCGTCGGATACTGCGGGTTGTGCGGTCTTAACGCGACCGTTTTAGGGTCTAACTTATCGAGATACTTCAAGGTGACTTCGCTATTACCGACGCGCACCGCGCAGATTTCGCCGCTACGCATAGGGACGCCCTTCTTGAAGACCACCACGTCGCTGTCTTGGATAAGGTCGGCCATCGAGTCGCCGGAGACGCGCAAGGCAAAATGATTGCGTCCGTCGTGAAGCGGCAAGTAGCCTTCGGGCTCGGCTAAGGCTTCGCTCAAAGGGCCTGCGGGGATGCTCCCTAAAACGGGTACGCCCGTAGCTCTTGCAGGTAGCTCGAGCCTCGGTGACTGCCCTCTACCCCGACTTTCAAAGACGAGATAACCCTTTTTGTGAAGCGCCTCGAGATGCTGCTTGAGTGATACGTAGTGGATGTTGAGCTCACGCGCAAAGGGGGCAAGCTCAGGGCAGGTTCCCGTCCTGGACTTGTGCTCGCAGATTCGCTCAAACACTTTGCGCTGCATCTTGGGTAACTGGGTCATAGCTCCTTCACAATCTCCTTATCGGCTCCTTGTCGGCTCTTTGTTGGCTCCTCGCCGGTTCCATTCTGGTGCGTTACCTTATTTATTAAGGTAAACTCAGTATAGGTAAGGCAGTGCGTCCGTGTCAAGCGGTGGATAACATGAGCGTAGAGGCGTGCGATACGGATTCCGTTATATTCTCTATCACCGAGAAAGGCGCTCGATAATAGTTCACGCCACTTCATCCGTATCTTCTTTCCCACTCACTACGTTCGGATTGATTCATTGTCATGAATGAATCCATCGAAATCCGTATGAAGCGCCAGATCTACGCTTTGTGAATTTTCTTGCTCGTTGTGGACTTTCTTTCTTGTGCAAAGCAGGCTACACTACTGTAAGAGGCGATGAACACCGTATGAGCACCGAGCAAACTGAGCGCGTCAAGAATTTAGAGGTCACTCTCATTCAAGCGGACGAAAACTCCGCGACGCGCTTAGAGCTTCTCAACGCGCTCGCCTGGGAGCTGCGCCGCGCGGATACCAAAAGGGCGTTAGCGTTAGCTCAAGAGGCGCACGTGCTTGCGCGAGACCTGAGGCACGCGCAAGGTTTAGCGTACAGCCTGCTCGTCAAGGGGTACGCGCAGATGCGGCTCTCAGAGCTTGATGAGGCGCTCGCCAACGTCTCAGAAGCCCGCACTTTCTTTGAACAGTTTGAAGACAAGGAGGGGTTGCAACGCTCGCTCAATACGCTAGGCATCATTTACGGCGACTCCGGTGACCTCTTGGGGGCGCTCAAGGTGTTCTTGGAGGCGCGGAAGCTCTGCGCCGAACTTCACGACGCGCAAGGTGAGGCGGGGGCGCTCAACAACATCGGCACAATTTACGCTTTTATCGGTGACTACGCGAACGCTTTAGACTATCATCTGCGGAGCCTGCGCCTCTTCAGGGAGCTTGACCACCGTGCGGGTGAGGTGGAAGCGCTACTCAATGTAGGTACGGTTTACTACGAGCTTAAACGCTATTCCGAAGCGCTCGAGTATTTCCTGCGGAGTCTGAAGATTAGTGAGGAAACTGAGGAAAGATATGTACAAGCGCTCAGTATGAATAATATCGGGCGCACTCACCTTAGGCTCAGTAATTACGAGAAAGCACTGGCCTTTAGCAACGACAGCCTCGAGCTTATGAATACTATGGGAGATCGCCATGGTGCGGGCAATGTTCTTGCCCACTTAGGACTCACTTATCTCGAACTGAATCAGTTTCACGAGGCTGAGGCATACTTAAAGCAAAGTTTGAATATTAAGAAGGAAGTTGGCGACCTAAAAGGTCAGACAGAGGCGCGAGTCTTTTTAGCCCAGCTTCGGTACAGGGAAGAGCGCTATGACGAAGCGGTTTCCGTACTTCTTGAGGCATTGGCGACCGCACAACAGGTTGGTAGCCGAGCTGATGTTTACAAAACGCATGAGGCGCTCTCGGAAGTGTACTGGCGCAAAGGGGCGATTTACGAAGCATTTGAGCACTTACAGCACTACATCGAGACGAAAGACAAAGTTTTCAACGAAGGCTCAGACCTCAGACTCCAAGGCTTGCGTGTCCAGTTTGAAATCGAGCAAGCCGAGAAGGAGACCGAGATTTATCGCCTCAGAAACGTCGAACTGGCGCAGGCGAATGAAGGGCTCAGGGTCTTGACCGAATCATTGCAAGGAGCCAACCACCAGAAGTCGCAGCTTTTGAAGCAGTTGGAGCGTCAAGCCCGTGAGGACGCCCTAACCGGACTCCACAACCGCCGCCACTTCGACGCGCAGCTCGCCCAAGAGTTTGCCCGCACGCGCCGCTTCGGTCTCAACCTCAGCGTGATGATCTGCGACCTCGATAACTTCAAGCGGATCAACGATAGGTTCTCGCACCGCACTGGAGATGATGTGCTCCGCGCTGTCGCCCGGCTGCTCAGGGAGAACGTGAGGGAGATTGACACCGTTGCTCGCTACGGCGGTGAGGAGTTTGTGGGCTTTTTCCCCGAGACCTCAGCGCGTGAAGCTCAGCTTATCTGCGAAAGAATTTGGCGAGCCGTTATGAATTACCCGTGGCAGAGCGTTCACCCCGAACTGCAGGTCACTGCCAGCATGGGGCTCACGGATAACGTCAAGGTGCTCGATTACGAAAAGATGCTTAGCCTCGCAGATGACAAGCTCTACGAGGCTAAGAGAAGTGGTAAGAATCAAGTTAAGCGTTAATTCAAGACCCAGTCTACGAACCACTTGACTTGCAGAGGAAGATAGCTTAGATCGGCTTCACTCACTGTAGCGTCTAACTTTTCAGCAATGTGGTGCTCGTCCTCGTCTTCGCCCAACATCAAGGCGAGCGTGCCCGCGACCATCGGGGCCGAAAAAGACGTGCCGCTCCAATACCCTATCTGATTGTCGGGGAAGGCGGTGTAGATGTACTCGCCCGGCGCGGTCATCTCTAGTGCTTCGCCGTAGGTGGAAAACTCGGACAGTAAGGACAGTATACCGCCGTAGGTTTTCGCACTACCGACACTCACTAAGTAGTCTCCCGCCCTGCCAGGCTGCTTGGCGTTGCGAGCGGGATAGGTGATTCCATCGTCACCCGTATTGCCCGACGAGGCAATCACGAAGACCTTATGCTCGGCGGCGTAGGCGATCATCCGGTTGAGCACGTCCGAGTCTTCATCCGTGCCGAGCGAGAGGTTGATGACATCTGCGCCGCTGGCAATCGCGTGGTCTATCGCCGCCGCAACGTTCGTCACGTCGCCTACACCTTCGGCGTCGAGGACGCGCAGGGGCAAGATTGTCGCGTTGGGAGCCACTTGCACCACGATGCCCGCGACACCCGTACCATGACCATAGTTATCGTTACTGCTCTCTGAGCGCTCTTCTTGCGGGTAAGCGTCGCCGTCAACGAAATCTTTCCATTCATGCACCGGCGCAAGTCGATTATTGAAGGCGGGATGCTCTAGGTCGAGGCCACTGTCAATCACGGCCACTTTGACGCCTGCACCCTGACGCGGCGCACTCTCGAGGCCGCCATTGAGGTCAACGAGCAGCCAAGCCTCCCAATTTTTCTGGAACAGCGTGGAGTTTGAGGCGATGCTCATTCCGCCTGACCAGGCGTTATTTCCGCCTGACCAAGCGTTGTTTCCCTCACCCCACACACTCGAGGCCACCACCTCAGGCGCAGCCACCTGACCTTGATTGAGTTCAATATCTGCACCCTCGGCGCTCTGCGTGCTAAACGCGCCACCTTCGTTGAGGCCCAAGATCGCAAAGCCCGCCTCAGGCCGCCACACCACAATCTCGCCGCCATGACGCGCCGCGACCTCTTGGGGACGGCTCGAGGCGTCAATCTCAACACTCAGTGAGTAGTCGTAGCGTGCCTTTTCTAACGTATTTGTCGTGGCTGCGGGAAGCTCCGGCTGAACGCTGCTACACGCGGCGAGCATAGCTAGGCCGACAACGCTAAACGTAGGCTTGAACATATACTTTAAGCGCTTCACAAAGTATTTCATAACGGTCTCCTCTTAAAGTGCGCACGGTATCAACGTGTACGGCGTGCGCTCAGGTCGCGTGCCTCTACTGCGCGGCGTTGCGCAGGGAAAAAATTAAGGAAAAAGTGCACATAACTCTAATCTCTTAGTCTTAAAGTTACCTTTCCAACGTTTGCGGTTATGGGGCATTTATCACATATTGTCTTCATGTAACCTTAGTAAAACCGTTAGAGACACACTAGGTTAATTACTGAACCGGTATCTGGCCGTTGCTGAGTTCGCAAGTGATAGGCTAAAACAATGCACGCTTTACTCATTCAGCCGTTCAGACTTTTGTGTTCTGGGTCCCTCGAGCTAAGAGCACCCGCAACATCATGACGCCCCAAGAAATCCAAACGAACGCTCAGAGCGTGCGACAAGGCCGAGGTCAGCAGCAACTCCGCGACCTCAAGCTCACGCCCGGCTACAGCCGCCACGCCGAAGGCTCTGCACTGGTCGAGTGGGGCCACAACCGCGTTCTCGCTACTGTCACGATCGAGAACAAACTCCCGCCGCACCTGCGCGGCAAAGGCAACAAAGGTGGCTGGCTCAACGCCGAATACGCCCTCTTGCCTCGCAGCACGCCCGAACGGGTACAGCGCGAACGGCTCTATGCGGGTGGGCGCACCCAGGAGATTCAGCGTCTGATCGGACGTTCGCTCCGCAGCGTCACCAACCTCTCGCTCTTTAACGGCAAGACCTTGACCGTCGATATTGACGTCATCGAGGCAGACGGCGGCACGCGCTGTGCGGGCATCTTGGCGGGCTACGCAGCCCTACATAATGCCGCTAATAAGCTCATTCACAAAGGGAGCTTAGATGAGTGGCCGCTGACCCACGAACTCGGCGCGGTAAGCGTTGGGGTGGTGGAAGGGGTCTCGTTGGTGGACTTAGAGTACAGCGAAGACAGCCACGCTGAGGTGGACCTCAACGTGGTCGCTACGGCGGACGGGCAACTCGTCGAGGTGCAAGGGGGCGGTGAAGAAAGACCCATTCCCGCTGAAACTTATGTGCAGCTCGTCGCTTCGGGAATTAGCGCAGTGGAGCGTATTTTTGAAAGCGTTCGTGGAGATTTGGGTTGAGACAATCTAGGATGAGACAATCCGGGGTGAAGCTCGTTTTGGCGACGGGCAACGAGGGCAAGGTTGCGGAGTTTCGGGAGATTTTGGCTGAGCTTGATGTGGAGGTCGTGTCGGCGGAAGAGGTTGGCGTGACCGACTTTCCAAAGGAGACAGGTCAAAGCTACGAAGAAAACGCCGCCATCAAAGCCCGACATGTCACCTCACAAACAGGACTCCTCGCCCTCGGTGACGACTCCGGTTTGGAGGTTGACGCTTTGGGCGGCGGACCGGGGCTCTATTCCGCTAGATTCGGCGGCGACCTCTCTGCGGAGGAGCGCGTTATTTACTTATTAGAAAAATTGCGCGATGTGCCCCAAAACGAGCGCGGCGCACGCTTTGTCTGCACTCTCGTGTTGTCCTCTCCCAAAGGTGATACTCACGCTTTTGAGGGCGTCTGTGAGGGTGAAATCTTGCAGAGTCCGAGAGGTCGAAGCGGTTTTGGCTATGATCCTGTGTTTTACAGCTACGACTTGCAGAAGGGCTTTGCTGAAGCGACGAGCGAGGAGAAGCGGCGGGTGAGTCATCGGGGTAGGGCGGCAGAGGGGTTGCTCAGTTGGGCGAGAGGGAAAGAGGTTCTCAGCTAGTCAGCACTTCAGCTTGTCAGGTTTTCCTAAGATGCTGACTGGCTGAAATGCTTTCTCACTACGACAAAGTTTCAACGGGTTGCGTTGATAATGGGATGAAGTCGCGTGGACCGCTCCCGCTAGACCCCCTGTGACACTTCCGTGACACTCTTTCAGAATCATTCCGATTAAGATAAAAGGTGTGAATAGACTCGCACTCATAGGCGTCTCACACCGTCGGGGCGGCGCGGCGGCACTCGAGGCGTGGCAGACGACTTTCAACGAAGAGGTACTAAAGGGATTAGGCTTCGTCGAGCACGTTTCTATCGTTACCTGCAACCGCTGGGACTTGGTCGTAGTGCTACCCGAAGAGATGAGCGTAACCGAAGCGCGGCGCATCCTCACGCCGTCAGGTCAGAGCGTGCGCCCATATGCATATGTAGAGGACGGCACGTTGGAACAGATTACGCGCATCGCCGCCTCTTTAGATTCTCTCAACCCCGGCGAAGACCAGATCATGGCGCAGGTTCGTGAGGCGTTCACGGCGGCACAAAAAGCAGGGACGACGGGACCGCGCACCTCTTTCGCGTTTAATACTGCCTTGCGTATCGCCAAAAAGGTGCGCCGAGAGGTTGCGCTCGCACCACTCAACACCTCTTTATTTAGCTTGGCGAGACCCGAACTGGAAATGCGTCTCCCCGAACGCGCCACCGTCGCCATTCTTGGCGCGGGCGAGATGGGCACGCTCGCCGCGAAGACGATGGCGAGCCGCGAGCATACCGACCTCATCATCGTGAACCGCACGGCTGAGCGCGCGCAGCAAATCGCCAAACACCTCTCGAGCAAAAATCACCGCGTGACTAGCTCGAGCTTAAAAGACTTCTTAGCAAGCCCGCCCGACGTAGACGCCCTCATCTGCGCCACGCCGGTTAAGGACTTGGTAGACGAGACGTTACTAAAAAAACTCCCTAACCTCAAAGCTGCCGTGGACTTGGGCATCCCGCGCAACGTGAAGCGGTCTGCGGCGAAAGCGCGTGACCTCTTTGTCTTGAACGTGGATACGTTGCAATCTGTTGGACAGGGGCGGCGCGGTGAACTCGCTCAGAAGTTTGCGGAAGCGGAGCGGATTGTGCAGCTCGAGCTAGAAACTGCGTTGACCAACTGGACCGAGCGCCAACTCGGACCCTCCATCAAGCGGCTCCGCGAGATGTATTTGGCGACCATCGGCGATTCGCTGCCCAAAGAGGACGCAGAGAGGTTAGCCCACAAGTTCGCGCATGTGCCGATTAAAGGGTTGCGAGCGGTAGCGAGAGAGCACGGCTTAGCGGCGGCGAAGACTTTTTTAGTGGAGACAGGTTTGACGGAAACAGGGCTTCATGAGTAGGCACGTGCGCATTGCGACGCGCAAAAGTGACTTGGCGCTGTGGCAGGCGAATTGGGTGAAGGATAGACTCGAGTCCCTCGCCCACACCACCGAACTCGTTTTAATCGAAACGCAAGGAGACCGCGAGCAAGACGCCTTTAAGCTGATGCAGGGGCAAGGGTTCTTCACCAAAGCCGTGCAGGACGCGGTACTCGCCAAAGACGCTGACGTTGCGGTTCACTCCCACAAAGACCTGCCGAGTGCGCCGATGCCGGGCTTGGAAATCGCTGCGATCAGCGAACGCGAAGACCCTCGGGACGTCCTGCTCGTTCGTCCAGAAGCTTTCAACGCAGACGGTATAGACTTACCTCTTCAACAGGGTGCAAACGTCGGCACGAGTGCCGCCCGCCGGCAAGCACAACTTCTCTATCTTCGCCCCGACTTAGAGGTGCAAGAGCTGAGAGGTAACGTGCCGACGCGGGTCCAAAAACTCCGTGATGCTCAGTACGACGCGATTGTTTTAGCCGCCGCAGGGCTGGCGCGGTTGCAGCTTGACCTCCAGGGCTTAGACATCCGCTTTCTCTCCCCAGACCTCTTCGTGCCTGCGCCCGCGCAAGGGGTGCTGGCGCTCGAGTGCCGCCGCGACGACTTCGAGTTGGCCTCGGTGCTCACTGAGCTTCACTCCGTTGAGGCGTACAAAGTGGTAGCAGCGGAGCGTGGGCTCATGGCGATGCTCCAGGGCGGTTGTCAACTCGCACTCGGGGCGCACGGCGTTCTTAAAAACGGCGAAATCGAACTCACCGCTTGGTACGAAGGCGAGCGCGTCACCGTCTCGCATCCCTCCTCCGAAGGTGCGGCGTTTCTCGCTTACGAAGCGTTAGGGCGTCCCGCGCCCAAAGTGACCTCTTATACCAAAGTGATTTGAGGATGGCACAAAGTGACATTCTCAAACGCACTATGTGCGTAACTTCAGACGCCCTCACATTGTGCCATCCCTTCTTCAGTCTGGTATTAGCAGGATGAAAGTTGCGCTCACGCAGTCGGAAGGACGCTTGGCGGGCTTGGCGGAAGCGCTCACCGAGCGGGGGCATGAGGCTATTCGCCAACCTCTTATTCGAACTGAGCCGATGTTGAGCGAAGCGGTAAGAGGTCAAGCGGAGAGGCTGTTGGAGTGCTCTTGGCTGCTTTTTACCAGCCCGAACGCCGCCGAAGCCTGGCACGCTTTGGGCTTACCTTTTAAGAACATCAATCCAAAAATCGGCGTGGTAGGGGAGAAGACGGCTCGAGCCGTCCATACCTTCAGCGGAGAGGTTGCGCTCATCGGGGAACCGCAAAATGCCGCAGGATTAGCAGATACTTTTCTGCGACGTCAAGAGGTCAAAGTAACTGTAGGACTTCCCAGGGGCAACCGTTCCCTCAAAATCTTGCAGGAGAGGTTGGGGGCTGGGGGCGTCAAAACCTCACCCGTAACGATTTATCAAACGGTGACGTGTGATTGGCAAGCAGGTGAGGTGGACGCCGTTATCTTGGCGAGTCCATCTGCGGCTGAGGCACTACCTGAAGAGGTCGGAAAACGCGCTAAACTGATCTCCATAGGGCCGAGCACGAGCGCAGCAGTGATCGGACGTGGTTGGCGCTGTATACAAGCGGAAACGCCGAGTGCCGAAGCCGTTGAGAGAACAATTGTGAGAACGTTCGAACGCGAAGAAAAAGGAAAAGAAGAGGTAGCGTGATGACCTTAACTCGAGAGAAGATTCAGCTAAAAGAGCGCCCGCGCCGTCTGCGCCAAAGCGCCGCCATGCGCGAACTCGTCGCAGAGACCTTCTTGCGCCCCGAGCACTTCATCATGCCCTTTTTCGTCGTGCCGGGCAAGGGTGAGGAACAACCGATTAGTGCATTGCCGGGTGTGTCGCGTTTCAGTGTAGATACGCTTTTAAGGCAGCTCGAGCGCACCCTAAACGCAGGTATCAAGTCCGCTGTCCTTTTCGGCGTTGTCCCGCAAAATGAGAAAACCGCTTCGGGCAAAGCCGCCCGCGACCCCCACGGACCCGTCCCCGACGCCCTACGCGCCGCTCGCCGCGCCTTTGGTGATGACCTGGTTTTAATCACGGACGTGTGCTTGTGCGGCTACACCGATCACGGACACTGCGGATTACTAAAAGAAACTCCAAGAGGTCTCAGGGTGGACAACGACTCGAGCCTCCCCGCGCTAGCCGAGATGTCTTTGGTTCACGCCGAAGCGGGCGCAGATATGGTCTCGCCCTCGGATATGATGGACGGGCGTGTTGGGTACATCCGACAAGCGTTGGACGGCGCAGGACATGAAGAGGTCGGCATCCTCTCCTACGCTGTCAAATATGCTTCCGCTTTCTATGGGCCGTTCCGTGAAGCAGCGGGTTCTGCACCCAAAGAGGTCACGGGCGAGAAGTCGCCACCTAAAACTCGTCAGGGTTATCAGATGGACTCTCGTAATTTGAGAGAAGCGGTGCGCGAAGCCGCTTTAGACGAAGCCGAAGGCGCGGATATGCTCATGGTTAAGCCTGCACTGCCTTACCTAGACGTGCTCGCCCAACTTCGCGCCCAGACCACCTTGCCCGTCGTCGCCTACAACGTTTCGGGCGAATACGCCATGCTCAAAGCGGCGGCGGCGGCAGGTGCGTTAGACGAAGCGGCGGCGGTGCGCGAGAGCCTGCTCTCGATTCGGCGGGCAGGGGCGGATTTGATGATTAGCTATCATGCGTTAGACGTAGTTGAGAAGGGGTGGGTGTAAGAAAGCAATGAGCAACGAGCGATGAGTTGAAAGGAGAAAGACTTTTACTCATTGCTCGTTACTTTCAACTCATTGCTCATCTCTATGACCTCTCGCCGCGCTACTCGCATCGCTTTTGGCGTCATTATCGTCTTTGTCCTTGCGCAAGTTGTCTGGTGGATTATCTTTCAGGAGCGCTACATCAGCGGCGTGACCGAGACGACGCTGGCGAATTGGCGGCAGGACGCAACTGCTGTTAATGCGCTCTTAGAGCGTTCATCAGAAGATACCGCGCTCGTCGAAGAGGTGCGCAGAGACTATCCGCATTTGCAATTTCAGAACGGACGTTTTGTTCTGGATAGAAGCGCCGTGCAGACTTTTACCGAGGAGCAGCGCGGCTATATCCGCATGTTCGCCTTTGAAGGGCCGTTTTTTAGCCTTGTCGTCCTAACAGGTCTCTTTATCATCGCTAAGAGCTTACGGACGGAGCGCGAACTTAAAAGGCGGCAGCAGAACTTCTTAAACGCGGTTAGTCACGAGTTCAAGACGCCGCTTAGCACGCTCCGTCTGCTTGTCGAAACGGCGCTCTACCGCTCGCTCAAACCTGAGAAGCAGCGCGACTATTTGGAGCGTATGGAGCGCGAACTGACCCGTTTAGAGGCGACGAGCGAGCAGGTGTTGGCGTCGGCTAGGCTCGAGCAACACACCACCCAACCCCTGCAAAAGGCTGACCTCAACAGCGCGGTGCAGAGCGTGGTGAATCAACTGCGCGGGAGTTTGGAGGCGCGCGGGGTTGTGCTCGAGACCACTTACACCGATGCTCCTATTCCTGTCTCCCTCGACCCCAACGCGCTCAGTATCATCCTCAATAACCTTTTAGACAACGCCGCCAAGTACAGCTCGGGTAAAGGTAGGAAGGTGCGCGTGCGTCTCGAGGCGAAGCGGCATGTCGCCGCCATTCACATTGAAGACGACGGTGTCGGCTTAGACCCTAAGGAGGCGCGGCGCGTGTTTGATAAATTTTACCGAGTGGGTAATGAGTTGACCCGCGAGTCTACGGGCGTCGGCTTAGGGCTCCATCTGGTCAAATCCTTGACCGAAGCGATGAACGGTTGGGTACGTTGTGAGTCGCCCAACCCCACGACGGGCAGAGGCAGCCGCTTTAGCGTGGTGTTTCCGAAGCGAGTGGAGGCGTCTGTTGCTACGCCACTACCTGTAGAAAGCAGTGAGTCTCGAACGATGAATGAAAAGGCAGCAATGAGTTCCGAGCAATGAGTTGAAAGACTTTGATTTTCATTCATTGCTCGCCGTTCGCCCAGCTCGTCTGGGTTGCTTTCAACTATCTATTCCTCATCCCCAAACTGAGAATCTAACTATGAATCCATCCCCCAACCCAACCGTCCTCATCATCGAAGACGAACTTACTATCGCCGATATCTTAGCTGAGAACCTGAGCGAAGAGGGCTACGACGTAGAGGTTGCACCTGACGGCAGCGCAGGCTTGCAGACCTGGCGCACCCTTCAACCCAACCTCGTCGTGCTGGACGTGATGCTCCCCTACAAAAGCGGCTACGAGGTCTGCAAGACGATGCGCGAGAGTGGCGACACGACGCCTGTCCTCTTTTTGAGCGCCAAAGGTCAGCCCGAAGACCGCGTGCAAGGGCTCCTTGCCGGGGGTGACGACTACCTCCCTAAACCCTTTCATCTGCCCGAATTCTTGCTCCGCGTCCAGAATATGTTGAGGCGTCAGGATTGGGGGCGTGGGGCGCAGAATGGACAGGCACAAAGCGAACGCCCAGCCGAGGCGACGCTCCACTTTGGTGGACACGAGGTCAACTTTCGCACTTGGACGGCAACGCTAGGGAACGGCGCGAATGAACCTCTCGGTGAGCGCGAGCTAGGCATCCTCAAACTCCTCGCCGAGCGCGAGAATGAGGTCGTGAGCCGCGATGACATCTTAGATGAGGTTTGGGGCGACGACGCCTTTCCGAGCAGCCGCACGGTGGATAACTTCGTAATGCGGCTGCGTAAACTGTTTGAACCGGAGCCCTCGAGCCCTGTCTATTTTCATACGGTGTGGGGCGTGGGGTACAAGTTCACACCGGAAGGTAAAGCAGAATAGAGCAAGATATAGCTTTTTAGTCTATACTCTTTTTATGGACAAAGCGAAGCTTTTCAAAAACGGGCAGAGTCAAGCGGTGAGGCTTCCAAAAGCGTACCGCTTCGAGGGGGAAGAGGTCTACGTCAAGCGTGTGGGTAATGGCGTACTGCTCCTTCCCTACGAGGACCCTTGGCAGGTTATGTGGGACAGCCTAGACAAGTTTTCGGACGATATCTTTTGTGAGGGGCGTGAGCAGCCCACCGAACAACAGGAACGCCCTGAACTCGACCTCTTTTCGTGACCTACTTGCTCGATACGAACATCTGCATTTATATCATGCGCCGCCGCCCACCCCATGTGTTTGAGCGCTTTCGGCAAGAGGGTCCAGAGCGCATAGGTATCTCGAGCATCAGCGTTGCCGAATTGACTTTCGGTGTGGAGAAGAGCCAGCATGTAAAGGAAAACTTAGCCGCGTTAGAAGAATTTCTATATCCACTAATGTTGCTTCCACTTGACGAACGCGCTGCCTATACGTACGGAAAACTTAGAGCGACCCTCGAGCGCCAAGGCGCGCCCATCGGCCCTTTGGACACCCTCATCGCCGCGCATGCGCTGAGTTTAGAGGCAACTTTAGTCACGAATAACACCCGCGAATTTGCAAGAGTCCCCGAACTTCTCGTAGAAAACTGGGGAAAACTGGGCTGATGTCTAAATTAACAGATGACAAAGTGAGGCTCGAGGTGATTTTAGAGCACACTCTCCGCACCGCCACCGACTTCTTGACCTCTTTAGACGAAAGAAGCGTCGCGGTTCAACCTACAGAGCAATCACATCAACCTCTTCCAAGCGAAGGACTAGGCGCAGAAAACGCGCTCTCAGATTTCATGACTCGCTATGGTGATGGTCTCTCAGGTAGCGCAGGGGGGCGCTACTTCGGTTTCGTGACGGGCGGCGCAACACCTGCGGCGCTCGCGGCGGATTGGCTCACGGCGGCGTTTGACCAGAACGCGACGGGCTACGGCGATTCGGTGGCACCGCTTGTCGAACTCGAGGCAATTGCTATGCTTTTAGAGCTTTTCGGCTTACCCGACAATTTTAGCGGCGTGTTCGTCACGGGCGCGACGATGTCAAACGTGACGGGTTTGGCGCTGGCACGGCAGTGGGTGGGCAGAGAGCGCGGTGTAGATGTGGCGGAAGAGGGTTTGCTCGAGCCCATCCCCATTTTAGCGGGAACGCCTCACTCGTCAGTTTATAAAGCCTTAGCGATGTTGGGAATGGGACGAAAGAGCGTTGAAAAAGTTGCCTGTTTAGAAGGACGAGAAGCGGTGGATGTGGAGAAGCTCGAGGAGAGGTTAAGGGCGCTCAAAGGTCAACCCTGCATCGTCGTCGCGAACGCAGGCACGGTCAACACCGTGGATTACGACGACATTGCGGCAATCGCTAAACTTAAAGAGAAATATCCCTTTTGGCTTCACGTGGACGGCGCGTTCGGCGGCTTCGCAGCAGTATCACCTAAAACGGCACATCTCGTCAAAGGTTGGGAATACGCCGATTCGGTTACGGTGGACAATCACAAATGGCTCAATGTCCCTTACGATTCAGGGGTACTTTTTACCCGTCACAAGCATTTGCAAACCGAAGTCTTCCAAAACGCTGCTATTTACCTTGGCAACCCCTCGGATGAACCGAATTTCGTCCACCTGACGCCGGAGAACTCGAGGCGTTTCCGCGCCCTTCCTGCCTGGCTGACGCTACAAGCGTACGGAAAAGAAGGCTATCAGGAAATTGTTGAACGCTGCTGTAACCTTGCGGCGCTAACGGGTAGCTGGCTCGAGGATTCATCTGACTTCGAACTGCTCGCGCCCGTGCAGATGAACGGCGTCTGCTTTACCCTGAGCGGCAATCCTACGGCTGACGACATCAACGCTTATCTAAAGAGGTTGAGTGATTCGGGTGAGGTCTTCTTGACGCCGACGAACCTCTTCGGTACGCCCGCCATTCGCATCTCAATCAGTAATTGGCGTACCAAAGAAGACGACATCAAGCGTGTCTGGAGCGCTATGCAACGCGCCCTCAAACCTGAGAGAATTGGGACATGAGCCTATTTTTAGACGCTGCCAACGGCGCAGACACCCCCCGCGCCCCCATCTGGATCATGCGCCAAGCCGGGCGCTATTTACCCGAATACCGCGCCATCAAAGAAAAATCAAACTTCTGGGAGATGTGCCGCACGCCCGAGTTAGCTGCCGAAATCACCCTGCAACCGATTCGCCGCTTTGGGCTAGATGCCGCGATTTTATTTCAAGACATCATGACGCCTTTGCCGCCGATGGGCGTAAAGATAGACTTCCGCCCCGGTCCGGTGTTTGAGGAACCGATTCGCTCAGAAGAGGCGGTGGACGCGCTGCACGTTCCCGAAAAGGATGAGATTGCGCCTTACGTCGCCGACGCGATTAAACTCATCCGCGCCGACTCCCCCGTACCTCTTATCGGTTTCGGCGGCGCACCGCTGACGCTGGCGACCTACATGATTCAAGGGGGCGGCTCGAAAGACTATGAGGACTTTCGTCAGTTTTTGCGCTACGCACCGGACGCGGCGCATAGGTTGCTCGAGAAACTCACCGACGTCACCATCCGCTACCTCACCATGCAGCTTGAAGCGGGCGCACAAGCGGTGCAACTTTTCGACTCGTGGGCGGGTTTGCACACGGCGCGAACTTACGCTGAATTTGCCAAACCGTACAACCAACGCATCTTCGACGCCCTCGCCGCTTACAACATTCCGCGCCTCTATATCGCGGTAGACGCTTTGCACCTCTACGGCGAAATCAAAGACCTTCCCTGCGAAGTTGTAAGTGTGGACTGGCGCGTACCTCTTTCGCAAGTAAGACCACTCTTACCAGGTAAGACTTTGCAAGGTAATCTCGACCCGGCTATTCTACTTGCACCTCAAGAAGTCGTGACGCAAGAGGCAGAGCGCGTGCTGCGCGAGGGTTTAGGCGGGGCGCACATCTTCAACTTGGGGCACGGCATCATGAAACAGACCGACCCGGAGAACGTCAAGCATCTGGTGGAGACGGTTAAGGCGTTTGACCGACAAGCAGTCACCTCTTAACTTCACACAACGTTTTGTGTAGAATGGTGTATGGCGACGAACTTGCAGATTGACGATGAACTGCTCTTAGAGGCGCAAAAACTAGGCGACTTCAAGACCAAAAAAGAGACGGTCAACCAGGCGCTTAGAGCGTTTATCGAGCACCACAAGCAGTTGGAGATATTGGAACTCGAGGGACAAATTGAGTATTACGACGACTACGACTACAAGAAACAGCGGCAAAGACGGTAAATATGGCAGTGAAAGTTATTGTTGAGACCTCGGTGTGGTCACTCTTTCTAAGGCAGCGCAACCGCCCCGAACCGGAAGTTGCCGCGCTTAAAAGACTCATTCGCGTTCAGCGTGTGCAGATGCTTGGCATTGTTAAGCAGGAGTTGCTGTCCGGTCTCAAAGAGTCAAGGCGCTTCGACCAATTCCTCTCCGTGTTAAGAGGTTTTCCTGACCTTCTCGCAAGTAGCCACGACCACATCACGGCGGCAAAGTGTTACAACACCTGTCGAACTAGAGGGGTTCAGGGCTCAGCGGCTGATTTCTTGATTTGCGCTCAGGCGATTAGTCACGACCTACCCTTGCTCACGACGGATAGAGACTTCTCCTATTTCGCCGAGCATCTACCTCTCGACCTCTACTCAGAAGGGCTCAACTGATGCCTACTCGCCGCGAGCGCGTCGTCGCCCTCATGCGTGAGGGACAGGAAAAGCTCATCGCCACATTTGAAGAGATTGATGGTGAAGGAACCTTTAAGCCGCACACTTGGCAACGTCCCGGTGGTGGCGGCGGTTGGGCGAGAGTTTTGGAGGGTGGCAACGTCTTCGAACGTGCGGGCGTCAACTATTCCGTGATTCAGGGCAAAGAGGTTCCGCCGAGCCTCGCCGCGCATCACCCTGGTACGGAAGGCAAACCTTATTTCGTCACGGGCATCTCGATGGTCTTGCATCCGCGCAACCCTTACGCGCCCGCTTTTCACGCCAACTACCGCTACTTTGAAGTCGGCGAAGCAGAGGGCGAGAGTGACGTGTGGTGGTTCGGCGGCGGCGCGGATATGACGCCGAACTATCCCTTTACCGAGGACGCTGTTCACTTTCACCGCACGCTCAAAGCGCAGTGTGACCGCCATCCGGTGGGCGACTACAAGACGCTCAAAGAGGTGTGCGACCGTTATTTCTACATCAAGCACCGCTCCGAGATGCGCGGCATCGGCGGCATCTTTTTCGATGAGCTTTCCCCTGTCGGCAAAGGTGATTGGGAGATGGACTTCGCATTTGTCAAAGATGGGATTGAGACTATTCTCGAGGCGTACCCCCCCATCGTCCGTAAACGCATGGATACCTCTTACGGCGAGCGCGAGCGCACCTGGCAACTCTACCGGCGCGGACGCTACGTCGAGTTCAACCTCGTCTACGACCGGGGCACGCTCTTCGGCTTGCAGACGAACGGCAACATCGAAGCGATTTTGATGAGTATGCCGCCGCTAGCGCATTGGGCATTTGACGTTCAGCCCGAGGTGGGCACGCCCGAAGCGGAGATGCTTACCTTTTTACAGCCGAGGAATTGGGTAAAAGAGCCTGTTAGCCAGTTTCGTTCCGAAAACTTCGTAACAGGAAAAGCGAAAACCTGAGATGCTGAAACGCTAAATTCGTTGAAATGCTAAACTAAGCTATGCTCAAACCTCACTCTTTCACCGTAGACGACTTTATGGTCATGGTCAATGCAGGGCTCTTTGAGGACCAACGTGTCGAACTTCTTGAGGGGATGATTGTTGATATGAGCCCTCCCGACCCTAAGCACGAATTTTCTATTGATTTACTGACCGAGAAATTTGCTCACACCTTTTATGAACAGGCACTGGTGCGCGTTCAGAATTCAGTGGATGTAGAGTTGCCTGAGTGGTTGCCGCAGCCCGATGTGGCTCTTGTTAAGCGGAGGGACTATTCTGTGAAGCGACCCAAGCCAGCAGACATTTTTTTGCTGATCGAAGTCGCCAACACCTCTCTTAAACTTGATTTAGGCCGCAAACGCGACATCTACGCAAAGGTTGGGATCAAGGAGTATTGGGTCGCGAATATCAACAGTAAAACGTGGACAATTCACCGCAACCCTATAGGCGAGAGGTATGAGAGCGTTTTTAAGACTGCGTTTGACGAAGAGGTTGCGCCTTTGGCATTTCCTAATGACGCTCGAGTCTGGCTTTAAGCCCAGCGGTCTTGGTTTACGTCCAGCGCTGTCACTGACCTAATCGTAGGAGACGACCTCGAGCGTCGCTACGCATTCCCCCCACTCCAGCGCCTGTTCCGTCGTCGGCAACCACACGTCCACCTGATTGGTCTTCTGCGCGCTCATGGTGTCTTGCACCTCTAAAACACCCGTGTCAAAGCCGCCGCAACCATTTTCTTCAGCTTGCAAGTTGACGACTCTAACTTTGGTGCCGTAGGGAAGCTGCGTCTCCAAGAGGTCGCGGCTCACGGCGATGATACCTTCGCGCACCTCAGCGCCCGTCGCGGTAATGCGCGGCGTGTCGTCGGTCTGAGCTTCGGTGGAGGAGTAGGCGGTCATCGTGACCTGCAAGGTGTTTTGCGCAGGCGTAAAAGTGGCGAATAAGAGGTTGAACAGAAGAAACGCGACGGGTAAGAAGGGGATAAAAGGCAAGAGTAACCTCCAGATTTGGCGTGAGCCCTATTATAAAAGAACGTCTTTCTACGCTCACGCTGCTACGTAGCCATTTGAGCGATACGCGGTACCGCATCGACTATAGCACGTTATCTTTGTGTAAAAGCTGTACGTTAAGTAACACTAGTGAAGCACTGCATATAGACTGTTCCGATTGGCGTTTCTACAAGAAGCCGCTAGACATCCAAGTTGCATAAATGTAGTACGTACAGCAAGCTGATACCTCTTTAGGTCTCGTCAACGCCTCTCAACCTCACGCAACTTTTGTGTGAAACATTCCACAGTACAGGCGTACCTATCTTTCTAAGACAGATTGCCCCTATAGTAGATAAGCCACCGGGAGCGTAGTTGGGTGATGAAGGGGAGGCAAAGAGGTTCGCTGAAGCAGATTGTTTCGGCGGCCTTCTTTTTGATGTCTACTGGCGTGTGTACGCTCAACTCGTAAGCTGCGTAGCGTCCTCACCGAGGATTCTGGTGTAGCATTGCTCTTGCTTACTTTTGAAATCTAGTCAAAGCGTGCGACTTGGCTGGTTTGCCAGGGAGGACCCTTTATGACATTTGACGAATTTAACCTTCACCCGCGCGTCGCTGCAGGCATCAAAGCTGCAGGCTACAGCACCCCTACACCCATCCAACAAAGAGCTATTCCGCCCGTCTTAAAAGGTCAAGACGTTCTAGGTTTAGCGCAAACGGGTACAGGAAAAACGGCTGCGTTCGCCCTGCCGCTTCTGCATCGCCTTCAAGACGGTCCGAGAGGGCGCATTCGGGCGCTCATTGTCGCGCCAACGCGAGAACTCGCCGAGCAGATTCACGACGAGATTCGTGTGCTCGGTAAAGCCACAAACTTGCGAAGTGCTACCGTTTACGGTGGCGTCGGTATGACCCCGCAGATACGCGCCCTCAAAGGTAACGCCGAAATCATCGTGGCGTGTCCTGGACGTTTATTAGACCATATTGAACGCAAAAACGCTGACCTCTCGAGCTTAGAGGTGCTCGTCTTAGACGAAGCCGACCACATGTTCGACATGGGCTTCTTGCCCGCGATTAGGTCCATCGTCAAGCGCGTCCCCTCTAACGCTCAGCGGCTCCTCTTCTCCGCTACGATGCCTGACGCACTTCGGCAACTCGCCAAAAGCATCTTGAAAGACCCCGTCACCGTAGAGGTCGGGCAAGCCGCGCCCGCCGAGACCATCACGCACGCCCTCTACCCGGTGGCGCGTCACCAGAAGACTGAGATGCTCAAGCATCTCTTACGTGAACGCGATACCCGCTCGGCGCTCGTCTTCACCCGCACCAAACACGGCGCGAAACGCCTCGCGGCGCAGCTCGACAAAGAGAACTTCTTCGCCACCTCTCTGCAAGGCAACCTCTCGCAGAACAAGCGGCAAAAGGCGTTGGACGGCTTTAAGCGCGGCGACTTTCACGTTTTAGTTGCGACAGATATTGCGGCTAGAGGTATCGACGTTTCGCGCGTCTCGCACGTCATCAACTACGACATCCCTGACACGCCCGAAGCCTATACCCACCGCATCGGGCGCACCGGACGCGCGGAGCGGAGCGGCGAAGCGTTCACCTTCGTCACGCCGGATGATGAAAGCTCGGTCCATGCGATTGAACGCTCGCTTGGAGAGAGACTCGAGCGCGTCACCGTAGATACCTTTGTTTACGAGGACGCACGAAAAAGCGAGGCGTCTGATAATCAGCCTGCGCAGCGCAGCCGTTCTAGGGGGCGCGGTGGTCAAGCGGCGCGTTCAGGAGGCGCAAAGGGACAAAGGGGCAACGCAAGAGGTGGTGGGGGACAGCGTTCGCAGCGCCGCCATCACAAGAACGTCAAAAAGGGTTCGTGAGGTTTGATTAGGTAGGGCTCGAGCAAACAAGAGGTAGACGTGTGGAAGGTTTGGGCTCGAGCCCAGAGAGGTTCGTCAGAGCTTCGAAATCAGGGATGCTAGAATAAGCGCATTAGGAGTCATGATGGCTACTCAATCTGTTCCCGCAGACGAATTTCTTCCTCTCACAATGCGCCTTGACCACGTTCTCAATATCGACGCCGATAGCTTCTTGCACATTGCTTCAGCGAACAAAGACCTCCGCTTGGAACTCAGCGCCGAAGGAAACATCATCCTCTTGCCACCCACCGGGGCAAGGACCGGGATGCGTAACGCAGACCTCACCTATCAGTTCTCAGTCTGGAATCAGCAACACGAAAGAGGTACGGTCTTTGGCTCCTCCACGGGATTTCATCTGCCCAATGGTGCAGTTCGCTCACCCGATGTATCGTGGGTAAGCCAAGAGAAGATAACCAAGCTGACAGATGAGCAGATGGAGAAGTTTCCGCCCTTCTGTCCCGAATTTGTCTTAGAGCTTCGCTCGCATACGGACCGCTTAGAGGTGATTACAGAGAAGATGCGGGAGTACATGGAGAACGGTGCAGAACTTGGCTGGCTCGTGGACCCGCTCGAGGGGAAGTTTTACATCTATACCTCTGAAGGGGTGGAAGAACTCGAGCAGCCCCAAGAAGTTGTAGGGACGGGTGTATTAGAGGGGTTTAGGCTCGAGTTGGCGGAGATTTGGTGAGAGGGTCAAGCATCTTACCTGCTACAATAAACGTATGAAAACCATCTCAGTCACCGCACACTTCGATGGTGAGCATATTCTTTTGGATGAACCTTTAGACTTAAAGCCCAATGAAAAGCTCATCGTTACAATCTTGCCTGAGCAGGATACCGAGCGAGAGGTGTGGCATCAGCTTTCTAAAGAGAGTCTTGCTCGAGCTTATGCCGATGGTGAAGAGGACTATTCGCTCAGTGACGTAAAAACGCCTAACCCTACGTATGAAGGAAAGTGACGTTGCGCTAGCTCCGTTGCCACAGGCCGACGGCAGGATGAAAAACCGCCCCGTTCTTCTCTTGCGAAAGATGCCACCCTACGAAGACTATCTCGTCTGCGGCATCTCAACGCAACTACGACAAGAGGTTGTAGGTTTCGATGAAATTGTGAGTACGGCTGACGCAGATTTTTCAGCGAGTGGTCTCAAAGCCCCCTCACTTATCAGGCTAGGTTTTCTGGCAGTTTTACCTCAAACGAGTATTCTTGGAGCTATCGGTTCGGTTGCGCCAGAGCGTCATAAGAGGCTTTTACAGAGGTTGTGTGACTATCTTCTTGGAGATGAGATTTGATGCAGCTTAGCGTCTATAACGGGCTTGTTCGGATGCTCGACCAGCTTATTGATGAGGTTGGCGAAGATGAAAGCCATCCGTTAGCAAAGCTCATGGACGTGATCGGGATGCTGATTGAGCGGTATGAGGATGAGCATGTGGCGGAGTTGGGGTAGAAAGCCGATGCCTCTAGTTAAACTTCTACCTCTCGAGAGAAGTGCCTGGACGCCTATTACTGTTGAGGGAGATGGACCTTTGGTGGCTTCTAAATTTTCTGGCAGACCGTGGCTTGCCGCTGACGAAACCTGGCCGACATGTACCAACTGCGGCGAGCCTATGCAATTTTTTTTACAGCTTAATCTCGACCATTTCCCAGGCTCGCTTCAGGGCAAACACGGCAGCGGTCTACTACAGCTCTTCTACTGTATAAATAAAGAGTCATCCTGCGAGATGTACTGCGACGCCTTTTTTCCTTTCGCCAAAAGTGAACTGGTTCGGCTGGTGCAACCACAAAATGACGGAACTGTGGCGGAGGCTTCTCTGGACATAGCTTCACAGTTTCCTCCACGGCGAATAATCAGGTGGAAAGAGGTAAAGGATTATCCTCATCCAGAAGAGGCTACAGAATTTGATGTAACGCTCACGGACGCCGAATGGGACGAGCTAGACGAGGCCGAGTTGCCACAAAGAGGTGACAAACTTGCAGGATGGCCCGCTTGGGTGCAAGGCGTAGAGTATCCAGAATGCCCGAAGTGCAAAGGGCGGATGCGGTTGGTTTTTCAGATCGACTCTAACGACAATTTGCCTTACGACTTTGGCGATGTTGGAACGGGACACATTACACAGTGCGAAGAGCATAAAGACGTACTCGCCTTCGGTTGGGCTTGTTCGTAAATCTGATCCCTACACGGCGCAAACTATAAGTAATTGACGCAGGCACACGAAGTAGCCTCCTAGAGCGAATATTTTTTTGTTGACACTTCTATTCACGACGCGCTACCATATTCCCAAGATGATTCACCCCTTCACCCACTCTCTACGACTAGGAGGCTCCCAGCACTAGCGCCCTCTTAGCCGCTCTTGCTTGCCTCCCCGACCTCTTGAATGGTTGGGGTTTTTCTTTGGTTTTCAAACCGTTTTGTCATTAGCTGATAGCATAGGGAAGCTAAGGGCTGATTATTACGAAAAGAATTTTCGCAGGCATCATCCTATAATGTGAATGATAGATGATGCTTAATTGACTTAGAACGTTTGTGACTAGATGATACCTGCTATTCCGAGGAGCACACACTAATATGGCTGACACCGTAGCCGACTACAAAAGCGAAAAATACAACCCGCATGAAATAGAACCCAAGTGGCAGAGGCGTTGGGAAGAGGCGGGCGACTATGAGGTTGACCTGCACGCAGATAAAGACAAGTTCTATTACCTCACGATGTACCCTTACCCCTCAGGCGACTTGCACGTCGGTCACTGGTACGCCTTCGCTGTGCCCGATGCTTACGCCCGGTTCCAGCGGATGCGCGGCAAGAACGTCCTCTTTCCGATGGGCTTTGATGCGTTTGGACTTCCAGCGGAGAACGCGGCGATTAAGGCGGCAAGGGAGGGCAAAGAGGTTCACCCGGCGCGTTTGACGTATGAGCGCATCGCCTTTATGGAAGGGCAATTCAAGCAGATGGGCGCGATTTTCGACTGGTCTAAGAAAGTCGTCACCTCTGACCCGGAGTATTACAAGTGGAACCAGTGGTTCTTCGTGCAGATGTTCAAGCGGGGCTTGGCGTACCGCAAGGAGTCGTTTGTCAACTGGGACCCGGTGGACCAGACGGTGTTGGCAAACGAGCAAGTGATTGACGGGCGCGGAGACCGTTCGGGAGCTTTAATCGAGCGGCGGTTAATGCCTCAGTGGCACTTCAAAATTACGGATTACGCGGACGAGCTTTTGGACTTCTCACACGTTGATTGGCCCGAGCGCGTGCGCCTCATGCAGACGAATTGGATAGGCCGCTCCGAAGGCGCGAACGTCACCTTTAAGAGCGAAGCGGGTGACGATATCGTCGTATTTACGACTCGCCCAGATACGCTTTGGGGCGCGACCTTCATGGTGTTAGCGCCAGAGCATCCGTTGGTGGAGAAGTTGGTGACGGATGAGCAGAAAGATGCGGTGCAGGCTTATGTAGAAAAAGCGAGCCGCATGAGTGAGATTGACCGCCAAGCCGAAGGGAAGGAAAAGACGGGCGAGTTTATCGGCGCGTACGCGGTGAATCCTGTCAATAATGAGCGTATCCCTATCTGGATTGCCGACTACGTGATGATGGGCTACGGCACGGGCGCAATTATGGCGGTTCCCTTTGGCGACCAACGCGACTTCGAGTTTGCGCGGAAGTTTGGGTTAGGCATCGTTCCCGTGGTGCAGCCCAAGGGGGCAGAACCGTTCGACGCGGACACAATGACCGAGGCGTATGTAGGTCCCGGTGTGCTCGTGAACAGTGGTCCGATTGACGGAAAGCTCAACAATGGCGAGAAGGGGCGCAATAATCCGGCGATTGCAGCGGCGATTGACTTTTTAGAGGAGCGCGGCGCGGGTGAGAGTAAAATTATCTACCGCCTGCGCGACTGGCTCATCTCCCGCCAGCGCTATTGGGGCACGCCCATCCCCATGCTCTACTGCGACGAGTGCGGCATCGTCGCGGAAAGTGAAGAGAACTTACCCGTCCGCTTGCCCGAAGACGTCGCCTTTATGCCTACAGGTGAATCGCCCTTGAAGTACCACGAAGGCTTTTTGAACGCGACCTGCCCCAAATGCGGTGGCGCGGCGAAGCGCGAGACCGACACGATGGACACCTTTATGGACTCCTCGTGGTACTGGTTCCGCTACCTCTCGCCGCACAAAGAGGACGCGCCTATAGATAAGGAGTTGGTCGAGGCGTGGACGCCCGTGGACCTCTACACGGGCGGCATCGAACACGCGATTTTGCACCTCTTGTACGCTCGCTTCTTTACTAAGGTCATGCGCGACTTGGGCTTGATTGACAGCGACGAACCCTTCTTGAAGCTCCGCAACCAGGGCATCATTTTGGGCGAAGATAGCGAGAAGATGTCGAAGTCGAGAGGCAACACCGTCAACCCTGATGCTCTTGTAGACGAATACGGCGCAGATACCGTGCGAGCCTACCTCATGTTCATTGGACCGTGGGAACAGGGCGGTCCGTGGAATTCGTCGGGCATCGAAGGCGTGGCACGGTTTTTGAACCGGGTGTGGGCGCTCGTCACGGATGACGCAACGGGTGAGGGTGACGCGGATGAAACTGCTCGAAAAGATGTGCGCCGCGCCGTTCATACCGCCATCAAAGAGGTCACAGAAGACTTGGAGAACTTCCAGTTCAATACCGCGATTGCCGAACTCATGACCTTAACGAATGCAATGAGCAAGGCGAAGAACGGGGCGATGGTTCAAACAGACGAATGGCAAGAGGGACGCGAAATGCTTCTCCGCTTGATTGCGCCCTTTGCGCCACACATCGCTGAAGAGTTGTGGGATAGAGCAGACTTTGGAGGTTCGGTTCACGCGCAAACTTGGCCTGACTACGATAAAGGAGCTTTGGAGCAAAATACCCTCACTATCGCCGTGCAGGTCAACGGCAAGCGGCGCGGTGAGGTGGACGTGCCCAAAGACGCAGACAAAGACGCGATCTTGGTCGCTGCTAAAGCGGAGCCGAACGTGGCGCGGTATGTAGAAGGGGTGAATATCGTGCGGGAAATCGTTGTTCCCGGCAGACTCGTCAATATCGTGGTCAAAGGGTAACGAAGCGGTAAGCAAAGGCTGATTGAAGAGGTCGAGCGTCGACGCTCGACCTCTTTCCTTTAGATAAGCTCTACGCCTAACCTCTTGACCAGCTCGAGTAGATTCGCCACGCTGAGCCCCACCACGTTGAAATAGCACCCATGAATCTCACTCACTAAGGCTGCACCGTAGCCCTGGATGGCGTAGCCGCCCGCTTTGTCCATTCCTTCGCCTGTGGCGACGTACCAGTCTATTTCGCGCTCCGAGAGTTCCCGAAACCACACCTCCGTTGAAACAACGCACGCCGCGACCTCCTCACCTCTTTGCGCGGTGTGTCCGGTGTAGACACGGTGCGTTCGCCCTGAGAGGCGTTCGATAAACCTCTTGTTTTCCTCACGGTCTCGAGGTTTACCGAGCACGTTACCCTCTAACGTCACAACGGTATCAGCGGCGATGATGAGCGCGTTAGGATGCTGTGAAACAATAGCGGCGGCTTTTGAGGTGCTCAAACGGTTGACGAGCGTATCCGGTGACTCATCTGGCAGAGGTGTTTCGTCGATATCGGCGGGGATGACCTCAAAAGTCAAGCCTAAGTTTTGCAAGAGGTCGCGGCGGCGGGGGGAGGCGCTGGCGAGGATGAGGGGAGGGTTCACGGCGTTAGTTTACCGTGAATTCTCAGTTATCCGCTTGCCGACCTCTCGATATCTCTCTAACTTAAACGGAGCTACTTTAAGAGGACTCCGAACCCTTCAAGAAAAGATACCAGTCACCTTCGATGGGTCGGTAGATAAGACCTGAGCATGGTACTCTCGAAACTGCTGAACCGATGCGGTTCAGGTTCTCGTCGAACACGCAAGAAGCTGACGGTATAGGCTTTTCGATGTAGGCATAACCCTTGCCGCGTATTGAGGGATCAATTTGTCTAAGCTCTCCATTGCGATCATACTCGTCCGCTGTTTTCATGTGAACCTTAAAAGCGTCGCTCTCATGCACGAGTTCCGGGTCTACAGAGATAACATAAACACCTAAGTCCGCCATCTGCGTCTGTATCTCTTCTGCTTGTGCCTTGCTGAGAGGCGGAATGAAGGCGCTCAATCTTGGCGCGTTCGTCGGCGTTATCCAACTTCGCGTCTCCCACACCTTTACCTGTTCAAACAGCGCTTTGAATTCAGCTTCGTTTTCGTAAAACTCAGCTATCATCCGTCCGTCGCTGGGGTAGGGGCTACAGCTCGAGAGCAAAAAGGTAAAGAACAAAAACAGCAGCAGATTACAGCAGCGAGAAATTATGCTTTGGAGCTTCACTATCACTACTGTACCTTGGAAGAAAGCATATTTCGGGTTAAAAGTTCACGAAGACGCTAAGATAGCAGCATGACTAAGTCGGCGCAAAACGACAGCAAAATGGATATGAAACGCTGGGCTGAAGAGCTTGCTAAGTTACAAGAAGGCGTTGCGACGGGAAATCACAGCCTCTCGAGCGAAACCATCCTGAGCGAAGACCGCGAAGACAGGTTTGAATCAAGCGAAGAAAAACCACCATTTGTACCTCATCACCGCAAGTGAAAGAAAGCACCAGAGTACCATAAGGTATGTATTCGAACCTCCAGAGTTTTATCACCGAACTGGAAAAGCGCGGCGAGCTTATCCGCGTTAGAGAACCCGTTTCTCACGACCTAGAAATTACCGAAATCGCAGACCGCATGGTCAAAAGGGGCGGTCCGGCACTCCTATTTGAAAACGTTGCAGGAAAAGACTTCCCGCTCGTCATCGGGCTTTACGGCACGCGCGAGCGTATGGCGCTGGCGCTCGGCGCGGAGAGCTTAGACGCCATCGGCGAGCGCATCCGCAACCTCACGGAAGTCAAACTCGGCGGCGGGCTTTTAGGTCTTGCTTCGAACTTGCCTAAGCTCAAAGAACTCGCCTCACTGCCCCCAAAGCGCGTGCGCTCAGGTCCGGTGCAAGAGGTCGTGTGGCGCGGTGACGAGGTAGACCTCAATAAACTCCCGGTGCTGAAATGCTGGCCTCAAGATGGCGGGCCGTTCGTCACGCTACCTTTAGTCATCTCTAAAGACCCCGAAACGCATGACGTGAATATCGGCATGTACCGGATGCAGGTCTTCGACAAGAACACGACGGGGATGCACTGGCAGCGGCATAAGACCGGCGCGAGACACTTGGAAAAGGCGAAGCGGTTGGGCCGTAGGCTCGAGGTCGCCGTCGCTCTAGGGGGAGACCCTGCGCTGACCTACGCCGCGACCGCGCCCATTCCACCCATTCCGGGCATCAACGAGTTCTCGCTGACAGGGTTTTTAAGAGGTAAATCTATCGAACTCTGCAAGGGCGTCACGGTGGATTTAGAGGTTCCAGCGCAAGCTGAGTTTGTGCTCGAGGGCTATATCGACCCTAACGAGCCTTGGCACACCGAGGGACCGTTCGGCGACCACACGGGTTTCTACACGTTGCAAGACCTCTATCCCGCCTTTCACATCACCGCCGTCACGATGCGCAAAAACCCGGTCTACCCCGCGACCATTGTAGGGCGTCCACCGATGGAGGACGCCTACCTCATCGAAGCCTCGGAGCGTATCTTCCTCATTCCTGCGCAGCTCATTCTGCCCGAATTGCGCGACTACCACATGCCGCCTGCAGGCATCGCGCACAACCTTGTGAACATCGTGATTGACAAAGAATATCCGGGGCAGGCGTACAAGGTGGCAAATGGACTTCTAGGACTTGGGCAGATGATGTTTGCGAAAGTGTTGCTCGTCACCGATGAAACGGTTGCGCCGCAGAATCATCTCGAGTTCTGGCGCACGGTTCTCAAGAACGCTGTGCCGGGGCGCGACTCGCAGTTTGCGAAGGGGCCAACGGATGTGTTGGACCACTCGAGCCGCGCCTGGAGCTACGGCTCGAAGCTCATCGTGGACGGGACAATAAAGCATGACGAAGAGGGGGAGAATGCCTCTTGGATACCAAACTCATCACGGTTAGAAAAGGATTTGCCGAAGCATCCCGAAATTGTAAGTCAACATCAGTTGGCGGGTGGCTTTTGGTTCCTTACAGTAGAGAAGAAGCGCCCGGGGCAAGGTCAGCGTTTGGGCGAGTGGGCGGCGCAGCAGCCGCAAGCGCAAGGGGTGAGGCTCATTGCAGTGTTAGATGATGAGACCAATCCGCAGAACTTTGAAGACTGCATCTGGACGCTCCTCAATAACATTGACCCCGAGCGAGATGTGCAAATTTTAGAGGGGCCAAGCGGTCCAGTATTCGTCATGGACGGCACGCCTAAATTGGCTGAAGAGGGGTTCTCCCGCGACTGGCCCGATAAGATCACTATGAGTGAAGAGGTTAAGCGTAAGGTGGACGAGAAGCTGCTGCGTCTGGGCTTGGGAGAGGTAAGGCGTAGAGGAGAGAAGGTGGGTCAGCGCTAGGCTGGTTGTGTGAAGATTGTGATAGTTGCTCGGCAAACCTAGAAAACAGGTCGGCGTAGCGGTGTTAATGTGGACTTTATCAAGTCACCCTGTGAAGAGGTCACGTTAGACTAACGGGGTGCGATTAGGGCAGATAGGTCACGGTTCAGATGTCGGGCGGGTGCGGTCTCTCAACGAGGACTATCACCGCGTGTGGCAGTTTCCTTGCGCGGAAGGCTTAGCGCTTTTAGCCGTTGCGGACGGTATGGGCGGCGCGGCGGCGGGCGAGGTGGCGAGCAAGCTGGCGATGGAGGTCATCGACGAATCCTTTAGTCGCTACGTGGGCGCGCTCCAGCAGGGGCAGCCTGTGGTCGGCATCGACAAGTTGACCGAAAAGGCGCTACGCCTGGCGAATCGCCGTGTGTTCGAAGCCGCCACCTCGAATACGGGGCGGCAGGGCATGGGCACGACGCTGACGCTCGTCGCGGTGAGCAACCATAGGGCGTATCTGGGGCATGTCGGCGATTCGCGGGCTTATCTCATACGCGGTGAGCAGATTTATCAACTGACCAAAGACCACTCCTGGGTCGAGGAGCAGTTGGAGCAAGGTCTCTTAAACGAAGAGCAAGCCCAAAACCACGCCTGGCGCAACCTCATCACCAGGGCGCTCGGCACGCGCCCCCAAGTGGTGCCGGACATCGCACAGATTGAGGTGCAGCGGGGCGACGTGTTCGTCATCTCCACCGACGGGCTGCACGGGCTGATCCATTCGGAGGAGATTTTAGGCGAGATTAAAAGACGCTCGAGCCGTCAAGCCTCCGTCGAGTACCTCATCGACCTCGCCAACGAGCGTGGCGGCCCCGACAACATCACCCTCGTCATCGCTGAGGTCGGTTGATGCTCTGGCTTCTCTTAGCCCTCACCTTTATCGCTATCTTTGCCCTGCTGCGTGCGCCGCGCTGGATTGCGACGGGGCTCTTCGCACTTTCCTTTTTGCTCAGCGCCGGGCTTATGGTGCTCTCTGGGCCGGAGCGAGCCCTCGCGCCTATTTTGCTGCACGCCTTTGCCTTGGGGTTTTTCGTGCCAGCGGGCGCACGCGCGACGCGCACAGCGCGAGTTGCGCCCCCGCAACGGCGACGGGTGCGTGAAGAAGAGGACACGAGTTCCCCTTTCGACATCTCGGACATCCCCGGTTATGACGTCTTGGAAAAGGTCGGCTCGGGGGGGATGGCGAGCGTGTACAAGGCGCGGCGCAAGCGCGACGGGAAAACTGTCGCCCTCAAAATCCCGATGGAGCAGTACGTTGCCGACGCGAAATTCATCCGCCGCTTTCACCGCGAGGCGGAGGTGGCGCAGCGCTTGGATCACATCAACATCGTGCGCACCTTCGAGCACGGCAGCGTCGGCGCGAAGCACTTTATGGCGATGGAGTTTGTGGACGGGCGCTCTTTAGAATCCTATATCGAGCGTGAAGAGTTAAGTGTTGATGCGAGCGTCCAGGTCATGCGCCGCGTAGTGGACGCCCTGCAACATATCCACATGGCGGGCATCATCCACCGCGACATCAAACCTGCCAATATCATGATCCTTAAAGGCGGCGTTAACGAGGGCGACGAGTGGGACGACCCGTACGTCGCCCCTGACGCGGTGAAGCTCATGGACTTTGGCATCGCGGGCGGTAAGATTCTCTCTCGCCTCACCATGACGGGCGCACGCATCGGCACGCCGATTTACATGTCGCCCGAGCAAGCCAGAGGGCTCAAAATCGACCACCGCAGCGACATCTACAGCTTGGGGCTCGTCTTCTACGAGATGCTCACCGGCGAAACGGCCTTTAAGGGCGGCTACGAGGTCATCGTCCACCAGCAGATTTTCCAGATGCCACCGCCGCCTAGACAGCTCAACCTCTCCATCCCGCAAGCGGTGGACGCGCTCATCATGCGCATGGTTGCTAAAGACCCCGATGAGAGGCCGGAGTTAGAGGAGATCGCCGCGCTTTTGGAGGGCAAGCTGGACGTCTTCACGACCCAGGAAGGCGCAACCTCTTCAGAGCGTCTCATTCTAGCGGTGAGCGCTCGCGAAGGGGTGCTGCGCGTGCTCGACATTCACGGCAACCTGTGTACCTCTTTCGGTGAGGTCAGCGCGAGTGAAGGCGCGTTCTCGGCTGCGCCGCAATCCGTAGCGGTGGACGCTGATGGCAACGTCTACGTGGCGATTTTCGAGTACCGCGTGGGTCAGGCGAGTTGCCCGATGATCCACAAGTTGAGCCCTTCCGGTGAGCGCCTCCTCTCCTTCGGGCACTACGGCATGAAGCCCGGCGAACTCCTCTACCCGACCTCGGTGGCGGTAGGCTCTGACCCAATCGTGGGGGAAACCGTCTACGTGCTCGACGCGGAGACCTGTCAAGTTGGGTGCTTTAGTACGAACGGGCAGTACCAGCGGAGTTTCGGCGGACGCGGCGAAGGGCACGGGAGCTTCAACGACCCTCGAACGGTTTTAGCGGATGAGCGTGGCGTCTACGTGCTCGACTACGGCAACCGCCAGATTCAGCACTTCGACGCGGCGGGCAACTATCAGACCCGCTGGGCTTTTAAGATGGAGGCTGGAAATGAAGGGGCTGGGGGAATGCGCACGCTGAGTGGCCTCGCGCCCGATAGGGACGGCAATCTCTACATCGCGGAGCGCTCGAGCGGCAAGGTCCGCAAAGTCACCCCCGACGGCGCAATCGCGACCTCTTTCGCCGTTCAACCGTTGCAAGGTGACAGTGACGCGCTCTTAGACCTCGCAGTGGACGAGGCGGGCTACCTCTACGCGGCGCAGCGCGGTGAGCAACATATCTATAAGTACGACGCGGAGGGCAACTTGGAGCACACCGCCGAAGCCTACGCGCCGATTACGCAGATGATTTTGGCTAGAGGGTAGAGTACCGAAGTGATTTAAGGGTGCCATTTTGCACCATCCTTGAACGCTCTAGGTTCAGCTTGCTAGTCGTGCGTGGCTACACCAACCCTTTCGAGAGAACACTCACCGCCCTGTCCACCACCCTCTCGATCTTGTCAGAATCCGCTAGAAGCGGCACCTGTTCCTCAATCGTCAGTGTGGCGAGCCCGTGCAGCGTCGCCCAAACAACCGCGCTGTCTACAGGTGTATCACCCTCTAACCCCTCAACGCTCGCTGTAAGCGCGGTATAAGCCCGCTTCGAAGCGGCGTAGAGGGGTTCGTTATTTATTCTAGCTTCCGCCGAGATGAGCGCGAACATCACACGGGTCAGCTCGGGGTTGGTAACGGCGAAGTGCAGATAGGCGTTCGCTAGCGCGTGGAGGGTGGGCTCGAGCCCTCCCTCACCTCTCGCCACGCTTTCATGCAAGGCGTCCGCAAGTTCCTCAAACCCCTCTTTCGCAACAGCCTCTAAAAGCACCTCTTTACTCGCAAAATGCCGATACACCGCCGGATGGGTCACGCCGAGGGCTCGAGCCAGCGCCCGCAAATTGAGCGACGCCGCTCCCTTGTTCACAATCTGCGCCCTCGCCGCCCGGATGAGGGCGTTTTTCAAATCCCCATGATGATAGTTCGCGCTGCTCAAACTCACCTCATTCTCTTATGTTTTCCAGGATACAATGTTACCGACGGTTACATAACATACTTCGTTTCAGCTACCAACGGTAACATAGGTTAGCCAGAGAGATTGAGTCTCGAGAAAGGTAGGCGCAAATGCAAGGTAAAACTGTCGTCATCACAGGCGCAACGAACGGTATCGGTCAGGCTATCGCGGCAGGCTTAGCGGAGCTGGGCGCAACCCTCATCATCATAGGGCGAAGCGAAGCGAAGTGTTCGGAGACGGCGCAGCACCTTACGAGAGAGGCCGAACATGCGAACGTGAGTTACTACGTCGCGGATTTGTCGGTGCAAGGAGAGGTGCGCCGCCTCGCCGATGCCTTAAAGCGTGACCTCTCGAGGCTCGATATCCTCATCAACAACGCGGGCGCGTGGTTTGCCGAGCGTAAACTCAGTGCGGATGGCATAGAGATGACCTGGGCGCTCAACCATCTTAACTACTTCTTGCTGACGCACGAGTTGACGGACCTCTTGAAGCAAACAGCGGCAGAGTACGGCGAAGCGCGAATCATCAACCAAGCCTCGATGTCGCATTTGGAGGGCGAGATGTATTGGGATGACCTCGAGTTCGAGGCAGGTTGGAACACAGACGGCAAGGGCAGCGTCGGGCCGGGTTGGGGCGTTTACAGCCAGAGCAAACTGGCGAATGTCATGCACGCTTTCGCGCTAGCGCGTCGCTTAGAAGGTACGGGCGTCGTCGCTAATGCTGTTCATCCTGGCGTAGTGGTGACGGGGTTCAGCCAAAACAACGGTTTGCTCTACAAAGTGGTCGCGCCCTTTCGCCGCATGTTCAATCAGAGTACGCCCAAAGACGGCGCTGCCCCAGCGGTCTACCTGGCGTCTGCGCCCGAAGCGGCGAGCATCACTGGGGCGTACTATGGACCGCCGCATCAGCGAGAAGAGGTCAACCCGGTTGCGAACGATGTGGACGCGCAAGAGCGGCTGTGGAATCTCTCTTTGGAAGATGTCGGTGCGGCAAAGGTCGCTTGATGAGCATAATACGAAACCGCGTTACAGCCTCGAGAGGAGTCATCTATGAGCATTGCACTCGTCACAGGCGGCAATAGAGGCATCGGCCTCGAGGTCTGCCGCCAACTCGCCCAAAAGGGATATACCGTCATCCTTGGCTCGAGGGACGCTGCCAAAGGTAAAGAGGCGGCGAAGAGGTTGCAGGACGAAGGGTTGAACGTGACCGCTAAGCAACTCGACGTGACCGACGAAAGTACGTTGCAAGAGATATACGAATGGCTTGAAAAAGAATACAAACGCTTAGACGTGCTCGTCAACAACGTAGGTATCGACTACGATACCGACCAAAACGTCCTCAGCGCTGACTTGGACAGGGTAAGAAATGTTTTCGACGTGAACACGCTCGGACCCTGGCGCGTGGCGCAAGTCTTCGTACCTCTCCTCAAAAAGAGCGAGCACGCTCGGCTGGTGAATGTCTCTTCTGGCGCGGGTGCGCTTAGCGGCGTGTCGGGCGGCACGCCTGCGTACAGCCTGTCCAAAGCGGCGCTCAACGCCCTTACGCTGATGCTCGCCGCAGAGCTTAAAAGCAGCGGTATCTTAGTCAACGCAGCCGGGCCGGGTTGGGTGGCCACCGACATGGGCGGCTCGGGCGGACGCCCAATTGAGGACGGAGCCTCGAGCGTCGTGTGGGTCGCCACACTGCCAGATAACGGACCGACGGGCGGGTTTTTTCGGGATGGTAAGAAAATCGAGTGGTGAACAAAAGACAGCAATGGGCAACGAGCAATGAGTTGAAAGGGAAAAGCCTTGACTTATTGCTCACCGTTCGCCCAGCTTGACTGGGTTGCTTTCAACTCACCGTTCGTTCCTTTCGCATTCGCGAAAACTACGTAAGCGGAGGGCTAGCGCGTACCAGCTCGACTGGATTGCTAAGGAATGACCTGTCCTCCTTGCCACTCGCCCCCCTCGAGCCCCCAAATAAACCTCTCCTGCGGGTCGCCGAGTTTCAAGTAGTCCACGTGGAGAGGGTTTAGAATCATCAGCGCGAAGTGCTCAGGCGGCTTGGTTTGGTCTTCTACGTCGGTGGGGGTTTTGTCCACGGGTGTACCGGGCGGTTGGCGTAAAAAGAGGCGGCGGTTCTGCTCGCCTTGCGACCACCACAGCTCTTGGCGGCGTTGTCCCCAGGGGTGGTCTTCGCGCTGGACGCTCTCGACCTCACCGCGTAATCTGAACTGTTCGCTCGTGGGTTTCCACCAGGTGTGTAGAGACATCTGCGAGCCTGCGCTTAGGGCGCGGTACTTGGCGCTTCTGGCGTCGCTGAAGAAGTAGGGCTGACCCGTTTCTTCTGCTAAACCGCGCAGCACGACGGTGCGCACTTCGGGCAGACCGTCCGGTGAAACCGTTGCAATTTGTACGAAGCGGTCTTTATTTTTGTGAAAAGCGGTGCGCCAAGGGGCGAGCCAAGGTGGAGTCTGTGTCATCCGTTTAGCATGGTTGCTCCTTGAGTAGATCGCAACGCGCTAGCTGACACTTTCTTAAACAATCCTTTAGAACGTCCACCTGTAACCGACGCTTAGCCGCGCAAAGACAGGAAAGAACATGCCCGACTCATCTTCGGTATTGTCCTCAAAAACAAGAGGATAAAAGCCGAGGCTCGAGTCGACCACAATACCGCTATCCTGGTTGAAGGGAATGTCGCCGCCTATATTGAAATGCGTCCCCAAGAAGATAGAATCGAAGGCTAAAGAACCAATCGCGCCGAAGCCGCCGCCAGCGTAGAAGCTTGAACGTTTGTTGGTCATCCAAAGAACATCGGCGCTCAGCATGTAATCGCGCTGAAATAAATAGCTCGCCATTACACGCACATCTGCCGGAGAGCCGCCCAGGTCGTACCAGCCTACTTGCGCGTCTAAAGAGGTCAAGCCGAGCGCGACTGCGCCCCAGTTGTCAGGTCTCTGCGCCACGTCTGATTGAGCGGCAGCGTTTGCGCCGAGCGCGAGACAAAAGGCGAGCAAGAGGTGGCGAATGATATTTTTAGGGACGTTGCGCATCATCAAACTTCTCCTCAGGGATAAGTAATGAACTACTGTATACAGAGAGGTCAGGGTGCCTTATGACATCTTTTATATCTATCCTTTGGTTCGACCTTGTAAAACAACCTTGCGTCGCCATAGCAAAGCTATAATGCCTCTATGAATCCGCGCACGGTTGGCATCCTTATTTTCGATGAGGTCGAAGTTTTAGATTTCTGCGGACCTTTTGAGGTTTTTTCTGTCTCGCGTCCTGAGGGCGTTAAAGACGATGAGGCAAGTCTTTTTCAGGTTTTTACGGTAGCGCAAGAGGACAAAATCGTCAGGTGTCGCGGTGGGCTGCTCGTAGAACCTCACTACACGACCGAGACTGTGCCGCCGCTCGACATCCTTATCGTCCCCGGCGGGCAAGGCACGCGGCGTGAGCGGCACAATCAAAACCTCTTGGGATGGCTTGAAGCGCAAAACAAACAGACCGAACTCACCTTGAGCGTCTGCACGGGCGCGTTTTTGTTGGCGGAAAGAGGTCTCTTAGACGGCAAAAAAGCCACTACGCATTGGGGCAGCATCGGCTTCATGCGCGAGACGTATCCGCAAGTGGAGATGCTAGAAGAGGTTCGTTACGTGGATGAGGGGCGCATCGTGACTTCGGCAGGGATTTCGGCGGGGATTGACATGTCGCTGCACGTCGTCGAGAAGTTACACGGGCAAGAGGTCGCAATGTGGACCGCGCGGCGCATGGAATACGAGTGGAGTAGGGCCTAAGCTGTCGGAAACGTACTTTAACCACCGCGTTTATAAAGCTGAGTCTCGTTGGCAGCGGCGCGAATTTGTCGGCAAGTGGCGGCGCATCGTTGCGCGTGATCCACGCTGGATAACCCCTCACCTGCCGAGCTTGCGGCGCGAACTCCGCGATCTGTCTACCCACGCCATCTACGTGGACGCGCTGCCCCAAGACCCGACCTTTAGAGGCTCGAGCCTAGAATCTGCTGTCGCCGCCGTCATGGTTAGACGAGACCCTGCAAGGCTGGATACGGGCTACTTGAGTTTTCTTCACACCGTCAATGACCGTAATACGTTGGGGGTGTTGCTCGAGTCCCTGTCCGAACACCTCCGCCCGCACGGAATCCGCACCCTCGTCGGACCTACGCACCTCTTTGCGCACTTGGGCAGCGGCGTGCTTAGAAGTCACTGGCACCTCACACCACCTTTATACACGCTGTACAATCCACCTTATCTGAATGAACTCGTTCAAAGCCTGATGAAACAGGTTGAAGATTTGCAGCTCTATCAGCTCTCTACCAAGGTTCAACTAGAGGGTGATTCACCTGCGACGCTCGCACCGCTCGAGCCTCAAAGGTTGGCTCGGGATTTGCTCCCCCTCTTGCAGAGCGCGTGCGCTGCCAACGCTACCTTTTCACCGCCTGACGCAGCAGAAGCAGAAAAGATGTTGAGGTGGTTAGTGGTCTCGCCGCTTTACGGTTGGCTCGCCGAAGTGGATGACCAGCCCGTGGGGTTTGTTCTTTTGCAGGCTGACCCCAACGCCCTCAGCAAAAACAAAAGTTTTTTTGGCAGATTCAGAAAGCCACAGATTTCAAGCGGACGCCTCCTCTTTCTTGGCGTATTGCCTGAGTTTAGACGGCGCGGTATTGCCCGTCACCTCTTGTCGCAATCGCTAAAAACAGCGCGTGAGCAAGGGTGGGAAACGCTCAGTATTGGACCTGTTCCGCGCAAGGTGGGTGAGGTTTTAGAGGGGTGGGGTGCGGACTCGAGGCAAAGCTATACCCTCTACCGCTACAGCTTGTAGTGAATACACTGTAAACTAAGTTTTGCAACACAGCTTGTCACCCTAAGTTTATCGAAGGGTCTCGTCTCTCATTCTCTGTTAGAGGAAAAGGCGAATGCAGAGATTCTTCATCAGGCGAAGCCAATCCTGTAAAGGGCGGAATGTAATCCTGCAAAGGGCGGAGCCTGCCCTGGTGAGGGTGGAGTCTATCCTGTAAAGGGTTCAGAATGACATGGTTCATTTTTCAGCTAACAGTGTAGTGAACGCAAGTCCTGAGACATCCTGAAAATCGGTTGAGCAAGGGGCTACGTGAAGGGAATAGAGCATATAGAGGGAATACAGAGGAAATACAGAGGGGTACCCACATTCTCCCTTGAAGTGTTCCTCCTTATTATTCAGTCAACCGGCTTTTCATTCAATCTCGTGAGCCTTCAACCCCACTAAAAGCATTAATCAATACATTGCTCGACCTCTTCTCTCGCTAAAGTCGATAAAACGTGTTAAAGATTCGGTGAGAGGAGAACCATGAATGAACGTCCTCAGAGCAAATACATCACGCTCGACCGCTTTTTAGTCGAGCAGCAGCGTAACTATCCGGAGGCGACGGGCAAATTCACGCGCTTTATGGGACAAATTGGTACAGTGGCGAAGATCATCTCCAACCACATGAGCCGCGCCGCGTTAGACGGGCTTTTGGGGACGACGGGCGAAGAGAACGTGCAGGGCGAGCAGATCAAGCAGTTGGACGAACTTGGCAACCGCGTGTTCGTCGAGGCGTTCGAATATGTGGACATCGTCGGGATGCTCGTCTCTGAAGAGATGAGCGAGGCGCGGGCGTTTAGGGAGCACGACCTTAGGGGCGGCTACGCCATCATGGTGGACCCTGTGGACGGTTCCTCAAATATCGACACCAACGGCATCATCGGCTCGATTTTTTCGATTCACGATATTGAGGGATCGCTAGAAGACTCGCTCAAACAGCGTGGTAGCGAGCAAGTCGCGGCGGGCTACATCATGTACGGCCCTTCGACGACGCTCGTCTACACTGCGAAAGACGGGGTGCATTCCTTTGTTTTAGACCATCAAATCGGCGAATTCGTGCTCGTTGACCCCGACATCAAGATGCCTGAACGGGGCGACATCTTCAGCGCAAACTTGGGACGTTACAACTTCTGGAACGCACCTGCGAAGAGGTTTTCCGATCACTTTATGGCGCTGGAGAACGGCCCTTATTCCTTACGGTATTCGGGGGCGCTCTTGGCTGATTTGCACCGGATTTTGTACGAGGGCGGCGTCTACTACTATCCTGAAGACGACGAAAAGCCTGACGGCAAGCTGCGCCTGCTCTACGAGTGTGCCCCCTTAGCGCTCATCGCAGAAGAGGCGGGCGGCGCGGCAACCAGCGGTAAAGAGCGCATCTTAGACATCGACCCCGAGGAGATTCACCAGCGCGTCCCGCTCATTATCGGCAGCCAACACGAGGTCGCGTTGTACCGAGACCTCAGTCAAAAACAGACCGCTTAGACGTTGCAGTTTTAGTATCACTTGGGAGGCAAATAAGATGAAGCAAGAGGTCAAAAAAATTTTATCGAACTACGCAGGCGAAAACCCCGGCGTGCTCACTAACTTAGCGCGCCTTCTCAACCACGGGACGCTCGGGGGTACAGGGAAGATGGTGATTTTACCCGTAGACCAGGGCTTCGAGCACGGCCCGACGCGCTCGTTCGCCGATAACCCCGACGGTTATGACCCCGCCTATCACTATCAACTCGCCATCGACGCGGGCTGCAACGCTTACGCTGCGCCTTTGGGCTCGTTAGAGGCGGCGGCGGCGGAATTTGCAGGCGACGTTCCGCTCATTCTCAAGCTCAACAACCACGACTCGATGGCTGCGGACGGCGACGACCCTATCCCTTCAGTAACGGCCTCAGTCGAGGACGCGCTCAGGCTCGGCTGCTCGGCGATCGGTTACACGATTTATCCAGGCTCAGCGCATTTCAAGTCGATGTACGAGGAGATACGCGCCATCGGGCAAGACGCGAAGCGGCACGGTTTAGCCGTTGTCATTTGGTCGTATCCGCGCGGCTCAACGCTCTCTAAAGAGGGCGAAACAGCGGTTGATGTGGTTGCCTACGCCGCGCAAATCGCGGCGCAGTTGGGCGCGAACATCGTCAAGGTAAAGCTGCCGACCGAACATTTAGAACTGGATAAAGATGAGGATAAGTTTGAGGAGCACGGTATCGCAAGAAGCTCCGTCGCAGACCGGGTGCGCTACGTCATGAAGAGCACCTTTAACGGACGGCGCATCGTCGTCTTTTCGGGCGGCTCTAAAGCGAGCGAGGAGAGCTTCTTAGAGGATATCAAAGGCATCTATGAGGGCGGCGGCAACGGCTCGATCATCGGGCGCAACTCGTTTCAGCGCCCCAAAGATGACGCAGTGCGTTTTTTAGGGAACGTGATGGACATCTACCAGGGGAAGAGCGAGGCGGTTTTCTCGAGCTAACCACCCCTGCGCTGTAGTGATTGACTGTCTCTGACCCGCTGAGTGTGTAAGGGCGGGTTCTAGCCCCTATGTTCGCGCTGTATTACGGTGTACTCGAGTCTGATGCGGGGTAGGGGCGCGCTTGTCACTCGTCGTATAAATCGCCCCTACCCTTTACCCTTATGTTTTTCTTGAAGCTACTGCTCTTCTTGCATCTGCTGTGACACGAGTGCGTCTACCGAGGTGACGACGGAGAGGGGCGTATCGCTGTTTTCGGTAGGTGCGCCTGCAAAGAAGCTATAAACCACGCCCGAGGCGAGTTGTACGCCGTTCAAGTTGAGCACTACGTCGCCGCCGTCGGCGCTCTGAACTCGGACTTGGTAAGAGCCTTCAGGTACTTCGGCGTAGTCACCTGCGGAGCCAAACGAGAGACCCGAAGCGAGGTCGGTGCCGCCCTGTACCGCTTGACTACCGCCTGTTTCGCCGCCGCCCGTGCTGCCACCTGTACTACCTCCCGTACTACCGCCCGTTTCGCCGCCTTGCGCTTGCATCTGCGCCACGATATTGACCGACGGGGCGCTAGGTGCAGCGTGAACCACACGGACTAAAGCGCTGCCTGCGGGGGGGAGGCTCGAGAGATTATCGCTCAAGACCTGAAGCTGCACCTGCGCTTCGCTTGAGTCGCCACCTGTCTGCGAGCCGTCCTGCGCGCCTGTTGCGAGTACGGTGTAGTACTGTCCTGCTTCTAAGGTCACGCTGCTAGACGTTAAAGGCTGCGCGTCAACGTCGCCGCCCGTTTCACCTTCGGAGGGGCCTTGACCCTCTTCGTAGACGTCCACTTGACGCTCGCCGGAGGGGAGAGAGGAATAGCTCGAGACCGTCCCCGCTTCGACCCCTTGTAGGGCCCTAGCGCCGTCCACATAGATGTCAACATTGGGTCCGCCCTGCGCGAGATGCGCCACGCGAACCGCGGCAGATTCTCCTTGTTGCGCGTTCGCGCTTAGAAACGCTACGCTGATGAGCAAAACGAGCGATGCGAATGGTTTTCTCATGTCAAACTCCTTAGCTGTAACCGAGTAGGTCTAAACGTCCGATTTTCTTTGACCAACGAAATAAACACTGCCAGCAAGCACCCCCTATACAACCCCTAGTACGACGGTATTGTGGCAAAACGCGGCATGTCAGCCCCAGCCCCTTTCGAACCTCTCTCATTTATGAGAGTACTCATCTAGGCTAGGACACCTCGCGCTCAAAGTTTGGGCGTAACCTTACAAACGTGAAACAACCCTCTTTTGCGCAGTAGCTTAATGAAGGTTTACGTGGCACACAAAAAACCCTCTCCACCTGGAAGAGGGTCACGGGGACGTAGAAATTGTCTTTAGGCAGCTTGCAAGTTGAGCGCTCCACTGATCTCGGGAAGCTGCTTGCGCAAGAGGTAGCGCACGACGTTGAGTGCGCCTGCGTCCTTGAGGCGCAAGACGAGTGAGGTGTCCTTATCTACGCGGCTCAGGTAGAGCGCTTGCTTATCGTACTCTAAGAAGAATCCCTCTAGCGACGACGCGCCGACGTGCGAGCCGAGTGCGTTCGCGCCGGAGAGCATAAAGGCGCAGTAGCTCCCTAAAACGTCCGGTAGGGCGCTGCTGTCGCCGAGTTGTACCAAGCTCTCGCCCCGACGGGTGACGAGCGTCGCCGCCAAGATTTCCTGCTTGTCCATAAAGGGCTGCAAGTGCGTTTCCAGACTGCCTTGGGGTGCTTGTGGAGCTTGCGAGGCGGGTGCGACCTCTTGCGCGGGTGTGGGTGCGCCCATGCTAGCTTGGGCTGCGCCTAAGGCCGCTTCGATCTTCGGGAAGATGTCGTCGGGCGTAAAGGGCTTTTTGACGACGCCGACCGCGCCCGCCTCTTGCGCTTTGCGCTCGACCTCAGCGTCTACAACGCCGGAGATGAGCATGATGGGCGTGTCCGCGTGGGTGTCGCCTGTTTTGAGCGTCTCACAAAGTTCAAAGCCGCTCAAGCCGGGCATGATCACGTCAGCGATGATGAGGTTAGGGGAGAGGCTCTGGAGGGTTTCTAGGGCGTCTTCAGCGCTTTTTGCGGCGACGACTTCCATCTGGCGCGTCTTGAGGATGCGTTCCAACGCTTTGCGCACACTTACACTGTCGTCAACGATTAAAATTTGGGGCATGGGATAACTCCTATCTTCTCACGGGTTTTCTAGGGTGAAGCGCGGCTTCGCGCTCATGGTCAAGCTCTACCGCGACTTTAAGCAGCAGCTCTTGTACGGTGGCGTGAATGGTCGTGCTGTTCTTAGGCAACTCGCTCGGTTCAAAGTAGAATTCGGCGTCTTTATATTTGTCGGCCTCTGCAAAGATACGTATCACCGCCTGCTCACCTATCATCCCTTCAAACTCGGCGTGAACAAAGCGGCCCTTCTCAAAAAACATCGCGGATTCAGTGTCGCCGAGCAAGACGTAGAGCTTGCCTGAGTTCTCCTTTTGGGTCAAAGAGACCACGAGGTCGAAAAGCGTAAAGACCTCTAACGTGCCGCTGACTTTGGCGTCGTTGCGCTGCAAGGTAGAGCGAAGCTGATTGCGCGGCATCTGCCGGTCTTCGCGGATGTGACCGTTGGCGATCAGCAGTTCAAAGGCGGCTTTAAGGATGTCGGCGGGGTGGGCGCGTTCCTCTAAAAACTTGTCCGAGCTAGAAGAGGCGAGCTGCTGCGCGTCGGGGTCTAAAAGGATAAAGGCAACGTCTTTGGCGGAGCTGTCGTCACGGACGATTTCGTGGAAGTCGAGGCCGCTCATATCGCCTAAGTCTTTGCTGCTGATGATGAGGTCGGGCGTGTCGCGCTCCAACATGGTGAGCGCGTAGAGCGCACCTTCGGCGTTTTGGATTTCTAGTTCAGCCCCAAAACGCTTCTCAAAACGCTCGTGCAGTGACGCCGCAAACGTCACGTCGGTCATCGCGGTAAGAACCTTCACCGCTCCCGCCCTGCCGAGTTGAACCTTGTCGCGTTGAGCGCAGAATTGAAATGTGCCTTGTTGGGCTTCATCACTTTATCCATCTTCCTATACGGGGTAGCGCTTAGCTGCGAAAAAGCTATCATTGCGGCGCTTCTGAGCGCGTGTGGGGCTTCGCACCTTAGGTCGGGGTTAAAGTTCATCCTAGGGTGCGGAGTTGTTCGAGCACTTGGCGCTTCCAAACCTTCAAGCTCGGTCAGGCGCAAGTATATGTAAAGAACCTTTGAAGGGCTAGCATTTCGCCTAGCCCTTCGAGGGTTCGCTGGGCGTTTCCCAAACTTACAGGGCCCGCTCCAAGTAACCTAAGAGTTTGCTCTCGTCTACAGGCTTGCTCAGGTACTCGTTCGCGCCGAGCGCGAAGGCTAGGTCCATGTGCTTGGCTCCCGCCCGCGTCGTCATGACGCAGATAGGCGTCGTTTCGTTCTCGTCACGGCGGCGCAGCGCCTCAATAAGCTCGTAGCCGTTCATACGCGGCATCTCCAGGTCGGTCAAAATCGCGTCGAAAGACTCGCCGCGCATGACGATGTCGAAGGCGTCTTGACCGTCAACCGCTGTGGTGACATCAAAGCCGGCACGCTCCAACATTTTGCCGACCACGCGCCGCACGCTGACCGAGTCGTCGGCCAAGAGTACGCGCTGGACGCTTTTAGGCGTGAAAACCGGCATTTGGGCGCGGACTTGAGCGGGCTGCGTGGCTTCTTTGGCGAGGCGGGTGAGTCCGGTGGGCTCGAGCAGCAACACAACTTCATCCGTGCTCGAGACCGTCGCCCCCGAGAGGTAGTAGAGCCCCGCGAGGGTGTCGCCCAGGGGCTTAATCACAACCTCGTCGATCTCCTCAAAGGCGTCTACGACGAGCGCTAAGCGCTCGCCGGCTGCCTCGAGGATGACTAAAGAAACTCTATCGGTCTCAGCACTCGGCAAGTTGAGCAGTTCGGCCAGGTTGTAAATCGGTACGGTGTGACCTTCGAACGTCACACTGCCCTCTTTCGTGACCTCTTGCGAGACCGTGCGCAGCTCACGCACCGTGTTGAGCGAGAAAGCGTAGGCTTGACCGCTCACACGAATTGTCAAGGCTTCCGAGACGAGCAGCGTCAGCGGCAATTTAAGCGAGAAGCGCGTGCCCTGCCCCGGCTTGGTGAAGACCTGAATCTCCCCCTTGAGGCGCTGGATGTTCGTCGCCACCGCGTCCATGCCGACGCCGCGCCCCGCCTCGGTCGTGACGGCTTCGGCGGTTGAAAGACCGGGGATGAACATGAGTTGCAGCGCCTCTTGGTCGTTCATGGCGTCCACGTCGTCTTGCGTGCGGAAGCCCTTCTCGACGGCTTTGCGGCGTAAGCTGTCCGCGTCGATGCCTGCGCCGTCGTCCTCCACGTCGATAACGATGCTGTTTCCTTGAAGGTAGGCGCGGAGTGAGACGGTACCTTCGGGCTCCTTGCCCTGGCGCTTGCGCACCTCCCTGGGCTCGACGCCGTGCGCGATAGCGTTTTTGACCAAGTGGAGCAGCGGGTCGGTGATCTCTTCCAAAATCACGTTGTCGATTTCAGCGCTTTCGCCGCTCGTCTTCATGCGGTAGGCTTTGTCGGCGCTGGACTGAACCAAACGGCTCAGGCGGCTGAAAAGCTGTCCGATGGGGACCATTCGCGCCCGGCTGACCTCACTGCGGAGCGCCCGCGAAATCTTCTGCAAGCTCTCGGTCTCGTCCTCGAAGCCCTGCACCAAGTTACCGAGCTGACCCTGAATCTCGTCCAAGTCGTTCGACATCTCGCCGATGGAACGCGCCAAGATGTTGAGGTCGTTGTAGGTGTCGAACTCCAACTCGTCGAACATCTCTTGGACGGGTGCATTTGTCTTAGGCGCTTGCGCGGTTTGTTTTTGCCCGCCTTGCTGCCGCAGCTTTTCGGCGCTCTGCGCGGCTAAGCGCGGGTTCAAGTACTGCTCTTCGAAGTCGTTAATCGTGCGCGTCATGCGCCCTTGGCTGAGTTCCAGAAGTTGGCGCACTTCACCGAGCTGCGCTAGTTGCCGCCCTAAACGCGAACGCTGCGCAACCGTTTCGCCCGCTAGATTCATCAGCGTGTCGAGCTTGTCCAAGCCGACGCGAATCGTGCGGACGCTCTTGGGCGTTTTGCGAACGGGCGCGACCTCTTGGACGACTCTCTGCGTGGCCTGCGCTGCTTGTGGTGTTTCTGCTGTGGGCAGCGCGACGCCTAGAAGCGAAGCGAGGCGCGTTTGTAACTCGGGGAGGCGGGTTTCTAGTTCCGTGCTTTCACCCTCAGCCGTCGCTAACATCATCGCCATGACCCGCGTGCCGTCTAACAAGACCTCATGTACCTCTTGGTCAAAAGGTAACTCGGTCTCGCGCACCTCCGCCATCAAATCTTCGATCAAGTGACCCAAGTCGCCGAGCGGTTGCAGATCGACCGTGTACGACGAGCCCTTAATGGTGTGCGCCGAGCGGAAAAGCTGCGCCATATGCTCGTCGCTCAGTTCGCCCGCACTAGGGTCTACTTGCGCGAGCGTGTCCTGCATCATGTCCAAATGCTCTTCGACTTCGGGCTTGAAGTATTCCCAAATCTCGTCGGCGTTGGCGGCGTAAAAGGCTTGCAGGGTTGCCGTGAGCGTGGCGACGGGTTCGGCGAGCGTGACCTCTTCTTCGACCTCTTCAGCTCGTCCTCTTCTTCAACCTCTTGCTGGGGCAGTTCTTCGCCTAAAAGCTCGGCGAGTTTGATGCGGACCTCGAGCAGACTTTCCTCGAGCCCTACCTCCTGCCCCTCGGCAGTCTGAATCATCTTTTCAAGCGTGTCCGTCCCCTCCGACAAAACTTGCACGGTGGGCTCGTCAAAGGGCTTACCCTCTTCGCGCACGCCCATCATGAGGTCTTCTAACTTGTGCGAGAGGTCGCCGAAAGTATTGAGCCCGACCATATACGCCGCACCCTTTAAGGTGTGCATCGCCCGGAAGAGCACGGTGATGCTCTCCTCGTCGATCTCGCTATTCAAGGTGTTGCGCACCAGTTCGACGTGCTCTTCGACCTCTAAGGGGAAAAACTCCCACACGTCGCCATTTTGCACGCGGAAGCGGCGCAACTCCTGAGTGAGCGTGACCTTGCTGACCTCTTGGACTTGAACGTTTTGTCCCTGTCCCGCTTTGCGGATAAAGAGTGCAGGGTGGGCGCGAACGAGTTCCATGAGCAGCTTGCTACCGCCCAACTCGACGAGTTCTAAGCCTAAGTTACCCTCTTCTTCACCGCTCGAGATGCGCCCCAATGCCCCTTGCAAACAGACCGTGACCTGTTCCAAAAAGGCGAGTAGGCGCTCCGAGTCGGCTTCGGCTAACTCATGACCATTCTCCAGAAGCTGCTCGACCATCTCGGCGAGCTTCGAGACCTGCGGATAGCCGTATAAAGCAGCCGTTCCCTTGAGGCGGTGGCTGACCACCGCCAGGCTCTTGATCGTGCCCGCTTGCTCGCCCGCTTTAAGCTCCTGGGTGGCGCTTTCAAAGGTCGAAAGCGCGTCCCAAGCGTCGAGCAAGAAGCTCTCTTGCAAATCGTTCGGTGTGTTGTTGACATTGTCCATTATTGAGTGTCCATCATGCGTTCAAGCGGAAGCGCGAGAGACCCTCGGTCAGTTGCGCGGACAGTCGCTGCAACTTCTCGGCGGCGTCACGCCCTTGCGACACGCTGCCCTGCGAGGCTTGCGAAATCTCGGTCATGGTTTGCACGATCTCGTTCACGCCCTCGACGCCCTGCACCTGCTCCTGCGTCGCCTGCGAAATAAGTCTGGCAAGTTCGGCGGACTTCGTGGAGATGTCTGCGATCTCGCGGAGACGCTGTCCGGCTTCGGTGGCGACCTGATAGCCCGACTCCACCTCTTTCGAGCCGCTCTCGGTCAGTTCAAACACCTCGCGGATTTCGCTCTGAAGTTCGCGGATGATGCCAGCAACCTGACGTGCCGCGTTCGCGGAGTCTTCTGCGAGCGCCTGCACTTCTGACGCCACGGTTGCGAAGCGCTTACCCGCTTCGCCCGCACCCGCCGCCTCTAGCGACGCGGAGAGCGCCAAGAGGTTCGTCTGCGAAGCGATGCGCGAAACCCTGCGGACGATACCGGAAATCTCGTCCGAACGCCTCGTCAAGCTCCGGGTGCGTTCTGAAATCGACTGCACCTCGGTGCGGATGCCCTGCATCCCCTTCAAGGTGTTCTGCACGGCGGCTTCACCCTGATGTGACGCCTCGAGCGCCCGCGTCGAAGCGTTCGCCGATTCGTCCGCCTGCTGCGCCATCTTGCGAATCGACGCGGTGACCTGCTCGGTCTCGGCGCGTGCCCGCTCCGCTTCGGCGGCTTGCCGCTGGGCGCTCTGCGCGATTGACTCAGTGGTTGCAATCATCTCGGACGCGCCCTCGTTCACCGACAGCGCGGCGTCTCTCGTCTGACCGAGGAGGTACGCGACCTCTTCGACCATCAGGTTAATCGCGTCAACGACGTTTCCGAGAACATCTTCAGAGACTGCGCCGCGCTTGGTGAAGTCGCCCTCGGCGATGTCCATGGCGACGTCTAAGAACGCGCTGACGTTTTGCTGAAGCTCTTCACGTTCGCGGCGCTCTCGCTCGAGTTCTTCTTCAGATTGCACCTTACCGCGCAACTGCACGATGGTGTTATCCAGCGATTGACCTAAGAGACCAAGCTCGTTTTTAGCGTTGATCTTGACGAGTTCGGAGAGGTCTCCCTTACCGATGCGTTGCGACACGGCTACGAGTTTACCTATAGGATTCGTAATGGAGCGGCTGACTATATAAGCGAGCAGCAAACCTAACCCGATGCTAAGCCCTAGACCTACAAACAATATGCTCAAAGAGCGTTGATAGGTAGACACAGCCGTTTCATATGAAAGTGCGGCAAAGTCGTCGTTAATCGTAATGAGTTGGTCAAGCTGCTCGAGGGTCGTGCTAATAGCTGCCAAAGCTGCTTGCCCTACCGCTTGATTAGGCGTACCACTACGAACTGAAGCGAAGTAAGTCTCTTGCAGCGCGTTGAACTCGTTATAAGCAGCTAACAGTGCGGTGAACGTTTCAACTTCGGCTGCTTGCAAGTCTAAACGTCCGAGTTCACGTAGTGACGCTGTAAACTCTTCGCTTCCTGTGGTCAACCATTCCGTTTCGTAAAGCGTGATAATTTCGTCGGCGAGCGCTTTAACACCACTCGCGGCTTCAATACGGCGTTGCTCTTCTAAAGGATTCTCAACGAGCGCCGCCATGTTCGCCTCAACCTCAGTTAGATAGGCGTCTGCACGGTTAATCGAGGTAATCGGAACGAACATAAATTCGTAGATGTTGTAGAGGTGGTAGCGCATGACTTGGAGACCTTGTGTGCTCGTAAACGCCACTGCGCCAGCGCCCAACACGAAAACGGTAATAATGAGGGCGAGCTTTTGCCAAACTTTAAGGTCTTGAATAAACCCGCTCGAAGCGGTATCGGATTTTTTCCCGGCTGCCTTCTTAGGCGCAGCCCGCTTCTTAACCTTGCGCGTCTGCCGCGCCTTCGTCCCCTCGCTCACCCCCTGTTGGGTGGGCTCGAGTCTTTCAATTTCAGGTGTGTTGTCCATACTAAATGGTGTCTCCCTTTGATTGCAGCCGCGCCCTCCAAAAGAGCGCGGCTGAGAGAAGAGGTTATTAACTGAGTACATGTCACCCTGAGCGAATGCGAAGGATCTCGCCTTCCAATCTCGCGCGGAGGTGGAGACGAATGCAGAGATTCTTCATTCTGCAAAGGGCTCAGAATGACAGCAGCGGTGATGTGTCACCCCGAGTGGAGCGGAGCGTAGTCGAGGGGTCTCGCCTTCCAATCTCAGCTAGTGGAGAACGCAAGACGAGATTCTTCACTGTGCTTCGCTCCGTTCAGAATGACAGGGGGCGTTAGTTGAGGCGGAAGCGCTCCAGGTTCGAGGTGAGGTTTTGCGCCAACTGCTGCAACTTCTCCGCCGTCTGACGCCCCTCTTGACCCGTCTGGCGGGCGCGAAGCGAAATCTGTGCCATCGACTGAACCTTCGAACCTACCTGTTCCACGCCCGACACCTGTTGGTCGGTCGCGGCTGAAATCTGCTGGGCGAGTTGCGCGGATTGGGTCACGATCTCCGCAATTTCACGGAGGCGTTCCCCGGCTTGCGTGGCGACGCGGTAGCCGGTCTCCACCTCGCGCGTACCGTCCTCCACCGAGCCAATCACCTCTTGCACCTCTGCCTGAACGTTTTTAATCAGACCGGCGATGCGTTGGGTGGCGCGCTCGGAATCTTCCGCCAGCTTGCGGACCTCACCTGCAACGATGGCGAAACGGCTGCCGGCTTCCCCAGCGCCCGACGCCTCGATCGCGGCGTTGAGCGCCAAGAGGTTCGTCTGCGCGGAGATGTTTGAAATCGTATCGACAATCTCGGAAATCTCCAAGGAGCGGTCCCCTAAGCTCTTGATGCGCTTCGAAATGGACTGCACCTCGCGGCGAATACCCTGCATACCTTCCAGGGTGTCCGTCACGGCGGCTTCCCCTTGGCGCGACGCCTCGAGCGCCCGCGCAGACGCGGTAGCCGACTGCGACGCACTCTGTGACATCTGGCGAATCGAGGTCGTGACCTCTTGCACGTTGCGCTCGGCAAGCTGCGCCTGACTCGCCGCTTCATCTGACGAGGCGCTAATCGCGTCGGTCACGCTAAGCATCTCCTGTGAGCCCTGGTTGACCGAGAGGGTCGCTTCTTGCACGTCACGAAGGAGGTACGCGACCTCTTCGACCATCAGGTTAATCGCGTCCACAACGTTGCCCAACACGTCTTCAGAGACCGCGCCGCGCTTCGTGAAGTCGCCGTCGGCGATGTCCATTGCGACGTCCAAGAACGAGCCGATGTTCGCCTGGAGCATCTCGCGCTGGCGGCGCTCTTCGTCGCGGTCTTCTTCGGTCTGCACCATGCCGCGCAGACGGACCGTGGTTTGGTTGAGCGAGCTTGCCAAGAGCCCCAGTTCGTCGTTGGACTTAATGTCGAGAAGTTGTGAGAGGTCACCGCGTCCGATGCGGCGGGCGGCGAAGGTGAGCTTGTAGAGCGGCGTGGTGATGCTCCTTGCGAAGAGCACTGCTAAGATGCTGGCGATGACGGCGGCAATCATACCGATGATGATGGCCTGAATGGTAATTTGATTCACGGCGGCGAGCGCTTCGTCGACTTCCTGGCGGACGACGACGAAGAAGCCTAAGCTCTCGATCGCGGCCAATTCTTGCTCTGCAAACAAGCCGGTTCCGGCCCCCGCTTCGATCTTCTCCTCGCCTGCGATGAGGCTCGAGTAGCTGTAGAGTACCTCTCGGCCGTTTGCGCCGACGAACCTGTCCGTGCCTCGCTCGCCTTGGTTAAAGGCGACGGTGAAGGCGGCGACATCTTGTTCGCTGCCCTCCTGGTCGCGCGGGTCGTAGATGATACCGCCGTCCGCTCCGGCGAGCACCGCGTAGCCCGTCTCGTCGAAGCTCAAACCTTCAACGATGCCGAAGAGTGAGTTGGCGTCAATGGTAGAGCGTAGAACCCCGAGAACGTTCTGAAAGGTGTCGTCGTAGATGGGCACGGCGATGTCGACCGCGACGGCGTTCGTGCTCGCGTCAACTTCGGGCCGGGCGATGTAGAGCGCCCCTTCGCCACCGTTCCAGGCCGCTTGCCACCAAGTTTCGTCGGCTTGGTTGTAGTCCGAGAGCGTGCCCGTCGTTGCGATGGTTGCGCCGTAGCGGTCGGTGATAAACACCTCTAAGTTTTCGCTGAAGCCGGTTTGGAAAGCGTTCAGTTTTCTCACGGCGGGGTTCGCGGCATCGCTGAGGTTTGCAAACTCGGCTGCGGTGCTGCCGCTTTCGCGGTAGAGGACGTCAAGCGCTTCGATGCTGCCGATGATCTCCGCTTCGCTGCCCGTGTAGCTGGCGTTACGCGCTTCGACAGCGCCGCTCAGGGCGTCCGAGAGGGAGAGCGTCTGAACGCGGCTCGATTCCTCCAGAAAGTAGAGGTCGACAATCTCGGAAAGCTCGAGCGCGGCGGTGGTCTGCTCCGCGACGACCGCTTCGGTAATCGCGGTGCGCGTGCTCGCCGTAACAACGACGGTCGTAGCGATGAGCACCACACCCAAAAGGCCAATGATAATGGCGGGCAGCTTGACCGAGAGCGACAAAACGCTCATTTGGTTTTGCTGAGCGCCCTTGCGCTGCTTGCCGCCTTTTTTTACCTTCTTTTTAGGCGACGCCCCTGCATTTTGCGGGGGAATGATTTGGGGTTCGGATTGGTCCATGAAGCTCCTTAGATGACCTCGAGCTGGGTCTCGAGGGCCTTAAATAGGGTGGGAATGTTGAGAATCGTGACGCTTTCGCCCGCTTGCTTGACCTCGCCTAAGCCGAAATGCTGCATTCCCGTAGAGGCATGTTGCAAAGGCATCATGGCGGAGCGCTCCAAGGCCGAAAAGCCCACAACCTCATCGATTTTGAGTGCCAAAAAGCGTTCCTCGTAGGTGATGAGGGCGGCTAAGTCAGCCTTGTTGGAGCCGCCTTCAAGCTCTAAAAGCGGACCAAGGTCGATGAGCGGCAAGACGCTGCCGCGCACCGCGAAGACCCCTAAAAGGCTAGGCGCGGTGCGCGGCACGCTCGTGAGGGTCGGAACCGTCACAACCTGCTGCATGTAGCCGCCCTCAACGGCAAAAAGCTGCGCGTTGAGACGGAAAAAGCAGGCGGCGCTAACCGTGGGTGCGGCTCGGGTTGCTGCCGGGGGCATTTAGACGTGGCTTTGAACAGCCGAGAGGATGGACTCGGGCGTGAAGGGCTTCGTTACATAGTCGGCGGCACCCTGGCGCTTGCCCCAACGGATGTCGGTGTCTTCGCTCTTAGAGGAGACCAAAATCACGGGGATGTCTTTGGTGGCGGCGTTGCGGCGCAGACCGCGCAGCACTTCGTAGCCGTTGCGAGCGGGCATGACAATGTCCAACATGATGAGGTCGGGCTTGTCGGCGGCGACTTTGTCTTCAACGGCGGTCGCGTCCGTGTACGAGTTCACGGCGTGGTTCGCACCTTTTAAGATGCCCGCGAGCATGTCAATCGTCGCTTGTGAATCGTCGATCAGGGTGATCTTTGCCATAAATGTTTCCTCCTCAGGAAGGTGGACTCGTAAGTCCTGCAAATAGAGATAAAGTGTGAAAGGTCTGAAAAATTCTTACAGATGCGCTAAGGACGCTTTACGGGTTTGAACTTTCAACCTCAGCCGTCACACTCCTCGTGTAGTCGCCGCTCGCTTGGATGGTATGAAAATATGTATCAAACAGGTGCAGCGCGGCTTTACGCCCTCAATTATGAGCGGCGACGGAGCCTCTAAGCTGGTAAGTTTTCAACGTGAGTAAGGAGGTATTTTTCACTTAGGGATGTGCCGCGCGGCGCACCACCAAGGTCATCCCTGAGAAATTCTCAGAACTTTTGGCGAAGAGCTGCGTCTATAACGCGCACCGCCGCTAGGTTGAGAGAGGTCAAGACTCAGCACACGCCCCTAGCCGACCTCCCGATGTGAAAAATCAACTGTGTAAGCCTCACAGCTCGAAGGGGAGGAGCGCTACCTATCAAAAAATTAAGAGGCGATTCGTAAATCGCCTCTGCCTCATCAACGCTATTTTGAAGTTGTAGCCCTAAATGCTACCGAAAACCCGTGTGACCTCTCGCTGTACTCAGTCTTTGGACACGCTCGCTTTGGTTGTTTCTTTGGGCTCGCTCTTCGCTTTAGGCTCGCTTTTTTCGGCCTTGCCCTCGCTCTTTTCGCTCTTGCCGACATCGTCTTTCTTCTCGCTGGTTGTCTCTTTAGGTGAGGTCCTCGAGTCCGTTACGTAGAAGCCGGAACCCTTAAAGGCGATGCCCACAGGCTGAATCAGACGCTTGACGGGCTCGCCCGTCTCGGGGTGAGTGGTGAGCGCACTCTCGGTGATACGCTGCTGAAGCTCAAAGGTTTCGCCGGTGATGAGATTTTTGTAAACGTAGACAGGCATTTAATCCTCCGCAAGAAAGCAGGTACACCCCTAAAGGCGGGGTACGGGGTACTATAGTCATCTGGTCACTAACGCTCTCTGTGGTTGAAGCGATGTTTAATGACGTTTTAGGATGATACCTACATCATTTCCTAGCAAATGCAACGTCCGTACTATATCATCCCTGCTAAGCTGGAATGATGTCAGGTGCTGCACAAGAAACCTCTTCTCAACCTCTTGCGGTAGTCGGCGCAGGTGCGTGGGGGACGACGCTGGCGGCGCTGTTGGCTCAGGTCAACTCGAGCTTACCGATTACCCTGTGGGCACGTCGCCCCGAGTTTGCCGAACAACTCCGCGAAGAACGCGAAAACCGCACGTATTTACCGGGCTTGGCCCTTCCCGAAACGCTGCACATCACTTCAGAGTTGCAAGAGGTCGAGAAGGCTCGAGCTGTCTTCGTCGCCGTGCCGAGCCAAGGGCTCAGGTCGGTGATGGAAGACTTACCCGGTGTACCCGCCTTGATCTGCTGCGCGAAGGGCTTGGAGCTCGGCTCGTTGGAGCGTTTCTCTGAGGTTTTAGGCGAATATCAACCCCACGCAACCTTAGCGGCGCTCTCGGGTCCGAACTTGGCAAAAGAAATTGCCGCAGGGCTACCCGCTTCAGCGACGGTGGCATCTAAAGATGCGAGGCTGACGCAAGAGGTGCAGCGCTGGCTGTCGGGTCCGACCTTTCGCGTTTATACAAGCCACGACATCATCGGCGTAGAGGTGAGCGGGGCGCTCAAAAACGTGATTGCGCTGGCGGCGGGCATGTGTGACGGGCTGGGGCTAGGCGACAACGCCAAAGCAACGATCATCACCAGAGGTCTCGCTGAAATCGTGCGTTTGGGGACGCATTTGGGCGGCGAGATAAAGACCTTTTACGGGCTGGCAGGGCTGGGGGACGTGGTGGCGACGTGCTCGAGTTCTGGCTCGCGCAATCACACCGCCGGGGAGAGAATCTCGAAAGGGGAGACGTTGGCGGATTTAGAGCGCGACAAGCTCAACGCCGAAGGGATTCCCACGGTTCGCGCGGCGGTCAACTACGCGGCGCGTGAAGGCTTGGAATTGCCCATCTCGAGCGAGGTCTACCGCGTCGTTTTTGAGAAAAAGTCGCCGCGTCAGGCGATGCGCGATCTGATGATGCGGGGGACGAAGGCGGAATGGTGAGCGTAGCAAGGGGTTGCAACCCCTTGTTGGTGGAGGTGGGTATCTGCATTAGATGAACCTTATCTGCTCAGGATGCGTTTAAGCACGGTTCTCCGCATACCACTCACAGATATCCGTCAGTGGGCACCGCTCACACTTGGGCGCTTTCCACACGCACACCCTTTGACCGTGAAGGAGCAGCGCGATGTGGAAGTTATAGAGCACGTGCGGCTCTTCGGGCAAGAGCTTGGCAAGCGGCGCGTGCGCTGCCGTGGACGACTTGACCTTTTGGCTGATGAGCCCGACACGCTGACTGACGCGGTAGACGTGCGTGTCTACGGGAAGAATGGGTTTGCTGAAGCAGAACAGCAAGACGAGCGCCGCCGTTTTGATGCCGACACCAGGAAGCGCGGTAAGCCACGCTAAGCCCTCGTCTACATCAAGGTCTTTCAGGAAGTCGATATTCGCTTCGCCGCGCTCCTCTATAATTTGTGCCAACGTCCTCTTGATCTGCGGCGCTTTGGTTTCGGGATAATTAGAAGGCGCGATCGCTCTGGCAAGGTCGTTTTCGGGTGTATCCCGTATCCCCTCCCACGAGCTGAATCGCTCCCACATCCGCTTGTAGGCAAGTTCTTCGTTTGCCCAGGTCGTGCGCTGCGATAAAATAGTTGAGATGAGTTCGTGCATGGGGTCTCTGCGCGGGGTGAGGTCGCGCTCGCCGTAGGTTTCGACGAGGCGGGTGTAGACCTCTTCGGTCTTTGGCTCTAGGATAGCTTGTCCTGTCATCTTCTCAGCTTGCCGATAAGTCTCCCGGTTGAAAAGAGGGCGGGCTGCTTTTAGGCGAATTGCGAGATGGCCCATGTGATGTTCCTCCGAGGGGGCGGTACGCTGATGGAATGGCGAAGTTTGAATACATTCAGCTCGAGGTCGTTCCGGGCAGGGGCGGCGATCTCTCCGTTCTCCTGACCGAGCGCGACGGCATAGACCGCTTTGCGACCTCTTTTGCCAACCTCGTCCCCTTCTTGAACGAACTCGGTAGCGACGGCTGGGAGGTCGTAGGGATGCTGCCGACGAGCAGCAAGGCGAAGGGTCGCGTTTATCAGGGAGTCGAGGCAGAACTCGAGCTCGAGGGCCGCGCCTACTTGCTTAAACGCGAAATCCCTTAGAATGGACCTGTCGAGAGGAGCCTTTTATGATTGCAGTTGCCAACCGAATTTTTGTAAACCCAGATTACGCCGAGGCGTTCGAGGCGCGCTTTCGTGAGCGTGCTGGGCTTGTCGATGAGATGCCCGGCTTTATATTCAACCAGGTCTTGCGCCCGAGCCAGCCCGGACGACCCTTATATCGTGATGACCTACTGGGAATCACACGAGCAGTTTAGAGCCTGGACGGAGTCCGAAGCGTTTAGGCAAGGTCACGCCAAGAGTGGGTCGCTGCCTAAAGAGGCGTTTACGGGGCGGAACAAGTTGGAGATTCACCAAGTGATTCAAGATTCTCGCGAGCCGGATATGATGCCAGAGCCCCCTTTAGAACTCAGCGGAAACGTCCACGGCTAAGTTTGGAGATAAACTCCTAATCTGTTTGCTTCTTTCTACCTAAAATAGTAGTGAGGAGGGCCAATATGACAGATCATATGAGCAACGACCCGTTAGAGAGTCCGGCAGCCTCGAGGCAGTCCTACAAAATCCACGAACTCGCTAAGGAGCTCGACACGTCCGAAGAGCAAGTGAGAAAGTGGATACGCGAGGGCAACATCGAAGCGATGTCGGACGAGGAACACGCTGAGTATCACGCGGACACCATCGAGCAGCTCCGCGCCTTTCAGAATAACGGCTAGAGAGAATAGAGAGGGCGGTATAGCTTCGCATTCTTCTTTTGCTTTTGCAGAGCACTTCAGCATAGGTGAAGCACATAGTGCTTTGAGCTTCGCTCTAACTTATCTCAGCCAGTCAGCATCGTTCATCCAGCTTGACTGGACTTCAGGTTTTCCTGACAAGCTGACTGGCTGATACGCTGGCTAGCTTCTTCTACCTCTCCCAATCCGGTCCACTATTAGGGTCAACCAGACGCTCTTCACGGCGTAAGTCGTAAATTTGCTTCATCTCCTCATCCGAGAGTTCAAAGTCGAAGATGTCGAAGTTCCCCTCGCGGTGCTCTTCACTGCTCGCTTTGGGAATCGCGGCGACGTGGTCTTGTTGGACGAGCCATCTCAACGTGACCTGCACGGGTGACTTGCCGTGCGTTTCGCCAATCTCTTTTAGGGTGGTGTCGTCAATGATGTCGCCTTGCGCGATAGGGCTGTACGCGGTCAAGAGGTAGTCCAACGCTTTCGCCTGCTCGATGAGCTTATCCTGCGACAAGTACGGGTGATACTCCACCTGATTCGCGAAAATCTTGGCGTGCTGCTTCGCTTCTTCAACCAAGGAGGGCGTAAAGTTGCTGAGCCCCAAATGCCGCACGCTCCCCTCTTCGACGAATTGATTTAACGCGCCGAGCGTTTCACCAATCGGCACGTCTGGGTTGGGCCAGTGTAAGAGCAAGAGGTCAACATAGCCTGCGTCGAGTTTTTCCAGGCTTTCCCTTGTCGTGCTCACCGCTTGGTCCTGCGTAAAGTTATCCGGTCTCAGTTTCGTCACTAAAAAGATATCCTCGCGGCTCACGCTTGAGTTTTTGAGCCCACGTCCAACCTCGGCCTCGTTGCTGTAGCCCTGCGCCGTGTCGATGTGCCGGTAGCCGAGCGAAAGCGCGTGCTCGACGCCTTTGACGCAGTCTTCACCGGAGAGTTTCCAGGTGCCGAAGCCTAGCGCGGGTACTTTCTGTCCTTGAATCGTTTCTAAAATCATCGTTGCCTCCTCTTCTCTAACCTAGATGCTTTGCGGCAAACTGACAGAGAGCCAAAATGCACTTCCCCTGCCCCGAGGGGTCAAAATAGGTCATAATCCCCTCATGGCAGATAAAACTGAAATTTTAGGGATCGACATCGGCGGCTCGGGCATCAAAGGTGCGACGGTCAACTTAGAGACAGGCGAACTCACCCAAGAGCGCTACCGCATCGAAACGCCGCAACCCTCTAAGCCAGAGGCGGTGGCTGAAGTCGTGGTGGACATCGTCAAAAACTTCAAGTGGGAGGGTCCCATCGGCTGTACCTTTCCCGCGATTGTCAAAAACGGCGTGACGCTTTCAGCAGCGAACGTGGACGACGACTGGATCGGCGCGGACGCCGCCGCACTCTTTAACGAGGCGACGGGCTGCCCGGTGAGCCTCCTCAACGACGCCGACGCTGCCGGTGTCGCCGAGATGACTTTCGGCGCGGGCAAGGACAAACAGGGTGTGGTCTTCTTGCTCACCTTCGGGACGGGCATCGGCAGCGCCATGTTCATAGATGGCAAGCTCATCCCGAATACCGAACTCGGCCATATGGCGCTCGCTGAGCACGAAGACGCCGAGAAGTGGGCGGCGAGCAGCGTGCGCAAAGCCGAAGACTTGAGCTGGAAACATTGGGGCAAGCGGGTGAACGTGTATCTGGGGAAGCTCGAGGCCCTCTTCTCCCCCGACCTCTTTATCATCGGCGGCGGCGTCAGCAAAAAGAGCGAGAAGTTCTTCGAATACTTGGAGTTAGACACGCCTTTTGTGGCGGCGGAGTTGCGCAACGAGGCGGGGATTGTGGGGGCGGCGTTGGTTGCCTCGAGGGAGCAGAAGTAGCGTCTCGAGTGGTTAGCTCTTTGCTTTTAGCCTTTCGGTTCTGCTAACTGCTAAGAGCTAGCGGCTAACAGCTCTTTCCTAACGCACCCTCCACGTCTAACGCTATAATGACCTTATGCCTATCCTTACCGTCAACGGACAGAGCGCCGAAGTCAGCGAGGATAAACGTCTCGTTTTAGCCATCAAAGACTTGGGCGTCAACATCGGCCACCGCTGCGGCGGTCAAGCGAGGTGTACGACCTGCCGCGTCGAATTTGTTTCGGGTGAACCTCTTGAAATGACCCGCGCCGAATTTCTCAAGCTCGGTTACGGAACGCTCGGACAGCAAGCCCCGACCTACCGTTTGTCGTGTCAAATTAAATGCTCGCAAGACATGGTAGTAGAACCCGTCATGACCTTGGAGAATCAGGAGTGGAAAGACACCGGGCCGGAACTCTCTGAAGAGGTGGAGCCCGAGGCGATGTGGTTTAGCAAAGAGGAGTTGGTGCAGACGGCGGAATGAGGATGCGCTTTCAACCCTGGTATACTCTCTTATGAACTTCAGCGGATTGAATCAAGGGCTCGCTTAATGGGCGCAGCTTACGAAATCATTAGAGACGAAGACGGCGTCACCATCCGCTTACCTGCGGCTTTAGCAGATGAGGCGCAACTCGCCAAGCTGCTCGACTATCTGGAGCTTGAAGCCGTCCGTCAGCGCAGTCAGCTTACCGAAGAGGATGCGGCGACGTTGGCGGCTGAGGTCAAACAGGGCGCTTGGCAACAAGTTAAACACCTCTTCAAAAAGTAAGGTGAACCAAAAACCTGTCATTGTTGACGCTAATATTCTCTTTTCCGCCCTTTTAAGGCTACGTGTGCTGATATCAGAAATTGGTAGTTTGTAAGCATGATAGAAGCTGAGAAGATGACTACAAATGTCTATTTGCTGTTGACAATAACGCATACAACCTGTAGTGTTACTTCAACAACACCCGCCACGCCTCTCTTTAAAGCGTACCTCGGCGGGTCTTCTTTTTTGTAGCGATGACCTTAGTACACGACAATTTTACAAAAAGGAGTTCTCCCTGAAGAATGTTTAGTGCGTAGCTAAACGAAGGAGAACTCAAATGAAGCATACTGGATTAGTCGAAGCGTTGAAAGAAGTAGGTGTCAACTTGCACAAGTCGAGGCTCACGTTTCTGAGCATGTTGATGCTGGGTATTGTCGAGGCGAGGACGGTCAATCTCAAGCGCGTGGTCAGCACTATGCAAAGCTGGGCATGTGAGGCTTCTGTGTATAGACGGGCGCAGCGGTTCTTTGCTGAGCTGGAGCTTGACGAGACACACTTCACGCGCTTCATAGTCAAACTTCTCGACAAGCAGCGTTACACCTTATGCGTCGATAGAACGAACTGGAAGTTTGGCGTATTCAACATCAATATTTTGATGATTGCTCTAGTCGATGAAGGTATCGCTATCCCCCTCGCGTTCGTTCTTCTGACTAAACAGGGCAACTCGAACACACTGGAGCGCACTGAGTTGCTCGAACAGGTTTTGGAGGTCATCAAACCTGAGCGCATAGAGGTCTTACTTGCAGATAGGGAGTTCATTGGTCAAGACTGGTTTGGGTTCCTGATAGACCAAAACATTCCCTTTGCCATTCGCATCCGAGAAAACAGCCTAGCTGACAACTGGTTTCAACTCGCAGCCTTTTTTCGGCAGCTTGAACCCTTGCAAACGCGAAGCCTCCACCACCGCTACAAGATTTGTGGGTGTGAGCTTGCCGTTGCTGCAACTAGGAGCTGTGACCAGCAACTCGTCATCATTGTGACCAACCGCAATCCTAGAAAAGCCTTGAGCGCTTACGCCCACAGGTGGCAGATAGAGTCTCTTTTCAAAGCCCTCAAGTCGAGCGGCTTCAACCTCGAAGATACCCACCTCAAGGACACCGAGCGCCTCAGCGCCCTGGTCGCTGTGGTTAGTCTCGCCTTTCTCTGGGCGCTTAAAGTCGGTCACTGGCAACACCGACTCAAGCCTATTCGCATCAAGCCGCACGGTAGACGTGAAAGGTCTGTCTTCCGGCTCGGGCTTGACTTTATCCGCAGAGCGATCACCAACCTCTCCCTTGACCCTAAGCTCCTACACAGCGCTTTCAGGCTTTTGTCGTGTACTTAGAGCGATGACAGTAAAGCTAACCTACGAAAAACCTCCTCTTAGCACCGCAGATCAGGTTAAGAAACTCCAGTCTCGCGGGCTTGCGGTAGCTGATCCCAAAGAAGCTGAAGTGTTTTTCAGTCATAACAGTTACTACCGCTTTAGTGCCTACACCTATGTCTTTGAAGACCCTCCCAAAGTTTCGAACAAGCGCTCGCATACATTTCATGCTACGACCACAACCTTTGAGCAAATCAAGAGATACTACATCTTCGACCATAAACTTAGGGAACTAACCTCTCATGCTTTAAGACATGTGGAAGTAGGTGTGAGGACAAAGATTTGTCTCGAATTGGCGATGGTTTATGCTGACGGTCACTTTTACTTAGACCCTACTCACTTCAAAAGTGCGGAAGTTCATAATGGGTTCCTTAGCAAATGCTATTCCGAAGCAAGACGTAGTCAAGAAACGTTCATCAAACATTACCGAGAAAAATACGAAACTCCCGAGCTTCCACCTCTATGGATGATGATTGAGATTCTAACCTTTGGGCAAGTGTCGATGTTCTTTAGCAATCTGTCAGCGGTGAATCAAAAAAGAGTTTCATCTACTTTTGATCTGTCGCCGGACAGATTGGCATCTTGGCTGGCAAGCCTCTCCTACACAAGAAATTTGTGCGCCCATCATAGTAGGCTTTGGAATAGAAAGTTTACGAAGAAGCCACAGGGTTCTAGGAAGTTGCCCATCACAGAGTCTGGCTCTTATGCTCAAGCAGCTTCGGTGACTAAATACTTGCTGGATAAAGCCGAGCCAAATTTCCCTTTTGCAACCAAGTTGAGAGTGTTGCTTAATGATTACCCTGAGATTGATCCTGCTAAGTTGGGATTTCGTCAAAAAGGACTTACTGATTCTTTCTGGGATGATTGAGCTGTAGATTTTAGAAAGACACGTTATGCCTTCACTCTCCAGACCTCACCAGGTACGATACCCTCATGCCCACCCCCCGCTTCGACACCTACTACCGCTATGACGACCTCTCGAGCCTCCTCCACGCCTACGCCGACGAATACCCCAACCTCATTCAAATTGAGAGCATCGGCAAAAGCTATGAAGGCCGCGACGTGTGGCTCCTCACCCTTACAAATAAAAAAACGGGTGTAGCACGTGAAAAGCCCGCCCTCTGGGTAGACGGCAACATCCACGCAACGGAGGTCTCACCTTCAATGGCGTGCCTCTACCTCTTACACACGCTCACGAATTGTTACGGCGACAATGAGGACATCACCCGCTGCCTGGACACCCGCACCCTCTACCTCTGTCCCCGCGTCAACCCCGACGGCGCAGAGTGGGCGCTTGCCGATCAGCCCAAGATTATTCGCTCCTCTACGCGCCCTTATCCTTACGACGAGAACGCGCTGAGCGGTTTGGTGCGCGAAGACATCGACGGCGACGGGCGAATGCTGATAATGCGCTTTTGTGATGAGAACGGACCTTGGAAAGTTTCCGAGGCGGATTCGCGCTTGTTGGTGCGACGTGAGCCTGCGGAGACGGGTGGAACGTACTACCGCGTGTTGCCCGAAGGCACGTTGGAGAACTACGACGGTACGACGTTAAAGATGAAGCCCGTCAAAGAGGGTTTAGACCTCAACCGAAACTTTCCCTCCGAGTGGCGGCAAGAGGGGAAGCAGAAGGGCGCGGGGCTCTATCCGACTTCGGAGCCGGAGGTGAGAAGCGTGGTGGACTTCGTTGCGAATCATCCCAACATCACGGGCGGCATCAGCTTTCACACGCACGGCGGCGTTTTGCTGCGCCCGTCATCACATCAGCCCGACGAAGCGATGCCCGCCGAAGACCTCTGGACATTTGAAAAGATTGGACAAAAAGGCACGGAGCTGACGGGCTACCCGAACGTCTCCGTCTATCACGACTTTCGCTATCACCCTAAAGAGGTGATGACGGGCGCGTTTGACGATTGGCTGTTCGACCATTTGGGCGTGTTCGGCTGGACGGTGGAGATATGGAGCCCGCAGGTGGAAGCAGGCATCCATGGGCGCAAGTTCATCGAGTGGTACAGGGAGCATCCGGTGGAGGATGACCTTAAACTTTTGAAGTGGAATGACGAGGTTTTAGAGGGTCAGGGGTATATAGACTGGTATTCGTTCGAGCATCCGCAACTTGGCGAGGTCGAACTTGGCGGCTGGAACATGCTCTATGCGTTTCGGAACCCGCCGCCGCATCTGCTCGAGAAAGAACTCGCACGTTTCCCCGAGTGGACCATCTGGCACCTCTTGATTTCACCTAAGTTAGAGCTTTTCAGTGCAACGAGCGAACCTCTCGGCAATGATCACTACCGCATCAAATTTAGCGTTCACAACACGGGCTGGCTGCCGACCTATGTGACGAAAAAGGCGTTGGAAAACAGCGTCGTGCGCGGCGTTGTGGCGGAGATTGAACTTCCCGAGAGCGCAAGCCTCATCTCCGGTAAAGTTAGGGAAGAAAGAGGTCAGTTAGAAGGACGTGCCTATAAACCTTCTGTGCCACATCCCTTCTTTAGTGCAGACGAGACGAACGAGAGATTGGGGCTCGAGTGGATAGTCCACGCGCCGAATGGGGGAGAGGTCAAGCTGACAGCAAGGCATGAGCGAGCGGGGGTGGTGAGGATAAGCGTTAAAACAAAATAGCAATGAGTACTGAGCAATGAGCAACGAGTTGAAAGTCTTTAGTTTTCACTCATTGCTCGTTGCTTTCAACTCTCCAAAGCTTCTCAAAACTCAATCAGTAGGCTACGTATTTGCGCGCCATCCCTTCGTATGATGCGGCAATGAGCCAAACTAAAAAAGTCAGCAAAGAAGCTAACATCCGCCTGCGTGTCCGCCGCGACGACGACGACAACATCGAAGCCATCGACTGGAGAGCCACCGACGCGCCCACGGGCGGCAAGCAGAGTGCCAACGCGATGATTTTGGCGCTCTGGGACCCCGAGGAGCGCAACTCGCTCCGCATCGACCTGTGGACGAAAGCGATGACGGTGGAGGATATGAACGACTTCTTCTTTCAGACGCTCCTGACGATGGCGGACACCTACAAAAACGCGACGAACAACTTAGAACTTATGGCGGACATCAAGACGTTTGCGCGGGAGTTCGCGGAGAAAGCGGCGCAGAAAGAGCAGCGAGGAGCTTGAGAGTTTCGATTTTAGGCTGCGGCTGGGTGGGCTTGCCGCTCGGGGCGGCATTGGCAGTCAAGGGGCATGAGGTGAGAGGTTCTAAGACGTCGCCTGAGAGGTTGGGGGATTTGAAGGATGCCGGGATTGAACCTCACCTTGCTCAATTGAAACCTGAGCTTGTAGGAGACAAAGGCTGGCTCGAGACGGACGTGCTCGTCCTCACCCTGCCGCCCGAACGCCGCGACGATATCGAGAGGTATTATCCCGCGCAGATACAACATGCTTTAGACGCTGCTAACGCTGAGCACGTTATTTTTACTAGTTCAACCTCGGTCTACCCGAACCTAAACCGCGTGGTCACAGAAGAGGATGCGAAAGACCCTGATAAGAGGTCTGGACGCGCTGTTTTAGCGGCGGAAGAGGTTTTGAAGAAGCATGAAAACGCGACGATTCTTCGCCTTGCTGGGCTCTACGGTTACGGGCGGCAGCCTGGGCGGAGGTTAGCAGGCAAAGAGGTCAGTGGGGGAGACGTAGGCGTCAACCTCGTGCACCGTGACGATGTCGTTTCAGTTTTAGTCAAAGTGATTGAAGAGAATATTCGCGGGGTTTTCAACGTCTGTGCTGACACGCACCCATCCCGCCGAGAGGTCTATACGGCGCAGGCTGAGCGGTTGGGGTTTGAGCCGCCGCGTTTTGTGGAGCCGCATGAAGTGGATTATAAAGAGGTCAGCAGTGAGAAGTTGAAAGGGTTGGGCTATGCGTTTCAGCATGGGAATGTGTTGGAGGAAGCACCCTAATCCACCCTGTTAACCTGTAGGGATGAACGTTCCTGCTTATTGGATTCCTCGTCCTAAAATTGAGCTTTCGGATGAGGTGAGGTCTGAGCTAACCCACCTCTACACCCAGCACATCGCGTCCGGGCAGGGCGACTGGCTAAACGCACCTCTTCCGGTTCCCAAATGGGCCTTTCTCAACTGGCTCGCCGACGAAAGAGGCTTGCTCCTACATGGCTCAGGTAGTCCTGACATCACCACCTTCGAGCCGCGCACTCCTATTGACGACTCACCCGATGACTTCAGCAAACAGACCGCCGTCTTCGCAGCAAGTGACGGCATCTGGGCGATTTTCTACGCCGTGATTGACCGCGTGAACTTTCGTTTGCGGATGCTCAACGGTGCGCTGCAATTTGAGACGCCGGGCGGGTGGACGCAGATGCACTATTTCTTTTCGGTCACGCAAGAGGTATTGGAGCGCTACCCGTGGCGCAAAGGGACGGTGTACGTGCTCCCCGCAGAGGGATTCGTGCGGCAGCCGCCCTATGAGCTTGGGAAGCATGGAAGGATATATGAGCCTCACTGGGCCAACCCAAAAAGTGTCAAACCTCTTGCCAAACTCAGAGTCACACCCGAAGACTTTCCGCTCTTAGCACAAGTGAGAGGTCACGATAACGAAGAGGTCATGGCGAACGCGGCGCTTGACCCTTACGGCTTTCCTTGGCTGTAGGTTGTGCGCTTACCTCTGTAAACCTACCTCTTGATATTTGATATGCGAACGGGAAGCTAACTCATGGTGGCGCGTGGGCCTAATTGCTACATTGTCCTATGAAACCCACTGTATATCTTTGCTACCTTTATCTCGTCCTCTTCCTCACCTTCAGCGCAGCCGCCGCCCAGCGCATCGCTTATGTCACGCCCGCAGGCGAGCTTGCAACTGTTGCGCCAGACGGGACGCAGACCCGCATTCTTGCTGAATCGGGTCGCTATCAGTTTCCAGCGTGGTCTCCAGGTGGTGAAAGGGTTGCGGTCATCGGTGCGGATACGCAAGGCGCGGCAGTTTTTAGCTTTCAAGACGCCGCCTTTAGCCAGCCTGTCCGTCACTATAGCTCTCAGAGCGAAGCGCCCATTTACCTCTACTGGTCGCCCGACGGCGAGACCATCAGCTTTCTTGCCAATCGTCCTGGGGTCGGGCTGGCGCTGCACCTCGCGCCTGTTGGCGATGAAGATAACACCGAAGAGAGCCGACTCCTCTCGACGGGGAACCCTTTTTACTGGCAATGGACCGAGGATAGTCAGCGCTTGCTCGTGCATACAGGATTGACTGGGGAAGATGCGCGGCTCGGCTTTATGGCGGCAGCGGAAGATAATCTTACAGAAAACCTCTCTAACCCTGGGCTTTTCCAAGCGCCGGGTATTTCGGCGAGTGGCGACTACATCGCGTATGCGGAAATAGACGCTTCGGAGCGGGGTCGGGTTGTTCTGGCGAGTAGTACAGGCGATGAAGTCGAGCGGGAACTGCCGCACCAAGGGCTCGTCGCGCTATCATGGAGCCCGCAGGGAGACAAGCTCGCACTGATGAGCCCGCAGGTTGCCGCGCCGCACACGTACGGACCAATTCGCCTTTTAGACGCCGAAACGGGCGACCTGACGACGCTCGTCGAAGAGGTCGCCATCGCGTTTTTCTGGTCGCCGGACGGCAGCAAAATCGCGTACCTCTCGCCGCTCGGGGGGGATGATGGAGGAGGCCGCCAAGCGCAAGCGCCATTAGAACCAATGATGCAGGTGAGCGCCCAAAACGTTCAACCCAGGGCTCCCTTACTCCTCAACCTCTCGGTGGTGGATGTGGAAAGTGGTGTCACGCAGCAACTCACGACCTTTGCGCCGAGCCCCTTGTTCGTCGGTCAATTCCTGCCTTTTTTCGACCAATACGCGCTCAGTCACCGTCTTTGGTCACCGGAGGGTGACGCACTCGCGCTGCCGATGTTGGCGGCTGAAGATGGACAGACGACCTCGCAAGTTGTGGTCGTGCCGCTCGAGGGTGAGCCACGTTCTGTCGCGCAGGGAGATATGCCGTCGTGGAGTCCTTGATTTTGAGTTGGGTTGATTCGGGGGTGCTGTTCAACCGCGTAGGAATGCGGATCGCGATATTCAACGAGGAGAGCGCTGAACCATCTTATACAGACTAAAACGGGTACAGCTTGACGTCTCCTCGAGCCTAAATATTTTCACCCATTTAGGGCAAAGCTCTTGTAAGCATGATGGGAGAGGTGTTATGGCGGCGTTCCAAAAAAGATGAAGAGGTAGTTTCAAAGCTACCTCTTCAAACGCTCAGTGTCTCTTCGATTTACTCCTGAACAGTAACCGTCACCGTCGCGGTGCTGCTCAGCTCTTCGTCTTCTAAAATGAGCGTGTATTCGAAGGTATCTGTACCTATGAAACCCTCTTCCGGTGTATATATAATAAAGCTGTCACTCACCTCAGCCTCACCATTGGCTGGCTCGCTCGAGACTTCAATCTCTGGGAAGTTGTCATTCGGGCCATCCGGGTAAACATCGTTCAACGCAACTTCAATCTCAACCTCAGGTATGGGCTCTTCACTCAAGACGAGCGTAGCAGTGTCGTCGTTCGCCACAAGGTCATCACCGGGAATAAAGATAGCGCCGCTCACGTTGAGCGTAACCTCCTCAAAGACGCTACCCGCTTCATTGGTTGCCGTCAACCTAAACGTTCTAGTCTCCGTTACATTTTCAACTGTGAAGCTTTCCTCGTTCGTCACGTCTGCGCTCTGACCGTTACTCGTGTCTAAAAAGGTAAGCGTATTAACAGCGCCGCCCGATAATTCCCAGGAGAACGTGCTACTACCCCCTTCGGCGATAGAGCTTGGGTCAGCGGTGAAGTCTACAATAACGGGTGCTTGAGCAGGCTCATCGACCCCTTCAACCGGGACCGTTTCCGTAAACGCAGAGCTAGTCGCTCCATCATTATCCGTCACGGTCAGCGAAACTTCGTACTCATCAGCTTCGCTGTACGTTTTGGTAAAGACAGCGCCTTGCGTGGTTGTGCTGCTGCCGTCACCAAAATCCCAGCTATAAGAGGCTATCGTGCCATCAGGATCATTGGAGGATGAGGCGTTGAACTGAACGCTGAGCGTGCCCTCTTGCTGCTGAGAGGTGAAGGCTGCTGTGGGCGCTTCGTTCGTGGGCGGATTGGGGTTCGTTGGTGGGTCGGTGGGCGCTTCGTTCACCGTGATCGCTACCGTAGCCGAACCTGTGCTATCACTGTCATCCGTGTCCGTTACGGTAAGTTGTAAGGTGTAGTCGCCCGCCGCGCTGAAGGTCACGTCGGTATCTTCTGAGGTCGGCGAGGCGAATTCGACGTTGTCCGCTTCGCCGCTCGTCACGCTCCACTGATAGCTGAACGAATCATCTTCGTCATCATCCACGGACGCCGCTAAGTTAGTGCTTGCGCTGCCATCCTCGAGCGTCAGGTCGTCAACCTCTTCGATGCTCACGTCGGGGTCTTCATTTTCCTCGGGCGGGTCTGGGTTGCTCGGCGGCTCATCACCGAGTTGAGCTGTAACGGTCACGGAATCCGTATCGCTGCCACCGTTGCCGTCCGTTACGGTGAGTTGCGCGACGTAATCACCTGCTGTACTTGGCGTGAAGGTTGGGCTTGCCGTACTAGCATTGTTGAGCGAGGCGTCACTTCCGTCAGGTTGACTGGTCAGTTCCCAAGCGTAGCTTAGGGTGTCGTTGTCGGGGTCGCTCGAGTCAGAGCCGTTAAGTGTGACCTCTTCACCCACCTCAACCTCTTGGTCGTCACCTGCGTCGGCGTTAGGGGCTTGATTGGCGGGCGGCGTGGGCGGATTCGGATTCGTCGGCGGCGTGTCACCCTCTCCGTCCACAATCACATACCCCCGAATCAGCTCCTCGGACGTGTTCCCTGCGCCGTCGGTAACGAGCGTGCGGAAGACGTAGGCGAACTCGTTTGCCGGGTTGTCGAGCGCGGTGATATTGACCGCGTCCTCTGACACCGTGATGGGATAGACGCAGGTGACGTTCATGGCGCTGCTCGAGAGGTCACAGGTCGCGGTGGGGTCGCCCTTGGTGAAGTAGCCTAGTTCGGGGTCGCTCGGGTTGAGTTCGCCGCTGATGCCGGGCGGGTTGCTGTTGACGAGGCTGATGTTTATGCCCATAATGCCACTAGGGTCTTCGTAGTCCACTTGGGCGTAGAACGTGCCGCCGGGTGCAACGGTGACGATACGCTCATCGTCTGGGCTCGTGATATTGCTGCTTTCATCGTTTTGGAAAGGCCCGCCTTGCGTGTCGCTCACGCCGAAGCTGCCCGTAGGGGCGGTGGCATCTTCACCGGGTGGGGGCGTGGTGGGCGTGCCGCTGACGGTGATTCTCGTCTGCTCTTGGTCTTCTTGACCTTGGTCGTTGGTAGCGCTCAAGGTGTAGGTCGTAGTCTGAGTGGGCGTCACCGTGACCTGAGCGTCTTCGTCGTTAGTCACGTCGCCAATCCCGTTGTCAATCGTGATGGAGGTCGCGCCGTTGACGCTCCACGAAAGCGTGGCGCTCTCCCCGAGGTTGACCTCACCGGGTGAGGGCGCAAAGCTCACGATGGTCGGGCTGCCGTCACCATTGCCGTTCTCGCCGTCGTTGATTTCGTCACACGACGCTACGAAGACAAGCACGAACAGAAAGAAAAAGCGGTAAAATTTCTGCATCCTATCCTCCGTTTCTTAAACGCTTGTATCACTTGAATGTGCTCAAAAAGAGTGGTCAGCAGGCTTAGTCGCGTGGTGCTGCGCCGTACCCTTTGCGAGCAGCGCGAAGCGTATTTAAGATAGAAGTAAGATAACAAATAGCTGTGAGAAAATGAAGGTTCATGAATGTTTGACGAAGGTTTCGACAAAGATTTGAGGATGTGAGGAAGGCTCGAGCAACCCACCCCTCTCCACGAAGTAGCTTGACACAGAAAAAGGGCGAGCCGCAGCTCACCCTTCACCTTTGAATCTCTATTACTCCTCTACGTTGAGCGTTACCGTGCCCGAGTCACTGAGCACCTCTCCGGTCTCTTCGTTCGTGATGGAGAGCGTGTACTCAAAGGTTGTCGTGCCGACGAAGTCTTCAGAATCATAGAATATCGCCCCATCTTCTACAAAGGCTTCACCCTGGTTTGGCTGCGCTGAAATGTCAATCTCAGGGAAGGTGTAGCCCTCGCTAGGGTAGAGCGTGTCTTCAGCCCCAAACACGTCAACCTCGATAAAGGGTCCCTCTTCTGTGAGGGTCACATCTCCTGCTTGAAGCACCTCATCTTCGGGCGGGACGGTAGCCGCGCCGCTCACATTGAGCGTTACCTCGGCGGTATCCTCGCCGCCCTCGTTCGTCGCGGTGAGCGTGTACGTCGTTGTCTCGCTAGGCGTGACCTCGGTGCTGCTCGTCACTTCGCCCACGCCGTTGTCGATGGTGATGGAGCTTGCTTCACCACCCGACAGTTCCCAGGTGAGCGTGCTGCTCTCTCCCTCTTCTACAGTTTCTGGGGTTGCAGTGAAGCTGCTGATGACTGGCGCTTGAACGGGCGGCGCGGGTGCGGGCTCGTCAGGCGTCACAGTGACGGTTTGCGTTGCGCTGTCGCTGCCGCTCTCGTTGCGAACGGTGAGCGTGTACGTCGTTGTCTCGCTAGGCGTGACCTCGGTGCTGCTGCCCGTCACCTTACCTACGCCGCTTATCGTGACCGAGGTTGCTTCGCCGCCCGCTAATTCCCACGTGAGGGCGCTGCTTTGGCCTGCCTCGAGTCTATCCGGGCTCGCCGTAAAGCTACTGACGGTGGGAGCGGGTGGAACAATAGCGGGCTGGCCCGACTCCACACCTGCCTCTCCACAAGCGACTAAAAAGCTCAACGAACACAAAAAGAGTAACGATTTGAATTTCATCCATTTCCTCCCAAAACCCAGGCACACCTTGCTTCCATCTACGTGTATAGTTTCACAGCTCGAGCTTAGTACGTTGTGAAGGATTTAACGGTGCAGCGCTCACCGTGCATGAAGGTGCTCGAAATGTTGAGCCTTTTCCGGCCTTGGCGAGTCGTATAGACTTTCCGACACTTCATTTTGAGCCCTTCGCTTTTGTTGTATCGTGACTCTGGCGCAAACTCGCAACGCGAAAAAAGCACGGAGCGCACGAACGAGGCGTAAGGAGAACGACGTTATGGCTACCACTTATATACTTCTGGGCCTTGGAGCGCTCCTGTTCGCCTTGTTGCTGTGGGGGCTCACCGAGCCTTACTTTATCGACGTGCAGGAAAAAGAGGGCTACATCCCCGGTTTGCCGCGAGACTGGGAAGGCCAGCGCGTCGCGCTCATCGCCGACTACCAAGTGGGGATGTGGCTTCACAACACGCCGACGGTCCGCCGCATCGTGCGCAAAATTGTCAAGGAGCGCCCCGCTTGCGTACTGATCGCAGGCGACTTCATCTACGACACGCGCACCGCCATCTCCGAAGCTGTCCAACTGACCAAACCGCTCACCGACGCAGGTTTGCCGACCTACGCGGTACTGGGCAACCACGATTACGCCCAGCCCACCAAAGATGACCAACCGGACAGGCAACTCGCCGAGGATTTGATAGAGGCGTTAGAGGGTATTGGCGTGCGCGTGTTGCGCAACGAAGTGGTCACGCTGCCACTCAACGTACCGAAAAACGAGTCAGAGGCCGAAGGCGAACTCTACCTCGTCGGCGTCGGAGCGCACACGCCGGGAGAAGACGAGCCCGCGCTGGCGCTGGCGCAACTTCCTGAAAACGCGCCGCGTTTCGTCCTGATGCACCATCCTACGTCCTTTGCGGCGTTTCCCGCCTACAGCGCACCCTTAGCGGTCGCCGGGCACACGCACGGAGGACAGATCAGGCTGCCCCATGCGCCCGGCTGGACCTTTTTGACCCGCGTGCAAGAGGGAGAGGTCTATGATGACGATTGGATTACCTCGCACTCGAGCCCCGGCAACAGCCTTTACGTAAATAGAGGTATCGGCTTTAGCTTGGTCCCACTGCGCATCTTCTGTAGGCCAGAACTGACTATCTTTACCCTAAAACGAGCGCAAGAGAGCGGATAATGTACGCTTAGTTTTGTTTTCTCACCCAGGCTCGCGGTAATTTTTTAAGACTGAGCGTTCGCCCTAGCCATGTCATGCAACCTCAGGTAGTGGCTTTATTTGTAGCATTTCCACTTCTCGTTGCACCACGACTTATTGCGTTCGTTTCTATTCGCATCCGCTCACATTTGAGCCTGCGCCAGCAGGCTCAAATGGAAACGCTATTGGAATGACCCAGAGGTTGAACAAGAGGTTGCAACCCCTTGTTTATCGCATACGGCGGAAGAAGCGTCCATCAGTATTCGACTTAAAACCACTACCTAATACCAAAGTGATTTGAGGATGGCACAACGTGACATTCTCAAACGCACTATGTGCGTAACTTCAGACGCCCTCACGTTGTGCCATCCCTTCTTCAGTCTGGTATAACCTCATACCGCTCCGGGAGACCTCATGATCGACTTCAATCAAGCGCTGCAAAGCCTCACCGACAAGCTCACGGGCTGGGTGCAGGCCGCCATCGTCAGCCTGCCCAACCTCATCATCGCCGTGCTCGTCTTTTTGCTCTTCTATTTTGGCGCGAGGGCCGCTAAGAATCTGATTCAGCGGGCGCTAGACAGCGTTTCGCACAACCGGCAGGTCAATGGGCTTATCGCAACAACTCAAGTCTTGCACTTATTCGTCCGCTGTAAAAAATCTCAACGCCGAGCCCTTAGCATGGAGCCCTCAGCACAAGCTTTTAAGCTAATACCTAAGGGCTAAAAGCTAACAGCCCTGGGTAAAAAACTGCGTTCAGAACAGTATGATGTGTTTTTGCAAGACATAAGAACAAGCAGCTACGTCGCGCTCATTATCGTCGGCGTGATGACCTCTCTAGGCATTCTCAACCTCTCAGGCGTCGTGACCTCTCTTCTAGCGGGCGTCGGCATCATCGGCTTAGCGCTCGGCTTCGCCTTTCAAGACCTGACCGCGAACTTTATGGCGGGCATCCTCATCGCCATTCGGCAACCCTTCGATATCGACGACGTGGTCGAAACCAACAACTTTACGGGCACCATCGAAAAGGTCTCCTTGCGCTCCACCTCGCTGCGCACCTTTCAAGGTCAAATCGTGCTCGTACCGAACAAGGACATTTTCGGCAACCCCATTGTCAACTACTCGGTGACGAGAAAGAGGCACATCGACCTGAGTTGTGGCGTCGCGTATGGGGACGACTTGGAGAAGGCGAGGGACTTAGCCATTCAAGCCGTTAAGACCATTGATTATATCGACACCAGCAAAGAGGTGCAGCTTTTCTACACCGAGTTTGGCGACTCATCTATCAACTTCGAGGTTCGCTTCTGGATAGAGTTTAAGAAACAGGTGGATTTCTTGCGGGCGCAGAGCGACGCCATTATCAGGATCAAAAGGAGCTTTGACCAGAACGGGATTACGATTCCCTTCCCGATTCGCACCTTGGACTTCGGCGTGGTCGGCGGCGAAAAGCTGGCGGAGGCGCTGCCGCCTAAGCTGCGGGGCGAGTAGGTCTGTTCCCGAGCGCGTGCCGCGCGTTACAATGACCTCTATTCAGGAGGCGTACCATGACCACGACCCAATCCAGACTCAATAGGCGCAGCCGCGCCATCACCGAAGGCACGAACCGCTCGCCGAATCGCGCCATGATGCGGGCGGTGGGCTTCACAGATGAGGACTTCGACAAGCCCATCATCGCCGTTGCGAACGCTCAGAGCAACATCACCCCCTGCAACGCCGGGCTGGGCGAACTCTCCGAGGCGGCGATGGCGGCGATTCGCGCGGCGGGCGGAATGCCAGAGATGTTTGGGACAATTACTATAAGTGACGGCATCTCGATGGGCACGGAGGGGATGAAGTGTAGTTTGGTTTCTCGAGAGGTCATTGCCGACTCCATCGAAACGGTCTGTAGGGGTCAGAGCATGGACGGCCTCATCTCGGTGGGCGGCTGCGACAAGAACATGCCCGGCGCGATGATCGCGATGGCGCGGCTTAATATCCCTGCGATTTTCGTCTACGGCGGCACCATCAAGCCCGGAAACTACAAGGGGCAAGACCTCACCATCGTGAGCGCCTTTGAAGCGGTAGGCGAATACAACGCGGGGCGCATTTCCTACGGCGACTTCTGCGCGGTGGAGCGTGCGGCCTGCCCCGGCAAGGGCTCGTGCGGCGGCATGTATACCGCCAACACCATGTCGAGCGCCTTCGAAGCGATGGGGATGAGCCTCCCCTACTCCTCGACGATGGCGGCGGAGGACGCGGAGAAAGCGGACAGCGCCGCGAAGAGTGGCGAAGTCCTCCTAGACCTCATCGCGAACGACCTCAAGCCCCGCGACATCCTCACCAAAGAAGCCTTTGAAAACGGCATCAGCGTCATCATGGCGGTGGGCGGCTCTACGAACGCCGTGCTGCACCTCTTAGCGATTGCGCACGCGGCAGAGGTAGAACTCTCTTTAGACGACTTCGAGCGCATCCGTGAGCGCGTGCCGCACTTCGCCGACCTCAAGCCCTCGGGCAAGTACGTCGCGACGGACTTACACCGCGTCGGCGGGATTCCTTTGGTGATGAAGATGCTTTTAGAGGCAGGACTCCTGCACGGCGACTGTATGACGGTGACGGGCAAGACGGTGGCGGAGAATTTGGAAGAGGTTCCCAACGCACCTTCCAGCGACCAAGATGTCGTCCTCCCCTTCGATCAACCCAAATACGCTCAAGGACACCTCGCCATCTTGCGCGGCAACCTCGCACCGGAGGGGTGCGTGGCGAAGATCAGCGGGCTCAAGTCTACGAAAATTACGGGTCCGGCTCGAGTCTTCGAATCCGAAGAGGACGCAATGGACGCTATCACCGGCGACGACATTAAAGCGGGCGACGTGCTCATCATCCGCTACGAGGGTCCGCAAGGGGGTCCGGGAATGCGCGAGATGCTCTCACCGACCTCCGCCATCATTGGCAAAGGTTTAGGTGATTCGGTTGGGCTTATTACCGATGGACGCTTCTCTGGTGGGACATACGGCTTAGTCGTCGGACACGTCGCGCCCGAGGCGCAGGTGGGTGGACCGATTGCGCTCATCAGCGAGGGCGACAGCATCACGATTGATGCGGCGCAGAATCTTATTCAGATCAATGTGGATGAGGGTGAGTTAGCAGAGCGCCGTGAAAAGTGGCAAGCGCCGCCGATTAAGTACAAAAACGGGGTGTTGGCGAAGTATGCGAAGTTGGTGGGGAGTGCGTCGGAGGGGGCGGTGACGGACTAGGAGGTAAGGACAATGGCTGAGCATCCCAAGTATGAAGTCATTATCTATTGGAGCCAAGAAGACGAGGCATTTCTCGCTGAAGTGCCGGAGTTGCCGGGCTGCATGGCGGATGGCTCGAGCTACGCCGAGGCTATCGTTAATGTCGAGGTCATTATCCGTGAATGGATTGAAACGGCGAAAGAGCTAGGGCGCGAGATTCCTGAACCGAGAGGTAGGTTGATGTACGCCTAATGGATAGATTCAGCGTCAACATTTTTTACAGCGAAGAGGATAAAGGCTACATCGCGGACATTCCAGACCTTCGGTTTTGCTCTGCGTTCGGGGAAACGCCTACAGAGGCTTTGGCTGAGGTGGAGAAGGCTAAAGAGCTTTGGTTCGAGGTGGCGAAAGAGACGGGCAGACCCATTCCTGAGCCTAAGTACAAGCCCGTTATCTATCAGGTAGCGTAGGGCATGAGCATTATCCCACCTCTTTTTGAAGAGCACTATCCGAACCTTGCAGATTGGGTGGCGGACGGATGGCTCGAGCTTGGCTTCGAGTACAATACCGAGTCGTTTATCCGTTTGATTGACCAGGGCGGCATGATTTGGCAGGGGAAGGCTGAATATCCGACGGTGGACGCCGCGCTTGCCGAGGCGGAAGAGGCGGCGAAGGCGTGGTTTGAGGAGAACGGGTGAATTTAGCAGCGACGTTTTGCACAGCGAAGCAAGCGAGAGTCTAGCCTATGTTAGAAGGTTTTACCATGTCTCCGATTGAGTACTCGTCTACCTCTCCGGTCACTGCCGAAGAGTTGGCATACCTCCTTAAACAGTCCGACTGGGCTGCCAACCGCTCACCTGACACACTTGAACGTATGCTCCGTCATACCCCTTGCTTTGTCAGTGCACGCTCCAAAGGTCGGCTAATCGGCTTTGCAAGGGCGCTCAGCGACGAAACGTACCGTGCGCTCGTTGAAGATGTCATCGTGGATGAGGCGTACCGAGGACGTGGTGTAGGTGCGGCGTTAATCGAGTTACTGCTGCGAGAGCACCTTAGTGGAGTCGAAGAAGTTTCCTTAGCTTGTACAGAAGCGAATGCGGCGTTTTACGAGCGGTTTGGCTTTAAGCGAGCAACTGATCCGTACATGTGGCGTATGCAAGATGGCAGCTTCGAATGAAGATTTGAAGAGGTTACAGGTGAACGCCCACCCCCTCGAGCCCCTCCTTACCTCCCTTATCTCGAGGTCGTCCACCCATCCCCGCCGCACCCTCCTCATCCTCTCTTTTATCACCCTCCTTTTGGGCGCAGGCATGTTCAACCTCCGCTTCGAGACGGGTCTGCTCGACTGGCTCCCCGCCTCAAATGCGGACGTGAGAGCCTTCGACCGCGTGGTCGAAGAGGTGGACAGCGTCACGAATCAGGAATTACTGAGGCTCGAGCTAGACCCTGAAAAGGCAGCACAAGCGGGCGTTTCCGCGATTACCGACGAAACCGCAATTCGCGCTCAGGAGGAGTTGGCGAGCTTTGTGCAGGAACGTGTGCCGGGAGTCAGCCACGTCATCGGGCTGCCGCTGTGGGTCAAGCTGGCGAACTATACCTCTTCGGGGGCGGAGCCGGACGCCTTTAGATTACCTGAAAATTCGGCGGAGTTCGCGCTGTATTGGAGAGGTATTGCGGCGACGCAGGGTGAACTGCTGAGCATCACAGTATCGGAAGACCAGCAGACGGCACTTCTCAACTTCGTGATTGAGGGGGACCCGTTGGCAGCGGGCTCGAGGCAAGTCGGCGCAAAGCTCACACAGGCGATAGAGGAATATGCAAATTGGGAGGGTAAGAGGTTTGACGTGCTAGAAACAGACAACCTCACCCCGGTTGGCCTCGCCTCGGGCATCGGCAACATCGACCAGATTTTAAGCCGCGACCTCCTCCTACTCGCGCCGCTCGCGTGTCTCCTCCTTGCAGCCTTTTTGTTTCTCGCCTTTCGCAGTCTCAAAGATACGTTAGCGGCGCTCACCTTGCTCCTCACGGCGCTCGTCTGGACGTTCGGCGCGGTGGGCTGGCTGGGGCTTCCTCTCAACATCGTCAATGTAACGCTCTTTCCGCTTGTCTTGGGCGTCGGGATTGACTACACCATTCATGTGCTGAACGCTTATAGCGATGTAAGAGGTCGAGCCGACACCCAGAAAGAGATTGCGCAAGAGGTGGCAAAAGAGGTCGCGTCGCGTACAGGCGTAGCGCTCCTCATGGCGACGCTCATCACGGTGGCGGGGCTGCTTGCTTTGACCCTCTCAGGTGTACCGGGCATGGTGGGGTTGGGCATCTTTGCAGCGGTGAGTATGGTGTTTTTGCTGCTTTTGGCGCTTACGCTCTTGCCCGCGCTCAAGGCGCTGTTTCCGTCAACAGGAGGAGCTTCTCGGAAGGGCTCGAGACTCGCCACCTATCTCGCTCACCTCATGCACTTTCTCGGTCAGAGGTGGCAGCTCACCGCGCTCGTCCTCGCCGGGCTCAGCTTGCTTTCCCTCCTCGGACTCGGCGACACGACCTACCAGACCGACGCCATTCAGGGCAACTACCCGGCTGACGACCCCTTCGTCCGCGCCACGGAGCAGATAGCCGCCGGCACGGGCGGCGCGTTTCCTGAGTTCGTCATCTTTCAAGGCGACCTCACCACGCCCGAATTTTTAGACTATACGCGGGTGTTAGAAGCGGCGCTGCAAGACCCTGAGGGTCTTGGCGCGGGGACGACGGTGCTGGGGCCGAGCCGTCTACTAGGGAGTTACGAGGTGCTTAAAGACGGCGTCGGCCCGGCCTTGAGGCGCTATCTAGCAAATGGCGGTGACTTGGAGCAAGCAGCACCTACAGAGGCTCGAGCAATTCAGACGGCCTACACGGAAATGTTCGAAAGCCCCGCGTGGACGCCGCTGATTCAACTGGTCGCGAGCCCTACCTTGAACACGGGTGTGCTCATCGTCGTGCCGCCCTCCGCGACCTCTTTGGGAGAGGTGAGGGGGCTTCGTGAGGGGCTCGAGCGTGCCGTGACAGCGGCGGCTTCCCAAAAACCCGCGAACGTTCAGACCAACATCCTCGGCTACCGCACCTTGACAGAGCTTTTCATCCAAACGAGCCTCTTCTGGATGCGCGTGCTCTTCGCCGTGGCGCTCGTAGCTGCTGCGCTTCTCGTCTGGCTCTTCACGAAGAGTTGGCGAGCCGTCCTCACAGTCACGCTCATCATGATGGTGTCCGGCGTGTGGTGGCTGGCGCTTCTATCCGTATTCGACGTGTACATCTCCATTTTCCTCATCTTCCCGCTCGTCTTCATGGTGAGCGTCGGCTCGGACTACGCGGTGCACCTGGTGTGGGGGGTGGAGCGGACCGGGCGCTCAGAAGAGGTTTATGCAACCGTAGGCAAGGCGGTACTCTACTCCGCCTTGACCAGTGCGGCGGTCTTCGGCGTGTTCGCCTCCGCGTATCTGGTCAGCGTCTCCCAGGTGATGCTGGCGGTGGTGCTCGTCGTCGTGACGACCTTTGTGTGTACGCTCCTCACCGTGCCGCTGGTGATGAGGTCAGGTGCGGACGCTGCTCGCCGGCGATAAAGCGCACGGGCCGTCGCGACTCTTTTCATCGGGGCCGGGTTCGGCTCGTGCTAGAAGAGTTCGAACCGCAGAGCTACGGCGTCGCGTTGAGCGGGGCGAGCCCCCTACGTGAACCCATCAACCAAGAGCTGCTCACCATCCTCAGCGGGCCGACCTGGGACGCCATCCTCGAGCGCTATTTGGGCCGGGAAAACTAACCGAGAAGATTAGCCCTCAGCCACTCGTTTTGAGACCGTAGCCCGCGTACTCCACAGAGAGGTCGCGGCTGGGCCTCAACTGCAACCGCTCCCCCAAGCCCTTAAAGCTCAGTTCACCCCGCTTGACCTTGCGAAACAACCTGAGGCTCTCTAGCGAAGAGGCAGTGGGGCTAAGTCCGACGGTTTCTTCGTTCGCAATCCCCTGCGCTTTCATCATCGTCACCAGTTCCGCAGGCTTGATAAAGGCTCGCCAAGCGTGCAGGTCTTTAGGGAGTACGCGGGTATAAGGCCAACGTTGCAGCGTCCAGATGAGCGTGAGGTAGCTCCATAGGGTGCGGTTGGGGGCGCAGTAGAGAAACGTGCCACCGGGCGCGAGCACCCGCGCCGCCTCTCGAATGACCTCTTCGGGAGAATTCACGTGCTCCAAAACATCGCAGCAGCACACGACGCTAAAAGAGGTGTTGGCAAAGGGCAATCTCTCTCCTGTTGCGACGCGGTAATCAATGTCTAGTCCTGAACGCTCAGCGTGAGCTTTTGCCACCTCAATAGAGGGCGCTGAGGGGTCAATACCTGTGGCTTCGAAGTCGAGTTTGGCGATCTCTTCGGTTAAAAGGCCACCGCCGCAGCCTATCTCGAGCACCTTAGCCCCGGACTTCACACGAGATAAAATCCGCTCAAGGTAAGCCACCCGTCCAGGATTGACCACCGCTTTCAAAAAGTAGAGGGCGCTCTCCTCATCCCACCAAGTAGAGGCAAGCTGATTGTAAAGCTCATTGTTGACGCTCATCACGTCAGTTTACGCGCTAACCTCTTATGGGTTTGCGTCCGGTAGACTCGAGCAGTGCGCCTATTTGGACTTCTCTTGTTTACCTTCCTTCTCGCTGTCGCGGGAGCCCAGGTCAACCCCCGACGCGGCGACGTGCGCATCGTCGTGCTGAGCGACTTCAATGGGTCTTACGGCTCGCTGAGCTACAGTCCGCAAGTCGAACGAGTTTTAGATGAAATTACTCAGACATGGCAACCCGACCTCTTGCTTTCAGCGGGCGACGTCGTCGGCGGACAAAGTACCTCTTTGCCTGACGAGCGCTTCACCGAGATGTGGCGAGCGTTTGACGCGCAGGTTGCCGCACCGCTTCGCGAGGCGGGCATCCCTTACGCCTTTGCAACGGGGAACCACGACGGCTCGAGCCTCCGCAGTGAGAATAGTTTTGTCTTTCAGCGCGAACGAGACGCCGCCCGTTCTTATTGGCGTGGACCTCTTCACGAGGCGAATTTGCCTTATCAAAATCGAGAGAATTTTCCCTTTAACTACAGCTTTACCTTCCGAGAGGTCTTCATTGTGGTGTGGGACGCCTCGAGCGCGACCCTCACGCAAGAGCAAAGAGGTTGGTTGGAACGCGAGCTTACCAGCCCAACAGCGAAGGCGGCTAAACTGCGCGTCTTGCTGGGACATCTTCCCTTCTACGGCGTTAGCGAGGAGAAGAACGAACCAGGCGAGGTGTTGGAAAATGGAGACACGCTGAGAGAGAGGTTGGAACAGCTTGGCCTCGACCTCTACATCAGCGGTCATCACGCGGCATACTATCCCGCTAAAGTAGGAGAGGTGACGCTGCTCCATTCAGGTGGTATCGGGGCGCGGCGCTTGCTCGGCGGTGAGGCAGAGCCGCGCAGCGCGGTGAGCGTTGTGGATATTGATTTTGATACGGAGTCGCCGCACCTGCGTTTGACCACATTTGACACGGCGACCTTTGAAAAGATTGCGCTCGAGTCCTTACCGGAAAGGCTCGAGGGGTTGAACGGACCCCTCACCCGCCTCGATTTGGCTCCCTAAACCTCTTCAGTAAACTTGGCAGCCTTAGTACATTGTCAACAAAGTATTGTCACCTTCTTACTGATGTCACCCTGAGCGAATGCGAAGGGTCTCGTCTTTCATTCTCTGTCAGAGGAGTCAGCAAGGGCAGAGATTCTTCGACTCCATCGTTCATCCCCGAAAGGGGACTTCGTTGCGCTCAGAATGACATGCCTTATTCTTTAGTTGACGCTGTACTTAGTACACCGTTGAGTAAGGAATGCAACACTGATGTCACCCCGAGCAACGTCGAGGGGTCTCAGTTGGCAATAGCCAAAACTCTGTAACTTGCACTCTCCGACAGTGGAGAAGGCGAATGCAGAGATTCTTCATCCTGTAAAGGGCTCAGAATGACATGACTTACTTTTTGGCTAACAGTGTACTCAGCGCAAATCCTGCTTGCGCGTCGGACCTAGTGCGATGCTCGGCTTGGGGCGCGAACGCCTCGTTTCGCCGTAGCCGTAGGCGTAGCTCTGCACCGAGGCGCGGCCCACCTGCGTCACGACTGCGCCTAAGACGCGCACGCCGATATTTTGCAGCCGCTCAGCGGCGACTTGCAAGCTGCGGCGGTCCGTGCTGGCTAAGCTCGCCACGAGCACCGTGCCCGTGCAAAAGGGCGCGATAGTCAGCGAGTCGGCGACGGGCAAGAGGGGGGCAGAGTCGATGACGATAACATCGTAATGTTGCCGCCAACGCTCCAAGCAGGCGCGGACGCCGCTGCTCAAAAGCTCGGGCGCGGCGGTGGTGGGCTCTAAGGTGGGAATGACCTCAAGGTGCTGCGTCTGACTGATGGCGACGTGCGTCGTCTCAGCTTCAGCGTCTAGGGAGGGGTTTTGCAAGAAGTCTTGGAGTTGCTTACGGCCTCCAGGTACACCACTGGTGTCGATGTGGTACTCATCGGCGATGATGGGCTTGCGCATGTCGGCGTCAACTAGAAGCGTGCGGTAGTCGTTGCGGGCGAAGCTCTCGGCTAAGTTAAGGGCCACGCTCGACTTGCCCTCGGCTCCTTTGGCGCTCGAGATGAGAAACACCTTAGGTCCTTCTTGCGCCGCAAAGAGTAGATTCGTGCGCAAAAAGCTCATCGCTTCGGGCGACAAGCGGCGGCTCTTGGAAACCTTGGGCACTTCTGCCAAGATGGGAAGGCCCAACGCCGCCACGTCCTCCACGCGGCGTAAGCGGCTGTCGAGCGCGTTGCGAAGGAGCAGCACGCCGTAGACCAAGAAGATACTCAGTACAGCGGCTAAAGCGGCGTTGCGAACCGGATTCGGCGCGGCGGGGCTCGGCGGAACTGTGGCAGGCTCGACCACATTGAGGAGCCCTGCCGACGAATTTCTAAGTGCCGTGGCGTAGAAAAGCTCCTCTTGCTGCTGCGCCCTGAGCGCGATGCGGCTCTCGATCTCGTTCTGGTTGCCCACGTCGCCCATGAGCCGCAGCGACTCGATGGAGTCGTCCAGCGCCTCGATTTGCCCTTCCAGCGTGCTGATGTGCTGCGTGAGGTTGGCACTCGCCCGCTCTAGGTCCCACTGCACCAACGCCCGCGCCACCGCGTCGGAATAGGCGGCGGCGTTTTGCGGCTCGGCGGCGGCGGCGGTGAGGTAGATGAGGCTCGAGACGTCGTTGCGCCCCCCTTCGATGTCGATGGTCAGCCCCTTGCGGAGCGCCGAAATGTCGCTCGGCGTCGGGTTCATCTGGCCGAGCTGGGCGAAGGCGTTCGTGAGCACCGGGTCGCTCAGGACGATGGTTTCATAGGTGCTGTGCTCGATAGGGGGCGCACTCAGCACTCTATCCGAGGCTGACGGGGCGGCTTCGGAGGCGAGGATGGTCGTGTTGGCCTCATAGACGGGCTCGAGCTGCTGCGAGAGCAAGAACGCCGCCGCCGCCGCGAGCAGCGCGATGGGGAGGGCGACGAGCAGGCCCCGGAGGATAAAGTTAAGAAGCTCACCGATACTCGCTTGGGATTCTTCGTTCATCTTGGCTCTTTTCTCTGGTGATTGGGATAATAGCTGAGGTGATCTAACTGGGGATAGGTTCGGTAACGATTTGCTACTGACGCTAAATTACGTATTGAGCGATAATATAAGTAGTGCCTCGTCTGAAAGCAGGTCTGAAAGCGCGTCATGTCTCGGCTCGGCTGGCTGGTTGCTTGGCGGAGTGAGGCCGGGCGACTTCACGCAAGCACGCCTTTACAGAGTCTACCATCGCCCGAAGCGAAAAGTGCGCAGCGGCCCGCCTGCGTCCCGCTTCGGCTAAGGCTTCAGCCTCTTCAGGCTGGCTGAGGAGGTGCTCGAGCGCCGCTTGAAGCGTCTGCGCGTTACCCGGCTCCACTAGCACACCCCCCTCGTCGTGACCGATAATCTCCAACGCGCCGCCCGCTCTCGCCGCCACCACAGGCCGCCCCGCCAACATCCCCTCGACGATGACCCGACCAAAGGGCTCAGGCGCAGTGGACGTGTGCAGGACGATGTCGGAGAGTTTCATCAGCGCGGGCACGTCGCTTCTGAAGCCTAAGAAGTGGACGCGGGATGAGAGTCTCAGCGCCTCGACGCGCTCTTTGAGTTTGTCAGCGTAGGCCGTCTCGCCAAAAAGCGCTTCACCGACGAAGAGGGCGTGAACGTCAGGTAGCTGCGGGAGGGCTTCTAAGAGCACGTGTTGACCCTTCCACGGCGACAAACGGCTAAAGACACTTACAACAGGTGCATCACCGAGTCCTAATTCTCTACGTAGAGACGCCACCTCAGCGGGCGTAACTTTCTCGAAGGGCGCGGGGTCGAGGCCGTTGTGGACGACTCGCACGGGGGCGCGTCCACCGCCCGCGCGAAAGGCGTCCGCTGTGGCTTGCGAGTTGGCGATGACTAGGGCGCTCAGTCGGTTGGCGAGCGCCACGACGAGGGTGCGGTTGAGGGGGCTGAAGTGTTCGGCGGTCAAGATGTCGTGGAGGCACCACACGACGGGTCGCCGTGCCAGTGCGCCAGCGAGTGCGCCCACCACAAAGGCTTTTTGCGAGTTGGCGAAGATGACGTCGAACTGGCGAGCGCGGCGAGCAATGCGCTCGACCAGACGCAGCAAGCCGGGTACGGCTCGCACGCCGCCGCCACCCTTGTCCTCCCTCGAGACCCCCGTCACCGCCCGACTCGCCCGAACCAGTTCAACGTCCACCCCCGCTCGAACCAGCCGCTCACGAAAGGGACCGTCCGAAAAGAGCAGCACCTTGCTATCCTTAAACGACTTCACCAGGTCGAGCAAATAGAGTTCCGCGCCGCCCAATACGCCTGCGTGGTCTAAAAAAAGTACCTTCACAAAGAACCTCTTTGCATTCCAACAGATGACGCCTTGAGTTCCCTGTCCCGCTCCATTCGCTCGTGCTCATAGGACGAAAGCGTCAGGCAGAGAAAAAACCAAATCACCCCGCCCGCCACCCCGACCCAAGCGTTACCAAACACGACTTGGCTGAGCCCCGCCACCGCGATGCTCCAGCAGGTGATACCAAAGGCGCTCAGATGTTTGAGCCTGGTAAACACGAGCCAATAGAGCCACAGCACGCCGCCGCCGTAGTAGAGCGCCCCTAAGAGGCCCATGCTGTAAACCACCGCGATGATGCCGCTGTCGGGGTTGACGAACCCCTCGACTTCACTGAGGTCCGTGGCGACACCCGTGCTGCCCATGCCTAGCCCGAGCGGATTGCGAATCGTAAAGGCCACCGTGCTGGTGTAGCGCTCGATGCGGGCGTTGAGGCTCGAGTCCCCCTCGATGTCTTCAAAGGTCTCAAAGCGCGTCCCTATCGAATCAGCAATCGGTCCGACGCGCAAGAGCGGCAACGAGGCGAGACCCACCGCCAAGATCGTCAACGTTAGGCGCGTACGCTCGCGTGTGGGCAGTTGCGCGGCGAGCACCAGCAGACCGACGATCCAACCGCCCCAGGCCGAGCGCACCAGCGAGAGCAGAAAGCTCGCGAAGCCCACCGCCGCCGCCGCCCAGCGGAGCGTGCCCGGCGTCCGCAACAAGAGGAGCAGCCCCGCCATCACCACCATCGCAAAGGGCCCTGGCGAATTGAGTGTGCTGAAGACGCGCACCTCATAGGGGAAGGGCGTGCCGATGGAGCCCATGCCCGAACTCGACATCCAGTAGGCGTCCCACACGGGCATCACCAGGAATTGATAGAGCCCGTACAATCCCATGAGCAGTACCCCCCACACGAACGTCGTCTGCACAGCCTCTCGCTGCTTCTCAAAGAGGTGTGGCGTCACGAGCAAGTACGCGCCCAAAATCACCGGAGAAATCCAGTTGAGCAAGTCAAAGGTCGCGCCGAACACGCTGCCGACCAACACGCCGATACCGTAGCCGTAGAGAAGGCCCAGCAGAATAAGCGCGAAAGGGAGCCTATAGGGGCGCGGAAAGCGGTGCAGGTTGAAGAAAATAGGCAGCGCCGCCAAGCACGAGACCAGATAAGGCGCGACCATCACCAAGCTCGCCTCGGTGTAGCCCGTTTCGTTGTCGAGCAAGCGGCGCACCTCGGGCGTCAGGAACCATATCCACCAGGTGTAGCTAAGGTAGCCCACCGGACGCCGCCACAGCCACAGCGCCCCGACGCCTAAAGCCATCACGGGGTAGCCAAGTTGCACCACTCGAGCCCCGCCGCCTACGATGCCCAGCGCCGTGATGCCCACGAAGCCGATGAGCGCGGCGAGAGGTAGGGCGTCTAAATACGCTGTGCCCGTGTGGGGTTTAGGGCGGCTCTGAATCATAATGGTGTCATTTCCGAATCATCATTTTGGCTAAGAGGTCGTGGATTAGGATGTGGAGCGCTTAGGGGATGCATCTACATGTACATCTGAAGGTCTACCCGAAGGCTTATCTAAATATAAAGAGGTCGGCGGATGGGGCAAGCGTTCAACGTTCTGCCGCTCCCATAGCTTAGCGTAGCGCACAAAGTCGCTTACCGCCTTGAGGAGTGAGTGCATGAGCCCGCGCGTGCCGAGGCGAAAGCCGCCCCGCGCCACGTAGCTCCAGAGAAAGCGTAGGATCGGCCTACCGATGATGTCGAGCGCCGTGGCCCGCTTGCCCAGCCTGTCGAGTTCGGCGGCCTCCAAGGTCGCGTAGCGGTTAAAAAGTCCCACGAACTCGTCCATCGTGTGGCCGTTCCAGTGTAAGAGCACGCCCGTTACAGGGATGGACTCACCCGGAAAGCGCACCTCTTCGTGCACGTTCATATCCGTGTCGTAGGCGCTCTCGGTGCGGTTGTAGAGGCGGATGAAGGAGCGCCGCTTACTCGGTCTGGACTCGTTGGGGAGCAAGACGCCCAAGAAGTCGCCACGACGGTCCAGCGCGTAGGCGTCTTTAGGGTCCAGCGGTCCGCGCATGACCGCTTGCAAAGACGCGGCCAAATCAGGCGTGACGACCTCGTCGGCGTCCAAAAAGAGTACCCAGTCGTGCTGCGCCAGTTCTGCCCCCCGGTTACGCTGCTGCGAGAAGCCGAGCCAGGGCTGCACCTCAACCCTTGCACCTAGCGAACGCGCCAATTCCCGCGTCCCGTCGGTACTCTCCGAGTCGATGACCAACACCTCATCCGCCCAACGAACGCCCGCGACGCAGCGCTCCAAGACCTCTTCCTCGTTTTTAGTCATAATGACGACAGAGAGTGGTGTGGTGCTTGGAGGAGTCTTACTACTTTTGTCCGAAGTCATGACGACCTCCTCGAGCTCGAGTCGTTGCTCCCACACAATCTCAACGCCTTTTGATGCGCCATATATTTACGACTTGAGCTAAGTACAGCGTCAACTGAAAAATGAGCCATGTCATTCTGAGCCCTTACAGGATAGACTCCACAAAGTGGAGTCGAAGAATCTCTGACCTTGCCGACTCCTCTGACAGAGAATACGAGGCGAGACCCCTCGACTGGGCTCGGGGTGACAACAGTGTTGCAAAACTTACTTGACGCTGTACTAACTTCCGAAACTCGATAAAATGCACCCTTCACCGGCTCACCGCCGCCCGCCGCACCACACTTCGGCGCTGCAACCCCTCTTCGTAAGCACGTAACCGCTGACGCGCCGCCTCACTCCAGGAGAACGCTTGGGCGCGGTTGTAAGCTGCTTTGCGTAGGCGGTCTAAGAGGTCTCGGTCGCTAATAAGACGCTCTAAGGCGTGCTCGAGCGCCCCCGCATCCCGAGGCGGCACGACGAGCGCGTCTTCAGCGTCCGTCACGATTTCCATCGGACCGGGCGCAGAGGTCGTCACGGGCGCTAAGCCGCACGCCATCGCCTCGATGAGCACCTTGCCGAACCCCTCAGAAAGGGTCGGGAAGAGCTTGATGTGTTTGCCGAGCAGAACTTGAGGCAGTTCTTCTAGCTGATAGCTCGGCACGACCTTGACCCGCTCACGCACCGCTTCGCTGAACTGCGCAGGGATGTCCCGCTCAGACGTGTCTATACCCGCCGCGACTTGACCCGGCAAGGCCGCGCCCACGAACCAGACGTGGAGCTTGGGGTGGCGTTTTAAGAGGGCGTTAAAGGCAGGAACGCTGTAGGCGATACCCTTTCTCGAGACAAACGACCCCAACTGCACCACGTGAAGCGGCTCGTCCAGGCTAGGTGTCGGGGTAAAGGGAAGATCGAAGAGGTATTCCGGCAGCCCGTTGCGCACCACCCTTGTTTTCACTTCGTCAATCCCAAAGCGCTCCACCGCGAAGTCGCGCTCAGCTCGGTTGAGAAAGAGCGCCATGTCCGCCGCACCAAAAGCCCAGGCTTCCTCTTTGAGGCGGAAGCCGCCGTGGTAGAGCGGGTACTTCCAAGAGAGCGTGAGGTTCTTCTTGCGGGCCTCCTCGAGCGTCGCTAGATGGTCCAAATGATAGAGCCCCACGCTCCGCGCCACGAGGAGTGCCTTCAATCTAAAAGGCCACCTCATACAGAGCCAACCGTCGCCCTGCGAAGCGTCCAGCACATCCAAGTCGCCCTGCCGAGCGAGCGAGCGGGCTCTTTTGTAGAGGTATTCGGCGAAGAGCAACTGCTTGGCTTGATAGGGCAGAGAGGTCGGCAGGTCGTCTAAGCTGAAAACCTGCGCGTCGTGACCCAAGCGGCGGTACTCCTCCGCGAGCCGCAAGGTGCTGCCCTGCGCCCCGGTATTTTGGTCGAGATGGTGGTGCGTGCTCAAGAGAATTTTCATCGGGTCCTCGTTGCGGCTGGGGCTAACGTTAAGGATGTTGAGAGTTTGAAACGGTAGCGTACCTTAGAGCAGGTGTGCTGGGCGAAGTCACTCAAAGCACACTTCAAAGCGTCGCATTATCCGCTGAGCGCGTCGTGAGAAATTTGTACCATGATTACATAGACCTTAACGTTCACGACCTCGTGGACGGCGTCCGCAGGAGCATCACGCGGACGATTTCTCTGGCGATCATCCAGCGCCAGAGCGTCTCGACGGCGCACACCTTGAGCTTTTCGCGCAGGGAGAGCCCCCGGCTCTCGTCGTGCAGAACGCGGCGCGAGGTGCCGACGGGCGGATAGAGCGCGTTGCGCAGCCACCGGAGCATATCTTTGGTGCTGCTCGAGTCGCGCCCGCCGCCTACAACCCGCCGCGCCTTTTTGCGAAGCTCGCGCAAGGACTTTCGCGCCGGATGCGCCACGCGCACCTCGGGCGCGTAGACGAGCGTCAAGCCCGCGTCCGCCACGCGGTGGCCCCACTCGTGGTCGCCGCCCGACTTGAGGTCGCCGTTGAAGGGTCCGACCACTTCCACCGCTGAGCGCGTCGTGAAGAGGTTCGCCGTCACCCCGTAGCGGTTGTTTCTGATGTAGCGCTCTTGCGGAAAGGCCAGCATCATGTCGTAAAGTTCCACGAACGTTGGTCGCGCTCTGTTCCTCGGAAAGACGTCCACGTGGCCTGCGACAATGCCGCAGTTTTCGGTCTGTTCTACACGCGAAACGCCCTGCTCCAACCAGTCCCCTTGAGGAATACAGTCCGAGTCGGTAAAGGCGATGACCTCTCCTTTAGCTAACTCGAGCCCCTTGTTCCGAGCCGGATACGAGCCGACCTTTTCCTCACGGGCAAAGCGCACCTTGGGAAACGCCTTACAGACGCCCGCCACGTCGCCATCGGTTGAACCGTTGTCCACCGCGATGACCTCATGGTTCGAATAGCTTTGCTCAGCCAAGGCTTGCAGACAGGTCTCGAGCCTCACAATATCGTTATACACAGGAATAATTACCGAGACGAGCGGCTGATGGGTCTCTGCTTTTTCCTTTTGAATGTCTTCTTGGGTCATTTTAGCCCCCTAGTTATAGGTTGTTTTGAACGAACGCGCCGACGCACATAGCTGCTCATGCGTTGGCCCTTTTGCTAAAAAATTTCAAGAACGCTTGGTCGAAAAGTCTAAAGGCGTAGGTGAACAGCTCGGGCGCGAAGAGGCGCACCGTGACGATGTAAGCCGCCGCGCCGGAGAGGATGCAGGTGAGTAGCTCGAGCCACGCCGACATCTCTGGTAAAAATGTTTTTATAAAGACAATCACCGCCACCATCACCGCCGAACTCACCAGCGGGCTCACGAACTGTTTGAGGTAGACGCTGTAGTCAAGCTCGATGAGCTTGCTGACCAGGTAGATGGCTAAGGGAGCCATGAGGTACGCGCGAATCACGTAAGCCGCTGCCACCGCGACGATGCCGAACTGCACCGCGATAAAAAAGCCGATCACGTTGCCCACCGCGATGAGCGACGTGAAGCCGAGCGCCCACGACGGCTTCCCCATCGCTTTGAAGACCACGTTGTTGAATAGCGAAACCGACTGAAGCGTGCCGACGATGAGGAGAACCTGCAACACGGGGATGCTCTCTATCCACTGCTCACCGAAAACAACGCGCACGAATTCGGGCGCGACCATGATGAGCCCGATAAAGGCCGGGAACGCGAAGAGGCTACTGAGCCGCGTCGCGTTCAAGAAGTTGCGGCGCATGTCCGCTTTATTTGCCTGCAGCCGAGAAAAAAGCGAAAAGGCCACCGACGAGAGCGTGGAGGCGAAGAGGTCGGTCATGATCATCAGCGTCCGGTAAGCGATGCTGTAAAAGCCCAGCGCCACAGGGCCTAAGAAGATACCGATGAGCAAATCGTCCGTGCGGCGGCTGAAGAAGTTGAGGATGCGGCTGCCTAGCTCGTTGACCTCGAAGGCGAAGAGGTCGTCAAAGTGCCGCTTGCTGAAGCGAAACGCGGGCCGCCACGGGCTGAGCGCCCAAAGCGTCACCGTTGACACGAAGCGGGTGACAATCTGCTGCGCGACGAGGCTCCACACGCCGTAGCCCATAAACGCCATCGCCACGCCGACCACGCCACCCGAGACGAGCCCCAAGAGGTGGCGCGAGGCGAGCTTTTTATAGTCGAAGTCGCGCTGCAAGATGGCCTCTTGTACGCCGCTCAGGGCGCTCAAGAAGAAGGTGAGCGAGAGCCAGCGGATGACGGGGGAGAGTTCGGGCTCGGAGAAGCCCTGGGCGATAAAGGGCGCAATCAGCACGATAACCACGCTCAGCACCGAACCCAGACCTATACTCGTCCAGAAGGCCGAGTCCGAGTGCTCCGGCTCCAAGTCCTCGCGCTGGATAATCGCCTGCGTGAAGCCCTGACTGACGACGACCTCAGCAAAGGCGACAAACACGCTCGCTAAGGCGATGAGGCCGAAGTCTTCGGGGTCGAGCAGCCTGACCAGCACAAAGAACACGACCGAACCGAGGAGGCGTGCGCCCCACTTCTGCACACCCGACCAAACCACACCTGTAATCGCTTTATCTTTTAGGCTCATCGTCTCGTTTCTGGATTATGTCGGAGAGGTTGTTGTAAAGTGACTCGTGAAGTTACTTTCGAACTATACAGCCCTGATACTCAGCGCTGAATTTCAGAGATACGTCTGTTAGCAATTTGCACGTTAAGGTGCTTGGAATTCTTATCAGCTTTTCGGATAACAAAACCACTCCTGAATATCCGTCAAGTCCGAAATATGTCAGTTTTAAGTGCCGCTCACTAAAGCGGTAGATAGATTACGCGGTTCTCAAGCTCATCTGGCTGGAGCGCTTTGGCGACAAGCTCGAGCTGCTCTTCTTATACCCCAATCGTGACGCGCTGCTGGTGAGCATAGATGACCCCGGCGAGGCTATAGCCTCTGCCTCTTTGCGGACTAACAAGTCGTCATCTTGATACCGACCTAGAAAGGTGGCTATGGTTCGGGGTCGGCTGCTCACGAGTCTTCAAAAGCTGTGAGATCGACCTCACGCTGTCTGAGACCTTTCGTTACCGAGCGCGGCACTGCTGGTCCATGTAGAGCCTTATCAGCGCTCAGTCCTTGACGCTATACGCGCTTTAAGATCAGGCGAGTCAAGTGTAGCTTTGAGCGCCTCGGCACGCGCCTCGCCTTTACGAAGGAGCACGTCTATCTCTTCCTGGTGGTCTTCGTAGTAAGCGAGCGCTGAATAGATTTGCGCCAGACTGAGTTGAGGGTGCTGGAACTGCAATTCTTCAGGGCTCGAGCCGTGCGCACGCCTCTCACCGATGAGCTGCTTGACCTTAAAACCCGTACCGTGGATGACGGGGACGCCCTCATCGGTCAGAGCAATATGTTTGTAGGCGGTGAGCGTCATGATATCCATTATACGGCGTATTTCTCACCTATCACCTCTACAAACGCCCCCCACGTCGCCTTCCCAACCTCTTCCCAGTCCATTGCGCTCAGGTCAGGACGCCGCCCCGCAACCTCTTGCGCCCACATGACACCGTCTTGTATATCGCTTGCACTCAGCGAGCCTTTATACCTCTTGACCCAAGCCACGCCCACACGCGCTTGCAACTCCTCCATCGCGCCCAAGTCCGGGACTAAAATCGGCGTGTCTAAAGAGAGCGCCATCAGTGCGCTGCCCGAATGGAGGATGTCTTTGTAGGGCAGCACCGCGAGGTCAGCAGCGGCGAAGTAGTATTGAAGTTCATCATCGGGGATGAAGTCCAGGTGGAGCAATACGCGCGAATCGCCCTGCGCCGCCGCTGTGACCTCTTGCGCCAAGCGGGGCGGACGCGGCGCACCTGCGACGAGCAGCATGTTGCGCTCACTCTCCAGTTCACAAAAGGTGCGAACCAGGTGCGGCACGTTCTTGTACGCCCTGACCTGTCCGAAATACAAGCTGAGGTTGACCTCTTGCGGCACGCCCAAACGCTCGCGGGCGGCTCCCTTTGAAACGTGAACCTGATGCGAGTCGCGGTAGTGACCTCTCGGGATGATGAACGCGGGCACTTCTTCGAGGTGCGGAAACTTTGCTGTCGCCTCGTCCGCCGCCGTTTGGCTGAGCGCAATCCAACCGTCCAACATATTGATGAATGGGCGGTAGAAAAACGGCTCCAAGTAGGGGTGATAGCGCTCGTGCGGGCGGAGGTTGTGCACCGTCCAGACGAGCTTCACGCCCTTCTCTTTGGCCTCTTTGAACCAACTCAGTACAGCGGCGTTGGCCTTGACAACTTTGAGAGGGTTGCGCGTGGCGAAGTGGTTGTCGGGCCAGTGGATGTGGAAGAGGTCGTAGTGTGAGAGGTCGAGCCTCCCCTCCGTCATCGCCTGAACGGAGAAGTCGTCCACTTGAAAGTCGAAGGGCTTCATGCTGCCGTAGAGCAGGTCCATGTGGTTGTTCTTTTGAGCAGAAGCAGGCCAAGCGAGAATGCGCATCAAAATCTCCAGATTTTTTGATCGAATGGTGTTCAAATGCTTTGGAGCGTTGTGAGGTTGATTGAAGAAAGCGTTTGAAGGAAATAACCCGCCCTAACGCGACTACCTTATACCACAAGCGAATTTAGAGGAATGACCTCACATGAGCAACGTATTTGCATCCGGTTGAACCTTGTCACCCCTCGAGTTGCCAACCTCCGCGTAAAGGGGTATCTTAAACCTCGAGCTGAGGTCTTTTTCACACCCAGCACCTTCCCTAGTACATACTGAGTACAGTGTTACCTCTTCCAAACTGCAATCAGACCGCGAAATTTTAGGCTATATCAACAAACTTCTACAAAACTATGCAAATTCTTTGTAGCACTTCCAGATTGGAGCGTCTATGACAGCGAGCAAACGAATCGTCAAGCGGGTGGTGCCCGGTTCTCTTAGGGGCGGCCTAAACGGGGTAAAAGCGCGGCTAAAAGCAGCGTATCTGCGGCGCATCGCCACCTCGCCGCGCCTCAGCACCTGGCACTACGCTTTTCGCTCGAAAGCGTTTCAGCGCGAGCACGTGGGCGTCACCTATGGCAAACGTGTTTACAACCAGCAGTTAGAGGGCCAAAAAGCCAACCGCTACCTCTTGCGGCGCAATACGCATCGGCTCGAGAAAGGTCTCCTCATGCGCCCTCGGCGCGACGTGTTTGCGGCGAAGTTCATCCTCGAGACCGCCGAAGCCTACCGGGGCATCATTCAAGCGGGCGCGGACCCTTTGGGCGACCCCGAACTCAAGTGGTCGTACGACGTGCTGAGTGAATACTTCTCCGTCGTACCGACTCAGGGCGAGGGTTCAGACGTTGAGCAGGCGCGTCGCATCTTCACCAGGCTCGTCCAGAACAACTTCGTGCGGGAGATGATCCCTTACAAGCGCAAGGTGAGTGACACGCCGCCCGTGAGCTACGAGCAGTTCGCCGCGCTCTCGCAGCACCGCCGCTCGGTCCGGTGGTACTTGCCTACGCCCGTTCCCCGCGACCTCATCGACAAGGCCGTCACCGCCGCCGCCATGTCGCCGAGTGCGTGCAACCGTCAACCCTTCGAGTTCCGCATCTATGACGAGCCTGAGTTGGTGAACAAAGTCTCCTCCATCCCGATGGGCACTCGAGGCTTCAGCCACAACTTCCCCGCTGTCGTCGTCGTCGTCGGCAAGCTCCGCGCCTACTTCCACGAGCGCGACAGGCACGTCATCTACATTGACGGGTCGCTCGCCTCGATGTCGTTTATGTACGCCTTGGAGACCTTGGGCCTCAGCTCCTGCCCCATCAACTGGCCTGACCAGGAGCCGCACGAGAGCAAGATGCAAGCGCTTTTAGGCTTAGAGCCCGACGAGCGCGTCATCATGCTCATCTCGGTGGGCTACCCCGACCCCGAGGGGATGGTCGCCTATTCGCAGAAGAAGCCCTTAGAGAAAATCCGCAGCTACAACGCCCTATAGTTATGAACATCGAAATCAGAGGGATTCATTTCCCCAACAAGGGCGCGGAACTCATGCTCGTCGCCATCATGCAAAAGCTCAACGCGACCTTGGGCAAAGAGAACGTTTCCTTCGTCCTCGACCCGCGCCAAGCCTACAGCTACCGCGCTCCCTACGGGCTGTTGCAGAAGTTTCGTTACTCGAAGTTCGGCGTTACGTTTGACCGTTTAGGTAACTTCATCCCCAACACGGTGCGGGAGAACTACGGCCTCGTCACGGAACGAGAAATTGACGTGATTTTAGACGCTTCGGGTTTCGCCTACGGCGACCAGTGGGGCGCACAAAAAGCGCAAGACCGCTCTGCGAACGACATCGAACGCTGGAAGAAAGAGGGCAAAAAGGTCATCTTGTTGCCGCAAGCGTTCGGCCCCTTCACCTCCGACGCGCTCGTCTCCGCGATGAAGACCATCCTGACCCACGCTGATTTGGTATTCGCTCGAGAAAAACAATCTTACGAATACTTGCGAGAGGTCAAACCGGACGCGGTGAGCCTGCGCCAAGCCCCGGACTTCACCAACTTGGTGACGGGCGTGCTGCCGCGCAGCCGCGAACTTGACGGGCTCAAAACGTGTGTGGTTGTGAATAACAAGATGCTCGAGATGACCGGCGCGGAGGGCGAGCGCTACGTCCCGCTGATGACCACGCTGACCCGCCACCTCGCCCGGTGCGGGCTCGCTCCTTTCCTGCTCGTTCACGAGGGCGAGAAAGACCTTGCGCTCGCCCAAGAGGTGCAGCGCGGCGCACAGGAGGCAGGTCAAGAGGTTCCGCTGTGGCAAGAGGACGACCCCGTCGCCGTCAAGGGCATCATCGGCCAGTGCCAAGGGCTCATCAGCTCGCGCTTTCACGGGCTCGTGAGCGGGCTCTCGCAGGGCGTTCCCTCGCTCGGCACGGGCTGGAGTCACAAATATCAGATGCTCTTTGAGGACTACGGCTGCCCCGAGAACCTCATCGACCTGCGCCAAGACGACGCGGCGGCCTTGCAGCAGCTCTCGCACCTTACCGATGAAACGAAGCGCCAAGCGTTAGCGGAGCGCACGGCGGAGCACGCGAAAGCGCAGAAGGTGTTGTCCGAAGAGATGTGGCGTGAGGTGATCTCGGTGATTGAAAGTTAGCGCTAAATACAGCATTAAATAAAAAACGAGCCATGTCATTCTGAGCGGAGCGAAGCGTAGTCGAAGAATCTCTGCCCTTGCTGACTACTCTAGCAGGGATTGAAAGACGAGACCCCTCGACTACGTTGCACGGAGTCTATCCTGCAAAGGGCTCGGGGTGACAACAGCGTTGCAGAACTTAACTAATAAGGTACTAAAGCTACTCTGTATCGTTATGAGGGGGTTCTCGAGCACCGAGGAGCCCCCTTTACAGACCTACTTCGGATCAAGCGTTCACTCACTTTGAATTTGAATCGTTCGCGGATGTTCTTATCGTCACCAGGTATAGCCCAGATAAGATAGCGTCGGCTCCATCGTCGCTCTAATCTCCTCCAAGACCTCTTCGTCCAACTCACCCCGCCACTTTTCACCCCTCGAGCTGTCCGCCGTTCTCGCGATGTACGCTTCTATGGGCTCGGGGTTCTCTATCTCTAAAAATTGGATGAGCTCATTCAGCTTGTCCTCTGAGCCGGACATGAGGTCTTCGTAGCGAACCTCTAAGTAATTTTTCGGGGGGAGCTTGCGGCCCTCGTCTAACGCAATGCGCGTCGCTGCCACCCACTGCTTCGCCAGCACCACATCGGACGAGTCCTCTTCCACCCACCTCTTCCAACCGGGCGGCCTCACCCCCCAAAACTGGACTGGGCGGCCTCCCAAGCGTCTCACAATCGACCTTAGTCGCGGCAACAAGAGGAGGTGCCACTCCTGAATCGGCACCTCTTTGGCGCGGCGCGTGATGTTGTCGAGCGTCAGACCGTAGTCCTTGTTCTCACTGACGACCTCTCTGGTGGAGCGAAACACCGCGCGTCCGTCTCGCACGAGCAAGATGATCTTGGCGTCGGGGAAGAGCGCTTTGAGAAAGGGGATGCGCAAGCAGTTGCTGGGCGTTTTGTCGCACACGCGCGCGCCGCCAAGTTTGTCCAGCGCTTCAGCGAGCCGCTTGTCCACGTGCGCTTTAATCTGCGGGGTGCAATCCTCTGCCGTTAAGACATCATCGGGCTTGTGGAGGTTGCCCCAACTCCAGATGTGTCTGGGCTCGTGCAAGTTGGCGATGTCTGGGTGTTTCGAGAGTGCACCTGCGAGCCAGGTGGTGCCCGATCGCTGGACGCCTAAGATGAAGATGGGCTTGTCAATCGTCATGGTACTCACCTTTTACCATACTCGAGTCTGTGAATTAAAAGTGGCTCGTGCCGAGCCGAAAACATTGCTAGATTAGAAACTCGAGCCTTTGTTACATCTTTCTCAGCGCGTGACCTACCTGACCGAAAAACCTTCATAAAGTACGTCTGTCACGTTTATTGCGTGATAATTTTTCATATACACAGCGCGCTTTTACCCCTAGAATAAGACCAACTGAGGGACAACCCCGCCCTCGGATGCTATGAAACCTGTTTCGCAATGAGCCAGGTAGGACGTGTGTCTCGACCTATAAAACGCACGGCATCTGTTAACGGATGCACCCTACGAGAGCTCTCTTGGGCGCTTGAAACAGGTGGAGCAAGTAGCGCAACCGGCCGGGGGCACAATGCTGTCTGTTTGGGCGTCTTCTCGCTGTTTGCTGAACCTTCTACACCGTTTTCTATTGTGCCTACTTCCGCGCCGAGACTCTAGCTGAAAAGCAGCTTGGGTTTCACCTAACTTCTATAGGGGTTACAGGAGGAAGAGGATGAACGACATACAGAAGGTTGTTAAGAAACGACTGAGTCAGTATGCTAAAGGCGGTATGGGACTACTGCTTTTACTTCTATTCACCGCGTGCGGCGTTACGCAAGCGCCGGTCTTAGAAACGCTCGCCTCTGCTTACGAAGTGAGTGAGCGCGGGCTCGTGGTAGAGGCCGAAGCGTTTCACGCGAACGCGCCCAAGGGCAAGCACCAGTGGACGAAGAAGGGCGGCGCTTTACACGCCCTACCCGACGCAAGAACGACCTACAACAGCAACTTCACCACGAGAAGCCCCCGCTTGGACTACAAGATCAGCGTTGCGCAAGCGGGCACCTATTATGTCTGGATCAACGGCAGCGCAGCGGGCACGTCCAAGAGCACCAGCGACTCGGTGCACGTGGGCTTGAACGGCAGAGCGGTCAAGAGCGCGGACAGAATCAGCGGCTTCGGTTCCAAGCTCGGCTGGAGAAAGAACACGATGGACGGCTCCAGAGCCAAGCTCGAGCTTGCTAAAGGCTCCCACACCTTAAACGTCTGGATGCGCGAAGACGGCTTCGCCTTCGACCAACTCATCTTGACCCGCGACGCTAAAGCAAGTCCCGAAACCTTGCTCGCGGCGCTCACGCCGTCACAAGACGCCTTTGCGCCGGGCGCAAGCGGCCTCATCGACATCCAAGCGGAAGCGTTCCACGTGCGTCAGACGCCGGGTAAGCATACCTGGCAGCGTGCCGGTGACTTAATGAAGGCAGTGCCTGACAACGGCACGGTCAAAAACTCCAACTTCGAGGGCTCGAGCCCCTGCTTAGACTACCGCGTTCACTTTAAGCAGCCTGGCACGTACTACGTGTGGGTGAAGGGCCAAGCGGCGGGTACGTCCGAGCGCTCGAGCGACTCCCTTCACATCGGTCTCAACGGCGAAGGGCTCAGCAGCGCGGACAGAATCAGCGGCTTCACCGCCGGTCTCGGCTGGTCGAACGGCACGATGGACAACTCGGTTGCGAAGATCAAAGTGGACAAAGCGGGCGTGCACACCCTCAACGTCTGGATGCGCGAGGACGGCTTCGCCCTGGACAAGCTCATCTTGAGCACCGACGCCAACTACGCACCTAAAGGTGCGAGCAGCAGCGCGGGCACGGCGAGCGGTCCAACCCTTCTCCTACCCGTTGCACCTGGTACGGGCGGCTCGAGCAGCGCCGCGAGCTTGCCCAGCGTTGAGGCCAAAACCGCCGACGCCTTTATCGACACCATCGGCGTAAATACGCACCTGCACTACCAAGACACGGTCTACTACAAGCGCTACGAGGACCTCATCAAGCCGAAGCTCTTAGAGCTGGGCGTCCGCCACGTCCGCGACGGAGCCTACACCTACAGAGAAGCGAGGCGCAACACCTTCTTCTACAAGCGTCTGCGCGAACTCGGCGCGGCGGGCATCGACTTCACCCTGCTCACCTCCATCGAGACGCCCTACAACGACGCGACGGACTACAGCAAATTGGACGACGTCGTCTCCTGGACGGACGGCGCAGTCACTGCCTTTGAAGGCGTCAACGAGCCCGATTTACAAGGCATCAAAGGTTGGGCGAGCCTCACCACCGAAGCGCAGAAGAAGCTCTATAGGACGGTCAAGAGCAACCCCGCTCTCAAGGACGTCAAGGTGTTAGGCCCCTCACCTGTCTGGAAAACCAAGGAACTCGGCGACCTGAGCCGCTACATGGACTACGGCAACACGCACCCCTACCCCGGTGGCAAGATGCCCACCGCCAGCGAGAACAACCAGAGCACCAAGATCAACATGAGAAGGGCGGCCAGAAACAGCGGCAGCAAGCCCGTCATGTTCACCGAAACGGGCTACCACAACGCCGTCAAGACCGACGACAACCACCTGCCGACCTCCGAGCAGGCCACCGCCAAGTACCTCCCCCGGATGCTCCTAGCGCACTTCAACATGGACGTGCCCCGCACCTACCTGTACGAACTCATCGACAGCCGCTCCAAGGGCCGCACCAGCAACCCAGAGGCGTCTTTTGGCCTGTTGCGCTACGACGGACGCGAGAAGCCTGCCTTTAGAGCCGTCAAGAACCTCACGAAGCTACTCGCCGACGCGGGTCCTAGCTTTACCCCTAGTGCACTCAACTTCGCGCTCGGCGGCGATACCGACGACCTCCACTACACCCTCTTACAGAAGCGCGACGGCACCTTCTACTTGGCGCTCTGGTTGGCAAAAGAGAGCTGGGACCGCCACACTTTAGAAGACCTCAACGTCGCCAAGCAGAACGTCACCGTGACGCTCGGCAAGAACGCCAACGCGACCCTTCACACCTTGGATGGGTCGGGGCGCATGTCCAAAAAAGCAGTGTCATTCAACAACAAGAAGCTCAACCTTAGCGTAGGTGACAGTGTGACGGTGCTCGAGCTGCGCTAAACAGTCGAATCAAAATATAAAAAGCAACGCGGAGGTTTGCGCCTCCGCGTTACTTTTTCAGCAGCACTTGAACCCGTCCAGCGGCGAATGCTCCATCCCCTGACGAAGATGCCACTCGTGAAAGTTTGTAAGCATGTGCGGCAAAAGCTCCAACGTATAGTAGTTCACCGGGTTGGGAATCCCCAGCATGTCCGAGCAGCAGAGCAGCAAGAAGAGGTCCTCTTGGTCGCGGGTGTCTTTCGCCCTGCTGCGGCGGTAGGGGGCGAAGAAGAGTTCGTCGTAGAAGTCGTTGAAGGCGTGCCAGTGTTGGAGGAGTTTGTTGGATGTTTCTCCCATTTTGCTACCTCTTTAGAATGTAGTGCCAACTCGAAAGGCAATTAGCTCTTAGCCGTTGGTAAAATCTTTTCAGCTAATACCAAAGTGAAGTTTAGATGTCGTACTTTTGACATCTAAACCGCTCGTGTTCACGAAGTCCGTCGCATATGCTCCCACTGGGCGAAGCGCGAGCGTTTCCGAACGCAGTGAGAACGAATCGCTCGGACGCTCTCAATTTACGACATCGTTCATTCAGTTTATAGTATTTCCACTTGACGTTGCTACGCTTCTCCGCAGATATACCCGCTAAAGCAGGGCACAGGTCATCCCTTAGAGTGCGTGCTAAACGACGTTCTTGTTATTGAGAGTGTAGCTGACCAGATGATACCTGCTATAGTATAACAACCTCGACTGCTAGGGGGTGAGGAGGAAAATGGAGAGAGGTCCAAGCCCACCACTTCCAAGAGCAGCATACCCTGAGCGACTCATTCCTGACCGTGGTTGTCTCGGCTACGCGCTAAGCTATCCCTCAGCTCTTAGGGTTTGTAACCAACCTACCTGACCGAGAGCGTCGGAGCTTACCACCACAGATGGACATGACTCCGTTTGCAAACGGAGTCACGCAACCTTGCGATAACCTCCTCCAGGTTTTCCTGATCGGCTGACATGCTAACGAGCTGACGTGCCATCTCTGTTAAAGTAAACCTCATGACAGTATCTCCATACGGCGCAGACAACCGTGGCTGACCTCGAGCCTCAAAAAAAACAAGCCGCCCTAAAAGCCTTGGAGCACATCGAAAGCGGCATGAACGTCGGTTTAGGAACGGGCAGCACCGCCAAGTACCTCATTCAAGCACTTGGAGAGAAGCTAAAAAGTGGCGAATTGCAAGACATCTCCGCCGTAGCAACCTCAGAGGCGACGGCGCAGATGGCCCAAAATCTCGGCATCCCGCTACAAGACCCCCTACAAGAATTTGGGGCCTCGGGCGTTGATGTGGCGATTGACGGCATGGACGAGGTCACCGATACGCTGGACGCCATCAAGGGGCTAGGGGGCGCGTTGGCGCGGGAGAAGGTTGTAGCGGCGCGAGCGGAGCGCTTCATCCTCATCGGCGACGACACGAAGCGGGTGCGCTACTTGGGCGAAAAAGCGCCCGTGCCCGTCGAGGTGCTCCCCTTCGGTTGGCGAGCGGCGAGTGCGGATTTGGAGCGGCTCGGCTGTGAGGTTGTGCTTAGAGAAAAAGAGGGTGAAGTCGTGACGACGGATAACGGTAACTACGTGCTCGACTGTCACTTCGCTGAGCCTTTTGACGCCCCAGAAGTTGCCACGAATATCAGCGTCATCCCCGGCGTTTTGGAGCACGGCCTCTTCTTGGGTATTGCCAAACTCGCTTACGTCGCGACGCCCGAAGAGGTCGTTACGCTCAGTGTATGAGGTCGGCAGTGTATGAGGTCGGCGTAGGGTAATACAATAACTTATGATTATCGCTGTCGGACTCGACATGATCGAATTGGAGCGCATCCAAGGCGTCTGGAACCGTCACCGCAACCGCTTTTTAGAGCGCCACTTTCACCCGGACGAGCTTGAATACTGCCTCAAACAGAAGAACTCGCTGCCAAGTTTGGCGGCTCGCTTCGCCGCCAAAGAAGCCTTCCAGAAGTGCTGGCCCGAGTCGCACGGCTGGCGCGACGTGTGGGTCTTGCGCGAAGGGATGAAGCCTGTGCTGCACTACAGCGAGGAGATTGAAGAGGTCATGGAGCGCGAGGGCTGGGCGGCGCACCTTAGTTTGACGCATTCGAAGGCACACGCGGCGGCGGTGGTGGTGTTGGAGCAGCTAGATTGATCTCACTCGAGCCTCCGCCCCAAAAACTCCCGCACAATCTCATTGAACGTCTCTGCGCGGTCTTCGTTCGGCAGCAGCTTCGCGCCCGTAATCGGGATGAATTCGGTCTCCGGGCTCGCCCGCAAGAAGTCCGCCGCGTCGCCAATAGGGGTCGTGTCGGCCTCCGTGCCCCAGAGGATTAAGCTCGGCTGCGTCACCTCAGGCCAAAGCGAAGAGACATCTTGATCCAAGTTGCCCGAAATAAACGAGAGCACCGCCCACTTCGCATTTTCCACCTCGAGGTTGCGCTCGTAGCTCGCCAAGACTTCCGGAGTGAAACTTTCGCGCCCGATGTAGGCGTCGATGAGAAAATAGCGTTGCGTCCCCTCGTCGAGCAGCGTAGCGTAGACGAGGTTCCCGGTGAAGCCTGAAAAACGCTCGAACGCTTCTATGCGCTCCTCGTTTTGAGGCCGCGCTAAGCGCTCGTATCCCGTCGGGCTGATAAGAACGAGGCTGTCAACTAGCTCAGGTTGCTCCACTGCAAGTCGAATCGCGTAGGCGGCGCTGAGGCCATTGGCGACGAACGACGCCTCGCCCGAGACCTCTTCCAAAAATCCTCTTAGCTGCGTTACGTACAAGTCTTGCGTGTAGCGAAGTTCAGGATGCGCACTGCGTCCGAAGCCCAAGAGGTCAACGACGTAAACCTTATAGCCTGCAGCGGCCAAGGCGGGCGCGTTTTTGCGGTACTGAAAGCTGGAGGAGCCGCCGCCAATCCCGTGCACCATCACCACCGCTGGCCCTTCACCGATGACTTCATAGTAGGTCTCATAGTCACCGAGCAGGACGGTCTTGGCCTGTGCGCCTGGGATGACGGGCGGGTCTCGCTCGATCTCTAAAGCGGGCAAACACGCGCTTAAAAGGAGCGTTAGAGAGACGAAAAGGCGTTTCACGCCGCATCTCATGAGGTGCGCTCTAAGGCCCGCTCGAGCGTCACCCAGGGCAGCGCCGCGCACTTCACGCGGGCGTGCAGCTTCGAGACGCCTTGGAGCATCCTCAAGTCGCCAAGCTCATCGCTAGGTGGCTCGCCGCGGAGCATCGCCTTGAAGCTCTCGCTTGTTTTTAATACCTCTTCTAAAGGTTTGCCCTTGATCGCTTCGGTCATCAGCGAGGCCGAACTCTGGCTGATGGCGCAGCCTTCGCCCGTGAACTTCACATCGGTAACTGCGCCGCGTTCAACCACTAAAAAAAGCTCCAACTCATCGCCACACGAAGGGTTGAGCCCCGCTTCGCGCAGATTAGCGTGTTCTAGTTCACCCCTGTTGCGGGGGTGTTTGTAGTGCTCTAGGATGACCTCTTTATACAGATGCTCGAGTGACATAATGCTTTACAGCTTACTCGGAAATTTTGGAAAGAGAGGTTTTAGAGCCTCAGCTTCGTCAGCCTTGTCTGAACGCCATCCCAACGAGGGAAGGGTTGACCCCAATTGATCTCTACAAGATAACGACGCTCTGCCGTCAAAACGAATACCTACAGCGGGGCTATTCGCTCGCTACAATGCTGCGTGACCGTGACACGGCAACACGAAAGAAAAAGGAGACCGCCATGAACCGTAGCCTTATCACGCTTCTCTCCACAGCTTTTCTCGCCATCATTCTCTTCACCGCTACCGCCCAAGACCTTCCGTTCACCGGCACCTTTGTCGGCGGCGACGCCAACCACGAAGCGGCGGGCAGCTTTGAAATCACGACCTCTGAAGCGGGGAGAACGCTGAGCTTGTCAGAGGATTTCAGCGTGCGGCGCGGCCCCAACCTCTTCGTGTGGCTCGTGCAGGGCGATGACATAGAGAACCACGCCGTGCTCGGGCGCTTGCAGAGCGCGAGCGGAGCGCAGAGCTACGAAATCTCCGAAGAGATTGACCTCGCGCAGTATGACCGCGTACTGGTGTGGTGCCGCGCCTTTCGGGTGCTCTTCGCTACAGGTGAATTTAGCGCGGCTGAGTAGGCGTGGCTTTCAACCTCTACCAGCCTGCTGAGGCGTGGATAGGCGCTCGCTTTTTTCAACAGGTTCGGACTCAACCTCTTGCCCCGACGCTTTGCTGAAGCCTTTTTCTACGGCGTATTGGAGCGGCACCACGAGCCGCGCCCCACTCGGTACGACCTCGGCGACGAAGGGCGTTTCACCCAAGGTCTCGCCGTCGATTTGGACGTGTAAAGGTGGCGTCGCCGAGACGCGCACCCGCTCGGCTGCAAAGGTCTGCAAGTCGCGGTAGTTTTCGAAGTTGCCCGTAATCATGCGAAAGACGAGCCGCAAGATGCCGCCTAAAGTGTTCGGCACGACGATAGCTAGGTCCAACTTGCCGTCGTGGGGGTTGCTTTCGCCTACGTGGATGTTCGTCCCGGCGATTTCGCCGACGTTGATGAGCATAACCGTGTGCGCCCGGAAGCGGTGCTCTTCGCCGTCTATCTCGAGCACCACATCCGAGCGCTTCAGGGTGAAGAGGTGCTTGACACCCGAGACGATGTAGGCCGCGAAGCCTAAGCGGTTCTTGATCTCGCGGGGCGCGTCCTCGATCATCCGCGCGTCCCAGCCTGCCCCCGCGACGATGGCGAAGTAGCGCTCACGCTCGGGCAAATAGCCCACGTCGAGCGGGACGGAGACGCCCGAGAGGGCCAGCTCGAGCGCCTTGTCCGTGGCGATGGGAACGCCTAGCGCCCGCGCTAACAAATTCGCCGTGCCGCCGGGAAGCTGCGCTAAAGGAACGTCGCGCTTGTTTTCGATCAGCCCGCTCATCGTCTCCATCACCGTGCCGTCGCCACCCGAGACGATGACGAGGTCGGCTCGCGTTTCCTTAGCCCACCCCAGCGCGTCGCCCTCGCCTTGGGTCTCGCGGACCTCATAGGAGACGCCTTCGGCTTGGAGCTTCGCCTCGACCTTTTCCCTAAGCTGCGCCTGGTCGCCCTGACCCGAAGCTGGGTTGATGATGACTAGAACCGTTCTGTCGTCCATGATTTCTCCGCTCTCTAGCAGGTAACATCTGGTCACTGACGCTCTCACTGTAAAAAACACTTCTCAGCACGTACACTATTAAGATGATACCTGCGGCGCTTCGTTTCAGTATGTTTTAGAATTGCTACCTAACGCGCTACTAAGCCTGAGTCTATAACGGGGGTGGGGCTCGAGTGTTCACTTCGTCGTCTTTGCAGTGGTTGTACTCAGCTTGTAGTAGCATTTCCACTTGAAGCTGCTACAGCAGCTTCAAGTGTGAGCGGAAAAGAGCCTTTAGCTGGAGGTAGCGTTACGGGCAGCCGCCCTGCCGTTGCATCTTCAAATCAACGCGCGTAGATAACGGCTCACTGTGCGTCGCGTGGTTCCTAGAACGGGCACAGGTGAACACTGAAAGTGTCCGGTTTTCAACCGTAACCTGTGCCCGCGTCGCGTGGACCGCTCCCGCTAGCCTTTGGGGCTAGTTCGCTCCCGCTAGCTGCTAAAGGCTTCTCTGCGAATAGAAATAAACGCTATGGGTGGTGTAGCAACGACTCATGGAAATGCTGTGGATTTGATTTTAACGAAAGAGGTCGGACACAGAAAGTCCGACCTCTTTTTATCTGTTGTAGTTTTTTAAGGTGAGTTGCAGGGGCGCAGGTAGCACTACACTTTTGCTGAGGAACGAGTTGTTCCGAAAGAAAGTAGTTCTTTTCTGTAATTTTAGAACGTGAGATAAAAGAACGTAGGCATCATCTTTATTCGTAAGTGCTCAGGCATTGCTTCATTCACGGAGAGCGTTCGTATGTAGATGATACCTACTATTACTGCGAGGAATGGGACTTGAACCCACACACCTTGCGGTACTAGATCCTAAATCTAGCGCGTCTACCAATTCCGCCATCCTCGCGAAAAGTGATGGAAGATCGAAGATACGAACATCTTCAATTTTCTATCTTCCATCTGCTTGCTCCTCCTTGAACAAGGTATCACCCGATAAACGGGATGAAATCCAGCTACCTCCGATGAGACCCCCTGCTCAAGGCTGTTCTTCAAAGGAGGTATCACTGGATGAATCAGATGATACCTGCTGTTGAAGACTCTTGGGCAAGGGTATCACCCGATAACGGGATGAGACCCCCTGCTCAAGGCTGTTTAGGGTGAGTGATGGGTCTTGAACCCACGACCTCCGGAACCACAATCCGGCGCTCTAACCAACTGAGCTACACCCACCGTGCTGATACCTAGAATACCAAGTTGGCAACGCCAACGCTATATCTCTCGGTACGTTGAACCCGTGCATTAAACCCATACACTGAACCTGTACATCAAACCAGGGTGCGCCCACTCGAGCGCACCGCCAAGTTTACTCAACTCGTGCGCCCTCTGTCAAGTATGAGAAGAGGTTTAGAGTAGTCTGCGCACCCCGCGCCGCGTGAGGTCGGCGGCGACACCGTAAAAAAAGTGTGTGGTTAGCTCATTGGCTTGGCGTCCTAGTGGAACTTTCGTTGGCCCACCCTCGAGCCCCAAAAGAGGTAGCGCACTCTCGTGCGTCAGGGTGAAAAGAACCGCGCCAAAGGGGACGCCGTAGCCTCGGCTCGCAGCGGGTAGGGCCTCGACGAGTGCGCCGTAGGCGCTGCCCGTGAGCGCTCCAAAGGTCCAGTGAATCGCCTCTTCGAACGCGTCTTCACGCCCTTCGACGCGCTCCTCACCCCAAACCTTTTGAGCGGCAATAACCGGCGGGGAGACCGCGTCGGGCGGACGCGGCGGGAACACCTCTTCGGCGAGCGATTTAACGGCGGTTGCGACGATACCTCCAATCAAGCCCGCGAAAGCTCCCTTGAGAACGTCATCTATATGTATTTCGAGTTGATTCAACGGCTCGTTCACACGGTTACGCCTCTTCATAGGGTCACTCCTCGAGCTAAAGAATAACAAACAACCGAGTAGCGCTTAGCAGTGTCTCTAGCAGTTGGGGCCGCCGCGTCTTTGTGAGTTTCAAATGCGAGACGTCTCAGTTAAGCTCGCGCTCGCCTTGCAGGTTGGGCGGCGGCACCTCTTCATCCTCCAAGTAGAGGTAGTCGTCAATCGTCTCCAAGAGGTCACGCAGCCTCGGATCGTCTACGAGCGCGTCGCAGAGTTCTAAGCGCTCTGCTTCCTCAAGGTTGGCAAGCGCATCGATAAGGTCTTGTAGGGTGAGGTCAGAGTTGGACTTGGTCATGGGAACTCCGTTAAGATGAGCAGTGGCTTATTCTAAGCGGATTGTTTTATGAATAATGCAGTAAACCCTACCGCCATAAGACTCACGCCCGGCGACGACCTCAAAGAAGCGCTGATGAAGCTGACGAAAGAACGTGCGTTAGGGGCGGGTATCGTACTCACATGTGTGGGAAGTTTGGCGGAGGCGTCGCTGCGTTTTGCCGGGCGTGAGGAGACGATTACGCTGCCCGGTCCTTTTGAGATTGTGTCGCTGGTGGGGACGCTCTCTCTCGAAGGCGTTCACCTCCACATTGCGTTGGCGGATAGAGATGGGGCAATGGTGGGCGGACACGTGCAAGTGGGCTGCACCGTCTACACAACGGCGGAACTCGTTATAGGCGAGCTTAGCGGCGTGACGTTCTTGCGCACCTTCGACACCGTGACGGGGTATGAGGAACTCGAGGTGCGCGGCGAAACAGGCGGTTAAAAGGGGTGAAGGTCGTCTTTTGGGAGGGAGAGGTGCACGCTCTGTCCTACCTCGAGACCCAAACGGCGCACTTCTGTCTCGGGTCGAATAACCTCGACAGGCCCACAGCCCGGAACTTGAAAGGTGAGCAGCGCATCGCGGCCTTGCAAAGAGGTTTGTACGAGTATGACCCTCAGTACGTTGTCTTGTTGAGTTTCTACATCAACCTGTTTGTTGGCAAGTACGCGCACCCGCTCGGGGCGGATGCCGAGGAGAGAGGTTGAGGCGGGGTGAGCAAGCGTTAGTACCTCTTCCCCCCACCGCACCCATACATCTTCCAAAGGCTGAACCTCCAAAAGATTGCTCATCCCAACGAGTTTGGCGACGCTTGGGCTCACCGGAGTGTGCATAACCGTTTCAGCGCTGCCGAGTTGCACCACGCGCCCCGCCTCATAGATAGCGAGTGTATCGGCCAGCATCGTGGCTTCGCTGAGGTCGTGTGTGACCAGCACGAGTGGCACGTCTAGGTGGCTCAAGAGGTCGCTGACGCGGCGGCGCAAGGTGGCGCGGACGAGGTCGTCCAAGGCGGCGAAGGGTTCGTCTAAGAGCAAGAGGCGTGGCTCCGAGGCGAGCGCCCGCGCTAAGGCGACGCGCTGCTGCTGTCCACCGGAAAGCTCGTGCGGATAGCGTGAGGCGAAAGAGGTCAGTTCCATCTGCTCGAGCCAAGAAAGCGCCTTCTCCCGCCCTACACGCTTGTCACGGAAGCTGTACGCCACGTTTTGTAGCGCGGTGAGGTGCGGAAAGAGGTGATAACCCTGCGCGACGTACCCGATGCGGCGCGTTTGCGGCTTGAGGTTGATATGTTGCTTTGAATCAAAAAGCGGTGTGCCGCTGATATGGATATGTCCGCGTTGTGGGGTCAATAGTCCGGCGATAGCCTCTAAGGTCAGACTCTTGCCCGAGCCTGACGCGCCGAAGAGGGCTAAGCGAGAACTTTCTGTCTCAAAGCTCGGCGCTAAGGTAAAGCCCTCCAAAGGGGTGTGGATGTCTAGCTCGAGCCCCACTCACCTCACCCCTTGCCGTCTCACGAAGAGACGAAAGAGAAAGAGCAGCAAAAATGCGCTCACGGTGAGTACCGCCGAGAGGGCCAACGCCGCGTCCAAATCGCTTTCTAGCGCTGCGTAAATCGCCAGCGGCATCGTGCGCGTGCGTCCCGCAAAGGAGCCCGCGAAGACCACCGTCGCGCCGAACTCCCCCAACGCTCTCGCCCAAGCGAGCACCACCCCTTCGATGAGGTAGGGGACAACCAGCGGCAGCGTCACGCGCAAAAAGGTCTCGTAGCGGCTCATCCCGAGCGTGAGCGAGACGGCTTCTAACCTCTTGGGTACAGAAGTAAAGCCTGCTTTCATGGCGCGGATGAAAAGCGGTGAAGCGCTGAAAAGCTGCGCTAAGACGACCGCTGAGGCTGAAAAGGCGATGTTGACCTCTAAGTCTGCCAAGACGCCGCCCAAAAGCCCGCGTCGCCCGAAGACGAGCAAGAGCCCGACGCCCGCCACCACAGGCGGCAGCACGAGTGGTAAGTCTAAGAGCGTGTCTAAAAGCCGATGCCCTGGAAAGCGGTAACGCGCCAAGAGGTACGCCGTCGGCGTTCCTAAAACGAGCGTGAGCAGGAGGCTGATGCTCGTCGTGACGAGGCTGAGGCGCAACGCTTGTAAGGCGGCAGGCTCTAACAGAGCCCCCATCAGTTCGGGGTTCAACGCCCGAACGAGCAGCGCGAGCGTCGGTAGGATGAGGAGCGTCCCCATGATGAGGCTCGCCATGATGGGTAACAGGGGTGGAAGGTCAGGGCTGCGCAGGGGTAAAGCCTCGCTCTGCTAGGATTGCTTGACCTCTTGCGCCCTGGACGAAATTAACGAAGGTTTGGGCTAAGTCAAGCTGTCGGCTGTCCGCTAACACCGCAATAGGATAACGCGCCGTGACGTTATGGGCCGCTGGAATTTCCACGATACGGATACCTCTCAACACGGCGGCGTCCGTCGCATAAACGAGCGCCGCGTCCGCCTCACCGAGCTGCACTTTCGCCGCGACTTGCCGCACGTTGGTCTCCTCTGAGACGAGGTTCGCCAAAACGCGCTCCGCAAAGTCCGCGCCGTAGACCTCATTCAACCTCTCCAAAACGCTAAGCGCGTACCGCCCCGCCGGTACGTTCGGCCCCGCCAACACGAGTAGAATCCCTGGTTGAGAGAGGTCTGAAAGTGTTTCAACAGGTGAATTTTCGGGCGTAATCACCACCAAGCGGTTCTGCGTAAAGGTCTGCGCCTCGTCTGCGAGAAGTCCCGCTTCCGCGACGACCTCCATCTGCGTTTCGTCGGCGCTGGCAAAGACATCGGCGGGAGCGCCCTGCACGACCTGGGTGCTCAAGGTGGACGAGCCCGCGAAGTTGAGGATGACCTCTGCGTCGTGTTCCGCCTCAAACGCCGCCGCGACCTCTTCGAACGACTCGGTGAGGCTCGAGGCTGCGAACACGGTGAGTTCTCGGAGTTCCTGCGCGTAAGCGCTGCTCACTAAACAGAGTAAAAAGACGATAAGTACGGAACGCACACCCGACTATATCAAGCCGTCTTGGGAGAGGCTGCTCAGATTTGACAGACCTCTTAAAGAGGTGACGTTACGATTCCTCTACGTTACTTTGGGAGACGCGGTTTTGCTCGAGCCTGCCCATCAGGCTATCCATACCCAAGAGGAGCCCCAAACCTAGCGTGAGCCTCACCTAGAGCGCTAGAACGCGGCAGGCAAGGGCGGAGAGGTCTCGTGTATCCATACCTCGATTATGGTGCAGAGGGTGGTTTAGAGACAACTCGAGCCGCTAAAAAATCTGCCTTGCGCCAAAGTAATGAAATCGCTACGAGGTAGATGATGATATTGGTGCCGAGGAGCGCAAGCGCGGCGAGCACCGTGCCATCAAGTCCTGTCCCCACGAATGACAGAGGCAGCAAAGATGCTGCAATCATACCAGGCAGGGATAAGGCAAGTTGAACGAAAAAGTAGAGCGCTAGGAGCCGACAGGCGGTTTTGGCGAAGGTATAGACATCCACCTTTTAATCTTAGGGAAGATGGGCGGACAGATTTGAGAATTATTCCCTACGCGCTCGAGCCTCACTCCCCAAACATCATCCGCACGGGCACAGGCTCGCGGTTTTCCTCCTCGACAGCCGCCCACGTCCAGCCCGCACACCGCAGCATCGTGTGGAGCCTGGCGCGGCGCTCGCTGTACGCCCCCAACCTCTTGATAACCTCTTCGTCGCTCGCTCTGTCGCCTAACAAGTCGGGCAGCGGCGGCGTGTCGTGCGTAAAGTCTACGAAGACCTCTTCCAAGCTCGAGACAAACCCCGCAATCGCTCGCCTCGAGACCATGAAGTGCTCGTCCTCTTGAATGGTTTGGGTGCACTCGAGGACGCTCAACACCTCGTCCAACATAGCAACGGCTAAAACGAGCGCGTAGGCGGGTTCCTTTGCGCCCTAAAAGTGCAGCGCGGGGTAGCGGCGGTGGGTGTGCTCTAAGGTGACGAGCATGGGCGCAAGCGTGCTGAGAATCGGGACAGACCTCTCCTCTTCGCGCCAGATTCGTTTCAGCAACGTTTCGGGCGTATCGCCCAAATGATGAAGGTAGAGCGCCAAGCGCCGCCGCTGCATCTCCCCTTGGACCATCGGTACAAAAAACGAGATGATGAGCGTAATCAGAAAGAAGCTGCTCAAGGAGGCGAAGGCGGCCAGGACTTGGAAAAAGGGCGTGCCCGCGAGGTAGTCACCGACGCCCAGAGTCGAGAGCGTGTAGCCCGTGAAATACACCCGCGACCAGAAGGGGGCGGGGTCGCCGCTCGAGCCTTCTAAGACGGCTTGGGGTGAACTCGAGAAGACGATGAGCCAGCCCAGCCAGAGCACCAAGAACCAAGTGGCGACGGTGCTCAAAATCGTGACCATGCCGAGTTGGGGAAGAGGGAAGAGGTCGCTTTAAGCCGCCGTTACGCTGTACAAAGCGGCTCGCCAACCACGTCACGCCCATCGCGAGGGGTCCGCCGCCCGTCATAGTGATGGTAGCGACCATCTCCACGGCGATGCTGAGGACGACGCTCAAACCCAAGATGACGCCGAGAATCATATCCGCTACTATAAACTAGCAGTGATGAGGCTCTTTACTGAGATGGCTCGAGTTGCGTACGCTTGCGGAATCCTACGCTGTGACGAGCAGCGCTTGACTGAGCGCGTCGAGCATCGCTTCGGCGCTGCTATAACGTTCGCAAGGGTTGTGCGAGAGCGCTTTTTCGATGATGGGCGCGAGCGGGGCCGCTTCTTCGGGCAGTGGCTCTAACTCGACGGTGGGGTCGCTCATGAGGAAGCGGAACACGTCTTTGCCGTAGGGCGGCCCGCCTGTGACCATGTGGTAGAGCACCGCGCCCACTGCGTAGAGGTCGCTCCTGGGGTCGCGCCGCTCGCCCGCGAACTGCTCGGGCGGCATGTAGTTGGGTGTACCCAGTGACATCCCTTGCTGCGTGATCGCGGCGAGCGCTAAGTCTTTGGCGAAGCCGAAATCCGTCAGCAGCGCTTTTTCACCGTTAATGAGGATATTCGACGGTTTAACGTCGCAGTGAATGACCTCTTTGGCGTGCGCGTACGCGAGGGCGTGTAAAACGTCCGTCGCGATTTTGACGCTGCGCTCCAAGCTGAGCGTACCCTTGTCCAGCGCTTCTTCCAACGACACACCAGGACAGTACGAGAAGATGAGGCTCATGTCCTGCACGGCTAAAAGTGGCACGATGTTCTCGTGTTCTAAAAAGGTGACGACGGCAGCCTCGCGCCCTAAGCGGTTGGCGAGCGACGACGAGCCCCCTTTCAGCTCCTTGACCACCACGAGCTTATCTTGCCAGCGGGCCAGCTCGACTTTCATCGGACCGTTGTCGGATAGGATGCGGATGGGGGTGAACATTGCCATAAGATTATCATGTTTCACATCTTAATAATCTTCATAGACGACGTGTGTTTTCTTACTTTTGCGGTTCCAATGTTACATTTACTGCCCCTAATACGTACGTTTCTAGCACCTCGACGCCGTGAGCGCGAAGTCTAGCCAACACGCTGTCATGCGGATGTCCGTAGCCGTTACGACCATATGAGAGAATCGCCCGCTCGGGCTGCGCTGCTCGTAGCAGCGCCTCGGAGGTCGAGTATCTCGAGCCGTGGTGCGCGACCATCAAGATATCAACGTCGGGGACGAATAACTCGGCTTCGACGGGGCCTGAGAGGTCGCCCAAAAAGAGCGTTTTGGTGTTGCCTGCGTTCAGCACAAAGGCCACCGAGTTGTCGTTGTCTTTTGCAAAAGGGATAGGTGGCGGGTTGAGAATCTCGAGCCCAGCCTCCCCCACGCTGAGCCGCTCACCCCGCGTAACCTGCACGACCTCTACACCTTTACGCGCCGCCACGTCCGTAAGCGCGTCAAACATCGGCTTTCCCGGCCTCGGCACGCCGATGAGCAGCGTCTGCACGGGCATCTCTTCCAGTACGCTTATGAGCCCTTCGATGTGGTCCGTGTCAGGATGCGAGGCGATGACGAGTTCTAGCTCGTCCACCCCTTGCGCTCTGAGCGCGGGCAAAATGGTCCTTCTGCCGACATCAAAGTCGCTGAAAGGCGTTCCGCCGCCATCGACTAAAATCTCTATACGCCCAGGTAGCCGCACCAGCACGCTGTCGCCCTGGCCGACATCGAGAAAGACGAGTTCGGGCGCGTCACCCCCAGCCGTTATCGTTGAGCTGAGCACCGCCACGGTGACGATCAGCACGCCGCGCCAAGGCCGCAGATATCCCCTGACGAGGAGAACGAACGCCACCGCGCCGACCGCGTAAAAAGCGTAGCCGAGCGCCGAAATCTCGCCCCAGGTGAGCACAGGAAGCTGCGTGGCGGCGTCCGCTAAGCGCAATAAAATATCAGCTAGAAAACCTGTTAAGAGGTTGAGCGTACCCGCGAGAGGTAACGAGATCAAACCGAGCAGTCCCGCTAGAAAACCGAGCGGTACGAGCAGCGTTGCGAGGGGAATCGCAACCACGTTGACGAACGGACCGAACAAAGGGACGCTGCCAAAGGTGCTCGCCACGAGGGGTAACGAGAGCGCTTGCGCTGCGATACTCACGACGACGCTACCCAAGAGAAAAACTTTAGGACGCCACCGCTGATTTTTCTTCTGCGTTTCCTTCTGCGCTTTCTCCCCGACGAAATACCGCGTCATCGGCTCGGTGAGCAGCAGGATGCCGATAACAGCCAGATAGGAAAGTTGAAACGAGAGGTCGAAGAGCCAACTGGGATGCCACAGAAGGGTGATGAGCGCTGCTAGTGAGAGCGCGGGCCAAGGCTCGATGCGGCCACTCCCCAACCAGAGCGAGACGAGCACCGCCCCGACCATCAAGCTCGAGCGCAGCACGCTCGGGCTTACGCCTACGAGCAGCACGAAGCCTACGAGCAAGAGCATCATTACCGGATAGCGGCGCTGCCCCAAGGGGCGCAGCAACCAGCCGACTGCGCCCATCAAAATGCCCACGTGCAGCCCCGAAAGCGCCAAGATATGTGCGAGGCCGGACAGAGCAAAGACCTCTCTCAGTTCGCCTAGAGCGTCACGAACGCCGAGCGTCATCGCTTGCATCAGGGCGGCGGGGCGTTCGCCCAAGTTCGCGACCACGCCGCGCTGTAGCCGTGCTTTGAGCGTTGTGACAGACGCAGCCTCTACGACCTCTTCGACAAAAAGCTGTCCTTTGATACCGCGCCGTTCCAAATAAGTGCGGTAGTCGAAGCCGCCGGGGTTGCGCTTGCCCATCGCCTCCTGCAACGTCCCTCGCACCGTGGCTCTCCCTGCGTCCACGACGCCCGAAGGTGACAAGACGACCCTCACGCCACTCATCTCTTTGGGCCGCTCGAGCCGCAGATACCGCCCGTCGCTCACTCCGGAAAAGGTCATCTCTTCCCCCACAAGAGGTGCGAGCGGGTTGGGCTGCGCTTCCCAGGTGCTGTAGCGAAAGTATCCGAGTGGAACGAGTAGAACGAGAACCGTAAAGAGGATATAACCTCTTGTCCAGGCTACAGCGGCAGCTAGGCTCGAGCCGACGAACAAAGTCCAGAGCGGCGCGTGCAGACCTGCTAACGCAATCCCGACAGCAAGGTATAGCGCCGCTGGCATAGACCAAGGCGCGAAAGGGCGCTTGCACCTCTTGCGTCAACTCATCTTCTTGAATTGTCTCGCTTGAAACGTACTGCGCCACGCTCATAACTTGACAAACGGACGCAATTTTTCCAACGTCGCCGCGCCGATGCCCGACACGTTCAAGAGGTCTTCGGCGGTCGCAAAAGGTCGCGCCGCGATAATGCGCTGAGCCAAGGCCGGGCCGATGCCTGGCAAGCGCTCCAACTCCCGCCCGCTCGCCGAGTTGAGGCTGACACGCCTTTCACCCGTTTCGGTCTGCATACTCGGGACAAACACTGCGCCGCCCGCCGTGAGGGGCTGAGCGAGGTTGACTAAAGTTCGCTCCGCCTCGGACGAAAAGCCGCCCGCCACACCGATGAGGTCTTGGAGCCTCGAGCCCCACGGCAGCGTATACACTCCCGGCGAGTGCACCGCGCCCGCAACCGACACCGTAATGTCGGGCTGCACTCGCTCAATCTGGACCCTTTGAACTGTGAGCCGAGGGGCTAGGTTGACCCCGACGAGCACGGCGCAGAGTGCCACAAGGCTCCAGGTGATGAGGGTCTCAAAGCGCGGCGTCACCTCAAAAGTCTACGCTGACGCCGCTGAATGAGCCGAGAAAAATTTGGGTTGAGCGCTTCATCAAAAGCGTTCGTGGCGTAATTCACAGGCCAACTTCAGGGCGCACCTGTGCCTTACTTACGGTCCGAGATGAGGTGCAGGCATAAGATGAGTCTTGTGTTGATAACCCTCTCTATTTCCTCCACCTTAATCGCATGAGCCGTACCCTCTGGCTCGTCCGCCACGGCAACCGCCAAGACTTTGTAGACGACAGTTGGAAAGAAAACGCCGAACGCCCCGACGACCCCGGCCTCTCGCCCGACGGTTTAGAACAAGCCGCGCAGCTTGCCGAACGCCTCAAAGAGATGTCCATTGACCTCATCTTCGCCTCGCCCTATCTGCGCACGGTGCAGACCGCGCAGCTTATCGCGGAGACGTTGGATAAACGCATCTTTCTCGAGCCCGGTTTAGGCGAAAAGCTGAGCGAGACCTACTTCTCAGGCGAGCCCGAAATCCTCTCGAACGAGACATTAGCGACTGACTTCCCCAATGTAGACCTGAGCCACCAACCGCTTATCCAGCCGACCTTTCCCGAAGATGACCACGCCAATGTATCGCGCATGGGCGACACGGCGCGGCTCATTGCAGAGAAATACGAGGGAACACTGCTCTTTGTGGGGCACGGCGCGACAATTAGTGGCGTCGTTCAGGCGCTCACGGGTAGCCGCGAGGACGCCGCGCCACTCTGCAGTTTGACGAAGCTCGAGAAAAAGAATGAACGGTGGCAACTCACCTTTAGCAACGATGTGTCTCACTTGGATGAGGTGGAGGAAGAGGTGCGACTCAATTAAATTGGCGGTGTACCACGTTTTGTGCACGCGGTAGCATAATGACTGTGAGAGACACGAATCAGCCTTCGTATATACACAAAACGGGACACCTTCGTTAAACTACGCCGTAAGGATTTGAATCGCCGCCAAAATCACACCCACCGCAGCAATCGCGCTTAAAATCACGGTTTGTGAGTGGGTGATTTTGTTCTCTAAATCTGTTCTAAACCTCTCGATTTTAGCGTCTAACTTGACCTCTAGCGCGTCAATCTTGTCGTCCATCCTCCTTAATGCTTCGCTCAGCTTGTTCTCGAGCGACTCAATCCGCCGGTTCTGCTCGCTGAGTTGAAAGCGGCTCGACTCGGTAAACTCCTGCACCGCTTGGGTGTTGGCGTCGATGATCTTCTCGAGCATTGTAAAACGCTCGCCCTGCTCTAAGCTCCGTACGCTACGCTTGAGCGTGTCCACTTCGTCCCTCTAAGGATTGATAATCCGACATTGGTTTCTATTATAGCGTTTTACCTAAAAGGTTACAGCGTAGTGACCTCATAGCAGCGACTTGTAAAACTCAAGCGTCTCAGCAGCCACCGCTTTCCAGCTAAACTTCTCCTCTACGCGCTGCCTCGAAGCTCGGCCCATCTCTTGTAACCTCTTTGGATTCTCGAGTAGTTGATTCACCGCTTCAGCTAAGTCTTTCGAAAACTTCTCCGGCTCCTTGGGCTCAAAGTTATCCTCTCCAGCTTGCTCAAAGGGAACCAATGTGCCTGTCTCGCCGTCCACGATGATTTCCGGGATGCCGCCCACAGCGGACGCCACCACAGGCGTTTCGCACGCCATCGCCTCCAAGTTGATGATCCCAAAAGGCTCATAGACCGACGGACATACAAAGAGTGCCGCGTGCGTGTAGAGCGTGATGATGTCTTCACGCGGGACCATCTGCCGCACCCAAACGATACTCTGCTCACCCTCAGCCCGCGCCGTCTCGACGCGCTCCGTCATCTCCGCTTCGATCTCTTTCGTGTCGGGTGCACCTGCGCAGACGACGACTTGGGTGCCAGGGCGAAAGTCTTTGATGGCGTTGACGAGGTGCAAAATCCCTTTTTGCCGCGTGATGCGTCCGACGAAGAGGACGTAAGGGGTGCTCGGGTCGATACCGTAGCGCTTCAAAACCTCTTCATCCGGTTTGGGTTTGTACTCGTCTAAGTCGATGCCGTTAGGGATGACGCGGGTGCGCTCAAAAGGGACGCCGTAGAGATCGTTCACATCGCGCTTCATGGACTGCGAAACCGCGACGACGCCGTCTGCATTTCCATAAGCAGTGCGCTCTATCCAGGTGCTCGCGAAGTAGGCTGTACCGAGCTGTTCGACTTTCCAAGGGCGGTGAGGCTCGAGCGAGTGGGTCGTCAACACGAGTTTTGCGCCCGTGAGCGGCTTGACCAAACAGCCTGCAAGGTGCGAATACCAGGTGTGGCAGTGGACGATATCGGCGTTTTTAACGCTGCCCGCCATCAACAGATCGCGCTGCAAGGTGTCCATAAATTTCGCGTGGCGCGGGTCTTGCGAGGGGAGTGTGACGTCTGCGTGAACCCCTTTGACGCTCAAGTTGCCATGCTGTTCGTTCTGCTCGCCAAAAGAGAGGACGTTGACGGTGTGGGAGGCGTCCTCGAGCTTAACGAGTTCTTTCACCAAATACTCGACGTGCACGCCTGCGCCGCCGTAGATGTTGGGGGGATATTCGTTCGTTAGGATGGTGATGTTCATGGGACACCTCTCGAGTGACGTGCCCGATGATACCTCAACCGTTTATAGTTCGCGCTTCGGTTTACTTCTTGGGAGAAGTGACGAAGGTGTGAACTGAAGAAAGTCGCTAAGCTTCTCGGCGCGGGTTTATATGGGCTGTGTGGACTCGAAAAGGAGATAGATCAAAAAAATCGCGCCTTTCTTCAACGCGTTTGATTTTCGTATTTTACACCCGTATGCCCTATTCGTCAAGCGTATGCACTGAAACCCGGACAAAAGTCTGTATAACGCTTGCTGAGACCTCTAAAGAACGCCGTTAAATACAAGAAAATTGCTCTTTTCCGAACCTACTCTGGTTGTTACTGAGTTGAACGGTATTAAGCGAGTTTCGTCCGGGTTTCAGCTTAGAGGCACTCAGGAAATCAGCGCTACCGCCTCAATCTCGATGAGCACGTCTTTCGGCAACCGCGTCACCTCGACGGCACTCCGCGCGGGCGGCTCACTCGCAAAGAAACGCCCGTAGACCTCATTTATTGTGCTGAAATGCGCCATATCTTTTAAGAAGCAGGTGCATTTGACGACGTTCGGGAGGCTCGAGCCCCCCGCCTCCAAAACAGCTTGGAGATTTTTAAGAACTTGCTCTGTCTGCGCAGCAACGTCACCCTCGAGCAGCTCGCCGTTCGGCAAAAGCGCAATCTGCCCCGAGGTAAAGAGCAAGTCACCGACGCGCACCGCTTGAGAGTAAGGGCCGATGGCGGCGGGCGCGTTGTCTGTGGAGATGATTGTTTTACCCATGAGGCTACCTTAACGCATTCGGAAGAGGTAAAAGAGGAAAGATCGAAGAAAGAAAGATAAGAATCGGCAGTACACTGTCAACGAGGTGTTGATACCCTCTCATAACTACCTCTTCGCAAAGACTACAGTCGGAGAATTCTACAGCGCCTTGTCTCCGTACCACAGCCCACATTCGGTCTTCTCCTGTCCGTCCCAACGTCCCGCACGCACATCTTCGCCCTCGCGCACGGCCCTTGTCACAGGCGCACAGCCGATGCTCAAAAAGCCCTGCCAGTAAAGCGGGTTGACGGGCAAGTCGTTCTCTTTAGCGTAGCTTTCTAAGTCTTCACGTGAGAGGTGCGCCAGCGGGTTCACCTTCACGTAGTCGCCGCTGTCCTCCACGGTGTTGAGTTGCGCTCTAGTCTCACTCTGGAAGCGGCTGCGGGCGCTGAGTAAAGCGCTCGGCCCCTTCTCAGCGAGGTAGAGGCGCAGGGGCTCCAACTTGCGAACTTGGCAGCAGTTCGCCGTGCCACAAGCGGGCAACTCGTCTTTCGGCAACGCAGGTTGAAGCGTCGTTAAGGTGATTTCGGGATAGCGGGCGACGATGTTGCCCCTCGTCTGCAGCGTTTCGGGAAAGTGCGAGAGCGTGTCGATGAAGACGACCTCTCCGCGAAACCCTGCGCGCACAGCGAAGTCAACCAGTACCGTGCCGTTCAAGTTAAAGCCGCTCGTCATCATGAGGTCAGGGTAGCGCTTTAGCGCCCAAGCGATGGCTTCACGAGGGTCGGGGATGTTTTTAGTCATGGCCCCTGACCTCTTGTAATTGGGTTGTCTGTTCTTGCAGAGCTTCGACGCCCTGACGGTAACAGAAATCTCCGAAGTGCTCATCTGGCTGCCGTTGCTCTTTCCAGAGTTTGAAAAGTGGCGCGACGGTTCCCAAGAGGTGGTCTTGGTCCACAAGGTCAGCGTATTCCTGCGCGAGCCGCGTGCCGTTGAACGCGCCGCCGACGTAGAGTTTGTACTTGCCCGGTGAACGCCCGATAAAAGCGAGTTCGGCGGTGTGGGGGCGAGCGCAGCCGTTGGGGCAGCCGGTCATGCGGATGACGATGTCCTCAGAGCCTAAACCTAAGGACTCGAGTTCACCCTCTAAGCCGTCAATGACACGCGGCATCACCCGTTCGGACTCCGCTAAAGCGAGCCCACAGGTCGGCAACGCAGGGCAGGCGATAGAATAGCGCCGCGCTTTGGTAATGTCCTCTTTCGTGCGGATGCTGTATTCGCTCAGCATGGCGCGTAGTGGCTCCTCGTCCTCCTCTTTCAAGTCCACGAGCAAGAGGTTGTGCTGCGCGGTGATGCGCACTTCACAGCGGAAGTGCTCGAGAATAGCCTTTAACCCCGAGCGCAGCCGCATCTCGCCTTCGTCCTTGATGCGCCCGTTTTCAATAGGCACGCCGAAGTAGTAGCGCCCGTCGCCCTGCTCGCGCCAGCCCAAGTGGTCGTCTACGGTGAATTCGCCCACGTCCACCCAGGGTTGGATGGTGTGCTCGAGGCGTTCCTGCACCGTATTACGAAACTTCTCGATGCCCCACTCGTCCACCAGATACTTCATCCGCGCCCGCTTGCGGTTCTCGCGGTTGCCGAAGTCGCGCTGAACGGTCACAATCGCTTCGACGGTGGCGATGAGCGCGTCCGGCGCGACGAAACCGAGAGGTTCGGCTAAGCGCGGGAAGGTCGTGTCATCGGTGTGGCTCATGCCCATGCCGCCGCCGACCAAGAGGTCGTAGCCGCGCAGTGTTTTCTCTTGCGTCTCACCCTCTAAAACCGGCACGATGCCGATATCTTGGGTGAAGACATCCACGCAGTTGTCGTGGGGGAAGGCTACAGCAATTTTGAACTTGCGCGGCAGATAGGTCTTGCCGTAAATCGGCTCTTGGTCGTCTGCTGTCGCTACGTCACTTACGGCAGGCGGGACGGGAACCTGCTGCTTTTCGCCGTCGATCCAGAGGTCGTAATAGGCCGAGGAGCGCGGTAAGAGGTGCGCCTCGATTTCGCGGCAAACCCCGTCAATCAGGGCGTGCTCGCGGTCTTTTTGCGGGGCGGGGCAACCCATCACGTTGCGGTTCACGTCGCCGCAGGCGGCGAGCGTGGTCACTAGGGCTTGGTTGAGTTCTTGGACCAAAGGCTTGAGGTCGCCCTTCAAGACGCCGTGAAGCTGGACTCCCTGGCGCGTGGTGAAGCGCAACGTGCCGTCGCCGTGCGAGTCGGCGAGACGGTCGTGGACTAAATACTGCTCGGCGGAGAGGATGCCCGCTGGCGCTTTCGAGCGCACCATGAAGGAGTAGGCGCGGTCCTTGCCCTCTTTGCGGAGCCTCTTGCGCTGGTCGCGGTTGTCCTGTTGGTAAATCCCTGAGAACTTGAGGAGTTGGTAGCCGGTTTCGTCTACATCGGCGCTCTCGGACTCGAGCTGCTCTCTAATCCCCTCGCTCAGATATTGGCTGGCAATTTTAATCTCTTCGACGCTGGGTTTTTTGGTTCTAGCTTTGGGTTGCTTGGCTTCAGGCATAAAACTCCCCTAGGGGTTACGTGGGTTTGGGTAGGAATAGTCAGTTGGGTTTAGCTCAAAAGGTTTGGCAAAAGACATCGCGTGCGAAGCGATACAGATTGAATCAATAAGGGCTTTTGTATACCGTTCACCTCTCGAGCCTACTTCTCTAAGCTCCACCTCTATGACGCCGAGGCTACAGGTAAGTGATAAATTTTGTCAAGTATGTAGCTGACATCTTTTGTAATCTTTTGAGGTATAACAGAGGGCATGGTTTACCCCTCCCCCAACCTCTTGCCCAGCCCCTCGTCGCGGGGCTTCGTTTCGCTCGTCGGCGCAGGTCCGGGCGACCCCGAGCTTATGACCGTCAAAGGACTGCGCCGCTTGCAAGGTGCCGAAGTCGTCGCCTACGACCGCCTCGTCAATCCGAAGTTGCTGCAAGAATGCCGCGCCGACGCCGAACTCATCTATGTGGGTAAGCACGGCGTCCAGCCCTCGTATTCGCAGGAGGCGATTAACGCACTGCTGGTGCAAAAAGGTTTGGAAGGTCGCAAGGTCGTGCGGCTCAAAGGAGGGGACCCGTTCATCTTCGGGCGGGGCGGCGAAGAGGCGCTGGCGCTCCGAGAGGCGCATATTCCCTTTGAAATCGTACCGGGCATCTCGTCGGCGGTGGCTGCGCCTGCGTACGCCGGGATTCCGGTGACGCACCGCCATGTTGCGGCGTCAGTGGCGATTGTGGCGGGGCATGAGGACCCGAGTAAGGGAGCATCAGGTCACAACTGGTACGCCTTGGCGGGTGTGGATACACTCGTGATTTTGATGGGCGTAGGTAGGTTAGGAGCGATTAGTCAAGAACTCATCAAAGCAGGGCGCTCACCCGAAACGCCTGCGGCGATGGTGCGCTGGGGGACGACGGACGAGCAAGAGACAGTCGAAGGAACCTTGGTATCTATCGCCGAAGAGGTTCGCAAAGCGGGTTTGAAAGCGCCTGCGACGCTTATCGTCGGTGAGGTCGTGCGGCTGCGCTCTGAGTTGCGCTGGTTCGACTTGGAAGAGGTTTTACAGAGCGCTCAACTTGCGCCGGAACCTCTTAGTGTAACGCTATGAACGCGGTTATCTTAGTCGGTCACGGCAGCCTCCGCCAAGCCTCGGGCGCGTCGATGATTCGCTTGGCGGCGCTTTTGCGCAAACAAGGTATCGCGCCGATTGCCACGGCTGGCTTCTTGAACTTCAGCCAACCCACCGCCCTCGACGCGGTAGAGCGCTGTGTTCGCAAAGGGGCAACGCACATCACCATTCAGCCTTACTTTTTAATTTCGGGGTACTACGTCAAACGGGTCTTGCCCAAACTCGTCGCTGAGGCGAAAGCGGCGCACCCACACCTCACCTTTAGCGTCACGGATGCATTTGAGTATCACCCCGCACTCGTTCAGATGGTTTTGAACCGCGCAGCAGCGGAGCGCACCGAAAAGGACTGCGGTCTCTTGCTCATCGCACACGGCACACCTTATACGAAGGCGAATGCGCCTATTGACGAGGTTGCTAAAACGATTCGTGAGCGTTCGGACTACAAAGTTCAGATGAGCTTTATGGAAATTAACGAGCCTAGCATCGCTGAAGGCGTTCAGACTCTCGTTGATGAAGAGGTCGAGCAAATCGTCGCCGCGCCCTATTTTCTACAGCTTGGCGGACACGTCGCCGCCGACCTACCCGAAGCGGTTCAAACGGCGCAAACGCGCCACCCCCGTATCAAGCTCAACCTAGCCGATTACCTCTCTTATGATCCGCTGCTCGCTGAGGTTATAGCGCACCGGGTTAGTTCAGGAGCATCGAAACCTGTGTTTGTCGGCTAGGTGTTTTAGTCTAGGTTGCCTCACACGGGGTTTGATTCTTGAAAGCATATACTCTATCCGTATAAAGTAGCGCCTAGCAAGCTCACGACCTCTTTCCCTTGTAATACCTTCTGTCCCTGAGCCAATTCGCCGCCTGCCTCAGCACGCACACCTCTTCCTCACCGAGACCGAGCAACCTCCTCAGCACAACCTCATCCGCTACGGTTCTCGCGTCTTGGGCGTGACCTCTTCGCAGCAGCGCGTCAACCTCTCGGAACGCCGCCCGAAAAACTGCCTCAAATTCAGTTTGTTCGGGCTGGGCGAGAAGAACGCGCTTGGCTTCGCTGGGCTCGAGCTTGAGCAGCCCCCCGCCGAGCGCATGGCCTTCGAGTTCAACGCTTAGAGAGGTTAAAGAGGTCTGCCAGAGGAGGGCGAGGGCTCGAGCTGAGAGCGCAGTATGGGAGCGCAGCCGGACGGCGTGGAGGCTGTTGGGCGTGACCGCCTCCGCATCATTGGCGACGAGCAGCGGTTTGAGTCCGCTCATATAGCTCAGAAATGCATCGGGCTCATATACGTGAGGGACGCTGTACCAGGGCGAGCGGACGCGGCACTTGTAGGCTTGATGGACGCCCCTAGCTTCTCCCTCTGAAACATATGTTTCAACGGGCTTAGATAGACGTTTTTCGGACGATACTCTGAAAAGATAGCCTGCCTCACCGACCTTTTCAGCTTCAGCCCAGTCACGCTTTGAAAAGTGCAAACCGCTCAAGGCGCGACCCCTATAAACCGCAGGTGTGAGATAGTGGTGCGTGATACCTCTTGCTTTCACCTCCTCTTGACTCAGGTGAAAAAAGCGGTTCGCCCCCGTGACGTAGCCTACCCCTACCTCGGCAAGCTCACCGAGGCGCTTAGTCTGTTCACTTTGCGTAAGCTGTTCATACAAATCTTTCGCTTCTCTTGAAATCCAGTACGAGGCGAGGGTGCAGCGTCCGTTTACGATGGCCTCGGCGTCTATTTCCTCGGCTTGCATGACGCTGTCCAAGACCTCTTCATCAAAGTCAGCGACGCTCGTCAAGTCGCTAAGAAGTAGCTTGCCTGGCGATTCACCTTTGCCTTCAGCTAAGAGCAGCAGCGTATCTTGGCCCAGTTCTGGGAAGAGGCGTTCTCTAAAGGTCACTAAGGTCGTGCGCCTAAAGGTGTTCAAGAGGTCGTTGAGGACAGGTCTGGCATAGGCAGCGTGAGCAAGCTCGACGGGCATTACCATCGCTAGACGACCCCCTCGTTTGAGAAAGGCGCAGCTATGGATGAGAAAGGGAGCCCAGGCGCTTACGAGTTGACTGAGTTCGACCCCTTGCTCCGCTGCTCTAAGGAGCGCGAGTTGACGCGCTTCGCCGCTAAAGCTCTGATAGCGGATGAAAGGTGGTTATGTATAGGGTTTCGCCGTGTTATAGCGTATGGTGTTGCTATGTTACGAGCTCAAGACAAGTGGAGGCTTTGCCGAGTAAGAATTGTAGAAAGCCAGAAATTGCCTCCTCCGCTCTCAGAAATAGCTAGTAACCTGGGAGAGCGTGAAAACGCTTTAGGGATAATACCGATTAGATAAGTTAAAAACTCGGCTCAGCGTAGGAACTAAGTCGCTCTTGTCCTTAACATCGCTGATACCTCGAGTTTTTGTTCATCTTTGCTTTATAGGCGATCTAGCGGTTTTTCTGCATCTAACCTTAGTTGAATTTTTCTGTTGATGATAGTTAGGCCAAAGCGACGATCAGATATTGAACTACGATGTCTAACTCGAGCGTATCTACACTTGCTTTACCTTGTAGCGTGCAAGTAGGAGCGTTCCACGCCACTACGCATCTTTTGACGCTCTCGGTTTACGACACACTTGAATCAAATAGATAGTCCGATGAGTGGTTGAGAAGCATCTGACTACTTCTTATCTGAGTGCGAGTCGTTCTTCTTGATTCAGGCCATACACCTCAGACGCAGCTTCGTCGCAAGCTTTTAGGTCTCGGTAGGTGGCTGCTGTAATAAGGTCTCGGCGCAGATCGTCAGGTACGTTATGCCAGTGAGGTAACCGGATGCGGCGAAGGTGCTGCGCCTGGAAGCGCAGAAACTCCCCGTTAATTTTTGTTGTATACACCTTCACGAAGAGCGTAGCGATGTTCGATAGGAGTATTGCTTGTAAAGCCCTCAAATTCCACGCTTCAGATGTAACGTAGTAGAGGTTGTGATGAGGGTACAGTTCTCCGGGCTCGTAAACGACATGTGACTGTTTTTTTATATCTGGAATTAGCAGCTTCGGCTCTCTTTGGAGCGTAGGTGAGATGCGGTCTATAGTGCGGTACCAACGCGACGGCGTTCTCCTGACACAGTACCTGGCTGCAATGATGTCTTTATTTGCCTCGAGATACCTGCGTAAGCGCGGATACTGGCCTAAGTCGATGAGACTTCCGTCACTAGCAAAAGGGTTGATAACGCCTTTTCCGCCCCACCGAATTTCGCCAGATGCGATGTCACGGTTTGTAACGAGCGGAAGCTTGCAGCTCGTTTCGACATCAAGCGTTTCAAAGTCTCCGATAAACACGCTGTCTGCGCCCGTGGCGACACCGATACCGATCTTGCACTTCGCGTCCTCGAGTTTGGAAAATTGCTGCTCGAGTCGCCTGATTAGGGCTATCTGCGCGGATGATTCGAACAGCCAAGGATTTGGCCCAACGACAACCTTGTCTAGCTCGCGCACCATCCCGTGCTTCCTTGGTCGTTCTTCTGCTCGTAGCTTCTGGGCTAGTGCCGTTAAGGTTGGGCGATGTATAGGAGGGCGACGCGCGGTACGAGTAGGACCTGGCTCTTCTCGACCAATGATAGTGACAGCTGGATAGACAGATACACTGCTCTGGAAAGAAGATGATCCAACCATATCTACATACACTTTCAGGTGGAAATTTTCAGCAATAAAGTTGCGGAGCGGTCCACCATAACGATTTTTCATCCACCGATCAGTACATATAATTCCTAAACTGCCGCTTTTGCTTAGCATCTGCAGTGATCGCTCAATAAAAGGAATGTAGAGATCGGCCCGGTCGTACATCGTTCTATATCGTTTTCTGTACTCAGCGAGTAAAGGAGCGGAGATCAATTCCTGCCTTACGTAGGGTGGATTACTAGCTGCGTAGTGGAAGGACCCCCCCAAGGGTGCCAAAAGAAAATCGTCTTGCAGCAGCCACTGATCCACAAGCGTAGTCGCTACTTGGGCTGACAACCCTGCCTCTCCAAGTTGCGCAAGGACAAGAGAGCGCGTCCTGGTATACGTCGCCCGGTGCAATTCGACAGCTCGAATTGCATTTCCCAAACTCGCTACAGGTAAGTCCACATTTGGTGAAGACTTCCACGAATTGAGAAGTCTTTCGACTGCCGGAATTAAGAATGCACCGTCTCCAAAAGACGATTCTAACAGTCGCTCTTTATAAAGGGGTTTCTCCTCAGTGTAGCCGATAAGGTCCAAGATAAAATCTGCGACCTCAGGGCGAGTGAACACTGCGCCACGAGCTAGGGCGTCCTGTGTAGAGAGCTCCTCAATCGCCTTAGATATCGCAGGAGATCGGATAGATTTGTCAAATCCGGCAGGATCAATTTCGAGTTGCATAGGTGATAATAACTAACTTCGGAATTGCCTGTGATACTGCCGCGCTGAAATAGAGGGTAAATTAGACCTTTAGTAGAATAGCGCCAATACAACTCGAACCAGCCCAAGAACTTAATCCAGTACCCTCCTAAGACAGAAGAGCAATGTAAGGCGCGGTCGCCGAAGTATTGGGCAGTTTGTACTTGTATCCAGTGGATTTTCCTCGAACTCCTATACAGTTTATCTAAGTACGGGACAAATTGCAAGGAAGTGGCTTCCTGTACGAGAATAACTGTGTGAAAGAATCTCAAGGAAGCCATGTTCAGCATAAGACAAAGTTGCGAGAGATACTAGCTGCCAAGCTGCCCATGAACGGAGCGAGGTTGAGATGTTTAAGCACCTTACTTCTGGTCTTGGTGCAAGAGAAGAGCGTGAACCTAGTAAGCTTGAGCTTAGCGTTTCAGGGTAGAGCGCAGCCAGAATCATCGTATCGCCGTATCAAGCGTTTCTTTAGCGAGATGCGCTTAGATAAGGTAAAAGTCGCTCAGTTCATCCTAAGCCTATTGCCTGAACCACCCTATACCGTTTGCGTAGACCGAACGAACTGGCAGTTCGGTAGGCTTGACATCAACATTCTAGTGATCGCTATCGCCCATAGGGGGGTTGCTTTTCCTATTGTTTGGAGCCTTCTGGAGAAGAAAGGGAACTCATCGAGTGATGAACTCATCGACCTGTTGCAGCGCCTTTTTGAACTCCTCAAGCCCCGAGACATCGCCTTCTTCTTAGCCGATAGGGAGTTCATCGGTGTGACCTGGTTTAACTACCTCGATAAGCGCGGTGTACCTTTTGCTATTCGTATTCGCAAAGACAGTCTCTGCAACACCTGGTGTCCGGTCTACCTAAGTACGGGACAAAAGCTGAATACAGAAGCTAAGGTCTCTATGCTTGAGGGGCAAGTTTTTAAGGAGAAATCTAAGATGGTCGAGCCCATGCCGAAAGAAGGACTTTTCTCGGCGCAAGTGGGACTTGAGACGCAAAGGCTTGAGGTTGCTGTCGTGGAGCCATTCACCTATAGCGTGAGCCCAGACAAAGGCGAGCGCTAAAAGCGAAAAAAGGGTATCGAGCTTAGCGCGTTTGACGAGATGCGTTGCTTCGATATTGAAGCCTGTTGTTTTGAGGGCAGAGAAGAGCATCTCAATCTCCCAACGACGTTTGTAGGCGAGGAAAGCTGACGTAGGTGTGCGGTTAGTGGCGAGGATAGCGTAGTCTTGGTGAGCGAGTTTCATACCAATGATGCGCAAGCTGCATTCATAGATGCGGTAGGGGGTATTCAGCACTTTGAGTTCTCCTACTTTCAGATGGGTAAAGAGTGCATAGACCGGACACCAATGTTCGCATAAGCTGTCTTTGCGAATACGAATAGCAAAAGGTACACCGCGCTTATCGAGGTAGTTAAACCAGGTCACACCGATGAACTCCCTATCGGCTAAGAAGAAAGCAATATCTCGCGGTTTAATCAACGCAAACAGCTCTTGCAGTAGGTCAATGCGTTCGTCACTCGATGAGTTACCTTTCTTCTCTAGGAGTGTCCATACCAGCGGGAAAGCAACGCCTCTATGCGCAACTGCAATGACTAAGATATTGATGTTAAAAGCTCCCAAGCGCCAGTTGGTACGGTCTACACAGAGCGTGTAAGGCGGTGGCGGTAACAGACTCAGAACGAGCCGTGCAACCCCCTCTTTATCCAAGCTTACTTCGCTGAAGAATCGTTTGATACGGCGATAGGAGGATTCAGGCTTAGCGTGACCTTGAAACGCTAAACTTAAACTGACCAAGTTCACGCTCTTCTCTTGAATCAGCACGAGCACCAATGTGCTTAGGCATTTGAGTCTTGCCCTGTTCATAGGCAATTGGACGGCTAGTATTTCCTGTAGGCGTGTTCTATGCTGATAGTGGCTTCCTTGAGATTCTTTCACACAGTTATTCTCGTACAGGAAGCCACTTCCTTGCAATTTGTCCCGTACTTAGACGTTCGCTATACATTCTTTCCCCTGATACATATGTGTTGGTAAGCGCTCCCCGGTTCGCCGGAGTTCTTCGAAATAGGCGTCCATTTTCTTTTTGCTATCCTGGCCCGTAACCCGCGGCACAAGCATCTCCTCTTTTAATTTTCGGGCATTAATGACGTCTTCGCTGAAGTCGTTGATGAACCGCAGCGCCCATAGCAGTAGCGGTGAAATCGTGTTCGGGTTGATAGGTCGGGTTTTGTTCTCGTGACTCCATGCGCTCGCGCCGATGAACTCCTCAACGCCCTGCGTTTCCCACGGTGGGCAACATAGGCGGTCACATTCTGGCAGATAGGGGGCGTAAAGCCACAGTCTAGTTATGCAAAACAGTCTGTTATTCTTCGTATCTCTTACGACGGACTTACTATCTAACTCTTTAGCATAGTTCTCTAAGTCAGACGTAATAACTGACGCTAATGATCTAATACCACGTTTCTCAAGCCATACAAAAAATGGATGTGCGGCTGAATGAATATAATGATAAATGCTGCCCGCGGAAAGGCGTCTTCGAGCTGAAGTTTGCCGTGACAACGATTCTAAAGGTGTCTGAATATTGATTAGGCACCACGCGAACCGCTTTAGTGAAAGCTTATATGTCGCTGACGTAGAGCTGAAATCCAGATTCTTGGTGAAAGACGCTTTTTTCGCCATGGGATGTAGGTACCAGATGTCGTCTCCGAAGCGCGACCAGTATTCTTCTGGCGTGTCAGCTAATATTTTGATATCCTCGAAGATTGAGTCGTTAGGCTCTGGGTCAACAACATATTCTGAATCTCGCACACGCCTTGCATGTATCATTACTGATCCAGCCTTCTCTCCAACAGTTTTCCTAGCATCTTGATATCGTCATCCGTTATTGAGCGCCGCACCAGTTCTAATTCAGTCTGGGTCGCCATTTGGGAAAGAAGGTCCCCTAGTCTTGAAAAATGCTCGGCGTAGTCGCTGAGCCACACCGTCTCTGTAACAGCTGAGGATATGATGATGAGGGCGTCGTACAAGGCCACTAGTCTCGGCAGGTGGTCTGGTGTTGCAACAGCGTTTTTACACCCGAAGCACATTAGAAAAGATGCCGGACATGGCGTGCCGTCTTCGGCGAAAGGACTTAGATGGAAGTTCATGCACGCGCCAGTAGCCGTATCGAGTTGCCCCACCAGCAACAACCGAACGGTGCCCTCTTTGATGCCTAGTAAGCTAGCAAGTGCTTCGGGATTTTCTCGCCCCTTAGCTATCTGGGAAGGCGTGAGAGCCTTCATCTTCGTGGTCACCTCTGCATGAGCCAGCGCGTCAGCCTGCCCTTGCAGAATCGTCTTAGCGGCAGCTTCATGGGTTTGCGGGTCGGGGTTTTGGTAGATAGTTTCACTGACAACTTCGCTGTTTTGCCGGGCTCTTTGATTTATGACCTGTTCAGTAAGGCGTAACCGACGGAAGGTCACGTTGAGAGGTAGTCCATCATCCCCCACTACTTTCGATTTTTTAGTCCACCTTTGCACTCCTTGACGAGTGAAATGCTCCGTCCAATCGAGGAAGAAAGAAGGGTAAGGGCTTGTTGTTTTTGCGGAGCGGGCGATAAACAGCTGATTTGTCGGCTGACCCTGGTTCGCTAAAGTATCACGAGCTGGCTGGGTCAGCTTCACCGCCTTCTCCCAGAGCGCCCCTTCCGGCGTACTCCCGACGAAGTTGTTGCTGAAATACCTCGCGTTCGGTCCACGTCTCGGTTTATCCATCTCAACCGCATGGACGGTCGGATCGCTGAGGTGATCATCCGCGCGGTGCTCACCGACGTGTATACTGTCTAACACAGAAATGTTATAGCCCCTTTCACAAACGAATAGAATGAATAGAGCTGCTACCTCTTGGTTACTAAGGAAAAGGCAATTGTTGAGATACTCGTCCTCTTTAACTTCGAGAATCTTTCGAATGAGAAGTCTTGTATCGCTAGTTTCGAATCCATTGGCATTGCCGGTTTTGCTCAAATAATCTAGAAAGGCTCCTTCTATCACGCCATCTTCACGTCCCTTGCTCTCCGAGCCTGAAGCGGCAGATTGGCTGACTCTCCATTCGTGCAAAATCTTGAGGTTTGAACTGATTCTTTGCTCTGCTGCCCTGACCGTTCGCCTTGCGGCTGAGCGTATTCGCTCGAACTCTGATTTGCTGTAAGCGTGGTAGAGGCGAGTTTTGGGTTTTGGTATCGGTGCAAGTAAGGCTTGCCGCGTCGGTTGGGGTAAAGAATCAACATCTTTAAGTAAAGTCCTGATGACGTTGATTGACCCCGGCCAACGAACTCTTTGGAGCTTCTTATCGCGCCACTCCTTCCAAACTCGCGGCGAGAGTTGAGCTGCGGTTCTGAGGTGAGGATTACTTCTTGAGATTTCCCCGATGAAACGCTGGAGACAATCTGCGCCAGCCTTCACTGTAGAGTGTGCTCTCCATCTCCCAGCTTGCCCCGTCGCTTTTGCAAAACCTAAGGCCAATTCTCTGACTAAATTTGGAGGAGCGTCAATGCTGCTGAAATCGTAGGTGCCGAAATCTTCTCCTGCTTCACCCACCACGCGCACTGACAGACCATCGGGGCTCACCCATGCTGGACGGGCGTACAGCTCGGAGGGCAGGGCTGCGGACGTACCCTTACAATCTCTCATCTTTCGTCGGTATCTTGAACTCGAGGTGAAGTTTGCGCGATGTGGCTGAGCAGATCGTTGACCGAAGACTCGTCTTCGTCGTCGCCATTGAGAAAAAGGTCTATCTGAAGTCCGGTCACTGGCGCGAGGTATATACCTCGCGTCGTGTTGAGACTACTGTGTCCGAGGAGAGTCTGCACTAAAACCCAGGGATCTCCGAACAGAATCCGGTACTCCCGCCGCTCCTCCGGTTTCAGGTTCATACGCCGGTCGAACGCATGTAAAAGGGTGACAAGCATACGTAGGGCGAACGAATGTCTGAGCATGTGCGGGTGACAGTGGATCAGGACGTTTTGCTCTACGCAACGCTCGTTTGCAGTGTAGAACACCGTCTCCCAGGAGCGGTACGGCATCGGCATGCCACCGTCAGTCAGCCATAAGCTGAGTGGCTCCAGACCGTCCAGGCCTTCGGTGAAAAGCTTCTGCCGTTCAAAGGAATCCAGAATGTCCAGCAAAACTTTCCCGGCGCGACCGTCAGAGTCGGTATAGCTGATTATTCTGCGACGGTCGAGTTTCGTCATGACCTTGCGGTCTGCAATCTGATCGTATCTCCCCTCTTCCATAGCACGCTGCACGGCGAACCGTCGTGAGGTACGTTTGTACGTGTCGACCCTTTGCAGCGCCTTTCGAGAAATCCAGAAATCCCTTCCGTGACCTTTAGCCACGCCTTCACCGACGCGGGCGGGGAGGAAAGGTTTCTCCCCGCCCGCGTCGGGCAGCTCGCACGTTAGCAGGGTGCCACCTTCGCGCAGGCGGAGTCCGCTGGACCACAGAACGTCAGCGAACGCCAAGTTTCTACCATCATTACGTCCGCGCTATGTAGACTCACGCAATCCGTTCTCCTGATAACCGCCTAAACCAACGTTTTGCCACCGGCGGAACGCTCGTGGTGTTAGCCACTTGACTCGAGTTGATCGCACATTTTTGGGGCGTAGAGGGATTGATAGCTTCATCCTCCCGTCTCGTTGGCGCATAGGTTCAGAAGGGATAGGACTTTTCCGAATGATGCCATGATCTAGCTGCCAATTGTAGAACTTCCTGCACGCGCTTAGTTCTCTACTGAACTTAGTACCACTCACGCGCCGCGGATTCTTTGGCTCGCGCCGTCGCCAGAATTCGTAGTTGAAAAAATCATCTTTTGTCGCTTTTCGCCAGTCCTTATTTTGGCCCTCAAGATAAGAGAAGTAGACCTTGAGGTCTTCCAAGTAAGATTCTTGCGACTGAAGGGTTAGTCGACGAAAGCTTCTGCTATTTGTATATAGCAGAACATCAATATCAGGCGAACCGTCGGGACGTAAGAGAAAAGGTTGCTCCGGTATTATCCCTAAAGCGTTTTCACGCTCTCCCAGGTTACTAGCTATTTCTGAGAGCGGAGGAGGTAATTTCTGGCTTTCTACAATTCTTACTCGGCAGAGCCTCCACTTGTCTTGAGCTCGTAGCATAGCAACACCATACGCTATAACACGGTAAATCTATACGGAAAGGTGGATTGCCGACGATAGCGCCAAAAGGTCTCGAGTCTTGTGGACGCACGTTGAAAAAATCTGAGTAGATGAGGTTATGGGTGTTGATTTCGTAAAGTAGCGAAAGTTCATACGCCGTTTGCTGATGCACCTGTTCGTCTATCTCAACGCCGTGCACTTGGGACGGGTAATCCCCTCCTAAACGTTCTAAGCGTTTTAGAGCAGCCCCCAAAAAAACCCCACCCCCGAAACTAGGGTCCATGACCGTATCCGACGCAGAGCGAACGGCCCAGCGAACGAGGAAATTTGCAATCCGTTGGTCCGTGTAGTATGCGCCCAACTGTTTGGCCCTAGAACCTTTGGGGGGGTCAACCACGCCGAAGTTTAACATCCATTTTTTGTCTTCTATCTTGACAGCCTGCTTATCGGTTCACCCTATTGTTAAGATAGGCAGGTACGTGCGGGTACAGCTCGGCACACTCATTAAACCGTAGGTGATTCAAATGACCGCTTCCACCAACCGTGCGCTGCGCACGCTGCAGGTAGATAATACGCTTCTCTTAACCCTTCTAGCCCTCGCCACCATCCTCTTTTTTAGACGACCCGATATGCTTCTCCAGCCGCAATTTTGGGCGGAGGACGGCGCTATCTTCTTTCGGCAGAACTATGAGCAGGGCCTAGGGGCACTTTTTACCCCTTATGCCAAGTACATTCACCTTATTCCGCGCTTGGTGGCTTATCTAGCCTCTTTCTTCCCGACTGCACTAGCGCCTGCTATCTATGCGTATACAACGCTTGCTATCACTTTAGGTATCGGGGCGAAGCTCATGAGTTCACGCCTCGAGCTGCCCTACAAACCGCTGCTCGTCGTTGCTATCGGGCTTGTGCCGACAGGCGGTGAGGTCATTCTCAACCTCACCAACATCCACTGGTACTCCGCACTCCTACTTATTGCTTTAGTCCTGCAAAAACCGCCGACGACTAAGTCGTCGGCGGTTTTTGACTTTGTTTTGCTTCTTCTCGCTGGGCTCACGGGTCCTTTCATCATCGCTTTTACGCCCCTTCTCCTGCTTCGCTGGATTAAAAGATGGGACGACTATAGTACCTATCTAGCGTGCGCCGCGCTTCTTCTCACAGGAGTTCAGGGCTACACCATTTTAGGCGCAGGCGGGCCGAGCGCCGTGAGTTGGGATTGGCTCGCATGGATAGCTGTGCTAGGGCGGCGCTACGCGGGTACACTTTTTCTTGGCAACGGTATTGCAGGCTATGTTCCTTATCCTCTTCTATTTTTAGCAACGCTTAGTATTCCTGCTATAACGCTTCTCTTCATTGCAAGAAGTAAGCAAGCAGAGAAACTTCTCTTTCCAACCCTTGTTGTCCTCTTGGCGGCTGTGCTGATTACGGGGGCAACCTTCTACAAATTCAAGGCTGCACCGGAGGCCCTTATTCACCTCTACAACGGTGACAGATACTTCTATCTTCCTCGTCTCATGATGATGTGGGCGCTTGTATTTTGCTTGTCACTTGATAGCTTCGCGAAGAGGTTTGCAGCCGCTCTTCTCACCTTGACAATTCTTGCGGCGGCGACAACACAGTTCCAAGTTGCGCCGATGAGAGACTATGCGTGGGGGGGCTACGCGCCGAGCATTGAACAGGCAATTGAACAAGGGGAACCGCTACAAGTACCTATCAACCCGCCAGGCTGGAGCGTGAAGCTCAACTTGGAGCGGTGACGAGAAATCTATCAAAGGTTGGACCAAAGTCAGTAAGAGGTTTTAGTACCTCGCTAGATGGGGAGTGGCGGTTGGCATCAGCTTCTTTGTCGTACATTGGACCTCAGCATGAAGAATTTGACACATTCTTCAATTTGCGTGACGACGCTCACATCCCTCTAATAAACGTTAAAGTTTCAACGAAGTAAAAGGGCCGAATATGGCCTTATGGGGGTATGTCTGAGACCCCTTCACGCCGCGATGTCTTGCGCCTACTTGCAAGCGTCGGCGCGGGCGCAGTTCTCGTGGGCTGCACGCCTGAAGTTAAAGCGCAACCTACCTCTCCTTCGCGTAAAGCTCCCCCTATGGGCTCGCCCAATATCATCTTCATCCTCGTGGACGACTTAGGCGACCATGAGCTTTCCTGCATGGGCAACCCCTTTAATGAAACACCGCACATCGACGCATTGGCGCGGGGCGGTATGACCTTTACCCAAGCCTACGCTGCCGCGCCCGTCTGCTCGCCGACCAGAGCGGCGCTGATGACGGGGCTCGCGCCGGCTCGTACGGGCATTACGGACTTCTTAAAAGAGGACGACGAGAAGTATTTGGACCCTAATCACCTCACGCTCAATGAAGCTCTGAAGTCGGCAGGCTACGCCACGGGCATGATCGGCAAGTGGCACCTCACGGGCGACTACGATAAGAAGCGCGGCGAGCCCTCCAAGCACGGTTGGGATGAGGTCATCCTCTCGGAGTCGAGCTATATTGCTAACGGCGACTACTTTGCGCCCTATGGTTTTATGTCAGGCGTAGAGGCGAAGCGTGGCGAGTTCTTGACAGACAGACTGTATCAGGAAGCGTCGGACTTTGTTGAGCGACACCAGAACGAGCCGTTCTTTCTCTACCTTTCACATTACTCAGTGCATACAGTGTTGGACGGCAAGCCTGATAAGGTCAGAAAGTACCGGCGTAAACGGGGCTCGAGAAAGTACAACCCCAAACTAGCTGCGATGTTGGAAAGCATTGACGAGGGCGTCGGACAGCTCTTACAAACGCTTAGCAGTACGGGGCTGCTGGACAACACCCTCCTCGTTTTTACCTCCGACAACGGCGGCGACCACCTGGTGATGTCACCTTCGCCTCACCACGGCGCTAAGTCACAACTCTACGAGGGCGGCATCCGTGTGCCCTTAATCGCGCACTGGCCCGCGCAGATTGCGGCGGGGTCACGAAGCCACACCTGCACTACCACGATGGACTTCTACCCGACCTTTGCGGAAATCGCTGCTGCAACAGACTTGCCGCGCTCGTTGGACGGCGAGAGCTTGACGCCGCTTTTCCGGGGTGAGACACCTGCGAGAAACGCTCTCTACTGGCACTATCCGCGTAGTCATCCCCACCCAGGCGGCGGACGCTCCTCGGGCGCGATTCGCAAAGGGAACCTCAAGCTCGTGGAGTTCTTCGATACGGGCGAGGTCGAGCTTTACGACCTCTCAAAAGACGGGGGCGAAACGCGCAACTTGGCCCCAGTGCACCCCGAAAAGGTCCTGGAACTCAAAGCGCAACTGAACGGTTGGCGAGCGGGCGTAGGCGCGGGGCCGATAACGACGTAAAGCGTTTGAGGCGTAGAAGAACTGAGAATGTCTAGTCTCTTCTACGCCTCTTTCCGTAGCTATTCTATGGAGAAAGCACCCTTCAATTATGATTGAGACCTCTTTTTTTAGTAAGCCTTTATATCTTTTAATGTTATTCCTCATTCCGTTCGCTACGCTGACGGGTTGCCAAACATCACCTTCATTGGAGAAAGAAGCGGCTTTCACCTGGCACAATCCGGTTCAAACAGGGCCGGAGTGGATTCGTGACCCGACCATTTTGGAGGTCGAGGGTACGTACTACATGACAGGTACGTACATGGCTAAGGGGGTATCTGAAACGGACGCTAGGGCGTGGCCCGGCATCAAGCTCTGGTCTTCCTCTGATTTGAAAACGTGGCGCGAAGTGCCCGGCTTTCTAGTGCGCAACGAACAGTTCACCTGGGCGGATACGCTTCTGTGGGCTCCTGAAATCTTCGCGTATAAGGGCAAATTCTACCTGACTTTTTCAGCGCAGGATACGAGCGGCGCGTGTAACAAACAAAGCCTCGCGGTGGCGGTGGCGGACGACATCACCGGACCCTATGAGGTGCTGACGCGCGACGAACCTCTTTTATGCGGCAACGATGCGAGCCTCTTTGCCGACGATGACGGGCGCGTTTACGCCTTGCAAACAGGCATCACCGTAACAGAAGTGAGCCTAGAGCCTTTAGAGGTCGTCGGTAAGCAGACGCATGTCATCGCAACCTCCGAGACCCCCGGCGCATGGGACAGTGAAATTAACGAAGGGCCGTTTATGGTCAAGCGAGATGGTTTGTATTACCTCTTCTGGTCAGGGACAGCGAGAGGCTATGAGGTCGGCTACGCCACCGCTGAGCATCCACTCGGTCCGTATACCAAACACGCCAATAACCCGATTTATGGTGCGTGCCGCGCGGAGTACAAAGAGGCGTGCGGTCAAGCGCCGGATAATCCCTTTAGGGAGGTCGGACACGGCAACCCCTTCACCGGGCCGGACGGTGAACTGTGGCTCTCGTCGCATGGCATCGGTTATGGGCGGAGATATGAAACGCCCAAATTAGTCCTCGACCCGCTGCACTTTGATGAGGTGAGCAAACAGTGGTCGGGCGAAGTGAGCTATACGCCGCGCACGGTTGTTTTAGAAGCTACCTTAGATACAGCTATCCTAAAACCAGCCGCATCAGCCACACGGTGATGGTGTTGATGACGGCAAAAACTTGGTCGCTAAAGAAAACCAGCAGGCCGATGACGATAAAGAAGCCGTAGCGCTCCAACTGCCACATAGCCCGTTGCCAACTGGCGGGCGCAAAGGCTTGGAGCACCTTAGAACCGTCTAAGGGCGGGATGGGGAAGAGGTTGAAAACGGCCAAGAGAATATTGATCTGCGCGGCGAAGAAGAGGCCGTAGGCTAGCGGGTTCGTAAGCGTGCCGTTCTGCGGAAAAATCTGCTGGACGTTGCTCAAGTTGATACCTAGCGTCCGCAGCGCGACCAAGCAGAGTAGCGCGATGAGCACGTTGACGACAACTCCCGCAATAGAAACCAAAAACATCCCCACACGGTAGTTACTGAAGTTGCCGGGCTGAATCGGTACGGGCTTCGCCCAGCCGAAGCCGACCACGAGAATCAGCAGCGTGCCGATGGGGTCAAGATGTTTAAGCGGATTGAGCGTCACGCGCCCCAAGTTGCGAGCGGTCTTGTCGCCCACTTTGTCCGCGACCCAGGCGTGACCGAGTTCGTGGAGCGCCAAGCTGTAGAGCAAAATCACCGCGATGATGGCGAAGACGAGCGGGGCGCTTTGGAGTAGACCTAAGAGCATCTAAGTACCCTGTTAAGCAAATACTGGATCATGTCATTCTGAGCCCTTTACAGGATGAGGAATCTCTGCCTTTGCTGACTCCTCTGATTGAGATTGAAGGGCGAGACCCCTCGACTGCGCTGCACGGAGTCTATCCTGCAAAGGGCTCGGGGTGACACACTACCGCTGCTGTCATTCTGAGCGCAACCCTTACCAGGGCAGGCTCCGTGGAGTCGAAGAATCTCTGCATTCGCTTTCTCCAATGTGAGAGATTGAAAGTTCTCCCGAAGGAGGGCTACGCAAACGAAGTTTCGGTGATAGCCAATTACATAGTTTCGGTGTAACCGATTACAACGTTTTAGTGCAGCTAAACGAGACCCTCGGCTACGTTCGCACTCAAACTCGAGCCCCATCTACAAACCAGGAATCAGGCTGATGAGGCGCAAGATACCCGCTTGAAAGAGGCCCTGCAAAGCCCCTAAAATCCCTGTATAGCTGAGCAGCAAAAAGACCACGATAAAGCCGATGATGCCGTAAGAGGCGATCTGCTGAATGACGCGGCGCACGTCGGCGTTGCCCCAGGCGAGCGCGGCTTTTGCGCCGTCCAAAGGAAAGACCGGAAAGAGGTTGATGACCGCGTGGATGATGGCAGTGGAGGAGGCCAAGATAAAGGAACGCCCCAAAACAGGGCTGCCCAGCGCGGCGAAGATGGCCGCAAGCAGCGTCGAGAAAAAGGCGACGATGAGGTACGCCCCTGGGCCGCTGTACCAGACGATCGCCTCTTGCTGGCCGCGCCCCGAATAGTTGCGGCTGTTCGTCGGGATAGGTTTGGGCCAGCCGAAACCTAGTAGAAACAAGAAGAGCACGCCCGTAGGCTCTAAATGCTGCTGCAAGTCGAAGCTCAAAAAGCCTGAAAAGCGCGGGCTCGAGTCGCCGTAGCGCGAAGCCACCCACGCCTGCACGTAATTGTGAAAAACAAAGGCGAAAATCATGACGATCGCCACGATGATGAGGTCGGTCGCGGTGTAGCTGCCGCGCAGTAAATAATCGAGAATCATGAGGTCTCCTGAGGCGTGTCTAAAGCAGCGCGGTGCTGCTCAACGAGCGTTTTAGCTAAGCCTAACTCAGCTTGGAAAGAATCGAGGCGTCCGTCGGCTCTCGCGCTGGCTATCTCTGCGAGCACTTTACCAACCGCCGGGCCTGGAGGTAAGCCCAAAGCTAACACATCTTGTCCGCGCAGTCTGCGGCGATTCGAAAGCTCTTCTAAGCGCTCAAACTGCGCCCTAAGTTCAGGGCTTAGGGCTTTAAGTGCAGCTTTGACGGGGGCGCTTTGCTCGAGATAATCCACCTTTAAGCCCTCTTTTAACCCGCCTTGCTGCGCTTCCATAAGCACCCGGCGACCTGCTACAAACCGCTTAGGCCAACCCAACCTCTCTACATGCTCAGCGAGTCTATTGTCAGGCACGCTCGTCAAGAGGAGGAGGAGACAGCTTTCATCCGGCACGTGACCCGTGCGCCGCTGCTCGTCGAGTCGGGTGAGTTGCTCTAAAAGCGCCGCGTTCACTTTGAAGCCGAACATCGCCTCGAGCAAACCGTAACGCGCCATAAGGTCCAGAGCGGGCGCGACCTGCGGCTCGGCGAGCGTGAGCAGGAGTTCGTTTTTGAGGCGCGACGCGCTCACCGTCTCGGCGGCTCCGGCTGCGAGTGCCGCCTTTAGTTCCGCCGCCGTCTCAGGGTGAAAGGTGAACCCTAAGCGCCCCGCGAGCCGCGCTCCGCGCAAGATGCGGGTGGGGTCATCAGAAAAGGAGGCCGGGTGGAGGGTGCGAAGTTGCCCATGTGAGAGGTCTGCCAAGCCGCCGAAGAGGTCAATCAGTACGACTGGCTCGGGGGCGAGGCGCACGGCGAGCGCGTTGAGCGTGAAGTCGCGGCGGAAGAGGTCTTTGTCCAAGGTGCTTTTCGTGACTCGAGGTAGCGAGCCGGGAGAGGGGTAAACCTCTTCCCTTGTCGTCGCAATATCAACCGTCAAGTCAGGCAGATTCAACGTGCAAGTCATGAACTCCGCGTGACAACTCAGCTCACCGCCGAAAACCTCTTGCAGTGCGTGACCTAATGTTTGAGCATCTCCTTCGCTCAAGAGGTCGAGGTCACGGCTGGGAGGTCGTCCTGTTTCCGCAATGTGAGGCAACAGCGCGTCACGCACGCTGCCACCTACTAAGTAAAGAGGTTGTGCAAAGGTCGCGGCGCGTTCTACAACGTGGGTCATCTCGGGCGAAAGGAGGTCTAAAACCCTTCGAGCGAGTCTGTTCGACGTTTCACTTGACCCGTGACCGGGTTGGTCTTCACGCGACATCACATCGTTAGTCTATACGGTCTAGGGCCTCGCGCTACATTAGTGTAGGTCAAAGCGCCTACAGGTTAAGTCAGGAAGAAGCGCTAGTGGAGGTATCGGCGCACGCTGGCGTAGACTGCTCGAGTGTTTCACATCGCGCTCTTCGAACCCGAAATCGCCGGTAACGCCGGTAACGTTGCCCGCTCCGCTCTGGCAGTAGGAGCCAAGCTCCACCTCATTCGTCCCTTAGGCTTTCGCATCGGTGACGAGGCGCTTCGCCGTGCTGGGATGGACTATTGGGACGAGGTGGACATCACGCTGCACCCCTCCTTCGCCGCCTTTCGGGAGAGGTTCGCGGGCTCTTTTGAGGAAAACCGTGTTTTCTCCTTTACGACGAAAGCGACACAATCCTACGCGGATACCTCTTACAGGTCCGGTGATGTACTTCTCTTCGGACCGGAGTCTAGGGGTCTGCCCGAGGCCGTGAGGGAGCAAACCACTCAGGTCCGCATCCCAATGCAGAGCGCGGCGCGTTCCTTAAACCTCAGCGTGAGCGTCGGCGTTGCGCTCTATGAGGCGTGGCGGCAGGTTGGATTTCAGCATCTCGAGCATTGAACAAGGGGTTGCAACCCCTTGCTAAAGAATCATGGCTGCACAAATTTCGTCTCGCTATCCAACCCCTCGATAAACTTAGCGAGCAGCTTGATCACATTCTCCAAGTCTTCCGGGTCGATCATCTCGTTAGGTGAGTGCATGTAGCGGTTGGGGATGGAGACGACGGCTGTCGGCACGCCGCCCCGGTTCTTAGCGAGGTCGTCGGCGTCGGTGCCGGTGCCGCGCGTCGAGATGCCGATGCTGTAAGGAATCTCTTCGCGCTCGGCGGTTTCTCTCAACCTTTCTAACACACCTCTATGCACATACGAGCCCACGGTCAGCTCTGGCCCTGAGCCAAACGACGTTTCGCCCTCTTGCTTCTTGTTCACGTTGGGGATGTCGGTCGCGTGGGTGACGTCTATGGCAATCGCGACGTCGGGTTGAATAGCGTTCGAGGCGACGTACGCGCCGATGCCGCCGATCTCTTCTTGCACGGTTGCCACAGCGACGACCTCCGCGCCTGGCTCATTTTGTGAGTTGGCAGCACGCCTCGCGGCCTCGAGCACGATAAACGCCCCGATTCGGTTGTCGATCGCCTTGGAGACGATGCGCCCGTTGAGGAGTTCTAACACAGGCTGCTCGATCACCGCGAAGTCACCCGCTCTGACGTGCTGCTTGGCCTCGTCGCCATCTTTCGCGCCGATGTCGATCCACATATCCTCTAATTTCGATACCTTGCGCCTATCCTCTGGGCTCATCAGGTGGATGGGCTTCTTGCCGATGACGCCCAAAAGCTCACCCTTGTAGCCCACCACGCGCACCCGCTGGCCTACGAGCTGTTGCGAATCCCAGCCGCCCACGCCCTTGAAGTAGAGCCGCCCTTCGTCGTCAATGTAGGTCACGAGCAGGCCGATTTCGTCCACGTGACCCGCTAAGAGCACCCGAGGGGAGCCGTTTTTGCCGAAAGTCGCGAAGGTGTTGCCGTAGGAATCCGTGTGGGTCTGTGCGCCGCGCTCTTGCGCCGCCTCGAGCCACACGGCGGCGGGTTTGGATTCAAAGGAACTCGTGCCGGGGGCAGCGAGGAGGGCTTTTAAGAAGGTTTTGTCAGAATCGTTCACGAGCAGAATGTACCACGCAAAGGTGCGTTTGAAAGTCGTTATTACCTGAAATTAGTTACGTGAGGTCGGTTGCGTGTGTGTCGGCATCTAAAATTAGACGCGGCTTAAAGGCTAGCGCGTCCGCCGCGACGAAGTGCACAGCAATACCGTCAAGCTCCTCCAGGACGCGGTGGCTGCCGTGCAAGTGACCGAAAACGAGCGCGTCGGGCGCGTAGTCTCGCAAGAGGTCGGTGAAGCCGGAGGGCTCGAGCCGCAGATTCGTCGGTGGATAGTGGAGCATGACGATAGTCTTTGCAGGAGTCTTTACGGTTGTTTTTGTAAGGTTTGAAGAGGTTGGGGGGGTGGGCTCGAGCTTCTTCGCCGCATCTAACGAAAGCCTCAACCTCTCTAGCTCGCGCTGGTAAATCTTTTCGTCTTGCTCGCCAAACTCAGCGCTGCCGGGCGTCGTCCAGCCGCGCGTGCCCGCCACGATGACGTTACCGAAGCGCAAGGCGTCGTTTTGTACGGCGTACATCCCCTCGGGCAGAGCGCGGCGCAACTTGCTAATCGAGGGCCACCAGTAGTCGTGATTGCCGCGCAGCAAGACCTTTTGACCGGGTAGTTGGGCGATGTCGTGTAAATCCTGAAGCGCGTCAGCCAACCTCATCGCCCACGAGATGTCGCCGGGGATGAGCACCAAGTCGTCCGCACAGACCACCTCACGCCACCTTTCAAAAAACGCCTCTGGATGACCCGCCCAGTTCTCGCCGAAAATCGTCATCGGCTTGGGCTGCGCACGGGAGAGGTGAGGGTCGGCGATGGCGAAGACGCGCATAAGGAGATATTTTAACAAACGGGCTCGAGTTGAGGTATGAACTAGCAGGTGTACCCCTAGAGGCGGCTAGCGGGAGCGGTCCACGCGACGCACTATAGTCATCTGGTCAAAGACGCTATCACTGTAGAAAATACTGTTCATCGCGCACTCTCGGGGATAAAATCCCGCTCTCAGGCGAAGCCATCCCGCTAGGCTTTGCCTGAGAGCGGGATGGTTCTTCGAACTGAGATCTGCGGCACTCCGTCTCAGTATATTTTGAAAGTGCTAAATTAAAGAGAGAAATCTCGCCAGAATAGACCGCTTCATCCCCTACACTAAACGATACTGTGATACAACGGTTTTCAACATTACTGGATTTGTGTCACGCTTACGGAAGTTTTGGCAACGCCAAAAGCATCACCCCCGAAAGTGCGTGTTCAACGATGTCTTATTCGTCCAGATTGGCTCAAACTAGATGACGCCTGCCATAGAAGGTGAACTGCGCAAAGGGTCGGTCATGGACGTCTGCCAGCTTATCGCGACAGGGCAGAAAACAGGTATCCTCACCGTCAGACAACCTCACGCAAGAGCGCGGGTCCATTTCGAGATGGGGCGCGTGCAGTTTGCGCACCTCGTTCCCGGCGTGCATCTGGGCGAGGTCTTGGTGCGCATGAACCTCTTGACGATGCGAGAGGTGCAAGAGGTGCAGTGCTCGGCTCAGCGTGACGCACACGAGGGCGATATCACGAGCAGCAGTTTAGGGCTCAACGCGCTCAGGTTGGGGCTGTTGGAGGACGCCGAGTTGCAACGCGCCTTAGAAGCGCAGATGATCGAAGTCTTCATGGAACTCCTCACCTGGAAGTCGTGCACCTTTTCGTTTGCTGAGCGCTCCCTGCTCGCCTCCTACGCGCCGACGAGCGACGCCACTGATGTGATGACGCTGTTTATGGAGGTGACGAAGCGTTTGGGTGACTGGACAAGCGAGCACGTAAGCGAGAAAGCGGTCTTTCACAAAGCGAGCGACCCGACCAAGCTGGGGCTCTCCGAATGGGATTGGGAGGTGCTCGGCTACGTAGACGGTGAGCGCAGCGCGGCGAGTATCGCGGCGGAGGTGGAGCTACCGGAGCGGCAGGTCTATCACCGGCTTTATCAGTTGGGGCGGTGCGGCGCGGTGCGCCCCGGCCCCTCTGAGGCGCAGCCACCCCCTGTGCTACTTTTCTCGGCGGATAACCTCACGGGTCGCCTGATGCGCCTAGCGATGCGGCGGGTGGCGCTCAAACCCTACCTCGTGGGGTCACTCGACCCGGAGCGCGGTATCTTAGCGGTGCAAGAGCGCCGCCCTAAAGCGCTCGTTTTATATGACGGAGAGGGTAAAGGCGAAACAAAAGGTGAGGCGAGCGCGTGGCCGCTGGTGCGTGCGCTCCGTCAACATGCTGGGCTCAAACATCTGCCCGCTGTGGTGCTGAGCGCTGAAGAAGGCGGCTTGGTGCGGCGGTTGCGCCGACCCAAAGCGACGGTTTTGGAGAATCCTTTTGCTGAACTCGAGCTGCAACAGAGCGTCACTCGTCTGCTCGGGCGTTCGTTGTAGGTAGGACGCTGTAGTTTTTTTCACATGATGTGAACGTGCTTTTTAGAATTATAGCATTTCCACTTCTCGCTGCACCAAGTGATAGCGTCTATTTCTATTCGCATCCGCTCACATGCTTCGTTGCTGCGACAACGAAGCATGGAAACGCTATTAGGTACAGATTTGCTGTCCAAGAAGTGCCAGTAACTTCGTCTGAAGTAATGCGCGTACCTGGGATTGGTCGCGCCTGTTTAGACACCGAAGAAGTCAAAAAAGGTGCAGCGCAGAGCGTGAGCATATGTAAAGGTCTGCCTCTTTAGCTTTCTCATTCACACCCAGCCACCTTACAATTCAGGTGAAAGTCCCTTAACCGTCGCCTTTAGCAGCTTGCAAGGAAGATGAGCAAAATGTTACGCTGCTAACATCAAACGACGCTAAGCAGGTATACGCCCTGCTCAAAACTCATCATCAGCTATGCTGGGCGCTGACCCGTAAACTCGGCATCCCAACACGTACAACGCTGTACTTGAGCGTTAAAGGCCGTCTGCTATAGTCGCTTTGAAGTCAAAGAAAGAGGTGAAAGATGAAGAAAGTTTTGTTAGCCCTTCTCTCGCTAGGTCTGCTGTTCGGCACGGCCCAAGCGCAAACGACCATCCGCGTCGCGGGCGGGGCGGTTGGAATCGAGCTAGAACTCAGCCAGCAGCTCGCTCAACAGTACATGGAGCAAAACCCCGACGTGACCGTTGAGGTCATTCAAACGCCGGACTCCACCGACGACCGCTTCGCGCAGTATCTGCAAATTTTCGAAGCGCAGTCGCCCGACATTGACGTGATGCAGCTCGACGTCATTTGGCCCGGTCAGCTTGCGCAGCACCTCGTCAACCTCTACGATTATGAGGGCGTGCAGCAGATTGCTGACCAGCACTTCCCCGCCATCGTCGAAGCGAACACCGTTGACGGCAACCTCGTCGCCATCCCCTGGTTCACCGACGCGGGACTGCTGTACTACCGCACGGACCTTTTAGAGGAGTACGGCTACGACGGCCCGCCCCAGACCTGGACCGAACTCGAAGAGATGTCGCAAACCATCCAAGAGGGTGAGCGTCAGGACAATCCCGACTTCAACGCTTTTGTCTGGCAAGGCAACTCGTACGAGGGTCTGACCTGTAACGCTTTAGAGTGGATTTACTCGGCAGGCGGCGGACAGATCATCAGCCCCGAGCAGGTCATCACCGTCAACAACCCCGCCGCGGTAGACATCGTCAGCCGCGCCGCTGAGTGGGTCGGCACCATTTCGCCAAGAGGGGTCACGGGCTTCGCCGAAGAGGACGCTCGCAACTTCTTCCAAGCGGGCAACGCTGTCTTCATGCGCAACTGGCCCTACGCCTACAGCATCATGAACGCGGACGGCAGCCCCGTCGCAGGGAACTTCGATGTGTCCCCCTTACCCGCTGGCGAGAACGGTCAATCCGCCGCAACCTTAGGCGGTTGGAACCTGGGCGTGTCGCGCTACAGCAACAACGTCGAAGCGGCTGTAGATGTCGCCAAGTTCTTTACCTCAGAGGAAGCGCAGAAACTTCGCGCGATTCAGGGCACCTTTAACCCGACGATTCCCGCCCTGTACGAAGACCAAGAGGTCTTGGAAGCCGTGCCCTTCTTCGGCAGCCTCTTCGACGTTTTCACGAACGCCGTGGCGCGTCCCTCGGCTCCGGCAGGTGCCCAGTATAACGAGGTCTCCCGCCAATCCTTCACCGCCGTGCACAACGTCTTGACGGGTAACGAAGAGGCCGATGTTGCCCTCGAACTCCTCGAGCTCGACCTGCAAGACTTGACGGGTTTTGAAACGGGTGAGCCGCAAACTGAAACTGGCTCAGCTCAGTAGGCGCAACATGGTGAAATCGGTAAAAGTTTAACCGTTAGGAACCGGACCGGGCTGGTAGCTCTGTCCGGTTCCTTGTTATTCACTATTCCTTAAAACACTGTGGCGTTTAATGTTAGAGTTGAATTAGAGCGTGAATTTTATCTAAATTAAGGAGGTATCTCGTGGCTGAATCGCGAGTCCAAGTTGTAAAGCCGAAGCAGAAGGACGGCACTTCGGAGTTAGCGCGGCGCGAAGAGCGCACGGCGCTGTGGCTCTTAGTCCCCACCTTTATCGTGCTGCTTTTAATCGGTATCTATCCGCTAGGTCAGGTGTTTGTCTCGAGCTTCACCAATCAGCGTTTCGCGGGGGGGAACGATTCGGTAGCGGAGTTCGTCGGCTTTCAAAACTACAGCAACCTCTTGTCCATGACCTTTCGCCAAGTGCCCGCCGAGACGAACGACGACGGTAGCGTCGCGAGAGGCGAGAACGGCAACATCGAGTACCAAAACGAGCGTATCTTTTTGCGTAGACTCGAGACCAACCGCCGCTACGACGCTGTTGGTGCGTTTAACCTCTTCGGCAACCGTTACGTACTGGGCGCAACCAACGCCGCCTTTATCCGCGCGACGTGGGATACACTTGTCTTCACCGTGGGCTCGGTTTTCTTCGAGACACTTTTAGGGATGATTATTGCGCTCGCCTTGTCGGTAAAATTCATAGGCCAAGGTGTCATGCGAGCGGCGATGCTCGTCCCTTGGGCCGTCATCACGGTAGTCTCGGCGCGTATCTGGGAGTGGATGCTCCAGTCTACCCGGGCGGGCTTTTTCAACGCCTTTTTTCAAGATATGGGTTGGACACAGCGTAACATCGGCTTCTTCCAGGACGCCACCTGGCAAATCCCCAGCATGATCGTCATGGACGTGTGGAAGACGACGCCCTTCATGGCGCTCTTGCTCTTAGCAGGTCTCGCGACGATTCCTAAAGAACTTTATGAAGCCGCTAAGGTGGACGGTGCCAGTCCCATCCGGCAGTTTTTCTCCATCACCCTGCCGCTCTTAGCACCAACTTTAGCCGTCGCGCTCATCTTCCGCACGCTGGACGCGCTCCGTGTGTTCGACGCCTTCCAGGTAGTCTTAGGACGGCAGCGCTATTCGATGGCAAGCTACGCGCAAGACGTACTTATTAATCAGCAGCAGGTCGGGCTTTCGTCGGCGGCCAGCGTGGTGATTTTCGTCATCATCTTCGGCTTTGCGATTGCCTATACCCGCGCCTTTGGAGTGGAGGAGTCATGAGTAAAGAGACCCGTAAAGTCATCAGCAATATCTTCTTTTGGCTACTGATTGTCGTCATTTTTGTCTACTTGATGTTCCCCTTTTATTGGGCGTTCATCTCCGCTCTAAAGCCTGAGAGCGAACTCATCCGCACGCCGACCACATACTACCCCCACGACCCGACCCTGCAAAACTTCCGGGCCGTTTTGCAGAGCGGTGACTTCTTGCGCGGGCTTCTCAACAGCACCATCGTCGCTTTTTGTGTAACAGTGTTGAGCCTCTTGGTCGGTTCCTTTGCAGGCTACGCTTTAGGCAAGATGCGCTTCCGTGGCAAATCGCCCTCGTTGTATGTGATTTTAGCGATGACCATGTTTCCGCAGATCGCGGTGTTGGCGGGTCTCTACGCGGTGATCCGTCTGCTCTCGCTGCCGCCGATTTTCAGCATGATTCTTTCCTACATGCTCTTCACGCTGCCCTTTACGGTGTGGGTCTTGACCTCATTCTTTAGAGGACTACCCGACTCGCTCCTCCAAGCCGCGCAGGTGGACGGGGCGAACATGATGCAGACCTTTTGGCGCGTGCTCTTGCCGCTGACAGCTCCTGCGCTCGTAACCACGGGGCTTTTAGCCTTTATTCAAGCGTGGAACGAGTACCTCTTCGCACTGACCTTTACGGTCACGTCGCCTGAGTCGCGTACCGTGCCTGTCGCCATCGCGCTCTTTTCGGGGGAGGTCTCGAGGCAAGAACCCTTCGGCGAGATTATGGCGGCAGCGGTGATCGTGACGATTCCGCTGGTTGCGCTGGTGCTGATCTTCCAGGGGCGCATCGTGGACGGGCTGACGGCGGGCGCGGTGAAGGGATAAGAAGCGTTTCAGCTAGTCAGCTTGTCAGGAAAGTTGTAAATATAGAGGTGGTGCACGTGCCACCTCTTCTTTTTTGTTATTTTCGCAAGCCGCTGAGATAGATAACAGCATGTATCATCTTCAAACTTGCGTGCTAGGCGTCAGTTTTCTCGAGTGAGCGTATTTGTGACCAGATAGTATCTGCTGTTTTCATGACCAGATGCTACCTGCTGCTTTTTGGTACAACGTAAGCATGTCTCATTCAACCTACCACCGCTGGTGGCAAACTGGCATCATCTATCAAATTTATCCGCGCTCATTTCAAGACAGCAATAATGACGGCGTAGGAGACTTGCAAGGGATTCGTAAGAGGTTGGACTACCTCCAGTCCTTGGGCGTAGACGCCATCTGGCTCTCGCCGATCTACCCTTCACCGATGCACGACTTCGGCTACGATGTTGCGGATTATGTGGACATCCACCCACTTTTCGGCACGATGGAGGATTTCGACGCGCTCTTAGAAGAGGTGCACAGCCATGACCTCAAGCTGATTTTAGACCTCGTTCCGAACCATACCTCAACAGAGCACGCTTGGTTCCAGGAATCGCGCAGCAGCCGCGATAACCCGAAGGCCGACTGGTACACCTGGCGTGACCCGAAGGCGGACGGCGGCCCGCCGAACAACTGGTTGTCCTGCTTCGGCGGCCCCGCTTGGACCTTCGATGAGGTGAGAGGTCAATACTACCTCCACAGCTTCGAGTATAGGCAGCCCGACCTCAACTATCACAACCCTGAGGTAGAAAGTGCGCTCTTCGAGACGATGCAGTTTTGGCTCGGTAAGGGTGTGGACGGTTTCCGCGTGGACGTTATCGAGTTTATGCTTCAAGACCCGCATCTGCGCGACGAACCCGAAAATAAGGTTTGGGACGGCGTCGAGCCCTACGGCAAGCTGAACCATATCTATTCTCGCAATCAGCCCGAGGTACATACGCTCATTAAAAAGATGCGGCGCGTGGTGGACAGCTACAGCACACTAGGGCAGGAGCGCGTGCTCATCGGCGAGATGTTCATTTTCGATGAGACGCTGATGGCGTACTACGGCCTCGCTGACGAGTGTCACCTACCTTTCAACTTCAACCTCATCTACAACGACTGGAACGCGCCCACCGTGCGCCGCATCGTCGAACTTTACGAGGCGTATCTGCCGCCGGGCGCGTGGCCCAACTGGGTTTCAGGCAACCACGACCAGCACCGCGTGGCGACGCGGGTCGGGCTCGAGCAAGCGAGGGTTGCGCAGATGCTACTCCTGACGCTGCACGGCACGCCCTTCGTCTACTACGGTGAGGAAATCGGAATGCGCGACGTGGAGATTCCCGCCGACAAGGTCAAAGACCCGCCCGCCGTGAATCAACCGGAGGTGGCACACCTCTTGGGGCGCGACCCCGAGCGCACGCCGATGCAGTGGGACGATTCGTCCAATGCAGGCTTTACAAATGGAGAGGTCGAACCGTGGCTACCGCTTGCGGATGACTTTGAGAAGAACAACGTTCAAGCGCAGATGGGCGACGGAACGTCAATGCTCGCTCTTTTCAAGAGGTTGACCGAACTGCGCAGAAGCGAGAGTGCGCTCAGTATCGGCGCGTACGAAGAGGTCGCCGTAGGAGAGGCGGACGGCGATGTCTTTGCCTACCTTCGTTCTGCCAAAGATGCGGACAGCTTTTTAGTTGTGCTGAATCTGAGCGCGAATGAGCATAGCCTCGAGCTACCCCTCCCGCGTTATTCCCCTAAGGCTGAGGTGGCAGTCTCGAGCACCATGACCCATCAAAAAGAGGTCGAACTAACTAAGCTCGACCTCGCCGCGAATGAAGGGTTGGTGCTGCGCCTAACCGAAAGCGACTAGCGGCTAGCGATCACACCTTGTCGCCAACAGCTTGTTTCTCTAAAACCCTCTCAATATCCTCCAACGCCTCCGGGTTCTCCATCGACTGACGGTTCGGCACGGTGTAGCCGTTGACCATGCGCGATACGGCGACCTCTACCAGTTTGCCACTACGGGTACGCGGAAGCTGTGAGACCTGAAAAACGCGCTTGGGGGTGTGGCGGGGGCTCGAGTCTTGTCGAATCGCCCCTTTGATCCTTTTTGTGAGGTCGTCGTCCAGTTGGACGCCTTCGCGCAGCACCACGAAGAGCCAGATGACCTCATCGCCGTCCTCCTTCTTGCCCACCGCCAACGATTCCATCACTTCAGATAAAGTTTGTAGCGGACGGTAAATCTCCGCCGTGCCGATGCGCACACCGCCGGGGTTCAAAGTCGCGTCGCTCCGCCCATACACGACGATGCCCTCATCCGTCATCTCGATGAGGTCGCCGTGCCGCCAGACGCCGGGGAAGTAGTCGAGATATGCACCTCTGTAGCGTTCGTAATCCGGGTCGTTCCAAAAAGAAAGCGGCATCGAAGGGAGCGGTTGCTCGCAGACCAACTCGCCGGGTTCACCCATAACGGGCTGGCCCGTGTCGTCGTAAGCAGCGAGCGCGACGCCCATGCCCGGTGATTGAATGGTTCCTTCGTACACCGTTTGTACCGGATTGCCCAGCATAAAACAGCTCACGATGTCTGTACCGCCCGAGATGCTCGCCAAGTGAACGTCCTTTTTGACGGCCTCATAGACCCAGCGAAAGCCCGCCGGTGAAAGGGGTGAGCCCGTCGAAGAGATACTTTTGAGCGTGCTCAGGTCCGCGACCTCTTTGGGAACGACGCCGAAGTCTTTGCAGGAATGGATAAAGCGGGCGCTCGTGCCGAAATAGGTGATGCCGAGGTTCTCCACGAGCGTCCAGGTGGCGTCTAAAGAGGGCTGTGACGGTGAGCCGTCATAGAGGACGATGGTTGCGCCCTGCGCCAAGACCGACACGAGCCAGTTCCACATCATCCAGCCGCAGGTGGTGAAGTAGAAGACTGTATCGCCCGGTTTAATGTCCGCGTGGAGGCGGTGCTCCTTGTGGTGCGTCAGCAGTGCGCCGCCCGCGCGGTGGACGATGGCTTTGGGCAAGCCCGTCGTGCCGGACGAGTAGAGGATGTAGAGCGGATGGTCGAAGGGGAGGGGGGTGAAGTTTAATTCGGCCTCTTCGTCACCCAACCAGTCTTGCCAAGCGGTGAAAGAACCGCTGCCGTGATCGGAGGGAATGACGACGGTCTCGAGCAAACTCTCGATGCGTTTACTCAGCTTTTGCACCGTCTCCAAGGTGCTGTAAAACTTGCTGTTGTAGTGATAGCCGCCCGACGCCACGAGAAGTTTCGGCTCGATTTGTCCGAAGCGGTCAGCGGCGGCGTCTGCGCCGAAGTCTGGTGAGCACGACGAAAAGACCGCGCCGAGTGATGCGCAGGCGAGCAGGAGAATTACCGCTTCGGGTGTGTTGCTGAGTGACGCGGCGACCCTGTCGCCCTCCGCGACGCCCGTGCGCTTCAAGGCGCTAGCACACCGCGCGACCTCTTGACGCAACTCGGCGTAGGTGAGCCGCCGCTCCTCACCTGCCTCGTTCGCTGCGATAATGGCGAACTCGTCCTCGCTTTTCAACTCAGAAGGATAGAGGAGTGCCTGCGCGTAATTTAAGGTTGCGCCCTCGAACCACTTCGTGTAGGGCATCGGATCGTCGCTCATGACCTGCTGCGCGTTTAAGTCGAACCCCGCATACTCCGCGTAGAGCGCCCAAAAGTCCGCTGGGTTCTCTGCTGACCAGGTGTGCAAGGCTTCGTAATCTGAAAGCGCCTGTCCGGTGCGCTGTTCTGCCAGTTTCCGAAACTCGGTCATGGCAGCCTCGGCGACGCGCATGTTGCTCGGTGTCCAGAGCGGTTTGCTCATAGTGTGAGTCCTCCAACTCCTCATTACTTTACGCCTAGTGTACCGTGGCTAGCGAGGAGTTGAGGGGCATGTATCGCCTTGAGAGGACAAACAGTGCCAGACGTCAGACTCGTAGTTGACGCCGTCTGGTAAAGAGGTAACGGCCAAGGAAGAAGCGCCGCTATAACGGCGCTCCGCACTTAGTGACACATTGTAAATCAGACTCTGTAACGACTAGAAGTGCAAGTTCACCCCGGCCCTAGCCCGAATATAGGTGTCGAAATCCTCGATTAATACCCCAGGTTGCACCTCACCGAAAACGCCAAAACGCCCCAAGCGAAGCTCGCCGCCCCCAACTGCGTGGAGGCCGAAAGGTCCGTTATCTATGTTGTCGACGATGTCCTCGACGTTGTCCGGCTGGTCTTCAAAAAAGACGTCTGCGCCCGCGCCGAAGTAGGCTTTGCTCTGCGTAAGTGGTAAGCCGATATTGTAGAGCAAGTTACCGCTGATGAGTCTAAAGGTGTCGAAGTCCGAGCTTATCTCAGCGGCAGCCCGCACGCTAAAGCCCGCCAAGAGCCCTACCCCTAGCTGCGCGCTGAGCCCAATGGATTCGTCATCCGAGTTGGTAGGTGGGGCGACGCCTCCGCCAAGGTAGAGGTCTTGCGCTAAGGCCGACGACCCTAGTAGCACCAAGCACAGGATTGTATATATGAGTTTTTTCACTGACAACCTCCTCGAGTTGTAGTAAAGATGTTAAGACGAGCCTACCGGAACACCATGAGTAAATGCTTTGCCTGACGGCCTAAAGGTTCATTAAAAGTGCTTCATTAAAGAGATGAACGTTAAAGTTCATGAGGGGGCTCGAGTCATAGCAAGCGTTAGCAACCCTGAGCTTGAGCATGTAAGCAATACGCTTGTTCACAATAACGCGGTCTTCGTCCTCTCTACCCGCTAGCTTTTTTAGGAGACCGCCGAATGCTGAGGTAGGGCGTAGACTGTGAGGTATGGCTCGAGCCACCCGATCATCAACAACAAATTCAAGAAGTGTACCGGAGGATTCATCCTCCGAGCGCTCCGCCGACCTGTCTCAACTCAAGCGACTATTCGCTTACACCAGACCCTACAGAATGCCGCTCATCACGGGCATCCTCGCCGTCATCGTCGCGAGCGTCTTGGGCTTTGCCTTTCCGCTCATGGCACGCGAGCTGTTTGACACGGCCTTTGCAGGTAGAAACGACCCTAATCTCAACTTGGGTCTCAACACCATCACCTTTCTTCTGGTAGGCATCTTCGTCGTGCAAGCGCTCTTCAACTATCTGCGCGTCTACTACCTTGCGCTAGTGGGGGAGGGCGTCGTCGCGGACTTGCGCCGCACGCTCTATGACCACCTCGTCGGGCTCTCGGTGCGCTTTTTCGAAGAGCGCAAAACGGGCGAAATCACCTCTCGTTTAACGTCGGACATCGCCACCGTGCAGGGCGTCGTCTCGCAGGCGTTAGCGCAGTTCGTCAATCAGCTCATCACGCTCGTGGGCGGCATTGCGATTCTCTTCTATCTGGACGTGAAACTCACGTTGGTCATGCTCTCTATCGTGCCTGCCGTTGTGCTCGCAGGTGCGTACTTCGGGCGCAAGCTGCGGCGCATCAGCACCGAGTTTCAAGACCGCGTGGCGAGCGCGAACGCCTCGGCGGAGGAGGCCATCACGGGCATTCGCGTGGTCAAGTCCTTTACGGCGGAAGGCTTGGAGCGGGAGCGCTACGGCGACCTCATCCGCGATTCTTACAGCGTGGCCTTGCGCCGCGCACGGGTAAGGGCGGCCTTTATCCCGAGCATCATTTTCGCGACCTTTAGCGCTATCGCCGTCGTGTTTTGGTACGGGGGACGTCTGGTCCTAAACAACCAACTTCCGGCGGGCGACCTCATTGCCTTTTTGCTCCTGACGCTCTTCGTCGCGGGCTCGATCGCGACCTTTCCAGCGCTTTACAGTCAATTTCAGGAGGCGCTAGGCGCGTCGAAGCGCATCTTCGACCTCTTGGACGAAGAGAGCGATTTGCCTGAACCCGAAACGCCGCAGGTGCTCTCGAGCGTTCAAGGTCACTTAGCCTTCGAAGCGGTCTCCTTTCGTTACGGTGATATAGCGGATAGTTCGGATGGCGCAGTTGGCAAGCTTATGAACGATAGAGGCGACGCGCTCGTCCTCAAAAACCTCTCGCTCAGCGCCGACCCCGGCGAAGTTGTGGCGCTGGTCGGACCGAGCGGCGCGGGCAAGAGCACGCTGATTACGCTCATTCCGAGGTTTTACGACCCTAGTCAAGGGCGTGTGACGCTCGACGGCGTGGACCTGCGCCAGTTGGACACGCACGCATTGCGGCGGCACATCGGCATCGTGCCGCAGGAGACGCAACTCTTTTCGGGGACGGTGGCGGAGAATATCCGCTACGGCAAACCGGAGGCGACGGAAGAAGAGTTAGAAGACGCCGCCAAAGCCGCCAACGCACACGACTTCATCACGGAGTTTCCGAATGGTTACGCGACGGTTGTCGGGGAGCGCGGCGTCAAGCTCTCGGGCGGGCAGCGGCAGCGCATCGCGATTGCGCGGGCGCTCCTCAAAAACCCTAAAATCCTCATTTTGGACGAGGCCACCAGTTCGCTCGACTCCGAATCCGAAGCGCTGGTGCAAGCGGCTTTAGATACGCTCATGCAGGGACGCACCGTGTTCGTCATCGCGCACCGCTTGTCTACAATTCGCAATGCGGACCGCATCCTCGTCTTAGAGAGAGGTCAGATTATCCAAAGTGGTACGCACGCTGCGCTCATGGCGCAGGGTGGGCTCTACCGCGACCTCTACGAGAAGCAGTTTCGGCAGGAGGAAGTAAGCCGGATTCCGATTGATTCGCTAACATAGCGAATCAATCCGAGCGTAGCGAGTATGAAAGAAGATACGGATGGAGCGGTATGGAATATCATCGAGGCTTTTTCTCGGTGATATGGAATTAAGTGGAATCCGTATGAGCCGGGTCTAGCGAGTTTTTATTGTCAGTTACCGAAGGTGTAGAAAAACTCGAGCATCGCCCGCGTCGCGTCTGGTCCTTTAGGGTCGGTGAACGTGCCCGCCGCACTCCCGCCGGCCCAAGCGTGCCCCGCGCCGTGAACGCGCCAATGCTCGAGCCTCACCCGTCCCCCATCTAAATAGCGCGTGCGTGTATAGGGTCGTCCACCCGCGACTTGCCCCTTCTCGGTGCGCTTCTCATAGCGTTTGCTCGCCGCTCTCGAGATGACCTCATCCCCATTGCGCGGACTCACTGTGTTGTCACGGTCTCCGTGAAAGACGATGGTCGGTACAGAACTAGGCGCGGCAACCCCTTCTCCGCAGCCTCTTTGCATCGCCATCATCGCCGAGGGGAGGTCTTTGGCTGCGCCGTGGGGAAGACCCGAATGCACGCAGGCGGCGGCAAAGAGGTCGGGATATGCCGCACCCATAATCGCTGCCATTGCGCCGCCCGCCGAGAGGCCCGCGACATAGACGCGCTTCGCGTCTACTGGATAGCGGCTCATCACCTGGCGCGTCATCCCCGCGATGAGCGAAGGTTCGCCCGTGTCACAGCGCTGATCGGTTTCCTTAAACCAGTTCCAGCACTTGTTAGGGTTGGCGCTATTAGGCTGCGCCGGGTAGAGCACCAAGCACAGCTCCTCGTCGGCCTGAAGGTTCATCTGCGTGCCTGCGGCGAAGTCGTCGGGGTCTTGGGTGCAGCCGTGCAGCATAACGACAAGAGGTAGTTTTTGGTTCTCTTGAATACCTTTTGGAACGTAGAGCTTATAGCCGCGCGTGCCTGCGCTGTTCGAGTAGGTGTCCGAGAGAAACTGTCCTTGACCTAGTGCGGCACTTGGGGCTGAAGTGGCTCGAGGCGGAAAACTTTGGGATAAGTCAGGGATAAAGTCCCCAAAAGACTGAGCGCCCTGTGACGCCTTTTGACGCGCCGCTTCCGGTAAGGCGTGCGCCAACTTCTCCACCGCGACGCGCACTGCGCTCGTACTACCTTGGCTCTGAAATGAGTTCTGAAGCGTCTTCTGAATCTTCTCTGTCGCCGCTTGCATCTGACCTGTACGGGTTAGTTTGGCAGCCTCTTTTAGCGCCGCTTTCATTTTCTCGTTCATCATGCCCCCTCTAATCTATGAATGACTAGCGAATTCTGTCCGCTAGAGCCTTTTTAACCGCCGAACTCGCGTGCAGCGCACCTAGCACCGTGATAGAACGTATGGTTTCTTGAGCCAACTCAGGGCTCACGTCCGGCGCAATGCTCACCAGACCCAACACTTGAATGTCTAACGTCTCTCCTGCATTGCGCACCCTTTCTAAGTCGGCGCGGGTGTAGTGGTTGAGCCCCAAAACCAACGTCCTGCGGCTCACGCTCTGTTTAATCACGTCGGCGTGCGTACCGAGTTGGTTGCGAATCGCGGTGCGAATAAAGTCCGTTCGATTCGAGTAGAAGCCCTCCTGCACGATGAGGTCGATCTGGCCTAAGTCCACAACGCCTAAGTTGACTGTAATCTTCTCTGTGCCGCCTGCTTTGGGTTGTAAATCAGCCATTACCACCATCCTTTTGGATTCCATTAACCATCCCTATAGATGGTATAGTACAGCCTGATGGATGATGAAGTCAAGAGGTTGTGAGGCTAGGGCATTTATCGACGCACTGTGATCATTAAAAAACCCCCACCACTGAGGTAGGGGTTTCGCTTAATTTGTTTTTGTTTAGCTGTTGAGGGTGGCCTCGAGCGTGATCTCCGTGCCCGCGAGCGCTTTGGAAACCGGACAGACCTCTTTGGCCTGATTTGCGTGCTCCTGAAAGGTCGCTTCGTCAATGCCTGGCACTTTGCCCTGCGTGTGCAGCTCGACTTTACTGATCTTAAAGCCGCCATTGTCCTTGTCTAAGTGCACCCGCGCTTCGGTATGGACGCTATCAACCTCGTGACCCGCTTGCGCCAACAGCGCGGAAAGCTGCATCGAAAAGCAGCCTGCGTGCGCCGCACCTACTAACTCTTCAGGGTTCGTCCCGTCGCCCGCTTCGAAGCGTGAGCGAAAGGAGTACGACCCTTCAAACGCGCCGCTGCCGAGCTTCATGCTCCCTTCGCCCTGCTGTAAAGAGCCTTTCCAGGTTGCATCTGCTGAACGTACTGGCATAAAAACCTCCTTAAAGATTGACAGGTTCGCTCATCTGTGGAGACAAGACTGCCTTTGCGCCCGTCTACATGTAGATTGGTAACTTCTCCCTCGTTGGGGCAAACCTGTTGCGAAGGACAGTCTAACGTTGTGCGCAGAAGCGAACGTTAGCTGAGATTCTTTTCTGGGTAGTGGTTCTATTCGGAACCGCGTAGAGGTTCAGCAAGGGGTTGCAACCCCTTGTTCAGCACATACAAACGGCAAAAAGCGTACATTGGTATTCGACTCAAAACCACTACCCGTTTCACGGAAACAAGGAAGTCGTAGCTTTGCGCGGACGTCTAAGGTGACTCGAGACTACAACCCTCTCCCATCACCTAGAGCAGCCTCGTCGCAACCTCAACCTCTTTGGATTCCAACGTGCGGTGGACGGGGCAGCGCTCGGCAATCTCCAAAAGCCGCTCGCGCTGCACCTCGTCAAGCTCGCCGTAGAGCTTGAGTTCGCGTTCGAAGTGGTCGTGTCTGCTGGGTTTGCCCTCACCATTGTCGCTCTTGACCTTTTTATGTTTCACCTCGACCTCGACCGCCTCTAAAGGCCACTTTTTGCGGTCGGCGTACATGCGCAGCGTAATCGAGGTGCACGAACTCAGCGCCGTAGCGAGGTAGTCGTAAGGGGTCGGGCCGGTGTCCGTGCCGCCGTATGATTCGGGTTCGTCGGCTAAGAGGGTCTCGCCGTGCGTGATGACCTCGGTGCGAAAGGTGTCTTCGGTGCGGGCAACCGTGCGGTCCTTGCCGATGTCCTCCGTCCAACGTTGAGACTCTTGTATCTCCATGTACTTCGTCGCCCACGTTGCAGTCACCGCGCCCGCGTAGCAGGAGTCTTTGTCTCTGGTCAGAAGGTGGTCCGCGTTGTCCAATGAAACGAAGCTCTTGGGGTGCTTAGCAGTGACGAAAATGTCCGCCGCGTTTCCCACCCCTACCGTGTTGTCAATGGGTGAATGCAGCACGAGCAGCGCTTTATTTAAGGTGTGAATGACGCGGCGCATGTGCGAGGTTCTAAGGTCGTCTAAAAACTGCTTTTTAACGGTGAAACTGCGCCCCTCGAGCGTGACCTCTGCGACGCCCTCACGCTCGATCTGCTCGAGGCTACTCTCCAAATGCGCCTCTACATGTTTGGGCTCGCTCGGTGCGCCCAGGGTCGCAACTGCCTTAGCTGAGGGGATGCGCGACGCCGCTTGCAAGACCGCCGCGCCACCCAGCGAGTGTCCGACGAGGAGTTGGGGCGCTCTATAGTTCTCCTCTAAAAACTCCGCCGCTGCAACCAGGTCTTCGATGTTGGAAGAAAAGTTCGTGTCGGCAAAGTCGCCTTCGCTCTCGCCCAGCCCCGTGAAGTCGAAGCGCAGCACGGCGATGCCCGCCTCGGCGAGAGCGCGGCTAATGTTCACAGCGGCGTTTAAGTTTTTCGAGCAGGTGAAGCAGTGAGCAAACAGCGCGTAGGCTTTGGGTTCGCCTTGAGATGAGGGGGGCAGCTCGAGCCGCGCCGCCAACGTATCCCCCTGCGCCCCCTGAAAAGTCAGCTTTTTCATGTCAGTCTCCTTAGTAAGAGGTTGAAGCAGAATTGTTAAAAACTCTGTCTCTATCTTGACATGAAGAGGGGAAAGAGGCTCGAGCTTGCGCTTACGCTCCTCGCACGAATTGGTTGAGCTTCACGTCCATGTCTGGAAACTTCGCCCTTATCTCCAACTCACCACCTAAGGCGCGAATGTAGCGTTCTAAAGTTTGAAGCATGATGTCTTCCTGACTTTCTAACTTAGAGATAGCAGACTGGCGAATCTCTAAGATGTCAGCAAGCTCTTTCTGAGTTAGGTCACGGTCTTTGCGGAGTTGAGACAAGAGGTCATACTCCATAAGCAGGAGCGCTTGACCTTGCTCGATACGCGCTTTGCGCTCCTCACTAAAATTCTCCATTAATTTGCGATAGGGTTTCGCTATAGCTAATCCTCCAGAGTAGCTAAATGTCGTTCAAAAATTCCCTCCGCGAGCGGTATCATCCGCTTGTACCAGCGCTTGTCACCCATTTTGTTACCTCCAATAAGCAGGAGTGCTTCGCGTTTAGGGTCAAAAGCAAATAGAATGCGGTAGGGCTCACCACGGTGCTGCACACGTAACTCCTTGAGGTTGCTCAGTGTAGAGCCTTCCAAGGTATCTGCGTAAGGTCGTCGTAATTGAGGACCATGTTCCTCGAGCAAACCGATGGTGATAAGAACGTCATCCTGTAGCGCTTCGTTAAGGTTAGTGAACCACATCTCGAATTCGTTAGAATAGTTGATAGTATAAGGCATAGGAGACAGTCAATAAATCACCTATAAATAATATATCACTTTGAGGTGATATTGTAAAGATTCATCAAAGATCAGGGCATACGCATGTACAAGTTTTGCTGGCATGGGCAGCTAAAGTAAAGGATGAACGAAATAGAGATACCGAAACTACTAGCCCACTTCACGGTTGTGCCTGATCCGCGAGCACATAACGTGTGCCATAAGCTAGAAGACATTTTGGTCATCGCCATCTGCGCGGTGATCAGTGGCGCGGACACGTTTAGCGAGATCGAGCAGTACGGTCAGGGCAAGCAAGCCCAACTAGAGAAGATATTGGACCTTCCTAATGGTATTCCTAGCCACGACACCTTTAGGCGGGTGTTCATGCTGCTGGATGCGGAGGCTTGGCAGGGAGTGTTTTTCAGATGGACACAGAGCTTAGCGTTAGCTGAGCGGGAAGTTCCTGTGCGAGCGGTAGATGGTAAATGGTCACGTGCGAGCGGTTTACACACAGTAAGCGTTTGGGCAAGTGAGCACCAGATTGTTTTAGGGCAGCAGCAAGTTGCCGATAAGAGCAACGAGATCACCGCCATTCCCGAACTGCTCGAAGGGCTTGATATTGCTGGAACGACGGTCACAATTGACGCAGCAGGCACCCAAACACAGATTGCTTGGACCATTCGCGAACACCTAGCAGACTACGCTTTAGCGCTCAAAGCCAACCATAAGCACCTTTTCGAAGACGTCCGTTGGCTTTTTGAACAGGACCAGAGCGCACCGCATTGGTCTACCAGCAGCCGAGGTCATGGACGCCTTGAGACCCGCGAGGTGTGGTTACTCACCGAGTTGGACTTTTTGGAGAACACCTCAGCTTGGCGTGACCTTGCCGCTGTTGCGAAGATTAGAAGCACCCGCGAGATCAACGGTGAAAAGAGCGTCAGTGAGCGCTACTTCCTGACCAGCCTCACGGACGTGGAAACGCTCGCTTATGCTGTGCGCGCTCACTGGGGTATTGAAAACAGCTTACATTGGACTTTGGACGTAGCCTTCAAAGAAGATGAAAGTAGAGCTAGAACGCAAAACGCCCAAGCTAATCTTGTCACTTTGCGACATCTAGCCCTCAATCAGCTCAAGCTAGAGTCAACACTTAAAGCCAGTATCAAAGCCAAGCGCAGCAGGGCAGGCTGGGATGACGACTACCTCCTCAAAGTTCTACATGCGTAAGCCCTGCGTTACGAAGCGCTACGCTCAACTCGACTCAAGACCCCACAGTACCAAATCCAAAGACAACAAAAGAGGTGCGAGAGAGCCTCACACCTCTTATAGATTTTGAATCTACTTTACTTAGCTGACTGGTAATACTCCGCCACTTTATCCCAATTCACCACGTTCCAGAAGTTGCTGACATACTCCGGGCGCTTGTTCTGGTACTTGAGGTAGTAGGCGTGCTCCCACACATCGAGTCCTAAGATGGGCGTTTTGCCTTCCATCAAGGGGCTGTCTTGGTTGGGTGTGCTCATCACCTCTAATTTGCCGCCGTTGACCACGAGCCAGGCCCAGCCCGAGCCGAACTGACCTGTCGCTGCGCTCTCAAACTGCTCCTTGAGCGAATCAAAAGAACCGAAGTCGCGCTCGATGGCTTCGCTGAGGTCGCCCGAAGGACTGCCGCCGCCATTAGGTCCCATGATTTCCCAGAAGAGGTTGTGGTTGGCGTAGCCGCCGCCATTGTTGCGCACCGTTGTCGAGAGCTTATCTACACCTTGCCCGAGAATCTCCTCGATGCTCATGTTTTCCATATCGGTGCCTTCTACAGCATTGTTGAGCTTCGTGGTGTAGCTCTGGTGGTGCTTGTCGTGGTGGATTTCCATCGTCGTAGCGTCGATAGTGGGCTCTAAGGCGTCTTTCGTGTAGGGTAGGTCGGGTAGGGTAAAGGCCATGTTGCGCTCCTCTCGAGAGTCGAAAACTTCACGTCGTGTACCCCTAGAGTGTAGCAAAGGTGTTCGGCGTAACCTTTTCTGAGCTTACACTTCAGAACCTAGTTGATGATCCTCAAACTTTAGCTCTGTGCGGCATTCAGCAAGTACTTAGACTGAAACCCGGACAAAAGTCTGTATAAGGCTAGCTGAGACTTTGGAAATGCTACAACAAAGAGATTTTACGCGACCGAACGAAGTTCGCCACCTCGCCTTCAGGCTCGAGTCGGCGTGAAAGCTCGCTAGTTTGCAGCCCAGCGCGTTGACACAGGCGACGCTCCTGCGCCATACTGTTCTGTTAATTGATAGGTTCTATCAACTGTATCCCCGCTATCAGTTACACGAGGAGGCACGCCGCATGGGCTGCTGTGACGACATCAAACAAGAGGTAACAAAAACTGACAGGCGCACCGTCCTCAAGGGGATGTTGGGTGCGATCGTCGGCTTTAGCTTGGGGCAGCAGGGCTTTAGTTTGGCGCAAGACAATACTCAGAGGATTCGTTTGGCATTTTGCAGTCAGCTTCTCTGCGTCGTGCCGTACGAATTCACGAGGGCGCGGGGCTTTTTTGAAGAAGAGGGCTTAGATGTGGAGTTGATTTACTCTCGCGGCGGCAGCGCCGCCATGCAAGCCCTCGTCGGCGGCGCGGTGGACTACGCTGCAACCTCGTTCGACGTGGCGCTCTCCGCCTTTGCGAGCGGCGCAGAGATTCAGCGGTTCGCGACCACGGGGCGCTTGCCGCTCTTCGCGCTGGCGACTGCGCCAGAGAACGCCGAAAGTATCACCCAAGTTGCCGACCTCTCCGGCACAACCGTGGGCGTCTCCGCGCTCGGCAACGCCGACCACGCACTGATGCTTTACCTCTTGGCGCAAGCGGGCGTGGACGCGGACACGGTGCGCTTTGCGACCTTGGGACCCAACCTCTATGACGCTTTGCGCGTTGGGCAGATCGACGCGGGCATGGTGCAAGAGCCTGCGCTGACCCTTTTACGTGAGGACGGCGGCGCGGTTTTGGTCAACGCGATGAATATTGAGGACGCGCAGAGATACTTAGGTGGCGCGTACGAGTTTATGGGCGTGGCGGTGCGCGAGGACGAGCGTGAAGCGCGCTTAGATGAGATGCAACGCTTAGGACGCGCCTTGCAGCGCGGCTTGCAAGCGGTCAAAACGGCGTCGCCGGGAGAACTCATCGACGCCTTGCCGCCTGAAATCATCGCGGGCGGGGACAGGGCGCAGCTCGAGACCATCATCGACCAGTACCGCACCTCGCTCTACCCGGACGCCGTAACCATCGACATTGAAGCGTGTCGCCGTGTCCAGGAAGCGAACTTGACCGCCGGAATTTTAGAAGAACCCGTGGATTTAGAGACCCTCTTAGCTAGAGATGTGATAGGAAGTTAGATGTTACACGTTTCAAACTTAGACCTTAGTTATCAGCAAGCGACGCCCGTTTTAGAAAACGTCAATCTTCAGGTGGACGCGGGGCAGTTCGTCTCGCTGGTGGGTCCGTCGGGCTCGGGCAAGAGCAGCATCTTGCGGGCAGTGATGGGACTGCAAGAGCCGAGTCGGGGCGAGGTGGGGCTCGAGGTAGAGCGCGAACACGTCGGTATCTTGTTCCAAGACGACGCTTTACTTCCTTGGCGCACCGTGCGCGAAAACGTCGCGCTAGGTCTCAGAATTCGCGGACTCTCTAAACGAGAAGCGTTCGACCGCGCCAATACATGGCTCAGCCGCCTCAGCTTGAACGGGCTCGGCGGACGCTACCCGCGTCAGCTTTCGGGCGGTCAGCGCAAGCGCGTGGCGTTAGCGCAGGTCTTAGCGCTGCAACCGCGTTTGCTCCTGATGGACGAGCCCTTCGCCTCACTTGACGCCATCGTGCGCCGCCGCATCACCCAAGACGTGCTGGGCTGGGTGGAGCGCGAGCGGTTGACGGTACTGCTCGTGACGCACGACTTGGAGGAAGCTATCAGTCTGTCCGATGAGGTCTATCTGCTCTCACAGGGTCCACGAGCGACGATTCGCGAGCGTTATCAGGTACCGCTGGCGCGTCCCAGGGACCTCTTGCAAACCCGCACCGACCCCGCGTTTGCACCCCTGCTGCGAAAGGTGTGGGGCGACCTTCAGGGTGAAGTCGAAGGTGACGCATTGGAACAGCGCGAAGAGGTGGCGGCGTGAATCCTTTTAGGCGCATCTGGGTAAGACAGTTCACCGCGTTCCTCATCTTCTTGGGCATCTGGGAAGCCTTAGCGAGAGGTGGCGTTTTAGACCCCTTCTACGCCCCTGCGCCGAGTACGGTTGCCGCCACGCTGTTCGAACTCTTCGCGGACGGCGGCATCTGGACACATCTGCAAGCGACCTTTACGGCGGCGCTCTTAGGGCTGCTGTTCGGGCTCGTCATCGGCGCGGTTTTGGGCTTCGCCGCCGCGCTCGTGCCGCTCATCTCGGAGCTTTTAGAACCCGTGATGATTTTATTGAACGCCGTACCCAGGGTTATTCTCGCGCCACTTTTCGTCATCTGGCTAGGGATTGACCTGCCCTCAAAGGTGGCGCTCTCCTTCTTGCTCGTCACCGTGATTATGTTTTTCGCCGTTTATAGCGGCATTAGAGAGGTGGACGTGCGCCTCGTGGAGCGCGTCAAAACCTTGGGCGGTGGGCGCTGGGTCTTGCTGCGCGAGGTCTACCTACCTTCGGTCAGCACTTGGGTCATGGGCAACCTCAAGGTGGCCTTAGGCTTCGCCTTTACCGGAGCCATCGTCGGCGAATACGTCGCGGCGAGTCGAGGCTTGGGCTATCAGCTTCAGTTCGCGCAGAGTCAGTTCAACACAGCTTTAGTACTCGCCCTGATCATCCTCATCATGAGCTTTGTGCTCTTGCTCTTTACCCTCGCGGGGCGCTTGGAGCGTCGTCTTTTGCACTGGAGGCAACCTTGAAAGTCGCGTATATCTTGAACAGCCCGAACGCCGCGAATTACAAGCTCGGCACGATGATCCTGCCGCAGTTAGAAGCGGGCGACCACGGCGTAAGCGTCGTCGGCATTTTCTTTTTTGACGATAATACGTATGTCTTGCGTCAGGGCGACCCCATCGGCGAGCGGCTTTCCAAAGTGGCCCAGGAACAGAACATCTTGCTGATGATGTGTGACCAGTGCGCCTTGCAGCGCAATCTAGCGACGGGTGAAGCGAGGGACGCGCAGCCGCAAGATACGCGGTGGCGGGCGTGAAAGTCGGCTGTTTTCCTGACCTCTATGCGGCGTTGGGCGGCAATCCGCCCGACCAGGTGATTACGCTGTGAACGTAGGGGCGATTTATGAATCGTCCCTTTTCTAGCGCTCGAGCACATAGCACCCATCAATAAAGCGCGTGACGGTGTAACCTCTCCCAAAAAGTTCCAGAAAAACCTCCCGCTGAGCCAGCCGCCAAGCCAGCGCTCTATCTGGATCTGTAGACAAGGCGTTGATGTCTTTCGGCGTCTCTACGAATAGTAGCGGTTCATCTGTGAGGTTAGATGTGAGCGTGTCTGCGTGAAGGGCGTAATTGTGGGGTGTCGTTTCAAGAGGTTGAGGTGGATTCCGCGCCTCGTCACGCAACAAATCCCAGCGGGCGACGAGCCTGTCGCTTGGCAGCGCACTGTTGAGCGTGCCGCCCAAAACGCCATATGGATCGACAAGATATTTAGAACTCATGTCTTGCATTTATGCGTAGACGAGCTTGAGCGGACGTAGGCAGGTTCGAGAAAGCCTTTCGCAGTGGACCATAAGCTGGATGAGGCGAACGTCGGTGAGCGTATCGAGTATGCGCTCAGCAGCTTGTAGAAGGTTTTGGGTACACTTGCTGAGGGTACGCTGCAAACTGGCGAGTGAAAAGGCTAGGCAGGCTAGAAAAATCCACAGGCGGATACCCGTTTTGGTTCTAAGCCTGGCTTCTTTCAAACCGAAATCATGCTTGACAGACTTGAAGAACGATTCGATGAGCCATCTTTGGCGGTAGCACCTAGCCAGGTAAGCACCGTCCGCTTTGAAGGTGGCAGCGACATAGAAGCGCTTTTTGCCGCCATCGCGTTTGACATCGCACCAACTGATATGGAGGGGTTGCTCAGGTAAGTCGTGCAGGGCGACCTGTTCACCCCGCTTAGCAAGCTCATCGAGTCTGCGCCCGTCCTTTAAGCGCCGGTCACACTTCATGCCAAGAAGCAAGCGTGTAAAGCCTAAGTCGTGGCAGCCCGTAATGAAGTCGCGGCTGCTGAAGCCTGAGTCGGCTAAGACCACAACCCTCGCGCTAAAGCGTGACGCGGGGAAGGTCTCGAGCAGTTCCAGAGCTAGCTCAACAGGTGTGCGCTTGCCTTTTCCCAGGTAGATGCGGTAGCCCAAAGGCACACTAAAGCCCTCCACACAGGCGTGGAGTACAACGAGTTGAATCCCGAAGAGCTTATTGAAGACTCGTGCAAAAGGGATGTGCTTGCCTGTCTTCTCAATGCAGGTCAGGTCAATCTTGAGGCGCACATCACCCCGCCTGCCGCGCCTCGGCAAGCGGTAGAACTGCGCGAACTGCCAGGCAGTAAGCTCTTCCCAGAACACCTTATCTGGCGCGTGCTCACATGACAGAAAGCGGCTCGCTGTACTCGCTGATATACCCGTGATGTTCTGCAAGGTGGTTCTCAGTTCGGTGTCCAAAAACAAAGCAACCAAAGCTCTGAAGGTTCTGACCTCCCGCTTGTTCCATAGCAGGCTCTCAATGCTTCCTAGTAAACTGTTCGTGTGCTGGTTTAGTTGCGTTTTCACACCTCACAACTATCAACCAGCACTTCCTTTTTCAACCTCTCTGCATTTTTGCAAGAGTTAAGTAGAAGCTGTCGCGCCTAGATGCTCTAAGTTGAGCCTCGCATTTTTCGCTTGCAAGGGGTCGAAGGTCCACGTCATCCAATTTAAGCCCCGCTCCAGGCACCGTTCACGCTGAAACTGTTTGAGCCGCTGACCGATGCCCAAACCGCGATAGTTGGGCAGCACTGCCATCATGTCCGAGTGAAATCCGACTGAGTTGCCTTCATAAGCTGGAAAACCGTAGACGAAGCCGCAGAGAATATCCGCGTCCTCCCCAGATATCTCTTCACACCACGCACCCGCAACCAGACCGCCCGCATGAACCGCCGCGCTCATCTGAGAGCCCGCCACAACCTCTAAGTCAGCAAAGCCCCACACCGAGCGCTGAACCTCTTCACAGCGTCTGAGTTCGTCTATCTGCGTGAGGGCGCGGACGACGATATGAGAAGATGGAGCGGCGCGTCGCACCTCTCCATCCTACCTCTTTCGTATTTTTAAGCGTTTAGAACTACTACAGCGTTAACTAAATTTTGCAGCACTGTTGTCACCCCGAGCCCTTTGCAGGATAGACTCCGTGCAACGCAGTCGAGGGGTCTCGTTTGGCTATGCCAAAACTTCGTAACTTGCGCTCTCTGTCAGAGAAGAAGGCGAATGCAGAGATTCTTCGACGGAGTCTATTCCTTCGACAAGCTCAGAGCTTGCCCTGTTCACGAAGTATGGCGAAGCCTTGGAATTCGAAGGGACAGACTCTATAGCTCGCTATAGGGCTCAGAATGACATGCTTAATTCTTTAGTTGACAGTGTACTTACCTCAAACTAAAATACAAAAACAGCACGAAGAGGTAGATGCAGCCCAAAATCCAGACGCGGTACGGATACCAGTTTTGGCGGCGCAGCCTGTCTAAGCGGCGGCGCGACGGGTACGCCTCCTCGACTTTGTAGATGCCGCTCATCGTCTCGCCGATATCGACGGACGCGGCTTCCTCTTTGGGCAAGTCGTAGCGCTTGGGCTTGGGCTCGACGATTTCGGCAAAGAGGACCACAGCGGTGACGTTGTCGGGGCTGCCGCGCTCGTTAGCGTTTTCTATCAACTTCGCGGCGGCGTCTTCGGGCGAATGCTCCTTCAAAATTTGCAGAATCACCTCGTCGGCGAGGAGCGTGGTGACGCCGTCGCTACAAAGCATAAGTTTATCGCCAGAGTGAACTTCGAAGTGGAAGATGTCGAGCTTGAATTCGGGCGTGGAACCGAGCGCATTGGTGATGATGTTGCGCCAGCGGTGATGCCGCGCCTCCTCTTCGCTCAGCAGTCCTTGGCGCACCCGGTCTGCGACCCAGGAGTGATCTTGAGTGAGTTGATGGATTTCGCCACCTCGGATGAGGTAGGCTCTCGAGTCCCCCACATGCCCCACCAACGCCACTTGGTCATCCACCAAAAGCGTCGTGAGCGTCGTGCCCATGCCGCGACTCTCGGGGTGGTCCGTCGCGTAGTCGTAAATTTCTAAGTTGGCGTCTTGCACCGCCCTTGCAATGGCGGCAGGTGGGTGGGCTTGCGCCTTCTTGAGCGCGCGGCTCAGCACCTTGACCGCTGTTTCGCTCGCGATTTCGCCCGACTGGTGTCCGCCCATCCCGTCCGCTACAATCGCCAAGACCCCTTGCGGTGTGGTGTCCACAAAATAGCTGTCCTGATTGACCTTGCGCACCTCACCGGCCTCGCTCTGACCCGCAAAGTGAATGCGTGTCGCGGCGAGTTGTCCCTTTGACTGAGGCTTGGTTCGGGGTTTAGTTTGCGGCTTGACCTCACTCGACTCGGCAGCTTGGGCCTTAGTAGCTTGGGTAGCTTGGGACGGCGCGGACTTCATGAACATTGATTATACATCGCTCACCCGGTAGCGTTGGGAAGTAACTCGCCTTCAGCCTCCCTTTTGACCCTTTACGGTATGCTGCGAGGATGAATGCTCATAAGATCGCGCAAGAGGTTTGTAGCGGGCGAGTCAGCGCGGAAGAGGTTGTACGAGAGGCGTTAGAACGTGCTGAGCGCGTCCAGAAAGACCTCAATGCGTTTCTTACGGTTGCTCATGACGCGGCGCTAGAGAAGGCTCGAGCCCTAGACCAAAAGTTAGCGTCAGGTGACACGCTCGGACCTCTTGCGGGCGTCCCTATCGCGGTGAAAGACAATATCTGCACGGCGGGGATTCGCACCACAGCGGGGTCCAAAAGTCTGGAGACCTTCGTGCCTCCTCACAGCGCGACGGTGGTGGCGCGGCTCGAGGCGGCGGGCGCAATCGTGATGGCTAAGACCAACCTGGATGAATTTGGGATGGGGGGCTCAGGCGAAAACTCCGCGTACGGCGCGATGAAGAACCCTTGGGACAGCTCAAAAGTCCCCGGCGGCTCCTCGGGCGGCTCCGCCATTGCGGTTTCGGCGGGCGTCGTGCCACTTGCGCTCGGTACGGACACGGGCGGCTCGGTGCGTCAACCTGCGGCCTACACCGGGCTCATCGGCTTTAAGCCGACCTATGGACGGTTATCACGCTACGGCGTGGTGGCGTTTGCAAGCTCGCTCGACCAAATTGGGGTGCTGTGCCGCTCATCGCAAGATTTGGCGTTAGCGATGGACGCGGCGAGCGGACACGACCCGTGTGAGGCGACGAGCTTAGAGGTTGCCCCTGCGTTTATGGAGAAGTTAGAGGCCAATCGGTCTTTAGAAGGGCTCCGCGTCGGCGTGATTCAAGAGCTTTCGGGCGAAGGGAACAGCGCAGGGATACAAAGGGCGCTGGAGCGCACCGCCGCAACGCTAACCTCTCTAGGCGCAACCATCGGCGAAGCCTCCATCCCCAACGCGCCGCACGGCGTCGCCGCGTATTATCTAGTTGGCCCGGCTGAAGCGTCGGCGAACTTAGCCCGCTTCGACGCGATGCTCTACAGCGAGCGTGTTGGCGAGAACCGCTCCGGTCAAGCCGAGGTGATGATGCGTTCACGCGGTGAGGGCTTCGGTCCCGAGGTGCGCCGCCGCATCCTGATGGGAACCTACGCGCTTTCAGCCGGGTATTACGACGCTTACTACGGCAAGGCGCTCAAGGTGCGCCGTCTTATCGCGGACGATTTCGCTCGAGCTTTTGAAACCTTTGACTTGCTCATGACCCCGACCACGCCGAGCACCGCGTATCCGCTCGGCAAGAAGTCAGATGACCCGCTCGCGATGTACTTGGATGACATCGACACCGTCCTCGCGAATCTTGTGGGCATCGGGGCGATTAGTATTCCGGCAGGTACAGCGGAGGGTTTGCCCTGCGGCGTGCAGCTTTTTGCGCCGACGTTGCAAGATGAAAAACTCGTAGAGGTAACGGCGAGGCTCGAGAGAGCCGCTGGCGAGACCTTCTCCCCCGTTGCCCCTGACTACGCCTGAGCAAGAGGTCGAAGCCATTAGCCACAGTTTTCTGATCAATCATGAAATTTGCCCTCCCAAAAGGATTGCAGTGCTTGCGCCCAAGCTGATATACTCCCCTCATCAAACGATTGTAGGCAGGGGGTGCGGCGTAAGATTTGCTATGCGAGCGATGAGGTTGTTGTAGCGCGTGTCTCACCCCGTTCTGAGCAGACCTACCGCCGCTTTGAAAGAAAGAGGTGAATGATGAAGAGGTTAGTTTTGGCGCTACTCTCGCTGAGCGTGGTGTTCGGCGCTGCGCAGGCACAAACGACGATTCGTTTTTCGGGAGGTGCGTCGGGTCCGGGGCTCGAGACCGAGCGTCAACTCGCCCAGATGTACATGGAGCAAAACCCCGATGTCACCGTTGAGGTCTTGCCTGGCCCCGACTCTTCGGACGAGCGTTTTTCTCTGTACCTGCAACTTTTCGAGGCGCAGTCTGCCGACTTCGACGTGTTACAGCTCGACATCATCTGGCCCGGTCAGCTCGCCCAGCACTTAGCAGACTTAAATCAGTACGGCGATATTCAGAGTTCGATGGGTGAGTTTTTCCCGGAGATTGTCGAAGCGAATACGGTAGACGACAAGCTCACCGCGATTCCTTGGTTCACCGACGCCGGGCTACTCTACTATCGCACTGACCTCTTAGAGGAGTACGGCTTTGACGGTCCGCCTGAGACGTGGACGGAGCTCGAGGAGATGTCACAAACTATTCAAGAGGGCGAGCGCCAAGAGAATCAGGACTTCAGCGCCTTTGTCTGGCAAGGTCAATCTTACGAGGGGCTCACCTGTGACGCGCTGGAATGGATCAACTCGGCAGGGGGCGGCCAGATTATCAGCCCCGAGCAGGTCATCACGGTGTTCAACCCTGCCGCCGTGGACATGATCAGCCGCGCCGCTGAATGGGTTGGCACGATTTCGCCCACGGGTGTTACGGGCTTCGCTGAAGAAGACGCCCGCAACTTCTTCCAAGCGGGCAACGCCGCCTTTATGCGCAACTGGCCCTACGCCTACAGCATCATGAACGCCGACGACAGCCCCATCGCGGGCAACTTCGATGTGGTGCCGCTCCCTCACACCGAGGGCAACGACTCCGCCGCCGCATTGGGCGGTTGGAACTTGGGCGTCTCGCGCTACAGCGCAAACCCCGAGATTGCCGCCGACGTCGCCGCCTTTTTCGCCTCGCCCGAAGCGCAGAGACTCCGCGCGGTCGAGGGTAGCTTCATTCCGACCCGCCCCGCCTTGTTCGAAGACCAAGAGGTCTTAGAGGCGCAGCCTTTCTTCGGACGCCTCTTGGACGTCTTCACAAACGCGGTGGCGCGTCCCTCCGCGCCGACGGGTCAGCAGTACAACGAGGTCTCGAGGGCCTTCTACACCGCCGTCCACAACGTGCTGACGGGTGAGGAAGAAGCGGAGGTTGCACTCGAGATTCTCGAGCTCGACCTGCAAGACATCACCGGCTTTGAAGTGGGCGAGCCACAGGCGGAGACGAGTTCAACCCAGTAGTTTTCATAGTAGACTTTAGATAGATTAAAGCCGGACTGCGCCGCGCAGTCCGGTTTAGCTTTGCACTTGAGTTTTAAGACGAGGAAGCAGGAACGTCAATGGAGCCAACACAACAGCAAACAAAAAGACGAACCTGGTGGAAAGAGAGCGTCGTCTACCAGATTTATCCGCGCAGCTTTTACGACAGCAACGGCGACGGTATCGGCGACTTACGCGGGATTATTCACAAGCTCGACTACATTCAAGACTTGGGTGTTGACGTGGTCTGGCTCTGCCCCGTTTATAAGTCGCCCAACGACGACAACGGCTACGACATCAGCGATTATAGAGCGATTGCGGAAGAATTCGGCACGGTGGCGGACTGGGACGAACTCCTCGCTGAAATGCACCAACGCGGCATCAAGCTCATCATGGATTTAGTCGTCAACCACACCTCGGATGAGCACCCCTGGTTCATTGAGTCACGTAGGTCTAAAGACAATCCCTACCGCCAACAGCTCATCCACTTGCGAAAAACGCATCCCACCATCGTTTACGGAACCTACCGCTTACTTTTAGAGGACCACGAGGAGATTTACGCCTTTACGCGAACATTGCGCAGCGAGCGGTTGCTCGTCATTTTGAATTTCGCGCGTGACACGCCCGAATTTATCTTGCCCGATCACGTAGCGTTCACTCACAAAGAACTGCTCATCAGCAACTACGACGCCGAATCCAGCGAGGACATTGGGAAGCTAAAGCTACGTCCCTTTAAAGCGCGAGTTTATCAGCTTAGCTGACCTTGCGCGGTACACCTTGGTATTTGTAGAACTGCGAAAGTAGCGGCTCAGCCGCCTCGCACTACCTCAACCCTCGCTTTTAACTCCTCAAAAAGCGTTTAATAGAGGCATGACTTCTGCCGCCCCAAACCAAGCAAGTTTTGCAGGCATCGAACGCGCCGCGCAGCGCTTAAAAGGAACCGCTGTGCGCACACCTCTCCTAAAGTTGCCTTTCTATGATGACGTGTACGCCAAAGCGGAGAACTTGCAGCTTACGGGCTCGTTTAAGGTGCGCGGCGCGACGAACTTTCTCGCGTCGCTAGGTGAAGAAATGGGGGAAGAGGCGAGAGGTCGAGGGGTCGTGGCGTTTTCTAGCGGCAACCACGCCCAGGGTGTCGCCTGCGCCGCCCATCAGTTTGGTGTCCCTGCGACCATCGTGATTCCCGACAACGCACCGGACATCAAGGTCAAAAGGACCGAAGCATGGGGTGCGGAGGTCGTGCGTTGCGAGAGCAGGAGCGGCGAGCGCGAACGGGTGGCGCATGAACTCACCGAGGCGAAAGGGGCGACGCTCGTGCCCCCCTTCGACCATCCTTGGATTATCGAGGGGCAGGGCACGGTGGGCCTAGAAATCGCGGAAGACTTGCCTGAGGTTGCTAATGTGCTGGTCTGCTTGGGCGGCGGCGGTCTCTTAGCGGGCATCGCCACGGCGATACATAAGCGCTGCCCCGACGCGCAGCTTATCGGCGTCGAACCCGAACTTGCAGCCGACGGCAAGGCGTCGTTCGGTTCGGGCACGCTGCAAAGCTGGGATATGGCGCTGACCTCGCGCACGGTGGCGGACGGCGCGCGGACGCAGAGTTTGGGCGAGTACACCTTTGCGATTATCAAGGAAAAAGTGGCGGGCATCATCACGGTGAGCGAAGCGGCAATTTTAGTGGCGACGAGAGATTATCTGAGTGAGGTCAAGCTCGTCGTTGAGCCGACGGGCGCACTGACCTTAGCGGCGTATCGGCGGCTGTTGGAAGGCTCAGCAGATGGGGTGAGTCTGAAAGAGGGTCCAACCGTGCTTTTAGTGAGTGGCGGCAACGCTGACCCGGCACGGCTGGCTGAGATGCTGACTGGGTTCTAAATGAGCTAGTTAAGCGTTTCTTCTTCCTGACCTGCTAAAGTCCAGTCAAGTTAGTTATCGTTCATCCGTCCCTGCGGGAAACTTTGTAACGGAAGGGGCGCAGTCTCCCGAAGGGAATGAACGGTGCTGACCCGCCGAAACACTTGAAATTTTCGAGTCTTAACACCTTCAACGCGCGAAGCGTACTATAATCGTCTATATATGCCCTTCGGTCCCCTTGTCACCCTCATCCTACTTATCTACCTCTTATTCCTCGGCATCGTCATGAGCGTTTGGTTCGTGCTCTCACCTGGACATAAAGTTGACGAGCGTGAGGTTGAAAAGCGTGAGGTTGACGGGCGAGTTAGTCGTGAGGCTGACAGTGAGCGCGTTGCTTATCAGAGACCCACGCCCGCCGAGCAGCGCCGTCAAAGTTCACCCGGCGTCTACGCAAGGGCGAAGAACGACGAGGTTCGCGGGGCCAATGCAAAAGGTATAAGCACAACGAATACAAGCGCAGCGAGTACTGATACAAGAGGTGCAGATACAAGAGGCACAAATACAAGAGGTACAAATGCAAGGGGTACAAATGCACCTGCGAAGAGCGCACCTGCTAAAAAGAACGACGCCTTTGAAGACTTTATTCGCTCCAAAAACGACGACTTCGAGTTTTAGATGAAGGCGTCCTTATGAAAGCGCTGAGCAGTTTACAAAAAATCAGTACGACGGGCGGGCTCTTCAGCATTCTTCGTGAGGTGGATTTAGGGGCGGTGCAGCTCGAGTCCGAAGGGCGCTTCTCCCTGCTCATCTTGGGCGACGACGCCTTGACCACGCCCGTCGCTGAAACGCTCTGCGTTGCCAAAGGTGAGGAACGCGCCGGCTACGTCCACCCGTGGCTCACGCAAGCCCCTTTGGATACGGACGATTTGGACGCTGACCTAGCAATTTTACTCATCGAAGCGTCGTCCACAGGCACTGAAATCACTCGAACAGCGACAAAATCGGCCACCGTGCCAACGCTCAGTGAAGCGGCGACGCAAACGTTGACGCGCTTGGGACGAGCGGGCATACCCGCCGTCGTCGCGATGGTCGGGGCAGCGCAGGCCGCGCAAGAGGTTCCGCACAAGCGCGAAGCGGCGCGGGTCAGCTTAGGTGCGCCGAGCGCCCCGACCTGGAGCGAAGAGGTCGAGAGCGTCCTCGTTCCAGCGCTATTAAGCGTATTACCCGCAAGATACCACCTCGCTTTCGCCCGCCACCTACCGCGCTTTCGCGGCGCGGTGAGCCGGGCGCTCGTAGACGAGACCTCTCGCGCCAACGCCATCTACGCCGCCTCGACGGGCGTCGCTGAAATCGTTCCCGTACTGAACATCCCGCTCAACGTCGCCGACATGGTCGTCTTGACCAAAAATCAGCTCATTATGGCCTATAAAATCGCGCTCGCCTCAGGCAAAAAGGGGCAGCCGCAAGAGGTCATGGGGGAGATTATCGGCGTGTTAGGCGGCGGCTTTCTCTTTCGGCAGGTGGCGCGGCAACTCGTCGGGCTCGTGCCCGTCTGGGGCATCGTGCCGAAAATCGCGGTATCTTACGCAGGCACATGGGCGATTGGACAGAGCGTGCAGCTTTGGGCGTTTAAGGGCAAGGTCCCTCAGCAAGAGGAGTTGCGCGGGTTCTATGACGCGGCCCTAGAGCGAGGGAGGGCGTTTGCCAAGCGGCTCATGAACCGTGATGACTCGGCGTTAGAGGCTGGCACGGCGGACGAGGCTGAGCAAGAGGGTAGAAAAAGACGTTTTCGTCTGCCTGAATTTAGGCGCACCTCTCCGAAAGTGTCGCCTGAGTTGCCACCTTCTGAAGAGAACGAAACCTAAATCTTTGATGCAGGGCTTACGCATGTAGAACTTTGAGGAGGTAGTCGTCATCCCAGCCTGCCCTGCTGCGCTTGGCTTTGATACTGGCTTTAAGTGTTGACTCTAGCTTGAGCTGATTGAGGGCTAGATGTCGCAAAGTGACAAGATTAGCTTGGGCGTTTTGCGTTCTAGCTCTACTTTCATCTTCTTTGAAGGCTACGTCCAAAGTCCAATGTAAGCTGTTTTCAATACCCCAGTGAGCGCGCACAGCATAAGCGAGCGTTTCCACGTCCGTGAGGCTGGTCAGGAAGTAGCGCTCACTGACGCTCTTTTCACCGTTGATCTCGCGGGTGCTTCTAATCTTCGCAACAGCGGCAAGGTCACGCCAAGCTGAGGTGTTCTCCAAAAAGTCCAACTCGGTGAGTAACCACACCTCGCGGGTCTCAAGGCGTCCATGACCTCGGCTGCTGGTAGACCAATGCGGTGCGCTCTGGTCCTGTTCAAAAAGCCAACGGACGTCTTCGAAAAGGTGCTTATGGTTGGCTTTGAGCGCTAAAGCGTAGTCTGCTAGGTGTTCGCGAATGGTCCAAGCAATCTGTGTTTGGGTGCCTGCTGCGTCAATTGTGACCGTCGTTCCAGCAATATCAAGCCCTTCGAGCAGTTCGGGAATGGCGGTGATCTCGTTGCTCTTATCGGCAACTTGCTGCTGCCCTAAAACAATCTGGTGCTCACTTGCCCAAACGCTTACTGTGTGTAAACCGCTCGCACGTGACCATTTACCATCTACCGCTCGCACAGGAACTTCCCGCTCAGCTAACGCTAAGCTCTGTGTCCATCTGAAAAACACTCCCTGCCAAGCCTCCGCATCCAGCAGCATGAACACCCGCCTAAAGGTGTCGTGGCTAGGAATACCATTAGGAAGGTCCAATATCTTCTCTAGTTGGGCTTGCTTGCCCTGACCGTACTGCTCGATCTCGCTAAACGTGTCCGCGCCACTGATCACCGCGCAGATGGCGATGACCAAAATGTCTTCTAGCTTATGGCACACGTTATGTGCTCGCGGATCAGGCACAACCGTGAAGTGGGCTAGTAGTTTCGGTATCTCTATTTCGTTCATCCTTTACTTTAGCTGCCCATGCCAGCAAAACTTGTACATGCGTATGCCCTGCTATGGCCTGCGTTATGACCCCGTTTGTATAAGGCTCGAGCTAAACTCAGCCATGTCTTCAACCGATCGACCTCTAGCCAACGCGCCTCTAGCTGATACGTGCCCACTTGACTTGAACGTTCTCACCGCGCCCAATTTAGACGTGCCACACGGTTTTACCACCCGCACGGGCGGCGTCAGCGCGTCGCCCTATGGCAGTCTCAACTTGGGGCTCAGTAGCGGCGACGCGCCCCAAAACGTCGCGGAGAACCGCCGGAGAGCGTTAGCTGCTTTTGGCGTCACTCAGGGAGAGGTGTGCGCGTTTCATCAGGTGCATAGCGCCAAGGTCATCGAAGGTGTTCCAACTTGGTTCGAGCAAGAAGCGGACGCTTCGGTGACGGCTGACCCTAATTTACTTCTCGTCATCAGCGTGGCGGACTGCTTGCCGCTTCTCTTTCACGATCCTGTGAAAGAGGTCGTGGGGGCGGCGCACTGCGGTTGGCGCGGGACGGTGGCGGGCATCGCGAAAGAGGTGGTGCGGCGGATGGCGGCGCACGGCTCAGACCCCCGAGACATCCGCGTGGCGCTAGGACCGGGCATCAGCGCACCGCGCTATCAGGTCGGCGAAGAGGTTATGGGGGCGTTTGCGGACGCGGGCTTTCCCGAGCACCCCTTTCAGCCTGACGACGAGGGGCGCTTTCGGCTCGACTTAGCAGCGGCGAATGTGTGGATGTTAGGTCAAGCGGGCGTCCTTTCTGAGCATATTTGGACTTCGAACTGGTGCACCTACAGCGATGAGGCACGCTTCTATTCGCATCGGCGCGACGCCGGCAAGACGGGGCGGCACTGGGCGGTGATTAAGTTAGACGGCGCGGTACAAGTGGGAGATTAGGGAGTTGCTAAAAGAGAGCATTTCAGCTAATCAGCTTCTCAGGAAAACCTGAAGTGCTGACTAGCTGAAATGCTGATCGGCTTTTTACCTATCCAACCTCTTAACCTTCGCGCGGTAGACTAAACGCATGGAAAACCTACTCAAGACGATGCGGCGCTTGCGTGCGCCGGACGGGTGTCCGTGGGACAAGGAGCAGACGCACGAAACGTTGAGGCCGTATCTGCTCGAGGAGGCCGCCGAAGCCGTAGACGCCATCTCCTCGGGTGACGACGCCGCCATAACCGACGAACTCGGTGACGTCTTGTTGCAAGTCGCCTTTCACGCCGTGATTGCCGAGGCCGAAGGGCGCTTTGACTACCCGGCTATCGAAGAGGCCATCGTCGCGAAGCTGATTCGGCGTCATCCGCATATCTTCGCGGATGTAAAAGTGGACAGTGCGGATGAGGTGGTGACGAACTGGCAAGCGATCAAAGCGAAAGAGAAAGCTGGCAAATCTGGTTCTCCCGCTGAGCGTGCGCCGCGCAGCCTACCTGCGCTGATGCGGGCGCACGAGCTTGGTCGAAAATTGGGAGTGGACCCAAGGCTCCTTAGAAGAGGTTATGAGCACGGCTAGACGTACCCATCAAGAGGTCGCGAAGAAAGAGGTTGAGGACGTTAAGCAGGGTGTGGGCGAACTGCTTCTCGCAGTGGTGAATTATGCCCGCGCAGTGGGTGTGAACCCCGAGCTGGCGCTCCGCGAGGCGGCGGACGCGCGGGCTGAGGCGGAGGTCGTGACGTGACGGTTGAGGCGACTGATGAGGCCGTCCACAAAACTGCCGATGAGATGAGCGAGCTGACGGAGGATGAGGTTCTCTCGAGGCTCAAAATCAACCTCAAACACGCCGAGCGCGAAAGGGTGTCCATCGACGGCTTTCGCCAAGCGGCGGTGCTCGTGCCGCTCTTGCGCGGACCAGAGGGCTTCGAACTGCTCTTCACGGTGCGTGCGTCCACGCTCTCGAACCACGCCGGACAGATTTCTTTTCCAGGCGGCAGGAGCGACCCCGGCGAAACTTTACATGAGACCGCTCGCCGCGAAACCTTAGAAGAGGTCGGTTTGGATGTAGCGGAGGACGCGCTTCTGGGCGAGCTTAGCGAATTGCCCTCGCCCGCTCGCTACGTGGTGACGCCGATTGTGGGCGTGATAGACTGGCCGCAACCTCTAACGCTGAGCCGCGCCGAGGTCGAAGAGGTCTTCACCGTGCCGCTCGCCGAGCTGCGCACGTTAGCGCCGCGCACCGAAACGCGCTATCTGGAGGGGCTGGAGCGCACCCTCTTCTACTACCCCTGGCGAGAGCGCCTGATCTGGGGGATGACGGGCAACGTACTCAAGAACTTTCTGGACGTTTTGGAGGTGTCTTAGGTGCTGCGGCTAAAGGGGTTGGCTCGAGGAGTCAGCGCCGCACGGTTTTTACAAAGCTGAGGGAAAGAAAAACACGAAGCTGAGTCCTTCTTTGAACTAAATACAGCGTTAAATAAGAAATGAAGCATGTCATTCTGAGCCCTTTACAGGATAGACTCCGCAAGGCGGAGTCGAAGAATCTCTGACCTTGCCTTCTCCTCTGACTGAGAAGTCGCAAGGCGAGACCCTTTCGACTGGGCTCGGATTCGGGGTATACATAGTAGGAGGTTGTGTTGCAGTTGCTTAACGCTGTACTGAGCAGCAGGCGTTAAAAATCTAACTGCACGTATCCGACAACCAGAGGAACGTGGTAGCCTTTTCTATGGGCGGCGTAAAATATCACATAGAACGTTTAGGTGTGCGCTCGAGGTCAACGTGAAGCGGCGCGATTTTAGAATCGTGCGCGATAAGGAGAAGTACACCTTTACGCTGGGCGCGGTGGTCGAGTCGCTGCAAGGGGTCGGGGTGCCGACCGACGAGGCGATTGCGGTGGCGCGGCAGACCGAGAAGCATCTGCGCAACAAGGGCGAGAAAAATATTCCCTTAGGTGCGTTGGTTGGCTACCTCAGTAACCTCTTAGAAAAGGACTTCAGCAGCGACGTGGCGAAGCGGTTCTGCCAGCAGACGCCGCCCTTCGTGCCCATCATGGTGAACGTGGGTGAGGAAAGCACCCCATTTTCGAAACGCACCCTTGCCAAATCGCTGCAGAAGCTGGACTTCTCGTTTAAGGACGCACACGCTGTGGCGAGTCAAGTCGAGCAGACGCTCCGCACGAGCGGCTTTGAGAAGGTCACTGAGCGCGAACTGATGCAGCAAGTGGCGCTGAGTTTAGAGGCGCTTTTAGGCCGAGCGGCCCGCACGCGCTACGAGGCGAAGACGGAGCAGCCTACCGAACTCGTTGTCGTGGAGCCCGACGGGGCGCGGTTTCCATACTCGAGGGGCATCCTCGCCCAATCTTTGATGGCCGTCGGGCTTGGCCCCGAGTTATCACATCACCTCGCCAAACGCGCCGAAAACGCGCTGTGGCGCAAGGGCGAGCGCGAAGTGTCGCGGGGCGCGGTGCGGCGCACCATCAAAGTGCTCTTGCTACAAGAAGCGGGTGAGGAGTTCGCCCGCCGCTACGAGCTGCTGCGGAGCGTGCGCCGCCCCGACAAACCTATCGTCGTGCTGATTGGGGGTGCGCCGGGGGTCGGCAAGTCGAGCCTCGCCTCGGAGCTTTCCTACCGCTTGGGCATTCCGCGCATCGTCTCGTCGGATTCGGTGCGTCAGGCGTTGCGCTCACTTATCAGCGCGGAGTTGAGCCCGGCCTTGCACACCTCGAGCTTCTCCGCCTGGCGAGCCGAACTCTTACCAAATGAATTCAAAAACGCCAAACCCAAACGCAAGCGCGTGGTGCGCGGTTTTCAGCGGCAGGTGCAGCAACTCACCACCGCGCTCTTAGCCATCCTAGACCGCAATATCGAAGAGGCGACCTCACTGGTTTTAGAGGGCATTCACCTGGTGCCGGGTTTTATGCCTCTAGGGGAACGCGGTGGCGCGACCATCGTCGAACTCGTTTTGAGCGTCACCGATGAGGAGAAGCACCGCAGTCACTTTGGCGTACGCGAGCTGCAGACGCGCCAGCGGCGCAGCAGCGAGACGTACTTGGAGCACTTTAGCGAAATCCGCATCTTGCAAAACTTTATGGTCGAACGCGCCGAAGAAGAGGGCGTGCCCGTCATCGAAACGAGCGACTTCGACCAAGCCGTCGAGCAGGCCATCGAGCTTATCTTGAACGCTGTCTTATCCGAACGCGCCGAACCTTTAACCGATGAGCTCGAGGCGTTGGAGCGGGATTTATCCTCGAGTGGTGTCTAAGAGAGTGAGTCACACTCGGTCAATTCTCTCAGCGTTATTCACCTCTTCGCGCTAGGATAGCGAGTGTGAGGCGTTTTTTCGTATACATTCTATTCATCGGCTCAGCGCTCTTTGTCTCCCTCAGCGGCGAGGTGAGCGTACCTCTATCACTTCCAAGTACAGTGCTCGGCACGCTCGACCCCGAACTGTTCGACGAGGCGAGCGGCGTCGCCGTTTCGCAGCGCTTTGGGGACCGGCTCTACCACATCAACGACTCGGGCAGTCGTGGCTTCAACTTTTTCTACACGGACCTGCGCGGAACCTTATTAGGCGAAACTCAAGTCAACGACGTGAAGCGCAAGAGAAAGGATGTGGAAGATTTGACGCTCGGGTTTTGCGATGTGCCGGGGGGCGTGTCGCGCTGTCTTTATATCGGCAGCATCGGCGATAATAGGCGCAACCGCGAGGACCTTGACGTGGTGCTCGTCGAAGAGCGCGAGTTCGAGGAGCGCACCGACTTCGTCAAACATCTCAAGTTGCGCTTTCCCGACGGCAAACATGACGCTGAGGCGATGGCGGTGCATCCGAACGGCGACCTCTACCTCTTGACGAGGTCGTGGCGCGTGTTCCCGATTATCCCAGCTCCGGCGCGGCTCTACACGTTTTCACGGGAGCGCATCGTAGCGGCGGCGGACGCCGAGGTGCAGACGCTCTCCTTCGTCGGCGAACTCGACTTGCCCAGGTTGAGTGGTGAGACGCTCGGGAGCGTTGCCACGTCGTTTGACATTGCACCGGACGGCGGTAAATTTCTGGTGCTGACGTATAGGCGGGCGCTCGAGTTCTACCTCGACCTCTCCAAAGCGCCCCTGAAACCCAGCCGCGAGATGATAGCAGGTCGCGACTACGCCGCGCTGGACATCCCCCCGCTCCCGCAGCAAGAGGCTGTTTCATACTTGCCGAACGGACGCGACTTCCTCTACACGTCGGAGTTGCAACCCGGCTACAAAGCTGCTGAAATCGTCAAAGTGACGAGATAAAAAAAGAGGTCCCGGAAGACCTCTTCGTGATGATTTGTTTCGCCGTATTTTTTGGGCTTTGACTCACTACACCGTTAAGTAAGTGTTGGGGCACTGTTGTCACCCCGAGCGGAGCCCTTGACAGGATAGACTCCGCCCTTTGCAGGATAGACTCCGTCGAGGGGTCTCGTTTGGCGATGCCAAAACTTCGTAACTTGCAATCTCGACCAGAAGAGTCAGCAAGGGCAGAGATTCTTCGACTCCATCGTTCATCCCCGAAAGGGGACTTCGTTTCGCAAGGCTTAACGCCCGACTTCGTGAACAGAATGACATGGTTCATTATTTGGTTGACAGCGTACTCAGTCGTAAGAAGCACTGACTACACCGTAAGCTGCGTGCTCATCGCTAGGAAGCGGCACGTGCTCCGGTCCTTCGATGAGCTTGGCGAGGTGCGCTTTGAGGTCGTCCAGGCCGTGGCTCGATACAGCAGAGACGCTCAGCGCGTCGTAGCGCTGCTCCAACTGACAGAGCGTAGACTTGTCGGCGAGGTCGGCTTTGTTGAGGACGACACTTCGGGGGACCTCGAGCCCCAACTCATCCAAAATGCGGTTGACTGCCGAAGCCCTATCCGGTGCGCCGGGCGTCGCGGCGTCCACCACGTGCAACAAGATGTCGGCGTCGTGAAGCTCTTCTAAGGTGGCGCGAAAAGCGTTCACCAGCTCGTCGGGCAAATCGCGGATGAAGCCCACCGTATCGGTGTAGAGGACCTTTGCGCCCCACTCGCCCAGCGCGGGTAGCCAGCCCTCCCTGGTCGTCGGGCGCAGCGTCGCGAAGAGCTTGTTTTTGCTCAACACTTCGGACTTGGAGACGGCGTTAAAGAGCGTAGATTTGCCCGCGTTGGTGTAACCGACCAGAGCAATCACCGGAACCTCGGATTGCGTGCGTCCTTTTCGCTTCTCACTGCGGCGTTTGGAGATGTCGTCCACCTCTCCCTCCAAGGCGGTAATGCGGTCGCGGATGCGGCGGCGGTCGACCTCGAGCTTCGTCTCCCCCGGACCTCTCGTGCCGATACCGCCCCCCAAACGGCTCATCGCCTGCCCGCGCCCCGCTAAGCGCGTCACCTGATACTGGAGCTGCGCCAACTCGACTTGTACCTGCGCCTCGCGCCCCTGCGCGTTCTGCGCGAAGATGTCCAAGATAAGCTGCGTGCGGTCCAAGATCTTGAGCTTGGTCTCCTCTTCGATTTCACGCGCTTGAGCGGGATTGAGTTCACGGTCGAAAATCAAGAGGTCAGCGTCTTCGTGGTACGCCTTGGAGACGAGTTCTTGCAGCTTGCCGCGCCCAATCAGCGTACGCGGGTCGGGGCTGCTGCGCTGCTGCTTGCTCATTACCGCCACCGTCGCCCCGGCGCTGCGGGCGAGTTCGGCGAGTTCGTCCAAGCGGGCGTCGCTCTCAAACGCGCTCTCGCCTGTGTTGAGGCCGATCAAGACGGCGCGTTCTCGTGAGGTGCGCGTGGTCTCGCGAGCGTTGGCGCTGCGGGCGAGTTCTTCCTCCAGCGAGCGGATGAGGTCTAAAATCTCGAGCCCTTCGGCGTCGCGAATGCGCATCGGCGGCTCCACGATCCAGTCCTCTTCCGAAGAGGTCGGCGGCGCGACTTGGGCGAAATGCACGTCGCCGAGTTCGGTGTTGCCTTTGTTGTTGGCGAAGACGTCTACCGCAATCACCGCGTCCAAGCGGTTGAGAAAAAGTGCGGAGAGGTCGCCGCCCGAAAGCCCGCCCGGTTTGAGGTGTGTGTGGATGAGGCGCAGACCGTAGAGCCGCGACTCCGCCTCGCCAGATGGAGGGGGCAGCGGCGTCTCTTGGGCGTCGCCGACCGCAACGGTGATAACGCGCCCACGTCTATCCACCAAGACAGAGACGGGTTTGTTGAGTTCTAGCGATAGCTCGCCCAAAGCCCTTGCCAGCTCTAAACTGACGGGTATACTCGGCTCCAATTTACGCCGGTAGAGGTTGCTGAGACGTTTGACCTGGTTCTTCTTGAGACCTGAAAGTTTACCGTGGACTTTATTAATAGGACATTCCTCCATGACCTTGTTAACCGTTCAATGCGGAAAACAAGCGTAAGTGAATTGAATTTTTTGAGGGGAAACCAGCAGATAAGGGGGCCGCTAAGCCCGGTGCAGGGGTGCAGAGTGGAGCCGTTATAATCGACCCCGCCGAAACGCAGGCTTAGAAGCCAAAAGTGAACACCTGAATCACGATGGAACTATTATAGCGCATTTTGAACGTGTAAAGGTAGGAAGATGAACTTTTCCGTTCCTTCATCTTTGCAGGCTTGCTAGGCTGCATAGAGATGAAGTGCATTCTTCTTACCTTTGTTTTACTCCTCTGTAGTGTCGTTCAAGCGCAGAGCGTATCGGCGATTAAACGAGCAGGGGAGACCTTTCCCTCGTTGCACGAGGTCGCGAGAGCCGCAGGCTACAGCGTTAGTGAGAGTGACAACGGCTTGACCGTACGTGCGCCCACGGGCATCCTCACGGTGTTTGTAGATTCACCCGACGTGCTGTGGCAGCCCGCGCAGGGACAACCCCAAGAAGGCGTGTTGGAAGATGGGGCTAGCCTCTCCGCGCCCGTCGCTGAAGGGTGGTACGCGCCACCCGACGCCTTTGCGCTGCTCAATATCGACGTGACGGAGAAAGGCGTTAGATTGCCCGGTGGAAGAGCGTTGCGTGTGCGCGAACGCGCCCCTTCGTTGCCTCAACAAACGAATAACTCAGAGGTCATCTCATTAGGGCGCGGGGTGTCGGGGTTGATACTGTATGAGCCTGCTCATACAGACACCTCTTTGCTCCTAGTAGACGCCGAACTCCTCTCGCTCGCCCTGCCGAATGAGCGTCTCGTTTTAGACAGCTTTTTGAATGAGGTGGAGGGCTATAGACCTCTTTACTTCGTCGTTACGTCGCTCTCCGATACCTCCTGGCGTCCTGAAATGACCTTTACGCAAGGGGGGCAGAGTTTTACAGCGAAAGCGCCTTTTAACCTGAGTATTTTAGAGGGACGCGAGGGCCAACTCAGCCCGGACGCGAGCGTTTCGGGCGTGATTTTGCTGCCGCAGTGGGTCAGCTTACGCGAACCGCTCACGGTGCGTTGGATGGGCGCGGTAGGAAACTTTCAGTTCCGACGGTAAAAATAAAAGGCGTAGGGGTGATTCATGAATCGCCCCTACGCAACTCAATTCTCAAGCCGTGCTCACCCTAATCGCTCGCGCCTTGTAGCTGCCGCCGCTCCTCATAGGTTTTAATCTCACCACTTTGGACGCGCTCCCAATACGAGTTGAGCGAGCGCTGCACTTCAGGTGCGAGGATGTAAAGTCCAATCACATTGGGAATCGACATCAAGAAGATCATCGAGTCGGAGAAGGCGATGACCGCGTCTAGGCCCACCGTCGCGCCGAGCGCCGTAAAAATGCAGAAGATGATCTTAAAGGTGATTTCGCGGCTCTGCCCCTCACCGAAGAGGTAGGTCCAGGCTTTGACGCCGTAGTACGACCACGAAATCATGGTGGAAAAGGCGAACAAGATCACGGCAAGCGCCAGCACGTAGGGGAACCAACTTATGTTGGCGGCGAAGGCTCTCGAGGTGAGCTGCACCCCGCTGAGGTCGGTTTCTGTGTAGGAGCCCGTGATGACGATGACGAGTGCGGTCATGGTACATACGATGACGGTGTCAACAAAGGGTTCATGGAGCGCGACTAAGCCCTCAGTGATGGGTTCGTCCGTCTTCACCGCAGAGTGGGCGATGGCCGAGGAGCCGATGCCCGCTTCGTTGGAAAAAGCGGCGCGGCGAAAGCCCTGAATCAGCACGCCGACGAAACCGCCCGTGATGCCTGCGCCCGTAAACGCGCCCGTGAAAATCGCGCTAAAGGCAGTAGGAATTTGCTGATAGTTGGCGATGAGGATAACGAGGGCGGCGAGCACGTAAATAATCGCCATAAACGGCACGACCTTTTCGGTCACGCGGGCGATGCTCTTGATGCCGCCGATGATAACCACGCCGACCAAGAGGGCGATGACGATGCCGAAGAGCCAGCCCTTGTCCGCGAACCAGGAGGCTTGGTCGCCCGTGACGTTCACAAGCTGCTGAAAGGCTTGGTTGGACTGAAACATGTTGCCGCCGCCCAGCGAGCCGCCGATGCAGCAGATCGCGAAAAAGGTCGCCAACCCTTTGCCGAGCCCCGGCATCCCCTTGCCCGCTAGACCTTTGCTGAGGTAGTGCATCGGCCCGCCCGAGACGGAGCCGTCCTCGTTTTCGCGGCGGTACTTGACGCCCAGCGTACATTCGACGAACTTGGACGCCATCCCGAAAAGCCCCGCGACGATCATCCAAAAGGTCGCCCCCGGCCCGCCGAGCGAGATGGCGACCGCTACGCCTGCGATGTTGCCGAGTCCGACGGTACCTGAGAGCGCAGTGGCGAGCGCCTGGAAATGGGTGACTTCGCCCGCGTCGTTGGGGTTGAAATAGTCGCCGCGAATAAGCTTGATGGCTTGCGGCGTCGAGCGGAAGTTGACGAAGCTAAAGTAAAAGGTAAAAAAGACCGCCGCGACAACCAGCCACACCACGATGAGCGGCAGCTCTGCGCCGCCAACGGGTACGGCGAAAAAGACGATGCCCGAAACAAGGTCCGCAGCGGGCGTCAGCGCGTTGTTGATGGCCGCGTCGATGCCCGACGCCTCCCCTTCTTGCGCAAACGCCGTTACGCTAAGCAGTGCAGCGAGCAAGCTGATGAGTAATACGAAAGCTCTTAATCTATGTTTCACCGCTGACCTCCTCTTAAATCCTGACGAGAACTTGAATGCTGCTTGGTTGAACGATGCACAGAACACTTTATGTAAAGAACACTTAGGGAACGACGGTGACAGGAACGGGGGCGGACTGTAAAATTCTATTGGTGACGCTGCCGAAAAGCGCGGTTTCGAACCTCGAGCGCCCGTGCCGCCCGATAAAAATCTGACTTATCTCTTCCTCCTGGGCAACACCTTTAAGCACGTTCGCCGCGTGACCGAAATGCACGGAGGTCTCGATATCAACGCTCGAGCCTAAGCGCTCTTTAAGCGGCGTCAGCACTGCGTTCGCCTTCTTTTTCTCCTCTTCGCGGTCTCGCGAGCGCGTTTCTAGCTCTTCAGGTGTATAAAAGCCGTAGCGCGACCACTCGATGACCGCCAAGAGATGCACCTTCGCGCCGACGAGTTCGGCGTATTTGACCGCTAAGTCGGCGGCTCGTTCGGCGCACTCGCTGCCGTCTATGCCAACTAATAAAGTTGCAGCCATTCGCTTCCTCCTTTAGCCCTGCGGGTTGAGAGAGAGTGTTATCGGGAGCTAATTCGCATACCTTAACACAGTCTTAATAGAAAAGGTCAACCGTTCGAAGCTAGCTCGAGTTTCTGTGGATACTGACTGTATATCTTTACACCCTGCTGCTTTGGAGCGGACTGGGAGCGGGGTCGTATGGCTCGAGAATCGTATTGCCGTAATAAAAATAATGAGGTCATACCTGAAGACTCATCAATGTACGCTGACTCACCTCCTCAATTTTTATGTCATGCTGGTGTTATGACCTTCCAAGAGCGGCGCATCGCCGAAGGCTTCCTCTTTACCGACTTCTATCAGCTCACGATGGCGCAGCTTTACTACCGCATGGGCTTGGGCGAGAAGAGAGCGCAGTTCGACCATTTCTTCCGCGAATACCCGGACTACGGCACGCATCAGGCGGGCTTTTGTGTAAATGCGGGCCTAGGCTGGCTGCTCGACTGGATGGGCGAGGCGAGAATTACAGACCAAGAGGTTGAACACCTGAGGGCACAAAAAGGGCGCACCGGGGCGCAGCTTTTCAGCAATGACTTCTTGGCGTGGCTGCGCAAAAACGGTACGTTTGAGAGCTTGACCTTGCGGGCAATTCCCGAGGGGCGTGTGGTGCATCCGCACACGCCTCTAACCGTCATCGAGGGACCGCTCATCATCGCACAGATTTTGGAAACCGCGCTCTTGGCGCAACTCAACTATCAAACGCTCATTGCGACGAAGACGGCGCGGATTAGGGATAGCGCGAGGAGCGGGCTTTTACTCGAGTTCGGTATGCGCCGCGCTCAGGACAAAGGGGCGAACGCGGGGGCGCGGGCGGCGCTGATTGGTGGCGCGGATTTCAGTTCGAACACGGGGGTCTCGAGCGTCTTAGGCTACCCGCCCAAAGGCACGCACGCGCACAGCATGGTGCAGGTCTTTCTCGCTCTAGGCATGGGTGAAGAGGACGCCTTTCGCGCCTACGCCGAGACCTATCCTGACGAATGTTTGCTTCTCGTGGATACGGTTGACACGCTCCATAGCGGCGTGCCGAACGCAATTAAGGTGTTTGAAGAGCTTAAACGTAAAGGTCACAAGCCCGTCGGCGTCCGCCTCGACTCGGGCGACTTAGCGTACCTGAGCATCCAAGTCGCTAAGATGCTCGACGACGCAGGTTTTCCTGACGTGTCCATCGTGCTGTCGAGCAACCTAGACGAACTCGTCATCTGGCAGATTCTGACGCAGATTGCCCAAGAAGCCTCCTCGTACGGCGTGGACCCGGACGCGCTTATGGCACGCCTCACCTACGGTGTCGGCACGCGGCTTATCACCTCGGAGGGCGACCCTGCTCTAGGCGGTGTGTACAAGCTCGTGTCGGTGCGTGATAACGATGCGTGGCAGCCTGCGATTAAAGTCTCGGACTCGCCCGCGAAGACGCCCAATCCCGGCAATAAGAAAGTTTGGCGCGTCTACGATGCTAGGGGTAACGCGACGGCGGACTTAGTCGCTCTAGCCGACGAAACGCCGCAAGAGGATGAGCGTTTGGCGCTCTACCACCCTGCGGACGCAAGCAAACGCCGCACCCTCCGCCCCGAGGGTATCAGCAAGGTCGAACCTCTTCTGGTGGACGTACTCAAAGAGGGCAAACTCATCTACGACCTCCCCGACCTCGAGGGGATGAGAGAACAGCGCGAACAAGACGTAGCACACCTCAACTCGGGAGTGAAGCGCTTGGTCAACCCGCACATCTACCACGTGTCGTTGACCAAAAAGCTCTATGACCTCAAGCGAGACTTGATTGCGTCGGTGTCGGAGAATGGGCACTGAAAAGAAGTTAAAAGCAATGAGTTGAAAGTGGAAAAGTCTTTGACTTTACTTTCAACTCATTGCTCGGAACTCATTGCTGCCTTCAGTATGTGTACCAAATAGAGTCTCAGCAACAGGTCCCCTTCAACCTTTTGGCTATACTCTCCCTGTAACGACAATCTAAAAACATGGTAGAGGTTACTCTAATCAAAAAGTTGTATCACTTTACAAAGGCTAAGTTCAATGAGGAGGCAGAAATGAAAGCAGTGATCGCATCGGCAGTCCGCACCCCCTTCGGCTCGTTTCAAGGGGTTCTCTCCCCGCTCAAAGCGTCGGAAATCGGCGCAGCCGCCATCAAAGAGGCGGTGCGCCGCGCCGGAGTCGAAAATGATCATGTAGATATGGTTTATATGGGCAATGTGCTCCCCGCCGGTATGGGTCAAGCGCCCGCGCGTCAAGCGACAATTTACGCCGGGCTCAGCGAGCACACGCCCACCGTCACCGTCAGTAAGGTCTGCGGCAGCGGGATGGAGTCGATTATTCAGGCGGCCCGTGCAGTCATGGTCGGCGACGCCAACGTCGTCGTCGCGGGCGGCATGGAGTCTATGACGAACGCGCCCTACCTCGTCCCCGGTGCGCGGGGCGGCTTAAAGATGGGTGACAAGCAACTCGTTGACCACATGGTGAACGACGGATTGTGGGACGTCTACAACGATAAGCACATGGGTGCGTGCGCGGAGATGTGCGCGGACAAATACAGCTTCAGCCGCGAAGACCAAGACGAGTTCGCTACAGCGTCCTACGAGCGGGCGGCCAAAGCGAACAAGGACGGCGGGTTCGACGACGAGATGGTCTCGGTTGAGGTCACGGGGCGCAAGGGCGACGTCACCGTGATTTCTGAGGACGAGGAACCTTCAAAGCTCAACAACGATAAAATCTCTAAACTTCGCCCCGCCTTTAAGCGTGACGGCGGCAGTGTGACGGCGGCGAATGCCTCGGGCATCAACGACGGAGCAGCGGCGGTTATCGTCACCTCGGACGAATACGCGAAGGCAAACGGGATGCCGATTCTCGCGACGATTGAAGGCTACGCCGCCAACGCGATTGACCCCGAGTGGTTCACCATTGCTCCAGTTGGCGCGATGAAGAAACTCTTTGAAAAAACAGATAGCAAGCCTGAAGATTATGGGCTCTATGAGGTCAACGAAGCCTTTGCCGTGGTGAGCATGGCGGCGATGGAGGAGTTTGGCATCTCGCACGATCAGCTCAATGTGCACGGCGGCGCGGTAGCGCTTGGTCATCCCATCGGCGCGTCGGGCACGCGCATCGTGGTGACGCTGCTGCACGCGATGAAACAGCGCGATCAAGAGCGCGGCATGGCGTCCATTTGCATCGGCGGCGGTGAAGCGTTGGCGATGGCGGTAGCGCTCGCGTAAAAGCTCAATCTCTGGCTATTGAGGGCGGACGAAAGTCCGCCTTCTCTTTTTCTTTTGGTTAACGCAGCTCGAGCGCCGCATAAACCGGCAGATGATCCGACGCTAGCTCAGGACCGCGCCTAACCTCTTGTGTGACGAAATTTTCACTGTGCCAAATGTAGTCAAGCCTCAGCGAAAGCGGAATAGGTAAACCGCTCTGCAATTCAGTCGGCCACGTGTTTCCCCAACCTCTTCCCGCTTCACGAAAGGCGTCTCGCATTACCTCAGCTACACGCCCGTATGTAGCGGCGTGCTGGCTCATATTGAAGTCTCCCGCCACAATGTAGGGAAGGGATTCTTGTTGTACGGCGCTTATGAGCGCGTCAATCTGCTGATTTCTTACCGAATCGTCGTAGCGCGAAAAAGCGTTGACTTCGAACTAAGGTGAAGAGGAGAAACGAGGTTCGCCGATCGGCCACCGAAAGTGAACATTGTAGAGCGCAACTCTGCGTCCATCAATATTCACCTCAGCACGCTGCATGGGTATGTTAGTCGCCGCTTCAGCTTCGCTCAGCGGGTAACGCGATAAAATTACATTGCTCCACTCGGGTTGATCTAGCTGGTAGGGATATTGTTCGATTAAAGTGGGAATCGCTTCTGTCAATCCCTCTGGCACCTCTTGTAACATCATGACGTCTGCGTCTACCTGTCGTAACCAGGGCTCCACTCCCTCAGAAGTGATACGCATGTTGTAGGTGATGACCTCGAGTGTTTCTCCCGCCGATTCGTCCTTACTGCCTAATGAGAGAACTGGGCCAAACCAGAGCAAGCCTACACCGATGAGGAGGCCAGTAAACGCCGAGCACCAGCGCCAACCCTTGAACCAAGCGACGGGCAGAACTGCGAGCAGGGGTAAAAAGAGCAGCGGTGCGAAGGTGTTGAGCAGAGACAGCCACCACAGACTGTCCCCGAAAGCAAAGCGCAAGACAAGATAGAGGCAGAGTGCAAACAAATAGATATAGAGCGCGGTGCGTAACATGGTGAAACCCTAGTTTAACGGTTCAAAATTTACAGACGTGTGGACTAGACCTTGTCTGGCATCCGCCCCTGCTGAATCGCCTCCGCCACCGTCCCCGGCAAACCCCACGCTACGATGTCAAACGCAACCGCAGCGAAGTCGTACTCGACCTTGTCCATCTTGACCTCGACCGAGCCTTCGTTAATGTCTAAAAGCGCGTAGTCTGCCCCCGGCTCGCCGTTGAGCGATAAGCCTACCGAGCCGGGATTGATAATCCAGCCCATCGGCAACTTTTTGTAGAAGGGCACGTGGGTTTTGCCCGTCGCGAGAATCGTGCAGCGGTACTCTTCTAAGAGCTTGGTCAGGCCGATCACGTCTTGGTCTAAGTCGAGGCGCGTGCCGCCAGTTTTGCCAAGCGTGCTATGGAAAAAGCGCAGCCTACCGACAGGTGTGTTAAGGCGTTGCTGTGAGGGGAGGTTGCGCAAGAAATCCACATGGCGCGGCTCGATGACGGTGCGCGTCCACTCCAGAATCTCATCGGCGACACCGGCTCGCTGCTTTTGGGGCTTGGCGAAGTCGAAGGCGATTTGCTCGTCGGCTGCGCCCAAGGTGCACATGACTCCTTCTTGGCGTAAGAGGTCGATCGTTTCGTTGGGCGAGGGGCCGTAGCCGACCAAATCGCCCAAGCAGACGATGGTGTCCGCGCCCTTGGCTCTGAGAACGGCTAGAACCGCCTCGAGCGCCAAGATGTTCGCATGAACGTCGCTAATCACTCCTAAAATCACGGGTTTAGTGTAGCACCGAAACGCCCAAACCGCTCGAAAATGTAGGGAATTTCTCACTGGAAGAAGGGGCGGTGTACCACAGTTTGCGCGTTAGCTCTGATAGAGAGTGACGTAGGTGTATATCAACATAGCGAATGCACGCAAACTGGGACACCTTCTGAAGTAGTGTTTAACGTGTTGTGCTCAGAATTTATTTTCAGCGTGAAAGCGCGTGCCTAGCTCAGAAAGCGGGTCAAAAGGTCAATTGCCGCATTGACGTCCGATTTGGCGACCATTTCAGTGACGGTATGAACGTAGCGTGACGGCGTTGAAATCGTGAGCGTCGGTACGCCTGCGCGACTTTTTTGGATTGCGCCTGCGTCTGTACCGCCTAAAGGGAGGATTTCGAACTGGTGAGGAATATCGTTTTTCTCGGCAACTTCTATGAATTCGTCTAAAAGCCAACGGGTACTAATCGACGCCGAATCCATCACTTTAAGCGCCGTGCCCGCGCCGAGCTTCGTCACGCGCTGGTCCTCGCTTGTGCCGGGCGTATCTACCGCCAAAGTCGTGTCGAGGGCGACGCCTATTTCTGGCGCGACGCCGAACGCGCCCGTCGTCGCGCCGCGCAAGCCGACCTCTTCTTGCACGCTGAAAACGGCGTAAACATCATAGGCGGGACTTTCCAACCTCTTCAAGACCTCCACCAGAATCCAGCAGCTCACCCTGTCGTCGAGCGCTTTGCCCGTCACGACCTCGCCCAAGTCGCGAAACTCCTGAATGAGCGTGACCGGGTCGCCGATGCGCACCTTCTCTTTGACGGCGTCCGCGTCTAGCCCCAAGTCGATAGCGAACTCGTTCATCTGCGGGACCTTTTTGCGCTCCTCCGCCGTCGCGATGTGAACGGGTTTGGTCGCGGGATTCATCACGCCGATGAGGTCGCCGCCTTTTGTGTGAACGGTGACGGGCCGCGCGAAGAGGTTGCGCGTGTCGAAGCCGCCGACGTTTTGCACGCGCAGGAAACCCTTATCGTCCACAAATTTGACGTAGAAGCCGATTTCGTCCATGTGGGCTGAGAGCATGACGCGCTTGCCCTCACCCTTTTTGTGCGCGATGAGGTTGCCCATTGCGTCCGTTTGGAGGGAATCCACGACGCCCTCTAGTTCGCTCTGGAGAAGGTCGCGGACGCGCTCTTCGCGTCCCGGTACGCCGCCGATTTCGGAGAGTTGCTTGAGAAATTCCATTTCGCCAGCTTATCACTTGGGAGGATGGGTTAGGTTGAAATGTGAGGCTGGCTCGAGGTGCTGACGAATTTCCGTTCAACTGCCGCCCGCAGCCTATTCGGGAGATTATGTTCGGTAACTGCGAATTCATTGTCTGGAAATTAAGGTCTTAGAATAGCTCGAGCCTATAGATAACTTGTGGATAACCTGTGGATAACGCGCCCTGAACAGTTCAATCGAGCCCTGCAACCTCTTGCCCGGGGTGACTTAGCTGAGTCTGGTTGAGCCAATTCGAAACTGCCTCCACAAACGCCTCTGGACACTCCTCTTGCGGCAGATGTCCGCATCTCTCCAAAGATACGAACTCTGCATTAGGCAGGGTTTCGGCGAGCTGTTCACTCTGTTCCGGGGTCACGAGCGTGTCTTGCGCGCCAGTAATCACGAGTGTGGGCGCTTGAATCGCGCTGAGTTGTGGCGCGAGATTCACGGTGCGGCTCGCCTTGATGAGTTCCCACAGAGCCGCGTCCCAGTTGTCGGCTCGAGTCCAGCGCTGATACCCTGCGATGTCCTCATCTGTGAGCTTGGAGGGGTCCGCGTAAGCCGTGCGCAAGAAGTCGAGACCGGGCTCGCCGCCGAACTGCCGCGCAACGAGTGGGCCTAAGCGGTTCACTTGGGGCGTGCTGAGCAGCGGTCTGATCCAGTTGGGTGCGCCGCCGCCCTCGTAGACGGCGGCGTCGGTTAAAACGAGGCCGGAAACGCGCTCGGGATGAGCCAGCGCGACCCTGAGCGCCAACGTGCCGCCCGCTGAGTTGCCGACGAGAACGGCTTTGTCAAGCTCGAGCGCGTCCATCAACGAGGCGACAAGCTCGACTTGCGCCGCCGGGGTGTAGGGGTTCGCTCGCCACTCACCGCGCAGAGGGCGCTCACTCAGCCCGAAGCCCGGACGGTCAAAAGCGATCGTCTTGCCGGGCAACTCACCCAAGACCTCGCGCCAGCTAAAGGTGCTGCCGCCAAAGCCGTGCAGCAAGAGGATAGGCGGCTCGCCTTCATCTGCCGTTCCTTCGTCCGACAGCTTGTAGTGAACCTCTAAACCCGCTTCGGGAACGTCAACTTGGGTAAATTGACTGTCCGGCTCGGCTAACCGCGCCACGGAGACGGTCTCCAAGGCGGGAACGGGGACGAGAAAAGGGCCGATGAGCGTGATGAGCGCGAGTAGGCCGAGAATGATAAATGTCGCTTTGAGGCGGATGGGCATCCTTAGATTTAATCATCTTTAGAGCGCTCTAAGCTACGCTCTAGCTGACAGCCGCAGGGCTCACGGGTGGACACATAGGTGGACAGTGCGCGCCATAAGTTAAGGGGTGGGAATCTCGAGCGCCCCTTCTGAATCTCTCCGAGCTGTTTGAGCGGGACGCCCCTGATGAAAGTTCGCTGAGGTTGTGATGAACGAACGTGAATTGACAGGGGTAGGACGGGCGCGTTACTTTGGTTTAGGTATAAGCTAAGTGAGCTAGCGCCGAGGGGAACATCTCTCGCGCTAAATTTCGCCCTATCTCGCGCCCCGGCTCCTTAGATAGTGGCTGGGAAGGATACCAACGTGCCGACAACCGTGCCGATAGTGGTCCGATGCTTAGTCTTGCTGTTCGCTTCGCTGGGTACGCCTAGCTATGCGGGCGACCTTGTCGTCATCGGCGGTGGACTCGGACCTCTTAACGAAGCGATCTATGGCAGCATCGTCGAGCGGCTCGGGGGCGGCTCGGTCTGTGTGCTCGGCACGGCGAGCGTAGACCCGGAAGAGGCGGCACAACCCTACCTCCGCTCTTTTACACGCTACGGCGCGGAGTCGGTATTCATCGACATCTCAGAAGACAACGCAGTGCAGAGTGTTTCGGATGGCGCGGTATTGGAGCAGCTCGCCGAGTGCGGCGGCTACTTCTTTACGGGCGGCAGCGATCAGAGGCGGATCACCGAGGCTTTTTTAGAAGAGGGGGAGGCCACGCCTGCGCTTACCACCATGCGGGCTCGCTTCGACGCGGGCGCGGTCATCGCGGGCACGAGCGCGGGCGCAACGGCGCTGAGCGAGGTGATGATCAGCGGCGGCTCGAGCGTCGATACCCTCCTAGAGGGCGAGAATGCGGTGACGTTAGAGCCGGGGCTTGGCTTTGCGAGCGGTGTGGTCTTTGACCATCAGTTCACTGAGCGCGGGCGCTTCGGGCGGCTCCTGGGCGCTTTAGCTGAAACAGACACGCCACTTGGCGCAGGTGTCAGCGAAAACACCGCGCTCATCATCCCCGAAACGGGCGCGTGGCAGGTCATCGGCAGGAGCCACGTGGTGCTCATTGAAATGCCGCCAGAGGCGAGCTTGGCGCGGTTGAGGGGGGCTTTGGTCAGCCTCGTAGCGGGCGGCGACACCTTCGACCCGGTGACGGGCGAGTTTTCGGTGTGGCTCGAGCGAAACAGCACCGAGGAGATAGGCTACTACAACGACGCGGGCGACATCTTCGCCATCGACGCCTTTGGACCCGGCGTGCTCACCAACCTCCTCACGCAACTCGTAGACAGCCCTGAGTCAGGCGCGAGCGGGCTCGGCTTCATTGGCAACTCGTCCCCGCGCTTCACCGCCAACGGCGTGCGGGTGACGCTGCGAAAGACCGACCAGACCGTGGGCTATTGGGGCCGCATCAGCGACGCGGATAACTACAGCGTCATCCGCGTCGGTTTGAGCGTCGAGCCCGTAACCGTGAGCGTCGGTCCTCAAGGGTTAGGTGAAGACAATGCAGGGGAGGGTGAAGGTGGCGGGGTCGCCGAAGGCGACGGTAGTTCACCCTAACACCCGCGCCAACGCGCTACACGCGAACCGCACGTGCTAGGCTCAGGGCATGACGCAAATCCCTGCTGTCTCCACCTTTTCTATCGTCGCCCGCGACCCCGCTACGGGTGACTTGGGCGTCGCCACGGCCTCTAAATTTCTAGCGGTTGGCGCGGTTGTCCCCTACGCCGAAGCGGGGCGCGGCGCAGTCGCGACGCAGTCCTACGCCAACACCACCTTCGGCCCGCGCACCATGATGGCGATTCGTGGCGGCATCCCGCTGAGTCTCATCCACCAAGCCTTCGCCGAGTCCGACGCGCAGCACGCACAGCGGCAGTATGGCCTTGTGGACGCCGAAGGCAACAGCCTCACCTTTACGGGCGACGACTGTCATCCGTGGGCCGGGGGCAAGCACGGCGATAACTACGCGGCGCAAGGTAATTTGCTCGTTGGGCCCGAGGTGGTGGAGAGGCTCGAGCAGACCTTTTTAGAAACAGAGGGCGCACTCCCCGAGCGCCTCTTGGCCGCCCTAGCTGCGGGCGACAGCGCGGGCGGCGACAAACGCGGACGCCAATCCGCCGCGCTCTTAGTCGTGCGCGAAGCGGGCGGCTACGGCGGTTTCAATGATCGCTACATCGACCTGCGCGTGGACGACCATCCGCAACCTGTCGGTGAATTGAGGCGGCTTCTAGGCTTGCAGCGTCTTTTCTTCGAGCGTCCGCAAGAGGATGAGATTTTGGAGATCGACGCCGAGCTAGCCGAGCGTTTACAACGTATTCTCGTTCGCTCAGGACACCTTACCGACGTGCGCGGAGGCTGGGACGACGCCTCAGAAAAGGCGCTTCGTGACCTCATCGGCACGGAGAACCTAGAGGAACGGATGGTGGAAGCGGGTTACGTGGACCAGGCGGTCGTGCGTTACCTAAAAGAGAAATACGCGCCTTAGCTTACTTTCACGCTTGCACTGTCTATGCCACCCTTAACGTAATCCGCAAGCGGTACGTTTGGGTGCCGCCGAATCACTTTTTACATAAATCTAGGGAGGCTATTATGAGCGACACAACCATAAAAAAAGTCAACGCCAAAACCTCGCCCAAGGGTGACATGGGGCAAACCTATCTCGTTTCAGGAACGAGCATGTCTATGCGCATGTGGGATGCTGAGGGATCAGGTGAGCCCAAACTCGAAGAGAAGCGCGAGTATGAAACCGTCGGTTATGTGATTAGCGGTAAGGCGGAGCTTCATTTGGAGGGGCAGAAGATCGTCCTAGAAGAGGGTGACTCGTGGCTCGTACCAAAAGATGCGTCACATACGTACAATATCTTAGAGGCGTTTACGGCGGTTGAAGCGACGCATCCACCGGCGCGGGTGGATGATAGGGACGAACCTTAAAAGCGGTAGAAGATGACAGATGCAAGAGAAAAGAGGCTCGAGCGCAAACTCGAGCCTTTCTACTTTTACTCGTTTTGCCTCAACAAGCTCGGTCGAAAAGAAACGTCTCTCGCCACAACCGTCTTTGGTGTAAAGCAAACAAGAAGCGTGTCGGGATTTTCTAAAGCGTACCTAAACCTCTCGTCCCACAACCTCTCGTCATCTCCTAGATAACGGCTGAGCAACCTGTGAGCCCGCTCTACGTCGAAAGGAACAACCGCTGCCCGCCCGCGCATTCCTACATGCTCGACTCGTCCGGTTAGAACGTCAAAGTCAACAATGCCTACCGCGCAACGCGGCTCAGCTTGAATGCGCTTTGGGAAGGTGTCGGTTCGCTCGTCTCCGATTATCCAGAGCGCCTCGTCCTCCCATAAAAACCATACAGGCGATTCTCTAGGTCCATCTTCAGATGCCGTTGCTAAGTGCGCGAAGAGAGGTCTAATGAGAAACGCACCGAGTTCGACGGTGCGTTTTCTGTCGCGAATGACTTTCATCTCACTATCCTACAGCTTGGGGTTTTCAATCCCGATGCTTTTGTAGAACGCGGAAGCCGCTTCCTCATCTTCAACTACAACCTCATCGGTAAAGTCGTGTATCTGCCAAAATACATCCTCTTCTTCCCAACTCATCAGAGAAAAGTCAGGTAATTGCTCCGAGCGTGTCAAGAGGTTGCGCCCATTACTTGCCAAATGTCACTTCCCCTTGAATTCCGCCGCCCGCTTCTCCAAAAACGCCGTCGTTCCCTCTGTCGCGTCCTCGGTAGACGTTGCCATGCCGAAGAGGTCCGCTTCAATCTCTAAGCCCTGATTGAGCGTCACATCCTGTCCCCTTACGATAGCTTCTTTCGCCAAACCGAGCGAGATGGGCGCGTTTTTAATCGCTAAGGCGGCAAGCTCTAAAGCTCCTTCTAACGCATCCTCTACCACCCGGTTCACCAGCCCAAGCTGCAACGCCTCTTCCGCCTGCACGTGCCGACCCGTAAAGATAAGGTCCGTCGCCCGCCCTTGCCCAATCAGGCGCGGCAAGCGCTGGGTGCCGCCGTAGCCGGGCATAATGCCCAAGCCGACTTCGGGCAATCCTAAGCGAGCTTTGGAGCCTGCCACGCGCATGTCGCAAGCGAGGGCGAGTTCTAAGCCGCCGCCGAGCGCGAAGCCGTTCACAGCGGCGATGGTCGGGATGGGCAAGGCCGCGAGCGTGTTCATCACATCTTGGCCCGCTAGAGAGGTCTCGCGTCCGCTAAAGGGGTCGGAGATTTTTTGCAAGCTGGGGATGTCCGCGCCCGCGACAAAGGCGCGACCTTTGCCGGTGATAATTAGTGCGCGGACCTCTAAATCTGCCTCGGCAAGCTCAAAGGCGACGCCGAGTTCAAAGAGCACGTCGGCGTTGAGCGCGTTGAGCGCCTCTTCGCGCTCAACGGTGATAATAGCGACGTTATCTCTGACCTCATACGAGAGGTTTTCTAAGTCGGAGGTGATTTCGCTGATGTCGATTTGGGGTTGGTCGGACATGGTAGCTCCTTATATCTCGAGGATTTATTTGTCACCCTGTTCACAAAGTTAGGCGCAGCCCGGTTGTCGAAGGGTCCCGTCCCGCAATCTCTGTGGGAGGAGAAGGCGAATGCAGAGATTCTTCACTCCACGGAGCCTGCCCTGGTGAGGGTTACGCTCAGAATGACATGCTTTATTATTCAGCTAGCACTACATTTAGTCGTACTTATAAAACCCTTCCCCCGTCTTCCGCCCAAGCTTCCCGGCTCTGACCATCTGGCGCATAAGGGGGTGGATGCGAAACTTGGGGTCTTGAAACTCACCGTAGAGCGATTCGGCGGCGGCTAAGGCGACATCTAAACCGACTAGGTCGATCAGCGCGAGTGGTCCAATGGGCATGTTCGCGCCGAGTTTCATCGCGGCGTCGATGTCCTCGGCGCTCGCGACACCCTCGTTCAGCGCGTGAACGGCGTCGTTGAGGTAGGGGATGAGGAGGCGGTTGACGATGAAGCCGGGTTTATCCTCGCACAAGATGGGGGTTTTGCCAATACCCTCCGCGAAACTCTTAGCGCGTTGCATCGTCTCGTCGCTGGTTTGGAGCGCGTTGACCACTTCGACGAGCGGTAAAACGGCGACAGGGTTGAAGAAGTGCATTCCGCAAAAGCGCTCGGGCTTATCCACAAACGAGGCGATTTCGGTAATGGAGAGGCTCGAGGTATTCGTCGCCAAAAGCGCGTCGTCCTGAGCTACTTCACTCAGATTCGTCCAGACCTCTTGCTTGACCTTGATATTTTCAAAGACCGCTTCGACGATGACTTCGGCGTCACTGAGCTTATCGACCTCGCCGACGAGCGTAATTCTGTTAAGTGTGTCCGTTTTATCCTGCTCGGAGAGTTTTTCTTTTTTGACCAAGCGGGAGAGGCTTTTGTCAATTGCTCCCAGCCCACGCTCGCGGGCCGACTCGTTCAAATCTTGTAGGGATACGTCGTGTCCTGCGCCCGCGCACGCTTGCGCGATGCCCGCGCCCATTGTTCCTGCTCCGACTATGGCTACTTTCATAAAACTCCTTTGTGAATTTGGGTTGGGTTTTACTGATTTTGATATCGGTTCTGGTGGAGTGCGAGACCTGCTTCTAACGTCATCTCCACCATCTCGCTCACGCTCCTTTTTAACACGTCCGGCTCCACAAACTGCGGGTCGCCGATGTAGTTCGAGGCGACTAGGGCGCAGCCCGTTTCGACTTTACGCAGCTTGCCGAGCAAGAAGAGCGCCGACGCTTCCATCTCCACGCTTAAGATGCCCCTGGCTTCTAACCTCTCGACATCACCCGGTGTGGTGGCGTAAAAAGCGTCTTCGGTTTGAATCAGCCCGACGTGGAGTTTGCCCCCTCCGGCTTGGACGAGTGCCCGCGTCACTGCAAAAGAGGCGGCTGGTGCATACGAGTCGCCACCTAAATACATCCGCGTTGTGCCATCTTGCGGCACGGACGCCGTCGCCACGACCAAGTCGCCGGGCTCAACCTCTCGGCTGATGATGCCCGACGTACCGACGCGCACGAGCGTTTTTGCCCCTAATCTGACGAGTTCTTCGACCACGATGGCTAAACTCGGACAGCCCATACCCGTCGTTTGTACGGAGACGGGCATTCCCTTATACGTGCCCGTGTAGCCTAAGAGTTGGCGGTAGTCGTTGTAGCGCTTGGGATTGTCGAAAAAGGTTTCAGCGATAAAGGTCGCCCTGTCGGGGTCGCCTGGTAAGAGGACAAAAGGGGCAATCTCACTCGGTTCGGCTTGAACGTGAAGCTGACTCATCGGCGTAGAGCATAACACTTGAGCTTCAGCGGAGCATGACGTGTGAGCTAAAGTCTGCGCTTCAAGGTAAACCGGAGGGGAAAGAGGTTGGATGTGTTAGGTGGGGCTCGAGCCAACTCGCACCCTGCAAACCTAATCCTCGAGCTTGCTCCTCCCTGACACGTTTTACGGTAGATTGATGTGAAAGGAGTCAACGATGGACAAAGACAAATTAAAATGGCTCTTAGCCGCCGTCCTAAGCTGCGCCGTACTGACCTCTTGGGTCAGCGCCCAAGCGCAAGAAGGGGCGACGGTTGAACTGCGCCTTTTAGAAACCACCGACCTTCACGCCAACATCGTCAACTACGACTACTACCGCGACGAACCCACTGACGAGTTCGGTCTAGCGAAAACGGCGACGCTCATCAGAGCGGCGCAAGGGGAAGCGGCGAACGTCCTCTTGTTCGATAACGGCGACCTCATCCAAGGAAATCCGTTAGCGGATTATAAGGCAAAAACAGACGTGCTCCAAGCGGGCGAGGTGCATCCGGTTTACAAGGCGATGAACCTCTTGGGCTACGACGCAGGCAATATCGGCAATCACGAATTCAACTACGGCTTAGAGTTTCTGGACCTCAGCTTAGAGGGCGCGAACTTTCCCTATGTCAACGCGAACGTCTACGTTGACGATGGCGACGACAACCCAGACAACGACGAGAACGCCTACACGCCCTACCTCATCCTGGACAAAACCGTCACGGACGAGAACGGGATGGAGCATGACCTTAGCGTGGGCGTCATCGGTTTCGTGCCGCCGCAGATTATGCAGTGGGATAGGAGCCACCTGCTCGGCGAGGTCGTCGCGAAGGATATTGTGGAGACCGCTGAGAAATTCGTTCCGCAAATAATAGAAGAGGGTGCAGATCTCGTCGTCGCCATTCCCCACTCAGGCTTTGGTCCTGCCGAGAGACAGGGATTAGAGGAGAACGCCTCATATTTACTCAGCCGAGTGGACGGCATCGACGCGATTTTGTTCGGGCATTCGCATACCGTTTTCCCCTCCGAAGCGTTCGCCGACGAGCCGGGTGTAGATTTAGAACAGGGAACAATCAACGGTGTCGCCGCCGTGATGCCCGGTTTCTGGGGTGACCACTTGGGCGTGATTGACCTCACGCTGCAAGTCTCGAGTGATGAATGGACCATTGCAGGTTCGCAGAGCGAGGCGCGACCTATCTACGACTCAGAAGCGGAGGAACCGCTTGTCGAAGCCGACCAGGAGATTTTAGACGCGGTTGCGCAGGAGCACGAGGGAACCCTGACGTACGTGAGAGGTGACGTCGCCGAGACCACCGCGCCGATTACCTCTTACTTCGCGCTCGTCAAGGACGACCCGTCGGTGCAGATTGTCAATCAGGCGCAGACTTGGTATACGGAAAAGGCGGTGCAGGGCACGGAGTACGACGGGCTGCCCATCCTCTCCGCCGCCGCGCCCTTCAAAGCGGGCGGACGCGCCGGGCCGAGCTACTACACCGACATCGCCGAGGGCACGCTGGCGGTTAAGAACGTCGCGGACCTCTACATCTATCCGAACACGCTCAAAGTGGTGAAACTGAGTGGGGAACAGGTCAAGGCGTGGTTGGAAATGTCCGCCGGACAGTTCAATCAGGTGGGCGCGAACGGCCCCGCCGACCAACCCCTCTTAAACCAAGACTTCCCCTCTTACAACTTCGACGTGATTGACGGTGTCATCTATGAAATTGACGTGACGCAGCCGCCGCGCTACGACGCGGAAGGGATGCTCATCAACGAGGGCTCGAGCCGCATCGTCAATCTGCGTTACAACGGCGAACCCATCTCCGCCGAGCAGGAATTTTTAGTCGCCACCAACAACTACCGCGCCTCGGGCGGCGGCAACTTCCCGAACCTCGACGGCACAACCACCGTCATCGACTCGCCCGACGAAAACCGCCAAATCCTCATCAACTATCTGAGCGAGCAAGGCACGGTCAACCCCTCGGCGGACAGCAATTGGGAGTTTGCGCCCGTCCAGCAAGAGGTCACGGCGACCTTTGAGGGCGGACCGGACGCGCAAAGTTACCTGGAGGATGTGCAGAGCGACGATGAAACGATCCAATACGTCGGTCCTGCGGAAGAGGGCTTTGCGCTTTATGAGTTGACCTTGGAGCCGAGTTCAGCGCAATAGATAGCCCGATGTAAGATGTAATGCACCGCTTCGTAGGGGGGATTCATGAATCCCCCCTACTACTCACGCGCTCAGCACGCGCCTCACTGCCTCTAAAACCCGCTTTGCGTTCGGGCGATAGTGGTGCTCGATGGAGCTAAAAGGTGGATAAGGTGCGTCCCAACCTGCCACGCGGAGGATAGGAGCCTCGAGCGAAAAAATAGCTTCATCCGCAATCCGCGCCGCGACTTCTGCGCCAAAGCCGCCCGTCCTGGCCGCTTCGTAAACGACGACAGCGCGACCTGTTTTCTGTACAGACTCAATAACCGTCTCGCTGTCGAAGGGGGTGAGGGTCTCTAAATCGATGATCTCCAACTCGACGCCCTCTTTCGCCGCCACCGCCGCCGCCTTCTGGCACACTTCAATCATCCCCCCATACCCGATGAGCGTCGCCGCGTCCCCTTCGCGCACCTTTCTCGCCTTGCCGAGTTCGTGCGTATAATATCCTTCTGGCACCTCTTCTTTGAACGAGCGGTAGAGCTTAATAGCCTCTAAAAAGAACACGGGGTCGGGATCGTCGATGGCGGCTAAAAGCAACCCTTTGGCACGTTCGGGTGAGGAAGGAATCACAACCTTCACGCCGGGGACGTGCGTCAAAATCGCTTCGGGTGAGTCGGCGTGTTGCTCGGGCGTGTGGACGCCGCCGCCATACGGAGCGCGAATGACCATCGGAACGCTAAAGCGCCCGCGTGTGCGGTGGCGGTAGCGTCCCAAGTGCGACAAAATTTGGTCCAAGGCAGGATAGAGAAAGCCCGCAAACTGCATCTCAGCGATGGGCCTAAGCCCCGCTAACCCCAAGCCGATGCCGAAGCCCGCGATGCCCGCCTCTGCAAGAGGTGTGTCGAACACGCGCCGCTCGCCGTATTTGCGCTGCAAGCCGTCTGTTGCCCGAAACACACCGCCCATCGTGCCGACGTCCTCTCCAAAAACTAGGACGTTGCCGTCCCTCTCCAACGCAATATCCAGCGCGTTGTTAATCGCCTGCACCATGTTCATCTGTCTGGTACTCGTTTCGACTTTATCCTCAGGCCAGTTAAGCGTCTGCATGTGCGTCCCCCTTGAGCGTTTCCCACGCCCACCGCTGGTCGGGGCTCATCGTCTCGAAAACGTGCTCGACGATCTCTTGGGGCTCTGGCGTGGGCGCGTCGTCGGCTCTCTGGACGGCCTCGGTGAGTTCTTCTTTGAGGTCGGCTAAGAGCGCGTCTTCCTGCTCGTCATCCCACAGGTCCAAGTCTTTCAGCGCCGTGCGCATCCGTCCCACAGGTTCTCGGCCCATCCACACCTCCGTATCCGCCTCGTCACGGTAGCGGCTCGGGTCGTCGCTGGTGGTGTGCGGCGCGACGCGGTAGGTCATGGCTTCTAGGAGGGTCGGCCCGCCGCCCTCCCTAGCCCGCTTCACTGCCTCTTTCGCCGTGTGCCAGACCGCCACGAGGTCGTTGCCGTCCACGATGACGCCCGGCATCTCGTAACCTTTAGCACGGTGGGCGATCTGCTTGGCCTTCATCTGCTTAGCAGTCGGCACACTGATGGCCCAGCCGTTATTCTGCACGACGAATACGACGGGCGCGTCAAACACGGAGGCGAAATTCAGCGCTTCGTGAAAGTCCCCCTCGGAGGTGCCGCCGTCGCCGATAAAGGTTGCGGTGACACTGTCCTCTCCCTTGAAGTTGCTCGCGTGCGCGACGCCAACCGCTTGCGGAAGCTGCGTGGCGATGGGGATGTAAAAGGGCAGGATGCGAAGGTCATCCGGGAAGCGCCAGCCCGCTGGGTGCGCTCGCCAGAAGAGGATGAGCATGTGCAGGGGCAGCCCGTGCACCAGCGCGGCGGCGCTCTCACGGTACGAGGGTACGAGCCAGTCGTCCTCCCTGAGCGCCAGCGCTACGCCGACCTGCGCGGCCTCTTGGCCCCGGTAAGGCGGATAGACGCCCAGCTTGCCCTGACGCTGCAACACCTCAGCGCGTTCGTCAAAAAAGCGGGTGCGGCGCAGGGCGCGGTAGCCCTTGACGAGTTCACCCGGTTCAAAAGGTATCTCTTTGAGGGGTTTGCCCTTTTCGTCCAAGTAGCGAATAATTTCTACCTTGTCGTCTGCCATCGGTCTCCTAAAGGTCAGTGGGTGGGGGAGGCTCGAGCCAGTACGCTCTGTTGTCCTCCCTCGAGGTTTAAGGCGTTACCATCCCTACCAATCTAGCACGCTCGCGCAAAGTCTTAGACGGCGTTTTTGAAGCGGTGTGACACTGTTACGCACTGAAACCGCGCTAAGATGAAGTCTCCTCTACGGTCTTTTTGCGCCTTTCGCCGTACAATAGTTCTATGATTCAAGATATTGAAAAAGTGCAGAAGTCGAAAGAAGCGTGGCGCGAAGACCTCACTTCCGAGCAGTTTCACGTGCTGCGCGAAGAGGGCACGGAGCGAGCGGGGACAAGCGCACTCAACGCGGAGAAGCGCAAAGGTACGTTTGTGTGTGCGGGCTGCGGTTTAGAGCTTTTTAAGAGCGATACGAAGTTTGAGTCGGGCACAGGTTGGCCGAGCTTCTACGACTTCATCGAGGGTCACTTGGAGACGAAGACCGACTTCAAACTCATCTGGCCTCGTACGGAGTATCACTGCGTGCGGTGTGGTGGACACCAGGGACACGTGTTTAATGATGGGCCGCAGCCGACGGGGAAGCGTTACTGTAATAATGGGGTGGCGCTCGAGTTTGTACCTGAAAACGCCTAAACTTGGGGGCGTCCTTGTCCGTAATTAAACCTTACAGTATCTGCGTTCGCTCCTCTACATATGGGAACGAACGCTTTTTTGTAGCTTTAGCGATATCTGAGTTTCCCAGATAGCTGTCGCTGACAAATACCCCTTTGTCAACAGCGTGATACAAGCCGAGTCAAAGCGGTATGATGGAGCGTGCCTGTCCCCGCACCTCCAACCTCGCTCCGCGTCCTCTTACCCCTTCCACTACCCCCTTTCAACTTCTTGCCACCCCACGGCGAAGAGGTTCCCAAAGCGGGCTGCCGCGTGGTCGTGCCTTGGCAGAACGGTGTGAGAATCGGGTTGGTTGTCGGCGCGGAGCCGCTGCGCGGGGCCGCTGCTTTGGAGTTGCGCGAAGCTATCGCCGCTTTAGATGCAGAACCTTTTTTAACCGAAGTGGGCTTGGCGCTTATAGGGCGCATTGCGCATCACACTTGCGCCCCCGAGGGAATGGTCTTAGGCAACCTCTTGCCGACGGGCCTACACGAGCCGCTCATCTATGAGGTAAGAGCTCTGACGGATGTAGAAGGCGTATCCACTGAAACTTGGACGGACGTGGCCCGCTTAGCCGCGCCGACCTTGGACCTCTTGCGGCGGCAGGGGCTCCTAGCGGAGCGCGTGCGCGTCGCCGTGAAACAGGTGACGGTCTTGGAGCCGCGCCGACGCGCCGACGACGCGCTGAGCGGCAAGCCGCAGGCGAATCAGCGGCGGGCTTTAGAGGTCTTGTGGGCGCGTGAGTATGTTGAAAGCGCCGCCGCGCTCTCGCGCGAGGCGGAGGTGCCCGAGAGCGCGGTGCGGGCGCTCGTGAAAAAGGGCTACGCCGCCTACGCGCAGGTGGACGCGCCGCCGCCCGCGCTGCCGAGTTATCTGAGCGACCAAGAGGTCGAAGAGGTCAGCGTTCCCCTTCCGAGCGGAGACTTTAGCCTCTCGGGTGGGCTGCGCCGTGAGCGCGTGCAGGCACTCGTGCCGCTCTTACGTGAGGATATTCGGCGCGGCGAGAGCGCCTTGGTGCTCGTGCCCGAGGGCGCGTACTTGGAGGAAACCGCCGCCCTCCTCGCTGCCCATCTCCCCGTGCAAGTCCTCTCCGGCGAGCTATCCGATGCGCAGCGCAGCCGCTTGTGGTCGGAGCTTCGTGCGGGTGAGCCTATGGTTTTGGTGGGGAGCTATTTGGCGCTGCTGGCACCCCTGACCTCTTTGGCTCGAGTCGTCGTCCTAGAAGAAGGCTCGACCTCTTACAAACTCGTTGCGGGTTGCCGCGTCTTCGTCCCCACCGCCGCGCGGCTGCTCGCTGAGGTAGCGGGCGCGAAGCTCGTCTTAGCCGACGCCCTCGCCACGCCCGAGGCGCACCGTTATCTGAGCGAAGATGAAGCTCGAGATGGCAAGCGTGGAGTGCGTAGGGGAGAGGTCGTCACCTTACCGACGCCGTCCGCAAGGGTTCACACCGTAGACCTCACGCAAGGGCAGAGTTGGCCGCTGAGCACCGACCTCATCAAAGTCTTGAAGCAGGTCGAAGCGAGAGGACGCCAAGCGGTCTTGCTCGCGCCGCGCCGGGGCTTCTCCGCCGCCTTGCGCTGCGCCGAGTGCGACTGGCTGGCGGGCTGTCCCAACTGCGACTTGCCGCTGCGCTACCACCGCGAACGCTACGTCTTGCGTTGCCATCAGTGCGGCCACGTAGAGAAAGCGCCTGCGCTCTGCCCGTCGTGTAGTAGCAGTGATATGAGCCCGACGCGAGCGGCGGGCACGCAGTGGGTCGTTTCGGCGGTGCAAAAACTCCTGCCGAGTATCTCCGTGTTGCGCTATGACAGCGACAAGCGTGAAGACTTGAGCGAACTCTATGCGGGTCAGCCTGGCGTGCTGGTCACGACTTCCGCAATTCTGCGCCAGCCGCCCCTGCCTAACCTTTCGCTGGTCGCCGTAACGCTCCTCGACACGCTCCTGAACCTCAGCGACTTTCGCGCCGAAGAGGGGGCGTACCGTCTGCTCCTCAACTTGGCTGAACTCGCGCCCGGCAAGCGCCCGCTGACGCTCGTACAGACCTTCCAACCCGAGCACGTCGTGGTGCGCTCCTACGCTGAGGGCCGCGCGGACGAGTTTTTAGACAACCTTTTAGAGCGGCGTGAGCGTTTTGGCTATCCGCCCTACCGAACTTTGGCGAAAGTTCAACTGAGCGCCAAGCAGAGGAGCGAAGCCGAACGCGCCGCGACGTGGCTTGCAGGGGCGGTGCGTACGGCTGGCGCTGAGGAAGAAGAGCTGCTCGGGCCGACGCCTGCCCCGGTTGCACGCATTAAAAATCAGTACAGCTACCAGCTTTTCGTGCGCACCGCGTCCCCTCAGTCCTTGCGCGAGCGGCTGCAACCCGCGCTCAACTACCGGGGCAGTGCGCGGCTCAGGATTGACGTGGACCCGAGAGAGATGGCGGGGTTTCTCGAGTAACCCCCAACAAAACATCTATTGAAAAACATCTGCTAAAAAAGTAACACTCAGTAAAAGTACGTCCCACTTCTCATCAATTTTTCCCTGCAACCCGCCTGCAAAACTGTCCCGCGTTATCCCGTTCTGGACAAACCTTTTCAAGTTCCAAGACGATTCTCGTAATTTCTGAAGCGCGAACAGTCATTCATCTAATGAGAGAGGTCTTCATCCTTATTTCATTAAACTCAAGTAGTGTAATCAAGGCTACAGAGAGAAATTTATTCTCTAATTACGTCGCGAATTACATATTGCAGCCGTCATACTTGGGAGGTATGAATGAAGCGATATTTAGGGTTCGTCTTGCTCGTCATTTTAGGTGGCTGTAACGTTGCAAGCACGCCGGAACCGAAGTTAGGCGCTCAAGGCATGAAGCTCGAGAAAGTCAAGGCGGAACGCGCCGACGATTTCGTGGACAGCGTCGGGGTGAATACGCATCTGGAGTTTACCGACACCGTCTACGGCAAGTTCACGAGCCTCATCGCGCCTAAGCTCAGCAAGCTCGGCGTGCGCCACATCAGGGACGGCGCGTACACCGCCAAGGGCTACAGCAGCAAGCATCCTTACTACAAGAAGTGCCGCGCGTTGGCTAAAGAGGGGATTCGCTTCAACCTGCTCGTCAACGTCAAGACGAGCTACAACAACGGAACCAACTTCGCCAAGCTGGGCGATGTCTACAGGTGGTGTGACGGCGCGGTGACGTCGTTCGAAGGGCTCAATGAACCCGATATACGCGGGCTAAAAAATTGGGCCGACACCACACGCGACGTGCAGAAAAAGCTCCACAAGGCCGTCAACAGCGATAGTGAACTGAAAAAAGTAAAGGTGTTAGGCCCCTCGGTGACTTGGAAAACCAAAGAGGTCGGCGACCTGAGTCGCTACCTCGACTACGGCAACTGGCATCCGTACCCCGGCGGCAAATGCCCCTCGTGCACCGACCCTTACGGCAACGGTTTAGATAGCGCCCTGCCTAAGTACCGCAAGCCGAGCGGCGACAAGCCGATGGTTATAACCGAAACAGGCTACCACAACGCCGTCAACATGGGCAAGGCCGACCACCGCCCTGTTTCCGAGGAGGCCGCTGCTACCTACATCCCCCGGCTGCTTTTAGAGCACTTCAACCGGGGTTTCGTGCGCAGCTACCTCTACGAACTCATCGACCTTCGCAGCGACAAAGGCAAGGACGAGCGTGACAAGAACTTCGGCCTGTTGCGTCACGACGGCTCGGAAAAGCCCGCCTACAAAGCCTTGGAAAACCTCATCTCGCTCTTAGAAGACCCCGGTGCGGACTTCAAGCCGGGCACCCTCACCTACGCGCTAGCGGGTGAGACCAGCAAGGTGCACCAAACGCTGCTCCAGAAAGAGGACGGTACGTTCTACCTCGCGCTGTGGCAAGCCCGCCCGAGCTACGACACGGGGGCGCGGGCCAACGCCTCAGATAAGGTGAGTGCGCGGCGCGATTTGAGCGTGTCCAAGCAAGAGGTCACGCTGACGTTGGGAACAAAGATAGACAAGGTGACGCTCCACGTTTTAGATGATGAGGGCGATATGGCTAAAAAGCGGGTGTCTGTTGAGAAGGGGGAGCTCGAGCTAAAGGTCGGCGACACGGTGACGTTGGTTGAACTGACACCGTAAGGTTGACACTTAAACTTAGAAAAGCGAGTTGCTTCGTTGCGACTCGTTTTTCTAAATGGGTAGTGGCGCTGTTCGGAATGATGAAGAGGTTGAAACAAGGGGTTGCAACCCCTTGTTCATCACACGGAAAGGGCGGAAGAAATACACATCGGCATTCGACTTGAACTCGCTATCTCCAAATGGACGTATTGCACGGTGTTTCGGTTCGAGGTCTTTGCTGATGAGCGTTTCCTGCTCGAGTTCAGAAGCCTATGTCTATGTTCGCCACAACGTTGCCTAGCCCCTAGTACCCACCTCTCACCTTGCTACAATCGGGATGACGTACGAGTCTTGTTAGACTTGTCACATTCCACTATAATCATTATGCTCAAGACGAAAGAGGAGGCACTATATGAAAGTAGGCATCAACGGATTTGGACGTATCGGACGGCAAGTGTTTCGCATTCTGCACGAGCGCGGTGTCGAAGTCGCCCTGGTCAACGATCTCACCGACAACGAAACTTTAGCGTACCTCTTAAAGTACGACTCGAACTACGGCAAGTTTCCCGGCGACGTCAGCCATGACGACGAGAACATCTTGGTGGACGGCAAGAAGATTCAAGCCACGTCGATTCGCAACCCCGAAGAGCTACCCTGGGGTGACTTGGGTGTAGACATCGTCATCGAGTCCACAGGTATCTTCAAGGACCGCGAAGGTGCGACGAAGCATCTTAACGCAGGCGCGAAAAAGGTCATTATCACTGCGCCTGCCAAAAACCCCGACTGGAACGTAGTTTTAGGCGTTAACGAAGACACTTACGACGCGGACGAGCACAACATCATCGACAACGCCTCGTGCACGACCAACTCCCTTGCGCCCGTGATGAAGCTCTTGGACGAAGCGTTTGGCATCGACAAATCCTTAATGACCACCATCCACTCCTACACCAACGACCAGAGCATTTTGGACCAACCCCACAAGGACTTGCGCCGCGCCCGCGCCGCTGGCATCAACATCATCCCGACCTCGACGGGCGCAGCCTCGGCCACGGGTAAGGTCTACGAACCCTTGCAGGGCAAGTTCGACGGTACGGCGCTCAGAGTCCCGACCTCGACGGGCTCGATTAGTGACATCACCATCGTCTTCAAGCGCGACGTGACCAAAGAGGAACTTAATAACACGCTCAAAGAGGCGGCGGAGGGCAAGCTCAAAGGCATTGTTGGCTACACCGAGGAGCCTATCGTTCGCACCGATATTGTGGGCGATTCGCACTCCGCCATTATCGACGGTGCTCAAACGATGGCGATGGGCAACCTCGCGAAAGTCTTCTCCTGGTACGACAACGAGTGGGGCTACTCGAACCGCGTAGCCGACCTCATCGAGCTAGTTGGAGAAAAGCTACCCGTCAGCGCGTAAGAAAATTGCCTGGATAGAACTGTTTGAACGAAGTCGCCGCGCTGAGAAAGCGCGGCGCTCTTTTAGGTTTGACCTCAACACTGTTGTCACCCTGAGCCCTTTGCAGGATAGACTCCGTGCAACCCTTACGAGGGTAGACTCCGTCGAGGGGTCTCGTTTGGCTACGCCAAAACTTCGTAACTTGTAATCTCAGCAAGAGGAGTCAGCAAGGTCAGAGATTCTTCGACTCCGCTTCGTGGAGTCTATCCTACGCTCGTTCGTAGGGCTCAGAATGACATAACTGATTGTTTAGCTAACAGTGTCTTTAACACCCTACTTCTCAAAGGAGTTCCATGCCCCTCAGAACCTTAGATAACCTAGATGTAAAAAACAAGCGCGTGCTGATGCGTGCGGACTTCAACGTGCCGCTCAAAGATGGTGAGGTCACAGATGACAGCCGCATCCGTGCGACTTTGCCAACCATCAAGAAGCTGTTGGAGCAGAACGCCACTCTCATCTTGATGAGCCACTTGGGACGCCCCAAAGGGGCCGAGGACAAGTACCGCTTAGGCCCTGTTGCCAAGAGGTTATCCGACTTGCTCGGTCAAGAGGTTCGCTACGAAGCGACGCAAGGCCCCGCGACCTCTAAGATGGCGCAGTTCGTTCATGACGCTCCTGAGAGTAGCGTGACCTTGCTGGAAAACCTCCGCTTCGACTCCCGCGAGACGAAAAACGACTCCGGCTTCGCGAGCGAGTTGGCCGCGTATGGTGAGGTCTACGTCAACGACGCTTTCGGCGCAGCCCACCGCGCTCACGCTTCCACCGAAGGGGTCGCGCACCTCTTACCAGGGGCAGCAGGCTTGCTCTTAGCGCAAGAGGTTGATGTCTTATCGAACTTGCTCGAGAACCCCAAAAAGCCTTTCAAGGTGATTTTGGGCGGCGCGAAAGTATCGGATAAAATCGGCGTCATCGAAACCCTCTTGGACTTAGCCGACGACATCCTCATCGGCGGGGCGATGGCGTACACCTTTTTCAAGGCGCAAGGGGGCGAGGTCGGCAAGTCTTTAGTCGAAGAGGACAAGCTGGACACGGCGAAAGACATTTTAGAACGCGCCGAGCAAAAGGGCGTCAAGATTCACCTGCCGCAAGATTCGCGCTGCGCGAAAGAGATCGAAGAGGGCGTGGACACTGAGGTGTACCTTTCAAACAAGATACCCGAGGGGTACATGGGGCTGGATGCGGGGCCGGAGGCGGTTGCCCACTATCAGCAGATTTTAGAGGACGCTCAAACCATCTTTTGGAATGGTCCGCTAGGCGTGTTTGAAACGCCTCCTTTTGATGATGGCACGACAGCGATTGCGCAGAGCGTCGCTTCATCAGATGCTTACTCCGTGGTTGGCGGCGGTGACTCGGTGGCGGCGGTGAACGCGGTGGGTCTGGCGGATAAAATCAGCCATATCTCGACGGGGGGCGGCGCGTCACTGGAGTTTTTAGAGGGTCAAACGCTGCCAGGGATTGCGGCGTTAACAGAGTAACTTAACAAGGGATTAGGTTCGCCGTGGCTCTCTAATTTGCTAGGGTGATGAGGTGTGAGGGCTCGAGCCTTTTTCACTTCCTTTTGTTCAACGCTAAAGGTAGCATACAGCATGAACGATATCAATAACCCTATCAATAATCGCGGCTACGGCAAACCCGAAAAACAGTACGTCATCGACGCTCTGGCAGGCGAATCCTGGCGGCTTTTCCGCATCATGGGCGAATTCGTGCAGGGCTTCGAGGACATGAGCGATGTCGGCAAAGCCGTTACCATCTTCGGCTCGGCGCGGCTCAAGTCCGACCATCCTTACTACGAACAAGCCGAACGCTTGGCGAAAAGGCTCGCCGAGTGCGACTACACTGTTATCACAGGTGGCGGCCCCGGCATTATGGAGGCGGGCAACAAAGGCGCGTACGAGGCGAAGGGGCGTAGCATCGGTCTTAATATCGACTTACCCTTCGAGCAGGGCGCGAATCCGTACCTAACTGACGAACTCAACTTCCGCTACTTCTTTATCCGCAAGGTGATGCTCGTCAAATACTCCACCGCGTTCGTCGTCTTCCCCGGCGGTTTCGGCACGATTGACGAGCTGTTTGAATCGCTGACGCTCATTCAGACTAAAAAAATCAAGCCCTTTCCCATTTACTTAGTCGGAAAAGAGTATTGGGGCGGACTCTTGGATTGGCTCAAAGGAACCTTATTAGAGGCGGGCACGATTGCGCCCAAAGATATGCACCTCTTCAAAGTGGTGGACAAGGTCGAGTCGATTCCTGAAGAGATTAACGAGTATTATGAGACCTTGGAGCATGGTGGGTTTGAGGTGCCGAGCGACGCAAATGAGGTGGAAGTGGAGGGCTGAGGCATAGAAAAAGTGCAGGCTTTTGACCTAGCTCAGCGCTCAAGCGGTGCTTCTGTCCTGGTCGTCTTTTAGGCACCACGCTACCCTGCTTCTCTAGCCCGAGGTAACGGTACACGCTCGCTCTACTGACCTGATAACGTTCAGCTACCGCAACTTTACTGAGCTTCTCGACTTTCACTGCTTCGACAATTCGCTCTCTTAAATCGACTGAGTAGGCTCGCCTTCCCTAGCTTACATCTGTCTCAGTATCTTTTGGAAGTGCTACAGTAAAATTGCCAGTGGATAAAACCGCTTAAACGATAGAGGGTGCTGACAGCTTCTACCGTCAGCACCCTCTTCTAGTGAGTTTGAGTACGGTGGCCTCGAGCCCTAAAACGCCACCTCGCGCCCCTTCTCAACTTTAGGTAAGTCCGCCTTCTCCAAGTCACTCGGTCTGATTGCCGTGAGCGGACTCAACTCAATCACCGCGTCCACATTACCCTCATCATCCAAAGGAACCTCGACCTCTTGCTGACGCAACCACCGCCCCGCCCGCTGACTCTGCAACTTGCGGCTTGTCTCAGGCGAGTCGTCGCCTTCGGCATTTTTAATCGGTGCAAATTCTTCCACGCGGTCGGTTTCTAGGATGATGCTCGTCTCGGCTAAAGGCAGGGCGTCGAAGACGAACATCTCGAGCTTCACCGCATTAGCCTCGTCAGGCTCAATGCGCTCGCCCGTCTCCAAGTTGATATGCGGCACCTTCTTATCTGCCCGGTGAAAGGGCAGCGCGAAACCGCCTTCACCTTCATTGAGTTGCTTCACAAAACCGGTAGAAATCACGTGAATGGCAATCGAACCGGCGTTGAATTGCAGCGAGCCGTCGTCGCTTCGCGCTTCGGCAAGTTCGTCGGGAATATCCGAGTATTCGATAATCTGAATGCGCCCATCCACCTGAACGAAGTTGCCGACTTTTTCTTTAGGTCCGACTTTCTCGAGCATTTTCGACGACATCCCCGCGCCATCCAAAGCGTGTAGACCGATAAAAAGCGGGTCCAAGCACTTCACGTTCGGGTTGTCCACCTGAAAGTAGCTGATTTGGTTTACGCCGCGCCCTTCCATATCATCTACCGCGCCGCTCTTGTAAAGCGCTTTTAAGCTGCCGCCGTGCCCATCAGGATTCTCCGCGAGCTTGCCCTTCTCGGCTAGGAGCACCTTGCCGTCGCGCCCGATGCTCGTCATTGTCCCCTGAGAGAAAAAGGTAACGTTCTCTTGGTCCAAACCGAAGAAGTCGTGCTCTTTGAAGAATTCACGGGTTTGCGTGTCGTTTATGGGACTCGTCATGACGTACCAGGGCACGGTTGCGCCGTACTCTTGCTGCACCTTCTGGATGTACTCCGCGAACACCTGAAAGAGCGGTTTGCCGTTGACAGGCGTCGCAGGAAAGCTCCCTTTCGGTCCGTCCCATCCGAGGCGCGTACCTTGCCCCCCGGCAACGGTAAAGGCTGCTACCTTGCCCTCACGCAAGAGGTCTTCACCCTTTCCGTACGCCTCTTCGTACTTGCTTTTGAGTTCGGCGGAGGGAGCAAGCGGATAGTAAGGCGGCGGTTCGATGTCGTCGGGGTCTGGAATGCCGTCGTCGGGCTCGTTCAGGACGTGGCTCTGGATGAGGTCTGAAATCTCGTTCCAGTCGTGCGCCTCAATCTGCTCTAAAAGCGCTTCCTGCTCGTCCTGGCTTAGCTCGTCGTAAAAGGTCAAGAGGTGCGTTTGCTCATGAGATTCTAAAGTCTCTCTTACGCGGTTATATCGCTCGTTCGCTGTCATTGTCATCGTTCAAGTCCTTTGTGTGAAAGACCCGTAGAGGCGCACAAGGGCAAATCCCTCCATGCGCCCATCTCCTCTACAGGTATATTCACCCGTACTGTACTCGCTTAGATGACCTTGTGAAAAGGGACTGAGGCTAACATTTGCGAAAATGTGAGGTGCGTGGACGAGGGAGTCTCGAGCCACCCAAGCTCAGCGCCAACACTCACTTCTCGATTTTTTTGTACCCTCGAACGTAATCAACGGTCATTGTTTTAGGGAAGGGTGTCGCTCTGGCTTCAGGCGTTAGAGCGTCAGGCAGCTCATAAACGTTGAGCATCAACTGCATAGCGTAACCAGGGGACTGATGAACGGTCCTAACCTTCTCATTGTCGATGTAGAAGTCGATACACTCTGGGGTCCAATCCGCTGTGTAAATATGGAAGTTCGCGGCGTCGATATCCACCATGTCTTCGTAAAACTCGTCCTCTATGTCAGGGTCATTAAAGGGATGAACGCCGTAGCCTATCCGTGACCTCTCCGGGTTGACATGCTCCCCAAAAATTTCGCAGATACATATTTCGGCTGACTGCTCACTTTCCTCCTCAAAGCCGATCATCCATAGCGCACTGAGATAGCCCGCGAGGGGCACAGCTTTAAGCCTCACTTCAATGTAGCCATAAGTCGGTGTGTAAAGCCTGAGTGCAGGCTGTTCTTCTCGAACCACCAGGTCATCTCGAAACGGGTGCTGTCCCTGGCGACTACCGACCGCGCCTGAGAAGCACCCAGTCTGTAGATTAGATACCCGAATATTCCCGTTATACTCTACGCTCCAGGGTTTTTGGTCTTCTTCGATATGGAGGTGCAAGAGGTTATCTTGTAAGCTGTAGCGAGCTTTAGTATTCTCTCGGCTGCTCCACTGAGGCAGGTAGTAGGGCAGCCACTTGTTGATGTCTAATGCCCCTTGGAAGTTGTCATAAAACGTTAGCGCGTAACCCTCTTTCTCTTCAGGATTGGCTGGAAAGTCTGTACCTCTTTGTAGTTGAGAGTATCTCGCCATACGATGACCTCTTTCTCAGTCTATTGAGGTAAAGGTTATGGCAGCCCCGCCGGACCGCTCACCTCTTCAGCCTTATCCTCTTCCCGAAAGAGTTCGGTACTCACATACCGCGCCGCCGTATCCGCCGCAATGCACACCACGACTTTGCCCGGCCCGAGTTCTTTCGCGACTTCTAATGCTGCCCAGACTGTCGCGCCTGACGACATACCGATGAAGATACCTTCTTCGCGGGCGAGCCTACGCGCCAGCGGAAAGGCGTCCTCTTCGTAGACCATGATTGCGCCGTCCAAGAGGTCAACGTCTAAGTTGCCAGGGATAAAGCCCGGTCCCATCCCCTGAAACTTGTGTGAGCCTTTCTCATGTCCGTTAATGACCGCACTCCGCGCAGGCTCGACGGCGTAAACCTTGATCTCAGGATTCTGCTCCTTGAGGTAGCGTCCGACGCCACTGATCGAGCCGCCCGTCCCCGAGGCCCACACAAAGGCGTCGATGCGCCCTTGCATCTGCCGCCACATCTCCGGGCCCGTAACGCGGTGGTGGTAGCGCGGGTTGGCGGGGTTGTCGAACTGCGAGGGCATCCATGCGCCCATCTCCTCAGCGAGTTCTTGGGCCCTTGGAATTGCCCCTTGCATCCGCAGCTCGCCGGGGGTGAACTCGAGTTCTGCGCCGTACGCCTCTAAGGTCTTCTGCCGCTCCATACTCATCGAGTCGGGTAAGACGATGATGCAGCGGTAGCCGCGCACGGCGGATAAAAAAGCTAGGCCGATGCCCGTGTTGCCACTCGTTGGCTCAATAATCGTTTGTCCGCTACCGGGCGTTAAGATACCTCTCTCCTCGGCGTCTTGAATCATCCCTAAAGCGGTGCGGTCTTTGATGCTTCCGGCAGGGTTTTGCCCCTCCAGCTTAATCCACACCTCCGCCATCTCCGGCCCCGTCACCTTGGCGAGCTTGACCATAGGCGTATTGCCGATGTGCGCGTCGAACATTTTGACCCCTAAGGGGCTCGAGACTTGAGTCATGGAGCAAGTGTACGCGCTGAGAGAGCGAGGTTTTGTTATTGGGCTTGCGAGGAAGAGGGGTTGAAGAGAAAAGGACTGAGGCTAAAGATAAAATCTTCCTGCTCAGTCCTTTGACCTCAGTCCTTGAACCTTTTCTGTGTCCTCAAAACGTGACTGCCACACCTGCCTACTTAGCCGTAGTGAAGTATCCTACTACATGGAACCAAGCGTTTTATATCCAGAGGTCAGACGCCCTAAGATTGAACGCCAAGGTTGAACACACAAAGGTCAAACGCTCTAAGGTTTCGCCGTGGTCCATCATTACCTGTCCAAACTGCGGGTGTAGCAAGCTCGAGCCCATCCCCGAACGCATCACTCTAAGTTATGCCTGTATAGAATGCGAAGGAATATTAGAGCCCCAAAGCTGGGAGTGCTGCGTATACTGCTCGTATGGCAGCGTCCGCTGTGCTAAGGGGCAAGCGCGTGTGTAGCTGTTGAGATTTAGAACGTCAATACCTCTTGATGCGTGCGTAGGCCGCTCGAGAAGGTCAGCTCGAGGGTGTCACTTTCTGTTTCCAAAACGACCTCGCCGCTTTCGTCTATCGCTAAGATGTTACCCTCAGTGTCGCGAACGATGACCCCGTCGTAAGCGCCCGTGTCCCAGGCCAGCATGAGCGTGCCGTTGGCCTTTTTGACTTCTGTCTTCTGCGCCGACTGCGTGCGGAGCGTGGCATTTTGCTCGGCGAGGACGTTGCCGTCACGCTCGACGCGCAAGCGGGTGAGGGTGCTTGCGTCCGCGCTGCTGAGCGGTACGGTGAGGTTGAAACCGGAAAGACTGTTTTCCAGCGCGTCAGCAACCGCTTGAGTGCTGAAGGGCACGCTGAAGAGGGTGCGCCCAGCGCTGTCCGTACCGATGAGGGTGTAAGGGCCAGGGGTCGGGGTTGAGGTGGCGACGTTGGCTTGGAAGACAGGATTGAGCGTCACTGCGCCGCGCAGGGCGCTGCCGCTCACGATGAGGGCGTCCGTGGGTAGAGACTGACTCTGGACGTTAAAAGCGTGCGTTTGGCGGTGCTCTAAAATTGCGTCATACGTGTAGTCGCTGATCCAAGCGGGGCGGCAGTAGCCCATGATGTCGGCGTTGTCGGTTGGCGCTTTGAGGGTTTGCGTGCTGCTGTCGAAACCCCACACCCCGATGTGACCTTCCTCGTGAGGGTAGTACTTGTCGCCGTTCACGTTGCAAGGGGCGTGGTTGCGCTCCCAATTATGGCCTAGCTCGTGGGCCATCACGGTGCTGCGGCTGACGGGTTTGTTCCAGCCCACCGATACGGGCGAGCCGCCGACCCAGCCGACCCCGGCAATGCCACCGCTGTAGCCAGGCTCGACCACGCCGTAGTAGAGGTCGCTGCTGCCGTCCAAGGTCCGCAGGTCGGTGAGCTTTGACAAGAGCTTATCCCAGCCTTTGCTGTCTCTCGCTTCCAGTGTGCCGCTAAAGGTGTAGGGCGCGTGAACCTTGACGTTGATGTTGCTCAGAGGGTACATCAGGCGCGTCTGCTTCAAGAGGTCGTCTTGCGCGGCCTTATCCAAGATCGGGGTTTTACCCCCATAGCTCACGGGTACGAGGGTGAGGTTGAGCGCGGGTGCTTGCGTGACCTTGAGGGAGACGAAACCCGACGCGGGGTAGCGGTTGTTCGCTTCGTTGCGCTCCGCGATGTTGTTCTCAGGGTCGATCTCCACCGCGATTTTGAGGCCGGGGGTGAGGAGGGCTTCGTCTAGTGTAGCGTTGAAGGTGCTGCCGAGGTCGCCTTCGTCCGCCTGGGTCGGAGCGCTGGCGGGGCCGGTGAGGTCGAGGTAGCCCTCTTCGTCGGCGTTCTTGTAGTGGAGGCGCACCGTGAGCGCTTGGTCGTTGATCTGGTTAGCTTGAACGAAAGCTCTCGCGAGACCGCTACGTGACGCGACGAGGGCGCGGCGCTCGTGCGGGGGGCGGGACGAGTCCGCCGCAGGAACCGCTTGGTTGATGTAGAAGCGCTCGACTTTGAGGTCTAAGGTGGCGGCGTTTTGGGCGTCGCAATCGCGCACGACATTGAGGGACGCGCTCGCGCCGCCGCCCGTAATGCGAAGTTCGGCCTCATCGCGCTTGGGCTCGGTGCAGGGCTCGATGCTTAGCTCGAGCGTGTCGCTCTCGCCCACATCTAATGTGCCGGAAGCGTTCGCAAAGGTGACCCAGTCTTGGTTGCTCGAGAGGGTGTAGTCGCTCTTCACGCGCCCGCTATTGCTCAAGGTCACTCGCTTCGTTACCGTTTCCGCTTGCGTGCTCACTTCGCCGTAGTTGCCCACCGTAATGGTGTTGGCGCTCAGCCACCACGCAGGTGCTGACGCGCCGCAAGTGAGCGTGAGGGGGACGCGCTGAGTGGGTGTGGCTACATCGTTCGTTGTGACAGTAAGCTCGCCGCTGAGCGTATCTGTGTCGCATACAGCGCTCACGTCTAAAGTACGCGTTTTATTAGCTTTTAAGGTGCCTTGTTGGGGAGAAACGACCATGCGCTCGTCGCTGCTGACTACCTCAAAAGTGAGGGGTGCGCCGCCTTCGTTGGCGAGGCGGAGGGTTGCGCCGTGGCTCGAGCTGCCTACAATCGGCTCGGCGAGTTTAGGCTCAACCACTTGGTTGCCCGCACCGCCGCACGCGGCGAGGAGCAGGACAAAAATAACGCTCAAAATGTGTAGTGAGATGCGTGCAAAGTGCATAAACCCTCCCAGAAAATGCTGTGGGAGGGCGTGTAGCAGGTATCATCTGGTTTGAACCGGTCTCAGCAGATAAAGTGCTGTCTAACGCGCACTCGGTGGTGATGATATCTGCGTGATTCAAGCTCAGTTACAGAGAACCGCTGTAACCCATCCCGTCGGTTGCACCACTCGCTCCACTTACCCCAGGTGCCCAGATAACGGGATAAGCTTCATAGCTCCGGTTGTTCTATAGCTATTAAAGCAAATGCCTCCAAAAGCGGCTGTGAAGTCAGTTACGCCCTTGAAGACGAGTTAAAATTGTTATGCAATGTGCATTTTTAGGTGGTTTCGGCAGGTGTTCAGTCCGCTAAGTCCTCAATAGAGAAAGAGGTCGCGCAAAATATTGGTTGAGAGGTACTGCGTTTTCTATCCTCTGGATAAATTATAAAGAATCTCTAAAGTAGGAACGAATGAAAAGTAATGAGTTGAATGTAGAACCTGAGAGCCTTTTTCTGCTTTCAACTCACTGTTCATTTTATTTATCCGCTAACTTCTATATGTAGCTCTTGTTGAATCCATTTGTAACTCAACCTCTTTGCAGTGGGTCGTTGTAAAGAGGTTGTCACTTCCCACACAAGCTACAGCCAGCGCCTCCGCCGAAAGTAAAGGATGAGGACGAGCGCGACGCTCAGCATGAGCAGCCACACGGCGGGGTAGCCCCAGCGCCACGACAGTTCGGGCATGTAGATAAAGTTCATGCCGTACACGCCCGCGATAAAGGTCAGGGGGATGAAGATGGTGGCGATGATGGTCAAGACCTTCATCACTTCGTTCATGCGGTTGGAGACGCTCGAGAGGTACACGTCGAGCATCCCCGTGAGGATGTCGCGAAAGGTCTCGACGGTGTCGATGACTTGAACCGTGTGCTCGTACACATCCCTGAGATAGGTCAGCGTATGAGCGCTGACGAGCGGGCTGTCCTCGCGCATGAGCAGGCTCAGCACCTCGCGGAGCGGCCACACGGCTTTGCGCAAGAAGAGCATCTCGCGCTTGTAAAAGTTGATTTCTCTTAAAGTATTGGGTGTGGCGTTTTCGATGAGGGTTTCTTCGAGGGTCTCGAGCCGCTCACTCACCTCTTCTAAGATGATGAAGTACGAGTCCACCACCGCGTCTAGGAGCGCGTAAGCCAAGTAGTCCGGGCCGAGCTTGCAAATCCGGCCCTTGTTGCCCTTGATGCGGGTACGTATTGGGTCAAAGACATCACCTTGGCGCTCTTGAAAGGAGAGCACGGCGTTCTCCGTCAACACCAAGCTCACCTGCTCGTCGCGAACCGTGCCCTCTTCGCTCATGTTGAGCATCCGCAGTACGATAAAAACGTAGTGGTCGAAAAACTCGACTTTGGGGCGCTGCCCCGTGCTGACGATATCCTCTAAGGTCAGCGGATGGAGCCCCGCGTGCTCACCCAGGGTGCGGATGATTTCAGGGCGGTGCAAGCCGCTCACGTTGAGCCAGTTGATGTGCTCTTTGTTCATCAAGCTGAGCGCGTCCGTTGCCTCTAACGCCTCGCGCAACTCGGCTCCGTTAGCGTCATACGTAAAGAGCGTGACGCGTACCGCTTCGTCTTGCGCGTCGCCCGTATAGACCATCGTGCCGGGAGCCTGACCGACCTTGCGCGATGAGCGGCGAACTAGTCTGTACATGGTGTCACCTCGCTAGGCAGTATAAGTTGTCGGGGTAGCGAGCACGTAAAAATCTTCTCAAACGAGAGGTTCTTACTCTTCAGATGTTCAGATGATTTCAGGAACAGTATTCAAGCCATATCTTGCCTCTAAAACATTCTGTTTCTGAATCCCCACCTACAACCTCATCAATGTTCTCGTAATCTTCAGTTCCTAAACGCTCGAGAACACTTGGTCGTGCACAATCCGCACCACTCGTCCCACAATCTCCTCGATCTGCTCAGGGGCGATGGCGGTAGGCGTCCCGTTCTGGTGCTCAGGGTTGGCGCTCGCCAACTTGACGATGTGGCTGAAGCGGTCCTCTTTGAGCAGCTTGCAGACGTAGCCGTTGTCCACCAAGCGAGCGACGACGGGGCTGTTGTTGTGACCTTTCGTGTTGCGGTCTACTAACACCGTGTCGCCGTCATAAATGGGATGCCGACCCGCCGCCATCGAGTCGCCGCGAATCTTGAAGCCCAGTAGCTCGCGACCTCTCGCGAAGTCCTCCTCGACCCAGAGCTGTTCGTCTAAAATCTCTTCGGTTTGGTCAGGCCCTGCGCCGACCCAGCCCGCCATGCGCACTTCGATGCGTTTGAGGGGGGGAGAGGTCACGAGGTCTGCGCCGCGAGCGTGGGGCTCGAGTTCGTACACCAGCACGTGCAGCGGCACCTCCAAGGCGTCCGCGAGTTTAACGAGCGTGTCCACGCTCGGCTTGACGACGCTGCCTTTAGGGGAGACGCGCCCGTGATAGAGACCGTACACCGTGGTGCGGCCTAAACCGAAGTGGTCAGCGAACGCCTCTAAGCGCTTCATATCAAATTCAGTCATACGCGCGGCGATACGCGCCTGAAAAGGACCGCTCACCTCACCCTTGCCTTTTTCTTTGACCTCTCGAGATGACGCCTTCTGTGATGTTTCTCTCAACGAACGTGTGGCCTCAGCGCTTGACTTACTCACATATGTAAGTATAAACTACTCGCATATGGGAGTAAAGAGATTGCCCATATGTATATGTCGAAGTTCTCCGCGTCAACGTGAATCACACTGTCCTAAACATTGAGTTCAAAGCTGCATAAGGTGAACGGCGCTACTTTGCCGAAGTCTCTACCCAATTACGCGAGGCGAGGGGAGAAGTCATGCGTAAACCACCATCTGAGGGGTTGTCCGAGAGGTATTGGCTCAAGCCGTCTTGCGTTCGAGAGGTTCAAGACCTGGAACTGGAGTTGTTGAGGCGCATTTTAGGGAGGCTCGAGACCCTGTCAGAATCGTTTTTCGATAAGGACCAAGGGGAGATGCTCGAGATGTATAGGCTGTTGTTTTTACTCGAGGTGAGCAAAGAGCAAGCGTCTCTCCAACAAGCCGCCACCAAACAAGTCTCTACCGAACAATCTATAGAAGAGGTCAAGAGCAGCGTGGACTGGGCGCGGCTCCTCCCTCTACTGCTCGCGGCGGGCGTCGTCTTGGGCGTCATCATCGCCGAACTGCTCGGGCTCGACATGCGGCGCGTCCTTTGATAGCAGGTATCATCTGGTCAGAGACGCTCACACTGTATAGAATACTGTTTCTCACGCACGTTAGATGATGATACCTGCGGCACTTTATCTCAGTGTGTTTTGGAATGCTATAGAACGCTATAAGGTCTCCCTCACGCTTTTATCAAATTTATCCTGCAACTCGCGCAGCACGCGCATCCCCATGAGCGCTCTCGGAAAACCCAAGAACATCGCCGCTTGAATCACGACCTCTCTCAGTTCATTCAAGGTTGCGCCGCAGTTGAGCGCCCCGCGCATGTGCGTCTTGAGTTCGTTCTCACTGCCGACGCTCAGGAGCGCGGTCACGGCTAGAAGCTCTCTCGTTCGGAGTTCTAAGCCGGGCCGCGCCAACACGGTGTCGTAAGCGACGCTAAATACAAGCTCGGCGAGGTCGGGGTCGAGGTGCTCGAGCCCCCGCTCAATCGCCGCACGCTTATCGCCCCAGAGGATATCTCTAATGTCTGCTGCCGCGTCTTTCGTCTTGTCTGCCATACGCTGAAGTGTACCGCGTACACAGGTTTAAGAGGTTTAGAATGCACTGAACGCTCTGTGCTGAGGATTGGACGCTCGCAACATCAGCCCGCAGCACCAAACGTTCAAATGCCAAATTTTGACATCCGAACCTCTCGTGAATGCGTATCTTTAGATGTGTTTTACGTGCGCTATCTAGCTGACCTGCGGGGGGTGGCTGAAGTACTAGCTCGAGCCTCTAATCTAACGCCAAAGTCAAGCTGTGAAGAATCAACGATTAACGCTTCTTCATCGTTCCAATAACCGCACACCGCGTAAAATTCTTGTAATGTTTGTACCCCCCGGAACCCCTAACGCGCCTTAGAATGCTTAGGAGTTGCTCATCGGGAGTGCCTATGGTGGAGGTGGCATGGCAAGCGCACCTAGGCGTGGCGGGCAAAGAGCAACGTAACATAATTGTATAAACGAACCCAATTAGCAGAAACGCCCCAAGGCTGCTCAACCCAGGAGGTCAGGACAGGATGAAAGAACAACGTCGTGCAAGGCTCTATGGAGCACAAGCTCCGTTCTTACGCGCTAAGCACACCTTAGCGATGCGACGACCGGAAAAGGTGCAATCATGATGAGAAGAAACGTGACGAGAAGAAAGGCGTTTGTTCCTCTTCTTGCGCCCCTCCTGATATTAGGTTTGGCCGCTTGCGATTTGTTGGGCGGCTCAGGCCCCGACATAGGAGACCCGACGAAGCCTTCGGTCAGAAGCGTGTCACCCGCCGATGGCTCGGAGGATATCGCTACCGATGTGACTGTGAGTGCGACGCTCGAGCTGCCCAACGGCTCTATCGACCAAAGTACGGTAAATGGCGACACGGTCACGCTCACCCAGAATGGTACAGACGTAGCCGCTCAGGTCACGACTTCGGGTAACACCATCACGCTCGATCCTACCGATTTGCTGAGCGCTTCGACAGCGTACACGTTTTCTATGACGACTGCTGTCAAGGACCAGAGCGGCGCGGCTCTAGCCGAAGCCTATAGCAGCACCTTTACAACCCAAGGCGACGGAACGAACCCACCGCCCCCACCGCCACCCCCCCCATCTGGAGAGTTAGCGCCGAGCGCCGAGCGCCTAGTCTTCGAAACGCAGAATAATCAAATCAGCGAGCCGCAGACCTTGACGCTGACCAACGTAGGTGAAGAGACCTTCTCCCTGAGCAGCTTAGCGCCGGAGAGCGACCAGTTCACCCTCACCGAAACGCCGAGCTTGCCTGTGGATATCGCGCCCGACGAATCTGTGGAGATTGCGGTAGCTTTTAAGCCGACCTCATTGGGTCCGCAGACCACGACGCTCACCTTGAACGGCGACTCGAGCCTCGCAACCGACCTACGCGGCCTCAGCGTCATAGGGGACGAAGGCAACAATGAACCCTCTTTACAGTGGATTTTCGATACCTTTGACCTCTCTCTGAGTACAGGCGACGAGAATCCTGCCGACACGCCCATCGTGGACGCACCGGAGGACGCCGAAGCACGTAGCGAGCTTCTCAACGGACCCCTCGGTAACGAAGTGATCATCCAGCGCTTTCAGAAGGCGGGCATGGGCGACGTGAGCGTCGAGGTGCTTGCGGCCTACGGTCTGGATAGCAGCCCTGTCGTCGAGTTCGGTTGGTACGAAGCTGGCGATAAGTCGTCACGTACCGAAGTGTTCGAGATCGAAGGGGGCACAGGTAACGCGCAGACGCTCAACCCGGACACCGTACCGGCTGATGAGCTGAGCTTCGACCCTGGAGGTGCGAGCTTCGGGTTCTACTCGATCTGGCCCGGTTTCGATGACCGTGAAATTTACACGCAGGACAGCCTTAACGACTTTTCCGACGCGATACCCCACCAAGTACGCGCCTATCCGCTACCCGGCGAAAACAACGCCTATGTCCTCGCAACCGAAGAGTTTACTCAAGGATACGACTACAACGATATCGTCGTGATCGTGCGCAACGTGAAGCCGTCGGAAGAGGGTGAAACGTGTAACCAGGTGGAGCCCGTCATTGCGAGCAGGGTGCTGACGGCGAGCTTCGGCGACCTTAGTCTGCAAAACCCGAGCGGCGCACCGTTCGCAGACCGTTTGGTGTTCAGCCGCATCGGTGACATAAGTGGCGACTTCGGTGGCAGAAATGAGCCTTTCGTCAATCTCAAGTGCCACAACCTCAACGTCTTGCGCCTCGAGAATACGGGTAGTAGCACGCTCACAATTAGTGATTTAACAATTACAGGTCCAGCGAGCGATAAGTTCATCCTTCCCAATGGAGAGTCGAGCCTTAGCATTGCTCCAAATGACACCGAAGACCTCATTGTGCAGTTCACTGAAGATGAGGGAGATAGAGGTATACGCGAAGCTACCTTGCAGATGCAGACGCCGAGTGGAACGGTCGAGGTCGAGCTTGCGGGTATCTATCAGCAAGCGCCCGAAGGGGGACGCGAAGAGTACCTGGGAGGCGTCGTTGAGGCGTTTGGTTACAGCACCGATATGGGTACGAACTCGAGAGGTGAGATTGAAAGTGCTGAGCCTCCAGGAGACCCCAACTTCGAACGTGCAGGCGATGAGGTCATCTCACAGTTCTGGCAGCGAGCAAATCCAAATGAGCCCGTATACATACGCCAACTTGCCGCCTTTCATAGCTGCTGCTCCCCTTCCTCGAATGATGACATGAGAGTTGTAGAGAGAGATAGTAACGACATGATAGGACGCTTTGAGCACGCTGAGGTGTACGGGCAATCCGTGTTGCCACCTCTGCAGGGCGCGGAGACCAAAGCCGCCGAGATGTTTGTTGAGCCAAGCGAACCTTTTGAGCTTATCGTTCGCAACAGCTACAGCACCGACTGGATCGGAGGAAGCAGCAACAACAATAACCTTGGTGTGCGCCTCTGGCCGGTAGAGAGAAACGGAAGCAGGGACGGTTTCGAAAATACCTATATCGTCGCTCAAGATTTTGTAAGTGGCGGTTGCGGCACGACGGACACGGCCAACTGTGACTTTAACGACAACATGTACCTCATCACCAACGTATCACCTGTCTCAGCGCAGTAGCGCGTTAAACTAGAGCGTTTGGCTTAGGCTTAACCAAGAACTTAGAACGGCGGTGGGCTAGCGTGCCCGCCGCCAAGGAGTGCAGATGAAAAGAATTATCCCTATCGTCTTCTTGCTTTTTGGCCTGGTGGCTTGCGACCTTTTCGACACTGAGCCGCCTATTGGTCCTGACAATCCGACTGAGCGCCCTACTATAACTAGCTCGCGCCCGAGCAACGGTGATCAGACCGTTTCCCCCGACGTTATTATTTCGGCCCAGTTACGGCTTCCGAACGGTTCTCTCGACGATAGCACCTTAGGAAACGGAACCGTCAGGCTGACAGAAGAGGGAGACGGTACGCTCTTGCCGGGAAATGTCTCCGCTTCGGGCGACGCAATCACCTTTGATTCTCGCAACTCCTTAAAGGCCGAAGTGAGCTATACATTCGAGATAACGGACGGCGTAAAAGATGAAAGCGGTATGGCCGTTCAGCCTTATTCCATTACCTTTAGGACAAGCAACCGTCCTAGGATTCAGCGCTCGGAACCGCGAGACGGGGACACGAACGTGAATCCTGAAGCGTCGGTGTCGCTCTATCCCACGAATACAGAAGGGGGACTCGACGATTCGACGAGCACCGCTGAGACCGTCAAGCTCATCGAAGTGGAAACAGGCAATTCTATTGATGTGAAGCGGGGTACATCGGGAGGCTTCGATATCATCACGCTCGAGCCTAGAGAATCGCTCAAGGAGAATACGGTGTACCGCGTCGAGGTGACTGAGGACGTTAAAGATCAGAGTGGTCAATCATTTCTTCCTTTTACGAGTACCTTTACGACAGGAGGCACGCCTGAAGACACACCTACAAATGTTGACTTCAGCCGGGAAACTGTCGTTCAAGACGGAGACTCTCATACCTCGCTCGCTATCGGACCTGACCGAAAACTCTACGCGACAACGGTGGATGGTCGTATTAAGCGCTTCGCCATCAATGATAACGGTACGTTAGGCAGCGCTGAAGTCATCAGCTCTTTGCAACAGGTGGAGGGCGGGCCGAGGCTGCTCATCGGATTTGCCTTCGACCCTTCAGCGACGGCGGGTAACTTAGTCGCCTGGGTAAGCCATACCTACGTCGATGACGCCTTCGACCTCAAGAATATCGACGAGCCCTGGAGCGGTAAGATTACGCGGCTGAGCGGGCCGAATCTCGAGACCGTTCAAGACTATGTCGTCGGTCTGCCGCGTTCCTCCAAGGATCACGTCACCAACAGCATCGCGTTTAACCCTGCCGAGCCCGATGTTCTCTACTTCAATCAGGGTAGTAACTCGGCGATGGGTGCACCTGACAGCGCGTGGAACTTTCAGGAGGAGCGGCTTCTTTCCGCTGCCACGTTACGATTAGATATTGGCGCGGTTTCGCCCCCTCTCGACGTACAAACTGAGGATGTTTCAAATCCGTATGATCCCTTCGCTTCAGGTGCGCCGCTCACAATCTATGGCAGCGGTATCCGCAACGCCTATGACCTCGTCTGGCACTCGAACGGTTCGCTGTACGTCCCGACGAACGGCTCTAACTTGGGTGGTATTGTCCCGCGCTACGACCTCTCCGGCCTCGATTCTGATGTCTGCGACGGCTATACTGGCCCTGTTTTAGACGACCCAAGCGATGTCGATGGTAGGTATATCAGCGAGGACACCGATGGTTGGTTAGTTGAAGACCAGGTTCAGAGTGATTTCCTCTTTAGGGTAGAGGAGGGTGGTTATTACGGTCACCCGAATCCTAAACGCTGTGAGTGGATTTTGAATGGCGGCGGTAACTACAACGACGCTGCGGCGAGGGTTGACATCTACAAGAGCAGCACCGACCCTGACCCGGATTACCGAGGTTTCGCTTACGACTTCGCGAAGAACAAGTCTCCCAACGGTATCATTGAGTACAAGAGCGATAATTTTGATGGCGATTTGCAAGGTAAGCTACTCGTCGCACGCTACAGCAACGAAGACGATATCCTCGTTTTGGAGCCAGGCTCCAACGGGGACATCATCAACGCACAGACACCTGAAGACTTAGATGATTTCAGCGATCCTATCGACCTTGTCGAAGATATAACGAACGGCAACCTCTATATCTCTGAGTTTGATGAAAGCGAAGGCACGAACGATCAGGGCATCGTGCTGCTACGTCCCGCAAACTGAGAGTCAAGTCTGAATTAAAAAAGCAACCCCTCACGTTGAGGGGTTGCTTTTTATCTCAAGATCACAAACGTCACAAAATAGTAGGTAATCGGCACGGCAAAGAGCATCCCGTCGATTCGGTCAAGTGCGCCGCCGTGCCCCGGCAAGAAAAAGCCCGCGTCCTTGACGCCAGCCCAGCGCTTGATGAGCGACTCGAAGAGGTCGCCGAGCTGCGCCGCGCTCGCCACTAAGATGCTAAAGAGAAGGGTGTCGTAGACATCCACGCGCAAATTGAGGATGACCTCTAAGCCGTAGGTCGTGAGCGAGACGATGAGCACCGCGAAGCCGAGGCCGCCAAACGCCCCCTCGAGCGTCTTATTGGGACTCACTTGCGGCGCGAGCTTCTGTTTCCCAAAAAACTTACCGATCACATACGCGCCCGTATCGCTCGCGAAAATCGCCAGAATAGGCAACATCAAGTACCAGAGCCCGAGCGAACCGTCAGGCGTGTAGCGCAAGGTGATGCCGTAGCCCAGCATCCAAGGGATGTAGAAGTAGCCAAAGAGCGAGTAGATGACGCTCTGCACTGAGCGGTCGTTGGGGCGAATGACCTCTAAGCCGATGAGGTACAAGGCGAGCAGCCCCAAGAGCGCTTCGCGCCAGCTCATCCCGTCGAAGAGGGGCTGCATGTTGAAGATGCCCTGGTAGGTGACAGGAAGTGATGCAGGTAGAGTGAGAACAGTGGCGACCCACAAGCTACGCCGCCGAATGGGGATACCGCGCAGGTTCATTAAGACAGCGTATTCTTGCAGCGCGACGAGCGATAAGACGAGGTAGGCGGGGGCCAAAAGTGGTAGCCCTGCCCACATGATGAGCAGCGCGGCGATGAAACCGAAGAAGCTCGAGGTCACCCGTGGGTAGGGAAGGTGGAGGTTAAAGCCGAACATAGGTGAGTAGAGCTTAACCCAGTTAGGTGGGTTCCGAATGCATAGGGTACAAAGTGTTGGTTGGGTAACAGAGCAGAAAATAGAGTAGATGGGGGTCAGAATTCAGCAGTTAAGAGGTTGATGCTAAATTCTGACTCCTATTTATTGATTCCTGACGATTAAAAAATCCCGCCCCTGCAATTTACGATTGCTCGCACTAACAGGCTCAAACCGCCATGATGTCTTCTTCTTTGGATTTAAGGCGTGCATCAATTTTGCCGATGTAATCGTTGGTGGCTTTCTGCACTTCGCTCTCGCCCTGGCGTAAATCGTCTTCGGTCAAAAGGTTCTCTTTGTTCATCTCTTTAAGCTCGTCGTTGGCGTCGCGGCGGATATTGCGCACTGAGACGCGGGCTTCTTCCGCCATGCCTTTGGTCGTTTTAACCAGCGAGCGGCGGCGCTCGTCGTTGAGCTGCGGCACGCTGATAAAGATGCTGTCACCTTTGTTGCTCGGGTTAAACCCTAAGTCGCTCTCGCGAATCGCCTTTTCAATCTCAGCTACCGCGCTCTTGTCGTAGGGTGTAATGAGGAGCGTACGCGGGTCGGGCGACGAGATGCTCGCAAGCTGGTTTAAGGGCGTCGCGCTGCCGTAGTAGTTGACCTGCACGCGGTTGAGAATTGCGGGGTTGGCGCGTCCGGTGCGTACCATGCCGATGTTTTGCTCAAATGCGTCTAGCGTTTTGTTCATACGCTCGCGCGTCTCTTTGAGAACTGTTTGCATATCAGATGCCTCCTTTAGCTCGAATGTGCATGACTCGAGCCGTGCTTATAGCAGTAATGTTCTAAGCACAACAACTTAGAACGCCGCCTATTATATCGTCCCCAGCAGGCTATTCAACACCGACCTATTCAATACTGGAGCTTACGACGAGCTGATGCGCGTGCCAACGCGCTCACCCGCTAAGAGCCGCTCTAAGTTGCCCTCTTCAAAGATGTTGAAGACGGTAATAGGCATGTTGCGGCCCATACAGAGGCTAATTGCGGTTGCGTCCATGACTTTGAGGCCCTTGTTGAGCACCTCCAGGTAGGAGAGTGTGTCGTACTTCGTCGCGTCGGGGTTGAGGTTGGGGTCGTCGCTGTAGACGCCGTCCACGTTGTTTTTCGCCATCAAGACCATATCGGCGTCAATTTCTAAGGCCCTGAGCACCGCGGCGGTGTCGGTGGTGAAAAAGGGGTTGCCTGTGCCGCCGCCGAAGATGACGACGCGGCCTTTCTCCAGGTGACGAAGCGCCCGCCTGCGGATATAGGGCTCCGCGACCTCTTGCATGTTGATAGCGGACTGCACGCGGGTGTCGATACCCTGTTGCTCCAAGGCGTCTTGGAAGGCAACTGCGTTCATCACAGTGGCGATCATGCCGACGTAGTCCGCTGTGGCAGGGTCCATGTTGCCGCCGTGTTGCGCTCCGCGCCAGAAGTTGCCTGCGCCCACGACCACCGCTAACTGAACGCCGCGACCTTTCGTCGCGGCGATCTCTTTAGCAAGGGCTTGGGTGGCTTCGGGAGAGACCCCGAAACCTTTCGTTCCAGCGAGAAACTCACCAGAAAGTTTGAGGAGAACGCGCTGCACGTCTACTCGCCAATGGCAATGCGGTGAAATGCGCCGATTTGGATGTTCTCGCCAATCGTCGCAATGGATTCTTTGAGAAGCGCCTCGACGGACTTGTCCGGGTCTTTGATGTAGGGCTGCTCCATGAAGCAGATTTCGCCGTAGAACTTGTTGAGGCGTCCTTCGACGATTTTCTCTACAACCTGCGGCGGCTTGCCTTCGCCTTCGGCTTGCTTGGCGAGGGCTTCCTTCTCCTCGTTAACAGCGGCTTCGGGCACGTCGTCGCGGCTCCGGTAAGTCGGGTTCGCCATCGCGACGTGAATGGCTAAATTGCGGGCAAGTTCTTGGAACTTGTCGTTGCGAGCGACGAAGTCGGTCTCGCAGTTGAGTTCGACCAGCGTAGCAATTTTGCCGTTGTGGTGTAGGTAGCTCCCTACGAAGCCTTCGCTCGCTTCGCGGTCTGCTTTTTTAGCAGCTTTAGCGATGCCACGCTCGCGCAGCAGGGCGGCGGCTTTGTCTACTTCGCCGCCTGTTTCTTCTAACGCTTTTTTCACGTCCATCATCCCTGCGCCCGTCATGGTGCGCAGTTGTTTAATGCTTTCCATCGTTACAGCCATGTTCTCTCCCTCCAGCGCTCAGCCGAGACTTTGAGAGGTCTCGGCTTGTCGCTACGAATTGCGTTGTTAAGTCTGGTGTTCAACTAACTCACTAAGCGGTCTGCGCGTCCTCTTGAGGCGTTTCTGGTGTTGATTCTTGCGCGTCCTCATTACCCTGACCACGCTGAGCGGCTTCGGCAATAGTGCGCTCCGGTGAGGACATAGGTGTGGGCAGTGTCTCGCGTACCTCGCCCTGGACCTCTTCGCTGGATGTCTCCGGCTCGGCCTGAACGCCGCCACGCACCTCGACAATGGAGTCAGCTAAGCGAGCGGTGACGAGTTGGATAGAGCGAATCGCGTCATCGTTGCCGGGCACGATGTAGTCGAGCACGTCGGGGTCGGAGTCGGTGTCGGCGAGCGCCACAACGGGAATACCCAGCTTGTTCGCTTCACGTACCGCGATGGCCTCTTTCGTTGGGTCCACAATAAAGAGTACGTCGGGCAAGCGAGTCATCTCTTTGATGCCGCCCAAGTAGCGCTGCAAGCGCAGCAGCTCTTTGCCGAGTTCGATCTGCTCTTTTTTACCGTAGCGCAAGATGCTCTCGTCCTCGAACTGCTGCTCCAACTCTTTAAGCCGCTCAACCCGGCTGCGAATCGTCTTGAAGTTGGTGAGTGTACCGCCCAACCAACGCTCGTTGAGATAGGGCATTCCGCAACGCTTCGCCTCGGCCGCCAAAATCTCCTGCGCCTGCTTCTTTGTGCCAACGAAGAGAATCGTGCCGCCCCTAGTGGCAACTTCACGCAAGTAGTTAAACGCTTTGTCCGACTCGACGAGCGTCTTTTGCAAGTCGATGATAAAGATACCGTTGCGCTCTGCGAAGATATAGCGCTTAAACTTAGGGTTCCAGCGCTTCGTCTCGTGACCGAAGTGGACCCCAGCTTCTAAAAGTTGCTTCATTCCTAAGTACGACATATCGATATTGCCTCCAAAGCGGGACGTTGAGCGAAGAGTTTGGTGAAGTTCTCAGCGCATGTGGACATCCCGCTGCCACATGCGCAGTCCTATCGACTCTAAAAAGTCAACTTAGTAGTATAACCTTAAAGTTGGTTTAGCGCTTCCCTTGCCGATGCATAGTCGGGGTCGATTTCCAGAGCGCGTTCGTAGGCGTCGCGAGCCTTAGTTAAGTCGTCTGCGCCGCCGCGAATCTCGTAGGCTTGTCCGAGCCAATAGTAGGCTTCGGCGTTTGCGGGGGGGAGCAGTGCGCCTTTAGTGGCTTCGGTGACGGCCTGGTCGAGCTGGCTCTGCTGAATGTACGCTCTCGCTAGGTACGTATACGCAGGCGGCAGTGAGACGGCGTCGATATCGATGACTTTTTGAAAGAAGGGCACGGACGCGCTGACCTGCTCGCAGTCAAAAAGGGTGCGGGCTAGGTTGAAGTTGGCCTCGAGCAGATTCTCATCCAACTCAACCGCTTGACGCAATTCGAATTCGGCGTCTTCACAGCGCTCCAGTTGAAAGTAGGCGGCACCGAGTTGATTGCGAAAGCTCGCGCTGTTGGGCTGCAACACGACCGCTCGCTTAAAGGCGTCGAGCGCCTCCTCCAACTCGCCGGAGTTGCGGTAGACCGCGCCTAAATCCGCCTGATAGCTCGCGTTGTCACCGTCGAGTTCAACTGCGTTTTCAAGCGCCGCTCGCGCCGCGTCCATGTCCCCTTGTTCGTAGAGCAAGACGCCCCGCGTGTTGCTGAGCGCAGCGTCGCTCTCGCCTAAGCCTTCGGCACGCTCGAGCAGCGCTAAAGCGTCGCTCAGCCTGCTTGCGTAGCGTTCAGGGTCGCTCTCGTACTGCAATCTGTAGGCGTTAGCGAGTTGAATATAGGCGTCTAGCTCGTTCGGGTTCGCGTCGAGAACCGCTTGGTACTCTTCGACGCCTAGCTCTAGTGCACCTTGACAGATAAGCGCTTGAGCCTTACCGAGCATCGCCGTGACGTTATCGGGTTCTTCTTCTAAAGCCCGCTGAAAGAGGTACTGCGAGGTCAAGCAGTCGCCCCTTGCATAGTAAAAATCCCCTTGTTGCAGTAGCTCTTCAGTGGAAAGGTCACCCGTCTCCTGCGCCCAAGAGAGTGCTAAGAGCAAAAGGAGCGAAGTTAAACCCAGTACGCGCGTCATCACAGTTCCGTCCTCCAACAGCGTTGCTCGCAGATTATCTGTAAGCAAACCGTATTAGTTTAACAGCCACATGCGCCTCAAGCAAGCGTGCTCGATGCATCTATCCGTATGTTCATCGTTCCCGTGCGTTCCTATACGTCTATCATGACGAACCCGCGTGAGATGGGTGTGTGCTTTTTTCTAATCTTGGTCACTATACCGTGATTTTCTCGCAGTTCAAGCGTCAAAGAGGTTTGACACGGAATTGCGCAGCTCACTGATTTACTGATAGCGTTAGAGTTCATCGTCGGAGGTGGGCCAAGAAAGGCTCTGCACTTCCCGCCACACAAATTCCGAGTGAACCCCCTACAAAATGCATTCGCAGCCCTGCGTCACTTATAGGAGGCAGCCCTACGTCACTTACAGGAAAGAGTGTCCTCCAACTATTTTTGAGAAGAGATAAAGTCTCTTGCGAGTCGCGCAGTGAGAGATTCTTCACTTTTCAATAGGGTCTCGAGCTGAATCCAACACGTCAGTAATCAGTAAAGGTAAGGCAGAGGTGGCGCAAAACGTTGCCGCACCTCAAACACTTCTGCGTAGTCTACGCCGACCTCACGCCCTCTGTTGGCGCGGCTCCGCTCAAACTGTTCGGCGCTAAGCGTCCAGCCGTAGAAGTTGCGGTAGAGCTTGAATACATCTAGGGCGGCCTCGATATGCTCCGAGGTATCGACGTGAACCGTGGGATAGCGCGACATCCCCGGCGCGGCGAACGAGAGGTACTGATAGAAGCGCACGCGCTTACGGTGGGCTTGAAGAGGTGGTGCGTTATCCTCGAGCCCCTCGTTGAGAATCTTGGGAATCCGCGCCAGCGTAACGGCGTCGAAGGCGATCTTGGCGGTCATGCGGTGGTCGGGGTGGGGGTGGTCGTCGCTCCAAGTGACAATCACGTCCGGCTTGAACTCAGCGTAGAGCCGCGCCAACGCTAAGGCTTCGGGGCGGCTGCCAGTGAGCCTCGAGTCCCCCATGTCGAAAAACTGATAGCTCGCTCCCAACCGCTCCGCCACCCACGCACCATGCCCCTGACGGATGCGCCGCACCTCCCCTTCGCTCTCCTCCACAAACTGACTCGCCAACTCGCCGTGCGTCGTCCAGACGAGCTTGACCACGTCACCTCTCGCCGCGTGCTTGGCGAGCGTGCCGACGCAGCCGAGTTCGTCGTCGGGGTGGGCGAGAACGGCGAGGAGGCGCATACGTTATCTAACTCTGTCGTCTGAAAGGCTTACACCGCGTTCGGAAGGTCGAGGAGAAGTTGCAAAAACTGATGCTGAAAGAACATCACCGTCACGCCGAAGGCGATGTGGCTGATGAGCTGCGAAATCACCAGGATGAAACGCTCGCGAAAGCGCTCTAAAGGGTGGTGTTCGATGACCACGATGGTTACTAAGAAAGCGACGAGGATGCCGTGACCCAAACCGAGCGCGAGGCCGAGAACCGGGTAGAAGAGGTTGATTTGAACGGGAAAGTTAGGAAAGATAATCAGCTCGGGAACGGGAAACCCCGAGGTCATAAGGGCCATTACCGTCCAACCGTAGAAAACAGAGAAGAGAATTCCGCCTGCAAAATAGATGATACTGCCTAAAAAGCGCGAGCGCCCGTCAACTTCGCGGGTGATAGCCGAACCCAACGCCCCCAACACATCGTAGAAATCTCCGTTCCACGTAAGCGGTAAGTAGAGAAAAAAGACCATCACTGAGGTGGCGATAAAACCCGCCGCAACCGATGAGAGAAGAAGAGGTAATAGCATAGTGCCTCCTAAAGAGTATTAGGCAGAGTATTGCATAATTTTTAGAGGCTGCAAGTGGGCGTAAGAGGTTTGTGAGAGATAGAATTGGCGTCCTATTCGGGCGACCCACTCCCAAATTCAGCCGCTCAAAACGTGCTCCCGCATCATGATAGGGTTGCGAGCAGATGGTACGATAAATCTGACAGGGACCTGATAGGAAAGGGTCCTTAACATGCCAAAAGCCCCATCATAAACAAACCACAGCAGGTGCAGGAGGGGACAATTGTCCTAGAGGTGAGTGGTGGCTGAGTTCGTATACTAGATGTAATTACTGGACGTAGTCATAGGGCTTAGTAACTAAGAGGGTTGAGTCGCATCGGGAGTAAATGATGATTTTAGAGTTGGTAAAAAGAGGAACGGTGTGTTGAGGCGTTTGAGGGCTCGAGCATCCATAAGTACGCTGGCGTGGGCTGCGCTTGGCGTCAACCTCATCGTGATTTTACAAGGTGCCGTCGTTCGTGCGACGGGCTCGGGGGCGGGCTGCGGTAGTCATTGGCCCTTATGCAATGGCGAAGTCGTGCCGCTCGCGGCGAGTACCGAAACGCTCATCGAGTTCTCCCACCGTTTGCTCTCTCTAGGCGCGCTGCTCGTCGGTGCTTGGCTGCTCATCGCCGCGTGGCGCTCGCGCAAGGAGCGGCCTAGCTTGTGGGGCGCGGCGCTCGCGTCGTTCGTTTTCCTCCTCTTTGAGGCGCTTTTGGGCGCGGCGACAGTGCTGCTCGGTTTAACTGGAGATAACACAACGGTTGGCAGAGGGATCATGGTCGCCTCACACCTCGTCAACTCGCTCTTGCTCGTCGGGGCGCTCACCGCTACGGTCGTTTACGCGAGAGATAGAACGCTCGGCGCTCCCGAGCTGCGCGGTCAGGGGATGCTCGCGACAGTTTTGGGCGTCGGTCTAGTGGGGATGCTCGTGCTCTCGTTCTCGGGCGGCATCGCGGCGATGGGCAACACGATGTTTCCTTCCGAAAGCCTCGCAGAAGGCTTAGCCGCTGACTTTAACGCCTCTTCACACCTCCTGATTCGCCTGCGCATCTTGCATCCGCTCATCGCTATCACGGTAGGGATATACCTCTTCTTGAGCTTAGGGCTGAGTTGGTGGCTCAAACCCGTACTCAAAGCAAAGCGGCTTGCTCAAGCGCTTTTAGGCGTCTACATCGTTCAGCTCGTGATTGGCAGCGCTAACCTCGCGTTTCTTGCGCCGACCTTTTTACAACTCCTTCACCTCTTGACCGCCGTCCTTGCTTTTGGACTTCTCGCAGCGCTGAGTGTTTACGCGCTCGGTAGTTCCGCCGACGCTGTTAACCGTTCATTTAGTTCCTATTCCAAGAAAGCGGTGAGATGAGTCAATTTGTAACCGCAACACCTACCAAAGCAACCTGGCGCGATTACGTCACGTTGACCAAACCTAAAGTCATCAGCTTGCTGCTTTTCACCACGGTCGGCGCGATGTTCGTAGCGGCGCGGGGTTTCCCCGGCCTGCTCCCTCTTGTAGGCGTCTTGCTCGGCGGCTACATGTCAGCGGGCGCGGCGGGCGTTTTCAACATGGTCTACGACCGCGACATTGACGTGCGGATGAAGCGCACCGCGAAGCGCCCCACCGTCACCGCCGTCATTCCGACCTCGCACGCGCTGATTTTCGGTATCTCTCTCACTTTAGGCTCGTTCGTCGTTATCGCGCTGACCTCAACTATCTTAGCCGCACTCCTCTCCTGGGCGGGCATCGCTTTTTACGTCATCATCTACACGATGTGGCTCAAGCGGAGCACTTGGCAAAATATTGTGATTGGCGGTGCGGCGGGCGCGATTCCGCCCCTCGTGGGTTGGGCGGCGGTGACGGGTGAGTTGAGCCTCTTAGCGTGGTTTTTATTCGGACTCGTCTTCCTCTGGACGCCCGTGCATTTTTGGGCGTTAGCACTCATGATTAAAGACGACTACGCCGCTGTTGGCGTGCCGATGGCTCCCGTGGTAATTGGTGAACGCGCGACAGTCATGCAGATGGTGATGTACGCGGTGCTCACGGCGGTGCTTACTATCATCCCCTTTGCGCTGCACGAATTCAGCGTTGCGTACTTTCTTGCAGCGCTCCTACTCAATATCGTGTTACTAGTACGTGTTGCGCGGCTTTTCGTGCTGGTGCGCAACGAGCAGCCGATAGACCGCCCTACCGCCCTGAGCCTCTACAAATATTCGATGTCGTACTTAGCCCTCATTTTCTTGACGATGGCGCTGGACCGCGCTTTCGCCTGACCTAATTTTCATTTATGGGAGTGGTTGTGAAATATTTCAAGATACTACCGTTACTCTTTCTCACGCCTCTGACGTGGGCGGCGACCGACGAAGGTTCCTACAGGTTGCCTATCCCTAATATCCTCAATCCGGCTTCGCCACAAGCGGAGGAGATCGAGGGGCTATTTTGGCTCGTGGCCGGCTTTAGCGTCTTTCGTCATGGTCATCGTCACAGCATTTATGGTGGCGGGCATCATCGGCGGGATGCGCAACCGCGACGTACATTCTGACGAAGAGCCGCCGCAGACGCACGGGAATTTGAAGCTCGAGGTCGCCTGGACCGTCATCCCACTGATCATCCTGGCTGTGCTGCTCGTACCTACCCTCGGCGCGATTTACAACCTAGACGCGATTTCTGCGCCTGAAGATTCCATTGAAGTCAACGTGGTCGGTCAGCAGTTCTGGTGGGAGATGGCGTATTTGGACGAAGAGGTCGTCACTGCCAACGAACTCGTCGTGCCTGTAGGTCGCGCGGTCAAAATCAACCTCGCCTCCAAAGATGTGATGCACTCCTTCTGGATTCCGCAGATGGCGGGCAAGGTGGACCTCATCCCCGGCAACAAGCGCACGCTCTATTTCACCGCTGAAAAAGAGGGTGTTTACTACGGCCAATGCGCCGAGCTGTGCGGCGACTCGCACGCGAACATGAGGTTGCGCGTGGTCGCCCTGTCACAAGAGGAATACAACACCTGGGCGCAGGCCGCGAAGCAGCCTGCGACGGTGGCGACGCAAGTTTCCGCGCAAAGCCCGCTTGTGCAAGAGGGCAGCCAACTCTTTATCTCTAAAGGCTGTGTAAACTGCCACGCCGTACAGGGCGTCAACACCTATAACCGCGTCGGGCCGGACCTCTCGCACATCGGCAGCCGCACCAGCATCGCGGCGGGGATGCTCGAGAACACCCCCGAAAACATGATCCGCTGGCTGCGCTACACCGATACCGTCAAACCGGGTGTCGCCATGCCGAACTTAGGCTTGACCCAAGAGGAAGCCGAAGCCTTGACCGCTTACCTTCAAACGCTCACGCTGCCCGAAGTCGACATGAGGTCGCTGATCGGCACGCAAGAAGCGGCTACAGACCTAGAACTCGAGACCGAACTCGCCGCAGGGGGTGACCAATGAGTAGTATTTCCGCAGGGCAGAGCGCACAAGAGAAGCGCTCGAGACCCGTCTGGCTCGACCTTTTAACCACCGTTGACCACAAGAAAATCGGGCTGATGTACTTAGTAACCGCCTTCGTCTTCTTCGGCATCGGCGGCATCGAAGCGCTTCTCATTCGCTTGCAGTTGTCACGCCCGAACATGGACGTGTTGGTCGGCGAGTTCTACAACCAGATTTTGACCGCGCACGGCACGACGATGCAGTTTTTGTTCATCATCCCCATCGCGGCGGCGTTTGGCAACTACTTCATCCCGCTGATGATCGGCGCACGCGACATGGCGCTGCCGCGCATGAACGCTTTTGGCTACTGGCTCTACCTCTTCGGTGGGCTCTTGATTTACTCCGCACCGCTCTTCGGTGGCTTTTCTGAGGGGGGTTGGGTGTCGTACTTTCCGTTCTCGAGTTCCGACTATCAGGTCGGCGCGGGGATGGACACCTGGATTTTAGGCTTGCAGCTCGTCGGCTTTTCGTCCATCTTTGCGGGTATTAACTTCATCGTCACCATCGTCAACCTCCGCACGCCCGGCATGGGCTGGCGGCAACTGCCGATGTTTGGCTGGACGATTTTGGCGACCTCGTTCTTGCAGGTCTTGGCGACGCCGGGCGTCACCGCCGCGACGATGATGACCTTTTTAGACCGCACCATCGGCATCAGCTTGTTCAACCCCGCTATCGGCGGCGACCCCGTCTTGTATCAACACCTCTTCTGGTTCTACTCGCACCCGGCGGTCTACATCATGGTCTTGCCCTGGTTCGGCATCGTTTCGGAAATCTTACCGACCTTTACGCGCAAGCCGATCTTCGGTTACACCGCGTTAGCTGGTGCGACGATGGGCATCGCGTTAGTCAGCTACCTCGTGTGGGCGCACCACATGTTCACCTCGATGGGTAGCCCCTTGATGAACTCGGTCTTCGCCTTTACGACGATGCTCGTCGCCGTCCCTACAGGGGTTAAAATCTTCAACTGGCTCGCCACAATCTGGAAGGGGAAAATAGTCTTCAACACCGCGATGCTCATGGCGATAGGCTTTATCTTCCTCTTTACGGTGGGTGGTATCTCGGGCGTGGCTTTAGCGATTGTGCCCTTCACCTGGCAGATGCACGACTCGTACTTCGTCGTCGCGCACTTCCACAACATCCTTATCGGCGGTTCCATCTTCATCGTGATGGCGGCGGTCTTCTACTGGTTCCCTAAGATGACGGGTAAGTTTTTGGACGAGCGCATGGGCAAGTGGCTCTTCGGGCTCTGGTTCGTGGGCTTCATGGTGACGTACTTTCCGCAGTACATCTTGGGTCTTCTCGGGATGCCGCGCCGCATCTACACCTACGCCGAGGGCATCGGCTGGGAGATTTGGAACGGTCTCTCCTCGCTCGGCTCGCTGATGTTGGCGGCTGGCTTTCTCCTCTTTATCTACAACGTCGTAGTCTCGTTGCGCGGACCCAAGACCGCCGGACCCAATCCCTGGAAGTATGGGTATACGCTCGAGTGGGCCACCACCAGCCCGCCCGCCGAGTACAACTTCGGCGTCGAACTCCCCACCGAATTCCGCAGTGAGCGCCCCTTATACGACTGGCAAAAGATGGGTCTATGGCCCGTCGGTGAAGAGGCGACGTTGCGCCCCTCCGATATTCACCTGCCGAACCCGAGCATTTGGCCCTTCATCACCTCGGTCGGCTTGACGGTTTTCCTGGCCGGGTTGGTCATGCAAGGACCGCTCTGGATTGTAGGTATCGGTATCTCGCTCTTCGCGATGGTGCTGTGGGCGCAAGAGGGAGCCTTTGAGAGTGAAGAGGTCGAGTTAGAGGTCGAGCACCACAACCGCACCAAAATGGGCAACGGCATGATGGCGACGTACTGGTTCTTAGGCTCGGAAGTTGCACTCTTTGCGATGGTCTTTTCCGCGTACTTCTACCTCTACTTCACAGGTCGCTTCGCCTTCCCCGAAGAGTTGCCCTCGGTGACGTTGGCGCTTCTCAACACGCTCTTTTTGGTCTCGAGTTCTATCACCGTCCACGTCGCCCACCACGACCTCTTGCACGACAAGCGCAAGACTTTCATAGGACTCTTAGGCGCGACGCTCGGCTTCGGCGCGATCTTCTTAGGGATCACGGGCATCGAATGGGCTGAAATTTTAAGCCACGCCGACCCGCGCGAAAACCTCTTCTTCTCCGCCTTCTTCGCCATCACGGGCTTACACATGCTCCACGTCGTCATCGGACTCTTTATGTTAGCCGTCGCCTTCTTCAGAGGGATGCGCGGCGCGTACTCGCCCAAACTGCACGCGGGCGTCTCCGCCCCGGTCGCCTACTGGCATATGGTTGACGGCGTGTGGATCGTCGTGCTGCTCTGCGTCTATGTCTTGCCGATCTTCTACAAGGGACCGAGCGAAGTTATCAATGTGACCGACCCCTTCGCGGTCTATATGGAAGACTCCTTCGTGCCTGACGAACCGGGCGCAACGGAGATGGGTATCCCCGTACTGCCCGACTCCACTATAGAAGGCGCAGGCGGTCCCGGCAAACCCGCTCAGACCTCACCAGGTCGCCCTGAGACGGTCATCCCCGGTCCTGACGTTGAAGGAGGCGTCGAGCCGACTAACGAGTCCGCTCCCGCTGAAACTGCGCCCCCTGCGAGTGAAGAGACTGCCGCACCAACGGTTGAGGAGCCCGCACCGAATACGGAGCAGAATATTCAAGAAGACCCTGAGGGTCAACCAGGAAATCAGTAAGAGGTCAACGCCGACATTCGTGATAGGGTCGCACAAGAGATTGGGTGCGACCCTCTTTTTCGTAAGAATCAAGGAGTTATGAACGCTTACAAACAACTTTTGACGCCGCGCTGGATTGCGGGGCATGTGCTCGCCCTCTCGCTCATCGTGCTTTTCGTTAGTTTGGGTGTTTGGCAACTAAGCCGCTTGGAGCAGCGCCAAACTTATAATGCCCTTTTAGAGTCTCGCTTAGAAACTCCGCCGCAGCCCTTTGACGCGCTGAGAGAGACCTACGACCTCACCGCACCTGAAGAGGTTCAAGACGCTGCTGCTTATCGCCGCGCTGAAGTGACAGGGCGCTATGATGCTCAAAATGAAGTGTTGTTGCGCTCGAGAGCCTTAGACGGACAACCCGGCTACCACGTCCTCACCCCGCTCATTTTAGGCGACAACCGAGCCCTCCTAGTGGATAGAGGTTGGGTTCCCTTCGAACTTGACGAACCGCCTATTGCCCAAGCTGCGCCACCTGAGGGAGAGGTCAGCGTTACAGGTATCCTTTTTCCGACGCAGGAACAACCGACAGGCTTCGGTCCAAAAGACCCCGCTGAAGGTGAGCTTGACGCAGTCTTCTACGTGAATACAGAGCGTTTAGAGCAGGGGTTACCTTACGGGCTCGAGCCCATCTACCTAGAACTGGGTCAGCAAAACCCGCCGCAATCTTCCCAGTTACCCGTATCTCCCGCACCGCCTCAACTCACCGAAGGCTCGCACTTGGGCTACGCCTTGCAGTGGTTCTCCTTCGCCGCGATTGGCGTGATTGGCTACGCCTTTTTGATGCGGAGCGTGCTCGAGGATGATGAGCCGGACGAAGAGCTAGATGACGAGGTGGCCTCCACCGCCCAAGCAAGCTGAGCTTACGGTTGTGGCGTGAGATTTTTCATATAACTGGTCTTGGGGTAAGCGAGCAACCTCACAGAAAAATAGGAAGGTGTTCCGTTTTGTGTATATGCGGATGTTTGACTGTCCTTTTATGGGCTTTGTACAACGTCTTATACAAAACTCATACATAGAACGTGGTGCACCGTCAAAGTGAAGATGTGACCTCTTAGCCAGACAGATATGTTTGCTGAGCTAAGTGCGTCTAAAAGTCAGGCTCGAGACTCACAAGGGGGAAATAGCATGAGCGACGACCAACATAGATCACCACCCGCGCAAGACCAATCCTTACCTGGCAGTGAAGAGGCGATGACGCCACAACCCGAGACGACGCAACCGGAGCGCCAAGGGAGCGGCAAGTTAGACGGCAAAGTCGCCCTAATTACAGGCGGCGACAGCGGCATTGGGCGCTCGGTGGCTGTACTCTTCGCGAGAGAAGGCGCAGACGTGGCGATCGTCTACCTGGACGAAGACAACGACGCCAGTGATACTAAAGACCTCGTCGAAGCCGAAGGCAAGCGCTGTCTCACAATTAAGGGCGATGTGGGTGACGAGAGTTTTGCGCAACAGGCCGTTCAGCAGACAGTGGACGAGTATGGCAAGTTAAACGTTTTGGTTAACAACGCTGGTGAACAGCATATGCAAGAGAGCCTCACCGACATCAGCGCAGAGCAGTTGGAGCGCACTTTCCGCACCAACATCTTTGGGATGTTCTTCACAACCAAAGCCGCCTTGCAGCACCTCAGCGAGGACGACGCCATCGTCAACTCCTGCTCGGTTACGGCCTTTCAGGGAAACCCAACGCTGATTGACTACTCCTCTACAAAAGGGGCTATCGTCTCCTTCACCCGTGCGCTTTCGCAAAACCTCGCGTCAAAAAATATCCGCGTGAATTCGGTTGCGCCGGGGCCGGTTTGGACACCCCTAATCCCCGCTACTTTTCCGCCCGAGCAGGTCGAAGGTTTCGGCGAGCACGTGCCGCTGGGTCGGCCCGGTCAGCCCGAGGAAATTGCGCCTTGCTACGTGTTTTTAGCCTCGAGCGATTCCTCGTTCATCACCGGACAAACGCTGCACCCCAACGGCGGCACGGTGATAGGTGGCTAGAATGCCCTACGACAAACGGAGCGACCTTCCTGATTCTGTAACGGATAATCTGCCCAAACACGCCCAAGAGATTTACCAGTCGGCCTATAACAGCGCCTGGGAGCAGTACGAGGACCCCGAAGACCGAAGAGGGGACGCCTCGCGTGAAGAGGTGTCGCATAGGGTGGCGTGGTCGGCGGTGGAGCAAAAGTATGAGAAGGATGATGAGGGGGAGTGGGTGGAGAAGTCGTAAAATGACCTGACCTCTCAAGAAGGGCGCTTTCGGGCGTCCTTTTTTATATTGGATATGCCTGTCGTTATAAGATCAAGCTTGGTATGGGGAGAAAAAAGCAAGCTGCGTTTGTCAAGTGGTTCGGTCCGGTTTTGGATGCGCTCAGAGACTTGGGTGATTCAGGTAAGCCTCGAGAGGTCTCGGCAAAAGTTGCAGAAAATCTAAACCTGAGCGATGAAACGCTTGATCAAACGTTGAAGTCAGGTGCGAACCGTTTCCACAATCAGGTTGCTTGGGCGAGGCAATACCTCGTTTGGGAAGGGTTACTCGACTCGTCGAAGTATGGAACTTGGAAGCTGACTGAAAAGGGTAAACACACGTCACTCAATAATCAGGTTGCTTGGGCGAGGCAATACCTCGTTTGGGAAGGGTTACTCGACTCGTCGAAGTATGGAACTTGGAAGCTGACTGAAAAGGGTAAACACACGTCACTCAATAGCGATGAGGCGCGCGAGCTTTTCCTCAAATGGGTGGAGATTCACCGCAAAGCTCGAGAGGTAAAAGCTGACAGCAAAGTCATTCAAGAGCAAGAGGAGAAAGCGCCAGAAGAATACGAGCAGGAGACCTCGCTCAGCTTGCTCGAGATACTCCGCGACCTACCTCCGTCAGGATTTGAGCGCATCTGCCGCGAGCTTTTACGAGAACATGGGTTTGAAAATGTTCAAGTTACTGGCGCACCTCATGATGGCGGCATTGACGGCTATGGCACGCTAGAACTCAACCCTTTTGTAAGTTTCAAGGTTCTTTTTCAGTGCAAACGTTACAAGGGGTCTGTCTCGAGGGCGCAGGTCGGCGACTTTAGAAATGCGATGATCGGTCGCGCTGAGAAGGGCATCATTCTTACAACGGGCACGTTTACAGCCGAAGCAACAAAAGAGGCAAACCGCGACGGTGCTCCTCAGATCGAACTGGTTGACGGTGCAAAACTCATACAAATGTTTGAAAAAGTTGAGCTAGGTTTACGTCCTAAAATTGTCTACGAAGTTGATATGGCCTACTTCAACAAATTCATGACTAACTGATCGAAAGTGAAACCAGTGTTTTTCTATTCGGAGTTAGCGCATCGCATCTCACCCAAACCATGCTATTCTCACCTTATGAAAAAATTCATAGTTTGGCGCAGCATCTATTGGTCTGCTACCTTGGTTTTTCTCCTCGCCCTCACCGGGTGCAACCTGACCGCTCAAGACGAGGCGGACATCGTACTGGAATCTAACGAGGTGTACCGAGCCTCTGAAATCCCTCTCCAACTCTGTGACCTCGACACCTTCGTCGTCAGCGAGCTTAGCTTTACGAGGAGTGGTGACGCGCTGAGCGGAACGCTTATGTTGACAAGTGGGCAGACGGGCTTGATGGCGTCGGGGCCGTTTTCCGGTACGGTCTCGGGCGAAGCGGTCACGGGTACAGCCGTCTTGTCGGGCGATATCGAGGCGACCTTAGACGCCGACCTCACCCTCACGGATACCTTGTCGGGGACGCTCACCGCGCAAGAGAGCGTTGAATGTAATGTGAGCGAGTCGGGAACGTTGGTGCTCGAGCTTGACAACGTCCAACCCGACACCGCCAAGCCCCAACGTATCGAAAATGTAGACTGGCGCGACGAAAACATCTACTTTGCGTTTACCGACCGCTTCAACAACGGCGACCCCAGCAATGACGACGGCGCGGCGCGTCCTGACGCCTTTGATGAGGCTGACCTCAGCAACGAACGCTTGTGGCACGGCGGCGACTGGGCAGGCATCACGCAGAAAATTGAAGAGGGCTACTTTGACGAACTCGGCTTCACCGCCATCTGGATTTCGCCCGTCTACTACCAAGTCCCCGCCATCCTCATGGACAACTTCGAGTTCTTTCAGGATGAGGGACCCTTCGCGGGCTTTCACGGTTACTGGGCTGAGGACTTCTTGCGCACCGACCCGCACTTCGGCACGCTCGACGAGCTTAAAGAACTCGTGCGCACCGCTCACGAGAACGATATCAAAATCGTCCAGGACATGATCGTGAACCACACAGGCTACGGCTCGACGATGCTGGAGACGCGCCCCGAGTGGCTGCGTGACGAGCCTATTTGCTATACCGACGCTGCCCCAGACGAGCAAGCCTGTCTGTTGGCTGAACTGCCCGACTTCATTCAAGAAAACGAGAACGTACCGCCCTTCTTGGACGAAACTGTGCACTATTGGGTCGAGGAAATTGGCATTGACGGCATTCGCATGGACACCGTTAAGCACGTGCCTGACTTCTATTGGGAAGACTTCTTCGCTGAGGGCGGCGCGGGCGACCCCGAGCGCATCTGGACGGTGGGTGAGGTCTTCAGCGGTGACGTGAACCTCATCGCCAAGTATCAGAACGACATCGGTATCCCCTCCTTGTTCGACTTCCCGCTGCACTACGCGATCAACGAGCAGCTTTCAGGGCCTGACGGCGACCTTGACGGTGTAGCGGACGTGTTCGCCCAAGACAGCGCCTACGACGAGCCCACCCGCCTCACGACCTTTGTGGACAACCACGACGTGGCGCGGTTTGTTACAGTGTCGCAGAATAAAGGGGTGTCGTACGAAAACGCGCAGGAGCGCTTAGACCTCGGGTCTCTCGCTTGATATACACCTCGAGAGGTCATCCGATGGTCTACTATGGCACGGAAATCGCCATAGAGGGCGGCAACGACCCCGACAACCGCGCGGATATGGATTTTAGTAGGCTCGACTCTTCTTTTTTAGACGAGCGCTTAGCCGCGTTAGCCGAAGCGAGAAGAAGTTACCCCGCCCTCACACGCGGCGCACATGAGGTCCTGGCGCAGCCGAGCAATACGGGGACGCAGGTCTTGGCGTACCGCCGCACTTTGGAGGGCGAGCAACCCGTCGTGGCGGTGCTTAACAACAGTGATGAAGCGGTTGACCTCTCGAGCCTCCCCGCTGGCGGCGTGCCCCTGTTAGGAACCTTTGCAGATAGCGCAGCCTTGAGCGAAGTAACCGGACGCGACAACCCCTTGAGCCTCCAAAATGGTTTGCTCGTCGGCACCATTCCCGCCCGCACGCTGCTCGCGCTGAGCGCCGACGCGGGGCAAGGCGGCGGCAGCAATCCCGACCTTGCCAACGTCACCGAACTCTCTGCGCTGCCTGGAAATGGCGCAGTCAAGCTCAGTTGGACGCCGGTTGACGATGACGCGGCGGTAGGCTACCGCGTGCTCTACCGCGCGGAGGGTGAAAGCGAGTTTCAGGCGGGGCAGTTCACCAGCGTAACGGCGGATGAAGCGGTGGTGTATACGCTCGAGAACGGCACCTCCTACGACTTCAACGTCGTCACGGTAGACAGCGATGGACGCGAATCGGACGGAACGACAACGACGGCAACCCCCGACGCCGACGCCACCGCTCAAGTGACCTTCATCGTTGATGCCCGTTCGCAAGGCGCAGCCGACATCGAGATTCGCCGCTTCGACACGGGTGAGCAGTTGGAATATCCGATGACGCCCGTCGAGGGTCAGCGCGGGTTTTACGAGACGACCTTGGAGCTTCCCTTGCTGCGCGAAATCTCCTTTAAGTTCGCTAACGACGCGCCGAACGCTAAGAACAGCGGCTATGAGGACGGGCTCTCGGGCACGACCAACCGCCCCCTGCTCGTTGATGAGGCCGAACTGACGTTCGAGGGTGTTTACGACTTCATCGTTACCCCTGTTCCCGACGCCGCTATTCAAGGCACTGTGACCTCAGACGGCGACCCGCTCAGCACGGCGCTTGTTGAGACCTCAGAGAATCCAACGGCCTATTACGCCTTCACCTTCTCGGACGGCTCGTACTACCTACCTTTCCCCTCGGGTCAGAGCACCACGCTCACTGCCTCGCAAACAGGTTACGGCGAAGCGTCGCAAGAGGTGAGCGCGCCCGCTGAAGGGGTGGACTTTGCGCTCGAGGCTGTCCAAGCGGGCGTTACCAAATACACCATCGACAGCGACCTCTCCGACTGGACGGAGCCGACCGCCACGCTCCAAAGTCCAGACGAGGGCGTGTTCGGACCCGATAACAACTTCCAAACGCTACTTGTGGATTATGACGAGACCTACCTCTACCTCGGCTACACCTACCGAGCGGCGGGCAACTTCGCTATCCTCTACCTAGATGCAGTTGAAGGTGGCAGCACAACAGCGGAAAATTTCAACTCGTTACCGCGCCTCGTGAGTTTCAGCGAGCCCGTTGACCTCTTCATCTCCCAATTCGAAGGGCAAGACGCGCAGCTTTATGATGTCGTTTCTGAGGATGAGGTAACGCGGCTCACCACGCTCTACCCCGTCGCCACGGCGGGCAGCGCCCCCGCGTTCACCACCGAAGCTGCGATTCCCTGGACGGCGTTAGGGTTTGAAGGGCAGCCGGACGCGGGTACAGTTGTCAATCTCTACGCAGGTATCTATGGCGGCGACAGCTACGGTGCAGGCGACATCGCACCGGACGCGACTTCAACGCCTGCCGCGCCTGAAAACACCATTGCAAGCCTCGATGAGAGCGCCGAGGTTACGTTTGAAACGCCTTTTTCGGTCACTGTCGAGTAGTTGGTTGGGGTTACTCGAGCCAACATCCTTACGGGCTAGACACACACCAGTGTGTCTAGCCCATCTTTTCTTTCGCCCGTTCAATCTGCTGCTTCACCTGCTGCTGCGCCGTACCGCCGTAGCTGTTTCTCGCGTTGACGACATTCTCCAACTTCAAAACTTTGAAGACATCCTCGTCAATCCGCTCCGAGACGCCGCGCATCTCCTCGAGGGATAAGTCCTGCAAGTCCTTTCCCTCATTCAGCCCCAGCGCCACAAGTTTCCCCACAACCTCATGCGCGTCGCGAAAGGGGAGACCCTTCTTAGCGAGATAGTCCGCCAAGTCCGTCGCGTTGCTGTAGGCGCGTCCGGCGGCGTAGTGGGTGCGCTCCGCGTTCACTTTCATCTTAGGAAGCAAGCTGAGCGTGAGCCTGAGGACGATTTGGAGCGTGTCGGCGCTGTCAAAGACGCCCTCTTTGTCCTCTTGCATGTCTTTGTTGTAAGCGAGCGGTAAGCCCTTCATCACGGTGAGGAGCGCCATAAGGTCTCCGTAAACGCGCCCCGTCTTGCCGCGAATGAGTTCTGACACGTCCGGGTTTTTCTTCTGCGGCATGATAGACGAGCCCGTCGTGTGCGAGTCGGGCAGGGTGACAAAGCCGAATTCCTGACTCGACCAGAGGATGAGTTCTTCGCTGAGTCTCGAGAGGTGCATCATCGCCACACTACATATCGAGAGGAACTCCAAGGCAAAATCCCTATCTGACACCGCGTCCAGCGAATTTGCCGCAGGGCTGTCGAACCCCAAAAGCTCCGCCGTGCGTTTCCTATCAATCGGAAACCCTGTTCCAGCCAACGCACCCGCGCCAAGCGGTGAAATATTGAGGCGTTTGAGCGAGTCCTCGAGCCGCTCCTGGTCTCGGCTAAACATTTCATAGTACGCCATGAGGTGATGCGAGAAGAGGATGGGCTGCGCGACTTGAAGGTGGGTGTAGCCGGGCATGATGACGCCTAAATGCGCCTCTGCCACCTCTACAAACGTGCGGCGAAGTTCTCCGAAGAGGTCAATAAGGCTATGCGTCTCTTCGCGCAACCAGAGCCGAAAGTCCGTCGCCACTTGGTCATTGCGGCTCCGCGCTGTGTGGAGTTTGCCGCCGACTGCACCGATGCGCTGAGTCAAGGCGTGCTCGAGGTTCATGTGCACATCTTCCAACCGGACAGACCACGCAAACGTCCCCGCTTGGACCTCTTCGCGCAGACCTTTTAGTCCCTCGATAATTTTCACAACCTCGTCCTCAGCTAAAATACCCCGCTCACCGAGCATGGTGGCGTGGGCGATGGAGCCTTGAATATCGACGAGTGCGAGACGTTGGTCTACGTCAACCGAGGCGTTGAACCTCTCGACGAGGGCGTCCGTCGCCTCCGTAAAGCGCCCGCCCCACATGCTTTTCTGGGCTCGAGTCTCCGCGCTCCGGTCTTGCTTCTCGACTTGCGTCTGATTCGCCGAATTCTTGTCGCGCACCTTGTTCACCTCTCACACGCCACCTGCGCGGATTGCGCCCATAGCGGTTGCCCCCGCGTCCGTTGTCAACGGGTGGCTGCGTGGCTATCCATAGTAACAGGAGAAAGCCGCCGGGTAAGAGGGTTAAAATGGCTCCCTTGCCGGACTTGTTCATATCTTGTAAGCGTTTCACAGTGATAAAGGCTGTGCCGATGTAGATAACGCCGAGCGCGAAGAGGTTGAGGAGCGCTAAGAAAGTGGTGAGCGTGGGAGTAAGCTCGAGCAAAAAAATCCCCGGCGCAAGGATAGCGAGAAGAGGTGGCGCAAAAAGAACGGCGTAACCGAGCGTCACGAGCAGGGCAAAGGTGCGCCTGCGCATCCGTCCGCGCACCTTGCCGAGCAGCGTTTCTAAAGCACGCCTAAACACACCTCATGGTGCAGGAAAAGCGTGCTAAACGCCGTGCAGAAGCACATAGGACGTTCTGTTTTTCACGCTTTTAGGTTCATAGAGCGTTCATTGAAAGAAATCTCAAAAAGGGCTACAATAAAGGCTACAAATAAGGAGGTAAAGGTGAAACGAGTCGGTATCCGCGAATTCAAGGACAAGGTCACAGCTTTAATTGCTGAAGAGAAGGGGCTCGTGATTGAGCGGCACGGCAAGCCTGTGGGGTTCTATATTCCGCTCGTCAAAAAGGATAAGGCGCAGGCGAAAGAGGCGGTAGAGAAGTTGGAGCGCACGATTGAGAGTATTTTAGAGCGCACGGGCATGACCCGTGAGGAATTCGAGGCTGCTTGGGATGAGGCGGGGCGCTCTGGTGAATCCGTTAGTTCTTGATGCAAGTACGGCTGTCGCTGAGTCACTGCGTCAGCGCGGCATCGTGCTCTTCGAGGATGGGCGGCTCGAGCTTTACATGAGCGAGGAAGCGTGGTCAGAGACGCAGCATGAACTGAGAAAGCGCGTCGCCATCTTCTCCGAGCGGCGCGGCTTCTCCTCGGACGAGGAAAGCGCTTTGCTAAGCTCGACTACCATAACGTTGAGTACCTGCCTCGAGATTATCCCTAAAGAAGCGTATCTGCCCTTTCGGGACGCCGCGCTCAGGCGCGTTCCACAAGACCCGAACGACTGGCACTGTGTCGCGCTCGCCTTAGCCATTAACGCAGGCGTCTGGACCGAAGACCGCGACTTTTTCGGCTCCGGTCTCGCGACGTGGCAAACCTCAGTTTTGCGACACGTCTTAGAAACGGAACCTGAGTGAGTATGTACAGACGAACGAGTGCGTACAAACGCTATTTTGGTGACCGTGACCTCTCCGACTTTTTTGACTTTGTCTGATTTTACTAGCGTTTCCATGTTTCGTTGCTACAGCAACGAAACATGCGAGCGGATGCGAGAAGAAATAAACGCTGCCAGTTGGTGCAGCGAGAAGTGGAAATGCTATACAAAACGCTACTTCGCTACCTCTTCGTCTGCCACGTCCCGCCGACGCGCTTGCTGAGGGAGAGGCTGTCCTTTTCCTCGAGCCCATACCCCATCCTTTTGTAGTAAGGAAGAAGTGTTTTATCCTCTAAGTGCATTTTGAGTACGGGGACGTTGCGCTGAATGGCTAACGCCTCCAACTTCGTCAACACCCAGCGGTCTAACTCCTGATTACGGTACGCTTCCAGAACGGCAGGTTGCTGGAGTGTCCAGCCCTCAATGGTCTCGAGCCACATCAGCACGCATAACAAGTTGCCTGACCTGTCTTCTAGGAGGAGAGCGCCGCCTTGCTCGAGGCTACTCGTCACCTCTTCAGGCGTCGTCGGCTTAGACTTAAACTCACGCATAAGTTGAGCGATATTCGCCGCGTCCGTCAAACCCGCGAACCTCACTTTGGCGGCGTTATGACCTTTTTGTTGACCTCTTTGTAAACGTTTTTGCGATGCGAGTGCCACGCTGTCCCCTTTGCTTTTAACTCGCCACTTCCTTTTTGCCCGCTTGCGCCGCAATGCGCAGCCGCAGCGCGTTCAGTTTGATAAAGCCTTCCGCGTCGCCCTGGTTGTACACGTCGTCCTCTTCGAACGTGACAACGTCTTGGCGGTAGAGGCTGTTGGGTGATTTGCGTCCTAAAATCGTGAGGTTGCCCTTATAGAGTTTGAGTTTGACCGTGCCCGTCACAGGTTTTTGGATTTCATCCATCATCCCTTGCAGCGCTTCACGTTCGGGCGCGTACCAGAAGCCGTTGTAAACCATCGAAGCGTATTTCGGGACGAGTTCGTCGCGGAGCTGTAGCACTTGTCTGTCGAGCGTTAAGGATTCCACCGCTTTATGGGCGTGGTAGAGGAGCGTGCCGCCGGGCGTTTCGTAGCAGCCCCGTGACTTCATGCCGACGAAGCGGTTTTCGACGATGTCCACGCGCCCGACGCCGTGTTTACCTGCGATTTCGTTAGCGCGTTGCAAAAGGGTAACGGGGGCGAGGGGTTCACCGTCAATGGCGACAGGGTTGCCCGCTTCGAAATCGATTTCAACAAGCTGCGGTGTGTCCGGCGCATCTTCCGGGTCAGCTGTGCGTTGCCACATCCCTTTAGGCGCTTCGGCCCAGGGGTCTTCCAAGACGCCCCCCTCGTAAGAGGTGTGAAAGAGGTTGGCGTCCGTCGAGTAGGGTTTTTCTTTGGTGACAGGAACGCTAATGCCGTGTTCCTCAGCGTAAGCGATGCAGTCTTCGCGGCCCTTTAAGTCCCACTCGCGCCACGGGGCGATGACTTTGATGTCGGGGTTGAGCGCGTACGAAGAGAGTTCGAAGCGTACCTGGTCGTTGCCCTTGCCTGTTGCACCGTGCGCGACGGCGTCTGCGCCCTCTCGAGCCGCAATCTCGATCATCTGCTTGGCGATTAAAGGGCGCGCGAACGACGTGCCTAAGAGGTAGTAGCCCTCGTAAATCGCCCCGGAGCGAAGTACCGGAAAGACGAAGTCGCTGACGAACGCCTCTGTGAGATCATCTGCATAAGCATTCACTGCGCCCGTCTGGAGCGCCTTCGCCTTCGCCTCCGCGACCTCTTCACCTTGACCGATGTCGGCGGTGAAGGCGATAACGTCGGCGCTATAGTGGTCTTTAAGCCAGTGCAAAATGACCGAGGTGTCGAGCCCGCCCGAGTAGGCGAGGACGACCTTTTTGACCTGTGCGTTGATCCGGGTGCGCTTCGTTGACATATATCTCCTCTAAACGACAAAACTCCGTACTAGAGCGCGGCTGCTTTAAGCAGTACGACGAAGGGACCGCTTAAAAGCGGTCTTAACGGCGTCGGGCGCGGCTGAGTGCGGAGGTTGAATTGACCATAATGGCAAATTGGTAAGTTATGCAGCATAAACGATAACTTTGCAAATTTTAGCACGCGCTAGGAGAGGGTCAAGGTACACCGCTACCTTCGTATGAAAGAAGCTGATCAGTTTTTGAGCTAGCCGGTAGGTTGAAAAAATCTGAAATAACGTCTATCTGACGCGCTGAAAGGCTCTTTTATACTACCGCCACATTCACTAAGAGGTAGATGCAGACAGCGATGGCGGCGCGGATGAGGTGATTTCTAACCTCTATCTTGCCAATAACCACCTGAGCGTTGAGTAAAGAGGTCATGGACGCCATCACTAGGCCAACTGCGAGAATAATGCGGGTATAAGGTATAGACGAGACCATCGCGGCGGCGGCGACCATCAGCACGGCGGCGGCGAGCATGAAAAGCCCTGCGACCCAGGGTTTGCGCCGAATCACCATCCACGCGCCGAAGGCGTTGACAAAAGCGTAGAGCGCAGTGACAAGAGCGGCGAGCAGGGGCATTTAAGATAAAAATGCGTTGACAAGGGCGTCCGGTTCGAGTACGTCTTGGAGGTAGATGACCTCTAGGGGTTTGTGCGTTAGTTTTTGCACCTTTGAAACGAGCCAAGCGTCCGCCCCGGACGTTTTATCCGCTATCATTACGAGCTTATCCACGCTGCCCTTACGCCCCAAGTAACGCGCCGCTCCCAGCACTTCACTGTCGGTAGGGATGAGGCGTTCGTCCACGCGCACGCCTTCACTGCGGAGCATCGCGGGGTCTAACTGGTTCTGTGAGACGATGTGGGCTTCCGTTCCCTCCAGAGCTGCCGTTATTACCGCGTCTCGCAGCAACCAAGGTTGAGCAATCACGCCCACCATGCCCCCTTCGGAGGGACGCACGCGCCAACGGGGTTCGGCTATCTTGAGCGCTCGCGCCGAGGTGCGGTGGCGCTCCCATACGCGCCTGACTAATGCGGGGTCACGCTTCAGCGTGTGAAGCGTGCTGACAACTAAAGTCTCCATGTTGCCCTCCAGCGACGCAGGCACGCTTATGATGGGCGGCAAACCGCTGAGCGAGGTTCCTAGCGCTTCGGGAAAGCTCGAGACAAACGGGTCTTGCCCGCTGCCGCGTAGCGAGTCGGTGTTGGGGTTAAGCTCGGGCGCGAGGATGACGTCAACTTCAAACGCCAAGGCTTCGGCGGCGGCGAGCTTGAAGGTGAAGCCGGAAACAGCGTCTAAACGCTCGTCCTGCAAGGTCCTCACAACCTCTTCGGGTGCGGCGTGAGTAACCTCTAACCCGACGCCCGCCAGGAGTTTTTCCCAGAGCGGACCGTAGCGGGACCAAAGCAGTTGAGAGACCATTCCGACGCGCATAGCGAAGAGGAGTCTATCATATGAAGTGTGGGTTCGGCGGGTACGAAAAAGCTCGAGACCGTTATCGCCTCGAGCCCGTTAAGTGTTCTTTTCTTCAGCTTTTTACTGGCTGACCTCAACGCTGCCGCTCATCTCGGGGTAAATGGTGCTCGAGTACGTCGCAAGCTGCTCGGCAAGCTCGGGCGTAAGCGTAAACATTACACTGCCGCCCTCGTCGGTGAAGTTGACCTCTGAGTTGTCCTCCAACGTTCCTTGAGGCTGTCCTTGGGCGAGGAGGAAACGACCCTCTTGGTCGCGAAAGTCGATAGCGTTCCCCTCACCACTCGTCTCGAACATGTAGCGTTGACCTGTTGTCAAGGTGAGCGTAGGGTTTTGGGTATCGACTTCGGCAACATTATTGCCGCCGTCAACTGAGGTCACAATCCAAGCGGTGTTGTCTTCGCTAGAGAGGTTGAGCGTGACTTGATTGCCTGTCTGCCCGGCTGCTGTCCCGCCTGTCGCCGCACCCCCGGTTGCGCCACCTGTCGCACCTCCGGTGGCACCCCCACCTGTCGTGCCACCTGTCTCGTCATCCTGTCCGGTCACAGCATTAACGGCGGCTCCCGCCGCGCCCGCGACTGCGCCCGCCGCTGCGCTTGCAGCGCCGCTAATGGCGTCACCGATTCCGCCCTCTTCGCCACCTGTCTCACCTCCACCTGTTGCGCCTCCGGTTGCAGTTGCACCCCCGGTTACTTCAGCCGCAGCCTGATTCGCTGTATTTTCAGCAGTTCCTGCTGCGCCTGCTGCCGCGCCCGCCGCTGCGCCCGCTGCTGCACCGGCAGCCTCACCTACACCCGCGCCGCCTGTTGCGCCGCCCGTCGCACCGCCCGTCGCTTCAGTCGCGGCCTGACTCGCTGCATTTTGAGCAGCACCCGCTGCGCCCGCTGCTGCACCTGCTGCTGCGCCCGCTGCTCCATCTACGCTCGTCTCACCCCCAGTTTCACCGCCTGTCGCGCTCCCACCCGTTGCGCCTCCGGTTTCCGCCGCGCTTCCCGTTGCTTCTGTGCTCTCTGCGTCGCTGACGCCCTCTGTGTCGGAGCTGCTATCGGTGCTTTCCGCCGCGCCTTCACCACTTTCTGAGCCGCCCTCTTGACCCGGCCCGCAAGACACCATACCCAAGATAAGCAGCAAAGCTAAGGCCAAGAGACGAACCGGTTGTAATACTCTGTTCATAAAGTTCCCCTTTCAATTTACATTTCTACGTAGTGAAGCTAAAGCTCACTATCAACTGACGCTCGTGCATGAAGAGCACATCGCCTCATGCGAAAAATACCACAGACTGCAGACGAATTACCGCAAATAAACCCGGCACAAGCAAACGCTAGTATAGCGTTAAATTTCCGCCTAATGTTTCAGTATATTGTGGAACTGCTACTGCCACCGAAAGTCAGGGAAAGCAAGGAGCAAGGAGACTTAGCCGAGACGCGCAGCACCCGCGCGCTGTAGGCGCTTTTGCTACGCTTCTCAGAATCAATCAACAGAACCTAGAATAGAACCTAACGCGCTAAACCTCCCCCTCCCAAATCGGCTCCACCGTATTGAGGAGTCTCTTCGCCACCGCCTGATTGTGCGAGGTAATCTGCTCGCGGCGGGGAATCGCCTCCCACTGCGAGAGGTCGTCGTGGAAGGTTTTTGTCAGGCGGCTCGAGCTTCGTTCTCCCCACGCCTCCAACCATGCCTGTGGGACCTCTTCAGGGACCTCTTGACGGCTCACTGCGCCCCATAGCAGCGACCAGACGCGCGGCACGGTGCGGTACGGGTCGTAGCCGCCGCCGCCCGTCGCCACCAAGCGCCCTTCGCAAAAGGCGTCGGCAAGCTCGCTGACGCGGCGGTAGCTCTCACCGATGCCTTTGGTGCTCAGCGCTAAGTCGGCTAAGGGGTCGTTGTAGTGCATGTCTGCGCCCGCTTGCAAAACGATGAGGTCGGGCTTAAAGGCTTCTAAAGCGCGAGGCACAACCGCTTCGAAGCACTCCATATACGAGTCATCTTCGGTAAAAGGTTCTAAGGGCATGTTGACGCTCGAGCCGCGCCCCGCATCTTTGCCGACTTCATAGGTATGCCCCGTCCCCGGAAAGAGATAGCGCCCCGACTCGTGCATGGAAACCGTCATGACTTCGGCGCGTTCGTAGAACAGCCACTGTACGCCGTCGCCGTGGTGCGCGTCGAGGTCGATATACGCGACGCGCACGCCGTAACGCCGAACCGCTTGCTCGATGCCCAAAGCGAGGTCGTTGTAGGTGCAAAAGCCCGACATCTTATCGCGCATAGCGTGGTGCAAACCGCCCGAAATGTTCGTCGCTCGCTGCACTTTACCTGAAGCGACCAAGTCAACGGCGGTCGCGGTCGCGGCGCAGATGCCTAAAATCGCGTCGTGCATTCCGGGGAAGATGGGGTTGTCCGACGTGCCCAAGCCGTGCGCGTAGGCTTCGGCGATATCTCTTCCCTTGGAGACGGCTTTGACGATCTCGACGTAGTGCGGGTCGTGCAGCGTGCAGAGTTGCGATTCGCTGAACGGTTCCGGTTCGACCTCTTGCGCTTCGCTCAAAAGCCCCGCGTGGTGGAGGAGACTGCGGGTGAGTTCCAAGCGAATCGGCTTGAAGGGGTGACTCTCTGAAAGCTGATAGTTGCTCAAATGGGTGCTGTAGACAAAAGCAGTTTCTGATTCTGACTTCATGGCTGCTGACCTTTTTCGGGCGGCCACAGCACGTGGAAGTCATGTTCTTTAAGGGCGTTGGCTAAGCCGCGAGCGTCAATCGTGTCGGCGCGGAGTATCAAGCTCATCATTTCGCTGTCGCTCTCGTGGGTGAGGACGCTCGAGACGTTCACGTTCCTCTCCGCCACCGCCGCGATAAGCCGTGCCAGCGCACCGGGGCGGTTCTCCACCTCGACCTCCAAGCGCGACGCGCCCTGCACGCCCGTCATCACAATGAGCGATTCTAAAAAGTCGGTGCTCGTTACAATGCCGACGAGTTCGTCGCCGTTTGTCACGGGCATCGCGCCGATTTTATGCTCGCGCAAGACGCTCGCCGACTCCTCGATAGGGTCCAGGGGGTGCGCGGTCAAAACAGGCCACACCATGATGCGCCGCACCGGGTCTTTGAGCGTCACGCCCTGTTTGGCATTGGGCAACGCCGAGCCGACCGCGCGGATATCGCGGTCTGAGACAATGCCGATGAGCTTGGCGTTCTCTTGCTCTGCCGAAGTATCTTTCAGTGACTCTAAGTTGTCCGCCTCGATGATGTTTGAAGCCGCTTCTAACACCGGAAAATGCCGAATGTTGCGCTGCTCCATCAACATGTGAACGTCGCCGATAGGCATATCCGGGTCTATGGCGACGACCTCTTTCGTCATAATCTCCTGAACGAGCATTTTATCTCCCCTGCCTGCATACGCTAACCCCCGGAGCAACCTGGTTTGACGCTCCCATAATAACGCATGTATGCGGCTATGGTCTGAGTTGTACGGGTCTAAGTTGTACGGGCGCAGATGGAAGTGGGAAGTAGCGAGCAGTAAAAAACAGGTCGTGGTATAACGGTGCAGAGGTTACACAAGGGGTTGTAACCCCTTATTCATCACGCGGAAACGGCAAAAGAAGCGCACGTCAGCATTCGACTTAAACCTACTACTCTGTCAATTTAAGAATGAGTGATGTCATTCTGAGCCCTTTACAGGATAGACTCCACAAAGCCCCCTTTCCCCTTTCGGGGACGAACGGTCGGGGACCTACGGCGACGGAGTCGAAGAATCTCTGCATTCGCCTTCTTCTCTGACAGAGAGCGCAAGACGAGACCCCTCGACTGCGTTGCACTCCGCAAGGCTTGACGCCCGACTTCGTGAACGGGGTGACAACAGTGCTGCAAAATTTAGTTAACGCTGTACTACTACACTGTCAATTAAAAAATGAGTGATGTCATTCTGAGCGGAGCGAAGCGGAGTCGAAGAATCTCTGACCTTGCTGACTCCTCTAGCAGAGAATGGAAGTTATGAAATTTTGGCAGTAGCCAAACGAGCTCCCTCGACTGGGCAAGGCTTAACGCCCGACTACGTGAACGGGGTGACAAGTAAGAGGTTCTGTTGCAGTTGCTTACGGTATACTACTACCAGAAATCAAAGTCTCTACGCACTACTTACCGTTCGCCCAGCTCGACTGGGTTGCTTTTAACTCGCTACTCAACCATCCAAACGCTGCCAATGTGCGACGAGCGCGTCGGGCAAGCGCACGCGGCGGCGCGTCTCATTATCTAGGGTTAAACGGCGTTTCAAACCCTCGTGCTGAAACCAGCTTAGGTGCTTAGACCCTTCGGCAAGCTCGCCGAAGAGCCGCAGCAACGCTTCGGCGTAGGGCTGAAGTGCGGATGTACCGAGCGCCTCGGCGAGCCGCGCCTCGACCTCTCCGGGTTGACCCAAGCGAGCGTACGCCTGAAGGCGCAGCGCGGTGAGCCACGCGAGGAGGCCGCTGTCAGTGCCTGCGCTCCAATCATCACGCTCACCAGCGAGCGTCAGCAGCACCTCTTTAGCTCTTTCTACTTCGGCTAACGCCGCACCGATTTCACCGGAACGCAGGAGTGCGGCTCCTAGATAGGTACGGCTCACCGCCGCTCGGTAGGGTAAGTGGGCGTTTAGAGGTTGAGTCAGCGTTTGCCGGGCGTGGGAGACGGCGTCGGCGGGTTCTAAGATGAGGCTCGAGGCCAGCCGGGTCTGCCTGTGAAGCGGCCCGTAGCGCCCTTCGCCTGAAACCTTGTCCACCTGCGCGATGAGCGTGCGGGCGTGGGCGAGGTCGGGGTGGCGACGCGCGTCCTCCGCCGAGCGCAAAAAGGGCAGCGCGAAGGGCTGCGCGAGGGCGCGGCACCAGTAGGCGAGGCTGAGGCGCAGGGTGCTCCGCAGGATGCGAAAGCTCGCGTCCACCTCTTGCTCTTGGCTGTAGCGCTCAAAGGTGGCGAGGTTGCGCTGCAAGGCGAAGGTCGCCCTTTCAAACTCCCCTTGAGCGAGCAGATTGAGCGCGTGCTCGTCCTCCACTTTCGCCCTTTCCAGCGCGTGTCGGCTGGTCGGGTAAGCGTCGCTCTCTAAGACCTCTAAAGCCTGCGCGAAGCCCCGCTCAGCGCAACCAAAATTTCCGCGTAACCGCTGCAAGTTGGCCCGCCGCGCCAAGTACCGCGCCTGCTCATGGCTGGGCGCTTCGGCTTCGTGCGAGCGCGTCACCGCGTCGTCAAACTCGGCCAAAGCCGCGCCGAAGCGCCCCAAGGCCATCTTCACGTCGCCGCGCTGAAAGGCTAGGCGAGCCCGCACGAGGTTATCGTCCGTCTCGATGCTGGCGAAGTGCGTCAAGGCTCCTTGCAAATCGCCCCGGTCTTTAGCGATAAGCCCAGCCCACGCCGCGACCTTTGCGCCTAAGAGCTTGCTCTCTTGGCTAGGGGCCGGAATGCGTCCCAAAAAGATTCTCGCTTGCGTCTCGACGAGCGCCGCCGCCTCGTCGAGCTGAGAGCGCCACCTAGCGATGCTCGCCCGAATCAAGCTCACTTCGGTGTTGAGCACGGGGTCGTCCACCTCGGGCCAGCTCGAGATGAGCGCTTCGGCTGCGCCGAAATGCCCCTTAATGACCTCACCCTCGGCGCGTTTGAGGGTTGTCCAGGCGCGTAAGCGCGGGTTGGCTGAGTCGGCTAAAACCTGGAGCGCTTGTACCACATCCGGGTGTTCGAAGCTGCCCAACTTGACGTAGTGCGCCGCGACTTGCAGCGCAATCGCTTCGAAGATACCTTCTGCGCCCGAACCCTCGACCTCTTTACCTCGCAGCTCTTCCGTCGCCGCTTGCCACGCCCCTTGCAGGAGCGACTGCGGCGCACCGTAGCGGCTCAGCCACGTTTGCAACGTCGGCCAATCCCTAGCTTCTAAGAGGTGACATAGGTAGCGCGACGCCTCCTCACCCTTGGGCGAACGGTGCGCGTCCGCCTCGTAGTGACGGCTCGCCGCCGCGTTGAGCGAGCGGTAGCGCGGCAGATCGTTCTGGACGAGTTGGCGCTGCAAAGCCCGCACGAGTTGGCGTGAAAAGCAGCGCCAATAGCCCGTTTCGCCGGGTCCGGGAACGGTATCTAAAAAGGCGCTCTCGAGGCTACTCAAAGGCTCCTCATGGGGGAAAATCTCCGAGAGCGCCGCCTGCGAAAAATTCGGCTCCGGCAGTGACAAAACCGCTACCGCGCTTAAAAAGTCGCGGAGGCGCGGCTCGGAAGAGGTCAGCGCGAGTTGACTGAGCTGCTCGATATGTCTGTCGCTCTGCCCGCTACTCGTCGTGCCCTCGGGCAACGGCTCGCGAATCTCAGCTAGGAGCGTCAGCGTGCGCAAATCCTCAAACGAGCGCTTGGCCCGGTTCACCAAGACCTCTTGCTCGCCTTGAGGCAGGTGCGGCACCCGCGCCTTGACAAAGCGCCGCGCCTCGCTCACGGTGGGCGGGTTGAGTTTGACGGGGCCTTCGAACGCGCCTAAATGCCCCAACACCCGCGCGGGCACGCTCGTCGTGCTGACTAAGAGGCTCACGTGAGGCATGTGGCTGAGAGGTTCTAAAAGCGTCACCCAGAGCCACTCCGCCACGTTGACGCGCGGCACGTCGGCGGTGGAGAGCCGCAAAGGGGCCGCGCCCAAGTGGTCTTGCCCCACCGTCGACTGTGAAAGGTGTAAGAGGAGCACCAAGGGTCCCTCGTGCAGCCGAATACCGTCTAAGATGACCCGCGCTACGTCCGCTTGCGCGTCGGCTTGCACGGAGAAGGCGCTCGAGACCCCGATTTTTACCAGCCGCGACTCGAGCACGCCTACGCTCACGCCCAAGGACGCCGCCAGGCGACTCAGCGCCGCTGCCAAGTCGCCGCCGAACTCCTGACGCAAAATTGTCTCGGCGGCTCTGGGCGGCAGTTCCAACGCCTGCTGAATATAGTCCGTTAGGAGCGTTTTCCCCGAGCCCGGCTTGCCCGTGACGAGCAGCTTAGGGTGCAGCGCCGAGCGCACCCCGCTCACAAAACTCTGATACGCCCGCCGCTTCTCGCGCCCCAAAAGCTGCATGACCTCTTGGTCGTCGTTGGTGCTCGCTGCCAGCAACACCTCTAACTCGGGGACTTGCAAGGGCGGCTTGCCCGCGTCCGTCCACAGCTCGCTCAGGATTTCGAAGAGCACGCGCTTGTCGCTCAGTTTCCCCTTGTCGCGGTAGATGATGTTGCGCACTACGTTGGGGTTCGCGCCGCGCTGCTCCATGCGCTTGCGCAGCCAGTTGATACTGCCGACCACGCCCACCGCGTCCCGCTTGTTGCCCACGACCTCACGCACATTCTCGAAGATGCGCCGCCAGGGGTTCGTATCCGGGGTAGGCTTGGTGAGGGTATCGGCTCCCATAGGCCCATTGTATACACAGATGGTAAACAAGTACAAAGCTGGGCGACACCGAATAGGCACCATACGCTAAGTTGCTTCAGTTCAGGTGACTTTTGAACTTCAGGGAGAGAGTGAGGTAGGCTCGAGCCACGGTGCATCCGACGCCTCACCCTTAAAAAGCTGCTGCATCACCTCAAACTCGTTAAAGAGCATCCATTCCTGCGTGATCACGCCCTCTCGAATCACATGCTGCGTCACGCCCCACATATGCACGCGCCGCCCCGTCGGTTGACCGTAAACGCCGTAGCCTCGGTGCGTGCCGACCACACTCCAGCGCAATGAGGTCAGGTAGCCCTCGTCATTGTTGCCCATCCAGTAGAGGTCGTCAACCTTGAAGGAGAGGTCGGGGAACATGGCGAGGAGGGACAAGACGAACGTTTGGTATGCGCCGCGTCCGTAGAGTTTGCGATCTGTCGGACCAAAAAAGCGCATGTTGGGCGCGTAGACCTCTTTGATGAGGTCGAGTTTGCGCCAGTTCCAGATGGTGTGGTAGGCGTAGCGGAGGAAAGTGTCAATATCAAATTCAGAAGCGGGCGACTCGAGCCGCTCCGGTTTCCCCTGCCCTAAGAGCCTTTCCGGTTCGCCGAAGGTTAAGTCGTTGAGACCGTTGCGCACGTCCTCTTGCAATTCGTTGCCAAAGCGCCGCGCCTCTTCGCGCAGGTTGAGTCCGAGTTGGGTCACGAGGCTCGAGTTGTTGTAAATCACCCACTCCTCGACGATTTCGTTCTCCTTCACGACGCAGTCCGCGACGCACCACACCGCCACCTTGCGACCCGTCGGCGGGCCGTAGATGCTATAGCCCGTGTTGTGCCCCGTGATGAGGCAGCGGTGCGAGGTGCGAAAGCCCGTCTCGTCATCGCCTGCCCACACCACCTCATCGGCGAAGAGGCGCACGTCGGGGAAGGCGCCCAAGGTGTGGAGCGTGTCCGCCACAATCTTGTCGCGCCCATACTGCAGGCCGTAATCGTCCGTGACCTTAGAGTTATGCGCGTAGGTATCGTAGATGTAGCCGATGCTCTTCTCTTCCCAAATCTTGTGGGTGATGCGCACGATGTAGTCCACGATGTCTACATACGTGTCCTCGAAGCCGCGCATACTCTGTTGGCGTTCGCCCTTTGGGTAAAGGAGGTTATCCGTGCCACCTTTAGCGGTGAGTGAGATGGAGAAGTCGCTAGGCATTTGGGAAGGCGCGAGAGTTTTCTCGTCCTCTGAAACGAGAGAGGTTGAGGGGCGTTTAGACTTCTTCTGTCTGTTCTGATCGCTCTGGTCGCTCTGGTCGCTCATTGTTGAACTCCTAAATTTAGCTAAGAGGTCGTCCGCCATCTACGTGGATGATATCGCCCGTTGTGAAAGGGAGTAACGTCGCTAGCGCTAAAACCGCGTTTGCCACATCTTCTGCTTCGGCGAGTCGGTGAAGCGGGGTGCGCTCAATCTGCGCTTGCCGCCACTCCGGGTCGAGCTTCTTGGCGTAGTCGCCCTCAACGAGACCGGGTGCGACGGATACAACACGGATTTGTGGCGCTAACGCCCTTGCCAATGAGCGCGTCATCGAATCTAGCGCCGCTTTCGAGGCGCAGTACGCGATGTTACTCCCTTCGCCCGTCGTCCCGGCGATTGAAGAGATGTTGACGACTAAACCGCCGTCACCGTCCATCAACAAATCTTTGAACGCACGGACGCAAGCGAACGCGCCGCGCCAGTTCGTGCGGAAAATTTGGTCGATGAGGTCGTCATCTAAGCCGTCCAGATCGTCATGCGCGACGTAGCGCGTCATACCTGCGTTGTTGACCAAGAGGTCGAGCCTGCCGTAGCGGGTTTTGACCTCTTCGGTTAGGGATTGAGCGCCCCTGCTGTCCCCCACACTAAGCGGTAACGCGGTGTGTCCCTGACCGGGCAACCTCTCTGCCAACGCTTCCGCGTCCTCCTGAGAACTCCGGTACGTCAAGACGACGCTGTAGCCCGCCTCCGCTAGCCGCTCCGTAATCGCCGAGCCGATGCCGCCCGCTGCGCCTGTGACGACGGCGACTTTTATCTCTCCTGAACCTCTTCGCGAATCTTTTTGTGCGTCCATCTTGATGAGTTTCACCTCTTTCGTTCAAATTAGATAGTCACCGTGCTGTTTATAAAACCTCTTTGACGGGTCTCGAGGACGAGCGCTCAACAAGCTGACCTCTTAAAAGTTGCGTTTTGGGCGCGGGTTGCTCCAACAACGATAGCGTCGCCTCAATCATCTCCTCTACAGGTTGTCGCACTGTCGTAAGCGAATAGGCAGGACGCCGCGCCTCGGTGATGTCGTCAAAACCGATGACCGCAACCTCTTCGGGCACGCGCACCTCTTCCAAACGTAAAGCGTCGAGCGTCCCTAAGGCGATAATGTCATTCGCACAGAAAATTGCGTCAGGTAAACCTCTCCCTAAAAGTTGCGCCGCTGCCTCGTAACCCCATTCGTAGCTGTACGTTTGCTCTACGCAGATACAAGGCGCACCTACCTCTTGCAACCTTTCCAAAAATCCTCGCCGCCTATCTCGATTCGTCGAGGTGTTGGGCGCACCGCCGATAAAGGCAAAGCGCTCGTGTCCTGCTTTGAGAAAGGTTTCCGCGACGAGCCGTCCGCCTGCGACGTTGTCGCATGAGACTGAGGGAAGCGAGACGTTCTCCAACGTGCGGTTGAAGAGAAAGATGGGAACTTGGCTCTGCTCGAGGGTCTGGGTGACGCTCGAGGTCAACGTCACCGACGTGACAATTACAGCTTCTACGCGGTACTGAAGGGCTTGCAAGAGGGCGTCGCCAACCTCTTCCTCGTCTTTAGAGGAAAACAACAGCACCTGCCGTCCCTGCTTCTGCAACGCCTCTGAAAAACGCATCAAGACGCTTGGATAGAAGGGATTGTCGATGTTGCCGACGATGATGCCAACGATGTTCGCCTTTTGCATGACGAGGCTGCGGGCGTAGACGTTAGGTTGGTAGCCTAAGCATTTGGCGACGGCTAAAACGTGCGTTCTCGTCTGCGCTGCCACCTTGCCGTTCGGGTCGAAGGCGCGTGAGACAACGGATTGAGAGACGCCGGCGGCATGGGCCACGTCAACCGAGGTGATGCGTTTGGAGGATTGTGTCGCGTCAAATTTCATAAGGTTGAGAATTCGGTTGCGTAAGGGCGGGTTTCAAACCCGCCCTTACAGGACAACGCAATGTACCCATTTATGTGATACAGCGCTCCGTAGGGGTGATTCATAAATCACCCCTACGACGGCGGTGGCTACGCAAAGAGGTGAAAATCTTGCTCAAGCCTTCTCGAGCGCCTTCCCATACCTCTCCACGCGCAACTCCGCTTGCTTCTTGTGCCCTTCAAACCCCTCAATCTCGCAGATTTTCGCGCAGTTCTCGCCAATTTCCACGCTCGCTTCAGGTGTGCACTTCTGATAGGTCACGGTTTTGAGGTACTTGCCAACCCAGAGCCCACCTGTGTAGCGCGCCGCTTTGCCCGTCGGGAGGATGTGGTTCGTGCCGATGGTTTTATCGCCGTACGCGACGTTCGTCTCCGGTCCTAAAAAGAGCGAGCCGTAGTTGGTCATGTGCTCGAGAAAATAACTGGGGTCTCGAGTCAAAATCTCGACGTGCTCCGAGGCGAGGATGTCGGCCTGCTCCACGAGTTCTTCGTCACTGTCCACGAGGATAATCTGTCCGTAATCCTGCCAGGCTTGCCCCGCGACTTCGGCGGTGGGGAGCGTTTGGAGTTGCTCGTCAATCTCCGCTTGAATGCTGTTCGCTAAGTCTTCGCTGCTCGTCAAGAGAACGGCGGGCGAGTTCGGTCCGTGCTCCGCTTGCCCTAAGAGGTCGGTTGCGACCATCTCCGCGTCGGCGGTCTCGTCGGCAATGACCAAGATTTCAGTGGGTCCCGCCAAGAGGTCGATGCCCACCCTGCCGAAAAGCTGCCGCTTCGCTTCAGCGACAAAGGCGTTACCCGGCCCAACTAAGAAGTCTACAGCGTCGATGGTCTCTGTTCCCAACGCCATCGCCGCCATCGCCTGTACGCCGCCGAGCACGTAGATTTCATCTGCGCCTGCTAGGGTCATCGTCGCCACCGTCGCTGGGTAGGGCTTGCCATCTTTGGGCGGCGTACACGCCACCACGCGCTTCACGCCCGCCGCTTTCGCCGTGGCGATGCTCATAATCGCAGACGCAATCATCGGATAGCGCCCGCCGGGGACGTAACAACCCACCGCGTTCATCGGGATGTTCTTGTGACCGAGCGTGACGCCGGGGCGCGTTTCAATTTCGATGTCTTTAATCGAGTCGCGCTGAGCCTGGGCGAAGGCGCGGACCTGCTCCAACGAGAACTTAATCGCGTTAAGCTCCTCCTCCGAAACCTCTTCCATCGCCTCATCAATCTCTTCTTGCGACAAGAGGAAGCTCTCAGGCGAATAGTTGTCGAACTTTTCCGACAACTCGCGCACCGCTTCGTCGCCGCGTTCTTTCACGTCCTTGAGGAGCGCCTTGACCTTTTGCTCCACGTCGTCGCTGATGAGTTCTTGCTCCTCGACACCCATGCCGTGTTTGATGTACCTCATTGCTTGTCCTCCTTCGGGAAATGTGAATGCTTTGTAGGAAGCTGTTAGGTATTAGCGATTAGCTGTTAGCAAAATCAAAGGCTAATACCTAACGGCTAACAACTAATGGCTTCAATACGGCGCTTTCGGCGCGTCCTGCTTCACCCCTTTGACCTCGCCCGTTATCCTCTTCGCCGCGCCCGATAAAAGGCGAATATCCGTCTCCACTGTCACGAACTGATAGCCCATGTCGATCATCTTTTTCGCGTACTCAGTTGAATTATTGTGAAGTCCAGCGACCACATCATGTTCACGAGCGACTTTGACGATGTGCTCCAACGCCTCCATAACCGGACCCTCTTCAAAGTCCGCGCCGGGCTTGCCACCTAAGCTCTGGCTCAAATCCGCTGGACCGACGTAAACCGCGTCTAATCCAGGCGTTTGAACGATTTTCTCTAAGTTCTCTAACCCCGCCTTTGTCTCAATCATCGCCAAGGTCAAAACCTCTTCGTTGGCGTGCGCGGCGTAATCTGCGCCTGCGTAAAGTGCCGCCCGCGTCGGTCCATAGCTCCGGTAGCCATGCGGCGGATAGCGGCACGCGCCTACGAACGTCGCCGCTTCGTCGGCGTCGTTGATCATCGGACAGATAATGCCATAACAGCCCGCGTCTAAAAGCTTCATGATGATGCCGGGCTCGTTCCAGGGTACCCTTGCTAACGGAACCGTGTCCGTCGTCGAAATCGCTTGAAACATCGGCACGGCGCTCTCGAAGTGGCTGAGACCGTGCTGCATGTCCACCGTGAGGCTGTCGAAACCTGCGTGTGCCATCACCTCTGCGCTGATAGAGGAGGGGATGTGGAGCCAGCCGTTCAATACAGAATCGCCACGCTCGAAGGCTTGCTTTAAGAGGTTGCGTCTCACTCAATTCACCTGCACTCTAGTTCACCAGCCAAGCCCGCAACGCGCTAGTGACGGCGACGGGCTGCTCGAGCATACTGTAGTGCCCGCATTCCTCAATCACGACGAGCGCCGCTTGAAGCATTGCCTCTTTCATCTCTTCGTGGAGTTCGACGGGCGTCGCCGGGTCGTTCCGTCCCGCAATCAACAAAGTAGGACAGGTGATTTCTGAGAGCATCCCTCGGCGGTCTTCCCGACTTCGCAACGTATCCAACTGCTTCAAAAACGCCTCCTCACCGACGCGCTGCCCCGTGAGTTTGATGACAGAGTGTAAGAGCGGGTCGTCTCGATGCGTCCAACCTGTGAGCGCGTTTAAGACCTCTTCAAAATGCCCCGAGCGCGTCATCTCTTCCCAGGCGTTCCACGTTTCGAAATTGGCAGGCGTCGAACCTCTTGCGTTACCGCTCAAAATCGCAAGCTTTGTAACGCGCTCTGGCGCTTGGCGCATGATTTCAAAGGCGATAATTGCGCCCATCGAGTGACCGGCTAGAGCGAAGCTCTTCGGTGCGTTGTGGAGAACGTCCCTTGCTACATCGGAAACGGACGAACTCTGCGAGAGGTCGCCAAAATGCACCTCTGCCACATCGTCCAAATGCTTCACCTGATGCGCCCACAAATGCTCGTCACACAGCGTTCCAGGGAGCAGAACGAGAGGTTGTTTCTCGCTCCTCAAGCGTTGTCACCATCGAGCTTTTCGCGCATCTGACGCTCCAACTCCTCGTAATGATCAGGCTTGATCATCTTGCCCGACTCATCCGCGTCAAAACCTTTTTCAGCGGCTTGGCGAATCACTTGTGGAGCCCAGTAGGGGTCTTTACCCGAGAAGACCTTGTGCTCTTCCAAAATCCCTAAAATCCAACCCTCTTCACCACCATTATCTGTATCGCTGTCTAAAACTTCAAAGCCGCGCCAGAGTTTCGGCGGCAGTGAGATGAGGTCCCACTCTTGAATAATGGTCTCGCCGTCCACCTTGTCAGGCTCCTCGCCCCAATAAAAGCGCCATTTACCTCTTAGAGGCATGAACGCCTCGACGTAATCGTGTGTGTGATACGCCGGACCGTTGCCCGGCTTCGCCTTGACGATGCCGACTTGAAAGCCATGTGGGGCGGTGATCAGCGGGTCGTAGTGATCGTTTTCGCTCGCGGTATCGCCAATCAGCGCGTAATTCATCCGCTGGTGCCCCTCTAAGATGCTGTCGATAAACATGAGAGGTGTGCCGCGCTTTTTGAGGTCGCCAAAGCGGGCGACGCGCCCCTCCATCGGGCTGGTTTTGCCCTCAGGTTTGCCCTCAGTAGGATTTGTTTCGGTGGTGTCCATCTGGTCCGGTCCCCTTTCGTACCAAAAAACAGGTAGAGAATACGTATGCAAAGAGGTCTCACGTTACCTGAATTCTCCGCCGCTGTAAAGATGGTGTGGTGTATGAAAAGGATGCTGCTACGCCTGCGCTGCAACTGCGCCGCATTATGATGTGCTCATGAGCGCTTGTGTATTCATGCACTAAGTCGTGAGGGAGTTTAAGCGGTATAAATTCTAAGGCTTTCTCCGCTCGAGCCGTGGATTTAATGCGTCCCTCGCGAAAAAAGGGAGATGTGGGACAATTGACACAGAGGGTAGTATTGGGGTACTTTGGTGAATGAGATAATTTACAGTCTACGCTTCGAAATGGTTTTTCAAACCGCTCTTGGTTGCCAGTTTGCCCTCGTCGTACCGTGCGGTTCGCCTCGGCTTAGCCAGCATTACAACACCTGGTATCACGACACTCAGACTGTGATCTTTAGGAGGTCTCAATGACATATCGGCTACCACTCACCACGCTTTTGATCATGCTCACTTTAGGGTTGGTCATGGCACAGGACTCGAGTGGCGCAGCAGGTGAAGCGCCAACAGCGGCAACTTACGGTCTGCAAGAGGGAAAACCCTTCGAAGGGACGACACTCCGAATTTTAAGCTGCTGCCCCACCGCGCCGCAGTTCGCCAACATGATTGACCGCACTAATGGCGAGTTTAGAGACCTCACGGGCATTACCGTCGAGTGGGACAACACGCCCTTTGGCAACTTCCAAGAGGAGTTGCTGCTGCAGGGCTCATCGGGTTCCGATACCTACGACCTCGCCTTCTGGGTGGACTCGTGGGGTGTCGGTCTGCAGAACTTCATCGAGCCTTTGGACGAATACATGGCACAATCGGGCAAGACGATGGACGACTATCCGCAGGCGTTTGTCCAGTCGAGCCGCATGGGTACGGACACGACGTACGGCTTCCCACTGCGTGGTCACGCGCAGCTCTTCTACTACCGCCAAGACGTTTTCAACGACTTAGGCTTAGAGGTGCCGCAGACCTGGCAGGAGATTGTCGAGGCGGGACAGGTTATCCGCGAGCAGACCGACTTAGAGCCCATCGCCATGTACTACGGTGTCAACGCCGGGCAGAACTTGTTCAACTGGCTCTCGATGCTGTGGGGCAACGGCGGTGATATCTTCGACGAGAACTACCGCCCGATTTTCAACAACGAAGCTGGGGTCGCGGCGACGGAATATTACGCCAGCTTGGTGGGAGATAGGAACGTGACCGATGACGCTTCTCTCGCCTTTAACGAGCAAGAGGCGAATCAGGAGATGGTGCAAGGACGCGCCGCGATGTTCGTGGGCTGGTCGTGGATGTACACGCGCTTTACCGACGCGGAGTCGGCTGCACCCGAAGTGGTCGAGAACGTCGCGTATACGGCTGCGCCTGGTTGGGAAGGCGGCGAGAGAACCTCTTACGGCTACTTGTGGCCTGTCGGGATGTTTACGGGCTCGAGCAACAAAGACGCGGCTTACGAATATTTGCAGTGGATCTCGAGCGCCGAACTCGACCGCGCTGTCGTCTTAGACGACAGCAACGCCGAGGTGAATACCGTCGTGGCAGTGCACACGTCCGTTTTGACCGACCCACAGGTCAACGAGCAGGACAACGGCTTGCAGCAGACGATGGCGGACACGCTTGCTAACGCCCGCTCGCAACCGCTCATTTCGAACTGGTTGGAGGTGCAGAGCATCTTAGAAATCGCCGTCAACGAAATTGCGGGCGGCGCGGACGCGCAGTCCACCTTGGATGAAGCCGCCACCAGCGTTGAAGAGGCAATGGACCGGGCTGGCTATTATCAGGAGTAGATGAGTAACGAGCAATGAGCAATCCCCTTTCGGGGTTACGCAGTCTCCCGAAGGGAACGAACGGTGAGTCTAAAGTTTTTACTTATTGTCCACCGTTCGTTTACTTCGTAAAATTACATAACCAGCTTGACTGGATTGCTTTTAACTCATTGCTGTACGAAAGATTGGTGGGAGACATGATAAGAATAAGTTTCGGTTCAGTATATGCGGCGTAATCCTCTCTCCATCGCAGCGCTGGTCGTGCCAGCGCTGCTCGTTGTGGCGGTGACGACGACCTATCCGCTCATCTCCGCGTTCTTTACAAGCTTCCGCTTCTGGCGACTCACGACCTCGCCCGAGCCCGGCGAGTGGGTCGGCTTTGAAAACTACCTCCGCGCCTTTGGAGACGGTGACTTCCTGAACAGCATCATCGTCACGCTCGTCTATACCGCGATTTCCGTCTCTTTCTCACTCGGTTTAGGCTTGGCGTTTGCGCTCTTGCTGCAACGCGAGAGCCGCTTTAATGTGCTAATTCGCGTGCTGCTCATCTTCCCTTACGCCGTGAGCCCCGCCCTTAAAGGGTTTTCCTGGCGCTTCATGCTCAACCCAAACTACGGCGTCTACGACTGGATCATGGGGACGCTCTTTCCCTTTTGGTCGGGCGTGATTTGGCTCGCTGAACCTGGCTGGGCGCTCTTCTGGATGGCGATGTCAGAGGTGTGGGGCTGGGCTCCTCTAATTGCTTTGATGTTTATCGGCGCACTCGGCTCGATCCCTGAAGGCATCTACGAGGCGGCGCGTATTGACGGAGCCTCCAAGCTGCAGCTTTTTCGCTCGATCACCTTGCCGCTGCTTCTGCCTGTTATCCTGATTGTCGCGCTCCTCAAAACGATTTTCTCGCTTAAACTCTTTGCCCAAGTCGTCACCATGACGGGTGGCGGTCCCGGACGCGCCACGCAGACGCTCAACTATTACGTCTATCAAAACGCCTTTCGTAACCTCGACATGGGCTACGCCTCGGCGCTCGCCTGGATTTTGGTGTTCGTGATGTCGATATTCGCTTTTTTCTACGTCTATCTCGTCCTGCAAAGACAAAACTGATGGGAGAAAAACAGTGAAACTCTCTACAATTCCTGAGAACCTCGGGCGCGTCTTTATTTTGCTCTACATCTTGCTGCCTATCTTTTGGATTACCATTACCGCCTTTAAGCGCGAAAATGACGTTTTTACGCTCAAAGTTTTCTTTCAGCCCACGTTGCAAAACTTTGTAGATATCTTTTCGAATCCCTTGAACTTCGGTCCGCTCCTGCGCAACAGCCTCCTCATCTCGCTCGGAACGATCGCCATTGCGATTCCTTTGGCGATCATGGCGTCTTACGTCTTCTCGCGCTACCAGTTTCGCGGCAGCTCGCTCCTTTTGGTGTGGGTGCTCGCCACGCAGTTCGTGCCCCCGGTGGTCGTTGCCATCCCCTTCTTCACGTTCTTTCGCAACATCAATCTGATCGACACGCCTTGGGCGCTCATCATCGTCAACCTCTCACTCGTACTTCCGTACGCAATTTGGCTCATCAAAGGCTTTGTGGACGCGCAGCCTGTCGAAATCGAAGAGGCGGCGACAGTGGATGGGTGCAACATCTTTCAGATTTTGCAATATGTAACCTTCCCACTGATTTTGCCTGGGGTCATCGTGGCGGCAGCGTTTTCGTTTATCCTCGCCTGGAACGAATTTCTGTTTGCGCTCATCATGACGAACAGTGACGCGGCGGAGACGTTGCAGGTGGGGCTCTTAGCGACGCAAAGCTCGAGGGGCGTCGTCTGGGAACAGATGTCCGCGACGGGGCTCCTCATCATGGTGCCGATTTTCGTCCTGTCGATCTTTATCCGCAAGCACTTTATCAGTGGGATTACGATGGGGGCGGTGAAGTAGGGAAGAGGTTGCCTGCTCGTCGTAGGTTTGGTGGTGTCTAGCGTAGCAAGAGGTTGTAATGACCTCTTGTTTTTGTTTATGCAAATCTACATGGAGGGGATAGGCACGTCCGGGTCGAGCGGTTGCGGCTCGAGGAGCGGGGCGGCTTCGGGAGTTTCTAGGAAACGCTCCAAGGCCCTCAGCGCCTCCGGGTCTACCCCGTCACCGACATCTTTGTAAAGAATCTCCAGTGCAACCTCAGCGCTCAGCCCGGCGCGGTACGGGCGAGCGGAGGTGAGCGCTTCGAATTGGTCGGCAACCGCGAGGAGGCGAACTTCGAACTCGAGCGTCGTAGCAGGTACGGCGCGGTAGTAGCCTCGTCCGTCCATGCGCTCGTGGTGTCCGCCTGCGAGCGGGGCGAGTTCTCTGAAGGGTTCCACCCTTGACAAAATCTGCTCGCTGTAGGCGGGATGCTTGCGAATTGCCGCAAATTCCTCGTTCGTCAAGCGTCCTTTTTTGTCGAGCACCGTGTTAGGTACGCCCAACTTGCCGATGTCGTGCAACAAGGCTGCCCGTGATAGCCGACGCTGACCCTCTGCGGAGATGGGCGCTGCGTCCGTCAACTGTGCGGCTGCGCCGAGTGCGAACCTCCGCACCCGTTCGGAATGCTTATAGGTCCAGGGAGACTTAGCGTCAATCACCCGTGCGAACGCCTCAGCGACGCGGTCAAGTTGTTCGTCGTCTGTTTTGAGACGGCACTCGGCGGGCTCTAAGGTGGCGACGCGGTGCTCGAGTCCTCCATCATCAAGCGACTCCCAAAACTTCTCATTACCTTGAGCCTTTTCAAACGCCGCCACAACAGCAGGGTCGAACCAACTGCCCGTGCGCTCTTTCACCGCCCGCCGCGCCGCCTCAACCCCTGCCATGCGGAAGAAGATTTCAGCGGTCTGCGCTAAACACAAGATACGTCCTGACAGCGGAATAGTCTCGCCCGCCACCCCGTAAGGATGCCCTCTACCGTCCCAGTGTTCATCTAGGGCACGAATCGCGGCGGCAGTCTCCTCGGTAAACGCCATCTGCCGGGCGATGTCCGCCCCTCGTTCACAGCGCACTTGCATGAGTCCCGCATGACCGCCGCCCCGCCCCAAGCTCACGTCGATCACATGCTTGAGCCGCCGCTGAAGAGGCGCGGCGCTCCCCGCGTTGCCCAAGACGAAGCGCGTGCCCTCTTGCAGGTTATCCAAATTGACGGTTTTGAAGGCGCGTTTGACGCGGTGGTCGTTGGCTCCGAAGAGATAGTGGATTTTAGCGGCGTTGGAGGAGCAGCCCAAGTCTTTTAAGAGGAGCGCGTAGTAGAGGTCAGAGAGCCCTTGCGTATCCAGTCCTAATGCTCGCCCAATATGCATTCCAATCACACACGTCCGCAAGGCGTGACCTTCAGGTTGTCCCTCGGTGATGTCGAGGGCGTAGGTCATGGCGGAGACGACTTCGGAAAGTCGGAGGGTCTGCGTTTGTGAACCTTTAGGCTCAGTAGTGGGCTGAATGAGCGCTACATTCATGTTCGGAGTTGCCTCTCTGAGTTGGCGTGCTTGTATAAAGATGTGGTAGATAAGACCCTACAAAAGAGCCTTGATAGTTCTCCCGATTATGCTCTGGCGTCAATCACAGGATTCTTACAAAGGGGTATTTCGCGGGAGGCTCGAGGCTAAACTTTGTGTTTCCGGTAGCAGGTAGCATCTTTGAACGTGCGCACTAAGCACCGCTTTATCTGCTGAGAGCGTTTGTGACCAGATGAAATTCTGCTAGCCTGTGGCTGAGACCTGCTTGTGTAACCTCTTTCACTCGTCAGCTAAACTAACGGATAACTCAAAGAGCCGTGCTAAATTAGAGTGTTTATGCAAGGATTGTCTGCACCTTTTCTCGATGAATCACCCTCTCATTTGCGACAATTTTGCTTGTTTACTCTCGAGATTCACCAGAAACACTGAGCATACGCTCTAAGGAAGGTCAAGAATGCTATCTTTTTTTCAAAAGATGTTCGACAACAACGAACGCGATGTCAAACGTATTGAGCGGAGTGTGGTGGAGGCGGTCAACGCCTTAGAGCCCACCGCCAAGGACATGAAACACCTCCCCACCGAATACGCCAAACTCCGTGAACGCTACGCCGAGGGCGAGCGCCTAGACGACCTCTTGCCCGAGTGCTTCGCGCTGGTGCGCGAGTCGGCGCGGCGCAACTTAGGCTTGCGTCACTACGACGTGCAGCTCATCGGCGGCGCAGCTTTGCACCAGGGCAAGATGGCGGAGATGAAAACGGGCGAGGGTAAAACGCTCGTAGCGACCCTTGCATTGGCGCTTAACGCGATTCCGGGCAAAGGCACGCACCTCGTCACCACGAACGACTACTTGGTCCAGACCGGCGCGGAGTGGATGGGTCCGATCTATCGCGGACTCGGGCTCACAGTCGGCGCGATTCAGCACAGCCTCAAACCCGAACAGCGCCGCGCTGCCTATGGTTGCGACATCACCTACATGACGAACTCCGAGTTGGGTTTCGACTACCTGCGCGACAATATGGCGTTTCGCCCCGAACAGCTCGTCTTGCGCCAACAGACCCCGCTGCACTACGCGATTATCGACGAGGTGGACTCAATTCTGATCGACGAGGCGCGGACGCCGCTCATCATCTCCGGTCCGGCTGAGGTCGCCACCGACAAGTACTACACGATGGCGAAGTTGGTGAAGGGTATGGAACGCGGCGAGCCTGCCGAGGGTGAGGAAAAACCCGCGACGGGCGACTACTCCGCCGACGAAAAGACCAAAGACATCCACCTCACTGAGCAGGGCATCGAAAAAGCCGAGAAAATGTTGGGCATCGAAGATATCTTCAGCGCGAAGAACATGGAACTCGGTCACATGGTCCGTCAAGCGTTACGCGCTAAAGAGCACTATCACCCGGACAAGCAGTACGTCAAAGATGACAACGGACAGATTCTCATCGTCGACGAGTTCACGGGTCGCCTCATGCCAGGGCGTCGCTTCGGCGAGGGCTTGCACCAAGCCATCGAAGCGAAAGAAGGCGTGAAGATTGAGCGTGAAAACCAGACGCTCGCCACCGTGACCTATCAGAACTTCTTCAAGTTGTACGACAAGATCGCTGGGATGACGGGTACGGCGAAGACCGAGGAGAAGGAATTTCAGGAGATTTACTCCACCGACGTGCTGATTATCCCCACCAACAAGCCCGTTATCCGCGCCGACCACGACGATATCGTCTACCGCACGGAGCAGGGCAAGTTCGACGCCGTCGTCGCCGAAATCGAAGAAATTCATAAGACGGGGCAGCCGATCCTCGTCGGTAGCGTCACCATTGACGCCTCGGAGCGCTTATCCTCGATGCTCAAGAAAAAGGGCGTCAAACACCAGGTCTTGAACGCGAAATATCACGAGAAAGAAGCGGAAATCGTCGCGCAGGCGGGGCGCAGTGGCGCAGTCACCATCTCAACTAACATGGCGGGGCGCGGAACGGACATCGTTTTGGGGGGCAACCCTGAAGCGCTCGCCGGGCAGCTTTTGGAGCGCGAAGGCTTCAGCCGCTACGAGCGTAAAACGGAACTCTTCATCAAAGCCATCATGCTCCGCAAAGGGGATGAAATCCGTAAGCTCGCCGCCGAGATTGAGGGCTTGCCTCACGACATCATCCCGCGTATGGAGACGATTCGCGACCAAGCCGAAGCCGACCACGAAAAGGTCGTCGAGTTAGGTGGACTTCACATCATCGGCACCGAGCGCCACGAGTCGCGCCGCATCGACAACCAATTGAGAGGTCGCGCCGGGCGTCAGGGGGACCCCGGTAGCAGCCGCTTCTACGTCTCCTTCGACGACGACCTCATGCGCCTGTTCGCCTCCGAGCGTGTCTTGGGCATGATGGACCGCTTAGGTATGGACGACGAGCAGCCCATCGAAGCCAAGATGGTCACGGGCGCGATTGAGCGGGCGCAAAAGCGCGTCGAGGACCGCAACTTCGGCATCCGCAAGCAGCTCTTAGAGTTCGACAATGTGATGAGCAAGCAGCGCGAAGTCATCTACGCACAGCGCCGCGATATTTTGTTGGGCAACGACATTTCGGACGACGTGCAAGACATGATCGCGGAGTACGCGGACGCGCAGGTGCAAAACTACCTCAACATGGAATTGGAGCCCGAAGAGCAGAATATTGACCAGCTCCGCACCGCTGTGGTGGACGCGGTGCCCGCGTTGGAAGAATTCGACTTCGAGCAGTTGCGCGGACAAGAGCCGGACGAGGCGACGGACAAGCTCGTGCCCGAGATTGAGACAGCGTACAAGGCTAGGGAGGAAGAACTTAGCCCCAACCTCATGCGCGAGTTGGAGCGCTTTATCGTCCTGCAAGTCGTGGACAACCACTGGAAAGAGCAGCTTCACAGCATGGACGTACTCCGTCAGGGTATCGGCTTGCGCGGCTACGGTCAGCGCAACCCCTTGCAGGAGTACGCCTTTGAAGGCTACAACCTCTTCGAAGAGATGAAGCAGGGGATTCGTTTGCAGGTAGCACGCCTCTTGTTCCGCGTGCAAGTCCAAACCGAGCAGCCTTTACAGCGCGAGGAGAAGCCCGCGACTAAAAAGGTGGACTACCTCACCGACCAGCCGCAAATCGGCAATAATGTTGGTCAAAGAGCGGCACAAGGCGGCGTTGGACCGACCCGTCCAATCCAGAACGACGAAAAGGTTGGGCGCAACGACCCTTGCCCGTGTGGGAGTGGCAAGAAGTATAAGCACTGTCATGGGCGTGGTGGCGGCGCAGACGTGAGTGCACCGAGTCAACCTTCAGCGTCAAGATAATGTAACATCTAAGGTCGGAGGCTTGTAGGCTTCCAACCTCTTTTGTTAGAGCCGTTAGGTACTAGCTTTTAGCAATGAGCAAGAGCTTGGCTAATACCTAACCGCTAACAGCTAATCGCTTCCTACAGTTTAGACTGTCTTTATGACCTTTCCCGACAAACTTCACGCGCGTATTCAGAAGGTGGACTCGAGGGTCTGCTTAGGCATCGACCCCCGCCCCGACGCGCACCCTTTAACGCATCCGAGCAGATTTAAGAACGACCCCGCCCAAGTCGCTAAAGCCGCCCTGTATTACTTCCAAGCCATCATCCAAGCGACGGAAAACTTGGTGGCGTGCTACAAGCTCCAGTCGGCCTTTTTTGAGGCGCTAGGCATCCCCGGACTTATCAGCATGGCGCAGCTTATTGCCGATATCAAAGCAAGAGGTGTTCCCGTTATTTTGGACGCGAAGCGTGGTGACATCGGCTCGACGGCGGAGGCGTACGCGCAAGCGTATTTGGGTGAAGGGGTCTTTTCGGTGAACGCGCTCACGGTGAATCCGTATTTGGGCGTAGAGAGCCTAGCGCCCTTTCTCACCCAAGCGGTCAGCGAAGAGCGCGGCCTGTTCGTTTTGGTCAAAACCTCGAACCTCGGTAGCGCGGATTTTCAAGACGTTCAAACCGACGACGGACGCAAGCTCTACGAGCGCGTTGCCGACAGTCTGACAGAGTTAGCGAAGAATCACCTCAGCGGACAGGGGTCAAAACAGTATGCACCTCTTGGCGCAGTGGTTGGGGCGACCTATCCAGAGGAGTTAAAAGCGCTTCGCCGACGTCTGCCGCACAGCGTGTTGCTCGTTCCCGGCTACGGCGCACAGGGCGCGTCGGTAGCGGATGTGGCAGGGGCGTTTGATGAGGATGGGCTGGGAGCGGTGGTTAGCTCGAGCCGCGCCCTGACCTATACAACCCAAGAAGACGACTTCTCTCAAAGGGCGAAAGTCGCCACCGAAGCGATGCGGGACGCGCTTAACGCGGCGCTGTGAGGTCTCGAGGACGCAACTTGTAACTTGATAAACGAACGCGCAAAATCTGGTCACGAAGTGTGCTTGATGAGGTCAAGCGAAGTCTAAAGGTCCTTCAGCCGCACCTCATCCAAACTTCACAAAGCCAACCTACACCTCACCCCCGACGCGCTCAAGTTTGATACACTCTGCTAACGCCATTCGCACCGCCTGGTTTTAGCAGGGGCACGCCAGGGGAGTGTATATCGTTTAGACAACGCTGGCGGCGAGCTTTTGCGGCTGCGCTGCTTAGATTACTATTGTGCCAAAAGGGGAACCCTCATGCCGAATGATTTCACCTACCCTCTCACCAGAGTTTGCTTGCGTTCGGGGCAACTCACCTTGCCACAAAATATGCTGGACCTCTTTCCCGACGAGGGCACAGTGCACGTTGTAGATACGAGTAGCGGTGACGAGTTTGAGCTGACGATGCGCACGCCCCGGCACGTGGCGGGGCTGAGTAGCTTCTTTAAGCAGCACAACTTAGAAGTGAACGATAGAGTGACGTTGAAGCGTTTAGAAGATGGCCGCGTCTCGCTCACCCCGTTAGCCCGCCCTAAAAAAACCGACTACGCCCGCCCCGACGTGGTGCGCTCGCTCTTGGAAAAAGTCATCGAACTCGGACCCCTTTCCGAAGCCGAGATTCGCGCGGTTGCGCCCGATTTGCCCGCTGAGTTTGAGCTAAAAGAACTCTTAGAGTCCGACGAACGCTTGACCCTCAACCAAGAGGGGCGTTGGGGGCTCTCAGACACGGAGCGGAGGCGCGAAGAACCTGACGCAGCGAGCGAAGCAGCAGCGCGACCTATGAACCGACCTACCGTGACCTCTTACCCACAGGACCACGCGCTCGACAACCTCTCGCTCAACTCCTCCGCGCAGGACTTAGGCGACGCCACGCTTTACACCCGCGCCAGGAGCGCCCTGCAAGCCTTTGGCTTCCGCGTCCAAGCTACGCCGCACGCACAGCTTTTGGCCCACGCCGAGCTAGGGCGGCACCAGTACAGCGCCCTTATTCACCTGCACAGCGAAGGGACCAAGCCCGACTGGGCTAAACTCATGACGCGCCGCCGCGAAGCGGGCGCAACCTATCTGGCGCTTTTCGGCTCCCACCGCGAGCTGCTGCGCCTTCAAAAACCCGCTGCTCAGTCCAAGGTCACGCTCTGGTCGTGGCAAGGCTTAACCCGCGCACAAGACCTTTCAGAAAGTGTGCCGATGAGTCCCTTTGACCTAGAGCCGCACTTTGCCCGCGACGGCCTCTTCGAAGCCGGGCTCACCCGCTTCGAGCGCACCGTGCAGAAGCGCATCGCCGAGCGCGGCCACTTCTCGCTCGTCTTGTCGCGCTTAGCGACGATGCGAGCGCCCTCGGTGTTTTTGCTGGACGACGTGTTAACAGACGTTCACTTCCCTAGAGATCAAGCGCTCAGCGTTTTAGAGCTCCTCTCTCAAGCGCCCTTTCACATGGTCAGCAAGGTCGGCAGCGGCGAGTTCTGCTTGCGCGTGAACGTCCCCGAGACCTTGACGCACCTCTCCGACTACGCGCTGACGCTGCGCAACCGTTTGCCCACTAGGCGCACCGAGCGGCTGCGCGGCACGGGTGAGGAGGACGCGGGTGAAGAGGTTGAAACAGAGAAAAAGGCAGAGAAAAAAGAGGTTGCGAAGGAGAAGTGATCGGTTTGTAGAGCAAATCTCGTAGGGGTGGGTTTGAAAACACCCCTACACGTTACTGCGTTCTCTGCATCTGTCGGTAGCGCTGCCTCGTACCTCTAACCCGACACGCACTGAGCGCTGAGATTCTGCAAAGCGTTGACCTCTAAATTTCCCTTTTGGGTTGCCGCTACCCCCTTAACGAGCCACTGCGCCGCCTCTTTCGTCGTGACATAAGGAACCCCGTTCTCCAACGCGCGGCGCAGTTCGGGTGTATGCGCCGTGTCAATCAAGAGGTCATAGCTCGGCTCTTCGCTTGACTCGGCGTCTACTCCGCTACTCACGCGAAACCCTAGAGAGGTCAACTCCGCTTTCAGACTCTCTACATCATCCCCGATGAGCCGCACTTCTCCCTGAGTCGGCGGACGCACATTCGCACCGAGTAGCGCTTTGTAGAAAGCCAGATAGGGGTCCGCGTCGATGCCCATGCTCTCGCCCGTCGAGCGCATCTCCGGGCCTAGCACGGGCGGCACGTTGGTGAACTTGAGGAAAGGCAAGACAACCTCTTTGACGCTGTAAAAATCCGGTTGCGGTGTCTCGGTGAAGTGGAGGTCTGCGAGCGTTTGACCCGCCGCAATCAGCGCCGCGTATTTGGCGAGCGGATGACCAATCGCTTTGGAGAGGTAGGGAACCGTGCGGCTCGCCCTCGGATTGGCCTCGATGACGTAGACCTTATCGTTTTGAATGACGTACTGGATGTTGATGAGCCCTCTTACACCGATTTCTTTAGCGAGCTTGACGCTGTACTCATGAAGCGTTCGGATAACCTCTTGACTCAGCGTGACGCTCGGCGTGATGCACGCACTGTCGCCTGAATGAACGCCTGCGCCTTCGATGTGCTCCATGATGCCCGCGACGACGGCGTGTTCACCGTCCGCTAAGGCGTCCACGTCAACCTCTTTGGCATCCTCTAAAAATTCATCTACCAAGATAGACGGATTGCCTGGCAACTCCGTGTAGACCTCTTCTAAATATTCATTCAACTCAGCCGCGTTGTAAACGCGCCGCATCGCTCGCCCGCCCAACACGAACGAGGGGCGCACCATCATGGGGTAGCCGATCTCTTTAGCGAGTTGCAGGGCTTCTTTTGGCTTCTTCGCCACGCCACCTTTAGGCTGCGGAATCTCTAAACGCTGGCATAACTCATAAAACGCATCGCGGTCTTCGGCTTTGAGGATAGCCTCGGCGGGCGTCCCCCAAATCGGCACGCCCGCCTCGCTAAGAGGTTGCGCCAGTTTCAAGGGGGTCTGTCCACCCAATTGCACAATCACGCCCACCGCCTCTTCTCGCTGGATAATGTTGAGGGTATCCTCAAAGGTCAGCGGCTCGAAGTAGAGCCTGTCCGCCGTGTCGTAATCCGTCGAGACGGTTTCCGGGTTCGAGTTGACCATGATGGTTTCAAAGCCCGCCTCTTTGAGCGCCCACACTGCGTGCACCGTAGCGTAGTCGAATTCGACGCCCTGCCCGATGCGGTTAGGTCCAGAGCCTAAGATGACGACTTTTTGCCCCTCCGAAGCCGTGACCTCGTCCTCGCGCTCATAGGTGCTGTAGTGATAGGGCGTGTACGCCTCGAACTCGGCGGCGCAGGTGTCTACGGTTTTGTAGACGGGCACACAACCTCTTTCTAAACGGATGCGGCGAACTTCTTGCGCTGAGGTGTTGATGAGTTGCGCTAGGTCGGCGTCAGAGAAGCCGATGCGTTTTATCTCGAGCCACACCCCCTCCCCCCACCGACTCGGCTCACCTAAGCGCACAAGCTCTTTCTCCACATCCACGATCTCTTTAAGCTGCCCCAAAAACCAAGGGTCAATGGAGGTTTTCTCCCCCAAATAGCGCGTGCTTTTGCCGCGCCGCAAAAGTTCTAAAAGCGCAGGCAAACGGCGCGGATTGGGATACAAGCGACCTTCCAACTGCGCCAAGTTGAGGTCTTTCGTCTCGCCGCGTACGTCGAGCTCGAGTGAACGCAGCGCTTTCAACAACGATTCCTTAAAGGTCCGCCCAATCGCCATGACCTCCCCGACGCTCCGCATCTGCGTGCCGAGCGTGTCTTTCGTTTCGGGGAACTTCTCAAAGGCGAAGCGCGGAATTTTTGTTACGACATAGTCAATCGAAGGTTCAAACGCGGCTTTCGTGACTCTCGTGATGTCGTTGGGCAGTTCATCCAGGTGATAGCCCACCGCCAAGAGCGCCGCAATCTTCGCAATCGGATAGCCCGTCGCTTTGGAAGCTAGCGCCGACGAGCGCGACACGCGCGGGTTCATTTCAATCACAATCACATTGCCATTTGCAGGATTCACCGCGAACTGAATGTTCGAGCCGCCCGTCTCTACGCCGATTTCGCGGATGATGTCGATGGAGTAATTCCTAAGTTTCTGATATTCCTTGTCAGATAAAGTTTGCGCGGGTGCAACCGTGATGGAGTCGCCTGTGTGCACGCCCATCGGGTCCACGTTCTCAATCGAGCAGATGATGACCACCGTGTCGTTGTGGTCGCGCATGACCTCTAACTCGTACTCTTTCCAGCCCAACACGGACTGTTCGACTAAAACTGTATGCACAGGTGAGTCGTGCAAGCCCTGGCGGACGATTTGGCGAAACTCCGCTTCGTCATAAGCGATACCGCCGCCTGTGCCGCCCAGTGTAAAAGACGGGCGGATGATAGCGGGGTAGCCGATCTCTCGGGTGAAGGAGAGCCCCTCCTCTAACGTCCCCACCATCTTCCCCGCAGGCGTGCTGATGCCTATCTTGTTCATCGCTTTCTGAAAAAGCTGTCTGTCCTCACCCTTTTGAATCGCGTCGTAATTTGCGCCGATAAGCTCGACGTTGTGCTTTTCTAAAATCCCCTCCTCATACAAGGCTTTCGCGAGGTTTAGCGCCGTTTGTCCACCTAACGTAGGCAAGAGCGCGTCTGGTCGCTCCGCGATGATGACTTTTTCAGCGAATTCGGTCGTTAAAGGCTCGATATAGGTTTTGTCCGCCACCTCCGGGTCGGTCATGATCGTCGCCGGATTCGAGTTGATGAGGACGACTTCGAAACCCTCGCCTCGGAGCGCTTTGCAGGCTTGCGTGCCGGAATAGTCGAATTCGGCAGCTTGACCGATGACGATGGGGCCGGAGCCGAGGATCAAAATTTTTTTAAGGTCGGTGCGCTTGGGCATGGTGTACCTCTCGAGGGAAGAGGATAACACGCATAAATAGCAGTTCCAAAACATACTGAGACAGAACGCCGCAGATATCATCCAATAATGTGCGCGGTAGACAGTGTTTGTTACAGTGAGAGTGTCTCGAACCAGATGATACCTGCTAAAAGATGCAGAAATTGTTGCGGCGCTGAATGCTATACTAGGGTTGTGGTTACGAAGCTCAAGTTTACAGTGGACGATGTTTTTGCGATGAGCGAACTTGGTATTCTTGCGCCAGACGAGCGTGTTGAACTCATTGACGGAGAAATTTATACGATGGCGCCCCCGAGCAGTCAGCACGCCGGACACGTAGATTGGCTTTCCAAACGTTTAGAGCGAGCCTACGGAGACCGCGCAATCGTTCGCACTCAAAATCCGCTCACTTTGGATAAGCATCGCTTGCTAGAACCAGATGTTGCTCTCGCATACCCTAAAGCGTCGCGCTACCTAGATGCTCATCCAACAGCGGAGGACATATTCTTAGCTGTTGAGGTCAGCCTATCTAGCCTGGCATTTGATAAAGAGACAAAGCTACCCGCGTATGCTGAAGCGGGCGTGCCAGAGCTTTGGATTGTTGATGTAGCAAATGAACTTGCAGAAGTGTACTGGGAACCTAATGGCAATAGATACCGCTATAGCTTAATTGTGCGGCGCGGTGAGAAGGTTGCCCCGAGAGTGTTTCCAGAGATAGAGATAGCTGTGTTTCCGCCGGTTTGAGGGACTCGAGACTCCTCTCTAACCCTAGCAAAGCAACCAAGCCTATGATTTCTCAGGTGGAAGAGGTTGTGTTTTAGACTCTTATGTTTCACGGTTTAAGTCGTCACCGCAGTTTCATCCGTAAGCTCATCGTTGAAGTTTTGACCTTCGATCAGTGCTAATGACGCCACCATTTCGATAAGACTGTAACTTTCGTGTAGGGTATCTATCTCGTTATCCTCATCTCCCCACAAGGTGTTAATTAAATAGCTAGACCGCACAACCTTTAGCAGCGCATCCTGCTCTGGTGCGTCAAGTTTGAGTGTTACCTTCACCTGGTTGTTCTCTTGCTCCTCCACGTCGAAGGTTAGCGTGATGGTCTTTTTCATCCTACCAAACTAGGCTTTTCTTGGGTCTCCTGTCTATCTCTTTTTTAATAGTGTATATGGTCGGGTTCATCATGAAATCTTAACCCCCGTTTACAACGTTTGAAGTCACTCGGCGCGTCTTACGCTCTTATACGGATTCTGGTTTTGATACGACGGTGTCTCTGCTCAACCGTAAGAGAAATGCAGCGCAGGCGGCGCGGCGCATTTACACTAAGGGGTGATTAACTATTCTGTTTTAGGCATTCCTGGCGACGACAACGCCCTCTTTGTTAAAGTGGAAAGCGGTCAGGAGACATATCGTCTGCTGTTCGACTGCGGTGACTGCCTCCGCTTCGCCGACACGTCCGAGTTGCGTGCTACGGAGCACCTCTTCTTCTCGCACCTCCACATGGACCACGTGGCGGGCTTCGACGGCTTTTTCCGGCTGAACTTCAACCGCAAGGAGCCCATTCATGTGTGGGGACCGCCCGAGACGGGGCGCATCATTCACCACCGCACGCAGGGGTTCATGTGGAACTATAAGGGGCAGCGGGGGACGTGGCTGGTCGGGGATATTCATGAGCGAGAGGTCGAGAGAATTAGGCTCACAACCCGTGACGGCTTCGAGCGTGTGCAAGAGGTGACTGCGTGGCCTTTTAACGGGGTGGTGCTCGAGACTCAACACTTTACTGTCAACGCTATCCATTTAGACCACCACACACCCTCGATGGGCTACCTTGTCCGTGAAAAGCCGCGCCTCAACTTAGATAAGGAAAAGCTCAAAACGTCAGGTTTGCCGCTTGGCCCTTGGCTCCAAGACCTCAAAGAGGGACGCTTGGACGAGGCGGCGCGGCGTGGGCCGGAAGGGGTCAGCCCGGAGCGGCTGAGACGCGAACTCCTCACCAAAACGCCGGGCGAGTCGGTTGCGTACCTCACGGATTTCGGCATGGTGGGGGAGACGGAAGAGAGGTTGGCGGAGTTTTTGAGAGGCTGCACCACGCTCGTCTGTGAGAGTCACTACCGCCATGAAGATTTGGACCTTGCGACGCAGCGCTACCATCTGACTTCGGTGCAGGTGGCGACATTGGCGGCTCGAGCAGAGGTCGGTGAGTTGGTGCTGATTCACGTGTCGGACCGTTATCAGGCAGAGGGATGGGGGAGGCTGTTGGCGGAGGCGAAAGAGATTTTTCCTGAGACGCGCTTTCCTGAGGGATGGCGTGCGTGAGTTAGGTGTTATGTGCGTTAGTCTTCCTATGGAATGTAGGACTCGAGCGCGTTGCTACCCATATCCTTCTTAGCAGCAAGGGGCCGAGCACCCAATACAGCAACGACGTATACAAACCTGAAAAATATCCTTGTACGACGAAAGCGAAGATGACGTGAGCAACTGCGTTACCAATCACGCCATAAGCCACAAAGAACAGCGCGATAAAACTTAGTGGTTTGAAGTGCCAAAAAAGCGCTAACCCGCCTAGAATGAACATGAAGTAAGCGACCATGTTGAAGCTGACGAAGAGGTTATGCCCGTAAGGTATTGCGTTAAAAAGAGCAGGGAAAGCTACGTCAAAGTTCGTCGCGTGTTCCTCCGCGAAGTGAAGAAACTGGACGCCGAGCGCTAAGAAATAGAGAGGTAAAACTTCAGCGGGTTGGGGCAAGTTCTTGTAGAACGTCGCGAGATAAAGGATGTAAGCAAGCACGACGCCAGGCACAAAGGTAACGATTAAACTCACGCCCGATGAGACGAGTGAAAAGCCCGTAACAAGCAGAGCTGCGAGCATCGTCGGAACCCAAAAATCTTTCGTCGCCATAGTTATACGCAATTGCACGATATACTTACCGTATGTCGAAGCGATTGGAGATCAAAGACCATCTGAACTACGAGGAGCTAACGAAGCGCTACCGTAGTTGCAAAGAAGGTAAAGAAAGAGCCAGATGGCAAGTCATCTGGCTTTATAGCGACCCTGAGACATCGCACAGCGCGGCGAAGGTCGCTAGACTCACGGGCTTTAGTGTCATTTGGGTGCGCACCCTGATTAAGCGCTACAACGCTCAGGGAGCGGAAGGGATCAAACGTCGTAACCCGGCGAGCAATGAGGCACGCTTTGTGCTAAGTGAAGCGCAGTGCCAAGCGCTCGGTGAGCAGTTGCGAGAGGCTGCGCCCGATGGGGGCTTGTGGAGTAGCCGCAAGGTAGCGCAGTGGATTGAAGAACGTACAGGTCAAGAGGTGAACGCGAGCACGGGCTGGCGCTATCTTCAACGTTTGGGGTTCAGTCCCCAAGTGCCGCGCCCGCGCCATCAGGATGCGGCAAGTGCTGAGGTCCAAGCTGAGTTCAAAAAAAGCTTGCTCAGCGTCTAAGCGAACTTAGAGAACAGTATCCTGACGAAGAGGTTGAGGTTTGGGCGCAAGATGAAGCGCGTCTCGGGCTCAAGCCTATCGTTCGGCGCGTCTGGGCTCCTGTGGGACAGCGTCCTATTGCCGAGCACAGCAGCAAGTATGAATGGCTCTACGCCTACAGCTTCGTCAGACCTAAAGACGGCAAGAGCTACTGGCTCATCTTGCCTCGCGCCAACACCAAAGCGATGTCCGTAGCGCTCGCTGAGTTCGCTAAAGACTTAGCGCCAAAAGGTGATAAGCGTATCCTGCTCCTCCTGGACCAAGCGAGCTACCACACCACAGATAAGCTCTGCGTGCCCGAACAGCTCGAGTTGCACTTCTTGCCGCCACGTTCACCTGAACTTTGACCGAAGGAAATCCTTTAGGGCAGTCTGCTGAGGCGATTTTTCCTTTGCTACGTGAGCCGCTTGCCAACCGCGCCTTTGCTGAGCTTGACGACCTCGAAGAGATAACGGAACAGCGTTGCTGCTTTCTCATGGACAACCCCGAGATAGTCAGAGGCGAGGTCGGCTTTCAGTGGCTTGTCGTTCTAGGGTAACTTCTTTGTGCAACTCCGTATTATAGTTATAACTTAATGTACTGGCGATGTCAGCCACATCTTAATATAAGGAGCACCTCGAGCCTCTCGAGGTGCTCCTAAACAAACCTGCTTTTCGTTAGTTCGAAGCGTTCTGCGTCCCCTCAAAGAGCGCCGTGTACTCCCCGTACCCTTGCGCCTTCAACTCCGCCGCTGGCACAAAACGCAGCGCCGCCGAGTTCATGCAGTAGCGCAGTCCGGTGGGCTCAGGTCCATCTTCGAAAACGTGACCTAAGTGCGAATCCGCGTGCTTACTGCGAATCTCGGTGCGCACGACGAAGAGGGCGCGGTCGGGTTTCTCGACGATATTGGCAGGCTCCAAGGGCTTCGTAAAGGAGGGCCAACCCGTACCCGAGACATACTTATCCGTAGACGAGTAAAGTGGCTCGCCCGAGACGATATCCACGTAGATGCCCGGCTCTTTGTTGTCCCAGTAGGGGTTGTCGAAGGGGCGCTCGGTGGCGTCACGTTGCGTAACGCGGTACTGGATGTCGGTGAGTTCTCCGCGCAACACCTCATCGCTTGGCTTGGTGAAGCTCTCAGCGTCGAAGCCTACTGGGGTGACTTCTCGAGCCGCTGTCGTCTCTGTACTGTTATTCGCGTCATCTTGTGAAAGGGCGTAAGGCAAGGCGATGAACAGTCCAGCGAGGGCTAGGAAAAGGGGTGCAAACAGTCTTAATTTCATATCAGAACTCCTTATATCACTATGATGCCAAAAATGCGTGTTAAATGCGGTATTCAGTTTTACGCAAAGAGAGCAATCCCCTTTCGGGGTTACGCAGTCTTCCAAAGGAAACGAACGGTGAGCAACGAGTTGAAAGTTAAAAGCTTTGAATTTCACTCGTTACTCATTGCTTTTAACTCATTGCTCCCTATGCCATACTTTAGAGGTGACGAAGCGTTCTTCGCGGTCTAAGCTCGTGCTCGCGCTCTGGACAGTGGTTTTAGCGGTCTTTTGGCTGTACGTCCAGCGTCAAGACGAGAGCCTCGTTGAGTTATTTCAGGGGTGGCTCGAGTTTCTTCAAGGGGACGCTACCGGACCGCTGCTATTTCTCATTATATACCTCGTCAGGCCGTTTTTACTCGTGCCCATCACACTGTTGACCGTCGCGTCGGGGTTTCTCTTCGGAGCGCTGTGGGGCTCTTTCTACGCGCTCGTAGCGTCGCTGCTCTCGACAGCGCTCGCTTACCTCTTCGGGCGCTACCTTGTGGGCGATAGGGCGAGTTTTAGTTTGGGGGCAACCTTCACCGAGAGGTTGCGCACCAGGGCTTTCGAAACCGTTTTGCTCAGCCGCTTTCTCCTCTTGCCGGGCGACTTGGTCAACTACGCCGCCGGAGCGCTGCGCATCTCCTTTGCGGCGTTTATGCTCGCTACGTTAATTGGTGGAATTCCTGGGCTGCTCATCGGAGTGCTGGCGGGGGCGTCGCTCGAGGGGGAATTTAGCACGGACGGCGTTCAGCTCAACGTGGGGTATCTGCTCGTGTCGGCGGGATTGTTGGTCTCGAGCCTCGCGCTCTCTACCTTTTTGCGCCGCCGTCAATCATAACGAAAATAGCGCATACTTATCGTAAGAACTCCTGAATATCCCGGTTATGCGCCTCAAAGGTCACATTAGGGCGAAATTCGCCGCCGCGTCCATGCAAGAAGTAAAAATAAGACTCACCGTCACCGTTGACGCGCTGAGGGGTTAGCACCGCTTGAAGCGCGGCTCGCCCAGGGTTTCCTATGGGGCTTGGCGGTATTCCTGCTTGCACGTACGTATTCCAAGGATGCTCCGCCTCAAAATCGCCTGCGCTCCTATCCAACTCGGGGAGACGCTTGCCGAGACCATACGCCACTGTCGGATCGGATTGCAGAGGCATTCCCTCGTCTAAACGGTTCAGAAAGACGCCCGCGATAATGGGCATCTCCGCGTGGTTGCCCGCCTCGGCTTGGATAATGCTGGCGAGCGTAACCCAGTCGTGAACGCTCAAGTTGAACGCCGCCAACCTCTCCTGAATCTCTGGCGTGACTTCTCGCTCGAAGCGTTGCAGCATCGTCCCTAGCACGTCCGAGGGTGCGCTGCGAACCGGGAATTCGTAAGACGCGGGGAAGAGGTAGCCTTCTAAGCCGACACCTTCAGGAACAAAACTCGGGCGCTCACTCGGCGTGAGGATGCTCTGCATCAGCGCGGTTTCCTCGCCGAAGCCCGCCTCAGCAAGCCGCGCCGCGACGCGCACGCTGCGAAAGCCCTCAGGGATGGTCACGTTGGTGACTCTGGGCCGTCCGCCCGCCTCCAACGCTTCGGCAATTTCATGAGCGCTCATTGCCGGGGAGAGGTCGTAGAGCCCTTCGCCGATCTGCGTATCGGTCCCTTCAACGCGCAGCCACAGCGAGAAGAACCGGGCGTTTCGCACCAAGTTCGCTTCAGCAAGTTCGTTCGCTACGCGCGACGCGCCCCAACCCGGCAAAATTTCAAATTCGGTCGGTTGCGTTGCGCTTTCATCGGTAGGTGCAAGTTGCTGACGCACGAAGAAGAGACCCGCCAAGACCAGCGCGAGACCGAAAAAAACGACGACGAGAGCGCCGCGTACAAGAGGTCGAGAAGAACGCCGTCGCGGTGAAGAGGTCGGAATATCACTCACGTGAGTTAGCCTACCTCATTTTGGGATAGGACTCGAGCGAGATAGCTCTCTAAGATGAGAACCGCCGACGCCTCGTCCACCCGCCCTTTGCTCTGGCGTTTGGTCTTAGGGAGGCCACTTCCAGTGATGCCCTGCGTCGCGATTCGGGTAGTGAAGCGCTCATCTTCTAACACAACCACAAAGCCGCGCTTTTCTAGCTCCTTGGCAAAGCTCCGCACTTTTGCTGTCTGCTTCGAGTCCGTCCCGTCGCTCCGACGCGGTAAGCCCACGACGAGGTACGCCGCCCCCTCTTGCTGCATGATCTCTTGCAACTCCGCTACGTCATCTTTGAGTTTCTTGCGCGTGATGTAGCCGCGCCCAAAGGCGAAGCGCGAGCCCGTCTCACCTCTCGCCAAGCCGATGCGAGCTTCGCCTACGTCGAGGGCTAGGAGGATATCAGGCAAGGCTGACCTCTTGGTATTTGCGGCGTGCTTTTTCTCTATCCTCTGACTGTGGTTCAGGAAAGCAGCGCATCATTGAGGAAAGGATGGTTTTGAAGTCGGTGGGCGTGGTCGGGTTAAGTCCTCGTGAGCGCAAAAAGGTTTGCACTTGGTCTAAGCACATAATGGACTCGAGCCGACTTTCACTGTCAAGGTGTACAGTCGGCGGCAACCAATATTCAGGAATTTCTCTTAAACCACGTAGAGCGCGTGCTTGGGCAGTAAGAAGCTCGAGATGCGTTTCGTTCTCCCCACTCAAGAGGTCGCGCAAAAGTTTTTTGTGATGCGCCGAGCGTTCTTGAACGGTTTCTTCTGCTGCTATAAAGCCACCTTTCAAATCGAAGAGGTCAGCGAGGTAGCGGATGCGCGGTAAGTGGAAGCCTAAAGCGAGAAAAATGAGGTTGTTTTGAGCCTCCAAGCCATCCAAAATATTCGCGACAAAGACGAAGTTGGTAATTGTATCGGTTGCCTGATTTTCTAATACGAGAACCTCTTCAGGAATGTCGAAATTGCGCATCAAATACCGCTTCATCGCCTCCGCTTCCGAAGGGAGTGCTGCGCCGCCTGTATGTCCACCTGTGAGGATGATGCGCTCAACTTCACCGCGCTGATAAAGTATTCCTGCTGCGAGCGCGTTGAGGCGTCCATAAATATTGAGATTGCAATTCTTGTTCGCTTCGACGGGGCCGTAGCCAAAAACAACGAGTGTCATTATCGTAACTTCACAACCACGTCTCCAAAACCTTCGCCACCCCGTCCTCGTCGTTCGTCTCCGTCACCCTATCCGCCACCTCTTTCGCCTCGTCGCTCGCGTTGCCCATCGCCACGCCGCAGCCCGCCCAAGCAAGCATCTCGATATCGTTGTTCTGGTCGCCAAAGACCGCCACCTCTTTCGCCTCGAGACCCCGAGCCGCCACCACTTGCTTCAACGCCTCGCGCTTATTCACCCCTGGCGCAATCACCTCTAACAACTCGGGCGAACTCCAAGTGGTGTGAACGCCGAAGTCTTTGAGCGAGTGGCTGAACGCCTCAGCGTCCATCTCTGCGTGGCGAAAGAGGAGCTTGGTGACATGACTTTGAATAAAGGATTCGGCCTCACCTACGCCCGTCGGTGCGGGGTCGGGTCGGCGCAGGTTGTAGAGGGCAGGGTCCATGAACCAGCCGTAGGAGGTCTCTAAACCCACCATCACCCCGTCATGCCGCTCGCGCATCGTCTTGATGACCTCTAACGCCGTCTCCTTCGTCAACTCGTTGTGAAAAAGCATCTCGCCTCTCACGAAGTCGTAGACAATCGCGCCGTGATGCATAATGACGAGGTCACCCAGACCCAAGCCTTCCGCCACATGTTCTGTAAAGCGCGGCGGGCGTCCGGTGCAGAGGACGACTTTGACGCCCGCCGCGCAGAGCCCGCGAATCGCTCTTTCTGAGCGTTCCGTGACCTCTTTAGAAGAGGTCAGCAGCGTGCCGTCCAAATCAATCGCGATGAGGCGAGGTTGGAACGCATCTATGTTTTCGGTACTAATGCTTGAATCCCTCGAGAATCTCTGGCACAGCGTTCAAAGCCTCTTGCACCCGTGACGCATCTTTTACGCCTGCTTGAGCAAGGTCGGGGCGTCCGCCCCCGCCGCCGCCCGCGCGTTTGGCGACTTCGCGGATGAGGTTGCCCGCGTGTGCGCCGCGTTTTTGGGCGTCCTTGCTGACCTTAGCCACCATGAGGTTGCCGCTAGCGAGGACGACGATGTCGGCGTTTGACGCGCTCAAGAGGTTGTCCGCCGCGTTTCGTAGCGCCGTCGCGTCGAGTTCTTGGAGTTGCAAGGTGCTGTAGCGAAACCCCGCCGCCTCTTTCATGTCGCTCTTTGCGCCACCAGACGACTGCATACCAACCTGTGCCGCCGCGAGCTTGTCCCGCAGAGACGCGCTCTCCCGTTGCGCCGCTTTGAGGTCGTTTTGCAGTTTCTGAATACGCTCTACGAGGTCGTCGGATTTCACGCCTAAGCTCTGCGCGACGGCGTTGGTTCCCTCACGTAAGCTCTGAACGTAATTGAGAGCTGCCATGCCGGTGAGGGCCTCGAGCCGCCGTACCCCCGCCGACACCGCCTCTTCCGAGATGATAACTAAGCTGCCGATTTCGCCCGTGCGCCCCACGTGCGTGCCGCCGCAGAGTTCAACCGAGATGGCCCCTTCACCGTTCGGGCTTTCAGCGGAGTTGACCTCTTGATTCGCTCCCGCAACCGCTCCGCCACTCGCCAAGAGGTCCGTGCCTTCATGTGAAATCGCGTTCGCGCTACCAACCGCCCGCCCCATCGTCACCATTCTGACCTCTTCGCCGTACTTCTCGCCGAAGAGCATCATCGCGCCGCGTTCCCTCGCCTCAGAAATAGGCACGACGCGCCAATTGACCTCGAAGTCCGCTTGAATCCAGCGGTTGACGAGCGTTTCGATTTTAGTGACCTCTTCGCGGCTGATCGGTTGACCGTGCGAGAAGTCGAAGCGGAGCCTGTCCGGGGCGACGAGCGAGCCCGCCTGCGCGACATGTGTGCCCAAGACACTGCGCAGCGCGGCGTGTAAGAGGTGTGTGGCGGAGTGGTGTTTTTCGGTTTCGCGGCGACTGGGGTCAACGGCGGCGTAAACCGCTTGACCTCTCTTCAGCGTGCCCCGCAAAACCTTGGCTTGGTGGAGGAAAAGCCCTTCTTTGCTCTTGGTGGTGGTGCTGACGAGGGCTTTGCCGACGTTGCCACTGGCTTGCCACTCGAGCACTCCCGCGTCCCCAATCTGCCCGCCACCTTCGGCGTAAAAGGGGGTCTGCTCGAGGACGATTTGCACGCCCTGGCCCTCTTTGACCTCTTCAACCGCATCGTCACCCACGATGAGGGCGACGAGGCTCGAGTCACCCTGCGTCTCTTCGTACCCCAAGAATCTCGTCTCGCCGTGCTCGCCTGCGATTTTGCCGAGCGTATCTTTGTTCGCGGTGAAGAGTGCGCCTGTTTGAGCGCCACTTCTGGAGACCTGCCGCGCCCGTTCTCTCGCACTCTGATAACCCGCGCGGTCCACCGACACGCCGCGCTCCGCCGCCATCTCCTCGGTTAAGTCGAGCGGAAAGCCGTAGGTCTCCCAGAAGTCGAAGGCTACGTCGCCGGGGAGCATTCCAGCATCTAAATCATCTAAGAGGTGGCCGACGCGCTGAATACCGGACTCTAAGGTGCGCAAAAACTGCGCCTCTTCCGTTTTGATGATGCCCTGCACGCGCTCTTTGGCGTCTCTGAGTTCGGGGTACGCGCCGCCCATCGCCTCTACGACTTGCTCTACGAGCGTATGTAAGACGGGCTCGCGCAAACCTAAAAGCCAGGCGTGACGTGAGGCGCGGCGCAAGAGCATCTTGATAACGTAGCCGCGCCCGTCGTTCGTGGGAAGAATCCCCTCGCTAATCGCAAAGGTGATGGCTCTCGTGTGGTCGGCAATCACGCGGTGCGAGGTGCTCTCAACCCCGCGATACGGTCTACCCGAAAGCTGCGCCACCCTTTGAATCGTCGGTTGAAAGAGGTCCGTCGCATAGGCGTCTTCGACGTTCGACATCACTGCCGTAAGCCGCTCGAAGCCTAGCCCCGTGTCGATATTCTGCTGCGGCAGCGGCACTAACTCGCCGCCGTCTTGTCTATCATATTGCGTGAAGACAAGGTTCCAAATCTCGATAAAGCGGTCCCCGGAGCCGGTGTTGGGTCCAGTCTCGTCGGGCGTGCCGTACTCGGGACCTCGGTCATAGAAGATTTCTGAGCAGGGACCACATGGACCGTTCGGACCAACTGAGACGGCGCTCGCGGGCCAGAAGTTCTCGTCTTCGTCCCAACGCGACATGCGCTCCTCGGGCACGCCGACCTCTTGCGTCCACACCTCAAAGGCTTCGTCGTCATCCAAATAAACCGTGACGTAGAGGCGCTCAGGGTCTAAACCCATCCACTCGGGTGAGGTCAGAAATTCCCACGCCCACGCCGCCGCTTCTCTCTTGAAATAATCCCCAAAGGAGAAGTTCCCCATCATCTCAAAAAACGAGTGGTGCCGTAGGGTGCGCCCGACGTTTTCCACATCGCCGACGCGCAAGCATTTCTGCGCTGTCGTAACGCGGTGGTGGACGCCATCAAAACCTGCAAACTTAGGCGTTGCGCCCAAGAAGTAGGGCTTAAACTGCACCATTCCCGCTGAGGTGAAAAGCAGCGTGGGGTCTTTGGGGTCTAAGGGTGCGGACGGGTAGATGAGGTGGGTTTTGGATTTGAAGAACTCGAGATACTGCTGCCTAAGTTCGTCAACGTTCATGGTTTTAGGTTCTTTTGGGCTTTGCATAATGCCTCCTGCTCACTAAAGGTGATTATACAGAAAGCGTGAGGTATTTTTGTGCTTGCAGAAAAGCAGGAAAGCATTTCAGCCAGTCAGGAAAAAGTCGAAATGCCGACAAACCGTGCCTAAACAACACCCGCTAGCGCCGCCTACGCCGCCGCTTCTTCCTCCACATGTGGTCGGGCTGAATCCCGTCCGCCAAGAGGTGGAGCCACTGCGAGAGGTAGTAGCCTGCGAGCGCCCCAATCGCCAGCTCCTGCCAGTTTTCGCGCAAGGCCAAGCGGATGCGAAAGGTGTAGCCAAAATATGGCGAGAGCGCCGAGACGCCCCAACTCAGCGCCAGTGCCACGAGCGCCATATAGAGAAGCCGCGTCAGGGGACCGATCAACCACGAGTGCGAGAGCCCCCGGTGGCTAAAGAGCTTGCCGTAAGGTATCCAGAGGAGTCCTAAAAGTCCCCAGTTGCTCTTCGCCCGCACGTGGTTCTCCGCGAGGTCGAGGTCGGGGGTGACGAAATAGGTGCCCGTGAAGTAGGCGGCTGTAAAGACGCCGACCGTTTCAGGTGCGAGCAGGACGTCGTACTCGGCGGTGTAGCCCTGCGACTGCGCCACCGCGTAGCCGCCGACCAGGAGGCCAAAGGCGGTCAAGTTGATGGCTTCGTGGGTGCGTCCGTTAGGCATGGGCCTATCGTAAAGGTTGAAACTGAGAGAAGCCGTAAGGCACTTCGCGCTCCGTGACGGAGTTCTCGTCCTTGTTCGAGCGTGTTTTAGAGTCTAAATCACGCTCGAATCATTAAACGTAACGATTTTAGAGATGTTTGGGACTATTCCAGACGTCTTTCCATCCCGACAAGCCTCACGTTGCTACAGTATCTCGCTACGCTCGAGGTAATTCCCGTAAGAATGACCCGGAAACGGTATAAGGGTGCTTTTGTAGCTTTTTTACAGGTCAGGCCCCTCATTTGTAAGGTTCGTGTGAGCCCTCCTCTGCTAAACTGCCAGCGTGAACGTTTCTCGCTCCCAAGAAGACGCCTCGGCACGCCGCAAGTTCTACCTCACTGCCCTCTTGGTTGCTACAACCATAAGCGTGACGATGTCTCTGCTGACTAGCCCCACGGCTCATAGCGGCGTAGAGATGTGGGTCGTTTTTCTGAACCTTGCTCTCCTCACGCTGGCGCTCTCGCTTTGGCTCATCCCAGGCAGTGTGCGAGCTGCCGAGTACATCTTCACGGTCGTCATCATAAGCTTCGACTTTGTCGCTTTAGGAATCGTTTTTTATCTCGATTCGGGACCAGGGTCTCGAGATTTTATAGAACCCTTTTCTCTCTGGGCCCCCCTTCGCTTCGTCTGGTTATTTCTCGCATTTGGTCAGCAAAACGGGCTCAAGGTCTCAGTCGCTTATCTCGCGGGGATGATCGCTGTCAGCCTACCCTATCTGGCCGGAGCCGTGCCCCCTCGAGAGGCTGACGAGGCTGCCAGAAATTTCATCGTCACCTTCCCTGTGGTGAGCAGCGTGTATCTCGTGCTGCTCTACGCCTTCGCCTACTTTCTGAAAATGAGTGTGCAAGCCCGCGCGAAAGCGGAAGTCGCCGCCGAACTCGCCTACACCGACCCCCTCACGGGTCTGCCCAACCGCTTGCTGTTCGAGGACCGCTTAGAGCAAACCGTGGCCCAGGCCGAACGTGAGGGAGGGAGCTTCGCGCTCGTCTTTATCGACTTGGACCGTTTCAAGTCAATCAACGACACACTGGGCCACCGTGCAGGCGACCTGCTCCTCAAGGGCATCGGCACGCGCATGAGGGCGCAACTGCGAGCCTCGGACACCTTAGCTCGCATCAGCGGGGACGAGTTCGCCGTCATTCTCCATGAGGTCGAGACGCCCGGAGCCGCCGAAGCTGCCGCTGCGAAGCTGCTGAGCGCCTTTGACGAACCTTTTGATTTGGGCGATACCCTGCGTCACTCGGGCGCGAGCTTAGGAATCGCGCTCTACCCGGAGCACGGTGCGACGCCCGACGACCTACTCATGCACGCGGACAGCGCCATGTACATTGCAAAAGAGCGGGGCCGCTGCCGCTACCAGGTCTATCAAGCACCTCATAAGGACGCTTTAGAAAAGTACGTTGCGTTAGACGTCTCTACCGCTTAGAAGCGCCAACACCTCCGGTAATAACGCTTGTGTGGTGCTCAGTGCCTCTTTAGCATAAACCGTTTCATTACCCGCCCAATCACCAAAATAGCCCCCCGCTTCACGCAACAATGCCGGGAACGGTCCACAGTCCCAAGCGTTCATGATGGGGTCGAGCATAACTTCGACGCGCCCGGTTGCCACGAGCATATGCCCGTAAGCGTCCGACCAGCCTACGCGGTACGCCGCCTTGTGCTGAAGACGCTGCCACGACGCGCCGCGCCCGTAGCGCTCGAAGTTGCCGACATCGGTAAACGCTACCGTACTTTCGGCTAAGGTCTGCGTCTGCGCCACCCGCACGCGCCGCCCGCCCAAGTAGCACCCCTCACCCGTCGCCGCGTAGCACATCTCTCTGAGGGCGGGAAAGTACGCCACGCCGACCTCGACTTTGCCTTCAATCTCCAAGCCTATCAGCACCCCGTAGAGTGGCACGCCGCGAACAAAGGACTTCGTCCCATCAATCGGGTCGAGCAGCCAGCGGTGGCTTGCGCCTTCTTTTTCCCCGTACTCCTCGCCTAAGATGCCGTGTTCAGGATAGGCGCTCTCGATGCGGCGGCGCATCAGTTCTTCGGCCTCACGGTCTGCCACGGTGACGGGCGTCTCGTCCTCTTTTAGCTCGACTTCAGCGTTGCCGAAATAGCCGAGCGTGAGTTGACCAGCTTGATAGGCGGTTTCTACGGCGAAGTCTAAAAAGTGGCGCAAGGATGCCATGTGTCTCCCCTCTACGTTCAGTTAAGAGAGTATACCTCTCTCTACAAAGCCATATCGGAACGCTCAATCGTAAGCGGCCTTCTAACTGCGGCGAGGTGCTTTGGCTAATACTTTACTTATGACACTAAAGAACTCGAGAGGTCAACCCCAAAAGGATCAACTGAAAAGTTGCAAGTACCTAGAGGCCCACCCATGATCAACCTCGTCGCCTTCTTCGTGCGGCGCTTTGTCCTCGCTATCAGTATCTTCTTGGCAATTTTCCTCTTCGGTCTCATCGGCTTTTTGAACACGGGCATCAGCCTCTTGCCCGAGGTGGACGTGCCCGTAGTCAGCGTCTCGACGGCCTATCCGGGGGCGAGCCCGACCGAGGTGGCGAGCGAGGTGAGTGAGCCGCTCGAGAGCGCCCTCACCTCTTTAGAGGGGCTCGACTCCATCTCGTCCACCTCTTCGGAGGGCTTCAGCTTAGTCATCGTCAACTTTGCGTCGGGCACCGACCCCGACCAGGCCACCACCGACGTCAACCAGCAGGTCAGCGCCACCGCCAACGAACTGCCCGACGACGCCGAGACGCCTTCGGTCGAAGCCTTCGACCCCAACGAGCAGCCTATTTTAGACGTGGCAATCGCGGCGGCGGGCGAGTCTATCTCGGCGGTGCAAAGCTACGTCGAAGACGAGGTTGACTTAGCCTTGCAGCGCACCGAAGGGGTCGCGGACGTTTCCGTCGTCAGCCCCGTTGAGCAGCAGATCGAGGTGCTCTTAGACCCCGCCGCGCTGAGCGGCTACAACCTGAGCCCGCAGAGGGTGGCGAGCGCCATTCGCTCTTCCGCTGTGACTGTGCCCGCTGGCGACTTGCGCGTGGACGACGAGCGCATCTTACTGATTGGGCGCAACACGCCTTCGAGCTTGGCGCAGGTCGAAGAGATTCCGGTTGACCCAGGAAGGGGTCTGCGCGTGCGCGACGTGGCCTCGGTGCGCGACGAGACCACCGACCAGGAGAGCTTCACGCGCTTAGACGGCACGCCCGTCGTCGTCTTGGAGGTGCGCAAGCGCTCGGGGGCGAACTCTGTAGCGACCGCTGATAGGGTGAGGGGGACGCTCGCCGGGCTCGACCTGCCCGAGAACTACACCGCCGAAGTCGTCGGCGACGAGACGACCTTTATCGCCAACACGGTCTCAGCGACCTCGTCACAGATTTTCCTCGTCGTCTTCATCGTGGCCCTCGTGGTGCTCATCTTCGTCGGTAACTTGGGCGCGGTCTTCTCGGTGATGCTAGCTGTGCCGATTTCGCTCGCCGGGGCGCTCATCTTTTTTGACCTCTTAGGCTTTACCTTCAACATCATCACACTCCTCGCCATCACGGTCGCCATCGGTATCGTTGTGGACGACTCGATTGTGATTGCTGAGAACATCACCCGTTTGCGCGAGCAGGGCCTCCGTGGACGCGAAGCGGTCATTCAAGGAGCGGGTGAGGTCTCGTCGGCGGTCTTGGCTTCGACGCTCTCGCTCCTGGCGGTATTTTTGCCCATCTCCTTTTTGCCGGGGCAGATCGGTGAGTTCTTCTCGCAGTTCGGGCTCACCTTGGCGATTACGATTGTATTTTCGTACCTCGAGGCGCTCTTCTTCCTCACCGTGCGCATGGCGTATCTGCCCAACCCCTTGCCGCCGACTTGGTCACAGCTTGGCGGCGCGGCGAGCCGTGTTGGGGTGGACGCTAGAGCGATTTTAGGTGCTCTAACGACAGTCTGGTTTTGGCTGCTCTTTGTAGCTGTGGGTGTGGCGCTCTTCTTTGCGGGACCCAACCTCTTCGCGCTCGGTCTACCGAGTTGGGCCTATCCGCTCGGCGCACTTCTCTTGCCGCTCGTGCTCTTTTTAGGGCTCTACCTAGGCCGCCTGATCCTCTTCTTCTTAGGCGCGATAGCCCGCAGTTTTTACGAGGCGGGCGACTGGCTCATCACGAAACTGCGCTCGGGTTACGGCTCCCTCTTAAACGTCTTGCTCGGCAACGCCGCGTTGGTGATGATCGCTGCCGCCGCCCTGTTTGCCAGCTTGTTCTTCGTCGCGCCGCGTTTAGGCTTTAACTTCACGCCGCCTATTGACTCGGGGCAGCTAAGTGTGACGCTCGAGCTGCCGACCGGCACGAGCTTAACCGAGACTAACCGCGTGGTAGACGAGCTAGAAGGAGCACTCTTCGGCGACCCACTGGTGACGCGCGTCCTAGCCACCGTCGGCTCACAGGGAAACTCGCAAGGTCAAGCGACGGGCAACGCGAATTCAGAACAGGCCGAGTTGCTCGTTGAACTCGTCGGCAAAGGGGAGCGGGAGGCGTCTACCGCCGCGCTCGCCGTGGACTTCGAGTCGCGTTTAGAAGAGGTTTTGGTGGATGAACCCAACGTAGACCTGAGCGTCTCCGCCGCGCAGCAAGCCGGGCCGCCCGGCACCGCCGAATATCAACTCGATTTAGGCTCTTCCGACCTGCCCCTCTTGCGCGAACGCACGAACGCCGCGCTGGAGATTGTCCGCAACACAACAGGCTTACGCAACCCCGAGTCCGACCTGAGCGAGACCGTGAACGAGCAGGTCTTTACCGTCAACACGAGCGAACTCATCAGCGCCGGAGTCAGCGCCGAAGAGGTCTACGGCGCACTCCGCGCCTACAACGTCGGCTTAGACGCCGCGCAGGTGCGCCGTGACGGGGAGGACTTTCCCATCCTCGTCCGCGCAGACCCCCTGCAACTCGCCGACCAACAAGCGCTCCTGTCGCTGCCCGTTTTTACCCAAACTGGAGGCAGCGTACGACTCGGCACCTTGGGGCGCTTCGAGCAGCGCGAGGCTCCCTCCGCCATCACCCGCACGAACCAGACCTACTCCGCGACCGTCACCGCGAGCACCGCGCCCGGCGGACCGCCGCTGAGCGACCTTCGCAGCAGCGTCGAACAGACCTTGCGGCGCGAAGGCGTCGTCGGCGAGCGCGTCTCGCTGCTCACGGGCACGGGCCCCAACCTCACAGGTGACTTGCAGCGCGTCGCGCCCATCGCCTTCGGCTTGGCGCTGCTGCTCAATTACTTGGTCATCGCCAGCCAGTTCAACACCTTTCGCTATCCCTTGTATATCCTGCTCGCCGTCCCGCTCGCCCTAGTCGGCGCGTTCTGGCTCTTCTTCGTGACGGGGACCGCGCTCGACATCAACAGCGTCTTAGGGTTGGTCATCTTGATCGGTTTGGTAACGAAAACGGCGATTCTGCTCCTAGACGTGGTGCAGTCGCGGCAACAAGAGGGCGTAGAGCTGCGCAAAGCCCTCGTCGAAGCGGGCAAGCTCCGCTTTCGCCCCATCCTGATGACGACGCTGACCGTCATCGTCATCGGCTTGCCGCTCCTCTTAGGCGGCGGCGAGGGTAGCGAGTTCCGGCGTCCCTTGGGGCTCGTTATCCTGGGTGGCGTGGTGAGTTCGTCCTTACTGACGCTCTTCGTCGTGCCAGCCGCCTTTTACCTCTTCGAGCGCGGGCGCTACGGGAAAGAGCAGGAAAAAGAGGTGCGCTCTGAACCTAGCGGCGAGTTGCGCGGGGTGAGTACGGATTAAACAGCGAAAGAGGTCGCCAGTTAAATCTCTTATTCGCAACCTCTTGTTATTTGATAAGGCGTCGTGGCGTGATGAGGGTTAGCCTATGCGTAGGGGCAAGAGGTTCGAAGTCGAGATTTGAGAGGACGCAAACATGAACGTAGGCTTTATCGGACTAGGCATCATGGGCAGCCGCATGGCGGCGAACCTCATGAAAGAGGGGCATCACCTCACGGTTTACAACCGCACAAAGGAGAAAGCAGCGGATCTGTTAGAGCAAGGCGCAACTTGGGCGGATTCGCCTGCCGCTGTTGTCAAAGAGGCGAACGTCCTCATCACCATGCTCGCGCATCCCGAAGCGGTGGAAGAAACGGCGCTGGGTGACGAAGGGTTTTTAGACGCGATGAATGAAGGAGACTTGTGGGTGGACTCGAGCACCCTCAACCCCAGTTTCTCAAAGCGCATGGCACAAGAAGCCAACGCAAGAGGTATCCGTTTCTTAGACGCACCCGTGTTAGGTACGAAAGCTCCGGCTGAACAGGGTGAACTTCTCTTCTTCGTCGGTGGGGACGAAACAGATGTAGAGAAGGTCAGGCCTCTCTTTGACGCGATGGGCAAAGGTACGAAGCACGTCGGTGACAACGGCATGGGAACTTCATTCAAGATGGTTGTCAACCATATCCTCGCCACCTCGATGCTCGCTTTTTCAGAAGGTATCGCCTTGGGTGAAGGGCTCGGGCTTTCTCAAGAGGCGTTGTTCGACACGCTCATCGGCGGGCCGCTCGTGCCTGCGTATATGGGGACGAAGCGGAAGAAGCTCGAGAAGCGTGACTACACCCCCGACTTCCCCCTCAAATGGATGCAGAAAGATATGCAGATGGTTTCGACTGCCGCTTATGACGCAGGCGTACCGATGCCTTTAGCCAACCTCACCAAAGAGCTTTATCAGGCGGCGGTTAAGCGCGGACATGGCGATGAAGATTTCTCGGCGATTTACGAAGATGTCAAACAAGGTTGATTTATGCTAAGCACCCAAACCAACTTCGACCATATGAAGTTCGCCGCGCAGGAATGGGTGACGCTCACCGAGCTTCAGTGGCGCACGTTCGCAACTATTTTTGAAGTAAGGACGCTAGGCGCAGATGAACACTTGCATTATCCGGGCGACAGCGAGCATAAGCTCATCTTTGTGGGTGAGGGTCTTTTGCGCTTTTACTACCCTGCTGAGGACGGCAAGGAATCCAATAAAGCGTTTTTGACGGAAGGAGCCTTCGGCGGGGCGCTGGCGGCGGCGGGTATGGGATTACCCCTCATCTACGGCGTAGAGGCGCTAGAAGAGACCTCTTTACTGGCGGCTGACCTCGCTGACCTCTCGGCACTTTATGACGAGCACCCCATCTTTGACCGCTTCGGGCGCAAATTAGCTGAGCACATTTTGGTGCGTAAAGAGGTGCGGATGCGCAGGATGCTCCAGCAGAGTGCTAAGGAGCGTTATTTGGCTCTGCGTCAAACAGAGTCCGAGCTGGTCAGGCGCGTACCACAGTATCATCTAGCGTCGTATTTAGGGGTGACGGAGGCGTCGCTCTCGAGGCTCAAACGCGACCTCGCAGACTTGCATTATGCGTAAATCGAAGCAAGCGAGCCTTCATTGTTACGCTGTCGTAGGGGCGATTCATGAATCGTCCCTACTTTTCTGGATACTCACCCTCTTTACGAATTCGCGTAGGTCAACCACTGTGTAAACTCGGGAATTTCACCTCTTGTGGCTTGCAGGTAGGTCTCGCGCATCTTGAGGGAATACTCGCCCGCTTTGCCTGTCCCAATAGGCCGACGGTCAATCGAGGCAATCGGCGTGACCTCGGCGGCTGTGCCCACCATAAAAATCTCATCGGCGATGTAGAGTTCGTCTCTGGTCGCCATCGTCGCCTCGACGGGCGTCCCCATCCACTCAGCGAGCTTCACCACCGAGTCTCGAGTGATGCCGCGCAGGTTGACCGAGTGCGCGATGGGGAAGAGCGTTCCGTTTTTAAGAAAGAAGATGTTCTCGCCTGAGCCCTCTGCGACGAAACCCTCTTTGTCTAAGAGGAGCGCCTCATCGAAGCCGCTCTGCCGCGCCTCCTGATTGGCTAAGACCGAGTTGATGTAGTTGCCGCCCGCCTTGGACTTGGTTGGCATTACGTCGCCGGGGCTCCTGCGCCACGAACTCGTGACAAGCCGTGCGCCGTTTTTGATCGCGTCCTCGCCCAGGTAGACCCCCCAAGGCATCGTGGCGACCATGAAGTGCACTTTGTTCTTGCCGGGGTTGACGCCTAAAGACTCCGCGCCATACCAGAGGAGCGGGCGGATGTAGCAGGATTTACGCTCATTTTGGCGGATGGTCTCGAGTATAGCTTCACTGACCTCTTCGACTGAATAGGGCGAATCCATCCCTAAAATCTTGGCGGAGTCCAAGAGCCTCTGCGAATGCTCTTGCAAGCGAAACACGGCGGCACCTTTTTCTGTTTCATAGGCGCGAATGCCTTCAAAGACGCTCGTGCCGTAGTGCATGGCGTGGGTTAAAACGGAGACTTTCGCTTCGGCTTCAGGCATCATTTCGCCGTCGAACCAGATCAAGCCTGCGTCCAGCGCTGAGGTGCTTTGCGGGGCGTTCTTTTCGGTCATGGGGACTGTCATAAAACCTCCAGATGTTGCCCTACTATACGACAGGGTGAAGAGGTTGTGAGGCGTTGTTGGCTAAGGAGGGGGACAAAAAAGCCCCCGAGCTTCTCGAGGGCGTCGTCCATCCATTCTTAGAGTTTAAGGTATTACGTTTTGGCTCGAGATAGATAGATCGAAAGTAGGCTCGTTGAGCGATTCCTCGTAGAGCCTGAGCGCATATTGGCCCGGGGTTAAACGCACGGCGTAAGAGCTGTTGTCAGATGAAGCTTCAAAGGTATCAAGTTCAGTTCCGCCGCTCTCATAGAGTACTCCTTTGAAGTAGGAGAAGTAACCTTCGCTATTCGCTGAGAAGTCAAATGTTACCAACTGCTCTTCAGTAAGCTCGAACGTAAACCAGTCTTCGTCAGCCCAGAATAGGCGAAGTGTATCGGTGAATGGCAGGGTTGTATCGGTCGCTTGCTCGAGGGTGTCATTAGGTTCTAAATCATTGTCCGGGTGAGGATACGCGTAAACGCTGAATGAGTAGAAGGACGCGCCGCGCGAACCTCTCGTCACTCGCAAGTAGAACGTGCCCGGTCCGACGCTTCTGTCAAGGAAAGAGCTTGAGCAGGGGCCATTTGTCTCGCCTACATTGTCTGTGCCGGTGAAGTTACAGTGGAGGTCGCCATTTACAGCTATAGCGACGCGGTGCGGCTTGTCGAGGGAGAAGGTGAACCAGTCTTCGTCATAGTATGAGAGGTACATCTCCTGCGACGCGGTGTTGAGCTTGATAGGCGTCGCTACATCTTTTGAGTCGTTGGGCTCGAGCGCCGCATCCGGGACCGGCGCGTGTTCGGTGCGCAATCGGTAGGCTGTAACAATCGGCTCGCTCGAGGCGAGCTTGAGGTAGTAACTGCCCGCCTCAAGAAAGGTCGTGCTCGGCGAGCTACTGAGTCCTAAATCATTCACAAAGTTTAGAGAAGCGTCGTAGATTGTGGCGACGGCGAAGTGGTCGCTACTTGCGGAGAAGTCAACACTGAAAATCTGGTCTTCGGTCAGCGTAAACGTGAACCAATCTTCGTCCGCAAGAACCAAGCTGAGCTCGTTGTTGAAGGGGAGGTTTACCGCCCTTGCACTTTCGTCGTTGGGCTCGAGCGCATCATCCTCAAAGACGAGCGGTGTGTTCCTCGCCGGCTCCAGAGAAACGTTGAGGGTGCGCTCGCTCGTTGTGCCGTCCAAACACTGAACGGATTCGTCATTCATGAGCGTTCCTATAACGGAAGTGCCCGTCATCTGCAAGTCGACGTCAAAGTTGCGAACCAAGTCCCCCGCGCTCTGCTCGAAGCGAGCTTGCCCGCTGACCTTCCCTAATGCATTTACCTCTCCCGCGAACGTCCCGAAGTGCGCTTCAGTTCCAAAGTGCGCTCTAGTATTGAGAAGAACGCCTTTCGCCTGAAGCGTTTCTCCGACCTTTTCGAAAGAGAACCAAACGGTACGAGGGGCTCTTTCGTCGCAGGCTTCTACGAACGCGTATGAATCTGCCCAGCTTCCGACGAGACTCGACAGGTCAGGGGGTGTCGGGTTATTGTCTTCCGGCTCCGGTGTAGAGGATGTTGGCTCGCCGCAGCTCGAGAGTAGCCCAATTAAAAGCAGCCCAGCTAGGATAGCTGCGGCGCGGAGGTGATGAAGTAATTTCTGCATGAGTACGATGTCCTTTTCGCGTAAGTGTAAGCCTGGAGAGGCTCAAAAGGTATCGTAGCGACTCCACCCCTACAAACGCAGTAAAAATCTAGCTTTTTTCAAGAGAGGAGCCCTCGAGCAACTCGAGGGCTCACGCCCAAAGCAAGCTGCGCCTACTTCTTAGTAATGCTGAGACCGTACTTCTTGGCGTAGTGAGCGTAGCCGGTTTTAACCTCTAAGGCGTACGTTCCGGCTGCGAGTAGAGGTGCATCGGAGTCGTAGTAGATTCTGCGCGTTTCGCCGTTCGGGTAATGTAGGAAGAGACCGGGGTAGTCGTAGGTGCGCCCTGGACCCGAGAGGTCGATGCTCACTTGTGTCGTGCTGTCCAAGGAAAAGCTGAACCAGTCCGCGTCGTCATGTGAAACTAAGAGGTCGCCGTCCGAAAACCCTAAAGAGATAGCGTGCGCGTCGTCCTCTGTATCGTTGGGTTCATAGTCCGAGTCGGGTATCTCTTCGCTCGTCAGCGAGAGCGAGTAGGCAAAATCTACGCTGCTGTAGTAGCCTTCAGCGCTGAGTGAAAGGGCGTAGGTGTCAGGGCTCAAAACGAACGAGGGTGTTTCATCGCTTTCGAAGGAGAACGTTCCACCGCCGAACATCGTGCTGTCGTCGGCGTAGAGCGCTCCTCTAAGGCTGTAGTTGCTACTGTCGCTACGCTTTAGCGTCACGAGCTGTGTCTCGGTCAGGGTAAACGTGAACCAGTCCTCGTCCGCTTTCGACATGTACAGGTCGGCTGCAAAGGGAAGCTGAATCTGAGTGGGCGCATTGAAGCTGTCGTTGGGCTCGTAGTCGGCGTCAGGAATCGGCGTGCTGCTGAGCTTTAGGGGATAGCGCATTCCGTTGCTGTGATAACTGCTGTAGCCGTGAACTTTTAAGTAATGCGTGCCCGCTTTGAGCGCGACTGAAAAGGCTTTCCCCTGATAGCTTCTGTCCTGCACGACCTCTAAGTTAGCCTTATCGCTGGCGCTGTAGAGCATATAGTCGAGGTCGTAGTAGCTCGTCCCTAAATCAAAGGTAACGATGCGCTCTTCTGTAAGCGTGAAGGAGAACCAGTCTTCGTCGTCTGATATAAGGTACATCTCACCTGAAAAGTCGGTTGGCAGTGCTGACGCGGTTTCAGCGGTGTCGTTGGGCTCGAGTTCGCTGTCAGGCAGCGCTTCGCCGCTTATGCGCACGCTATATGCCGCGCTACCGTAGCCGCGATACACTTGGAGATAGTAAGTTCCAGCCTCTAGCGTGGTCGTGGACGCTTCGCCGCTCTGACTATAGTCGCTATGCTCGACTTCGGCGTTAAAAAGCATGGAGTTGACGTTGTACGTCTCACTCTGCAACTCGAAGGTGACGATTTGCGTTTCGTCCAGAGAGAAGCTAAACCAATCTTCGTCGTCCTCACTAAGGTACATCGCCTGCGCGTCTGCGCCAAGGGTGAGGGGGGTGGCGTTCTGCGCGGTGTTGTTGGGCTCGAGCGCGGCGTCGGGTAGCGCTTCGCTCGAGAGGTTGAGCGTGTACGCTCTAGCCTCTGACGCAACTTCGCCAGAGAGGTTCAAGTAGTATGTGCCAGCCGAAAGCTGAGCACCTTTAGGCTTGCTGTCTGAGGCGTCGTGAAAGTCGAAATTGCTCACCAAGTCGGTCATTTCGTTGTAGATTTCAGCGTCAATATAGAAGAAGTTCGTGTCCTTCGCCCGAACCTCTAAAGTCACAAGCTGCTCTTCGCTCAAGGTGAACTTAAACCAATCGTCGTCTTGTAAAACGAGGTCGGCTTGATAATCCAAGTCAATTTCTGCCGCTTCATCTTGGCTGTTGTTGGGTTCTAAGGCGTCGTCTTCGACAGGTGTTTGGGGTGCGTTGGGTTCGCCGGGTTCACCGCTCTCACGACGTAAGTTGACTCTGATAGGAACATCTTGTACTCTGCCCTCCTCGCATTCGGCAGCGTCGATATCGGTAATCGTCCCCGAAATACCCGACTGTTTGAACGCTAAATCAACTTTCAACTCACCCCAATAGTCGTAGAATTCGGCTGAACCCGTGAGCTTCCCGGAAGGCGTAACACGTCCTGTAAATGACGCAGCGTAGTAGTCGTAGTCGAAACTGAGGACGATGTCGCCGAATACGGTTTCTTCGTCGTCTTGTAAACTGAGGAGCGTGTGTACACCTACGTCGTAGGATTCGCCGCAGACCTGGGCCCTAGCCGCTAAATCCACCCACTCCCCACTGAGCGTTGAAAGAGGTGGCGGCGCAGAGCTGCCGCAACCAGCGAGCAAGCCCGTGAGCAGTAGGCTCAGGGCCGCCATGAGATAAAAAGATGTTTGTTTCATAAAACGAATTCCCTCTAAGAATGAATTAGGCCAAGAGGCCCAGCGTATCGTAGCGGGGTCGGTCTTACAGAATTAGCACGCGAGTACTGTGAAGGTCTCATGGGCGTCTTTAACGCTCAAAATCGGTTAGGCTACTTTTATGAACATTCTCGTCACAGGCGGCGCGGGCTTCATCGGCAGCGTCACCACCGAATCGCTCATCCAAAGAGGTCACAGCGTCACCGTGCTCGACAACCTGGTCACAGGCCACCGCGCCGCCGTTCACCCCGAAGCGGCGTTCGTGCAAGCGGATATCGCGGATGCGGAGAAAGTCGCACAAGCGCTTCAAGAACACGAAGTTGAGGCGGTGTTGCACTTCGCTGCCTATTCGCTCGTCGGCGAGTCGATGGCGCAGCCTGCGAAGTATTTTCAAAACAACAGCGCGGGAACGTTGAAATTGTTGGAAACCCTTTTAGCGCATAACGTCAAGAAGTTTGTCCTCTCTTCAACAGCGGCCCTCTTCGGCAAGCCGGACCAACTCCCTATCTCTGAAGACGCTACCATCCAACCCGGCAGCGTCTACGGCGAAACAAAATATCTCACCGAACGGATGCTCGGCTGGCTCAACCAGACACAGGATTTGGGCTTCGTCGCCCTGCGCTACTTCAACGCGGCGGGCGCGTCCGAGCGGTTCGGCGAGGACCACCGCCCCGAGAGCCATCTCATCCCCATCACCTTGCAGGTGGTGCAGGGCAAGCGTGAGTTTATCGGGATTTACGGTGATGATTACGATACGAGAGACGGGACGTGTGTGCGCGACTACGTCCATGTGCTCGATTTGGCACAGGCGCATATTTTGGCGTTGGAGTCTTTGGAGGCGGGTGGAGCGAAGCGCTATAACTTGGGCAGCGGCCAGGGTTTTTCAGTGCAAGAGGTTGTTGACGTGTGCCGCGAGGTGACGGGGCGCGAGATACCCTCCAAAGTGCAAGAGCGCCGCCCCGGTGATCCGGCGGCGCTCGTGGCGGACTCGAGCCTTGTCAAACGTGAGCTAGGTTGGCAACCGGAGCACGAATCGTTGCGTGAGATGGTCGCGTCGGCTTGGGCTTGGTTTCAGGCGCATCCCAACGGGTATGAAAACTGAGGTGTCGGGTTCGTAGGGGGTTTTTGTACGGCTGGCTCGAGAGGTCTAGCTCGAGCGGTCGCCAACATGCTGTACCTCCGACCTCACTACGTCACTCAGACACCAAATCTTAACCGCTCGTTAAACATTGTGTTCAAAAGTGGACACTATGAAGAAGATGAACGCTCCCAACGTCATCATGAAGTGCGAGTGAGCACACCGTGATGGGCGTTTTTAGAGGGCTATGTTAAGGTATCAGCGTTTAACGCGCTACCCTGCGTATCAACGTTTTAGCCATCATTGCGTGAGGTTGAAGCTCAGCTTCGCGCCATTACTTAGGAGCAGAGATGAAATTGCGTTTACTAGTCATTTTACTTATGGGCATTTTCGGCGTCGCCTTCGCGCAGCAAGAAGTTACGGTGGGTGGGCTCGTGCAGACTGAAGGCGAGTTGCCCGAAGCGGCGAGAGTCGGCGTACACGTCATCAACCTAGAGGGCGTGTGGGGTGACGAAATTGCCACTTCAACGCCGGAAGCAGGCAACTTTAGCGTCAGTGTAGGCGAAGAGGTCGCGGCGGACGCCCTCACGCCGTTTGAAGGCGGTGTCGTACCGCTGCCGGGCTTGCAGAGCGAGTACAGCGTCTCGCCCGGTGACGTGAACTTTACCCGCGCCCAAACAAACGTCTACCTTGACGAAAACGGCAACGATACCTTTGACCGCGACGCGGATACGCCCTACTTGGGCGTGGTCAACCTAGAGGAGCCGAGCGGTTTCTTCATCGTGCTTTATGTGGATAAAGACGCGACGCTCTCGGCGCAGGGGCAGTCCTTGGAATTGTCGCAAGGCTGGAACCTCTTCACTGTGCGCTTCTCGCAGACGGGCGAAGCGAGCTATGAGGTCGTGCCCGTCGTAGAAGACGCCGTGCTCGACGTGTTCTCGCCCGAGCCACCTACCAACTGATCAACCGTAGTTTGAGCAACAATTTAGAAGAGGCAGACATAGCGTCTACCTCTTTTTTCTTTTGGGATTTCCGCCCTAGTTATGGCAGCTCAGCCCGGTAACACAGATAAGGCAGATTGAAAGAGAAGTTAAGGCGTAGGCCAAAGCTCGCGAACGCGCTCGTTGAGCATATCTCTCGTCTTTTCCGCGCTGCCTTTAGAGACGAACTTGTTGACCGTGCTAAAAACAGCGCCTGCCAGCTTCTCTAAGTCCACCTCTTTATTGTGATACATCTGGGCAATACGCTCTAAAAAATCGTCTTTGGTGCGGTCTTTGACAGGCGTTTGGCTCGGCACGTAGCCTTCGTAGTAAAAGCCGCGCACGAGCATCGGGAGTTGTGCGCCGAATTCAGCGGCGACGTCGGTTGGGATGCGGTCGCGTAGCGCGTGTAAGGTCGCCCGCAAGCCGGAGTAGGCGAGCTGCGAATCGCCCTGACCGAGTTCTTCTGTAATGGTATTGAGCCACTGATTCGTCTCTTGAACGGTTGTATCAAATACGTCTAGGCCGGTGGTGCTCACGTTGGACCCCCTCGAGTCTGAAAGGTTATGTCAGCGTCTACGCTGCCCTTATTTGTTGTAACAGATAGCGCGTATGGGGCAACGTAAGCGAGCACGCCGTCTCACACTTACGCTTCACAAAAGTTTGTAGGGGCTTGTAGTCCCTTGGCTTCTTCTGTATACTTTAGAACGCTGCATTCGCATTGACCTGTGCAGTCGTAATCGGGGCGTGGCGCAGTCTGGTAGCGCACCTGCTTTGGGAGCAGGGGGCCGTTGGTTCGAATCCAGCCGCCCCGACCACATGAGAGGTAGCATCTATCAAGTTGTCTTAAGCTTGTTACCTTCTCAAAGGAGTAAAGTATCGGAAATCGAAGAGAGCGGTGTAGCGTATTCGGTGACAGCGTTCGTTGATGGAGGATACTCCACTCAGTAGAAGAGTCGTAGCGTCTCTCGGTTGATGCTACCACTCATGTGCGGGAGTAACTCAGTTGGTAGAGTGACAGCCTTCCAAGCTGTATGTCGCGAGTTCGAATCTCGTCTCCCGCTCCACTAGAGGTATCATCTATGGTTTGTACTATAGATGATACTCTATGAACCATTCTTTGGCGGTGCATCAGTTTAGGCGAGGTTTGGCACAGGGCCTACCCAACAAGTCAAATGCAGAGATAGAGTGATAGTGTCTTTTGATAGATGCTACCCACCTTGCACCAGTAGCTCAGTTGGATAGAGCAGTCGCCTTCTAAGCGATAGGTCGAGGGTTCGAGTCCTTCCTGGTGCGCTTCTTTAGGACACGCCTTTCGAAGTTCGAAAGGTGTGTCCTTCTTCGTTTGATACCCAAGACTGCCCCAGCAAATTTGCTTGCCCAAGGTGGCGGAAACCTCCCGGGCGCGTATTGATACGGATTCCGAAGCGATTACTGCATAAACTCCGTTACGAAGTTTTGCTTCCGGCAAACGCTTCGTCGCCGTAGGTCCCCGACCGTTCGTTCCCGAAAGGGGAAAGGGGGCGCTTCGCTATCGCCGGAGTTGCTTGTGTGCTCACCGGAATCCGCATTTGTCTCTACTCGCGAGGCTCCGCCCAACTTCGTGAACTGCTCGGGGTTAAACACGAAATAAAGTTTCGTGTTTAACCGGAAAGGGTATGAGATAGCAGTTTCACTTATCGTTGCTACACTTCTCCGCAGATATACCCGCTAAAGCAGGGCTTCTCCCGAAGGAGGGCTACGCAAACGAAGTTTCCCTTTCGCCTTCGCGAAAACGGTGTAACCGGGAACAGGTCATCCCTTAAAGTGCGTGCTAAACGATGTTCTTTTCAGTGAGAACGTAGCTGACCAGATGATACCTGCTAAGAAATTCTTCATAGAACTAAGAAGGCGTGAGCGCTGTAAGAGTTTCGTCAGACCTCTTCCTCTAAAGTACATTCAGGCAGGGCGACACCGTAAACCGTCATGAATTACGTCGTGCATCACCATCACAGCCCTGCCTCTCATCAAACCCCCTCGTCCTCCTCTCCGAGGGGGTTTTTCTGTTGTCTCCGCCTGCTGTTAGCTCGAGCTAAACACTATCACTGCGCTAACTTTGGCTCCGCTCCGGCTGCCGCAACCGCGCCACGCGCCGCACCGCGAAGAGCGCTAAAGCGATGAGCGCGGCGATGGCGATAAGCGGTAGCGCAAAGGCTAAAAGCGAGAAGACGACGGCGAGGATGTTCTCTAAGGTTGAAAAGACTGGGTTGCCTATTCCCCCAGTTGACGTGGTCGAGGCGAGCCGCGTGAGGCTCGTCAGGGACTGAATGCCGCCCGCTGCCCCACCCCCTAAAATACCCGCCATCGTCCAGCGCAAGACCGGGTCGAGTTCGGGTGCGAACGAGCCCGTAATCAGCGTGCCAGCGGCGATAGCAGCAGGCATGGCGATGGTGTCGAGCAGGTTGTCCACCCAAGGGACGTAAAAGCCTGCAACCTCGACGAGCGTGGCTGCGCCTAGAGCGGCAAACGCGGCGTTCGTTTCCATCCAGTCGGCGCTGGGGGGCAGGTCAGCGCCGCCAAAAATTGCGCTGGCGCTCATGACGAAGGGCGGGATAAAGACGCGGAAGCCGCACGCGGCGCTCAAGGCGACCCCTAAGCAGATAGCGAGTAAAGTGTCCATCTCTTGATTTTACCTCTTTTTGTGAAGGACAGAAAATTCTGAGAACGCCTAAGATAGAGGGTTGTGGCGAATGGCGGACGCCTAAATGCTGCACGTTTACGAGATTTCCATGACAGTAGAGAAGTCCATAGAACTCGAGCCCACCCTACCCAAACGACCAGTTCACCCCTACCCGTTTGGTAGATGCGGGTTTGCAAAGTCGTCATTAAACTGTATCTATGGCAGACTTACAAGGCTTATCCGAATCTTTAGCCGATACCTTAGAAACCCTCTCCCCCTCGCTCGTCAGCGTCGAAGCGAGACGTAGATACGGCGTGAGCGGTACCGTGTGGACGGGCGAAACCGTCGTCACGACGCACCACACGACCGAGCGCGACGAGGACATCACTATCCGTTTTCATGACGGCGAAACGCGCTCCGCGTCGCTCATCGGGCGTGATCCAACAACAGACCTCGCGCTGCTCCGCGTCGAAGGCGGCAACCTCAGCGCTCCGACTTGGCAGGACGGCGACTTGCGCGTTGGACAGCTTGTTCTTATGGCGGGGCGCAGAGAAAACGTGCGGGCGAGTTTAGGTATCGTGAGCGCGTTAGGCGACGCTTGGCACACACGCTCGGGTGGATATATTGCCAGAGAACTGCGCACTGACGCCCAGCCCTTTAGAAGTTTTTCCGGTGGACCTCTTGTGAGTGCGTCAGGTGAGGTTTTAGGTATCAATACGTCCGCCTTCTCGAGACAAAACAGCGTCACCATCCCCACTGAAACAGTTGAAAGAGTCGCTAAGACCTTGTTAGAACACGGCAGGATGCGCCGCCCTTACCTGGGCGTCGGCGTGCAGGGCGTGAGACTTCCTGAAGCGCACGGTGAGCAAAAAACAGGACTCCTGCTCATCTCCGTTGATTCGGAGCGTGCAGGAGCGAAAGCCGGACTCGTGTTGGGGGATACGTTGCTCGAGCTTTCCGGCACCCCACTACGCTACTTCGACGACCTGCAAGCCGCCATGCGTGAAGACCTGATCGACCAAGAGGTCACGTTCAAAGTGTTGCGCAGCGGTGAAGTGAGAGAGGTCAACGTTACCCTGAGTGAGCGCGGGAGCGAGCGTTCGTAAGGGTGGGGCGCATAAGATGATGAGAGGGAGAGCCATGACGAACTATGTTGAATTAGAAACGAATTATCAGAGGACAAGACAAGCGAGAGGTCAGTTCTGAGGTCGGCGTTAAGCTCGGCGCTCGCCGCGTGGCGCATCATGCGTCAAGACCTCCGGGAGACCTCTCAACTCGTCTGGCAAGCGAGCCCTTTGCAGACCGCTTTACTCGCGGTATTTGGTCTGCTCGCCGCTACGATTACGCCAGCAAGTCTGTGGGTAACGAAGCTGCTGGTAGACGCGGTAGCGCGGGCGATTAGCGGCGATGGCGCGTTCAGCGAGCTTGTAAACCTCTTGATTCTCCAAGTCGCCCTCGGCGCGGCGGGCGCGGTTCTTACGGCGGGGCAGAGCGCCGTGCGCGACCTCTTGGGCGACGCGCTGCAAAACCGCATCAGCAAGCGGATTTTGGAGAAGGCAGCGGACTTAGAGGTTGCGCAGTTCGAAGACCCTGCTACGTACGACGCTCTGCGCAATGCATATAGAGAGGTCGGTACGAGGCCGCTCGGCGTGGTGACGCAACTTCTTGGGCTCGCGCAAGCGGTTCTCACCCTCTCCGCCATCGGCGCACTTCTCGCCAACTTGGGCGCGGACGTGGTGCCGCTCATCCTCCTAGCGACCATCCCCACCGTTTGGGTCTCGAACCGCTTCGGGCGGCAGAGCTACCGGATGATTCGGCGGCAGGCGGCGGACTCACGGATTCAAAACTATTTAGGCAGCCTCTTGACCTCAGACACGTTGGTCAAAGAAGTGCGGCTCTTCGGCTTCGAGCATTACCTCTTGTCGGGTTGGCAGCGCTACTACGAGAAGTTTAGAGGGCAACTCGTCGCACTGGTGTTGCGGCGCAGTGGGTGGGGGCTCGGCGCATCTTTGTTGTCATCAGGACTCGTAGCTCTCGCGACGCTCTCGGTCTTACGGCGGGCGGCGGCAGGGCTCATCACGATTGGTGACTTCACGCTCTTCGCGCAAGGCATCGTGCAGGTGCAGGCGCAGTTTTCGCAGCTCCTCTCAGGTTTTTCGGGAATTTATCAGAACCTTTTGTACATGCGCAACCTCTTCGAGTTTTTAGAACTGCCCGCGCGTGACCCCGATGAGGGGGAGGAATGGGTGGGGCGTATCGAGAGGCTCGAGTTCCAAAACGTCAGCTTTCGCTATCCGCTAACCGAACGCAACGTGCTCAAAGATGTCTCGTTCACCTTGCGGCGCGGTCAGAGCGTCGCGTTAGTCGGGGAAAACGGGGCAGGTAAGACGACGCTGATTAAACTGATGACGCGGCTTTACGAGCCGACCTCGGGGCGGATTTTACTCAATGGGCTGGACTCCGGGCGCTTCAGCCCGCGCAGCATCCAGCGGGAGATGAGCAGCGTGTTTCAGGATTTTGGGCAGTACCAGATGAGCGCGAAGGAGAACATCGCGCTGAGCCGCACGGACGCGCTGGACGATGAAGCAGCGGTGCGCGAGGCGGGCGAGCGTTCCGGTGCGGAAGAGGTTATCAAGACCTTACCCGCAGGCTACGACACCATGCTCGGGCGACTTTTTGAGGGCGGCGTTGGTTTATCGGGTGGACAGTGGCAACGCCTCGCCTTGGGGCGGCTCTACTTTCGTGGCGGCTCGGTGCTGATTTTCGACGAGCCGACCTCAGCGCTAGACGCTAGGGCGGAGTTCGAGACGATTGAGGCTTTAAGAAAGCAAGCTGTAGGACGCCTGACGATTATCATCTCGCACCGCTTCAGCACGGTGCGACTGGCGGATAAGATCATCGTCTTGGAGGAGGGCGTCATTTCGGAGACGGGCTCGCATGAGGAATTACTCGAGCGAGGCGGCACCTACGCGACGCTCTTTAAGTTGCAGGCGAGTGGCTACGTGGATGTAGCAGACAGGGTTAAAGAGGATATTATGGAGGTGCGAGGATGAGTACAATAAAGATGAGCGCAGCAACTGAGGTGCGAGATACGGCAATGAAGTGGTCTGGCGTGAGCGTCCACCCGCACCGCTTCGGCGGCTTAGAATATCAACTTTCGGGCATTGAATTGGGACATCTGCACGGGAGCCGCTTACTCGACGTCCCCTTCACGAAAAAGGTGCGCGACCTCTTGATTGAGGAGGGGTTAGCAGCGGAGCACCACATCCTCAAAGATTCGGGCTGGATTTCCTTCTATCTGAAAAAGCCCGAGGACACAGCGCACGCGCTCTGGTTGCTCAGCGTCTCGTACCTCTACCGCGCCGTGACGCTCATCGGTAAGAAGAATAAGGACGCACCGCTCTCTTTGGAAGAGGCCACGCGAGAGGTCGAGAAGCTCAATTTAACACCTGACCTGGCTGAGCTTTTCGCAGACCTCCTCGAGCGCCGTAAAGTGAACGTCAGCAGGGCTGACGCTTCAAAATCGTAGCTGCGACTCTCGAAAAGGGTTGTGCCAAAGAGGTGCTAGAATAGACTCACTAGGGGTGATTATGGCTGTTAAACCTGTGTCTTCTAAAAGCGACTATCCCTACGTTGTGATGCGTTTGGGCTCGGTGCTCGAGCTAACTGCCGACACCTTCTTCGACCTCGCCCAAGCCAATCAAGACCTCCGCATGGAACTCAGCGCCGGAGGAGACCTTATCGTCATGCCACCCGCTGGAGGAAATACAAGCAACCGCAACGCAAAGCTCACCGCTCGATTTATCGTTTGGAACGAGCAGCATAACCGGGGTGAGGTGTTCGATTCTTCCGGGGGGTTTCATATGGCTAGCGGCGCAGTTCGCTCGCCCGACGTTTCGTGGGTAAGCCAGGAGAAACTTGCAGAACTCACATCCAAGCAAAGGGACAAGTTTTTACCTCTTTGCCCCGAGTTCGTCCTAGAGCTTCGCTCACCAACCGACCGCCTCAATGTTACAAAGGAGAAGATGCTCGAGTACCTAGAGAACGGCGCGAAGTTAGGCTGGCTCATCGACCCATCAGAGAAAAAGGTCTACATCTACACACCCGAGAAGGTGGACGCGCTAGAGCACCCTCAAGAGGTTGTAGGAACCGGCGTGTTAGAGGGGTTTGTGCTCGAGCTTAGTGATATCTGGTGAAAGTAGAAACGTGTAGCCCTGAGCGTAGCGCGGGGCTGACGCCTCGGAATGTAGGGTTTGAGAAACATGGGGTTTAAGAACGACGCGCTGCACGCCGACTTCAATCGCTTGAGATTGTGAATACGCGAAGACGGTGCGTAGCAAGGTCAACCGGCGGGTATGTCGGTGCAAATGAGCCCATAGATTGTTGATATGTCAAGCCTGTAACGTAAGCTAAATAACGTTGTCTATATGGGTGTACGCGCTAAAAAGGTAAGAAGCCTCTTTTCATATAGACCTTAAACCTCTATCTTCAACAATCTCGACGCGCTGTAACCTCTCAATGGGCAGAAAGTGACCTCTTATGGAGATACCTGTGAATGTACCCCTGCTGAGCCGATTCAGAGCAAGATGACCCAAGCTGCCATCCAAGTCGATGCCGCCGTCTACGGTACGCAGAGTTGCCCCCTCACAAGAGGCATTCGCGAGTGGTTGGGCGAACACGAAGTTCCTTACGACTTCTTTGACATTGAAAATGACGCCGGCGCCGAAGAGCGCGTGCGGCAGGATGAACAGCGGTCAGCTCAAATATCCGATGGTTACGGTGGGTGACAAGGTCATGAAAAACCCCTCGGACGATGAACTGAGAGACGCGCTGCAAGCGTCGAGCGTCGAGGTCGCCCAACCTGAGAGCGACGAGGGAGGTATGGGCGTGCGCGGCGCACTCGACCGCTCGGCGTCGGGCGCACCAGCGGCGGGCAAAGCGGTGCGCGACATGTTTTCTACCGACGAGATTTTTCAGCGCATCACGGCGACGGCGGACGAGGAGTTCTCGCGGAGCAACCGGCTTTTGTTTCTGAGCGGCGTCGCGGCGGGGCTTTCTATCGGGCTTGACCTTTTTGGCGAGAGCCGCGCTGACGGGGTTGACGCCCTGGGACTCGAGCGGTTTAGTCGGCAACATACTCTATCCGGTGGGCTTCTTGCTCATCGTCATGGGGCGCTATCAGCTCTTTACGGAGAACACCTTGACGCCCGTGACGCTCGTCTTGACGCGCATCGCTTCGCTGCCGACGCTCCTCAGGGTGTGGGGCATCGTCTTGCTCGCCAACGTGCTCGGCGCGGGGCTCGTCGCACTCGTTCTCGCGACGACGGGAGTCTTAACGCCCGAGGCGGCGGAGGCGGCGCGGGGCTTTGCGCTGCATGGGCTCGAGACGCCCTGGTGGGATTTGTTCTGGAAAGGGCTCTTCGCGGGCTGGATCGTCGCGAGCATGGTCTGGCTGACGCACGCAGCGCGGGACTCTATGACGCGCTTTTTCACCGTGTTCGTCCTCATGTTCATGATTCCGTCCGCTGACCTCTTTCACTGCATTATCGGCTCGAGTGAGGCGCTCTACCTAGTTTTTCAAGGTCAGGCGAGCTTGACGGCGTCGGCGTTCGGCTTCTTTTTACCCGTGCTCTTAGGTAACACGCTCGGCGGGGTACTCTTGGTTGGCATTCTCAACTACTCGCAGACGAGGGATGTGCGCTACCCGGACCGCGATTGCAGCACCTTGGAGCTTTCGTGGAGAGAGTGGCTTTTGGGAAACCACAAGGGGAGACCGCAAGCGTTGTCTCGTTCGTCTTCGGGGGATTAAGGAGGATGAGCTTTTAGATGTTAGCGCTTAGCCCTTAGCCAACCTCAAAAGCGAATGGCTAAGGGCTCGAGTAAAAGAAAATTGACACGCTAGTCTAAGCGAGTACAGCACTGGCGAACCCTTCTTCATCAAGCCGTGAAGATTTTGGACTAAAGTGTAAAGAGCGGACGAGGGCAGCAGAGAAGGAGACATCAAAAATGGCTGAATGTCGAGATTTCGAAGGTCTGAGTCCGGTGACGCCGAGCGGTGAGGGGTGTAAGGAGTGTTTGGAGATGGGGGACTCGTGGGTGCATCTGCGGGTTTGTCTCGAGTGTGGTCACGTCGGCTGTTGCGATTCCTCTAAAAACAAGCACGCGACCAAACACTTTCACGCTACTGAACATCCTACCGTGCGCTCCTTCGAACCGGGCGAGGAATGGGGCTACTGCTACGTCCACAAACTGACCAAGCGCGAAGTGCCTGACTCGCTGGTGGAAGGGTAAAGCGGGTGTCCTACGCACAGCACCCTTGCGACGACGGCGTCGTTAAAGGGGCGAAAGAGGGCACACCCTGTGAGAGCAGCGCCAAACCCTGGATTCTCGCCGCGACGATTTTGGGCTCGTCGATGGCGCAGATCAACTCCTCGACGGTGAACGTCGCGCTGCCTGCGCTGCAAGAGAGTTTGGGCGCGAACGTCGTGGATATTCAGTGGGTGGTGAACGCTTATACGCTCTTCTTAGCGGCGCTCATCCTCTTAGGTGGCTCACTCGGAGACCACTTTGGGCGCAACCGTATCTTTATGCTGGGCGTCGCGCTCTTTGCAGGCGCGGCGGTCTGGTGCGGGCTCGCGCCGGATGTGACGCAGCTTATTATTGCAAGAGGTGTGCAGGGTGTCGGCGGCGCACTTTTAGTTCCTGGTAGCTTAGCGATTATCAGCGCGTCCTTTCCCGAGGGCGAAAGAGGTCGCGCCATCGGACTGTGGGCGGCGTTTTCGGCGATGACCTCGGGGGCGGGTCCGGTCTTGGGCGGGTGGCTGATCGACACGCTCTCGTGGCGCTGGATTTTCTTCGTCAATATCCCCTTTGCCGTCGCGGTCATTGCGATTGCCTGGTGGCGCGTGCCTGAAAGCCGCGACGATGAGGTCACGGGCGGGCTCGACTGGTGGGGGGCGGCTTTGGCGACGGTTGGCTTAGGCGGCATCACCTATGGCTTTTTGGAATCTTCGAACCGAGGCTTCGGCAACCTCTCCGTTATTGCGGCGTTCGTTATCGGTGTGCTCGCCGTCGTCGCCTTCGTTATCGTGGAGCGTCGTCTCAACGCACCGATGGTTCCGCTTAAACTCTTCTCCTCTAAAACGTTCAGCGGCGCGAACCTCTTGACGGTGTTGCTCTACGCGGCGCTGGGCGGCGCACTCTTCTTCTTGCCCCTCAACCTCATTCAAGTGCAGGGCTACTCGGCGACGGCGGCGGGGGCGGCTTTGCTTCCTTTCATCGTCTTGATGTCGCTCTTGTCGAGCTGGTCTGGCGGTCTCATCGCCCGTTTTGGGGCAAAGCTACCGCTTACTATCGGTCCTGTCATCGTCGCTGTCGGCTTTTTGCTCTTCACGATTCCGGGGACGAGCGGTTCGTACTGGACGACGTTCTTTCCGGCGATTTCGGTGATGGGCTTTGGCATGGCGATTAGCGTTGCGCCCCTCACCACAGCCGTGATGAACGCCGTGGCGACGCACTACGCGGGCACCGCCTCGGGCATCAACAATGCAGCCTCGAGAGTAGCCGGTCTCTTGGCCGTCGCCATCTTCGGCGTGATTATGGTGATTGCCTTTGGGAGTGCGCTAAGCGCTCAGTTGGAACCGCTCAACCTGAGCGAAGAGGTCAGAAGCACGATCCTTAGTAGCCGCGCGGACTTGGCGAGTATCCAAATCCCCGAAGAGGTCGCGGATACAGCCACCGTTCAAACTGCGATTAACGAGGCGTTCGTCTACGGCTTCCGCGTGGTGATGCTTATTTCCGCCGCGTTAGCTGCCCTCAGTGCGCTCATCGCGTGGGTGATGATCGAAGGGAAAGTGGCAGAACAAGATGAAGCGCAAGATGAGGCGGGGCAAACGACGGGGGAGGCGTCGGCGGCAGCGTAGGTTGTGCGAAGTTGGTGCTAGGTCATATAAGCTAGTCGCGGGCTCGAGCCTCTAATCTACAAAGGGGTCGCGCACCAAAGGCTCCAAGTGACGCGCATCGTTGACGCGCTCGATGACGATTTCCCCGTCCTGACAGAGCACGCGCGTCAAGCTGGTGTGCCGTAAAAAGATGCGTTTGCGCCACTTGGGATGCTCGACGCCCAAGATATGGCTAATGAGCATCTGAATCGTGCCGGAGTGCGTGAAGGCGACGGTGTGCCCGCCCGGTAAACCGCTGAGCCAGTCCACCGCTCTGAGCCGCAAATCTTCGTAGGATTCGCCCTCGGGTGTGCGGCGCTTAAAGGGGTCTTTGTACCAAGCGTCCCACGCCTCAGTCGCGCAGTTCTGCGCTAAGGTATGGCCTTCGAACGCGCCGAAATCGAGTTCTTTAAGGCGGTTATCGAAGTGAATCTCGCGCTCGGGTAGGGCGATTTGGGCGGTTTGGTGGGCACGTTTGAGGGGGCTCGAGACCACGAAGTCGAATTTGAGTCCACCTCTTTCCAACTCAGCGAGTCGCACCCTCAAAGCTTCGGCTTGCGCCCTGCCCTCCGCCGAAAGGTCAACATCGCTATGCCCCTGAAATTTACCGCTGGTATTCCACTCAGTAAGCCCGTGACGAATCAAAAGAAGCTGTCGCATGGATAAGGGTGAGTGTAACAGATTTTCCGCACAATTGTCATCGTTTTGTTATGGCGGTGGGTTGATAAGGGTGCGTACTTGGACAAGTGGATGCTCGAGCGATTTTAGAAGAGAAAAGTTAAAAAGGACCGAATGCTGAGTAAAAACTTCTTTTCTCTCAGTCCTTCTCTTTACGCCGCTTCTAACTTCGTCGTCACAAAGAGCGCCGCCTCGTGAACGAGCGCATGGAGCACGCTGTCACGCTCCTCTACCTTGAAGTAGCGCTTGAAGCTCTCGGGCAGGCTCAGGACGTACGCCTCTAAAACATCCCCATCGGGCTCGGGCGTCTGCGCTCTGGCGAGCCATTCTCTAAAATCTTTGTGCGTCTCCCAGCGTGAAAAGTGCAGGAGTTCCAAGCGCGTTTCCGCGAACCAACTCAACCATGTTGCCACGCTGTAGGCTTCGGCGTGGCTGGGGTCCCTGACCTTTTCGATATGGTTCATAACCCGCGCCAACTCGCTCGGCGTCGGCGCGATATTGTCCACGAGCATAAGGAGTCCGCCCGCTTTAAGTACCCGTGCACTCTCTCTCAGAAACGCTTTGGGGTCCGCGAAGTGGTGCGCGGCGATGCGGCAGGTGACGATGTCGAAGGAGGCATTTTCAAAGGGGAGGTCTTCGGCGGCGGCGGGCGTAAAGGTCACGCTCGCCCTCACCTCAGCGGCTTCTTCCCCTAAAAAGGTCTTGGCAGCGTTCAGCATCTCAGGCGTCAAGTCCGTTGCAACGACCTCTGCGCCTGCTTTGGCAAAGGCGAGCGCGGTATGTCCGCCGCCCGTCGCGATGTCGAGCACGCGCTTGCCCACAAGTTCACCTACGCCCTCACCCGCGAGCGCCACCATGAGCGCCAACTCCGCGCCCTTAGCGTGCCCCTCGCTCGTCACGTAGGCTGACGCGCTCTTGCCGAACTGCGCTCTAACTTTGCTGTACGTATCTGTCATAAGTCCCACGCTGAACCTCGTAGCTCATCTTAACATCATGTCTCTCACGTTGTCGGGTCATTTGTTGAGATATTCGTCTTGTATGTTGAAGGAGGTAGAGGAAAGAGGCCACGAATGGAGCAGCGAGCACGACTTGATAGTCACGCGGAGACCAACGTGAATACTGTTAGCTCAGTCGCCACTAAAGGAAGCTCATCGTAGTGCGTTGACCTTCGTTATCTACGCTCTTTTGCCGCTAAAAATCTGAATGAGGTGCGTGGCACAAGCGTACCTCGTTCGATTTGAACGAGAACTCGAGCCCAAACCTGCTAACCCATCTGCAACGAGGTTAAACCCGCTTCTCCCAACACTTCAAACGTCTCATCCAACACCCTTTCCGGCGGCACGAAGACGACAAACCCGTCGCGACCTCGGCTGAGCAGCACCCGGTAAGCGTTAATCCGCAAACGGTGCGGGTCCCTCGCTTTGGAGCGCGGCGACGCTTTGGACCACCACGCGCCCTCTTGCACGCGCAAGTCGCTCCCCCAGCAAACAACGGGCAAGTCCAACTCTAAACCTTGACAAGCAAACTCGGTCGCTACCGCGCCCAAGGCGCAGCACGAGTTGGGCGAGTCGGGCGGGTCGATGTACCAGGGGCCGACTTTGAGGCGCTTAGTTGCTTGATAATCGTTATACACGCCGTGTTTGGGGAGGTTGCTCGCTTTGGAGGAGGCGAGCAGGCCGTAGCGCTTTTCCTGATTGTCTTCGTAGCGCTCTTTGCAGTAGGTTTTGGCGGCGTCTAAGTCCCTGGTTAAATACATCGCGAAGCCTTGGTTTTGAATAGTGGCGGCTAACCCCCCGGCACCCTCAATGTCTCCCTCTAAAAGCTGCGCTACCCAGCGCTGCACGTCCTCAGCCAAATGTGTTCTTAAAGAGGTAGTGAGGTCTAGGAAGGCTCGAGGCTCCAAATCTAGCGACGCTTCAAACGCTCCACTAAGCCGCTCAGGAAGGTGCACCGTCCACGCTCGACTTGCCCCCGCCACCGCGTCACTCCACTGCTCTATGCCCTCTTCCTCCCCAATATGAATCTCTTGCCCTTCGCCAATCAGCGCCAACATCACCGCGTACTCGGGGATGCGCTCGGCGACTTCAAACATGAGCTGCGGGTTCGTTACCTCGACGCCGTACTTCTCACTCATGCGCTCCCGGTCCCAAGCGCGTTGCGCCTCGTCAAAGACAATGAGGTGCTCGGGCGGCGCGGTCTGCTTTTTGACGGCGTGTTGCAGGAAAAAACTGCGAATCGGCTGCACAAAGGCGCGGCTTTTGAGCGCGTACTGCAAGACCTGAACAAGAGGTCCGTTACCTGAGAGGAGCACGGCATTGGCCTCTTTCTCATCTTGGTACGTCTGGTGGACGAACTGTAAGCCGACCAGCGTCTTGCCCGCCCCCGGAACCCCTGTCACCAGCACGAGATGACGCTCACCGCACGTTCTCGCCCGCTCGACAATCTCGCCTAGATAAGTCATTACCTCGGGAATTCCCGCGCTCTGCGCCCGCCGCACCGAGGAAAGCGGTTCGTTCGCAAAGATGTGGCGGGCAGCTTGGATGACGGAGGGGAGCGGGGCGTAGTCGGCGGTGAGCCAGGTGTGTGCGTCAATGGGTGAAGAGGTCCCTAACCCCTGTAACCACCCTGCCAAGCTCACAGGCGCAACCACCTGCACCTCTCCAACCTCTTCCGATTCCTCCCGCTGCGTCGGGATGAGGACCGGAACCACAGGACGTTCGTGTGACGCCTCGTGGTAGTTCGCCAAGTCCCGCGCGTACGCCGCCACTTGGTCTACGTCCGCTGTGAGGAGACTGGACTTCTCTTTGAACTCTAAGACCAGCACGTTCCCTTTAGCGAGGAGCACCACGTCAGGACGTCGCCCGCCCTCTCTCGGCAGTTCGTACTCAAACACGAGCGTCCAACCTCTTGCGCTTTCATCTGTTTCCGCCGTCTCTCTAAGCGCACTTTGCAGCACCTCGAACGAACCCTTCCACGCCGCCACTTGCTGCTGGCTCGGCCTCTGCTTCGTCATCGCGTCGAAGTTCTGCGCTACCTCTTGCAGCCAAAACTCGTAAGGGACATTCAGAAAGTCTGCAACGTTTCCCGCCCAACAGTAATTCATAGCGCCATCGTGACCTGCTTGAGAGGCGCGAGAATAGCGGTGGGGCTGCATTGAAGAGGTTAGAATTGATGAGCAGTTGGATGAAATTCCAGTGTGGGTGGTACTTCTTTTATATGGTCGGAGAAATTGAATTGTGACAGTTAAAGTGCATATGTTCAGAGACGAGAGAGGATTACCTAGAGCAAAAACGGATCAACCTTTCAAAGCGTTAGAAACTTTCCTTGAGTTTGATGTGCAAGGGAGAGCGGGCGCTTCTCGAGACCTTCTTACGCTTATTTCAGACGTTCAAACCCAAGTAGTACCCCGTTGGGAAGGAACTGGCAATTCAAGTACGCTTACGCTGACGCCTACAAAAGCTCATATCTACAACGAGTTTGCTATTCCGACTCTGGAATGTGAGCTTTCTCTACCTGATTTTCAAAAGGTTGTTGAGAAGTGGCTCGAGTTCGTAACCCCTTAACTTTCTGTACCACCTTCGCAGTATTTGCTAGACTAAAACTATGTCAGCAAGCGAGTTTGAAGAGGTGATGGACAAATTACCTTCGCACCTGCGCGAACAGGTTTACAGCTTTGCGCAGTTTTTATTAGCGCAGGAACAACCTGAGCGTAGAGAGCGGGTGCTCGGGTTACACCCTGGCGCTATGGAGGCGAGTGAGGACTTTGATGCGCCCCTACCCGATAGCTTTTGGCTCGGCGAGGAGTGAATCTCCTCTTAGATACGCATGTGCTCATCTGGCTCGACGCCGAACCCGAAAAGCTGTCTAAAAAAGCGACGACACTCATTAAGGACACAAGCCATCAACTTTTCTTGAGCGTCGTGAGCGTTTGGGAAATGCAGATTAAGGTGCAGCTTGGTAAGTTGACATTGCGGGATGAGCTGTCAAGCCTTCTCCGTGACCAACAAGCAGAGAACAGTTTACAAATACTCCCTGTTCTCTTGCCTCACGTTTTGGCTATCAAGCAGCTTCCACGTTTGCATAAAGACCCTTTTGACCGTTTACTTATTGCGCAAGCGTTACACGAAGGGTTCACACTGCTGAGCCATGATGAGGTTATTCAACGTTATCCAGTTCCTACAGTGTGGAAGTAACCTACTCCCTTTGTCACCCCCCTTCCAGAGCCTTCCCCACTTTCCTGCTAAGTTCGCCTCATGGACATTCAAGGAAAGACTGCATTTATTACAGGTGGAAGTAAAGGCATCGGCTACGGCGTGGCGGAGGCGTTAGTCAAAGAGGGTGCAAATGTTGCCATCACCTCTCGGCACAAGGACGAAGTCGAAGAGGCGGCGCAAAAGCTAACGGATATGGGACCGGGGAAGGCGTTGGGGCTCGAGTGCAACGTCCGCAATTTGGAGGAGCAACAAGACGCCGCTAAGAAGACGGTGGACGAGTTCGGCAGCTTAGACATCCTCATTGCCAACGCGGGCGTCGGGCGCTTCGCCCCGATTGACGAGATGGAGCCGAGCGACTGGCACGACATGATTGACACGAACCTTACAGGTGTCTTTTACAGCGTCAAAGCGACGGTGGAGGCGCTTAAAAAGTCCGAAGGCTACATCATCACGATTTCGTCATTGGCAGGGAAAAACCCCATGCCGGGCGGCTCCGGCTACAACGCGAGCAAGTTCGGGCTGGACGGTTTTAGCGAAGCCATCATGCTGGATTTGCGGCAAAAAGGCATCAAAGTTTCGACGATTATGCCGGGCTCTGTGGCAACGTACTTCGGCGGTCAGACACCCACGGAAGAGGACGCTTGGAAGATTCAGTCTGAGGACATCGCCAAGCTCTGTGTGGACCTCTTGACGATGCATGAGCGCACGCTGCCGAGTCGCATAGAGGTGCGCCCGAGTCAGCCGCCGAGTAAGTAGAGACAAAGGATTGAAGAGGTTGAGAGTCCCTTTGCGGGGCTCTTTGTTTTTGAAAGCAAAGCTATGTCACGCCTGTAGGATGACGAAACGCTTTTCCCTATCAGCCGCGTAGCTGAGGCACGCCAAGATGTCCTCTTCGGTGAGATACGGAAAGTCCTCTAAGATTTCTGCGTGGGTCATGCCTGACGCTAAGGACTCCAACACGTCATAAACCGTGATACGCATCCCTCTAATACAGGGTTTTCCGCTACGCTTGCCAGGTTCAATCGTAATGATATCTCTGTAGTTCATTGTAGACAAGTCTAAGCCGTCAACCTCATAAAGTCGAGAGCGGCATCTTTAACGCTCGTTTAGGATTGCCTCGAGTATCTCAGGCGTCAATCCACGCGCTTGCGCTTCGCGGCTGATATCGTCCATAACCTCTTCAAGCGAACGCTTGCTTCGCGTCGTCTCGGTGAGTCTGAGACTTAAAAGAACGTCCAGCTTACGCTGCTCTTCAGCCGACGCCTCTTCATAAGCGCGTGCAGCTTCGGGGCTAACACGAATAGTGATAGGTTTCGTTGTCATAATTCTATTTTACCGCAAAAGATGTCTTTGCGCCTGTTTGAAAGCAGAATACTTTTCCCTTTACTACATCTCTTCTATCCTTCGCTTCTCCTCTTCGGGAAGCCAGTTCCACATAATTTTGTAGAACACGCTGTGAATCTCCCTATAATTTTCCACGGCGAACTTCTCCACATCCTCTGGATTCTCAAAGTGCATGGGCTGATGGAAGAAGTGGTTAATCTCTTCCATCAGTTTGAACACTCGTATTACCTCGTCTGAAGGAACGCAAACTTTCTCTGACATAGGAACATTCTACGCTCTAGCTACTGGCGACGCCTGACAGTTCCGTAAACGACTCCCGCCCCGCCTCCACCATCCGCGCAATATCCTCTTCCGTATGTGCGTAGGAGAGAAACGCCGCCTCGTAGTTGCTGGCGGGCCAGTAGATGCCGCGTGAAAGCAGCCCATGAAACCAGCGTCTGAAGAGGTCGGTATCCGTCGTGCTGGCGCTCTCAAAGTCCGTGACCTCTTGGTCGGTGAAAAAGACTGTGATCATCGAACCGATGCGGTTGATGGTCGTCGTGAGACCTGCCTCTTCTGCGCCTTGACGGAGCCCCTCTTCCAACTGAGCGGTCCGCGCCTCTAATACGTCGTAGAGGTCGGGCGTCTCGTTCATCGCTTCAAAGGTGGCGATGCCCGCCGCCATCGCTAGAGGGTTCCCCGAGAGCGTCCCCGCCTGGTAGACCTTGCCGAGTGGCGAGACGTTGTCCATGACGGAGGCTTTGCCGCCATATGCGCCAACGGGCAAGCCGCCACCGATGATCTTGCCCCAACAGATGAGGTCGGCGTCGATACCCAAGCGTTCGGTTGCGCCGCCTGGCGCTAAGCGAAAGCCGGTCATCACTTCGTCCACAACGAGGAGTGCGCCGTATTCTTTCGTAAGGTCGCGCAGTCCCTGTAAAAATTCCTGGGTTGGGATAACGACACCCATATTGCCGACGACGGGCTCTAAGATGACCGCCGCGATCTCGTCGGGTTTTGCCTCAAACAGTTCGCGCACCGAGTCCAAGTCGTTGTACTGCGCGACGAGCGTGGTCTTGGCGGTGTCCGCTGGCACGCCCGCCGAAGAGGGTACGCCCGTCGTCATTGCACCGGAGCCCGCCGCAACTAAAAGCGCGTCGGCGTGACCGTGATAGTTGCCTGCAAATTTGATAATGTAGTCGCGCCCTGTCGCACCTCTTGCCACTCTAAGGGCGCTCATTGTCGCTTCGGTCCCTGAATTCACAAAGCGGATGCGCTCGCACGTCTTGTAGCGGTCTAAGACCAGTTCGGCGAGTTTAATTTCGCGCTCAGTGGGTGCGCCGAAGCTGAGGCCGTCCACGGATGCTTGCTGAATCGCGTCTAACACTTTCGGATGCGCGTGACCCAAAATCATCGGCCCCCACGAGCCGATGGCGTCGATGTATTCGTTGCCGTCAGCGTCATAAAGGCGCGTGCCCTTAGCGGATTTGATGAAGCGCGGCGTGCCGCCGACTGAGCCAAAGGCGCGAACCGGCGAGTTGACACCGCCGGGGATGAGTTGAGTAGCGCGTTCGAAGAGCGTTTGGGAGGTAGAGGTATTCATGAGTCTATGGTGGCATGGAAGAGGTTAGGGTAAAAGAATGTGGCTTACGAGGAAAGAAGCAGTCAGCTAGTCAGCACCGTTCGTTTGCTTCGCAAGATTACATAACCAGCTTGACTGGAGGTCAGCTAGTCAGGAAGTTCCTGTCAGCGTTCGATTTGAGGGAGTCCAATAAGGAAAGCCTCGAGCCCAACTTCTAAGCCCCCTTGCGCCCCGCTCAAGCCAAACAGCCCCGAACGCTCCAAGCTGACGAATCCGTGCAGAAAGGACCAAAAGGCAACAGCGGCAGCGGTGTCATCCTCTTGTTTTGTTACCTCACCGACTCTTACAAGCATAAAATTCCAAAGGTCTTTACTCGAGTCCGCTTCGGCTTTTTCGGGCGGACGCGGAGCCATCATGAGATCGTAGAGGGCGGGGCGTTCGTTAGAGAAAGCGAGATACGTTGTTGCGGTTGTCTCCAACGCTTTCGGAGAGGGTTTTTCCTGAGTCGCAATTTTCAACCTCTCTAAAAGAAGCCGCGCTCCCTCATCGGCGAGCGCTTTTTCTAAAACCTCTCTGCCCGAGAAGTGGTGATAGAGGCTCGAGGCGTTCACCCCCAATTTAGATGCCAACGTGCGCATAGAGAGAGCGGCGAGTCCGCCCGACTCGAGCAGCTTCAGCGCAGCTTCTAAGATTTCTTCTCGACTTGTCTTCGCTGGGTAGGGCATACCCAACAGTGTACGACTTGACAAGAGGTTAAGCAAGGTGTACAGTGTTGGGCATAAAGACGTACACTGTTTGTCTTTACAGAAAGAGGTCTCAAATGAATGTCTCCGCTCGTTCCGCGTCCGCTCAGTCGTCTACACAAAACCACCGCTCAGCGCCGGGGGTGTGGCTGAGGCTCGAGGGCGCAACCCTCATGCTCGGCGGCGCAGCCATATATTTTGCGCTTGGTGGTCACTGGCTCCTTTTTGCACTGCTTCTTCTCGTGCCGGATATCGCTATGCTCGGCTACCTCTTCGGCAAGAGGTCAGGGGCGCACGCTTACAACCTCTTTCACAGCTATCCACTGCCTGCTGCGCTACTCGCCTTCGGCTTTCTCGCGAATCAACCTCTCGCTGTGAGCATCGCGCTTATCTGGTTTGTGCACATCGGTTTGGACCGGATGATTGGGTATGGGCTCAAGTACTCGAGTAATTTTAAGAACACGCACCTCAGCCGCGTTTAGTTCCCCAGGCCAAGATGTGTGGGCTCAAGTCAGGAAAATTTTCTAAGAGTCTGGCAAGCTCCAATAACTTCTCGCGCTTGTCGGGCTCCATCACAGCTTCTTTGAAGTCGGGCGCAATCCAACCGGGTCCCTCGAGGCCGGCCAAGCCCTCTACCTCAAAATCTGCCTCACATACCTCTTCGGTAAGCTCATCAGGATGATGGAAGTACGCGGTGGTAAAAAATTCGGGGCGAGACGGTGGTGTTCTGTGGACGCCGCTCGAGAATTGCGCTCTGAGAGAGGCCAGTAAGCCCTCGTCGAAGAGCCAACCGCGCTGTGTGATAGCCAATGCATCTGCCGCGCGACTGATGCCTGCGGCGAAAATCCGCCCGCCAGGACGCAATACCCGCTTGACCTCTTGCAAAACTTGAAGCCTGTCCTCTTTCTCTATGAGGTGATAGAGCGGGCCGAGGAGCAAAACTGCACTAGCCGAATCATCTGCAAAAGGAAGGGCGCGGGCGTCACCGTGAACGGCTGAGGCTAAGCCTGGAATCTTGCTCGCCATCTCCACGTGATGCGGCGCGGCGTCCAAGAGGTGAACCTCATGACCTCTTTCGGCGAGCCAACGCGCGTAAGGCCCTGTGCCGCCGCCGATGTCATAGACCGCCCCCGGCGCATTTGGCAAAAGAGGTGCGATGACCTCTTTTGTGCGGGCGAACTCGAGCACCCCCAAACCCCCTGAAAAGCGCTCCTGTTCCGGCTTGTTTCGGTAGTAGGTGAGGATTTCTTCGCTCAGCATGTTTGGGCATTATACCGTCAACGTTTACACCTCGAGCAAAATCGCTAGAATGAGGCGTGGAAACGATCCTCTGGCTCCAACAGTTCGCCTCACCCTTTCTCGACGCGCTGATGCTCATCATCACCGACTTGGGCTCAGAACTCGTCTATATCGCCTTTTTGCTCGTGACGTATCTGGCGTTCGACTCGCGTTTAGGTCAGCGCGTTGCGATTTACTTACTCATAAGCCTCTACCTCAACTTCCACCTCAAAGGGTTGATTGACACGCCACGCCCTTACACGATTGACCCGAGTTTGGCGCGGAGTCAGGCAGCGGTAGAGACGGGCGCAGGTCCGGGCTTTCCGAGTGGACACGCGCAGGGGAGTTTGACCTTTTGGGGCTACGTCGCGGCGTCCCTTCAAAAAGCGTGGTTTTGGGTCTTCGCCGCGCTGCTCGTCGTCCTGATTTCGGTGAGCCGCGTTTATTTGGGGGTTCACGTGCCGATTGACATCATCGGTGGGCTCATCATCGGGGCGGCGCTGATTGGGCTCTTTCTTGGGCTTGACCGCTGGTTAGATAGCGTGACGCTGCCCTCTAAAGGGATTCTCTTCGCCCTCGGACTGCTCCTACCTCTCGCCTTGCACCTCTTCTTACCCACGCCCGATTCCGAGGTGTTGATGGGCGGACTGGCCGCCTTTGCCACTGCACCGCTACTCATCTCTTACCGCGCTGAGGGACGTGCGTGGCGGCGTGTTTTAGTAACGCTTTTAGGATTCGTGCTGGTGTTTGCGGCGCTGTTTGGCTCGAGCCTCCTCCTCCCCGAAGCGGTCAAACGAAACGCACTGGTTGGTTTCGTACGCTACTTTCTGATCGGCTACACAGGTCTCGCCCTCACACCCTGGCTGGCTAAACAGACACGCTTGACGCCGAAACCGCAACCTTCACCGCATTCATCCACGTGAGGCGCATCAAGCTCACCTTGGAGTTCGACGGGACGCACTTCTATGGTTGGCAAGTCCAAGCGAAGACGGGAGAGCGCACTGTGCAGGGCGTCATTGAAACGGCGCTTTCTGACATCCCCGGCGTACGTCCTCGGGTCATGGGCGCAGGCCGCACCGACGCGGGCGTGCACGCGCTGGCTATGGTCGCACATTACGATACTGAGGATAGGGTTCCTACCGAAAAGATTGCTAAGGCGCTTAACGCTCGTTTGCCGAGTGACGTGCGCGTGTTGTGCGCGCAAGAGGTCAGCTTTGACTTCGAAAGTCAATTTAGCTGCCGCTACCGCCGCTATGAGTACCGGATGCGTTTGACGAGAGGTTCGTTTGAAACAACGGCGCTCGAGCGTCACCGCGTCCTCTTCTTGTCGCAAAGGCTTAACGTTGAGGCGATGCAAAGAGCGACCTCTTATTTCGAAGGTACAAGGGATTTTGCCGCCTTAGCAACCCAAGAGGCGAGAGGTACAGTGCGCACGATCTATCTCTGCCGTTTGGACGTTCAAGGACGAGACCTCACCTTGCATATCGCGGCTGATGGATTTTTACGCAACATGGTGCGGACGGTGGTTGGGACGCTTCTCTACGTGGGTGAAGGGAAGCTCGAGCCCTCTGACATCCCCAAAATTTTAGACAGCAAAGACCGCAAACGTGCTGGGCCGAACGTCCCCCCACACGGGCTTTACTTTGTGGAGGCGGGGTACGAAGCGTGGGAGGCTCGAGAAGACGATCAGAAGACCTCCGAGGGCTGATCTCAATATCACGACTAGGGGCTGAACTGGGTCAGCCCCTGCAACGTCTGCTCCACGTCCCTACTCTAGAAACTCGTTCTCCTGTAGGTAGTTCCGCGCCGCCTCCGCTGGCAGCGCGCCGTCCACGTCCACCTGAGCGTTGAGTTCCTGGAGCACTTCGTTGGTCAGGGAATTAAACACCGGGTTGAGCAACTCGGGAATCTGCGGGTAGGCGTCTATGACCTCTTGGCGGAAGACGGGGCAGGGCTGAAACACGGGCTGCGCTCCTTGCGGATCGCCCAAGACCACGAAGTCGTAGGCGACGAGCGCGCCGTCTGTGCTGTAGGCCATCGCCACGTTCACGTCGTTCGCGCCCTCGGCTAGCGCCTGCTCCGTCTGCGCGGACGAGGCTCCAGTGATGACGAGCAGTTGATCGTTGGAGAGGTCGAAGCCGTAAGTTTCTTCGTAAGCGGCGAGCCCGTCCGGGCGCTGGGCGAACTCGTCGTTCGTCGCCAGCTTGACCTGATTGCCCGCACCGATATACGAGGCTAAGTCGGCGGCGGTGGTGAGGCCGTTCTCCTCCGCGAAGCTGCGCGTCACCGCTAGGGAAAAGGTGTTGTTGGCTGGGGCGGGCTCGAGCCAGACCAGGTTGTTCTGCTCGAGGTCGCGCTCGCTGACGAATTCGTAGAGCGCGGCGGCGTCCTGTGTGATACCTTCGGGCGTCGGGGCGTTGGGGAAGTAGTTGCTGATGGCGGTCCCCGTGTACTCTGGATAGGCGTCTATTTCGCCGTTCTCGAGCGACGCACGTGTCACCTGCGAACTGCCCAAATTGGTGCGGTCAACAACCGGCAACCCCGCGTTTTCCAGCGTCAGCACGATGAGCTGTCCGAGCACTAAGTTCTCCGTATTGGGCTTTGAGCTGACCCGGATAGGGTCGGATTGAGCGAAGCCCGGCGTTCCAAGGAGCGACAAGAGGACAAACAATATAAGGTGTTTCATTGGACCCCCCTAAGGTCGTGATGTGAACTTGCGTAGGTCACTGAGTAACCTAAATACCAGGACAACTTACCCTAGAAAGAAGGGGGGGATTTAGTCTACGACAACTTTTTGACGTGTGCTGTGCAGGGCCTTACGAGCACTAGACCTCTTGCGAAAGTGGGAGGCAGGCGAATGCCTGGCTTCCGCTTTCGCCGAGTGGAACGAGTAGGAGTAGACGCAATCACTGGATAAAGTGGTACTTTTGCAAGAAGTTTACTTTATGGGCAACGGCCCATCAGCTCACAAGCTGCATCATGACCGCCAAGTCATCGAATACCATCACGTGCTTTGTCACTTTGTCATCTTCTATGTGCAAGTGGCTCACACCCAAAATGCTCACGCGCTTATGCGTCGGCTTGCCGTACCAGCCGTAGCGGGCGTGCGTCCCCGAAAAGCGCCAACGCACGGCGGCGCGGTAGCCCTCTTCATCGTTGCCAAGGACATAGACGTGCTCCACGCTCATGTGCGCGTCGGGGAACATGGCGATGAAGTTCAGGTGGTAGGCGCGGATATTGGCGACGCCGCGCAGCTCTAGGTGGTTGATGATAAAGAGGCTCGAGTCCTCATAGCGCTCCGTCAAGAGGTTGAAGTGCCGAGCGTTCCAGACCTCATGGAAAAGCTGCCTGATAAAGTCTTCAATATGCCCGTCCTGGTGCTGAGGCTGATAGCGTGTCGGAGGGGACTGCCCCTGCAAGCGGTCCGTTTCACCGAAGACACTGACAGGCCAAACGGCGGCTGCATCCTTCGCGACTTCCCAGATATCAAAGCCGAGCTGCCGCACGATGCCCGCCGTGTCGCGCACCAACCACTCTTCGACGACGCGGTTCTCTCTGACGAAGCAGTTTGCAATAGCCCAATATTTGACGCGCCGCCCCGTCGGAGGCCCCCAAGGGCTGTAGCCCGTGTTCGTCCCGGTGATTACCAAGAGGTGCGAGGTATGAAAGCCGCGCTCGTCGTCGCCCGTCCAAATTACATCTTCGGCGTATAGGCGGCGGTCAGGGATGGCGGCGGCAGAGGCCACCGTCCCGCTCACGACCTCTTCGACCCCGTAGGCCGTGCCGTAACCCGTGTGCATCGTCACGTTGCCCAAATAGGTGTCGTAGATGTAGCCGATGTCGCCCTCTTCCCAAATCTTGTGGGTGATGCGCAGGATGTAGTCCACGATGTTTTCATAGTGCGGCTCGAAACCGCGCAAGGACTGTTTGGCGGGCCGTTTGCCCTTGCGGTAGAGGTCGCTCAGGTTTTCCTCTAAGGAGGGCGTGTCTGTGTCGTTAGTCATTCTTTTCATAGCGTTAGCCTACCTTGTTTAGCTCGAGCACCACATTCGCCGCGCCCGCTTCAAAAGGCTCCAGGTTCCAATTTTTGTACCTGTTCAAGACCTCAAAGCCGCTCTTTTGGACGAGGTCAAGGAGGGTTTCAAGCGGGGTGAACTTGATGGTTTCGCTCGAGCGCCGCTCCGTTCCATCCGCATAACGCCGCTTCATCTCAAAAGAGAGGAGGCCCGTCTGCGCGTCGTAACGAGTTTGCTTGTCAAAATAGCGGACCTCTTGTCCAGAGGGGTCTGTATAGGTTTGATAAAACTGGAACTTGTCATCTAAGGAGAGGTCGTAGCCTTCGGGTAGTCGTGTGTCGAAGATGAGGAGACCGCCCTCTCGGAGATGCGCATAGATGTTCGCCAGTAACGTCTGAATCTCGTCTTCGCTCAAGAACTGCTGAAAGGCGTTGCCTGTCATAAGTGCCAAAGAGAAGCGCGTGTCTAGTCTGAAATCTAGCGCATTAGCGAGGTGAAACGAGAGGTTATCTCTACCTCTCGCCTTTTCTCTTGCTCGCTCGAGCATCGCTTGGGTGAGGTCTACGCCGACGGTCTCTAAGCCCGTCTCGGCAAGCGGAACCGTCACGATGCCCGTGCCGCAACCGACATCTAAAATCGGTCCGTTTTGCGCTAAGGCCAACCTCTTCAAATACTTAATTTCAGGCTCGTATAGCTCAGCATATTGCGCGTCGTAATCTGCGCCTGAGGTGTATTCGCTTAAATCTTTCACGTTTTTAGTTTTAACACTTGTGCAAAGAGGATTAGGGGAGAAGCTCGAGCGCCCTCTTCGTCCTCACAACATTGAAATGTCTTCTATCGGTTGTAGCCACTCTGCCCACACTCTCGGCTAAAGCGATGACAGAAGCGTCAGCGAAGCCTAAAGGTAGGTCGGCGTATTGGCGCATCAACTCTTGGATACGGGGCAGGTCAGTTTCGCGCCACTCGAGCCTAAACTTTCCATTTCGACAGTTATCTAAAAACGCGGCCATTTGATACTGCCCTAAGCGGCTTTCGACCATGTACGCAAGCTCGCTGAGTATGGCTACTGGAATCATGATTGTGGGTTCGTCGCGAAATATCTGAAAGACAGCCCTATGATGCTGGTCTCTTCTATAGAGAAAGGCGAAGGCCGCTGAAGTGTCAGCGACGATCAAGAGCTTTGAATTCTTTTAACCTGTCGCTGCGCACCTCGCCACCAAGCACATCTGTGGGTGCGTCGATAATACCTACGGAAGAGAGGCCGGGGTATTTCTTGCGTAAAGAAGCTAAGATTCTTTCGTCGAGTTCTCGCTTGCGCTGATCATAGCCTAGCACGGCTGCTCTGACCGATTCGAACAGCTTCAGAAGTTCACCTCTTTGAGGGAGCGTGTCTCGCTGACCTGCTCTCCACCTAAGGTGTAGCAAAACGTCGACGGAACCGAGTAGCTTGCCTAAAAAACTAGGGCGGGTCAGGACGTCATCGAAGTTCCAACCCTCGTGCTGAGCCCAGAGCGCTTCATCTTGCTCTTTTTCCACGGCCTCCAGCTTGTTCGCTGAGCGCTCCACAAAGGTCAAAAGATGCTGGAAGTAGCGTCGCATCTCATCAGGCGTCTCTCGCTTGTCGGCGTGAGCGAGCAGGCGCTCGAGGTCCGTTTGATAGGTTTCGGCGTCGCGAGAGAGCGTGTCCATACCTCATTATAGACGATGTAAGAACGCAGCAATCTTCACAGTCATATACTAAGGCCATGTCAACGCACTTCGAAGGCGGCAAGGCCGTCATGTTGGACGTATCTGAAAAGGACGAGACGCGGCGTGAGGCGGTAGCAGTTTCGACGCTCGAGCTTCCCGAAGCCGCGCTCAAAGCACTTCAAGCGGGCGGCGTCGGCAAAGGGGACGCGGTCGCTGTCGCAGAACTCGCGGGCATCATGGGCGCGAAGCGCACCTCAGAGCTGATACCTCTTTGCCATCCATTACCTCTTACCAAAGTCTCTGTTGTAGGAGAGGTAGACGCGCAGAAGGCGCAAGTCCACTTCACCGCCACCTGCCGCGTTACCGGGAAAACAGGCGTCGAGATGGAGGCGCTGACAGCGGCGAGCATCGCAGCGCTGACGCTCTACGACATGCTCAAAGCCTCGAGTAAAAACATCATCATCCGCGAGACCAAGCTCTTGAGCAAAACGGGCGGAAAGTCGGGCGAATGGCACGCTTGACGTTTGCTAGGGTACTCTCCCAAGATGATGACGAAGCGCTAGAGCCGATTGACAAGAGCTACGCACAGCATTTTGACTTAGAGCCCATCATGACCCGCTCCTCGCTGAACTTCTACACCCGCACAGGTCACGCCTTTGTCGCCGTGAAAGAGGATGAGATAACGGGCTTTGCCGCCGCCCAGTCCATCTGGAACGGCACGCGCCCAACGGTCTATTTGAACCGTTTGGCAGTCGCGGATTTGGAAGATACCGAGTCTCGCTTAGCTTTGATTGAAGCCGTAACCAAAAGTGCCTACGACGCCGCTGTCTATGATTTGCAGGTGCAACTCCCCAAAGGTGATAAATCTGGCATAAAAGCGTTCCAGGACAAGGGATACTCGGAGGTGGAGACGGTCACACTCGAGCGGATTTTGGGCTCGAGGGGACAGAAGCAGGTCTCAGCCGCAGGCTAGCGGGATGTCATCTGGTCACAAACGCTCTGAGTAGAGGAAGCGCTTGCGCACGTATCACGTTCATAGATGATACTTGCGTCATTCAAGCTCAGTTGACATGAGATTTCAAAAGGGGAGAGTATGGCGAGAGTTCTGTTAGGCATACGTGAAATGAACGGCGAAGGCGACGCGAGCAAAGTTAAAGAGGCGCTGTTAGCTGTTGAAGGCGTGCAGAAGGTGGAGGCGTCGGGTAAGCAAGCTGCCGTCGAATACGACCCGGCGGACAGTACCATCACAGATTTGATCCGGGCCTTACGCAAAGTTGGCTTTTCGGCAGGGATGGAATAGAAGAGGTTGAGCGTTAAGATTGGGGAGATGTCATCGTCCAGTTTCAACGCTCGCTTTGGTTCTAGCAATATTTACGTCGGTGTTTATTTAGCTCGCCTCGAGATGCCCTGGGTCAGCAGCCTTAAAGAGAAGCGCTCTTTGATCAAGCCTGTCACGGAGAAGCTCAAGGTGCGTTTTCCGGTCTCGGTGGCGCGGCTCGGCGGCCTCGACGCACACGACTGGGAGCTTATCGGGGCAACAGCTATAAGCGCGGACGCGGTGTGGTTGGAGGGGCTGCTCGGCAAAGTTGGGGATTTCGTGGCGGCACACGGGGTCTACCGAGTGGTAGAGAGCAGTGTGGAACTCGAGCTGTGGTCGGGTGATGATGCTTAGACACCGCCGCGTCTACAAAAGAATTACCTGTGATACTCGGACGCGAGTATTTGCGGTAGGATAGGGCTTTAAGGAAGCTAGAGGCGCAACCCAGAGCGTTTGGCGGGTGCGCTCTCGATGAGCAAAGGAGCCTAAAGCATGGCAAACACATTGGATACACGGGCCGCGCCGAACGACCTGGACATCGCGCGAGACAGAGTCATCGTCACCGATGACGCGCTCTCGACCATCATCGGGCTCGCCGCTCATGAGGTGCCGGGCGTCGTAGGGATGGCCCCGGCGAACTTCCGCGAAGGGGTACGGCGGATTTTGGGGGCGCAGCAGGTGGATGAGGGCGTCGAAATCTCGAGGGGTGACGAGACCACCGTTGCGCTCTACTTAGTCGTGGCGTACGGCGTGAATATTCCCGCTGTCGCCGAGTCGGTGCGCGAGCGCGTGCTGTACGCAGCAGGGACGTTCGCGGGCGTCGAGGTTTCACGAGTACAGATTCACATCGTCGGGGTGGGCCGTGGCGAGCGCTAGCGCGAATCAGTCACTCGCCGTCAAAGACCTCTGCACCGCCTTCGTCTACGCGACGGACTGGTTGGGCGTCTACGTCGAAGAGGTCAATGCCTTGAACGTCTACCCCGTCCCCGACGGCGACACCGGCACGAACATGCACCTCACCATGCAATCCGTACGCCGCCAACTCAACGAGGAGCGCCCCAAGACGATGGCGGAGTTGGCGCACGCGCTTTCGTACGGGTCGTTGCTGGGTGCGCGGGGCAACTCGGGCGTAATTTTGAGCCAAGTTCTCAAGGGGTTTGCCGAAGCGATTCGTGACCAGAGCGCGTTGGAGGCGCAAGCCTGCATCGACGCCTTGAAAGGTGCAACCAAGAGCGCCTACGCCGCCGTGATGAAGCCCGTCGAGGGAACGATTCTGACCGTTGTGCGTAGAGCCGCAGAAGGAGCGGAAGAGGCGGCCTCAACGAATCCCTTGACTGTCCTCAAAGACGCCTGGAAAGCGGGGCAGAGTGCCCTGCAAGAAACGCCCGAGATGCTGCCGATGCTCAAGCAGGCGGGCGTGGTGGATTCGGGTGGACTGGGCTTCTTGCGCGTCCTAGAGGGCGTCATCGCCTCGTTTGAAGGGCGCGATTTGCCGAAACCGCCTAAGATTGAATCTCGCGCTCAGGAGCAGTTTGAGGAGCAGGAGTTCGGCTTCTGCACGGAGTTTTTGTTGGAGAACGTCACGGTTTCGACCAAAGAGATTCAAACACTTGTCCAAGACTACGGCGACTCGCTTTTAGTCGTCGGCGCAGAGGGCTACGTCAAAGGCCACATTCACACCGAAGAGCCCGAAAAGCTCCTCGCCGCCGTGGTGCAGTACGGTTCAATGGTGCGCTCCAAAATCGAGGATATGAGCGAGCAGCATCATGAAATCCTAGAGGGCGTCAACATGAGCGAGGCCGAGCCGCCCAAGAGTGCGCTCGTGGCGGTCAGCGCGGGCTACGGCATCACTAAGGTGTTTCGCTCGTTGGGGGCGCGGGTCGTCGGCGGTGGTCAGACGAACAACCCGAGCGTCCAAGACATCGCCGACGCGGTGCGCACGGTGGGAGCCGATGAGGTTATCGTCATGCCCAATAACAAGAACATCGTCATGGCCGCCGAGCGTGTGGGCGACATCGTCAAGGAGAAGCGCGTGCGCGTCCTGCCGACACGCACCGTCGGGCAAGGTTTGGCGGCGGCGGTGCTGTTCGATGAGACGAGCGACGCCGACGACCTCTTCGAAGAGATGAAAGCGGCTGCCGAGCACGCCTTAACGTTAGAAGTCACCACCGCGAGCCGCACGACCACGGTGGAGGGCATCGAGGTTACGGAAGGGGACTACATCGGTTTAGTGAATAACGACCTTGTGGTAGTTGAGAAGAGCCCCGAAGCGAGCCTGAAAAAACTTTTGGAAGAGGCCGCCGACTCCTACGAGATCGGTACGCTGTTCTACAGCCCCGCCACAGGGGAAGAGAAAGCGCAGGCGCTCGTGGATGAATTAGAGGAGGCGTTCCCCGACTTGGAGATCGAACTGCACCCCGGCAGCCCTGACCTCTACGCGTATCTGATGGCGCTCGAGTGACCTCTCGCATAACTCTAGGCGTTTAGCGTGAACGATTAGTGAAGGGTTTGCTGGGCAGTCCTCAAAGAGCCTGTAAAAGACCGCGTTACGCTGGGTGCGGTTTACTAGCGTAACGAACCGTGAAAGCACAAGAACTTGACCGAACAATGACGAGGTGAAGTGTGAGAAGACCCCGTGTACCGAGACTCATTGCCACTGCGCTCACCCTTTTGCTGGGCGCTTGTACGATTTCTGTTGCGCCGCCTTTTAGCATCGACGACTTGAGCGTGCAAACGGATTACGAAGATGAGACCGGGTTCTATATTTGTGATGACGCGACTACTGAAGTGACCTACAGCTTTGCTTACGAAGGTGACATCGCAAGTTGGACGCAGGAGCTACGCGAATATACCGACGGTGAATTTACTGGGCGTACGACGTTGCAAAGAACGATTAGGCCGGAGAACAGCCGCGCTACGGTGACGGATGGCGAGGTCGCTTTCAGGTTTCTCGTTGACCCTGGCGAAGCGCTCGAGTCTCAAGGTATTTCGGCTCAGCAAGTCAATAGATTTATAGATACGCGCTTGAGGATTGAGGCGACAAGTGTGAATGGTAGAACAGATACGCTCATCACCGAATTGCCGACGGAGTGTTTAAGCGACTCGAGGTTCGAAGATGCCACCGATGTTTCCGTCAGCCCGGACTTCAGTGAGGCTGCAGGCCAAGATACGTTGGGTTCCGGGGAAACGAACTACTACCGCGTGGAGCTTTCTGAAAGCGTTGCCGCCGATAACGACATCGTGATCGTCGAGGCCAACGCGCAAGGCGATGATGATCCCTTCAGGGTCACAGCCTATAACCAAGACCGTGAAGCTGTCTTTGCAAGCGTCAGCTCGGACTACTTCGCGAGGGCAAGCACCCTCCAAACGGCGGACATTGACCCCAGTCAAGTCTGCGCCGGGCCTTGCGTCGCGGTACTCGCCAACAGTGGGGGCAGTGCGTACTTCTCGGTGGAGAATACGGGCAGCAGTGAGGAAACGTTTGAACTCTTCATCGTGGCGACGCCTTTTATCGACCCGACAGAGCCGAACAACTCAGCGAACAGCGCGGCGCAAGTCGCTGAGGACGAGGAGCAGGAGGCTGCGATTGAGTACGTAGGTGACGAGGACTTCTTCCAGAGCACAGCGAACACCTCGAGAGTCACCCTCACAGGCAGTGCACCCGAACTCGACCTTCAATTCGACGTGTTCACCGAGTCGGGCAGACGCTTGGGCTCGGGCGACGGCGATAACCCTTACCTCATCCCCGAGGATGAACCCGCTCAAAATCTTATCGCGAATGTGTACTCCGCAGATGACCGCGCGGGCGTAGGCGCGAACGCCAACTACACCATCCGCTTCGACCGCGTGTCGGTTCCGGTCAGCACGGATTGACCTTTTGGATTAAAGAAGGCGGCCTCCGGGCCGCTCTTTTATGGTCTATTTTTCACATCTTATATCAAAGTGATTTGAGGATGGCACAAAGTGACATTCTCAAACGCACTATGTGCGTAACTTCAGACGCCCTCACATTGTGCCATCCCTTCTTCAGTCTGGTATTAACCTCTTTTAACCTCCCCTCACAGCCTTTCAACCTTCTCGGGCTAGACTTTGGATATGACGCGACTTTTAACAGCCTTACTCCTCTCCTTACTTTTAAGCACGACCTTTGCTCAGCAGTGCCTAAGCGAACTGCAAGCCGATATCCCCCAAAACGAACTGAGTGACCCCGCCACCGGACGCGACGCGGCTCTCTACCTCCAGCGGGCGGTGGACTTGCTCGAGCCCGTCCTCCCTGCGCTCTTTACCATAGATGACGTGCCTCTCGAGGCGGAAGACGCGGACTATGAGGTGGTGCGTTTCCTAGCTGAGCGCGGCCTTTTGCCCGCTACGTGGGAAGCGGACAGCCTCTCGCCGGAGACCTGGACGGAGATGGTTTCTAACGTCGCCTCCTGGTACAACCTCAGTGATAATCTCGGCATATCCGAAGAGGTCGTCGCTGTACCGACAAAAGGTCAACTGCTCCAAGACCTCGCTATGCTCATCGAGCAAGCCGCGCCGCGCCTAGGGCCCGTCGCGCTGCTCGCCTTCGACCCGCAAGGGGGCGGCGTCAACTTCTGGGCCATCATTCGCAACGACGGCGTCTATCCGCGCATGATCGTGCAGCGTCCACCCGAAGAGGTCGTAGATGCCCGGCGCGACCCATCGCAAGCCCTGTCGCTCTTGGGGAGCTGCGCCTATATGCTCAGCAATTACGTTTCCGCGCCTGCGGACACGGCGCAACGTCTCTTTCTGTCGAACAGCGAGGCGCAGATGGTGATTGCGCAAGCTGATCCAAGTGCCGAGGAGGAACTCATTTACGTGCCGGAGGGTGAAGAGGCTGAGTATCTGCGCTTTGCGAATGCGGCGACGGATGAATACGCTCAGTACGCCGCCCTCTTCGTGGGGCCGAGCATCGGCGTACCGGCGCTTTTGCGCATCATCCCGCAATTGCGCACGAACATGAACCCGAGGGAGATTATCGACTTCGTGAGGTAGCGGTTATCAATTGTTGTTGAGGGGCTCGAGGCTTGCGTGGTCTCGAGCCTCTAATAGTGCATTGTCAACCAAACAATGGCTCATGTCATTCTGAGCGAAACGAAGTCCCCTTTCGGGGATGAACGATGGAGAGAAAGAATCTCTGCATTCGCTTTCTCCCCTTGCCGAGATTGAAAGTTACAAAGTTTCGGCACAGCCGAACGAGACCCTTCGACAACCGGACTGCGTCTTACTGCGTGAACAGGGTGACATCAGTAAGAAGGTGTTGATAATTCGTTGACAATGCAATAGGGAGACACAGAGAAAACTTGACCTTAGGGGCGTGCTATGCTCCGCTGATTTTATGCTCGCGGCGCAATTCGCCGCGCCAACCTTGCAGGAGGTCATCATGTCAACCGTTCTCTGGGCGCTCGTCGCCATGCTCGCCTACTCGTTCGTCGCGCCCTTCGTGAGCCGCGCGATTCAAGGCGGGATGCCAGAATTTCTCGTCCTCCTCATCACTTCAGTGATGCTCGTGCTCGCCTCGTTTGTAATTGCGGTGTTGACGGGTGAATTCAACGTGCGCGAGTTGGCGCATCCGTCCGCTTGGAATGCGTATCTCGGGGGGGCCTTTCTAGCGGTGGGGATTATCACCTACTACCGCGCCTTGTCGCTCGGCGCGGTGAGCGTGGTCGTGCCGATTTTCGGGCTCTTCATCGTGGTGAGTTCGGTGATGGGGTTTGTCTTTTTAGATGAGCCAATCACAGTTCGTAAAGTCCTTGGAATTGTGTTGGCAGGGGTGGCGGTTTACTTGGTGGCGGGTGCTTGAACGGTTCAAATTAGATTAGGGGAGAGGGAGGCTCGAGGCCGTAAACGGCAAGATAGGCGTAGCGGTGTCGAGCTGTGAGTTGACCACGAGCAAGCGCTCATCCGCTTGGGTTGGGCTCGAGTCAACCCGGTTACGTTGCCACAAGTTCTACAGAGCCACAGGTTCTGCGGGCCGAGTCGCCTGAACGCGCTGCGCCGCTTCTACAGGCAGCGTCACGTAAAAGGTCGCCCCCAACTCAGGATGATTGGTCGCTATAACCTGGCCGCCGTGCAGCTCGATGAGGGCGCGGACGATGGCGAGCCCCAAGCCGCTACCGCCCGTCGTGCGGCCTCGGCTCAGGTCGGCGCGGTAGAAGCGGTTGAAGACCTTCCCCAACGCCTCTTCTGAGAGCCCCGGTCCTGAGTCGGTGACGGTAAGCTCCGCCCCCGCCTCCACGTGCTGAACGCGCAACGTCACGTCGCCCCCCGGTGGCGTGTGGCGCAAGGCGTTGCTGAGGAGGTTGCCCGTCACTTGCAGGAGGCGGTCAGGGTCGGCGCAAACGGGTAGGGCCTCGGGCAGCTCGAGCCTGACCGTCACCCCCTTCGCCCTGGCGCTGCTCGCAAAGGCCGCGCTGCATTCGCGCACCAACGCGGTGAGGTCCACCTGGCGGCGTTCTAGGGAGAGCTTGCCCGCGTCGGCCAGCGAGAGGGTGCGCAGGTCGGTGACGAGCCTCGAGAGCAGTTGCGTCTGTTTGGTCAGCGTGGAGAGCGCGTCCGCGTCAAAGGGCAACACGCCGTCCTCGATAGCATCCAAATGTCCCTGCAAAATCGTGAGTGGCGTGCGCAGTTCGTGGGCGATGTCAGCGATTATCGCCTGGCGTTCGCGCTCTAAACGCTCCAGCGACTCCGCCATCGCATTAAAGTTATGGGTAAGCTCGGTGAGTTCGCTACCACTATGCTCGAGGTGAAAAGAGGGCGCGACCCTGGCGCTCAGGTCGCCGTGCGCCACACGCCGTGCCGCTTTTGATGCGTCAGTAATCGGTTTGGAGATATGCCGAGCGATAAGCAGTGCGACGAGGACGCCGAAAGGCATCGCGATAGGTGCCGCAATCAGCAGCGAGCGCAGTCTTCCGTTGATAATATTAAGTAGCGCGTTAAGAAACCGCTCGAAGTTCTCGTCCGAGCTGACGAGGTCTTCGAAGAGCGCCTTGATGAGCGGAAGTTGTTCCGCTTCTGAAAGTTCGGAGTTATCCACGACCTGTTCAACGCCGTTACGAAAGTCCGCAGGTAAGTTCTTGTATTGCCTCGAGAAACTGTACATCTCGATAACCAGAAGCAGCACAATCGTGCTGGCAATCGCCGTGACAATAAAGATGGCGAGGCGAACGGCGAGGCGGTTCACGCTAACCTCATATCGGCGGTGTAGCCCTTGTGTATAACGGTTTGTAAAACCTGATTGTAAAGTGGTTCAGCGTTTTCGTGCATACAAAATGGGACACCCTTCATCTTTTCTAGCGCCATAGCTCGAGCCTCATTCCGCCAAGCGGTAGCCCACCCCGCGTACCGTCTGGAGCAAGGCGTCCGCGCCCTGCTCGCTCAGCTTGCGCCGCAAGTTGCGCAGGTGCACGTCCACCACGCGCTCCAAAGCGTCGCTTTCGGGCAGCGCCGCCTCTAGGAGTTCGGCGCGGCTAAAGGTGCGCCCCTCAGCGCAGGCCATGTGGTAGAGCAGCCGAAACTCGGTGGCGGTTAGAGGCAGCGTCGCGCCGTGCACGGACGCCGTCGTGCGCCGTGGGTCAACCTCTAAAGGTCCGACTCGAGCCGGAGTTTCGCTGAGAGGCTCATGCGCGTGCGTCCGTCGCAAAACCGCTTTGACGCGGGCCATCACCTCGCGCGGGCGAAAGGGTTTACTCACATAGTCGTCCGCGCCTAGCTCGAGCCCCAGGAGCTTGTCCAACTCCTCCGCTCTGGCTGTCAGCATAATGACGGGCGTGGTGCTCTCCGCGCGAATCGCCTTCAAGACCTCGATCCCGTCAAGCTCGGGCAGCATCACATCTAAAAGTACCAAGTCGGGGCGACTCGCCCGAAAAAGTGTCAGCGCTGAGCGGCCATCTTTGGCCCGCTCGGTGCGGTAGCCCGCCCTCCTTAGATAGCCCTCTAAGACCTTGGCAATGTCCAACTCATCTTCAACCACTAGTACGAGCGCCATGTTCCTTACTGTAGCGCGTGGGTGAGGTCCTGTCATCCCTGCTCTGGTCATTGTTAATCAGGATAAAAAAGCTCTGTGAAGGTCTGGCGAAGAGGGTGAGGGTGCGCTGGCGGATTAACGCGCTTTGTGAAAAACTATGTGAAGCGTGAGGTAGTGTCGCAGTGAGGGTGAGGTTGGGGCGAAGCAACCCTTTCTCACCCTCACTTTTTCTGCTTTAACGCCTCTAGCACAGGGTTCACAAGGTATTGAGACGACCTTAATTTGTGACTTTGTGTACCATTTCGCCCGGCCCCAAGCCTGCTAAGGTACGCGCATCCACACCGCTACAAACTGCGTTACTTCTTTTTCGTGGATAAATCTAAGTTGTGTTTGGGAGAGCACGATGGCACATTACAGCTTTGTTGCACGCCTTTACCAACGCTCAGGGGGTGTGTAACGTCCGCCAAACGGTCCTACGTTCTCACCGCCAGTGTCACGACTTCGCTGGTGTCACGACGCACTTTAGCGCCGAGAAAGGTCCATCATGAATACAGTACGTCAAGTGAAAAAAGCAAAGCTACTGCTCCTCCTCACGCTAGGTATGCTGTTCGTCCTCAGCGCCTGTAACACGGCTGCGCCGCCCACGCCCACGCTCGAAGCGGCGGCTGAAGACACAGGCTTCGCGTTTCGGGTTGACCCTGAAAACGAAGTGGTGATCCCTGTCGGGCCGACCGTCGAATCGGCTACGCCTACGCTGCAAGCGCAAGCCGATGGTGACACCCGCCTCTTGGTTCAAGGGGAAGACATCCGCTTCAAAGACTTCAGCTTCCAGTTCAAGTCACCTAATAGACTTGTGGTGCGCCTGCGCGTCGAAAACATCACCGAGGACTTGGACTTCACCCAGCCCTTCTTCTTCACGCTCAGTTCAACCTCTCAAAACATCGTGCGAGCAAGGGCACCTCTGGTCACTGACGCGCAACTCGGCGGCGACGGCGTGCTGAGCCCAGGTGAGACGAGCAAGCGCTTTCGCTTTGTCGTGACCTTTAGGGAGGACGAGCCCTTTACCTTTTTTGTGGACGCGAGAGCGGTGGTGGTTGAGCGCACCGCTTGTGTGGGCCCCGTAGAGATTCCTGACGCAGCCTTAGAACAGGCAATCCGTAATGAATTGGGTCAAGAGGGTGAGCTGACCTGTGAGGACCTAGCCGCGCTGGAAACGCTCGATACAGCAAGTGTCCCTAGGATTCAGACCCTCGAGGGGCTGCAGTTCGCCGCCAACCTTAGGGAACTCTCTATCGCTGGCGACAACGTTACCGACCTCAGCCCGCTCGAAAACCTGATCAACTTGAACACCCTTAACCTTAGCAGCAATAACATCAGCGATATCAGCGCCCTCGTTGCGAATAGCGGCTTAGGTGAGGGTGACACGGTCAACCTCACCGACAATCCGCTCAGCCCGCAAGCGCGAGACGATATCGAGGTTTTGAGGGCAAGAGGTGTTATCGTCAGCGCTGACGAAGCAGGAGCTTGCACGGGCCCGGTAGACGTTCCTAACGCGAATCTGGAGGCGGCGATCCGTGATGAACTGGGAAAGCCTGAAGGCGAACTTTCCTGCGAGGATTTGGCCGAACTGAGAGAGCTTGCGGCGTTCAGCGTTGGCGACCTCGAGGGTATTCAGTTCGCCGTAAACCTGACCGACCTCGACCTTTCTCTTGGTAACTTTAGCGACATCACCCTGTTAGGCGGCTTGACCGAGCTGAGATCGCTCAACCTCGAGAGGGTTGACGTTGACGACCTCGCGCCGCTCGCCAATCTGACGAACCTGACCACGCTTTTTGTCGGCGGCAGCGACGTCAGCGACCTCGCGCCGCTCGCCAATCTGACAAACCTGACCACGCTTTTTGTCGGCGGCGGCGGCGTTAGCGACCTCACGCCGCTCGCCAATCTGACGAACCTCACCTCCCTTCTCGTCAGCGGTGACGACCTGGGCGACCTCACGCCGCTTGCCGGCCTCACCCGTCTTGTACGTCTCGAAATCCCTTCCAGCAACGTCGGCGACCTCGCGCCGCTCGCGAACTTAACGGCGCTAGAAGCGCTTTTTCTCAGAGGCAATAGGGTTCGTAATGTCGGTCCACTCGCGGACTTGACGAGCTTGCTGACCCTAGACCTTTCTAATAACGCCGTCCGAGACGTCGCCCCGTTAGCCGACCTCAACGTGACATCGCTGGACCTCTCTGGCAACCGCATCAGCAGTCTGGACCCGTTAGGAAGCCTGACCGGGCTGACGTCTCTTCAGCTCTTCGACGCGGGTATCAGCGACATCGCCGCGCTCGAGAGTCTGACCGAGCTAGAGATTCTCGACCTCAGCGGCAACGCCATCAGCGACGTTGCCGCCCTAGTGAACAACTCCGGGCTAGGCGCTGGTGACGGCGTGCTCCTTCTGGGGAATCCGCTCAACTCCCAAGCGCTAGAAGATGTCGAAACGCTGCGAGAGAGGGGCGTAGAGGTCCTTCTAAATTTCGACGAGTAGCAGGTATACCCACTGAAGGGGCACTTTCATCTGGTCTGAGTGTACGTAGTTTTGCCCCCTTTCGGGGATGAACGACGAAGCAACACTCTCACTATATGCAGCAACGTTTCGCTTTGCGAAAAGTGCCTAACTAGCACGCACGTTTGGTGATGATGCCCTTGCCGGAGGCAAAACTTCGTAAGCGGCATTTTGTCTCAGTACATCGTGGAACTGCTGGAGTAATACGAAGTCGCATCCGGTTGCGCTCGTAACCGGATGCGACCTCCTCTAGCCTTTAGGTCTCTAGCTTCTAGGTCTCGCTCTCTAAAAGTGTATGGACTGTTCTATGCTAAGCTCATGAACGTGCCTGACGTCCTCACCGCCCAAGACCTCACCCTCTCCCAAGAGCGTACCCTCCCCCAGTTCAGCCCGCCGCCGCGCTTCGGCGAGACGAGCTTTGCAGGCTACAAGCCGCAGCACCCGAGTCAAAAAGAAGCGTCTAAGAAGACGCGGACCTTTACCCAAGAGGTCACTAAAAGTGAGCCGACGAGCTTTCGCTGGCCTTGGCAGGATAAAAAGGTGGCAAAAGGGCGCGGCCTCTACCTAGACGGCGGCTTCGGCACGGGCAAGACGCACCTTCTGGCGGCGGCGTATCATGCATGTGAGGCGGAGCGCAAAGCCTACATGTCGTTTCAAGAGTTGGTCTACGTTATCGGCGCACAGGGGATGGCGCAGGCCAAAGAGAACCTCTCCTACGACCTCTTCTGCGTCGACGAGTTCGAACTCGACGACCCCGGCAACACGCTCATTGTCAAGACGTTCTTGTCGCACGCTTTTGCGCAGGGCAGCTTTGTGATGACCACCTCGAACACGCCGCCCGAGGCGCAGGGGAGAGGGCGCTTTAACGCCTCGGACTTTAAGCGTGAAATCCAGAGTATCGCCGAGCGCTTTGACGCGGTCCTCTTAGAAGGTCCAGACTACCGTCAGCGCGACTACTTAGCTGAGCTTTTGAGCGAGGAGGCGCTTGGAGAAGCGGTTGGAGACCGAAGACGCCCCGAGTCCCAAAGTCCACCTCGACTGGCGCGAACTCCTCACCCTCTTGAACGACTGTCACCCGATTCGCTACAGCGACCTCTTGGGGCAAATCGGCACGCTCTACCTGAGCGGGATGCGCACCCTGCCCGAGCAGAACGACGCCTTGAGGTTCGTGCACTTCATCGACAAGCTCTACGACCTCAAAGTCGGCTTTCGTGGCGCAGGGGAGACCGCGCTAGAAGACCTCTTCAGCCCCAACTACCGCAGCGGAGCCTACGCCAAAAAGCACTACCGCGCTCTGTCGCGGCTGTCGGAGCTTTTAGAGGAGACGTTTAAGTAATTTGTTTTCTGACTTTTCTACCTGCAAATAGCAAGGGGTTGCAACCCCTTGTTCATATTCAGCACAACCGGTATTTCACACAACCTCTTAAATAGGACGCAGCAAGGCGCGAACGGGGGCGGCCTCGAGCCCCTTCAACTTCAGCGGCAAACAGAGTAAATCGTAGCGTCCGGGCGCAACACCTGCGAGTACCAACCCCTCGACAATCCACACCCCGCCGCCCAAAAGGGCGCGGTGCACCTCGGGCGCGTTCTTCTGGTAGCCGCCTACCGAGATGTAGTCCACGCCGACGAGTTTGACCTCTCTATTCGCGAGGTATTCGCCCGCTTCCGTTGAAATATAGACGTACGCCTCAGTGAATTCCTCTTTTGCCCAGAGGTCACGCGCTGAGTTTTGCGTCTTGAATAAGATGCGCTCGCCCGCTTTGATGTCGTGTTCTTCCAACTCTTCTGGCGTGATAACCTCTCGCTCTATCTCGATGACCCTGGCTCGGCCTAAGCCAATCTCCAAAGGCACGTCGTCAATCGTCTTGCCCGCCTGGATGAAGTGCAGAGGCGCGTCCATGTGCGTGCCCGTATGTGCGCCCAGCGAGAGCTTCGAAATCGTGACCTCATCGCCTTGCGGGAAGGACTGCACGCTCGAGAGGTCAACGCTCGGATTGCCAGGCCAGACCGGGAGACCTGAGCGGACGGTGACGCTGACGTCGAGCCAGCCTTCGGATAGATTGCGCGAAGAGGTTGTCATCTACCGAGCGTAAAACGGAACGTGGGGGAACACTGTGGTTTTAAGAGAACATAACAACGTTAAATACACCGTCAGCTAAGTATTGATACTTCTTACTGATGTCACCCTGTTCACGCAGTAGGACGTAGTCTGGCGAATGCGTAAGGGTCTCGTTTGGCTGTGCCAAAACTTCGTAATTAGCTACGCTAAAACCTTGTAATTGGCAATAGCCAAAACTCTGTAACTTTCAATCTCTGCAAGAGGAGTCAGCAAGGGCAGAGATTCTTTCACTCCACGGAGCCTGCCCTGGTGAGGGTTGCGTTCAAAATGACATCACTCATTCTTTAGTTGATAGTGTATTGAATGCCAGTTTTTAGCTGTATAAGACGTTGGAAGGTGCGCAGTGGTTAGGATTTTCCTTGCGACAAACCTCTTTGTTTGCTGGGTTTGGCTTTGGGGGGCCGCTCGAGTGGCACGTGCACGCTTAACCCTCACCCCTAGCTGTTAAACTGACCCCATCATGACCCGTCTTTTGCGCGGCGCAGCCTGGCTGCTGGTCGCCTTACTCATCGTTTTGCTCGGCGTTTTCATCTGGCTAAGAGGTTCGCTGCCCAAGACCTCAGGCGAGCTGACCTTGTCTGGACTGAACGCATCCGTAGAGGTCGTGCGCGACGCGAACGCCGTGCCGCACATCTACGCGGCGTCCGCTGAAGACGCCTACTTCGCGCTCGGCTTTGTCCACGCGCAAGACAGGCTTTGGCAGATGGACTTTCAGCGGCGCGTGGGCGCGGCGCGGCTTTCCGAAGTGGTCGGTGAAGGGGCTTTGAGCACAGACAGATTCTTGCGCACGCTAGGCGTCTACCGCGCCGCTGAGCGCACCTTTGACAACCTCAACGCGCAGACGCAAGGGGCGCTCTTAGCTTACAGCGCGGGTGTGAATTCGTTTTTGGAGAATCGACGTGGCCCCCTACCTCCCGAATTCCTCATCCTCGGTTATGAGCCCGAAGCGTGGCAGCCCGCCGACTCGCTGGTGTGGCTCAAGATGCTCTCTTGGGACCTCTCGAGCAACTGGGACGACGAACTCATGCGGGCGCGGCTCCTCACACACTTAACAAACGAACAAGTCGCCACACTCTACCCGCCCTACCCCGGCGACGCGCCTATCGTCCTGCCCGACTTTCGCGCCCTTTACGAAGATTTGCCGCTCGCTGAGCTGTGGGAGGGCTCGCCTAAACCGCTCCCGCCCGGTACAGGCTCGAACAACTGGGTGCTCTCGGGTAAAAAGAGCGTCACAGGTAGCCCGCTCCTCGCCAACGACCCGCACTTGCAGTTGCAAGCGCCCTCGCTCTGGTACTTCGCGCATCTGAGCGCCCCCGGTTTAGAGGTGACGGGCGCGACGCTGCCGGGTTTGCCTATCGCCGTGCTCGGACGCACGGACCGCGTCGCTTGGGGCTTCACCAACACCGGACCGGACACGCAAGACCTCTTTATCGAGCGGCTTGTAGAGGGCAATCCGAACGCTTACGAGACGCCAAACGGCACGGAAGAATTTTTTCGCCGGAGCGAAATCATCAAAGTCAAGGGTGGCGATGACGTGCTCTTAGAGGTGCGCGAAAGCCGACACGGACCTGTGATTTCAAACATCAATGTGGCGGCCTCGAGAATTGCCGCAAACGCAAGCGAAGGTGGCGAAAGGGACCACGTGCTCACCTTCGCCTGGCCTACGCTAAGAGATGACGACCTCTCTATGCAAGCGGGTTTAGCTCTGAACCGCGCTCGCAACTGGACAGAATTCAGAAACGCTCTGCGCGACTTTCATTCACCGCAGCAGAGCATCGTCTACGCGGATGTCGAGGGCAATATCGGTTTGATTGCGCCGGCGCGTGTGCCCATTCGCACCTCGGGCGACGGTCTCGTCCCCGTGCCCGGCTGGTCGGGCGAATACGACTGGACGGGCTTTATCCCCTTTGACGATTTGCCGCAGACCTTCAACCCGCCCACGGGTCAAATCATGACGGCGAACCACAAAATTGTCAGCGACGACTACCCGTACTTCTTAACGTCGAATTGGGCTGAACCCTACCGGGCGGAGCGCATAGGTGCGCTGTTAGGTCAAACCGACAAGCACTCCCTAGAGACCTTCCGCCGCATCCAAGCCGACCAGACCTCACTCATGGCGCAAGAATTCTTGCGTGTGTTACTCAACACCTCATTTGAAGACGGAGAAGTGCGCGACGCCCAAGCTACCTTGCTCGGCTGGGACGGGACGATGGGTAGGGACCGCACGGAACCCCTCCTCTTCGAAGCGTGGTACGGCGAGCTGACCCGCCTCGTGTACGAAGACGAACTCGGCGACCTCTTCGATGAGTTCTGGGGCTTTCGCCCCCTCGTAATTCGTGAGGTGTTGCAGAACAACCCGCAGTGGTGCGACGACATCCGCACAGAGGTTAAGGAGACGTGCGAGATGCAGAGTGCGGCGGCGTTTGAGCGGGCGTTGTCCAGTTCTGTAGAACGTTTCGGCAACCTGAATAGCTGGCGCTGGGGTGAGGCGCACTACGCTGACAACGACCATCCCGTTCTGAGCGATACGCCGCTCGGCAGATTCTTTAATATCACCGTCCCGAATGGCGGCGGACCTTTCACGGTCAACGCGGCGCGGTTCGGGCTTGACGAGCCCTACGCGCAGAGTGCCGGGCCGGGGTACAGAGCGCTCTACGATCTCGCTGAGCTTGACCGCTCCCAATATCATGCACACCACCGGACAGTCGGGGAACGTTTTTTCAAGACACTACCGCGACTTCACGAGACGCTGGCGGGATGTTGAGTATATTGCAATTCCGAATGAGCGTGAAGAGGTCGAGGCGGGGATGATTGGGGTGTTGAGGCTCGAGCCTGCAAACTAATCAAAGTGACTTTAGGTAGGGAGATAGTTTTACGTCGTTCCTAACGCATCTTTTAGTAAGAATTTTGTGAGGGGTGAGGAGCTACGATAGTCTTATGCGAACGAGCCTACAATACCTACTTAGTACGGTCGGTCTCGTTACGCTCCTTACAGGCTACGCACAAGATCGATCCTCAGCCAATAGCGCGATTCCAGCACCTCTTAGATCAGAATTACGAGGCCCTTCGCCCTTGGCCGCTCTCTCTAGCGCTTTGGAGAAGGCAGGCTATTCCCTCGATTGGTCACGTGCCGAAAGCGGCACACATGACAGGCTGACACGACGACGCTTCCTCTTTCAGAAGTGACAGGTCAAGTTATCATCGGTGAGCAAGGCGGCGAGGTCGTCTTACGCAGCTCTCGCTCTTCCAAAAAGACGGCCAGCCGCTCGAAGATTGGCCCGTCTGCCACCGTCCTCCCGGCAATCCTGCTAACGCCCATACTATTTACGTAGGCTACCCTGCGGTGAGCACGCAGGTCGAAGCACGATGACTCGCTCGGGTTCTGACGCGACAAATGCTGAAGCAAGCTCAACCTACGTAGTACTTACGGCTGACAATCCTCCTCTGACGGGAAGGACGACCTAGACGCTCAAGGCAATCCTATTGTCGAAGAGGCTGGGGAGTCCCTTGACGACCACATTGGAAGCGCTTACTACGGTTAAGCCTATTCCTCCAATCGAGAAACCGGATACCGGCCTTGCCGAATTTGCCGAATTCCTACGCGAAACTCTAGGTGATGAAGCTGAGCCATTCCTAGAGAAGATTCCCGTAAGTATGGGTGGCACGGGGCCGGAGTTGGAAAGACGGCTTACGCCTCAAGGACCAAGTCAAGTCGTACTTGCTCTGTCCCAGCTATAGGCGTCTTGTGCGGGGGTAGCAGTAGCAGTCCTAAAGATGATCCGAGCGACAACGGTGGTGACGATGACAGTGGTAATGACGAACAGTGATGAGGGCAGCAGTAGTGATGGCGGGGATGGTGATAGTAGAAGCGATGAAAACGATGGCAATGATGGTGACGCGATAATGATGACGACGGTGACGATGATGGAAGTGATGACGGTGACTGACGATGAACCCTCAGACGAGGATAGCGGACCTTCCTATGACACCGCAGAACTTGACCGATTAGAAACAAATGTCGAAAAAGCAGAATCCGACCTGACTCCTTCCAGCGCGAGCTAGATATACTGAAAGGCGCAATAGACGAAGAATTCGAGAAAGTCAACGAGGAGCTTGAGAAGCTCGATCCCATAGTTTATGGCGGATCGGATGAAGAGGATTTGAGCCTTGCTGAGAGGGAGGATTCGATCAGTAAGCTCAATACATCAGCGAAAGAGGCTCAAGAAGACGTCAATTGGGCAGTAGTAAGAGTCGTTGGTAGCGCTGCTGTTGCTGAAGCATGCGCAGCAGGCGGTGTAGTTGGATGCGCTGGTGGCGTTGCTCTAACTGTAATGCCGTAAACAGCTTAATCGAGCTTAATGAGACTCAAGATGGCTTGGTAGACGAGAGGGATAAACTCATGCAGCGAACAAAAGGAGTTGCTTGAGGAGGCAAAACCTATTGCGCTCGCTGCGCTCAACGTAAGAGACCTCTCAGAGAAGCAAGTGCAGGTTGCGCAGGACCTCGAACAAGCGCAAGCCAATCTCGAAGTAGCCGAAGGTGAACTAAGCGAATTCAAGCAAGAAAATAATATCAACTAATGAACCGCGCTACTTTAGAGGTAGCCCTTTTACCTGTGACACAAGGGGTGATGAAGTTGGCAATCGTGACTATAACTATCATATCTTTAGTCTCTTTACTAGCTTTTGGAAAGCTAGTATTTGCTCTAGCGCTCTTTTTAGCAACTCTGATACTAAGTAGGGGGAATATAGATTGGGAATCTCTTCCCTCCTTGGAAGAACCCTACAGTATGCCTCGTTACTTCATGCTCATCACAATGGTTATATTCCTTATCTTTTTTGAAGCCAAGCTTCTCCAATAAAAAGGCGGCGGTTTTAGTAGCTGGACTATTTCTGTTAGGGCTGGTTGGGAATACCTTTTATCGTTAAGCAATGCTTACGCCTACTCTGCTAACGCTTATGCTTATAGCTACCTCTTTTGGGTACGATGGCGTTAAGCAAAATAAAGTTACTAAAAGAGGAATAATGAAACAAGCCGTTCAAACAATTTTGGTTATGACCTGTCTTCTCGTGCTTTTTGGCTTACGTCTGACGGAACACCTGAGGGTACACCAACAGGAGAGAAGACTCTGAATGCAGCTATCGGTACGATAGCGACCGGGTAGGCACGAGCTTTATGTTTGCTTTCAACCTTGATACTGCGCCGCCCCCCGAGGGCTTTGAGGTAAAAATTTTCGGACCGCGCGGCTGGAATGGGGGCGATCCGGCAAGTCGAACTTACCTCTACAAAGATGCGGGCAGACGCGCCACTTGGGTCAGTATCTTTCGCGACAACGACGGTAACAGAATGGAAGCTGTCAGCGGTCCCTACATTATTCAAGCGGACATAGACGGCGAGATGCGCCGCGTTGAGGTGGACCTTGACACGAGCGAGCGTCTACCAAAGCCTACAGACTTTGCTGTTTTAGAGGGAAGCACCTCAACGGTTTCCGCGTCTTGGAGCGCTGTACCAGGGGCAACGTCTTATCTCGTAGAGCTTTTTGAGACCGAGACCGGCACGTTAGAAGAGGACGTTACCCTCTACACATCAGCGCCTGAAGTTACGCTTAGTGGGCTTAACTTAACGGTCGGCGGCGAATATCGTCTCGGGGTTACTGCTTTGCCCACTGATTTTACCGAAGGAGCAACCAGAACCCTACCTCAAGGGCAATTCAACACCTCTTTTGTAAGCCAGCGGTTTATTGTAGCTGCTGAATAGTTCTTCTGGAAAACACTGCGGACTGGTCGAAGCTACTCCGTCAGTGCTCCTCCCGACCTAAAAAGCCGCTTCCGCCAATCACCAAAACAGCTTCGTTGTCCTTCTTCACTGACCTAACCCCTTATCAAGCATGGTCCTCAAACCACCCTACAATCGCCCCCAACCGCGCCACCCTCCTATCTGGCCTCCCCGCCCTGGACAACTCATGCCCTTCACCCGGAAAGCGGACGAATTTTGTCTCTTTCCCCAACTTTTTGAGCGCCACATAAAGCTGCTCCGCTTGCTCAACCGGGCAGCGGTGGTCCTCTTCGGCGTGGAGGATGAGGAGCGGCGTGTTGACTTTTGCGACGTAGCGAAGCGGACTCTGCTCCCACAACTTGTCGGTGTGCTCCCACGGGTTGCCCGCGACTTGAATTTCATTGAATTTATAGCCGATGTCCGACGTGCCGTAAAAGGAGAGCCAGTTACAGATGCTCCGCTGGGTCACGGCAGATTGGAATTCATCGGTATGACCAACTAGCCAATTGGTCATAAAGCCGCCGTACGAGCCGCCCGTGAGGTGCATGGGCGCGTCCTTGTCACTATGATTTTTCACGTGGTTCTTTTTGGCGGCGCGAGCGATGGCTAAAACGTCGTCGGCGTCCACCGTACCGTAGCCGCCCAACATGGCGCTGGTGAAGTCTGCGCCGTAACTGGACGAGCCGCGCGGGTTGCCGTAGACGACGGTGTAGCCCGCTGAGGCTAGGAGCTGGAACTCGAGGTAAAAGCCGTAACCGTAGTTGCTGTGCGGTCCACCGTGTACCTGCAAGACGAGCGCGTTGTCCTTGCGCGGCTTCTCGGGCTGCATCACCCAATAGGACACGCGCGGGCCACCCTTCGCCTTAGCCTTTTGTGCCTTGCTCACCTCGGCAACGCGGTACTTCTCCAAAAAAGTCGCGTTGAGGCTGCTCAGCTTCGTCTCCTTGCCGCGCCCGTCTCTGTAGAAGAGTTCACCCGGTTCGCTGGGCGTCTCGGCAGTGAAGATAAAGCGTCCGCCTGCGCCGCCCAAACCTCTGACGACGCGCTCGCCCTTTTGAAGTTGGCGTATCTTCTGCGTCTCTAGGTCTACCTTAGCGAGGCCGCTACGGCCCTCTATGTTGGCGTTAAAAAAGAGGGTTTTGCTATCCTCGGACCAGATGGGCGTGTTCGGGTAGGCTCCGTAGTGGCTGTCTCCGCCTGCGTCGTAGAGCGCTTCTAGCTCCCCTGTGAGCAAGCGTGCGTCGCCGCCTCCGCTAGAGACGAGCCACAACCCCGTCGGGCTCGCAAAGACCTCTTGATCGGTGGGGGAGAAGAAGGCGATGTGCGCTCCGTCGGGGCTGGGACTGGGCAAAAAGGCCATGCTCATACCCTCGGTGAGCCGCTTGGCCTTGCCGCCCTCTGTTGGCAGCGCCCAAAGACTGCTCTTCCAAGCGTCTACCTCACCGGGATTTTTGGCGGCGCTAAAGAGGAGCGTTTCGCCGTCTGAACTGAACGTTAAGCTGCTCGGGCTGCTTTTTAACTTGCTGAGCTTTTTGCTTTTACCCTTTTCGAACGTATAGAGGTAAATCTGAGCGGGCTCGAGGGACAAAAACCCTGCGCCGTCGCGCTTATAGGTCAACTGCTCGACGATGAGCGGCTGACCTTTCTTTTCAATCTCGTCTTCCCAATCGCCCCTCGAGACCAGCCCCACGCTCGCCCCACTCGGATGCCACACAAACTCGGACACGCCCGCCTTAAACTCAGACAGCCGCTCCGCCTCGCCGCCTGAGAGCGGCATCACGTAAAGCTGCGCCTTATCGTCCTCGCCCCGTTGGGACAAAAAGGCGAGCCGCGACCCGTCCGGGGAGAAGCGCGGGTGTGTGTTCGCGCTGCCCGTCCGGGTAAGTTGCATTGCCCTACTCGTCTCTGTTGGGTTCGTGCTCGTGTCGTAGAGGAAAATATGACTGACGTAGTGAGGCGGCTTGTCTTTGTCCTCGCTCTGCTCTATAACGGTGTGCACGGCGGCGGCGCGGCTCCCGTCCGGGCTTAGTTGAGGGTCGGAGATGAAGGTCAGCTCGAGCAAACTTTCGGCCTTGATCTTTTTTGCCATAGAGAGTTATACCGTAGATGCAGCAGGTATATCCCTAGCGCTGTGTAAGGGTGGGTTTGAAACCCACCCTTACGGAAACCGCGTTTTGAGACAAACTTTTGGATGCCTCGAGCTGTCTCTACCCTTTAATCCCCGGAGGCACGCATGGGCGGCGTTGGTTTCGTCGTTTGACCTCCCGCGTTTGGCGCACTTGAGCGTAGCGAGGGTGCACCAGGAAAGGTAGGTTTCTGGGCGACGCCCGCAAAGCGGACTATGTCAGCGAGTTCGAAGTGTTCGCCCTTGGTGGGAAAGATAGGCTGCCAGCGCGGTTCGACGTTGTAGTAGGAGTGCGGGTCGCCCTTAGCAAGCCCGACGAAGACCTCCGCGACGATGCGCCCGCCGACCTCACCGAGCCGCTCGCTATTCCCTTCAAGCTGCGCCTCTTTGAGGATGTAGTACCAGAGCGGCGCTTGAGGGCCGAATATCGCGTCAAGGCGCAACTCGTCGTTGCTGTAGACTTTCGCCGCGCCCATCGCTTTGGCGACGGCCTGACCCGACGGAATGCCCATGCGCCAGCCCCTTACGAGGTTCAAAAACGCTAAGCGGTTCGTGCGAGCGGGTGGGATGGCGGCTAAGTTGCGGTTCAAGTTGGGGTCTAAGCGGCGGCTGAGTTGGGTGTTGCCAGAGTTACCACCCAAATCCAAGAAGCGGTCCCACTGGAGCGTCCAGAACTGTGGCAGCGGGCGGCCTCCGCGCAGGTCTTCTAGGGGGCTGGGCTCGACGGGCCTACCGTTTTCACCCGTCTTGATTTTGAAGATAGGGATGCGCCCCGCGAAGCCCTCTAAGGTGTCATTGAGCGCGTAATCGGCGCGAATCATGCTGTGGCCTAAGCGGTACGCGGCCACCGAGAACTCGACGGGCATGAAGGGCTGTTTTTTGGGGTGGTAGAACGCTAAGTTAAAGCGCGGCTTCCCGTCCGTCTGCGGTAAGATGTCATGCAAGAGGTCCTCGCCGACGATGCGCCCTAAGAAGTCGTGCAAGACCACCCACTGATAGTGCCAGCGCACCAGGTTCTGAGCGCGGTGAAAGGCGTCCATCCCTTTTAAGCCTTCGTTTTCTTTGACCCATTTTAGCGCAGCGTTATGAAACTTCAACATGACGAGCTGAAGCTGCGAGACGATGATGTTCTCGTCGTTGCGCGGGTCGCCGATCAGCGCGACGCCCTGCGCGTTGCGGGGCAGATCGTCCTCGCCGGAGGGCGCTAAGGTGCCCAAGTCAACCTTGGCGTCTTGACCTTGCGGGTCAACGACGCGCCCCTGCCCGAGCAAGAACTCGCCCTCGTGCCCTTCGCGGCGGTCGTAGAGGAAGGGCTCGTCGTCGGGGCCGCTGCCGTAGAGGTTGTCCAGGTCGAAGCGCGGCGTGCGGAAGTTGTGGAGGCGTTCGGGGTCGTTCTGTTTCTGGAGGCTCGAGACCGGGTCAAAGGTGATGTCGTGGTCGATGAATTGACCCAAATAGGTATACGCCGCAGGGATGGCCGGGTTATCAAACGCCGCGTCGTTCTCTGAGCCTTCAGGCTCCACCATAAGCTGCGCGAGCTGTTCTAACACGCTCTCTTTTTGCGCGTCGCTTCGTCCGGGCGGTACCCAAGCGGGCAGTTCGCGAAAGAGCCGCCCGAAGGGGCCTTGCGTAAAGTGTGAATGCGGGGCGATGACCTCGCGGCTCTTGTGACCGTGCTTCATGATGTTCTCCTCCTGGTGCGTAGGTTTGTGTGCGTCTGGACCCTATAGAGTTGTCCTCATATAGAAGGGGAGGGTCTCGGGGAGGCCAGCGTGAGACCCTCCCAGGATGCGTCGGCTTGTAGCAACTGCAACACAACGTAGGAGGGGGTGTTTGACGGGGTAGAGGTTGCCAACGCCCTCAAGATAGCGGAGGGGTGTCAATTCGGCGTTAAAGCTGTTGGACTTAGCAAGGGAGCGTAAAAAAGTCAGATGCCTTCACGTACGCTGACAGCAGTGAGTGTGAAAAAGCCCACCGAAAAGAATATCGTTTCACTGCGTTAAAACTACGTCCCCTTTCCCCTTCCCCCTTTCGGGGGCGAACGGTCGGGGTGTACGTAAGTTTTTCCGATTACGAAGTTTTCGCGAGTGCGAAAGGAAACGAACGGTCGGGGATAAACGATAATTAGCACGCACTTGATTGTGATGAGATTCTACTAGCTTTCAGGCTGAGCTCTGCGAAGAAGTGTTGCTCCGCTTACGAATAGCAGTTCCACTTATCGTTGCACCACTTCTAGCAGATATCATCACTTAAAGTGCGTGCTAAACGATGTTCTTTTCGGTGAGGGTGTAGCTGACCAGATGATACCTGCTAGAAGTTTCCCTCCGGGAATGACTTCGTCCAAGCAATGATTAAGTGGAACTGCTAATAAACTATTTGCGCCGCGCCAAATCCTTTTTAGTAGCATTTCCACTTGAAGCTGCTGTAGCAGCTTCAAGTGTGAGCGGATGCGAATAGAAATAAACGCTATGAGTGGTGTAGCAACGACTCATGGAAATGCTGTAGACAGCGCGACAGGCTCGCTTTTCGGTGTTGCGGTTGGCTTAACACTCGGATATAGGGTTATCGGTGCTTTTTTAGGACTCTTGACCGGCTTTATTTACGAGGGCGTCACCCACACTATTGAGAGGCGGCTTGGACGCTCAGGCTCGAGGCGCGAACCGGAGCCGCTAGGTAAGCGATTTCGTTACCGTTTGCGTCCAGCACCAAAAAGCTGACTACATCGGGCGAATCACCTTCGTCCAGATGGTCGTTGTCCGCCACTGAGAGCCAGAAGCGGCAGCCAACCACGCCTCGCACCTCGCAGCGGCCTGAAAGATAGACAGTGGGTGAGTTGCGCCCAATGGTGCGCACGCCTTCAATCAGCGTCGCGTTGAGCGTTCCCCGAAAGTGCGGGTCGTTCAGGTCGATGTCCAAAGAGAGCGTGCCTTGCGGAAAGGCTATATCGGCCTCCTCCGGGTCACAGGTCACGTCGAGCGCGAGCGAGAAGCTCCCGCGCTCAGCGACCTCACCGTTGGCGGAGCCCTCGACTTGGGTGGCGTTGCAGAGTTGCGGGTTGGGTAAGAATTGCGCTTGGGCCAATGTGAAGAGACCAAGTGCTAGGGCGATAGGAAGGAGGTACTTCACCCCTCTATTATGACGTACGGGCGGGTTATGCGGTTCTCACTGATGTGACAAGAGGTAGACGGGCTGTAACCCGACCTCTAACCCAACCTTTAACTTGGCACGCGTTCAACCCCCATGCGCGAAGTCGGGGTAGTCGGTCATGCCGCCGTCCACGAAAACAGTTGTCCCGGTGACGTACCCTGCGATGTCCGAAACGAGCACCACCGCCATATTCGCCACGTCCGAAACCTCACCGATGCGGTTGGCGGGGATTTTCGCCAACAGGTCCTGCGCCGTCGCCGGGTCCGACCAGACCGAGCGGTTGATGGACGTTTTGATCGCGCCCGGCGCGAGCGCCAAGACCCGAACGCCGTGCGGCGCAGCCTCTTGCGAAAGCGTGCGCGTCAGCATCGAGACGCCCGCTTTGGCGGCGGTGTAGGCGCTGTAGCCCGTCCAAGGGATGACCTCGTGCACCGAGCTGAGGTTCAAGATGACGCCACTTTTTTGCGGCACCATCCGCTTCAAGGCTTCGTGCGAGCAGCTAAACGCGCCGAAGAGGTTGACCTCTAAGACCTTGCGCCAAGCGCTGAAGTCCGCCTCCCAGGAGAGTTGACGCTCGCCGTCGATGCCAGCGTTATTGACCAAGATGTCGAGGCCGCCCCACGCTTCGTCAAGCTGGCCGAACATCGCCTCAACCGCTCGAGGGTCAGCAACATCCGCCTCGAGCGCAAACGCCTCATTTCCCGCTGCTCGCAAGCGCTCTACGACCGCGTCGGCGTCTTCGGGTCTGCTCACGTAGTTCACCGCGACCTTCGCGCCGGCTGCGCCCAAGGCCAACGCAATCGCCTCGCCGATGCCTGAGTTTGCGCCCGTCACAAGAGCGCGTTTGCCTGCTAGAGAGATGTGCATATCGACCTCATTCAAGTCCTTTCAAGGACGGCGCGTTGCTCGAGCCACCCAAGACACCATGCTTACGGTTCTAAGGCGACATCAAACTTCAGACAATGTTTCGGCGGTGCGCCACTTGCGTAAGTTTACAGCGCTGCTGTTACAAACGGACGGAGAAGTTCAGAAACGCGCGAATTGGGACACCTTCTTTTCCTGCGCTCAGTCTACCTTTTCGTCGCGCCGCCGCGTCAGCACCTCGAACGTCACGAGTTCGACATCCGACTCCCTCAAACGCGCCACGACACGCGGGTCGGTCAAAGCGGCGAGTTCGGCTTCACGCCCCCTATATCTATCCGCCGCCTCGTCCAGATAGCCGGGGTGACACACCAGTTCCGTCACCCCTTCGCCCAACTCGTCCAAAATGCGTAGCAGGGTCTCTGCCGAGGCCGTACGGTCAAAGAAGCCTATCTCGAAGTGGTCGGGCTCCAGAGGTGTGCGGTCGTAAATAGCGGCGTAGCGCTCCCACGGCAACGACCCTAAGAGCGGCGGAACCCACGTTTGCGTGGGGTAGAGGCGGCGGGCGACCTCTTGTTCCAGCCCACGAAACGCCGAGCGACCCCCACGGCGCACGGGCAGGGTGTACACCTCTGCTAAGTCGAGCATGACCTCTCGGCAGACATAGCTGAGCGAGCCAATCATCTGATGGGAGTCTAGGTGATCGGGCAAGACGCCAGCGAGTTGGGCAAAGCGCTCCAACTGCGCACTCAGTTCGGCGCGGACCTCTCCCGGTTGCCAACGGCGACTCGAGGTAATCCCCCTAGAAACCCCCACAAACTGCCCTTTGGAACGCACCAAGCTCGGTACTTTTTCAGGGGCCAGGACAGGTCGCCCGTAAGTCAAGTTGAGGTGGAGCCCAAGCCCTGCGTGCGGCGCTTGCGTCTGGATGAGGTCGATGCCCGCTTTCGCGTCCGGCATGTTGACCATCGCCGTCGTCGAAGAGACGATACCGCGCTGCGCGGTCTCCAGAATGCCTCGGTTCACGCCCGGTGAGAGACCTAAGTCGTCGGCGTTGACGATGAGGTATTTGGGGGGGTGGGTGGTTGTGGGGTGGGCCCCAGTCGAGTCCGAATCACGGTCGTTCAAGGTTTATGGTCCACGTTGTCTGCAAAATCGTCTACAAGGCGCTCGGTGGCGCTGAGGGAACATCTGCCTAGCATTCCCTCAGCATAACTCTGGAGGACAGGGTTTTTGCAGGGGTCCCAGACCGAACCTTGAGGTTTACAAGTTCTCTCGGCTCGCTCGTCGCGGTGGAGCCACGACCATCCTCTCTTTTCGCAGCGCGTATGACCCGTAGCCGACGTGTCGCCCCACACGAATGCACGTAAGATAACGCCATGACCCTTCTCGCTATCTTCGCCCACCCCGACGACGAAGCCTTTGGCACGGGCGGCGCACTCACGCGCTACGCCGCCGAAGGCCACACGGTCAAACTTATCTGCGCGACAAGGGGTGAGTCGGGCAAAATCACCGACCCCGAGATAGACTCAGCCTCGGACGTAGCCGAGTTGCGCGAACAAGAGCTCAGAGAGGCGTGTCGCGCGATGGGCCTGGACGCGCCCACCTTCTTAGACTTCCACGACTCGGGCCGCCAAGAGCGCACCCGTTTTGATGACCCCAAAGCGCTCATGAACGTGGACGAAGCGGATTTGGAAGGGGCCCTCTTGCCTCATATCAGCGAGGTCAAACCGGACGTGATGCTCACCTTCGACCCGCACGGCATCTACGGCCACGTGGACCACATCAAAATGCACCGCGCCGCCACCGCCGCCTTTTGGTCGGCGGGCAAAGTGATGAACCCTGCGCCCAAACGCCTCTTTTACAGCGTGATGGCTTCAGAGCGCATGAAGCAGATGCAAGCGATGCGCGAGAACTCCCCTCTCTCCGAGCTGGACCCCGGGCTGTACGGCGTCTCCGAGGATTCGTTCGCGGCTGTTTTAGACATTTCGCGTTACCGCGAGCAGAAAGAGGCCGCTGTGAGGGCGCACCGCTCGCAGGTCGGGCCGAGTTCGTCCTTTGCGGGGATGTCTGAAGAGCGCGAGCGAGAGGTGTGGGAGGCGATGTTCACCCAAGAGACCTTTACGTTGGGCGGCTTGCGCGGCAGCTTTCCCGAGATGCCCGTGACGGACCTCTTCGCGGGGCTCGAGTGACCTCTTCGTGCCATCTCGAGTAGAATAGTCGTATGGAATGGTCAGAGGTTATTGAAAACGAAACCTTGCAAAATCTCCCTTTCAAGATTGAACTTAACGAATGGGGTCATGTTGTTATGAGTCCAGCGTCTAATATGCACAGCATCATACAAGGTCTTATTTCCGATTTTCTCAGAAGATTCAAAAAGGAAGGGCTGGTTTTCCCAGAGTGCTCTATCGGTACGTCCAAAGGCGTTAAAGTTGCCGATGTCGCTTGGGCGTCGGATGACTTCTTCCTTAAAAACGGCGCAGATACACCCTACAGAGTCGCGCCAGAACTCTGTGTTGAGGTCGTCTCACCGTCCAATTCAGAGGCGGAGATGGCGCAGAAACGCGACCTCTACTTCGCCAAAGGTGCGCAAGAGGTGTGGCTGTGCAGCTTAGAAGGGCGCGTTACCTTTTTCAATCACTACGGCAAGGTAGACGCTTCCGACCTCTTCCCAGACTTTCCTAAAACGGTTGATTTACCTGGCAGATAAGCACCTCAGAATGACATGACTCTTTATTTAGCTAACAATGCACTCACCCTTTTACTTAGGGTGAGGCTTTTTTGTGGGGGCTCGAGCCAACCTCAACTTACCGACGTTCTAGCCAAAATACAAAAATTGGCAAAAAATCTGCCAAAACCTCATTTTAGGAAACTAGAAACCGAGTTATGGAAATTCAAAAGTACAACGTTGGCGAATATATTGCCAAAACCACGACTTTCGAATATACTCGAGTTCACTTCAACAAAGGGGGAAGTTTATGGCGTTACATTTTGGACCCACATATAATGAATGGCTCGAGGTCATCAATCACAAAGCCCACCACAGCTTCGAGGACCTCAAAGCGATTGCTGAGCGCATCGAGGACAGAGAGGGTACGAGGCTCACCGAAGCCCAACGCGCCGACTTGCTTCACAGATTGGGCGACTTGCAGATTGCTGTGCTCAACCACAAAGAGGCGATAGCGGCGTAGCGTGACTTGAACTTGTAGGCGTGGAGGCTCGAGTTTTGGCTCGAGCCTTTCTCGTTGGCTTATTCACTACTGTTGTCAGTGCAAGGGGTTGCAACCCCTTGTTTCATCTGTTTTACCTCAGGCGGGCGGGCTCGAGTAACAGCGCCCGCTCGCGGCGCAGCGGCTCCAACGTCCTTAGCAGCGTACTCGGGTCTTCGCGCGTCGGTAAGAGCATCTTCGAGGGCGCTTGCACGTTCCACGTCGGGGCAAGCGCGTGCAAGCCCGCAATCTCTTTGGCTCGCTGAATTCCTAGTGCCACGCCGCCGAGTTCATCCACCAAACCGATGTCTAGCGCATCTCTTCCAGACCAGATGTGCCCACGTCCAATCTCATTCACACGCTCTTTGGAGAGGTCGCGCCCCTCCGCCACACGGTCCGTAAAACGTCCGTAAACCTCACCGATAAAGCGCTGCACGAGGGCTCGCTCCTCATCGTCAAAGGAACGCGCCGAATTGAACGCGAGGATGTAGCGGCCTCGGCTCAGGGCTTCAGGGTTGAAACCGTACTGCTCGTTAAAACTTTCAAAGACGAATTTGCTCGCCAGTACACCAATCGAACCCGTGACCGTCGTGGGCGCAGCGACCACGTGGTCGGCGTGCGTCAGCACATAGTAACCGCCGCTCGCCGCCACGCTGCCCATCACTGCGATAACAGGTTTTTCGCGGCGCACCCGCACGACCTCGCGCCAGATGAGGTCGCTCGCTAAGGCCGAGCCGCCGCCCGAATCCACATAGAAGACGATCGCGGCGGTGCTCTCGTCCGCTTCGGCGGCGCGAAAGGCGCGTAGAAGCGTCTCGGAGCCCGCTTGCAGGGAGCCGACAAGAGGTAAGGGGAAGGGCGTGCGCCGCGATTTACCGGGGACGATAATGCCAGAAAGCGAGATAACAGCAACTCGTTTCGTATCAAGGGGACGCAACTTCTTCGTCAAGAATTGCGCCGCCGTCCGCTGCGGCTTGTGTGCCTCGCTCAAAAACTCGTCCTCATACGCGACGCGGTCGATCATGCCGAGTTCTAAAGCGCGTTGCGGCGAGCTGACGCCCTCGTCTATCCAGCCTTGCACCCGTCCGGGCGTGACGTTCCTCGCGGCTGCTACGTCGTTGAGAAAGGTCAGCTCCAGACTGTCTAAAAGCGCCCCATACTGCTCGCGTTGCGCCTCACTCATCTCCTGCCGCGCGAAGGTGTCGCCCGCATTCTTGTATTCATCAATCGCGATTTTGTCGAACGACACCCCGTAACGCGCCAGCGCGTCGCGCATAAAGGTGATCTGCACGGCGAGCCCCAAGACGAACAGCTCGCCCCCAGCCGGCATGATGACCTCATGGGCAGCAGTAGCGAGATAGTACGACGGCAGGTCAAGCTGCGGCGCGTAAACGGTGGTTTGCTTCCCCGCTCGCTTCAACTTTCTGACCTCTTCGCGCAAGCTCCGCGCCGTAGTGAGGTTCACGCTTAGGTCGTTCACGCGGAAGACAACCCCTTTGAGCCACCCGGCGTTCGCCAACGCCTCTATCTGTTCCCCGAACGCCTCTAAAGAGGTTTGGGCGTTGCCGAGTTGTGAGGGGATGTCTAAGAGCTTGCGCTCCTGCTTGCGTGCGGCATACGAACCGGAGAGGTCTATCACCAGGTGTTCGGGGCGCTCACCGGGGAGCATCGTCAGCGCGTTTTGCAGCGTAATGCGGGCGTTTGCCAAGAGGTTTTGCAGCGTTTGTGGGCTGAGTTGCAAGTTCTTTAGTGCGTCTTTTTGTAGATCGAAGCGAGCCATAGCTTAGTTTACGCCCTCCGCATGGGTTTCTTCACCGAGTCTTCACACCCTTCAGCCCTTCTAATTTTGCTGGGTTAGACTCTCTCTAGTGCGACTCAAACTTGTACCTCTTTTTAGCGCCTTGATCCTTCTCCTCGCTACGGCGTGCGCCGGGCCGCCTGCCGTGACGAGTACGGCGGCGACCTCTCGAGTCCAACCACAGACTCTAAAGTCGCAGACTGTACAGCAAGACCCCAGTCTCTCCGCTGGCTGCGGACAAGGAGCGCCCAGCGTTGCGCCCTCGAGGGTCGAAGCAGGCGGCCTCATCCGCTCGTTCATTACCATTATCCCGCCTGGTTACGACCCCAACGTCCCGCACAAACTCGTCTTCGCCTTTCACGGGCGCACCAGTCCGAACGAAGAGGTCAGGCGCTACTACGACCTAGAACCTTACGCGACTAATGTGATTTTTATCTATCCGAGTGGACTCAGCCAGGGCGACGGTACATTCACCTGGTCCGACCCCGGCGACCCCGCCGACGGCTTACGCGACTACGCCTTCTTCGACGCGATGCTGGGGCTGCACGCGCAGTATTACTGCCTTAATTTAGATGAGGTCTACGCGGTAGGTCACTCCTTAGGCGCGTACTTCGTCAACGCTTTAGGCTGCGCCAGAGGGAGTCAGATACGCGGCGTCGCCACCTTGGGCGGCTCCATCGTCGCAGAAGAATGCGTCGCGCCCACCGCCGCGATGGTGCTGCACAATCCGAATGACCGCCTGGTTGATTTCGAATACGGCACGGAAGTCGCTAATCACTTCCTGCGGCAGAACAGTATCACGGTTAAACCTGTCGCCACCGAGCCGCGCTCGCTCAACTGTGAGCGTTACGGCGCTTCGGGCGAGCGGCATCCGGTGGTGTGGTGTGCGCACACGCAGGATTACAGCTATAGCGGGCGATATTATCCGCACAATTGGCCGGACGAGACGGGCGAGGCGATCATGGGGTTTTTTGAGTCGCTGCCCTAATAATTCAAGGTATTTCTTTCCCGAGCGTTTCAAGTTGCTTTTCAATTGTATTCTTATCGAGCGAAAATTTCTTGATGAATTGGGTCAAGGTGAGATTGGACTTCCTTTGATTGCAGCCGTAGCAAACGTAAACCATATTTTCTACTGTGGACAGCCCTCCCTTACTTACGGGGTAAATGTGATCGGCTTGACAATTATCCTCAAGAGGCATATTGCAGTAGGGGCAGTTCTCAGTAATCTCTAACTGGCTTTTAAGCCTTGCTGCTTCGTCTCTTGTTTTTCCATAAAATGCTGCTATAACCGCTCGAGTTTTTTGTTCTTCTATAAGTATTTTCTCTTTTCTACTTTGTAATACCGGAATATCAGCATCAATTTTGCTCTGTAAATCAGCAATTTTCTTTTCTATCAGTCCTATAGCTTGGCTATGGTCAAATCTGTAGTAGTCGTTAGTATTAAGCTTTGCATCGGCTTGTTTAAGAAAAATTGACGCTTCAAATTCAGATACTTCTTGTAAGAACTGTGTTTCTATGTTCTGTTTACACTTTTCCTCCAATGAGACAAGTTGTAGTGCTCTTTCTTTCATCTTAGGCTTGAGGCGAGAAATTTTTTGCGCGTCATTACCATAATAAATAATATCGGGATTCACTAATCTCGATCCTAGTTTATGGTTATTAAAATCTTTCATAATCTTACTTATCTTATCTCTATATTTTCTACAATCTTTTAAGGCATCAACCTAAGTACACGACAAAAGCCTGAAAGCGCTGTGTAGGAGCTTAGGGTCAAGGGAGAGGTTGGTGATCGCTCTGCGGATAAAGTCAAGCCCGAGCCGGAAGACAGACCTTTCACGTCTACCGTGCGGCTTGATGCGAATAGGCTTGAGTCGGTGTTGCCAGTGACCGACTTTAAGCGCCCAGAGAAAGGCGAGACTAACCACAGCGACCAGGGCGCTGAGGCGCTCGGTGTCCTTGAGGTGGGTATCTTCGAGGTTGAAGCCGCTCGACTTGAGGGCTTTGAAAAGAGACTCTATCTGCCACCTGTGGGCGTAAGCGCTCAAGGCTTTTCTAGGATTGCGGTTGGTCACAATGATGACGAGTTGCTGGTCACAGCTCCTAGTTGCAGCAACGGCAAGCTCACACCCACAAATCTTGTAGCGGTGGTGGAGGCTTCGCGTTTGCAAGGGTTCAAGCTGCCGAAAAAAGGCTGCGAGTTGAAACCAGTTGTCAGCTAGGCTGTTTTCTCGGATGCGAATGGCAAAGGGAATGTTTTGGTCTATCAGGAACCCAAACCAGTCTTGACCAATGAACTCCCTATCTGCAAGTAAGACCTCTATGCGCTCAGGTTTGATGACCTCCAAAACCTGTTCGAGCAACTCAGTGCGCTCCAGTGTGTTCGAGTTGCCCTGTTTAGTCAGAAGAACGAACGCGAGGGGGATAGCGATACCTTCATCGACTAGAGCAATCATCAAAATATTGATGTTGAATACGCCAAACTTCCAGTTCGTTCTATCGACGCATAAGGTGTAACGCTGCTTGTCGAGAAGTTTGACTATGAAGCGCGTGAAGTGTGTCTCGTCAAGCTCCAGCTCAGCAAAGAACCGCTGCGCCCGTCTATACACAGAAGCCTCACATGCCCAGCTTTGCATAGTGCTGACCACGCGCTTGAGATTGACCGTCCTCGCCTCGACAATACCCAGCATCAACATGCTCAGAAACGTGAGCCTCGACTTGTGCAAGTTGACACCTACTTCTTTCAACGCTTCGACTAATCCAGTATGCTTCATTTGAGTTCTCCTTCGTTTAGCTACGCACTAAACATTCTTCAGGGAGAACTCCTTTTTGTAAAATTGTCGTGTACTAAGGGCATCAACCTTCTTTTTCTCTAAAATTTGATATCCCTCAGCTTCTTGAGATAAGCCGGTTTTCAATTTTGAGAGAGCATCGATCTCGTTTTGCCATTTTGTTACTCGAGCTTGTAAGGAACTCAGAGGCATTTTTTTAGCATTTGCAATATTCTTTTGGTAATAGCGCTTTCTTCTACGAGACAAAATCTTATCCTTAAAGAGTTAGGTTAGTTGCGAAATTATACCCCGCTTCAGCGTAGTTGCTTCTACGAAGAAGAAAGTGCTTGCACCCGTTTAGGTTGGATTAGGAACATATTGGAGAAACCTTAGAGCGAGAGAGCTATCTGCTTAACCGTTTTCCGAATCAATGCCTTACCTTAGTAGTCTGTTTTAGACACCAAGAGGTCTGAGCGCACATGTGGCGAACAGCGTAGCGATATATCTGTCCACAGGTTTACCGGGGAACCTATCTTCATAAAAGCCCGTCAAAACGAAACCTGCTGCTAATTGACCTCCGATGAGGTCGTCTAGTGAGTGTCCGAACTCGAGCGCGTCACCCTCTTGAAGGTGATTTTCCCGCTCGTTGAACTCAACGTCTGAAAAGGGGATAGCGCGATGAATCACTAAGCGCTGTTCGTTCTTCTCCGCCTCATTATCTAGCGCGTAGAGCAGCGGGTTCACCAGCCCTGAGAGCAGCCGCCCGCCGGGACGGAGCACTCGGAAGGCTTCGCGCCATACGGGTTTGACATCGGGGACGAAACAGTTGGAAATGGGGTGAATGATGAGGTCGAAGCTCAGGTCACTAAAAACCGTGAGGTCCATCATGTCGCCTTGAATGGTGCGAAGGGACAAACCATCCCTTTCAGCGACGGACGCATCTTGTTTAAGCTGCTCGTCCGAGAGGTCGAAGACGATGACGTTCGCGCCTGCCGCCGCTAACAGCGGTCCTTGCTGACCCCCGCCTGAGGCGAGGCAGAGAATATCCGCGACCTCGACCTCACCTAGCCAGCGACGCGGTACAGCCTTAGTCGGGGTGAGGTGAACCGCGTAATCGCCGCGCTTAGCCGCTTCGACCTGTTCGCTCGAGACGGGCTGCGTCCAGCGGTTTTCGCCCTCGACAACGCGCCTGTTCCAAACGCGCCGATTGACCTCTTGTGCTTTCATAACGAACCTCGGTTGACTTCGCTCAGTCTTCCTCAGCAACCGGCGGCTCCAACGCCCCCTTCGCCCGGTACGTCTGCATCTTATCGCTAAGCTCCGAGGACAGCTCGCCGATGCGCCCCTCCATGCGGTCTTGGAGCGTGTCCAACTCGCGGCGCAAGCGGATGATCTCTTCGACGCCCGCTAGGTTGACGCCTAACTCCTGGGTGAGCCGCCGGATTTCGCGCAAATGGGTGATATCGCGCTGAGAGTAGAGGCGCGTTTTGCCCGACGAACGGCTCGGCTCTATAAGCCCTTTGCGCTCGTAGAGCCGCAACGTCTGCGGGTGCATGTCCACGAGTTCCGCCGCGACGCTGATGACGTAGAGCGGCCTGTCGTGGTCCACACCAGATTTCACCTCTTCCGCGCCGTCATTCCTTGCGTCATCTATATTGTTCACGTCGTCACTCATAGCGTCCTTTCCAAAGCGTCACCCTTAGCTCAGCGTACCTAACTCAAGGCGCTGCGCACCCGCCGCCACAGCCCGGACCACATACCGATGCGGAGTGTCGCAAGCAAGTCTTGCCCGCCTAAACCGCCACCGGGGACGCGGATGAGCTGACCTTCGGTTGCGCCTTTGGGAACCGTCACGTCCACGCCCAAAAACGCCGTCGTCACACCGCGCTCCGCCTCGAACGGGGTCACGGAGAGTTCGGCGTGAAGCGTGCCGTTATCCAGACGGGCGTTTGGCGGCAGGTCAGCGCGGAGCGTCACGAAGGCGTCCCCTGGCGGGCGACCCGGCCCGCCGAGTTCTTTGAGGCGCAGCTTGAGGCCGTCTTTGGCTCCGGCTGGAATCTTCACCTCGACCTCCGCGCCGCTCCGCACGAAGCCGCGTCCGCCACACACTTCGCACATGCGCCCGCTGCTCAACACGCCCTTGCCATAGCAGGTCGCGCAGACGCTCGGACCCGGAATGCGCACGCGGCGCACACCGCCCTGCCGCATCTCGGAGAGGTTGACCCCGAGTCCAATCTCCTTATGCTCCCCTGGCAGCATTCCCGACGTGCGCATCATTCCCGCCATCGCGCCGAAGAGGGCGTCAAAGACCGCGTTGCCCGTTTGCGGTGGAGCCGCGCCCCGCTGACTCCAGTCGATTTTGATATCCGCCTCTTGAAAAATCGTCTGCCAATCCACCGTGTTAAAGTCGGGGCGGCTCGCCTGTGGGCGCGTGCTGCCGAAGCGGTCGAAGCGGGCCCTGGTCTCGGGGTCGCGCAAGGTCGCATAGGCTTCGCTGATCTCCTTGAAGCGCTCCTCGGCCTCTTTGTCGCCGGGGTTGCGGTCAGGGTGATACTGCAAGGCGAGGCGGCGGTAGGCCGTCTTAATCTCGGCGGCGTCGGCGGTAGCAGAGAGCCCTAATACCTCATACGGATTGCGTAGCGTCTTAGTCACTACTACTAATATACATTATGTGAGTGTTGTCGTGTCAATTTGAGGGTGAGGTTGATAGAGGAGTCGTGTCCTTAACCTACTCACGCTATACTTAAAGCTATGAAACCCTTCTCAGGAGACGCAACGACGAAAGCAACCCGAACGCTAACCAAAAAACTCCTCTTCGCGCTGACCTTACTCCTCCTCATCGGCGCACTCGCAAGCTGCCGCAACGAGACTCAAAACCGCATCCGCCGCGATATTCAGGATTTTACGGGCGGACGCATGTACATTACGCTCTACGGCCTAGATGGTACGCCTATTTATAGCGGCACGGTAGACGGTAAGGTGACGCGGGCCTCGGGCAACTTAGCGAACAGCAACGAGAACGCGGCGGGCGGTTACGTCTTTTGGTTCGATGAGAACGGGCAGTATCACCAGAGCGATTTGCCCTACCTCGTCACATCTAATCAGAGAGATACTGGAAGCGCAGCGCCGCAGAACGAGGGTCAATAGAAGGGCGGTGAAACGCTCGCTTTGTCCGAAACACAGCGTCTACCTGGGCTGTGTGCACCGTTAGCAGCTAAGTAAGGTTGTGAGCCCTCACTCGAGCCGTAACGTTAAGACAAACCGGCCACACGACGTGAAGAGGTCCCTAAAAACCTCTTCACGAAACTCTTAGGCGGGGCTTAATGGTGGCTTGCTAAACTATTTTGTCAAAGCGTGGCGCATGAAGCTGCGTGTTTCGAGCACGAATTCAGCCTCGAGCACCCTCTACACCAAGGTACTCACCGAGGCACTGCGTGAAACAACGAGGAGATGACGATGAAACTGCGCTTAATTTTATCTGTAGCCTTAGCCGCGCTCTTATCAGCGTGTACAATTTACGTCGCCCCGGACGGCTCGGTCAGTTCTGGCTTGGAGGGGCTCGAGTACGACGACGTCATCACCGAGTTCGAGCCTGACCGGGGCTCGGGCGCGAGCTACGACATCGGCGACGACATCAGCTTCCGCGTGCGCACGGAGCGCGACGGCTACCTCACGCTGACCTCGCTCAACCCGGACGGCTCCATCGACGTATTTGGGCGCAACATCTTCGTGCGGGGCGGCAGAACCAACCTCATCCCCGACGTGGACAGCCGCGTGAGCTACGAGGTGGGCGGGCCGCGCGGTCTCAACCGCGTCCGCGCCTCCTTTACGCCGCGCGAGACCGACACGGAGCGCGTGATCTATAGGGGGCAGAGCGGTGAAGACGTCTGGACGCGGACCATCGAGAGCGATGTCCGCAGCTACGACGTGCGCGACGTGGCGCAGACGCGCTTCTATGTACGCTAATTCACTGCATTTGTGAACTTTACGATAGCTCCGAATTCTCAAACCTACGTTCTGACAGAGGTCACGCCGCCGCGCGTGGCCTCTGTCTATAGTGAGCTATCATGACCTCTCTGCGCCGCTACTTTATCTTCCTTCTGCTCGGTTTCGTATTAGGCTCCGCAAACGCCCAATTCGCCGCAAGCTACGCGCCGATTGCGGCGGATGTGCGGCTCGAGCGCGACCTCTTAGACCTCACGAACGCCGAGCGCAGACGAATGGGACTCAGTACACTCCTCCCAGATGAGGCGTTAGCACTCGCCGCGCGGCATCACGCGCAGGAGATGGTGTCCCTCAACTACTTCTCGCACAGCTCCCCTACCCCGCGCAACGCCACGCTAAGTCAGCGTGTCGCGCAGGCGGGCTCGGCGGCGATAGGCGTTGGGGAGAACTTAGCGCTGGTCGGACCGCAAGAGGTTGCGCAGCGGAGCGTGCAGGGTTGGATGGAGAGCCCTGGACACCGGGAGAACTTGCTCAGGCCGGACTACACGCACGTCGGCTTCGGTACGGCTAGGGACGCGAGTGGTCGCGTCTTCGTCGCGCAGGTTTTCGCCGTGCAGCCTTTGGAGGTGGACTACGTCCAAGTGACCTCACGGCTGCAAGAGAGCTACCTCGTCGAGGTCGAAGTGACGCTGAGCGAAACCCAAGAGGTCGCCCTTTTTTACGGCGCAGCCTCACTGCCTTCGCAAGTGCTCGAGGCGGGTAGTCACGTGCTGAGCTTCTCGACCCCTGACGCGGCGCAGTTCCAACTGCGCGTGGGCGTGCGTGAGCCCGGCGCTGCGGGTGGCTTTATCCAACATGACGACGGCTGGCTGAGCGCAGATGGGCGTTGGCGCTCTTCAGGTAGTGCGCCGCGCAGCCTCGCCACTATTGACAGAGTCTCACGGCGTTTTAGAGTGAGTCGCGTCTACCGCGCCGAGCTGACCCTTGCTGTAACGCCACAAAACGCCCTCGGCGTCTGGCTCGCTGGAGAATACACTGAACCAGAGATAAGAGGTCGTACGCTCAGCGTCAGCATCCCGAGCACGCTAGACGCACCGACACTCGACCTCGGGGAACAGATGCCCAATGGACGCTACGCGCTACTTTACCGTTTACAACTTAACGTTCAAAGTGGCGTGCCGAGACTCGCGCCAGCAACGCCAAATTAGCTAGGCTGAGTCGGTTAAAAATAGAGAAGGGAGGATGCGGAAAGTAAACATTGACATGCTCTCCCTTTCGCTTTATGTTCCTTTCAAATAGCATTTCCACTTGACATTGCTACACTTTTCCGCAGATATACCCGCTAAAGCAGGGCACAGGTCATCTCTTAAAGTGCGCGCTAAACGATGTCCTTGTTATTGAGGGTGTAGCTGACCAGATGATACCTGCTATAAGTATATGCCTGAGTTAGGTGACAAGGTGCCGATGGCTGAGGTGGGTGAGGTCTTACCTCACCCTTTCAACCTCACCGTGATGCTTGTTTTTGGCTCGAGAGCACCCCACAATACCCGTTTGTAAAATAAAACACGCACACTTGCCCTTTTTCCAGCGATCTAAGGTACAATGAGGCGATGGACAAGGGGTCTCTCACCTGCCATAATTGGAGAGAGGTCGTGTCTCAGCTAGCTCTACTGCAAGTGATAGTGATTGCAAAAGGGAGGAGTGTGCCTTGGCGGGTCACAGTAAATGGTCGCAGATCAAGCGCAAAAAAGCGGCCAACGACAAGCAGCGCAGCAAAGCGATCAGCAAGCACATTCGCGCAATTCAGGCGGCGGTGCGCGAGGGGGGCGGGGGCGAGCCGAGCGCGAACCTACCGCTTAAAAATGCTCTCTCAGCGGCCAAGACCGACGACGTCCCGCAGGACAATATCGACCGCGCGATTGAGCGTGCACTAGGCGGCGCAGAGGGGGGCGGTTTCGATGAGGTGATGTACGAGGGCTACGGTCCGTCCGGGGTCGCGGTGCTCATCGAAGCGCTGACCGACAACCGCAACCGCACCGTCGCTGAGGTGCGCCACGCTTTCAGCAAATTTGAAGGCAACATGTCGGGCGCGACCGCGTGGCAGTTCGACGCGAAAGGTGTGATCGTAATAGGCGACACGAGCGAGCAGACGCAAGAATTGGCGATCGAACTCGGCGCGGAAGACTTGGAGGTCGAAGAGGACCTCCTGACGGTCTATACCGAGCCTACCGAACTCTACACGCTAGTGGAGGGGTTTCAGAGCGCAGGCTTAGAGCTCGAGGTAAGCCAACTCACCAAGCTGCCGCAAACGACCACGCCAGTGAGCGACGAAGACGCGGCGAAGGTGATGCGGCTTTTAGAGGCGCTAGAGGAACTCGACGACGTACAAAATGTCTACAGCACCGCTGACCTTAGCAGCGTGAGCGAACTTGTTTAGGTGGCTGATATGGCGATAGTCAATAAAATGGAAAAAACAACAAATACTCCCGTGAATATGTCCGCAATTCCTACGCTAAGTTGGAGTGAGTTGCAAAAGGTCAACGCCTCGCAGATGCAACACATCTCGCTCCTTGCAACGGGCAAATACGGCCTCGATATGCGTGCGCTGATGGAAGAAGCGGGCAAGAGCCTAGCGGAGTTAGCCGTGCATCTTACCCCAAAAGGCCCGTCGCTGGTGGTGGCGGGGCGCGGCAACAACGGCGGCGCGGGCTTAGCGGCGGCGCGTTATTTGGCGGAGATGGGGCGGCCCGTCTGGGTTGTGCCGACGCACGAGGCGGAGAACTATTCGGGTGTGCCCAAAGAGCAGCTCGAGAAACTGAGCGAGTACAAAAACATCCGCGTCAAGAGCGGCCTACCCAAGATGAAGTTTCAGTGCATCATTGATACCGCCGTAGGAATCCATTTGGAAGGTCCGCCCAGAGGCCGCACGCTCGACGTGATCACCGTCTTAAACAGCATGAACAGTTGCCCTGTCATCTCGCTCGACGCGCCGACAGGGATGTCCGTGGATGACGGCAGCGTCCCCGGTGACGTGGTGCACGCCACCGCGACCTTGTCGCTGGTCTTGCCCAAAGCGGGCATCAAACCCGGCGGTCACGTGGGCGAACTCTACCTCGCGGGCCTCGGGCTGCCCGAAGACCTCTTCAGCGACCTCGGCTTAGAGCCGTATGCGCCGCCCGCACCGTGGGGTAGAATTTCAGAGTAAGCCGTACTCTTTATGGTACTTTCGGACCTAGGTACGTTGCAAAGCCACCGAAAATAACAAGGGTTGAGAAATGAAGAGGTCGCTATCTGTAATAGCGACCTCTTTCTCGTGAGCCTGCGGTACGTCTTGAAAAGTTACGCTTTTGGGCTCGAGCCCCCGCTAATACGGATTCCGGTTGATTACTGCATAAACTCCTGCGGAGTTGATTCCGTGCTCACCGGAATCCGTACTTGTTTCTACTCGCTCTGCTCGGGATTAAACACGCTACTTTGTAGCGTGTTTAACCGGAAAGGGTATAATACTGCTTCGTTCAAAGAGGTGACGCGAACCTCTCGAGCTACGCCTCCCCTTACATATAACAGTTCCACAACTTATTGAGACAGAACGCCGCAGGAATCATCTCATAATGTGCGTGCTAGACACTGCTTTGTGGACCGAGAATGTCTCTGACCAGATGATACCTGCTAATACATCCACGCTATACTTCACAACATGACGCTCAAAGACTACCTAAACGAACATCAAACACGCTTTACGCAGGAACTCACCGACTTCTTGCGCATCCCCTCGGTCAGTACCTCTTCTGCTCACAAGGAGGACGTGCGTAACGCTGCGTCGTTCGCCCTCGACAAGTTGCGCTCAGCAGGTTTGGAGACGCGCCTCATCGAAACGCCGCGTCACCCCGTCGTCTACGGCTCCTATCACGTCTCTAACAACGCGCCCACCGTGCTCATCTACGGTCACTACGACGTGCAGCCGCCCGAGCCTTTGGAAGGGTGGAACTCGCCGCCCTTCGAGCCCAAAATAGAGGACGGCGTGATTTACGCGCGAGGCGCAACCGACGACAAAGGACAGGTTTACGCGCACATCAAGGGTATGGAAGCACTCTTGGAGACCGAGGGCGTCTTAAACGTCAACGTCAAGTTCCTCATCGAAGGGGAAGAGGAGATCGGCAGCCCGAGCTTAAATAGCGTGCTGAAAGCGAACCAAGATCTCTTCGCTGCTGACGTCGTCATCATCTCGGATGGCTCGATGATTGCGCCTAACACGCCGACGATTACCTACGGCCTCAAAGGGCTCGCCTATGTCGAAGTCAACGTGCGCGGCGCAGCTTTGGACCTGCACTCGGGCGCGTTCGGCGGCGGCGTGCCGAACCCGATTAACGGTCTCGCCAGGATGATTGCCGCGCTGCACGACGAGGCGGGGCGCGTGGCGGTGCCCGGTTTTTACGACGACGTTACAGACATCAGCGACGCGGAGCGTGAAGCGTTTACCAAAGTTCCGTTTGACGAAAAGAAATTTGCCGAAGAAATCGGCGTGAGTGCGACACCGGGGGAAAGAGGTTACAGCCTCTTAGAGCGGCTCTGGGCGCGTCCGACCTTGGATGTCAATGGAATCGCGGGTGGGTTTCAGGGCGAAGGCGCGAAGACGGTCATCGCGGATACGGCGATGGCGAAGATTTCCTGTCGCTTGGTGCCGAATCAAGACCCCGCCGACATCACGAAAAAGCTGAGCGACTATCTTCAAGAGGTCGCACCTGAGGGCTTAGAGGTCAGTGTGACGGACTTGCACGGCGGCTATCCGGCGCTGACCCCTTTGGATTCCCCCGCCCTACAAGCAGCGAGCAGCGCACTCCGAAAGGTCTACGGCCAAGACCCTATCTATGCCCGCACAGGTGGCACGATTCCGGTAGTCAGTACCTTTCAGCAACTTTTAGGCGCGGAGGTTGTCTTGGTCGGCTTCGGTTTGGAGAATGACCGGATGCACTCGCCGAATGAGAAGTTTGATTTGGTCAACTACTATAGAGGCATCGAAACGAGTGCAGCGTTGCTAAAAGCGTTTTCGAAGTAGAGATAAGCCAGTCAGTAGGGGCAGGTTTCAAACCTGCCCCTGCGAAGCGCCGCATACAAACTCGTGTGGAAAAGCGCGGTATTTAATCCGCCGCCTGCGACCTCTCCTGATACTGCAACTCGTAGAGCTTGCGGTAGTAGCCCTCTTCTTCTAAAAGTTCAAAGTGATTGCCCTGCTCGATGAGCTTGCCTTTTTTCATGACCATGATGCGGTCCGCGTCTTGGATGGTCGAGAGGCGGTGCGCGATGATGATGCTGGTACGGCCTTGCATGAGCTTCTCTAAGGCGTCTTGGATGAGTTCTTCGGTCTCGGTGTCCACGTTCGCCGTCGCTTCGTCCAGCACTAGGAGAATGTCGGGGTTTTGGACGAGCGCACGCGCAAACGCAATAAGCTGCTTCTGGCCTGTCGAAAAGCCCGCGCCGCGCTCTAAGACCGGACTGTCGTAGCCCTGCGGCAACTTCTCGATGAAGCCGTGCGCGTTGACGAACTTGGCCGCTTCGACCACGCGCTCTAAAGGAATCGAATCATCATTCAGCGTGATGTTGCTCCGCACCGTGCCGCTGAAGAGGAAGGGGTCTTGCAAGACGATGCCGACGTGCCGCCTGAGTTCCACCTGGTCGTAGTCGCGCACGTCCTTGCCGTCTATTTTGACCGCGCCGCGCTGCACGTCGTAGAAGCGGCTCACGAGGCTGATGATGGTCGTTTTCCCTGCACCCGTATGTCCCACAAACGCGACGGACTCGCCCGGCTGAATGGTGAAGTCCAGGTCGCGCAAGACCCACTCGTCCTCTTGATAGGCGAACCAGACGTTCTCGAACTTGATCTCGCCGCGAAAGTTCGTGTCGAAGCTCGCGGGGTCGGGGCGGTTCGTGACCGCTTCGGGCGTGTCCAGAAGCTGAAAGATGCGCTCGGACGAGGCCATCGCCGCTTGCAAGATATTGTAGCGGTCGCTCAGGTTTTGAATCGGGCGGAAGAAGTCTTGGGAGTACTGCAAGAACGCCGTCAGCACGCCAATCGTGACGCCAGCGCCTACCGCTCCGCCTGTTGACGGACCTAAAATCTGCGTCGCGCCGTAGAAGAAGATGAGGGCCGTCGCGAATGCGCCGACAAGCTGCACCGTCGGGAAGAAGAGGCTGAACCATCTGACCTGTTCGATGTAGGCGTCGAGTAAGCGCAGGTTCATCTCATCAAACTTTCGCTGATTGCGCTCCTCGCGGTTAAAAAGTTGAATGGTTTTCATCCCCGAGAGGTTTTCTGACAGATACGAGTTCGAGCGCGAGAGCCGCAGCCGCACCGCCCGGTACGCGTCGCGGATGCGCTTGCGCACGTAGTTGAGGATGACGTAGAGCACGGGCATCACGGTGATTGTGATGAGGGCGAGTTGCCAGTTGATGCTGAACATGTAGACCGTCAAGCCGATCAAGAGCCCAAAGTCCGCGACGATACCCACCACGCCGTCCGTTACCATGCGCTCAATCGCTTCGATGTCGGAGGTGATGCGGGTGATAAGGCGTCCGACGGGCGTCCGGTCGAAAAAGCCCATGTGCATCCGCTGAATTTTGGAGAAAATTTCTTTGCGGATGTCGTAGATGACGTGCTGACCCATCCAGGTGACGAGGTAGGTGTAGCCGTAGCGCAGGCCGAAGTTGAGCCCGCGCAAACCCAGGTAGATGAGGACGATGGTGAGGATGCCCTCGTAACGAGCGTCCACCGAGAGGTTCGTGAAGGGCTCGCTGACCGGGCGGATGTAGCGGTCGATGATGAGCGAGATGAGGTAGGGAAACACGGGGACGACGGCGCTGTAGACTAAGAGGAGAGCCATCGCGCCGAAAACCTGTTTGCGGTAAGGGCGCAAGTAGACCAAGAGCCGCTTGGTAATGTCCCAGTCGAAGGTCTTCTGAAAGGCTTCGCCGTCCTCGTCGAAGTCACCCTCGCGGCGGAGCTGCTTGACGCGCTTTTTACGGTTGCGCTGCGCCTGGCGCTTCATCTCCTCGACGCTGTAGGTTATTTTTGCCATAACGTTCTCCTGTCGAAAATAGTTCTGTTAGTTTCTCGTATGAATGAATCAAGGTTCTTTGATGCGTCTAGCTAATCCTTAATCAGCGGGAGAATTCGGACCTCTTTTTGCAAAGATTCAGAATCGAACCAAGAGACTTCTAAACTGCCATCTGGCTTTAGAGAAAGAAAAATTGCTGTTGCTACGTTATCTTCCGTGAGCCCTTCGCTTTTGACTAAATCATCAAAGCTAGGGAGATGATGAAGAAAAAAACCGATTTCAATGGCAATATCCGTCGCGTCTGTGCCGTTCAAAGTTAATCGGGTTGCAAAAAAGTCGTTCGGGAAAGGAAGACCTATCTCTAGCTTAGTCTTGTTGGGTAGCTGCGTTTTCAATTCGCTTAAATCACCTGCGAACTTTGTGAACTTATCGTCTTCAGGTGTCTTCAATCGTTTAGCGATAGATGATAAAGCTGGCAAAGTTCTGCTTGCAGCATCCTCAACCACTTTGGCTATATAGAGTGCAGCATAAAAGCCCAATCCTCTAATCCACCAATTCGAATCAGCAAGCAATATTATCCAAGAAGGAGGATCAGCAGACTTGAAGCCTGCTTGCCCGGTAGAAACCTCAACTTCCAGATCATTTTGCAACTTGTCTATGTATATTTTCAGTTCCTTCGCGTCAACGTCTTTTGTAGAAACAACTTTCATGTTACGTAACTAAACTCAGACTCACGCCGCATCTAACGACTCCTCCAACTGCTGCCGCCTATCAATATCCGCGTACCACCCGTTCAGCGCAATCAACTCCTCATGTGAGCCCTCTTCAATGATGCGCCCCTCCTCCAAAACGATAATACGGTCCGTATTCTGAAAGCCTGAGACGCGGTGTCCGACGACGATGCTGGTGCGCCCCGGCATCACCTCGGCGAGTCCGTCTAAGATGAGCGCTTCGGTTTGCGTGTCCACAGCGGAGAGGGCGTCGTCCAGAATTAAGATGTTCGGATTGCGGACGATGGCCCGCGCCATCGCCGTGCGCTGGCGCTGTCCGCCCGAGAGCGTCACGCCGCGCTCGCCCAAGCTCGTGTCATAGCCTTGCGGAAACTCCTCCACGTCGCCCGCAAGCTGCACGAGCCGCGCGACCTCTTGCGCTTTGAGCTTCAGCGCTTCGTCTGTATCGTCGGGAATGCCGTAGGCGATATTCTCCGCGATCGTGTCGGAGAAGAGGAAGGGCTCTTGGGGGACGAGACCGATGTGGCTGCGTAAGGTCTGGAGCGGGTACTTTTTGATGTCTACCCCGTCAATCAAGACCGTGCCCGAGGTCGGGTCGATGAGGCGCGTGATGAGGTTGACGATGATGGTCTTGCCCGAGCCTGTATGCCCGGTAATGCCGATGCTCTCGCCTGCGCGAACGCGAAAAGAGACACGCTCCAAAGCGCGGAACTCGCCAAAGTCTACGGTTACATCGCGAAACTCTATTTCGCCGCGCACGCTCTTCAAACTATAATCCGTATTCTCATCGTCCTGAATGTCGGGCTCCGCGTCGAAAATCTCTTTGAGGCGTCCCCAAGAGGTGTAGCCGCGCTGCGCGATGTTAGCAATCCAGCCGAGCGCCAAAAGGGGCCACTGAATCTGCGCGAACAAAAAGACGAAATCCACGAACGAGCCGACGCTTAAATTTCCGCCGAGCCCGAGCGTGAAACGTCCGCCGATGAGTAGCAGCGCAGAAATCGCGATACCGAACAAAAGTTCCATCAGCGGGAAAAGCGGACCGTCCACCTTGGTAAGCGAGAGGTTGCGGCGGATGAACTCGTCGTTTAAGCGGCCAAAGGCGTCCGTTTCGCGATCCTCGATGCCGAAGCCCTTCACGACGCGGATGCCGCTAAAGTTCTCCTGGGCCATCGCCGAGACGTTTGAGAACTGCTCCTGCACGCGCTGATAACGAGCGTAGACAAGGCGCAAAAGAATAAAGAAGCTGACCGTAATCACCGGGATGATCAGGAGCGTCATCAGAGTCAAGTTGACGTTCAGATTGAACATCCGGTAGAGCGTGAAGCCGATGAGCAAAAATGTGTTGATGCCCTGAAAGACACCGACGCCGATGAGTTGACGCACCGCGCTCAAATCCGCCGTGAGCCGCGCCATGAGGTCGCCGACGCGGGTGTTGTCGTAATAGTTTGTACTAAGGTCGGTGAAGTGGTCAAAGAGGTCGTGGCGGATGTCGAACTGGATTTCCCAACTGGCGTTGAGGATGGTGCGCCGCACCATGATCATGGCGTAGGCGGCGACGCCTGCGACTAAAAGTAAGCCTACGATGTAGAGCCAGATGCTCGGGTTCTCGAGATTTGTGAGCCGCGCGTAGAGGTCTTGAAAGGTCTGCACGCCCCCGAAGACGCGCCCAAAGTAGGTCCAGGGAGCCTCGAGCGTCATCACCCCACGGTTAAAGGCGTCAATCGCGTTGCCGATAATGCGCGGCGTCTGCACCGTAAAAAAGCTGTAAACGACGAGCATAAAGATGCCCACCGAAAACTGTCTCGGGTAGCGGCGAATATACGTAAAAAGTTCCCTTGTCTTTTGTAGCATCGTTTCCCCTACCTGAGCGTTTGATAATGTCACGGCTGAATATAGTTATTAGTAGATACGGCTGAGAGAGGCTCGAGGCGTTCAATTTGCAGCCTGTGATATTAGCATGTTTCTAAATAACGAAGCTGACGCTCGCTAACATATCGTTTCAGGTTGCTCGTGTTGACATGGCGACGCTAGAATAAACCCTTACACGTTACCGAATTCTCTGTACCTTCAGCGCTTTGTAGGGGAGATTCATGAATCTTCCCTACGCCTTATCTTGAACCTCACGACACCGCCGCGTCCTCCTGCGCCAACGCCGCCAGCGTATCAAACTGCTGCACTGTACCGAGCGAAATAAGGTGGTCGCCCGCTTCCAGCACGAAGTCTCCACCCGGATTGCTGATAGGCTCGCTGCCCCGCAAAATCGCCAAGATATTCACGCCGCGCAGCACCTTTTCTGCTCAACTCCCTATCTTTTTGTTAAGGGATAACCCTAACGCCCTTCACCAATTCACTATCGCCCTTGACTCTCAAGTTACCTGAGACTTTAGACTGTAAGTCAATGAATAAAGGCGCAAACACCCTCGTCTCCATAGGCCACTTCGCCAAGACCACCGGACTCACGAAGAGCACGCTCCGTTTTTACGATGAGGTAGGTCTCTTGCGCCCTGCGCGGGTAGACCCAGAGACGGGCTACCGCTACTACTGCCGCGAGCAGACTGTTCAAGCTGAGCAGATAAGACTTCTAAGGGCCTTGGAAGTTCCCTTAGCCGACATCCAGCGTGTCTTTGACGCCAAAAGCCCCGCCACCCTAGAAGACCTCATTGCACGTCAGCGCCGCTCCGTTGAAGAGCGCATCGCTAAGTATGGAGAAGCGCTTGTGACCCTAGACGCGCTTCAAACTTGCGAGATTTTTCCTTACCAGGTCAAGACGAAAGAGGTGGCGGCGCAGCCCTACATTTATCTGCGCGAAGAAACGTCGCTCGCCAAGATCGACAGAGCACGGACTCAGGCTTTCGAAAGGATACAAGAGGTGCTGCGCGAACGCGGGCCCCAACCCGCCGCCCCAAACTTTCTCCTCGCCGTCGAAAGGGACTGCGCTTTAGAACTGGACTGGTCGGACGACTCTCCCTGGTGCTTTACGGTCGACTTCTGCGCGCCGACACCCGACCCCTTAGAGCCGCCCCCACCTTTCGCCGCCGCCTTCCTGCCCGCCACCACGCTCGCCTATACGCTTCACATCGGTCCATACGAGCCGCTACACCTCGCGTCCAGAACGGTGCAGGCGTGGGCGTTAGAAGAGGGGCTCGAACTAGGACAAAAGCGAGAGGTTTACTTTGTCAGCCCGCGTGAGACAGACGATAGCAGCCGCTTTCGGACTGAGGTGCAGTACGTTCTAAAAGGAGATAGTCATGGCTAAGCGCAGCTTCGAACCTCTTACCCTCGAGAGCCTTCTCACTGACCTTCGTGCATGTGGCGTTCAGAGAGGTCACACCCTCATCGTTCACGGCTCGCTGAGCCGCACCGGGTTTGTCGTGGGTGGCGCTGAGGTGGTCGTGCGTGCGCTTCTGGCGGCAGTCGGCGAAGAAGGCACGCTCGTCGCCCCGACGCAAACCTGGAAGAACTTAGACCCGACAAGAGGTGTTCATGGCGACCTTCCCGAAGCGTGGTACTCGACCTTGCGGGAGCACTGCCCCGCCTATGACCCAGCGATTACGCCGTCTCTCAACATGGGCGTCCTGGCTGAAACGGTCAGGTTGTGGCCCGGCGCGACCCGAAGCACACATCCGGCTCGCTCATTCGCCGTACTCGGCGCAAAGGCGGCTCACATTACGGCGGAGCATCCTTTAGAGAGCCCAACCGGAGAGGGTTCACCTCTCGCTAAAGTGTACGCTCTCGGCGGATATATCCTGCTGCTCGGCGTCGGTCACGACAAGAACACATCGCTGCATCTGGCAGAAGCAAGGGCGAACTACGCGAATAAGTCGCTCATCACGGAGAGCAGCGCGGTATTCGTAGACGGTGAGCGTCAATGGGTAAGCTATGAGGTGTTGGAACCCATTTCAGATGATTTTGTGGCGATTGGCACGGCATTTGAGGAGGTCCATGACTTTAGTTCTTGTCGCGTCGGTCAAGCGGAAACGAAGCTCATTGAGCAGCGTGCGCTCGTGGATTTTGCAGCCGAATACATGGAAACGCACCGTGGGAAATGAGATGAACCTCCCTCCCGAGGAACCGCATTTTGGACCGTGGAAGACTGAGTCATTGGAAACGTTCGTCCAGTTACTCGTGAGCAGATGTCCAGACACCTCAGCGCGACCCTGCATCATCGCGATTGACGGACGAAGTGCGAGCGGAAAATCTACTTTAGCCACGCTTATACATGAAACTGTAGCCAGCCGCGCCACGGTCGTGCATACAGACGACCTCCCCTCGAGCGGCAACTGGTCTCGCGCAACCGTCATTCACACAGATGATATCGCTTGGCATCACTCCTTCTTTGACTGGACCGCACTACTTTTAGAGAATGTACTAGAGCCCGCTCGAGCTGGACAAGCTGTTTGGTATCGTCCGCCAGCTTGGGACGATTGGGGACGAGAGGAAGGAGCGATCACCGTGCCGCAAGGTTGCTCTATGCTCATCCTCGAGGGTGTCGGTGCAGCCCGCCGAGAGCTGACGCACCTGCTCGACATCGTCATCTGGGTTCAAGCTGATTTGGAGGAGGCGAAAGCAAGAGGTATTGAGCGTGATGGCGGTGACACGGAAGCTGCTGAGTTTTGGGAAGAGTGGATGGGCGAGGAATTTCCTTTCTTGGTGGATCAGCGACCCTGGGAAAGAGCAGATTTCATCGTCAACGGCACGTCTGAGCTTGAGTATGACCTCTTCGCACAGGTTGTTGTGGCTGAGCATAGAGCACGTTACTCGAGCTGAGCATGACTCGAGCTATAAAATTGAGGAGAAAGTTTGTGAAAAGCCCTGTCCGCAACGTGATTCACCTGAGCCGAACCCTCTTCGGCGCAACACGCACGGCGCTTCTCTTTGCGCTCATCCTCTTGACCGCGCTCGGTCTCATCACGCTAATTGTCGGGGGCGTCGCGCAACTTTTTGGCGCAGACGTAACAAGTATCTTCACGCTCGGCAAGGTTTTTATCGCTATTCCGATGTGGTTGGGCGTGGTCTCGATGTTTTCTTTCATGTGCCGGATGTGATCGGAAGCTCGAGTTAACCCGCATCAAGTTTAAGGAGCAACCTCTGTGAACTTCACTGACATGCGCTGGCTCAACGAGCCGCCCGACTGGAACCTCGAGGGCGACCTCTTGAACGTCACCACAGGCGAGCGCACCGACTTTTGGCGCGAGACACACTACGGCTTCGTGCGGGATAACGGGCACTTCTTCTATACCGAAACCGAGGGCGACTTCTCTGCTGGGGTGACGTTTGACGCTCAGTTCGAGCACCTCTACGACCAAGCGGGGCTGATGCTGCGCCTAGACGAGCGGCATTGGGTCAAAGCAGGGATTGAGTACAGTGACGGCGAGAAGTTACTCAGCACCGTTGTGACGAGGGAGCGGAGCGACTGGTCCGTGACCTCTCTAAACGCAGACGCCTCGGAGGTGACGCTCCGCCTTACACGACGGGGCGGAGCACTCCTGGTTCAAACCTTACGAGAAGAGTCTACTCACCTCTTGCGCCTCGCTGACTTTCCCGCCTCTGACCCCATCCAAGTCGGTGTCATGTGCTGCTCGCCCGAACGCTCAGGTTTGCAGGCGTCGTTTCAAAACTTTTACGTCGGTGCGCCAAGAGGTGAACTGCACGAGAGTTAGACTTGGCAATACCTCTTTATCTATTCGTCCCAAATTCAATTGATGCAACGTCTGGAAGGAACCTTTATGGAATCTCAACCGCAAAGACAAACTCAGGAACGTACCCAAGAGCATACCCAAGAGCATACTCAAGAGCATACGTGGTGGCAAAAAGGCGTCGTCTACCAAATCTATCCGCGCAGCTTTAAGGACACCTCGGGCAACGGCGTCGGCGACCTCAAGGGAATTGCGGAGAAGTTGGCGTATTTGGAGTGGCTCGGCGTTGACGCCGTGTGGCTCTCGCCCATCTACCCGTCGCCCAATAGGGATTTCGGTTACGACGTGTCGGACTATACGGAGGTTGATCCGCTTTTCGGCACCTTAGAAGATTTCGATACGCTTATCAAAGAAGCGCACGCCCGCAATATCAAAATCATCCTCGACTTCGTACCGAACCACTCCTCGGATGAGCACCCTTGGTTTGTCGAGTCGCGCAGTTCCAAAGATAACCCTAAACGCGACTGGTACACCTGGCGTGACGCGAAAGAGGACGGCTCGCCGCCCAACAACTGGCGGAGCGTGAATGGGTTGGATACGCCTGGTTCCGCTTGGGTTTGGGACGAATCTACGGCGCAGTATTACTTAGCCTCTTTTTCCCCGCATCAACCCGAGCTCAACTGGCGCAATGAAGAGGTGAGGGAGGCGATGATGGACGCGCTGCGCTTCTGGCAGAAGCGTGGCGCGGACGGTTTTCGCGTCGATATGCTCGACTAGGCAAAGATGCCGAGTTCCGCGACGAACCACCCGAAACGGCGCAGGCTGAAGACTACCTCTCTGCGGCTAAGTATCACCTCAACCGTCCCGAAACGCACGACTACATCCTCGAGATGAACCGCGCCATTCACGCCTACCCTGAGTGCGTGCTGGTAGGGGAAATCTTGTACTACTTAGAGCCCGAACAAATCAACGCTTATTACGGTAACGGCAAGGGGCTCGACCTACCTTTTTACTTCGGGTTGATGTTTCTGCCGATGGAGGCGGACACGCTCCGAGCGAAGATAGACGCTTACGACGCGGCCATCGGTGAGAACCACCCCAACTACAACTTAGCGAATCACGACATGCCCCGCTTGAGTCGGCATGGGAAAGCGGCGCGGCTCGCCGCCATGCTCCTCCTGACCCTGCGCGGTACACCCTTTTTGTACTACGGTGACGAACTCAATATGGCGAACGTAGCGGTTCCACCTGAAAAGCAGCAAGACCCCTTCATCGTCTATCAAACGGGTACGACTAGAGACGCCATGCGCACGCCGATGCAGTGGAACGCTGGAGAGTACGCAGGCTTTTCGGAAGCGGAACCCTGGCTACCTATCGCAGAGGATTACGAGCGCGTCAACGTCGAAGCGGAAACGCAAGACGAGAGGTCAATGCTGTGGCTTTACAAGAGGTTATTAAAAGTGCGCCGCAACACTCCCGCACTGAGCATTGGAAGCTATCAACCCCTAGAAAACATCCCGGAGAACATCTTCGGCTATTGGCGAGAGGTTGAAGAGTCGAAAGTCCTAGTGCTGCTCAACTTCTCAGCGGACGCGCAAGAGGTCACGCTACCAGAGAACTGGTGCGTCATGCTCTCGACTCAGCTTGACAGACAAGGTGAAGTTGAAAAGAGGCTCGAGCTACGCCCCTTCGAGGGCATTATCCTACAACCTCAACGTTAAGCCTTAGTATAGATTTATGACCTCACGCCCCAAAGCCGCCCGCCTCGCTGTCCTCACCATCTTCTTCGTCAACGGCGCAACCATCGCGAGTTGGGTGCCGCACATCCCGCTCGTGCAAGAAAAGCTGGCACTATCCGAAGGGCTGCTCGGGCTGGCACTTTTAGGCGTCGCACTGGGCGCGGTCTTTTCACTGACGCTTTCAGGCTGGCTCATCGCCCACTTCGGTAGCCGCGCGGTGACGCGCGTGTCTACGGTTGCCTTCTGCTTGTCACTACCCCCCCTCGTGCTCGCGCCGTCTTTTGCGCTGCTCGTTCTTTCGCTCATCTTTTTCGGACTTTGCAACGGCGCGATGGACGTGGCGATGAACACGCAAGCCGTCGCGGTAGAGGAGCGTTATGACAAACCCATCATGTCGTCCTTTCACGGCTTTTTTAGCCTGGGCGGACTCTTTGGGGCGGGCATTGGCGGACTGGTTTTAGAGAGCGGCGTGAGTCCGATTGTGCACATGACGAGCGCGTCGCTCATTTTCTTGAGCGCGGGCGCGTTGGCGCTTCGTTACCTCTTGCCCAAAAGCGCTGAAGGTTCGACTTCAGAGGGTCCCGCGTTCGTGTTGCCCAAGGGCTCGCTGCTCGGGCTGGGGCTTTTGGCGTTTGTCGTCTTCGTCGGTGAGGGGGCGATGGCGGACTGGAGCGCGGTCTACTTGCGCAACACGTTAGGAACGAGCACCGGGCTCGCCGCCGCTGGTTTCGCCTCGTTTTCACTCATGATGGCGGTGGGGCGACTAACAGGGGATGTCGTCGTGAAACGGCTCGGGCCGTCTATGACGGTGCGCTTCGGTAGCTTAGTGGCGGGCATTGGGCTCGGGCTGTCGCTCCTCATCGGGCAACCTCTTGCGGCGATTGTCGGCTTCGGCTGCGTCGGGCTCGGGCTCGCCAACCTCGTGCCCGTTTTTTTCAGCGCGGCGGGGCGCACACCTGGTGTGTCACCGGGTACGGGGATTGCGGCGGTGGCGACGCTCGGTTACTTGGGCTGGCTGGCGGGTCCGCCGTTGATCGGGTTCGCCGCCGAACTCGTGACGCTCGCGGGGGCGTTAGGACTGGTGGCGGTGGCGCTCGGCCTGGTAACGGTATTTGCGCGGCTGGTGAGCGCCGGGCAAGGGGACTTGAGCCCCGAAAGCAACGCTATTGCTGAAGCGGAAAAGACATTGTAGACATCAAACTGTAGAACTCAAGAGGTCAAATTGTACATAATTACCTTATGAAGCAACCTCTTGTCGGTGACTACTACGTGCTCGAGCTACCCCCCGAAGACTTTTCCCCACTTTTCAGCGAACATCGCCCCATCGTCTTCACGGATAATCATCACCTCAGCCCAGGCTACGCTTACAGCGACGCAGCAAAAGAGGCGTTAGAACCTCTTCGCAAACGTCTGGATAACGCTTACGCACTTAGGCTCGGCATCTTTCAAAAAGACACGTTCGTCGGTTGGCATTTAGGTTTGCAGGTTGCGCCCTCGAACTTCATGATGGTGAGCACGGGCATTCTCAAAGAGCATCGGCGCAGAGGTATTTACACGGCGCTCTTACAAGTTGTTTTGGAGCGCGTTAAGGCGGAGGGGTTTCAGGTGGTCTCGAGCCGCCACAACCTCACGAACAACGCCGTGATTGTCCCTAAGCTCAAGGCGGGCTTCGTCATCAGCGGCTTCGAGGTCAATGACATGTATGGGTCACTGGTACAGCTTTCCTACTTTTTCAACCCTACACGGCGCAAGATGTTAGACGTGCGCGTGGGCCAGACTATGCCGGATGAAGAGGTTGAGATGCTCTTTTAGTCAGGTGTTCAGAAGGCTAAAAAGTCGGCTCAACCGTCCCTACGCCGCCCGGCGCGTCTCCAACGGCTGACTCAGCAGCGGCAGCATCACCGTAAAGACCGTGCCCTCACCTAGCGCCGACTCAACATTCACCTCACCGCCATGTTGCTTAACGATCCACTTGACAATAGCGAGACCTAAACCGCTCCCATTCCCTCTCGTGGAGCGTGCGCCGTCCACGCGGTAGAAGCGGTCGAAGAGGTTGGGGATGGCCTCTTTGGGGATGCCGGGGCCGTCGTCTAAAACCTCTAAGCGTGCCCACTCCCGCTCCTCCAGGAGCGAAATCGTGATGTGCTTAGACCCTGCGTTGAGCGCGTTCTGCACGAGGTTCAAAACGACCTGCTTGAGCCGCGCCGCGTCTCCCGCGACTTCGATGAGGGGTTGCGGCAGGGTGACGGACACCTCTGCGCCCTTCGCGACGGGCGCGACTTCGCGGTGGACGGTCTCGATGACTTCAACGAGGTTGAGGGGCTCTCTTTCGACCTCGAAGCCCGCGTCGGCCCGTGCCAACTCCAAGAGGTCGTTGACGAGCTTGCCCATCCGCGCCGCCTCGTTGCGCACCGTGGTGAGCGACTCGACTTGCTCGGGGCTCGGACTCGTGCGCCGCAGGAGGTAGTTGACGTGTCCGGCGATGACGGTCACAGGGGTGCGCAGCTCGTGGCTGGCGTCGGCGGTGAAGCGGCGCTGGGTGTCGAAAGATTCCTGTAACCGGTCGAGCATCCGGTTCAAGGTCACGGAGAGTTCGCCGACCTCATCGCGGCTTTTGGGCACGGGTACGCGCTGGGAGAGGTCTTGGCTGCTGACCCTCGAGGCCGCCGTCGTCACCTTTTTAAGCGGCAAGAGCACACGTGAAGAGAGCAAGTAAACGCCGAGCGCAAAGATGACAAAGGCGATGAGCACCGTGTAGACCAAGTTGCGCCGGAGTTGCGCTAAGGTGTCGGTCGGCACAGGCAAGCCCACCATCAGAAGCGCGGGCGCGTCGAGGGTGAGGTCGCCGAACTGAAAGGTGCCGCGCCCGGCTCTCACCACGAGTTCGCTCTCGTCCTCCGTGCTGATGCGCGCTACGAGTGAGCCGGTTTCCAGAAGGGTCTCGAGATCGGCGCTACTCAGCCGCTCTAAAATGCTGTTGGGTGCGTTTGTAGCTACAAAGGTACCCATCCCGCGCGGGCGCACGTACTGAAAGAGTACTCGGAGGTCTTCGCTGCTGGTCGGTTGTCCTAAAATATAGGACACGTAATAGACGCCGTCGCTAGACAACCCCTGCGCCCAACTGCTCAAAAAGCTAGGGCTGGCGTTGTCTTGCACGGCGGCGAAGAGGTCACGGTAGGTTTGGTTCGCTCTGGTTTCTACCGATTCCAAGATGGAGCGCTGAGTGAAGCCATAAACGACAACGGCGGCAACTGTCAAGACAAACGCCAAAAAGAGCGTGAAAAAGAGCGTCAGGCGGATTCTTAGGGACATGCGGTCCTCGATGTCTCTAAGTCTGTTATCTCCAGCCACACGCGAACGTTTAGAGCGTGCATGACGCCCGATATTATAGTTGACCATAGTTTTCTCAGGGGTTGATTCACTGTAACCTAAAAGGTGAGATGGCGTTAGCGCTACTTTAGTGGCGCGCTGTTCGTTATTTTATCGCGTCAGTGTGAGAATGGAAAGCGCTACGGCGAAACGTAGCGCTGTGACCTCTTTCACATCTCAGTTTTTCTCGTAAATGAAGGTGTCTCGTTTCGTGTGTACATGAAGACTGATTTGCATCCCTCGCAAATATTACGTCACCGCGTACACGTTGAGGCGGTACACCGTCCTCGAGTTATTCTTCTCTTAAAACGTACCCCACGCCGCGCACGGTGTGGATAAGGCGGCGCTCCCCTTCACCCTCTAACTTACGCCGCAAATAGCCGACGTACACGTCTACTACGTTGCTGCCCCCCGTATACTCAGGCCACACCTTCTCCTCGATCTCGAAGCGGTTAAAGACCTTGCCGGGGTTGCGGGCGAAGAGTTCTAGGAGTTCAAACTCTTTGGCGGACAACTCGATGCGACGCCCGTCGCGGAAGACCTCGCGCCCGTCTAAGTTCATGACGAGGTCCGCGACGCGCACCTCTCCGGTGACAGCCGGGTTGACGCGGCGTAGGTGCGCCCGGACGCGGGCTAAGAGTTCTTCGATGGAGAAGGGTTTGACCAGATAGTCGTCTGCGCCCGAATCCAAACCCGTCACCTTGTCGTCCACGCTGTCTTTGGCAGTCAGGATAATGATGGGCGTGTTGCTCGTTTTGCGGATGCGCCTGGCGACCTCGAGCCCGTCCAACACGGGCAGCATGAGGTCTAAGACGACCAAATCAGGGTTGAGTTCGCGGAACTTGGAGAGCCCTGTGACTCCGTCATAGGTGACGTTGGTCTCGTAGGACTCGGCTTGCAGTTCCAGGTCGATAAATTTTGCGATGTCTTTCTCGTCCTCTACGATAAGTACGAGCGGTTTACGGTCCATAGAAGGGATTATAGTCGCCGTTTCTATGAGAGACTTAATGAGAAAGTGAGAAGAAACTCAGGATTACTCTCACTTCTTGCTCACATATTGAGGTTTAGCTGAGAGGAATCGTAGGCTGAACGATGATGTCTCGCTTCAAAATATCCTCCGCCCACGCCTTTGCGCCGAGTAGTGAATGGTCGCGGTAGTTACCGCACTCGAGTTCGCTACAGCCCGGAATCGACCCGTCGTGCTCCGTAATCGCCCTAAGCGCATGACCAAACGCCACTTTGACCTCTTCCTCGCTCGGCGTGCCTAGCGCGGTAAGGTAGAAGCCCGTGCGACATCCCATCGGGCTCGCGTCCACGATTTTATCGCCGAGTTCGTCGCGCAGATAGCCCGCCATGAGGTGCTCGATGGTGTGGAGCGCGGCAGTGGGCACTTCGGCCTGGTTGGGCTGCACCAGGCGCAGGTCAAATTTGCGCACCTCGTCCCCTTTGGGGCCGGTGTAGCGCCCCGCCAAGCGGACGTAAGGGGCGCGGACTTGAGTGTGGTCTAGGTTAAAGGATTCGACGGACGTTTTGGGTTGAGCCATGAGGTGAGTATAGCGAGCGCAACCTCTCGTGGACCGTTTTGAGCCTACGAAGTACCCTTACATGCCGAGCCCCGTATCCGAAAGGCGTCCTAGCAGACCGAGGATAAGCACAAGGCTGCCCATTGCGAAAAGGGCGAAGCCCAACATCACGAAGACGCCCGCGCCGCCACTGCCGACCTGCACCTTGCCCGGTTTGTTCGTCCTGATGGCGTAGATAAGTGAAGCTACCCCTAAAACAACGAGCAGAATGCCTAAAACAAGATTGAGTGTGACCATGTTTCCCCCCTCGAGCCACTCGACTTAGATTTACACTCGCTTTAGAGTTTAGAGGGAAAGGTTGTAAAAATCAAGGTTGAGAAGAGGTCATACCAATTCCGATTGATTCTCTATCAATCCGAGCGGATGCGAGCAGGAACAAAGATACGGATGGAGCGGTATGGACTATCACCGAACGCCTTTCTCAGTGATAGGGAATTTAGCGGAATCCGTATCACGCGGTAGATAGTCATGTTGTAGACGATAGAGAGGAAGGCTACACGAATTAACGTGTAGCCTTCTATGGCTGCCCCACGAGGATTCGAACCTCGATCAACGGAACCAAAATCCGGTGTCCTGCCGTTAGACGATGGGGCATTACAGCAGGTATCATCTGGTCAGAGCCGTTCTCACCAAAGTAGCGTATTGCGTAGCCCGCACCTTAGGTGATGATATCTGCGTGATTCAAGCTCAGTAATTGTACCAACAACTTGGCTCTGTTGCCGCATGGCACATGTGCGCCACGTGCAAACATGATTTTATAAAGCCAGCATAGGGCGTGTCAAGTCTGGGGCGACATTTCCCATACGCTGCACCTCTTTAGCGGGCCTCGAGCCTCACTCCAATAACCTCTTCAAGCGTTTCTAGCTCGTTTACCTCTTGCTCCAACTTTAAGAGGTGACGCCGTAAAAAGGCGAGCACCGCATGTTTGACGATGTCGTGGGCGCGCTCTTTATCCCACACGGGGTCGCTCACATGCGCCCACGCCGCTACGCTCAGGCGCGTCTCTGGCAGGCTCGGATTGGTGAAGAGGTTATGGCCGCCGCGCTCAAAGGTCAAGAGGTGAACCTCTTGCGATGAAACATGCTCGAAGATGCGCCGCGCGTCGCGCTCGGAAGGTGCAACCGTGTCGAGTTCGCCAACCGCGACAAAGAGCGGCGCGGAAACCTGCGCAAGCGCCAAAATCGGCGCGTTCCAAGGAGCCATGACGAACGCTGCTCGGAGACGTTCGTCGCCTTGCCAACCTTTTTGCTTACCTCTCGCAGACTCCAAACGCTCCCGAAACCCGAGCGCGTAGCCGATATTATCCTGCCGATTCGAATTCGCGCTGAGCTGCTCGAAGTCCAACCCCGCACCGCAACTCGCCAGGGCTGTGTAGCCGCCGAACGAATAGCCGATGATGGCGGCGTGTTCTGTGTTTGCAGTATCTTGAAACCTCTCCACATGAGCGAGTTCGTCCAGTATGAAGGGCACGTCGAGAGGTCGGTCCATGAGTCCAGAGACGTAGGCTTGACTGTCAAAGTCTGCGTAGGTCATAGCGGTCGCGTCAATGGCGGCGACGAAAAAGCCGTGTGAGGCTAAGTGCTCGCATAAATAAGTGGCTTGGAGCCTCGAGCCCGGCGCGCCGTGCGCGTAGATGACGGTTGGCGCGTTCTGTACGCTCGGCTCTCTACCTCTAAGTGCCCTTCCTGCAAAACTCACCGGCTCGCTGAGGCCGTGCCACCTCACGGGTCCATATTCGGTAGCTTCCTGTGTACCTTCTGGTACTTCAGTGGGATACCAGCACTCAACAGTTAAGGGTCTCTCACGGGTTTTGTCGAAGAACTTCTCCGTGCGGACGCCGACGCCGTGCGGCCCGCGCTTAGCAAGAGGTAGCGCGTCAGGGCGCGGCGGCAACAGTACTTTGGCGTAATCCATAACACCTCTTGTATCGGGTAGCTTATCCGTCCGTAAGTTCAGCTAAAGCGAGCGTCGTCCACTGCTCTATCTCTTCGGTTAAGTCAAGCCCTGCTAAGTCAGCCTGAGCATACCAACCCAACGAGGGGTCGGTCTCCAACAACTTTCCGTCATACCCCGCTACGGGTTTGGCGAAGTAAATGAGGTCAATATGCTCGTGACCCTCCGCGATGGTCTCCAACTGAATCCCTCTCGGCCTCACAAGCTGTCTCGGAGAATGAACGTTCAGCGTCCGCTCGCCGACGAGTTCAACCATCACGCCAGATTCTTCCAACACCTCACGCACCGCCGCCTCGTCAGGCAGTTCGTCCTTCTCGATGTGCCCACCACACGGAAACCACGCCTGCGACTTTTTATGCCAGTGCAAGAGCACGGACTCGCGCCACACGACAAAGGTGGTGGCGGTGAAGTCCCTGGTAGGTGCGTTTTCGGTCCGGTTCATGAAGGAGTGGATACGCGGCGCTTCATCATGGCACTTAGCTTTTAGCTAAAAGCTAAGTGCTAAAAGCTAACAACTTCATCCCGCCATCATCAGCGGGACGGTCTCAACTTTATGACCTCTCGCCGTTCCGTAGAGCGTGTGCGGCGTCGCGGTGTCAATGTTGACCGTGTAGAGCCCCATCTTGCCCACTTGACCTCTCGGCACTAACACCGTGTGGTTCTGGTCGGAATGTCCTACCACATAGTCGCCATCGGTTGCAGGCTCCCGGATGAGGACTTGCAACTCGCGACCCACCCAGCGCTGATTCTTAACGTATGACCAGTGCTTCTGGCGCTCAATCAGACGCTGCAACCTGTCCGTCTTCGCTTTGCGCGGCATGTCGTCGAAGTGGGTATAGGAGGGCGTACCAGGACGCGCTGAGTACATAAACATGTACGCGCTATCGTACTGCACCTCTTCATAAAGGGACAAGGTCTGCTCGAAATCTTCTTCGGTTTCACTGGGAAAACCCACGATGATGTCCGTTGAAATCACAACATCTTCGACCTTATCCTTGATTTCACGGATGATATTGAGGTAGCGCTCGCGGCGATATTCTCGAGCCATACGCCGTAAAACCTTGTCGCTGCCCGACTGCACGGGCAAGTGGATGTAGTTGCAGACGTTGGGCGTCTCCGCCATCGCGTCAATCACGTCAGACGTAAAGTTCATCGGGTGAGAGGTGGTGAACTTGACGCGGGGGATGCCCGTGCTCGCTACGAGCCGCAACAGCTCGGCGAAGGAGGGCAGGTCGTCACGGCCTAGACCATACGAGTTGACGTTTTGCCCCAAGAGGTAAATCTCCCGGACGCCCGCCGCTTTCATAGCGTGGGCTTCGGTCATAATCGACTCAACCGAACGGCTCACCTCTGGACCTCTCGTTTGCGGCACGATGCAGTAGGTACAGTGGTGGTTGCAGCCGCGCATGATGGTTAAAAAGCCCGTTAAGGTGTGCGGCGCGGGCGTGATGACCTCATGGAGTGCGTCGCTGAACTCTAAGGAGCGAAAGCGCTCCTGCCCCTTTTCAACCGCGTCAATCGCAGGAATCACATCGGTGATTGCACCAGGACCGATCAAGATGTCCACATCGAACTTCTCGGCGATCTCTTGACCCTCTTCTAACTGTGCCAAGCAGCCCATCAAGCCGACCGTAAGCTCGCGCCCCGCTCGCTTCTCCTTGCGCAATTCACCTAAAAGCGTCACGACCTTTTCCACCGGCTTACCGCGCACGGCGCAGGTGTTCAGAATAATCAGATTGGCATCTTGCGGGCTGTTCACGAGTTGATGCCCGCCCGCTACCAGTTCGGAGGTGATGGTGTGGGTGTCGTATTCGTTCATTTGACAGCCGTACGTTAGAATATGGGCTCTCATGTGAGCACTCGTTTCATAGGTTGGTTCGGTAAAGCCTCGTTCATCGCCCTAGTAGTCTAACAGGCTCACGCGAAGAAGAGGTAGTGAGCCGTTAAAAGAGCGCGGAAAGTCATCTCCCGCGCTAAGTGTGATGGTCGCTGAGCCTTACTGCGCTTGAGGTGCTCGCTGAAAACGGTTGTCCAGCTCCTGAATGATGGTGTCGAGCATTCTATTGACGACGGAGTTGTCTCTGGGCAGGCCGCTCGTCGCGACTTGCGTCACCTCACCGTTTTGGATGGTGGTCAAGGTGAGGCTGACGGTATTTGCAGAGCCCGTAAGCGACCCGAGAATCTGCGAGTCAGGGCGCTTATCCGCGACGAGCGTGATGAAGTTGTCGCCGATCGTTTCGATGCCCAAAAAGTTGTATGCGCCGCCCGGTCTAAGTTGGGGACCGACCTGCGCGATTGCGCCGATAACTTCTGAGGACGGTGCGAGGTAGGGGATGGTGGGGCGGCCCGCAGCCGGGGCGCAGGCGGCTAAAACGGTGAGGACGAGAAGAAGGGACAAGGCACGGAATTGCTTCATAGGGTTCCTCCACAGCAGAGAGTGAGCCTGGTGTGAGGCTGTGCCAAGTGTACCGGAGTTTTGACTCAGCGTCTACCATGAAGAGAGTTTTGCTAACTCATCTTGCTCCAACCTCTTTAGCGCCTCTTCCCAAGGGATGAGTTTGGCCCTGTGCCCTGTGTAGCGGGTATCGCCGCGCTCGAGCCTCGCAAGGCGCTCTTTACCCCAGTCCGAACGCATTTCATCAGCGGCGGACGTCGAGCCTACCCCACCTCTCCTAACACCCTCTCAAACCTCCTCACCACCTCATCCACCTCTTCCTCCGAAATAACAAGCGGTGGCACAAACCGAATCACCGTCGCCCCGGCATTGATGGTCAGCACGCCTGTGTCACGAAGCGCCGCAATATAAGGCGCAACTTTCTCTTTAAGCTCCACCCCGAGCATCAAACCAACCCCCCTTACCTCACGGATTTTCTCAGACTCTAAAGCCATCAGCGCCTTGCGAAAGTGATTACCGACGTGCTTGACGTGCTCCAAGAGGTCGCGCTCTTCAAATTCTTGCAACACGGCGAGCCCCGCCGCCGACGCCAGCGGATTGCCCCCAAACGTCGTGCCGTGTCCGCCTTTGGGCATCCCGGCGGCGACCTCATCGGTCATGAGCAGTGCGCCAATCGGCACGCCGCCGCCTAAACCTTTGGCGAGCGTGACCATATCGGGTTCTAAGAGGTAGTGTTCCGACGCTAAAAACGCGCCCGTGCGCCCTACGCCAGACTGAATCTCATCCATGATGAGCATCGCACCAAAGTCTTCGGTCAGCTCGCGGGCGGCTTGCAAAAACTTGCGCGTCGCGGGGCGGATACCGCCTTCGCCTTGGATGGGCTCTAAGAAGACCGCCGCCGTCTCATCCGTCACAGCTTCCTCTAACTTCTCGACGTTGTTAAAAGGGATAAAGTCCACCTCTTCGATGAGCTTGCCAAAAGGTTGACGGTACTTCTTCTCCCAAGTCAAGGAGACCGCGCCCATCGTCCGCCCGGAAAAGCCGCGCATCGCGGCGACGAAACGAGTTTTACCTGTGACGGCCCGCGCCCACTTCAGCGCCGCCTCGTTCACCTCAGAGCCAGAATTAGCGAGGAATACGCGGTTAAGTGGTGCAGGAACAAAGGTGAAGAGTTTGTCCAAGAAGTCCGCCCTGGTGTCGTTCCCGACGTTTTGCGCAAAGGCAATAAGCTTGCCCGCTTGCTCGGAGATGGCTTTTTGGAGCCTCGGGTTCGCGTGACCGATGCTCGCCACCGCGATGCCCGCCATGCAGTCTAAATACTCTTTGCCCTCCGCGTCCCAGAGTTTGACGCCGTCGCCGCGCACAAAGACGACATCGGGCTGCCACAGACCGGAATAGTGCTGCGCTTCGCGGTCTAAAATCTCTTGGGTACGGCTTCTCACTTGTGCCATCCTGTGCTCCTTAGTGAAACCTCATGCACTAAAACCGAAAAATATACACTACGATACTACCGTACCAACGCCTTCTAACGCCCGCCGCACCGAACCTTCACCTCTTGCGTCACCAAACACTACACGCTTCACGCCCCCTTGCACCGCCTCGGCTGCACCCAATACCTTCTTTTTCATACGATCTTGGGCGTACTCGAGATACCTCTCCACCTCTCCCGCTGGAATCTCTCTGATCAAGCTCGCCTCGTTGGGAAAGTTGCGCAGCAGGCCAGGCACGTTGGAGAGGAGCAAGAGGGCGTCCGCTTGGAGAGAGGTGGCGACAGCGGCGGCGGCTCTGTCACCGTCTACGTTGACGGCGACGCCGGAAAAGCTCGAGCCCGGCGGCGTCAAAACAGGCAAATAACCGTTTGAAAGGAGCAGTTCCAAAAGGTCCGTATTGACCTGCTCCACCGTCCCTGTGTGGTCTCCACGCAGCACCTTCGTCTTGCCGTTCTCGACACTGCGCACCTTATCTTTATGTTTTCCTTCAAAAATGCGCCCGTCCAAACCCGACAAGCCTACCGCGTTCACGTCCAACTTCTGCAAGCGCTCCACGATGCCCTTATTCACCTTGCCGCAGTAGACCATCTCGAAAATCTCCAGCGTTTCGCGGTCGGTGAAGCGGCTGGTGTAGCCGCTCGGTGAGGTGACGAACTTGGGCGGACGCCCCAATGCCTCAGCAACGCGGTTGGTTTCGGCGCTGCCGCCGTGGACTAAAACGAGCTTTTGCCCCTCTTGCCAGAGCGCCGCGATGTCTTCACAGAGCGCGTCATAGTCAATACCTGGTGAGCCGCCGACTTTAACGACGATCATAGAGGTCATGGGAGAAGCTCCAGATAGCCGAGCGTCGGCGCTTGGACGAAGCTGAAGTGTTTGCGGTCTAGGGTCAAGACTCTTCTTATCTTGTGACGCTCAGCGAGCGCTACGATACTCGCATCTACAAAACCGATATCGGCGTCGGCGTAGCGCTCCATCAACGCATAAGTAAGCTGAACATCTTGCAAGTCGGCGTTGAGAAACGGTATCTTTTCTTCCGCAACACCCGCTAAAAACCTCCTAGCAACCCGTGAACCGAACCGTATGCTCGCCAGATAATCCACTTCGCAGAGGATGGCACTAGGAACAAGTAAGTCGGGCAAGTAGCGCTTCGTCTCCTCGTGGAGCACGTGGCGCGTGTCTAAAAGTGCCATAACACCACTTGTATCAGCGAGAATCAGCGGAATCATCCTGTTCGCGGGCGTTCCACTCCTTCATAACCCGCTCGTAGTCTTCCTCGATGAGCCTCCCCAGCAAAGCCTCATCCTCTTCTGCTGTATAGGCACCCTCGCTACTCGCTATGCCTACCCAATCGGGCACTTCGAAAGGCTTTTTCTCAGCCTCTTCGACATGCTCATCGAGAACCTCACGGATGAGTTCAGCTTTCGAGCGCCCCTGCTGCTTTGCTAAGCGCGTAAGTTTTAAGTCGGTCGGCTCTTCTAAATACACTGTTGTCCGTTTCATGCCATATATGTTAGCACACTTAGAGCGGCTCCCTCGCAACAGAAACACGTTTCATCACCCTCTCGCTCGTCGCCCGCGCAAAGCCGAACTGCGCATAAAGCGCGTGCGCGTCTTTCGTACCGAGTTCCCAGCGACACGTCAAGAGGTCGGGACAACTCAGCACCGTTTTGACGAGCCATTTGCCTAGACCTCTTCCTTGGTAGGACTCCAACACAAACACATCCGCCAAATACGCATACGTCGCGTAATCCGTAATCACCCGAGCAAAACCAATTTGCTTCCCTTTTTGCTTCTTCTCGTCATAAAGCCCGAAACATTCGGAGTGCTGCAAAGACTTTTCGATGACCTCTCTGGAGCGTCCTCGCGCCCAATACGAGCGGGAGAGGTAATCGGTGATGACGTGAGGCTCGAGCCGCCCCTTATCCGCACTGATGGTGAACTGTTCTCGCCTCACAACCACTAAAGATTGATGCCCTCGTAGACCTCTTCAACGCTGAGCACGATGTCAGGGCAGCCCAGCGGTACACGTCCTCCTTCTGTCACTTGTGCGTACTGCCAACGTCCGTTATCGTCAGGCCAGTAGCGCTCGACGAGCTTTTTATCCTGATGGACGATGACGTAAGTTTTAAGGCTCTCAATCTGCTTATATGCCGCAAACTTTTCACGTCTATCAATATGTTCGGTGCTTGTTGATAAGACTTCGACAAGTAAACAGGGCTCTGTTTCAAAGAGTGGATCGCCCTCCTCTTCGCGGCAGACCACCATTACATCAGGGTAGTAAAAGAGGTCATCGGCAGGGCGCACTTTGAAGTTTTCAGAGAGAACTTGGCAAGGTCTGTCTCTTGAAGCGCTCACGAGCGAAAAGACTAAATTGCTCACGATAAGGTTATGTCGCCTTGTCGCGCCAGCAAGCGCGTAGAGTGTTCCGGCAACGTATTCATGACGTACGGGATTATCCTGTTCGAACTCGAGATACTCCTCCACATTCAAGAGGTAATTAAGCGGTGCTAGAGCCATACGTTCAGTATAGTTTATCCTTTCGCCCCGGCTTGCCACGCCGCCCGCGTCTTTTTATCTAAACCTCTTGGCAGCTTGACCTTATCCGCATTCAGATACCTTTTGAACTTCCCAACCGCAGCTTCTAAAGAGGTCAGCGTCGCCGCGTCAGGCGTCACATCCTCTTCCCACCACCAGCGGAGGAGGTGCCAGGTGGTGCCGATGAGCCTCGAGTCGAACCGCGCCACAAAACGGTCCCCATAGAAAACAGGTAAAACGTAGTAACCCCACTTCCGCTCCCTTTCGGGTTTGTAGACTTCCCAAATGTAGTCGAAGTCGAAGAGGTGACGGAGCGCTTTTCTATCCCACATGAGGCTATCCAAGGGGGCGAGAAAGGTCATGCGAGGGTTGGCAAGAGGTTTCTCGAGACTCGCTAACACGTGAGGCAAAGCGTGATAGGTTTGGGTGTCTATCTCGAGCTTAACCAATTCTCCCTCTTCCACAAGCGCATCAACGAGAGGTCTTCGCGCCGCACCTTTAAGCGGTGCCCACAGCGCCGCGTCCGCGTTGGGTCTGAGGAGTCCGGTATTCTGATGACGGCGTAAAACGATGTGCCGGAGGCTTTCGTCCGCGCTGACCTCTTGCGCTAAATACCGCTCGGGGATGACCGCTCCCGGTAAACTGTAGACGTGCCGCCCCTTGTCGCGGTGATGGGTAACGGTTCGCCCGGTGTACCAAAGCGCCCTCAGGATATTTTTGACGAGCTTGGGGCCGTGCCAGGAGCCGCGCCAGTCCTCGATGTGGACTTGGTCAGTGAACTCTAAAGATGAGAGCGGACCTCTTGTGCGGAGTTCTCCCAATGTCACCTCAACCGCTTCTTGATGCGGCTCTAAAACCTGCTCCGACCAACGCGGCAAAAAATGTGCGTGATAAATCCTGCGGTGCGCCCAGTCAGAGACGGGCACCAAACACGCTTGCTTGTCCCAAGCGTCATAGATGAAACGTTCTCCAGTTCGGTAAGCAACCTCTTCCCAAGCGTTGACCCTGTAGTCTGGAACTCGAGCCTGTAAGACTAAATCGTGATTGCGTCCGACAGGGCTCAAGGGGTCGTACTGGACGCTGCCCAAACGCTCAAAGACGCCTTCGATGTCAGTGTCTTCGAAGTGATAATTCGCCATGAGGCGGCGGGCGTCGGCTTTGGAGAGGTTCGGCATACCTCTATTCTAAGCGGTGCGCTACTCGCGTATGGAACCATGTAAAGTCCGTAGGAGAGGCAAGTGAACATCTGCGTCCACACAGATTTTTTTTATTTTACGCGCTTCGGGAAGTCAGGGATGAAGTCCGGTAAATTCCAAACCCAGCGTTTCATCCCAGCCCATGCTGATATTTAGCGCCTGTAGTGCGTGTCCCGCCGTCCCTTTGACCAGGTTATCCAGCGCACTCATCACCACCACGCGCCCCGTGTCATTATCTACCTGGAAGCCGATGTCACAGAAGTTCGTCCCGTCCAAAATCTTGGGGTCGGGCACGCGGTGAATCCCCTTCCGCGCCGTCACAAGGCGGATAAAAGGCTCTTCACTGTACGCCTCACGGTACGCACCCATCACGTCCTTGTCCGAGTAGCCGTCGGGGAGAAACACGTGCGCCGTGACGAGAATACCGCGCACCCGCTCCACCGCCGTGGCGGTCAGGTGGATGGGGAATTCGCCCGGCAGCTCCTGCTGAATCTCGGCGGTGTGGCGGTGGCCGGTGGGCGAATAGGTCCGCACCACGCCCATGCGCTCCGGGTGATGCCCCGCTTCGGTCGGGCGGTTGCCCGCCGCTGAGGAGCCGATTTTCGCCTCCACGATGATGTCGCCGCGTGCAGGCACCGCGTATTTGAGGAGCGGATAGAGCCCCAAAATCGTCGTCGTGGCAATGCAGCCCGCGCCTGAGATGTGCGTGGCGTCTCGCAACCTCTCACGGTGCAGCTCGGGGTTGCCGTAGACGAACCGTCCGAGCAAGTCCTCACGCGGGTGCTTCTCACCGTAATACTTCTCGTAGACCAACGCGCTATCCAAGCGAAAGTCCGCCGCTAAGTCCACAAGTCGCGGCGCAAATTTAGAGAGGTCATCGAAACGTTTAGCGGACTCCTTGTGCGGCAGAGCGGAAACCAAGAGGTCGGCCTCTTGCAGGTCGTCAATGGACGAAAAGCGCAACTTAGAAGCGCCGCGCAGGTTCGGATGAACCATATGAACGGGCTGCTTGGCGAAGCGCTCGCTGGTGACTTGCGTGACCTCTAAGTGAGGATGAGCGAGCGCTAAGCGGAAGAACTCGCCGCCCGCGTAGCCGGACGCGCCGACGATGGCGATTTTGAGAGATTCTTTTGACATATTGACATCCTAGCATTATGCTTTGACATATGAGAACAACAGTTCGTCTCGACGATGACCTTATGAAAGAGGTCAAGCGCTACGCATCTGAACGCAATCAGACCCTCACGAGTGTAATCGAAGAGGCGCTACGAGAGAAGCTGATGAAGCGTCCTCACACGGGGAAACGCACGCCCTTCAAGCTCAAACCCTTTTCCAGAGCCGGGCAAGGTCTTCAGAGTGGCGTAGATTTAGATAATAACGCCGCGCTCTTAGACCTCATGGAACGTTGACCCTGCTCGACGTGAACGTGTTGGTCTACGCCTTTAGGCCCGACGCACCGCAGCACGAGAGGTACGCGCACTACTTAGAAAACCTCATCAACCGTGACAGCGCCTTCGGGCTTGCCGATATTGTTTGCAGTGGTTTTTTGCGAATCACCACGCATCCCAAAATCTTCTCACCACCCGCGATGGCTGAGGAAGCGTTGGGATTTCTCGAGCCCATAAGAGCGCAATCCAACTGCTTCATCATCGCACCAGGCGAGCGTCACTGGTCGATTTTCACCAAGCTTTGCAAAGAGGTAAACGCCAAAGGCAACCTCATTCCAGACGCCTACTTAGCCGCGCTCGCAATTGAGTCGGGTAGTGAGTGGATTACAACAGATAGAGATTTTGCCCGCTTTCCAGGACTGAGGTGGCGGCATCCGCTGGACGAGAAAGGTTCAGGCTGAAATTTTATAGCGTTGAGGCTCGAGCACCCCGCAAACTATCCTTATGCCAGACCTCTTCGGCTTCATCCTAAACGCCGTCGCGAACTTCTTCGCCCCGCTTTACAACGCCGACAGACGCCCCGAAGCCCGCAAAATGACCGTCCAACTTTTTTTCATTATGACGGTCATCTCACTTAGCCTCTTTTTTCTTTTACGCTAAACGCTTACCAGTTGGCTCGCCGCGTACCGCGCCACTTTAGCAGGAATATCCACGCCCGTCGTCGCAATAGAATTTCTAAACTCCATCGTGTGGTTCACTTCGACGACCAAAAGCCCGCGCTCGCTCTCCACGAGGTCAACCGCAACGACGCCACCGCCCACCGCTTCGGCTGCGCGTAGAGAGATGTCCTCTAAGGAATCATAAAGCGGGCAGTTTGTCGCCGTCGCCCCTCGCGCCGTGTTGGTAATCCAATGCGCCGAGTTGCGGTAGATCGCCGCGACAACCTCGCCCCCGACGACAAAGGCACGGATATCCCGCCCCGGCTTCTGTACGAACTCCTGAAAGTAGAAAACTTTGTGCTGCGGTCCCCCTAAGACCTCTTTATGCTCCAAAACCGCTTCCACCGCGTCCCGATCGTTGAGCTTCGTGACCATACGCCCCCACGAACCGACAACGGGCTTCATCACAACAGGATAGCCGAAATCCTCGCAGATTTCTAAAGCCGACTCAGATGTAAACGCAATCGCGGTGCGCGGGGTGGGAACGCCTGCCCTCGCTAACGCCGCATTCGTTGCCAGTTTATCTCCGCAGGTTTCGATGACATCAGGTGTGTTCAACACGGTTGCGCCGAGCGCCGTGAAGATGCGGCTAATCGCCAGACCTCTCGTCTGCGACATACAGCGCTCGATGACCACATCGAAGTAGGCGAGGCTCGAGAGGTTCCCAAAATCCGCCTTGAGGTCGGGCGCGTAGAGCTTTTTAAAGGGGATATTCTCGCGTTCCAAAGCGTCAAAAAGTAGGCGCTCTTCGGGGCGAAGGCGGTCGTAGACGACGGCTAAGCGCGAGGTGGTTTGCGGTGCGGTTCTTTCTAAGGTAGTGACCATAAGTATTTAGGGAGAAGTGGTTAGTGAATAGTGATAAGCGGAAAGAGAATGCTTTTGACTCTCTACTCACCACTATCCACTCGCCCCTCTACTCTCCCCAATCCTCCTCTTCCTCGGGGGCGTGCTCGAGCTTTAGCGGACTAACTTTCACCACTTCTAACTCGCTGCCACAGTCGTCACAGACGATGAGTTCGCCTTGTTCCAAGCCTTCGGATTCGATTTCGTTACTGCATTCTGGACACATAGTCTAAGTCTCCTTGAACTTCTCTAAACTAAAGCGTTTCGCCGGGGAAACGCCGATGTTTTCGGTAGAATTCTAAAATCGAGCCTGCTTCTAAGGCTTCACGCAAAAAGTCGGGTGGCGGCGTGAGGTTGAAGGTCTCGTCACCTCTTCCGATCACACCCGAGGCGAGGTCGAAGCTCACCTCATCGCCGTCTTGTAGGAGGTTCGGAACTTCTTCCGATTCGAACGCAGGGATGCCCAAGTTGAGCAAATTGCGGTAATGAATCCGCGCAAACGATTGGGCGATAATCGCGCCGACGCCTAGCTTCTTGAGGGCTTGCGGGGCATATTCTCTGGATGAGCCCAAACCCCAATTGCGCCCACCGATGAGCAAGTCACCAGGTTGCACTTCCGGTGCAAACTCAGGGCGCATATGCGCGAAGGCGTAGGTCTGAAACTTGTCCTCACCAACCATAAACGGGGCATACTTTCCAGGGAGGATATCGTCCGTGTTGATGCTGTCGCCGAATTTCCAGACTCTAGGCATGAGCAAGCTCCCGCTCAGGCAGCGCCAACTTACCAGCGAGCGCCGTTGCCGCCGCCACCGCTGGCGAGGCTAGAAAAATCTTCGCTTCCGGGCTGCCCATGCGCCCCATAAAGTTGCGGTTCGAGGTCGAGACGCAGACCTCGCCGGGCGCTAAGACGCCCATGTGCCGACCCATGCAGGGGCCGCAGCCGGGGGTGCCGAAGGTCGCACCCGCCGCTAAGAGCGTACCGAAGGTGCCGTCCGCCGCCGCTTGCTCCAACACCTGTGAGCTTGCAGGAATGACGAGGAGGCGGGTTCCTTCCGCGACGCGCTTGCCGCGTAAGATATTCGCGACTTCATGCAGGTCGTCTAAACGTCCGTTCGTGCAGGTACCGACGAAGACTTGGTCAACAGGTGTGCCGATAAAGTCTTCGACGGGGTGAACGTTATCCACATAAAAAGGGACGGAGACGACGGGGGTGAGGCTCGAGAGGTCAATATCCACCTCTTTGCTATAAGTTGCGGTGGGGTCAACCTCGAGCCACCCCGGTACGTTATACTCCTCTAAAACCTCACCACTCGGCGGCACTAAACCGACTTTCGCCCCTGCTTCGACCGCAAGATTTGCTAACGTCATCCGCTCAGACTTACTAAAGTTTTCTGCGCCGTGATATTCAATACTTGCGTAGGTTGCCCCGTCAGCAGTCAGCGTTTTGATGACCGAAAGTGCTACATCTTTCGCGCTCACCCCAGCGGGTCTCTCGCCCACTAGGTTCACCCGAACGGTTTCAGGTACTTTGAGCCAAGTGCGACCCGACGCTGCCGCGAGTGCAATGTCCGTCGCGCCCATCCCCGTTCCGAACGCGCAGACCGCGCCGTAGGTCGTCGAGTGCGAGTCCGACCCTAAGACAATCCAACCCGGACGCGCCAAACCCTCTTCCATCAACACTTGGTGGCAGATGCCGCGCCCGATGTCAAAGACGCGGACGCCCTTCTCTTTGGCGTAGCTACGCAAGTTCTTCTGCGTCGTCGCCACTTCGACGTTTGCGGCAGGTGCGACATGGTCAATCACGAAGCAGACGCGCCCTGGGTACTTGACCTCTCCACCTAAGCTCTCCTCAATGACGCGAATGGCGCTCGGCGCAATCGAGTCCACGACCATCACCTGGTCCACCTCGACCACAGCGAGTTCACCCGCTTGTACGCGCTTACCCGAACGCACGGAGAGGATACGCTCAGCGAGTGTCAAACCAGAAAGATTCACGCTAGCACCGCGTCTTCCGCTGCCAAATAGAGGAGTTCGTCTACTTCGAAGAGTTCTAAATCGCGCTTATCGGCTCTCGTTTTAACCTCTTGCGTCACCGCTCGCACTTCATCCGAAGAGAGGTCCAAACCCAACGCCTGTGCCCGCTGCGCAATCGCGTTGCGACCCGTCAAGCGGCTACCGATTTGCAGGCGTCTCGAGACCCCGAACACCTCGGGTGGAATGACTTCATAAGCGCCAGGATTTAGATAAATCGCCTTGAGGTGCATCCCTGCTTTGTGATTGTAGGCATACGCGCCCGTCAGATAATTGTTAAAAGGAATGCCGACACCCGTCATCTTCGCGATCATGGCGTCCAACTCGGGGAGCATCTCTAAGTTGTACTTGCGCTGCAACCGCTGAGGGTTCGCTGTGAACATCCGCGCTAAGAAGCCGCCGAGAGGTGTGATCCCGTTTCGCTCACCAATCCCTAAAATGCTCGTGTCCACGTGCGTCGCGCCGGCACGGACCGCTTCAAAGGCGTTCGCCACCGCGCAGCCCGTATCGTTATGACCATGAAACTCGATGTCGCAGCCCACCACAGCCCGCACGTCCGCAACTAACTCGCGTACCTGATTCGGCGTCGCCACGCCCACCGTGTCCGCTAAGCCGACGCGGTCCACGCCTGCCTCATCCGCTGCTTCGTACACTGCCAAGAGGTCGCGCTTATCGCTGCGGAAGGTGTCTTCTGAGGAGAAACGCACATTGCAGTCCCTCGATTTCACAAAACGGATGACCTCTAAGCTCTGCGCGATGACCTCTTCGACGCTCCGCCCGTGGCTGAAGTTGCGCAGTTCGCTAGACGTGCCGAAGAGGATGTCCAAGCCGTACACACCGCACTCGGTGGCGACGCGGGCATCCTCCAAGGTGGCACGGGTGTGCGTCAAAATTTTGGCGTTCAGCCCCAGCCCCGCGATGACCTCACAAGTACGGCGCGACTCGGGTGAGGCGACGGGCGTGGTTAGCTCGATGTACTCCACGCCAAAGGCGTCTAACGCCTTAGCGACCTCAACCTTATCCGCGAGCGAAAAGTTCGCCCGCGCAAACTGCTCGCCTTCGCGCAGGGTTGAGTCGATGATGTGCCAGTGGTGGCTCAAGGGTAATGCTCCTAAAAATTGACGGTGTACCACGAATCGTGTTCTGTTTCTCAAAGTTACGCCGCGAATGCGACCTCGACCCACGGCGAGCACGATTCGGGACACCTTAAATGTAGACTGGGAGGAAAGTGTGCTTACGAATCTTCAGCGGCTTATCAGCCTAAGTGTTTTCGGCACACGTCTTTCACAAACGCTACTCTAAGGGATGCTCCGTACGTTTGTCAAATCGAAAAAGCGTGTCTACAACGCGCTTTTTCCTAGTTTTCAAAGGCTTATACAGAGGCTTACCGATGACTTCAAAGTGGTTAACCTAACAGCTTGGGAATGCAAGTAAAAAGGTGAGTTAGACTTAAAAAACGAAAGTTAGCGTCCTATTCTCAACTGTGAAGGTCAACACGCCAGAGACCACTTTCTAACCTCTTCGCGCCGGGTTCAGCTAACCTCACTTCATCCAAGTAGAGGTACGCCCAGACCTCTTCGTTCAGTGGATACACCGTCGTTTTGATGCGTTCATATTCGGGTGGGTTCCAGTGGCAGCCCTCGAGTTCGTCCAAAAAAGGCAACGCCCGTTCGATATTTTCAAAGGTGAAGACGTTGCCATGAACGTTTCCTTGACCTCTCGTGATGGCGGGGTAGCCTTCGGGCTCGAGATGATAAAGCGTAAAGCCTTCGATGGTAGCGTCCTGAAAGGTAAAGCGCCCACCTCTTTGCGCGACGCTGTGGTAGCGCCCGCCCGGTTTGAGGGTGCCGTAGACGAAGACGTGGGGGATGATGTGGGGGGTAGAGTTAGTCAAGGTGGCTCGAGCGGCCAAGCACAGGTCTATACGCTTCTTGGAGAGAAGCTCGCAGGTGAGTAAACCAGAGAGCTTCTCTCTATATTTATATTCTATACAAGTCCATTAGCACCGGGGGCGGTATCACTTCAAACTCAGCACCTATGTTCAAGAAGGCGGAGGAATGTCGGTTTGCGAGCACTCGATAGACTGTACATCTGGGTGTTTTCTCAACGCCTCCAACGTACGCTCAGGAAGCGTTGCTAAAAAAGCATTGCTTTCATAAGTGTTGTCATATGTTCCCCCAAACAGGTCAACTGCTTGCCGACCAAGAACCTCTGGGTCAGTAGGCTCGTACACGAGGACGATATACTGAGTACCCAATCCTGATTTACAGTAATTGACTGGGGCTGGTTCCGGTCTATCTTGAGGAAACGTTGTCTCGCCTGAACCGTTCATAGAACAGCTATTCAAGAAGAATATAGATAGGACTAGAAGAGCTTGGAACTGCTTATTCATTGACATATTCTGCTCCTTAGCTCGCAACACTACCATTAGCGGTCTATGTAAATTCCTGTATAGAATGTATTTGCCAGAACAAGGCTACGTTCTGTTGGCCCTAGATCACTAATTTCTAGCTTCCACGTACCCGAGGGTATTGTACTTCTAGTTGTTCGAACCTTTTGAAAAACACTTGTACTGTGGTCACTTACATCATGCAGATAACCATTTGGATCGCGCAGCTTTAGCGATAGTGTATCATGAACGCTATAATGATTTTCAGGCCACCAAATAGCAGCACTAACAGATTCACTACCAGCAGGAACTTCGAAACTTGTTATAAATGTTTCTAAAGGTTCGACCGAATCCTTTCTCGAGTAAACAGTCCCTGGCCCGCTAGGAAGTCTTAATCGCCCTGCACCGACCGTGTTGTCAAAATCAGTTACAGAACCCCAAAGGATGAGCAAGCTATATATGCGACCTGGGTCCGTACTGTTTTGTGTCGGGAAATACCAGCTACGAGCTACTGCTGCTGCTGCCGCTGCATAGGGAGTCGCCCCACTAGTACCAGCGAACACTCCTGTATCAGAATCGCTGCTGCTACTTGCAGTTCTTGTCCAGGTAGGTGTTTGAATGTCTGGCTTAATCCGACCGTCTGTAGTCGGTCCTAAGCCCTGACCCAAATATTGATTCAAGCTGTGTGCATAGTAAGCACCAACTCCTATGACGCCATGAGCATTAGCAGGCGCTCTCACAGAACCTGCTCCGTTACTGCCAAAATTACCATTTGCAGCTATTATGGTAGCTCCTGCCCTATATGCACTCTCGGCAGCTAACGAAGTGCTACCTGTTTCTCCAGTTGTATCTTGAATTTCCGCTACTATAATCGTGTTACCCGTTTGCATTGCATGTTCAAATGCTTTTCTCGTTGCGTCACGACTAAGCCCCGCACAGGTATAAACCTTGTAACTTTTTACAGGAAAGCGTGTGACACCTCTAAAAGCATTACCAAGATTGTTATTTCCCGACAAAATGCCAGCGCTTTTAGTACCATGATTCCAACAATCATCGCTTGGATCGGGCAGGCTGTTGCAGACACCATCTGTGCAGTCATACCTTTCGCTGATGCGAGATGGATTATTGAATAGCGTATGACTAAAGCGCACTCCAGTATCCAATAGGGCAATATGGCTCTGGCTCAGATTTTGGTTGTAGTATGGATCGCTGTTAATTAGTGCCCGACCTCCAGCAACGTCCTCGTAGGTTTGCGGAGGGGGAATATCCGTTTGTTCCAACTCAATGGATAAGATACTTTCTTGCAGAGCCAGGGTTTCTACGGCATCAAGTGGTACTTCTGCTAAAACACCTTTAGTGAGCCAATAAGTATCGAAAACTTTTACTCCAAATTTGTTGGATAGTTGCGATTTTAACTTGGTATACTTTGGTGCACGAATGTTTTTAACTTCTTTAGCTTAGTACACGACAATTTTACAAAAAGGAGTTCTCCCTGAAGAATGTTTAGTGCGTAGCTAAACGAAGGAGAACTCAAATGAAGCATACTGGATTAGTCGAAGCGTTGAAAGAAGTAGGTGTCAACTTGCACAAGTCGAGGCTCACGTTTCTGAGCATGTTGATGCTGGGTATTGTCGAGGCGAGGACGGTCAATCTCAAGCGCGTGGTCAGCACTATGCAAAGCTGGGCATGTGAGGCTTCTGTGTATAGACGGGCGCAGCGGTTCTTTGCTGAGCTGGAGCTTGACGAGACACACTTCACGCGCTTCATAGTCAAACTTCTCGACAAGCAGCGTTACACCTTATGCGTCGATAGAACGAACTGGAAGTTTGGCGTATTCAACATCAATATTTTGATGATTGCTCTAGTCGATGAAGGTATCGCTATCCCCCTCGCGTTCGTTCTTCTGACTAAACAGGGCAACTCGAACACACTGGAGCGCACTGAGTTGCTCGAACAGGTTTTGGAGGTCATCAAACCTGAGCGCATAGAGGTCTTACTTGCAGATAGGGAGTTCATTGGTCAAGACTGGTTTGGGTTCCTGATAGACCAAAACATTCCCTTTGCCATTCGCATCCGAGAAAACAGCCTAGCTGACAACTGGTTTCAACTCGCAGCCTTTTTTCGGCAGCTTGAACCCTTGCAAACGCGAAGCCTCCACCACCGCTACAAGATTTGTGGGTGTGAGCTTGCCGTTGCTGCAACTAGGAGCTGTGACCAGCAACTCGTCATCATTGTGACCAACCGCAATCCTAGAAAAGCCTTGAGCGCTTACGCCCACAGGTGGCAGATAGAGTCTCTTTTCAAAGCCCTCAAGTCGAGCGGCTTCAACCTCGAAGATACCCACCTCAAGGACACCGAGCGCCTCAGCGCCCTGGTCGCTGTGGTTAGTCTCGCCTTTCTCTGGGCGCTTAAAGTCGGTCACTGGCAACACCGACTCAAGCCTATTCGCATCAAGCCGCACGGTAGACGTGAAAGGTCTGTCTTCCGGCTCGGGCTTGACTTTATCCGCAGAGCGATCACCAACCTCTCCCTTGACCCTAAGCTCCTACACAGCGCTTTCAGGCTTTTGTCGTGTACTTAGCTTCTTTAGCTAATGCTTTTGCCTGCGCAACCTTTGCTTTGTTAAAAGGAGAATTGGGAGACTCTGTTGCCCTTAGTTCAGGAAACCGAGGTATGCGAAGATCATCTTCAAAAGTAATAATAACCTTCTCACGAACTTTTTTCCCATTGCTGGATTTAGCTTTAGACAGCTTTTCTTTCAACAGTTTATCTATCTTCTCATCAGGATGTTTTGAGAAGGTTTTCTGAGTATGCACAACTACGGAATTAGGAGCAATAGAGGATGTGAAAGTCTCTATAGGCATAGAGATAGTCGAGAATTGCGTTGTTCCATTTCCGTCAAGCTCAGCTACATATGCAATGCCATCTGGATCGTCTACTTCTTCGTTATTGTAAATAGAATCTGGACTTACGCCACTTTCCAATTCGAGTTCTACTTCAGACCTGCTACTACATCCAACAAAAAGTAACGCGACAGCAAAAAAGGCAACAATATGAGATTTCATCGTGGTCTTCTCCTCATCCTGTGAATTAGTTTGTATTCTTAACTACAAGTTTATTGAGAGTTGTGAGGAATCTAACATTTATCTCATCGTTTTAGCAAAGTTCAAGAAATTTTAGATGAGCTTCCTCTTAAACTTTCAGGTTATGATGCTATCGTTAGATTTTTGATGTCACCATATAAAGAGGTATCCCATAAGCACCATCTACAATTCTGTATTCCTAACCGTAACAGACATAAGCGCATAACGGTCCCTAATAACGAAGTCTAAATTTGCGTAAAAACGCTGCGCCTGTTTGTTCGTCTTAGCCACTTCCAAATGAAGAGCGACGACTTTGTACTGGGCAAGTTCAGCTTTAATGCGAGCAATGACCTTTGAGCCCACCCCTAAACCTCTACTGGGCTCGCTGATAAAAAACTCGTCAATATAGGCGTCTCGACCTCCCAGCTCGATACTATAACCAAAGGTGATCACGATGTAGCCGATTACTTTTCCTCGAGCGTAAATGAGCCAGATACGACCTAACGTGTCGTCTGTAAGCAAGGGACTCACCGCGTTGCGCCGCTCAGTATCAGACATGCTGATTTCCTCAAAATCGTGGTAAGCACGCATCAGAGGCAGCAAGTCTTCTAAGTTTTGAGAAGTAGCGATTTTGATGTTGAAGTCGGTCATGGGGTTGAGGTGTAGCTTGGTCTATACCTTTAAGTCACTACGCAAAGCGGTGCCTTAATTAAGTCCCGTTCACTTGCAGAAAGTTCGACCTCTTGCTATCCACCTAAGGTCATCTTACACTTTCTCTATGAACTATCAGGATTACATTACGATCGACCCTAACAAACGAGGGGGCAAACCTTGCGTTCGGGGACTTCGGATCACCGTTTACGAAGTGCTCGATTATCTAGCTTCGGACATGAGCGAAGAGGAGATTTTAGAAGACTTTCCTGACCTCACGAAAGAAGACCTCAAAGCGTGCATTGCATTTGCGGCTGAGCGCGAGCGTCGTTTCCTCACCGTGCCCCCTGCGGCGTGAAGCTGCTCTTCGACCAAAACCTCTCGTACCGACTGACTCGTTTGCTCAGCGACCTCTTTCCTGACTCGCTGCACATTAGAGATGTAGGGCTTAAAGCTGCCGATGACCCCGTCGTGTGGGACTACGCAAAAGAGCACAGCTTCGTCATCGTCTCGAAGGATTCCGACTTTCATCAGCGGAGCCTCGTACTTGGCTATCCGCCAAAAGTCATCTGGGTGCGGCTAGGCAACTGCTCAACTACGGAGGTCGAACAACTTCTCAGGCAATATGAGGACGCAATCAAATCATTTGAAGGCGATTCTGAAGCTACGTTCCTCAGCCTTGCATGGTAACGAAAGCAAGTTCGCTGCTTTTGCTAACAGCTAAAAGCTAATCGCTGACAGCTTCTTATGTTCCTAGCGTCACCACACAAAGCGGTATCTCGTGAGCGCCATCGACTTGCAAGAGCCTCGAGAGTTCGTCATCATAAAACTCCGCCCTGACCGTCGAGGCAAGCTCCAAAGAGACCGCTGCAAGGACTGCACACTGCGCCGCCGCCCCCGCTTCCAAATAGAGGTAGCGGTACGCCCGACTCTTCGAGCCGTCGTCGATGCGGCTAGGGATACCGGTATAGGCAATCACAGCGGCGCACGCGCTGATGTCGGTGTCGCCTAAAAGGGCGTCGGCGAGGTCTAGGCTGGGCTCAGTCTGGACGAGGTGTTCTAGGGCGTGCTCTCTCGGGTTGTAGTGGTAGACGCCCGAAAAGACATCTTCGATGCGCCGCACGATGAGGTAGCACTCGAGCCCCGCCAGCGGTACAGCCGTCGTGTGCGTGCGCTGTCCGCCGTAGGTAAAGCCCGCTGTGGCCCACAAAATCTGCGAGATGTCGTGCTGGCGTAAGCGTCCGCCCTCGGGGATGTTCTCGCGCGTCGTCGAAAGCGTCTTCCAGAGTCCACGCCCGTTTTTAAGGTCAGGGACAGGCAGCGAGGCGACCTCTAGGGGATTGGCGTAGACCTTGTACGCGGAAATGTTCTTGCCCGTTTTGTTCGGCAAGGAACCCCGGCGGTACTTGGTCTGCGATTGGAAGCTCTCGCCTATCGTCTTGTCTTTCTGCACATGATCTCCTAAGCAGGTATTTTTTCGGTTTGTGTGGGTCCCTCGCAGGATGAAGAGAGTCATAACCGCGTCACAAACCTCTTGGTTGCAAAAAGCTCTTAGGAACAATCCCTAACCTCTTCGCTGCATTTCTTTGCTGCTGCCATAAGTCTGTAGAAGTGTACCATCCCGAACGTTGATGGGTTAGCGTAAGGGTAATGACGGGTGAAATGAAGGGCGAGATGACAAGCGATTTGCTCGAGTGGTTCCACCGCCATAAACGCGACCTACCCTGGCGACGTGGGCGGACGCCTTACCGTGTGTGGGTCTCCGAGGTGATGCTGCAACAGACGCAAGTGGTGACGGTAATTCCTTATTTTGAGCGGTGGATGGTGCGTTTTCCTGATGTGAGTGCGCTGGCAGAAGCTCCTCTGGATGACGTGCTCAAAATGTGGGAAGGTTTGGGGTACTACCGCCGCGCGAGACTGTTACATGTTGGAACAAAAGAGGTTGTAGAACAGCACAACGGGCAGTTACCGGAGAGCTATGAGAGGTTGTTAGAGCTACCCGGCATCGGACCATACACCGCCGCCGCCATCGCCTCGTTCGTGTTTGGCGAAGACGTTTTAGCGGTAGACGGCAATGTCAAACGGGTTGCGGCGCGGCTTTTTGCGCTTTCAGGTGTCGTTACAGAGAGAACAGCAAAAGAAAACCTTCTTTCATACCTTCCAAGAGGTCAAGCGGATGCGTTCAATGAAGCGTTGATGGAACTCGGAGCAACGCTCTGCACACCGAAATCACCACTTTGCTCCGGCTGTCCAGTTTCGAAAGATTGCGCCGCGTTTCAAAGGAATGAGGTCTCGAGCTTCCCCGAACCGAAAAAGAGAAGGCAAATCCCTCACCTAAAGAGGTACGCGCTCGTTTATCAAAGAGGTGAGTCGCTTTATTTACGGCGGCGGAGTGAGAACGAGATGCTGGGCGGGTTGTGGGGCTTTCCACTGCTCGAGGATGCACCTACAGGCGAGAAGTTAGAAGAGGTTCAGCACGCCTACACACACTTCAAAATTACGGTCACGCCCGTATTAGTCAGCGAGAAACCGGGCGACGGGCCACTTATTGCCCCGAACGCAATCAGCGCCCTCGCACTCTCTAAGCTGGATCATAAAATTCTGTACGTATTAGCTAGCGCTCAAAACGCCTCTCCGCCCTAGCTACATTTAGCAGTTCCAAAACATACTGAGACAGATTACCGCTTCTCCCGAAGGAGGGCTACGCAAACGAAGTTTTGCCTTCCCGGAGGGAAACTTCGTAACCGGCAAGGGTACCATCTCCGAAAGTGCGTGCTAGACGGTAACTCATACGGATTCCGCTAAATTCCCTATCACCGAGAAATGCGTTCGGTGATAATCCATACCGCTCGATCCGTATCTTTGTTCCTGCTCGCATCCGCTCGGATTGATAAAGAATCAATCGGAATTGGTATCATATAGTGAGCGTGTCTCTAACCAGATGATACCTGCTAATTCTAGCTACATCGCCCTCATGCGCTTTTCATTCTTTTTAGCGTATAACTACCCTTACAGGGGAGTAGCCGCCCAGACCAGCAACGACCAAAAGGGTGCGCGTCGTCGTCAATACGGTAGTTAAAAACTATCCGGTGACGCGCTGAATAAGGCAAGACCTGGAGTGCTCGCGCAAGTAACATTGGGTCAACGTGCTCAGCCGAGGCGGTATACGCGGCGCGTACGTTCAGCAGTGTTGTTTGCGAGGTCCAGCCCAGTGTTGACTACTAGCTAGGCTTGGGGGCGCGAAAGGTACACATATGCTAGATATTTTTTTTATTGTTTTGGGTATCGCCCTGCTCTACGGCGGCGGTGAACTCTTGGTGAGGTTCGCCTCGAGCCTAGCCCTCCGTTTTAGGCTCAGTCCCTTGGTCATCGGTTTAACGGTGGTCGCGTTTGGGACCAGCGCCCCCGAGTTAGCCGCCAGCCTCACCGCGACCTTAAACGGCGCAGAGGCGATTGCGGTGGGCAACGTCGTGGGCTCGAACATCGCTAATGTGGGGCTTATCTTAGGGTTAGCCGCACTTCTTTTACCTATCGCCATTCAAAAGAGCGTGTTCCGGCGCGAGATACCCGTCATGATTGGCGCGAGCCTCGTGCCGCTCCTTTTCTTTGCCGACGGTAGGCTAGGGCGGCTCGAGGGGGCTGTGCTCTTCGCACTCCTGCTCGCGTATCTTGTATGGCTGCTCCGCTCCCCCAATGAGGATGAAGCGCCGGACGACCTCAACCTCTACCCTCTCTGGCTCACGGTGGCCGGCATTGTCGGCGGACTTGTCTTGCTCGTGCTAGGCGCACAGGTACTCGTGGACGGCGCGACCTCTTTAGCCCTCGCCTTCGGCGTGCCGGAGCGCATAATCGGTCTGACACTGGTTGCAGTCGGCACGAGCTTGCCCGAGCTTGCGAGTTCGCTCGTCGCCGTGTTACGCCGCGAGACCGACATGGTCTTGGGCAACATCATCGGCTCGAACATCTTCAACATCTTGTGTATTTTAGGTATCACGAGCCTCATCACGCCTCTGGCGCTGCCCTTCGCCGCGCTCCGCCTCGACCTCTTGATCATGGTCGCGTTCGCCGTGCTCACAGTTGTCTTTTTGTTCACGCAGCGCAGGCTCGAGCGCTGGGAGGGCGGCGTGCTCGTCTTAGCCTACGGTGGCTATGTGGCGTGGCTGTTTTAGACTTGCGAATGTCAGCGCAGTCCAGTATCTCAAAAAGCGCCTCCGTCACTCCGAATTGTTACCCTTAAACGATGAGCGAACGACGTAAAACTTTAGAGCGCACCCTGACGCGCACTCTCTCAGAACTCATCACCGAACTCCAAGACCCGCGTATCCCCATGATCGTGACGGTAGAAAGAGCACGCTTTAACGCCGACCTCTCGCAAGCCAAAGTGCTAGTGAGCGCCTTGGGCGACGAGCGCGAAATAGAGAACATGGAAGTCGCCTTGAATAGAGCGAGCGGCTTTTTGCAGCGTGAATTGGCTAAAGAGATGCGTTCACGCAATACGCCTAAGCTGACCTTTACAACCGACCCTTCGCAGGTACTGTGAGACAGTTGAAAGCAATGAGCAATGAGCAACGAATAAAAAGCCTTTCCACTCATTGCTCATTGCTCGGAACTCATTGCTACTACAAGCAACTTCTTCAATTCCTCTCAGGCAACACGGTATGAGACTCCGAGTAAGATTTGCCGAAACCGACCAGATGGGCGTTGCGCACCACAGCAGCTACGTCTTGTGGATGGAGGCGGCGCGGGTCGAGTGGTTGCGCGAAAGAGGTATTAGCTACGTAGAGATGGAACGCTCGGGCGTATCGCTGGCGGTGAGCAGCGTGAATGTCAGTTACAGAGCTGCGGCGCGGTTCGATGACGAGATAGAAGTTGAGACGAAGCTTGTCGAGGGGAAGAGTCGGCGCTTTCGCTATGTTTATAGGTTGACGAGGGCTAACGACAACACCCTTTTAGCCACAGCCGAAACCACGCACACACCTGTTGAGCGTTCGGGCAGAGCGATAAGGCTTTCTAGGGAGTGGTTGGGGAAGCTCGAGCCTCACCTACAAATGGCTTAAACAGAACAGACTCTTTAAGCCAGAGCGCTATAATTGTCTTCACTAGGGCGGGCAGCCTTCGAACTTTTTGTGTTACGACCTCCACCAGACAAAAAAAGGAAGTGAATGATGGCGACGAAACTGATGCGCGAGGTCAGCGAAGCTCCGCAGCAAAAATCTACCGACAAATTCAGAAGCGAAGCCCTGACCTTTGACGATGTGCTCTTAGTCCCGGCGCACTCGCAGGTTTTACCCAAAGATGTAGACACGACCTCTCGCTTCTCGCGCAACGTGAAACTCAATATCCCGGTCAGCTCGTCCGCGATGGACACCGTGACCGAGACGCAGATGGCGATCGGGATGGCGCGGCAGGGCGGTATCGGCGTGATTCACAAAAAGATGTCAGTGGAGCGCCAAGCCGAGATGGTCACGAAGGTCAAACGCTCCGAAGCGGGCATGATCGTTGACCCCATCACCTTGACCAAAGAGGCGAGCTTGCAACAAGCCGACACGATGATGGGCGAGTACCGCATCTCGGGCGTACCGATTATCGAGGAAAGTCCCAAGGGCGGGCGCTTAGTCGGCATTTTGACGAACCGCGACATGCGCTTTGAAGAGGACTACAGCAAGCGCGTCGAGGACTTGATGACCAAAGATAACCTGGTGACGGTTCCAGTAGGAACGACGCTGGAGGAAGCCAGGGAGATTTTGAAGCAGCATAAGGTGGAGAAGCTCTTGGTGGTGGACAACGACTATATTTTGCAGGGGCTCATCACCATCAAGGACATCATGAAGAAGCTCGAGTACCCCTTTGCCGCCAAAGACTCGCTAGGGCGGCTGCGCGTGGCGGCGGCGGTCGGGGTGTCACAGGACTTTGAGGCGCGGGCGGCGGCTTTAGTCAGAGCGGGCGTGGACGCGCTCGTCTTGGACAGTGCGCACGGTCACTCGCAGGGGATTTTGGACGCCTTGGAGTACCTCAAAGAAAGCTATAGCGTGGATGTCATCGCGGGCAATATCGCCACGGCGGAAGCGGCAGAAGCGCTGATTGAGCGCGGCGCGGACGCGGTGAAAGTGGGTATCGGTCCGGGGAGTATCTGTACAACGAGAGTTGTGACAGGCGTCGGGATGCCGCAACTCACCGCGATTTTAGAGGTGGCGCAAGTGGCGAGCGTGGCGGGCGTCCCTTTAATCGCGGACGGCGGCATCAAGATGACGGGCGACGTGCCCAAAGCGGTTGCGGCGGGCGCGAGTTCGGTCATGGTCGGCTCGATGTTGGCGGGCACGAGCGAGTCGCCCGGTGAAAACATCTTGCGCGACGGTAGGCGCTACAAGGCGTATCGGGGGATGGGCTCAATGGGTGCAATGGCGGGCGGGAGTGCAGATAGATACTTCCAAGAGGACGCCAAGAAGCTCGTGCCCGAAGGCATCGAAGGGATAGTCGCCTACAAAGGTCCGGTGGGCGACGTGCTCTATCAGATGATCGGCGGCTTAAAGAGCGCGATGGGCTACTGCGGCACGCCGACCTTAGAGGCGATGCGCTTGGAAACGCAGTTCGTCAAAATCACGCAGGCCAGCTTACAGGAGTCGCACCCGCACGACGTGACGGTGACGCAGGACGCGCCGAACTATTCGGTGAGGGGAAGACGGTAGAAGAAGCTAGATGCAATCCATTGACCTTATACGCAACAATTTAGAAAAGAGTACAAACCGTGTTCTGGCGCGTATTGAAGATATGAGCGCACATTGCATGGTCTTTCCAACCCCAAAAGGTGGTTGTCATACACTTTGGGTACTCGGACATTTAGCATATATCGAAGCGCTTGTTATTCGAGAATTTATGCTTGCTGAGCCAAGCCCATTGCGGGAGTGGAAAGAACGTTTTGACGGAGCCGAAATAACTGATAATGCCAACCAATACCCCTCGTTCGATCAAACCCTTGCTAAATGCCGCAAGATGCGCCAGGCAACGGTAAGCTTACTTGATTCGCTGATCGAAAGTGATCTTGATAGAGTCAGTCAAAACGCGCCGAAAGGCTTTGAAGATATGTTTGGCACTTACCGTCTATGTTTCCAGTATGTTGCTGACCATTGGTACATGCACCGGGGTCAGCTAGCTGATGCACGCCGCGCTACGGGACTAGAGCGAATGTGGCTGTGACTGGCTATAGCGCCTACTGATTGGCTGACGAGCTGAGACGCTTGGTTTCTCTAAAACTTCACCTCATGCGAGCCCTCGGGCGGTAGCTCTAAAAACCTCTCCACCACATTTTTCGCGCCGAGTTTCAAAAAGAAGCTAAAGGGGCTCAGCACGCGCTCTTGGGGCTTGCCGCCCGGCAAAAGGTGGGCTCTCAACCTCTCGAACTGCTCAGTAATAACGGTATCTTGCTGGCGCAACGCCCTTGCGCTCTTAAACCTCAGCAATTCAAACGTTTTGCGCAGATGCGCCTCGCCGCGCTCTACGGTGCGTTCTAACGTCGGGTCAATCGCTCTAATATGTTTGGTAAGCTCACTCGATGACCTCTCTAATTCGCTCAGGCTCGTCTCGAACGCTTCGTCATGGTTCTGCAAATTCAAAAGTATCTCATCGTAAATACGGTCAAAGTCGGCTTGAACCGCTTCGGCTGAGAGGTCGTATTTCTCCAGAATGCGACGCGCGGGTGGCTCTAAGATGGTTGCTTCCATGCGCGGATAGATGAGGGGCATCGCCACGTCGTGCGCTTCGTAGACGCCTTTAAGTTGGGCGAAGTAACGCAGTTCGCCCGGTCCAACGACGGTGGCGGCGGTGGGCAGTACAGCGTCTTGCGTGATGGGGCGCAGACCTGCGGCGGGGGTGACGCGGCTAGGGTCTTCGTCCAGAACCGTTTTAAGTTCTTCCCGTGTATAGGTCTCGTTTTCAGTATAGAACTCAGCGCCATCAAAGCGGAGTAATAGACGTTTACCGTTCTCCTCCAAAAAGAGGTTCGTTGCCTCCTCGCCGCGTCCGAGTTGCGGCGCAAAACCAAGCTCGCGGAGGCGCTCGCCCGCGTCGTTAATCGCTAGTGAGGAGGCCCTGGGCTCCCTCAATTCAGCTTCTAAAACAGGTCGAAAGAGCGGCGCAACGTCGGGCTCCAAAGGGTTGATGATGACGAGCCCTTGGTCGCCCAAGAGGGCGTAGAGCATGGCGGCGAACCAGTCGGCAACCGTGTCGGCGCGTTCGGCTGTGCGCGTAACTAACCCTATCACCTCTTCTCGGTAGGCTTCCTTGTACGCTTCGTGCGTGTCAGTTTTGTGCGCGCTCACGCCTCGCAAAGAGGTTGTAATAATCTCTACCCAAGCGGGCTCGAGCCCAATCCTCCCAGCAGGCACATCGGCGGGCAGGGGTAGCTGGAACCTGTGAAGCTCTTCATCTAAGCCGAGCAGATAGGCGTGGTCGATCTCTTCACTGTCGCCGTCTTGACTCGCCAGCCAAAAAATCGGCACGACAGGTTTGTCTTCGGTGCTGAGCTTCTTAGCGAGATTAACCGCCGTGACCGCCTTGGAGAGCGTGTAGAGCGGACCTAAGAGGAGACCGACCTGTTGTCCGGTGACGACGGCGCGGCTCTCGGCGTGCTCTAGTGTATCTAAAGAGGTGAAGGTGGCCTCGGGTGCGCCCAGCTTTTGGGCGTAGCGGCGTAGGGCCTGGGTGAGCTCGTCCCTATGCGCAGGGCGCGGTATACTGAGAGCATCATCAACTTGAGCAGGCTCGAGGCTAAAAAAGGGCGACAGCTCGCCCCGCACATAGCGCTCGCGGAAGGAGGACGAGGATACAGAAGGCACGGGTGTAGCCTACCGCGCCCTTCGGCGTGCAACCGTCAGATGTGTTGCAGCTACTTCACTTGTAGAGGACACATGTAGAGGAGCATCTATACAGTGAAGCTCAAGATGTGTATTATATTACAAATGCTTTATTTACTCTTGATAGTATTGAGCAACGACAAGTAATATTATGAGGTAACGCAATATCAAGTAAGACTATCTAGGTAACACTAGCCAGTGGGGACGGGCAACGATGGGATTCATGATGAGCGACCAACTCAAAACAGTTGAGGTTCTTGGCTACAGTGTGGCGCACTGCACCTTGGCGGAGGCGGCGCAGTGGAGCGTCGCGCACTGCTTGGGTCCGCAGCTAAGCGCGGTCTCATCCAGACTTTTAGTCACGCTCAACCCGGAGATCGTCGTGCAGGCTAAAACCCGTCCAGACCTAGCCGGAGCGCTTCGCAACGCCGACCTCACCGTCGCGGACGGCGTCGGCATCACTTGGGCGGCGCAGCGTGCGGGCATGAGGCTACCTGAGCGCGTACCGGGCGTCGAACTGATGGAGCGTATTTTAGCGCTGGGCGGGTCGTCGCTACGCACCTATTTTTTAGGCGCGAAGCCGGGCGTCGCGCTCAAAGCGGCTGAGGTCGCCCGCGAGCGCTACGGCACGACTGTGGTGGGCGTACAGCACGGCTACTTCTGTCCTGACGAGGTCGAGCGGATCGTGAAAGACATCGCGGAGAGCGGCGCACACCTCTTGCTCGCGGGTTTGGGCGAGGGGCAGGAGCTTTTTTTGGACACGCACCGCAAAGCGCTGGGCGTCCCTCTGATGATCGGCGTGGGCGGCGCACTCGACGTGCTCTCGGGCGAGGTCAAGCGCACGCCCGTGTGGACGCGGCGCATGAGGCTCGAGTGGGCCTACCGCGTCGGCCTGGACCGCAAAAGGTGGCACCGCTTACCGAGGCTCGCCCAGTTCGTGCGGCTGGTGCGCGAGCGCTCATCCAGTACTTAGCAACCGTATGAAGAGGTCGCACGTTTTGTGAGCTTTTCTGACTAGGTCGAGCGGTGTGGGCCTCGAGGCTTCTCTTGGTCATGAGGAGGTGACATCGGTGAAGGGATGTCAATACATCCTTCAATGCAATAGACCTCTTGCGAAAGTGGGAGGCAGGCGAATGCCTGGCTTCCGCTTTCGCCGAGCAGTTCACGAAGTCGGGCGCCAGCCTTGCGAGTAGGAGCAGTGCACGGAGTTTTGCCCCCTTTCGGGGACCTACGGCGACGAAGCAACGCCCTCAGCGGATGAAGCGGGACTTTTGCAAGAGGTCTAATAAAGCAGAATTCGTAAAGTTGTACATCCTCACGGGTAACGCTCCCTAAAAAGAGCAGTTCAGATGTCGGGTCCAAACTGCTCTTTGACGCTATTTTGCTGCAAAACCTCGTATTACCTCACGACTTGCTCTCCGCTGTCTGCGGTCTAGGGGTTCTTGGTGTGGCAACGACAGGGGTGCGGGGACGTTCTGCCGTATCAGCCCCCTCCCCCTCGAAGTTACCGCGCTCGAACTGATAGAACGCCGCAGGTACGACGTAAAAGGTCAGGAGCGAGGAGGTCAGCACGCCCGCTAAGATGACCAGTCCGAGTGGCTGCCGAAACTCCGCCCCCTCACCGAGGCCCAAGAGAAGCGGTGCGCTGATGATGACGACCGTCACAGCGGTCATGACGATAGGCCGGAAGCGCAGCCGCCCCGCCTCGAGGAGCGCCTCTTTGAGCGAGGTACGCTCGCCCTCGCGGAGTTGCTCGAAGAGTACGTCGAGCAAGAGGATCGCGTTTTTGACAACTAGACCGATGAGCATAATCACGCCCAGCACGCTGATGATGTCGAACGACGTGCCCGTGAAGAAGAAGGTCCAGAACACGCCGATGAGCGCTAAGGGCACGGTTAGCAAGAGGTAGACGGGAAAGCGGAACGAGTTGAACTGTGTGGCGATGACCAGATAGGTCAGCAGCAGCGCCAAGCCGAAGGCGATGGGGCCGTAGGTGGCGAGGTCGCCCACTAAGTCAAGCTCGCCGTCATCGCCTATATCGACCTCACCGCCGATGAGCCCCTCGGCGCGGAGCCCCTCTTCCATCTCGTTACGAACGGTAAGCAGCGGCGGCGCACCTGGGATGAGGTTAGCCTCGAAGTTGACCGAATAGGTCTGGTTCGAGCGGCTGAGCGTGGTCGGCGCGGCGCGGCTTTCGAAACGTCCCAAGGAGCTGATCGGAACGCGCGACTCCAAGCCGGGCGCAAAGATGGGTAAGCTGATGAGCGCCTGCTCGTCGCGCACGAAGCGCGGGTTGACCTGCACTTGAATGGGGATATCTTCGCCGCCACTCCTTACTTGCGCCGCTTCAGTACCGACGTTGTAGGCCCGCAGGGTGCTGTACACGTCGGTGGCGCTCAGGCCCGTGCCGGTCAGTTGGGCGCGGTTCAGCATAAAGACCTGCTCGCTGACGGTGGAC
>CBDBZX010000005.1:0-21245 GCA_965213645.1 Trueperaceae bacterium
ACTCCTCAGCAACGCGGCGTGGTTCTCTCAAGCAGATGATCTTCAAGAGGTTGCTGCCTGGTACACCGGACGTGACATCATGCCTGCACTTATCATTCCAGCAGTAAGAGATGAAGTATTTGAAGAGATGTTGAAAGAGCGTACATTTACGCTCGAGCAGTCTTTTACTTTTCGCGAATTGGACGAACCTCTCGGTAACAGTGACCTCATCGTTGAACAGGTCAGTTGGGCGCAGGGGCGCGCGCTGGGTGAACATCTGGCGGCGCATTACGGCTATCCCGCTTACGGCGTCGCGCTTGGCGCAGCCATCACCGCCGCGACGCAGCGAAGTCCCAATATTCTCAGCTTCGCGGCTTATCATGCCGATGATGTCGTGGGGGCGTTGGTTGTATTTGAACACGGAAATTCGCTCAGCGCTATGATGACAGCGGGAGGGATGGACTCGAGGCTCGTTCAAAAAAGCGGTGAGTCGGGGTGCGCGCCCCTTCGTCCTCGAGCCGCTACCTAGAGGTATAAGCGTAAAAGACGAGCGCAGTCTCGAGCGCTGGAGCGTGCGCTAGATGACCTTGCTCATCACCGCAACCGAAATGGAAGGAAGACCTTTAAGAGAAGCGCTAGAAGAGGTCCGCGAACTTGACCTTTCCGGTTAGGTCAGCTCTACTCGGGAAGCGTCAACGCTCAAGAGGTTCGCTTGGCGCATTTGGGCGTGGCTAAGGTCAACACGGCGGCGGGTTTAGCGCTCGCCGTCCACACTCTGCAACCAGAGCGCGTGATTCAGTTCGGTATAGGGGGGGGCGTACGTCGGCTCGTTTTTGAGCGTTGGGATGGTCGCGGTAGCGGCGCGAGAAGTTCACATTGACACGGGCGTCGTAACGGACAAAGGGCTGGTTGGGGATGGAAGAGGTTGGCTTTCCTCTCTTTAGACCATCACTACAACGTCTTTCCAACGGACGAGGGGTTGACCGAGGCTTTGGAGAGAATCACAGGCGCGGTGCCGGGCGTTTTTGGCACCTCCGAAACGGTTACAGGAAGGTTCGGCGGAGCCGAAACTCTGCGAGAGCGTTTCGACCTCTCGGTGGAGTCGATGGAGGGGGCAGCGGCGGCGCAGGTTTGTTTGGCACTCGGCGTGCCCTTCGCGGAGCTTCGCGGGGTCAGCAACATCGTCGGGGAGCGCGACAAACGCGCTTGGAACGTGCCTCTAGCGGTGCGCGCCGTAAACGAGGCGCTGCTTAGCTTTTTGAAGTCTCGAGCCGCTCATAACCTATAGCCATTCGTCCGACGCAATCACCTCTAAAAACGCCTCAACGACCTCTTCGGCGTAGTGCTTACCCGCAAGTCGGTTGATGCGCTCAATCGCAGCGTTTCTAGGTAGCGCGTCGCGGTAGGGTCTGTCGGTGGTCATCGCGTCGAAGGCGTCGGTGATGGCGACGATATGCGCCTCGAGTAAAATTTCGCTCCCCCGGAGTCCGTAAGGATAGCCCGAGCCGTCGGGCCGCTCGTGGTGCTGCTCGACGATAGGTCCAGCCTCGGCGATGAGGGTATCCTCTAGCATCTCGCGCCCGAACGTGGGGTGCTGCCTGATGAGCCGCCACTCGGACGGGGTGAGCGGGCTGGGTTTTTGCAAAATCTCGACGGGCACCCTGACTTTGCCTACGTCGTGCAAAAACGCCGCTACGTCCAGGAGGTAGAGCCGCTCTTGCGGCAACCCGAGCTGCTTGCCCACCGCCAGCGCCAGACGCTGCAAACGGTGGCAGTGCTCGGCGGTGTAGCCGTCTTTTTTCTCGATGGAAACCGCTAGATTCATCAGTTCGCGGAGCGTCTGCGAGACGCTCCAGAAGGTGGGGACGCTCGAGACATACAGAAGCCGCGTCGACGCTTCCGCCCGCAGGGTGAGGAGCGTGTCAGGCGTGCGGCTCAGCAAGCAGTCACCGACGACCAGGCGCACGTTTGCGCCGACGAGCACCCCTTTAAGCATGTAGTAGCTTTCTTGCACCCCCTCGCGGGGCGCAACCGTGAGCGTCTCGCCGCGCCGCAACGACAACTCGTGCAGCTCGACGCCGCCCGGCTGCGTCACTAAAAGACGCCGCTGCAACGCGCCCTCACTGATCGTCTCGATGCCGCTGTCGTGCTGAATAAGCTCGAAGCCTCTGGGCAGCCGCTCGCTCGTCTTATTTGACTCAGACTCTATGACTCGGTGCTCCTTTGCGTAACTATAACAGGTACCGAAATGAGGGTTTTGCACGAACGTCATCTCCTTTTGTTGCGCGACCACGCCTTGAAACTGCCCTTTGCGAACAAGACGTAGACAAAAATTCTCTCCCTACGACCTCTTGAGATTTAGAAAATGTTACGTGGGCAGTATAATATCTCACAACTCAGCCGTGCAATATCTTACAAAAGAGAATGGTGAGCCACATTTTGTGTATAGTATTCCATATGTGGCTCTCAAAAAGGTTGGCGCAACTGAAAGGGTGCACGCACGGTCATCTTACCGCACCGCCCTGACTTAGGCGTTCAGCGACTCTTTAGCGAGTTCAAAAAAGAAGCGAAACCGCTTATGGTCCTGGAACTCGACGAAGCCGACGCTTGTGACGCGCAGGCGCAAGCGCTCAAATTTTCCGAGGCGGTTTCCACCGCGCTGGACGTGCCCCTCGTCGCGCCGGGGTTGCCCGTCGCTGCGGGGCTCAGGATTCTAGCGGCGTTCGCTGAAGTTTACGGCAGACCTACCTATTTACTTTTCGGCGCTGAACACGCGCCGGAGCTTATCGATCTGCTCAGGGGGTCAGACGCAGAGCGCCTCGTTCTCGTCTCTAAAGTGCCGCTCGAGGTTCCCAAAGCGGTCTATTTAGACGAAGCTGCGCTTCAGCTCACCGAAGAGGAGGCGTGCGCGCTCGCGGGCGGGATGCTCAGCCGCGAAGAGGTCAGCGCGCTGCTTGAAGAGGCGGATTACGCCTACGAAACGTTTAACCTCGCCCTGCACGACAAGGTAGGGCTGCCCTCGCCGCTCATGCCTACCCTGTGGGGACCCAAACTCCCTCCGGGCACGGAAATCGCGGTGCCGCCATCCGAGTTGCTCGAGGTGCTCGTCGAGCGCGAGGAGTGGGGGCGCGCCCTCGCGCTCGTGGTGCGGCACCTGCCCGAACGGGTGTCGACCGTTCTTTCAGAGGCGGGACCGCACTTCATCAACGAGGGGCTGCACGGTCGGCTCTGGCACTACCTCGACCTTCTACCCGCCGACTACGAAGACGACACCGTGTTCTTCTGGAAGCTTTCCGCGGGCATTCGGCTCAACCGCTACGAGGAACTCCAAGAGCGCATCCAAAACTACCTTCAGCGCCACGAAGCGCCCGAGTTAAGAGCGCTCTACGCGGTTATTTTCCTCACCCACGAAGAAGCGCGCGCTGAGGTGCAGCGGGCTGCGCTGCTAGAGACGCCCTTTACGCTCCATATGCAGGGGTTCTTTGAGAGGGACACTGCGAAAGGTATCGGCTTTCTTAAACGGGCGGTGCGGCTTGCCGAGCGCAAAGGGCGAGACGACGACGCCGTGCGTAGCGCAGGTACGCTTGCGGTAAGGCTCATAGACGCCGGTCACTACCGCGAAGCGCTCCACTGGGGCGGCTGGAGCCTAGACCTCTTCGAAAAGAGCGGGATGAAAGACATCTCGCGTAAGCTCCTGCTCATCAACGACTATGCGTTTGCGCGCATTCTTTCAGGTGAGATAAGTGGGTTGGGTAGTTTGCTGAGCGAGAGCGAGCGTACTGTCGCAGGTATTTTCGACCAGTGCGCGGAATCGCTCAGAGAGACTCTAGGCGACTACTACGTCGCTACTGGAGAGGTCACGAAAGCCCTACCCCTCTATCGCCTCGCTTATGAAGGCGCGCCGCGCGAGGACCTAGGGCGAAACGGGCTTCCTCTCGTCAAGGCATTGTTGGACTTAGAAGCGTACGAAGAGGCGGTCCAGATAGCAGAACGTATCTATCACCTGACCGAAGACCTAGCGCCTATCTATCATCAGCCCGCCGTGCTCGCGCAAGGCATGGTTTTATGCTTCACAGCTCCGCATAAAGGTATCAAGGTTTTAGGAAAGCTTTTAGAGGATATACAGCTCCCTGCTTACCTAGAGGCTCGAGCGAGGCTCTACAGAGCCTACGCGCTTATGGAGCTTAACGACGAAGCGGCGGCGCGGTCTCAGCTCACCCACGCATCGCTGAGCGATTTAGCCGAGAGCGGCCTCAGATGCTTGTCCGGCCCCGAAGTGCACTTTCGCAACCTCTGGGATACAGTCTTGGGCGAGGTCACCCTGGAGCTTCGCTTTTTAGGGCACCGAGACGTGTGGTTAGAGGGGAAACGGCTGGACCTTCCGCTACAGTCGCTTGAGCTTTTAGCGATTCTAGCGCAGCACCCGATGGGCGTCAGTTCGGAGAAGCTCGCGCTCGAACTCTACGGCGAAACGGGTAGTACGAACGCGCTCTATGTTGCGATCAAAAAGCTGCGCGGGTGGATTCCCGTGTCGAACCCACCCTACCGGCTCGAGTACGACGTCCGCGCTGACTTTCTCGAGTTCGGCAAGTTTTCACTCAGCGGAAAGCTCAAAGAGGCGATGGCGCTCTATAAAGGTCCACTTTTAGAGGAGGCGCAAGCGCCCGCGCTCGAGCGTCTGCGCGAACACCTCGAGGCGCAGATGTACGAAGCGATGCTCGCGTCAAACGACGTAGATGCGCTGAGCGCCTACAGCGAATATATGGCTGACGACCTCGCTGTCTGGGAGCGACTTCTGCAGGCTCTCCCGCCAGGCGATCCGCGTACGCTTCTAGCGCGTACCAAGGCTAAGGCGTTAGCCCTCGAGTATAATTAAGTCAACGAACGCCTATTCGTATGTACGCGAAAATTGAGTTACGTCTTTAACGGCTCTTGCGTTACTGCATACACAAAACGCGTTATACGGATTCCGTTTAATTCCCTATCACCGAGAAAAGCGTTCGATGATAGTCCATACACTCCATCCGTATATCCGTTCCTGCTCGCATCCGCTCGGATTGATAAAGAATCAATCGGAATTGGTATTACACCACCATAAAAAGAGCCCGGTCACGTGGGACCGGGCTGGACTTTTAGCGGATTTATCGGCTTGTCGTTTGATTTGTACTCGCGCCGAAGGTAACTCTGCTCGGTCCCGCCAGCGCAACACTGCTGAAAAATAACCCCACCGTCACTGTAGCAATTAAAACTTTACGCATGACATCCTCCCAGATGTGAATTATGTTTCCGACCTCTTCGGAAAGCTTTCTTAAAATCTAGTTTAATGAAGACGTCTTAATTTAGCCTTAGCGACCTTGCTAAGGCGCTGCTAAGAAAAACTGAGCGGTTCATACTTTCGTCCTTTGCGGCGTCTTAGCAGCGCTGCTAAGACGCCGCAAAGTTGAGTATCCCTATACTATAACTGTAATCAGGAGGTATTTATGAACCAGCCAAAGGTTTACTTGGACGAATTTCCGGTCAACGAAAAAGGGCTTTTGCTCGTCAACGACTTAGCCCTTATCGAAGCGTTGCGCCGCCGCGCCAAGCAACAAAGGGCAGTTAAAGAAGTGCGCGCCGACGAGCCGTCACTGAGCGCCAAGCCTTCGTAAGTTTCGCAGGCGCTAGCGTAGAGGTTTTGCAGCCGTACGCTCGCCTTTCGTTTCATCCTGACACACCGCTGTCACGTCCCCACGGCACAACCCGCAACTGCAAAACAGTCAGTTGCTGACACTTCATCGGCTCAACTAACCGCGCTTCACGCCTGCTGAGTACCCCAAGCTCGGATGCAGGCTCAAGGTGAAGGGTCGGGGCTTTCTGATGGACAGTTATCTTTTTCAGCGCTCGTATTTTCTTTCTCTTCAGGCGCAAGGATGTAATACGCAATATTGACCGAGAGCAAAATGAAGGAGAAGAGCCAGAGCGTCGTCGCGACAACAGCGACGACCGTGAGCATCGGGGAGAACGTCATCTCGCTCGAGAGCCCCGCAGCGAACACCGTGATGATGCCGGCTAGCGCGCCCACGTGAATGACGCTGAGCCCTATCACGACGGCGCGTTTTTCTTTTTTGCCCTCTCCTAGCTCGAGCATCCCCATAGCGCACCCTCCCACTAGTTTAACCGCTCAGACCTAACTGAGCAGGGTCCAATACATAGCCTTCGCGAATCGCAGCCGAGAGCACTATGCTACCATCAGGGATGAAACGCACGACACTTTACGACCTGCACATCGAACACGGCGCACGCATGGTGGACTTCGCGGGCTGGGAGGCGCCTATCCAGTACGCTACAGGCATCAACCAGGAGCATCTCGCGGTGCGTGAAGGCACGGGTCTTTTCGACGTGAGCCACATGGGGGAGATTCGCGTTACGGGCGCGGCGGCTACGGATTTTCTAAGCTACGCGACGCTCAATAACCCCGCCAAGCTCACACCCGGCAGAGCGCAATACTCCATGCTCCCGAACGACCAGGGCGGGCTAATCGATGACCTCTACATCTACTGCGAAGGGGAGAACGAGTACCTGATCGTCTGCAACGCCTCGAACGTAGACGAAGTCGTTCCCCACTTAGAGCAGCTCACCGGAGCGTACGACGCCAACGTCGCAAACGAGTCTGAGCGCTGGGGGCTCATGGCGCTGCAAGGTCCGGGCGCGGCGCTCGTGATGAGCCGCCTGACCTTTGAAGACATCACAAGTTTCAAGAAAAACCGCACGCTTAAGACGACCCTGGCAGCCAAAGAGGTGATGCTCGCCCGCACGGGCTACACGGGCGAAGACGGCTTCGAAATCTTCTGCGAGGCGGAGGACGCGCCGCAGGTGTGGCGGGCGCTGACCGAAGAGGGTGCGACGCCTTGCGGTCTGGGCGCGCGCGACACCCTCCGGCTCGAGGCGGGCTTTCCCTTATTCGGTCATGAATTCACCGCAGCGACCAACCCGCTCTGCTCCCCTTACGCCTGGGTCGTCAAAGACAAGCCCTTCTATGGACGAGAGGCGATGTGGAACCCCGCGTGTGAGCGCAAGCTCGTCGGTTTGCGGCTGCGCCAGCGCGGTGTGGCGCGGCAGGGCTATCACGTGCTTCATGAGGACAGCGTCGTAGGCGAGGTCACCTCCGGTACGATCTCGCCGCTGACCAGGGAGGGCGTCGCGATGGCTTGGGTGGATACGGCGTTGAGCGAACTCGGCACCGCGTTAGCGGTCGAGATACGCGGTCAAGGCGTCCACGCGGACGTCGTCAAACCGCGCTTTTATCCCTAAACTTTTTTATCAGGCTTATTGAGTCCCATCTCCGAGAGCGCTACCGTGGAGCACAAAATCTCACAAATACGCCCTTATTACTGCGCCTTTGTCCGCTAAGCCTTAGAATCAGAAAGTAGATTATTTTCCGTAAAGCAATGATGACGCAAACCGCAACGCGCCCCAGCCGCAAACTCATCGTACCGGAACACGTATTGGCGTAAGCAAGTGGAAGCAAGTGAAGGAGTGAGCATGGAAACCCCCAAAGACTTAAAGTACAGCGCAACCCATGAGTGGTCGAAAGTGGAGGGCGACACCGTCACGGTCGGCATCACCGACTTCGCGCAAGACCAGCTAGGCGACGTGGTGTTCGTGGAGTTGCCCGAGGCGGGCAAGACGTTTAGCGCAGGCGATCCAGTGGCCGTGGTCGAATCGGTCAAGACCGCCTCGGACATCTACGCGCCCGTCTCGGGTGAGGTCGTCGAGGTGAATGGGGGACTCGAGGACGCCCCCGAAAAGCTCAACGAATCGCCCTACGAAGGCGGCTGGCTCTTCAAACTGCGCATGTCGGACGAGAGCGAAACTGGGAGCCTTTTAAGCGCCGAAGACTACGAAGCGTCGGCGGAAGAGGACTAGCGATGAACTATATCCCCCATACGCAAGAGGACATCGAACGCGCCCTGCAAGCCATCGGTGTAGACAGCGTGGACGACCTCTTCGCAGACATCCCCGCCGAACTGCAGCATCCTGACGTCGACCTACCCGCAGGTTTAGATGAGGTTTCACTCCTTCGTCACCTCGGCGACCTTGCCGCTAAAAACAAGGCGGACGGCCCCACCTTCTTGGGCGGCGGTCCCCAGGCGCACTTCATCCCCTCAGTCACGCCGCACCTCGCCATGCAGAGCGAGTTCGTCACTTCGTACACGCCCTACCAAGCGGAGGTGGCGCAAGGACTCCTGCAAGCGACCTTCGAATATCAGACGATGATGAGCGAACTCACGGGCTTGCCGATTTCGAACGCTTCGATGTACGACGGCGCGTCCACCGTGGCGGAGGCGGCACTTTTAGCCGTGCGGCAAACCAAGCGCGAGAAGGTCGTGGTGAGTCAAGGCGTGCACCCTGAATCCAGGGAAGTGCTAGCGACTTACCTCAAGCCTTTGGGCATCGAAATTGAAGAGGCCGCACTCGAGGACCTCGTCACACCGGGCGTCCAAGTCGCAGAAGACGCCGCTTGTCTTGTCGCGCAAAACCCGAATTTCTTGGGCTATTTAGAAGCGATGCCCGCACTCGCTGAAAAGGCACACGCCGCAGGCGCACTCTTCGTCGCCGTATGCGACCCGCTCTCTTTAGCAGTCCTCAAAGCGCCGGGCGAGTACGGCGCGGACATGGCGGTAGGCGACGGGCAGACGCTCGGCAACCCGGTGAACTTCGGCGGACCGAACTTCGGTTACATGGTCGTGACGGAAAAGCTCCTGCGCCAGATGCCGGGGCGTTTAGTCGGGCAAACGACGGATGTAGACGGCAAACGCGCCTTCGTGCTGACCTTGCAAGCACGCGAGCAGCACATCCGCCGCTCGAAGGCGAAGTCGAACATCTGCTCAAACCACCAGCTCGCGGCGCTTATGGCGGCAGTGAATATGGCGGCGCTCGGTCCACAGGGACTCGTCGAAGCGGCAACGAAAAGCGTACAGAACGCGCACGCTCTGGCAGATAAGCTAGCAGACGTCGGGCTCGAGGTTCTCCCCGGCACCTTCTTCAACGAGTTCGCCGTGCGTACTCCCCTACCTGCAGTTAAATTGCGACGCGAATTAGCAAAACAGGGCGTCCACGCCGGCGTGCCCGTACCCAAACACTACGGCTTAGGGGACAACGGTCTGAATAACGTTGTGCTCTTCTCGGCAACGGAGTTGACTCGAGCCGAAGACATAGACGCACTCGTGAACGCCTTACAAACTATTTTAGACAGCGCCCGCCCGCTGGAGGCTGCTCATGATTAAAGAACGCCCCGCCCCACCTGCGATTCAGACCGACGGCGACTTCCCCCTCATCTTCGAACGCTCCAAAGAGGGACGCCGCGCCGCACGTCCGCCCAAACCTGAAGGCACAGCCCTCACAGACCTCATCGGCAGCGAGCATCTACGAGACGCGCCGCCTAGACTTCCCGAGGTCTCCGAACTCGACCTCGTGCGGCACTACACGCAACTCGCGCACCGCCAATTCTCCATTGACGGCAACGTCTACCCGCTCGGCTCGTGCACGATGAAGTACAACCCCAAAGTCAACGAGGAGACCGCGAAGCTCTTCACCGAACTGCACCCTTACGCAGACCCCGACTCGGTGCAGGGCGCGTTGGAACTGCTCTATAACCTGCAGAATGACCTTTCGACCATTACAGGCATGGACGCCGTCTCGCTGCAACCCGCCGCCGGAGCGCACGGCGAACTCACGGGCATCCTCATCATCCGCGCCTACCACGAGGCGAACGGCGAAGGCGAACAGCGCCGCACCGTCATCGTCCCCGACGGCGCACACGGCACGAACCCCGCTACCGCCAAGATGGTGGGTTACGACGTTGTAGAGGTGCCCACAGGTGAAAACGGCGAGGTGGACTTAGCCGCGTTCAAAGAAGCGCTCGGTCCCGACACCGCCGCCGTGATGCTCACCAATCCGAATACCTTGGGGCTCTTCGAGACGAACATCTTAGAAATCAGCCGCGCCGCGCACGACGCGGGTGCACAGCTCTACTACGACGGCGCGAACACGAACGCGATTGTGGGACGCGCGCGCCCCGGTGACATGGGCTTCGATGTCGTGCACCTCAATCTGCACAAGACCTTTACGACGCCGCACGGCGGCGGCGGTCCCGGCACGGGTCCGGTGGGCGTGAAGGCGCACCTGCGCGACTTCTTACCTGCGCCGCTCATCAAAAAAGAAGGCGAACGGTTCGACTTCGAATACGACCTGCCCCAATCCATCGGGCGGATGCGCTCATTTTACGGCAACTTCGGTAACTTGGTGCGGGCGTACACCTACATTCGGGCACTCGGCAAAGAGGGCTTGGAGCAGGTCTCGGGGATGGCAGTCTTAAACGCCAACTACCTCCGCGTCAAGATGCAAGAGGCGGGCTTTAAGACGGCGTTCGAGCGCGTCAACATGCACGAGTTCGTGTCGCAGCCGCCCGGCGACCTCAAAACGATGGACGTCGCTAAAGCGCTCCTCGACTACGGCGTCCACCCGATGACAGTGTATTTCCCCTTGGTCGTCAAAGAGGCGATGATGGTGGAGCCTACCGAGACGGAATCGTTAGAAACGCTGGACGCCTACGCGAGCATTCTCGCCGAAGTTTTACAACGCGCCGAGGAAGACCCTGATTTCTTAGAACACGCGCCCTACCACACGCCCGTGCGCAGGCTCGACGAGGTCACGGCGGCGCGTAAACCCGTATTGCGGCACACGTTTGAGTAGTGCTACCTCTTATCGTAGCAGTCATGTTTAATGCATGGCTGCTTCCTTTTGAAAACAGATTTGTTTATGTACCGACCAGGACACTGAGCAAGACGCCAGCGGATTATGGTCTGCCTTTTGAACGCCTCGAGCTAACCACCGCTGACGGCACTCAAATTATGGCGTGGGCGCTACCTCAAAAGAAAGATGACGCACCTTGGCTCGTGTACTTCCACGGTAATGGCGAAAACGTCTCCTCGTACCTCTCTTTTACCTCACAGCTCTACGCGATGGGCGTCAACGTGCTCATGCCCGAATACCGGGGCTACGGCGAGAGCGGCGGCGAGCCGAGCGAGGCGGGGCTCTACGAGGACGCGGACGCGAGCTACCGATATCTTATTGATAAAGGCGTGGCACCAGAGAATATCATTCTCTACGGCTTCTCACTGGGCTCCGGTGTCGCGACGGACCTCGCGAGTCGCAAAAAGGTCGGCGGGCTGATTCTCGAGGCCGCCTTCACCTCCCTCTTAGACGCCGCCAGAGCGATATACCGCTTCGTGCCCAACGGCATCATGAGCAACCGCTTTGACTCGTTAGAAAAGATAAGCGATGTGGACGCACCTACGCTCTTTTTACATTCACGCGGCGACTTCACCATTCCCTTCTCGCAAGGACGCACGCTCTACGAAGCGGCGAACGAGCCCAAGTTTTTTACTGAGATTCAGGGTGGGCATATTGCGATGGTGGATGGGGCGGTGAACCCGAAAGGGTTGGAGGCGATAGAGAGGTTTCTTCGTCGCTGATATCGTCGGCTCGATTGGCGAGGCAGACGCGCTAAGTCCTCCTTATGCGAATTCCGATTGTTTACTGCATAGACTCCTTCGGAAACGAGAAACCTCACGCCACCAAGATGTCACGCTCTTCAGCCAGATACGCCGCGTACATAAGCGCCGCGTCTATATCTTCGGCTTCTAGCTCGGGATAGTCCGTTAAGATTTCTTCGCGGCTGTGGTCGCGCAAGAGGGTCAGCACCGTGCCTACCGTGACGCGCAAACCTCGGATGCACGGTTTACCGCCGAACTGGTGCGGATCAAAGGTAATGCGCTCAAACATGATCGTGACCTAGCCCTAAGCCTTCAATCATTCGTTCGCTGCTTTCTGCGCCGCTACATACGCTTCTAAAACGGCGTTTATATGTGTTTGATAGCCCTCACCCTGCGCTTTGAACCAAGCCAAAGTGTCTCTATCTACCCGGAGCGAAATTGCTTGTTTGGGTTCACGAACATTCACGCCACCCTCTTTCACCGCAGCTTTGGCGAACAACTCGGGTGAGGTCGGCGGAATGTCAGAGTAGTCTATATCTTCGTCTCGCAGCTTATCCACACGCTTCCAATCGGTTTTAGAAACCTGCGTATTGGTAGTAGGCGTCTGTTTCATTACGGTTCCCCTTTCGCATAGAGATGATTCGGTATGTGTCTTCGCCCCTAAGTGTGTAGCAGACGACAACCACATTGCCCTTTAGAAGCCCGAAGACGAGGTAGCGCGGCTCGCCGTAGTCCTCACGGTCATCCTCAACTTCAAGGTAGACGCCCGAAAAGACCTTTTCGGCATCCTCAAAACTGTAGCCATGTTTGCGGACGTTACCCCTACTCTTTGCCTCGTCCCACTTAAAGGTCATTTTAGCACTGTATATACAAAATGTATGTACGTCAAGAGTGAGAGAGGTGCGCGGGTCTGCTCGTCAAGCTTCGCACGCTTTTTTCCCATCAAACGCTGCTGCATGAGCCCGTACTCTTTTCACAAATGCTGCTACGCCGTGATTTTCTCGACACCTATCTTTTCCAGGTTTTCCATCTCTCTGATAATTTTTACCGTCTTCACACTCACCGTGCAAACCCGCTTCAAAAGGTCAATGACCTCTTCCTTATAGTCCGCAAACCTATACGTATTGAACTTCTCGCGAATCGTCGGGTCGCGCGGCTTTTTCTCTTTGTAGCGGTCTAAGACCCACTCGAGCGCCGAGCGGTTCCCCAACTTGTATTCCCACGCCTCCGGCGGCACGCCTACAAGCGTCGTAAAACCGTCCAAGACAATCTGCCCTTTAAGTTTGTCAGCCTTGAGCTTCGCCTTCGAAAGTTGAGCTAAACCCTTTGGCGTCACGTCAGGTTCGGTCTCTAAACGGTCTAGCTCAAAAGGCTCCACCGTCTCGTAATTCAGATGCAAGTCCATGAGCGCTTCACCCCACGCTGCCCACTGTGCAAAGTCCTCGTAAAAAGGGATATGCGGAAACTCCCGCTTGAGGTTGAGTTCGTACTTTTTGCGGTAAGCGGGATCGTGTAAGACGCCGTAGGTGTAGTGGAAGATGTCCTCTTTAGTGATGTCCTCATCGCCGCAATGCTCCTGAAACCTCTTTAAGCCCCAGTTAGTGATGTTATCAAGGCGGTTGCCGTGTTCGTCGTAGCGGTAGAGGGGGAGACATTGCGCAGGGTCAGGAGTAAAGAAATTTATGTCAGGAATATAGTTTGTAGCGAGTGCGCAAAAATCTGTTCTTTGTCCAGACCTAAACACGATAACTGTATTGCTCGTCATCGGTGTTGAAAAGATTAAAGAGTGCTGCGCTTGTCTATGAATAACTCCCTCACCATAGTAAAGATACGTTTTGATGAAAGGTCGATACATGGAATCAAAAATACGGGTTTGTTTGTAAGAAAATTGCTTATCTTGCAATAGGGAACTTTTCAAGCTGCTTGACCACTTGATTTCGTAATTCACAGCGTCATCTATTGTTGACTTATCAACATTTCCGTAAAGCTTATTTACATCCTGATTGTAAATATCCAAGAAATAGGACATTTTGGGTTTAAGATTCGCCTGGTCGAAATCATAAACCCATTCATCGCGGTTTGTATTAATCCCTAACGAATAGAGACGAAAAATAGCATCAATTTCTACATCTTTCGAAGCGATTTTAGTCTCCTTAGTAGCAACTGGAATTAAATTCTCCCAGTCATTGGAGACTAGCTTAACCCATTGATGCTTATCGTTTAGAAAAACATGTCTGAACGCGATGCTGCTTAGATTTTCAGTGGACAGCCACTGTATTTTCTCTCGCGCCGCTTCTTGCTCTGGACGACGCGCATAGTAAACAACAGCTTTTCCTTTGTGCATTTCGTTTCTAACTAAAAAGAGAATTGCCACACCAGTTTGAATTGCAAAAACATTGTGCTTCGGTCCTGACAACTTCGGATTGTCTCTTACATCGCCGCCAAGATCAACAACGTAAATTTCGCTAAAGTCTTCTTCTGCTGCTTTTCTGAAACCATCAAAAATAGGTTTGTTTATGAACGAGCCGTTTATCACATAAGAAATAACGCCGTTTTTTCCAATTCTATCGCTGCCCCATCTTAGAAACCGCGCATACATGTCGTATAGCTTGGTTTTATTTTGAGCAGAACTGTACTTCACATAAGTTTCTTTTAGCCTATCGTCAATCACGGGATAAGGACGATTCTTATTATTCTCGTTTTCGCTCTTTTGCAAAGCGTTATAGGGCGGATTCCCAATAATCACCGAAATCTTCTTCTCGTTCTGCCGCTTGATACGCTCCAAGTTCTCAGCGGTCATCTCAAACATGCTGAACTGTCCAGTAGAGCCGACGTAGTTGAGGTTTTCTAAGGTGTCCACAAAGGCGATGTTTTCAAACTCGGCGTATTCGCCCATCTTCTGCTGATAGGTGTATTCGATGTTGAGGTTCGCGGTGTAGTAGGGCAGCAGCGCGACCTCATTGCAGAAGAGTTCGTGAGCGTATTTGTGTTTGAGTTGGTGCTTAGGCAGGTACTCGACAATCTCGGTGATGAACGTGCCGGTTCCGGTAGCGGGGTCTAAGATGTTCACCCCTTCGTCGCCCAAAAACTTGCCGAAGTGCTTGTGGGTGAGGTGGTCAGCAGCTTCGATCATAAAGCGGACGATTTCGTTAGGCGTGTAGACGATGCCCAAGCGGTCAGCGGCGGCGGGGTTGTAGGCTTTGTAGAAGTTTTCGTAGACGACTTTGAGGAACTTCTGCTTTTCGTGGTGGTTGGCGATGTTGGCGGCGGCGGCTTTGATGACGTTGTAGTAGGGTGCGATGCGCAGGAGGGTGTTGCGGCGCAGGGCTCCGACGAAAAAGGTCTCGGTGACGCTGTGGAGTTCGCGGGCGATGTTGTTCTCGCGGTGAAACTGGCTCTCGTTGAAAACGGAGGTGAAAATCTCTTCGGTGAGGATGTGCTGAATGACCATCTCGCGCACGTCTTCGGTGCCTAAATGTGGGTTGATGGCTTTTTGGACGAGTTCTAGGAGGCGGTCACGCTGCGCTTGAAATTTAGCGTTGTGCTGCGCCTGCTCCTCGATGACCTTGCGGAGTTCGTCCAAGAGGTCGGGTAGGTCGTTTTTGAAACTCTCGATAGCGTCGCGAAAGGTCTTGATATGAGGCGGTTCGTAATTGACGAATTGAGTGAGGAGCGCGTTGAGGGTTTCGGCGTCCTCTACCTTTGTTCGCCCGACCTCTTGCGCGTTTTGGATGAGAACGACCTGCCGGGTATCGTCGAAGAGGATGTTAGTGTTGGGGTAGCCCTTTTGAAACTTCTTGTCAATCTCTTCGTCTAGGTCGTCGTATTGGTCTTTACTCTCCCAATAACCTCGGTCTTGGCGCAGGGCGTCTTTGAGCGTGCCGTCGGGGTAGACGACGCTGCCATTGACGCGGTGCTCGAGTTCAGCAATCAGTTCCAAGCTCTGCGTGTGGGCGTAGTTTTCTAAAAGCTGGTAGAAAGCGTTGCGGAGGCTTTGCTCGTGCCTCGAGCCGCCATACTGAATGTAGCGCTCGACCTGGCTGTAGTACTGGTTGATGAGCTGTAACGACACGGTTTATCTTACCGCGTCAAAGGACGTGAGGTTTTTAACTTCACGCCCTTTAGCGTTTTAGTAGCGAGGAGGCTCGAGCCTCTATTCCAAACCCCTGCTGTCCTTAGAACGTCCAGACGAAAACAGCAAGATATAGCTCAAGCGAGCGAGAATCACCAATAGCAAAACAGTCACTAAAATCGACGTCGAGACAACCCAAATCACGTAATACTTGATAAGGCGAAACGCTGTAGGGAAAGTGTTAGCAACCGTGTCTACTACACCTGAGCCAACCTCTTGTACCGGGACGTGCTGCGTTACCCTGTCCATAACAGCGCGGCGGACGCTGTCGAGTACCCCTGTCGCCACCTCTAGCTCTGGCACTGGTGGAAGTGCAGGCTCGAGCCGCTCAGGTGCGCCTGAACTATCCGAAGGCTCCTGCACTGGCTCGGTAAGGTTGGGCGCGGGTACGCTCTGGACGACGTTGGACGCTCGACCTGTCCACTGCTGCAAACAACGCGCCGACACTGGCGCGACTTCTTTGACGCCTTGCCAACCTCTCGTAACGCTCGAGGCTGCACCCGACGCTAGTGCGCTTGCACCTTCGCGCCACTCGAGCGCTCTAACGCGGTTCGCCTGTTCTCCAAGCGACTGCACTGCTTGACCAGGCTGGATTTTAGAGAGGTCTTCCAGCTTAGGGGCTCTAACGCTCAGGCTGCGGTTGAGCCTCTGCGCGTCCGCCTGAAACGCTTGCGCCGTACTCCCGACACTTTGACGAAGCTCCGCAGCGCTAAAGCCAGGGCACGCTTCGCCGGGCGTTTCCGCTTGCCCAGCGCCTACCCCCATGTAGAGCAGCAGGCTGAGCAGGAACAGCGTGCGGGTTAGCTTGACCATAGTGACTTAACTGTACACCTTGGGGGATGGGTTGAAGGTTGGGTGGCTCGAGTTTCAACCTCTCAGGCGCTCAAATACATCAAATCAGAACCCCCTAGAAGCCCTCGCAAACCACATAGCATAGCGGCGGATACGGGGCATAATATAGATATGCAAACTAATGAAAAGGCTAATAGAGCCGTCATCATCGGCTCGGGCATCGGCGGGCTCGCGCTCGGAATTCGCTTGCAGAGTTTGGGGTTCGAGACGACAATTGTAGAGAAACTCGACGGTCCCGGCGGACGCGCCTATGTAAGACACGCGGAGGGCTTCACCTTCGACATGGGTCCGACGGTCTTGACGGTGCCGCACTTTATCGAGGAGTTATTCGCGCTAGAGCGCGGCGCAGCGGCGCTCAGCGAGCCCGACTTTCCGCCGCACACCCTCTCCGGCGAACGCATCAAACAGGGCGTCAGCGGCGGACCCGCGACCTCGCGCTACACCCAAATCGTCCCCATACTCCCCTTCTACCGCATCTACTTTGGCGACGGCACCTTCTTCGACTACGACGGCGACCCGGAGGGCACGCGCAGGCAGATTAAAGAGCTTGCACCGGAAGATTTAGAGGGTTACGAGAGGTTCCACGAGGCGGCGAAGGCGATCTTCGAGCGAGGCTTTTTGGAGCTTGGCTATACGTACTTCGGCAACGTCCCCTCGATGCTGCGCGTCGTGCCCGACTTGCTGCGTTTAGACGCGGTGCGCCCGCTCTTTTCGCTCGTTAAGAAATATTTCAAGTCGGACAAGATGCGTCAGGTCTTCTCCTTCGAACCCCTTTTAGTCGGCGGCAACCCGCTCAAGGTTCCGGCGATTTACGCGATGATTCACTTTGTCGAGAAGACCTGGGGCATCCACTTCGCAATGGGCGGCACGGGCGCGTTGGTGGACGGTTTTGTGAAGAAGTTTGAGGAACTAAGTGGAGAGATTCGCTTCGAGAGTGAAGTGGCGCGTATTGAGGTCGTCAAAGAGGACAAGAAAAAGGTGGCGAAGGGCGTGACACTCGCAAACGGCGAGCAACTCGAGGCTGACCTCGTCGTCTCTAACGGCGACTACGCCAGCACCTACTTGAACCTCATTGATCAAGAGCACCGCTTTTGGAACCGCGACGTGGTGGTCAAAGCGCGCAAGCAGTCGATGTCGCTCTTCGTCATCTACTTTGGCTTCGAGGCTCCGCCCGAGCTTGATTTGCAGCACCACAACATCATCTTGGGTCCGCGCTACGAAGAACTCTTAACCGATATCTTCGACCGTAAAATTCTCGCGGAGGACTTTTCGCAGTACCTCCACATTCCGACGCTCACCGACCCCAGCCTCGCGCCGCCAGGACATCACGCGGCGTACACGCTCGTGCCCGTGCCGCATAAAGGCAGCGGCTTGGATTGGGACGCGCTCGGCGAGCCCTTCGCGGATAAAATTTTGACCTTTTTAGACGAGCACGGCTACATTCCCGGCTTGAAAGAGCGGCTCGTCTACCAGAGCTTCATCACGCCCGACTACTTCGAAGGAACGCTCAATTCTTACATGGGCAACGGCTTTGGCGTGGAGCCCGTGCTCGTCCAGTCTGCTTTCTTCCGCCCGCATAACCGCAGCGAAGACGTGAGCAACCTCTACTTAGTGGGCGCGAACGCGCAGCCGGGTGGCGGGACGCCCTCGGTGATGATGTCAGCAAAGATGACGGCGCGCGTTATCGCTAAAGACTTCAACGTTCCAAATGAAATCGTGAGCGGCGTGGGGAAGCTCGAGCCCTCAAATCGCGAAGAGATGGTTGGGGTGTAGCTTCTCTGACGCGGTCTTCTCTTCGCAGACTTCCGTTGTGTCTCGAGCCAACATTTCTAGCTCGAGACACAGTGACGTTTTGGCTCCGTGAAGGAGCAAGGTACAAAACTCCTGCTGTAAAAATTTGTAGAGGCTCGAGGTGAAGAGGTTAAACCCCTTTCACACTCGCCGCGCTGACCTCAACCAGTACTTCATGAAGTAAGTTCGGCACCTTGCCCACGTTTTCACAAGGTTGGAAGAGGTACAATTCGCTGTGCCAACGCAACGAAACCCAAGCCACCGAGATTACGACGTTATCACCATCGGCGCAGGACATAACGCGCTCATTTCTAGCGCCTATCTAGCGCAAGCGGGCTATAAAGTGGGCGTCTTCGAGCGGCGCGATATCGTAGGCGGCGCGGTCTCGACGAAAGAGATGGTTCCTGGCTATAAGTTCGACTTGGGCGGCAGTGCGCATATTTTAATCCGCTTAACACCGATTGTGGAGGAGTTGGGGCTCGAAAAGTATGGGCTCGAGTACATCGACATCGACCCGCTCTTCTTCGCGCCCTACCCGGACGGTGACAGCGTCTTCTTCTACCGTAGTGAAGAAAAAACAGTCGAGCATTTGGAGAGCAAGTTCCCTGGCGAGGGCGAAGCGTACAAGCGGTTCATGGACGAGTGGCGACCCTTCTCGCAGGTCGTCAAAGAACTCTTCTTGAGCACGCCAAGTCCTTTTAACTTGGGTAAAAAGATGATGTTTGGCAAAGCGATTCAGGGTGATTGGAAAGAGGCGCTGCCGAAGATTTTGAAGCCTTACGGCAACATTGTAGACGACTATTTCTCTGAGGAGAAGGTCAAGACGCCCTTGGTGTGGATGGCGGCGCAGTCGGGTCCGCCGCCCTCGGAGCCGATGACCTCACCCTTCTTGCTGTGGCACCCGCTGTATCACGAGGGCGGTATGGCGCGTCCTAAAGGCGGCTCGGGGATGCTGACGCAGGCGCTCAAAAACCACATCGAGGCGCACGGCGGTGAAGTGCATACGAGCGCACCTGTTGAAGAAATCCTCGTTGAAGGGAAGCGGGCGACAGGCGTCAAGGTAGACGGGCAGACCTACACCGCCCGCACGATTATGGCGGGGGCACACGCTTTGGAAACCTTCGGTAAGCTCTTACCCGAAGCGCACCGTCCGAAAGGTGCTAAAAACATGCGCGTCGGCAACGGCTTTGGGGCGATTTTGCGCCTCGCGCTCGACAAGCCGATTCGCTACCCCGTCCACCCCGGCGACGAGGCGCGGCGGGCGCTGCAACTTGTCTGCCGTGACCGTAAACAGCTCAGCGCGGCGTATGGCGACTATATGGCAGGGCGTCCTGCCTCGGACCCGCCCATTGTCGCGATGAGCTTTAGCGCGGTGGACGACACGCTCGCGCCGCCTGGTGGCGAGGTCTTGTGGCTCTGGGCGCAGTATTTTCCCTATGAGCTGGCGAACGGCGCAACCTGGGACGAGGTGCAAGAAGAGGTCGCGGAGCGCATCTTAGACACGTTCGAGTGTTACGCGCCGGGAACGAAGGAGAGCGTGGTCGGCGGGTTATTTCAGCATCCGGAGTGGCTCGAGCGTAACTTAGGGCTCTACCGAGGCAACGTGATGCATTTGGAGATGAGCTTAGACCAAATGTTTGCGCTACGTCCCTTCTTAGGGATGGCGGAATATAAGACGCACCTCAAAGGGCTTTATCTGACGGGCGCAAGCACGCATCCTGGCGGGGGTATTATGGGAGCGTCGGGGCGGAATGCGGCGCGGGTTTTGCTCAAGGATTTGGATAGACGGAGAGTGTAATGGCTAAGCCGCTTCTAAGAGCGCCTCTTGCACATCTAAAGGCAGTTCAACGCTCATGAAGTACGCTTCAGGATAGAGGTAGTCTTCCCCTGATTCGTCAACAATACGCAGCAGATGGTGTTTGGCAGCTTCATCGTCGGGCAGGCGTCTGTAAATTTTGCGGGTCTCGAGCGCTGCAGAGTAATCCTTATTTTGGATACAAACCACAAACGCAACTTCAGTATCTAGCTTCATCTCTACAGTCTAATCTAAAAGACGCTTTATTTTGAATTCTCTACGCCCAATACCGTGAGCTTCGTACCAGTGAATCTCAGCAGCGCGTGCGCTGCCATCTGGCAAAAGAACCGTTGCTACGCCTTTGAGCTTGCGCCACCGTCCCCGTCCATACTGTTTCTGCAGCCGAACCAACTCACGAATGCCGCGCCCTGCGGCGATGATATTAATCTCCGTAATCGTATCAATGATTTCGAACTGCACCGTTCACGCATCATGACATAGAAGAACCTTCGCTCGAGACGTTAAAGTAGAGCCTATGGAACGGTACGAAGTCAAAGTAGAAACCCCTTCGGCGGAAGATTACATCCGCATTCGTCTAGCCGCAGGGCTGAGCGAGAAGACGAAAGAGGCGGCGAGCGTCGGCTTGAAAAATTCGCTCTTTGCGGTGACTGTTTTTGCTGAGTCACGACCCGTCGGCATCGGGCGGGTCATCGGTGACGGCGGCTGCTTTTTCGAAATCGTGGACATCGCTGTTTTGCCTGAGCATCAAGGGCGAGGTTTGGGACGGCGCATCATGGAAGCGTTGATGGATTATATCCGCAGTCATGCGCCTAAAAGCGCCTAAGTGAGCCTTATGGCGGACCACGGCACGCCCGAGTTTTACGAGCGGTTCGGCTTTACGAAAGCGGAATCTCCCCGCGCAGCCGGAATGTACCTGCGTATCCATTAGTGAGAAGACTTTAGTCCTAGAGCTTCGTTTTGTTATGACCTAACTGCATTTGCGCGCAAACGAGTTTGAGCGGTTGTCGACAAGCTTGCGCAAGCTCACGAAGCTTCGACCTCCCTTTTTCGGTTCTCGAGCTTACTTTTCACCTTCAACTTCCCCAAAAGCTCCCGCTGCCGCGACCCTCGCATACCGCTCGCCGCTAAGACCTCTTCC
>CBDBZX010000006.1:0-11348 GCA_965213645.1 Trueperaceae bacterium
CTTTCCTGCCGAATTTTTTTGTGACATAAAAACCTAATCTATGAAAACGCCCTCGTGACCGAGCTAACCCAGTTCGCAGCCTAATTGTCAACGTCGTAATACACTGTTTCGGCAGAGGGGAAGGCTTCTGATTGAAAGCTACCTTGTCATTGACATAAAATTTAGGGCTGCAACCGACTCCCATCTCTCGGAAACGCCCGCGCAAAGCGCACATTACTAATTCCTAACAAGAGCGCCGTAAGCCGCTCCGCCCCAATCGCAAACCCGCCGTGTGGCGGCATCCCGTGTTTGAACACTTCTAAGTAGCCCTGAAAGCGCTCCGGGTCCATGTTGCGCTTTTTCATCTCCTCAACGAGCGCGGCGTACTCGTGAATCCGCTGCCCGCCCGAGGTGATTTCGACGCCGCGAAAGATGAGGTCGAGCCCGCGTGTGAGCCCGTCCTCGGTCGGGTAGGTGTAGAAGGGACGCGCCGCCTGCGGGTAGTGCGTCACGAAGACGAAGTCCGAACCGTGCTCCTCTTTCGCCCAGCGCCCTAAGAGGCGTTCGGCTTCGGGGTCTAGGTCTTTGCCGCCCGTCTGGTGTCCGTAGCGCTCTTTGATAAGGTCTCGAGCTTCGAAAAGAGGGATGCGCGGAAAGGTGACGTTTAGGTTGGGAAGCTCCGCCTCCATCACCCCGAGTTGCCGCTCGCAGTGCTCCCCGACGTGCGCCATCATGGACTTGAGCAGCGCTTCTTCCAAATCCATCACGTCGCTGTCAGAGTCGATAAAGCCCATCTCCACGTCCAGCGAGAGGTATTCGGAGAGGTGGCGCGAGGTGTGCGAGAGTTCGGCGCGGTAGACCGGCGCGGTCTCATAGACGCGCTCGTAAACGCCCACCATGATCTGCTTGTAGAGCTGCGGCGACTGTGCGAGGTAGGCGCGTTTGCCGTAGTAGTCCACCTCGAAGAGGTTCGCGCCCCCTTCTGCGCCCGCGGCGACGATTTTCGGGGAGAAGATTTCGGTGAACTGCTCCGAGTTGAGATAAGCGCGAAAGGCGCGCACGAGTTCGGCTTGCACCTTCATCGCGGCTTGCGCCTTTTGACCTCTTAGCGAGACGTGGCGGTACTCCAAAAGCGTATCCGGGTTGACCGTCCACTCCTCTTTCGGGATTTCGATGGGCGGCGCGTCTGTCGCTTCGGAGATGATGTGGAGCCCGTCGGCGTGGAGTTCAAAGCCGCCCGGAGCCCGCGCATTTTCAACAACCTTGCCGGTTACCTCGACGCAGCTCTCTTGCAGCGGCATGTCCCCTTTGGAGAAAACGCACTGTACCAGACCGCTCCGGTCACGCAGGATTAAAAACTTGACGCCACCCAAGTCGCGGCGGTTGTGCACCCAGCCCCTTAGAAGAACATCTTCACCTAACTGCGTCGGAATTTCAGACACGAGGCTGCGGGTTGCGGTTATCATATTGAACTCCCAAAAAAGAAAAATCCCCGAGGTTCGCCTCGGGGTGTCATAGCATCGTCGTGACGCCTATGCCCCGAACTGCCAATCATCATTATTAGATAGGTTGTTTGGGCGTGCGGCACATTTCATTGCGGGTATCGTAACAAGGCGCAAAGGGGATGTCAATGTAAAAAGCTCTCAATAAGCGCAATGTGGGTCTTATCTTTAGGTCGGTTGAGCTGCTTTTTGAACTCGAGCACGTCCTTTAGGTTTGCAACGGGAAGCCCGTCTATAATTTTGGCATGGTTGATAATGTCGTCAGTGTCCAAGCCGAGCCAGGCGTTAAATACCTCGAGCCCTTCATCAAGTCGGACAACTTTATCGCCTTTCGGCGTAGTTTCTATGAAACCGAACTGCTGAACCCTCTCCCACACTTCACCCCTCGCCAAAAGGTCTATATCGCCAACCTTTTCGATTAAATCGTAGGCAAGAAGAGGTGCGCTGCCGAAAATGGCGTAGTCATGTGCTGGAAGCGCGAGTTCCCTTACTACGTCCCAGGGATAGCCTATGAGCTTCACACCGACTTGCCCAGACTCAAACGGGAAGAGGTACTGTCAAAGGGTGGCGTAGCCAAACGCGCCATCTCTCGCAACGCCTCGAGCCCATTCAAAGCAGCCTCCCGAACCTCTTGGCTAAACTCCCTCTCCTCAAACTCCTCTTTATCGAGCGTGACTACGTGCCTCCTGTCCGCCGAGACGAAGAGGTCGAGTTCTAAATCTTCGGAGTAAACCGTGCGGTCTTCGACCCTCGCCGGTTTCGTCACGTTGCAGTACCAGCCCTTGAGCCGACCGCTTTCGCTACGAATTTCGAAGATGTTGAACCATTTGTCCGTGTAGTAGTGTTCATAAAAGTGGTCACCTGTTTCGAAGGTCACGTAGCCAAGCTCGAGCGTGTCCCTGTCCCACCGCGCATGAATGAGCAGATGATTCGGTTCGCGCAGCAATTCAAAACCTTGATAGGTAATTTCCGTACCTTTGCCCGGTTTGAGCAGTTTGACAGTGTAGGCGTTCACGTCGCAAGTGTGAAGCAAGTCGGATTTCGCGAGATTCGTACGGGTACGGTGTCTAAGAGGTTGAGCTTCGCGGCGAAAGCGATGTCCTCTTCATAGCCCAAATCTTTTAGAACAGTGCTGTGGTGGGCACTTTTTAAGCCGCTCAAAAGGTCGGGGTTTAGCTCGAGACTCCCCAGCGCAACCTTACCAGCGTCCGTGAGGTCTAACGTCGATAGCTCGAGCATCTCCCTAGCGATACACCCCGCGCCTAAAATGTCATCCAAAGAAATCCGCCCACCTGTTCCTGCACAAATTAGCGTGACGTTTTCCGTAGCAACCTCGAGCACCTTTTCCGCTACGGCTTTCGCATTGACAATCGCGCCTAAAAAGACATGCTCAACCTCTCGAGTTGTTTGAACCGCTTTAGACCCGTTCGACGTGCATAAAATAGCCTTTTGACCGCTTAGAGATTGGGTGTACTCGAGCGGCGAATTGCCCCCGTCGAACCCCTCTATCTTTTCTCCACCTCTTTCGCCTAAAAGGAGTGCGCCTGTTTGAGCTGCCAGACCTCTTGCGTCCTCGACTTCTGCAACGACGAAAAGCTCTTCTAAACCTCTCGAGAAGAGGAGCCCTGAGGTGGTCGTCATCCGTAAAACGTCGACTACAACAGCTGTATCAGGTTTACTATCATCCGTGCTGCGCGGCACAAACTGAACATCTAAGGTCACGCTACCTTATACCACGCGCTCACCTTTTGTTGACATACGGCATAATTTGGTATCCTTTATGCCATAAGACCTCTTCATTTAGGTGAGGGGGAGACCTTTAACACTGACATTGTGAATGCGAAAGGACGAGCGATGATTAAAAAACAGCAAGTTAAAACCCGTAAAATTTGTAAAGTCACCTTCGAACTACCCGCTGACTTCGAAGCGGACGCCGTTCACCTCATCGCGGAGTTTAACGGTTGGCAAGAGGTGCCCTTTAACAAGCAGAAAAGTGGCAAGTGGAAGTTGGTGCAAGAGGTCGAGCCCGGCCACGACTACCAGTTCCGCTACCGCGCCCTCCACAACGACCACGACCACTACTTCAACGACCCCGACGCGGACAGCACTGTGCAGAATGACCAGGGGACGGAGAACGCGGTGATTAGCTGTTAAATGACGAGACCCGCAACCTATAGATGTTGCGGGTCTCTCGAGTGTTGTGATTTGTCCTAATTATTGAAGCGAAACGGGTCAACCGGGATGCAGGCGTCTTCCAAGCACACCCAAATGTAGTAGTGGTCCACCTCTGCGCCGCTCACATCGGTGATGCTTTCGTGCGTTCCTTCTTGCAAGTTGAACGCTAATTCACCGATTAGATCAGCAGGAAGAATTGAGGTGGCATCTTCAATGACCTCACCTCTTATCATGATGTAAACGTCGTCCTCTGGATGGTATTCCGTCGTTTCCATCGTGATATCTTCTTCGCAGCCGAGAAGTGCGAAGAGTAGAACGAGGATAAAGGCTAAACTTCTGTAGGTCGTGATGTTCATCTGTTCCTCCCTTGAACGAGACGAGACTTTGAGCACGGTTGTGTATTAAGGTTTCATCGTGCCCACCACCTCGAGAAACGCCTGAATAATCTCACTCGGGTAATGCCGACCTGAAAAGCGCATAAGTTCAGCGATAGCTTCGTCATGGCTCAGTGCGCGGCGGTAGGGGCGGTTGCTCGTCATCGCGTCGTAAGCGTCGGCAACCGCTATGATGTAGGCTTCCGTTGATATTTCGTCCCCAGATAGACCGTAGGGATAGCCGCTTCCATCAAGCTTCTCATGGTGCTGCTCAATGATGGGTCCAGATTCTTTCATGAAAGTCTTGTCGACCATCTCTCTACCAAAAATAGGATGTTTCTTAATGATATCCCATTCTAAAGGTGTGAGGGCAGAGGGCTTATTGAGTATTTCTATTGGTACGTGCACTTTTCCAACATCATGCAAGTAAGCACCGTAGTCAAGATAGTGAAGGCGGTAGAGAGGCAGCCCGAGAACTTTGCCCACCGCATAAGAAAGCGACTGCAACCTTTCACAATGGTTCGCCGTGTAACCGTCTTTCTGCTCGACCTCGACGGCGAGCTGCCTCAACTCATGTATTTCGCTGCTGATATGGTGAAAGAAAGGGTGCGATGTGAGATACAAAAACTCGACGCTTGTCTCCGTAGTGAAGATGACGGGTTGCTCTAAACCTTCAGCGATGAGGTAGTCGCCGGAGCTTATTCTTAGTGGTCCTGCAGGCAAGTCACACCGCAACATACCTTTTAAGATGAAATAAATCTCAGTCACCTTGTCATCCTCAGCGGGCGTAAGCGTGATTCGCTTGCCGACTCTCATAGTTGTTCTTACCAGTTCGGCTGTGTAGCGGGTAGACAAAAGGTGAATTTCGCCTGCTTTAGAACGAGTGACCTCGAGGCTCTCCCCCTGCCGCTTCACACTAAGACCTTTGGGTAGCGCGGGGATGTTGTCGGGCATAGAGAAACTATACACACCTTCTTGGAGTGCAGTAGTGCAATGTGAAGTTGTGTGAGTTGTTGGCGCGGTTGACCTCAATATCCCTCATCCCCCGAATGAATCTATGTAGATTTCGCGCGGGAGGCAACGAAAAGAATGTGTCGCGCACCCCTATGTTAAGGAATTCACCCGCTTAAAAATATGGAAAATTTAACACCTGGTTGCCCTAGACTTTGAGACGTCCTCGGGTTAGAGCCGTAGACGAAGTGACCATTTGCGCATGACCGTTTTCGGACTCCATCACGTGGTAGTAGCTCTGTCTGGAATGACACTGAGGTCAGAAGCAAGGGGTTGAAACCCCTTTGTCGCGTGGAGGCGGCAGAAGGGGTACATAGGAGCATTCGACTCAGAACCTCTACCCGTTTTGACAACTAAAAGCTGGCTTCAACAACGAAAGAGCGCACCTACGGTGAGTGCGCTCTTTTGAACAGTCAGATCAGAGCTTTAGAACGTCAATACCTCTTCGTGCGAGCGTAAGCCGTCGGAGAAGGTGAGCGTTAAGGCGCTGCTCTGCGTCTCCAAAACAACCTCTCCACTTTCGTCCATCGCTAGGATGTTGCCCTCGGCGTCGCGAACGATCACGGCGTCGTAGGCGCTGGCGTCCCAGGTGAGGGTGAGCTTGCCATTGACGCGCTTTACCTCGGTCTTCTGCGCGGACTGCGTGCGGAGTGCCGTACTCTGCTCGGCGAGGACTTTGCCATTACGCTCAATACGGAGGCTCGAGAGGTCACTCGCCTCGTTTTCACTGAGGGGCACGGTGAGGTTGAAACCGGAGAAGCTCGCTTCGGGCACGTCCGCCACGCTTTGGGTGCTAAAGGGCACGCTGAAGAGGGTGCGTCCGGCGCTGTCCGTGCCGATGAGGGTGTAGGGACCGGGGGTGGGGGTGTCGGTGACGGCTTCGGCTTGGAAGACGGGGTTGAGCGTCACCGCGCCGCGCTCGACGCTGCCACTCACGATGAGGGCGTTCGTGGGAAGAGATTGGCTCTGAATGTTGTAGGCGTGCCTTTGGCGGTAGTCCATGATGCCGTCGTAGGTGTAGTCGCTGATCCAAGCGGGGCGGCAGTAGCCCATGATGTCGGCGTTGTCTGCGGGCGCTTTGAGGGTGTGGGTGCTGCGGTCGAAGCCCCATACGCCTATCTGTCCTTCGGTGTGGGGGTAGTCTCTGTCGCCGTCTACGTTACAAGGCGCGTGGTTGCGCTGCCAGTTGTGACCTAGCTCGTGCGCCATGACGGAGCTGCGGCTCGAGGGGGTGCCCGTCGCTCTGTTCCAGCCGACCGACACGGGTGAGCCGCCGACCCAGCCCACGCCCGCGATGCCGCCGCTATAGCCGGGCTCGACGACGCCGTAGTAGAGGTCGCTGCTGCCGTCCAGGGTGCGTAACTTGGTGAGTTGCGAGAGGAGTTGGTTCCAGCCCTTGCCGTCTCGCGCCTCTAAAACGCCGCTGAAGGTGTAGGGCGTATGAACGCGAACGCGAACGTCGCTTAGAGGGTACATCAGGTGAGTTTGCTGCAAGAGGTCCTCTTGCGCCGCTTCGTCCAGCACCGGAGTTCTGCCCTCGTAGCTCACCGGCACGAGCGTGAGGTTGAGCGTCGGCGCTTGCGTCATCTTTAGGGAAATGAAGCCCGAAGCGGGGTAGCGGTTGTTCGCCTCGTTGCGCTCGGCGATCCTGTTTTCGGGGTCGATCTCCACCGCGACTTTGAGACCGGGCGTGAGGAGCGTTTTGTCCAACATGGCGTTGAAGGTGCTGCCGAGGTCGCCCTCGTCCGCTTGAGTCGGGGCGCTCGCCGGACCGCTGAGGTCGAGGTGACTTTCGCCGTCGGCATTTTTATAGTGAAGGCGCACGGTGACCTCTTGGTCGCTAAGCTGGTTCGCGTGGACGAACGCGCGCGCCAGACCTTCGCGCGAGGCGATGAGGGTGCGGCGCTCGTGGGGCGGGCGGTGTGAATCCGCCGCCGGTACCGCCTGGTTGATGTAAAAGCGCTCGAACTTGAGGTCTAAGGTCGCCGCGTTTTCGGCGTCGCAGTCGCGCACTACGGTGAGTGAAGCGCTCGCGCCGCCACCATTGACCGTAAGCTCGGCGCTGTCACGCTTAGGCTCGGTGCAAGGGCGAACGGAGAACGCCAACTCGTCCTTCTCGCCCGCGTCCAATTCGCCGGAGGTGCGCGCCACGCTGAGCCAGTCTTGGGTGCTCGAGAGGGTGTACTCGCCCTTCACGCGCCCGCTGTTACTGAGTGTTACTTTCTTCGTGACCTCTTGTTGGGCGCTCAGATCGCCGTCACTATCGACGGTTAAGGTGTTCGCGCTGAGCCACCAGACGGGTCCTTGGGTCGCGCCGCACGTAAGCGTGAGCGGAACGGTTTTAACGGGCGTCGCCGCGTCGTTCGATGTGATGGTGAGGTCGCTTTCAGCCGTGCCCTCGTCGCATACCGCGCTGACTTCTAGGGTGCGCGCTTTGTTGCCTTTTAGGGTGCCTTTTTGCGGGGTGACGACGATGCGCGGGTCGTTACTCGTGACTTCGAAGGAGAGGGGTGCGCCGCCTTCGTTGGCGAGGCGCAGCGTGGCGCTGGTGCTCGAGCTAGTCAGCAGGGGCTCCGCGAGTTTAGGCTCGACGACCTGGTTGCCGGCGCTGCTACACGCGGCGAGGAGCGAAACAAATATGATGCCCAAAATATGTGATGAGATGCGTGCAAGCTGCATGAACCCTCCCAGGTATTGCTGTGGGAAGGCGTATGCGCCGTCCCGTCGGTTGCACCACTCGCTCCACTTACCCCAGGTGCCCAGATAACGGGATAAGCTTCATCGCTCCGGAAATTCTTGTCACTATTAGAGCAAATCGCTTCAAGCGCGGCTATGAAGTCAATTACGTCGTCTTAAAAGAGTTAAAATTGTCATCAGGAGTGACATTTGGCGGATTCACGGTAAGTGAATCCGCCAAATCGTTGTTATGCGAATTGAGTTGTGTTTGGCTGCTCGAGCCTGACAACTCTACATTTGCTTTGCGTCTTTTCTTGCGAGTAGCGTTAGCGCGTAGCACCACGAATGTGCTTGTTACCGAATATAGAGGACCTATACCAAGACCGGCTTTTGACCCCTTGCCAAGCAGCTTCGGGAGAACAAGAAAGCTTAGTTTGAATGTATAGTCTCAGTGTACTTCCGTACATTCGTGCCCTCGTTTGAGGCTTGTTTTCACAGGTTTGCAGTCCCACGATTTAGATTAAGCTTATCGATAAATTCCGACAGTTTGATTTCGAAATTTCCTTTTCGCAAGTCCATTGTGGCAACAGAGTCTTCAGGTACTATGCCATCTTTGATTTTCTTGGGAGTTGCCACAACCTCGTAAATAGCTTGACTTTTGATGTCACCCTCGTACTGCGGGTCAACCATAAAGCTTAGTACTAGCTCGAATCCCCAATTCTCCTTGGTCGATCGAATGTACCAATGCTCCTCAGCCCACCAATTCAGTCCTGTAACCTGCGTTTTAAGCTCCCATCCATCCTCTCGCAGAGCGTCTAGGAGGAGCTTCTTATAATGCTTCATCTACTGTACTGATAGGTTTCAGAACCTATGTTCAGCGCTCTACGTACTGCTTCTCGAAATACTCCTTCTGCCCCGCCTTCGTCTCCCGCCACCACTCCGGGTGCTCCTGATACCATTTAATCGTCCTCTCAATCCCTTCCGCAAAGGTCATGCTCGGTTGCCAGTCAAGCTCGAGCTTCGCCTTGGAGATATCCAGCGCGTAGCGGTAGTCGTGACCGGGGCGATCTTTGACGTATTGGATGAGGTCGCCGGGTTTATCGAGCGTGTTCAGAATCGTCGCGGCAACGGCGAGCCCGTCGGTCTGGTTCTCTCCGCCGATGTTATATGCCTCGCCGCTTTTACCCTTGAGGAGCGCCTGGTGAATGCCTCTCGCGTGGTCATCCACAAAGATATAGTCACGAATCGCTTTGCCTGTACCGTAGATGGGCAGCGGTTGGTCCTCTAAAGCGTTGGTCACGAAGAGCGGGATGACCTTCTCGGGGAACTGGTAAGGTCCGTAGTTATTCGAGCCTCTGGTCGTCACCACGTCCATGCCGTAGGTCGTGGCGTAGGCTTGCACCAAGAGGTCGCCGCCCGCTTTGGAGGCGCTGTAGGGGCTGCGCGGCCTGAAGGGGTCGTCTTCGACGCTCAAGCCTTCCATGACTTCGCCGTAGACTTCGTCGGTGGAGACTTGGAGGAAGCGGATGTCGCGGGCGCGGGCAGCCTCGAGCAACACCCGCACCCCCTCCACATTCGTGCGCGTAAAGGGTGCGGCGTCCTGAATGGAGCGGTCTACGTGCGTCTCGGCGGCGAAGTTGAGGATGGCGTCGCAACCCTGCGCGGCTCTCTCGACAACCTCTGGGTCCGCGATATCTCCCTTAACAAAGGTATAGCGCGAATCGTCCTCGAAGTCACTTAGCGTCGCGGGGTTCGCGGCGTAGGTCATGAGGTCTAAGTTGACGATTTCCAAGTCCGTCTCGCTCAGCATGATGCGGATGTACGAGGAGCCGATAAAGCCGAGCCCGCCCGTGACTAAAAGTTTCTTATAATCCATCTTTAACCCCTATCCTCTGCCCACAGGTCCGCCCCGAAGAAGTCCCAGGGCAGGCGTCCCTCGTTCGGGTTGTCCAGGTTGAATTGTTGGTCCATCGCGTAGAGGAGCGTCGCGCCGTCCGGTCCTGCCTGGTAGCCGTGCGCCACGCCCGCTGGAATGTAGAGTTGCGCGGGTTCTTCACCGTTCAAGATAAAAGGTCGCTTGTTGCCTTCGGTTGGGGACCCTGCGCGGCAGTCCGCGAGCCACACCTTGAGTCGACCTTGAATGACGGTCCAGAGTTCGTTTTGCGGCTCTCTCGGGTGGATGTGAAAGGCGTTTGATGCGCCCCGGCTCGGCGCTCGAGACGCTGATTTGCCTAGCCGTAAAGTCGTGCGGCAGACCCTCCACGTTTTCCTTGACTAAGCCGCGCGTACTCCATGAAGAAGCCGTTGTCGCTCCGCCGCTTGACGAGTTTATGGGTCCACACGCCGTCGATTGCGGGATGAGGCTCGTATGCTTGAAAGCTCAGCGCGTCGGCGGCGGCTTTAGAAAGGTCGGTCATGAAATACTCTTTTCTTTAAGGACGCTCGGAGGTTTGCCACCGTTCGACATTTAAGCTGATATCGCCCGGCAGCGAAACGCCCGCGTCGGCTTTGGAGCCCGGTTTGACGTCGTCACTCCGCCTCTTGGCGAGGTCGTAGACGCTTTTGCGTTCGGTGGCGATGTGCAAGGTGCTGAAGGAGATGTCGTTCACGTGCTGCACCCGCTAAAGCGATTTCTGGCGCGATAACGTCCACGTAGTCTTGGCTCGTAAACACGTCCGCGAACGCCACCGGATACGGAAACTCTCGTGGGCGAAAGCTGGTGCGGATGATCAGGTGGACGCTCGGCGAGCCTCGCGACCTCTTCCGCGACGAGCTTACTCAGCGCGTAATAGTTGTGCACGGGTCCAACCGGGTCATCCTCGAGATAGTTGCCCGTGTCGCCGTAAAAGACGTAATCGGTGGAGATGTGGACGAGCACCGTGTCTTTCTCAGTGTTTTTAGCGCCTGACGAGGTTGCGCGTGCCCTCGACGTTGACTCGCCAGCACGCGGCTTTGTCCGTTTCCGCCCCTTTGACGTCGGTGTAAGCGGCGGCGTGGACGACGACGTCGGGTTTGTAAAGCCTGAGCGCGTGCTGCACGTTTGCGGCGTTCGTGAGGTCGAGTTCTGCGCTCGGCGGCGCGATAATATTAGGTATTAGCGTACGCAATTCGCTGCCGAGTCGCCCGGAGCCGCCTGTTAAGAGAATGGTCATAAGGTGACGTCCGAGGTCGGAATAGAGATGGGGGCAGTGCGCAACATAAGGCACTATTCTACCCAATATCGCTACACCTCCCCTTCATTATCTTCGCCGTCAGGACCGATGCGGATGAGGTTGAATCCTCGGGCTTCGGTGGCGGCTCGAACCAACTCGAGAACATCTTTAGCATCTCCGATGTAATCTCAAAGGTTCCTCATCCAGCGCTTCGTTTCGCGCTGCTAATCTGGCTTGGAGTTCTACCATAGGGATATCAAAAAAGTAGAGTACCGGGGTTGCGTTCGCAGCTTGGACCTTATTCTTAAACTCCAACCTTTCCGCTCGCTTCCAAAACCCAAAGTCTAAAACGACGTTAACATTGAGTTCTAAAAGCCGCCGCCGCTACGTTCCACAAGAGGTCTTTCACGGTCTCCAACCTCTTATCAAAGACTTCGCGCGGCATTATGATGACCGTAAGGCTTATTATTCACTCGTCT
>CBDBZX010000007.1:0-9395 GCA_965213645.1 Trueperaceae bacterium
GACCGAGGAAGGCTTTTGACATCCGATTTACGCAATTTAGTTCTGGTGTTACGGGTGATTCTTAAGAGGTAGACCTTCTGAATGGTTTATTGAAAGTTTGGATGCTCGCTCGAGGCTCGAGCAGGGGTCTTCTTTTGGATAAAAAATTTATCCCTTGACTGTAGGTAAATCTTAATGCTATTCTATCCAACATGGATGAAACTTCGGGGATGGTAAACGAGTTGGAAAAACTGCCCAGCGCAACTCACGCGGGCACATTAACTATTGCGGGAATTCCTATTCCTTGTGCAGTGCTCGAGGATAGTATGCGGGTGCTAACTCAGAGCGGTTTTCTTCAAGCATTGGGCAGAAATCCGCAACCGAAAGCAGGACAGGGAATTTTGCGTCTCGACGAGACTCCTGCTTTTTTGGCAGCGAATAACCTAAAACCTTTCGTTACACGTGAGTTGCTTGACTCGACGAAGCCTGTAATTTTCAAACATCCAGTTGTCGGCAGAGCTTACGGATATAAAGCAGAATTGTTACCTGAAGTTTGCGAAGTTTTCCTCCATGCTCGTGAGGCGGGAAAATTACATCACATGCAAGTGGAAATCGCCGCTAGATGCGAACTTCTCGTGCGCGGTCTTGCTAGAGTTGGTATTACTGCTCTTGTAGATGAGGCTACAGGCTATCAGTACGCAAGAGCACGCAATGCCTTAGAAGAAATCCTAGATAAGTTTCTCACTGACGAACTTCAAAAATGGCGTAAGACCTTTCCTGATGAGTTCTATGTCCAGCTCTACCGTCTCAAAGGGTGGAAGTTCGATGATGTAGTGCCTAAAAAACGCCCTCAATTTATAGGGCATATCACCAATGATGTTGTTTACTCACGCTTAGCTCCCGGTATACTCGAAGAACTAAAGGCACGTACACCTAAAGACGAGAAGGGAAGGCATAAAGAGAAACTTCATCAACGTTTGACACTCGATGTGGGTCACCCTTCATTGAGAGATTTATTAAGTGGTGTTGTAGCTCTTATGCGCGTCTCCTCAACCTGGAATCAGTTTTATAGACATCTCGAGAAAGCTTACCCTAAGTTGAACAGTATGGAGCCGCTCTTTTACCCCGATGAGATAGAAGAAGGTGGTACTACACGTGCAAAGTTCGACGACGCTCTGCGTAAAGCGGCTCGTCCGAGTTAAGCAGCCTGGTGCTTACTTTGCTCTTTTTTAATATTGTCTGAGAGAGGGCTGCCATTATTGGCTAAACGCTCGTGGATGAGATTGTATATGCGCCAGGCAGTTTTATACGTTACACCTAGCTCACGCTCTATTTGCTTTGCGCTGATACCGCAATGGGTGGAAGACATCAGAAATATCGCATAAAACCATTGAGTGAGAGAAGTGGAGGATTTATGAAATATAGTATTGGCTGTGGGATGTACATGATGTCCGCATTCTTGGCAACTGTAAGATTTACGGCTGATAACTAAGTGATGTTTAGTGATATGTTCGCATTTTTCGCAATAGATGCCCTCAGGCCAACGATAGTTTTTAAGCCATTCCAGACAAAAGGTATCGTCAGGAAACTCTTGCATGAATTGTCGAAGTGTGTAACGTTCCACAACTCACCGTAACTGACAGAGAGACATTTTCATCTTACGCATCTACCAGCATAAGGATCAAAGTTCAGAGACGATAACGCTTCTGCTAAATTAGCTTGGTAATCCTCATTTTCACTCTCAATAGCGTCAAGCACCGCATTTCTCAACCTCGCAAAAGAAGCGCGGTATTGGAGCAAGGCATCTTCATCGTTAAACGCAACCATCCAAAACCAGCGCAGACGTATAAAGAGATACTTGAGCGAGAAGCGGGGTTGCTCGAGCGAGTCATAAGCAATGCAGGTCAGCAAATGCCTCATCTCATCGGGAAGCGAATCCCAATCCTCTTCAACGAGCACAGCTAACCTTTCAGCTCTCTGTGCAAGCTGATATAGGTGCGGAGGTTTCGCAGAATGAGGTGAAGCGAGTTGTTTAACCTGTTTCGGTTGGAGTAGAAGCGGCGTGCTCACTCTAACCTCCTTTCGGTAAAGCTATTCTACAGGTCTTGTCAAGTACACAAATTAGTGAAGCGGCTAGATTCTTAACCGTTTCCTACAGTATGAGTGATGAGTCAGTTGAGCGGCTATCAATTTGCTCACCAAAGTAATTCACCTTTTAGAGAAATACCGCTGGCGACACACCAAACCGCTCAGCCAACACGCGGATTTGCCTCGTATTCAGCTCACGCTTCCCGCTCAGCAGCTCAGACACCACCCCTTGCGAACCAATTTCAGGCAAGTCAGACTGAGTGAGATTGTGCTCTTCCATAAAATACCGGAGCATCTCTCGCTCAGAAACATCGGGGATTTGGTAATGTACCTCTTCGTAGCTGTGCATAACTGTGCCAAGCGTATCGAGCAGGTCGTAGAGAGGATGGGTCTCATTTGTACCAACTTCGTCAATAAGTTCGTTGAGGTAAACAACCGCTCTGTCGTAATCTTCCTCAGACTGAATAGAAAGAACAGGTCGAACGGCTGACCAGTGGGTTTCCAACTCTTTAATGCTCATTCCTTCCACCCTTCTTTGTCGTATTCCCTATGCGTCAAAATGTGCCGAATAAAGACTTTGCCGTGATTGAAGTGTATTGCCGCGATGAGCCGATAGTTATTCCCACCGAGGTTGAAGACGTATAAGTTTCCTACCTTGTCTGCGCTAGGGAACACTCTATAGCAAGTATCATTTGGTTTGAGCCAATCCGAGAAGAGGGAACGCAGTCTAGCGCGCACGTTTGGAAATGATACTTGCGTGATTCAAGCTCAGCGCTTATGTGAACTGCTCTACGTAATTCAGCAAACGTCTTGAAGTCGGTCTTTTTGACAACCTTATACCACCGCTCAAGCGGGGCTTCGCTCTCAGGATGCTTCTTCCGGAAGGCGACGAGTGCGCTTTTGCTAATTTTGTAGGAGCACGTGCTTCAATTATTTCTAGCCTTTAGTATCTCATCAGCGGTTTGCCACTCTCACCCCCGCCAAGATAGACGTCGCCACAACCTCTTGTACCGCGACAGATAGGAGCATGAGCGGCACCTGGGGTCCTTGACCCGTGCTGAGCGCGAAGGTCGTGTCGCCATCTGAAACGGTGTGTGAAGGGCGCGTGACGCGGATGATGCCAACGTGGGCGCTCTGCGCGAGGGCTTTGGCTTCGGCTTTGCTGATGGGGGCGTCCGTCGCGACGACGACGAGGGTAGTGTTCGTGCCGAGGAGGGCGCTCGAGAGACGTTCCAAACGTTGCGCCGGGGTGGGTCTCGAGCCCCCCTCCAACCTCGCCCCCGCTACGACCTCACCGGTACCAGGGTCCACGATGTCCCCCACCGGGTTCGACACGCTGAGCGCCGCGACGGTCGCACCGCCGACCTTCACCGCCGCGCTGCCTAAGCCGCCCCACTCTGACCTTTCGAACCCTAAGTATTTGCCGCAAGTCGCCCCTGCGCCGACGCCGACACGTCCGAGTGACACGGGCGCGTCGCTCGCCCCTTCTGCTGCGCGGTAGCCTGCCTCTGCCGTCGGACGGACCGACGCATCGCCCGCGCCGAGGTCGTAGATTACGGCGGCTGGCACGAGAGGTATTCTTGCAAAGGGCGTCTCGTAGCCTAGACCTCTTTCGGCTAAGAACCGCATCACCCCGTCTGCGGCTGCTAAACCAAAGGCGCTGCCGCCCGCGAGCGTCACCGCGTGAATGCGCTGAACGCTCTTTTCGGGCGCTAGAAAGGCGGTCTCGCGCGACCCTGGCGCGCTGCCTAAGACCTCGCCCGAGGCGACGCATCCCTCGTCCGGGCAGAGGACGACGGTGCAGCCCGTCGTGGCGTCCTCGTCCGACCAGTGCCCGACCCGTAGACCGGGCACGGCGGTGATGGTTTCATTCATTAGGCACTACTGAGCTTGGCTCAAGTCGTCGCTCGAGCGCGGCGCAGGCCGCGTATACTGCTCGATCTCGGCGGGCGAAATCTCTTTCCAGTAGATGAAGTTGCGCGGCGTGGTCTCGTCCGCGCGGGTCTCGGTGCGGCGGTCTACGGGGATGGTGATGGTGATGGGGCTGCCGATGCGCTGGCGCTGCGCGCCCGGTTGGTTGCTATCTACAAAAGCAACCCGCATACCGTTAGGCGAAGGCGCACCCGTCGCTAAATTGACGTTTCTAAAGACGATATTTTCAGGTGGTGTAAAGGAGCCTGCAGGCGTGCCCGTCAGCGCAGCCTGCGTGTAGCTTTGCCACAAGCGTACGGGCTGGCGAGAACTGTTTAAGCTCTCGCCGTCTGGCATGTTCTTCGCTAAGCTCCGGTTGTCGTCGTAGCCTATCCACACCGTCGTGGTCATCTCCGGTGTGGTGCCGACAAACCAGATGTCGCGGTCGCTGTTCGTGGTGCCGGTCTTACCGCCGACCCAACGCCCATCAATGACAGCGCGGTTAGAGAAGCCGTAAGGGGCGGTATCGGTCACGTTGCCGCGCAACATATCGAGCATGATGTACGCGGTCTCTTCGCTCCACACCTGCGCCTCGCGCGGCTCCGCCTCATAAAGTACGTTGTCCTCTGCGTCGGTCACTTTGGCGATGAGGTGCGGTTCGACGTGGACGCCGCCGTTGGCAAAAGCGCTAATCGCACTCGTATGTTGAAGTGGCGTCACTTCGAAAGAACCCAGGGCGATAGACGGATAGGGCTTCAAGTTTTCGTAGCCGAGTTCAGTGGCGCGCGCCACGACCTCTTCGGGTGTCACCGCCTCGACGAGCTTGGCGATCGGGATGTTGCGCGAGATGTCGAGGTGATGACGCAGCGTCTTCACGCCGACAAACTTCTCGTCGTGGTTTTTCGGCTCCCAGTCGGGGCGTCCCTTCTGCTTGAAGGTGGTCGGCTCGTCGCTGATGACGCTCGCTTGGGTGTAGTTGCCCTGCTCGATGGCGGTGGCGACGATGATCGGCTTGAATGAGCTGCCCGGCTGACGCCGTGCGTCGGTGGCGCGGTTGAAGTTGTCGTTGCCGCTCCCCTGCGGTGTGCCGCCGACCATCGCGAGGATGCGCCCGGAGGAGGGCTCCACGCTGACGATGGCGAGTTCCGCCTCTGGGGGCAGGTTGCCGCCGGGGTTCTTGGCTGTCCGGTTCGCCGCCTCTTGCTTCTGCACGTCGATGGTGGTGTAGATTTTTAAGCCGCCCGCGCCGAAGAGCCGGTTCTGACCCAAACGCTGCGAAATCTCGTTGCGCACGGCGTACGCGACGTAGGGGTTGAGGTCGGACGAGACGCTCCGCGCCACCCGCGGCTGCGCGTCGGTGCGGCGGGGCTCGCCGACGATGTTGCCCGCTTCGTCGTACGCGACGTCCCAGCCGGTCGGCTCCAAGGGGTAGCGCCACGCTTGCTCCGCGATCTGGCTGCTCACGACGCCCTGCTCGACCATGGTGTCGAGCACGACGCGCATGGCGCGGCGCGTGGCGGTGAAGTCGCTATAGTTCGCCGACGGGGTTGGGATGAGCCGCGCAAGGTAGAGCGATTCGGCGAGGTTGAGTTCGATGGGGTCCTTGTCGAAGTAGGCTTTCGCGGCGGCGTGCACGCCGTAGAGGTTGCCGCCCCAATAGACCAGGTTGAGGTACTGCTGCAGGATTTCAGGCTTGGTCAAGCGGCGCTCGAGTTCGGTCGCCAGCATGATCTCTTTTGCCTTACGCTCCAGCGAACGCTCGTCCGAAATCCCTCTCAGCAAGGTGTTCTTGATGACCTGCGTGGAGATCGTCGAGCCGCCGCGCCCGCCGTCGCCTAAAAACTCCAAGTACGTCGCCTTGGCGATGCCGGGAATGTCGAAGCCGTAGTGCTCGAAAAACTGGTCGTCTTCGGAGGCGACCACCGCCCAGATCACAGCTGGCGAGACCTCATCTAAGGACACGTTCACGCGGTTGGTCAGCTCCCTGTCCTCGCCGATGTAGGGCAAAATCTCGCCGATAGGCTCGCCGTTGGCGGCGAAAATCTGCGAGGTGGCGGTGAACTCGAGCCCCTCGACTTCACTGATAGAGGGCAGCTCTTCCGCCCACTTAAACGCGGAGGCGGCTAGGAGCGCGGTAACGGACAGAACACCCGTCAAGATGACGAGGAAGATTCCCTGGAGTACTTTCACGCGACTATTGTAGCAAAGAGAACGGTGAGGTGGGGTTGCGGGGCGTCAAGAAAACTCACCTTTTCGTCTCTCTCCTACTAAAGCGTTAAGTAAAAAATGAGTTGTGTCATTCTGAACCAGGTTAGAGCACCGTTCGTTCCTGCGGAAGCTAAAGCCACCAGCTTGACTGGAAAGCTCAGAGGCTCTTATAGGTTACGGTTGAAAACCGGACACTTTCAGTGTTTACCTGTGCCTTCACCTATGAAGCGAAGCGGAATGAAGAATCTCTGCATTTGCCTCTTCCCTGACAGAGATTGTGATGCGAGACCCCTCGGCTGCGCAAGGCTACGCCCGACTACGTGAACGGGGTGACATTCGCGGATGCCGCAAACTTAACTAACAGTGTACTACCTGTAAATTCTAAAAGATAAGGCTATACTGGCACGATGACTGACATTCACATGCAGACCCTCCCCAACGGCTTGACCTTAGTCGCCGAGCCGATGCCCTGGCTTCCCTCGGCGAGTTTTAGCCTCTTGATGCCGGTGGGCGCGGCGGGCGACCCGGCAGGACAAGAGGGCAGCGCGACGGTGCTCAACGACTGGCTCTACCGGGGCGCAGGCGAGCGAGATTCGCGTGAATTCTCTGACGCTTTGGACGACCTGGGCGTGCGGCGCGGCGGCGGCGCGGGCACGGAGTACGCCACGCTCTCCGCGTCGCTCCTAGCGGACGCGCTGCCCGAAACGTTGAAGCTCTACGCGGACATGGTGCGCCGTCCGCGCTTAGAGGACGAGACCTTCGAGTCGGCGCGGACTTTAGCTTTACAGGAGTTGTGGTCGCTGGACGACAACCCGACGCAGCGGCTCTTTATCGCGCTCTCGAAGTCCTACTTCGCGTCGGGGCAAGGGCGCAGCGCATACGGGACGGAAGAGGGACTCAAAGGCTTGAGCGCCGAGAGCGTCCGGCAGGATTACGCGCGCCGCGTCGCGCCCAAAGGCGCTATCTTGAGCGTCGCGGGCGGCGTCCGTTGGGAGGACCTCTTGTCACAAGTGCAAGAGGTCTTCGGCGACTGGCAGGGCGACGGCACCCCGCTACCCGAAGCGGAACTCGCGCCGCAGCATTCTGAACATATCCAAGCGGACACCTCGCAGACGCAGATCGGCGTGGCGTTCGCGGGGGTCGCGCCGGGCTCGGACGACTGGTACAAGCACGCGCTCGCGACGGGCGTGCTGAGCGGGGGGATGGGCTCTCGGCTCTTCACCGAAGTGCGCGAAAAGCGCGGCTTGGTCTACAGCGTCGCCGCGGTCAACCGCGCCGTGCGCGGCTTCGGCTACACGCTGGGCTACGCCGGGACGACGCCCGAGCGCGCCGACGAAACCCTGCGCGTCCTCCTAAACGAACTTTCCAAACTCCGCAAAGGCGTCTCCGAGGACGAGTTGGAGCGTTCGCGCAGCGGGCTCTTATCCAACCTCGTCATGCAGGGCGAGTCGAGCGGCGCGCGCGCGTCGGCGATGGCTCGAGACACCTTTCTCCTAGGCGAGCCGCGCCCCGTGAGCGAGGTCAAGGAGGGCGTGCAAGGGACCTCTTTAGACGAGGTCAACCTCTTTCTAGGTGAGCGCCCCGAGCCCGACTTCACCGTCTTGACCCTCGGACCCCAAGAGGTCACGGACGTAACGACAGAAGAGGTATCCGCATGAGCTTGACCTTTCAGAAGACCACCCTGGACAACGGGCTCACCATCGTCGGTGAGCACAACCCGCGAGCGCAGTCCTTCGCGGCGGGCTACTTCGTCAAGACGGGCTCGCGCGACGAAACCGAAGAGGTCTCGGGCGTCTCGCACTTTTTAGAGCACATGATGTTTAAGGGGACAGAAAGACGCAGCCCCGCCGACATCAACCGCGAATTCGACGAACTCGGCGCGAACTACAACGCTTATACCAGCGACGAGCGCACGGTCTACTACGGCGCGGTCTTGCCCGAACGCGCGCCCAAGCTCCTCGACCTGCTCTCGGACATGATGCGCCCCGCCTTGCGCCAAGAGGACTTCGACCTGGAGAAGAACGTAATTTTAGAGGAAATCGCCATGTACGAAGACCGCCCCGGCTTCAAGGTCTTCGAGGAGGGCAACGCGCGCTACTACAACGGGCATCCGCTGGGCAACTCCGTTTTAGGCTCCACCGACTCGATCCGCGCCTTGGAGCGCGAGCAGATGCTGCGCTACTTTGAGGAGCGCTACGCGGCGGACAACCTCATCTTGACGGTGGCGGGCAACTACGACTGGGACGCGCTCACCTCGCAAGTGAGCACCCTGACCTCAGCTTGGGAGCCGAGCAACCCGACGCGGAGCCACCCGGACCTCGAGCCCAACACCGAGAACGTCACCCTGGAGAACGCCCGCTTGAAGCGCGTCCACGTCGCGAGCTACGCGCCCGGCGTGAGCGCCCAAGACGAGCTGCGCTACGCGGCGAGCGTGCTGGCGAGCTGCGTCGGTGACTCGAGCGGCTCCAGGCTCTACTGGTCTCTAGTGGACAACGGCCTCGCCGAGAGCGCCAGCCTCTCGCACGACAGCGCCGACGGCGCGGGCGTCTTCATCGGCTACCTCTCGACCGGACCAGGCGAGTTGGACAAGGTTCTAAAGATTTACCGCGACGTGCTCAAAGAGGTGCAAGAGGGGGGCGTGAACGAGGACGAGTGGAGCAGGGCGCAGCGCAAGCTCGCCACCGGGCTCACCTTGCGCGGCGAGACGCCCTTCGGCCGGCTGATGTCGCTGGGCTCGAGCTACCAGTACTTGGGCGAATACTACGCCGTCCAGGACGTGGTGGACGCCATCATGAACACGTCCACCGAGGACGCGCAGCGCCTCCTGGCGCGGAGACCTTTCGACAACCTCTTTACGCTCACCTTAAAGCCAGCGCAGAACTAGACGTCGCGGAGCAGCGCGGTCGCAGATATGGACGTGTGCGCTGCTCCTTAGGGATTCACGCAGTTACCGCGTTGTTCCCCCTGAATTCTCACGACCGAGCTAAGTACACCGTCAACTAAAGAATGAGTGATGTCATTCTGAACGTAGCGGTAGCGAAGTGAAAGAATCTCGTCTTCCATTCCCAACTAACCGAGATTGCGGGACGAGACCCTTACGCATTCGCTCAGGGTGACATCAGTAGGAAAGTATTAATACTTAGTTGACAGTGTACTAAGAAGATGACCTCAGGCGGAAGCGTCGGCTTCCGCCTCCAACTTTTCCCCGC
>CBDBZX010000008.1:0-783206 GCA_965213645.1 Trueperaceae bacterium
ACGCCGACGGCCTCAACCGCTTCGCCGCCGAGCACGGGGACGAAGTTTTGCGCGCCGACCTGTTCCCAGTGAGAGGTGAGGACATTGTCGGAGGGTTCGTGCTCACCTCGCCCCTGTTTTTCGGGCTCGACATGGTGATCGGCGCGCTCGTCTCGGGCGAACTGCCCCCCGGCTACGCCGCGCCCGAGACGGAGCGTGGCTCCAACGCCTTCGTTATAGCGCCGTCCCGCTCAGAAGACGGACTGACCCACCTCGTGGCGAACTCGCACCAGCCCTGGAGCGGACCCGTCGCTTGGTACGAGCTGCGCGTCGAGAGCGGCGAGGGCTGGCGCTTTTACGGCGCGACCTTCCCTGGCGCGCCGCTGCCCCTGCACGGGCACAACGCGCACCTGGGCTGGACCAATACGATCAACCGCCCCGACCTGATCGATGTATACGCGCTCGAGCTGAGCCCGGACGGGGACAGCTACCGCTTCGGAGGGGATTGGTTAGAGCTGGATAAAGAGCGTATCTTTTTGAGGGTGCGGTTCGGACCGTTCACCCTCCCGGTGCCGCGCACCCTGTACGGCTCGGTGCACGGTCCGGTGTTCAAGTCGGAGGCGGGCGCGTTCGCGGTCCGCTGGCCCGGCATGGACGAGGTCCGTCAGGTGCAGCAATACCTCGAGCTTGCCAAGGCTTCAGACTGGCAGGCGTGGCGTAGCGCGCTCGCCCTGCAGGCGGTCCCGGCGACAAACTTCGTCTACGCAGATAAAGAGGGCAACATCGCGCTCGTCTACAACGCCGCCTTCCCCGACCGCCCGGCGGGGTATGACTGGCGGGGCGTTTTGCCTGGTCACGACCCTGCCGCGCTTTGGACGGGCATCTTGCCGTTTGACCGCGTCCCTGTACTGCTGAACCCGCCCTCGGGCTACATCGTGAGCGCCAACAACACGCCTTTTCTGGCGACCGCGCCCGAGGACGACCTCGAGCCGGGCGACTTCGACCCGCGCTTAGGCATCGAAGCTAACGTCACCAACCGCATCCTGCGCGCCCTGAGGCTTTTTGAGGCGGACGACTCGCTCAGCGAAGCCGAGCTCGAGGCCATCAAGTACGACACCGGCTACGAGCCCGACTCGCCCCTGGGCAGGCAGCTGCGGCAGGTCACGGCGTTGACGCCGGAGGACGCCCGGCTGGCCGAGGCAGTCGAGCTGCTCAATACCTGGGACTGGCGTCAGGACGGCGAAGGCCGAGCCGACGCGCTCGCGGCGCTCGTCATGAAGCCGTTCAACGGCGCGAACTACCGGGGGACACCTCCGCCCAACCCCGAGGAGGTGTTGCGGGAGGCGGTCAGCCACCTCGAGGAAAACTTCGGCACCCTCGAGGTGAGCCTTGAGGACTTGTTGCGTCTTCGGCGCGGCGAGCTAGACCTGCCGCTCAAGGGAGGGCACGACGCGCTACGGGCTGTTGGCTGGGAGGTTGCACCTGACGGTCGGCTTGTGGCGGACTTTGGCGACTCGTTCGTGATGTTCGTCGCCTGGGAAGAAGGCGGGGTGGTCAGCTCGCGCTCGGTGCAGCCTTACGGTAGCGCCGTTGAAGATGAGGGCTCGCTGCATTACCATGACCAAGCCCGGCTCTTTTCGAGCATGAAGACCAAACCGACAGGGTTTTGAGAACCGCTCGTTTAGGTCACAAACCGAACCAAGGCTTGCGTAAAGTTTAACGCAGGAGTTGCGCGCATCTCTCGCAGAAAACACTTGTGGAGCAAGCGGTAACGAGGAAAACGCTTTACTGAACCCGGTTTCGTAACCAATCTACCAGGTTGCGGCCGATAGCTTCGGGCTGGTCCTCCTGAATGAAGTGAAGCCCTTAGCCAAGAAAGCGCGTTTCAATGTTCGCGTAGTGCTCGCCAATCCAGGCGGCGGCTTCAGGCGGAAGGCCCAGACCGGGCGAAGCGTAGAGCAAGAGTTTGGGTTGTTCCGCTGTTTTGAGCCAATCGCCAATCGTCTCAATCACTGAAACGTTGCGTTCAGGTTCGCCCCCGATAGGTACTTCGTTCGGCCAGACGAGCAGAGGCTTTCTCGAGGCGGGCTCCAAAAAAGGTGCGCGGTAGGCATCCATCTCCACGTCGCTCAGCGTCCGCATGACGGTCTGCGGCAAAAACTGCTCGATAAAGACGTTGTCCTCGACGATCATCTGCGGACCCATGATAGGGTCGCGAAAGGCGCGGAATGTCTCGCGAACTTCCTCGGGGATGGCGTCGTAGGAGGGGATCGGGAAGACGGGCGGCACGTTCGCTTCCATCATGGCAACGGCTCTAACGTTGTCTGAGTGCTGCGCCGCGTAGTAGAGCCCGAGCGCAGAACCCCAGTCGTGGACGACCAAGGTAACGTCTTCCAGCTCGAGTGCCTCGATAAACCCTTCTACGTAACGGTAGTGGTCCTGAAAGGTGTAGTTGATGTCGGGTTTGTCCGACTTGCCCATGCCGATGAGGTCGAGGGCGAGGGTACGGCCACGTGGCTCGACATAGGGCATGATGTTGCGCCAGAGGTAGGACGAGGTCGGATTGCCGTGGAGAAAGAGGATGGGAGAACCCTCACCCGCTTCGGCGTAGGCGAGGTTAGAGCCGTGTACTCTGGCGTAGTTGTAGGGATAGGGAAAGGCGGCGCTACCGTCACGCTGCCCGAGGACGCTGCCGCCTTCACTAGCATTATTCATATCGTGCAACCCTCGTTTTCCTGGACTTCAAGCATTTTGCTGAAGCGCGGACGCGGACAAATAGCGGTACGATCCACGCCGAAACTCTTCGATGATGGATGGGCGGCGCGGCTGCCAGCCGAACGTGTCTCTCGCAAGCGCCCCTGACACCCGCATGTTCATAGTGAGGTAGTAGCCGAGGAAGCCGAACGAGGATATCGCGACTTCATTCGTGACTTGGTCCAATTCCTCCCCGACCCCTACGGCGACCCCGGCAGCAGCCATGACTTCTCTCGACGGTAAAGTCTCGCCTGCGCCGATAACGAGGGGGAGCCTACCATCATGCTCGAGCACCAGAAGGAAGAGGTCAGCGAGGTCGTCCACGTGGACGAGGGTGATGACGCGGTCCCCCTGGACATAACCTGCTCGCCCTCGCGTCTCGATACCCGCCAAGCTGCCGAGAACCGGCGGGCTTGCGGCGCGACCGTAAACCAGAGCGGGGCGTACGATGGAGGCGTGCGGCTTTTTCAAAACGCTTAGCTCGGCGGCGGCGAGTGCGCCGAAGGGACTCTGTGCCGGCACCGCTGTGTCCTCGTCAGCGGTGCCCTCCCCCGTATCGCCGTAGATGCCCGTTCCACTCGTCGAGATGAGGCGAAGCGACCTCGAGGCCGTCGCTTCTGCGAGAAACCGCAGTGTGACCGCAGCCTTGTCTGTAGCCTCCTCCACGCTCGCGTTCGGCGTAGGGATATCGTGCGTTGTCGCCGTGTGCACGACCGAGTCGACCTCACCCAACGCCCGCTCTAAAGCAGCAGTATCGTTGAGATCGCCGCGTATCGGTACAATACCTCGCTTCGCGGCACGCTCCGCCGAGGCATCCGAGCGCACGAGGCCGTGAACGGTGTAGCCCGACGCGAGCAGCCGCTCGGCGACGACCGAGCCGATGTAACCTGTTGCGCCTGTAAGTAGGATGGTCTTGCCCATCACGCCTTCGCCATTCCAAAAGCGGCAAGGAGCTGTTTTTGTACCGCCTCGGCTGTTTTATTCATCGCCTCAACGGGCTGCTTCATATCTGCCCCGATGGGCTGACGCAAACCCTGCACCTTGCCCTCGACTGCGTTCACGATCACGCGAACGACCTCTTGCGAGTCACCTTGTTCCATCGCGCCGAAGTTCGCCATAAACCCCTCGAACATCTCCTTGACCGGGCCGTAGCTCTGCACGCGCGCCTCGTCCGCGCCCATCACGACGTTCGCGCCAAAATCCGTACCGTACGAGGCGGGTTGGACGATGAAGCTGCGGACGCCTAAGGGCTCGAGTTCGTAAGATGCGGCTTCGGCGAGCGCCTCCAGCGCAAACTTCGAGGCAGCGTAGAGCCCACCGAAGGGCGTGACGAGCCGACCCACCGCGCTGCTCAGGTAGATAACGAGCCCGCTTCCTTGCTCACGCATATGGGGCAGCGCGGCGCGGTTCACGCGCAAGACGCCCATCACGTTCACGTCGAAGAGCTGCTGCGCCTGCTCCGGTGTAACCGTTTCCTGGATGCCCATCACACCAATGCCGGCGTTGTTGACGAGCACGTCGAGCCCGCCTGCCTCGGCAACCGCCCTCGAGACCGCTTGCTCCACGGAAGCGTCGTCTGTAACGTCGAGGTCCAGAACCTGCAACGCTAAATTCTCTTGCTCAGCTAACTCACGCAAGTCTCGAGCGACCTCTGCGTTCTTACCCTCCATCCCTCGCATCGTGGCGAATACGGTGTGACCGCGCTTCGCCAGTTCAACTGCCGTGCCCTTCCCGAACCCGCTGCTCGCACCTGTAATGAGAACTCTCGCCATACGTGACTCCCTTCGAGCCGTCTACCAGGGTGACCTGCTATAGTTTGTCCTAACGAGGACGCCATGTCACCGCTGTTGACAGTGTAAACAGTGGTGACATAGGCTGTCAAGAGGACTGGTACATGAGCAAACAGAGTTATCATCACGGCAACCTGCGCGAGGCGCTTGTCAATACGGCGTTGCAGAGCTTAACGTGCCAGCGGGCGGGCGACATCAGCCTGCGCAAGCTGGCGGGGAAGCTCGGTGTAGACCACACTGCCGTGTACCGCCACTTCAAGAACCGCGACGCGCTCTTAGCGGCGATGATCGAGGTAGGCTACCGCGACCTCAACGAGGCAATGGCGCGGGCGTGGCAGACCGACGCGTCCTGGCGCGAACGTGTCAAGCTCGTGGTCAAAGCGTACGCGGAATACGCGCGGACTGACCCCAACCTCTTCGAGATCATGTTCGGCGGCGCGCTAAACGAGTCGGACTATCCTGCGCTACAACAGCTCTCTGTCGAGGGCACGAACATGTTCGTCACCTACATCGAGCAGGCGCAAGCGGACGGGGTGTTGATAAGTGACGCACCGGACCAGGTCGCTCTGAACGTCTGTATGTTGTGTCACGGTCTTGCGCAGATGGTGGTCGGCAACCAGTTCAACGGGTCCTTTCGCTAAGGCGGACGAGGACCTGGATGGGCTGGCTGAGGGTGTGGTGGCGGGTATGAAGCTACAGTGAGCAGGCCCGATCAAGAAGGTCATCGACTTTTGGGTGGGCGTTCCTAGCAAGGCCCACGTCGTAAAATCTTTACGCAACGAGCGCGCGCGTCAATTGCACAGCAATCCAACCCGTCCACCCTTTGATGCGGAGAGCGATAGGCGTCGTCGCTTAGGGCGACAAAGCTTAGAAAATGCATGTCGCGCCTCTCCTGCTTGACAACATAGTGGACCATCGTCTACTCTGATAAACTATAAAACCAGTATGCGGGTTTTTTAGTTTACTAAGGAGAGAGACGATGGAAAATCAGAAGAAGCTGGACTACCCCGATATTCTTATCGTCGGTGCAGGTCCCACTGGGCTGACCGCCGCCATAGAACTCGCACGGCGCGGTGTGCGCTTGCGGGTCGTAGACAAAAACCCGCGAGCCGAGCACTCCAACGCGCTCGTCATGCATGCTCGCACCTTGGAGTCACTCGACCTTATTGGCATTGTGGAGCGCTTCGTTAAGCGCGGCTACGAAGCGCCCGGCATCGACTTAGGCTCCGACTCGGAGAAGCCTATCCGCGCTGAGATGCACCGCCTGGACAGCCGCTTCCCTTTTATCTTAGTGATTCCTCAGTCGGAAACGGAGCGGCTTTTGGAGGAATATCTAGCGGAACTCGGCGTCCAGGTCGAGAGGGGCACGGAGTTCTTAGGGTACGAAGAGCAAGGTGATAAGGTGGTAGCGAGGCTCGAGCACCCTGATGAGCAAGAAGAAAGGGTCACCTCACGCTACCTCTTAGGCACCGACGGCGCACACAGCACCGTGCGCCGCGCCGCCGACATCCCCTTCGAGGGCGAACCTTACGACTACGTGTTCTTCACAGGGGAGGCGAAGGTGGGCGGTGGGCTCGCCAAGGGCGGCATTTCGCAGTACTCTTCGGAGCGCGGGCTCGCCTTCATCGTGCCCTTCAAAGATGACTACTTCCGCTTCGTCACGGCGGACTGGAAGTATCAGGATGAATCCACCAAAGAGCTGCTCTCTCAGGAGACCATGCAGGAGTCGGTGAACGCGCTCATCCCGACACAGCCAACGCTCCTAGAACCGCGCTGGCTCTCGCGGTGGGGCTCGAGCACCTACCAAGTCACGCGCTACCGCGAGGGCAACGTCTTTCTAGCAGGTGACGCCGCGCACGTGCATAGTCCAGCGGGCGGGCAGGGGATGAACACAGGGATTCAAGACGCCTTCAATCTCGGCTGGAAGCTCGCCTTTGTGGTGAACGGACAGGCTCCCGAGTCACTCTTAGACACCTACGAGCAGGAGCGTCACCCCATCGGTAAAAACGCCGTGGAGACGAGCGATAAGATTTTGCGGAGCCTCCTCATCCGTAATAATATGCTGCGCGAAGCGAGAGAGCTTCTGGTGCGCACTTTCGTGCCACTCAAGCCCGTGCAAGAGGGGCTCTCGAAGGGTCTTTCTGGCATCGGCATCAGCTACAAAGACTACGCCAGAGAGCGCGGCGAACTCAAGTGGGACTTGCGCGACATCCCGTACCCTGACGCTCTAAGGGCCGGAGACCGCGTGCCCGACCTTAAGCTCGCCGCGCCGGACGGGTGGGCGGCTACCGACGAAGAAAACCGCGTGCGGCTCTTCGACCTCTTGAGACCTGGCTACACGCTCTTCATCTTTATTGGTACAGAAAGAGCGGGCGACGATCTCACGAGCACGTATCTTCGCGGATATAGGACGCAAGGTGCAAGCCGACGTCGGCGTAAAGCCGCCAAAGTGTTCGGTATCCTCGGGCAAGGCACGCCTAAAGCCGCCACCTCTAAGCTGGGCAGACGTACCGATTTTCGCTGACTACACGCGCAGGTTTAGAGACAAGCTGGGCGCGAAAGACGGCAGCGCTTTGCTAGTCAGACCGGACGGTTACCTCGTGTTTCACAGAAAGGGGTACCAGCAGGGGCTCGCGGTTGCGCAGGAAAGGTGGGTACAGCGCGGCAGGACTCGCGTCAAGGCGGTCGACGTTCAGCTCTCAGCTTAGAAAACCCACTCCATCCTCGAGGTCTAAAGTAATCATGTCGAAATCACAAACGAGCAACTCAATGCAAATGGAGGTAAGCGGTGAAATGGATACTGAACACCCTACAAACCCTTTTAGGTCTGATGTTTCTAGGCTCCGGCGGCTCTAAGCTTGCGGACGCAAATGACATGGTTGACGACTTTGACCGCTTCCGCTACCCGCAGTGGTTCCGCGTCGTCACGGGCGCGGTCGAGGTCGGAGGCGCGCTGGGATTTCTGCTAGGTTTCTTTCGTCCCGCACTTACACCTTTGGCTGGACTGCTTTTAGGTGCGACTATGACGGGCGCGGTGGCAACCCACATTAGGGTCAGCGACCCAGCTCCGAAGGTCGCGACACCCGCCGTTCTGCTCACGCTCTTGGCATTTTTTAGCATTACGCGCCAGCGCGAACTCGCGAACGGCTCAGAGCGAAAGCGCGCGTCGCGGCCGTAAACTCACTTTTGTTAGACTTGGATACGATGGCGATTGAAACCACGAGCTACGCAGCAAAAGCGCCTCAGGCCGACACCGCGCAGCGCATCTCAGCATTGGCGCTGCGGCGCTTTCTCACCGAGGGCTACAGCAACGTCCCGATGGACGCACTGAGCCGCGAGCTTCGCATCAGTAAAAAGACGCTCTACGAGCACTTCAGCAGTAAAGAGGCGCTTTTCCAACACGCGCTAGAGCAGTATCTGGAGAGCTTTCAGGCGGACATCGAGCGAACCGTTCAGGGCGAGGAAGCATTTTACAACAAGTTAGAGAGGTTCTTACAGGATGTGCACGCGCGTCTAGGGTGGCTCGAGGCATCGGCGTTGGAGGACATCAGCTACAACGCGCCGCGGGTGCGGGACTACCTCGTGGCGTTCCGGCGTGATACCGTAGGTCGTACGCTCGAAGTGCTTTTAGAGGAGGGGAGGCAAGAAGGCGTGCTGCGCTCGGACCTGTCATCGCCTTTAGTCGTCGAACTTTTACTCGCGTCGCTCGAGGCGCTCACGCGCCCTGAGCTGCTCCAGGCTCACGCGAAAAGTGCGCCCGAGATGGTGGCGTTCACGGTGCGTACGGTGATTGATGGCTGTGCGGAGTGAATGACGAGTCGTCGCACCGTTGCAGCGGCGCTACGTCACGGCTTTGACACTCAAGTGGTTATTCGTGTTGTGCGGCAGACGCGCGCGTCTGCCGCTTTAGAGCCCCTACACTTAGAGGCGTGGTTCACACCTCTACTTCCCTTCACCTCCTTTTCTCGCTTACGCAGCTCCTCCACCTTGCGAAGCAGTTGTCTCGCTAAGCCTCAACCTTTACGGTAGCCTTGTGCCTTTAGAATAGCGCCCCAACCCCTTGAGGGAGATGCGCAAAGGGCGAGTAGATAATCAACGAACGCAGAAAGCGCCTCGAGTGCTGAGCGCCTAATCATAACGGACTGCCCGGTCTCTCGTAGCTGGCGAGGATGGTGGTCGTCTTGACCGCATTGTCGAAGTGTGCGGTTTTCACCTCAGCGTAGCGCACATCGGCGAAGAAGCTATCTTTCGCCGCTTCATCCGGGAAGTGGATAGTGAACACGCGGTTGATTGGGTTTGCGGTTCGCGACTTCAGTACCTCTGACACGACAAAATCGTACCCAAAGTCTCCGCTATGAATCTCTAGGATCGGCATCATCGCCTGGCGGTAGGCTTGGTATCGGTCGTCGTCGATTACGTTCAGCCCGACCAGCATCTCGAAGGGCATCGAGGCTCCTTTCAAGTTATGTGTCTATTGAGAAGCAAGATAAGAATGCTCGCCACAACTATTTCTCGCGCAGAACTATCTAGCGTGCAACTTGCTCTTCGGCAGAGTTGAGAAAGCTCTCTAAGTCGACCTGCGGTTCCCCTAAAATGTTCCAAGTCTCCTGAGCCAAGAAGGGCTCGTCACGTCGGTTGTAGTAGCGGAACATCTCGTGAAGCGTTCGGCTTTGCGGGTCGTTGTCGCCCTCAACCTCGAGCCCGACAAGCGGCAAAGGTACCGGCGTGAGCTTACGCGCATTGGCGTAACGGTGTCCAACTTCTCGAATGGAAACAGCGTCTGGTCCTTGAGCTGTCATCGTCTTGCCCTCTACACTATCCCAACGGCGAAGCGCTGCGGCGAACCAAGCGCCTACATCGCGTGTCGAGGTCCAATACACTCGCGCGTCCACCTCGGGAACGAGCACAGTGGCATCGGGACCCACGAACAGGTTCGACCACGACTCCATGACCCAGGTCGGGCGGAGGATGAAGAAGGGGTGTCCCGACGATGTTATAGCATTTCCATTTGAGCCTGCACCAGCAGGCTCAAATGTGAGCGGATGCGAATAGAAACGAACGCAATAAGTCGTGGTGCAACGAGAAGTGGAAATGCTATTAGTATCTGTTCCGCCGTAGCTTTAGCCTCGAGATCAAAAAAGGAGGGATCACTCCCCGCGCCGATCTCGCTCAGCTTGAGCAACGGTACGGTCGGCGCGTCAGATAGCGCCTCCAAGAGGACCGTCATCCCGTCGCGCTCAGCCACGAACCCATCGCGAGGACCGACCGATAGTGGGAGGACGACGACCACCGCGTCAACGCCAGTGACAGCCTGTTTCACACTACCGACATCGCTAACGTCTACCGAAACATGAGGTGTTGCACCGGCTGAGGCTGAGCGCCTCGAACCCGCGCTTACGCGGTGCCCCTGACTTTCGAGCGCTCGGGTGATCGACGAGCCGAACATCCCTGTGCCGCCGATGACTAAAACTCGTTCGAACGGTTGCTGCATAGGTCAAACCTCCTGCTGTCTGTTTACGTAACACGTCCGTACCTCACAGATACTAGATACGGAGCCGTCTCCGTTTAAGGAGGAGTATAAGCGGAGTCACTTCCGTTTAGCAAGAGGGTAAACTAGTTGCGTGAGCAAACAAGATAAACGCTCGACCCTTACGCCTACACTTGAGGCGGCACTTCCGAGATTCTCTACGGGGAGCGAGTTCGTAGGGCGGCGTGATGCGCTAGAGAACCGCGAGCGCATCCTGTCAAGTGCTCGCACGCTGTTCGACGAGCAGGGCGCAGATGTCGTCACGATGAAAGAGATCGGCGAGGCGGCAGGCATAGGTCCGGGCACGCTCTACCGTCACTTCAGGAACAAGGGTGAGCTCGCGCTGGAACTGCTGGACAGGGTCAACAGGACCCTCGAGGACGATGTGCGGGCGACACTTGGTGGGCGTTTAGCGAACGCGGGTGCGCTCGAGCAGCTTAACTATTTTCTCGAGCGCTACGCGGTCTGTATAGAGGAGCACGCGCCGCTCATCGGACTGATCGGTATGGCAGGTTCTGGGCAATTCTTCGGCCAGTTTGAGAACCCAGTGTATTTGTGGAGGCAGCGCGTGATCAAATTCTTGCTGGACCGTGCCGCGGTCGCGGGAGAGGTAGGGGACCTCGACCTCGAGTGGTGGTCGCATACCCTAGCCGGGGCGCTCGATGAGCGCCTGTACATGTATCAGCGGCAGGCGCTGGGTTTCTCGGCTGAGCGCATCGTTTTAGCCCTGAAACAGCTCGTCAACGAACTAAGAGCTGAAAGGTCGCGCACTAGCGAGTGACATGGTAGTGCCGACAAGCGGTATTCGCTGAACCTAGGTTGAGCCTAGTGATGGAGCGTACAGGTACGGATAGAACAGGGTCGCTCCGTTCTTTCTCCGGTGTAAGTACTTTTGGTTCATCTCGGAAATTTGTCGTAAAATTCTCCGTCACTGCTATGCGTTGGAGACGAGGAAAGTTGGCTTAACAGGTAGTGTAGAACTTAGCGGACGATCCACTTTGCGGCAGTTGCGCGCAACAGCCGCAGAAGCCGCCACGCCGCTTTTGCGTTCGTATACGATTCTGGCTATAGAGCTACAGTACTTAATGCACGCCCTTGATTGTTTCCCCCTGTACCACCACCGACACAACGGTGCTAACGTAAAGCAACTCGTGACAGAGAGGACGTACGTGCGCTTACGTTTTGTTACCTCGAGCCCCTCCACCACTGCCAACATCACCTCGACTTCAGCAAACCTGAGCGCGCGGCTTGGCGGATGCGCCGCTACCCATCTTCAGTCACGCAGTGCACGCCCTTTCCCACGAGCAGGTAGTTCACCGCCTCTAATTCTGTGCACTCGGCGCGAGGCAACACGGGTAGATGTAGTAGCCTTCGTAATCAACCTCCTTCAGGTTCAAACGGTTTGTTCTAAAGCGTGCCTCCGTCCCACCGAGCCACAGCAACAAGCCACAGCAAGGCGGTAACAGCGCTGAGTACAGCGACCTGCGCTACCTCGCCCGCTTGCAGGTGCGTCACCACTGCCCCGGCCATAATGACGGCGAGCCCGGCGGCGGCCAAAGGTGTGAGAACAGGAACGATATCCAACCACCGTGGGAGGATGAGCCCGAGCCCGCCCAGGAGTTCGGCCAGGCCGATGAACTGCAAAAAGGCGGTGGCGTAGGGTAGCGCCCCCATCTGCTCCGCGAGCTGCTGCGGCGTGACGAGGAGCGCCGTGCCGTGTAGCGCGAAGAAAACGCCGAGGACGACCTGCAGCGTCCATAGCGCGACGTTCACGCGTTTACCTCCGCGAGTTGGTACGGTGTCCCGATCGAGACCTCCTCTAAGGGAATATCGACAGGGATGCGGAACTGTGGTGCTTTCGGGTTGCCCCGAAAGCCCGCCTTGACTTTCTCGTACCCTACCTGGCTGAAGGGGCAGACCTTGAGGCACACTGCGCAGCCGAAGTTCGCCGCAAAGTAGTCGCGGCAGGTCGCGTGGTCGATGGCCTGCATCCCGCCGTCACCACGGGGCTTGGGCTGCTCGTAGCTGGCGTTGACGGGGCAACTTCTTACGCACTTTTTGCACATTGCGCAGACCTCGCGTACCCACAAGTGTTCATTGTCAGCGGGGTCTTTAGTGGGTAAGTTAGTGATATTCGTGTAGATCGTGTTGATGCGCAGCCGCGCACCGTCGTGGGGCGAGATGAGGAGGCCGTGGTAGCCGATGGCACCGAGCCCGGCGAGTTCGGCTAAGTGCACGTAGTCGGTGACGCCACCTAGCGCGGTGCCGGGGTATGCGCCAAAGCCCGCTTCGCGCATCCGTTTGGCGAGCTTATTGCCGATGACGGCTAAGTTCTTATAACCCTTCACGACCTCGAACTGACTTTCGAAGCTGGGCGAGGTGTCGATGGCTCCTTGTCCATCTTGACGGTGAAGATAACCGCATATTTGTGAGGGATGCCCTTATCCTTGAAGATCGCGTTATTTGGCACTTCGACGTAGGCGATGTCCTGTGCACCCGCCTCGAGCGCCATCCGCTCCAACTCCGCGATGAACTCAGGGCTGGCCTCGTCCGAAGTCGGCTGAAACTTACCGTCATACATCTCGGCGCTCTTCTGCGTGTTTAAGAAAAGGGGTAGGCCCCTCGAGAGGAACTTTGCCTTTTACACAGGCGTCGTGTTGAGCATCGACATCTCACTCTGAGGGATATCGGCGTTGAACGAGGTGCGCGGCTTCGATTCTGGCGCAGGCTCGACGAGCGTGTCGAAGTTCTTCAGGTGCTTGTCCATCGGCTCTAGGATGCTGTCTAAAGACACGCCCTCTTTGCCGCCGCCGCGGACGATAACGTTGAAGAGTTTGTCTAACATCGGGCTCCTTTCTGGGATCTGGGCCTATCAAGCGCGGTCCTCTCCTCGTTACACTTGATCTACATAAGAAGTTTAGGAAGCAACCTTAAAGACTTCGTCAAGCTGCGCAGTTTCGTCATCGTGAGGTGGAGCTTATGCCTCGAGAGGTGGCACCGCCGGATTTAGATAGCATTTCCATTTGAGCCTGCACCAGCAGGCTCGAATGTGAGCGGATGCGAATAGAAATAGACGCCACCAGTTGTGGTGCAATGAGAAGTGGAAATGCTAAGAGGTTACTCAACAGGTATAGAAAGCTGAATATCTGGGATGAAGGTGTAGCGGACGTTGCTCAAGTTCGGCGCGACCGTGTTGTAATCGTAGAGGATGCTAAATCCTAGACTCGGCGCGCGTTCGCCTAACCCTAGTTCGCTCAGGTTCAAAGAGGCGCTTACGCCCGGCATGATGCGCCTGCCCGTTTCGAAGTTATCGGTGAAGTAACGGCTGCTCACCCGCTCCGCCGAGGCGTAGAATTGCAGCGCGAAGGGGGCGATGTCATAGCGCATCCCGCCCGTGACGCCGACCGAACGCTGCAAGGTCGTAAAGTGGAGGCTCGGCCCGGCGAAACCACTAAAGGAGCCTGCTTTTCCCTCGAGCAGCGCACTCCCACCGACGCCGCCATAAAACTCAGCTTCGCCCGTCACGTCGAAGCGGGGCGAGCCGATGAGGTCGTGCCAGGCGTTTTGAAGCGGCCCACCGATCTCTTCGGGCGCGTCGATGCCCGCTCGCACATGACCTGCAAGCCGCACATTTAGCCTCGAGGTCACGGGTACCGAACCTACAAGCTGGGTTTCCAGGTAGAGCGGGTAGTGATAGATACCTGGCGACACGCAGCACTGCTCAGTCCCTTCGGCGGAAAGGTAGGTGCGCTGAACCGGCGTGACCATCTCAGATTTGAGTGCGGTGTTGAGCGCTAGGGCATCGTTTAGGGGATAGGTGTAGAGCGCCTCGAGAAATTGACTCAAGCCCTTATCCGAAAAGAACACATCATTTTCTGCCAGCGACAGCTTGAAGCGGTGCTGCTCGAAGGGCGTCCCCGCGCTCTGCAGCGCCGGGCTCAAGCCGGTACTAGGTGGCGACGTGGCTGAGCCAAGCCGCCGCACTTCCTCTTGTAAGGCGGTGTGGGCGGAAAACTCGGTTGTGAGATGCGCGGCGGTCACATCCGCTTTAGGGTCAGCTTCAGGGTCGGCTAGAGCGATGCTCGAGAGGACGATCAAGCCCGAGAAGAAAACACGCCACGCAGCATTGACTCTGCGCCAGCGTCTAAGCTTTAAGCTGAACCTCATGGCGTTCATGCTTTTAGCGTGCAGGTCGGGTTTTCAGATTGCATCAACGGTTCGTAAAGACGCGTTGAAGTTGGCGCGCGCGATTATGCTCGAGAGGTTTATCTGCCAAAAAAAGCCCACCGGAACAGTGGGCTTCTCGAGCACTCACGTTGCAAGGTCGTTGCAGCTAACCGTCACACATGCGCGTCACACCTCCGACGTTGAGGTTTGCGGCATGGGCCGCGCCGAACGTCCAGCAGGCGCGGAGGTTGGCTCATCCGCTTGAGCGCGACCTTTGTTCTTATCTCCTCCACCCTCAAAGCGCTTACGCTCGAACTGGTAGAAGGCGGCGGGCACGACATAAAAAGTCAGAAGTGCGGAGCAGACGACACCGCCCAAGATGACGAGGCCGATGGGATAGCGGAACTCGCTCCCTTCACCTAGCCCTAAGAGCAGCGGCACGCTGATCACGACTACCGTCAGCGTTGTCATCATGATGGGCCGAAAGCGCAGGCTGGCCGCCTCTAGAAGCGCATCTTGAAGTGAGGCATTGTCGCCTGACTCCAAACGCTCCATCAAAACCTCCAAGAGCAAAATCGCGTTTTTCACGACCAGCCCGACGAGCATCATGACGCCTAAGATCGTGATGACGTTAAACGACGTACCCGTGAGGTAGAAGACCCAGAATACGCCGACGAGTGCCAGCGGTACGGTGAGCTGCAAGTAGAGCGGAAAGCGGAACGAGTTGAACTGCGAGGCGATGACGAGGAAGTTTAAGAGCAGGGCTAAGCCGAAGGCGATGGGCGCGTAGAGCACCAGGTCGCCCAGGAGGTCGATACCACCGCCGTCATCGATAAAGACGTTGCCGTCCACCAGGTTTTGCGCCCGGAGCTGCTGTTCAACGTTCTGCTCAACGGCCAGGACCGCTGGCGCACTCGGCGCAAGGTCGGCGCTGAAAGTTGCGGAGTAGTTCTGGTTGGTGCGGCCAATATTCGCAGGCGCATTGCGGGTCTCGAAACTTCCGAGTTGCCCGATGGGGATTTCGGTCTGCAAGGCGGGCGCGTAGATGGGCAAGCTGAGAATCGCCTGCTCGTCACCGAGAAGTTGCGGCTCGGCCACGACGACGATGTCGTATTCCGCGCCGCCCGCGCGCAAGACGCCCGACGCCGTGCCGACGTTGTAGGTGCGCAGGGCGCGGTACACCATGCTGGTGTTGAGGCCCGTGCCGGTGAGGTCGGCCTGGTCCATGATGAAAACGCGCTCGGTGGTGGTCTCGGCGAAGCTCGAGGTCACGTTACGCAGGTTAGCGTTACCCTCTAAAAAGGTGCGCACCTCCTCTTCGCGCTCTTCTAACGCCGCTAAACCGTTCGAAGCCAAGGTGAGGCTAAAGCTGTTGTCGGTTGCGCCGCCGTCGCCCGCCGTGATGCTGCCGACAGATACGCGCAGTTCGGCTTCGGGGTAAGGCGCGAGCGCCTCGGAAAGAACCTGCTCGACAGGTGCGACGAGGTCGAAGCTCGAGGCGCGTTCATTAAACGGAACGAGATCGAGCGACATGTCCACGCGGGTCGGGTCGGTTTCACCCTGCTGCTCGCCCGCGCCCACCGTGGTCCTGAGCGTGTCTAAGTAGGGCAAGCCGAAGACCGCTTGCTCCGCCCTAGCCGCGATGAAGTCGCTCTGATCCAAGCTCGTGCCGCTCGGCAGCTCGATCTCCACGGAGATGCGCCCCGAGTCGGCGTCGGGCGTAAACTGGAAGCCCAGGTTCGGGCCAACGAAAAAGAGCGTGGCGAAAAGTCCCCCTGCGACAACCAAAACCAGCCAGGGTGCCTGGAGTGCCCCTTTGAGCGAGCGGACGTAGCCCTTTTGTAGCCATTCGTTAAACACGTTGCTGACCTCATACAAGCTGCGGAAGATGGCCCCGAAAAACGTGAGGACGATACGCCCGAGGTAAAGCAGGAGCGGCGCAAAGAGCGGCACGAGCCAGAACGCTGCGCCGACAGCCGCGACCATAGGACCGAGCAGGAAGAAGAGCGCGGCTCCCGTCGCCACGGCGAGCACGTATATCCAAGGCTTCGTGTACCCCGCTAAGTACCAGCGGAAGTCCCCTTTGATCTTGGGCAGCGTGCGCCTCAGGTCGGCCCAGTTGGGCGGCAGCGGGTCGCCGACGAGCGCTAAGCGCACCGTCAGGAAAAACATGGCGTCCAAATACGAGATGAGAATCGTGCCCGCCATCGTCAAGCCAAACTGCGCGAACATCTGCCCGACGACACCTGGCAAGAACGAGATGGGGATGAAGACCGCCAGCAAGGAGAGCGTACCCGCCAAGACTGCCACGGTCACTTCGCCTGCACCCTCGACAATGGATTCTTGCTTCGAGTAGCCTGCCTTCCTCAGCCTGTCAACATTTTCCGCGACGACGGTGCCGTCGTCTACGACCAAACCGATGGCGATGGTGATGGCTAAAAGTGAGATGATGTTGAAGGTAAAGCCCAAGAGAATGATGGTGATAAACGCGCCCATGATGGCGACGGGGATGGACATCACCACGGCGAAGACCGTGCCTAAGCGCCCCACGAAGAGGAAGATGACGAGCGCCACGGCGACGCTGGCGATGAGGGTCTCCTGGAAGGTGCTGTTCACCGTCGAGGCAATGAAGGTCGTGGTGTCGTCCACAGCTGTAGCGGTGTAGCCCTCGGGCAGGTTAATCCCGTCTAAGGTGCGGCGCACCTCGTTCGCCGTCGCGACCGAGTTGCTGCCCGAGGTCTTGCGCACCTCGACCAAGACGACGGGCTCGCCGTCCACGCGCACGTAGGTGTCTAGGTCTGCCGAGGTGTCACGCACAGTGGCGACGTCGCTGATGGTCAGACCTCTCGCCGTGTCTACAGGAATGGCAGTGACTTCGTTTACGGTGGCGGGGACGTTGCGCCCAGTTAGAGTAATGCGTTCGCTGCCAAACTCGAGCGTCCCAAACGCCAAGTCCAGCGCCGAGTTGCCAATAGCAGCCGACACATCTTGCGGGCTCAGGTCGAAGCGCTCCAGCCTCGCCGGGTCCAAGAGCACCTGAATCTCACGTTCGACAGGCCCGACCACCGACGCATCGGCGACGCCGTCCACCCGCCGCAAAATGGGTTGCAAGGTGTCTTCGACGTAGTCTTTGACCTCTTGTAAGTCCGCGCCGGGGTTGCTCACCGCGATGTTGACAATCGGCTGGTCGGCGGGGTCGAACTTGCGAATATTAGGCGTCGTCGCGTCGTCGGGCAACTCGTTGAGGACCAAGTTGACGCGCTGGTTGACCTCAAAGGCGGCGGCGTTTTCGTCGATATTCGCGTCGAAACTCACAGTGATGAGGCTCAACCCCTCGAGGCTATTGGAGGTGATCGCGCTGACGCCGGGGATGGTGTTGAGTTCGTCCTCGATGGGCTCAGTGACCTGCTGCACGACCTCTTGCGAGCCCGCGCCGGGATACGCCGTAGTCACGGCGATAGTCGAGGTGTCGAGCTCGGGAAAGAGGTCGATGCCGATGGCGGTATACGAGATCAGGCCGAAGAGCATCAACGAGCCGAACACGCTCAGCGTCAGGACCCAGCGTTTCACGAAAAAGTCAACAAGCCGCTTCACTGTGTACCCTCCTGTACCCGACCTACCTGCGCATCCGCCACTTCATTAGAGGTTTGAGATATGTTCTCATGCGTCTGCGTGCTGCTAACGCTCTGCACGGGCGTGCCCGCTCGCAAATCGGAGGGCAAGGGGTAGATGACCGCTTGACCTGCGTCTAGCCCGCTCACTACCGCGCGGTCGCCCGACTCGCCCACGACCTGAACGCGCTGCCGTTTGGCTGCGCCCTCCTCGATGACGAGCACGAAGGTCTGACCCGACCTGGTACGCAGCGCGTTGGCGGGCACGGTGACACCTGTCCCCAAATTGACGTCGTAACGGAGTTGGGCGCTCGCGCCCGTCGGGATGCGCGTCTGCGCTTCGTAAAGTTTGGCGGTCACATTGACGAGCCCTGTGGAACTTGCGACATTGGAGGTGCGGATGATCCAAGCGGCGTAGTTGAGACCCCGGTAGTAGATTTGCACCTCGCCGCGCTCGACTAACTCGGCGGCGTCCTCAGGTGCGACGCTGAAGCGGGCCAGCTGCTCCTCGGTGCTCACTAGTCTGAACGTTGGGCTGCCCGCCTGAGTGAATTCCCCCTCTTCGACGAGCATCTCAGCGACTTCGCCCGCGAAGGGCGCTTTGATGGTGGCGTCGGCCAAGCTGCGCTCGGCTTGGGCTAAGCTGGTTCGAGCTTGCTCGAGCTGCAACCTTTGCAACGCCAAGTTCTCACTCGGCGCACGCTCGAGCTGCGCCAAGCTGTTCTGCGCCTGCTGATAGTTCGTCTGGGCTCCCTCGAGCTGCGACCTAAACTGCGTGAGCTGCGTTTGCGAGATGCCCCCGGAGTTGAAGAGCTGCTGACCTTGTTCGTACTCTTGCTGCGCCAGCTCGAGGTTGGTTTCCGCATTTTGTAGGGCGTTCCGCGCCTGCGTGATGCTCTCCTCGTTCGAGTTTTGAGCGCTCGCTAAGTTGACGCGGGCGGTCTGCACGGAAGACCTCGCGTTATCCGCCTGAAGCTGAAGCTGCGCGGTATCCAGTTGAATAACCGCGTCGCCTCTCTCGACCTGCGTCCCTTCGCGCTGCAAGATAGTCGTGACCTTGCCCGAGACGTCGGCGGCGACCTGGCTCTCCTGGAAGGGGTCCACGCGCACCGACGCAGTGCGCGTCGTGTTCAGCGATCCCTCTTCGGCTTGTATAGTTCTCACTTGGCGAGCGCGGTTGGCTTGTGGGTCGGATTGGTTGACCTGCTCGGCGGTGACTTGGTCGGTCCCACTCCCTTCACCGCCTGCGGGGTTACACGCCACTAAGAGAGCGGCGAGCAAGACTAGACATAATATTCGCTTATTCATCGCTGGTACCTACTTCTGCGCCTATCCGCGCGGGTGAAGTTACTCTTACGGGCGCGGGGCACTGAGGCCTTAGCCGCGTCAATATCTCATTTAGAAGCGTCGTGAACGTTTGTCTCAAACTACTCATTCGTGACCTCTTGACCAGGTGTGGCGCTACCAGTCTGAGCGCGGCTCGCCGCGTCCCACCGGAAGGAAGACGTAGCGGACGCTTCGACCCGCGCAGCAGACGGAGCGTCTAAAGACTCAGGCCCCGTCAAATCCACAAAGGTGCCCGCTTGCAGCCCTAAGAGCGCGGTGAGGTAGCCGTAGCGAGCTCCCTGCGCCTCCAATTCGGCTTGTATGTTCGATAGCTCCGCCTGGCTCAACTCGATTTGCGCGATGAGGCCGCCCTCGAAGCGTTGACGCTGGGTCTGCAAACGCGCGCTGACGTTTTGAAGCGCCTCTTGCTCGACGCGGTAGGTCTCCTGGGCGTTCTCAGTGCTATTGAAGAGGTTGCGCGCCTGGATGCGGAAGCTGCGCGTAGTCTCTTCTAAGGCTTCCTGAGCGTTGACTAAGCCCGTCCCCGCGCTGTCTATTTGCGATTCGGAGGCGTAAGAGGGGTCCAAGAGGTTTAAGTTGAGTTGCGACAGCTCGAGGCGCTGCTCCGCTTCGAGTACCGTGGGATGCTGCTCGGCGGCGTTCAGCACGCGCTCCAACTCGGGAATCTGCACGAGGTAGTCGTCCGGGATAGGCTTTAGTGCTTCTGCTTCAAACTCTTGACCTAAGATGCTCTCCAAGTTGTTGAGTGCAACATTGAGATTGTCCTGAGATGAGCGCAAGTTGTTCTGCGCTTCGTTCAAGGCGGTGCGGGCTTCGTCTAGGTCGAGCTGCGTGCCGCTGCCGTTGGCTAGGCGAAGTTCCGAGATGTTGCGCGAGGCTTCGCTGACCGACACGCCCTTTTGCGCGACCTCTGTGCCCTTTTTAGCTTGCAAAACGTTCGTGTACGCGCCAGCAATCTCTTCTAACGCGCCGTAGTAGGTCTGGACGAAGCTGATACGGGCTATCTCCAGGCGCTGCTCGGCTTGCAGGGTATCGCTTCTCACGGCTAAGGGGTCGCCCTGAGTGCGCTCCAAGTTCACAACCGCGTCTCTCAGTTCGGTACGGGCGGTAGCGACCTCTGGGCGGTCCGTCGCGGCTTGGAGCGATTCCTCCAAGGTGAGCGCCTGCGCGAAGGGCAGTGCGAAGACGAAGAGGACGAGGGCTGTGCGAATCATTGTGAGACCTCCGAGGGGGGTAAGGCGTAAAATTCATAGGTATCTAAAAGAGCTTGCAGAGCGCTAAGACGCGCCCCGCTCAGTTCGGTGTCTTCCTCTAAGAGGGCAACGAGAGCCTGCTGCGCGTCTAAAGGCGTGATGAGGCCGACCTCCTGGCGCTGCTGGTCCTCCTCGAAGGCTTGGAGCGCATTTTGAAATTGGATTTGTCCCAGTGCCACCGTGCGCTCCGCTTCGTTTAGGGCGTTGAGGAGCGACGCAAGCTGCACTTCAGCGTTCTCCCGACTCGCCTCTAAACCCGCTCTGGCCGCTGCCCGCTGCTCCTCAGCGGCGTCGATTTCATCAAAGACGCCGAACGAGATGTTCGCCGATACACCCACGCTCAAGCTGCTATTCACCGCGCTCTCCGCCCCAGACCGCACTGGGTCCTGATAGCTGTAGCCAACGCTGGGTTGCAAAGTGCGCGACTCGATGGAGGCTGTAAGGCTGCTCCTATCGTCTAAGTTGTAGTCGTACGAGGCTTGCGCCACAGGGTAGAGGTCGCGCCGGGCGCTGCCGACGCCGATGGTAGTCTGACCGAGAGAAATCTGTGAGCGCTGTACCGAAAGGGGTAAGCCTTCACTCACACGGGGCAGCGTTAAGAGCGCATCAAGTTCTTCAGCGGCGCGGTTTTCAAGTATCTCGATAAGCACTTCTAAGTCGAGGTTGCGCAGGCTCAAGCGGGCAAGTTCAAGGTTCGCTCGAGCGTTCTGCGCGAAGTTCTGCGCCTCTTGAAAGTTCGCCTCGGCGCTGCGCAGGTCGCGATCATTCGCTCCGCCTCTGTCGAAGCGGGTTTGGGTCGCCGTGAGTGCGGAACGCGCGGCCTCTAAGGTGCTCTGCGCCAAGTCAACCGACCCCTGCGCAAGCTGAAACTGCAAAGCAGCTTCTAAAGCTTGATTCTCGAGCCCCGTCACCGCTTCGCGAAAGTCTAAAACGGCGCTCTCTAAGGCCAACTCCTGCTGCTGCACTAAATCTTTGATATCGCCAAAAGGAAAGGGGCGAAAGGTCGCACTGGCGGATATCTGAATTGAGTTGGACGCCATCGTCTGCCCCGACCCCTCTCCTGGTTGCGGCTGGGCTTGTTGTGGCTCGGCTTCGGGCGCGGCGGCCGGGTCGGTGTCGGTCGTGGTGTAGGTCCCTTGTACCTCCAGCGAGGCGGGATTGTAGGCGGCGCGAAGCTGCGCTTCGGCGGCGTCTACAGCGGCTTGCGCGGCGATGTAGCGCGGGTTCTCGCGCAGGATTTGTAAGAGGGATGTGAGCAGTTCGTCGCGGCTTTGTTCAGTGCGGCTTTGTTCAGTCTGCGCTGCTTGGTGGCTCTTTTGTTCAGCCTCTTGCGTCTCTTGTGCTGAAGCGAGGACGGCCGTAGACGCGAGCAGCGCCAGGCATAACGTGAGTAAAACTTTAGGCGGCATCATGTCTCCAGTAAGAGGGTATAAAGGCGGGTCAAGGTGCGCAGGTCGTCTTCGTTCATTGTCTCTAACGCCCCCTCAAAGCGGGCGTGCCAGGAGGCGCTGAGGTCTTCGCGGAGCGCCTCGCCGCGCGCTGTGAGCGCCAAACGGATGCGGCGGTGGTCCTCGGGGTCGAGTTGCCGCGTGATGAGGTCACGCTCTTCCAAGCTGCGCAGCAAGACGGATACGACGGGCGCGGAGGTGCCGAGCGCGTCGGCGAGGTCTTTAGGATAGGGCGAACCGCGCGCCAAGTAGTCGAGCGTAAACGCCTCCAAAGGCCTCAGCTCAGCCGTCGCAAAAAGCGCTTCGGCCTCCCGCTTGACGGTCCATAAAAGGCGGAGCGCATCGTTTTGGAAGCGGATTAAGAGCGCCTCGCGCGGGCTTGGTTGTGTGAGCGTCTGATTCATACTTAGAGGATGCCCGCGCTCTTACAAAGCTTCTCTAGGGTTTCTTAAAGATTTTGCAAAGACGAACTCTTCACATTATGTGAACCAAAAAAGAAGGCTGACCCCATTACGGGGTCAGCCTAGGGGGAGGAGCGGCCTTGCTGTCTAGTTGCTCTGAGCGATCTGCGCGGAGACGTTTGAGCTGGTTCGTTCCAATTGCGCTAACACGTCGGGGTTCTCAGCGATCTCCTCCAACATCTCGCCTAGGGTCATGGCGTCCTCGCGGTCTACGTCATTGATGTCGAGATAGATGGAGTTTTTGCTCGAGCCGCCGGAAAAGGTCTCTACGGTGTAGACCTGCCCATCAATCTCCAGGGTCACAAACTTCACGGTGTCGTCATCCTCGCCGGTATCGACAAGGTGCTTGGCGATGGGGCCGTCGCCCGTACTCTCGGTCGCGAGCACGTTGCCAAATGTGGCAGGATCTCCGTCGTAGAGCGTAACCGTGGCGAAGTCGCTGGGATTGCCGGGGGTGAAGGTGAGGTTCTGCGCGGTGGCAAATCCCCCTAGTGCAACAGTTCCGACTAAGGTGAGGGCGAGGGCAGCGTGTCTCATGGTGTCTTCCTTTCCTGAACGGCCTAGTACCGTTCGTTGTGATGTACAGGATGCGCGTTCTGCTTCAAGGTTCAGTTTAGGAACGGCCAAGGTTATATGAAGCCCAATGGGAACGCTGTTAGAGGGCGTTTGCGTTGCGCGTTTCGCTTTCCCTCACGCGAACTCTCAGGACTACCAAAGGGTACGAGACGCGCCAAAAGCTCCTGAATGCGCACGTAATCTTGACGAAATCTTGACACTTGCTGCCTAGCCTCCAGCCATGATGTCCCCTGCCCAACCCCACGCAGAACCCCGTAAACTAAGCGCTATGGCCCTCATACTTGTGGTGGAGGATGAACCGGAGATCGCAGAACTCTTGGTGGACTACCTGCGCAGCAGTGGCTACCGCACCGAGCGGGCAAGTGACGGCCAGCAGGCGCTGACACTCTTTCGGGCGGCCCGCCCTGACCTCATCCTGCTCGACATCGCGCTGCCCGAGCTGAGCGGCACGGAGGTCTTGAAGCGGGTGCGCTTAGAGAGCACTGTGCCCGTCATCATGTTGACTGCCAAAGCCGAAGAGATCGACAAAATTGTCAGCCTGGAACTCGGAGCGGACGACTACGTGACCAAGCCTTTTCGTCCTAGGGAGGTAATGGCCCGCGTCAAAGCGACTTTGCGCCGCGCGCACATGAACGAGCCGCATAGCGCCCCTTTACGAATTGGGCCTTTGGAGATCGATCCCTTGCAAGGCGTGGCGGCGGCGAACGCGCAGCCTTTAGCGCTGACCGCCACCGAGTTCCGCTTGCTCCTGCACCTCGCCAAGCACAAAGGGCGCGTCTTTGGCCGCGCCGAACTACTAGAGGCCGTGCTGCCTGAAAGCGACGCTTTAGAGCGCGTTATTGATGTACATATCGGCAATTTACGAAAAAAGTTGGAAACTCAAGGGGCCAGCCACATGCTCCAGACCGTGCGCGGGATGGGCTTTCGGTTAATCGGCTGAGACAGGAATGGATATGAAGTTAAGAGGAACGAGCCTTAGGGGACGCATCGCCCTTCTCAGCGTATTCTGCATCATCTTAACGATGAGCTTTACGCTTATCGTACAAGAGGTTTACCTCACGAATAACCTGGAGCAGTTTAACCCTGCGATGCGCGAGGCGATACGGGCGATCGCTCGTTCGGAGCTGAGCGACGAGGCCCAGTACAGGCTTCTGCTGGAGTCCTTACAGCGCACCATAGCGAGCGAGCAGGAAACTCGGCAGTTTGCAGCGCAACTCGGCAATATCGAGAGCGCTCAGCGGCGCATCCCTCGGCTCGCGGCCCTCTTGAGTCTGCCTATCGCGCTCCTCGTTAGTTTTGCGGGCTCTAGCTTTGTTGTTCGACCTATCAAACGCGTATCCGCCGCTGCCGCGCAGCTCGCCGGGGGTGACCTCAGCGCTCGAGCCGTTCTGCCCAAGTTTCCGCCCAACGTCAACGAACTTGTATCGCTCACCCAAGATTTCAACGCGATGGCGGAGACGCTGGAGCGCTTGGAGCGTGAACGTCAGGACATGATCGCCGATATCGCCCATGAACTCCGTACACCTCTGACCATCTTGCAGGGACAGATCGACGCGATGCGCGAAGGGGTGAGGCCCATGAGTAACGCTTCGCTCGCCCGTTTGGACCGGCAAACGCAGCTTCTTGCGCGGCTCATTCAGGACCTGCGGACGCTCTCCTTGGCCGAGGCCGGACGGCTCTCGCTCGACCTCCGCGTAATCGACATTTCCCACTTTGCCGAGCGGGTGACCTCGAGCTTCAATGAGCGGGCCGCAGAAAAAGGGGTTCACCTCTCGTTGGCCCCGGACACCGCGCGCGCTCAAGTCAGGACCGACCCGGATAGGTTGGAGCAAATTCTTTCCAACTTGATTAGTAACGCGCTCCGGCATACCCCGGAGGGGGGCAGCGTCACCGTTTCCGTGCAGCGGTGGGGGGCTCAGGTCCGGCTGAGCGTCACAGATACGGGCCTGGGTCTCTCGGAAGACGCGCTCGCGCACGTATTTGACCGCTTCTACAGGGCGGCGAAGCAATCACGGGGCACGACCAAGAGTACGGGGAATAGCGGCTTAGGCCTCTCGATTGCTAAAGTGCTGGTCGAACTGCATGGCGGCAGCGTCGGCGCGACGAACACGGCGCAAGGCGGCGCAGTGTTCCATATTTCGCTGCCTATTGCCTCCGCTTAAGTCCAGTTGCTACACCGGTTCCGTCAAGTTAGTTCAGCTCGGGTAAGCTCATAGCGTGACCCAAGCATCTGAATGTTCCAAAGGCTACCGTTTCCCCAAAGCGGTGATTTCCTACGCGGTCTATCTCTACCACCGCTTTTCGCTTTCGTTGCGTAGCCCTCCTTCGGGAGATAGAGACGTGCAGGAGCTGCTCTTCGAGCGGGGTGTCGACGTCAGCCATGAAACCGTTCGGGCGTGGTGTGTAAAATTCGGTCCCGACCTAGCCGAAGCGCTGCGCCACAGGAAACCCAGGCGAGGTCGGAGCTGGCGTCTGGACGAGATGCGTGTCGTTGTAGCTGGGGTGGTCCACTGGCTCTGGCGTGCCGTGAACGAATATGGTGAGGTGTTGGACGTACTATTGCAAGAATATCGTGACACCCATGCAGCCAAGCGCTTCTTTAGGCGGTTGATCGATGACCAGGAGATTCCGGAACGCGTCATCACAGATGGGCTTGGAAGTTATGGCGCTGCGCTCCGGCAGCTACCCGAACTAGGCGCAGCGGAGTATATTACTGTCTCGGCTGCTGAGCATCAGAACAACCTCATTGAACAGTCACACCGACCGACCCGTGAGCAGGAGCGGCAACAGCGAGGGTTTAGGTCTTTGACACGCAGCCAAGGCTTTCTTTGCAGTCACGCTGAAGTTACCGATCTTTTCCGTCCTACGCGCACAAGTGTTCCTGCTCGGCTACGCCGCCGTAATTTGACACGCGCCTTTGCCTCATGGGGTGAGCTGTCGCTCGCCATTCCCTAGAAAGCCTACGAAAACGGACCACCATAACGCACCGCCATAGCTTCACCTCGCATCGGCCAAAATAACTTGACGGAACCCCCAAGTCTGGCACAAACTACACGGCAGGGGTAAGGTAGCTACGCTCGGCGACGGAACGCTCAAAGCCCATCGTCGAGGTGGCGTTCGACAAGGGGCGCACCGCCAAGCTGCTCGCCGAGCACGCCAACCTGGAGATTCTCGCCTGAGGCGTGTTAAGCTCCCTCAACCTTTTGAAAGGGGAGCATCATGGCGAACATCTCGAAAGCCGACCTGGTCGACAAAGTAGCCGAAGAAACCGGACTTAACAAGTCGCAGTCGAAAGACGCTTTAGAGGCTGTTTTGAGCACCATTACCACGCACCTCGAGCAGGGCGACAAGGTGACCTTGACCGGCTTCGGCACTTTCGAAGTGCGCGAGCGTAGCGCGCGCGAGGGCGTCAAGCCCGGTACCACCGAGAAGATTCAAATCCCTGCTAGCAAGTATCCTGCCTTCAAAGCGGGCAAGACACTCAAGGAGAGCGTGAAGTAGGGCTGAGGCAATGCTGGCGGCGCTGCGTGCGGCAGCGCCGCTCTTCGAACCGTATAGGGCGCAAGGAGGGCTCTATGGCACTTCAAGTCATCGGCGCAGGCACAGGACGGACCGGCACTATGTCGCTCAAGCTCGCTCTGGAACAGCTCGGCTTTTCCAGGTGTTATCACATGGTCGAGCTGCTCAGGCACCCCGAGGACGTGGTCCACTGGGAGCGGGCGAGCCGCGGCGAGCCAGTGGACTGGAACACGCTCTTCGCGGGCTACCAGGCTTCTGTCGACTACCCCGGCTACCTCCACTACAAGGCGCTCACGCAGCGTTACCCTGAGGTTAAGGTCATCCTCACTGTGCGCGACCCCGAAGCCTGGTACGAGAGTGCTCTCGCGACGATCTACCGTGCTGAGCCCGGTCTGGCACAAAAGCTCAAGATGGGCCTGGCACTCCCTTTTTCCCCGAGGCTCCGTAAGCTCCTACGGGTCTTTCGCCTCTCCGGCGAGGTCTGGGAGCGGGAGTTCGAGGGCAGGTTCGACGACAAGGATTTCGCGGTAGCGCGGTTTGTGCGGCACAACGAAGAGGTCAGGCGCACTGTGCCCGCCGATAGGCTTTTAGTCTATGAGGTCAAAGAGGGGTGGGAGCCGCTCTGCACGTTCTTAGGGGTGCCCGTGCCCGACATGCCCTTTCCACGCTCGAACGACCGCCAGGCGTTCCAGGCGCAGCAGAGGCGGGGGCTGCGGGCGCTCCTCAGGGGTGAAATCGCTTAACACAATTCTCCCCCGCGCAAAAGTAGAACGGCAATAGGGATGGCGTTCAAGTCCTTCTGCCACTAACGCGCGCGTTCGTCGCACAGCGAGCGCGCTAGGCGTGAGCCTTTCATCCTTTTGAGCTACAGCCTGGTTAGCAGTTATGACAAGTTACGAACTCACCCACGACCGCTTCGATGCGCTCACTCGTTATCTCCTCGCCCCGGATAAGTCGCCAGTAAAAGATGGGCCCCAAAAGCTGCGCGGCGGCGAGGTCTTTATCGATGTCTCTAGGCAGCTCGCCTTGCTCGACGCCATAATCTAACGCCCGGTAAACATAAGACGAACCGCGCCGCGCCAGCTCCCGTTTAAGCTTCGCCATCCCCTCATCCCACTCCGAGCGTTCGACGAGTGTTACAAATACAGGTGTTAGCCCCGAGGACATCTGCTCTTTAAGGAGCGTAAGCGTTCTCAAAAGATAGTCCTGAAAGCTCTCCCCGGCGGGCTGAAGCTCGGGCAACCTATTCGCCGTGAGAGCCGCGATCAAGAGGTGGCTCGGCTCGGGGTAGTGCCGGTAGAGCGTGGCTCTCCCAACTCCCGAGGCTTCAGCTACCCGAACGTGCGTTACGGCGTTCGGACCCTCCTCGAGAAAGAGCGCCTTCGCCGCCTTAGCGACCGCCTCGCGGGTGCGCTGGACGCGCGGGTCGAGCGGCTCGTCTTTGGGTATTGACGATGTCACATCTCTAGCTTAACACTCTGAGACAACTTGACTCACATCTTAGTATGGTACATAATGTCTCAAATAGTCTAGGGTGGCGAACGCGCCCCGGTGAAGAGGTTTGAGATGAGAACATGTAGGGTTAGACAGGAAAGCTATACGGCTCAGCATCTGGCAACGCTTGGAGGTAGCGCTAAGTGTCCCTAGTCAACCTCATCAAGACGTTTGGGCGGGGCGGCAGTTTGGAAGACTACATGAACGCCACCGAAGCCGGGGCGACCACACTTCCCGAAGCGGTGCGTCCGAGCGAGAACGCGCTCCTGCGCACCCCGGCGATGTCCGAGGAGCGGGGCGCGTTGCCTATGTCACTTTCGCAGAAGCTCGAGCAAACGGGCACGCTCGTCAAGCTGATGCGCAACACTTTTCGTATCTCGAAGCATTATCAGAGGGCGCAAAGGCCCCGTAAGCACGAGGGCACGTCGGAGCTTTTTAGAGACCTTGAGGCCCTGGCTAAAGATTTGGGCGTCACCGCAATGGGCTACACGACGGTTGAGCCTAGTGACCTCTTTGCCGACAAGGTCGCGCCCTACCCTCATGCGATTGTTTACGCCGTCGAGATGGACAAGGCGCGGATGCAACAAGCGCCTTCCGCCGAAACGCTTTTAGAAGTCATCAAGGCGTATGAGACGAACGATCAGGTGGGGTTAGGGCTAGTCGACTTCTTACGTAAGCGCGGCTACGGCGCGTATCCGGGACTCTCCATCGGCGGGATGGTCGACTACCCGACGCTCTCCGAAAGAGCCGGACTCGGCGCGATGGGGTATCACGGGCTTTTAATCTCGCCCCAAGACGGGGCGCGGCTTAGACTCAGCGCGGTCTTTACCAACATCACGAACTTACCCGAGAGAGCAAACGAACACCTGTGGATACGTGACTTCTGCGACAAATGCCGCAAGTGCATCCGGAGCTGTCCACCGGGCGCGATTTACGACGGCCCCAAACCCAAGCTAGACGGCGGTATGAGCTGCATTAACGCCGATGCCTGCCGCGAGTACATGGGCAAGAACTACACCTGCGGCGTCTGTGTCAAGGTCTGCCCCTTCAGCAACGCGGGCTACGACAAGATCAAGATGGGCTTTTTTAAAGCGCAAGCGCGCGAACAAACGGGAGCTACACCCCTCGCCATGTCCACCTGAGCGCGTCACAGACACACCACTGAGTGTAAGGAAAAACCTATGTTGGAAATTTTCAAAAACCTGCTCCCCTTTCGAGGCGAAAGCGGCAAAAAGAGACCGTCACTCGATAGCAACCTAGCGCGGATGGACGCCCACCTAGAGAACTTCGAGACGCTTGTAGAGCCCGCGCTCGAGTCTAAACCGCGCACGCCCTTTGACAGCGATTTGCCCACGGAAGAGATCACGATGGCGAACTTGACGCCCATGCAGATGCTCAAGCTCGCACCCGACTTTGTGCCGCTCAACCTGGGGATGCGCAAAAGCGCAAGCCTGTACGACGGCAAGTTTAAGCCCACCAAGAGCGAGGCGTCACCCGAGTTTATCGCTGAGTTGGAGGCTTTGGCGCGCAAGTCCGGGGCGAGAGACGTCGCTTACGTCAAGGTGCCGCACAACGCGATCTTCAAGGACAAGGGCATCCCGCACGAGTACGCGGTGGTCTTTACCGTCGAGATGAATAAGGAACTCATGAACACCGCGCCGAGCTTCGAGGCGATGCATGAGGTTATCCACGGCTATAAGAACCTGGCGGCTATTTCTAACAAGATGGCGAAGCTGATGCGCAAAAACGGCTTCGCCGCGTATCCGGGCACATAGACATAGATGGGCAGACCAACCTGCAGGGCCCAGCCGCCGATGAGGGAGATAAGCCCACTCCACCATAGGAGGGCAAAGTCGCGGTTCGCCAGTAAGAGATTTTGCCCGACTTGACCTGACCTTGCCTGGCGCACATACCGCTGCCAGGCGGATCGTTGTAGATGTTCCTCATACCGTTGCCGCGCTTCTCGCTCGTCGAACCTCATAGACTTAGCGTCGGTGCTATCCTGCTGCAAATGAAAGAGGTACATTCGAGTAGGACTGGGGACTTTTTTACGGTGACGGACCCGAAGCAAGCTGTGTTGCTCACCGACGCCACCAGCAAAGCCTTCTTCAAGCCCTTCTTAGCGCGAGAGTGCAGCGTGAGCCAGGCAGCGGCAGAGGTCGGTTGTCAGCTTAACACCATGCTCTACCGAGTCAAGACCTTCATACGTGCAGGGCTACTTACCGTGGTGCGCGAGGAAAAGCGAATCGGGCGACCCATCAAGGTGTACCGCTCGGTCTATGACGCTTATTTAATCCCTGACGGCGTCACTCCTTACGCCGACCTAGAGGAGCGGCTGATGCGACAGATTCAGCCCTTTTGGGAGACGCTCATGCGCTCGCTCGCCCGCGCTTACCGTGAGCGGGGCTGGGGCGGGCAGACGCTTCACCGCACCAACGAGGGCGTGGTGACAACGAGCTTGGCGATCAAGGAGGATGGCTTGACGGACTTCTGGTCGGTCGAGCCGCCCTACGAGGTCTATTCGGACACGGGGCTCTACCTAAAGCCCGAGAAGGCGGAGGCGGAGGCGCACAAGTTACTCGAGCTTCTCAAAGATGCCTCGCAAAACATCACCTATGAAGGAGGGCGGCGCTACATCCTGCAGGTTGCTTTCGTGCCGTCGGAGGAATGATGAGGTTCAGCTTATGGTTGGACGCGAGTCACCACGCACATGGGCAGAGGTAGAACCTTAGGTGCATTTGCCTGCAGTCAATCTTGTGCGTGAAACGCGCGCGTCTCTCGCAGAAAGCCCTTCCACCCCACCCACTTCCCAAAGACCATCTTCAATACCCAAGAACCTAACCTATTTCTCCTTCTGCTCAGCTCGTTTCTGACGCTCCCTATGCCTGCGCACTTTAGCGATCGTGCCGCAGGCTCGCCCTTCAGGTCCTCGCGCGTACATACCGCACCACTTCTTGCTGGCGTTACGGCTATGGTCGTAAAACACCCAACGACAGTCCGGGCAGGCTTTGAGACGCTTCCACTGGTTGGCTTCGATAGCTTTGAGGACGATAGCGAGAACGTCTCCGGTGTGCCCGCTACTATGCTGGTAGCGAAGCGTAAGCTCTGTTTCCGTGGTTTGAACTGCGGCTTGTAGTGGGAACTCGTCAAGCCAGACGTTGAGTAGGCTATCCTCTTGCTCTTCGAGCACTCGGCGCAGATCGTCACGCAACCGTTTGAGGCGGTCTGCCTCGATCGAGCTAGCGATACCTTGCTGAGAAGCGAAAGCGTCGAAGCGGTCTTCGGGTATCCGTGTGCTATTCGGCAAATGCCACGTGTTGAGGAGCGTGCGGACGACCTCGAGCTGTCCCGGCGCAGCGTGATTTTCATGACTCATAACTGTAACCACCTATCGTTTTTAACGGTTGCAAACTTCAGCAAGAAGATGTAACATTCTATTCAAATAGCAGGTTACACCTTACGATGGGAAAGAGGTTGTCAATGGCGTATGAGAGGTTGAGTCAAGCTGCTTGGATCGGTCTAGGTTCATAGTTCCTAATGAATACAGCGAACTTTATGGTGATGCCGCTTTTAGCCGTACACCTAGATCGTTATCTGATGTTCACAGCCACTCAAGTTGGCACTATCCTGACGGTTTATCTGCTCGCCACCCGGCTTCTGCCGATGCTGAGCGGTCCAGCCGCTGACGGTATCGGATACCGCCCGATGATGGTAAGCGGTATGTTCGTTCGCGCCCTCGGGTTTGCTGGTTTTTTGTTTTCCGGAGCGTTTTTACCCCTTATTGGCTTTACGGTACTCATTGATATTGGGGGCGCACTCTACGAGCCCGCTGTGATGGGGGTATTTGCGGCTCAGCCGCCATCAAGCAGGTCGCGCGTTTTCGCCCTTCACAACTTCGTTTTGAATCTCGGTGTGATCGTTGGTCCTATTTTAGGAGGCGTCGTAGCACTTGCCGGACCGAGCCTCCCTTTCCTAGCGAGCGCCGTAGCGTTTACATTTTTGGGTGTAGTCTTGTTCCTTGTAGGGCGCATCTTTCCACGACCCGTTCATAGACCTACCTTTCTGCAGAACTACCAACGTGTGCTCAACTATCGGCCCTTCTACCTCTTTATGCTCATTATGATGCTCTGGTGGATTATTTACTCGCAGCTCTTTATCTCCTTTCCTGTGCGAGCCGCGCAACTCGGAGGCGGTCAAGAGTGGGCGAGCACGCTGTTCATTGCTAACGGTCTTACAGGTCTGGTCGTCATCTTCCTAGTCATGCGGCTTCTGCGACATGTTCAACCGGCGAAGTTGCTCATTTGGGGCTTTCTCATCGCTGCGCTCGGCTTTGCGGCGGTGCCACTTTTGCCCTCGGTTTGGTGGTTAATTGTGTGTATCGTTATCTACACCGTAGCGGAGACGTTGATGCTGCCTAGTGGAGAAGTGCAAGTGGCTGCTTACGCTGGTGAAGAGAGCGGTGCTAGCTTCTTCGGGGTCTACGAGGGTGCTTGGGCTGCGGGAGGGTCTATTGGGAACTATCTCGGGAGTTGGCTGATTCTTCAGGAGAGTGGTGCGGCTCCGTGGTTGATCTTTGCAGTTATCGCGCTGGTTGGAGCTTCGGCTATGGCACTGCATCATGCTTAGTTTAGTGAAAAGGGGGCGTTAGACCCTTCTTCTGTAAGAGTGTAAGGCTGAGCTTGCTCCGTCTTTATGGAGTTATAGTTAAGCAGCTCCAGGGTAGTACTGAATTCACCTGTAGGTATGGCAGAAGCTAACAATTTACAGCGCCGCGACACGCCTGAGTAACAAGTCAAACAGCCCATTTGTATCGACTTCGGTTATCCACGTCGCGTTCGCAGGTTGATCTGAAAACCCCCAGACATCGACGACGGTCGCGCCCATCGTAAGCTCTGAGGCGAGTTCAACCTGCACGTTGTGGTCGAGCCCAGCGAACAGCTCTGGCTCGAGCAGGTAGGCAACGGTCAGTACGCCGTGGATGGGCGCTGTATCTTGGTTATAGATGTCTTTATATGCGCGGCTGAAGTAGTCAACTGATACATTGAGAATGTGCGCAGCCGGGGTGTCAGGCAGGTCGTTCATACGCTCACGCCAACGTTGCGGGACTCGCGCTTGGTGGGTCGCGTCCAGCCCGAAAATGGTGATAGGGCGGCCGCATCTCAAAACGACATCAGCCGCGTGGGGATCGACATAAACGTTGAACTCGGCAGCGGCGGTGACGTTGCCTGCCTCGCGGACGCTGCCGCCCATCATAACGACCTCGTTGATCTTCGGCGCGACGTGGGGCGCTTGGATCAGCATCATCGCGATGTTCGTCAGGGGAGCGATGCACACCAGTGTGACACTGTCATCCTCTGCCCGCTCGAGGGTGCGAATCAGGAAGCTGACCGCGTGCTCCCGTTCAAGTGCCAGCTCTGGCTCATAAATCTCTATGCCGTTCAAGCCATCTACCCCGTGGTACTCCTCCGCAGTGACGAGGTCTCGCACCAAAGGGCGTTCACAACCTGCATACACGGGAGTAGTTCTACCGACCATCTCGCAAACTAGCCTCGCGTTGCGCTGCGTCATCGGAAGTCGAACGTTACCGGCTACGGTCGTGATGCCGAGCAGGTCAAGCTCGTCTGGTGATGCCAAGGCAAGCAGCAGGGCAATGGCGTCGTCTTGACCTGGGTCACAATCGATGATGATGGGTAAGGGGTAGGTCACACGAGAGTATATAGCGGTCAACTGCTAGGTCAAAGTTACGGTAGGGTATTAGAACCTTCGTAGTTACGGAAGAGGCAGTCATGACATTCGATATAGAACGAGCGCGGCGAGACATCCGCGCCAACGAGACCCTCACCCACTTCAACAACGCGGGCGCGTCGCTCATGCCTGTTCCCGTCAGCGACGCTCTACACGACTACTTGCGCAAAGAGGAATACTCCGGCGGGTACGAAACCGCCGCGAGCGAGGAAGCAGCGTTAAACAACTTCTATACAGCGTTTGCCAAGCTCCTGAACTGCTCTCCGCATGAGATCGCCTACGCCGAGAACGCCACGAGAGCCTGGGACATGGCGTTCTACGCCTTTAAGTTCGAAGCGGGCGACAAGATTCTGACGGCACAAGCCGAGTACGGTAGCAACGTCATCGCCTATTTGCAGCAAGCTAAGCGACACGGTGTCGAGGTCGTATTCGTGCCCAATGACGAGTACGGTCAGCTTGATACAGACGAACTCACGCGCCTGATCGACGCCCGCACCAAGCTCATCTCGATAAGCCACATCCCCACGGGTAGCGGTCTGGTCAACCCGGCGAAAGAGGTTGGTAGGATTGCGAACGCGGCTGGCATACTGTACCTGCTCGACGCTTGCCAGAGCATCGGGCAGTTGCCTGTTGATGTCAAAGAGATAGGGTGCGACGTCGCAGCGGGTACAGGTCGCAAATATCTGCGCGGTCCGAGAGGAACAGGGCTACTCTACGTCAGGAGCGAGTTGGCTAACACTCTCGAGCCGCCGATGCTCGACATACACGCCGCGTCACTCGTCTCACCTACAGCGTACGAATTAGCGGCGGATGCCAGACGGTTCGAGAACTGGGAGCAGTTCTTCGCAGGCAAGGTCGCGCTAGGTGTCGCCGCGGACTACGCGCTGTCGTACGGCTCAGAGGCTATTCAGACCAGAATCTACAGCCTCGCCGCTCGACTCAGGGCGTCGCTCGCGGAGGTCGAGGGTGTCACCTTAACCGACGAGGGTAAGGAGAGGTGCGGCATCGTTACATTTACGGCTGAGCAGCTCGAGCCTGAGGTGATCAAAGCTGAACTCGCTGAGAAGAACATCAATGTTTCCGTCTCGGGAGGCTCGGGAAGCTTCGTCGGGTTTACACGGCGTGGTCTAGGGGAGGTCGTGCGCGCTTCATTACACTACTTCAATACTGAGGATGAGATAGCTCACTTCACTAAGGTGCTTAGAGCCATCTTGAAGTCTTGATAGTCGGTGCGCAACGCCTTACACACCGAATCCCCATTCAGCAACCCTGCTCTGAAGCGTCTAGCCCTTTGTCCGAGCCCTTGTAGCTGCTCGAGCGTGGCATTCTGCTCACCCCTCTACGCCTACAATGTGCCGCGCCCAACCCTAAGATCACGAGGCTTACCCCTACTAGGAACAGCGCACTGGGTCGCTCGCCGAGGAAGAGTGCCCCGAGCAGCGTAGCCGTCACGGGGTTGAGCGCCAGAAAGATCGTCACTTTGGTCGGCGTGGCGTTGTTCAGCGCCCAGAGTCATAAGAAGTAGCCCAGCCCGCTGGTTATGCCGATGACCAGGATAGCCACCCAGCCTCGTGGGGTGAAACTAGGTGAGGCGGCGAACAAGCCTTCACCTGCGGCGAGCACGCCTAGAAAGAGGACGGACGCCGTCATGCCGTAGGTACTGACTTGTAAAGAAGGATACTTCTTCAAGTAAGGTCGGTAGAGAAGCGTACAAACTGCCGCTGCTAACGCGCTAAGCAGCACAATGAGGTCTACTCTCCACGTAGCGTAAGCTGCATCTGTCGAAGCCCCCTCACCGAGGGCAAGCCCGACGCCTGCAAGCGTCAGCAAAACACCTAAGCTTTTTGCTAGAGAGAGCGTCTCCTGTTTGAAAAGCGCCGCGATCAGCATGGGAAACCGGGATGCCGCTCACCGCCTTAACACTCGGTACAAGTCCTGAGGGGGTACTTGAAGCTCTAGCTACAGGACCCTACGGACGCTGTGTCTATTAGCACTTCCACGACTCATTGCTACAGGTTAAGCTAGCGTTATGCCAGGATATTCACTAGACTTACGCGAGCGCATCGTCAAAGCGCATAGCGAAGAAGGACAGAATAAAAGTGAAGTTGCTAGACGCTTTGGGGTGAGTCGTTGGACGGTCGAGCGCTACGTCAAGCGAGCAGCGTCAGGAACCTTAGCGGCGACGCCTCATCCAGGCAATAGAGCGTGGCTCAGTGGGGCGCAGAGTGAGCTACTGAAGAAGCAGGTTGAGGCGCATAATGATTGGACCCTCGAGCAACACGCTGAAGCGTTAGCCGAGGCTACGGGTGTAACGCTTCAAAAATCAGCGATTGACAAATACTTTCGCAAGCTGGGTATCAGTCGTAAAAAAAGAGCCTTTACGCAGCCGAACGAGATGAGGTAGCAAGAGCGCAGTGGCGCGAAGACGTAGCCAAACTTGACCCTGAAACACTTGTGTTTCTCGACGAGACCAGCGGCTATCTCAACCTTTCCAGAGGTTATGGACGCGCTCCTAGCGATAAGCGCGTCGTAGACGACGCACCTAAAGGTAAGAAAGAGCGAGCCAGTCTCTTAGCGGCGGTTACCCTTCGCGGGCTCAGCGGCGCACACTGCTTGGTGCATCCTGAGAACGTCGATAAAGCCGCCTTTCTAAGCTATCTCAAGACCTTACTGCCCAACCTCAAGCCAGGCTCGGTGCTCGTGCTGGATAACTGGCGTGTTCACATGGGACCCGACGTAAGAGAGTTAGTCGAAACGTACCATTGCACGCTACTCTACTTACCTGCTTACTCGCCTGACTTTAATCCCGTAGAACTGCTCTTTAGCAAGATCAAAGCCTTCGTCAAAAAGCTTCGACCTGCTACCCTGCATAGGCTCATTCAAGCCTTCGAAGATGCTGTTCTTGCCGTGACATCCGACGATGCTAAAAATACCTTTGAGCACTGCGGCTATGTGGGGCAGTGAAGCGTGGAAATGCTATATGAATGCGACAACGATGTAGTGGACCACCAGATTGTCAACATGGTGTTTGCGAGCGGAAAAACGGCGGGGTTCACGATGACGGGGTTTACCAAGCTGCGGCACCGGCAGACGGGTATTTTTGGTACACACGGTGAGATTCAAGGCGACGGTTTAACCCTACGCGTGTTCGATTTTCTTACGGAGACGCAGCGCACCGTGAACGTATTAGATGGTGTGGAGGCGGATTTGACCCTCGAGGGGCATGGGGGCGGCGAGGCGGGCTTGATGGCGGCCTTTATCAAAGCTGTCGCGGAGGAAGAGCCCAACCATTTGCTTTCGGGACCTGAAGAGACACTCGAGTCCCACCGCATGGTCTTCGCGGCCGAGCGCTCGCGTTTGGAGTCAAGAACGGTTTTCCTGTGATATAAACTGGACGCTTCTGCGACGAACGCGCGCAACAGTTGCAGAGGGGTTCTACAGGTAAGAGTTTTTCACCGAGAGCTTGCTTCTAGCCTAGCAGCCCGTTACACTCTCCATAACTCTATGCTGCATCAGAAAGGCGGCGCGCATGATTCCAACTCAGGTTTTTGGTCGTAGCGAGCACGGGAGCACGCGCACAATCTTCGGCGCCGCCGCGCTCAGCGAGGTCACGCAAGCCGAAGCGGACAAGACGATGGAACTCGTGATGAAGTACGGCGTCAACCACATCGACGTTGCAGCTAGCTACGGCGAGGCGGAGGTGCGCCTGGCTCCTTGGCTCAAGCAGCACCGAAAAGATGTCTTCCTCGCCACCAAGACCGGTGCACGGGACTATGCGGCGGCGCGAGACGAGATCAGGCGTTCGCTCGAGCGCCTACGGGTAGACCACGTCGATCTCATCCAGCTTCACAACCTTGTTGACCTTGAGGAGTGGGAGCGCGCGCTCGGCCCCAGCGGAGCCTTAGAAGCCTGCATAGAAGCGCGTGACGAGGGGTTGGTGCGCTTTATCGGCGTGACGGGGCACGGCGTTGAGGTCGCGGCGAGGCATAAAGCGAGCTTAGAACGCTTTGACTTCGACTCGGTCTTGCTGCCATACAGCTACATCATGATGCAAAACCCTCGCTACGCCGCCGACTTCGAAGCGCTCGTGTCCCTGTGCGAGGCGCGGAACGTGGCGGTGCAAACTATCAAGGCAGTGACGCGGGCACCGTGGGGCGACAAGACGCAAACGCGCGCCACCTGGTACGAACCGCTCGAAGAACAAGCCGACATCGACACGACCGTGCATTGGGTACTCGGGCGTGCCGGGTTTTTTCTCAACACCGTAGGCGATATTCAGGTTTTACCTAAAGTGCTGGACGCGGCAAGCCGCTTTGAGACAGGGCCGACCGATGTAGAGATGCAGGCGGTGGTGGAGAAGCAGAAGATGGAGCCGCTGTTCACCTGAGTTCATCTAGCCTACCGTTCTCCCTTTCGAGCCCCTGCCCGAAAGGGGATGGTCTGCGTCCTAACTTGCGGCAGAGCTTTTCTGCAAAACCGTGTGTGACTAGCTGGCGGGCGATATAGCTTAGCGAAAAAACGTATAAGTTGGGAGAGGGTTGATGTTGAAACTTACCAATGTACCTGCTGCTCAAAACGAGCCTGATAAAGTTCGCCTGACGCTTCCCGACATCTCGCAACGGCTCAAAGCCGCGCTTTCGCAGCTACCTGAATGTGACCTTGTGGTGGGCATCGCGACGGGCGGTACGGTCTTGGCAAGTTTGGCGGCGCATGAACTCGCGCTACCCCTTAAACTTATCCGCATCAACTACCGCGCCGAGGACAACGCGCCGCAACGCGCAAAGCCGACGCTACTCCAACCTTTCGAACTAACGGGGCAACCGCGCATTCTGCTTGTAGACGATATCAGTGTGACGGGCGCGACGTTTCGGGTGGCGACCACTCTGCTCGAGGCCTATGAAGTCACCACATTAGCGCTCAAAGGTCGCGCGAACAGCGTGCTCTACCCCGAGGTGACGCGCTGCGTGCTGCTGCCGTGGCGCGACTAAAAGTAGATGTAAAGGTCATTTTTTGGTAACTCTACGGACCGAGGTTCGCGTTAGCTTTGCGCGACGAACGCGCACGTCTGTTGCATTGCGCTGCCCAGCAAGCTCCTCATTACGCACGAAGTTGAGCCGCCCTGGTCAGACGTGCGCTGTCGGCGAGGCTAGCGCGAGGGCTCGCTCTCGCTCTGCTCGGCTCGCGTTTCGGTGACGAGCGCTCCCAGGAGCGCGAACGCGTTGCTGAGTAGGTAGACGAGTGCCAGGGGTGTTGGCAAGTACGACCAGCAGAGAAGGGCGAACAGCACATTTAAGCTGCTGATGATTGCCACGCTGCGAAACGAACCCATAAGTCTCTCCTTCAGCCCGGACGCGGCCTGAACCGCGAGGAGAGGGACCCGTGCGGGGTTGTCGGGACACACGGCGGGCTATCTTGATCTACTCCCCTCGCCCTCAAGCTACCAAGGGTGTTCTTACAAAACTCTGACTGCCACGAGCTAGGGAGCTAGAGACGGAACCCGGTTGCCCCCTTCCGGCGTCACAGGCGTGCGCTAGACCTTCTGGCGGATAGCAACTATGCCCTTTGCGGTAATGTCAATTCGGTGTGGGCCTTCTGCGACGAACGCGCGCAACTGTTGCAGAGCGGCACATTGCCAAGCAACATATTTTATAGTGATTCGGATTACGTTCTTCTATGCTTGGACTATGCTTCGTCTCGTTATCCTATTGTTGCTCTGTGGTCTCCTTGTGAGTTGCTCGAGCACCACACCACCTGCTTTACCGCCGGGTGAAACACCCCCTGCGACTGAGCCCAACCCAACTACCCCTACCGAACCGACTTCACCTGAAACGCCCACGCCCGAACCAACACCCACCACCCTCACGCCTGAAGAAGCTGACCGCATCGCGTTAACGCTCTGGCGCAACGATGACCTCAGCAAACACCCCAAAGGTTCCTGCTCAGGCTGTCACGGCGCTGATTACTTCGACCTTGCCCGCATCGGCTCGACCGATGAAGATATCGCGCGCCGCGCGCTCATCGACGGCGCAAGTCAACAGGAGGCTGACGCGCTGGTCCAAGCGGTTGTACAGATACGTGAGCGGTTTGACTTAAGTGATGAGTACGCCCGCAGCTTCCGACCCTTCCAGCCCGGCGGCGCGGTACTGCTACCCGACCTGGACGACGCCGAGCACATCGTGGCGGTAAAGCGCGACATTGCGTTTGGTGAACAACTCGAGGCCCTCCTACCCACCCTGTTCGGCGAACGCGTCGACACATTAGACGATGCCGAGCGAGCCAGGGATGAGATGCTCGACCTAGCGCAAGGCACGAACGAAGCGGGCGCGAACCCTCAACTCATTCAACTTAGGGAGCTGCCCACGGGGATCACCTATCCGCGCTGGTCGGCCGATCTGCATCACGGCGTAGACGAAGGCACGCTCAACGATTGGCTTGCCGATGTCGCGCACGACGCCAAGCCGGAGCACCGCGAGGCGTGGTTGGGGCTGCAAGACGCCTACCTTGCAACCCCTAGCGACGAGAACTTCTGGCGCATGTACCTCGCCGCCGAGGAGATGACTGCGACGCCCCTCTTCGGTGAGTGCACTATGACAGGGGCAAGGGCGCATATCGCCTGTGCCGATGTTAAACGCTTTGCTCGAGAGAAATTCTTGAGCGCGTTAACAGGTCAGCACATGATGCGCTTAGAGGCGTCTGGGCGTGCGGGTTTTGCGGAGGGCGCACTAGCCTTTTCATACCTCGACACCGACCCCCGCTTCGACTTCATGAAAGAGCGTAAGAGCCGCACGCTTTTGCCCGCCAACCTCTGGGAAGTGGGCGACAAGGGGCGGAGCACCCTGGAAAATTCCCAAGCTGAGGGGAGTTTCCGCGAGAACTTAGCCAAGCTCGGCTATCCCGAGTTCGCGCAAGACAGCATCGACCCCGCACGCAGCGCGAGCCAGGAACAACACGAGTTGCGCCTTGCCTGGTTCTGGTTGGGCTTTACCTTCGACCCTTCCTTCGCCCGCATCCACTCCTCCAACGCCACCAAAGTGGGCGAGTATATGGTGGGAACGCTCCTCGATGAACGGATGTTCATTCACAATACCTTTCATACCAACATGCGCCTCGTTACTAAAGGGACGCTCCTCGAAGCGAATGTCAAGCAAACCGGGCGCGAACGTACCCTAGAGCAGTTGCCCACTGTTTTCCATATGAATTACGGTTACTTTTGGGCTTACGGACGGACGGTGCTCAATTGGCGGGAGAACAAGAAGCTTAACTTTGTTTACTCCGAAGACCTCAAAGCGGAGCAAGCCGACCTCTGGCACCGCTTTACAGCAAACGGCTTTCGGATGAGTATGTTTCTCTACTTGGCGGCATTAGAAGAGGGCGCGCCTAAAGACAGCGTTGCCTTTGACGCGATGACCGCACACTTTAACACCTATGAGCCTGAACATCAGGAGGCGGACGCAGCGCTGATGGCGCAGCTCAGGCGTAAGCTGGAGTAGCGACCATAGCCGCCTTGTTCAGCGCTTTTAGCCCGACCTTCGTGCAACAAACCAGGTCGAATCTTGCGTAAGCGCAATGCAAGAGACGCGCGCGTCTCTTGCACAAGCCCAAACCGCAGCCCTTTGAGTCTCAAGCCTCCGAACTCACCGCCCGCCCGACCTCGCGCGGCTGGAAGACCAGAACGCCCAGCATGAGCAGCGCGCTTAGCCCAAACAGGAGGGGCATCCCGAGGGTCGGGACGAGCGCCCCAAACACGGGCGGTCCCACTAATTGCCCCGCAGCAATAAGTAGAAAGGTCGCCCCCAGCCCGGTCGAGGGGCGCGAGCGGAACACGGCCACGCTCCACACCGCCATAAGCCCGGTAATGAGAAAGAAGCCTGCCCCGAAGAGCGCAGCGGAGATGAAAGCTGGGACGATACTCGAAGGGTTTAGCCCTAGTAGGGCTGTAGCTAGCGCGATAACGACCCCAGTAGCAATGAAGAAGGTTCGCATCCCGAAGCGCGCGATCAGGTCGCCTGCTGCTACACCGACCATACCAGCTGCGCCGACGAGAACCCAGAAGAGCTGACCGACACTTGGAGGCAGCTGACCTACGGACACCAGCAGGTCGACCGCGAAGGTCCAGTAGACCGAGGCGACGAAGCCGAGCCCGAAAGCTGCCGCAAACAGGGGTCCGGAGCGGGGGCACATGAACCAGCTCAGACGCAATTTTGGCACGCTCACGGCCTCCGCAGGTCTTGCCGGGAGCACCCACAGGTTCCAGACAGTTACGAGCAGGGTGAAGACGGCAAAGCACAACCACGCGGTGCGCCAACTGCCGCTCAGAAGGAGCGCCACAGGCCCGGAGAGCAAGACGCCGAAGCTCGTGCCCGCGTTGATCCAGGAGAGCGCCCGGTCTTGCTCGCGCTCGGGCACCTTCTGCGCCACCGCCTCAGGCATCGCCGGATAGACCCAACCCGAGCCGGTGCCTGCCAATAGCACACCAACTGCCAAGACCCAACCGCTCGGCGCGAGCGCGACCAGCCCCATGCCCAGGCAGGCGCAGAGCCCACCGACAAGGACGAGTAGCCTAGGCCCGGTGCGACTCGCCACGGCTGAGCTGACCGCCGTCGCGAGCAGGTAGCCCACGTACGAGCCGCTGGCGATGAAGCCGAGTGTAGCAGGGCTCAGCCCCAGCGCTACGCGAATGTCAGGTAGGAAAAGTCCGTAGCTGTAGCGAGCTAGCCCATAGGTGGCCGCGACGATCGCGACGCCGGCGTAGGTGAGCTGCTGCTGGGGGAGCTTCATGTCCTTATCTTCCCGCGGCAGGTCCAAGGTGTCAATGATACTGCCGAGGGCGAATGGATTTGTGCCACTAACGCGCGCATTCGTCGCACAAGGGCTAATCCCGACTAAGAGGAAGGGAGAGTTGCCTCAATCGCTCACCTCTACACTATAGAGACAGCGCTCAGTAGTAGTGGCTATCCTGCAGTGAGCCTACGTTCAATTGCACTAAGCCGACGTGACGAGCGAGATACCTGTGCCAGCTGAGGTCGTATCCTCGATGCGCACTCGGTTCACCGGCACGCGCAGCCGCTTCAAGATCACTTTGTCATCTCCTTCGGGCTTCGACTTGTCCACCTTGTAAGCGGTGTATTCGCAGTAAGCGGTTGTGAACTCCACGGTGGAGTAGCCCCAGTCCTCCGAGTTGAAGAACTGGATGTGCGGGTTGGTGATGCGCACGAGGGTTTCTAACCCTTGCTGCTCCAACTGCTCGACCTCTTGCGTGCTTAAATTCTGGGTCCCGAACGACTCACCGAGCGAACTTCTGTCTCCGCCTACGCCGATGAGTTCGGCGAAGTTCGCAGACGTCACTGCGGGCGTCATGAACTCCACCCCGACGAGGTTGCGCGGGTCAATGTTGAAGGGGTCTCTATCGTAGTCCACCTTGAGATACGAGGCGATGTAGGTGTGCAGGTCGCCCGTCAGCACGACTAGGTTCTTCACATTAGCCTCTTTTAGCTCTCGCATGATCCGCTCGCGTTCGGCTTCGTAACCGTCCCAGGCGTCCAGGTTGAGGTAAAGAGAGGCTCCGTCACCCAGATTGACCTTGAGAGGTCCTTGAAAGACCTCGTTGCCCCACACCTTCCAGGTCGCCTCGGAGCTTTTGATGCCGCTGAGCAGCCGGTCGCGTTGCTGCGGCCCTAACATGCTGCGCTCCGGGTCGTCTTGCTCAGGACAGCCCGGCGTGAAGTAGCGCTCGCCTACGTCGCCGGTGCCGCAAGGGGGTGGATCGCGGTAGGAGCGTTCGTCGGTCATGAACAGCTCGAGCAGCGTGCCAAAGGCGAACGTCCGGCGGATGTCCAAAAACTGGCGCGGGTCGTCGGCGGTCTCTTGCAAGGTAACTCTGGCAGGTAGATACTCCGCCCAAGCCCGCCGCGCGTCGAACGCGAGGCCGTTGCGAACCTCGCGGGGCGCGTCCGCGTACGGGTGGTCGGGCACGCCTATGCAGCCGTCCGCGTAGTCCCAGTAGCAGTCATTGGCGGTCTCGTGGTCGTCCCAGATAGAGATGAGGGTGTGCTGCTCCAAGAGCGTCTGCAAAAAGCCGTCGCTCCGGTAGAGCCCATAGAGGAAGCGGTAGTCTTTCAAGTTTAGGGCCGCTTCGCCGCCGCTCGGCAGAGAGAAGGTGCGGTCTTCAAAGGGCTGACGCTGAAAGCGCGGGTCGCCCGAGGTCTCGTAGATGAAATCGCCCAGGTGGACCACGAAGTCCACGTCGTCCTGAGCGAGCTGCTCTAAAGCGCCGTAATAGCCGTTAGTGTAATCCTGACAGGTGATGACGCCCAACTTGAGGCGTTCGATCTCCTCACCTCTTGCTGGCGCGGTGCGGCATCGTCCGACCTGACTGCCTATTTTTTGATAAGCGAAGCGGTAGTAAAGGCGCGTATTCGCGGGCAGCTTCCCGTCTAAGTCGAGCTTGACCGTGTAGTCATTTTCGGGTGTGATGTCTTTGCCTTTGACGCGACCTCTCGCTACGACGTCATTAAAGTCCGCGTCACGCGCCACTTCAAAGGCGAGCTTTTTGTTTTTCTTATAGGCAGCCGGGTCGATGCGGGTCCAGAGCATCACGCCCGAGGGCGTTGGGTCGCCCGAAGCTACCGACAAGCTAAAGACTTCTTTCGGATCACGGTCTTTTTGGAGCGTCGCGAACTCGTCCGCGACATCCTCATCTTCGCCGCTAAAAGCGGGTACGCTTTCTAACTCGCTACACGCTGTGAGGATATAGGGCGTCGCCAACGCTAAACTCGTCGCGCCCATCCGCTTCAGAAACGTCCGCCGGTCGAACTGCTCCATGATTCACCCCTCGAGCTGAAATCACCAGACTCTACAGCACGAGGTTCAGGCGACTGTCAGGCGAGGCCTTCGACCCGGAGTTAGCTCTTGATGCAGTTTCGCTGTGCGAGAGACGCGCGCGTCTCTCGCAGAAGGTCTTACCACGAACCTCTTACCTCTAACGTTTGCGCTCTTTGCCACGAGCGCTTGGACTTAGCCTAGCTCGCCTTGCGGAAGCATTGCATGGATTCCAAAAAGTACGAGCGTCACGCTCTGAATTGAGCCGCCGACTCAAACGGTATGCACACGCCGCCTCAGCACGCTTAAATAGCTCGAGGAAGGTCGCCGCCGCCAGGACGAGACGGCGCACGTCATCGTCGCGCCGAGCTTCATCCCGGTAACGGAACTGCGAGGTCCAGGCTCGGGCAAGGGCTTGTGCATCATTCGCTTCGAGCGCCTCTGCGCCTCGCCCAGTCAAGAATTTGAGGTCGAAGGATGCCTCGATCCAGGGATAGTGATTGCTCTCGAAGGCTGCCAGGGCGTTGTTCAATGCACATTGGTGACAGCGGCGACGTGCGATGGCGTCTAGGGGGCCTGTAAGGGCACGTGTAAGGTCGTCTATGAGCTTCATCTTGTGCCTCCTTAAAAGAGGCTACAGTGAGGAGCCGGGCGGTCGTTTCCACCGCCATCGAAGCGTCTAATAACATTTCCGCCCTAAAATGGGGACATGGAGCAAGTGATAGATCTCGCCTCAGTTGCCACGCTTATGGGTGACCCGGCGCGCGCCCGGATGCTACTGTCCTTGATGGGCAGTCGGGTTCGTCCCGCTTCGGAGCTGGCACGCCTCGCGCGCGTCTCTCCTCAAACGGCTAGTTCTCACCTCGCCAAGCTGCAGCGAGGTGGCCTGCTGGCGGTCGAACGTCATGGGCGTTACCGTTACTACCGTCTCGCCGGACCCGACGTCGCTAACGTGGTCGAATCCTTACAGAACCTAACTGCGGTCCCCTCTGACGAACGAAGTAGCTCTTCTGACGAACCCCTGCTCTTTGCCCGCACCTGCTACGACCACCTCGCAGGCAAGGTAGCTGTCGCCCTCGCGGATGCCCTGCTAGCCGGCAGCTTTATTAAGCTGGCGGCGGACCGCTACCACATCACCTCTACCGGGGAGCGGGCTTTCACTGAACTCGATGTTGACTTGTGTGCGCTCGATCGGCAACGCCGTTGCCGCCGTGATCTCGAGAACTTCGACTCGGGAATGCTACGCGCGAGTTGCGCGCGTTAGTTGCATAGAGCCTAGATGCAGCGACCTCACCTGACAGTAGACTGTTCAGCCCGTGCTAGGCTGCCTAGCGTGGTCTTGCTCCGTCTCCCGCGTACGTAATCTGATTGACCTCCGACAGCTACATAAGGAGCCCACTATGCGTTTACGGATCGCCACGTTTAACTTAGAAAACTTCGACGAAGCCAATCACAGAAATGACGTAGCTCTGGAGGAACGCATCTGGCTCATGCGCCCGCAACTCGTTCGCTTGGACGCTGACGTGCTCTGTTTGCAAGAGGTACATGGTCAGGAACGTGCGGAGCAACCTAGAGCCTTGCTCGCCTTGGACGAACTTTTAGAGAGAACGGTCTACGCAGGCTTTTATCGCGCCAGCACCCGGCTCAAGAGCGAACCTGAGTCCGTCTACGACGTGCGTAACCTGGTCATTCTGAGTCGCTTCGAGATCACCGAGCAGCGTCAGCTTAAAGACGAGCGTTTCGCGCCGCACTATGGGTTCGTAACGACAGACAAGCCGCAAGAGCCCAAGCCTATCAGGTGGGAACGTCCTATCCTGCATGCCATTCTAGCAGTTGAGAACCGCCGTCTTCACGTTCTCAACGTCCACCTCAAGAGCAAGCGTCCCGTTAATGTGCCGGACCGCGAACCTGAGGACTTCGCCTACCCCTCGGCGGCGGTATGGGCGGAAGGTTCGTTTGTGAGCGCTATGAAGCGGCTCGGTCAGGCGGTTGAGCTGCGAGCGCTTATCGACGAGATATTCGAAGAGGAGCCAGACGCCCTCATCGCCCTCACAGGTGACTTCAATGAGCAGGCTGACGAGCCCGCCATGCGGGCGCTACGTGGTGAGGTTGAAGACCATAACAACGCGGCGCTTGCCTATAAGACGCTCGCGCTCGCCGCGATGAGCGTTTCCAAAGACCGCCGCTACAGTCTCATCCATCACGGGCAAGGTGAGATGATCGACCACATCCTGGTGAGTCGTGCCCTGCTCGCGCATTACCGACACACAGAGATCCACAACGAACTCCTGCACGATGAGAGCCGCGCCTTTGCGACCGACGCGAAGTATCCGGAGAGCGACCATGCGCCCGTTGTGGCGCATTTTGAGTTGGGCTAGACCAGCAGTAAAGGCGTGTAAGGGACTTAATGACCAAGTGAAGTAGAGGTTCGAATAGCTAGGAGCGTCGGTGCGGCTTTTCTCTCTTTCTCAAGCAGGGAGACCTCGCGAGGTGGATTTGCATTCTTGAACAGCTAATCTATGGGGTAAGCGCCACTTAGGGACATCTAAAGGGTGTATAGTGTTCCTATTAGGAGGCACCCTATGTCGGTACGCCGCACTACAAACAGCACGCGCGCTTCATCGTCCTGGCGTCGCCCTAACCAAAAGGTCGCTCACTCGAAGAGAGCTGACGAGTTGCGCGCGCAGGGCTATGGACCTGCACTCATCCGCGCAGCGAGGCTCGGTGGAGGCACGGTCAAGATAGACGGCAAGACCTACGTCGTGAAGACGAGCACGCCCTCACACCCTGCTGAGTGAACCTCGCGTTCTCAGCGCTCCTGGTGGTGCTTCTCGCCACGCCAGGAGCGCTTTTTCTGGGGGCGTATCGGCGCGGGTTTAACGATAAGCCGCACCAGACGAGCACCTTCCAGACCAATCTTTTTCTTTATCTGCTGTTCGCGCTGCCGCTCCACGCACTCGGGGTCGCGGGCTATCTGCTGGGAGCTTGGCTTGTTCGCCTCCTCCGGCAGGGGTCGCCTACCTCGTTCCCGCTCAGCGGTGGGGATGTACTCACCTTGCTCGTCGGCACGAACGCGCCGGACTATGCGGCGTCGCTCGCGCGGCTCGAGGCGAACCTCGGCACGCTTTTTATCTATACGCTGTGCCTGTTTCTGCTTGCTGTAGGCATTGGCTTGGGGATGCACCGTTTCGTCCGGGCTCAAGCGCTTGACCTGCGCTTTCCCATCATCAATCCGCAGGGTACGTACTGGGCGCTCTTCTCCGCCGATCAGAGGCGGCTCTCGCGAAGCCGGTATATAGCCCATCCGGTAGAGGGTCGAGAGAGCGACGCGCCGGACTTTATTCTCGTAACGGTTGGCGTTGAGCAAGGAGACGAGGCGTACCTCTACTGGGGCATCTTGCTCGACTATGCGCTTGGGTCAGGCAACCGTTTAGAGCGGCTCGTGCTCGGGGATGCGCAGCGGCGGGCGCTTGCTAGCGACCTCTCCCGAGGGGATGAGCGAGCAGCGCCTCAGTACGACGCACGTTTTTATCCTATTTTGGGCGACTCTTTAGTCATCGAATACAACCATGTCAAGACCATGAACGTGCAGTATGTCTATTTGTTAGAACAAGACGACCAGGGCGCTGACGAGGATGAGGCGGAGAGCAATGAGGGGGCTGAAGGCGGTTGAATCAAGGGTGACCGACCAGAATACCTCAATGAACAAGGCTAACGTTCTCGAGTTTCTACACTTGCCTAAGCCTGAGCCTTGTGGCTAACGCGCGCAACTCGCGCATTTGAGCTTATGCGAACATCGGCCCGCAAAGTGACTTAAAAATTCGTCAAACTTGACTTGTTTACACCTACAAGCATCAACGCCACCTCACAGCTCCCGCCTCGCCAAAACAGGCTCGATAAGGGTTGCGACAGCCTCGCTCATCCCGAGCTCGGCAAGCCCTGTTTTGATCTCGGTAAGGGTCAAGGGACCCTCCCCTCCCACCAGGGTGAGCGCTTTGTAGAGGTAGGACAGTCGCAACAGCCAGAGCGCGTGCGCGGCCTCGCGCTGATTCGTGACGCGGTAGCCGACCCAACCCGAGTTAGGTACCCAGAAATGCACATCGGCTAAGCCCTCGGCGACGAGTTGCTGCCCCAGCGCTTTCGTAAAAGGGATGTCGAGCTGCCCGGTACGGTGGAAGTGCCCGACCTCTTTGCCTCTAAGCGTCCACTCGACCGCGTCGAAGCGGTGCGGGGCGGCTACAATACCGGGCCAGATCGAAGCCTCCCGGCCAAGTTTGGCTTCAGCGGTCATGCTCATTGTCATGGTGTCCTTCCTGGCGAAAGGGACGGCGCAGCCGATATGCCGCCGCTTCCATCCAGTTCTTAACGCTAACTTGTCGCCTCTTGACCAAAGCCCATGAAATTGTAGAGCTGCTCTCGCACGCCATCGTAGGTCTGGTTGACCGGCGCGACCAACTGCGTCAGCGGTCCCCCGACCACAGTGCGTAAGGGGCGCTCCCCGGCGGGGAGGTGGATCAGCTTGGCGACGGCGTCCGCGACATCCTGCGGATTGCCCGCGTCATCCCCCTGGAGCTGTTGGTCGTTGTATAGGAACATCTGCTCACCCTGTTGGGCAAAGTCACCATACGCCGCGACCCGCGCCTCGTCCTCGGGGCGCACCATCTTGTTCAGCGAGCCGTCGGTCGGATAGCTCTGCGGCTCCACGATCACCGACTCGACGCCAAAGCGCGAGAGCTCGAAGTGATAGCCCTCCGCGAGCGCTTCGAGCGCGTGTTTAGCCGCCGCGTAGCTCGCCATAAACGGGATCACTAGCCGTCCCGCCAAGGTGGACATATGTACCAGCAAACCCGAGCCCTGCTCGCGCATCTGCGGCAGCACCGCCCGGTTCATGCGGGCTGCGCCGAAGACGTTGACCTCGAAGAGGTTCTCGAGCTGCGCCTCGCTAAAGCCTTCGGTGACACCCCAGGAACCTTGCCCAACGTTGTTGACCAGGACGTCCATGCGCCCCGCCTCGTCGATCACGCGCTGCACCCCCGCACGGACGGAGGCGTCGTCGCTCACGTCGATGGCTATGACCTGCAAGCTCCAACCGTTACGCGCCGCCGAGTCACGGAGCGCCTGGGCAGCCTCGGCGTGTTTATCGGCCACACCTCGCATGGACGCGAACACCGTGTGCCCTTGCCGCGCCAAGGTTTCGACCGTTAAACGACCGAAGCCGCTGCTGCTACCTGTCACTAAGACCACTTGACTCATCGTAAACTCCTTTTTGCACCACTCAAGTGCGTTGCCTTCGAGAGAAAGTTTAGGCGTCCACAATGGCAGATGTCCAATGCTTTCTGGGGTATCCCTGATGCTCAAGGGGCATCAGTTCGGTTAGACTATGGCATGGACTTAAGGCAGCTCAGGTTCTTTGTGGCGGTCGCCGAGGAGCTGAACTTCCGCCGCGCCGCTGAGAAGAGCCACGTCACCCAGCCTGCGCTGAGCCGCCGTATCAAGGCGCTGGAGGAGGAGCTGGGCGTGTCCCTGTTCGAGCGGGACAAGCGCCACGTCTCGCTCACGCCGGCTGGTAGGCAGTTCCTTAGGGCGGCGCGAAAGGGGTTAAACGCGATTGACGCGGGCGTGCGCGAACTGAGACACCTCAGCGACGAGGGCGCGAAGCTGAGGGTGGGGTACGTGGAGTACGCCAACTTCCCGTTTGCGCCGAAGGTGTTCAGGCAGTTCCGCGACCAGTACCCCAACGTCACCGTGACGCAACGAGGACTAAACCCTGCCGACCAGATGAAACTCCTGAAAGAGGGCGCGTTAGACGTGTGCTTCTCCGGCTTACCTCTGCGCGATAAGGCGCTGAGCTACCGGGCGGTCACGCGCTCGAGCTGGAAGCTGGCAGTTTCTCCTGAGCACCCGCTCGCCGTTCAAGGGTCTGTTGAGCTCAAACAGCTGGACGATCAACCCGTCATCTTGTTCCCGCGCTTCACCAACCCAGGGCTTTACGATTGGATCGGGCGCTGCTTCGAGCGACAAGGGGCAAAGCTGAGGGTTGTTCAGGAACCCGTACAGCTTCACACGGCGCTCAATCTTGTGGCGGAAGGTATCGGGGTCATGCCGAGCCCGTTCTTTCTGGAGAGCGTCCGTGGCAGTGTGCGGTTCCTGCCGCTTAGCGGATTCGGTCCCGGAGCGGAGATCGCGGCGGTTTATCGCAACAAGGACCGGTCAGGGGTGTTAGGGGCGTTTCTCGAGGTGGTAGTGGAGGTGAGCCGGGCGACTGAGTGACCTTCTTCGACTGTTGCGCGCGTTTGCACAAAACCGCAAGGGTAGTCAAGCGAGCCGGTACAGGATGGGCATGGCTGCTACGCTGCTCTTCTTGAAGTTAGCAAGTACAAAGGAGCGAAACGACGGCTTGAAGACGATTGACGGCATCACATCGCCTAGGCTGTCCCAGCGGCAGTGGTTGATGAGATTGTACTTCGAATCGCCACTAGGCAGCAGCACCGTCGAGTTGTCCAGACCCGTCTCCTGCTCCCACCAGCCGGCGGTGTCCTCCCAGGTCTCAACGTTTTGGGCGGTGTCGGCGGCGAAAAAGTAGTTGAATAGAAAGACGCCCTGCCTGCTATGGTCCACCGGCCCTATCCGCCTGACGTTGCTCGCCGTGACAGCGTGGGTAAACGTCGCCGCCTCCTTGACGGCACGTTCCATCTCGGCGTAGGTAGGTGATAGTTTGACAACTTCAGCGACCTCCAAGCTTACCGTTTCAACTAGGATGGAGAGGTCGAAGCGGGCGATATGAACCTCCTCGGGTCGCTCCTTGACGAACTCGCCCCGACCGGGAGGGATCAGGAAGGCGTCGAACAATACAGCGCCGAGGACGCCGGGGTCAGTCTCGAGCTGCTCGCACCACCTTTTACACGTGGCGACCAGCTCGCGCTTCTTCCGGCTGTTGGGCAAAAACGGCAGCCCGCGATCTACCTCCGCGGCGAGGTGGAGGTAGCCAGACGAGGCGGATTCCACCAAGGTCACCCGTGGGAAGCGGACGCTCTCAGTTGTTGTGGTGGGTGTCATCATGTGCTGCTCCTTTCTTGTTTGCAAACTGTACTGTTCGGTTCTTGTCTCAATCAGAAAGTTGTGAACAGCCTTAAGCATTTTTAGCCCCTCCTATGAAGCGGTAATAGCTTGTAGGTACAAGTCCACCACCGCCTCGAGCTTCTTCGGCGACGGCTGGCGGGCGGGACTCGCGCTGACGAAAAGACCATCGATCAGGACGTAAGTCAAGAGCGGTCCGACGAACATGCGCGCCGCCGCCTCCGCGTCAACAGCGCGGACAACTCCCTGTTCCTGCGCCCTTGCCAGCAAAACCGAGATGCTTCGGAACGCGCTCTCGGGCACAGCCTTGCGAAAGAGGTCGCCTAACTGGGGCAGGCGGGGCGTTTCGCTGATGATCACGCGAACCAGGGCCAGGTAGTCGGGCTGCATAAGGCTCCCGACGAGTTTGTGCGCCAAACCTAGAAGAGCGTTTCGCAGGTCGTCGCGGCTATTTATCATCGGTGATGCACCGCCAGCCGCGAACGGTCCATCTTTAGAGATGTCCGCGATGAGGTGCGCTAAGCAATCGGTCAGTAGCGCTTCCTTGCTCGAGAAATACCTATAAAGCGTCTCTTTGGAAACGCCTGCCGCCGAAGCAATCATGTTCGTGCTCACCTCAGCGAAGCCGTGTTCCAAAAACAGCGTCTGGGCCGCAGTGCGTATCTGCTGACGTTTCGCTTTGGCACGCGGAGTTAATTCTTCTGACGTTGTACTCATCCTCAATTCCTTTACAAACCGAACTGTACAGTACGACTACAATCTCGTTCGAAAACTCTGTCAAGGGTAACCTCAGTGTTTATTAAAACCACCGCTCGGCTATAAGAGATTGTGTGACTGTTGCGTTAGCGCACCCCTCACCCAGGTCGCCACATGAACCAGAAGGGCGGTCCGCCGGGTAACAGGCTCTCCTCATAGCGGATAACGTCGAAGCCGTGCTTTTCGTAGAGCCGCACGTTAGCCTCGAGCATCGTCTCCAAGTAGCAGCCATATCCTGTTCTCTCGCCTCGCCCTAGCCCTTCACGTACCAGACGCGAGCCAACCCCCTGCCCTTGCTTTTCTTGACTCACACCTAAAGCGACCAGATACCAGTGAGGTTCCTTAGGATGAGCGGCATCAATCACGCTGCCCAATCTAGCAAGGCGAGGAAAAGCCCGCAGGTCGGCAAGGGCGGTACGTAGGAGCGGTAAGGCGGCGCGCACCTGTCGTCGCGGGGTCATTACCGCGTGACCTGGAGGCAGCCACACCGCTACGCCGACAGCGCGGTCGTCCTCGAGCGCGACGCTCACGTGTCCGTGCCGATGGGCATCCGTGAGGGCGACCCGGAAAAAAGCGGGTAGCAGCCTTTCGCGCCTCGCCTTATCAGACCAAACACTCACAAACTGGGGAGCATCATGGAAGCTCTCGGCTAAGACCCTGCGGCCTCGTCTAAGCGCGAGCGGTCCGAGAGGTCGAGAGTCTGGATGGGTGATGGGGTCATAGGGCTACCTCGCCTCTTAGGCTAGCGCGAGCGCTGCCCCGGCGCATGTGAAGGTCATGCGTCAAAACGTTCTGGAGCTCCTCGATATGGCTTTATGCGTGAGACGCGCGCGTCTCTTGCACAAGCGGCTTCAGTAACCAAACAAAAGTGATCGCACATGTGACATCAGCTTTCTTCGTCAGTGAGCCGCATGTCGAAGCGGAAAGGTCGAGGCATGTCGATTGTCAGTTCCTCGAACTGCGGGTGCTCAGGATTGAGCAGGTAGTTCCGCTCCTCAGGCACGATGACGCTCGGTACGGACAAAACGACGCTTGCTTGCGCCTCTAGCCACGCATCTCCAACTCGCCTCGCGCCTTCACTCACAGCTCTAACTTGCCAATCCTCGGGTAGGTCCTCGTCGCGCAGCTCGAGCACGAGCGCTTCAGGTAGATAGAGCTTAAAGGCAATGTAGTCCCGCTCGAAGCGCCGCCTATCTGCGTGGACAAGCGTCTCTAGTGCGGCAAGCGACAGGCTCGAGCTGACGTAGGTCACGCGCACGCCAGCCGAGTTCCAACGACCGCCGAAGAGACGCGACCCTTCACCGCTGAAGGCGTCTGCTCGGTTGCCGTACTTCGGCCTGACAAGCCGCCAGGCTATGAAAGTATCAGCCATACTGACAGTATGAGTTAAGGGGCGCTTTAGCTGTAGACGCCGTAGTCGATCCGCCCAAGTAGGTTCTCGACCTCTCTAGCGCCGATCTCGGTATCCGCGTAGTCGAGCGGCGTAACGTTGTCCAAGCTCAAATTAGGTGTTTTTAACCAATCCGACGCGTCGCCGACGTCTTCGAATACCTGCGCGGCACGCTCTAGCAAATTGGCGATACGGAGAACGTGCTCGCTCTCATCAGGGGTCAAATGCCCGACGCGCTTGCGCCGGGTCAAAGTCGTACCGCTGATGCCCGCCAGGTTCGCAAGTGCTGCATCGCTGACGTTCAGAGCTTCAGCCAAAGCGCGGAAGACTTGAATCGATAGACCGCCCTTCACGACTTTGATCAGGTCGTGGGGACGACTCGTTAAACCCAAAGCGTGTAAGACACCCGTTGACTGAGCTGGAGGGGGAACGAATGCATCCATACGGCTATTCTAGCACAGCCATATGGATTGATGTGGTGAGAAAGAGGAGATTTTTCAGGGCTTACGCATGTAGAACTTTGAGGAGGTAGTCGTCATCCCAGCCTGCCCTGCTGCGCTTGGCTTTGATACTGGCTTTAAGTGTTGACTCTAGCTTGAGCTGATTGAGGGCTAGATGTCGCAAAGTGACAAGATTAGCTTGGGCGTTTTGCGTTCTAGCTCTACTTTCATCTTCTTTGAAGGCTACGTCCAAAGTCCAATGTAAGCTGTTTTCAATACCCCAGTGAGCGCGCACAGCATAAGCGAGCGTTTCCACGTCCGTGAGGCTGGTCAGGAAGTAGCGCTCACTGACGCTCTTTTCACCGTTGATCTCGCGGGTGCTTCTAATCTTCGCAACAGCGGCAAGGTCACGCCAAGCTGAGGTGTTCTCCAAAAAGTCCAACTCGGTGAGTAACCACACCTCGCGGGTCTCAAGGCGTCCATGACCTCGGCTGCTGGTAGACCAATGCGGTGCGCTCTGGTCCTGTTCAAAAAGCCAACGGACGTCTTCGAAAAGGTGCTTATGGTTGGCTTTGAGCGCTAAAGCGTAGTCTGCTAGGTGTTCGCGAATGGTCCAAGCAATCTGTGTTTGGGTGCCTGCTGCGTCAATTGTGACCGTCGTTCCAGCAATATCAAGCCCTTCGAGCAGTTCGGGAATGGCGGTGATCTCGTTGCTCTTATCGGCAACTTGCTGCTGCCCTAAAACAATCTGGTGCTCACTTGCCCAAACGCTTACTGTGTGTAAACCGCTCGCACGTGACCATTTACCATCTACCGCTCGCACAGGAACTTCCCGCTCAGCTAACGCTAAGCTCTGTGTCCATCTGAAAAACACTCCCTGCCAAGCCTCCGCATCCAGCAGCATGAACACCCGCCTAAAGGTGTCGTGGCTAGGAATACCATTAGGAAGGTCCAATATCTTCTCTAGTTGGGCTTGCTTGCCCTGACCGTACTGCTCGATCTCGCTAAACGTGTCCGCGCCACTGATCACCGCGCAGATGGCGATGACCAAAATGTCTTCTAGCTTATGGCACACGTTATGTGCTCGCGGATCAGGCACAACCGTGAAGTGGGCTAGTAGTTTCGGTATCTCTATTTCGTTCATCCTTTACTTTAGCTGCCCATGCCAGCAAAACTTGTACATGCGTATGCCCTGAGGAGATTTTTTAGGTCACGAACGCGCGCATCACACGCACAACTCAACAAGCAAGTTTCTTCACCGGAAGAGTTGAGCTGCCCCCTAAATTGAAATGAGCCGAGCAGTTAAGCTCGACTCATAGTTTTTAGCTCTATCGTCGTGACGCTTAGACGACAACCTCGGCAACAATACTGGTCAGCTTGTGGCGCGCCATCGCGAGGTTCGCTTTTTTACGGTTAAGCACGGTGTAGAAAAAGAGTGTGCTATTTGCGAGTGGACGAATCACATGATAGGCGTCATTCAAGGTGATGAGGATGTCCTCGATGCCGCCGCTAAGACCAAGCTCACTCATCGTCTCCATCTTAGCCCGCACAACTTGAGTATTCCCGGCTGCGGCGACGTCCAGATCAAGATCGCCCCCAGCGGAACCGAGCGACATACCACTGTCATAATCAACGAGCATCGCAGCGCTCGCGCCGTCAATCTGCATCGCTTGTTGGAGCGCTGAATCTACACCATTTGTATCCATCATGTTCTCCTTGTGTGTTCATTCGGACGAAGTTTCCCAGATATCTCTCTGAGTTAATCTGATGGTACAGCGGGGCATATTACAATATTCTTACATAGATGTTTCTAGCCCCGCGCCGCTAGGCGAAATACTAAAAGTGAAAGTACATACGCCCTTCCTTATATTCGCGGGAGATAATATTAACGTGAGTCAGGACCTCCATCACTATAAGGCGCTGCTCTTTAAGGCCCTAGCCAATCCCTTACGGCTCGCGATCCTGGACCTACTACGTGAAGGCGAGAAAACGGTAACGGAATTGCAAAAAGGTTCGCAGGCGTCTCAAGCGAGTGTGAGCCAGCAGCTACAAGTTCTGCGCAACAATCATATTGTTAGGTACCGTAAAGAAGGCAACAGAGCCTACTACCGAACGGTTGACCCTGACATCTACGTCTTTTTAGACCTAGGGCGCAAGCTCTATAACCGGCAACTTTCACGGCAACAAGAAGTTTTCAGTAAGCCTCAAGAGTAAGGTTTAGAGCGAAGCTTGCGCTAAGTCTTTTCAACTCGCAACTCTGAATGTGGAGCTTGACGAAGGGCGACCCTTCTGCGAGAGACGCGCGCAACACACGCAGAAGCGAGCCGATAACCAAAGCCTAGCGACAGTCTCCACGGCAGCTTCCGGGTTCCCTCTCGCTCGGCCGCTTGCAGGACCTCGAGTCCCGCCTCTTTCATGGGGCGTTCCGCCGACACGCTTTCCATGAATCCCCTCTGCCCTGTCGGGGCGCACACCTCTCTGCAAACGCGGATGAAGGTGCTGAACGGCGACCTCGCAGAGACCTTTAGAGATCGATAACCAAGCGTCAGATCAAAGGCGGCACACCCACCACTACGAGCTTGACCTTCAGAATTTTAGCGCTCTCCACTCGCGGGAGGGGGCTGCGCGACCTTGACTCACATGGATTTCGAACTTGCCCCTACGGGTGAAACGGTCCTGACATTCTTCAGTTACGCTAACGCGACTTTGCAAGAACTCAGTATTCCATCCAGATCAGTTTGCAGGATTAAGCGTAGGATAAAGCCGCTTGAGCTTGAGACGGGCATCATGGGTGGTGAAGTGCCAGTCAACGGAAAGCGCAAGGGCGTTACGCTGCTTTTTCCAGGCGGTCACTTCGCGTTTCAGGGTATCTACATCAGGAATACGCCTATCGAGACACTGCTTAGCAAGCGCGGCAAATTCAATCTCGACCATCCAGTCAAGCTGGACGAACGGTGTTGAGCCAAGAGCCATGCTTAGGCGTAAAGCAAAAGTCAAGCTTTCTAGCAATACGCCTGGCTTCATCAGGAGCAAAGACATCGTAAAGCGCGGCTTTGGTGTGGGTTGCTAGATTATCTAAAACAACGCGAATTACCTTGGCATCAGGGTAGTACTCGTCCACGAGCTGTTTCATGCAGTGCGCGAACTCAAGCTTGGTGCGCCTCTGGGTCACTTTCATCTTGCGCCAGCCTGTCTTCGGCTTCTTCGAGCCGAAGACGTTGGCTGAGCCGCACTTTTGGTAGGTATAGTCGTAGAGATCAAGCACCGCTTCCATTGCACAGACAAAAGCTGCGTTCGCTTGCGGTGGGATGACCCACTGCTGCTTCAGATGCGGGGCAAGTTCGTTTTTTTCAGCGTCTTCCTCACGGTCTCTCGCGCGACCGACTCGACCACACTTAGCTCCACAAGTTTATCCGCCAACAAGCTTAGCGTCCACGTGGCGCGTCCCTCGGGCGCGTCACTACACGCAAGCTGCATCAAGGTCGCTTCAGCCCGTCCGTCTGAGCGGCGCGGCTTTGTGCCGCTCGGCTTGCGGTGCTCAAGAGCCTCTAAACCCTCGGCAACATAGCGTTGACACACCCGCGTGACCGTTGCTGCGTTGACCTCTAAAAACCTGGCAAGCTTACCGTAAGCCATGCCCTCATCTGCTTTGAGGAGTATCCGTGCTCGGCACAGCTCCCTAGCGTTCGCTACTCCGCTCCGCACGATGCGTCGCAACTGTTCGCGTTCTACTTCGCTTAATTTGACTTCTGTTCGCCTCATCCCTCTAGCTTGACATACCGCAATCTCTTGTGGATGGACTACTCAGTACCCTGCCACGGTGGAAACGGTCTTTTCCGGAGTTTAGCTTCATCGTTGAGCAGATATGAGGACGAGTTCAACGACTACTTCGCCGTGCAGGACCGCGGCGAGGGCAACCTGCCGGGCTATCAGTGGGCGTCGGGCAACCACACCAACGAGTTGGTGCCGCTCTGGGCTATGGGACCTGGCGCAGAGATGCTGGACCAGTTCGACCGCACCGACCTTCGGGCAGCCGAACTCTGGGGCGAGCCCTACGGCTGGAACGGTGCCTACATCGACAACGCCGCACTCTTTCACATCATGAACGAAGTCTTCGCAGCCGAAGAAGTGGCGACGGCGGCTGACTGAGTAAGGCTCCGGCTCACAGCTACTCGCAGGCAGCCGCGAGCCGAACGACCGGATCGGTTCGAATGCGCTTTGTGGGTGCCGCCGAACTGCGGAGGGGGTCTCGATAATTCGGGGCCCTCTTTATCTTTGTGCGGGATCACGGATGTTTCGAAGCTACGGCGGTGTGCGTGTGATGTGCGAGTACCGCATTGCGAATCTTCAACATTTAGCCGTCAGTGCACGCTTACCGAGGTAAAGCTTGAAATAGTTTGTCCAGCGGATACTACGCGGCCTTTCGCTGACAGCCTCTTGACAGTAACCCGTAAAGCTCTAAGACGGAGGTCACAATGAGACGTTTTGTATACCTGACGCTTATACTACTAATGACCGCGTGCGGAGCACAGTCGGACGAGGTAGTTGCGAACCCTGACGAGGCGCTCGTCGGCGACGCCGACGTCACCTTCTCGAAAGGTGCAACCGCCTACACGCTCCAGGTGCTGCACGCCGCCGACCAGGAGGCGAGCCCGGACGTCATCGAGAACGCACCCAACTTCTCGGCGATTGTCAACGGGTTCAGAGATGAAGCCGAAAATTCCCTGCTCTTAGGCTCGGGCGACCTCATCATCCCTGGCGCGTTCTACTTCGCCACAGGAGGCGAAGCGGACGTGCGCATCGCCAACGCGGTCGGCTTTCAGGCGATGGCTTTAGGCAACCACGAGTTCGACCTCGGCACGAACGCGCTAGCGGGGCTTGTCGCGCAAGAGGTCGAGGACGACGGCACCGTCACCTACGCCGGGACGCAGTTTCCCTACCTGAGCGCCAACCTAGACTTTAGCGCGAACGAAGACCTGAGCGAGTTCGTCGTCCCGGCGGCGCAAGCGCCCGAGCCTAACAGCATCACAGACAGCGTCGTATTCGAGGTGGGCGGGGAGCGTATCGGCGTGATCGGCGCGACCACGCCGCAGCTGCCGAGCATCTCCTCGCCCGGCACGGTGCGAGTCCTGCCGATGCAGCAAGACGATATCGAAGGTTTGGCGGAAATCGTTCAGGCCGAGATCGACGTGCTCACAGGTGAGGGCGTCAACAAGGTCATCCTGCTCGCGCACCTACAGCAGCTTCAAAACGAGATCGACATGGCGGGACTCTTGCAAGGGGTCGACGTCATCATCGCGGGCGGCTCGGACACGCTGCTCGCTAATGAAGACGACCGTATCCGCGAGGCGTACGGCAAAGAGCCGCAAGGTCCCTACCCGCTGCTCTACACGTCGGCGGCGGGCGAGCCGGTCGCTTTGGTCAACACCGACCGCGAATACCGTTACGTCGGGCGGCTCCTGACCGAGTTCGACGCGGACGGCGTGCTGACGGGCATCGGCGAGGCGAGCGGTCCCTACCCGGCGGACGACGCGGGCGCGGCGGCTTTCGGTACGGAGCCCGCGCCCGGCGTGCTCGAGGCGGTGAACGAGGTCGAGACGACCCTAGTCGAGCTTGACGGCACGCTCTACGGCGCGACGGAGGTGTTCTTAAACGGCATCCGCGAGGCGGTCCGCACCCAGGAGACGAACCTCGGCAACCTCACAGCGGACGCGAACTTAGCCGCCGCGCGCGCTCAAGATAGCAGCGTCACCTTGTCGCTCAAAAACGGCGGCGGCATCCGCGCTTCGATAGGCGACATCTTGCCCGGCGACGAGGGCGAGCGGGTCCCGCCGCAGGAAAATCCGCTCATCGAGGACGACCAAGACGGCGACGTGTCGCAACTCGACGTCCAGAACTCGTTGCGCTTCAACAACACGCTCGTAACGCTTACGGTGACGGCGGAGGAACTCAAGCGGCTGCTCGAGCACGGCGTCGCCGCCACCGAGCCCGGCGCGACACCGGGGCAGTTCCCGCAGGTGGGCGGTTTCGCCTTCTCCTTCGACCCGAGCCGACAAGCGCTGCAGTACGATGAGGCGGGCGAACGGGTCCAGGAGGGCGAGCGCGTGCGGAGCCTCATCGTGTTCGACGCCGAGGGCGACGTCGCGGACACCGTCGTGGAGGGTGGCACACTGCAAGGCGACTCAGCGCGCACCTTCGACCTCGTCACCCTGAACTTCTTGGCTGAGCTGCGCGAGAACGGCTTGGGCGGCGACGGCTACCCCTTCCCGGCGGGCGAGCGCACCGAACTCACGAACGGCGCGGGCGAGCCCCTGGGCGAACAGGAAGCGCTCCAGGGGTACCTCGAGACGAACTTCCCGCGCACGGACCCCTACAGCCAAGCGGACACGCCCATCGAAGAGGACGAGCGCATCCAGAACTTGAGCGTCCGCGAGGATACCCTCGGAGACGACACGGGTGACGGCGGCGAGGGCGGCGAGCCCCAGAGCGTGTCCATCTACGCCATCCAGGGCGAAGGTCACGTCTCGCCCTTCGAAGGCGAGCGCGTCGTCACGACGGGCATCGTCACGGCGGCCGGCTCGGACGGTTTCTACCTGCAAGACGCTGAGGGCGACAACAACGAGGCGACCTCGGACGCGCTGTTCGTCTTTCTCGGCGACGAGCCGAGAAGCGAGCCGACCGTGAGCGTCGGCGACGAGGTCGAGGTCAGGGGTTCTGTCAGCGAGTTCGTGCCCGGCGGCGCGGACACGGGCAACCTCTCCACGACGCAAATCTTTAGACCGGGCTACGAGGTGTTGTCTCGAGATAATCCCCTACCGACCCCGGTTCTGCTCGTCCAAGGCGGACGGACGCCGCCCACGGAAGTGATCGACGACGACCGCTCGGCGCAGTACGACCTCAACGCGGGCGAAGGCGACTACCAACTTGAAGACGGTGTGGACTTCTACGAGAGCCTAGAGGCGATGCGCGTGACTTTAGAGGGCGCTCAGGCGGTCGGTCCGACGACCCGCTTCGGCGAAATTTTCACCGTCTTGGAGGCAAGCGGCGCGACCGGCCTGAGCGAGCGCGGCACCCTCAACATCAGCCCGGACGACTTCAACCCGGAGCGCATCCAGATCGACGAAGACGACGACCTCTTCGACCTCGACTTCCCGCAGGTGGACGTGGGCGCGCGCCTCACCGACGTGGCGGGCGTGGTCGGCTACAGCTTCGGTAACTTCGAGGTCTATCCGACGCAGGCGTTTGGCGTCTTCGAGGTGGAGGGCGGGTCTGACCTCGAGCCCGAGGTCAGCACCTTGGAAGGTGGCGAGGACCAGCTCAGCGTCGCGAGTTACAACGTGCTCAACCTAGACCCGAACGACGAGGACGGCGACGCGGACGTCGCCGAGGGCCAGTTCGCGGATATCGCTGACGACATCGTCACGAACTTAAACGCGCCCGACGTCGTCGCGCTACAAGAGATTCAAGACAACGACGGTGCGGCGGAGCCTGAGGACTCGGCCGTCACAGCGGCGGACGTGACGCTGCAAACTTTGGTGGACGCCATTGTAGAGGCGGGCGGTCCCACGTACGCCTTTATCGACAACCCCTTCATCGGCAACAATACAAGCGGCGGGCAGCCCGGCGGCAACATCCGCACCGCCTTCCTCTACAACCCCGAGCGGGTGAGCTTGGCGGGCGAGGCGCAGCCGGATAACTTCGACAGCGGCGCGGTGCAGACCGTCGTGGACCCGCAGGACCAGCAGACGGACGAGGACAACCCCTTTTTCGGCAGCCGCCTGCCCTTAGTCGCTACCTTCACCTTCAACGCCCGAGAGGTCACCGTTATCAGCAACCACTTCTCCTCCAAAGGCGGCAGCAAGCCGCTCCTCGGTTCGACGCAGCGCACCGTGGTTGAGATGGCTGAGCCGGGCGAAGGGCAAGAAGACCCCGAGATTAACGGTAGCTTGGATGAGCGCCGTGACCAGGCCCAAGCGGTTAAGGACTATGTAGACGATCTCTTAGCGGAGGACGCGAACGTGGTCGCCGCAGGTGACTTCAACGAGTTCGAGTTCATCTCGCCCTTAGAGACGCTAGAAATGAGCCTCGTCAACCTGACCGAGACCTTGGAACCTGACGAGCGCTACTCATATATCTTCCAGGGCAACTCGCAATCCTTAGACCACATCCTGGTCAGCGAATCGCTAGCAGTGAACGCGCAGTTTGACGCCGTGCACCTCAACAGCGAGTTCGCAGATCAGGCGTCTGACCACGACCCGCTTTTGGCGTTGCTCGCGCTCGCTCCCTCTGATTCTGAGCCGAGCAGCGCACTGCGCCTAGAACGCCTCGCCACCTACACCACAGGCGCGTTCGACGAGGGTGCAGCGGAGATCGTCGCGTTCGACTCCAGCTCGCAGCGGCTCTTCATCGTCAACTCGAACGCGGTCACGCTGGACATTTTGGACATCAGTGACCCTGCGAACCCTGCGCCTTTAGACCCCCTCGACATGACGCAGTACGGCGCGGCGGCGAACAGCGTGGATGTGTTTGAAAGTACGGTGGCTGTTGCCATTGAAAACGAAACCGCCACCGAACCCGGCACAGTGGTCTTCCTCACCCCAGAGGGCGAATTCATCAGCCAGGTCACGGTGGGTGCGCTGCCCGACATGCTCACCTTTACGCCAGACGGCAGTAAGGTCGTGGTGGCGAACGAAGGCGAGCCCTCAGACGACTACAGCACCGATCCTGAAGGCTCGGTCAGCATCATCGATATGTCTGGCGGTACCGAGAACTTGACGCAGGAAGACGTGACCGAGGTCGGTTTCTCGAGCTTCAACGGCGCGGACTTAGACGAGAGCATTCGCATCTTCGGTCCTGACGCGAGCGTCGCGCAGGACTTGGAGCCCGAATATATCGCGGTTGCGCCCGACTCCGCTTCGGCTTGGGTTGCGTTACAAGAGAACAACGCCTTAGCGCGAGTTGACTTAGAAGGGGCGAGCGTCACCGAGCTTATCGGTTTAGGCTTCAAAGACCACAGCTTAGAGACGAACGCCTTCGATCCTTCTGACGAAGACGGCGGCATCAACATCGGCACGTATCCCGTCTTCGGCATGTATCAGCCTGACGCCATCGCCACTTTTGAGGCGAACGGCGAGACGTACATCGTTACGGCTAACGAGGGCGACGGGCGCGACTACGACGGCTTCAGCGAAGAGGCGCGGCTCGGTGACGACGAATATACACTCGCTGAAGATGCGTTTCCGAACGCAAGCGAACTCAAAGAGATGCTCGGACGATTGACCGTCACGACGGCGACAGGGGACACGGACGGCGACGGCGCGTTCGAAGAGATTTACGCCTTCGGCGGACGCTCATTCTCCATCTGGAACGCCTCGGGTGAACTCGTCTTCGACAGTGGCGACGCTTTGGAGCGCATCACGGCAGAGGCGTATCCCGAGTTTTTCAATGCGAATAACGATGAGAACGGCGCAGAGACTTTCGAGAGCCGCAGCGACAACAAGGGACCGGAGCCCGAAGGGATTGTCACTGGAGAGATCGGCGGTAGCGTTTACGCATTCATCGGCTTGGAGCGCATCGGCGGGGTGGTCACCTATGACGTGAGCGACCCCGAGAAACCGCAGTTCGTGGAATATACAAACTACCGCAACTTCAGCGCCGACATCGAATCGGAAGAGGCGGGCGACTTAGGACCGGAAGGACTCCTCTTTATCTCCGCCGAGGAGAGCCCGAACGGGACGCCGCTCCTAGTCGTCGGCAACGAGGTGAGTGGTTCGACGAGTATCTATGCGGTAGAGCAGGAGTAGAGGTGGGGCGTCGCGTGTTTGTTACCCTGTAGCGAACGCATGGGGTCAACCTCGAGCTGACCCCACATATCAAGCCGCTACGACGGGCTCCCTTGCTAAATTCGGTTCAGAGAGCCACGCCGCTGCCCGTTGCACGCTCGCCTTCTCCTTGACTTCGATAATCAGCTTGGGTCTACGCTTCAAGGCGGACACCGCGTCCGTGAGCGCCTTGAAGTTGACGCTCCCTTCGCCCGGCAGCCAGTGCCTATCCAAGTAGCCGTCGGTGTCCTGGATGTGGAGGTGCTCGAGGTACTCACCCACCTCAGAGACGAACCTATCGGGTGGCGGCGCGCCGTGCTGCACGTGCATACAAAAGGCGTGACCGACGTCTAAGCTCACGCGCAAAGCGTCCGAGTCCACCGCTTTGACTAGCTCTAACTGCACACGCGGGTCTAGGTCCATGATGTTCTCCATCACCAACGTGCAGCCCACATCTTCAGCTTGTGCCAGCACGTCCGTTAGCGTGTCTTTCATGAGGTCCACGATCTCCTCACGCCGCACGGCGTCGTAGGCAATGTGCCGGTGCATCCACGGATCGATAGGGCTATGCACGACCATGTGGGTCGCGCCGAGTTGCGCGGCAACTTTCACGCCTCCCTCCAAACGCTTCTTCACGGCGTCGCGGAGCAGCGGGTCGGGGTTCGCGAGACTCAGCCCCCAGAACGGTCCGTGGATGCCCATGCGTCCTGGATAGCCCTCCAACAACGCCTTAGCTTTATCCGCTTGCGCTTGCCAGTCACCGTCTAAAAGCTTGTGCTGGGAAAAGTCCTGAATTTCTAGGTCTCGCTTGCCCGAGGTGAGCCACTCGAGATGGTCCTCTAGCTCGTCAATCATGAGGGCTGCGCCGAGGGTGTTGAGGGGGGTGGTCATAGGTGCCTCCAAAGGGCGGTTAGCTGAAAGGGGATGGAGAGATAGGGAGATAGGGAGATGGGGAGATGGGGTGATGAGGAGATAGGGAGAGGTGGCAGCGCTTTTTCTCCTCATCCCCCTATCCCCTCATCTCCCTATCTATTTGGGGAATAACAAACGGCACACTTGAGCGTCACCAGCGCAACCTCCCCTCATCCGTACTTCTCCAAAAACGTCGCCATATCTCGTAAGTCTAAAAACCTCTCTTCTAGCTCCTGGCGCGACCAATCCCACCATCGGGTGCGCTCTAAGGTTTCGGCGACCTCATCAGTAAAGCGCTGTTTGATGGGCTTTGCAGGCACACCGCCGACGACGCAGTAAGGCGCAACGTCCTTGGTCACCACCGCGCCCGCCCCGATGACCGCGCCGTTGCCGACCGTGGTACCCGGTAAGACCGTCGCGCTGTGACCGATCCACACGTCGTGACCCAGGGTGACGGGATGCGCCCGCCGCCACGCGAAGAACTCAGTCTCGTCCTCGTCCGTGAAGCCGTACTGCGCGGCGCGGTAGGTCAGGTGGTGACTGGTGGGGCGCTCTATAGGATGGTTGCCGGGGTTGAGGCGCACGAACGAGGCAACCGAGCAAAACTTGCCGGTAGATGCGGTGATAGCTTGGACGTGCTGCGTGAGGTAGCTGTAGTCCCCGAGACTCGAGCCCACCAGCGACGTGTGCGCCCCGACCTCGGTCCATTCGCCTAGCGCGGTGTCCTCGATGTGCGCCGTGTCGTGGACGGTCGGCGTGGGGCTCAACCGCTTCACGCGCTCACCTCTTCCACTGCCCTGTCTGTAAGGGAGCTGGCAAGAGGGAGGGTTCCATCCGAGTAGATGCACCTACCTTTTGAGAAGGTCGCGCGGACACGGGGGAGGCGTCCCTCCCCCGCCTCCACTACCACGAAGTCCGCACGCTTGCCGACCTCCAAACGCCCCCTGTCCGTGAGCCCTGCCGCCGCCGCTGCATTTTCGCTCACGAGTTTGACCGCGCTGTGGAGCGGCATAAGGTCGCCCAGCTTGAAGATGATATGTAGCATCGCGGCGGGGTAGTAGTCCGACGCGAGCACGTCCACTAGACCTTCGCGGAGCGCGTCCATAGCGCTCAGGTTGCCCGTGTTCGAGCTGCCCCGAAAGGCGTTGGGTGCGCCCATGACGGTGTAGAGCCCCCGTGCTTTCGCCGCCCTCGCCGCCTCCAGTGTCACCGGAAATTCGCTCACGCTCGCGCCCAAGCTTGCCATCAGGTCTACCTTGTCGGGTGTATCGTCATCGTGCGAGGCGAGGACGATGCCTGCAGCCCGTGCCTCCTCGCACACGCCCGTGATGACCTCCCAGGAGGGTGGGTTTTGCTCGAGCTGCGCCAACCGCTCCAGCAACTCCTTGCGGTGCGCCTCCTCGTCCACGCCCTTCCACGCCGAAACGTGCTTGACGTGCGCCTCCAAGTCACGGTATTGCCCCTGCCCCGGCGTGTGGTCGTTCAGCGAGATGAGGTCGAGGTATTCGTCCCGGAGGAGGTCGTGTAGAATGCGCGGCGCACCGTGATTGGTGACCTCGAAGCGGGCATGAACGCGCGTGTCCACGAGCAGTTCAGCCTTCAGGCTATTGATGAGGTGAATCGTGTCGCGGGCACGCTCCTCGGAGCGCATGTAGGCGGTGTTGAAGCTTTCTGCGAAGGAGATAGCCGCGTACGCCGTCGTGACGCCCAACGCCGCCAGCCGCTTATCGAGTTCGAAGAGCGCCAGGTCAGTTGGAAAGTACGCCTTGGGGCGCGGCTCCACGTCGCGCTCCACCATATCCCCGTGCAGGTCGATGAGCCCCGGCAAGACGAAGCAGCCCTGCGCGTCAACACCGCTTGCCGGGGGGCTCGTGCGGCGTTCACTGATTTCGGTGATGACGCCGTCATCCCAAGTGAGGGTACCGGGGATGACGCGGTCGGGGAGAACGAGGCGGGCGTGGGTGAGGTGGGAGGGAGGGCGCGGCTGGGTGCGGGGTGGTGGTGGGAGATGCGGGGATAGGGGGATGAGGAGATGAGGAGACGGGGGGATGGGGAGAATACTCCTCGCTTTTTCTCCCTATCTCTCTATCCCCCCATCCCCCTATCAAGCCTTTCGCTCCAGGCTCCACCTCCGCCCCACCTGCCGCCAACGCCAACCCCTCGTCCACCAACGCCGCCACGTCCTCTGGGTGATGAAACACCCCGATCATGGTGACGCCCTGCGCTTTTAACTCAGCAAGCCGCGCGGTGAGCGCCGCTCTCGCTTCCTGGTCGAGTGAGGCGGTTGGCTCGTCTAAGAGGAGCAGACGGCGCGGCGCGATGAGGGCGCGTGCCAGGTTGACCTTCTGCTGCTCGCCGCCCGAAAAGGTACTCGGGTAGGCGTGCCAGAGGGCTTCTCTGAGACCGAAGGCGCGGAGCGCGTCAGTCGCCCGCTCGGTCGCCTTCTCAAATGCAAGCGACGCTAAAAGCGGTTCCGCGACCAGCTCCACTGCGCTCACCCTCGGTCTTGCCCGCAAAAACTGCGTGACCATGCCCAGTTCCTCGCGGCGCAGCTTCGCGATGTCCACGTCGGCGGCGGTGGCGAGGTCGATGTCGCCGTAACTCGAGCGGTAGAGAGCCCGCCCGCCGCTCGGTTTATACGTGCGGTAGAGGCAGCGTAGCAGCGTGGACTTGCCGACGCCGTTGGGTCCTTGCACTAGCGTGAACGTGCCCGCCTGAAGGGTGACGTTCAGGTCGTGGAAAGCAGGGACGCGGCGGTCTAGGTGGTCGATAGAGAAGGTCTTGGTGTAGTGCTCGAGGGTAAGTAAGGTCATGGGGAGTCCTTCGGATGGATTGGCGTGCGGTGGTTCTGATGAAGGGATAAGGAGATGAGGAGATAGGGAGAAAAAGCCCCGCCACCTCTCCTCATCTCCCTATCTCGCCATCTCCCCATCAGGTCAACCACGCAACGCAACGCTCCTCGGCTACTCACGCCTCACCCTCCCTACAACTTCGCATGAACAAGCTGCTGTGTGTAGGCGTGCTGCGGGTCCTCCAACACCTGATCGGCAAGCCCCAACTCCACGACGCGCCCGTAGCGCATGACCATGATGCGGTCGGCTAAGGTGCGGATGACGCCTAGGTCGTGTGAGACGATGATCATGGCGATGCTGCGCTCGCGCTGCAAGCGTTTGAGGGTATCCAGAACGAGAGCTTGAACAGACACGTCGAGCCCCGTTGTGGGTTCATCGAGGAGGAGGAGTGCGGGCTTCAAGGCAATAGCTTTGGCGAGTTGGACGCGCTGCTGCATCCCGCCGGAGAGGGTGCTCGGCAGGTCGTCCATGCGGGTGAGCGGAAATTCGGACGCGCTCAGTGACTGCTTTGCCGCGCTGCGCAACGCGCCGTAGCGCCGCTCGCCCGCGATGATAAGCCGCTCCGCGACGTTGCCAGAGCTGCTCGCCTTCATCCGCAGACCTTGGTGCGGGTTCTGGTAAACGATGCCGATGTGTTTTGTCTGTACCTCGCGTCGGGCGAAACGCTCGAGGGCGAAGAGGTTGATGTCTTCGTAACCCGTCAACCCAAGCGTGTACGTCCCGCTGTCCGCGTCCTCTTGCAAGTTGAGGAGCCGCAGCAGCGTGGACTTGCCGCTGCCCGACTCGCCGACGACGCCCAAAACCTCACCTCGGTAGAGGTCCACATCTACATCTCGAACGGCGTGCAGGTCGCCGTAGACCTTGTTGACGTTTCTGGCTTGTAAGAGCGGCGTGTCCGTGATGAGGCGGGAGGGCTCGAGCACCCCGGCAAAGGTCGGCCGACTCATCGCTCGCCCCCAACTCCGTTATCCTTCAGCACATCATCTCGGTAAAAACGCCCCTCACCGTCGTAGTAAAGCGCATCGGCGCTCACCGCTTCACCTTCCGCCTGCTTCTGCGCCTTCTCCGCGTACCCCGAGTCCGATACCTCGTAGCGGGCGCTACCGTCCGCTTGGGGTAGCTCGTTCATGAATTTGTTTGTCACGCCCGTCTTCGCGCATACCCAGCCGCGCTGGTCCTCGACGCGGTAGGGCACGTCGTCGAACTCCAGAGGTTTCACATCCGTGTAGGGTGGCACGGCGTAGAGGCGTTTTTCGCGTCCGGCGGAGAGGATGGTGAGGTGCTTCGCCTGGTGGAGCTTAGGCACGTCCCAGCGCGGAATAGGGCTTGGGTCCATGATGTAGCGCCCGTTTACGAGCGCGGGGTAGCCCGAGGCGAGCGTGACCCGGCTGTAGCGAACCATCTGCTCGTAGAGCCTGAGCCACATGAGCCCGTAGTCGGCGTCGGCGTGCATCTGCCGGGCGGCGGCGCGGCTCCTTTCGACGCTGCGGAGCGGGTCGGGCAGCGGAACCTGCAAGACGAGCGCTTGACGCTCTTGCAAGACCTCTTCCGGGATGCGGTGGCGGCTCTGCATGAGGGTCGCCTTTTGAGCATCCGTGGTGGTTTTAACGCCGGTCATGCGGGTGATGAAGCTCCGCAGGTTCGCCGCATTGACCGAATCGTCGTCACCCTGGTCGAAGACCTTCACAACATCGTCCGGTCCGACGAGCGAGAGCGTCGCCTGCAAACCGCCTGTGCCCCAGCCTCGAGCAAAGGGAACCTCCCGGCTCGCATAAGGCACTTGATACCCCGGAATCGCCACTGCCTTGAGCATCTTGCGGCGCAGTTCGCGCTTGGCGGCTTCGTCTAAGAAGGCATAAGCGTAGCCTTGGGAAGGCTTGGAAAGCTGAGTGAGCGTTTGGGTCATGAAAATTGAGCGCTTAGCTTTTAGCAATTAGCTCTTAGCCTAAAGACCTAAGGGCTAATCGTTGATGGCTAATCGCCTGTTGCCTCCTCTTGACTCACTTTCTCCTTAGTCGCTCGTTGCGCCCCCACCCCCCGCATTGCCTCCAAACTGCTCTGAAACGTCACGTAGTGCGGCAGCTTGTAGTGGACGCAGAAGCCCGACGACTCGACGGGCTCCGTGTGTGTGAGGACAAACTCTTCGCTCAGCGCGGGAAAGGGGTCGGTCTTATCCATCGCCATGTCGAGCATGGACGCCGCTATGGTCTTGACCTCGTTCCAGCCCAGGGTCGCCGCGAAGCCGATGTCGAGCTTGGGATAATCGCTCGTACCGCCAAAGGACGACACCACTTCGGCTTGACTCACCCGGATGCGTCCGGCGCTGAAGGGCACGCCCGTTACTGGATGGGTGAGTGTCACATCAGCGTAAGCTAAGCGCACCTCATTCACGGTCGGGTGGTTCGTGCCGTAGCCGCGCATGTCCGAATAGCCGAGCGTTAATACACCGCCGGTGTCCGCGCGGGCGAGCGCCTGTAAGCGGTGCGCACGCGGCGCGGGAAAGAGCAGCGGCTCGCGGGTCAAGTCAGGGAGGTCGGCGGGCGCAGGGTCACGCTGTTCGGCTAGGGACTCGAGCAGCCCATTGTGACGCTCCCAATCCGTCACGGGTGGCTGCGTCTTAGGTGAGGGGTGGTCGGCTTGCTCGAGCGAATCAGGTCCGCCGCCGCGCTCCAGCCCCGCCAAGTTCAACACCCGGTGGCTATAGTCGAGCGTCGGACCCAAAATCTGTCCGCCCGGAATGTCTTTGAAGGCTGCCGAGATGCGCCGCACGACCAACATGTCCTCTTGCTCCAGTGGAAGCGCGTAGGCGAGCCTCGGTTGGGTCGAACGGTAGGCACGCAGAAGAAGCACCGCTTCGTAGTGATCTCCCCCGGTCTGCGCGAGCGCGAGCGCAGCCAACTCGGGCGCGTAGAGTGACCCTTCGCCCATCACACGGTCTAAGAGGTAGGGCAGCGTGCTCTCAATCGTGTTGACGACCTCGGGGCTCGGCGGCGTGCGGAGTAGCCGGTGGAGCGCTTCAGACGCTTGAATCGCCTTTTCGCCGCCTCGAGCGGCAACATACGCCATTAGAAAATTCCCAGAGATATTGACGGTTGACAACAAGAGGCTGAGGATTGAACGGGCTTATCTTCTCTCTTTCTTTCCATTTTCATATTCTTTCCATTTTCATATCTTCACCTCAGCGCTGCGCGGAACACCTACGATGTGTGCGCCGTCGCAGAGGAACACGTCCCAGCCGAGCGGGTAGCGGCGCGTCTGGTTGCGGAGGTGCCAAAAGCTCTCGGGAATCCCCGACACGCGGACCTTCTGCACGCTCTCGACGCCGGGACCGCGCAGCTCGAGCCCCAGCCCTTCACCCAACTGGCACCGAAAGACGAACGTCGCTGAATGGTCTGGGTAGAGCAGGTCGCCGCGTTTGGTGCGTTGAAGAGGTGCGGCATCATCCAAGCTCGAGAAGAAGAGGTAGTCCGCCGCCTCGAGCCCCACTTCCCTCGCGCCCGTGCTCAGCAAACCCCGCTTCACCGCGTCGTCAGGTGTGTAGAAGCTCGTTTCTAAGTCGAGCAACGTTTGACCTATCGCGGTGAGGTTGGCGTGCGGCGTGGCGTGTTGCCTGCCGGGATAGCTCAGCGCCCACAAGAGCGCGTTAAAGACCTCGTGGCTCAGCGCTTCTTGCTCGGAGCGCACGGGAACTTGCACTAGAACGTCTCCATCTCGACGCGGGTCGCCTCGACCTGCTTGAGAAGGGTTTCGTCTGCCCGCCGCTGCTTCTCGGCTTGTTCGGCTACAAAGGATTCGATACGCGCCACCATCACGCCTGCGCTGAGGCTCGCGTCGAGTAGAGCAATAGCCAACGCCTGCTCCAAATCACGCCCTAAGCACGCTGCATATCCCTCTGCATACTCCTCTGCGCCTTGCGCCGCTAACCTCACGTGCGCCTCCGCGACCAGCACCTCACCTAGATGAAAGAGCGCACCTTGCGCGGTGTCGCGCAGAGGCGTCATCACTAAGCCGGTGCGGTTTTTGAGAACTTCGACCTGACCCAGTTCACCCAGCAAGGTCTCCACAAACGCTTTTGTTTCTCCAGCGGGAGCCTGGGTCAAGGTGCTCAGGACGCTGCTTTGCTCGAGGTGAGGGGGATACAAGGGGTCTCAAATCTCCTTATGCGCTCAAGCGGTCGCGTACACTCCGACTTTAGCCTCGCTCGGTGTCGGTAACGTCTGAGGCTTCATCGGTCCGTAGATGCGCTCTGTCGCCGCGTCGTCTAGCTCGTCCGCCGTCCCGTCGAAGACGAGCTGACCGTCATTGAGCCCTATGACCCGCGCCGCGTAGTCTTTCACCGTATCCAAGAAGTGCAGGTTTGTGACCACCGCGATGCCGTCGTCCTCGTTGATGCTCCGCAGAAGTTCCATAATCTGTTCGGCGCTCTTGGGGTCTAAGCGCGGAAATGGGTTCGTCCGCCAGGATGAGCTTGGGCTGCTGCGCCAGGGCGCGGGCGACGCCCACGCGCTGCTGCTGACCGCCCGAAAGGGTGTCGGCACGTTGCCAGGCGAAGTCGGCTAGACCGACGCGCTCGAGCATCGCAAACGCCAGCTCCTTATCCTCGCGCGTGTACGTCCGTAGCGACGAGCGCCACGACGCCATGTAGCCGAGCCTGCCCGTCAACACGTTCTCTAAAGCGCTCAGGCGCTTGACCAAATTGAACTGCTGAAAGACCATGCCGATCTCTTTACGGACGCGCCTCACCTCTTCCGCCTTGGCGCGGGTCAGCTCCACGCCGTCTACCTCGACCCGACCCTCGGTAGGCTTTACGAGACCGTTCAAAATACGCATCAGCGTGGACTTGCCCGCGCCCGACGCGCCGATAAGCGCGGTGAAGCGCGCCGCGCTGACCTGGAGCGTGATGTTATCGAGCGCCGTCGTGCCGTTCGGGTAGGTGTGGCTCACGTTCACGAGTTCAATCACGCGGTTCCTCTCGGTAGGTCTGGAATCAGTCGGTAAGCTTGGAACAAAGTTTCTCTGGACACGCTAAAATAGATACTTTTTCTTACTCGAGCTTAGCGAGGGTTTGTCAGGGTAGTGTCACTAAAACTACACCAACTGCTCCCGTAACTTTGCGCTCAAGAAGTCGATGATAAAAACAGACGCTAAGATAATGAGGATAATGGCTCCTGCCGCCGTAAAGTTAAAGCCGCGAATGGTGTCCACCAAAAACGCGCCGATGCCGCCCGCGCCGATGAGCCCTAAAACGGTTGCGGCTCGCACGTTCGACTCGAAGCGGTAGAGCGTCATCGAGACGACATGCGGTGTGATCTGCGGCCAGACCGCGTGGGTGAAGACTTGAACGCCGCTGCCACCCGTCGCTTTAACCGCCTCGATTTGTCCTTTTTCCACGTCCTCAATGCCCTCAGAGAAGAGCTTCGCTAAGATGCCCGCCGTGTGGATAAAGAGCGCCAGGATGCCTGCAAATGGACCCAACCCTACCGCCACCACGAAAAAGAGCGCCAGCACGAACTCGTTCAGACCGCGCATAAAGTCGAGCACGCGGCGCGTGGCGTGGTACACGACTGGGTGGGGCGCGGTGTTCGCGGCGGCGAGCACCGCCAAGGGCACCGCCACGACGAACGCCAACGCTGTGCCCCACACCGCCATCTTGATGGTGATGAGCATCTGCTCTAGGTAGAGCACGCCACGCGAAAAGTCCGGCGGAAAGAACTCTCGCGTGAACGCCGCGCTCTTGCCCAACCCCGTGAAAAGACCACTCAGGCTGATGCCCGTCCCAAACGACGCCCAGACGAGCGCCGCGAGAACCATCAGGGAGGCGAAGAAGGTGAGGAGGCGCTGCCTTTTAACAGGTTTAGGCGGCTTTAAGCGCTCTGGATACGGATCTTGTGTGACGGACGCCATGAATTGGCTACTGGCTCTGAACTCGAGCTTGCGCTTCGTTGAGGTCACGAATCGCGTCGTAGGTTGCGTCGTCTACCTCCACGTAACCGTTCAAGCCGAGCATCTCTAACCCCTCGGGGTCGTCGTAGCTCAAGAACGCCTCTCTGATCGCGTCTTTTAAGGACTGAGGCAGCTCCTCGCGGTACGCCATCGGTGAGCCGGGGATGGTGTCGGACTCCCAGAGCGTGCGGAAGTCCTCCCTGGTCGCGATGCCCTTTTCGATAGCTTGGTCTAAGCTCAGGTTATTCGTCGCGGCGACGTCCACGTTGTTGTTCACGACGCTCAAGATGCTCGCCTCATGCGTGCCGCTAAAGATGACCTGGCTGAAGTACTGCTCGGGCTGGACCTCCCGCTCGAGCAGAAAGTGCGTGATAGGCACGAGGTAGCCGCTCGTCGAGTTGGGGTCGGTGAAGGCGAAGGTGCGGTCCTGCGCGTCCTCCATGCTCATGATGTCGCTCTGTGCGTTTGTGAGGATGACACCGTTATAGCCGACGCCGCTGTCGAGGGTGTCCTCCACGACGAACGCCTGTGCGCCCGCCCGCTCGGACGCTTCGACGTACGATTTGGGTCCGAACCAAGCGAGGTCCACGTTGTCCGCGCCCATGCCGAGAATCACCGCGGCGTAGTCCGCACCTACGTTGGCCTCGATGTCTAGGTCGAGTTCGGTCTCGAGATATTCGATAAGAGGCGTGAAGCGCGTGGTGGTGTCCGCGCTACCCTCCACGGGGATGAGGCCGAAGACGAGGCGCTCGGGCCAGCCGCTTCTATCTTGTGCGGTTGCAGTGGTAAAAACGAAGAGGCTGAGGAGAAGGAGCATAACTTTTTTCATGGGCGTTCCCTTTCTCGAGGCGCTGAAGTTAAAACAAAGTTTCTATCTGAACGTAAAGAGGTGAACTTTGTTTCTAACCTAGCCGCTGGTCGTCAAGGGAGTGTCACTGACAAAGAGTTGATGTTTCAGGCTGAAAGGTGTTGTGAATAGGGAGAAGATGCTTGAGCCGTAGTCTCAGCGAGCGTTAGACCCCTCCGGCGGATAGTGCCCAATTGACCGCAAGATTTCGCGTTCCAATAGTCTTTCTCGAGTATTGAGTTGCAGCAAGCGCGCCGTTACGCGGGCGATGTCTGTGAGTGGCACGATCTCGACGCCGGCGAGGTCGAAGTGGCTAGCCCAATGGTCTATTCGTAGGTTATAGAAGCGCACGAACGTGTCCGTCTCTCAGTCAATCGAGCCGACATCGCTGCCCTTCGTACGGTTACACACGACACAAGCCAGCGCTAGGTTAGCCTCTTCAGTTTGTCCGCCATGTTTTCCGCTAACAACGTGGTCGATTTGCAGCGTGTAATAGCTGTCGTCTTTATGAATCAGGCAGTATTCACAACACCTATGTAGCAGGTATCATCTGGTTTGAACCAATCTCACGTTGTAGAACACTGTTTCGCTCTGCGAAAACTGCGTAAGCAGCACGCACTTCCAGAGATGATACTTGCGCCCTTTCGACTCAGTGTTTGTGTTGATTGCTCTATCGCCCTCGCCACAATCTGCTGGCGCAAGTCTGCCGGGACATACGTTTTACTCACTCAGGCGTTGCCTAGCTTTTGCTTTTGCCAGGCGCATCACGTGCTCGAGCTGTATGTGCTGATCGAGTTCGCGGCGCTCATCGCCGGATAACCCCTCGCTCTTCTCCCGTTCGATAAGGTCGCCCACCCTTGCTTGAGCGCTTTCCGACGGACGGAAGGAGACAACCCGAGCAGGGTTCGCCTCTGCGATCAGGTCAACAATCTCTTGGTAAGCGAGGACAGCCACACAGTCAGTGTACCTCAGATTGACTTCGGCATCCTCTACCAACTCATCGTATACTGCACTGAATTATGCACACTCTCCTCTCCCACGCCATCCTCGCCACAGCCCGCAACCTCCAAGCCAAGCTCCCGCCGAGCGAACGCGCCGCCGCCGACTTCCTATTGTCCGAAGCCGAGACGGTCGTGTCGCTGAGCATCGGCGCGTACGCCGAGCAAGCGGGCGTGAGCAAGAGCAGCATCCTGCGCTTTTGCGATTCCTTAGGCTTTAGTTCGTATAAGGATTTCAAAGTTGCGCTGGCCTTGGAGCTAGGTAAGGAGGACGCTAAACCCTTCGAAGATGTGAAGCCGCGCGATAAACCCAAAGACATCTTCCGCAAGGTCATCCAGGCGGACGTTCGAGCGCTCGAGGAGACCTTAGACCTCATCGACGAAGCGAGCTTAGACGCTGCTGTGGAGAGCCTCTCGAGAGCGAAGAAGATTGAAATTTACGGCGTGGGCCTGAGCGCCCCCGTGGTGAACGACGCGTACTCGAGGTTTTTGCGCATCGGCTTAAACGTTAGCGCGATTACCGACGCGCACATGCAAGCGATTAGCGCGAGCTTACTCACAAGCCAGGATGTCGCGTTCGCCATCTCGCATTCTGGTAAATCGCACGAGACCTTGCGGGCGGCGCGGCGGGCGCAGGAAGCGGGCGCAACGCTCGTCGGGCTGTCGTCCTTTCTGGAATCCCCGCTGATTCAGCTCGCAGACATCGGCCTGGTCTCTGCGACGGGTGAGACCGCCTTTCGGGTAGACGCGATGGCTTCGCGCATCGCGCATCTGTCCGTCATCGACACGCTCTACGTGTCGCTGGCGAACAAGCGGAAGAGGTCAAAGGAGATACTCGAGCGGACCAGCGGCGTCATGGCGGAGCTGACGAGAGATTAGTGCGCTTGCCACTCGAGCGGCTGGAGCCAATCCTCGCTTTTCTTTCTGAGAGGAAGTCTTACCTCGAAGGGGTCGTTGCCGAAGACCTCAAGGTCTAGTCTGCTAGATAGCTCGAGCCAGCCCCAACTCCCCGCCGCCTTGCCCTGAGTTGTAAAGCTCTCCGTCAACGATTGCAATGTCAGATGATGGACGCCCATCACCGTATCGAGGCTGTTCCAGTGCACGTGACCTGAGATGCACGCGACAACGTGACCCTTTTCCTGAATGAGGTTGCGAATCTCGCCCGCATTCTGATAACCCGCCCAGTGCTTCGGTGCATTTTCGAAATAATAGTTGCCCGTCATTGAACTGCCGCTGAACGGGGCGTGGGTGAAGATGAGGGTGGGAAGCGCAGTACTCTCCAAGTCTTGGGCGAGCCACTCGAGCTGCGCCTCTGTTGCCACAAAGCCCTCCGGGAAGTAGGCGTCGGGCTGCCAGAAGACGAGGTGGTAGCCTTTCATGTCCAGACTCTGATGGTCAACGGATTGTTCTAACGTGGCAGCGTTGTCTTCACGGCTCAGGTGTTCCAAGTCGTGGTTGCCGAGCAGGTGGACATGGGGGACGGTGAGTTGGTCGAAGAGGGTGGCGACCTGGCGCTCGAGCCTCCAATCCTCGTCTTGATTCACATCGCTGATACGGTCGCCTAAATCCACCACGAGGTCAGGCTTCCTCTTATTAACCTCTTCCACGAACATTTCCAAGAGGTCCAAGGCTCTATCGCTTCGTTTGCTATACGAATTTGGTCCGTGGTGGATGTCGGCGACGAGGGCGAGTTTGAGCGTATCCATCCTGAGATTTATCCCTTTACCGCGCTGCTCGCTAAGCTCTCGATGAACTGCTTGCGGGCTAGGAGAAAGGTGATAATCAGAGGTGCGATAACGTAAATCGCCGCTGCCATCACCGTACCGACTGCGTTCGCCCCGTCGCCCGTCTCGCCCGCTGCCGCCTCGAAGTAGAAAATCGCGGCAGGCGGCGTGTACATGCTCTCGCGGTTGATGACGATGAAGGGCCAGAAGAAGTCGTTCCAGTGCGTGACGATAGAGAATACCGCAAAGGCGGCAATCGCTGGGCGGATGAGCGGCAAAAAGACGTACCAGATAGCCTGCGCCACGTTGCACCCGTCGATGCGGGCTGCGTCTAAAACCTCTTGTGGAAGCTGCCGGAAAAACTGCCGCATCAGGAAGATGCCAAACGCCGAGCCGACGAAGGGCAGGATAAGCGCAGCAAAGGTCCCAGCGTCGCTCTGGCGGAAGCCGAGGTCGGCAAAGAGCAGAAAGTTAGGAATCGCGGTGACGTACGCAGGCACGACCAACCCCGCTAAGACCACGCCGAAGAGAACCCGCTTGCCCGCAAACTGCATTCGCCCAAAGGCGTAACCCGCCGGGATAATGACGAGCAGTTGCATCACGAGCGTGCCGACCACGACCACGACGCCGTTCAGAAGAAAGCGAAAGATAGGCGCTTGATTCAAGGCGGTGCCAAAGTGCTCCAGAGTAAACTCACGCGGAATGAGATTGATACCGGGCAAGAAGACTTCGCTCCGCGCTTTGAGCGCGACCGAGAGCATCCAGAGAAAGGGCAGTAGGACAGCTACAGCGAAGAGTGCGAGGGAAATCTGTAAAGTGAGCTGGGCCCACCAACGACTTCTCCTCGGCTTTTGAACCGTCTTCTGCTTAGTCTTACGAAGAGGCTGACGTGTGACCGCCATCAGGCTTGCTCCTCGCTAAGATGGGAGTAGCGCTCGACGAGCCAAATTTGTGCAACAGCCAGCACGAGCAATAGGAGAAAGAGCACCACTGCGATAGCGGAGGCGTAGCCGACATTGAAGAACTCGAAGCCCTCTTCGTACAGGAGGTGCGACAGGATTTGCGTCGCTTGGAGCGGTCCACCATCGGTTAAAATCACGACATTTTCAAACGCTTGTACCGAGCGGATGGTGATGATGACAACCACGAAGACGGTGGTTGGCAAGAGCAGCGGCCAGGTAATGAAGCGGAAGTTCTGCCAGGGAGACGCGCCGTCAATCGCGGCGGCTTCGCTCAATTCGCGCGGGATGGTTGTGAGCCCCGCTAGAAAGAGGACCATCGCGTAGCCCAGGCTGGCCCAGACGCCGACCGTCATCACAGCGACGAAGGCGGTGAGGTCGCGCTCTAGCCACTCGAGCCTCGGCAACCCCACCGTTTCAAAAAGCGCGTTCAAGAAGCCGATGCGCGTGTTGAACATGAACTTCCATACGACGCTCATGGCGGCTAGGGTTGCAGCGACGGGCAGAAAGAAGACCGTCTGCCACAGGCTTTGCAACCGCACCACGCGGTTGATCATAAGCGCCAACACGAGCCCGAGAACAATGCTAAGCGTCGCCACGACGCCCGTATAAACCGCCGTATTGCGCACCGCGTTCCAGAAGACCCAATCGGTAAACATAACGCGGTAGTTTTCAAAGCCGACGAGGTTCCATTCCGGTACGCCCAAGTACCAGTCGGTGAGGCTGAGGTAAAAGGAGTGCCCGACCGGGCGGAAGAGAAAAACTGCCATGAAGGTAAAAGCCGGGGCGAGCATGAGGTAAGGCAGCGAGGCGCGGAGCAGCCGCGTTGCGGCGCGTTTCATCTGAGGCTGGGTCGCCATGCGGGTCTCCTTAGGTGTGGAGAGGGATTGGGGAGTGGCGAGCTTAGGGAGTTACGCAGTTGACCTGATGGGGAGATGAGGGGATAGGAAGATGGGGAGAAAAAGCGCTGCCACCTCTCCCCATCTCCTCATCCCCCTATCTCCCCATCTCTCAACACTGCCCCCCTTCTTATGAGAAGGTCGCCCAACCGCAAACCCCCTACCGAATCAACCGCTCGATCTGCCGCACGCTCGCCTGCAGCGCCTCCTCCGGCGTCTGCCGCCCCAAAATTACCGCTTGCTGCGCGTCTTTGAGGAGTTCGGCGATGCGCGTGGTGTTTCTACCTGGCCACGAGTGCCAGGGGATGACGTTGGGCGCTTGGTCTAAGATGATGGTGTAATTCGGGTCGTCGGAGAAGTCGCCGCGCTGCTCCTCGGCTACCGCGATGTTCGCCACCGTGTAGCCCGTGTTCGCGGCGATGACGTCGTTCGAGAACTCCTGCATCACGAAGTTCATGAACCGCCACGCTGCCTCTTGGCGCTCCGGGTCCTGGGTAAACATGATGAGCCCGTTGCCACCTGCGGGAACTTCGGGCGTGCTGCCGTCTAAGGTCGGCATCGGCGCGAGCACGATAGTAAAGTCGTTGACATCTTCTAAGACGAAGCGGTAGCGGCTGGTCGTGTCCACGTTGAAGCAGGTCTCGCCCGCAATGAAGTTGGCGGGGACGTCCTCGGTGGTGGGCATGAGGCCCGCGTCGGCGAGTTCGGCCAAGTAGGTCAGCGTCTCCAAACCCGCTTCCTCATCTAAGGTGACGTCGTAGCCGCTGTTTGTCTCTACACCGAACTGCCCGCCTGCGTTCTCGACCATCGCTTGGAGAATCCAGTTGCCCGTAATCGTCCAGTCCCAGGTGATGCCTTGATAACCCGCGTCTACGCAGGTTTGCGCGGCCTCTTTCGCCTCTTCCCAGGTGGTTGGCAGGTCGTCCATGCTGATGCCCGCAGACTCTGCGAGTTCCTTATTGACGTACAAGACGGGCGTACTGAGCGCGACGGGCACCGCGTAGTAGGTGTCGCTGATGCGCCCTAAGTCCATCATCGCGGGGAACATGCCGTCCATGCTGAAGTCGGGGTCTTGGTCCATAAACGAGTTGAGCGGCACTGCGCCGCCCTGCTCGATGAGGGTGCGGATGTACGAGTAGCCGCTCTGACCCAAATCGGGCGCGTCGCCCGCGGCGACGTTGAGGAGCACGCCTTGAGCCAAGCCCTCGTACGCACCCTCGATAACGGGAATTGTCTCGACCGTGATACCGGGGTTCTCTGCTTCAAAGGCGGGGATGATCTCGTCCCAGTAGGAGTTGTGATAGTCGCTGGCTAAGCGGACGAGCTTGAGGTCTATTTGGGCGTACGCGGGGCTGAGTAGCAAGGCGAACGTGAGCACGGCGGCGAGTGACCTGAACAACTTGGGCATATCCGCTTCCTCCTGGTGAGCTAAGGGCTAGCTGACATTTCGTTACATCTTTTTTAGCAAAGACAAAACAAAGTACCAAACTTCTGTCAGCGCTTTATCACTGACCTTTGGCTGACAAAAATCGCGCTCTCGAGTAGGACGACAAACCAGATATTTGCGTCTAGGTCAGCTTTCCTAAAAATTTCCTACAGTCTCATCAGGCTCACCTTACCGTCATCGTTTTGTCACTGAGGAGCGGGTGACAATTGTCCTTTAGATTCAAAAACGGCAAGTTCGAAACAGTTTCTAGCAAAAGCAACCGGATATCACTCAGCACAGCAAGACTAGGAGGAGCGTATGAAGCGTCTGTTGTTGGCATTTGTTCTTAGCGGCGTCGTGTGGGGAACTGCCTCTGCCCAAGAGTGCACCGAGGCGAGCCCGTGCGAGATTACGGTCTGGCAGATTTTTAGCGACCACCGGGGCGACTGGGCGCGAGACACCGCGGAGCGCTTTGAAGCTGAGTATCCGCAGTACGACATCGTCATCGAGCAGCCCGGTGACTACTTCGAGCTTTTGGACCAGTACACGTTGGCGCAAGAGCAAGGCAACCCGCCCGCTATCGCGCAGATTTTCGACGCGGGCTTGCAGTTCTCAGCGGACAGCGGCTTTTTCAAGTACGCCGACGAGATTATCGGTGACCGCAGCGAGGTCTTGGGGCAGCCTGTGAACTTCGAAGACATTATTCCGGTGGTCTCGAGCTACTACACGATTGATGGGCAGTGGGCTTCGGTCGCGTGGAATACCTCGACTAGTATCTCCTACGCCAACATGGACCTCTTGAACGCTGTGGGTGTCGAGAGCGTGCCTGAGACCTGAGGCGATCTTCTCGCAGCCTGCGAAGCCCTCTCCGAAGCGGACGCCGCTGGCGAGTTGCCAGGCAATTACGAAGGCTGCGCTACGTGGCCCTTCGACAACTGGTTCACCGAGCAGTGGCTCGCACAGATGGGTCAATATCTAGTCAACAATGAGAATGGACGCGCTGAGCGTGCCGACGAGGTGCTCCTTACTACCGACGAGATGATGAGCATCGCGGAGTTTTACCGCGACCTCTACGAAAACGACTACTACGTCTACACCGGCACGCGCCGCGACTGGACGGGCACGCGCCAACTCTTCGGCAATGGTCAAGTCGCCTTCGCCCTATTCAGCTCGGCGTCGGCAAGGGGCGTCGTTGAGGACGCCGCCGCTGCCGGTTTCGAGGTCGAGACGGGCTTTTTGGTTCGCAACGGTGAGTACGATTGGACAGGCAACATCTTGGGCGGCGCGACCATGTGGATTACGGACGGCTTAGCGCCCGAGGTCGAAGAGGGCGCGATGGCCTTCTTGCTCTTCTTCAACAACACCGAGAACAGCGCGAGCTGGCACACCGCCTCGGGCTACGTGCCGATTCGCGAATTCTCCGTCGAACTCCTCCAGGAGGTGCCGGAGGGCAACCAGCTCTTCTGGGACGTGGAGGCGAATGAGCGTGCGCCCATCGAGGTTGCGAACTGGTACGAGGCGAATCCGAACTTCCTGACCGCTTCCGAGCAGTTAGGGGAGTCTACGGTCAATAACGCTACGGCGGGCGCGAAATTCGGCACCTTCCGCGAGACACGCGACCTTATCGAGACGGGCATGGAAGACATCATGCTCAACGGGCGCGACCCACAAGCCGTGATGGGCGATGTGAAAGAGGAAGCGGATACGCTCTTAGAGGAGTACAACTTTCTCTACGCGGAGGAGTGAGGTCGAAAGAGGTGCGGGGCGATCGCACCTCTTTCCCGTTTCCATGTTTGAAACCAGATTGCCAAACTAGATTGCATCTAAGGCAAATTCAGAGGGGCTCGAGCGTTTCAAAGTTTCACTCGTAGAACAGCGTCACCTCACTAAATCTTATGGACACATTTATCCTCTCGCCCACCCTCATCACTGCGCTCGTCGCGCTACTAGGCGCGGGCGTGCTCGCGGTGCGTTTTCGGCGCGGACTCCTACTCCAGGCAGGAATCGCGGGCGGCGCGGCAGGCGCACTCGGCACGCTCCTCCTCATGGGGCCGCTCGGCTTCTGCACCTTCGAGGCAGAGAGAACGGCCCTCGACCTCGCGCTTGGCGCGCTACTTATCGCGGTGGCAGCGGGCTTTTTCTTGTGGGTGGTACAGGGCATTCTCGCTCGCCTTCAAGCAGGCGAACCGCTCATTCCGCCTGCCGAGACCTACCCTGGCGTGTTTCGAAACCGCTGGGCTCCGCTCTTCGCGTTTCTCTGTCTCCTACCGACGCTCGTTATTTTGTCTGTCTTTCACTACACGCCACTCGTTCAGACTTTTAGCCTCTCCACTCGGCTCGTACGCCTCGGCGCACCCCGCACACGTGGCGTCTGTTTGGATAACTTCACCACCCTCCTGCGCGACCCCGACTACTGGTACTCGCTCTTCATCACCTTTGTCATCGCGGTGGGCGTGGTCGCGGTGGCGACGAGCTTCGGCCTGCTGATCGCGCAGATGGCGAATTTGCCCATTTGTGGGGCGAGCGTCTACCGCGCGCTCCTCATCTGGCCCATCGCGATTTCGCCTGTGGTCGCGGGCGTGCTGTTCCAGCTCATGCTGAACCCGCTCTCGGGCATCGTGAATCACCTGTTGGAGAGTAGCGTCGGCGTCCGCGTGCCCTGGCTCGGTAACGCGCCTTTCGCGACGCTGAGCATCATCTTGACGGCGGCTTGGAACCAGATGGGCTTTACCATCCTCTTTTACATCGCGGGTTTGCAGAACGTTCCGAAGAGTCTGCTCGAGGCCGCCGCCATCGACGGCGCGAACGCGGTGCAGGGCTTTTTCCGCATCACGCTGCCGCTGCTCTCACCCTTTACCTTCTTCCTCATCGTTACCAATACGATCTACGCTTTTTTCCAGACCTTCGGCGTCATTGATGTTTTAACGAGAGGCGGGCCGGTGGACGCCACCACCACAGCGATGTACCGCGTGTATCTCGTCGGTATCATCGGCAAAGACTTGGGCAAAGCTGCCGCGCAGTCCTTGATCCTTCTGCTTATCGTCGTGGGTATCACCGTGCTGCAGTTCCGAGGCTCGAGGGAGCGGGTGAGCTATGGCGTGTAAGTATCTCCTGCCTAAATCTGCAGGATTTAGGCAGCGTCTAGCGGTTAAGGACCACGATTCATTCGTGGTCCGATTCTGCAAACTTACTATGGAAAGACTTAGCTGGCTGTGTACGATATTTTGTGTCTGGACTGCTGTTATGACAGCGAAAGACGCATCTCAGTCTTCGTACACACAAGAAATAGAACACCTTTGTTTGGTTAGGGTAAGAACGTGAAGGCGGTCTCGAGCCGCACGGCCCATGAGGTCAGGACGCGTGGGCAGCGAACCCCGTCTTTCCTCCCCAAACGCTGGTACGCCCACCTCATCCTCTTGACCGCCATTCTTATCATCGGCTTCCCGCTCTTCTACGCCATCGTTGTCGCAACCCAGACCAATCAAGAGGCCGTTCGGCATCAGCTCGTTCCCGGTACGGGCCTTGCGGACAACTGGGACACCATTTGGAACCGGCTGGGCTTAGGGCGCTACATGTTAAATAGCGCGTTCATCTCGGTCACCGTGGCGGCAGGCAAGGTCGTCTTCTCGCTCTTTGCGGGGCTTGGCCTGGTCTACTTTCGCTACCCGGGCAAGGTGCTCGTCTTCGGGTTTATCATCGCGACGCTCATGACGCCTACCGATGTCCTCGCCATCGCGCTTTTCCGTTTGGTCAACATTTTCGGCTGGGCCGACACCTACACCGCGCTGACCGTGCCCTTTTTTGCGAGTGCGACGAGCGTCTTCTTGTTCCGGCAACACTTTCGCAGCATCCCGCCCGAACTCTCAGAGGCGGCGCAGCTCGACGGAGCGAACCCGGTGCAGTTCCTCTTCCGCGTGCTCATCCCCCTAAGCTGGAGCACCATTGGCGCGCTTTCGGTCATCATGTTTTTAGACACCTGGAATCAGTACTTATGGCCGCTTCTCATCATCCGCGACCCGGACCAGCAGGTGGTGCAAGTTGGCGTTGCCAAGGCATTGGGCGAGCTTCGTAACGACCAGTCATACGGGCCCCTGATGCTCGGCGCGGTGCTGGCGAGCTTGCCGCCTTTGCTCGTTTTCATCATGCTGCAGAAGCAGTTTATGAAGGGCTTTGCGCTGACGCGGGACAAGTGAGGTGTTGTTTTTCGCGCAGATTCGTTTATATTTTTTATGCGACAGAACGGGCCTATCGTTACCTAAGACTTGTGCGTTAAACGCGCGCAACTCGCGCACAAAGAATTTGGGCATTTATGGCTCACTTGAATAGTCGCGAGTCAAAAGCGTGGTCTAGCACTGCAGCCACCTCGACGTCTTTTATGTCAGGATGCTCCGGGTTGAGTAGATAGTTCGCCTCACGTGGACTCACGCTGCTCGGGACCTTGAGCAGGGCGGAGCTTTGGGCGTCGACCCACTGCCGCCCTATCTCTTTCGTGCTCACCGGGTGCGGAAAGGCGTTCCAATTCTGGGGCAAGTCTTCGGCTCGTAGTTCACGGACCAGCGAGCTATCGAATTGGATTTCAGCGAGCGCGTACTTTGGTAGCGTTTCAGCGTCTTGTAGATGAACGAGCACCTCTAGCGTTGCGAGCGCGATCGACTCTGCCAAGTAAACAAGGGGTATGCCCCGGCGATTCCAGCGTCCTCCTACTCGCCGCGCGCCCTCGCCGCTGAGCGGCTGATCCTGATACTTGGCTTTGAGGATACGCCAAGCCGATAATCTCAACCAAGCACTCCATACTCCAGCCTCTCGATCATGTCGAGTACTTCCCGTGCACCTTGCTCACTTCTCGCAAAATCGAGTGGCGTCTTACCCGCTAACGCAAGTGCTGGCTTTCCTAGCCACGCTCTCGCTTTCGTTTCGTCTTCGAAGAGACCCACGGCTTTCTCAAATACTTCCACATAGCGGTAAAGCCGCTCGCTCTCCTCAGCTCTAAAATGACCTTCGGCAAATCGCCTATGTAGGGTGGCTTCGGACAGACCTAAATAGTCTGCCAATGCTTTTTGGGAGACGCCCAGACGTGTCTGAAGCCGACCAAAAGCATCAGTCGGCAAGCCTTGCTGAAGCTGCTCGAGTAGTTCTCCCAAGGTACTAGCTTTCAAACCTAGACCGCCCCCATATTGATCGTGAGTCTGCTCTTTAGGTATAAAAGGCGTGAAGCTCATGTCTGCCATCTCGATCACCTCTTTCGTTTGACAATTATAGCACTTTCAGATGAAGGTAACTATGTGAAGCGTGCCCGAGGATAGACTGCACGGCAGCGATGGGTGCACCCTGGTTGAGTAAGAGTGTCGCCAGCGTATGCCGCAACACGTGTGGCGTCACCTTCTCCTCCAACCCGCACCGCTTAGCGACCCGCTTGAAGATGCGCTGCATTTGCGAGGTGCTGAGGCGCTGATGTTCCAAAGTCCCGCTATGCTGACGTCTCCGTCGCTTCGTGACGAACAGTGCCAAAGTGCTGTCTGAGCGGTTGTCCAAGTAGCGCTTGAGCCACAGCGCCGCCTTCGCCCCGAAGTACACCTCGCGCTCTTTGTTCCCCTTACCGAGCACCACAACACTCCGGCGTGACCAGTCCAGATCGATCCTGTCGAGCTGATGAATCTCGCTGACTCTACAGCCCGTAGCGAAGAAGAACTCGACTAGGGCGTGCTCCAATAAGCTCTCGCAGGCGTCGCGCAGTAGCTCTACTTCTTCAACTGAAAGGGCTTTTGGTATTCTTGCAGGTAAGCGCGGTTCTCTGAGTTTCAAGGCAGGGTTCCGCTCTAAAATCTCCTCTTCGTAAAGCCACTTGAAAAAGGCTTTGAGCGCTCGGACTTTATTTGCCAAACTTGAGGTCTGCAAGTGCGTCAGACCTGTGAGGTGGGTGCGCAGGTGCTCGAGCCCGACAGCCTCGACAAGAGTACTGTCACTGATGTCCAACATCAAACGCTTTAGATGCAGCCTGTAGGAGTAGAGCGTTTTGTCGCTGTAGCCGTCCAGTTTGCGGGCTCTGAGGTACGCTTGAACGCAGTTTGCAACGGTTTGCTTTTCCTCGTGATCCATAGGAAACCTCCGAGCTGTAGTCTGCACGGAGGTTCGCTTTGAAGTGTTTTTGAAAGGCGATGGACTTCTGCGCGAGTTGCGCGCGTCTCTCGCATAGCGCTTGGGCAAGTCTAGGCCCGAACAGCGACCCTACATTTCCTTCAAAATTGTTACTACAGCCGCAGATAGCAGCCTCTATGCTTGAAGTGGGCGACTTGTGCTTTAGCTTGATGACACCGACGCCAGAAAGACCAGGCAAGGATTTGGGGCAGGTCTAAGGTGTGACGCCAGATCGGGAATGACTATAACGAAATTTCAGAAGTGCACAGCGCACCCAGAGCTTCCTCTTTACCCGCACTGAGGTCAATCATCTTCTCCGTCGTACCCGTACACCCCTGCTAGGGTGCACCGCCGCAACAAGGCGAGTGTCTGCAGTGTGTGGGCAGAGCTGTCGTTTCTATTCCTTAAAAGGTTTACAGATTCAATGACCGGCAGCGAACTGTCATAGCTCGACGCCACTCAATCCAAAATAAGTTGACGCAACCCCGCTATGGAATTCACCTTGGTAAACTCATCGTTGAGGCGTTTTATCGATCACGCTATAGACCTCGCGGCGAGAGATTAACAAAATAGCGGCGGCAGCCACGCACAGACTTGCTATCTGAAACATCACGGCGTAATTAATAACTTGGGCAACCAACCCAAGAACTATCGGAGCTACGAACTGGACGAGGCGGTTAGTAGTTATACGTGTACCGAGTGCAACCCCATGACGGTTCGTTGCAACCTCTTCAACCACGGCGACCATTGTGAGGGGTTGGGCAATCCCGACACTCAATCCAAGAATTAAGGAGGAAATTAATAGTACGGCGATATGGGTACCGAGCGCAAGACCGGCAACGCCCAATGCCGAGGCAAAGATTGTGACCAGAAAGGTCAAAAAGCGACCTCCGAGGTGTGCAACGATTGTCGCCATGAAAGGCCGCACCACGATTGATGCGAGCGAGCGAGAACTGATGATGGTGCCAATTACACTGGCTGGAACCGCAAATTCGTCGAGATAGGCGGGCAAAAAGGAATTGTGGCTCGTTAATACGACCATAACTGCAGCGCTGACCCACAGGCTTACTTGCACGGTTGGGAGCTTTGTTAGCGCCAGTAACTCACGCGGCGCAGGGGCAGCGGACGCTGAGCGAGCAGGGCGAGGGGCGAAGGGCAAAGAGGCAAATGCTACGACGCCAACCCCCGCGATGCTCGCAGAAACAGCGAACGCGGCGCGAAAGCCAGCAAGGTCAACGAGCACACCCCCTAAGACGGGACCGAGCAGTTGCCCACCCGACACAAAAGCACCGTACCAGCCGAAATTGCGTTCGCGGTCGCTGCCGTCACCAAACGTGGCAACCAATGACTGCGCGGCAACTACCGCTACGAGCTGACCCAAGCCAGCCAAAACTTGCAGGGTCATCAGACTTGCAATCGAAGGCGATAGGGCGACCCAAAGAGGCGACACAGCAAGCAGGCTCATCCCTGTAAGCAGCATCGGCTTTGGTCCCACAGTGTCAACGAGGGACCCTACCGGAATGGCCAAAAAAAACGGAAAGAGAAACGCGGCTGAAATGACGACCCCGATCACGACGGGCGGGGCACCAAGCGCCCCGCCTAGAAGCGGTGCAAGAGGACCTTATCATAAAGAACGAGGCGAATAAAAGTCCTGCGCCGCTACACAGCAGGAGAAAGGCGTTGCGTGAGCCCGTTTGATTCATATCAGAAACGCTCTATCCTCGCCCTGTCATATTCTGTTGAGAGTACCCTTTGCTTTCTTCCGTTCGCGTCCACTAGGGTGAAGGTGCTCGAGCCGTGAGTATCCTTCTATGACTCCTCGGAGGCTCGGGCTTCTGTAACCGTGTTCTTCTGGAAGCGGTTCATAAGCGCTAAAAGACCGATGAGCACGAGCGTGATGATACCGAGCGTCAGCGCTACAGGGCGCTCTAAGAAAATCATGAACGAGCCGCGTGAGATAGTTAGCGTTTGCCTCAAGGTATCTTCGGCAAGCGGTCCAAGGACGAGCGCAACGACGAGAGCAGCGGGCGAAAAGCCAAAGCGTTTCATCAGGTAACCGACCGCACCAGCCGCGAGCATAAGCCAGGTTTCAACCATGCTGCCGTTGACGGCATACGTGCCAATCGCTGAGAGGAGCACGACGACCGGTGCTAAGATGCGGTAAGGAATGCGCAGCATCGCTACAAAGAGCGGAATGGCGAAAATGCATAGCGCCACAAGTACCATGTTCCCGAGATACATACTAGCGATGAGCGTCCAAGCGAACTCGGGCTCTTGGGTCATGAGGAGCGGTCCAGGGCGCAACCCCCAAAGCAAAAACGCGCCAAGAAGCACAGCGGTTGAGGCAGACCCTGGAATACCGAGGGTGAGAAGCGGAATCATCGCGCCCGCTGACGCCGCATTGTTTGCTGCCTCAGGTGCGACGAGCCCAGGCATATATCCCTTGCCAAATTCCTCGGGTTCAGGTGATACCGACTTTTCAAATGAGTAAGCCATCAAACTGGCAATCGTTGCGCCCGCGCCAGGGATAACGCCCACGACAAATCCTAAAATAGAGCCGCGAACGAGGGTCCACTTCGACTGAATCCAATCGAGCTTGGTAGGCCAGAAGCGTTCTTCCTCACGGTATTGAACGACCCCCGAGGCGTTTTGATGCGCCCCTTCATGAAGAGAGTAGAGCAGCTCGCCAATACCAAATAAGCCAATCGCGATGGGGATAAAATCGATGCCGCCAATGAGTTCGGCTGAGCCGAACGTATAGCGTCCTCGACCCGTCACAAGGTCAACACCTACTGTAGCTAGGGCAAACCCGATGAGCCCTGAAATCACGCCGTAGCGCCAATGCGCGCCAACCATAACCACGAGCGTCAACATCCCCATCATGACCAGCATGAAAAATTCAGGTGGACCGAAGCTGCGCGCCATGCGCGAGAATAGAGGGGCAAGGAGTGTAATAAGGACAACCCCAACTGTGCCACCAATAAATGACGAACGCCTACCCACGCGCTCGACCTCATCGATGAGTCGAACGAGGGGGACGTCATCGTTATCGGCATCGGCGGCGAGAGCGAGGTCGCCGTATGGGGCGGTCTCATGACGGCGGGTGCCTCGGTGAACGGGCTGGCTGGCGCAATTTTGGATGGTGGCATCAGAGATATCACCGAGATTAAACGTGATTACGACTTCCCGGTTTTTGCCCGCAGCGTTTCACCAGGCACGACGGTAGGGCGCTTTAAGACTCTCTCGAAGAACGGGCCCATCACCTGCGGCGACGTCGAGGTGCAGCCGGGCGACCTTATCGTAGCCGACACGGACGGCGTTGTCGTCGTGCCTAAAGACCACGTCGACGAGGTGCTCAAAGCCGCACAGGAGATCGAGCAGAAGGAAGCGGAGCAGGCGAAATTTATCCGCGAGTCGGGCTCGCTCCGTGACGGCCTCGCCAAGTATCAGCGCATCTGATGCCTGAGCTTCTCTCCTTGGGCGAGCCGCTCCTCGAGTTTGCACAGGTCGAGCGTGAGGGGCGCGCCTTCTATCTACAAGGCTTCGGCGGTGACACCTCGAATATGGCGGTCGCCGCTGCCCAGCAGGGCGCTGATGTCGGCATCATAACGCGGCTTGGACGAGATGCCTTTGGCGATGCGTTCGTCGATCTCTGGCATCGTGAGGGGATTGACGTCTCACGAGTAGTGCGAGACGAGAAGCACTCTACGGGTATTTATTTCATCACCTACTCGGATGGGCAGCACGCCTTCACCTACTATCGACAGGAATCGGCGGCGAGTCAGCTTCAGCCAGACGACATCACAGCCGAGCACTTAGAGGGCGTCAAGGTCTTACACCTATCGGGAATTAGCCAGGCAATCAGCCAGAACGCCTGTGACGCGACCTTTAAGGCACTCGAACTTGCCAAGGCGCAGGGCGTCAAGGTGTCCTATGACACCAACTTACGCCTCAAGCTCTGGCCCTTGCACCGGGCAAGGGCAGTGACGTTCGAGACAATCCGCTACTGCGACTACTGCCTGCCGAGCTTGGAGGACGCGGCTACATTGACGGGCATGGAAGACCCGCAGGCGATCGCCGACCTCTTCTTAGAGAAGGGCGCGGCGTCCGTGGTGTTGAAATTAGGCTCAGAAGGCGCACTCGTCAGTAACGGCCGTCAAACGGAGCATATACCTGCTTACGGTGTTGAGGTGGTGGACGCTACGGGTGCGGGCGATACGTTTGACGGGGCGTTCGTCGCCGAAACCCTTCGCGGGCACTCCGTCTTCGATGCGGCTAAGACAGCAAACGCTGCCGCAGCACTCTCAACACGTGACCATGGCGCGGTCCACCCGATGCCGACACGGGACGAGGTCGAAACCTTTCTAAAGGCAATTTGAGGGAGGTGTTCTTTTTCTCTCCTCGCGGGAAAGGAGGACCAGGCGCGAGGTCTTACGCGGCGTGAGACGCCATATTTCCTTCAGCGAGCATCGGCATAGAGTAATGGCGAAGGAACTAAGCGAGGACGCGCTGGACGCGGCGCTGGCGGCGCTCGGGCATAGGCGGGTAACACCACCATAGCCGATTATCCCCACTACGAGCTCGAGGGTAGGCACTTTACGTGACATCCTGCCGAAACGCTACGCGACAAACGCGCGCAAGTCTCGCCGAAGTCCCCGAATAGCTAAGGCGGTATCATCCGGGAGTGACGAAGATGCCCTATAGACTACCCAAGAGCGTAAGGCTGAAAGCCCAAGCGCGGGGTGAGACCGGTCGCGCCTGGATGTCGGGTCTGCATGAAACCGTGAAGGCGCTCGCGAATGAGTGGCAGCTCCGGGTTGGCGAGGTTCTCGAGGGGGGCTCCGAAAGCTTGGTGCTCACTGCCGAACTGGAGGACGGCGTAGAGGCGGTGCTTAAAGTCGGCATCCCGGGTCTGTGCGACTGCGCGAACGAGGCGAGGGCGTATCGTCTCACCGACAGGCGAGGCTACCCAAGTCTGCTGAAACATAGTGAGAGCTATAACGCTATCCTGCTGGAGCGCCTCGGATCGCCCTTGGGCACCTCTACACAGTCGGAGGCTGAGCAGATCAGGATCATCTGTGACACGCTAGCCGAAGCTTGGGTTCCTCTGAACGCCGGCCATAGCCTGACGACCGGAGCCGAGAAGGCGCGCGCCTTGGCTGAATTTATCGACCTTACCTGGCGCAAGCTCCGCGCCCCCTGCTCAGAGGCAACCAAAGAGCTAGCGCTCATCTTTGCACTCGAGAGGCAAGCCGCTTACGACCCCGAGAACTGCGTTTTGGTACACGGCGACGCCCACGCGCACAACACGCTGAAACGGGTTAACACCAAGGACGATGAGCGGAGCTATAAGTTCATCGACCCCGACGGACTCTTCGCTGAACCCGCACTCGACCTGGCGATCCCGATGCGGGAGTGGAACGAGGCGCTCTTGCAGGGCGACGCCGTCCGCCTCGGGCAGCGGCGCTGCGAGCGGCTCGCCGCACGTACGGGCGTCGATGAAAGGGCCATCTGGCAGTGGGGCTTTGTGGAGAGGGTCTCGACGGGTTTCCTCATGATGCAGGTGGGCATGGAGAAGCAGGGGTCCGAGACGCTATACATCGCCGAGCGCTGGAGCGCCCAGCGGTTGGCCTGGAGCTGAGCCACTCTGTCGCTTAGCTGCGCAAGTCCTTCTACGGGAGACGCGCGCGTCTCTTGCAGAAGACCTGAGCCAAAGTGTCCTAAATGAGGTACTTGTCACGAAAGTGTTTGGGTCTCGTTCAGCGAACTCCCTACACCTCACCGCGCTGCAGCCATAGTGTAAAATCGTTCAACGCACCTAATTATGTCCTAACCCGTGCTCCGTTTGCTCAACTAACTCACCCCCTAGCGGCCTGATGAGCCTGCATTTTGTTCGAACAATCCTTCGGTAGCCGTTGTCAGCCCATAACTGCATACAGTCTCTACAACTGACAGCGGATAACCTGTCTCGAGGAGGTGCCCATGCGCGCCATGCGCCTACACCAATTTGGAGACCCCGACGTCTTGCAACTCGACGAGGTCGCTTGTCCAGAGCCCAAGAACGATGAGCTGCTCGTGCGCGTCCACGCCACCAGCCTCAACTATGCTGAAGTCGGGCTTCGTCGGGGGGAGATGAAAGCGTTTAGCTTTTGGCGGCTACCCCTCACCCTCGGTTTTGACCTCGCGGGCGAAGTAGTGGCCTGCGGCCCCCAAGTGTCCGCCTTCTTACCGGGCGACAGGGTCTACGGCGCTATCGGTCACCAGGGGGGTGCTAACGCCGACTACGCGTGCGTCAAGCAGTCACGGGTAACACTCGCTCCCGCCCCGCTCGCTTTTGGTGAGCTCGCCGCCGTGCCGGTGGCCGGACTGACCGCCCTCCAAGCCTTGCGGAGTGTAGCCAACCTCCAGGAGGGTCAGCGGGTGCTCGTCAGTGGGGCCTCGGGTGGGGTCGGCGCGTTTGCGGTGCAACTCGCTAAGAGATTCGGTGGCACCGTCACCGGTGTCTGTAGCGGGGCCAAACGCGACTTCGTGGAGAGCCTTGGGGCGTTTGATACTATCGACTATCAAAAGGATGACTTTTCCCAAAGGTCCGAGCGCTGGGACATCATCTTCGACGCCTCTGGCAAGCGCGACTTTGCCGAACTCCAGAGAGTGTTGAGCGACGAGGGTAGAGCGGTCAGCACCCGCTTGAGTCCAAGGGGGGCACTTAACGCTGTGACCTCGAAGCTAGGGGTCGCGCCGCGCTACCACTTCATCCCGGCTAGAGAGCGCAGCTACGACCTCGCTTTCCTCGCCCGCCTCATAGAAAGAGGGGAACTGCGGGTACCCTTGGACCGAACCTTTGAGCTCAAAGACTTGCCCGAGGCCCACCGCTACATGGAGGCGGGGGAGGTGTGCGGCAAGGTGGTGGTGAAGGTAGTATGAGGAAACCCTTCGAGACAATACAACCTTATCCTCTTTGCACGAACGTCTAGCCTTGTGCGTTGCCTAAGCTGACCCTTATTGAGTGAGAGGCCCTAGGTCTATGAACAGACTAGGTATCCGAAATTTAGGGTTTCTTCCGGGCTGAGGACTGAATGAGCGCAATGCGAGAGATGCGCGCGTTCGCCGCACAATGCTCCGAAATAGCGCGCCTTCCCTACTCTCAAGGTGCACCAAGCGCTTTCGAATTGCTATTCTACCCTGGAGTTTTTCAAGTTTGTTGCTGAGCATCCTCTACCGGACGCACTGAGGCTGCCACTTGCTTCGCCGCCTCGAGGAAAGGCTCGAGGATAGCCGGTGGCGTCATCCGCCGCCAGGCCACCCCCGTTTCAAGGTCCGGCAGCGCGGGCTCGGTTGTTCGGGACACCATTTCGGGTGGAAGCTTCGCCTGAGCGAAGCCAGGGAAGAAACCGATAGCTTCACCGCTCGAGATTAAACCAAAGGTTGTCGCGACGCTGTCAACGTCGATGAGCTCGGGGCGCACGCCCTGCTCGTGAAGGTATGAGAGTAGACGCGCGTGCCCCGGCTCTACACGGTGCGGCGAGGCGAGCGTCTGCTCGGAGAGGCGTTCGAGGGGGACTGTGGTGCAGCGTGTCAGCGGGTTTGCTTTGTGTAGAACGACCACTACCGGGTCGCGGAACAACGGCGTGAAGGCGACCTCGTCCGTGTTCTCTACGCAGAGAAGAGCCAGGTCGATCTGATCAGTCTTCAGCAGCTCGAGCTGCTCGGCGGTCGTCACCTCGTGCAAACTGATGACGAGGTCGGGGTGGGTCGCCCGCAGCAGCTTAACGATCTTCGGTAGGAGGTTGTGCGCCGCCGGACCTACCGCGCCCAGCCGGAGCTGCGAGGCTCGGGTAGCGCTTGGCTCCTCCACACTCCGCACGGCGCGCCCAACTTGCGCGAGTACAAGGCGCGCCTCGGGCAGCAGCACGCGGCCCGCTTCGGTGAGGATGACGCCTTGCGGCGTCCGCTCGAAGAGGCTCGCGCCCAAGTCCGCCTCGAGCTGCGCAATCTGTTTACTCAGAGCGGGCTGACTGAGAAAAACACGCTCGGCCGTCCGCCCGAAGTGCAGCTCCTCGGCGAGCGCGACAAAGCAGCGGAAACGCTTCAAGCTCATCGCCATAACCTGAGGTTATCACATAGTGAAGATGAGCTATTGGCACTCAGGGCGCTCTGCGGCTAAGCTCTTCTCAGCTTAGTTATGAGGAGGAACGATGAGACCTAATATGTTCAACTTGCTAACCCTTTTGATCCTGTCCACACTGACGCTCTCCTTTGGACAGAGTGGAGGCGAACAAAGTGGGAGCGGGCAAAGCGGGGGCGCGACGCTCACCTTAGACGGCACTAATTTCACCTCTAACACGCTCGAGGTCAACGGCGTGGACCTGCACTACGTCATCGGCGGCGAGGGCGACCCCGTCGTACTAGTACACGGCTGGCCGCAGACCTGGCGCGAGTGGGAAGAGGTCATGCCCCAGCTCGCCGAGAACTACACCGTCATCGTGCCCGACCTGCGCGGCGCGGGTGAGTCGGAGGTTGCTGAGAGCGGCTACGACAAGCGCACCTTAGCGGCGGATATCCACGAACTTGTGCTCGCGCTCGACCTCGCTCCTGTGCACTACGTCGGGCACGACATCGGCGGCATGGTCGGCTACGCCTTCGCCAGCGACTACCCCGAGTCCACGCGCACCTTCACCCTCGTGGACGTGCCGCTACCTGGTATCGAACCCTTCTGGACGCAGATCAGCCTGCTCGCCTGGCACTTCGGCTTCTTCCAGCAGCCCGAGTTCCCTGAGAGGCTCATCGAGGGGCAACAGGATTACTTTCTGAGGGAGTTCTTGCGCGAACAAGCTGCTCAGCCAGACGCTCTACCTGAAAGCATCTTCGAGCACACGTTAGAAGCGTACGGTGACATGGAGCGCTTCTCCGCCACCTTGGGCTACTACCGCACCTTCCCAGAGGACACCGAGGACAACCAGGCATTCGCCGAGACACCCCTGGAGATGCCGGTGCTCGCTGTCGGCGGAGAGGCGAGTGCTGGTCCAATCATCGAAGGCTTGGCGAACGCTGTTGCGAACAACCCCCAGGTCGAGGTTGTCGCGGACGTAGGGCACTGGGTCCCCGAGGTACAGCCCGAAGCGCTGCTGGAGGTCCTTGTGTCTTTCCTTGAGGCTAATGAGAGTGAGCCTAGCAGCGCATCCCAGTAAATCCTTGCCCCGAAGTACCTTAGCAAAGACCTCATTCAGAATAGGAGACCCTGATGAAAGACTTCACCCTGTGGGCAGCGTGCGTCCGTACAAAGGGCTTTGAGGAGCGCCTCCAAGCTGCCCGAGCAGGCAACTTGAACCGGATGACTCTCTTCCCCTTGGACGTCAAGACATTCACCGAAGGCGGGCTCAGCTACGTCGACATGCGCCATATGATCGCGGATAGTGGGGTGCGTGTGATCACCTTAGACCCCTTGACAAAATGGACTCCGAATTGGAATCCGCCCGAAGGCACGAGCGATGTTGACTTGGCGTTCGTAGACTTTGACGAAGACACCTTCTTCCGCATGGCGGACGAGCTTCAGGTAGACACCATCAACCTCATCGAGACCTTCGGCAACCCCCTAAGCGTCGAAGAAGGCGTGGAAAACTTCGCTCGTATCTGTGACCGCGCCCGCGACTTTGGCTGGCGGGTGCACCTGGAATTCATGCCCTTCTCGAGCATCCCCGACCTGGCAACAGCGTGGGATATCGTTCAGATGGCAGGGCGCGACAACGGCGGCATCACCTTGGACACCTGGCACTACTACCGGGGCAACCCCGACCACGACCTACTTAGGTCCATCCCTGGCGAGAAGATTTTCGCCCTTCAGGTCGCTGACGCCGACAATGAGGTACATGGCGACTTGCAAAATGACCTCTTGCACTTCCGCAAAGCGCCGGGCGAGGGCGACTTCGATTTAGCGTCGGTGGTGCGTATCCTATCAGAGACGGGCGGGCTCAACTCAGTTGGGGTGGAGGTCTTCGCCGACGCCTTTGACGAGCTGAGTGCGGAGGAGGCTGGTGAGAAGGCAGGTAAGAGCCTGCGCGATATTCTTGGCACCATTTAGCTGAACTCAACTTTGGAGGACCTGCGTGGATTTTTTCTCTCCTAAAGCCCAGTATCTCTACGACGACCTCGTGCTCCTGCCCCAAGCGGGTGCGACAACCGGCGGCAGCGGACACCCACCAAATTCGTTCGCCGTACTTTTTGAGGGCTACTCGATCCTCTTCGACGCGCCCTATAGCTGGACACTAGGTGGCATACGTGAGCTTGCCGACAAAGGCCATCCACCTAAAGCCCTCGTCCTTTCGCACCGCAATGTTGCTGGGCAAGGTGACGCATACGGGGCGCTTAAAGAAGCTTATGCCTTACCTATCTTGCTCCACCCAGACGACGCGTCTCACCCCGAGGCGAAACAGGCGGGTGTTGACTTCAGCGACCCCATAACGAATGAGGTGCTTGAAGAGGCGGGGCTCCGAGCCTATTCACTTTCCCGGACACACTGCGGGCTCCGTGATGCTCTACTGGCCCGCGCACGGAGGCGTTCTCTTAGCAGGCGACTGCGCGGTGGGACCAGGCCCGCGTCAAAACCGGGAGCCGCTGCGCTTGGAGCGTTCACCCGGGCCGACCGAAGCGATGACTGAACGCTTAGCGGAGCAGTGGCGCGCTTTCGATGAGCCGCTCCGCACAGTCTGTCCGCTACATGGCACCATCTATCAAGACCGTGACGACCTCACCGCAATCATGCGTCCCTTGTCCGAGGAGCCGCCGATGGACCCGACAGGGCGGCGCTAGGCCTTCTAAGGTTCTCCTACATCTTGTGCCACTAACGCGCGCGTCTCACGCAGAAGAGCACTTAGCCGTAGCCGTTCACAACTACCTCTACCTTCCCCGTTGCCAAGGTATAGACCAGGCCGTGAACGATGAGATCATCAGGCGTATAGGGCAGGGCTTTAATGGCGGCGACTTCCCTTTCGACCGCCTCGAAGGGGTCCTCGAAGGTCTTCAGGCGCTCCTGCAGCCGCTCCCGGAAGGGTTCTCCTAGCATTTGCTCGTAGTCTTCTAGGTCCTCTTCGGGCAGACGTTCGTGCATACGGTCGATGATGAGGTCGATGTTCTTGTGAGCCAGACAGCAACCACAGTCGGTGTGCATGAGCACTATAATCTCCGAGATACTGGCAAGGAAGATGCCTACGAGTAGCGAGCGCTCCTCCGCCATGCCTCCTAGGGTACTGATGATACGCACTGCCGAGTCGTTGCCGCCGTTTTCAGCAAACTTCGGGATGCCGATAGCAGCTAGGTTCACGCGCGGGTCCATGCAAGTGATGACCGCCGGACCAGGCGCACGGGTGGTGGGTAATGAGGTCTCACTTACCTGTTGTAGGAACCTATGGTTGCTTTCTCTTATGTGCTCAAGCCAGTTCGGTTTCACGCTTCCTCCCTTTCCGGTGCTGTATCACGTAGACACAGAAGTTTGCCGCGTATCGCCTGCAAGTTGTCGTTCAGCTCAGCGATTCGCGCTTCGACAGCGGCGTGATGCCCTTCAAGCATCGCGACACGCTCCTCGAGGGAGGCGTTGCCTTGCCGCCGCAGCTCGGCGAAGTGCCGCATCTGAGATGTGGGCATCCCCGTAGCGCGAAGCCGCTGCAGGAACTCAAGCCATGCCACGTCCGTCTCGGTGTAGCAGCGGTGGCCGTTGGCACCTCGCCTCACGCCTGTGATGAGGTCAGCACGTTCGTAGTAGCGCAGGGTGTGGATGCTCAGCCCAGTGCGCTCGGCGACCTGGCTGATGCTGAGTTCGGCCATAAGGTGAGCCTACAGGCTAGAGCGCGCTCGAGGTCAAGTGGAGAACTGATGGCTCTTACCTCTAACGTTTGCGCTCTTTGCCACGAGCGCTTGGACTTAGCCTAGCTCGCCTTGCGGAAGCATTGCATGGATTCCAAAAAGTACGAGCGTCACGCTCTGAATTGAGCCGCCGACTCAAACGGTATGCACACGCCGCCTCAGCACGCTTAAATAGCTCGAGGAAGGTCGCCGCCGCCAGGACGAGACGGCGCACGTCATCGTCGCGCCGAGCTTCATCCCGGTAACGGAACTGCGAGGTCCAGGCTCGGGCAAGGGCTTGTGCATCATTCGCTTCGAGCGCCTCTGCGCCTCGCCCAGTCAAGAATTTGAGGTCGAAGGATGCCTCGATCCAGGGATAGTGATTGCTCTCGAAGGCTGCCAGGGCGTTGTTCAATGCACATTGGTGACAGCGGCGACGTGCGATGGCGTCTAGGGGGCCTGTAAGGGCACGTGTAAGGTCGTCTATGAGCTTCATCTTGTGCCTCCTTAAAAGAGGCTACAGTGAGGAGCCGGGCGGTCGTTTCCACCGCCATCGAAGCGTCTAATAACATTTCCGCCCTAAAATGGGGACATGGAGCAAGTGATAGATCTCGCCTCAGTTGCCACGCTTATGGGTGACCCGGCGCGCGCCCGGATGCTACTGTCCTTGATGGGCAGTCGGGTTCGTCCCGCTTCGGAGCTGGCACGCCTCGCGCGCGTCTCTCCTCAAACGGCTAGTTCTCACCTCGCCAAGCTGCAGCGAGGTGGCCTGCTGGCGGTCGAACGTCATGGGCGTTACCGTTACTACCGTCTCGCCGGACCCGACGTCGCTAACGTGGTCGAATCCTTACAGAACCTAACTGCGGTCCCCTCTGACGAACGAAGTAGCTCTTCTGACGAACCCCTGCTCTTTGCCCGCACCTGCTACGACCACCTCGCAGGCAAGGTAGCTGTCGCCCTCGCGGATGCCCTGCTAGCCGGCAGCTTTATTAAGCTGGCGGCGGACCGCTACCACATCACCTCTACCGGGGAGCGGGCTTTCACTGAACTCGATGTTGACTTGTGTGCGCTCGATCAGCAACGCCGTTGCCGCCGTGATCTCGAGAACTTCGACTCGGGAATGCTACGCGCGAGTTGCGCGCAACTCATGCACAGCAGCTCATCGTCAGCATACGGTTGAATGCCTGATAAGAAGGCTCACGGGTTCACCCATAGTGCTCTAATTTGGTTGGCAGTTCTTATTTAAGTATTAACTTGTTAAAGCGATGACTTTATAGTAGCGTGTGGAAAGTTTTACAGCCTTAGCCGACCCGACCCGGCGGCGCATCGTGGAGATACTAGCGGAGGGCCCGCAGCCGGCAGGTGAACTTGCTGGCTCATTTGAGATGAGCCCACAGGCGGTCTCCCAGCATCTCAAGGTGTTGCGCAACGCTCAGTTGGTTCGCGTCCGGGTTGACGCTCAGAGGCGCATTTACGAACTCGACCGTGCCGGCTTGTTAGAGCTACAAGGGTGGCTCGACGGCGTTACGCGCTTCTGGGAAGGTCGTCTCGACGCGCTCGAGCGGCAGCTCTATGAGGACGATATTCCGAAGGAGGAATGAAGATGAAGGAGAACGATCAAGCGGTTGCGCCCCTCGAGGTTCAGTTTGAGCGCGTCCTGCCCGGTCCAATCGAACGGGTATGGGGCTATCTGACGAACCTGGAGCTAGTAGAGACGTGGCTGGATAAGAGCGTGACCGACAGGCGAGTCACCCACTGCGTGCCGCTTTCAGTGCTCGAGTACACCCTGAGCCCCCCTCAAGGTGAATCAGGGGAGGGTGTTCTACCCTCGCCGGAGATCGTCACCTTCGAGCTCGAGCCACACGGCGAGCAGGTCTTGTTGCGTTTAACCGTGCGTCGTCTGGTCGCCGAAACACAACCTGCAATCGTAGCCAGCTATCAAGCACGGACTAGTAGCTCAGCAACCTTGTTTGATGTTGCAGTAGTGACTCTCGATCTTGATGCGTTTTATAACACCCTCGAGAACCAAAACCTCTTCTTACGCGCCGCTTGATAAGCCCTTGTAGCGGTAGATGCGCCTTTCGCAAACGTATCAAATCGTTGTACACGTGCCGTCTCCACACCATCGGCTGATACCGCCGGGCATCTGAGAAGAGGTCTTTATGCCTTTAACACCTTATGTGATCGAACAGACCAGCCGCGGCGAACGGAGTTACGACGTTAACAGCCGCCTGTTAAAAGACCGCACCATCTTTCTCGGTACGCCTATCGACGCAGAAGTCGCCAACGTTCTGGTCGCTCAGCTACTGCTACTCGACTCGCAGTCGTCCGAGCAGGCGATCAACCTTTTCATCAACTGTCCTGGCGGTGATGTATACGCTGGTCTCGCCATCTACGACACGATGCAGTTCGTCGGCGCGCCTGTAAACACCACCTGTGTAGGGACGGCTATGTCGATGGGATCGATTATCCTCATGGCGGGCGCTCAAGGGGGGCGGGCCGCGTTGCCGCACAGCCGCGTGATGATCCACCAGGGCTCAGCAGGGTTCCCTCGGAGCAGTCTGCCCGACCTCGAAGTCCAAGCCAGCGAGTTCATGTCGGTGCGTGACATGGTCCTGAGCCTTTACGAAATCCACACGGGTCAGGAACGCGACAAGGTCTTGCAAGACATGACGCGCGACTTTTACCTGTCTGCCGAACAGGCTAAGGACTACGGGCTCATCGACCAGATTGTAGAACCGCGCAGTGCGGGACGGTTCTCTGCCGAAGAACTCACGAGCGAGAGTCGCACAGGGGGGGGCGTAAAGATACTAAGCCTCGCGCTTAGCTAAGCTGCGGGAGTTTGTTAGTCACAGAAAACTCTTACGAACAGCGTGGTCAAGCTGAGCAGTATTGTGCAACAGACGCGCGCAACTGGCGCACAAAACGCATGTAGAGCAGCCGTTTTTGATGCTGAGTCGCCTTTAAGTTTAGCTTTGTCCGTGATACACTTACTTTATGTCCGTTAAAAGCCTAATGTGCGACTTGACTCGACATCCTCTACTCTAGGCTCAGCTGTGGGAATGAGACGCGCAGGCTTACGCTAACTTCGTTCCTGGAGTTGTTGTCGGTGCAGATATGGGCTGAGGAGTAACATGAACCATATGAAAAAAGAGTACACGTCTCGCTCGTAAAGAGTTTCAAGCTGTACCTTAGGGAAGTAGTGAATTGGTTCTCTGCATTCCCAACTTTAATTGAAGTAGTTCGAATGCGAAGCAGCCAAGCTTATGCAGCCGACGTTGCAGGTCGCATATTAATTCACTCACTTTGCGAGCGAGGCAGTGACCTCGCTTACCGAGAGCTTTTTGATGGTACAAGGGGCGTACCGGTGGTTGAGAACGAGCGCCTCAAGAGGGAGGTTGCGTCTTATCAAACCGATCCCGAGTGGCATATGCTCCACACCCTTGTGGGGAACGTTGCGTAACGCGAGATATGTAGAAAGGTTGAGATAAGCGCCGATCTTTCTAAGTGGCGTGCCTTCGCTCAAATATACGTAAGGCAGCAGAATATATTCGTTTTCGACAGTCCGAGAACAGAATTTCAGGCGCTTCACAATTTAGACGTTTTTGAAGACTTGAAGCAGAGCCAAACGAGCATTTTAATCGAGTTTTGCCGCAGCAATTGTACCCTTCTTGAAGAGCTCATCTCCATTGTAGAGCGATACGAGCCCTATGATATCGAGCAACAGGTAATTCGAGAGAAGCTGAACCGCGTTCGTGATGCACGCGCGACAGTATTTTCCTGAGCTTGTCGCCATGTTTTGTCCTACTTCTCATTTCCTTCTTGCCCTCCGCGCTCTGCTAGGTGCAACGCCGCAACCTCATCACCTATGTTGAACTTGAGGAGCACGATATCTCGGTACAGGTGCCGGTATTAAGTCGTAAAAAAGCGGACCTACTAGCTGAGATTTGCATGGACTTTTGCAACAAACGCGCGCATCACACGCACAAAATCTATGCAAATCTCCGCCCGAACTCTGCCCCGGTACTTAGCTGAACACCAATTCCAAGCGGTGCCTCACTCAAGCTGAATCAGCGTCATGACGTTCCTGATCTTTTCCAGGTGCGCCGTCTCGACCTCCGGCCAGCTTTCCTCACGTTCTCCGCCTTCGCGCAGCTCCGCCGCAGCGAAGCCCGAGGGCTTTAGGTCGTCGATAAAGATGACGAGGAGCTCTTTGCGGCGGGTCAAGTCAGGGATATGAACTAGCCGTGCGTAGAAGTACTCGTCAGGGTAGCTGTAGCCTTTGTCGGCGAGGAACTTGCGCACAAGGTAGCCGTCCGTTCCTGGTGAGCCAAGCCGCCAGAACCTCACGTCAATGCCTGCTGCTGTATCCGTATAGAAGTTAAAGCCGTCTATTTCGACTCGAAGTGGAGAGTCGGTGTAATCATAGGTGTAGTCGTTGCTCGGCAAAAAGCCTTCAAACTGCAGCCAGAAAAAGCTCTTCAAACTTCCGTCCGGACGCTCCTCGACGAAGAAATGCTGTTCAACATCAGCGGTGCCGTAGAGCTCGAATGTTTGACCACCAATATAGTCGTAGTCTTCGTTGAACATTATGTTTACGGCGGGGTCGGCTCGCGAGGTAAGGATACCAGCTGACACAGATCTTTCCAATCCGGAGAATTCAGGTGATGTCGTCAACCTGCCAGGGCCTGTAAAGTAGAAGTAGATAGCGGCAGCAGCCACAGTGATGAGGGCGAGTCCGGCGGCGATCAGGATAATCCTTTTCATAAGCACATTCACTATAAAGCCTTCGCCTATTCCTCAAGGACACAGTTGCGCGCGTCTCTTGCACAACGAACCCGAGCTCAGGAGCGCTGAGAGGGTCAGATGTCGATGACAACTTTTCCCCGAGCGTGCCCTTTTTCGAGATATCTGATAGCTTCAGCCGTCTCACTTAACGGGTAGGTCCTATCTATGACAGGGGCGGCTCTGCCGGCCTCGAGAAGTTCCTTGATGAAAACCAGGTCCGTCCGGTTCGGTTTCGCCGCTCCCATGACACCGATCTTCTTCCGCCCCCTCCTAGATACCCACGCCCCCAATGAGGCAACCTGGAGCAGATGAGTTAGGGTGGTAAAGCCGACGACGACACATCTCCCCTGAGGACTTAAGGCACGCACGTAATCCGAGACCGAACGGTTCCCCACCGCGTCGAGGATCAGGTCGTACGGCTGCCCGCTTTTGGTGAAGTCCTCTCTCGTGTAGTCGACGACCCTGTCCGCCCCGACGGAGCGCACTAGCTCCAGATTCCGCGTGCTGCACACGCCGGTGACCTCAGCCCCGAACGCTTTGGCGAGCTGCACCGCGAAGGTGCCCACGCCACCCGAGGCGCCGTTGATCAACACCTTCTGGCCGGACCGAATTTGTCCTTTGTCGCGAAGCCCCTGTAAAGCGGTGATAGCCGCCACTGGGACCGCCGCCGCCTCTTCAAAAGATAAGTTACTCGGCTTCAGGGCTAAGGTCTCTTCACGAGCACAGACGTACTCGGCAAAGCCGCCCAACCCGCTGCTGCTCGCGTCGCCGAACACCTCGTCGCCGGGCCGAAACTGTGTCACCTTATTGCCAACCGCTTCAACGTGCCCCGCGATGTCCGCACCGAGAAACGGGTTCTTCGGTCTGCGGAATCCAAAAACAAGGCGGAACGGGAGCGGCGTACCCCTCATGAAGTGCCAGTCGAGCGGGTTCGCGGCCGCCGCGTGAATCTTGACCAGAACTTCGTCGTCTTTAGGGACGGGTTTTTCTACCTCCTCGAGCCGGAGCACTTCAGGGGGTCCGTAGTCTGTGTACACCACCGCTTTCATGGCTTCCCTCCTGAATCATGCACAAGTCGTTGTATACCTAGTTCGCCGTACTATAGCGCACAGCGTGATTAAGCCGTAAGGAGGGGGGGCGGGAGCCTTTTGCAGTTGACGCGCGCGTCTCACGCACACCGCTTAAGCGGTGACAACCCGATCAGGCGCGCAATCGACTTGGTACGTGGGTAAGTAAAGTGATGACAAGACCGATAGCCCAGGGCGTGGGCGTAACAAGCGCGCCTCTAGATCGCAGGCTTTTGGTAGCCCCCCAGAGCCTGCTCGAGACGGTGCGCGACCGCGAGCGCTACGTCATCGCGCCACGGCCTCGCCACGACCTGCCCCGATCGGCAGCCCCTCGGGCGAGCTGCCGCCGCGCACCACCGCGCAGGGGTAGCCCGTGAGGCTGTAGGGCAGTGTGTAGGGGATGCCGCCTTCCGGCTCGCCGTGGGGCACGGCAGGTTTTTCGGCGACAGGCGTCAAGATGACGTCGTAGTGCGCCATAAAGCGGATAAGGCTGCGCCGGAACCGGTCCCACTCGAACAGGTGTCGCTCGACCTCCTCGCCGCTCAGCTTCGCCTCACCGTCGGGCGCCCACGCGTCCCACGATTCCGACTCGGGCCGCTGCCAATAGGCGCGGGTGATCGCGTACGCTTCCTCGACCCGCTCGGGCCGCGCCTCCTCGACCTCGACCCAGGCGAGGGCTCGCGCCGCCCTTCTCACCACCTCGTCCGTCTCCGGGGTCGGCTTGGCGTGAACGTGTCTCGTGTAGAAGGCCACGCGCAGGCGCTCTACCCCGACGTCCTGCCAGTGGCCGAGCGGTACGGGAACGACGCCGGCGTCCTGCCAGTCCACGCCGCTAATCACGGGCAGCACGAGCGCCAGGTCTTCTACGTAGCGCGCCATCGGTCCAATCGTCGTGCGGGGGTCGCTCATGGGGTTGATGCGCGGTAGGTGCCCCGTGAGGGGGACCCTGCCCGTGCTCGGCTTGAGCCCAGCGATGCCGCAGTTGTGAGCGGGCTGGCGGATACTCCCGCCCGAGTCGCTGCCCAACCCCAGAGGTGAGCCGCCCGCCGCGATGATAGCCGCCTCGCCGCTGCTGCTGCCCGCTGGCGTGTACGCCAGGTTGTAGGGGTTATTGGTGCGCCCGTAGACGGGGTTGTTGACGGTAATGTTGGTCTTGCCGAGAAAGATGCCGCCAGCCTCGCGCAGCCGCGCCACAACGGTGGCGTCGCGCTCCGGGATGTAGTGCCTGTGCCGCTCGTCGCCCGCCGCGTAGGGCACGCCCTCCGTCTCGGGCCAGTCTTTAACGGTGAAAGGGACGCCGTGCAAAGGCCCGGTCGTATCTCCTCGCGCGAGGGCTTTGTCGGCCAGCCGCGCGCCGCTCAGGGCGGCCTCCGCGGCGAGCTGCACCACGGCGTTGAGGCTAGGATTCACGGCCTCGATCCGCTTGAGGTGCGCTTTGACCAACTCCGTGGAGGAGAGGTGCTTGAGCCTTATCGCCCTAGCGAGGGTGGCGGCGGGGGCGAACGTAATCTCGTCCGTGAGCATACGCCGAGTATTACACCCTTCTGGCAAGGCAGCAACGCGCTTGTCATGCCTACAGCTCCGAAGGCTCGCCGCTTTCCTCAGTCTTCTGCGAAAGACGCGCGCGTCTTTCGCACAAGGGCAGTGCTGCGAAAGACCCGTAGTCCGACCTTTTGGACTTTAACTGTTCAGCCGAGCGCAGCTTGAAGATTCCGGTGCATCAGAAGCGGCACGACAGCTCATAAGTCGGGTTAAAAATGCTGCAGCTCTGGGCTCAGAAGACGACGTCATCTCCGCGTCATACTACTATACGTCCTAAGCGCTCAACTCACTTTTCATCTCGCTGTTGCCCCGGGAACCGCTGCTCGGCCACCTTACGCAAGAGGCGGTGCAAGGTCTCCCGCTCAGCATCGTTGAGACAGCCGTAGGTGTCGTCATCTGCCGCGCCGATAACTTTCCGGGTCTCGCTCAAAACGCGCTCGCCCTCGGGGGTTAAAATCAATTCGTAATAGCGACGATCTTCCGTACTCTTCACACGTTGCACATACCCGAGCCCTTCCAAGTCGTCCACGAGTCGCACGACGTGAGTGCGGTCTAAGCCCATGTTCTGACTGATAGCGACCTGCGAGCGGTGCTCGCTCTCCGCGATGAGCTTCATCACGCCGAGCTGCCGCGCGTCGATGTGCAGAGGTTCTAGCAGCTCCTCCAGAACGAGCTGCGCCATCTGCGCGACGTAGCTCAGCACGTATCCTGTCTCCGACGCCAGCGCTTCGGAGAGGTCATGGGAGTTGAAGTAGAGCGGCGGAGCGGGCACGCGGCTTCGTTTGGGTATCGTTCGAGCGTCTTTTGCAGCGTCGGACATACGCTAGTGTACGCCTAGCTTCTGGGTCGGGTTGTGCGAGGTACGGCTCAAGCGATGAACTTGCGCAGATAGCTGAGCAAGCGGTGCTGCATCTCGTAGGTTTCTAGGAGCACGTCCCGAAAGCTTTTGTCCGTCACCTCGTCGTCGCCAAAATATCGCATGGTGAGGTACTGGTTAAGTCGCAGCAGGTGAATAGCGGGGTGATTAGTGCTGTAGCCGCGCGGGGCTGTCTTGAGGGAATCCTCCTCGTCTAGGCCGTCAGGAAAAACCTTGCGAAAGTCATCAGCGTTGACGACCTGCTCGAGCTCCTCCGGCTTGTTATCAATGCGCTCACGAATGATATTAAGCACCTCACGTTTAGGCGAATGAAGCCCACCGCCAGCCACGCTTCCGCCAGGCGCAATGTTGAGGTAGTATCCCGGCTCGACCTTCCCCAGAGGCGCAATGACCGCCATGATGTACGTTTTGAGCGGTGCGGCGTCGTCAGGACGAAAGCGCATGTCGCGGTAGATGCGGGGCACGCTCGCGACGCTGCCGCCTCCTAAATCCTTGCGCAAGCGTTCGTCGAAGCGGGCGATATCGACTGCGACACCCTTGACGCTCTGCTCGAAGGCGGCTTTCATCGCCTTGTAGTCGTCTTTGCGTTCGTTGAACCAGTCTTTGGTGTTGTTTTGCTCGAGTTGGCGGAAGAACTCGAGTAAGGCTGGGTCGATCATGGTGCCTCTATCACGTTCACCTCATGTCGCGTTTGGACCGCGCAGACTGAGCATCTTTTCCATGATGGTCTCACCCCGCCCCGGCTCACTCCACGGGCAGACCTCGATGCAGATGCCGCACCCCTGATTCGCTGAGAAATAGGGGACGCACTGATCGAAGTTGATGAACCAGCGCTCCTCGCCCCGCACCATCTGTTTGGTTTCGAAGATAGCCTGTGGTGGGCAGTTCGTCGTGCAGATTTGGCAGGACATACAGAAGTCGTCTACGCCAATGTTGATAGGCTGGTCGGGCTCGAGCGGCAGATCGGTCAGCACCGTCGCGAGCCGCACGTTCGCCCCATAATCTTTGGTGATAATCGAGCCGTGCTTTCCAAGTTGCCCTAGCCCTGCTTCGACGGCGACGGGAATGTGGAGCACTTCCGTCGTGCCGGAGGAGATGTTCGTGCTAGCCCTAGCGGGATAGCCTAGGCTGCGGATATGTTCGGCAAGGTGGATGGCAACGCGCCCTACGTCTTCGTAGATACGAAAGACCTCCACCACCGCACGCTCGCTCGGCGTGTAGCGCATCTCCTCGCGGTCCATCGGCACGGCGACCGAGATGGCGTACTTGAACGACGGCTCAAAGCCCTCGAAGTACCACTCGTCGCGCGGTTCGGTAATGCCGACGAGGGCCGCACCGCACTCCTTCGCGACCTCTTTAAGCTGCGCGCTCATCGCTGCCGTATCCGTAACGGGCTGCTGGTCTCTTGAGACCGCCCCGTCGCGCCGCGCGTTGTTTCGGAAGATGCGCGCAACTGACTGCACGATACGAGACGGGATCAGAGTGTAGAACACCTGGGTTAAGCCGCCCCAGGCATAGTCGAATTCGAAGAAGAGGGGGTGGGGACGGCGCTTCTCGATTTCGTCCAGGCCGCTGATAACCATACCGGACAGGGGCGGCTTGCGGTAAGCGAAGGGGTAGCGGGGCTCTGGGTAGGACGGCAGGGCGATGTCGCTAGACTTACGCGGCGGCAGGTCTGTTCTAGGGGACAGGTCAGCTTCGACATAGGGTAACTCGTCAAATCGTTGCGTCTCTGCGGAGGGGGGCTTGGGAAGGTCCTCGATCCAGACGGTTTCGCCGCGAGCGGTTAAGCGCGTCAGGTGCCGTTCCTGCCAACGCTTCACCGTCCGGCTAGCAAACATCACGCCGAGGGAAAGGCCCGCGCTCGTCAATTTGTCCCGCACGGCGCGGATATGTTGATAGAGATACTCGACTCGGTTCTTAGGATGTTCAAACTTAGGGAGATTCACGATCAGGTCCTTTCATGTCCTTACGCTGCTCGAGCCTCGTTTTTCATCACACTAGGCTCGACCTCCGCCGCCTCCAACATCGCCTCAACGCTAGAGAACTTCGCGCGCCACCGCCTATTCTGCAAACCCCCAGCCCGGCGCTCCGCCCGGTCGATGCGCCGCCAGTCCTCCTTAGTGACGTAGCGCACGCCTTTGTGTTGGAGCAGAGCGTTCACCGCTAGCGGGTTGGGGTTTTGTGCGAGGGGGAGGTTCAGCAGGTCTTCGAGCAGATGCCGCACCGTCTCCTCAGCATCCGTCTTGTTCGTGCCGATGACGCCCGAAGGCCCGCGCCGCACCCAGCCGGAGGTGTATTCGCCCGGTACGATGTTGCCCTCCAACGTTATGACGCGTCCGCCTTTGTTCGAAATCACGCCGCGCTCCTCGTCGAAGGGCACGTTCGGAAGGGGCTGGCTGCGGTAGCCGACCGAGCGCAGGAGGAGGCCGATGTCTAAACGTTCATACTCGCCCGTGCCGACCGCCGAAAGGCGCTCGCCTTTGGGCTCGAGCCGATTCCTCTCCAACTTAAGCCCTTGCACCCGCCCGTCTCCTTGGACTTCGACTGGCGATACAAAGAAGTGGATGTGGACGCGCTTCTCTGCGCCGGGCTTGTGGACTCTCGAGTACTCGGTGAACAGCTCAACGTTGCGCCGGGTCTTCTTCGCCTTTAGTTCGTCTTCGAACGTGCCCTCTTGGTCGGCCTCGAGGTCAGCGGGGTCCACGACGATATCCACATCGGGCAGTTCGCCCACCTCGCGTAGTTCTTTAGGCGTGAAGTTCGCCTGCGAGGGACCACGCCGCCCTAAGATGTGGACATCGGTGACTCGTGAGCGTCTAAGCGCGTCCACCGCATAGCCCGCCATGTCACTTTCAGCAAGCGCGTCAGGGTCTTTGAGGAGCGCCCGCGTCACATCCAGTGCGACGTTGCCCATACCGATGACGGCGGCGTGCCGCGCACTGAGGGGTGGGTCCAAATCGGCATGATCAGGATGGGCGTTATACCAGGCGACGAACTTGGTGGCGGACAGGCTGCCGGGCAAGTCTTCACCGGGGATGCCGAGCGACTTATCACTGCTCGCGCCGACCGTGTAGATGACCGCGTCGTAGTGCCGCTTCACCTCGTCATACGTAATATCCTGACCGAAGGTGACGTTACCGAAGTAGTGCACCGCCTCGTGCTTCAAGATGAGGTCGAAGGTGACCGACTTAGACTTCACCACGGGGTGGTCGGGGGCAACGCCGTAGCGGACCAGCCCATAGGGACTCGGTAAGCGTTCGAAGAGGTCCACAGACACCCTTATCCCGCTTTTGAGGAGGGCGTGCGTCGCGTAGAAGCCCGCCGGACCTGCGCCGATGACGGCGACGCGTAAGGGATGTTGGGAGGGTCTAAGCATGTAAATCTCCTTCAGTGAACTGACGCCTGAAATGCGCGGAACTGTGGCGCTCTGTTTCCTCAAGTCGGTGAATAAGCACGTGAGCGGAACGATTCCTCTGTAAACGAGTATAGTAGATGATTATTTCATCTATAGGTATCTTCACCTACATTCTGAGAGCGTTTGCCTGGATGCTCCACGTTCTTGCGGGCTAGGGAGCGCCGGATATGACACCTTTTTAGCGCCTTTGTGTAGTAGACGCATGTCTGTCGTATGGGCATCCATACCCCTTATTGGGGTCACCGCGGAGTATGAATCCTCAAAAGGACGCCTACGTATTGCCTCGCCCGACTCTCGCTTACTACCCCTCGAGCACCCCGTGAAGCAGATGATCCACTGCCTTTTCCACGAGCGCCTCGCGCCCCGCTTCGGTGCGGGCGTTGCGGTAGAGCGGTCCGTCGAGCATGAGCGTCGCTAAGCCGTGCATCATAGCCCAAGCGCTGATCGCCACCGCTTCCGGGTCCCCCTCGGCGACGCGGCCCTCTGCCTGCAACTTTGCCACAAGGGCGACCGTGCGCTCATACCCTGCTCGCCCCGCCCGTTCGACCTCGGTTCGCACCGCGTCGCTGCGCAGCTCGGGCAGGAACATCAGGCGGAAGTCCTGAGGGTTCTCTAGCGCGAAACGGACGTAAACGCTCGCAAGCCCCCTGAACCGTTCCAAGGTGGATAAATCCTCCCGTGTATAAACGGTCTCGGTCGCCACTGTAAGGTCTTCAAAGGCGCTGACCGCGACTGCGGCGAGAAGGTCCGTCTTGTCCTCGAAGTGGTAGTACGCCGAGGCGTGGCTTACACCTGCGTGCCTAGCCACCGCCCTGAGCGAGAGCTTGTCGGTTTCTCCCTCTTTGAGCAGGTTTCGAGTCGCGCTAACGAGCGCCCGCCGCAGGTCGCCGTGATGATAGCTGCCGCCCTTTTTCTCGGTTTTCGTGTTTGAACTTGACATCGGTAAGATTATACCTTATTCTACCGTTGGTAGTTTACTTACCGCTGATAGGATAGAAAAGGAGACGTATCGTGTCTAGCTCCCCACTCCCCGCGCCCCGCGCCTCACTCCGGCTCAATCCCGCTCTATTCGGAGCCGCCCTTGTCTGGCTCGCCGCCATTCTCTACCTATAGCATTTCCACGAGAAGCTGCTACAGCAGCTTCTCGTGTGAGCGGATGCGAATAGAAATAGACGCGATCAGTTGTGGTGCAACGAGCCGTGGAACTGCTACTACTCTTCTTTGCCGACCTCTCGCTCTTGCGCTACGGCAACCAGGAACCCGTTCCCTACCTGCTGGGTCAGGTCGCCGTCCTACCCTTCATTCTGCTCATGGTCTTCCTCGCACGTCGTACGGGGCTCGAGCCGATAGACCACACCAGCGACCTCGGTCTGACGCGCACCCGCGCGCTCCTGGAGACCGTCTGGCTCTTCGCATATATGGCTGCGGCGATGGGCCTCGGGCTCGTGCTCAACATTCATACGCACATCCACTTTGAGGCGTTCACCGACGGCACTCAGGGCATTCTCGGTCTCGGTCCAGTGGGCTCATCGTTGATTTGGGTGGGCTACAACTTCTTGGTCTTCGCCGCGCTGCCGCTGATCTTCTTTATAGGTGTGCGTAGATATAGCGCGAAGCAGCCCTAAGCCGCGTGTGTTCGCGCCCTTCGCTGTTGTTGCAGGTGTGTTGGGTATTCTACCCTTCGTTGGCGAAGCGTTTTGGTCCGCGTCCGTTACGGCTCACGCGCTGACCCTCCTCATGTACGGGCTCGGTACATTGGTGCCGGTCGCGATCTTTACACAAGCGCTCCTCGCGCCGCGCTTAGCCGTGCTCGCCCGCTCTTGGGTCACGGGGGCAGTGCTCGCCGGAGTCGCCTACATGCTCTTCAACCTCAACGAGTACTTCCTCGAGTGGGGCAGCGCACCTGAGGTCAGCTTATCACTCATCTGGCTGCTCGCTGGAGACCTCTTCTGGGGTGTTATCAAGGGAGTCTCCACACTCGCTCTAGGCAACGCCTGGATGCATATCTTCACCACCCACACCTTCCACCTAGGCGACGCGCCTTTAGTATCGCGGGTGTTCGGGCTGCGCTGAAAAAAGAAGGCGCAACCAAACGTTGAATCAGCTCCAAAGCGTTGTGCGTGTGACATGTGCGACTCGCGCAGAAAGGGTTGAGGCGCACGCCTGCTACACAACTACGAAGAAAGATGGAACACAAAGGACGTATTTTGAGTCCTAACCCTGCTGCGCCCCCGGCTGAGCGTTCTCCACTACAAAACGCGCCGCGGTAGACACCTCCGCCTCCCGCTCGGTGATACTCGAGACCGTCCTCACTTCGCTAGTGAGCGTTTCCGGCGTCACCGTTACGCGCACGTAGCCCCGCTCGCGCCCGTTGAAGTACTTCGCGTGCGGATTGTCAGAGAAGGCCGCCTCAACGGGCTCGATGAACTCGTTTGGGAAGTCCGCGCTGATCGAGGTGGTAATGAGTTCTGTTGCTACCGTGCGGGCGTTCGGATCGTCGAAGTCGAGCGTGAGGTCGTGCACCCAACTCGAATGGATGTCGCCCGTGAGCACCACCGGATTGCTCACCTCGGCCCCGCCTAGGTAGCCCAGGATGCGCTGGCGGGCCGCTAAGTAGCCGTCCCACTGGTCCATGTTGAAAGCCTGCCCCTCGCCCGCCTGCCAATCGTATTGCGCCATCATGGTCTGCTGGCCGACGAAGTTCCAGCGCGCCGCACTCGCGCCCAGTCCGTTTAGCAGCCACTGCTCCTGCTCGGGTCCGGTCAGGGTCATCTCGGGGTCTAAGGCTGCTGCGCAGCGCGGCTTGAGCCCGTCTTCGCAGGGCTGGTCGCTGCGGTACTGACGGGTGTCTAAGATGCTGAATTCGGCTAAGCGCCCGAAGGTCAAGCGGCGGTAGAGCTGAAGTTGCGCACCCCTCGGTAAGGAGCTGCGGCGTAGCGGCATGTGCTCGTAGTAGGCCTGATACGCCGCTGCGCGGCGCATCTCGAACGCCGCTCTGCTCACGCCCTCTTCCTCAGAGACTAAGTCGGCGTAATTGTTATCGGTCTCGTGATCGTCCCAGGTGACGCTCCAGGGAAAGGCAGCGTGTGCGGCTTGCAGGTTCGGGTCGGACTTGTAGAGCGCGTAGCGGCGGCGGTAGTCATCGAGCGTCACGATCTCCGGGCTGTTGTGCTGGCGCACGGCGTCCTCTTGCGGGCCGTACTCATAGATGTAATCGCCGAGATGGATAACCAAGTCCAAATCCTCTTGCGCCATCGCGCCGTAAGCGGTGAAGTAGCCGTTTTGCCAGTCCGAGCACGAGGCGAAGGCGAAGCGCAGTTCGTTCGGTGAAGCGTCCGCAGCGGGCGCGGTCTTCGTGCGCCCGACCGGACTCAGCGCGTCGCCGACTCTAAACTGGTAGTAGTAGACGCGCGCAGGCTCGAGTCCTTCGACCTCCACGTGCACCGTGTGGGCCAACTCGGGCACAGCGGGCTCAGCCCCCTCGCGGACGACATCTGTCATCCCTTCGTCGCGCGCGACCTGCCAGCGCACCGAGATCATCTCATCGGGCAAGCCTGCGCCCGTTTCTCCTAGTGGGTCGGGTTGCAGGCGCGTCCAGAGCACCACCCCGTCCGGCTGCGGGTCGCCCGAGGCGACGCCTAAGCTGAAGGGATCGCCCTCGATGAGGGGTTGCGACGACATGCGGCAGCCGGGCAACCCCGATACCAAGCCTGAACAATAAAGCTCGAGCAGCTCCATCATTCATCATCAAACTTAGCTTTAACTCTACGACAACCAACGTGTCTCACTGCTCGAGCCACGTCGTCCTCAACCCCAAATAACTCGTATTCGGAAAGTGCTCGAACCCCTGCACGTTGGACTGCAGCGCCTCGTACTGCGCGGAGTGAAAGAGGAACACATGTGGAGACTCTTCTAAAATGAGCGCTTGCGCCTCTTCGTAGACCGCTTGGCGCTCCTCTTGCCTACTCACGCGGCGTCCCTCTTCTAAAAGCGCGTCGAGTTCCGGGTTGCTGTACTCGCCGAAGTTGCCGCCGCCCTCCGAATGAAATACGTCGTATAAGAAGTCGTCGGGGTCGCTCTGACCGGACTCGCCCAAGATGGTCGCGTCGAAGTCGAATTCCTGCACGGTGGGCAAGTAGATGCTCCAGTCCTCCGCGACGATATTCGCCGTGACGCCGATTTCGGCGAGGTTGGCTTGGATGATTTCGGCAGGCGTGCGCAGAAAGTCGTAGGTGCTCGTCACATAGAGGTCGAAGGAGAAGCCGTCACCGTAGCCCGCCTCTTCTAAGAGTTCCCTTGCCCGCTCAGCATCCCGCCCGGTATAGGGACTCTCTTCCACCGCGTAAAAGTTGCCCGTTGGAATCGTCGTGCCCTCCGCCGCCACGCCGCCTGCGCCGAAGAGCGCGATGTCTACCACGGCTTGCTCGTCAATCGCGTAGGCGAGGGCGCGGCGCACGAGTGGGTTGCCCAGAGGCTCGCGGGTCACGTTGAGATAGATGCTTCTAAAGTTCGCGGAGAGCCCGCCGACAACTTCGATGTTGGAGTCCGCCTCGAGAATCGCCACGTCCGCCGCTGGCACATATTCGATCCAATCCACGTTGCCCGTCTGCACGGCGGTGGTGCGGGCGGCAGGCTCCGGGTAAAACTGAAAGGTGATGCCGTCTAGGTAGGGCAGCGCGTTCCCTTCGTCGTCCGTGCCCCAAAAGTCCTCGTACTTTTCCAGCGCGAGCCGTGTCTGCGGCAGGTATTCCACGAAGGTAAAGGGTCCCGTGCCGATGACGATGCTGTTGAGGTCGTTGCTGTTCTCCGTCGCGACCTCTTCTGAGACGATGACGTTGAGGCTCTGCGCGAGTTTGGACAGAAGCGGGCTGAAGGGTTCGGAGAGGTTGATGACGACGGTGGCGTCGTCCGGTGCTTCTACAGATTCGATGACGGCGAAGTCGCCCGAGCGGGGCGAGGCGACGCTCGGATCTGTGATGCGGTTTAGGGAAAAGACCACGTCAGAAGCGGTGAACGCGTCGCCATTATGAAAGGTCACGCCGGGGCGCAAGCTAAAGGTCCAGGTGAGCCCGTCCTCGGACGCTTCCCACGACTCGGCTAAGCCAGGGACGATCTGCAAGCTGCTGTCGAACATGACGAGGGTGTCGTAGACGTTCTCGAGCATGTTGCGCGTCGCCGTGGCGTTCGTGGTGTGCGGGTCAAGCCCGACGGGGTCGGTCTGCATCCCCACGCGGAGCGTGCCGCCAGATTGCTGCGCCCCAACGAATGACGTTAAGGCAAAGGGGAGAAGGGCGAGAAAGACGACGAGTAGAAACCTCTTCATGCGAAACCTCCGTGAGTTGTAGCGTAGCCCCAGGTTGATTCTAACGCGATTCTAATGGAAAGGGGCAGCAATGAGTTCCGAGCAATGAGTGAAAGACTTTAGACTCATTGCTCGTTGCTCGCTACTTTCAACTGCTTTTTGGATCGAGCGCGTCTCTCAACGCGTCGCCTAAGAGGTTGAAGCCGAGCACCGTAATCATGATGGCGAGCCCCGGCGCGACGGTCGCCCAGGGGCTCAGCGCCAAAAAGGAGCGCCCGTCCGCGATCATCTGCCCCCAACTCGGTGCGGGCGGTTGCACGCCGAGCCCCAAAAAGGAGAGCGAGGCTTCGGCGAGAATCGCGTAGGCGAGCCGCAGGGTTACTTCGATGATGAGAGGCCCGGCGGCGTTGGGGAGTACGGCGGCGAAGAGGATACGCCCGTCGTTTGCGCCTAACGCTCGCCCCGCCTCCACGTAAAGTTCTTCGCGCACGGTGAAGACCGCCGCTCGAGCCACCCGCACAAACGGTCCAGTGTAGATGATGCCGATGGCGAGAATTAGGTTGGTCGTGCCGCTGCCAAAAAAGGCGAGTAGTGCAATGGCTAAGAGGATGGCGGGGAAAGAGAGGAGCACGTCGGTTACGCGCATGAAAAGCGCGTCGAGCCAGCCTCTATAGAAGCCACTCAGAAGTCCTAACAGGCCGCCGACAACCGCAGCGAACGCCACCGCCGCGAACGCCACGAAGAGCGACACGCGACCGCCGTAGAGGATGCGCGAGAAGGTGTCGCGTCCGTACTGGTCTGTGCCGACGAAATGCTCTACCGTGGGTCCTTGCAGCCGCGCCGACGGGTTGAGAGCGATAGGGTCGTAAGGCGCGACGAGCGGCGCGAAAAGTGCCGCGAGGGTTACGGTGAGGACGAGCAGCCCGCCTGTGACACCCGCGAGGTTGCGACTGACAAACCTCAGTAGCGTATTGGGAGGGGTCTTAGGAGCGGACGCGCTAGCCATAACGGATACGCGGGTCGATCAGCGAATAGAGCACGTCCACAAAGAGGTTCACGACGATAAACGCCGCTGCAATCAGGAGCACCGCCCCTTGCACCACCGGGTAGTCGCGGAGGTTGATCCCTTCCAGAGCAAAACGCCCCACCCCCGGCAAGCTGAAAACCTGCTCGATGATGACTGCGCCGCCTAGAAGCGTCCCGAACTGCAAGCCCACCACCGTCACCACCGGAATGAGCGCGTTGCGCAAAGCGTGACGGTAGACTACGCGCGGCTCCCCTAATCCTTTCGCCCGCGCCGTCCGCACGAAGTCACGGTTCAAGACCTCCAACATGGTGGAGCGCACGATGCGCGTGGTGGCGGCGGCGAGCACCAGCCCGAGCGAGACCGACGGGAGGAGCATGTGCCGGAGGTTCTCTAAAGGCGCTTCGGCGAAGGGCACGTAGCCCGCAGGAGGCAACCAACCTAACCGGAGCGAGAAGAGCAGGATGAGCAAGATACCCAGAAAGAAACTCGGCAGCGATAGCCCGAGCAGTGCAAAAACCGAGACCGCATAGTCGAGTACGCGCCCGCGCCTAAGCGCGGCGGCGATGCCCGCAGGGACGGCGATAAGGAGTGCGACGAGCAAGCTGAACAAGGTGAGCTGCAACGTCACAGGGAAGCGCAGGGCTAAGTCAACCCCAACAGGTCGCCCCGTCCGCAGCGAACTACCGAGGTTGCCCTGCACCGCCGCCGCGAGCCACCTCCGGAACTGAACATGAACGGGCAAATCCAGCCCGAACATGCGCTCGAGTTCGGCGCGGCGCTCCGGGGTGATGTTGCCCTCTAACCCGACGAGGCTCGTTACCACGTCCCCCGGTACGGCCCGCATGAGTAAGAAGACGACCAGCGCGACGCCGAAGAGTGCGGGTAGAGAGAGTAAAACGCGGCGGGTTAAAAAGGCGAGCATGGGGTCTCCAGCGGTTTCATACTTGTCGACGAGTTTGTACGGCGCTGTTTTGGGCAACGATTAGCTCTTAGGTTTTGCTAATCACTACCAGTCTACCGGAGAAAAAACCCCTCCGCTACCGGGTCGTCAGGGTCCACCACCCACTGATTAAACCCTGTGATGAAAGCGCGTCCGCTCACCTCGGGGATGACGGCGGTGAAGTCGCCTACCGTGACCTCTTCAAGCACCCGCCCCTCAAACACTGTCCCGATGATGCTTTCGTTCACGAGCACGTCATCTTTGCCGAGTTTACCTCTCGCGTAAAGCTGCGCCACGCGCCCCGCTGTGCCCGTGCCCGTTGGCGAGCGGTCCACCTCTCGGTCGGCGAACACGCAGACGTTGGCTTGTATCGAGCCCTCGCGCTGCGGCTCGCCGTCAATAATCGCGCCATAAAGCGTGTTCAGTTCCGGTATCAGGGGATGCTGCACGTCTGTCTTAGCCATCACCGCTTTTTTCACCTCGTCACCTAAACGAATAAGTTCGCCGTATCGCTCCGGTCTAACCTCGAGCCCCGCTTGCGCTCCGTCTAAATAAGCGTAGAATGCGCCACCAAAAGCGATATCCACTGTGACTTCACCGAAACTTGGTGTGGTCACGCGGAGGTCTCGAGCGTAGAGAAAGGACGGCACATTTCTGAACCTTACCGTCCCAACCTCATGAGCGTCCCACGCGACGAACGCCTCGATAAATCCCGCTGGCGTATCCATCCCGACCCGCGTTTCTGGCGTCGTCACCTCTACTAGACCCTGCGCCGCCGCAACGGTTGCCAGCGCGATGACGCCGTGCCCGCACATGTCGCTGTAGCCTTCGTTATGCATGAAGATGACGCCAAAATCCGCCTCGGATGTGACGGGCTCCGTGAGGTACGCGCCGTACATGTCCGCGTGTCCGCGCGGCTCCCACATGAGGCTTTTACGAACGTCGTCTAAGTGTGTACTGACCCAGCGACGCTTGTCCAAAATCGTCTCGCCGGGAATGCGCGGAATGCCAGCCGTAACGATACGAAGGGGCTCGCCTGCGGTGTGCGTGTCGATGGTGGTGTAGGTGCGGCGAAAATGCATGGGCTATTGTACGGGTTGCGGTCTTGTAGGGATCACAACTCGAGCCAAAAGACCTCGCAACGCCTTCTCGAGCCGACCTCTTTACAAACCGACCTCTTAGGACACTTCGCCGGGTAAGCTAAAGCCAGGTAAGCTAAAGCTATGACTGCTACCCCGATTCACGCCGCTGAGTACGCGCAGCGAAGAGAAACTTTGCTCGAGCACCTTGACGACAATGCAAAAGGCTACGTCTGGTGGGGCAGCGCCCCCATCTTCTACCTCTGCGGTTTTTCCTTCGTGCCGACCGAGCGCCCTATCGCCCTCGTGATGAGCCGCGTAGGGGAGGCGGTCCTGCTCGTGCCGCGTCTCGAGCTTGAACACGCCCGAGCCTACGCCTTCGTGGACCGCGTCGAGGCGTATCCCGAATACCCAGACGCGCGGCATCCTATGAATTATCTGAACGACCTCTTGAAAGAGGTGGACATGAAACAAGGGCGACTCCTCGGGGACGGCGACGGTTACGGCAAGGTGATGGGCTACCGAGGACCGAAGCTCTCAGAGCTGCTAGAGGTTGAAGTCGAGCCTTTCGACCTCGACACCACGATGTACGTTAAGAGCGAGGGAGAGGTCGCGCTGATTCGCGAGTCGGCGCGGTGGGCGGCGCGGGCGCACCGGCTGTTGCAGGACTACACGGAAGTCGGCGCGAACGAGAGCGAGGTCTCGGAGCGGGCGAGCGCGGAAGCGAACCGTGAACTTCTTGCTGAGTACGGAGGCGAATACCGCGCCCTCGCCTGGGGTCGGAGCGGCCCGTTTGCGACCTATCGCGGGCAAGTCGGTGCACACAGCGCCCTGCCGCACAGCTTAGATATCAACGCGGTGTTTAAGGAGGGCGATACGCTCGTGACCGGGGCAAGTTGCCCAATGTTTGGGTATTATTCTGAACTCGAGCGCACTATGTTCGTCGGTGAGCCAAGTGAGGCGCAGCGGCGCTACTTCGCGCACATGCTGGCGTTGCAAGACATGGCTATCGACCTCTGCCGCGCGGGAGAGCCGTGCAGCAGCGTGGATAAAGCGGTGCGCGACTACTTCGAGCGCCATGATTTGATGGGCAATTGGCGACACCACACTGGGCACAACATCGGCATCCGCTATCATGAGGGTCCGTTTTTGGACATCGGCGACAATACCATCATGGAGCCCGGAATGCTCTTCACCGTCGAGCCTGGGCTCTATGTCCCGGACTTGGGCGGCTTCCGCCATTCAGACACGATTGTGGTAACCGAAAGTGAGCCCGAATTTTTAACGGAATACCCGAGAGGTTTGGATGACCTCATCCTCTCGAGTTGAAGAGATGCTCAAAGCTTTGAGCTTTACAGTTCTTTGTTCGGAAAGCGGCTCGAGATATCAAGGTTTCGGACTAAATGTGTGAGAAGTTGTGCAATAGACGCGCGCGTTCGCCGCAGAAGAAATCTAAGTTCACACGTACACCTCGCTCGACTATCTCAATGAACACGATTGACAGAAACTTGCATATACATGTAAAATGATGAGGTGTTTACCGACCGACAGCAGAAGCGCCGCCACGTTGCCCGGAGCTGCGCCCACTACAACCTCAAACGGACTGAGCGCACCCTGACGGCGCTCTATGACAAGGCGCTCAGCCCGCTCGGGTTGCACATCACCCAGTTCACCCTATTAGTCACAAGCTCGGGCGTGGGGTCGCAGTCCATCCGAGAATTAGCTGATCTGCTGGCGATGGACCAGAGCACTCTAAGCCGTAACTTGAGACCGCTTGTTACACGGGGGCTGCTCGACGTCAAAGCGAACCAGGAGGACGCGCGGGCAAAGCGCGTCAGCATCACGGACGCGGGCGAACGCCTCATCGACGAGGCGTACCCCTTGTGGGTGCAGGCGCAAGAGGAGGTGAAGACGCTGTTCGAAGAGGAGGAATACGGTGTATTCCTAAACCACCTAAACCGTTTTAACCTGCTCAAGTGATGTTTCACTGGCCACAAGCGTGTATATACAAGCACAAGGAGCGTCGGATGTCCATGTCACAGCCCGAACCGAAGCGGCCGAGCCCCTCGAGCGTTTTGGGTGTTACGAGTCTCGCCGTGTTCGCCGCCTCGCTCGACGCGACCATCTTGTTTGTCGCCTTTCCCGACATCCAGAGTACCTTCAGCACGGTCTCGGCTGAGCAACTCTCCTGGGTCTTAAACGCTTACACCATCGTCCTCGCCGTCACCCTTGCTATCTGGGTGAGCGTCAATGTGGCGTACGCCGCCAAGCGCCGCTCGCTCGGCGTCCGTGTAGGCGTCGGGATGGCGGCTTGGCTCGCTCTCACGCTCTACCTATCGCATAGGAACTTCATCTTCGCGGAGGCGACCCCCGTCTACTTTGTGCTCTTCCCGTTACTTATCCCTATTTTAGGCGGTGCGCTGCTGCTGAGCCAGCCCGAATTCCGTCAGCTCGTCGCCGCTATACCTCAAACGATGCTGATCGCCCCCCACATGCTGCGGATTATCGGTTTCAACTTCATCATCTTGTCGGAGCTGGGGTACCTGCCCGCAGGATTTGCACTGCCCGCAGGCTATGGCGACGTGATCACGGCACTCGCCGTGCCATTCGTTCTTTATCTGTTCGTCACCGGGCACAGCCGGGCCCGTCAGGCGATCCTCGGCTGGAACGTCCTCGGCTTGGCCGACTTTGTGGTGGCGCTGACCACCGGTCCCCTGTTCATCCAGCCCTACCTGTTGACGACCCAGCAGCCCTATGACCTCAACTACTTCACGATGATCCCCATCTTCGCCGTCCCGATCTTTTTGCTTACCCACCTTACTCACGCGAGTGACACGCCTGCTGCCAAAATGGTTGATGAGGAGACCTGAGAGCGACATGGCGACCAGCCCGCCGACCGCAATCGTCAGCAAGGTCAGGCCGAGGGTGCCCTCGCCGAGCCTCAGCTTCGCTTGGACGAGCGGAATGTTGACAACCCAGGCCGCGACCTACTCAAGAGAATCCACTCTTGCGGGTGACGTCTCGCCAGGTTCAACGCACATGTCTTGCAGACCCTTATAGACCGCTATCTTTCTCTCGATAGCGCCTAAGTTATTCGTCAGGATGCCTATCCTCGCTAGCATGTCCTCGCGGTGTTGCTCGAACAGCTCGAGCCGCTCAGCCTCGTTACCTGTCCCAGCGCGAACCAGTTCCATGTAGCGCCGCATCTGGGCGATGGGCATTCCGGTTACGCGGAGCAGGGTAAGAAACCGGACCCAGTTCAGGTCGTCTTGGCTGTAGCGGCGGTGGCCGTTCCCGCCCCTTGCTACTGGCGCGAGTAAACCCGCACGCTCGTAGTACCTCAACGTATGATCGCTCACTTCCGTCGCTGCGGCGGCTTCACGTACCGAATATGTCTCTTTATCCATATTCCAAGGCTAAAGCTTTGAGCGCGCTCTAAGTCAAGGCTATCGCTGAGGGAGCACGCGGGCCGGTGTTTTTCTGACGCTATGCGGTAGACGCGCGCAACTGGCGCAAAAGACCTAGCTCTCGATAGGCCCATAGAAGATTCTATATCCAGGAAAGCTTGCCAATAGCTTCTCTTCCATGCTAAGTTCTTATTTAGAACCTAGTATGGATACAGAACCCACATTTCCCCCTTCTCGCTACTGCCCTTCCGTGCGCGCCCTTACCGAGGTTGGCGACAAGTGGCTGCTCATCATCTTACGTGAAGCGTTTTATGGACTGAGACGCTTTGAAGCCATTCAAGACGACCTCGGCATCTCCCGCTCTGTCCTTGCGGCGCGCCTCGAGCGGGCGCTCACGCTTGGCTTACTCGAGCGCATACCCTATGCCGAGGCGGGCAACCGGACACGGCACGAGTATCGGCTGACTGAGAAAGGTAGCGCGCTTGCTCCCGTACTCATTGCGCTAGCCGACTGGGGAGAGACCTATGCTCAGACCGACGCCAGTGTCACCGTGCGCGTTTCGGATGTCCGCACAGGCGAACGGGTGCACGCCGCGCTCGTGACCGAGTCAGGTGAGATCGTCACCTCTTTGCGTCATCTTCGCGCCGACGTTATGTCTATGAAATGACCGAGATGACAAGAGTCGCGTTCCTGCTCTACCCTGGCGTCACCGCCTTAGATGTGGTCGGTCCCTACGAGGTACTGCACGGCCTAAAGGACGTCGAGGTCAGTTTCGTCGCCAAGGAAGTGGGTCCGGTAGTGACCGACAGCGGCGTGCTCCTGCTCGGCGCGACCCATACCTTGGCTGAGCTGCCCCAGCCTGACGTTTTGATCGTGCCAGGTTCGAGCGCCGATACGCCGACGGCGATGGCCGACGGTGACCTTATCCGCTACATTCAGAAGGCGCATGAGACCTCGCGCTTTACGGTTTCGGTGTGTTCGGGGGCGCTGATTCTCGCTGCTGCAGGGGTGCTCGAAGACTTACCAGCTACGACGCACTGGTTCGGCATGGAAACCCTTGGGCGTTTAGGCGCGAAACCTAAGTCTAACGCGCGGGTCGTTTGCTCAGGAAAAGTTATCACGGCGGCGGGCGTCTCAGCAGGAATCGATATGGCGCTCACCTTAGCTGCAGAGCTGGCAGACGTTCAGGCTGCTAAGGTCGAGCAACTTTGGATCGAGTACGATCCGCAACCACCCTACGACGCTGGGCATTTATCTAAAGCCGATCCTGAAACCGCAAGGCGGGCAAGGATTCTAGCGAAAGAGAGAGCCAAAAATCCGCGTAACCTCGTATCGCTGCCTCTTATACTAGCGCGGCGTTGGCGGCAGAGCCTCTCCCGTGCGAGACGGGCGTGAAGGCTTGTGGCAAACGCTTTCATCTACCTAGCGGCCCTCTTTTTCCTCGTCATGGGTGTGATTGCTCTGCTACAGCCGACCCGAGTAACGCGCTGCTTCTCTGTGCCTACGCTCCCGGCCGACATGCGCAACGAGGTGCGCGCTGTTTATGGTGGCTTCGGCGTCGCTATGGCTGCACTGCTCATCGCCGCCACCCTTGTCGATGCGATCGAATCGGGTGTCTTACTCTCCGTCGCTGTCGCCCTTTTGGGCATGGCTTTAGGTCGTCTAATATCGCTGGTCATCGACACTTCGGTAGGAAAGTACCCCTACTTGTTTCTAGGCTTAGAATGCTTGATCGGTGGCGCTCTGCTGTATTTATGGCTTCAGGTCGGCGGTTAGGAGCATAGTGCGTGTTGTAGTTTCAGTCATGCTCGTAGTTGTCGGCATTATCCACCTATTGCCCCTATCAGGCGTGCTTGGTCGCGGGCGGCTCAGAGCGCTTTACGATCTGTCTCTGAGCGACCCCAACCTCATCCTCCTTATGCGTCATCGCGCTGTTTTATTTGGGTTACTGGGTCTATTCCTCCTACTGGCGGTCTTTCAACCTAAGTATCAGCTCGCCGCATTTATTGCTGGTTTCGTTAGCGTCATCTCGTTCTTATGGTTGGCATGGCCTTTAGAGCTCTACAACACGCAGATAGGGAGGGTGTTCTGGGTTGATGTTGTCGCGTTGATTTGTCTGAGTGTTGGAGCGGCTGCCTATGGATACCAGGCCTTTGTGCGGTAGCTTGCATTAGCGTAGTGCGGCGAACGCGCGCGTTCGCCGCATAAAACTCCCCATAGCCTATCTCTATAGCCTCCGCTTCAACTAAGCCTTACGCTCTCACGGAGAGACCTCAGCGCTACAAGCAAACCTCTTATTCTGCACCCCCGTCACTTACAAATTTCTGACGCAGAAGGACGTGCTTGAGCAGAGTTTTTCACTTGTTCGGGTGTAAAGAAATCACGCTATAGGCTTGAAAGTCGGCTACAAGCCAATTCTCGAAACAGGTCGAAAGAAGATCAAGTTTTAGGGTCGTAAAGATGTACGAGACGCACCGCTAGCACTCTCTCATCTCTCTATCATAGTCAAGCTGCCCTACCTGGGCCCCGAGGACTTGACCATGACTAGAGCAACCTTGCATCCCAATATCCGTCGCCGTATCGCCTCCGTTCTCGCCGTGCTGATGTTCGTCGGTACGATCTTCCCAACCGGCTTCGCCAGTGCTCAGCAACTCTTCGCTAAGCCGGGCGCGGGCGTCTCCCGCTTACCCCTTAACGTCACCGCCTTTCAAGCGGATGGCTTCGGCGATTTAACCGACGCCATCAACCTTGCTACGGGCAACGTCTACCTCAACGTCGCGGGCGTCTCCATGAACAACTTCATGGGTTCAGGTGACGATACTGACCGGGCCATCGGCGCGGAAGGCTGGAGCCTCAATGCTCGCTTGCGTTTGCAGGGCTTCTCGAAGGGCTTGAGCAGCGCCCCCTACAGCTTCATGCTAGGTGAGGGCGACGGCGGCGGTACACCCTTCGAGCGCTACACAGTTACGAACTACAATAGCGTGCCCACTTGGATCGAGCGTTACGAGAACGTTTCCAATGCCACCATTTACCGCAATCCGGAGCAAGACGGGGTGCAGTACTTAGAGGAGTTCGTCGTCTTGCTGGTGAGGAGTAACAACTCTATCGCCCACTACTACGACCACAGCGGCACCCGCTACACCTTCAACGACGACGGTGAGTTCTTAGACTACGTCCAAGACCCCCACCAGCAGTACCGCAGTGCTCAAGCCGGCTCTTCAGAAGGACGCGAGGTCAAGGGCGAAGCGACCATTTTGACCTACAGAAATACCAGCAAGGGTCAGCTCAGTAAGGTGCAAGATCCCTGGGGGCGCGTTACCGTCTACACCTGGAACGGCGACGACACGCTGCGCTACGTTGACGAGTTGTTGCAGGACGAAAACGACTCCGATTCCTATGTCTCGCGCATCTCCTTTTTCTATATCACGAGATATAACCAGCGCTTGATGGATAAGGTCTTTATCACCCGCACGAACGGGCTAGGGCACGTCACGCCTGATAACCACAACATGGCGGGCGTAGACCGGCGCTACCTTCGCTTCTACTACACCCAGCAGCCCAACGGGGAAATTCTCTTGAACCGCTTCGAGAAGGAGGGCGTCACTGGGACGAACAACCGCTCGAAGACCTTCTACCGCTATGACCCTCAGAACCGGGTGACGCGGGTGCACACCACTGACGCCTCGGGCAACCGCACCGAGACCTATACCTACTATAAGTACGGCACTTCTAACGAGTTCATGGGGCAGCAGGTCACCGTCCAGCAGGGCATCAAAGAATCGGTCTATGAGTTCGATCTGAACAGTCAATTGCGCCGCAAGAAGGTTAAGGACTACAACCCGCGCTACAGCCAGACCAAGTGGCTCATCTGGAACTACACCTATGGAGATGAGAGTCCCGGCGGCTACTGCCGTTCGTGTGAGGCTAGCCCCGACCATCCTCGCGGCTCGACTTACCGTATCGAGGACCCCTCCGGCAAAGCAACGTCTTACACCTATGACAAGCACGGCAACGTCATTCAAATCAATGAGTGGGCACTCGATAACCCGACGAACAACGCTAGCCTGGACCGCAGCCAGGTTTTCGACTACGACCGTGACAACCGCCTCCGGCACGAAGTTATGCCGCCCGACTCGGCGAGGCTCGAGAACGGAACCACCTTTGCTCAATACACGTTCAACCGGATCAACCACAGATATACGATGCGACCGACTGGCATTGGCCCATCACCTTGGACAAAGTTAGTAGGCATAGACTTTGTTTAGGAGGAAGACGATGGCAGAAGGAAAAAGAGTAGTTAGGCAATATCCGGTAGAGTTCAAAATCGACGCAGTAGAACTTGTGGAGAAAAAGGGTTACGGCATCACTGAGGCGGCGCGGAGCTTGGGCATTTCCGAGTCGAACATCCACAAGTGGCGCAGGCAGTACCGCGAGGGACGTCTCGTGATAGGTCATAAAAGGGCGCAACCGACCGCTGACGAAGCCGAGCTGAAGCGGCTCCAGGCGGAGGTGAAGCGGCTTGAAACAGAGTTGGCGATCGTAAAAAAGGCCGCCATTTACTTTGCGAAACATACGACCTAAAGTGCGCATTCGTCGAGGCGCACCGAGGCGAGTTCTCCGTTTCTATGCTGTGCGGGGTCTTGGGCGTGGCTAGGAGCAGCTACTACCACTGGCGGGCTCATCAGCAACGAGAGCCGAGCGAACGCGAGCGGAAGAACGCTGAGCTGTTGGAGAAGATCAAAGCGGTGTTCGAGAAGAACAGGGGACGCTATGGCAGCCCCCGGGTCCACGCTGAGCTGAAAAAGCAGCACGTTGCGTGCTCTTTGGGACGAGTCAAACGTCTTATGCGGCGTGAAGGGCTCTACGCCGTGAGTCACAAGAAACACCGTTCCAAACGTGAGCGCCGTGAGCTTGAGACCCATAACCTGTTGCTCGAACAGCCGCGCCCGACGGCGATCAATCAGGTCTGGCACGTTGATATTACCTATGTAGCGACGGCTGAGGGATGGCTCTACTTAGCGGGTGTCATGGACGCCTGCTCGAAACGCATCGTCGGCTACGCGATGGCGGACAACATGAAAACTGACCTGGTGCTGCAAGCCCTATGTTCAGCCACGACCCGGCGCAAGCCCCCACCCGGTTTGATCCATCACGGCGATAGGGGCAGTCAGTACACCTCCTACGCCTACCAGCAGGAGCTAAAACCGCACAAGATGCTGCCGAGCTTTACCGGAAAAGGAGCGTGCTTCGACAATGCCATCATTGAAAGCTTTTGGTCAACACTAAAACGCGAACTCGTTTATCCCATTGAGCGCTTTGCCACTCGCGATGACGCCCGAGTTGCCGTGTTCGAATATATCGAGGTCTATTACAACCGCGAGCGCTTGCATAGCTCGCTCAACTATGTATGCCCCGCACGGGGTACGAGACGCCTGATACCTTCGAACTATCTCAACAGAAAAAAGAGAATCAGGAGGTGTGCTTAGCCGCGTAGCTGTATACTTTGGCTGTCCAGGGTTTTAAGCCAAGCCCAGGCGTTGCTTTCCCGCTGGTATGGACACTCCTAGAGAAGAAAGGTAACTCATCGAGTGACGAACGCATTGACCTACTGCAAGAGCTGTTTGCGTTGATTAAACCGCGAGATATTGCTTTCTTCTTAGCCGATAGGGAGTTCATCGGTGTGACCTGGTTTAACTACCTCGATAAGCGCGGTGTACCTTTTGCTATTCGTATTCGCAAAGACAGCTTATGCGAACATTGGTGTCCGGTCTATGCACTCTTTACCCATCTGAAAGTAGGAGAACTCAAAGTGCTGAATACCCCCTACCGCATCTATGAATGCAGCTTGCGCATCATTGGTATGAAACTCGCTCACCAAGACTACGCTATCCTCGCCACTAACCGCACACCTACGTCAGCTTTCCTCGCCTACAAACGTCGTTGGGAGATTGAGATGCTCTTCTCTGCCCTCAAAACAACAGGCTTCAATATCGAAGCAACGCATCTCGTCAAACGCGCTAAGCTCGATACCCTTTTTTCGCTTTTAGCGCTCGCCTTTGTCTGGGCTCACGCTATAGGTGAATGGCTCCACGACAGCAACCTCAAGCCTTTGCGTCTCAAGTCCCACTTGCGCCGAGAAAAGTCCTTCTTTCGGCATGGGCTCGACCATCTTAGATTTCTCCTTAAAAACTTGCCCCTCAAGCATAGAGACCTTAGCTTCTGTATTCAGCTTTTGTCCCGTACTTAGATTCAAGTTATACAATTAGTAATGGCTTTACATGATTTGTACAAAGCGTCAAACTTATTTCGAGAACGAATTGGAGAGTATTTGCTGATAGAGCAGGAAAGTTCGATGTACATAGATATTGAAGAGATAATTTCGGAGACTGCCACGGCGTTTGAAGCTCTAAAACAGAGAGCTAAGAAAAGCCAGTAGTAAAGAGAAACTATTAGCAAATGAGAGTTTCAGAAGCTCTGAATAATCGCAATCAAAGTGGGCAATAGAAAGTAAAGTATGAAGTCTCGTGACATCGGTACATTTTCGCAGTAATTGAGGTGCGATGTTCTACGGAGCACCGCACCTTTGAAGGTCTTCCATCCCTGCCGACTTCAAGTCATTACAATTGCCAACTCGTTGCCAACTACGCGTTTATTTTGCCAAGTATAGCTTTACTTGACACACTAGCCGCTGAGCTGCCCAATAATCGCAAACATCGGCAAGAACATTCCCGCGACGATAAAGCCGACCACGCCGCCTAAGAAGACGATGAGCATCGGCTCTAAAGCTGCCGTTAAACCCTCGACTGCTTCGTTGACCTCTCGCTCATAAAACGAGGCAATTTTTTCTAACATGCCGTCAACCGCGCCCGTTTCTTCCCCAATGGCGATCATCGAGCTGACGAGGGGTGGAAATACGGTGGGGTGGTCAACGAGCGTAGCGCTGATCTGTTCGCCGCGCTGCACGGCTTGTTTTGCGTCATCGAGTACGTCTTCGACGATGACGTTGCCCGCTGTTCCTTTCGTAATCTCAATCGCCTCGATGATGTTGACACCACTTTTAAGTAGCAGCCCAAAGGTGTTCGAGAAGCTGGCGATGGCGGTTTTTTGAACCAAGTTGCCGACGATAGGCATTTTGAGGAGCAGGCGGTCAATGATGTGTCGACCTTTATCGGTGCGGTAAGCAAAGCCGATACCGAAAACGAGGCTACCGATAATAACGGGCATGAGATACCACTGGTTGACTAGAAAGTCGCTGATATTCATCAAAATTTGAGTAATCAGCGGCAAGTCGCCGCCTAACTGCGTGAGGATGCCTGCGAACTGCGGCACGATGCCCGTGAGCAAGAAGTAGGTGACGCCAAGGGCGATGACCATCACGACGGTAGGGTAGGTCATGGCGCTCTTGAGCTTGCCGCGCAAGGCCGCTTGCTTTTCCTGATAGCTGGCGATGCGCTCCAGGATGCCGTCCAAGTTGCCGGAGGCTTCACCTGCGCGTACCAAGTAGATATAGAGGCGGTTAAAGATACCGGGGAACTTCGCCAACGCTTCGGAGAGAGGTTGTCCCGTCTCAACGTCCTCACGGATTTTTTTGAGTGCGTCTTTAAGACCCTGTTTTTCGGCTTGCTTTTGTAAGATGGACAAGGACTGCACCACGGGCAGACCTGCGTTGATGACGGTGGCGAACTGACGGCTAAAGAGCGTCACGTCGCGCATGTTGGGCTTGCTGCCGATGTCCAACCAAGCGGGCAGTTTAATGTCGGCGTTGAGTCCGCCTTTAGGGACTTTAATTTCAGTGGGGATGAGCCCTTTGTCGCGCAACGCGGCGGCGACATCACGTTGTGAAGCGGCCTCCATCGAGGCGGTGATGACCTTTCCGGTGCGGTCTCTCGCTTTGTATTCGTATGCTGGCATAGGTCTCCTTAGAACACGGAATTCTAGGTTCAGTTTAGAGATCTATACGTGAGGGTGCTGGCAAATTCCTTACTTGTGCCAGACTTCGCTGGGCGTAGCATAAAACCTCACAGAGCCTGTCTTCCCAGGCAAGGTCTTAAAGCGCTGAAGCGGGTGAGCTAACGTCGCTCTAGGCAACACGCTGAGTTTGGGTAAACGAAAGCCGTAGCCTTTATCTAAAACCTCGCCCTGTTCGCTCACCGCAATGCAAGCGAGAAAGGCCATGCGCAACGCTGGCAGTACCGTGATGAGGTCGCCGTGCCGCTCTGCGCCTGCGATGCTCGAGCCCCCCTTAGGCGGCACCTTCTGAGCGTCCAACAAGCGATAACCGCTACCATATTTAGCCGGAACAACGACGTTCACACCTGCGTTTAAGAGGTCTCTGCGCAGGGGTTTAAGCACGTAGTCGGGGTAGCTGATGACGGTGTCACCGGGGCGCAGGTGGTGGTGCTCGAGTAAGTACGCCAAGAGCCGCGCCGCCGCTTCGCCCGCCCCTCGAAAGTTCGGATGATGACCGCGCGGCGGTAGGGGATAGGCCACTTGCCGCTCTTTCATGAGCGTCGCCCAGACCCATTCGCGCAAGTCGCCTGCGCGTTCGAAGGTGGGTTTTTCTTGCTCCACATCTGACGCTGACACCGTTTCAGTTTACCGCTGGGGAGGTAGGATAAGCGTATGCCCCGCGAGTCCAAAAAGAAGAAGCGTGAACGCGCTGAGTACGTTTTACAAGAACTCCGCGCCCGCTATCCCGAAGCTAAAACCGAACTCAGCCACCGCAGCCCCTTCGAACTTTTGATCTCCACCATCCTCTCCGCTCAGGCCACAGACAAGAGCGTCAATGCCGCGACGCCCGCGCTTTTTGAACGCTACCCTGACGCGCGGGCGATGGCGCGAGCGGAACCGGAAGACCTCATCCCCTATATCAAAACGATTGGGCTTTACAAAAACAAAGCAAAAAATTGCGTAGGAACGGCTAAGAAGCTCACCGAGAATTTTGGCGGTGAGGTGCCTGAAGACTTTAATGACATCATAAGCTTACCCGGCGTCGGCAGAAAAACCGCGTCGGTGGTGCTCGCTAACGCTTTTGGACGCCCGGCGGTGGCGGTAGATACCCACGTAGGACGCTTGGCGCGGCGGCTCGAGTTCACGAACGAGACCAACCCCGATAAGGTCCAAGATGCTTTAGAGGACCTCTTTCCGAAAGAGAGTTGGATATTTTTACATAACGCGCTCATCTTTCACGGGCGCAGGGTTTGTTTAGCGAGAAATCCAGACTGTGAAGCGTGTACGCTCAGTCCGCTCTGCCCGAGCAGTCAAGTGTAAGCCCCTCCATGCCGCTGTGAACGGCTTTTTGCTACCATATAACCATGTTTGATTTAGCCATTATTGGCGCTGGACCCGTTGGCTTAGAAGCGGCGATTCGCGCGAAACGGGCGGGGCTGAGTTATGTCCTCACCGAAGCGGGTTGCGTCGCCGACGCTATTTATAAGTGGCCCACCTACGTTACCTTCTTCACCACTGCAGACCGTTTAGAGATCGGCAATCACCCGATGGTCACCACGGGCACGAAGCCGACGCGCAAGGAAGCGCTCGACTACTACCGCAAAGTCGCGGCTAACGAAGACCTCAATGTGAGACTTTATACCCGCGTGACCAACATGCAGCGCACGCCGAAGGGGTTCGAGCTGACCTTAAAACCGGATAGGCATCCGGCTGAGCAGATTGCGGCGCGTAAAGTCGCTGTGGCAACGGGTTATTTCGAGAATCCCAAGCTGCTCAATATTCCTGGCGAAGAACGGGACAACGTCTCGCACTACTTCACCGAAGCGCACCCCTTTTGGCGGCGCAACGTGACGATTATCGGGGCGGGCAGCAGCGCCGCTGACGCCGCACTTGACCTCTACCGCGCAGGCGCAAAGGTCACAATGGTGCACCGGGGCGACGACTTTCGCCACTCGCTCAAGTACTGGATTCGCCCGGACTTAGAAAATCGCATCAAGGAGGGCAGCATCGACCTGCATCTCAACGCGGTTGCTAAAGAGATTACGCCGACAGAGGTTGTTGTCGAGCAGGAGGGGGAGACCTTCGTTATCCCTACCGACATGACCTTTGCGTTAACGGGCTACTACGCCGCGCCTACGATGGTCGAAGGGTTGGGCGTGGATTTCAACCCGGAAGACGGCTCGGTCAATCTGGATGAGGAGACCTTGGAGAGCAACGTCCCCGGCCTTTACTTCATCGGCTCAGCCGGGTTTGGTACGCGCACCAGCGATGTCTTTATCGAAAACGGACTTGTTCACGCGCAAAAGGCGCTGGACGATATTGTAGCGAGGCTCGAGCCCGCCCCTGTCACTGCTTAGATAAACACGCGCCTCTACCTCTACAAAGTAGAAAGCAATGAGCAATGAGTTGAAAGTGAAAAACTCATTGCTCATTGCTTTTAATTCATTACAGCGTTAAGATAAAAAATGAGCCATGTCATTCTGAGCCCTTTACAGGATAGACTCCGCGTAGCCCCCTTTTGGGGACCTACGGCGACGGAGTCGAAGAATCTCTGACCTTGCTGACTCCTCTGCCAGAGATTGCGAGGCGAGACTCTTCGACGAACTCAGGGTGACAACAGTATCGCAAAACTTAGCTAACAATGTACTCACGGCTCTCTTCACATCGACAAGTACGCCGCCTGCACATCTGGGTCATCTAAGAGCGCCTCACCGCTCCCCTCTTTTTTAACCTCTCCATTTTCTAAAACATACGCTTTATTTGCGAGCCGCAACGAGCCTTTCACGTTTTGCTCGACTAGGACGACCGTTACACCTTCATCGTTGATCTGTCTAAGCGCTCGAAACACGGTTTTCGTCAAAGCAGGCGCGAGCCCTAAGCTCGGCTCGTCTACCAGCAAAAGCTGCGGCTTGCTCATCAGCGCCCGCCCGATGGCGAGCATTTGCCGCTCGCCGCCCGAAAGCGTACCCGCGAGTTGACCTTTGCGCTCCTCTAAACGTGGGAAGAGGTCATAGACGAATTTTCTCGTCGTCGCCGCTTCTTTTTTTGCGTTCGGCAGATAGTCCGCGCCGCTCTCCAAGTTCTCCTTAACCGTCATCTCGCCAAAAAGCTGCCGCCCTTCGGGGACATGCCCGACGCCACGCTTGACAATTTTGGCGGCGCTTAGACCCTGAAGAGGTTCGCCGAACGCTCTAACCTCACCGCTTTTGATAGGAATCAACCCGGAGATGACCCGCAAGAGCGTCGTTTTCCCCGCGCCGTTCGCGCCGATAATCGTCACGAAGTCGCCTTCGTTCACGCTTAGCGACACGTCCCACAACACTTGAATCTTGCCGTAGGCGGCGCTCAAATCCTTCGTTTCTAAAATCACCCTATCTTTTGAAGTCATAAGTCCTCTTCACCCAAATATGCTGAAATCACCTGCGGGTGGCTCGTCACCTCTTGATAGGTTCCTTCGGCAATCTTTTGCCCATAATCCATCACCACGACCCTATCCGCGAGGTCGCGGACGACGGGCATGACATGTTCGATGAAAACGATGGTGACGCCTGACTCCCTCACGGAACGGATAAGCTCGACGGCTTCTCTGGCTTCGGCGGGGCGCAAGCCTGCCATGACCTCATCCAAGAGGAGCACGTCCGGCTGGGTGGCGAGGGCGCGGGCAATCTCGAGCCGTTTCTCCTGCAACAGCGTCAGTTCTTCGGCGGGCGTGTCTTTCACGCGCCTGAGCCCGGAGCGCTCTAAGGCGACTTGGGTCAGCTCGAGCCCCTTCTGTTCGCTCACCCCTGCCTTGCCAAAGAGCGCTCCGACGAGCACATTTTCCTCCACCGTCATCTCAGGAAAAGGTTGCACGACCTGAAAGGCGCGTCCGAGCCCCGCATGACAGCGCGTGGCGGGGTCCGCTTGGGTGATGTCTTGACCCTTTAAGGTGATGCGTCCTTGACTCGGCATGAGTAACCCTGACATCATGTTCAGCGTCGTCGTTTTACCTGCGCCGTTGGGTCCGATGATGGCTAAGATTTCGCCTTCGTCAACCTCCACATTAAGGTCATCAACTGCCGCCAAGCCGCCGAAAAACTTGCCCAAGTTCTGTACCGATAAGACGCTCATACTTGACTCCGGTTAAAAATACGGCGAAAGAGCCCGACAATACCTCTTGGCATGAAGAGGATGGAGAGCACCAAGACGATACCGTAGCCGATAAGATAGCCGTCTTCGAAGGTGCGCTTCAGGGTTTCCTCGAGCCCCGCCAACACTCCCGCGCCCAAGACGGGTCCGAGCGTCGTGTAGAGCCCGCCAAAAATTGGCGTGACGAGCGCCAACACGGTCGTGCCAATTGCAAAGGTCTGGTCCGGGCTGACTGAGCCGATGCGGTGCGCTTCGACTGCGCCGAGTAAACCGACGAGAAGACTTGATAGGGCGAAGGCGAGGAGTTTATACCGCGCCGGGCGCACACCCATGACCGCCGCCACCTCTTCGTTGGTGCGAATCGCCGTAAACGCGGGTTTTAGGCGCGAACTTTGAATCAGAAGGCTCACTAAAATCGTCAAGATGAGCAGCCCCGCATAGACAAAGAAGTAACTCTCGTTGCGGTTAAAGGCGATCTCCCAGCGCTCCATCTCGCCGGGGACAAACGTCGGACGAAAGAGCGCTTCGACGTTGATGCCCGCTGCGCCGCCTGCGATGCGCGTAGGAAGCTGCTGCACCACGGCTCGTAAGACTTCGGTAAAAGCGAGCGTGGCAATCGCGAAGTAAATCCCGCGTAAGCGCAACGTGACCGCGCCGAGTGCGAGCGCGATAAGTGCCGCCACAAGACCGCCGAGCGGCAGCCCGACCCAAAGCGGCAGTTCGGTCAGCTTGACGAGGATGGCAGTTGTGTACGCGCCTGCGCCGTAAAACGCGGCGTGCGCGAGCGAAAGTTGTCCAGTCCGCCCTAAAATGTCCCACGATAGGGCGAGCACCGCGAGCGTGATGCCGCCTGTTAAAAGCGAGAGGTAGGAGACCGAGGCTCTGCCAAAAACCTCTTTAAGCAAACCGGGCATGAAGAAGAGCAGCGCCGCGAAAACAGCTAAGGCGACAAGAGGTGTGACTCGTTTCATGCGTGCTCCCGTTGGCGGACGATCAAGACGACGAAGATGATGGCGAAAAAGACGGCGTTGCGCAGCGCGTCACCATTCGGAACGAGCGTCGCTACGAGCGATTCGGAGAGCGCGACGGCTAAAGATGCCCACAAGATGCCGCGAATGTTGCCGAGCCCGGCTAAGACGACGATGGCGAAGGCTTTAAGCGTGTAGGCGAAGCCAACCGTCGGCGTAGGAGATTGGATAACCGCAATCATCACGCCACCCAAGCCCGCTAAGGCGGCAGAAAGGGCGAAGGCGACCAGGTAGATGCGGTTGACCTCGAGCCCCACCAAACTCGCCCCAATTCGGTTTTGCGCCACCGCCCGCATCGCCTTACCTAAAGAGGTCTTGAGCAGCGTGAAGTAGAGTGCTCCAACAATGACAACCGAAATCAGGAATGAAAAGAGCGGTACGGCTCCCACGCTGACACTACCGATTTGAAACCCTAACGCTCGGTACGGCACGTTAGAAATCGACACGGGGTCGCCGCCCCAGATGAGCAGCGCCGCGTTTTGCAAGATGATGCCGACGCCAAAGGTGAGGAGCATCTGGTTGAGTTCGGGCGCTTTGAGAACGTACTGAATGCTGCCCAAGTAAATAGCTGCGCCAATCAAAAACAAAATCGGTGCGACGAACACGAGTGAAAGAACCGGATCGAAGCCGAACGAGATAAAGAGCTGATACGCCAAGAACGCGCCGACCATAAAGAATTCGCCGTGCGCGAAGTTGACGATGCCGATGACGCCGATGGCGAGTGCCAGCCCCACCGAGACGAGCGCGTAGAGCCCCGAGGCGAGGATGCCCGAGACGACGCCTTGTAAAAGAAGAGAAAAATCCATAGGGGTAGGGGGTAGGGGCGGGTTTGGAACCCGCCCCTACGGGTCCATAATCCTTATTGGCAGGACTCGAGCGGAGCCGTCGCCCGCTCTGTCGGATAGACGATTTCCCGTTGACCGTTCTGGTACTGAAAGACGAGCCACATGCTCTCATCAAAGCCCTGATGCGAGGTGATTTGAGACTGTCCGAACGACCACTCACCCATCGGTGAGTTGAAGGTCATACCCTCCATTGCCTGAATAACTGCTTCTTGGTCCGTCGTACCCGCTTCGTTGATCGCGTCGGCGAACGACCAAAGCTGCGCGTAGGCGAGTGCCGCCATGTAATTGTCGGGCTCACCGCCGTGCATTGCCCTATACGCTTCGGTAAAGGCTTGCGCTTCGGGCGTTGGCAAGTTCGGCAAGAAACCGATGAGTCCGGTGACACACGACGCTTCGGGCGCACCGGCGAACTGCGCGGGCCATCCCGGAGGAGCCCCAAAGATGTAGCTCGGACGGGCGTTGAGTTCGCGAAGTTGCGAGATGAGGGGCACGACATCCGAGTCGTAGCCGATCCAGTAGATCATGTCGGGGTTCGCCGCGACCGCTTTAGAAATCGCGGCGCGGAAGTCGCCAGTGCCGCCGAAGAGCGTGGACTTAAACGCTTCGCGGAGCGGCACGTCGATGCCTTGCTCTTCGATTAAAGCCTCCGCGCCCGCCGCACCCGGACCGCCAAAGGCGGAGTCTTCGTGCAAAAGCGCGACGCTTCCAACGCCCGTCTCCCCGATAAAGCCCGTCGCCGCCTCGACGTTGTGATAGTCCCAGGGGTGGACGTGGAAAAACCAGGGCTCTTCGCCCAAAAGCTCTTCGATGCCATCAAAGCCGTCAATCCCGACACCCGAAACCGCGCCGCCGATCCACGAGACGAGCGGCTGAAAGGTGCGCATGGACTCGACCAAGGCGAGGGTCGCGCCACTCGAGTACCCCCCACCCACAAACGCCACCCCGTCCTCGACCATCAGCTTCTCAAAAGCGGCTTGCGCCACGGCGGGGTCGGCTTGGGTATCTTCAATGATAATGTCAAGAGGTTCACCGAGCACGCCACCAGCAGCGTTGATTTCCTCTAACGCAAGTTCAAACCCCGCCCGCTGCGCTTGACCCGTGCCAGCAGCGGCCCCCGTAAGTGGGCTCAGAATGCCGATTTGTACAGGTTGCGCGTAAGCGAGGGTGAGCGCGAACGTGGCGAGGAGGATGCATAGCTTTTTCTTCATAACGTCTCCTTAAATTAGCTGTTAGGCATTGGCTTTTAGCTGTTAGCTTTTTCTCTTTTATCTTCAATCTTTTCTCTTTAACCTCCTTTCATGTCACTCCTTTCAAAAACTCCCCCAAAAGGTGATTGAACCGCTCGGGGTCCTCGATCTGCGGCGAGTGACCAATTTGGTCCCACAGCTCGAGCCTCACCCCTTCAAATGCCCCTCTAAATGTCTGCGCCGTCTCCCGCGCCATCGCTTCTGAGATAAGGTAGTCATGCTCGCCGCGCACCACCAAGACCGGGCACGTCACCTTTTTAAGAGCGCTTGTGACGTTGTAGTGCTCGAGGGCTCTCGCGTTGCCGCTAAAGGCGTCGGGGTGCATTGCAAGGGCGTCTTCGACGATTTTGTCGAAGTACGAAGGCTTGCCTGTGGGCATAGTGGGCTCCAACGCGCTCGCCATAAGTCCAGGGTTGTTTTTGAGCATCTCCAAACCCATGTATCTCTCTTCGGGCGTGACCAGTCCGCTCGGCCCAGCGGCGGCGATGAGGACGAGACCTGAGAGCGCGTTCGGCTGCCGCGCGGCGTAAACCTGCGCGACTGCGCCGCCTAAGGAGTGCCCCATCAACACAAACTCTGAGAGGTCAAGCTGCTCAACAAACGCACGTAGCACGTCCGCGTACGCCCCGACGCTGATGCTTCCGCCCAGCGCGTCCGACTCGCCGAAGTTCGGCAGGTCGAGCGCCAAGACGCGCCAGCCGTCAGGCGGCGCTTTGAGCTGCTCGGTGAACCAGCGCTTGCTCGCGAAGTTGCCGTGGACGCACACGAGAGGTCGCCCCGTGCCGGATTCTTGATAGGCGACGCACCCACCGCTCAGGTTGACCTCTTGAGCGCGAACGTCTGCGATCATGAAATGCCTAGCGCGGCTTTAGGCTGCGAGATAAAGTCGCGTATCACCTCAGCGACCTCTTGTGGGCGTTCAATCGGCGCGGCGTGCCCGGCACGTTCAATCACGGTGAGCCTGCCGCGCTTCGCCGCCGCTACGGTCTCTTCGCTATAGCGTTGAGGCGTCAAGATATCCTCTTCGCCGACAACCGCGAGAAGAGGTCCGCTATAACGACTCACCTCTTCGAGCGAACTCTCAAAGCTCGCCAAGCCGTCGATTAAATAGCCAATCACCGCCGCGTCCGCCGCCGCTGCTTTATCTCGGTACGAGGCAATCTCATCCGCGTGTTGATTCATAAACGTGTGTCCCCACACCCAGGGCGTCGCCACGTCGAAGCGCAAGCCGGAGCCGCCCGCCTCTGTCGCTGCTTTCCAACCGCGCAAGACGCTCTGCATCACCGCGTCCATCTGGCTAAACGAATCCACCACGCTCAGCGTCTTAACCCGTTCCGCGCCCAGCTCCGCCGCCGCGAGCGAGGCGATGATGCCGCCGTTGCTGAGCCCGACGAGGTGAACCTCTCCAAGCTCTAACGCCTCTAAGAGTCCCAGCAAATCCTCCTTGTGCTGCTGCGGCGTGTAAGGCCCTTCCGGTTTATCCGATTCACCCTGCCCCCGGCAGTCGTAGCGCACCGTGCGGTAAGTGTCCTCTAAGTGATGCGCCGCGTCACGCCACGCCGTCGTGTCCATCGTCAGGCCGTTGATAAAGACAATCGTCTCACCCTCTTCTGAACCGCCGCGCTTGTAGTGGAGGTCGATACTGTCTACGCGAATGTTGGGCATAAGGTTCTTTCACGTATCCTTTCACATGGCCTTTTACCGTCAAAGAGGTTTTGTTGAAATCTGGGTAAGAAGATGCCGAAGTAGCCGATGATGGCGAGTAACCAGAGCGCTAAGACGATGCGAACGAGAAGGGCTTGCCAGCCTCTAGCGCGTTGTCCGTACCGAGAAAAGAGACGCGGTCTCGCGAAGAGAAGACCGTAGACAAGGCCGACGCCGATGATGAGCCTCAGCATGATGAGGATGAGGTCACGCTCGCTCACCTCGAGGACTCCGCAGATTCCAATGCTAAAGAGGTCAGTTCCGTCTTCAAAATCTTGCCCGCGCCACTTTTGGGCAGAGCGCCCACAATATGGAGGTGTTTCGGCACCTTGTACGCCGCGAGTTTTTCGCGCAAATAGGTTCTGAGCGTATCTTCCGTGACCTCTTCTTGAACCTGATGTTCAGCCTGGCTTTCTTTCAGCACGACGGCGGCGAGTCCTACCTCACCCCACTGCGCATCCGGCACACCTAGCACCGCGCATTCGGTAACAGCAGGATGCGTGTAGAGCGCGTTCTCAACCTCGACGGGGAAGACGTTCTCGCCGCCCGAAATGAACATCTCTTTGCGCCGCCCGACGATGGTAAAACCGTGCTCATCTTGCGTGGCGAGGTCGCCCGTCCAGAGCCAACCCTCACGAAGCGCGTCCGCCGTGTCTTCGGGGCGTTCGAAGTAGCCGCTGAAGAGGTGCGGCCCGCTCAGCGTGAGTTCGCCGACCTCGTTTGTATTAACTTTCTCACCCGCGCCGTTTCGAATCACCGCGTCGCTATAGAAGACAGGCTTGCCCACCGAATCAGGACGCGCCGCCGCCTCGTCCGTTTGAATAGAAAAACAGTTGACGCCCGCTTCGGTCAAGCCGTAGCCCTGCTTAAAAGGGACGCCGCGCTCCATAAAGGCTTGGCGCACGGGCGCGGGGCAGGGCGCACCCCCCGAAATCGCCCAGCGCACGCCGCTGAAATCTGTGCGCTCAAAATGCGGATGCTCGCTGAGCATTCGGTACATCGTCGGAACCATAAACATCAGGGTGGCTTGCGTGTCTTTCAATAAGTTCAGATATTCCTCAGCGTCAAAACTGGACTGCAAAACTACCCTCGAGCCGAGATGCAAAAGCGGCACGGTGAGCGCGTTGACGCCCGCGTGAAAACAAGGTGTCGCTTGAACCGCGCAGTCGTCTTCGCGTAACCCCCACGAAAAGACCGTGTTGACCGCGTTGTAAAAACCCTGTCGGTAGGGTTGCATGACCCCCCGAGGACGCCCCGCGCTGCCGCTGGTGAGAAGGATCATTTGGGTGTCTTCAGCGACTAAATTAGCGTATGGGTAGGGAAGAGGGTCGGCGCTGAGCCAAGCGGTGTAGGTCTCGAGCGAAACACCCGCAAGCCCAGTGACCCTAGCCTTTTCCTCATGCGCACGGTCAAAAAGTAGCAGTTTAGGACGCAGATACGCCGCTACCTCTCGCTGCTCCTCCACGCTCAAGCGCGTATTAAAAGGCGCGTAGCTAAAGCCCAACTTCGCCGTAGCTAAAATGAGGTCTAAATGCGCGAGGTGGTTGTGCGCCAAGATGCTGATCCTGTCACCTTTTTGTACGCCCGCCGCGTGAAGCTGTCCGGCGAGCTTCGTTGAGCGTTGGTTCAGTTCGGCGTAGGTGTACCAGCGTCCTTCAAAGTAGACCGCGTAGCGCTCCGGCGTTAGCGCCGCGCGTTTGGTGGCTATATCGAAGCTCACGCTTTGACCTCTAGCCCGTGCTTGATGAAGTCGAAGGTGGTTCCTAACACCTCTTCCGGCGGCTCGCACCCCTGCCAAATCGCGTAGCGCAACCCCAAAAAGTGCGACACGCCCATCAAGGCCCAGGCTTGCGCTTCGGCGTCGCCGGGGCGAATCTGCCCCCTCTCTTGCGCGTTTTCCAAGCCCGTTTTGTACGCCGCTAAGAGCGTCTCGTAATACTCGCGGTAGATGGCTTCGTCTACAAATTGCGACTCCATCACCACGCGGTAGAGGTTGCCGTTTTCTAAGCTGAAGCGGGCGAAGGCGACCAGCCCGGCACGTTCGACCTCGAGCCTGTCCCCCAACCCCGCCGTCGCTTGCGAAAGGGAGCGCCTAAGCTCGCGCCCCATGCGCTGCACGAGTTCTTTTAAGATGCTCTCTTTGGAGGGGAAGTAGAGGTAAAAGGTGCCCTGTCCGACTTCAGCGCGGCGGGTAATGCTCGAGACCGACGCCTTAGAGAAGCCCTTCGTACCGAACTCTTCTTCGGCAGCGTCTAAGAGCTTTTGCCGCGTGGCTTCGCCGCGTGCGGTGGCAGGTTGGGGCAAGTCGGACACGTGTTTTTTATAACCTCCACTGAGATAGCCGCTGAGCAGACGTGAGGCCGCTCGAGCCCACCTGACGGTCCATCTTTAAAACTGACAACTGATTCAGGTCTCAGAATATACGGCGCAGCCAAAGATGTCAACCTGTGTTCTTTTTGTACGGGCCACTTTGATACGCCGCGCCTAACTTGTGCTAATCTTGCGAAGCCTGGGTGAAAAGCTAGTCTGTGTTGAGAATAAAGCGCCGCGACGTGCTAAATTCTTTGCACGGTACTACGAAAAATACGGATGAGGTGATGGTTGTGCGTTTTTCGCTAGTTCGTTTGTTCGTCTTTCTATGTTTGCTCGCCCTCGGTGCTTGTGCGTTTGACTCGAGCCCCGATTCCCCTAAGCTGACAACCCAAGCCGTGAATTTGGAGCAAGTTTCCACCTTCGGCTCGAATCCCGGCAATTTGCGCATGTTCCGCTATGTGCCCGCTGACCTGCCTGAGAACGCGCCGCTCGTCGTCGCCTTGCACGGCTGCACGCAGTCCGCTGCTGTCTACGCGAACGGCGCAGGCTGGCCCAAATACGCTGAGCGTGACGGCTTCGCCCTTCTCTTCCCGGAACAGAAGAGCGCCAACAATCAAAACGCCTGCTTCAACTGGTTCGAGTCCGGCGACATAAGGAGAGGTGCGGGCGAACCTCTCTCTATTAAACAGATGGTGGACACCATGGTCACGGACTACGGTCTCGACCCTGAGCGCGTCTTTGTCACGGGCCTCTCAGCGGGCGGCTTTATGACGACGGTGATGCTGGCAACTTACCCGGACGTGTTCGCGGGCGGCGGCGTCATCGCGGGCGGACCGTACAGATGCGGGGTGGGTCTGGTGAACGCCTTTAGCTGCATGAACCCCGGTACGAACAAAACGCCAAAGGCTTGGGGCGACTTGGTGAGAGGTGCGTCCAGCTACTCAGGTGAGTGGCCCAAGGTCTCCATTTGGCACGGCGACGCAGATTTTACGGTGAGAGATGCCAACTTGCGTGAGGCGATGGAACAGTGGACGAATGTGCACGGAACTGACCAGCGAGCCGACGTGAGCGACACGGTGAACGGCTACCCGCACAAGGTCTATCAAAAGGACGGTGTGAGCGTTGTCGAAACCTACAGCCTTACCGGAATGGGACACGGCACACCCGTCGATCCCGGTACGGCGGACGCTGAATGCGGTCAGGTGGCGGCGTACATTTTGGATGTGGAGATTTGCTCGAGCTACTTCATAGGCCGTTTTTGGGGCATCGTCGGCGAAGCGGATGGGGGAGAGGATAGTGGTAATGACGGAGATGATGGCGGGGGTGATAACGGCGGCGGTGATGACGGCGGTGACGCCTTGACCTGCTGGACGAATACCAACGCGCAACACTACGCCGCAGACCGGGTGGTACAGATTGGACTCGAGCCCTGGGAGAGCTACTCGGCAAGAGGTTCATATCGCTGGCTCGGTTATAGGGACCGCACGACGAGTTTAGAGGAAGCGAGAGCGGGGTACTTCGTTCAAGTGACCTCTTGTCCGTAGTGCGTCGAGAGAGGTTACTCGAGCGCCAACGCCGCCGCGTGTTTCCCCGAAAGAATCGCTAACGGGATGCCGCCCCCTGGATGTACGCTCCCGCCCGCCAAGAAGAGGTTGTTGACGCCGCGCACGCGCTGTTTGGGGCGCAAAGTCTGTAACAGCGAATGGGGAGCCGCGCCGTAGATGCTGCCCCCATGCGCGAGCGTGGCGAGGTAACGCGGCGGAAAAATCTCCTTGATCTCTAAGCGTTCACGCACGTTTAAGCCGCGCTGCTCCAAGCGGTCAAGCAGATGCTCGGCGTAGACCTCTTCGTCATAGCTGACCTCTCCTGAAACAGCGGGCGCGTTTGCCAAGACAAACCAGTTCTCGCAGCCGGGCGGCGCGTCATCCCTCTGTGATTTGCTGCTGATGGAGACGTAGAGCGTCGGGTTCTGGGGTAATTCACCACGTCTGACCTCTTCGAACTCGGCGCGGTAATGCTCGGGAAAGAGGATGTTGTGGTGCGTCAGCTCGGGCGTTGTACCTTTCAGCCCTAAAAGTAAGACGAAACCGGACAAGGAGGGCTCGAGCCGCTCCCGCCTCGTTTTTCTCCCCAAGAGCTGATGCGTGCGGATGATGTCGAGCGCAGAAATTACCGTGTCTGCCTTGAAGATACCGCTCGAGGTGTGGATGTGCTTTAGGTGGTTGGCTTGGGTCTCGAGCCGCGCCACTTTTGTCTCCGTCAGAATTTCTACACCGAGTTTTTTTGCCAAAGCGCAAAGCTGGTTCACCACGCCGCGAATACCGCCTTCAGGGTAGTACGCACCTAAACCCAACTCCGTCCAAGCGATGTTGTGCAGCACCGCCGGGGCGCGGTGGGGGTCTGCGCCGAAGTAGGTGGCGAAGCGCAGGAAAAAGGTTTTGAGGTCGCCTTGCGCGCTCATGTGCCCTAACAAGTCCGGCAACCTCCTAAACGGATGCGCTTTCAGACCGTGCCGCAGCCCATACCGCGCTAAGTCAGTGATACCGGGCGCTTGACCGTAGAGAAAGGTCGGCGCGGCAGCCTCGTAGAGCGTACGGGCTTCTTCCAGTAAATCTTTATAGACCCGCGCTTCTTCGTTGCTCAGTTGCGCGGTGGTCTTCTCAACCTCTCGGCAAACGTCCCACACGCGCCCGCTTGGGAAGCGGTAGCGGCAGAGCGGGTCGAGGGGCTCAAAAACAGGTGGCGTTTCCCCTGCTTTTTCAAAGAGGTCGGTGACGAGGTGCGGCAGCGTCCAGACGCTTGGGCCGATGTCGAAGCGGTAGCCGCGCCCACGGTACTCGCCCGCTTTGCCCCCGAGCGAAGAGGCTTGCTCCAAGAGCGTGACCTCTCGCCCTGCAAGCGCCAAATGAAGCGCCGCCGAGAGCCCCGCGAAGCCGCCGCCGAGCACCAGCACCGATTTTCTTTTAGCGCTCATAGTCACGCCCCCGCCACGCATAGCGCCCGTTGCGCACGAGCGCCCGCACGCCGATGCGCCACAGCGGATACGCCGCGAACGGTTGTAAAAACGCCTCTAAGGGCGTTCGGTACGTCTTATAAGCGGTCAAGCCGCGCTGAAACATCCCCAAAGTCGCAGGGACGAGCCAGAGCGGGTCGATGAGCGCGAATAGCCACGAGAGGGTATAGGCAAGTGTATTGAGAACGAGCGACAGCGCCAAAAAGGGGCGACTGTTTCCATGCGCAGACAAGATATTTTTGCTGAAGCCTTCCAAAATCTCCTCTTCACTTGCGTACATTCGCGTGCTCAATACGTTGCCCCCAAGTGCTAGCGCCACGCGCAGCCCGCGCCGCTTCGCCGCTTGCCCCATGCGCACATCTTCTAAGACCTCGCCCTTAAACGCCACGTGTCCGCCCACACGCCGATACGCCCGCCGCGTCCAGAGCATGAGCTGACCGTTGCCTGCTGAGAACGCGCCGAAAGGGAGATATTTAACGCCCAGGTAAGGCAGCGAGCCGAGCAACACGGTGTCGATGAGGGGGACGATGAGGCGCTCCGCTAGGGTGCGCGTAATCTGACGCGGCCACACGCTGACGAAGGCGGCTTTTTGTGTTTGCTGAAAGCTCAAGAGCGCGTTCAGCGTCTCTTTTTCCCACAACACATCGGCGTCGGTAAAGATAAGGAGCGTGCCCGAGGCGGCCTCGGCGAGTTGTTCACAAGCCCAGTTCTTGCCGTTCCAACCTTCCGGGAGAGATTTGCCTTGTAAGACTCTCAAGGTTGGATACTGCGCGGCAAAGAGGGCCAATACCTCAGCGGTGCGGTCCTTGGAATCGTCGTCTAAAACGAGCACTTCGTACACGTTAGGCTGCGTCAGGATGCGCGGCAGCGTCACGGGTAGGTTGTTCTCCTCGTTGCGAGCCGGGATGAGAATAGAAACTTTGGGCAGACGGGGCTCCGCTTCACCCTTAACCTCTTTTGGTTCTTCGCCTAGCACCGGAAACGTCGCCAGGTTGGAGAGCAGCGTCAAGAGCTGCACCCCGATAAAGCCCACCGCGACCCACCAGAGCCAGCTTACTGCCACACTATGAGCGCCACAACGCTAAGAGGTGAGCGGTTAGGTGAGCTTGACCATTGCGTCCTGTTCATTGCGGCTCGAGGATATTGAGAGACCATAAACACCGTGTATCAAAACGATGATACCACTCTCGTACCACGGGGCAAGACCACCTCCGCTAACGCCACAGCCGCGCCACCCACCCCATGCGCTCGTGAAAACTCTTCGGCCCCGTGAGCCAAGGCTCAAACCCCGGTGGCGGCGCTTCAGGGTCAGCGCTCTGCAAGGTCTGTTCAACCTCTCGAAGAAGCGTGTTGAGACGCGCCTTGACCGCTTCGCTCAGCGCGGCCCGGTCTTCGTGCGGCTCCAACCTCTCGCCCAGCACCACGAACGCTTCAGGGTGCTGCGACCCGCGCACGACAGTTCGTAACGCTAGCGGATATACGGGCACGTTCGCCTTCTGCGCCAAAAACGCCACGCCCGCCTCGACCTTTTGCACCTCTCCCGCCGGGCGAACCCTCCCCTCACAGAAGATGAACAGCACCTCACCGCGTTCCAAACGTCCGAGCGCTTCGCGCACCTCTTTCTGAGAGAGGACGCCCATGCGCCGAAAGAAGCGAAAGCGCGAGAGCTGCGCCTCACCCATCATTCCGCTAAGAGGCTGCGCCACGCGCTGCTGCACAAGCCACGCCAAGTAACCGTCCCACCAAGAATGATGGTTCGCCGAGATGATGTAACCGCTTTTAGGTAGCGCGTCCCAATGACCTCTCGCGTAGACGCCGTGAAGTCCGCTTCTCAGTGAGCGCCGGATGATGAAGGGCATGGCGCGGACGATGTAGCGCTCGAGTTCCTCCGTCAAGAGGTCTCTAAAGTGCTCAGCTTGACTCATCTCGTACGGGTCATCTCGTACGGCTCATTTAGCCTGTTGTGTCTTAGTGAAAACCGGACGCCACCGCCACGAAAAGACGAACGCGCCCATCGCAACGAGGGTGACTAAGGCCGCTAAAATCAGTCCGAAAAAGAGCAGCCCTGTCGCCATCAAAAAGGCTTGGGCGACGAAGATGAGCCGTAAGTCTTGGCTGGACTCCCCTTTTAAGCGGGGCTCGAGCCGCAGCAGCAGCCACACCAGCACCACGCCCGCGACGTACCAGCCGAGAAAATTGGTGACGGGAATATCGTAGTAAAAGGAAGTCGCCCTAAACGCCCAAAACCCTTTGTCCACCATGAGCGGGTCGAGCCCCAAGTCCCAGGCAACGAGGGCGAGAGGGGCAACCCAAAGTTTGTACGCTGGACTCACCGCGAGCGCAATCAGCGTAAAGGCGAACCAGCCGAGTGGGACGAGGAGAGGTACGCCTAAGAGACTTGGACCGGGCGCGGTGTAGTCGTATGCACCGAAAGGAAACCCCGTCGTATGCCCGAGCCACTCGACGAAGACGCCGAACGAAAACGCCGCCGCGAAGAGGAGCCACGCCCGCAGCCCGTAGCGCTCTAGGGCGTAGCCGAAAATCCCTAGCGTCAAAAGCGCCGTGCTGACGTACGCGAGCGGCGCGAACGCTTCGGGAACTAAAGGCGTCGGAATCATGCTGAGCGCCCAGAGAAGCAGCGCCCCGCGCCACCATCTTACGCCGCGCAGCGCGTCGAGCCGCGCCAACGACGCAGGCTCTAACGCGAGCGTAAGTCCAAAGACGACGAGCAAGTTCGTCACCAGGAAGAAAAACGCCTCTTCGACGGGTAAGCCTAAAGGGACGAGGCCGCTCGAGAGCCCCTCACTGATCCACCAAATCCCGCTCCCAATCGCCAAGCGGTCCACGATCCAAAGGTAGAGTGTCGGGATGCCCAAAGCAGGTAGAAGCAGCCGCCAGCGCCGCACCAACAAATCCCCGCCGAAGCCCCACTGGAGCGCAATCACCGGAGCCGCCCAGACCGCGATGAGCCCGAAGTACGTTCCCTTAGGCACGCTGAGCGCCAGCACCCCCGCCGCCCCGACGAGCAGCCAAAAGAGTGCGCCAAAGACGCGGATGCGAATTCTCGCGTCTGGAGATAGCTCCTGCTTTCCGTTACCAAAGCGCCGCGCCAGAAAAAAGAGAAAGGTCCCCGTCATCAGGGTTTGCAAGATGAAAAAGAGGTATTCCTCGACGGGTACATAGCCAATCGTTGCAAACACCCGGTCCACGCCGTAGCCCCAGACCTCTTGCGCTACTAAATAATTATCCCAAGGGGTCGTGTAGGTAAAGGCGATGAGTACGTGTAAGAGGAGCGCCCAAAATGCAAAGGGGGTTTGCCGCCCCAAGCTGCCGCCCAAATTGCGCCCGCGTCGGGCCTCGAGCCATGACACAAGCCCTAAGATGAGAACTGGTGGCAAGGTGAAGAAGAGGTGGAACTGAAAATAGGTCATCTCAGCTAGTATAAAACTTGCTCAGGGTCCCTGTTTGGTGAGACCTGCTATCTCTAATACGTGTATAATACGTGTATGCAAAAAAAGCTTACCATCATGATTGACGAGCAGGTTTATGAAGGGCTCTACGCGCAGGTAGGGCAGGGTAAGATAAGCCAATTCATAGAATCTTTAGTGCGTCCTCACGTCCTTCCTAACGATTTGGACGCGGCTTATAAGCAGATGGCTGAGGATGAGGTGCGTGAAGCGGAAGCGCTAGAGTGGTCTGAAGGAACGCTCCTAGAAATTGACGAAAACAGGTGAAACGGGGCGAGGTGTGGTGGATCAACTTCAACCTTTCTGTCGGCGGTGAAATCCGCAAAGTACGTCCCGCTGTCATTATGAGCAACGACGCTTCTAACAAGCATCTCAACCGCATCCAGGTTGTACCGCTCACGAGTAACGTCGCTCGCCTTTATCCAAGTGAGGCTTATGTGACGCTAGGTGGCGAGCAGCGTAAGGCGATGGCGGATCAGCTTACGACGGTCAGCAAAGAGCGCGTGTCGGGACAAGTTGGCGTTTTGAGCAGAGATGATTTAGGGCAGGTTGAAAAGGTGATTCGGATGCAATTGGGACTAGGCTAAATACGCTAGCCAATTCAATCGTTTACGAAGGCGGTGTTTCAAACCGCCTCCTTACTGATTTTCTGCTATTCTGAATAGATGAAACCTGCAACGCTCATTCAACTCTCCGAACGAGGGCAGCTTACGCTGCCCGCTGAGGTGCGAAAAGCGCTGGGGCTAAGGGGTGGCGACGCCTTCCAGGTGCGCGTTGAGGACGGGCGTGTGGTATTGGAGCTCGTTGAAGTCACCCCCATTGAGCTTTACACCGAAGAGCGCATCGAGGAATTCTTGGAGGGCGCTGAAATGAGTGAGGAGCAGTTGGCGCGAGCCCGCAAAGTGTGGCTCTAAAGGTTTTCTTGGACGCCAATGTGCTTTTTAGTGCGGCGCTTGGCGGCTCCTCTTTCAAACTCGTTTGGGGACTCTCTGAAAGAGGAACCCTCGAACTGCTGACGAGCCGCTACTGCCGCTTAGAAGCTGAGCGCAATTTGTCCCGTAAGCGCCCTGAAGCGCGAAAGCATTTTGACGAGCTATTGACACAAGTGCGTGAAGTACCCGGTGTATCGTCCGAGTCTATGGACGAAATGCTCCCTAAAAAAGATATACCCGTATACGCAGCAGCGGTGGCAGTCGGAGCAGACGTGCTCCTCACGGGCGACAAAAAGCATTTCGGCGCACTGATGGCGCGTGATGACTTGCCATTACGAATACGTACTGTCAGAGACTTTCTATTGGAAGGTCGTGATTTTGGCGCTAGGGCTCGAGCCCCCACCCCTCACGCCACCTCTTTAAGCGCTTCCTCCAACAACTCACAACCCTTGTCCATGTCTTCGCTCGAGACGTTCAAATGCGGCGCAATCCGAATCACATTGCTGTAGAGCCCACCCTTACCAATCAAAAGCCCCTGCTTCCGCGCCGCGTTCACCAACGCCGCCGTCCGCGCACTGTCCGGCTCCTTGCCCCCACCCGGCTGGACAATCTCAAAGGCTTGCATCAATCCCATCCCGCGCACATCGCCTAAGAAGGGGTAGCGGCGCTGCATCTCTTCCATGCGCTCACGTAGCGTCGCTCCTTGTACTTCCGCATTCTCCCAGAGCTTATTTTCTTCGATGTATTCAATCGTCGCGCACGCCTGCGCCATCGCCACGGGATTGCCGCCAAAGGTCGCTAGGGTGAGTCCGTTCACCGCTTCCGCCACCTCGGGCGTCGCAATGGTGCAGCCCACGGGCGCACCGTTGGCGATTCCTTTGGCAAACGTCATGATGTCGGGCTCGACACCCCAGTGCTCGATACCGCACGTATATTTACCCGTGCGTCCCCAGCCCGTTTGCACCTCATCAATAATCAGCAGCCCGCCCGCCTCTCTCACCACGGGCAAGATGCGCTGAAAATAGTCCTGCGGCGCAACCACAAAGCCGCCCACGCCCTGAATCGGCTCCGCCATAAACGCGGCGATTCTGCCGTTCGTACACGTCGCGATCATCTCTTTAAGGTCGTCTACCAAGAAGTCTAGGAACTGCTCCTCGTTCATCCCCGCAGGCATCCGGTAGACGTAAGGGTTCTTGACGTGCTTGATGGCCCCGTCGAACACGCCGCCCAAGCGCCACGTGCCGTGCGCGGTCATGCTCATCATGCTCGCTGAGCGTCCGCTATAAGCGTGCCGCAACGCGATGATGTCGGTGTTGCCCGTGTACATCCGCGCCGCGAGGATGGCGGTTTCGTCGGCTTCGGTGCCGCTGCTCGTAAAAAAGCAGTGTTGCAAGCGTCCCGGCGTCAACTTGGCAATCTTCTCCGCGACCTTTATCGTAATTTCGTTGATGTAGAGCGTCGAGGTGTGCTGCACCTTGAGAAGCTGCTCGATGACCGCCGCTGTGACCTCTTCGTTGGCGTGACCTACCGACACGGTGAGGATGCCGCCGAAGAAGTCGAGATATTTGTTACCTTCTACATCCCAGATGAACTGGTCTTTGGCGTGCGAGACGGCGAGCGGGTCGTCACCGTACAGAAGCATCTTGCTCTGGATGGGGAAGAGGTAGTTCTTTTGGCGGTCTAGGAGTTCTTGGGTGCGGTCTTTGGTTGAAATCATTGTGCCTCCTCAGGGTGGAATAATGCTTGATACCCTTAGCTTTACTTGCGCAAATACAATTTTGTGTATACCAATTGCGAAATTTTTAGATTACAGAGTTCCACAAAATAGAGTTCTGCAAAGCAAAAAGAGAAGCAAAAGGAGACGGTATATTTTTTGCTGCATATTTTTTGCTGCGAACTTCCCTGAGATAATACCTGCTTTGTGAGATAAAGATAAGGCGCACAGCTAGTGTACGCCTTTCATGTCAGCTTTGCCTATTCCCCCGTACTGATCGCCTCATAGACGCTCGAGTTCACAATCTCATCATAACTGAGCGTCTCGTTAATCAGTCCGACTTGCACGAGCAACTCAACCGACTCGTTAAACGCCTCTTCGCTGAGCGCACCAATCTCGGTATCTTCACTCGGTTTGACGAGTTGCGCCACCTGGTCCATCTGCCAGGTCTGGTGGATTTCGGGGCTCGAGGTGCTCCCCGACCCCGCACAGGTATCACCGCAATAGCCGAGGACGATGTCAACCGCTTCTTCCGGGTTCTCCACTGCGTACTCCCAACCGCGAATCGTCGCCCGTAAAAAGCGCTCCGCGACCTCTTGCCCCGAGACGCCCGAGCCTTTGAAGTCTTCAGTTGCTAAGAGTTCCGGCGTCGTGAAGATGAGGTCTTCCAAGAGTTCCGCTTCGATGTCGGCAGGGTTCAAGATGTTCAAGCCTTCTAACTCGTACCCTAGCCCGACCACCTGATTGAGTTCGTTGTACGTCATCACGGACGCGACTTCGACCTCATTGGGAAAGACTAGCGCAGGATCGAAGGCGTAGACGACCGCGTTCACATCCGGGTTGCTCGTCGTCGGATCGAGGTCGGAGGTCAAGCCCTCCACATCGAAGGCAGCCTGCGCGACGAACTCATTGCCGAAGCCCCACACGCCCACACGCCGCCCGGCGAGGTCAGCAAACGTCTCGATGCCCGAGTCTTGTAGCGCCACCATCCGGTAGCCCGAGTCCTGGTAGATTTGCGCGATTTGCACCACCTCGAGCCCCTGCTCGCGCTGCACCAACATGTTCGCAATCCAGTCCGTCCCGAAGTCGGCGTTGCCCGAAGCAACCTGCACCGTCGGGTTGACGTTGCCGCCGTCTAAGACCGTGACCTCTAAGCCTTCCTCTTCATAAAAGCCCTGGTCAATCGCCACGAAGTAGCCCGCGAACTGCGCCTGCGGAAACCATTTGGACTGAAAGGTGACGGGGATGAGGTCTTGCGCGAACGTAACGGAGAAGAGGAGCGCGGCGAGGGTGAGTAAAATTCTTTTCATGGTTTTCCTCCAAGAAGATGACGTGAACAAAAAACGTGTGAAAGAGGTTCAAAGCCGATTGCTGAATTCTGACTACTTTATTCCTACTCCTTACTTCCTACTTCTACCCCCCTTCCCTAAACGACGGATGCCAACCCGTTAATCGTCTCTCCAACCAGGCGAGTGCGCCGTAGATGGCGATGGAGATAACGCTCGAGACAAAAATCGCCGCGAACACTACGTCATACGCCCCGCGCCGCGCCGACAAGGAAATCCGCTGCCCCAACCCCTCGGGCGGACCTGGAATCAAAAACTCGGCAACGATGACGCTGATAACGGCTAAAACGGCGGCGAGCTTGAGGGCGTTGAAGAGGTAGGGGAGGGCATTGGGTAAGCGGAGCTTGAAGAAGATTTCTCTGGAGGTGGCGGCGTAGGCGCGGAGCAGCTCGAGCTTCAGCGCGTCCACCGACACCAGCCCCTGCACCGTGTTCAGCACCACCGGAAAAAAGGTCACGATGACGACCACGGCGGCTTTCGACTCCCAATCCACGCCGAACGCCCGCCCTAACACAGGCGCAAGCCCGACGATAGGCACAGCGCCGAACGCCGCCGCCAGAGGTAAAAACCCGCGTCGCAAAAAGGAGCTAAAGGCGATACCGACGCCCGCCAAAAAACCCATAGCGAGCCCAACGACGGAGCCGAGCAAGACCTCTTTGATGAAGGTGACATAGGCGTCAGAAAGGAGCACACCGAACGACGCCGTGAGCGAGCGCCACACGTCCACGACGCTCGGAAAAATTCCTTTCGGCACGCCGTAGCCGATGACTAAACCCTGCCAGATGAGAAGCAGTAAGAAAGGAACGGAAGCCGAGGGCAAAAAGGTTTTGAAGCGACTTTGAAGGAGAGAGATTATCTCGTCTGTACTCACTCGTCCAACTCCGAATATCGAGATGAAGAGAAAGCCCCAAAGGAGCGACCAGAAACCCCACGCCCCTTCACTATTCGCGCTCATCAGTGAAAGAACGGTTGTGAATGCCCCGAGTAATCCAACGGAAACGAGCGCGACTGCAAACCAGAAACGTCCGATGAAAGCACAGGCGAGAGAGAAAAGCCCAAGAATTAGTAGAGTAACGCTAAACGCACCCACTTCGCTGCTAAGAGGTCCGAAAAGTCCAATGAGCGCAACGAGCGACGCGGCGAGCGCGGTCCAAATTGGTTTTACGTTCACGTGCGCTCCCAAGGTGCAATGAGCCGCTGTAGCAACCCGACGAGCGCCACAAGCCCAACGCCCAAAAGCGCCGAGATGAGAAGCAGAATCCACACGTCCGCGACGTTGCCCGACTGCACTTGTCCCAAAATCTGAAACCCTAGTCCGCGCCGGTTGTTCGACTCGGTTTCCGCGACGAGTGCCCCGACTAAGGCGGCGGCGGTCCCCAATTTCAGAGAGGTGAAGAAGAAAGGTGCGGCGGCGGGAAAGCGGACTTTCATAAAAACCTGGCGCGGGGAAGCGGCGTAGGAGCGCATGAGGTCTAAAGCGAGTGGGTCCACCGAGCGCAGACCTTTTACGGTTCCCACGACGACAGGAAAAAACGCGATGTACGCGCCGATAATCGCAGTCGGCAAAATACTCGTCTGAATCGTGATGCCGAAGTTGCCTAAAACGAGAAGTAATACAGGCACGAGCGCGATGATGGGGACGGTCTGCGAGGCGATGACCCAGGGGAGAAGGGCACGCTCGAGCGGTCTCAAAAGCACAAAGAGCACCGCCAGAATAATCCCAACCGCCCCACCCAACGCCAACGCCGCTATCGTCCCGAGCGCTGTATAAAGCGTTGCTCTTACGACGTTGCGCTCATCCGAAAGGGGAAACTTGCTGAAAAAGGGCGCGATGCCCGCCGCTATCCAGTGCGGAAAAGGGACGGGGTGCTGCGGCAGCGCGAAGAAGCACTCAAGTACGTTGTCTCCGCATCCAGGTCTCGCGTAGTAGGTGTAGTTATCTGTGGTGAGGCTCGAGCCCGCCGCTGGCGCTTCTGCCAATGTGACCTCTCCCTCTGCTGGATTTGTCACTGCGTAGTCTGGATACTGCCTAAGCTGCGCGTTACGTGGTGGTGTTCGAGAGAAGGTGAGGGTGCTGGCGTCTCGAGAGAAGTCCTCACCCTTTCTTTGTAGCTGCCCGTCTAGCGTTACGAGCCCTGCTTCACTCTCAAAAGTAAAGGTGCGCGTTTCCCCGTCCACCCGTTCTTCGGGACGTTCGGCGTCATAAGTAAGAGGTGCATTGCCCGCGAAGAGCGTGCGGTCTCCGTCGTTTTCTACAAGGTTGTCCATAGGAAAGGTGAAGACGCGGTTTTCACCGTTGACCTCTCCCTGAAGCGGTTGACGCTCCGTGACGGTCTCTTTTTCCCACTTCCTGATGTCTTGCATGTCGCGGTAAGCTAGGGGTAGTCCAAACACGAGGGCGAGCGGATAGCCCAAAAGGATGAGCAGCGCGAGGACGGTGAGGACGGGAATATACGTCTTGAAAGAAGGAAGAAAATTGAAGAGAGAAGTGAGAAAAGTGTCCTCTCGAGCCTCGACTGACCTCTTCCCCTGCATTTAGTGAACTCCTCTGAGCGACTCGCGCATTTCGGTAGCTAAGTCGAAGAACTCCTTCGACTCCCGCGTGTCGTTGTCGCGTGGATACGGCAAGTCCACCGGAATCACCCGCTCGATTTTACCGGGGCGCGGGGTCATCACAATGATGCGCGAGGAGAGGAAGACGGCTTCGGCGATGGAGTGAGTGACGAACACAACCGTCTTTTTGGTCTCCTGCCAGATGGTCAAGAGTTCGTGATTCATCCCCTCTCTGGTGATTTCGTCCAACGCGCCGAAGGGCTCGTCCATCAGGAGGAGTTTGGGGTCGAAGGCGAGCGCCCGCGCAATCGAAACACGCTGCTGCATCCCGCCCGAAAGCTGCCAGGGGTATTGGTTGTGGAAATCTTGTAAGCCAACCATCTCCAAGAGGTTCGCCGCTCGTTCTTTGCGCTCCGCTTTGGAGAAGTTCATAATCTCGAGAGGTAACGTCACGTTTTTAAGCACCGTGCGCCAGTCGTAGAGCACTGGAGCTTGGAAGACGTAGCCGTATTCACGACTTTCTCTCGCCTCTTGCGGTGTTTTGCCCGCCACTATGATCTCGCCCGAGGTCGGCTGGATGAGGTCGGCGATGAGGCGCAGAAGTGTTGTTTTGCCGCAGCCCGAAGGACCGATGAGCGAGATGAATTCGCCCTCTTTAATTTCTAGGTTGGCATTTTTAAGCGCCACCGTTTCCGCGCCGCGCCCGGTATAAACCATGTTGAGGTCGCGGATACTGATGACGGTTTGCGTGTCTGTTTTGGGCTGAGTGGCAATCAAATGGATACCTCTCGAGCTTCATCTACATGTCGTAAAATACCTCTATGGTTGTAGCAAATATTCCCATCTTGGCGAACGGTGACAGGCTCACCCGTACCGAGTTCGAGCGGCGCTACCACGCTATGCCGCATCTTGGAAAAGCCGAACTCGTCGAAGGGGTTGTTTACATGCCGTCTCCTGTTCGTTTTAGCAAACATAGTGAACCTCATGGATATATTGTTGCGTGGCTAGTGGCTTACAAACTTCAAACATCTTTTGTTGCCTTTGGCAACGATGCAACCGTTCGCCTCGACATGGACAATGAACCTCAACCCGACGCGCTTCTGAGGCTCGAGCCAGAAGTCGGCGGAACCTCATCGGTAAGCGCGGATGACTATATAGAGGGTCCGCCGGAACTCGTGGTCGAAATTGCCGCAAGTACTGTCTCCTATGACCTGCATGACAAGCTCCGCGCGTACCGCCGCAACGCCGTGAAGGAGTATCTAGTGTGGCGCGTGGAAGAAGAGGCGTTCGACTGGTTCGTCTTAAATGAGGGGCGGTACGTGAGGCTCGAGCCCCAAGGTGGTATATTGGCGAGCCGCGTTTTCCCCGGACTGGTACTCCACGTAAACGCTTTACTCAGAGATGACATGGCAACTGTTATGAGAACCTTGCAAAACGCTTTGCAAGGCGCAGCACATACGGAGTTCGTAGAGAGGTTGAACTCGAAAGGGGACACCTAAGCACCTGCCTCGCGCCTAAGAAGCGTTCCCCAGCTCTGTTCACCGACGAATTCACCTTCTTTGACCTGGACTTTACCCCGCACCGCCACCGTTTCAACGCGCCCGTCAACCTCTGCCCCTTCAAAGCCGCTGTAGTTGACGTTCATCGCGTGCGTCTGGGCAGAGAGGGTATCCTTCGTGTTGGGGTCATAAATCACCAAGTCGGCGTCACTCCCCACCGCAATCGTTCCTTTGCGCGGAAAGAGCCCGAACAATTTGGCGGCTTTGGTTGAGGCGGCGTCTACGAAGCGGTGAATATCCAAATCGCCGCGACTCACGCCGTAGGTGTAGAGGAGTTTGACGCGGTCTTCTAACGCTGGAATTCCATTGGGAATCTTCGTGAAATCGTCTAACCCCATCTCTTTCTGCTCAGTATCGAAGGGACAGTGGTCCGTGCCGACGGTGTCGATGAACCCTTGCGCCAGCGCGTCCCACAAGACCTTTTGATTTCCTTTGTTCCGCAAGGGCGGCGACATGACGTATTTCGCACCTTCTAAGCCCTCTTGCTCAGCGAGCGTTTTATCCAACAAAAGGTGCGGGATGACCGCTTCGATGGAGAGGTCTATGCCCCTTGCTTTAGCATCTAGCGCCGCTTTCAGAGCAGGCGCACACGAGAGGTGAACCACGTACCCCTTTGCCCCCGTCGCCTCCAAAAAGGTCGCGAAGTGATGCGTCCCGTCCGCCTCGACCCACTCGGGGCGGCTCGGCTCGTGGTAGCCGGGTCCGGTCTTGCCCTCTGCTAACAGCTTCGCTTGAAGTTGCGCGACGAGTTCGGGGTTCTCGCAGTGCGCCGTGACGACAACGCCGAGTTCTTTAGCGAGCGTCAGCGCTTTGAAAAGCTCTTCGTCGTTCACACCGAAAAAACCTTTGTACGCCAAAAAGACCTTAAAGGATGAAATGCCGTCCGCCACGATCTCGCGGAGTTGTTTCTCGCTCTTCTCGTCGAACTTGGAGACGCCCATGTGAAAGGTGTAGTCACACGCGCTCTCGCCCTCAGCTTTGCCCTTCCACAGCTCGTAACCCTCCAAGAGGTCTTCGCCCTTGTTCGGCGCACACATCTCGATAAAAGTCGTTGTGCCGCCTAGGAGCGCGGCGCGGCTGCCCGTCGCGTGGGAGTCCTTGGCGTAGGTGCTCATGAAGGGCAGATAGATGTGGACATGCGGGTCGATGAAGCCGGGGAAGACGAGCTTGCCCGAGGCGTCGATGATTTCATCGGCGGAGTCATTCAAGTTTTGCCCGATGCGCGTGATGGTCTCGCCTTTACAGTAGATGTCAGCCGTCATGCGCGAGTCGGCAGTCACAATATCGGCGTTTTGGATGAGTAGGCTCAAAGAATCCTCCAGCGTTAGGGTGTAGGGGCGGGTTTCAAACCCACCCCTACACGCGCAATCCGTCTCTAATGAATATCAATCCCAACCTCTTCGCGATATCGCTCCATCGCTTCCCAATCTCTGGTGACTTCAGGTTGATTCGTGCTCAACTCATTCCAGGTGACACTTTCATGCTCTGGCGGCATCTCCACCATCGAGATACACTCGTCCACCGGGCACACCAGCGAGCAGAGGTTACAGCCGACGCAGTCCTCTTCGCGCACAACGGGCTGCGGCTTGACGCTTCCGGTGTAGGTTGCAGGGTCGATTTTCGCACCGTCCACTGTGAGGTCGATGCACTGGTGCGCACCCTCGTCACAGGCGACGTAACAGAGGTTGCAGTTGATACAGGTCTCGGGGTCGATGTGGGCGACAACTTTATAGCTGAGGTCGAAGTCACCGAAGCTGCTTACTCTCGGCGCAGACGCCCCAATAATCTCATTAATGGACGCCGCGCCCTTCTCGTCCAGCCAGTTCGAAAGCCCATCCGTCAAATCCTCGATGATGCGAAAGCCGTAGTGCATGACTGCTGTGCAGACTTGCAAACTCGTCGCACCTAAAAGAAGAAATTCAGCGGCGTCACGCCAGGTTTGGATGCCGCCCATCCCGGAGATAGGCAAGCCTGCCCGCTGCACCTCTTCGTCATTCGCGACGACGGACAAGAGGTGCAAGGCGACGGGTTTCACCGCCGGTCCTGCGTAGCCGCCGTGCGAGCCTTTACCGCCGATGTTGGGCTCGAGCTGAAAGCTATCCAAATCCACCCCGACGATAGAATTGATGGTGTTGATGAGTGAGAGCGCGTCCGCCTTGCCCTTCACGGCAGCTTGCGCAGGCTTGCCGATGTCGGTGACGTTCGGCGTGAGCTTGACAATCACCGGGATGCTCGCCACGTCCGTCACCCACTCGGTAATCATCGAGCAATATTCCGGCACCTGCCCCACTGCCGCGCCCATGCCACGCTCGCTCATCCCGTGTGGGCAGCCGTAGTTGAGTTCGATGCCGTCCGCGCCCGTGTCCTCGATCTTCTGGATGATGTCGTGCCACGCTTTGGGCTCAGACGCGACCATCGCGGAGGCGATGACGGCACGGTCACTCCAGAGTGCTTTGACCTCTTTGATTTCTCGCAAATTGGTTTCAAGAGGTCTATCCGAAATCAGTTCGACGTTGTTGATGGCGACGAGTTTGTTACCGCTATATTCGAAGCCGCCGTAGCGCGAGGAGACGTTCAAAACGGGCTCCCCGATGGTCTTCCAGACCGCGCCACCCCAGCCGTACTCGAACGCTTTGTTCACTTGATACGCGGTGTTCGTCGGCGGGGCGGAGGCGAGCCAGAAGGGGTTGGGGGAACGGATGCCTGCGAAATTGATGGAAAGGTCAGCCATAATGAGCGATTAACTTTTAGCTGTTAGGTATTAGCAAAAGATTTTCAGCTAAAAGCTAATACCTAATGGCTAACAGCTTCCTCCTCACCTCCTAATCTGCTGCTAGGCTCTCACTGAGCCACTGATGAATCGAACGCGCCGCAATTTTGCCGTCCTCGGTTGCGGTTACGGTCATCGCGTCGCCCTCGAGCCTGATACAATCGCCGCCCGCGAAGACGTTGGGGTTGGAGGTTCGCAAATGTTCGTCTACGCTGATGTAGCCGCTTTGGGTCTCGAGCCCAAACGCCTCATGAAGAGGTGTCAGCTTTTCTTGTCCAATTGCTTTAATAATATGGTCGCACGGTAAGACCCATTCACTGCCCTCAATCGGAACGGGGCGTCGTCGTCCGTCCTCGTCCGGTTCGCCTAGCTCCATGCGGATGCATTTTAAGCCCGTGACCACGCCGTTTTCGCCTTGAACCTCGAGCGGCTGATTCAAAAACCTAAACTCGACCCCTTCGTTTTTGATGAAGTCGTATTCAAAGGTATAAGCGGGCATCTCCAACTCACTGCGGCGGTAGACGATGGTGACGCGCTCCGCACCCAACCTCTTGGCAATCGTTGCCGCGTCAATCGCTGTATTGCCTGCGCCGATAACGGCGACCTCTTGACCAATGGGAAGGTCTTTGAGTTTGTCTAACCCCTCTTTCTCAGCGAGTTTCGTCTCTGCAATGAAGGAGAGTGCTTCGGTGACACCTTCTAAATTTTCGCCAGCGATGCCCAAGTTCGGCACTTTCCCCATCCCCGCGCCGATAAACACCGCGTCATAATCGTTCAAGAGGTCGTCAGCGGAAATATCTTCACCGATGGCGACGCCCGTTTTGACCTCTACACCTAACTTCTTGACAAATTCAACCTCTTGCAGCGCTACCCGAATCGGCTCGCGCATCACGACGATGCCGTAGGTGGAGAGCCCGCCTGGTAGATCGTTCTTCTCAAAAACTGTCGTTTCATATCCGAGCTTGGCGAGTTCGCCCGCGCAGGTGAGTCCTGCCGGTCCTGCGCCAACGATGGCGACCTTTTTGCCGTTTTTCTCGAGAGGCTTAAAAGGAACCGTGCCCTTCTCGTACACATAGTCCATCGCGTAACGCTGCAAGCGACCGATTTCGATGGGTTTGTGCTCACTCGTCAGCACGCACGCGCCCTCACAGAGTTCTTCAACCGGGCACACACGGCTGCAACTCGCGCCCATGAGGTTGGCTTCCAAGATGGTCGTCGCCGCGCCCAAAACGTTATCCGTGGAGATTTTGCGGATAAAGGTCGGCACGTCAATCGAGGTCGGGCAGGCGGTGATGCACGGCGCGTCGAAGCAGTACAAACAGCGGTTGGCTTCGACTCGAGCCTCATTTTTGGACATGGGAGGTTTAAGCTCTGTGAATCGAGTCTCGAGGTCGGTGAGGTCTAAGCGGGTTCCGTCCATAGTGACAAAGCAATTAGCTGTTAGCTTTTAGCGATTAGCTTTTGTCTTTAGCTAATACCTAAGAGCTAATGGCTAACGGCTCCCTACAGCTCCACCAATTCATCGTAAGTTTCCGGGCGTCTGTCTCTATAAAACTGCCACAAATCCCGCACCTCGCGCACCATCGACATATCCAAATCCGCGACGATGAGTTCGTCCTGGTCGCGGCTGCCTTCCGCTACGAACTGACCTCTCGGATTCACAAAGTAGCTCTGACCATAGAACTCGCCGATGTCCCAGGGCTGTTCGTGTCCGACGCGGTTGATTGCGCCGACGAAGTACCCATTGGCGACGGCGTGGGCGGGCTGCTCGAGCCGCCACAGATACTCACTCAGCCCTGCAACGGTGGCACTCGGGTTAAAGACAATCTCCGCGCCATTGAGCCCTAGCGCTCTCGCCCCTTCCGGGAAGTGGCGGTCATAGCAGATATAGACGCCGACCTTGCCGACTGCCGTTTCAAACACCGGATAGCCCAAGTTGCCAGGGCGGAAGAAAAACTTCTCGTAAAAGCCTGCAACTTGAGGGATGTGCGTCTTGCGGTATTTGCCCAAGTACTTACCGTCCGCGTCAATGACGGCGGCGGTGTTGTAGTAGACGCCCGTCATCTCCTCTTCGTAGATGGGTACGACGATGACCATGCCGTACTGCTTGGCGAGTTCCATCATCATCTGGGTGGTCTCGCCGTCAGGGATGGGCTCGGCGGTGGTGTACCAGCGGCTGTCTTGGGAAGGGCAGAAGTAGGGTCCGTAGAAAATCTCTTGCAAGCACAAGACCTCGACGCCTTGCTGTCCCGCTTGTTCGATCAAGGGGATATGCTTGTCCAGCATGGACTTTTTAATCTTTTGAAGGTCTTCGTCGCCTGGAATGGGGTTCGACGCTTGGATCAAGCCGCCTTTAACGGTGCGTGCCATGTGCCTCCTAAAGTGAATCTTTGAAACTGCGTGAGGATGCTGCTCGGCTATTCAACTTACAAATATGCGGCATTATACGCGCACGACGATTTCGCTGTAAAGCTTCTTTTAGTATTTGAACTGTGGCGGAGGTAGCAGACTTGGCCTGCGCTGTAAGCTGCAAATATACCAGGTCTCGAGAAAGAGCGTCAAGTCAAAAGCGGCTTAGTGTAGTTAATGAAGAATAAAAAATGCAAAATACGAAGCTCGTTAGAGGTCATCTCAAGGCTGTTTTTACCTCTTGTCAAACAAGAAGATATCGTCACTCCTAACCACTAGCTTCAAGCTCAACCGCCTCGATCTTTTAGGTGGACGTTGGCGAGGCGTGTCAACAAGAGGTTGCAACGTAAACTTTTTCAACCCATGCGAAAAACTCCCCGGATAAGCTAGGCGCATGAAACGATCTACAGTGCAAATCGCCGCGCTTCTCCTGCTTGTTCTCCTTCTCAACGCCTGCGTCCCCGGCGCGAGCAGCCTCGTCAAAGCGCCCAAGTTCAAACTTCTTACCCAAGACTCGGGCTTGGTGCGTCTCAATCCGCCGGGGGTGGGCTCGCCAAGTGCAACCTTTTTATTTAACTTGGAGGTGCAGAATCCGAACTCGTTTAGGCTCTCGCTGGCGGGGCTCGACTTCGACCTCTTTGTGAATGAGAAGTGGTCGGTTAGAGGTAGCTTTACCGAAGGACTCACCTTAGAGGCAAACGGGTCAACGCAGCTTCCTTTAGAGGTGGACGTGCCCTTAGAAAGAGGTATTGGGTTGCTCGCAGACCTTGCGGGGCTCATCATCGGAGAGCCGACGCGCTACAAAATTGACGGGACGGTGGCGGTAGAGGTGTTGGGAACGCGCCAAACGCTGCCGAGTGCGACGCTCGTGTCGGGGACGATTACGCAGCCGATTCGCTTAGCTGCGCCGGATATTCGCTTTGTCTCTGAGAGGTCGGGGCTGCGCGACGTGGGGCTCACCAGGGCGACGATAGAGGTGGGGCTCGAGCTGTCCAACCCCTCCCCCTTGGGTTATGTCTTTCGTGCGCCCGAACTCGACATGCGCTTGGGTGGAGCCAGCGTCGGCGTCGGGCGTGCGGTAACGCAGGCGCTACCCGCTGGCGGAGATGCGCCGCTGAGTTTACAAGTTGACGTGAACCCCGTTGCGCTCGCCTCGCAATTGGTGACGTTGCAAACTGGAAGAGGTTTGGAATTTGCGATTTTAGGCGGCTTTTCGCTCGGTTTACCGGGTATTTTAGACCGAGACTTCGCGGCGCAGAACTTGGTGTCGGGGCTATTGCGTTAGAGAGGTCAATTGAAAAACGAAGAACGCCGTCCTCACGTGATTTTCACTGAAAGGACGGCGTTCTTGATACTGTTCGTTAGAGCTTCGCTACTCGAGCCTTCTACACCCCCACAAAATCCTCAATCCGACCTCTCGCATCCAAATCGTCCGTGCGCGTCTCGCCCACGATGCGTCCGTCGCGGAGGAAGATAATCCGTTCCGCGAAAAGCGCCGCTTTGGGGTCGTGCGTGACCATGATGACGGTCCAGCCTTCCTCTTTGACGCCGCGCTGCAACAGTTCCAAGACCTCATTGCCCGTCGTCGTGTCGAGGTTGCCTGTGGGCTCGTCCGCCAAGATAACAACGGGGTTATTGATGAGCGCCCTGGCAATCGCCACGCGCTGCTGCTGACCGCCGGAAAGCTGGTTCGGACGGTGGTTTAAGCGCTTCTCTAAGCCGAGTTGCGCTGCCAAGTTTGTCAGGGTGCGCTCCGCTTCCTTTTTGCGTCCTGCGACCTCAGCAGGCAGCAAGATATTCTCTTTGGCGCTCAAGTTCGGGATGAGTTCGAAGTTTTGGAAGATAAAGCCTAAGCGCTCACGGCGAATCTGGGTGAGCGCGTCGTCGTTTAAGTGGCTCGTCACCTGACCGTCTAACGTGACCTCACCCTTGTCAGGCTGCTCTAAGAGCCCTAAAATATGGAGCAGCGTGCTCTTGCCGCTACCCGAAGGCCCCATCACCGCCAAAAACTCTGACTTGGGCACGGTGAGGTCCACATCAATGAGAGCGTCCACCGTCTCGCTACCCAAGCTAAAGCGCTTGCTGAGCGTGCTCGCATGGACGGCGTCTTGTTGAGTTTTAGGTCGGTCTAGGGTTGAGGGCATGGATAAACTCCTGTTACAACGGTTCTGGTTATACTGGCTCCAGTCAGAGCGTAACGTGCACAGCATAACGTGAATCAGCGCTGCTACGTTTTTCTACCTTACGCCGCACCCTGTTAATTTTTTGTGAAGTTGCCTTCAACACCCGCTTTCTCAAGCGCCTTTTCTCGGCATTCGGAGATGGCTTGCTGGTAGAACGCCTCGGTTTGTTCCATGACGATGTCTGATGCATAGTGCATCCGTATACGCTCCAAAGCGCGATTGCCGAGTTCTTCTCGCAGTGAAGGACTTTGGAGTAAAGAGACGATGTGCTGCGCCAGTTCGCTCACATCAGGCGGCGTAAAAAGCTCTCCCGCTCGTCCGCCGTCTAAGAGGTCTACCATCCCTCCGTTTCGGCTACCGACAACAGCTTTGCCCAAACTCATCGCCTCCAAACAGGTGTAGCCGAACGCTTCGAAGAGGGAGGGGAAGACGCACACGGCGGCGCGTTCATAGTGCTGCGTAAGCTCTAAATGAGGGATGTGACCCAAAAAAGTGACGTGTTGGCGGTGCGCTTCGGGCACAAGCGAGAGGAGGTACGCCTGAGTCGAGGGAAAGCCCTGCGTCGGCACGTGCGTTGAGCCCGCTAAGATGAACTGCGCGTTGGGGACGTGCTCCAAAACGAGAGGGACGGCCTTCATGAGTAGATGTACCCCTTTCCAGCGCGTGATGCGTCCGGCGAAGAGGACGCTGGCCTCCTCGGGGTGAACTACCTCATTTTTCGGTTGATAAGAGGTCGGATTTGGGAAGATGGCGACGGGGCGCTCGAGCCTAAACAGCTCTAAAAACGCCGTCGCCGCGCTTTGACTCGGGGCGCTGAGGTGGGTGGCTTTCTGCAAAAAACGGCGCTCGAGTCTTCCCACCCCGCGCCGCACCAACTCAGGGATGTTCTTATCCACCGTCTCGCTAAACGCTAAAGGCGTGTGGAGCCGAACGACTAGGGGGACATGTGGATGGCGTTCGGGGCGGTAGAACATCGGCTCAGCGACGTGGTCGGCGGCTTCGATGAGGTCCAGGTGTTCGTCCTGGACGAGGGTGCGAAGGGTCTGCGCGACTTTGCGGCGGTAGTGCCATTCGTCTGCCAAGCTCGTTACGGCTAAACGGGCTATTTGTAAAGCGCCGAGGTGCTCAGGTAACTGTGGGCGCGTGGGTGTAAGCCGGTAGACCGTCACGCCACGCTCATCCGTAACAGTATCCGCGTCCTCGTAACCTCTTGTAACAACGAAGACTTTATGACCTCTTTGAGTAAGCAAGGTTGCGACGGTTTTCGTATACGTACCGATGCCCGAGCTAAGCGGGTCAGGGGGATATTCAATGCTCGCAAAAGCGAGGCGCAGCTTAGCCACGTTCGTTCCCTAATTCTTTAGATATCGGTTTGGGCTTCGTCACCTCTTTGACGAAGATGCTACCCCCTAAAAGTGCGCCTATCACAACCGAGAGGTAAAAGCTGAGGCCGCGCCAAGCGAGCACGGCGGGGATGACGAGCGTGGTGTCGGCGTTTTGGGCGAAAGCGTACGTCAGGGCGACCTCTAGGTAGCCGCTCGAGCCCGGCGTCGGTACGACGTATGAAGTGATCGACACGAGCAGGAGCAGCGCCAGTGTTTCGCCCAGCGTGACGTTCAAACCTAAGTCTCTCGCTACCGCGTAGAAGATGGCGTAGAGCCCCAAATGAAGCGCTGTCGTCGCCGCTTGCAAGTAAACCTGATTCCGCCAAGGTTGCTGCGCGACGAACTGCGCGGTTTCGTCAAATCGCTCTAAAAAGCGCCCCGCCGCGCGTTGCCACCGCTTCAAAAAAGGCAGCGCGAAGAGGCGTAGGAGGGTGCGCTTGAGCCGTCCGAGTTGGAAAGAGAGGCCGTACCAGAGAAGTAGGCAGAGCGGTGCGAGCAGCAAGCACAGCCAGAATAAGAGGGGTGGTAAGGAGCCGCCAAGGTAGAGGATGAACGCAGCCAAAGGGACAGCCCAGGCGAAAAAGAGCAAGTCGAGCACGCTTGTGTAGAGCGTAATCGCCCAGGCGAGTGAACCTCTCACGCCATCGCGCCGCAAAGCTAGCGCGATGGCGGGCGCATTGCCGCCGCCACTCGGTGTTACTGCCGCGCAGAAGAGCCCTAAGATAAACGCTCTGGTGCTGCGCCAGATGGAGACGGGCGTGCCGCAGAGCCGCGCTAAGAGCGCGAGGCGTACGCCGCCCGCAAAATAGTGCAGCGCGAGCAGGCCGAGCCCGAGGAGTAACGCCTGAGCGCTCAGCGAGCCGAGTTGCGCCAAACTTTCGCGCTCGCCCGTGAGAGCGATGACGAGGCCGACGCCCAAAGCGCTGAGGAGAAGTGAGGTTAAAAGGGCGAAGAGGACGCGGCGGGACATTACTTGTAGAACATTGACTGGGGCCTGAGTCTGAAAATAAGCCTGAAGTTCTTAACCTTTAGTAGGTGCATGATTTGGTGGCGTTTAACCTTTAGGGATGTACACTACGCTAGAAGCTAAGACACGGGCAGTTTAAGGGCTTGCTCGAGCGCCGCCACCACACCGCACGCCTCGACATCCTCTAAGACCTCATACTTCGCTTTGAGGTCATCCGTGGCACTGCCCATGATGAAAGGATGCCCTACGACGTCTAACATCGGCACATCCCCCGAGGTGTCGCCAACGCCCATTACATTCTTTAGATCAACCTTGAGGTCTTCGGCTAAGCGCCGCGCTGCTGCCCCCTTGGAAGCGCCCTTTTGCGTCACGCTGACGAACATGGTGCCCGGTTGCGCGGGCGAGGTGGCGCGGCTGAACTGGGCGGTTTCTAGCTCGAGCGAGAGCGCCGTCTCTAACTGCGCCTTGCTCACCACCCACTGCGCCCGCACCACGGGCTCGTTCTCCATCACGTCAAACAGGTCGCGCACGATGGCGTTCATACCGAGCATCTTGGCGTGAGACTCGCTAAGGGGTGTTTTACGCTCCACGAAGAGCGCGTTGGGCGAGTAAAGCTCCAAGGTGAGACCGTTATCTCTCGCATGTTCGATGAGCTTTTCGGTGTTGGCGTCTTTGAGTGCGTAGACCTGCACTGCTTCGCCGTCCGGGTAGGCGATTAACGCGCCGCTCTGAAAGATGTGCGGGGTTGAGGGGCCGAGCCGCGCCGCCACCTTTTGCGAGACGCCGCCGCAAGGCCGCCCGGTACAGGCTGCTAATCTGACGCCCGCTTCGCGCACCTTGTCCACGGCCTCCCACACGCAGTCTTGCACCGTGCCAGAGGAGCCGATCACCGTGCCGTCTAAATCTAAGAGGATGAGGGGAATCACGCGGGCTCCTTTTCTTGTTCTTCTACGCTATCCAAGACGCGCAAGAACAGCTCGCCGAGTTGCACCTCATCTAAGGACGCAGGCGCACCCGTCAAGGGGTCCGCGCCGCGCTGATTTTTTGGAAAGGCGATCACGTCGCGGAGGCTATTTGCGCCCGCTAGGAGCATGACCAAGCGGTCTAAACCCCAAGCGATACCGCCGTGGGGCGGTGCGCCGTAGGTAAGCGCATCCAAAAAAAACCCGAAACGCGCCTGCGCCTCCTGCTCAGAAAAACCCAGCGCCTCGAACATCCGCTTTTGCGTCTCTAAGCGGTGAATACGGAGCGAGCCGCCGCCGATTTCCGAGCCGTTTAAGACGAGGTCGTAGGCCCAAGCGCGGACGCTGGCAGGCTCGGATTCTAAGCGCTCTAAATCCTCTTCATGAGGTTGGGTGAAAGGGTGGTGCATGTAGGTGTAGCCGCCGTCATCATCTTGTTCCAAAAGCGGGAAGTCGATGACCCAGAGGAACTCGAGCCCCCCACCTTCCGTCAATCCTAAATCGCGCCCCAACTTGAGCCGCACCGCGCCTAAGGCTTCACAGGCCGTGCGCCAGGTATCTGCGACGAGAAGCAGTGTATCGTTTTCGTCGGGAAGGTGTTCTAAGAGCTTTTCAACCTCTCCCTCGGATAAAAACTTAGCGATGGGACCGCTCACGCCTGCGCCGCTCCGCCTCACCCACGCCATCCCTTTTGCGCCGTAAGTCTTAGCCTGAGCTTCTAACTCGCTCAACACCTTACGGCTAAGCCCTTGCGCGTGTTCGCCACGCACCTCGAGCGCTTTGATGACGCCGCCCGAATCCAGCACAGACGCGAAGCCGCGAAACTCGGTTCCCGCAAAGACTTCGGAAACGTCTATCATCTCCAAATTAAAACGCACATCGGGCTTGTCCGAGCCGTAGCGGTTCATCGCCTCGAGATAAGTCAGTCGCGGAAACGGGGTCTCAATATCGCGCCCCGTCGCCTCCCTAACGACGTGCTTCATCAGCCCTTCGTTGAGCGCCAAGATATCCTCTTGGTCCACGAACGACATCTCGATATCGAGCTGGGTGAAGTCCGGCTGGCGGTCTGCGCGTAAGTCCTCGTCGCGGAAGCAACGCGCAATTTGAAAGTAGCGCTCCGCGCCCGCCATCATCAGCATCTGCTTGAAGAGTTGCGGCGACTGTGGCAGCGCGTAGAAGCTGCCCGCTCGTTGCCGCGCCGGGACGACGAAGTCCCGTGCGCCCTCCGGGGTGGAGAGGGTCAAGAGCGGCGTCTCGATTTGCAAGAAGCCCTCTCTATCCAGATAGTCCCAAATCGCCTTAGAGACCTTATGCCGCAACATCAAAGGACGCAACGCTTCAGGGCGGCGCAGGTCGAGGTAGCGGTGCTTGAGACGCAACTCCTCGTTGACCTCGGAGGCGTCGATACTTCCGTCCACTTGAAAGGGGGGTGTTTTCGCTTTTGAAAGAACTGTGATCTTATCGGCGATAACTTCGATATCGCCCGTAGGTAGTTGTTCGTTACGCTCTCCCTCTGAGCGCAGATGTACCTTTCCTGTTATCTCGACGATGTACTCGCTGCGCAGTGATTTGGCCTTCTCAAACGCTGCTTGTCCCGGCTCAGTGACAACTTGAACTAAACCTGACCTGTCACGGAGAACGATGAATAAGACTTTTTTGTCGCGAATGCGGTTGACCCAACCTTGTAAAACAACCTCTTGCCCAGCATGTTCGGAGCGCAGTTCGCCGCAGGTGTGTGTTCGTTTCATAGATAGTCCTTAAATCCCTTTTTTGGGTCAGGTTTCAAGTCGGGTGTGAGCAGTTAGAAAGTCCCCTAATTCGTCCTCCGCCACTTGGGTTTGCTCTCCAGACGAGAGGTGCTTGAGCCCGTAAACCCCGTCTTGCCGCTCTTTGGAGCCGCGCAGCGCGGCGTAGGTCGCCCCGGCGCGGTCCGCCTCTTTAAGCCCCTTGCCGGGGTTGCGCTTAGTATACGCATGTTCGACCCAGAAGGTTGGGCGAAGGTTTAAGGCGGTTCGCGCGACCTCTGCCACGGCCTCGTCGTCCATCGGCACGAGGAAGAGCGCGGGGCGCGGCGCGTCGGGAAAGGTCACGCCGTCTTCGCGCATCGCGTCCAGTACCCGTTCCGTCCCAAACGCCCAACCGATGCCCGGCGTTTTCGGCCCGCCTAAGCTCTCCACGAGCCCGTCATAGCGACCACCGCCGCAGAGCGCGGACTGTGCGCCGATGCTGCCGTGGTGAATCTCAAAGGCGGTGCGGCGGTAGTAGTCGAGGCCGCGCACGATGCTGTCGTCGATTTCTAAAGGAATCTCCCACGCCTCCAAATACGCCTTGACCGCTTCAAAGTGCGCTTTCGCCTCTGAGTTGAGGAAGTCTAAGGGTCGCTTGAGGCCGCGAATGACCTCTTGGTCGCCCGCGTCTTTGCTGTCTAAGATGCGCAGTGGATTGAGGCGCAGGCGCTCTTGTGAGGTCTCCGAGAGGTCGGCGGCGCTCAGTTCATCTCGCAAGTAGTCGTTGTAACGCCCCCTGTCCTCCGGGTCGCCCACCGAGCCAAGTTTGACGCTGAGCCCTTTAAGCCCACACGCCTGCAAGACCGCGTAAAGTAGCGCAATCGCTTCGGCGTCGATTAGAGGCGTGTCCAATCCTAGAAACTCACAGTTGACCTGATGAAACTGCCGGAACCTGCCGCGCTGGACGTTTTCGGCTCTAAAGACCGGCCCTTTACTCCACAATTTGACGGGGGAGCGGCGGTTGTAGAGTCCGTTGTCGATAAAGGCGCGGAGCACGCCCGCCGTGAATTCGGGGCGCAAGGTCAAGGAGCGTTCGCCTCTATCGGTAAAGGTGTACATCTCTTTTTGCACCACGAGGTCGGAGGATGCGCCCACAGACTTGCTAAAGACATCGGTGTATTCGAAAACGGGCGGCGTGATTTCTTGAACGCCTGCGCTCGAGAGAACACGCTCAGCAGCAGCGTAAACGGTGCGCCATTCGGTTTGGTTTTCGGGAAGGATGTCAAAGGTGCCTTTGACGGCTCTGAGCTTCATAAGCCCTGAGTCTAACACCTGAATACTCAAAAGGCGGGCTTCTGCCACGCGAAATTTCCGACGATATTCAAGAAATTAAGAGAGTAGTGTTAAGAAAATGTAAGAAGAGGTGGTTTGAGCCACCTCTCCTAACGTCGGTACTATTTTTGAGTCAGCTTCAGTTGAGGTTCGCAGGTAAACCGTTGCTGCGCGTGCCGTTCACAACGACGAACACGAAGCCCGGACCCGCACCTTCAGGCACGTCCACGCGGATGCGCTTGGCGTTCCAAGTCTTCCGGGCGAACGACCACGCCGTTCTGACCGCTGATGTCCGCGCCCAAAAGCACGTAACTTTCAGCGCCTCCGCCGTTGCCGAAGTAGCGGCCTTGCAAGACTAAGGGCTCACCTTCGGTTTGTGGGACGCTGGTCGAGTAAAGAGCAGGTAAGACGTTGTTCTCGACCCGCACAGCCGGATCGCAGGCGCTGAGGATAAGGGTACTCGTTAGAGCAAGTAGTGAGATTAGATGCTTCAAAATTGCCTCCTAGCGGGCATCTTAGAGGACGCAAGTCGGGAGCGTCTATAAGGTGTTTCATAAGGCGCTGATTTTACTCAGGACTATACCTGAATATCAGAGATTGCCAGAAGTTGGCGCGGGCTTGAAAAATGCGTTCAGCGCGGTCTTCGCATTTAAAATTGAGATTTAACGCTCATGGGCTGAACTAAACGGCGCGGCGGCGAAGAGGTGACGCGAGAGTAACATGGGGGCTTTACAGCCCGCGCTCTATGTGTATATAATAATTTCAACTTTGAGGGTTGAATCTCCACACCCGCTGCCCCCCCGGTGGAGGTCCTCTCAAAGTTTTTTATTGCCTTTTTAACACCTTATCTCTATTTCCTCAACACCTTTTGCAACAGATTTTGAAAAACCACACAGCTCAGCGAGAATTCGTAACATAAAATGTGAATGATTTCGCTTATGTGGTATAACGGTCTCGTGGAGGGACTATGAGCACAATTCCGACGGCGACCATCAGCCGCTTGGTTCTCTATCTGCGCACGCTAGAGCGGCTCGAGGCGGCGGGCATCAAAACAACGTCTTCAGACTTTTTGGCGGACGAGGCGCAAAGTACGGCCTTTCAGGTCCGTAAAGATTTAGCGTATTTCGGGCGCTTCGGCACGCGCGGCGCGGGCTACACCGTGCCGACCTTGCGCCGCGAACTGCGCCGCATTTTAGGGCTGACCCGCGTATGGAGCGTCGTGATTATCGGCATGGGCCGCTTGGGTCAGGCGATTATTCACGATCCGCACATCGGCGACTACTCGTTTGAATTCAAGGGCGTTTTCGACGTGAGCCCGCAGGTCATCGGTCAGCGCTTCAAAGACATCGAGGTCTTGCCGATGAATGAGCTGTCCCGCGTCGTCAAGGAGCGAGGGGTGGATATGGCGCTCCTCTGTACGCCCTCACAGGCCGCGCAAGGCGCCACCGACGAGGTGGTGCGCTCGGGTGTGCGAGGGGTGCTCAACTTCACGCCCACCGTTTTGAGCGTGCCGAGCGATGTGCACGTCGAGCGGATGGACTTCATGACCGGCTTGCAGCGGCTCTCCTTCTACATCCTCAACCCGCAGCTTGCCGAGGAACTCAGCTAGTAGGCAGGCTCTACCACGTTTACTCCCGTAACGCTAGTCAACTCGGGACGACGTGAGCGCTGAGCGGTCCTTACACTTAACGTGATGGCAAGTAGAGATGACGAGATACTGTCAAAACAGGGACATACACCCGGAGAAACCGTGAGCGCTGCGGCGCTCAGCTTGCGCGGTCTCAGCAAGCGCTACGGCGAGACGCACGCGCTCGAGAGGGTGTCTTTCGAGGTAGCACAGGGCCAGCTCTTGGCGCTCTTAGGCCCGTCGGGGTGTGGCAAGACGACGCTCTTGCGCCTTGTGGCGGGGCTTTTGGAACCCGACGGGGGCGAAATTAAACTTAACGCGCAAAGTGTTGCTCACCTGCCGCCGGAGAAGCGCGAGTTGGGGATGGTCTTTCAGCGTCCGACGCTTTTTCCGCATCTGAACGTGGCGGCGAACGTCGGTTTCGGTCTCAAGATGCGCGGCGTGCCCCGCTCCGAGGTTCAAAAGCGCGTTGGGGAAACGTTGGAGGCCGTACAACTCACCGGTTTTGAACGCCGCTTACCGCGTCAGCTTTCGGGCGGACAGCAGCAGCGCGTGGCGATTGCTAGGGCCGTAGTGACGAAGCCGAGATTACTCTTAATGGATGAGCCGTTCTCGAGCCTAGACGCTGGCTTGCGCGAAGAGATGCGCGAGTTAGTCCGCAAGCTGCAAAAAGACTTAGACATCACTACCCTCTTTGTCACCCACGATCAGTTAGAAGCCCTCGAACTCGCGGATGTACTCGGCGTGATGTTCGCAGGTCAAGTGGCGCAACTCGGCACGCCACAAGCGGTCTTCGAGCGTCCGGCGAGCGCCCAAGTCGCTCAGTTCATGGGCGGGACGAACCTCTTGAGAGGGTGGCTCGAGGGTGGAATGCTCGTCACCTCTCTAGGACGAATAAGGTTCCCGCCAACCTCTTACCGAAGTGAAGTCACAGGTGAAGTTACGGGGGTAATTCGCCCCGAGTACGTCGAACTATGCCGAGGTGACGCCGGGAATATCATTGGATGTATCACCAAAGCCGTTTACCGTGGCGGCGTGACGCGCTATGAGGTCGAGGTCGAGGTGCAGGGTGAGGAGATGCCTCAGACCTTATCTGCGCAAATGAGCGCGTCCGCGTCCTTGAACGTAGGCGAGCGCGTCAGCGTGACGTTGCCCGCCGAGCATCTGTGGGTTTTGCCGCAAGAAGGACAAGAAGGAAGCGTAACGGACGTTATTTCAGCAGACTTAGCGGCCTAGAAGGAGGACGTGTGCGTTTTATCTCGTTAATCATCACTTTAGGGGTGCTATTTACAAGTTGCGCTCTCGCTCAAAACGACGCTAGAGCGTTCCGTGACGCCTTTTTAGCGGGCGAGCTGAGTTGGGATGAGGTCGTGGCGCAAGCGCAGGAGGAGGGCAGCGTGCGCTGGTTTCATTGGGGCGGCTCGGACGAGTTGAACTTCTGGGTGGAGACAAGAGGTCGTGCCCGCGATGGCGGAGCTAGGGATTACCCTGGAGACCTCTCGCGTGCCCGATACCCGCGACGCCGTCGATCAAGTTTTAGCCGACGCCGCCACGGGACAGACGCTCGGCGAGGGGACCGTGGACGCGATTTGGATCAACGGCGAGAACTTCCTCACCCTGGCGACACAGGATTTGCTCTTCGGCGCGTTCGCCGATAAATTACCGAACTCACAGTATTTTTATCTGGAAGAGGACGACCCCAAAGCGCTCATCAACCGGCGCGACAACGGCTTTCCCACCGAACTCAGAGAGGTTCCCTGGGCGCAGTTTCAGTACACGTGCATGGTGGACACACAGAGATTGCCCCGCGAGGACGCGCCGAATACGGCGAGCGAACTCGAGACCTTTCTGCGCGACAACCCAGGCCGCTTCACCTACGTGCGCCCGCCGGATTACATCGGCAATACCTTTGTGCAGAGCATCCTCTACGCGCTGAGCCCGGAGGATGCGACGGCCTTTTTGGAACCTTTGGACGCCTATACGCCCGAAGAACTCGCGCAACTCATCACGCCGGGCTTCGAGTATTTGCGTCGCATCGAACCCTTTTTGTTAGGCGGCAGCGGTCAAGAGGGAGTGCGCGGCAATCCTATCTACCCCGAAAACCAAGCGGCGAACGAGGCATTTTTCATCAACGGTGAGGTGGATATGCTCTGTCAGCAGGGCGCGTTCACGGCGGCGATCGGCGTACAAAACGGACGCTTTCCCGAGACAGTGGAGAACATTGTGTTTCCCGAAGGGAACATGCTCGCCAACAAGAGCTTCATCGCGATTCCGAGCACTGCGCCCAACCCGGCGGCGGCTTTAGTGCTGGCGAACGTGCTCTCGAGCCCCCAAAGCCACATCAGCAAACTGGGCGCACTCGGCTACTTTCCCGGCGTGGATGTCCCGCTTCTGAGCGACGCGCAGCAGCGAGAGGTGGACGAGGCTGCGCCGAGCTTACGTGGCCTTACCTTCGAAGAACTCGCCGCCAACGAAGTGCCCGACACGAACGCGACGCTCATCGAAGTCATCCAAGAGGTGTGGGCGGGCTACATCGCGCAGGGGTCGGACGCGACGATTCTCGAGCTAGTCCAAGCCGCCTACGACGAGCGGCAGTAAAAAGAGGTCAAGAGGTGAAGAGGAGGGGCGTGCGCCTCACGCTGATGCTCGCGCCCGTGCTGCTCGTGCTCGCGGTGCTCTACTTGGGCGCTTTACTCGCCGCGCTTGCCCAGAGCCTCGGCCACGCGCCTATCTACGGGGTGACGGACTTTCCTACGGGGCGTTACTACCGGGAACTCTTCAGTGAGAGCACCTTCTGGCAGAGCTTGGGTCTTACCTTCTACTACGCTATCGTTCCCACACTTCTCGGCACAGTTCTAAGCATTTTTCTCGCCCTCTCACTGCGCCGCCGCTTTGCAGGCCGCGTAGTCATGAGCTTTCTTTACAAATTACCGCTCGTCGTGCCCTATCTCGTCGGCGTCGCGCTTACGGTGCTGCTCTGGTCGAACGGCGGGCTCGTCGCTAGAATGCTCTACGCGCTTGGGCTGATTGACAGCACGCGGGATTTCTCGAGGCTCCTCTACACGCAGAGCGGCGTCGGCATCATGCTCGTCTACCTCTGGAAACAGATTCCTTTTCAGACGCTTATCTTAGTGTCGGTTTTGGCGGGCTTGAATCCCGATATCGAGGCAGCGGCGCGGGTCTCGGGGGCGTCACCGCGTCAGACCTTTTGGCACGTCACCTTGCCCCGCTTGATGCCCGGTATTCTCGCCGCGACGCTTATCGTCTTCGCCTTCAACTTCGGCTCGTTCGAGGTGCCTTTCTTGCTCGGCTCGAGCCCCAACACCCTACCCGTCACCGCGTGGCGAGCCTTTGACGACGTGGACGTGTCGCGGCGGCTCTCGGGCGCGGCGATTATTGTGGTGGTGAGTGGGGTCTCGAGCCTCCTGCTAACTGTATACCTCTCTCTCTACCGACAATTCAGCGTGAGTGAGCCCGATGAATAGCGTCGCGAATAGACTCAGCCGCGTGTACCTGTGGCTGGTGGTGCTCGCGTTCGCAGGGCCGTTCGTGCCGCTCATCGTCGCTTCGGTGGCCTTCCGTTGGACTTGGCCCGACCTCTTGCCGAGCGAATGGTGGTGGCAGGTGCGCGGTGAGGTGTTTCGCCCGGTGGCTTGGGACTTCGTCTTCTCCTCAGCGCTAGACGCAGGCAACGCGCTGCTCAACACTATCGGTATCGCCCTCGCCGTGACGCTTTTGGCGACGCTCCTCTGCTTGCCCGCCGCCAGAGTCATCGCCACCGAGCGCTTTCCGGGGCGCAGTGCGCTAGAGTTCTTCCTCCTCACACCTTTAATCGTGCCCGAAATCGCCATCGGTCTAGGGATGCTCGTGCTCTTTATTCAACTCGGTTTGGCGGGAAGTTTCCTTGGTATTATCCTCGCCCACCTCATCCCTGTGGTTCCTTACACCATGCGCGTGCTAATTTCCGCCTTTCAAAACTTGGGCCAAGAGGTCGAAGCGCAGGCGCGAACCCTCGGCGCGTCGCCCTGGCAGGTCGCCTGGCACGTCACCTTGCCGCTCATCGTGCCGGGTCTCATTGCGAGTGCGCTCTTCGCGTTCCTCATCTCATCGAACCTCTTCTTGTTGACCTTTTACGTCGGGCGCGGCCAAGTCGAGACGCTGCCGACGCTGCTCTTCTCCAAACTTGCTGGGGGCGGCGCGTTGGACCCCGTGGCGGCGGGCTTGGCGCTGCTCGCGTCGCTGCCGGGGGTGGTGCTGTTGGTGATTTTGGAGCGGTTTAACCGGGTTGAAAGCAATGAGTAATCCAGTCAAGCTGGACGAACGGTGAGTTGAAAGCAATGAGTAAAAACTAATTCATCTGCGTTTTGCGACTGAGGTTTTGAGTCCACCAATGATTTTTGAAACCTCTTCGGTTTGAATAAGGAGTTGTTCGAATTCGTCTTTGGAAAGGTAGCCGATGTCGAGCGCAACGTAGAGTTGTGAGCGTACCTCGGCGCAAGAGGCTTTAGCAATGGTGATAAATCTGTGGAAATCGGCAGCGCTGCCTCGTTCGAATCCTTCAGCTAGATTAGACATTACGGAAACGGATGCGCGTTGTATCTGGTCTGTCAAACCAAAGTCCTTAGAAAAACCTGCTGAGCGCGTCGCGATATAGACCTGCCTAGTCAAACCTCGAGCCTTCTGCCAAGCAATCAGGTCCTCGAAGCGTTGAACCTTTTGAGCTTGCCGCTTATCTTCTAACTCATTGCTCATTGCTCGGTACTCATTGCTATCTCTATCCACTCACCGTCAAGAATTCTTCCGCTTGCTTATAGTTGAGCGGCTTGGCGAAGAGGTAGCCCTGGGTGTAGGAGCAGCCGAGGTCTTTAAGGCGCTCTAGCTGCTCGAGCGTCTCCACCCCTTCCGCCACTGCCTGTAACCCCAAATTTTGCGCCATGTTGATGATTGTGCGCACGAGTTCGGCGCTCTCCTCGTTGCGGGTCATGCTGTGGATAAAGGAGCGGTCGATTTTCAGGGCGTCTACGGGAAAGCGTTGCAAGTAGGACAGGGACGAGTAGCCCGTGCCGAAGTCGTCCAAGTAGAGTCTGAGACCCAAGGCTTTAAGCTCGCGCAAGGTCGTACTGACCATCTCCGAAGAGCGAATCAGCGCCCCTTCGGTGATCTCCAAGGCGAGTTGTTCGGGGGGAAAGTCTGTCTCTAGGAGGATAGTCTCTAAATCCTCAACAAGTCGGGTAGAGAAAGTGCTGCGAGGAGAGGTTGATGCTGAGCGTTAAAGGATGCGTGGTCCCGTCCGAACTCCTCTGCCAAGCCCGAACTTGACAGCACGCTTCGCGCCAGACGTAGCGGTCAATCTCTTTGATGAGCCCGGTCTCTTCGGCTAGGGGTAAAAAGAGAGCCGGGGAGATGAGGCCGCGCTTGGGGTGCTGCCAGCGCACCAACGCTTCGAAGCCCAAGAGCGTGCCGCTCGCGACCGCCAAGATAGGCTGATAGGCGACGCGCAGCTCGCAGTGTTTGATGGCTTCGCGCAGTTCGCGCTCGAGCGTCATCGTGTCCACCGCTTGCTTGTGCATCCCTTGGTTAAAGAGCTGATAGGTGCCGCGCCCTTGCGCCTTGGCGCGGTACATGGCGATGTCGGCGTCGCGTAGCACGTCGTCGGCGCGGGTGTAGGCTTCGGTACTGGAGACGATGCCGATGCTCGCGCTGGTGTGCAGGTCATGACCTTCAATCAACAGCGGGTGCGTGAAGACCTCTTTGATGCGCCGCGCCACCCGCGTGGCCTGGTTGGTGTGCTGAACGTCCTCGAGCAAAATCACGAACTCGTCGCCACCCAAACGCGCTACCGTATCTGAAGGGCGCACACAGGTCTTTAAGCGCTCACTGATGCCTTTAAGGAGGGCGTCGCCCACCGCGTGACCTAACGAGTCGTTGACGACCTTAAAGCGGTCGAAGTCCAGGAATAGCACGGCGGCGCACCGCTCGGGGTGGCGTGCTTTGCGCCTCAAGGCTTGCTCTAAGCGCTCCGTTAAGAGCAAACGGTTGGGCAGCTCCGTGAGCGGGTCGTGAAACGCCTCATGATAGAGCCTGGCGTTGACGCGCTCCAACTCCCCTTTGGTGTGGTCAAGCTCTTTGACACGCTCTTTCAACTCCTCAGCGGCGCGTTGGCGCTCCGAAATATCGTGAAAGGTGCTGATGGCCGCGATGATCTCACCGGTTGCGCCCCGAACAGGCGCGGCGTTGATGGAGAGGAGAGTGGTCGCGCCGTCACCGCGCCGATAGAGCATGTCCTCTTGGTTGACGACTTCGCCATGCAAAAGCGCTCTGGTAATGGGATACTCTTCGGGTGCGTAGGGCCGTCTGTCGGGGTGGAGTGCGCCGTACTGAGCGTAGCCCGCGTAGTCAGCGGACTCTAAAAGCGGATGGCCTAAGAGCCTCACCGCCGCCTCGTTGTGCATAATGAGTTTGCCCGAAGGCGCTTCAGCAATCGAGACGCCTGAGGGCATCTGCTGGAAGATTGCGTCCATGTAAGCTTGCTTGTAGTCGAGCGTTTCGTAAAGTCGCTCCCGCTCCTCGTCGGCGCGTCTGCCTTCGGTGTCGTCACGCAGCACCTTAGCGAAACCGATAAGCACACCGCGCTCATCACGGCGCGAGGTCATCATACCGTCCGCCCAAAAGCGGCTGCCATCTCTGCGCAGATGCCAGCGGTTGTCCTGCGCTCGTCCGTGCTCCGCTGCGATGCGTAACTCCCGCTGATCGATACCCTCAGCTAAATCTTCGGGGGTGAAGATGACCCCGATGGACCGACCCTCAAGGTCCTCTTCGCGGAAGCCCAAAATATGTTCGACGCCGGAGTTACAGGCCGTGATTTCGCCGCTCAAGTCGAGTAAAAAGATGGCGTGTTCCCTGACATTTTCTATGATGAGCTGCTGCCGCGCCGCTCTTTCATTCGCGGCGTTTTCTAACGCCTTGCGCTCGCGAATATCGACAACGTGACAACTGAGCTGCGCGACCGCTCCTGCGGCGTCTTGGAGCGGCGCGAGGGTCAGTTCGACCGCAACGCCTTCGCCGCCGAGGTGCAACTGCGTTTCGCAGCGGACGATGTCGCCCTGTGCGGCCCTAACCGTCGCCTCCAAGACCGCACCAGGGTCGCACCAATGCGCAAAGGCTCCTAACGTTTGCCCTAAAACCTCTTGGGGACTTAGCTGCGCCCTTTCTAACGCTTCGTGATTGAGTTGGATGACGGTGCCTTGCGTGGTGAGGATCGCCGTAAAGATAGAGGGGGTCACGCTGTAAAGCTCCTTGTGAACCGTGGTGATAGAAATAATGGGTGAGTTGCGTGGTGACGCGCGTCGTGCGAACTAAACGCTTTATTGAGCAGTAAACCAGCTTGCGGCTCACCTAGCTATGAAGTTTTTGTCAGCAATCAACTGTAAAAACGCTCACTATTTCAAGGATTTGAGAGATAGGGGAACTCGAGCCCAGCAAAGCGGATACGTCCCTATGAAATACGTTCCCTTTAGAGAGGCACAGCGCCTCAAAATCATGTGCTTCTCGCTAGTCAACCTCTTTGGTAGCACGAAAAAGCCGCGCCAGAAGGCTGACGCGGCCACTAACATCGTCAAGGCTTACGGCTCGTCCGGCCAGGGTCCCTCGACGCCTTGGGCCGCCCACTGCACCGAAGCGAGTTCTTCGATGCTCATGGTAACGCCCTCTTCGACGACTAAGTTGCCGTTGCGATCGGTAATGGGGCCGGTGAAGGGGTCGAACTGAACGGGGGAGGCGCTCATCTGCTCGAGGCGTGTCGTCACCAGGTCATACACGTTCACTTCGCCCAACTCAGGGTCGTCCACCGTGACGGCGCGGAGCGCTTCCTCGTACGCGGGGTTAATCACGACCTCTTCGCTCGCCGCCATCTCCACGGCGTCGTCGGCCAAGAGCCACCAGTAGTCAACCGCTTCCAAGTTCTCCGCCGTATAGGTTCCGTCGCGCACTTTCGTCAAAAAGTCGCGGTAGATTTCGTCCCAGTGGACGAGCTGGCCTGACACAACGTACTCGGGTGCAAATTCGTACATCGGCGAGTAGTGCGAGAAGCTGGGTAGACCGCGTTCGGCGGCGACTTGAATCACCGTGGGGGTGTCCTCAGTAAAGCCGAGCACGTCCGCGCCCTCGGCGATGAGGGCTTGGGTCGCTTCGGTGGCGGCGGCGGGGTCGAACCAGGCGTTAATCCACCTCACGGTGACGCTAGCTTCGGGGTTGACCTCGCGCACGCCCATCGTAAAGGCGTCGATGTGGCGCTTCACCTCGGGGATGGGGAACGCGCCGACATAGCCCACATTACCGCTCTCGGTCAAGGCTCCCGCCATGAGGCCATTCAGATAGTAGACCTGATAGAACTCGGCGGTGTAGGTCGCCACGTTGGGCGCACGCATAAAGCCCGTGGCGTGCGCAAACAAAATGTCGGGGTAACGTTGCGCGGCGGCGATGGTCGCGTCCATGTAGCCGAAGCTCGTGGTGAAAATGACCTCTGCGCCCTGCTGCACCAACTGGTCGATAAAAGGCTCGGCGTCGCCTTCGGGGACGGATTCCACAAAGAGGGTCTCTAACCAGTCAAACTCCTCATCCAACATCTGCCGCGCTTCGTCGTGGGCAAAGGTCCAGCCGTAGTCGCCGACAGGTCCGACGTAGATAAAGCCCGCCGTGAGGGTGTCGTCCTCTTGCGCCGTGGCTAAAGAGATGAGTGAGACGAGAAGTAGTATCAACCAACGCTTCATAAGACCTCCAGAGTGCTGCCCCGAATGGCTCTGTATAAATTATCACATATGGCGCGTGAAATGCATCTTCATTAAAGCTCCTGAATTTTGCCGGTCGACTAAAAGGGGTTCAGTAGTCAGAATTCACATGAGGTTGCGTGACTCTTCGCAGTAAAATTGCTGAATGTATGCTTGCAAAACGTGAGCTACAGAGACTTCAAAAGCTCGAGCGAAACCTCATTCAGCGATTTCAAAATTACATCTGCCCGCTCTAAAACCGCTTCGTCCACCGGAAACCTTTCATCAGGAACAGCGATAACTTTCATGCCCGCGTTTAGACCGGAGAGAACGCCATTTTTGGAGTCCTCCAAGCAAACACACCGCTCAGGGTCAACGCCTAAACGCTTGGCTGTTTCCAAGTAAACGTCAGGGTGCGGCTTACCTCTTTCGACTTGATCAGCGGACAAGATGACCTCCAACTTGCCGCTGAGTTCGCTCGAGGAGGTCACGAGGTCGATCAGGCTACGCTCTGAGCCCGAAGCGAGCGCCGTCTTGTAGTGAGCTGCCGCTAAATCAACAGCCTCTACCGCGCCTTCCCGAAATGGAATTTGCTCCTGGTAAATAGCTCGCATCCGCTCAACGACCTCTCGGATAATATCTTCGAGCGACCAGTCCAAGTCCCACCTATCGCGCATGTACCGCGCCCACTCCTCCGTCGAAACCCCCATAATCGCGGCGTGGTCGCTCTCGTCCCAAGGCTTATCCAAGCGAGAAGCCATATCTACCCTCGCCTGGTCCCACTTGGGCTCCGAGTCGATGAGGAGCCCGTCCATGTCAAAAATTACCGCGCTAATCACATGCCACCTCCGTATTGTCAACAATATATCAACACCTTTTATATGGCACCCCGAGCCCTTTGCAGGATAGACTCCGCGAGGGGTCTCGCCTTGCACTCTCTGACAGTAGAGAAGGCGAATGCAGAGATTCTTCACTCCACGGAGCCTGCCCTGGTGAGGGTTACGCTCAGAATGACATAGCTCATTATTTAGCTGACAGTACACTCGTCAGGAAAGCCTAAAACGCTGACCCGCTTCTATCCTTTAACTGCTCCCGCTGTCATCCCCTGAATAATCTGCTTCGCCGCAAAAAAGGTGATGATGAGGGGCGGAATCGCAATCAGGCTCCCCACCGCCATCATCTCCCCCCACAGCACGCCGCTGTCGCGGATGAATTCGGAGGCGAAGACGGGCAGTGTTTTGGTGTAGCGGCTCGTCAGAAAGAGCGCCAAAATAAACTCGTTCCAAGCGATGCGAAAGGTGAATATGGCTGAGACCGCGAAGCCGCCGCCCATGAGCGGGAAGATGACGCGGAACAAGACTTGCAAGAGGTTCGCGCCGTCTACGATGGCGGCTTCTTCTAGTTCCACCGGAATCTGCTGGATGAAGCCAAACAGCAGCCACACGGAGAAGGGAAGATTGAGCGCCGTATAGAAGAGCATCAAGCCGAGTTGCGAGCCGTCCAAGAGGTCGCCACGCCCAAGACCATTCGGTAACGAGAAGCGCACCCCTTCCACCGCGTCACCGATACCCCACGAAATCCAAAAGCCGATAACCGCCACCGCGATAACCGCCGGGGGAATCATGCGAATGACGAGCGTCGTTTGCGCGATGATGCCGCGCCCTGGAAAGCGCATCCGCGCTAAAGCAAACGCCGCCATGCCCGCCGTGAGCAGCGTGAAAAAGGTCGAGCCGAGCGCGATAACCAGTGACGAGATGAGGTAGGGAATCATGCGGTAGGTGGTGATGACTTCGGTATAGTTGCTGACCGTCGGCATAAAAATCCAGCGCGGAACCCTGGACTGAATCTCCACCGGAAGCTTCAAAGAGGTCGCAAACATCACGAAAATCGGCGCGAGCGTGACCAGGGCGAGCGTCACTAGGGCGATATAGCGCCACACATCGCCGCTTTTAACGCGCCGCGACCTCGCCCTGCGCTCCCGCTGCTCCAGACCCCGCTCAACCGTCCTCTGCACCCTAAACCGCCCTATCTTTCAGAGGATTGTTGTAGAGCATCAGCAGGATACTGAGAACAATCAAAATCACGCTGAGGAGCACCGCAATCGTCGCGGCGTAGCCCAAGTCTTGCGAGGTGAAGGCAGTCTGAAAGAGGAGGAGCGACAGGACCCGCGTCGAACTGCCGGGTCCACCGTTCGTCATGATGTAAATGACCTCTAAGGCGCGAAAGACGTCAATAATTCGCATGAGCAAGGCGATTAAGAGAATATTGCGCATCATTGGGAGCTTAATGCGCCAGGTCATCTGGAGCCAGTTTGCACCGTCGATTTTCGAGGCTTCGATGATGTTCGAGGGCAAGCCCTGTAAACCCGCCAGCGCAATCATGAAAATGAAGGGCGTCCACTGCCACACGTCGCTGATGACGATGGAAAACATCGCTAAAGTAGGGTCGGCGAGCCACTCTTGCCTGTCAAAACCCAAATTCTGCAAAAAAGGTACGGCGTTGCCGATGGAGTCCAGATAGTAGTTGATGACGCCGTTGCGGGCGTCCAAGAGGTAGCGCCAGATGAGACCGACGACGATGGGCGCAATCATCAGAGGTAAAACAAAAATCGTGCGAAAGAACGACGCGCCTCTTACGGGTTGCTCTAAGAGGAGCGCCAAGCCGACGCCGATAATCATCTCCAAGAGCACGACCCAAAATCCGAAGATAAAGGTTACGCGAACCGCGTTCCACACAGTTGGGTCTGTCAAAAGCCGCCGAAAGTTGCGAAAACCCAAATAATCTTTCGCCGCCCACGCTTCGCCGAAGTTCCAGTCGTAAAAGCTCAGCACGAGCGAGTTGTATAGGGGAACCATTAGCCCAAGCGCCAGGATGGTGACGGCGGGGAGTAGGAATAGATAGGGGACGAAGCGGTTTGTTCTCATATAAGTTCTCTTATTTGCTCGAGTGGAAATACTTTACTAAATACGCCGTCAACTGAAAAATGAGTCGTGTCATTCTGAGCCCTACAGCGAGCTATAGAGCCTGTCCTGAGCTTGTCGAAGGAATAGACTCCACGAAGTCCCCTTCCCCCTTTCGGGGGCGAACGGTCGGGGATGAACGACAGAGTCGAAGAATCTCTGACTTTGCTGACTCCTCTGATTGAGATGGGAAGACGAGACCCTTCGACAACCGGACTCATTTGTGCGTCACTTCGTTCCCGCTAGCTTTGGGTATCGTCATTACTGCGTGAATAGGGTGACAAGTTATGTCGCAAAACTTAGTTAACAGCGTATGAAATAGCATCATTGGAAACCTTAAAACAAGAGAGGTTTTTTGTCTTTAGGCTCGAGGGACACAGTAGGCAGCGTGTAGGGGCGATTCATGAATCGCCCCTACGAAGCGCCGCATTGAATTGAAAGGTAGAGGATATAGCGCAACGTCCTTACTGGTCAGTCCAGCTATAGTAGCCAGACCGCGCTAACTCTTCACGGATACGCTCATTCGCGGTATTCATCGCTTCTTCAATAGACTTCTGTCCGGTCAGTGCCGCCGAAATCTCTTCACCCAAGATGGGCGCGTTGAGCGCGGGCCACTCGGGGATGAGGGGACGCCAGTCGGGGTCGGCGCATTCCAACTGCTCCAACACCACCGGAAACTCGGGACGCGTCGCTTGGAGCTCTTCGTTGGCGAGCGTGGACATGCGCATCGGGTTGCCGCCCGCTTCGACCACCATCTGGTCGCCCATCTTGCTGGTGAACCACTGGATGAAGAGCCACGCGGCTTCTTGGTTCTGCGAGTTCGAAGGGATGCCCATCGCAAAGCCGCCTGTTTCACTACCGCAAGTAGCAGCGGTGGGGTGGAGCGCGTAGCCGACGTTACCCGCGACGGTAGAGACGGCGGGGTCGGAGACCATCGGCGCGATTGCCATGCGGTCTAGGTACATGGCAGCGTCGCCCTGCAAGAAGGCGGCGTCTTGCTCGCCTGCGCCGTTGGCTTCTGCGCCTGGGGGGGCGTTCTCGAGGATCGTCTGCAAGGTCTCCGCCGCTTGAATCGCTTCAGGGCTGTTCACAACCGGGTTAAAGTTGTCGTCTAAGACCGTGCCACCGAGCGGTGAGAGGTGGAGGAGCCAAGCGTGGACAACCTGGTGTCCAGCCGAGCCGCGCGTGGTCATGCCGTAGACACCCTCGACGTTGTCGGTGATGAACTGCGCAGTTTCTAAGAGCTCGTCGTAGGTGGTGGGAACCTCTAAGTCGTACTCTTCAAAGATGTCCGTGCGGTACGCCAAGATGCTCGTTTCGGGGCTAAAGGGGACGCCGTAAAGGGATGCGCCGGGACCGTCCAAGTAACCTTTACGTCCGCCAACCTTGCCGCCGTTGGTGAGGTACGCGGGGACGATGTCGTCGATGTCGTAGTCGGGCATAGTGAGGCGCGGGTTGTTTAAGAAGGGGGCTAAGGGCTCGAGCCAGCCGTTCGCTACGTACTCATTCTTCGTGAAGACCACCCAAGCCACCACGTCTAAGTCGCCGGAGTTAGGACTAGAAATCTCGGTAACTTGTCGGTCTTTCATGTTGAGATACTGGGTCAAGTCGAGTTCGACCTCGATGCCTGTTTCCTCGGTGAACTGATCGATGAGCGTGGCAGCCGCTTCGAAATGTGCCAGCGCGGGCCAACTCACCACAATCGTGGTGCCGTCATATTCATCGTAAGGCTGAGCGGAGCCGAGGCTCAGTCCCGCTACCAACAAGAGAACGAAAATAGTGCGGACGTACGTCATCTTTTCTCCTTTACTGCGGCGCACCTATGCGTGCACCGCGCGTGCTACCGTATTTTTGCTACTGTATTGTGATGTGCCCAGAACAGTATAAGTTACCTTTCTCACCTCAAACGTCATCCCTGTTTATGGTTGTCTTCATGGTTGGGCACCGCTTCACAAGAGCGCCTTAAAGGGTAGGTCGGGCTCCTCAGTAAACGCATCCTCGAAACCGCGCCGATAGTTAAAAATGAGCCTGTCTTTGTCCACCGGATGCGTGTACTGACCACCCACTTGCCAGATAAAGGGCTTAAACCCGTACTGATGGCGCTCGCGGCGCATGTTCCAGAGTGTCAAAATCTCATCCGTGTTCGCTTGAAAGTTCGTCCAGATGTCGTAATGCACCGGGATGACGACCTCGGCGTTTAAGCCTTCCGCCATCTTCAAGAGGTCCACGGCGGTCATCTTATCGGTCATGCCGCGCGGGTTATCACCGAAGGAGCCTAACGCCACATCAATGTCGTGATCGTTGCCGTGCTTGGTGTAGTAGTTCGAATAGTGCGAGTCGCCCGAGTGATAGAGATTGCCGCCCGACGTTTTGACGAGGTAGTTGACCGCCTTTTCGTCCATGTCTAAAACGGGATTGTCCTTGAGCGTCATCTCGGCGGGCGCGGTGACAAGTTCGGTGCGGTCGAAGGACTCTAAGACGACAAGCTCTACATCTTTAAGGTTCAGCGTATCCCCTGGCTTCACCACCACACACCGCGCTTCAGGGACGCCCCACTCCAGCCACTTCTCTACACAGGTGCGCGGTCCGATAAACTGCACCGAGGGGTCACAGTTTTGCAATACGGCAGCGGCGACGTTCGGGTCGATGTGGTCGCTGTGGTCATGGGTGGCTAAGACGGCGTCGATTTCGCGGATGGCGAAGGGGTCTAAAACGCAGACCGAGTTGCGCAAATTCGGCTGCGTGAGCTTCGCGCCGATCGCGCGGCGGTGCTGATGACCTTCGCGCATGGTTTTGACCTTTTGTGTACGCTTGCCGCTGCCGACCCATAGGTCGAAGCAGAGGTTGGCGTTCCCCTCAGTTTTCAGCCAGATGCCCGTACAACCGAGCCACCACATCGCAAACGTATCCGGCGCAACCTCTTCACGCTCAACCTCTTCGTTGAGCCACGTACCCCACTCGGGGAAGGTGTCTAAAATCCAGGACTCTCTGGTGATTTCGTCTACTTTGCTCAAAGGTGCACCTCCTGTCCAACGTCATCTATCAGTCGTCATCTGTCAGTCGCCAGCAACGTGACTCAGTTCTGACGAATGGACTTCAATTTATGTGTCGGCGTTTAGGATAACAACTCGAGCCTCGAGCGTCAACACATCTACCTACGTTTTTGCACATGTGTTCACAACTATTTGAATGCAGTCCGGCGTGAGGTATACCTTTTGTACACCGAGACAATTTTCACCTTGATATTTCGGCTAGACTTCTATGCTGGGGCAACTATGAATAGACCTGCAAATAATCATTCTAACTTAGACCACTTCCGGGGAACGCGGCGCAGTATCTTGACGCTCGTGTGCGGCGTTGCGATTGGCTTTGCAGCGAGCGCCGATACCCCTTTACTTTTAGGCGTCGCCTGGCTCTTCGCCGCGTTCGCTTACGCCGAAAAAAGTTATCTCGCAGGGCAGCGTTTACAAGCCACCGCGCTGTGGGCGCTCGGCACCACCGGGCTAGCAGGAACGCTACTCATCCAGCAGCAATATCTGACGGGAACCGTGCTCAGCCTCTTGGCAGCGGGGTATGCGCTGCAAGCGTGGCGGCTTAGTGCGACTTAGCCCTTACTACAGCGTTAAGTAAGTTTTGCGACACTGTTGTTACCCTGTTCACGAAGTTAGGCGCAGCCCGGTTGTCGAAGGGTCTCGTTTGGCAACTGCCAAAACTACGTAACTTTCAATCTCTGTCAGAGGAGTCAGCAAAGTCAGAGATTCTTCGACTGCGCTTCGCTCCGCTCAGAATGACATGGCTCGTTTTTTATTTAACGCTGTACTTACTCAACGGTGTACTTACTTAGTTAGATGTAGTTTAGACCATCCCGGTGAGTGGAGCCTGATATCGTCCTTACGCAAGTTGGTTGAGAGTGGTGCGTTATACTCGAGCCCACCTAAGCTCTACTTAGCGTGATACCTACATGATCCAAACCGCTACCTCACCCAAACCCGCTGACCTGGCGCTCCTCATCGAAGTCGCCCTGCTCTACTATGAAGAAGGACGCACCCAAGCTGAAATCGGGCGGCATATCGGCACCTCGCGCTCGACGGTCTCGAGGCTCCTACAAGAAGCTAGAGCGCGAGGCGTCGTGCAAATCTCTATCGACTACAGCTTGGCGAGAGACAGCCACCTAGAGCGGCAGTTGCAGGCGCGTTTCGCGCTCAAAGAGGTGCGCGTGCTGCGCAGTTTCGGGCATTTAGAGGATGAGGTTGTCAGCGGGCTGGGGCAACTCGCGGCGAGCTATTTGGAAGAGGTTATTGAGGACGGTATGACGGTGGGCGTCTCTTACGGGCGCTCGGTGGCGAGCGCCGTGCAGCGCGTAAAGCCGAAGCGCCTCGCTGACTTGGTCGTGCTTCAAGTCATCGGCGCGTTGGGCTCGGGCAACCCCTTGCAAGATGGCCCTGACTTAGCGCGGCAACTCGCCAATGCCTACGGCGGGGCGTACCGCTACCTCCACGCGCCCCTGCTGGTTGAGAGTGCGCGGATGCGTGAGCTGTTGTCGCAAGAACCGCTCGTCAAAGACCTCTTGCAGACTGCCAAAAAAGCTGACCTGGTCCTGATGGGCGTGAGCCCTTTGACCGCTGACGCGGCGGGGCTTATCTTCAGGGATTATCTGAGCAAGGCTGATTTAGCGAGGCTTGGAGCCAGCGGCGCAGTCGGTCACATGTGCGCCCAGTTCTTCGGCGCGGACGGAGAACTCATCGACACCCCTTTTAACGAACGCGCCATCACCATCGGTTTAGAGACCCTGCGAACAGTGCGTGAGGTCGTCACAGTAGCGGGCGGTTCGGAAAAAGCTAGGGCGATTTTAGGCGTACTGCGCGGCGGCTACATCGACGTGCTTGTCACGGATGACACGGCGGTGAGAGAGGTGTTGGCGCAGGCTTAAACGCCGCTGCAAAAACCCGTATTCGACTCAAAACCACTACCAAATTTTTCTCTCAGTTTTTTGCTTTCAGTCTTTCTAGTCGTTAGCGCAAAATGTACGAACTCAGCACCCGGTAGACGTCGTGCACGTTTTTATCCTTGCGAAAGGTAAACGCGGTGGGCTCGGCTTCGCCGCGAATCCAGAGTTTGACCTCCGCCTCCATGTCGAAGCGCCCTTTACTCTCTTTAGAAAACTTGACGATGCTCGCATAAGGCACCGATAAAAATTCCTTCTTCTTGCTCGTCGCCCCCTGTTTATCGACCATCACCAAGCGCCGATTGGTGAAGACCAAGAGGTCGCGCACCAACCTGTAAGCGTGCTCGATGCGCTCGCCCTCCACCAAAATAAGGGAGAAGTCCTTCTCCAATTTGTCCGTATCCACTTCGGACGCATTGCCGAGTAAACCACTAAAAAGTCCCATAGCACCTCCGAGCAGGAATCATCTGGTTACGAACGCAACGGGTCGAGAAAGCATCCATTAGCACGTACGTTGGAAGATGATTCCTGCGGTATTTCACCCCAGTATAGGGGTAAGTCGTCAGACTGCAATGTGTCTGAAACCGAATCTTTTTGTTCTGTACCAACATCCTCGAGCACCAGCGTCACCACAGGCAAGAGGTAGAGTGCGCCGAGTGTGAAGAGGATAAAGGGGCGTGAGAAGATGACCATGTCAGAAAGCAACAAGAGGTCGAGCGTGTTGGCGTAAGCCGATGCGTACGCGAAGATGACGAGAGAAAGGGTGGTCAAAAGGGCGAAAAACCAAGCGAGGTATAAGGCGGCGAGCATCCTAGTGGGGCGCAGTGCGGCGAGTAGTGATACCGCTAAGCTCCCGGCAAAAAAGAGCGTTAGCGCGTGAGCGAGCGTGGCTACCATCACTTCTCCTTTGCCCCTCCCGTTGGCATAGGGTTCATTCGTAGGTCAAGGTGTGTTTTGAGCGGTGGGTTCCGGCTCAGGGGGTTTCTCGAGGTCAATCACGGGTTCAGAATTTTGAGCGGGTTGAGCGGGCTCACCTTGAAGGAGGCTCGAGGGCATTGGATTAGAGGACACCGAATCAGAAGACCCCGCATCAGAAGTTTTCGAGGAAAGCGTCGCAGGATTAGCGAAGAGGTAAAGTCCTCCGCCGATGAGCAGAAGAGGTAGAAGCGAGCCGCCGACAACATTCGTTGTCAAGAGCGCGATGACCAGCGCGACAATCGCTGGGTAGACCGCCCACTGTTTATCTAACCTCATCAGGATGCCAAACGTCGCCGCGAAGCCTAGAAAGAGGAGTGGAGCCGTGCCTAAGAGCGTGCCGCCCAAGCCCACCGCTACCGCTAAAGAGAGAAAGAGTCCGGCGGGCAAAATCGCCCACCATCTCGTTTTGTCTGGTGTTGTGTCGTGCCAATAGAGCGCGGTGAAACCGAGGCCGATGAGGGCTAGGATGGTTGTGCCGCTCGAGAACGCCACCAACGCCGCCCCAAAAAGCCCCAACGCCAAGACGAGCGCCCAGACCTCTCGAGCATCTCTGAGGTAGCGGCGGCTCAGATACACCCCGCCCAAGATGAGCAGCAGCGCTCTCAAGGCTGACGAAAGCCCACCAAAGAGACCACCGGGCAGTCCGCCGCCCGTGAGCAGCGCCAATACGCCCAAGATAATGAGCGCCCAAGCGATAGGTTGTTTTCGGTCTAAATTCATGTATTTTCCTCCAGTTCATTCTGTTGGGTACAGCGTAGAGCGCATACCTCTTCACAGCATCAGCGAAAGGGTGGGCTCGGCAGGTCCACCTTTTGATGGAGGATACGTAGCTATGCGAACGGTAGAGTGAACGAGGGGGCGCGTGACCTTATGCAAATGGAAGTGATAGGTGTGGAGGACATGACATTGGCAACGCAAACCGTTCGTTTACTCCTAGTCGATGACCACAAAGTCGTGCGGCAAGGGTTGAGGATGGTGCTTTCGCTCGAGGCTGGCTTAGAGGTCGTCGGCGAAGCCGCCAACGGTCAAGAGGCGCTCTCCCAAGTCGCCGCGCTCACCCCACAAGTCGTGCTGATGGATTTGCTCATGCCCGTCATGGACGGTGTCAGCGCGATTCGCGCCATTAAAAAGGACCATCCCGAGGTCGAAGTCGTCGCGTTGACGAGCGTCCTCGAAGACCGCTTGGTCATCGACGCAGTCGAGGCGGGCGCGGCGGGCTATCTTCTCAAAGAGAGCGGACCCGAAGAACTCATCGAGGCAATTTTTGCCGCTGCTAAAGGAGAGGTGCGACTCCATCCGAAGGCGCAAAAGCGCCTCATCCAAGAGGTGCGTACGCCCGAGATGCGCGAGGCGCTGACTGTGCGTGAGACGGCGACCTTGCGCCTCATCGCGAAAGGTCACGCGAATAGAGAGATCGCCGAAGCACTCGAGATTTCTGAGGTGACGGTCAAGACGTACGTCTCGAGTATCCTCTCCAAGTTAGGACTCTCGAGCCGCACCCAAGCCGCCTTGTTCGCCCTCAAAGAAGGGCTCGTCGGGCTCTAAGGTGAAGAGCGCGTAGATGGACATCCCCTTCTGGAGCCGCCTCAGCACGCGCTTGACGCTGCTCATTTTGGCGATTGTCTTGGTACTCGCTACCGCTACGGGCATCTTGGTGAGTCGCGGGTTTTCGTTGTTGGATAGGGGCGTAGTCACGCAGTCGGAAACGGAACAAGCAATCTCTCAACAGACCAATCCAACCTCTTCAGAACCCACTAACCTAGAAGCCGGTAATCCAGAACTGAGCGACATCGTGCGCGGCACGGTCATCAACCTCATCGCCGTCTTTCTACTCACCTTGGTAGGCGCAACCGTCTTCAGCCGCAGCCTCTTGACCGAGCCCATCACCTCCTTAGTCAAGGCGACGCAAGAGGTCGCGGCGGGGCATTTGGGCGTGACGCTGGACGTGAGCACGAAAGGCGAGTTGGGGCTTTTGGCGAGCACCTTTAACCAGATGTCCGTGAGTTTAGAGGCGCGGACCGAAGACCTCTTGCGGGCCAACGAAGCCTTGCGCGAGAGTGAGATGCGGCTCGAGCAGCGCGTAACGGAGCGCACCGCCGAACTCACCTCTTTACTTGAACTCTCCAACGCCACCGCCCTCACGACTGAAGACATGCCTCTTTTAGAACGCATTTTCGACAGGCTTTACGAACTCGTCCCCTACCGAGCCGCCGCCCTCTTTCGGCGCACGCAAAAAGAAGAGGTTGCGCTCGTACTGGCAAGAGGTGAACCTCTCGCTGATGAGACCCAACAAGGCGATACCCTCATCCAAAAAGTGCCGCAGAGCCGCTCCACCGGAGAGTTCACAAGGCGTGACTTTCCGCTCGTCGTGCGTGACAAGACGGTAGGGGTGTTGGTGCTCGAGCACAGCGGCTTTCTCACCGACGACAAACTCCGCCTCATCGCCGCCTTCGCCAACCAAGCGGGCGTGACGCTGGAAAATATCCGCTTGTACGAACAGATTCAGGAGCGCGCCGCCTTCGAGGAGCGCCAGCACTTAGCCCGCGAGTTGCACGACTCGGTCTCGCAGGCGCTCTACAGCATCGTGTTGGGGACGCACGCCGCCCGCAAACAACTCTCGCAGCCGGAGCAAGCGGACTCGGCTTTGGAGTACGTCCAACACCTCTCCGAAGCTGCCCTAGCCGAGATGCGGGCGCTAATTTTCGAGTTGCGCCCCGACATTCTGGAGCGTGAGGGTCTCGCCGCCGCCTTGCGCAAACAAGTCGAAGCTTTAGAGGTGCGCCATGACCTTCAGGCTGAATACTACGCCGAGGGTGAACCCGAGGTCACATTTGCGGTCAAGCAGGCACTCTACCGCATCGCGCAAGAGGTCATCCATAACATCACCAAGCACGCGGACGCTAAGCAGGTGCGCGTCAACCTCTTGCAGACGGACAGCAAGGTGAGGCTTTCGGTCACAGATGACGGGGTCGGCTTCGATGTGCAGGACTTTCCCGGTCACTTAGGGCTCAAATCCATGCGCGAGCGCAGCACCTCTTTAGGGGGAACGCTCAACGTTGAGAGTGCGCCCGGTCAAGGTACGAGCGTCAGCGTGGAGATTCCAAAACATTCAAGCGTAGCGAGGGATAACACGTGAAACGTGACCCACGCACACTCGCTTATGTGCTCCTCGTCATCGGCGTGCTGTTACTCGCTAACAGCGGCTTTTTGGGCGCACTGCCTGGCTTTCTGCGTACCTTATCGCTCTTAGGCTTAGGCGCGGCGCTCTGGCTCGGGCCGACGCACCTCTCGGCGGGCTGGCGCATGGCGGGCTTTATCGGCGTCAGCGTGTTTGCCATCTCGACGTCGGAAAACTTCACGGGCGTCGTTTCGCTGGGTTTCCCCGCGCTCGCGCTCGCGCTCGTCTACTTGAGCGATGTCAAGCGCTGGTGGGCGATTATTCCAGCGGGTATCTTAGCGAGCATCGCGCTGCTGCTCGCCTTTAACGAACTCTTTTCCTGGAACGCGACGCCCGTGCTCTTTTTGGGCTTCGCCGCGACGTTTACGTACTTGTATCTACTCTCACCTGAACGTGGTGGGCAGCGTTGGGCGCTCTACCCAGCCGTGGTTTTTATTGCGCTGACGGTACTCGTGAATGACCCCGGTAGTGGACTTTCAGGAGCGTTGCCGCTACTCTTTATCGGGGCGGGGGTGCTGATGTTGTGGTGGTGGCAGCGAGGGGTTAAATAGTTTAGTCGAGGGCGAAGTGTAGCCTAAGCGCACGCTCCAGTCGCTCCAAATATTTGGTTGATAGCACGCCAACAATCCCAGGTTGAAAGAGTTCGTAGGCCAGCGCTCTTACCTGCTCGGTTTGCGCTTTGCTGTCCCGCACAAGCCCGGTGACTTCCGCGGGAAGAAAAACTTGAAAAGACAGAGTGCGTTTGACATTGCTTGTCAAGGGAACCACTGTGACAACCCCTCGTCCACGCTGTTCAACGGTGGTGTTTAGAGCGTCATGGCTCACTATAACGACTGGACGACGCTTGTTCGCCTCGCTTCCCCGCACCGGCTCTAAGTCAGCGAAATAAACCTCACCACGCTTCATCGTCACTTAATCCGTCGCTGACTGCCACATCCCATACCTTTTCATCGCCCGCCGCCTCCCACTCTTCCATCGCTAGGGTATATTCCTGCTCGAGCGCCTTATCTCTAAGCGCACGAATCGCCGCCTCCAACGCCTCGCTACGACTTTTGAGACCTTGCGATTTTTGATAACGCTCTAAAAAGCTCGCGAGTTGTTCATCTATGCGGGCGCTCATCATGGTTTTCATAGCAAAATTGTACTACAAAATGTTTACACTGAGCGTTTTATTCATTTCGGCGGAGATTACGTGGTAAAGGGTACTCGAGCTATAACTTCTACCGAGACAACTACTCAGCACGAGCTAAACACGCTGAGCAGTTCTAACTATATTCTACCAGCCTTGCATCTTCTCTCTTTGCAACGTTATATTTATACGTGCACTCCCCTCCCACCCCATCTACAACCCAGGACACCTTGCTCGAGATGCACCACATCACCAAACGCTTCCCCGGCGTCACCGCAAACGACAATGTGAATTTAACCCTCCGCGCAGGCGAAGTCCACGCGCTTTTAGGCGAGAACGGCGCAGGCAAAACCACCCTGATTAGCATCCTTTATGGCCTCTACAGCCCCGACGAAGGCGAGATTAGGGTACGCGGCGAAGAGGTGCGCTTTCGTTCGCCCAAAGACGCGATTCGCCTGGGGCTCGGGCTGATCGCACAACACTTTATGCTCGTCAAAAAGCACACGGTGGCGGAGAATATCGCGCTGGGTTTGGCGCGCACCCCTTTCTTTTTTCCGCTGCGCAAACTCAAAGCGCAGATTCGAGAGCTTGGTGAGCGCTACGGTCTGAAGGTAGACCCGGACGCTTACGTGAACGAGCTTTCGGCAGGCGAGCAGCAGCGCGTGGAGATTTTGAAAGCGCTGGTGCGCGGCGCAAGGGTTCTCATCATGGACGAGCCCACCGGCGTGCTGACGCCGCAAGAGGCTAAAAATCTCTTCGAGGTCTTGGCGCGGATGAAAAGGGCGGGGCACGCGGTTATTTTCATCACGCATAAGCTCGGTGAAGTGTTGGAGATTGCAGACCGCATCACCGTGCTGCGCAAGGGTGCGGTGGTGGGCTCGTTAGGGCGCGAAGAGGCGGACGAAAAGACCTTAGCGCGGCTGATGGTGGGGCGAGAGGTTGCGAGCGTGCGTTTAGAAAGAGGGGTAGACCAAGAGGTCAGGGGGGTGGTGCTCGAGGCTAAAGACCTCACCGCCCAAAGCGAGCGCGGCGCGGCGGCGCTTAAAGGGATTTCGTTTAGGGTTAAACGCGGCGAGATTTTGGGTGTGGCGGGCGTCGCGGGCAACGGTCAGAGTGAACTCATCGAGGTCGTGACGGGACACCGAACTTTGGAAAGCGGTCAACTCACCCTTGCCGGACAAGACGTGACGGCGCTGAGCGCTCGGCAACGCTTCGAGCGTGGCATGGCGCATATCCCCGAGGACAGGAGCGGCGTGGGCGTTGTGCCGACGCTCTCGGTAGCGGAGAATTTGGCGTTGCGGCACTACCGCTACGCGCCGTTCGCGCAGGGCCCCCTACTCAATCCGAAAGCGGTGGCGGACTTTGCCGCGCGCGCTATTGACACGTACGACATCGCGACGCCTTCGCAGCACACGCCGACGCGCCTCCTCTCGGGCGGTAACATTCAGAAACTTATCTTGGCGAGAGAATTGTCCAATTTAAGCGAACGCTCTCATACGTCGCTGATCGTCGCCTCGCACCCGACGTACGGCCTTGACGTGGGCGCGGCGGCGCAGGTTCATAGGGCGCTCCTAGCGGAGCGCAGTAGAGGGAGCGGTGTGTTACTCGTATCCGAAGATTTAGAGGAGCTGTTGGGGCTAGCCGACCGGATTATGGTCATTTTTGCAGGTGAAATCGTGGGGACGCTTAGAGGCGAACACGCGCAGCGCGAACAACTTGGGCTGATGATGGCGGGGGTGAGAGCGTGAGTGGTATTTTCGGGAGTGGGTGGCGGCTCGAGCGTCAACCCGCCCCCTCTCGTCTCGCCGTCATCGGCGTTTCGCTCGGGGCGATTCTAGCGGCGCTCATCGTCACGGGTTTCATCTTCTGGTTTTACGGCTTTAATCCTTTTTACGCCTACGGCGTCGTTGTGAACGGCACGCTCGGCAGCTTTCGAGGTTTCTCCGAAGTGCTACGTAAGAGCATCCCGCTTCTACTCGCAGGTGTCGGCTTGGTGCTCGCATTTCGGGCGCAGTTTTGGAACATCGGGGCAGAAGGGCAGATTTTAGCGGGCGCGGTGGCGGCGTCGGGGGTGGCGCTCTTTATTCCTCTAAGCGCACCTCTTTATTTACCAGCTATGTTTCTAGCGGGCTTTGTGGGCGGCGCACTCTGGGGCCTCTTGCCCGCACTCCTCAAAGTTCGTTTAGGCGTGAACGAAATCATCACGACGCTGATGCTGAACTACGTCGCGATTTACCTAGTGCAGTACCTCATCTACGGACCCTGGAAGGGCGCAGCCACACGCGGAATGCCCATCTCCGACTTCTTCCCCGACGCGGCGTGGTTGCCCGTCTTACCAGGCACGCGGCTCCACTGGCCGACGCTGCTTTTAGGACTCTTACTCGCTCTATTTGTCGCTTTTCTGCTCGCACGCACCAAGCTCGGTTTTGAAATTCGCGTGCTCGGGCAGAGCCCGCAGGCGGCGCGCTACGCCGGGGTGAACTTTCTCAAGACGACGCTTTTTTTAGTGCTCGTCTCAGCGGGCGCGGCGGGGCTGGCAGGCGTCGGCGAGGTGGCGGGCATCTATCACCGCTTGACCGACCCCGCGCAGCTCTCGCTCGGCTACGGTTACACGGCGATTATCGTGGCGCTCTTAGCGAGAGGTAGCCCCATCGCGGCGATTTTCACCGCGCTCTTTTTAGGGCTCGTTTTCGCGAGCGGCGATGTGATGCGGGTCTCGCTGCGATTGCCTTTTCAGATGACCAATGTGATTAGCGGGCTCGTGTTGCTCTTTATGATCGCGAGCGAGCCGCTTTTGCGCTACCGACTGGTGCGCGTAAAGAGAGGGGAACCCGAGTGGAAGCAGACTGGCTCATCAGTACGGTCGGACGCGCCTTAGCCTTTAGCACGCCGCTCCTGTGGGCGGCCTTGGGTGAAATCTACGCCGAACGCGCCGGGGTGGTGAATCTGGGACTCGAGGGCATGATGATTTTAGGCGCAATCATGGGGTTTGCTGCGGGTCAAGCGACGGGCTCACCCCTTTTTGGGCTCGTCGCGGCGGCGGGCGCGGGCGGACTCGCCGCGCTTTTGCACGCCTTTATCTCGGTGACGTTGCGGGCGAATCAATACGTCTCTGGCTTGGCGCTGACCATTTTGGGTCTCGGTTTGGCGGGGCTTTTGGGACGCGGCTACGAAGGGATACCGCTCCGCCAACCGATGCAGGCCGTGACGATTCCCCTTCTCTCCGAAGTTCCCATTATCGGCCCGGCCTTTTTTACGGATCAGTACCTCTTGACCTACGCCGGGCTCCTCATCGCCACGCTGCTCTGGTTCGTGCTGCGCTACACTAGGTTGGGCGTGACGCTTCGCTCAGTGGGCGAGTCACCTCAAGCGGCGGACTCTTTAGGCATCAATGTATTCACAGTGCGTTACTTGGCAGTCATTTTCGGCGGGCTGATGGCGGGCGTGGCGGGCGGCTACCTCTCGCTGGCGTATCGCCCCTCGTGGAGCGAAGGGATGACGGCGGGGATGGGTTGGATTGCGCTAGCGATCACCATTTTCGCCGCGTGGAGTCCGCTCAGAGCAGTGCTGGCCGCTTTTTTGTTCGGCGCGTGCTTTCACCTCTCGTTTCGGCTACAAGGGAGTTTCCCGACCGAGTTTTTGCAGATGCTTCCTTACGTCTTCACCATCCTTGCGCTCACGGTGATCGCGCTAAGCAAAGCGGGACGCCGCAGCGGTGCGCCCGAGGCGTTGGGGGAACCGTACTCGAGGGGCGAGAGATAGCGACTCAGCGTTTGGCCCTTTCAGGTGTTAGCTGAAATCCTTCGCTAAGAGCTAACTGCTAAACGCTTGATATTGACACTTTTTACAGCCGACGAATAAGTGCAGGACTCGAGTGTAATACAAATTCCGATTGATTACTACATAAACTCCGACACTGCGCACCTCGTTGGAGTCGTCGTTTATTCCGTGCTCATCGGAACCCGTACTTGTTTCTACTCGCATCCGCTTGTATGTTGACTACAGGCAAGAGAGAAGAGCGTTCGCATCCGTGAACTCAAAAGTTCGTACCCGAGATAGCTCCACCTCTTGCCACCTTCAAGATACCGAAGAAGTATCCTGACCCTTTGAGGTCGAATAACAAGCCCGGTGTGAAGGTGGATAAGGGTAACTCTGCCTAGAGGAGGTCAAGCATGTGCTGGATTGGTATTGACGTCAGTAAAGCGCACTTGGACGTTTGCATCTTAGCGGCTACCGGGGAAGTCAAGCACCTTCGTGTCGAGAATAATAAAACAGGCTTTGAGCAGATCATCGCTACGCTTAAAGACCGATATTCCCGCGTTGTCTTAGAGGCGACTGGCGTCTACCACTTGCGTCTACAACAAGATTTACAAGCACAGAACGTTCTGGTGAGCGTCATCAACCCCAGACAGATTCTCGGCTTTGCAAAGAGCCAGAATCGGCGCAATAAAACAGACAAAGTAGACGCGGCGCTCTTAGCCCAGTTCGCTAAAGAACGTGAGCCTACGCCTAGCCCTAAGTTAAACGAGCAAGCTAAAGACATCGTTAGAGAATTACAAGCCTTAAATGATGATATGACCCGCCTCAAAAACCGCCTTGGAGCAGCCGAAGCTGGACTCGCTCCCCAAGGTGTTAAAGCGTCGCTCAAGCGCCGCATCCGCTCCCTAAAAGAGGAGAAGCAGGCGCTCGAACAACAGCTCGAAGACGCCCTAGAAGATCAGCGCTCGGATGTCGAACTGCTCGAGAGTATTCCAGGCATTGCCAAGCTCACGGCTTGCAGTCTCCTTGCCGAAATCGGCGATGTCAGGCGCTTTGCTTCAGCCAGTTGTCTTGTCGCTTGGGCTGGCTTGACACCTCGGCGTCATGAATCAGGAACGTACAGAGCTTACACCGCGATAAGCCGTATGGGGTCATCCACGCTTAGACGTCTGCTCTACATGCCTGCGCTCTGTGCCAAGCGCTTTAACCCTCGTATCCGCACCTTCTATGAACGCCTGCTCGCGCAAGGTAAACCTAAGAAAGTTGCGCTCGTCGCTGCTATGGCAAAGCTGCTTCGTATCGTCTACGGCGTTCTATGCTCTAACCAACCCTTCAAACCAACCCTAGAACCTTGACTTTTAACAGAGTATCTCGGGGTAATTGCACAAGGTACAACTAAAGAACTATTGCAGTCTCGACTACATTTTGGATAGAATGTGAGACAACGAACGGAAGAAAGTAAGGATAAAAACCCAAGGAGGGCGACGTGCCGCGCTTTGACGTGACGACGATAGGGGAGGGTCAACTCAGGCTATGCGTGCCTGCTGGGAGGATGCTCGAGCAAGCCAAACAGTTCGACGTGCACGTCTCGGGTACAGAGGGCAACGTCGCTTGTACGCTCTCGCGCTTGGGGTGGTCCTGTGGTTGGGTCAGCGCCTTGCCCGACACGCCACTAGGACGCCGCGTCGCGGGTGACTACCGCTTCTCCGGGCTCGACCTCTCCGCCGTCATCTGGTCCCAAGACCACCGCCTCGCCACGTACTACGTCGAATACGCCGTGCCGCCGCGCTCCACCCAGGTCTACTACGACCGCCGGGGCACGTGCTTTACGCAGCTTAAACCTGAAGATATCAATTGGGATTACGTCTTAGATACACGCCTCTTGCACCTCTCAGGGATAACCGTCGGGCTGTGCGGCAACAGCGAAGCCGTGTTGAAAGAAGCGGCGGCGCGGGCGAAGGCGGCGGGTATCCCCGTAAGTTTCGACATGAACTATCGCAGCCGTCTATGGACGCCTGAAGCCGCGAAAAAAGCGGTACTGCCGCTCCTGCGCGACCTCGACATCCTCTTCTGCGGACGCGGCGACGCACAAACCGTCTTCGGCTGCCGAGGTACACCTCAGGAAATGATCGCGCAACTCGCCGAACACACCCACGCCCGCACTATCGTTATGTCCATGTCGTACGAGGGGCTGATGGGCTGGGACGGTGAGCATTACATCCACGTGCCCGCCAGGGATGTCGTCATCCTAGACCGCATCGGCGCGGGGGATTCGATGGTGGCGGGCGTGCTGCACGGCTTTTTACAGGGGGACTTTACTAAGGGGCTGAACTACGGGGTGCTCTGCGCGGCGCTCTCGCTGAGTCAATACGGCGACCAGCCTGTGGTGGGGAGGCTCGAGCTAGAGCGCCTTTTGGATAACGCGCATAGCGACATCGTGCGCTGATGACGCAACTACTCCTTTTCGTTATGCTGAGTTTGTTCGCGCAGAGTGAAGCGTTCCTCCAGATGAATTACAACACCTTCGATCAAACGGATCGCGGTTGGCGCTCGCTCGCCTACGAAGAGCGTTTTTTGGACGCCGCACAGCTCATCGACCGCTATAAAGATGTCAACCGCGATGAACTTATGTCCAATGAGGTGCGCCTTCTGAACTTTCATAGCGGACAGATGTACGCTTTCGCAGATGAATATATTAGGGCGGTAGAGAGATTTGAAACCTCACATAAACCACCTTACCCAGTTGATGAGACCAATGAGACTAAGGTGTTCACCTCTCCTTGGAACGCCTATGTGGACGCGACCATCGCGTTTTTAGAAGGTGACTTAGACGCGCTCCTTGCTCAGCGAGAGGTCATGAACGAAGGCGTGAGCCTAGAGGGGTCCAACCGCGAGGTTGTCGACAAATTGATCGAAAACTTCGGCAAGCCCTACAGCGAAGCTTATGGAAACTGAGCACGAAACGTAAGCGGAGACAAACCTTTTCTTCACTACACCAAATATGCGCTCATCCCTACTCAATCACGAGTACCCAAACGTCGCTCACGGGACTTTTTACCCTCATCTCGAGCGGGTAAAGTAAAGCGTCGATTCGACGTTCTTACAATACCTTCGAAATCTTACTGAAACGAGTTCCAGGGAGGAATTATGGCGGACAAAAAAACGCTCACCACGGCTGACGGCGCACCCATCGCTGACCAGGAGAACGCTTTAACGGCGGGTCCACGCGGACCTATCCTGATGCAAGACGTCGTCTTGCAAGAGCAGATTCAGCGCTTTAACCGTGAGCGCGTGCCCGAGCGGGCCGTTCACGCCAAAGGAAGCGGCGCTTACGGTACCTTCACCGTCACCGGCGACATCACTCAGTACACCAAGATGGCGCTTTTCTCCGAAGTCGGCAAAGAGACGCCCATGTTCGCCCGCTTCTCTACTGTCGCTGGCGAGCGCGGCGCAGCCGACGCCGAGCGCGACCCGCGCGGCTTCTCCTTAAAGTTCTACACCGAAGAGGGCAACTGGGACCTAGTCGGCAACAACACGCCTATTTTCTTTGTGCGTGACCCCTACAAGTTCCAGATGTTCATCCACTCGCAAAAGCGCCATCCACACACCAACTTGCGCGACGCGGATATGCAGTTTGACTTCTGGAGCCTCTGCCCCGAGAGCCTCCACCAAGTGACCTGGCTCTTCGGCGATAGGGGCATTCCTAAAACGTACCGCCACATGAACGGCTACGGCAGCCATACCTACTCGCTCATCAACCAAGAGGGCGAGCGGACTTGGGTCAAGTTTCACTTCAAGACTGATCAGGGTATCGAAAATCTCACCAACGACGAAGCTGCTGAGATCATCGCGCAAGACCGCGAGAGCCACCAGCGTGACCTTTTTGAGGCGATTGAAAAGGGCGACTTTCCGACCTGGACCGCTTACGTTCAGGTTATGACCCAAGAGCAAGCTGAAACGTTCGAGTGGAACCCGTTCGACCTCACGAAGGTGTGGCCGCACGACGCGTACCCCTTGATCGAAGTCGGTAAGATGGAACTCAACCGCAACCCGCAGAACTACTTTCACGAGGTTGAGCAGGCCGCCTTCAATCCGAACGCCACCGTGCCCGGTTTCGGTCCCAGCCCCGACAAAATGCTCCAGGCGCGGCTCATGAGCTACCAGGACGCGCACCTCTACCGCATCGGCGCGAACTACCGCGACCTCAAGGTGAACCGCCCGCACGTGAAGGTGCATAACTACATGCGTGACGGTCAGTTTGGCGGCGTGTTGGACGAGGGTACGGGGCATCCGAACTACTACCCGAACTCGGTGGAGGGTGCGCCGCGCCCCGACCCCAGCTACAAGGAACCTGCCTGGCACTTGGGCGACGTCACCATAGACCGCTACAACAGCCGCGAAGACCACGACGACTTCACGCAGGCCGCCAACCTCTACCATGTGATGAGCGAAGAGGAGAAGGACCGCCTCGCCTCGAGCTTAGCAGGAGCGCTCAGCGGCTGCACGCGCCAAGAGGTCGTCGAGCGTCAGCTAGGACTTTTCGACAAGGTGGATGAAGACTATGGTCGCCGCGTGCGCGAGGCGTTCGAAACGGCAAGTGGTGGCGCTGAAGCTGCGGTTAACAACAGCCCGCAAGGTGAATTCGTCCACAGCTAAACGCAAGACTTAGATTCTGACATCCGCTACGCAGAAGTAGCGGATGTTTCTTTGGGGGAACGATGAGCGAACCGATAGATTTCAGCAAGGTGGACTACCACGAGATCGCCCGCCGAGGTGATACGGAGGTGATGGCGGCTTTCTTAAACGCAGGACTCGAGCCCGACCTCTTAAACGCGCAAGGCTACAGCCTCCTGATGATCGCCGCTTACAACCAACAAAATGAGATGGTGGACTTGCTTCTCGAGCGTGGCGCGGACGCCAACCGCCCTGACCCAGCAGGCAACACGCCGCTGATGGGAACGTGTTTTAAGGGCTACGCGGACATTGCCAAGCAGCTTTTGGAAAAAGGTGCAGACCTTAACGCGCGTAACGGCGCAGGCGCGACGGCGCTCATCTTCGCGGCGATGTTCAATCAGGTGCAGATTGCCGAGTTGCTTTTGGATAGCGGCGCTGACTTGGGTGCAGCCGACGCTAGGGGGATGACAGCAGTTCAGGTCGCTAAGAGTAACGGCCATGAAGGGTTGGCTGAGCGGCTCCAAGCTGCCACGTCACCGACGCCATCTGCTGAATAAGTCTTCTCTCCTCCCAGTACCCTCCTCCAAGTACGACGCTTTCGCCTTTTCAACCTCTTGTGGCGTGATATTTCCTACAGCTCGAGGCGCACCCATGCAAGACCTGTTAGGCTTCCCTTGTAGCGCTTTGTAGCGCTTTTTTGGGAGCAGATTATGACTTTCGCGTCCACATTTCAAATACAGATATCCCCGCGTATGACCCCCCTGATAACAACCCAAATAGCGGTTCGGCGCGCTCCGGTTTATGCTTGAAGCAGCGCACGCTAACGAATTTGCGACCACGGGCATCGCAGGGCTGGACAACCTCCTTCACGGCGGACTCACCCCGGAGCGGCTCTACCTCGTGCAAGGCACGCCGGGCGCAGGCAAAACGACCCTAGCGCTGCAATTTTTACTCGCTGGCGCGGCGCAGGGCGAGTCCGTCCTCTACATCACGCTCTCCGAGACGAAAGAGGAGCTTCGCAGCGTCGCCGCGTCGCACGGCTGGTCGTTAGAGGGCGAGAAGGTCAAGATCAGCGAACTCAACGTTTCCGAGGAAAACTTGGGTGTGGACTTGCAGTACACCATGTTTCACCCTTCAGAGGTCGAGCTGAGCAAGACGACGCAGACCGTTTTAGCTGAGGTCGAGCGCTTGAGGCCCAAGCGTGTCGTGTTCGACTCGCTCCATCAGCGCGACATCCGCGAGCTTCATCTGGGCGAGCCGTCCGAGCGGCTGCGCATCGGTGAGACGTTGGAGGAGCTCGAGGGCGTCTTACGAGGCACGCCAGTCCTCGCTGGAGGCTGAGAAAGTTAGGCGAGATTTAGGCGGATGAAGGGGTTAGACAAAGCCAAATGGGTTGACTCGGGATCTGATAAGCTCTCTGAGCCGTGTGAGCCTCACGCTACCGACCCCGGTGGTAAGCTTAATATGCTCGAGTCCAGTGACCTCTTCAGTAACCATGCATCTAACGACTTTAACGCTGACGACTCTAACGACTTAGATTCCAGTGACCCCCAGCTCAATACCCCCCAGCCTAATACCCTAGAGCACCGCGTCCTCATCCTCGCCCCTACCGGGCTCGACGCCGCTCTGAGCCGCGAGATTTTGGGTCAGGCCGAGCTTGGGGTCGAAAGCGTCACAACCTTTACGGCGCTGTTAGAAAGACTTGACGAGGGCGCAGGCACGCTTCATATTGACCGAAGAAGCCCTGCTCTTGGACGATATTCAAAAGCTGATGGACGCGCTGAACGCGCAGACCGACCTGGTCGGATTTGCCCATTCTTGCTCCTTACCCAGGAGTGGTACGGACTCGGTTTTGGCGCTCAGAGCGCTGGAGCTACTCGGCAACGTGATGTTGTTAGAGCGTCCGGTTAGAATCAGCACGCTTGTCAGCACACTCAAAATGGCGCTCCGGGCTCGAGCCCGTCAATATCAGGTGCGAGACCAAGTCGCAGCGTTGGAGCGGGCCAACGCGCGGCTCTACTTCGACGCCTTCCACGATTCGCTCACGGGGCTCCCTAACCGCCTGCTGCTAAACGAGCGCTTGGCCCAGGTCTTGAAGCGTCAAGTGCGCTCGCCGGTACACTCCGCCGCGCTGCTCTACATGGACTTTGAGACCGCTTCAAGGTCGTCAACGACTCGCTGGGTCACGCTTTGGGCGACGAGATGCTTAGAGCCATCGCCGAGCGCCTGAAAAGCTGCGTTCGTCCGGCGGATTCGGTGGCGCGGCTGGGCGGCGACGAGTTCGTGGTCCTCTTGGAGAACGTCACCCGCGCCGCCGAGGTCATCCGGGTCGTGAAGCGCATCCAGAGCGCCTTTATGAGCCCCTTGATGGTCAAAGACTACGAACTCCACACCTCCGCCTCCATCGGCATCGTGACCTCGACGGCGTCTTACGCGCACGCTGAAGAGGTCGTGCGCGACGCCGACATCGCTATGTACCGCGCCAAGTCGCAGGGGCGGGGTAGCTATGAGGTCTTTAGCAGCGCGATGCACGGTCAGGCAGTTAGGGCGATGCAGCTCGAGCGCGAACTCCACACCGCCTTGCGCCGAAACGAACTGCGAGCGGCGTATCAACCTATCCTCTTGGTCACAGGCGAGCTTTTAGGCTTTGAAGCCCTCGTGCGCTGGCAGCACCCGGAGCGGGGCTCTTGGAGCCCGGTGCGTTCTTAGACCTAGCCGAAGAAGCCGGGCTGCTGCGCGAGGCTTGACTTCTGGGTCTGGCGCAAAGCGTGTACCCAAGTCGGACACTGGCAGCGCGAGACCGGCCTACCTCTCACCTTAGCCCTCAACCTCTCGCCTCAGGCAGTTTCTCCACGCCGACCTAGCCGAAGATTTGAGCAACCTCTTGCAAGAGACGAACTTCGACCCAACCAACTCGTTTTGGAGATCACCGAAGGCGTGCTCATCGACTCGTCTAACTTCGTCAAAACTACCCTCAGCGAGCTTAAAGCGCTCGGCGTGAAGCTCTACCTGGACGACTTCGGTACGGGCTACTCGTCTTTGGCCTACTTACAACGCTTCCCGGTGGACGCCCTCAGATAGACCGCTCGTTCACCCAAGGCATGACGCAGGACGAGGGGAGCGCGGAACTGGTGCGCACGATTATCAACATGGCGCAGAATTTAGGGCTTCAAGTCGTTGCCGAAGGGGTCGAAACCCGAGGCGCAACTCTCGGCGCTCCGAGAGCTTGGCTGTCCGCAGGCGCAAGGATTTTTGTTTGCGAAACCGCTGCTTCAAGAGCAAGCAGAGCAGTTTTTAGGGGCGTTGTAAGAGGTTTTGGGCGAGCTATCAACCCCTATCCTCGCTCCTGCGCCCCTCCAACCGTACGCGGCGTTCCTTAGCGTGGTACATCGCGCCGTCGGCCCGCTCGAGCAGCGCCGCAACGTCGTCGCCATCGTCAGGATAATAGGCCGCGCCAAAACTTCCGCCCAAGTACAATTTGCCCCCCTTCACGCCGAAGGGGACCGCGAGGTCGGTGCGGTAACGCGCCAGCGCCTTTTGCCCCTCCTGCCGCGACACGTGCTGCAAGAGCACGGCGAATTCGTCGCCGCCCAGCCGCGCCACGAGGTCGCTCTCGCGCGTGCATACCTTGAGCCGCTCGCTCACCTCGCGCAAAAGCGCGTCGCCGCTCGAGTGACCAAAGCGGTCGTTCACCGCTTTGAAACGGTCCAAGTCAAGGTAGAGGAGCGCGAACTCCGCGCCGCTCTGCCGCGCTAACGCCAGCGTTTTCTGCGCCTCCAACATAAAAAAGCGCCGGTTGAAAAGCCCCGTCAAGGGGGTCGCGGTTCGCTTGGTCTTCGATCAAACGCTCGTAGTGCTTGCGCTCAGTGACCTCTTGGTAGGACACCACCGCCCCAGCAACGTCTGAGAGCGGCGTCATGGTGACGGGAAAACCAGCGCGTGTGCGGAGAACCGTAAGGAAGCTCCAGGCGCGCCCGCCCGAGTGTGCCCGCTAAAATGTCCTCTAAACCTGTACTCAGCGCGGCGGCGTCCGCCCTGTCTATCGCCCCTTGCAAGCAGACCTCCGTGTAGTGCTTGCCGACGCAGCGGTCTACGCTCAGCTCTGCCTCACAGCGAAAGCGCCGCCAAGCGTCGTTGGTTGCTCTCACTGTCCCGTCACCGTCCAAGACGACGATATGTTGCTCTAAAGCCTCGAGCGCAGCGCTCCTCAGCGGAGCTTGAGCGAGGACGGCTTCGGGCATACGCCCTGTAACGCTATCCTCGCTGCTTAGCGTGTGATTCGCTTTCAAGTGCACTGCCTCCCAAAATGAGCTTGAAAGAATTCTAATAAGACTAAGTGACGCGGATGGGTTGACGTTGCTCGTTCGCACCCCATCCGTCCATCACTTCCCCCGGCTGTAGATGGCTATCTACATAACTGAACTGTAGATGGCTATCTACATAACTGAACTGTAGATGGCTATCTACATAACTATACAACCTTGTAAGGGATAAAAACAGGTGTAGGAGTACTCGCTAGAAAAGTACTCTTGACGCAAAATAAAAAAGCTCGAGCGGTTCACACAACTCAAATGAAGCTCGTGAATAGTAACTGTTATACGGGGAAATGTCCCTTTTCGGGTCATGATAGAGGGTACGAAAGGACCACTATGACCCAAAAACTGCTACTACTTTTGACCGTACTTCTCACAGGTTTCGCGTTCGCGCAGACCGACACCAATACTTCTAACACCGCTAACGAGGCCGTCGCCTACTTCGCAGGCGGCTGCTTCTGGTGCACCGAAGCGGATTTCGAGAAGCAAGAGGGCGTCTCCGAGGCGATTTCTGGTTACATGGGCGGCGAGACCGAGAACCCGACGTATAAAGAGGTCTCGAGAAACAATACCGGCCACCGCGAGACCGTCGAAGTCCACTACGACCCCTCAGTGATTTCCTACCAAGAACTCCTAGACACCTTTTGGCGGATGCACGACCCCACCGACGCGGGCGGCTCGTTTATCGATAGAGGCGAGTCCTACACCTCCGCGATTTACTACGCCAACGAGGAGCAGAAGCGCCTGGCGGAAGGCTCGAAGAGAGCGCTGGAGAACTCGGACAAGTTCAGGAAAGATATCGCCACCGTCATCGAAGACGGCGGCACGTTCTACCCTGCCGAGGAATACCACCAGGACTACTACAAGAAGAATTCGCTCAGTTACAGCTTCTACCGGTCAGAACTCCGGGCGCGACAGGTACATCGCTAGGTTCTGGGAGGGCGACGACATGGTGTATCAGTTGGAGGAGAACCTCTCTCAGGCAAATTAGAGGAGAAAATCCGTTCTACACGCGAATCGCAACGATTCTTAGTAGTGGTTCTAAGCCGAATGCTGATGTAGCGCTTCTGCCAGCGTTGATGTGTGATGAACAAGGGGTTGCAACCCCTTGTTTAACCTCTACCTGGTTCCAAATAGAGCCACTAAGTACAGCGTTAAGTAAAAAACGAGCCATGTCATTCTGAGCGGAGCGATAGCGGAGTCGAAGAATCTCTGACCTTGCTGACTCCTCTGATAGAGAGTGCGAGACGAGACCCCTCGACAAGCTCGGGGTGACATAGTAAGGGGTTGTGTTGCAAAACTTAATTAACGCTGTACTAAGTAGAGGTGTAGAAATAATCTAAACCAAAAAAGTTCGCAGTTCTTGCCTCGAGCGTAAAACTTCAGCAAAATGGTTGAGGTTATTTAGGCCGGAGCACTCACCACGATCCTAAAACGCTAGAGAGCCCCCGAAAGCGCGACCGCTCAACGCGGTCTTGGACCTCTCGAGCCTCGAGCTGCAAGCCAGCGCCCTGTCTTTTGAGCATGAACGCTGTCTCATAGGGGTATGGACTGCCACTTCACGCTGACGCCGACGCCACCTTTTGACTTTGAACAGACCTTGAACTTCGTGCGCCGCTTCCGCTCACGTGACTACGAGCGCAACCCCGCCCACGAGCAGATTCAAGATAATGTGTTGCAGCGCGTGGTGAGCGTGGACGGTGAGCCCGTGTTTTTTCGAGTTAAGCGTGTAGGGACGCTTCAGGAGCCGGGGCTCGAGTGCACCCTCTACGCCGAGAGGTTGACAGATGAGCTCGCCGACGCCACCGCAGAGCGCATCCGCTTCTTTCTCAGCTTGGACGACGACCTCACGCCCTTTTACACCCTCGCTCAGAGTGACCCTGCTTTCTCAGACGTCGTGCAACACCTCTACGGCTACCATGCGTTCAAGGTTTTAACCCCTTTCGAAGCGGCGTGCTGGGCGCTCATTCAGCAGCGCACGCCGAATAGCTTCGCGCACCTCACCATGAAGCGGCTTACCGAGCTGTTTGGGAGTAGTCTCGAGCTTGGCGGCGTCACGCACCGCGCCTTTCCCGAAGCGACGCAGATGCTGGACAATCCAGAGCAGCGCGTTTTAGAAGCAACCAACAACACCCGCAAGACCGAGAGGTTCTTAGACCTCATCAAAGCCTTTGCCACCGCTGATGAAGACTTCTTACGCACCGCGCCCTACGCCGAGGTGTCCAAGTGGCTCGCGGATATAAGAGGTATCGGCGCGTGGTCGATTGACTTCATCATGCTGCGCGGGCTAGGACGCTATGAGCGCACGCCCTGGACGGATACGGGGCTTTTGGACGCGGTTTCGTCCGTTTATACGCAAGGATTGAGCATTAGCCAGGGGAGTGCGCGGGAGCTTGCCGAGCGCTACGGCCGGTATCAGGGGTATTGGGCGCACTATGTGAAGACGTATTATTGGGGTAATCAGTAGTTTAGATGTGGGAGAAAGGTTGACGTGTGCAAGCCAATCCATCAGACTAGTTGCTATGAAAATGCCCACTGCAAGCGACTTCGAAAAGAGGTGCGCCGCTATCCTAAACGCAATCGACCTGACGGGCGAAACGGTGACAATTCTAAAGGGTGGAAAACTGTTTGCTCAGCTCATTCCTTCCGAACAGAGGGTGGTCTATCCGCAAGATACGCTTAAAGGGACCGCAAGGATTACGGGAGACATCATTGAGCCGCCCTTACCGCCGGAAGCCTGGGACGCCGAACGTGGCGAGTACGAACCCTAAACGCTTTCGACGTTTGGAAAAAGCTCCGGCTGCACCACTTTACTTGGTCCTTGCAGATTGCTCGCGCTCACCCCAGCGAGCCGAACGGGTAACTGCCCCAAGTTAGCCCGCAGGAGCTGCCGAACAAACAAGGTCATCGTCTCTACCTCTCGCATCGGCTGTACAGGGGTGATAGAGCGCGTGGCGCTCTGGTAGTGCTGGTCTTTGAGCTTGAGCGTCAGCGTGCGGGCGTAGAGGTTAGCGCTTTTAAGATAGAGGGCGACTTGTTCGGTGAGTGGCTCGAGCACCGCCAACACCTCTTCTTCGCGCTGCAACGGCGTCAAAAAGGTACGCTCCGCCCCGTACGACTTGCGCTCTCTCGCCTTGACCGGGCGCTCGTCCTCACCTCTCACGATTTGGTAGAGAAAGCCGCCGAACTTGCCGAAGTGCCCCTCGAGTTCCCCCTGCGAGTACGTCAGCAAATCGTCCCCCGAAAAGATGCGGAGCGCGTGCAGCCGCTCCGCCGTGACCGGACCGACGCCGTGAATCTTGGCAACAGGTAGAGAGGCCAAAATTGCGGCGGCGTCCTCTGGCGTGATAACCGTCAACCCGTCAGGCTTGTTCATCCCGCTAGCGAGCTTCGCTAAGAACTTGCCCGCCGCCACGCCCACCGAGACGGTGAGCCCCGTTTCCGCTTTGACCTCTCGCTTAATCGCCTCGCCGATGAGCGTCCCCGACGCCGGACCCTGCTTGGGTTGCGTCACGTCTAAGTACGCTTCGTCGATGGAGACAAGCTCGAGCACGTCCGTATAGCGCCCAAAAATCTCGCGTATGGCGAGGCTGAGTTCCTTGTAAACTGCCATACGCGCGCTCACGAAAATCAGTTCGGGACATAAACGTCTTGCTTGAACCGACGGCATCGCACTGTGAACGCCGTAGCGCCGCGCCTCGTAGCTCGCCGTCAAGACCACCCCGCCCTGCTCGGACCATCCTACGGCGACGGGCTTACCTCTTAGCTCAGGCTGGTCGCGCTGCTCCACGCTGGCGTAGAAGGCGTCGGCGTCGATGTGGAGGATGCGCCGAGGAGTGGGCTGAGGCATGGCTCAGTTTACCGAAAGCGAGCGCCTCGGTCTCCTTTAGCGTGTTGCATCACTCCTGACAAGACGCTGTCACACCCCCTCTTTAGACTCAAAAGATGAACAGAAAAGAGGTCACGCTGTGAAATTTACACATATCCGTCTGCTGGTCAAGAATTACACGACTTGCTTCCGCTTCTACCGCGATGTGATGGCGTTCGAGGTGGTTTGGGGCGACGAAACGAGCGGCTACGCCGACTTTCGAGCTGGGGAAGGGCCGCTCATCGCCGTCAATGACCGTGAGGTGATGGCCGACATCGTCGGCGCGTCAACGTACAACGCCGACAACGCGGTGCTCATCTTCTGCGTTGATGACTTGGAGAGGTCGGTTCAAACCTTGAAAGGTAGAGGGGCGAACTTCGTCGCTGAGGTTCAAGAGAGACCTGCGTGGGGGGTTCGCACGGCGCATCTGAGGGACCCGGCACTTAATTTGCTCGAGCTAAACACCCCACTCGAGCCGTGAACTTAGAAGAATTACGAGCAGTTTGCTCAGCCAAACCCGGTGTGAGCGAAGACTTTCCTTTCGGACCAGACACGCTCGTCTTTAAGGTTGCGGGCAAGCTGTTCGCTCTGTGTAGACTGAAAAATGACCCGCTGTCCATCAACTTGAAGTGCGAACCCGAGTTGGCTGAACTGCTGCGTCACAAGTACGACGCTGTCACGCCTGGCTACCACATGAATAAGCGACACTGGAATACGGTGGTGTTGGACGGCAGCGTACCGGGGCGCGAGGTTTTGGAGCTAATCGACCTCTCGTACAGCTTGGTGGTGAAGGGGCTTAAAAAGTCGGAGCGGGAGCAGTTGTTGGGCTGACTAAGTACGGTGACGTTGCGCTACAGATTTGTTGCGCAGATTTGTTCGTGAAGATTTGTTATTCTCGAGCTGTAAGGGGGCGCGAATACTCTCTTTTCACCTGCATCTTCACTACGTCTGCACCTACATCCTATTAGCATAGTCTCCAAGGGTGAATACATCACAGCCGGTTCTGATGACTTCTTTCTTTGGGGGCGTACCTCCATGTTGCGCAAAGGTGTATGTGAGGGATAGTGCTACTGCACAACGCTCTAACCAACCCCTGAAAAGAGGTCTTTCAATCTCTCTTCTGATTACTGCGCTGCTACCTCCTTCGTGACGGGCTTAAAGAGGTTGGTTGGGCGCTTTACCCGCGCTGAGTCCAGCGGTTTTTCGGCCTCTGTGCAAACGCTGAGCGTCAATATGGCTGTTTTGCTCGTCAACGTCTTGACGGGCATCATCACGGCCAGGGTGCTCGGCCCGGTGGGAAGAGGTGAGCAGGAGGCGCTCATGTTGTGGCCTGTGTTTTTGGCGCGGGCCGTCATAGTCTTTGAAAAGATACGCTTCGGGGATGAGGTGTAAAAGCGTCACCGTCCAGTAGAGGATAAAGCCAATATCGACAACCAGGAAGAAGGGTTTGAGGGTGCGGATGAGATCGGTCTCTCTAATGAAAAGCATGTTAGTGAGGGCGACTCGAGAGGTTCAAACCCACCACGCCTATGATAATTAGCCCGATAGACGCACCTTGCAGCCAGCCTAACGACTCGCGGAAGAAAAACACGCCGATGAGCGCCGCTGCCGCCGCGCCCGCGCCCGACCAGACGGCGTAAGAAATACCTATTGGGATGTGCTGGATACTCCTTGACAGCAGCCAGATAGCTGCGCCGTACCCTACGATGACAAATACGCTCGGCAAAGAGCGGGTGAAGCCCGCCGAGAGCTTGAGCGCCGTGGTGCCGACGAGTTCACCTAAAATGGCGAACGTGAGGATCAGCCAGGCGTTCACGCGGAAACCTCTACCTTGGCAGGAACACGCGCATTTAACCGCACCTTGACGCCATTTTTGGGTCTAAGCGTAATGGTCGGTTGGGGGATGACCTCTTCGGGGTGGGTCAGCTCGAGGCTGTACTTCTGCGCTAGGGTAGCCAGTAGTAAAACGGCCTCCATCATCGCGAAGTTGTTGCCGATGCAGAGCCTCGGCCCGCCGCCGAACGGGAAGTAAGCGAATTTCGGCAGGCTCTTTTCGAAGCCCTCTATCCACCGCTCGGGCTTAAACGCTTTCGCATCTTCAAAGAAGCGCTCGTCGCGGTGCACCAGCCACTGCGCTATGGAGACTTGCTGCCCTTTCACTACAGCGAAACCGCCGATGTCGCAGTCCTCTAACGCCTCGCGCCCGACGCCCCACACAGGCGGATAGACCCGCATGGACTCCTTAATGACCTGCTCGGTATAAGTCAAACGGGACAAGTCTTGCATGGTGGGCTCACGTCCGCTCAAGACCTCATCAAGCTCAGCGTGCAGTTTCGCTTCCACCTCTGGGTGTTGTGCTAACAAGACCCAGGTCCAGGAGAGTGCGTTGGCGGTCGTCTCGTGACCCGCCATCAAGATGCTCAAGAGTTCGTCGCGGAGTTGCTGGTCGGTCATGGTCTCGAGCGTGTCCGCGTCTTGAGTTTGCATCAGCATGGACATGAGGTCGCCCTTATCCTCAGCGCCCATTTCAAAGTCGCGTCGCCGCTCTCTGATGAGCCCATAAACGAGCCTGTCCATCTCCTCATTCGCCCGCCTGAAGCGCAGCCTATTAGGTGTCGGGAAGCGCTTAGGGAGAAACATCTGCCAGAGCGGTTCGCTGGTGCGGTCGCTGTTCATAAAGACCTCTAAAGCGTCACCGACCTCTTTAGCTTCGTCTGCGATGTCCGCATGAAACAAAGTCTTCGCGACGATTTCTAGGGTTACGCGCATCATGTCCTCGTGAACGTCCCGCTCTGCTCCGTCTTCCCAAGAGGTCAGGAGCCGCTGCGCGTAGTCCACCATCGTCTCGCCGTACGCCGAGATGCGCTTGCGGTGAAAGGCGGGCTGCGCGAGCCGCCGCTGCCGCAGCCAAAAACTCCCCTCGCTCGTGATGAGGCCGTTGCCTAAAAAGCTCAGCTCGTCGCGGTAGTCTTTGCTCTTAATAAAGGATTTCGACTTGGTGACTAAAACCTCTTCGATGAGCCTGGGGTGTGACAAGAGGACGAAGTCGTAGTCCAAGACGCGCAGGCGCACGGCGTCGCCGTGTTCACGCGCCATGCCCTCTAAAAAGCCGAGCGTGTCCTTGCGGTAGTCGTTGAGAAAACCGAAAAGTGGGTTCCCTCTGGGTGTGGGGGGATGTCGGAGTGCCATCATCTTATTCTCCTTCTACTGCTGACTGACTGTCAGTCACTTATAGAGATAAGATAGACCTTAGCCAGCTAGGTTGTCAAGTGCCCCGCCCTGTAAGGTTGAGTAAAAGGTTGATTGAGTAGAGAGTTAATCCTCAGTTGGCCCCAACGCCCGCAAAATAAAACGTGTCACCTCTTCGATATAGGGCTCGGTGGGCAGTGCCGGGCGGTAGAGGAAGCAGTCTTCGGTGGCGCGTTCGATCATACCGACTACGAGCCGCGCACAGAGGTCGGGGTCGGCGTCGGCGCGAACCTCACCGGAGGTCTGTCCGCGCCCTATAAGCTCAGCCACAAGTTGATAATAGGGTTCGTCCAACTTGGCAAGCTCACTGGGCGTGCTTAAAAACCCCATGCGGGCATTGATAATTTCCAGCACGTCCTGGTACTTCTGACTCTCCTCGAAAACCGCGTAGACGCCCGCTTTTAAGGCCGCTGCGAAGCTCTCGGCTGACATCGTTGCCGCTTGAACCGCCTCTAAAATCTTGGCAAACATCTCTTTGCACAGGGCTTCAACGAGTGAGACTTTAGAGGGAAAGTAGAGGTAAAAGGTTCCTTGCGCGACGCCCGCTCCGGCGACGATTTCAGAGACTGTCGTGGCTTCAAAGCCTTTTTGAGCGAGAATGTATCTGGCGACGCCTAAAATCTGAGTGCGACGGTTGGAAGTTGGTTTGTCAGCAGTGGTTGTATCGGCAGCTCTGGTGGTCACTCGTTTATCATAACGCTAAAGGGATGGGTGGGCTGGAAGTGGCTATTTCGTAAGACGAGGGGATTTAGTAGTCAGGGGTCAGCGTTCAGCAGAGTCGTTCATGCCAAATACTGAATTCTGACTACAAGTTCCTCTTCCAAATGTCTCGAGAACAGCGCTAGCGCCGCAGATACGCCACCGTCACCCCGTGCCCGCCCTCGTACGGCACGGCGTCCTCATAGCGCTCCACCTTCTTCTCGTCCTTGAGGTAGCTGCGCACTGCGTCACGGAGCGTGCCTGTCCCTTTGCCGTGTAAGATGCGCACCGACGGGACTCTGAGCGAATGCGCCTCTAAGACGAAGTCGCGCACCTTCTCGAGCCCCGGCTCCACGCGCTCACCGCGAATGTTGAGTTCTTCCTCAAAGCGAGCGGGCCCAGTAAGACCTGCCGTGAAACCGCCAGACGCTTGTTTCACTTTCGGTTTGGGTTGCTCCGCGAGCTTGACGCCGCGTTTTGGCACCGTCACTTTGAGAAGGCCGAGCTGCACGATAACGTCATCACCCCGAAGTTCAATGATGGGACCTTTCGCGCCGTATTCCTCGACGTGAACGACTGCGCCGGGTTCTAAGCTGGGGCGTTTGGGCTGCGGATTAGACCGTGAGGTGCGCGGCTGAGGTCGCGCTTTCTTCTCTACAGTTTTCTGAGCGGTTCGGCGGAGTTTCTGCAACTCGTTTAAGGCTTGCGAGCGCGACTGCTTGTCCGTCGTGGCGGCGCGCTTGAGTTCTTTAGCCTGCTGCAAGGTGCTTTGCAGCATCTCGTCGGCGCGTTCGGCGGCGGCAGCTAAGACTTGGTCTTCTTTTGCCCTCAAGGTGTCAATTTGTGAGCGCAGCACTTCGGCTTCACGCACGGCTTGTTCGCGTACCTCTTGGAGCTCCAACTGGTCTAGCTCGAGCCGCTCCCTTTGATTTTCTAACGTCTGTAAAAGCGACTCCAACGCCGCCCCCTCCGGCCCCAAAATCTCACTCGCCCGCCCTAAGAGGGTATTCGGCAGCCCTAGCCGCTCTGCAATCGAGAGCGCGTAGCTCCTACCGGGCTGCCCGATGACGAGTTCGAACTTAGGCCGGAGCGCGTCCACATCGAAGCTCATGGCGGCGTTCTGCACACCCTTCGTTTCTGAGGCGAAAACCTTGAGAGGCGCGAGGTGCGTGTTGACCAGCCCGCGTGCGCCGCTCGCTAAGACCCGCTCTAAGACGGCCTGCGAGAGCGCCGCGCCCTCGTCGGGGTCGGTGCCCGAGCCGAGCTCGTCGATCAGCACGAGGACGCCATCGTCGGCACGCTCCACAACCGCTTTCAAGTTCTTGAGGTGGCCTGCGTACGTGGACAAGCTCGCCTCGATGCTCTGCTCGTCGCCGATGTCGGTCAAAAGGGCGTCGAAGTGCGGCAAATGCGGCTTCTTCGCCGCGACAAAAAGCCCGCTGTGCGCCATGACTGCGGCCAGCCCGAGCGTCTTGAGAAGGACCGTTTTACCCCCGGCGTTCGGTCCTGTAACGATAAGCAAGCGGCGTTCGGCGTCCAGAGAGACGGAATTGGGCACGCAGTTTTCAATGAGTGGATGACAGGCGTCCTCCAAGCTGACTTCGCCGTCCTCACTAAAAGAGGGCTGGGCTAAGCGCCAATCCTTTGCGAGCCGCGCACTCGCCGCGATGAGGTCGAGTTCGGCCAAGACCTCTAGGCTCTCCTCCAAACCCGGCTCATACGCTAAGCGCTGACCCAAAGCGAGCAAAATCCGGCGCACCTCGTCGCGCTCTTCGAACTCTAAAAGCGCCAACTCGTTGTTCATCGGCACCACCGACTGGGGCTCCATGAAGACCGTCGCGCCGGAGTCCGAACTGTCTAGGGCGATACCCGGCACTTTGGACTGCGCACTCGCTTTGACCGGAATCACGTAACGGTCGCGGCGCAGGGTGATAATCGCGTCTTGAACGCTGTCGGCGTAGCGCCCTAAGAGGTCTTGGAGTTTGCTGCGGATGCGGCCCCGTAAGGGGTTCAAGCGGCGGCGGATATCGCGCAGTTTAGGTGTGGCGTCGTCGCGGACGCTGCCGTCCGTATCCAACTGTTCGCGTACCAGGCGCAGTGCGCCGTCGAACGAACTGAGCCCTTGAGCGAGTTCCGACAAGGCCGGACGCTCTGAGGCGAGAATCGCCCGCTTAACTGTTCCAGCAGCGTCCATCGTGTAAGCAATTTCCAAAATTTCCAGACCCTCTAAAACGCGCCCGTCCTTGACCTTGTCGGTCAGCGGACGCACGTCGTGGACGCCGCCTAACGAGAGGTCCGAGCCGCTCACCGCTTCGCTGAGCCGCGCCCAAGCGCGTTCGATGTCGGCGCGGCTCAGCGTCGGCGCAAGTGCAAGCGCCCGCTCTACGCCTAACGACGAAGCGGCGCGTTCCGCTAACGCCTGTTGCACGCGGGCAAAATCGAGTTTTTGAAGGGTCGTACTACTCACATTCACAAAGAAAGATTATACCGCGTCCAGCGTTCAAAACCGCTTAGAGGGCTACTGTTGAGAGCAGCTAGTCAGCATCTCAGCTCGTCGGCTTGTTTCGTTCCGCCTACGCGGAAACTGCGTAGGTCCGAAAACTCCGTAACAGGAAAACCTGAACTTCTGAAGTGCTGACGTGCTTTGTGCCTATCCATAGACGAGTATTCATTTCACATTTCAGCAGTGCTACCAATAGAGGTCATAGCGCGTATTCTTGCTCTTCACCTCGGCGTTCGGCTTTTTATCTCCCAACGTAGGCGCTCGTAGCGGACGCTTCACCACGACGCGGTTCTTCGCACACATCAAAGCGGCGTCTAACAATTCACTCGAGTCCTCGTCATCCCCCACGAGCACGCGGAAGAGGCGCATCTCTTTTTTCTGCAGCGCGGTTTTGTTGCCGTGAGGGTACATGGGGTCCAAATAGACGACATCGGGGCGGTCCGGTAAGGTGCGCATAATTTCGGCGGCTTGTCCAACACTCAAGGACATACGCGAGGCGATGGGGGAGACCTCAGGGTCAGCTTTCGCTCTGCGCAAACCGTCCCCTAAAAGTGCGCCGATGACTTTAGACCTCTCTACGAGATGTACCCTGCACCCGAGTGTCGCCAACACAAAGGCGTCTCGCCCGAGACCTGCGGTGGCGTCCAGGATATAGGGCGTGACACCTCCTTTAATCCCCACCGCTCGTGCTAAGGGCTGCTTTTTACCCCCACCGTAGAAGCGCCGATGCGCCGCCTTACCGCTCACGAAGTCCACGACAGTAGGCCCTGTAGACGCGCCAACTTCGCACAGCTCGAGCCTCTCTCCCGTCTCCGTTGCTGTCAATACAAGCAAGAGGTCAGCGGCGGGGGACTCGAGTTGCGCAAAAGGTAGGCCCAACCGCTCTGCTAACACTTTCCCCTTCTCACTAAGGTGTGGCGTGGAAGAGGTCACGGCAACGCGCATGATGCTTATTCTAATGAGGTATCGCTCCGCGCATTGTTCGTGTTCACTATCACGAGATACCGAGGTCAATTGTGACGAGAGAGGGTGTTAAAGAGGTAACAATCTGCTACCTTAATATTTAAGGTAAACAAGCTCTAAGGAGGCTTATATGGCAGTTGACGATTTAAGACAGAACAAGATGATGGCGCATTTGTTGGACGGGCTCGAGGAAGGTCAAGACATCGGGCACTACGGGCGTCTAGTCTTCACGATGATCGCGCGGCACTTTGTAGAAAGTCAAGAACTCGTGGACCTCTTGGCGCAGGACAAGGACGAGAGCAAGGACGAAGCGAGAGGTCTGGTGCGGCAAGTCGAGGCCGCCGACTACAGCCCACCGAACCGCAATACCATTTTGGGCTATCACCAGCAGCAGGACTTCCCCATCCTCCCCGACGCCGACGACCCGGACGCGGGCAACGTCTATCAAGATTTGACCTTTCCCGATCACGTCTATGAAAGTATTTCGGAGTACCGGGAGCAGAAGGCGAGCTAGTAGACGTAGCAATGAGTACCGAGCAACGAGCAATGAGTCTAAAGCCTTTCACTCATTGCTCGTTGCTTACCGTCCGTTCCTGCGGAGGCTAAAGCTACCAGCTCGACTGGGTTGCTTTCAACTACTCGACTACAACCCGATAAGTAAACACCTCTTCTTGCGCGGGCTCCATCGGTACGAGGAGTGTCCAGCGAGCAGCGGCGTAGTTGCTCGGCGGGACGGCTTCCGAGCCGCCTGTTCCCTCACCGGAACCTGTCACGGGCGGCTCGCTGTAGGTCTCACCGTCTGCGCTAAATTCGCTTAAAACCCGCTCGGAACTCGGCGTTGCGGAGCCCTCCACGTAGCGCGTGCTCTCGGGCACGGGGCCGGTGACGACGACGGTGCCCGCCGGCAAGGTCGTGTCCTCCTGATTGTTGACCGTCAAGCGGTATTCGACGATTTGCCCCGGTCTGGCGGTCGAGGCTGTGCTAAAGCGCTCTTGGACGTTGCCATCTTCGCCCGTGACCTCACTGACGACAAAGGCTTCGACGCTCACGGCGACAGGTTGGTCGCCGTTCTCGCCGCCCGTTTGCGCGAACACCGCTGTACTTAAAACTAGGCTTGAGAAAAGAATCATCATTTTGAAAGACTGCACGGCTGCCTCCACTACGCTAAATTTAAGTAGGACTCATTCACTTTAGCTCCATCTTATCGTGCCTGAGTCTATCCCCAAACACATGAGAGAAAGGTTAAGGTGCGCTCGAGTCGCTTTGGGTTAGCTCGAGGGTGCAACTTCCAAACGCGGCCTTCTCTGTCTATCCGCCGCTGTGCTCGGCACCGCCTCTGGCACGCTGCCAATCCCGAGCCCGATGAGCGCCCAGATGAGCGGGTCAACGTTTTGCGTGGCAAACCAGAACATCCCGTAGAGCAGATACGTCGCGAGCGCTAAGAGCGTGGCGAGGGCGAGCGGGGTGTGCGCCTGGTAGAGCAGCTTGGCGCAGGAGAGCAAGAAACCTATAAAGAGGAGCATGGCGGGGATGCCGCTGGCGAAGGCGATATCTAAAAAATAATTATGAACGCCGTAAGGGTTCATCGCGGTGAGGGTTAAGTCGCCTGTTTCGGGGTCCGTGTAGATGGCGAGCTTGCCGACGCGCAGCGCGTCTTGTGCAGCGTCTTCGGACAAAAACTCGCGCATGAGCGTGGCCGCTTGCTCGGGCGTCGCGAGCGGCCACACGACGTTGGCGAGCGCGTAAGCGCCGTGACCCGTCAAGGGGCGCTCTACAATCGCTTTAGCCGCGACGTTCCAAAGAACCATGCGGTGCGAGACGTTGGGGTCTTCGCCCTGCACCGCCGCGCCGAAACGTCCCATGCGAAACTGCGCGTGAGATGAGGTTTGTACCACGCCAAAGCCTGCCGTGAACGCAAGGGTGCTGAGCAGGAGCACGCGCTTGCGGTAGCGCTGGGTGTAGAAGATGTAGCCGACGAATACACTCAGCGTCATGACGGCGGCGAGCAGCCCAGCCCGTCCGCCACTGGCAACTAACGCGGCTGCTAAAACTGTGATGAGCACCGCGTCTATGAGGCGAAGCTGCGCCGCAAGTGCCCGCCAAGAGAACCAAAAGACCAGCGCGACGCCTACAAAAGCCGACACAAACGCCTGATGGCCCATCGACGCCAAGAGGTTTGTGCGAAGCTGCGTCTGTGGGTCTAAAAGCGACATCGGCTCGAAGCCGTGCGCTTCGGTGAGCGTCCAGAGGCCGACCAAAACTGCGCCACCTATCATTAGGCTCAGGGGAACGCGCAGCGGTAACACGCGGCTCGAGGCCAACACCGCCGCAATCAGCGCCAAGCTGTACCAGGCGCTCTCCAAGAGCTTAATTGCCACGCTCTCCGCCTGATTGCTCAGGAAGGGCAGGCCAAAGTTGAGGTTCGCGGGGCTGAACAAGCTAGCAGTAATAAGCGCTAGAATAAACGCGCCGAGCCACACAAAGGTGGAGCGTGCTCGAGACGATACTAGCTCAGGTAACAGGTCAGAAAAGGGCGTTCCCGCTCCTCGCAACTGCCTAGCTCGCCAAACGACTAACCCAGCGCCCAACGTCCAGAGCAGCGCGAAGGTAATGACCTTAGGCACAAGCGTCTCGACCTGCTCTTCTTCACGAAAATCCGCAATCGACGTGGGAAAGGCCCGCACGAGCGCGTCAGGCAGGCGTCCAAGTGGAAATACAATAAAGATGAGGGACCAGAAGATAACGTGTAAGGTACGTTCCCAGGTATTCTCTGGCGTATTTTCGGTAGTGTTAGTCATCTTGAAAGGGTGCGCTTTCTATAAGAGCATGTTGAGGTGGAACGTTGAATAGAACCGCTGTTCCTCTTTCCAGCTTACCGCCTCTCTTGTGTGAAAGATTATGCTCACGTCACCGTCTCCACCAGTTGTTTGTCGTTATATCGGTCGTCGTTCATTCCGGCAAGTTTCATGTTCGTCGCTCGCTTGACGCTCTTCATCCTACGCGGTAGACTCATGAGCGCTTGGGGCTGTGGCGCAGTTGGGAGCGCGCGTGAATCGCACTCACGAGGTCGGGGGTTCGAATCCCCCCAGCTCCACCAAGAAAAGCCCGTTTAGCACCGAAAAGAAATCCTCTAGTTTGGCTAGGGGATTTCTTTTAGCCTCGGTTGAGATGGGGGCTCGAGCCGAAACCATTTCCAAAAACCTAATTCACCTGCTGCTCAACCTCTACCCCTTTGTAACTACCGCTTGCTAGTAGCGCTTTCAAAATCCTGACAACTTCGCCCAGCTCTTCTTCAGTGTTGTAGAGCGCTGTGGGCGCGAGCCGCAAGAGGTTGGGCTGGCGGTAATCGGGAACGATGTCGCGTGCTCGCAGGGCGGCGCTAAGCTGCTTGGCGTCGGGGTGTTCTAACACGATATGCCCCCCGCGCTCAGCGTGGTTGCGCGGTGTGCGCAGGGTCATTTCAGGTAGGTGTTCGTCCGCTAACGCAATGAGGTAGTCCGTGAGCTCTAAAGAGCGCTTACGAACCTCTTCGGTGCTGACCTCTTCGAAGAGCGCTAGGGCCCCCTCGAGCCCCCCCAGCGCCAAGATGCTCGGCGTGCTGATTTGGTACGCCCCTGCGCCTGCTGCTGGAGTAAAATCACGGTTCATCTCGAACTGCGTCCCCTTGTCATTCCCCCACCAGCCCGGCAGCCCCGGTTTGAGATGATGGTGCTTCTCATGAACAAATAAGCCGCCCGGCGCACCCGGTCCGGCGTTGAGATACTTGTACGAGCACCAGACCGCGAAGTCCGCGCCCGCCTCATGAAAGGCGTGCGGCACTGCGCCAATCGAATGCGCCGCGTCCCAACCAACCGCAATGCCTCTTTCTTTGGCTAGCGCCGTGACTACTTCGACGTTCAAAAGTTGACCGCTCCGGTAGAGGACGGTGGGGAGTACTGCGAGGGCGATGTCATCCGTTAAGGCGGCTTGAATGTCATCGGGGTGAAGGGTATGGGAATTTCTGTGGGGAATCAGTTTGAGCTCTGCGCCCGTACGCTCCGTCCAAGCCTGCAGCGCATAGAGGTCGCTCGGAAAGTCGAGCGAGGTAGCGAGCAGGTTGCGTTTTCGCCCCTCGGGTTGATAAAAGGTGGCGAGTAGCGCGTGCAAGTTGCCCGTCAGTGTGCCTGTGGCGATGACCTCGCTCGGTTTCGCGCCGACGAGTTTAGCGAGCGCGGGGGAGAGCCTTTCCGCTAAGCCAAACCACTCCTCCCAAGCGTTCACACCGTAGTATTGCCACTGCTTGAGCCGCCGTTCGATTGCCGCTTGCGCCCCATACGTGAGCGGCCCGAGTGAATTTCCGTCTAAGTAAATCCCTTTAGGCAGTAAGAACGCCTCTCGTTTCATAAGGTACGCCCCACAGTTTATCTTTCCGGCCTAGTGAGGACCGCCCGCACGGGTGAAGCGTCGGCGTCGGGCAAGTTGAGCGGCAAGCAGATGAGGTGATAGCGCCCCTCGTCCACGCCCTGCAAATTGAGTCCCTCGACGATGTAAATGCCTGTTTCCGCACAAGCGTTGTGAACGGGCAAGTCCTTACTGTTAAATTTATCTACGCTCGGGCTGTCGATACCCACGACTTTCACGCCTCGTTCGGCAAGGGTGTGAATCAGCTCAGCGGTGAGCGCGGTGAAGTCCTCGGGAAACTCGGGCCACACGTCAGGTTGTCCGGTGAAGAAGAGGATTCGTTCTGGCAGCTTGTCAAAGTGCGAGATTGTCTCAGCGGGTACGGCGTCATAGGCGAGCGTGTGTAAAACCTGCGCGTCGCCGATGAGAAGGTCTAAAGGAACCGTGCCGAGCTTGTCACCCTCGTTGGTGTAGTGATAGGGCGCGTCCAGATGCGTGCCGACGTGGGTCGTCGTTTTTATCGCCATGATGTTGACGGGCGAGCCGTCCCTCATGTTGGCGGTGTCTTTGAGTTTGAAGTCGGTGTCGCCGGGCCAGGTGGGGGATTTGGTTTTGAGGGCTCTGGTGATGTCTATCATGCTTTAGTTTAACGTTTAGGTTTAAGGAGGAAAGGGGGCTCGAGCCAAACCTCACGCTTAACGGATGGCTCAAAAATCGAATGGTTGCGGGTCAAGTTACTAAACCCACTGAACGTTATTAAAATCGTAATGCACTTGTACTACAATATGAAATATGAGTAAAACTGACCAAATTCAAGTACGCATCAACCCTGAAACCAAAGCCGCAGCCGAGGCTGTGTTCGCTAAGTTGGGCATTAAGCCTAGCGAAGCGGTGCGCATGTTTTATCATCATGTCGAGCTAAATCAGGGTATTCCGTTCGCTGTACGTGTGCCTAACGCTGAAACGCTTCGAGCTATTGAAGATATAGAAGAGAACCGCAACCTTGTAAGGCATGATCTCGAGGGTTTCAAACAGTTTTTGTAAGAGTGATTGGCTTTGCGTAACGTCGTCACAACCTCTGCTTTTCGCAAAGACACGAAGTGTATGAGAAAGCGTGGCGAAGACCTCTGGAAGTCTGGAGAGATGAAGGGAAAAATTGCTGAACTAGATGTGGTCGCGGGTTTTTCTATTTGCGAGTATTTTTTCTATTTGCTTCCACTGTTCCGTCGGGCTCGGCGCAGGTCGTATTTCTGGCTTTGAAGAAGGTGGAATAGAAGTAACTTCTTTCATCTCGTCATCATAGAACAGCATATCTCTGTTACGAAATAAAAAGCTAGGAACTTCCCCTTTTCCATTCGGGGTAAACTCGAGATTGACGAGTTTTGGGTTTGCTCGAAACTCCTCTTCCAAAAGTTTTGCGAATTTAATTGGGTTCCAAGAGGCATATCGCAAAGAGGAGCTGGCTATATCTACAAAAAGTACCTCAGGTAGGTCTTTCCGCTCGAGGAACCAATAGCGAGGATTTCTTAAAAGGCTGCGCCGATACGCTACTGCAACATAAAGCTCTACATATTGAGGAAAGGTTAATTTTCTTCCTTTCGCTCTATCCAGGTAATCACCGTAGAAACGGCGACTTGTACCAAGGTCCTCAAAAGCGACTATAAAGCCAACAGAACCTACTTGAATAGCAAAGGTTTTATGGGTGGTATTATCGTAATGAGAGAAGTTGAAGGGCAGCGACGGATCATTTTCATTTAAGTTAATAATGAGTACCGAGTAGGGAACTGGGTCTAAAATTTCAACAGTTCCTCTTACCGCGCCGAGCATCATGTAGGGGGCAAAATCGCGCTCGACTTGTTCTGGATGCCAAATTCCCCGAGAGTCTTTACCAGGGTTTGCTTGCATTGTAAGCTCTTTGAATCTAAGGGCGAGATAAATCTTAGCTACCCACAAAAAGATAGTTTGCTCATCTAGCGCTTTTACCGCATCGTATCCTTTAGCGGTAGCTACGCTCATCTTATCTTCTAGCTGCTTACCGAGATGATCTCTGTTGCACTCTAGGCAAGCTCGTAATTTGAGCCTTTCAAATGTACTCATTCTTCCATTAGCTAAAGGAAGGCGCTCTTTCCAGAGGTTGTAACGGCGTAAAAGCCATTCGGGAAAAATATGCTCGCTAGTCAAGTTTTCAGTGCCCCCACAAAGAAAGCACATTTTACCCTTGGCGGCTGCGTATTCGTGTGGAAATGTCCAAACAAAATTCTTATTGATGAGCATTGAATATATTGTATGAGAAGTTTTCTGTTTGTAAAGGTTAGCAAGTGACCGAAATACTTTTGGCGAGACGGTTGCATAATTTTTTATTGTGCTCGAGCCTTTCCACCCCTCCCCAAAAACTTTATACTAACCAATGGAGCAACCCTCTTTTCTAACCGGTAACTTGGTTGACGTTCATACGGGTGAAATTTACCCGGCGAGGCTCGAGCTAGCTAACGGTTTCATCACCCGCATCACCCGCGAAGCTGGCCCCTTTGAACACTACCTCTTGCCCGGTTTCGTAGACGCCCACGTTCATATCGAGAGTTCGATGCTGCCGCCGAGCGAGTTCGCGCGGCTCGCCGTGCGCCACGGGACGGTGGCGACGGTGAGCGACCCACATGAGATTGGCAATGTGTTGGGCGTACGGGGTGTCCAGTTCATGTTGGAAAACGCGGAGGCGAGCCCCTTGACGATGTGTTTGGGTGCGCCGCCCTGTGTGCCTGCGACGACGTTTGAGACGGCGGGCGGGATCCTCGGTGCGGAAGAGGTGCGTACGCTATTGCAGGACGCTAGGATCGGTTATCTGAGCGAGGTGATGAACGTGCCGGGCGTGTTGGCGGGCGATGAAGCGTTGCTCGCTAAGATCGCAGCGCGCAAAAGCGATGGATAAACCTATCGACGGCCACGCGCCGGGGCTGCGCGGCGAGTTGCTCACGCGCTACGTGGCGGCGGGCATCGCGACGGATCACGAGAGCGTGCTCTACGAAGAGGGTAAGGAGAAGTTGAACGCGGGGCTCAAACTCGCGATTCGCGAGGGCTCAGCGGCGAAGAACTTCGAGGCGCTTTATCCGCTACTAAATGCGTACCCCGACAAGCTCATGTTTTGCACCGACGACCTGCACCCCGATGATTTGGAGGCAGGTCACATCAACTTGCTCGTCAAGCGCGGCCTGGCGAAAGGGGTTGACCTCATGACGCTGCTACGCGCCGCTTGTGTTACGCCTGTCGAGCACTACGGCTTAGAGGTCGGTTTGCTGCGCGAAGGCGACGCGGCGGATTTTATCGTGGTGGATGACTTGGACAGTTTCACGGTTTTAGCGACGTATCTAAGAGGTCAGCGGGTGGCTGAAAGAGGTCAAACTTATCTCCCTAGCATCCGCGTAGAGACGCCTAACCGCTTCACCGCTACGCCTAAAGCGCCCGAAGACTTCCGCGTGGTTGCTCCAGATGCGTTTCCGAAGATCAAGGTCATCGTTGCGTCGGATGGTCAGCTTGTGACGGAGCAAGAGGTCGTCACGCTACAAGTTGAAGCGGAAGGGGTCGTCGCAGATATTCAGAATGATGTTCTTAAACTCGTGATAGTCAACCGCTACGAGGACGCGCCGCCCGCCGTTGCCTTTATCAAAGGTTTCGGTCTGCAGCGCGGCGCGATCGCCTCGTCGGTCGCGCACGATTCGCATAACATCATCGCGGTAGGAACCTCTGACGAAGCGCTCTCTAAAGCGGTCAGTCTCGTGGTTGAGCAGCGCGGCGGTCTGTCGCTCGTTGACGGGGATGAGCAGGCGTGCTTAGCGCTGCCTATCGCGGGGCTGATGAGTGACCAAGACGGGTTTAGCGTGGCGGCGCACTACAGCGCGTTGAGCGCTCGCGCCAAGGCGTTGGGTTCAACGTTGCACGCACCGTACATGACACTCTCTTTTATGGCGCTACTCGTCATTCCTGAGCTGAAGCTGAGCGATAAGGGGCTCTTTGACGGCGCGCGCTTCGCGTTCACTGAGCTTTTTGAGGACTGAGCTTTTCGAACCTGCTCTCACCTTCAGATGGCCTTGACCACCGAAGCCACGTCTTTAGCCACAGCTTCGATGAGCGCTCTGTCCTGCCCTTCGACCATCACGCGCACGAGAGGTTCGGTCCCGCTTGGGCGCAAATTGATGCGGCCTTGGCCCTCGAGCTTTAACGCCGCCGCCGCCACCGCCTGACGTACCTGTTCGTGCTGGGCGACGCTCGCTTTTAGGGCAGGCTCTACGCGCACGTTGAGGAGCGTCTGCGGATACATGACGATCTCATCCACCCAAATCTCTAAAGGCTTGTCCAACGTCCGCACCGCCGCTAACGTCTGCAACGCGCTCAAGATACCGTCGCCCGTGGGCGCTTTGTCCAGAAAGAGCAGATGGCCCGACTGCTCGCCGCCAAGGGTGAGCTTTTCTCGGGCAAGCAGTTCGTGGACGTAGCGGTCGCCAACCGCCGAGCGGAACAGCGTGACGCCGCGCTTGCCCAGGTAGTGCTCCAGCCCCAAGTTGCCCATAACGGTCGAGACGACAGCCTGTTCCCCTCGGTGCAAGGCGCAAATGGCTAACATATGGTCGCCCGAAACGAGCCGCCCGTAGCGGTCTACGAGTAAAACTCTATCGGCGTCGCCGTCGAAGGTCGCGCCCAAGTCGAGACTGTTTTCCGCGACGTATTTTTGAATCACATCTGGGTGAGTTGAGCCGCATTCGGTGTTGATATTGACGCCGTCCGGCTCGTTGCAGATGACGCTGACGCTTGCGCCGAGCGCCTCAAAGACCTCGGGCGCGAGCGCGTAGCTCGCGCCGTTGGCGCAGTCTAAGCCTATCTCGAGGCCGCTGAGGTCGGGGCCGTTGGCAACTAAAAAGTCGAAATAGTCGCTGTTTTCTAAGCGATTGTGCCGCCGAATTGTACCGACGTTTTCGCCCGTGATGGGTTTTAGCGTGCCCAGCTTGTCTAGGTAACGCTCGATTTCGGCCTCGAGCGCGTCCGAGAGCTTCTCCCCTTTATGATCAAAAAACTTAATCCCGTTGTCGGCAAAAGGGTTGTGTGAGGCGCTGACCACCACGCCTGCGTCGGCTCCCAACATACGGGCGAGGTATGAAACGCCAGGGGTCGGCATCACGCCTAAGCCCACCGCTTCCGCCCCGCGCGAGGCGAGCCCGGCGGAGAGCGCGTTGGCGAGCATCGGCCCGGAGCGGCGCGTGTCAGTGCCGATAAGGACAGTTGGAGCGTGCTTGCCCGCGTCCCTGAGCGCTTCGGCAGCGGCGACGCCCACCTGAAAGGCGAAGACGGCGGTCAGTGGGTCTTCACCCGCAACGCCGCGAATGCCGTCAGTTCCAAAGTAGTGTCGTGTTGTCATCGGCATCATTCTAGCGTGAGAAAGCCCATAGGGAACGTGCAATAGTCCGCAAGAGTAAAAAGAGTAAAGGGGTGCATATCGTCCTCGCTACAGAAATCATGGCATTAAGTAAGTTGTGGTGGACGCTCATCAATCTCTGAAGATTATGACCTGTAGAGATGTAAAGAGGGTTAGAAAAGACCTCTCGCTAGGAGCTTGGCTGCGGAACGTCGGCACACTAAAGCGCGTCAGATAACGTGTGAGGTAACGCTCATTAAATTCAATACCAATAGCGTTTCCATGCGTTGCTACAGCGACGAAACCTGCGAGCGGAAAAGAGCCTTTAGCGAGAGGTAGCGTTGCGGACAGCCATCCTGCCGTTTCATCTTTCGAACAAAGCGCGTGAATAACGGCTCACTGCGCAGTCACGTGGTTCGCAAAGCACTTCTGTAGGAAACCGCTCCCGCTAGCTACTAATGGCTTCTCTGCGAGAAGAAAGGGATGCGCTCACTTCGCGCAGCGAAAGGTGAAAATGCTACAGCTTTAACGCTTGAAAGCAAAATAAGTTAGAAAAATTAAGAATTGGTGAACCCTTAATGTGTTGCGTGTGTGCTGCTCGATGTGAAAAACTTAACTCGGTGAGAAAAACTTAACACCTTGCAGGCTCCTCTTCGTTACCTACACCGTCCATAGGAGTCAAATCCTTGTTTGGAGGAACAATATGATGAACAGATGGCGCAACGTAAGGACGCGAAAGTTGGGTCTTCTCATCGGCAGCATAGGGCTTGTTTTTCTTCTTTTTGCCTGTCAGCAAGAGGTTGAAGTTGACTCAGGTGATGAGTCGGCTTCTGCTACGGTTGAGATAGAGGGGGGCAGCGTTCGTTTAGAAAACGGTGCAGGGGCGTTTTTTGAAGAGGGTTTTTTCGCGCGTGAGGCCGAGGTGACGCTCGCCTCGAGCCCCACCCCGCAAGCGCCGCCCGAGAGCGCAGGTGAGAGCTACGCGGCCTCGGTTGAGGCGTTGGGACCGAGTCTCACGCTCACGCTTCCCTACGAGGCCCTCGGTTCATCGGATACGTCATTTGCAGAGCGCAAGCAGCTTCGCCTGCACCTACCTGACGCTGAGGCCACGGGTAACGCTGGGTCAGATGCCGCGAACTGGCTCGAGGTTCTCATCAACCTTCCTGATGGGACAGAGCTTTTTTACCTCGAGGATGAGCGTTTAGAGACGGACAGCGCTCAGGCGGATATGAGCGTAATCACGCTCAACAACCTTCAACTCAGAAACAAGGCGCAGAGCGGCGCGCTCACGGTGCGCGTGCGGCGCGTCACCGCCTCAAATGACGCTGCGATAAGCGCACAGGCTGTGCCGAGCGGTTTCGTCCTAGAAGACGTGGTGACGGGCTTGAATCAAGGGGTCGCCTTTGACTTCGCTCCTGACGGGCGCATCTTCGTCGGCGAGAAGCGCGGCGTGGTGCGCGTCGCTGAAAATGGTGAGCTTAAAAGCGAGCCTTTTATCGACCTCTCAGACGAAGTGAACAGCCGTCACGATAGGGGGATGCTCGGGCTCGCCGTGCACCCCGACTTCCCGGCGCAGCCCTACGTGTACCTGCTCTTCACCTACGACCCGCCCGAACTTCCCAGGGACGCAGATGTAGGTGGGCCGGACGGCAACGGCGCACGGGTGTCGCGTTTGGTGCGCGTAACAGCGGATGAAACAAAGGATTACAACGTCGCCTCGCCGGGCAGCGAAAAGGTTCTTTTGGGTACGAACAGCACGTACGCCAACATCGGCAACTCGGACGAGCGCAACGGTGTGCCTTCATGTGAGGACAACGAGGCCGGAGAGCGCGTCTACGTCCGCGACTGCTTGCCCGCCGACGAGCAGTCGCACACCATCGGCACAGTGCGTTTTGCCCCTGACGGCTCTCTTTTCGTCAGCAATGGCGACGGTACGAACTACACCAAGACCGAGCCCTACACGACGCGGGCGCTCAGCTTGGACAGTCTTGCAGGCAAGGTCATGCGCATCAACCCCCTCACGGGCGAGGGCTACGCGGATAATCCCTTTTATGACGGCGACCCGAACAGCAACCGCTCAAAGGTCTATAGCTCAGGTCTGCGCAACCCCTTTCGCTTCACGCTCAACCCAAAAACGGGCGAACCCTTTATCGGTGACGTAGGGCGGGGTACATGGGAAGAGGTCAACACGGGCGAGGGTGCGAACTTCGGTTGGCCCTGCTTTGAGGGGGGCAACGGCGAGAATTTGCAGCAGGGCGGCTTTCGTGCGCTGGACGTTTGTCAGGCGTTCTATGAGAACGAACGCGCAACGCCACCGCTTTACAGCTACACGCGCAGCGGGACGAGCGCCTCTATCCAGGTTGGCGACTTCTACACGGGCACGCGCTACCCGGACGAGTATCAGGGCGCACTGTTTATTACCGATTACAATCAGCGCTGGATTCGCACGCTCACCTTTGACGCGGACGGCGGTGTGGCGAGCGTAAACGACTTTGGCGACGAGCGCGGTGTGGTGCAGATGTCGGCGGGACCTGGTGGTAACTTGGGTGACGACCTCTACCTTATGAATATCGAACAGGGCAAGCTCAAGCGGCTGCGCTACACGGCGGCGGGCAACACGCCGCCCGACGCGCAAGCGAGTGCGGCGAACGCTTCGGGCTCGGTGCCTCTAACCGTGGACTTTACGGGTACAGATTCCGTAGACGCCGACGGTGACACGCTCATGTATAAATGGGACTTCGGCGACGGCGCGACCTCCACCGACGCCAATCCGACGCACACCTACGAAGAGGTGAGCCTCTACCGTGCTCGTTTAACCGTGACGGACAGCACGGGCGCAAGCGCAACGGACACCGTGCTCATCGAAGCGGGTACCACCAAACCTGTCGCGGTCATCCTCTCGCCGGAGGACGGCGCGACCTTCACGGTAGGCGATCAAGTCCCTTTCATCGCCTCGAATCAGGGTGAAACGCTCACCGATGAAGACTTCTCCTGGTTCTTGAAGCTCAACCACAACGAGCACCAGCACTTCGACGAGTTGCCTCCCACGATGGGCGAGGACGGCGCGTTCGTCGTGCCCGACCACGGCGACAACACCTCGTTAGAACTCTGCCTAGAGATCATGCAAAACGGTAATAAAAGCGACCCGAGCTGCGTCACGCTCACGCTTAATACGGTGGAGTACACGCTCGAGACCGAGCCGAGCGGCCTCAAGCTGAGTTGGGAAGGGGTCGAGCGCACAACGCCCTTTACGGTAGAAACGAACGTGAACGCTAAGCAGCAACTGACCGCTTTGGCGGAGCAAGAGGGATTGGACTTCGCTAGCTGGTCCGATGGGGGCGAGCGCATTCACGATATCACCATTGGGGACACGCCGCAGACGCTCACCGCGACCTACGCACCTTCCCCTCAAACGTGTGGCGAGCTAACCCAGGAGGCCGAAGCAGGTGAACTTTTTGGCGCATTTCGCATTGTAGACAGTACCTCAGCGAGCGGTGGGCGCTATATCGATACGCCGGACGGCTTCGGCCATGAAGAGGACAGCGTCAACCCGGAGCACCGCACAGAATACTGTATGAATGTGACCGAAGCAGGACGTTATAAGGTCACGGGTTGGGTCCAGGGTGCGAGGAAGAGCGATTCGTTCTACTTGGCAGTCGACGGCACGTTTGCTGACGACCGCTGGGACACACCGCGCAACAGCAGCTTTGAGCGCCAAGACGCCGCGCGGCGTGGACAAGACCCGTTCACCTTCGACCTGGAACCGGGTGAGCACACCCTGAGTATCTACCTGCGCGAAGACGGCACGAAGCTCGACAAGGTCGCGCTAGAGAAGGTTGACGCTACGACTACCTGCGGTCCTCTGGCGCAGGAAGCGGAAGCGGGTGCGCTGTTCGGCGCGTTCCGCACCGCGAGCAGCGCCTCAGCGAGCGGCGGGCGCTATATTGACACACCGGACGGCATTGGTCACCAGAAGAAACTGAACCCCGCCAATCGCGCCGAGTATTGCGTGAACGTCACAGAGCCGGGCCGGTATAAGGTCACGGGCTGGGTACAAGGGGCGCTGAGCAGCGACTCGTTCTTCCTAGCTGTGGACGGCACGCTCGCGAATGACCGCTGGGACACGCCGCGCAACAACGGTTTCGAACCTCAAGACGCCGCGCGGCGCAACAAGCCGCCCTTTACCTTCGACTTAGACACGGGCGAACACACCGTGACCATCTACATGCGCGAGGATGGGACGCGCTTAGATAAGCTCGAGCTAGTGCGCGCCGATTAGCTGAGTCAGTGAGGAGGGCTCGAGGCGACCTCAAACCATCGCTACTTCGCCTCGAGCCAATTTCCCCCTACGCCAACCTCGGCGACAAGTGGCACGCTCATCTCAAATGCCCCCTCCATCGTCGCTTGAACCTCTTGCGAAATCGCTTTAACCTCACCTTCAGGCGCTTCAATCACGAGTTCATCGTGTACTTGTAAGAGAAGTTTCGCGCCGCGCTCACGCAGCTTAGGCGCGAGTTCGATCATCGCCAGTTTGACTATATCGGCCTGCGTCCCCTGAATCGGCATGTTGTAGGCGGTGCGCTCGGCGTACTCGCGCAGGTTGCGGTTTTTGGTGTTGATGTCGGGAATCATGCGCCGCCGCCCTAAAAGCGTCTCGACGTAGCCCTCTTTGCGAGCAAAGGCTAGGGTGTCGTCGATATACTTCTGCACTTTGGGGTAGCGCTCGAAGTACGTCGTGATAAAGGCGTCGGCCTCCTTGTAGCTGATATTTAGCTCATTGGTGAGGCGGTGCGCCGACATGCCGTACAAAACACCGAAATTGATGATCTTGGCGACGCGGCGCATGTCGGGCTCGACTTTGTCAAGCCCGACCTCATGAATCTGCGCGGCGGTGCGGCGGTGGATGTCTTCGCCCTGCTGGAAGGTCTCGATCAAAGCCTCTTCGCCCGTGATGTGCGCCAAGATGCGCAGTTCAATTTGGGAGTAATCCGCGACGAGGAGCTTCGTTCCTTCCGCTGCTACAAAACCGCGCCGAATCTGCCGCCCGATTTCGGTGCGCACGGGGATGTTTTGCAGGTTCGGGTTGGCGCTAGAGAGACGTCCTGTCGCGGTGACGGTCTGGTTAAAGGTTGTGTGGATACGCCTGGTGTGAGGGTTGACGAGGCGCGGCAGCGGGTCTAAATACGTGCTTTTGAGCTTAGACAGCTCGCGGTACTCCAAGATGAGGCCCACGACGGGATGCTTGTCGCGCAAAGGCTCCAAGGCGCTCACCGCTGTGGAGCGTTTGCCCGTGGAGGTTTTTTTGCCTGCCTGCAGCTCGAGCCTGTCATAGAGCAGTTCCGCCAACTGGTCACGCGAGTTGAGGTTTAGCTCGGGATTTTGGGCGATGTCGCGGACCTGTTCTTCAAGACGTTCCAACGTCTCATTCATCGCCTGGGACTGTTTTTCTAAGAAGGGCACGTCGAGCTTGACGCCCGTATATTCCATCTCGGCTAAAACGTCCGCGAGAGGTTTCTCGATTCTCTCGTAAAGGTTTCTGAGCCTACCCGTCAGCTTTTCCGGTAAGAGGTTGAGCAGTTCAGCCGTTACTGTGGCTCTCGAGGTGCTGTCCGCGCCCCACTCGCCCGCGCCGTAGCGCCGCGCGACGGTTTCGGGCTCGGTCACGTTCGGGTCTAAAACGTAGGCCATGAGGAGCGGGTCGTCGCCGGGTTTACACTCCAACCCCTCGCGTCTTGCGTACACGCTCAAGGCTTTAGCATTACAGGCGTTAAGTTCGCCCTCGGTGCGCAAGATGTCGTTGCGCCACCTCTCCGCAATGTTCGCGACTGTTCCCGCTGAAGCGACGGAAAGTTCACTCAGCTCCGCGTTCATCGGGTTAGTTTCTGACAAGACATAACCGAAGCTCCCGCCGAAGAAGATGTCGGCTGAGGAGATTTTCTGGTAGTCGTTGCTAACTCCAGGTGCTCCGCCGCCCAACCCGAGTTCGTTGATGATGGAGCCGAATTCCAAAGTCTCCAACACCCCTCTAAGTTCGTCCCGTTCCATCTCCCGCTTCGCCCAGCCCTCAGGGTCGATGTCGGTATCGGCGTCCGTGACGATTTTGGAGAGCATCTTGGAGAACTTGACCTCTTCCAAGCTCGCCTTGACCTTTTTCGCCGCGCTCTCCGGTTTGAGTTCGTCTACGTGGTCCAAAATGTAGTCGAGCGTGTCGTAACTCTGCAAGAGCTTCGCCGCCGTTTTCGGCCCGATGCCTTTGGCCCCCGGAATATTATCGGACGAGTCGCCCGTCAAGGCCCGGTAGTCGATCCACTGGTCCACGCGCACGCCGAACTTTTCATAGACCTCTTCGGGGCCGAAGCGGTCTGCTTTAGTGAGTCCGCGCACGCACACCCTGTCCGTCACGAGTTGGTAGGCGTCGCGGTCGCTCGTCACAATCTCGACGGCGTAGCCTTGTGCCTCACAGCGCTTGGCGATCGTGCCGATGAGGTCGTCCGCTTCTAAGCCCGCTTGCTCGATCTGATAAAGACCAAGAAGCTCGACGAGTTTTTTGATGGTTCTGATCTGCCCCGGTAAGTCCTCGGGCGTATCTCTACGTCCCGCTTTATAGTCCTCATATTGCTCGTGGCGGAATGTTTTGGCGGGCGCGTCGAAGGTGACGACCGTCGCGTCGAACTCGCCCTCTTCTTGCAGGATGCGCAGGAGCGAACGCAGAAAGCCGAAGACCGCGTTTGTCGCTTCGCCCTTGCTATTTGAGAGGTCGCGAATCGCGTAGTAGCTCCTGAAGGCCAGCGCGTGACCGTCGATGATGACGATCTTATGACCGTTGCTCCGGGGAGAAGTGCCGCTCTGAATGAAAGAGGGTTGCTCAGACATGACGGACTCGAGGCAAGTCTTGAGCGTGCACGTCTTGAGGGCGTTTTAATACACTGGTTAATATACGAGTGAACGGTGCCTGACAAGCTGACCTGCTGACCTGCTGAGATGCCACTTTTCTTATTACGGTCAAACTGACTACTCTGTCAACTAAAAAATACAACATGTCATTCTGAGCGGAACGCAGTGGAGTGAAGAATCTCTGCATTCGCCTTCTTCTCTGACAGAGAGTGCGAGACGAGACCCCTCGACTACGTTGCACTCCGCTCGGGGTGACATAGTAAGGGGTTGTGTTGCAGAACTTGCTTAACGCTGTACTAAGCTCAGTGATGCGGTCGTAAAATAACGCGGACATACCTTAGTTTATCCTTTTCATGAACATTGCCTTGATGTGCAGATGCGTGCCGGTCAGACTCTCGTCAGAGGTACGCTTGTAGAGTGATCTTATGCGTGAGGCTCTCTCTTTTCTACGTCGTTCTAAGCCGCGCACCCTCAAGTGCCTCGTTGCACTGGTAGGCTGGACTTTCTATAGCGCCGCGTTCGCTGTGCTCTTCGAGCCCTTCGGAGCGCAGTTAGGTGCGCTCGTCCTCTTGCCTGTCGCGCTCACCGCTTGGCTGTGGGGGCTCTACGCTGGCTTGTTCGCCGGACTCGCAAGTTTCGGCGTCAACACCCTTCTTTTTAACCTTGTAGACCCTGCCTTGGGCGGTTGGAGCGCCGTTTTCTACCACCAAGGCGGCGCGGGGCACATCGCCGTTCTCTTTCTGGGCGCGGTAGTTGGCTATCTGCGCGACGTGCGTGTACTGCTTCACCGTCAAAAGAAGCAACTGATGGCGCAGCAGACGCAGCTTCTTCACCTCGCGCAGCACGACGCCTTGACGGGGCTGCCCAACCGCTCGCTCTTCATGGACCGCTTGGAAAGGGCGGTCGCTCAGGCCAAAAGGAGCGGCGACACGGTCGCGGTCTGCTTTCTCGACCTCAACGGGTTTAAGCAGGTGAATGATACGCTAGGACACGCCGCCGGGGACGAACTGTTGCGGCAGCTCGCGGAGCGTCTTGCGAGGCGCTGCCGCGAGAGCGACACCTTAGCGCGTATGGGTGGCGATGAATTTACCGTTCTCGCGACTGGGCTTCAAAGTGACGCCAGCGTAAGACGTGTGGCGCAGTCGCTTTTAGAAGTGTTTCATTTGCCCTTTATAATTGAGGGAGAAGAGGTGAGCATCGGCTCGAGCTTAGGTCTAGCCCGCTACCCTCAAGATGCCCACCGCGCCGCTGACCTTTTACAGTTTGCCGACAGCGCCATGTACAGGGTGAAGCGGCGTAAGGTGGAGGGCGATGTCAAGAGCTATTCGACCCTTTGGAGGAATCCATGAGTACCCCACAAAAAACGGAATGCCGCATCGCCTGTTTCATCAGCAATTTGGACGGTGGCGGTGCGGAGCGAGTCGCCGTCAATCTGTTACAGAGCTTGCCGAAAGGTATGCAGCTCGACTTAATTTTGGCGGAGGCGAGTGGCCCTTATATATCTCAAGTGCCCGCGCAGGTGCGCGTCATCGACTTAGGGGTGGGCCGCGTCTCCAAAGCCGTCGTGCCGCTGAGCCGCTACCTGAGGGCGTACAGACCGGACGCGCTGCTGTCCCATTCAACCCACGCTAACGTCGCAGCTACGGCGGCGAAAGCGCTGTCGCGCACCCACACGAGACTCGTGCTCGTCGAGCACAACACGTTTTCGGCGGTTGACCACGGCCCGAGCCAAAACGTGAGACAGCGACTCCTCCCTATCTTTACGAAGGTCTTTTACAAGGGAGCTGACGAGATTGTCGGCGTCTCGACGGGCGTGTCGCGCGACTTGGAGCGGTCGCTCGGTATGCCGCTCAACCGCGTTCGAACGGTCTATAATCCAGTTGTCAACAACTATTTGAGGGCTAAATCTCGCGAGCCGGTTGAGCATCCCTGGTTTGACGAAGAGCTGCCCATATTTTTAGCTGTCGGTAGGCTTTCGGAGCAGAAGGACTTCGCGACGCTGCTCAGGGCGTTCGCGTCGTTGCGGCGGCGCGTCCGCGCCCGGCTCATCATCTTGGGGGAGGGAAAAGACCGGGCGGAACTCGAGTGTTTACGCGACACGCTAGGTCTATCGCAAGACGTCGCCATGCCCGGCTTCGTCCTCAACCCCTACGCTTACATGCGCGGAGCCAACGCGCTCGTCCTCTCCTCGCGCTGGGAAGGGCTGCCGACGGTGCTCATTGAAGCGATGGCGTGCGGTTGCCCCGTCGTCGCGACGGACTGCCCCAGCGGTTCCAGAGAGATTTTAGAGGATGGTCGCTGGGGCCCGCTCGTCCCTATAGGCGACGCCGACGCCCTCGCCCAAGCGATGCTGGGCGTATTGCAAAACCCTATCGCGGCAGAGGCGCTTATGAATAGAGCGGAGGCGTTCTCGAGCGAAGCCGCCGCCGCCAACTACCTCAATATCCTTCTGCCGACCTCGGCGCAAGGCCGTACTAATCCTTAGAACTTCTCAAAAAGCGCCATCGTAATGCGCTTCCGGTGCTGCGCCTTGAGTAATCTCATACCAGCTTTTTTAGCTTCAGCTTCCAAAACCGCTGGGTCGATAAAACGAATCCCTGAAATCCTAAAGAGGCTCTGCAAAACTTTTCCATACCAAGTCTCCGCTTTGGAGACGTACATCTGCCACATCAAGCCGCCCGGTTTCAGCACGCGGCCAAACTCAGAGACCGACTTGGAGAGGTCCGTAAACTCGTTGAGCGACGCGCCGCAGACGATGAGGTCGAAGCCCTCATCCTCATATGGCAAATTCATCACATCGGCGTGAACGAGAGTGACGTTGACCTCTTCTTTTTCGGCATAGTCTTTCGCTTTTTTGAGAAACGGCACGCTAAAGTCCACCGCGTGAACCTCTAAAGCCACTTCGTGACGTAAGAGCGTCCGCGCGTAGAGCCCTGCCGAACACGCCGCGTCCAATACGATTTGTCCCGGTTGCGGGTTCAACCACTTGAGCATGAGGTCGAGTTCTCGCGTCACATCGAAGTCGCCGCCCGTGATGATTGAGAGCGAACGCTTGCGCCAAAGAGGTTCATAGAGCGCCGCCGTCAGCGGCAAGAAGTTGCTCGCTTGGGCTAGGGGCACGCTAGGGCGCTTTTCCAAGGCGCGGTAGATGCCGTACTCGAGCCTCAGTGGTTCTGCGAAAATGTCAGAAGGTGGTTTCAAGACCTCTTAGTGTGGCATGTAAACTGCTCCAAGTTCGTAGATACGCCTATAAAGTGGGCGCTCATTCCTCAACCTCTACACGTTCTTCTGCGCCAAGGTGCTGCAAAATAAGCCCAAACACATCTGCAGCGTCCACCGAAGTCTGTTTTAATTCCCGTTGCGTAATCAAGACCGGCTGCTTCTGAGCGGACGTCGCTCGTAAACCGTGTGACCCCTTAACGAGCGTCGCGTCCAACCCAATCACGTCCATCATGTAGCGAAACCCCAACTTCTTTTTGAGCAGCACGCGCCCTGCTTTGAACTTGGGGTTCTTGATTTCAGGATTGATGAACAACTCAGCGGGGTCGTAACCGGGTTTGTCGTGAATCGCCACGGTGCGGGCGAAGTCGGGCGCTTTGGCGTTGTCCAACCAGTAGTAGTAGGTGAACCAAGTACCTGGCTCAGCGAGCACGACGAAGTCACCGGAGCGAGGATGGTCTAAGCCGTAACGCTGTTTGCCTGCCTCATCTAAAACCTCAGCAACGCCCTCAGTGGATTCCAGAATCCCGCGCACCTCATTCGTACGGCTTCTGTCCTGCACATAAACATGCGTAATCTGATGGTCCGCCACGGCGAAGGCTGGGCTCATCCCGTAGTTGAGGTGCTCTAGGCCCAACTCCTCGCGCACGTGAATCAAACCCTTTTCGCGGAACACGCGGTTTAGGTGAATGGGCTTGTCGGCGTAGTCGATGCCGTATTCAGAGACGATAACGACTTGTACACCTCTCGTCTCAAAAAATGCAATGAGGTCACCTGCCACGTCGTCAATCTCGCGTAAGTCCTGAGCGACCTTGTCTAAATCGGGGCCGTGCCGCTGCAAGCCGTAGTCGAGGTGGGGCAAGTAGACGAGGGAGAGGGTTGGGCTGTGGCGCTCCTCTACCCACTTGGCGGCGTCGGCTATCCATTGGCTCGAGACCACCGCCGAGTTCGGCCCCCAGAAATTAAAGAGGGGAAACTGTCCCAAATCGTGTTGCAAGGCGGGCCGAAGCTCGTGCGGCCACGTGTAAATGTCGGGAATCTTGCGTCCGTCAGCAGGGTACATCGGGCGCTCAATCACGGTGTAGTCGGCTGACGAATACGTCGCGTAGCGCCAGAAGAGGTTGGCGCAGGTGAAGTTGGGGTCTTGTTGCTTAGCGACTTCCCACACCTTTGGCGCTTGCACCATCCTGTCCGAACGGTGCCAAAACTTGACCTCGCAGGCGTCGCGGGCGTACCAGCCGTTGCCGACGACGCCGTGTTCATGCGGCGTTTTGCCTGTCGTGTAAGTCGCTAGCGCGGTGCACGTCACGGCGGGCATCGCCTCTTTGACGTGCGCAAGCGTGCCGCGCTCCGCAAAGGCTTTGAGCTTGGGCGTGTGCTCCCCTAAAAGCTCAGGCGTGAGGCCGACGACGTTGATGACGGCGGTTCGGTTCATGGTGTGGATACTCCAATCAGAAAGTTGATAGATATACCATTACTTTACGAGTAAATCACGCTACGTCGGGCGCTAAAATCATGCGTCTGCAAAAGCTCTGCGATGACCTGAGTTATTTTGTCACCCCCGGCGGATGAAGGTTCAATCGGTGAAAGCGCTGAGTAATCGCGGGTGTCATCGCAGATGAGGCGTAAGTCAACGACGGGTATGCTCTTTGCAAACGCCTCTTTGAGAATGATTTCGTTATATATAGCCAACGCGCTATTCTTGGCTTCGCTGAGTCCTGGTACAGCATCGTAAACTGTGCAGACAGCGAGAGGTTTTTTGAAGCTCAGAAGATGCTCGAGCACCCTTCGATAATTCGCTCTAAACTCACCTCTTAGCAGCGCCGCGACTTCAAACCCTTCAGCAACAGAGCTGATTTTTTCTTTGAAGACGCTGCTTCTGCGGAGTGCGTCATTGCCGCCGCAGCTCATGATGAGGTGCGTTGCATCATCCGGTAAGCTTCGAGCTTGCTCAAAAACGTCTTCTGTCACGTCGCCGTCGACAGCGAGAAGCGTAGCTCGCCAGGACGACCCGAGATGACGCTGAATCTGTTCTATCACTGAGGGTTCACCGGGAACGTAACCGGCATTGTCAAAGATCGAATCACCAAGTAGAACTGCGTGCATCTACGTTCCCTTGATGTACCGCTGAAAAAATAAGGTCAGACCGAAGGCAAGCAGCGCGAGCACAACGCCTGTCACTGAACCCACCACAGTAAGAACGAGCGCATCTAAGAGCGACACGCCCGCGATAAGCGAGCCAATCGCCGCGCCGAAGCTGCGTCTCACATAAACGAGATAGAGGCAAAAACTCACCCAGAGAGCGAAAAGAAGTACGAGGATGAGCCCGAGCGCGTTCACTTGCAGCGCGGCGTAAATCGCAGGAAGCGTGAGCGCCAGCGCAGGCCAATACCGCGCGAAACCGGGGCGTGACTCCATTTTGGCGAGATAGGTCAGGCCGATGATGTAAAGCGCGAGCAAAAGAGACCAGAGACCGAGTGACGCCGAAAGCTGTAAGGAAAAGGCTAGAAACGCGGTAGCGTAGACCATCACCCGTGTACTCGCCATAATCACCGGACTGAGCGGGTTCGTCTTGTGCCAGGCGTCGTAGAGGACGATCAAGCCGATGAGGATAATCCCGCTGAGCAATGCTGCCGAACCTGTAAAGGCGAGTAAGAAAACTCCAGCGCCAAAGAGCGCTACCGCTACGGTGAGCGCGGCGTCGCGTGATACGCTGCCCGCTGCAAGCGGCCTTTCGGGTTGCGCCTCAACGTCGTGCTCGTAGTCGAAGAGGTCATTGAGATACATCCCGGCGGTGTAGAAGAGGACAAGCGCCACGGCGAGCAAAGTTACCGTACCGGGTTGACTCAGCCCGCCCGCTAACGCCGCACCTGCTAAGACGTTGCTCGCGACGGTGGGGCTGTTCGAGATACGCGCTAAGGCGAGATGATCTTTGAACGTGCCCCAGTTAGTTTGCGCAGCGCTAGAGGACACCAAACACCCACTCGTATTCTCGCTTAATCGACTCGAGCATCCCCACCTTCAGTTCTTGGGGCAGCACGTCCCAAGTGTAGGTTTCAATCTCTAAATGCTCCGTAAACGACTTCTCTTTAAGTAGGTCAAACGTCTTCACAATCCCCTCTTGCGTCGAATTTAACTCGCCAAAGCGCTCTGTAAAGATAGGCACGTGAAAATGCACCCGCCACTCGGTTGCGTGCGAATCCTGAATGTGAGGGAGCGCGTCGGGCAAGTCGGGGTACTGCGTAAACGTGCCGTCCGCGTTTTTCTGCACAACTTGATGTAAATAGGTAGATTCGACGAAAGATTTCAAAGTCTCAGCCACCTCTTCTCGAGCCGCTTTATCTTTGGGCAAAGCCACCTCTAAAGCCGAACTAATCTGAACCTTACCGACTTTGATGCCGACCTCTTCAAAACGCTGCAACACGTCCGCAGGCTCCTCATAAGCCACTGCGACATGACAGGTGTCGAAGCAGATTTGGATGTGTTCCAACAAGACCTCTTGCGCCTCGCTGCGAGAGAGGTCTAAACATCTCGCTAAAATCATCGCGCCGTAGTCTAAAAGCCAATTTTGGTAAAAACGTACAACCTCTTCACTGTTTTCCAAAAGTCCGTCGGGCTCGGGCTCTAAGTCCAAGTGAATTGATACACCACGTTCTTTCACTCGGTAAAGCTCTTCAGCGACGCGCACAACGTTATTTGTTAGCGTTTCCCAGGTTGAAGTGCTGCCATCTACCCACGCCTTGTACGAGAGCGGGCTCGTTGAGATACCGCCCGTCATCCCGTCGGGTAAGAGATGCTCTAAAATCTGAATGAGCCGCAAAGTATAGCGTACCCGTTCCTCGTCGCGCCAGTCGGGAGCGTGGACGTTCGCCTTGACTGCTTGGGCGTGAAAGGGGCCGTAAGGAAAGCCGTTCATGGTGAAGACGTATAAGCCGCGTTCGTCCAGGAAATGCTTGAAGTGCCCTAAGTTGCTGTCCTCCAGAACGTCACAACTCTCATCACCCGATAGCCTCAAACCGATGCCGAAAGGTTCGTTAGGGGAGAACGCCGCTTTAAGCGGCAGCGCGTAACGCTCCAAGTTTGCCATGACCTCTTGCCAACCGCTGCTGGGGTGGATGTTGGTGCAGTAGGTGAAGTGCTGACCGCTACTCAGGCGCATGGGTGACTAAGGGCGTCTCCTCTCGCATAGCGCTGCTGGGGTTCGTGAGCTTGAACTTGGGCGACTGTCCCAGGAACGAGGCGGGGTTTTCCATGACGATTTTGTCGATCAACGCTTCGCTGTGTCCTCGGCGGCGCATCTCCAAAACAAACTGTGGCACGGCGACGGGGTCGCTCTCGCCCCAATCGCAGGCCGACGCCACGCAGACGCGCTCCGCGCCGTGCATCTCGAGCATGTCGATCGCCCGCCCTGGCGAGGCTTTCGTCTTAGGGTAGAGCGTCATCCCCGTCCAGAAGCCGTTGTCTAAAATCATCCCGAGCGTGTGCTCTTCGGCGTGGTCCACCATGACGCGCCCCGGTTCGATGCGCGAGTCCGCCGCGAGCGTCTCGACGATGACCTTCGTGCCCTTGTACTTATCCTCTAAGTGCGGCGTGTGGATGTGGATGAGTTGGTTGTGCTCCAAGGCCAACTCGACGTGGTCCTTGAACGACGCAAGCTCGTTGCGTGTCACGCGGTTGAGTCCGATTTCGCCGATACCCAAGACGTTCGGGCGGTCTAAGAACTCGGGGATGATGTTCAAAACCTCTTTGGTCAGTTCGCGGTCTTCGCCCTCTTTCGGGTTCAAGCAGAGCCAGGTGTAGTGCTGGACGCCGTACTGGGCGGCGCGACTCGGTTCAAAGGTAGTCAAGTGCTCGAAGTAGTCGGCGAAGACGTCGGCGCTGCGGCGGTCATAACCGGCCCAAAATGCGGGCTCGCTCAGCGCGACGCAACCCGTCAAGGCCATCTTCTGGTAGTCGTCGGTGGTGCGTGAGACCATATGGGCGTGGAGATCGATATAGTTCATCGGGTTACCCTTTCCGGCTCGAGGCCCCAAACGCTCCTTGCTGGTCGCGTTCTTCTAACAGTTCCGTATTGAGGTCGCTCAGCGCCATCTGCACCCGCTCAGCGCGTCCTACCTTATCTTCCGAGAGAACCGTAAGCGCGTCGCGAAAGGCGCGGAGCCTGAAGTCGTCCTCGCCGTTTTTATCCTTTGAGCGGTCTAGCCGGTCTAAAAAGCCAGCGATGTCCAAGATTTTGGTGCGGTGTTCGATGAAGAACTCGTCGATGAGTTTCTGTTGGCTCAGTGGGCAAGTGTCGGCTGTTTCCACGTCATCCCCTTCTCTTCTCCGCTCTTTCGTCGCGCGTCTTGTGAACGCTTTTCCAAGAGGTCAATACTTTGTACGATAATTTCCGCGTCCATTTCGTGAACTTCTACACCCTGACCGATACCTTCTAACAGCATGATGGTGAGGCGACCACCCAAGTGCTCCCGAAACTCGTTTAAGCCGCTGACAATTTGCTCAGTGTCGCTGAGTTCAGGCGTGTAAGTGGCGAGGTTGAGACCGTCGAAGAGCGTCATAATACGTTGCCAGTTCGTTTGGGAGAGCATTCCTTTAAGGTACGCATAGGTCGAATCCAGAGCAATGCCAATCGCTACGGCTTCGCCGTGTCTGAGTGAATAGTCCGTCATCGCCTCTAACTTGTGCGCCGCCCAGTGTCCGAAATCTAAAGGGCGCGACGAGCCGAATTCGAAGGGGTCGCCGCTGGTGGCAATGTGGTGCAAATGCAACTCGGCGCAGCGGTAGACGGTATAGTTCATCGCCTTTGCGTCGCGGCGCACGAGCGCTTTAGCGTTTTGCTCTAAAAACTTGAAGAACCGCGCGTCTTTGAGAAGCGCCACTTTGACTGCCTCAGAGATACCGCCCAGCCAGTCGCGCTGCTCTAAGGTCGTCAAGAAGTGCGGGTCGTTCAAGACGGCAAAAGGCGGCGCGAACGTGCCTAAAAAGTTCTTTTTGCCAAAAGCGTTCACGCTGTTTTTGACGCCCACCGCCGAGTCGTTTTGCGAGAGCACGGTGGTCGGGACGCGCACGAGGCGCACGCCTCTATGTGAGGTTGCAGCGGCGTAACCGACCATGTCGATGACCGCGCCGCCGCCGATGACGACCACGAAAGCGTGGCGGTCGATGCCGTGTTCGTGCACGGCGCGTTGGACGCGCTCGACGTTAGCGGGGCTGTTTTTAGTTTGCTCGCCGCCCTGGACGAGGATGGGAGCAGCGGTTGGCTCGAGCCTCTCACCCCACGCCTCGCAGTAGACGCGAATATCGTCAAGTAGTGCGGGATGATGGTCCGCTACGCCCTCATCTACGACGAAAAGCACACGCTTGACCTCTTCGTCGGGTTGGGCGAGCGTGTTGACTAAAAGAGGGTTGTTCTCAGCAAAGAGACCCTCCGTGAAATAGACGGGGTAGTGAAAGGTGACGTTCACGGTCTGGTCGATGGTACGCATAGGCTTTACTCTAGCGCAAAAGCGTGAAAATGGCGTCACGATGCGTCACAAGGCGGCGTATATGTTCGCTGAGATGTTGGCATTTAACCTTTGTCTATATCTACTTGGGATGCGTTGAATGCCATAAATTTCGTGACGTGTTTACAGAGTGCTTATTGAAAGGCCGCAGGTAGCATCTGTAAACGTGAGTGCTGAACGCTGCTTTGTTGACTGAGGGCGTTTGTGACTAGATACTACCTGCTGTAAACGTCAAAAATCCCTCACCCCTCCTGTGGGCTTTTTGGCAGGTCGGAGACGCTTTTTTGCCTATCCTGAAACCTGTTTTGATGATCTATCCTAAGGAGGAAGGCATGAAGAGGTTTAAGGTTGGGTTACTGCTCACGGCGGGGCTGATGATGCTACTGGCGGGCTGTAACCTCTTGGTTGACAGCTCTGCGCCGTCTGTTTCTATTACAAATCCAGGGACTGGCACAATCAGCCCGCAAAGCACCGCCGTCACCGTAGCTGCGTCCGATGACGACAGTGGTGTCGCGAGCATCAAACTATTCGTCAACGGTAACGAGGTCAAGACCGAAGTTTTTCAGAAGGACGAAGAAGGCCGTTACTCGTTGGACGCGAGAATTCTGAGCTATGACTGGGCAGTAAGTGGCACAGGTCAATACACGCTCAAGGCAGTTGCTAAAAACGGTTACGGCAGAACGTCTGAAACAGAACGAACCGTAAGCGTCACAGAACCTTCCGACCCGGACAGCCCGGACGAGGCGAAGCCGACGGTCGAGTGGATTTCGCCGACAAATGATGATAACTATAGCGGCGTCGTAGATTTAGCGGTAGCCGCTAATGATGACAAAGGCGTCACGCGCGTGGAGTTCTACGCAGGTAACACGTTACTCGCTACAGATTCAGAGGCACCTTACAGCTACGAATGGGATACCGAAGACGCTGATATGGGTCGCGATGACGGCCCTGTAACGCTCACAGCTAGAGCGTACGACGCAGTCGGTAAATTCGGCGAAGACGGCATCTCCATTACAGTGCTTAATAGCGGTATTCCGCCCACACTGACGATTGTTTCTCCAAATGACGGTCAAGAGATCGGCGCGACGTTCGACGTGGTTGCTGAAGTGGTTTCCGGCGGTGAGGACTATAGCTGGCAGCTTAATGACGGTCGCAAACTGTGGGTCTATGTCTATGATTATCGCGGTGAACTCGCCTCTAAAGATTACCTCACGGTTAATGGTACAGGTGAGACGGCAGACGAGCCCCAGGATAACGTTGACTTCATCGGTAGAGCCTCCTTTGACCTCGGCGATATTCCTACAGACAGCTACACCATTGTTGTTCAAGGTACAGTTGTCGTCAACGGCGTCGAAGTTAATGTGAGCCGCAGCAACGATGTTACAGGTGCCATCAACAGCACGTTGCCGCCTGCCTTACTCGTCTTCGCGCCCTCCCCACCAGAAGCGGGCGCAACGGCTCGAGTTGGTGACGTTATCAACGTGGCGGGGCGTGTGACCGATCAGACGGAAAATATCGAATCGGTTGAAGTGCGCATGGTTTGTGATAGCTGCGGCGCGAACGGTAGGCCCGAGAACAAGCTGCTCTACTACAACGACGAAGTAGAATACGACAACTTTGCTACGGGCGTCATTGCGACTGACGGTTCGCCCTACGTTTTCGACAGCGACGAGTGGAAGCTACGTGTTGTCGCCATTGACAAGGGCAACTCGAGCACGCGCAATATCAGAGAATTCAATGTTATTGTCGACAGGGACCCCTCGCTCTACGCTGACCTCGCTGAGGCGCTTGATTCGACTAACGACCCGGATGGTAGTGGTCCTTTAGAGCCGAACTTCAGCGTTGAAACATTCGAGGACACGTCACGCGAGGTCACGCCGGAAAGAGCCGAGTGGGTCATCAATACGAGCGGTATCTCCAACCCTGTGAAGTACCTCTTGATCGTCAGACATAACGGCGCTGTCGTCGGTTCTGTCAAAGGTACGTTGGGCGAAAACCAGAATTCGCTTACGCTCCGCAGGTCGTTTGGTGACTTGGATATCGGCAGTTGGCAAGTCGAAGCCATTTTCCAGGACACGGAGACGGGTGCGCAGTATTCTAACGTCGGCCCAGCCGTTGGTGTAACGAAGAACGACTTGTAATACGAGGTTGCACGGCTTAGTTTGCAAAACTAAGCCGTGCCCTTCACGGATGGTAAGCTCTAACGCGCTCGGTAGGGATAAGTAAACTGTGCAATTCCGTATAAATTAGCGTTTAGCTAGGTCAGGTTTAGTTACCCCCTCGAGTCTCTCGAGGGGTTTTTCATGCTCCTACTTCGAAGAGGTCTTAGATAAGCTGTGCACAAACAAATAAGGTTGATGACCGCCATCTACCAAACGCGATGATACCGCCATTCAAGCGTATACTAAACCTTATTGTGTTCGACCTCATCCAAGACGATCTCAACCGCTTCGAAACGCAACTCGCTGAAGAACTCCGCTCCTCGGTCGCCTTCATCGAGGCCATCGGCGAAGACTTAGTGAGCGCGGGCGGCAAAAGGCTCAGGCCGAGCCTCGCCTTCTTAGCGGGCAAACTGCTCAAAGCTGACCCGGACGCCACCATGCGCGTCGCGCTCGCCACCGAACTTCTGCACTCCGCCTCGCTGCTGCACGACGACCTCATCGACGACGCCGACACGCGGCGCGGCCACGAGGCGGCCTTCCGGCGCTACGGCAACGTGGTGAGCGTGATGTCGGGCGACTTCATGCTGGCGCAGGTTTTGGGGCTCTTGGCGCGTTCGCAAAGTTCTGAATTTACCGCGCTCATGTCGCGCACCGCCGCGCGAATCTGTGAGGCTGAGGTGTTGCAGTTTCAGATGGCGACGTTGGAGACGTACTCATTTGAAAACTACTTCAATATCATCGAAGGAAAAACCGCGGTGCTCTTTTCGGCGGCCTTGGAGGGCGTTGCGATGCTGAGCGAAAGTGGTGAAGCGGAGCAGCGTGCGCTCAGAGACTTTGGGCTCGCCTACGGCTACGCCTTTCAAATGCGCGACGACTACTTGGACCTCTTAGGCGACGCGGCGACGCTCGGCAAGCCCGTCGGGGGCGACCTGCGCGAAGGCAAAGCGACCTACGCGGTGCTGACGCTTCTGGAGCGTAACGTGGATGAGGTGCGCTCCATTTTACGCCGCCACGCGAGCGGCGAGGGCGACGTAGCGCGGATGCAGGCACTTGTAAGAGAGCACGGCGCGGATGAGCAGGCGAAGGAGCGAATTGTGCAGGAGGCTAACAGAGCGATTCAGGCGCTAGAGGTGTTCCTGGCGTCTCCAGCGAGAAAGGCACTACAAGCCTTAGCGGAGCGAGAACTCGAGCGCGTTGTCTAAACGCGCTCGAGTCCATTCCAACCTACTTTATAAACCTATTAAGCGGGCTCGAGCGACGCGCTAGGCGTCTCCTGCTGATAGCTCTTGGCCCGCTCGCCAATCGCGTTGATCATCGAGGGGAAGATAAAGAGGTGCGCGGGGTACATGGCCCACCAATAGAGAAAGCCGAAGAGACCTTTGGGTTCGAAGTAGGCCGTTTGCTGAATCTCGGTCTTGCCGTCCTCGTGCTCTTTCACGTCGAAGCGCAGCCAGGCCCGCCCCGGCACCTTCATCTCGGCGCGGAGCTGCAGGTGGTCGTTGTCCTCGACGCTCTCGACGCGCCAGAAGTCCAAGGCGTCACCGGGCAAGAGGTTGTGCGGGTCGCGCCTGCCGCGCCGCATCCCGACGCCGCCCCAGAGCCTATCCAACGCGCCGCGAATCTGCCAGAGCCAGTCGAAGGTGTACCAGCCCTCTTCGCCGCCGATGTTGACAATCGCTTCAAAAGCGCTGTCCGGGTCCACATCGAAGGTTCTCGAGCGGTGGTCCGAAAGCATTCCCTCGGCGTCGCTCAGCTTCTCCGCCCTCGGCGTGCCGCGCGGTACCGAGGATAACGAGCCGCTCCAGAGTGTCTCGACGGCTCCTTGGCTGGCGCGGTTCAAAGCGAGTTTAACCGCCGTTTCATACGAGATGGGCCGGACTTTGTACTTCTTGGCGGGCTCTGAATCGTCCACAATGACCTCGCTGGTGAGCCCTTCGACCAGCGGGCGGGCGATGGAGGCGGGAATCGGCGTAACTACGTTGATCCAATAGGCGGAGAGTTTGGGGCTCAGCACCGGGGTGGAGAACATCCTTCTTTTGAGACCACGGACATCAGCGTAGGTGAAGAGCATGTCCTTATACGTCAGCACCTCCGGTCCACCGATTTCGACGATCTGGTGACCCTCCTCGGGCCGGTGCTCGGGTGCTCCCTGCAAGTAGGAGAGCACGTCGCGAATGGCGATGGGCTGCACTTTGGTATCGACCCACTTGGGCGTGACCATGATAGGCAGACGCTCGGTTAAGTAGCGAATCATCTCGAAGGAGATGCTGCCCGAGCCGACGATAATCGCGGCGCGAAACTCGGTGACGGGGACGCCCGCTGTAGCAAGAGCGCGGCCCGTCTCCTGGCGCGACTCTAAGTGTTTAGACATCCCCTTATGATCTGAGCCGAGTCCGCCTAAATAGACGATGTGTTTAACGCCCGCCGCCTTCGCCGCCTCAGCGAAGTTCGTCGCCGCCGTGCGGTCGCGGTTTTCGAAGCCGCGCTCGGACGCGCCCATCGAGTGAATGAGGTAATACGCCGTGTGTACACCGTCAAACTTACCTTTTAAGCTCTCGGGCTCGAGCACGTCGCCCTCGACAACCTCGACTTGGTCGTGATAGGAGCGCACCTTGAAACGTTCGGCGTCGCGCACCAAACAGCGCACGTCGCGTCCGTCCTCCAAAAGTCGCGGAACGAGTCGTCCGCCGATATAGCCTGTTGCCCCCGTGACTAAAATTTTTCCGTCCATACCTTTATTATGTACCGCCGCGCTAGGGTAAGACAACACGCTAGGGTGCTTTCCCAGATTCGGTTGACGTTTCATACCAATTCCGATTGATTCTCTATCAATCCGAGCGAAAGAGTCTTCAACCGGTGGTAACATCAACGAACAGTCGATGTGAGCTGTAGTTAACGGCATGATACGCCCGGTTGAGGACTCTCCTGCGAGCAGGAACAAAGATACGGATGGAGCGGTATGGACTATCACCGAATGCCTTGCTCGGTGATAGGGAATTTAGCGGAATCCGTATCATAGGTTTTCAGGTTGCGGTTGACTGTATCAAATGTGACAAGCAGAAAGGCTTGAGATACACAGTATCTGTGCTACGTCAGTATCTTTAGTCATCCCTCTCGAGCTTACAGAACAAAACCTAAAACCTAAAGCGCCGCCGAAACTCAGATGTGAGCTTTTTCACCTCTTAATATATTGCTTTCAGCGTATATATATTAATGTAAACATAAAGGAAATAATATGTCAGAGCTACTCACTCGCCCCGATTTCGAAACCGCCCTCAACGAACTTCCCAAAGATAGTCTCGTCAGCCTCGCGCTCACCGACCTCGACCACTTCGCTGACATCAACGACGACTACGGACGTGAAACGGGCGACGCGGTGTTGCGGCATTTGGAAGCTGTGCTTCAGGGCAGCCTTCTTGCTGACGCGCTCTTGGCCCGCTTAGGCGGCGACGAATACGCGGTGGCGCTGCCGGGGTTGCCGGCGGAGAACGCGCTGATTTTATTGGAGGAAGTCCGCACCCATTTTTCACACCGCACCCCCAACCCAAAGATTCCCCGCAAAGTTCACCTCTCGGTCGGCATCGCCAGCCGCCCACCGCACGCCAAAGACATCCCCGACCTCATGAGGGCGGCGGATGAAGCCCTGTACCGCGCTAAAACTGAGGGTCGTGGGCGTGTCGCTATCTATGTCGAGTCGAAGATGACGCTCAAAAGTAATTACTACTCCAAAGCGAGCTTGGAGCGGCTTTCTAAGCTCTCAGATGCCCTAAGCCGTACCGAGGCGAGCCTGCTCCGTGAGGCGCTAGATGACCTCTTTGTTAAATACGGTGAAGTGCTGTGAACCCTACAGAAGACTTGTGGGCGTCGCTGTCTCGCCCTTGGCAGGTCTGCGCCAAACTCGCTTGGGACGCCCTTTGCGCGGGCTCGTTGCCCATCGCCTCAGTTGTTACGGATAGGGAGGGGAGAGTGCTCTCGAGCGGACGAAACCGCATTTATGAGGATATGTCGCCGCCACACCTAGCCGGGCACCCGCTCGCTCACGCCGAGATGAACGCGCTCGTGAGCTTCGATTACGCCCAGCACAGCCCCTACGAGGCTATCCTCTACACCACGACTGAGCCCTGCCCCTTATGCATGGGCGCGATCCGTATGGCGGGCGTGCGCACCTTTCACTTCGCCTCGCGTGACCCTTGGGCGGGAGGCAGCGCGATGACGGAGCAAGTGCCCTATTTGAAGCGGAAGAATATTGTGGGTATCTCGCCGCAATCCGCCGAATTTGAGGATGTCTTGGTTACTCTGGTTGTTGAAACGTATTTACATAGAGGTGTGCTGAAAACAAATCCTGCTTTTCTCGAGGTTTACCACCGTGAGTTCCCTACGGCGGCTGCGGTAGGGGAGAGGCTCTACCAAACGGGACAACTGCGAACTTTGGCAGAGAAAAAAGCGAACGCGCAAGAGGTTATCGGACTATTGCACGGGTTGATGAGGTAGCTCAGAGCTTCACAATCTCGCAATCAGCCTACCCGTTTGCCATCCATGAAAGAGGTCAAAAAGGAGCAAGAAGGCCCCTTGAATCACGACGCCAACCCCGTTTCCTCTCGCAAACACATTGTCCACACCGAAGGTCACAATGAGCCCCACGCCCACCGCTACATAGAGTACGTCGAGCCCCGCGTTGATAAAGAGCAAGCGCCGCAGCCGCCGCGCCTCTTCGATTTGCAAACGAGTATCATTGGGGTCGTCAAGTCGGGCGACTTTGCGGCGCATCCCGAGCTGTCCGAAAAAGGCGATGCCTGCGTCAATGACGCCCCAAACGACGCCTTGTAAACCGATACCTTGCCAAAAAGGGTCGCTAAGAAGAAGCATCAGCGCAACGCCGCCGAAGATACTAAACGCGCTCCAGCCGAAAAGCTGGGTGCTGATGCGGGTTTGATAGTGCCAAATCATAGTGTGAGAGTCATCTAGTTTGAAATGCCTTCAGTCAATAGGTAGCTTGATACATGCTTGAGGAAATGACGAATGCTGAAATCCATTTTGTGTCTCGAGTTGCTCATAGCTTTAGTGTATGCAATTGTGAGCAGAGGCAACGGGAGTTGGAGGGGTCAAGGTAACAAGAAGGTGCAGAGTATGGTGACAAACCTCTCCGGCGCTTCACGCGGAACCCAGTGACCGCAGCCTTGCAAAAGCTCTAAGTTCACATTAGGTATCCGTTCGGAGGCCCGTTTAGCGCGTTTGGCGGGTACGACGAGGTCTTTAGTGCCGTGTATGAGGAGCGTCGGTACGTGCAACTCGGGGAGCCTAGCAGCGTAGTTCGTCTTGAGCTGCAGCGGTCCCATCTCGCCGCGCAGCCAGGTCATGAAGGCGCGTTCGCTCCCCGCCTTGCTCAGCGGTTCGCGTATCTCCTTGACGAGTTCGTCTGTAAGGTTGTCTGAATTGCCAAACACGAGGTTTTTGAGGTAGAGCGGTAAGAGCCCGCGAATACTGCGCAAACTGCGCCACACGACCTTGGCGAGACCTGGCGTGCGTAGGGCGAGGTAAGGAAGAAGCGGCACGTGCACCGCGCCAGAGAGCGCGTATGAGCTAACCAAAACGAGTTTGGAGACGCGCTCAGGGTGCTGTAAAGTAAACCCGAGCGAGATGCCGCCACCCTTGGAGAAGCCGACCAACGCGATTTGCTCTAAGTCTAAAGTATCCAAGAAGTGTTCTAAAAAAGTGATGTAGCCTTCGGTGCTGTAGGGTTCGGGAAGGGGGGTGCTCGAGCCGTACCCCGGCAAGTCCGGCACAATCACGTCGAAATGTTTCGCTAAAGGCGCGATGCTTGGTCCATACGTCAGTGTGCCATGTCCTAAAGTAAAGCCGTGTAAAAGAACAAGAGGTTGCCCGCGACCTGTTCGCACATAGCTTATCGTGCGTCCGTCTATTTCTACCTCGTTCCAGGTATTACCCCAGCGACCCTCGTCGTTCACACCTCTTAGCTTCGCCTAATTCCTGACATGAACGAGTGGCTTACCTTACGGAGTATAGACGTACAGGTCGAAATACCTGAGAGAGAAGCAACAGATATTAACAAACCGTTTCTTACTTCCTACTTCCTACTTTCCCCAACCCTTACTGTTCCCTCGAGTAGCCACACAGCGCCGGATTCAACCTTTAATCCCGCAACTCACACCCCTTGAGCGTCTCTTTAATCAGCCAGTCCACCACCTTTTTCGGGTCGCCTGTCTCCTCAAAAATGGCGAGCTGTTGGTCGGCTGAAGAGCCGCGCTCGAGGATGGTAAAGACGTGCTCGACCTCTTTGCGCGTGCCGAGTTCGTCCAGAACATCATCTACAAATTCGACGAGTTCGTGGAGCAAATCCTTGGTAGGGACCTCTACGCGCTTGCCGAAGTCTACGAGCTTGCCCTGAACGCCGTAGCGCACCGCCCGCCACTTGTTCTCTTCGATGAGGTGCAAGGGGTAGGTGCGAAAGGTGATGTTGTCGGTGCGCATCTTGTAGTGTTTCAGAACCAAGGCTTGAAAGATTGCCGCACAGCAGATGGCGTCGTCTACGTGCGTGCAGAGGTCGCAGATGCGAAACTCCAGGGTCGAGTAGGAATGATGTGGACGCAAGTCCCAGTAAATTTTTGAGCCGTCGGGGATGCAATTCGTCTGCACTAAGACGTTGATGAAGTCGTCGTATTCGGCTCTCGAGTTGAATTCGATAGGCAGCCCCGTACGCGGAAAGTGCTTGAAGATCGCGCTGCGGTAGCTGTGCAGTCCGGTGTTGCGCCCTTCCCAAAAGGGCGACGAGGACGAGAGCGCTAGGACGTGCGGCGTGAAGTAGCGCAGGGTGTTCATCGCGTCCACCGCGAAGCCCTTGTCTTCGATGCCGATATGCACGTGCATTCCGAAAATGAGGAGCTGCCGCGCCAAAACCTGCATGTCCTCTAAAAGCCCTTCGTAGCGCTCGTATGGGGTGATCTCTTGCGATTCCCAGGTCGAGAAGGGGTGCGTGCCCGCCGCTGCGATGCGTGCGCCCCGGCTCTTGGCGAGTTCGCTGACCTTGCAGCGCAAGTCTACGAGTTCGCTTCTGGCGTCTTGCACGTTGTCACAGACCGATGTGCCGATTTCGACCATGCTCTGATGCAGTTCGGGCTGAATCTCGAGCTCGCGCAAGACGCTGTGGTCGCCCTCTAAAAATTGCGTGATGTAGCTTTTAAGCTCGCGTGTTTCGGGGTCAACGATTTGGTACTCTTCCTCAATCCCGATGGTTAAGGAGGGGGCTTTTAGGGACATGGCGCTCCTCTCGAGCACAGCAGGTAGTATCTGGTCAAAAACGCTCTCATCCGAAGACAGGCTAGGCCAATAGTACCGGATTTTTGTGCTGTGTGCGTTATATCACATCTTTGTGGCTCGAGCCCTCACTCGGCGCTTCATAGGGGTGGGTTTCAAACCCACCCCTACCACGTTACTACGTTCTCTAAGTAGGAGCGCGGAAATAATCTAAACCGAAAAAGTACACGGTTCTTGCCTTGAGCGTAAAACTTCAGCAAAATAGTTCAGGTTATTTAGGCAGGAGTACTCACACCGATAAACTGTACCGCTTTGTAGGGGCGATTTATGAATCGCCCCTACTATTCGTTATCTTTAGGGGACTGTGTCAGGCGCACCTCTTGAATCACCAAGCCCTCGACCTCTTCCGCGTAGAGGTGAACCTCTTGCACCGCCGCCTCGTCGCCAACTTGGGGCGGACGCCCTAACTCGTCTAACAGGAGCCCCGCAATTGTATCGGAGGTTTCCGAAGCGAGGTCAAAGCCATGATGCTCGTTAAGGTCGTCTAAGAGCACGTCACCGCGCACCAACAAGGTGTTGTCACCCAGCCTCCGCACGCTCGGCGTCTCCCGGTCGAACTCGTCTTGCACCTCGCCGACGACCTCCTCGAGCAAATCCTCCAACGTGACGATGCCCGCTGTGCCGCCGAACTCGTCCATCACCACCGCCATATGAACCTTGAGACGCTTAAAGGACTCCAAGAGGTTCTCCGCCGCCATCCCCTCGGGCACGCGCGGCGCACGGCGAACGAGCGAGCGCAGGTCGAAGGGCTCCGCTGATTGTTGCGTTTGCTGGCGGATGAAGTCCTTGATGTGCAAGAGCCCGGTGATGTGGTCTAAGTCGCCTTCGTAAACGGGAAAGCGGCTGTGCTGACCTTCGCGGATGAGGTTGATCAAATCTTCTTTGGTGCTGTCAGCGCTCAGACCGAGCACGCGCGGGCGCGGCGTCATCAGTTGACCCACGTCGCGCTCGCTGAAGTCGAAGATGTTGCCGATGAGTTCTTGTTGCTCGCTCTCTAACGCGCCCGCCTCGCTCGACTCGCCGACGATGAGTTCCAACTCCTGCGGCGTATAAACCCGGCTGTGCGCGTCGGGCTCGGGGATGCGCAGCGCTTTCATCAGCAGCGTCCCTGCGCCGTTCAAGAGCCACACCGCCGGATAAAACACCGTCCCCATCACCTGCATGGGCCTCGCGACCTGGAAAGAGGTCTTTTCGGGCGACTGAAGCGCGAGCGCTTTGGGAATCATCTCGCCGATAACGACGTGAAAGTAGGTGAGGAACGCTACGGCGACTATGGTGCCGATGGTGTGCGACGCGGCGTAGCCTAAGCCGCCGTAGCGCTCCAGTGGTCCATAGAGCCAGCCCGCGATGGACTGCTCGCCGTACATGCCTAGGCCGATACTCGCCAAAGTGATGCCGAGTTGCGCGATGGCGATGTAGTGATCTTGATTTTCGGCGCTCGAGAGAACGCGCTGCACGTAGCGGGCAACGGAGCTTCCCTCTTCAGCGTACTTTTCGATGCGGGTGCGCCTCGAGCCCACAATGGCAAACTCTGCCGCGACAAAGAGCCCGTTAAGCAAGATGAGCACGATAATGACTAGGATAGGAAGCAGAACGCTCATCATGCTCGTTCCACCTTTTGCTCAGTTGTTTCTTCGGGTCTTTCCTCAGCCGTTTGTTCTTCGGGCATATCCTCGATCTCTTTACGGGCCTCACCCTCGGTCGGCGCACTCAGGCTCACCTCGGTCACGGCGCGTTCCTTGACCTCTTCGGCGCGGAGGGAGACGCCCGCGACGCGCACCGTTTCGCCCGCTTCGGGGACGTGCTCGAGCCGCTCCACCACCAACCCGCCGATCGTATCGACTTCGCCCGTCGGCAAGGTTAAGAGGAGCTTGTCGTTTACCGCCGATACGAGCAAGTCGCCGCGCAGATAGACGCGCCCGTCCTCGGCGTAGCGCACCGCCTCGGCCTCGTAATCGAACTCGTCTTGCAACTCGCCCACGACCTCTTCGATAATGTCCTCTAAGGTCACAAGCCCCGCCGTGCCGCCATGTTCGTCGAATAAAACCGCCATGTAGCGCCCCTCCCTTCGCAGTACGTCCCAGAGGTCGCTCACGGTGATGGACTCGGGGTAAAGGGGCAATTCACGGACGATCTCTTTAAGATCGCCTTCGGGGTTATCCTGCGCAAAGGCGAAGAGGTCGCGCAAATGAATCATCCCCACCACCTTGTCCACGTTGCCCTCGACTGCCGGAAAGCGCATGTGCGGCGAGTCTACGAGCTTGGCTAAGAGGTCGGCGGGCGTGTCCTCTAAGGGCGCAACCACCATGCGCGTACGCGGAATCATGATCTGCCGTGCCACTAGGGTTTCGATGCGCAAAACGTTCTGGAGCATCTCCCGTTCGCCCGCGTCGATGAAGCCGCCTTGAGCGCTCTCCCGGACGAGGCGCTCCAACTCCTCGGGTGAATGAACGTGCTCCTCTTCAATATTTTGCTCCGCCCCAAACGATTTGAGTAGCGCTAAGGCCGAGCCGTTCAAGAGCCAAATAAAGGGGCGCAAAATCCAGAGCGAGACGCGCATGGGCGGTGTGGTGAGGAGCGCTAAGCGTTCGGGGTAGCGCACGGCGACGGACTTGGGCAAGAGTTCGCCCAAAATCACCTGCAAGGTCGTGAGGAGAAGCAGCACGACGATGGCGGCTACCGAGTAGGCCGCCGCCTCTTGCAAGCCGCCGAAATTCACGAAGAGCGGGCTCAGATAGGGGCCGAGCTGCGCTTGACCGTAGAAGCCAATCACCAGGCTCGAGAGCGTAATCCCTACCTGGCACGCCGCGATGTAGCGGTCGAGTTCCTCCCGGTTCTCCAACACGCCCAGGAGCGACTTCGCCACGCGGCTCCCCTCGGCGGCGCGTTCTTGCACGCGCGTGCGCCGCGCACTGACCGCCGCAAACTCCGCCGCGACGTAGAGCGCGTTGGCAGCGAGCAAAAAGACGATGACCGCGAAGATAATAAGTAATTCATGTTGAAAGGCTCGAGCTAAAACCCCACGCTACCTCTGAGTGACCCCGTTTACTATTCATGCGCCCGAGTATACCAGGGGGAGAGGTCACGCCTTTGTAGCTGTGTGAGGGGGGTGGCTCGAGGTAGCGTGTGAGCTAGGGACAAAGAGGTCACGGCGGCGCGGGTTAGTGCGCGAGGTAAGAAGCGCTAAAAAACAAGGGGTTGTAGCCCCTTGCAATAAAGCTATTAAGTTCAAATGGAGGCGTGTGGCTCGAACCCCTATCTATTCAGCCCCGGATTGAGGTTATTAAAAACCGCAAAAAAGTTGTACGGGTCGAGGTCTTTATACTGGTGCGGGACGCGGTTTTTAGCGGCGAACACGTCAGGTGTATCACTGCGCAAATCTTCGGGCGGCACGATCACGCCGACGCCAACGTAGTCCACATTGCGCTCGGTTGCGCTCGTCGGGGCTTGCTGCGTTTCAGGACCGCACGCACTTAGAAGTAGGCTGAGCAGCAAGAGGCTGAGGAATCCGGTAAGTTTCATATCGCTCCATTATAAACGTGAATACCTGCTACGTGCCAAGGGTTGTTTGTCCCGACGTGCATCACTCATTGAACTTGAATCTCGCCCACCATGCCCTGATGCGCCGCGCAGTAGTAGTCGGCAAGCTCTTGCGCCAACCCCTCAGTAAGCGTAAAGGTCACGGCGTTGTCGCTGATGACTGGGTTCACATCCTCATTCTCCGCAAACGAGCCCGCCGACCCGCCCTGACCGAGGAGCACGTCGCCCGCACCGTTGCGAAACTGCAAGACGTGGGTGTCAAAGAGCGGGTTGTTGAAGCGGTAGCGCTGCCCCGTCGTCAAAGTCATGGTCGGGTTGGGTGCGTCCGTTTCGGCGAGGTTGGGCGCGTTCTCGACGTTCGTCACGACCCACGCTTGGTTGCCGTCCGCCGTCATGCTGACGTTTACGTCCGCCGCGTTCGCACCCGAGGCGATGTCACTCTCCGCGCTCGTGCCCCGGTTCTCGTTTTGGGTGGCGTCGCGCATCATGCTGTCGTTATCGCTGTCATTGGACTCTAAGACCGCCTCCCCGCCCGCACCCTCTTCGACATCGCCCTGAGCCGTCGCCGTTTCACCGTCCACCGCGCTCTCGTTCTGATTGACAGGACCACAGCTCATGAGCGTCCCGAGGGACAACATCAGAATAACGAGGAGGGTAGTTGCTTGATTTGTCGACTTGATTTTGTTGAGAATAGCGTTCATAGCGCTACTCTAAGGTGAGGGAGCAGCACCAAACTATGAAGTTGCCTAGAATGCGCGTCTCGAGTCCTCAACGCCTCATGAGCAAGTGTTTGCTACAAAAGAGGTATAAGTTCTCAGCTCCAACTTACAATCGTAGCATGACACGGCTCTGACAATTAGGACTTGTCACCCTTCATTAGTTGTACCTAAAGGTTTACAATCATCTCAAGTTCGTGAATAGGAGGACCCTTTATAGATAAGGATCAAGATTCCTCATACCGAGACACCCTTTACCACTAAAGGCTCGAGCGTGTATCTGTCCCACTATTAAGTTTGGTGCGGAAGAACCGAGAGAGTGAGATAAGGTAGAGGGTGTTTCTTTTTGTTGGACGGTGTACCAAGTTTTGCAGGTGAAGTTGCGTGAAGTGCGTTAGGAGAGGTTATCAGAACTTCTCGAGGCGCAAAACGGGACACCTTGTTTCACCCGATACTATTTTTTGACCTCGAGTTCGTCTATAGGTAGGCTCCAACGCTATCACTGCTCGCGCCACTCCCTCAAAATCTCTTGCTCCCTCTCTCTCGACACGACGCGGGTGAACTCGCCTTCTAATCTCGTCTTATCCCAACCGAGCGTGTCGCGCACGGTTAGCTCTAAAGGGCTTATCGTCAAGCCTTGCGCCAGCGCCTTTTCACTGCTCACGCGGAGGAAGTTTCTGTCCTCTTCCTTTACCCATAGCGGTAAATCCCAGCTAAAACGCCTGATACCTCTTTCCAACAAAAAGTCTCCACCGACCCAGGTGAAGCTCGCGTCGCTGCGGGTTACTCGTTTGCACGTCTCCAGCAACTCCCCCATCGTAAATTGATCGCCGTTACTCACGATGTTATACGTGCCTGTGAGCCGCTCTTCTATGGAAGCGATAGTAAATTCGGCAAAATCCCTCGCGTCGATGAACTGAATGAGCACGTCCGGTCCTTCGGGTGCTAGCACCTCGCCGCCCTCGTCCACGCGGTGCGGCCAGTAGGGGAAGCGGTCGGTGTAATCGAAGGGTCCGACGACGAGGCCGGGGCGCAAGATAAGCGCGGCGTCTGGATAGACCTCTTTGACGACCTCTTCGCACAACACTTTGAGACCGCCGTAGGTTTCGCCCGTGACCTCTTCGGTAGTGGGTTCGTCAAGCTGTCTCACGGGCGCGCTCTCGTCGGCGTGAAGGGGTAGATCGTCGGGGTAGACAGAGATGCTCGAGACAAACACATAGTGTTCTGCTTTGACAAGCTCCGCCGACCTCTTCACAATGCGCGGCACATACCCGCTCGTGTCAATCACCGCGTCCCAGGTTCGCCCTTCCAACGCGCTCATATCGCCGTCTCTGTCGCCGCGCAGCTTTTCGACCTCTTCGGTGTTGGAGAACAGCTCGGGGTTGCTGTTGCCCCTATTAAAGAGCGTGAGCGTGTGGCCTCGCTCTAGCGCTGCTCTTGCCATATGCCGTCCGACGAAGCGGGTACCGCCTAAGATGAGGATGTTCATGAGGTGAGTGTAGCTCGAGGGGAAGTGCTTGGGCTCGAGGTCCTGCAGCGTTGCACAGGTCTACTGTTAAGCGCAATCAAGAAGTAACGAGTAATCCAGTCGAGCTGGACGAACGGTGAGTTGAAAGCAATGAGTCTAAAGGTGCTAACTCATTGCTCATTGCTAGGCACTCATCACCCTTCTTCCATACATGAGAAAAATCCCGTCTCATACGCGCCTCTTGCATTGACGCGCAACTGTGCAAACGGATACGATACACCGATACGTTTTGCAGGCAGTACAAGTAGCAGCTCTTATCGGGTTGCTACGCAGATATCATTCCACAATGTGCGTGCTCATCACTACCTTCCTGACTGAGCGCGTCCGTGACCAGATGGTACCTGCTATAGAAAGGAGGCGAAACCTTATGAGGTTTTTTCTAGCTATCTCTAAAGGGATTGACACGGTGACGACCTGGATTGCCTATGTGATGTTCTGGCTCACGCTCATCATGGTGCTTTTGGGCGCGTTTAACGTCATTACGCGCAACTTGGGGCGAGCGCTCAACGTCTCACTGGGCGGCACGCTCTACATCACCTTGCAGACCTACGCTTACAACCTCATCTTCTTGTTAGGTGCGGCGTATGTCTTTAACAAGGACGCGCATGTGCGTGTGGACATCCTCTACACGAACTACAGCCAGCGCCTAAAGGCGTGGGTGGACATCATCATGACCTTTGTCTTTTTAATCCCTTTTTGCGTTATGGGCGCTTACTTTAGCTGGGGTTATGTAGGGCGCTCTTGGCAGCAGGGCGAAGTGAACGTCAACGCGGGCGGGCTGCCCGTCTACCCTATCAAGACCGTCATCATCGTCGCGTTTATCCTGCTCATCTTTCAGGGGATCAGCGAAGTCATTAAGCGCGTCGCCTTTTTGCGGGGTGTCGAAGGGTATGAGCAGCACGACAAGGTAACCGAAGAGATGGAGGCCGTCTAACGTGGAGTATCTCGGGCTCTGGATGTTCGGAGCTGCCATCGCGCTGCTCTTGATCGGCTACCCCGTCGCCTTTAGCTTGGGGGGCACGGCGTTTTTATTCACCCTCTTCTTCAGCGATTTGGTCCCCTTTTGGCCCTGGGAAGACGCCTTTCGGATCGCTCGCTTGAACATCTTGCCGCAGCGCATTTACGGCACGATTATGGATAACTACACGCTTGTAGCGGTGCCCTTCTTTGTCTTTATGGGAGTGATGCTGGAGAAGTCCGGGTTGGCGGAGGAGCTTTTAGAGACGATGGGCACGCTGTTCGGTTCCTTGCGCGGCGGCTTAGCCATCTCGGTTGTCGCAGTGGGCGCACTGCTCGCCGCCTCGACGGGCGTGGTCGGCGCGTCGGTGGTGACGATGGGCGTCCTGGCACTGCCGATTATGCTCAAGTACAACTACAGCAAACCGCTCGCCACGGGGGTGATCGCCTCCTCGGGCACGTTGGGTCAGATTATCCCACCGAGCATTGTACTGGTGATTTTAGGGGACCAGATCGGCGTGTCAGTCGGCGAGCTTTTCTTAGGCGCGGCGGTTCCGGGCTTTATGTTAGCGGGGCTCTTCGCGCTGTGGGTGGTTTTCGTCGCCTTTACGCGCCCCAAAGAAGCGCCCGCCATGCCCTTAGAAGCCCGCACCGTTGCCGAGGTCAACGTTGCGCCCTACATCAAGATTCCCCTGATGATCGTTGGGTTTGCCTTTCTCTACGGCTTTATCTTCGTGATTTTGCAGCTCTTGGCTCTGTCCGCGGGCGGCGCGAACCTCTTTTTCTACGCGCTCTACGCCGCAGCATTTGCGCTCATGGTATGGCTCTTCGTGCGCAACTGGAATTCGCCCCTGATGTACAAGGTCGTCGTCAACCTCATTCCGCCTTTAGCGCTCATCCTGCTCGTGTTAGGCTCCATTTTCGGCGGCTACGCCACGCCTACGGAAGCGGGCGCGGCGGGCGCAATCGGCGCGATGCTCTTGGCGCTCGTCAACCGCAAACTCAATCTAAAAAACCTGCTCGACACGATGGACCAGACCGTCAAGCTGACCAGCATGGTCTTTATCATCTTGGTCGGCGCGACGACCTTTAGCGGCGTCTTTAACGCGCTGCGCGGGCCGCAGCTCGTGGATAGCTTCTTGTTGAACCTCCCTGGTGGGCAGTGGGGTTTTTTGTTCTTCACGATGCTCACCATCTTCCTCTTGGGGTTTTTCATCGACTTTATCGAGATCACCTTTATCGTTGTGCCCTTTATCGCGCCCATCGCTCTGAGTTACTTCGGCGCGGACATGATGCCCTGGTTCGGCGTGCTCATCGCCATGAACCTACAAGCTTCGTTTCTCACACCGCCTTTTGGCTTCGCACTCTTTTATCTCAAAGGGGTTGCGCCGCCGGAGATCAAGACGACAGATATTTACAGGGGGATAGTTCCTTTTATCATCATTCAGCTCGTAGCGCTTTTACTCATCGTGCTCTTTCCAAGTATCGTGACGTGGTTGCCGTCATTAGCAAGTCCGACGGGGTAAGAGGTCGGCCTTGACAAGCAAATCATAAGGAGAGCGGGCCCTAGTCTCGGGCCCGCTCTCCTTTGAACTGTTGATATTGAACCGTTTAGTCTTTAGTCAGTTCAATCTCCAAGTCCGCGCTATCTAAAGAGGTGAACATTTCACTGTCAAGTTTAAGGGTAACCACTGTGCCGTCCTCGCCCTCGACGTTGTCATTGGCGCTGACGCGCACCGGACCGGAGGCCACCACGCCGCTCTGCGAACGGGTAAACGGTTGCTCATTCTCGTGAGGGTGCAGAAGTTCACGCAACCCGTTTTGAACGTTTTCGCCTGCGAAGTTGATGACGTTGGCGTAATCCTCCCAACCCGTGTCAGCGTGGCGCACGGTGGCGCTCATCGTGTAGGTATCTGCGGCGGTGCGCTCATAGCTCACGCCCATGACGTGCGCGTTGTCCCACGTGCCCCAATCGGCTACGTTGAGGTCGAGGCTGCCCCCGTCAAAAAGAATGCTCACCGTCTCTTGACCATAGGGCTGAAACCAATCGCCATTGCGGTTCACCGACTCGCTGACGTACCAGTCAATTGGCTCACCGTTCAGCGTGAGGTTGAGGGTGTAAGTGGCGTCATCTTGCGACGCGCCTTGGGTAGGGGTTATATGGGCGGAGGTAAAAAACAGCGTAGTGCAGAGGAGAAGTGTTTGAATCATAGGGATACTCTAACGGGAGTTTGTGAGGAAGACCACGGCAAGACGATGAAGTCGGGTTCACCTTTTCGTGTGACCTTTACACTTTTACTGAGATGGAGAGGCGCACTCGTTTTGATAGCCTCACCAAGGCGAGCGGGCTGTGAGGACGCGCTCATACTAAAGTCGTTGGTATTCGCGCCACTAATGGTCTAAACTACGCCCTTAGGAGGACCGCTATGGACCTGAATAAACCCCCCTCGCCCGAACCCGCTGCTACGCCTGACGCTCGAGAAGACCTACGCTGGGCCGCCGCCGCGCATCTCTCGATGTTGGTAGGTCTCGTCGGCATTCCGGGCTTGCTCGGCCCGCTCGTTTTGTGGCTCGTCAAAAAGGGCGAGAGCGAGTTTTTTGACGCGCAAGCAAAAGAGGCGCTGAACTTCAGCATCTCACTCTCTATCTACATCATTGCACTCGTTTCCCTTATCGTTATCGTCTCTATCAACGAAAGCGTCGCCGCAATCGTACTTTTCTCGCTGGCGCTCGCTGCAACGCTCGTTACCGGGCTCATCTTGACCATCGTCGCTGGGGTGAAAGCGGCAAACGGCGCTTCGTACCACTATCCGCTGACTCTTCGTTTGGTGAAGTGATTACGAGGTTGCACGACTTCGTTTGCAAAACGAAGTCGTGCCCATCTGTGATGGTAAGTTCGAACGCTCTCACCGGGGATAAGTAAGCTGTGCAATGACGCATGAATAAACTTCATTAAGTATGAAGCCCTTCACGCATATGAGTAATTTAAGGTAAAACTATTATAGGGGACACGATGTCTCACCTATGCAACGTGCTGAAGAATTTATGGTAAGTGTTGTTACCTAACAGGTGTTATTACCTAAAGTGCGTATTCACCAGTATGTTGATCCGTGAAGGTGTCCCGAGCCAGATCAAGGAGGTTTAGATGCGAATATTACTCTTAATCATTTCTCTGCTGGGCTACGCAGCAGCGCAATCAACCGGGGGTCAAGAGACCGGAGGCCAGGAAACAGGCGGACAAGCGGCTTCACTCGAGCCTTGGACCTGTCCCGAGGGCTTTGAAGGACAGCAGCTCAGCGTCTACAACTGGACGACCTACATCGCCGAAGACACCATCCCCAACTTTGAAGAACTGTGCGGCGTCACGGTTACGTACGACACCTTTCCCACCGATGACGATATGCTCGCCAAAATCCGTCAGGGCAACCCCGGCTACGATATCGTCGTGCCGAGCAGCACCGTGCTCTCCTTGATGATGGCCGAGGACTTGGTGCAACCTCTTGACATGACGACGATTCCCAACTTCGAAACCTTGGACGAGACCTTTGTCGGGCTTCCCTTCGACCCCGACAACACGTATAGCGTGCCGTACCAGTGGGGCACGATGGGGATTGGCTACAACACCGAAGCGGTGGAAGGTGACATCACCTCTTGGGACGACGTCTTTAGCTATAGTGGGTCGGCGAGCTGGTTGGAGGACATTCGCGGCATGATGGGCGTGGCGCTCCTTAAGTTGGGCTTAGACCCCAACACGAGCGACCCGGACGAGATTCAGCAGGCCAAGGACTACCTCGTTGAAAATGGCAACAACGTCGTCTACATCAACCAAGACGACGGGCAAGAGGTCTTGGTGCGCGGCGAGGCGGACGTGGTCGTCGAGTATTCCGGCGACATTTTTCAGGTGATGGACGAGTGCGAGTGCGATACCTACAGCTACGTCATCCCTGAGGACGGCACGCTCTTTTGGGTGGATACTTTGGCGGTGCCCGTAGATGCGCCTAATGTCGAACTGGCGAAAGTCTTTATCGACTACCTCTTAAACCCACAAGTCGCCGCCGATATTTCGAACTACACCGCCTACGGCACGCCAAATAGGGCCGCGTTAGACGCGGGTTTAATTGACCCTGAACTCGCCAACGATCCCGGCATCTACCCGAGCGAGGAGACGATGGACAACCTCTTTTTCGTCGAGCAAGACCCGGAGCGGGCGCAGCGCTACTACAGCGCCTGGGACGAAGTGCGCATCTTTGTAGGGCAGTAGGGGTGGTGTCCGAGTTGTCCCCAAAGCTGACCCCATGAGCACGCCCGCCGTCGAACTGCGCGAGGTCGTCAAAGCGTTCCGCGACCCGCAGGGAAACACGGTCAAGGCAGTTGACGAGGTCTCTCTGGAGATTGCTGACGGCGAGTTCTTTGCGCTCTTGGGTCCGTCGGGCTGCGGCAAGACGACGACGCTACGCACGATTGCGGGCTTTGAGCAGCCGACCTCGGGCGAGGTGCTTATTCGCGGTGAGGCGGTGCAGGGGATACCGCCCTTTCACCGCCCCGTCAATACCGTCTTTCAGGACTACGCGCTTTTCCCGCACATGAGCGTGCTGAACAACGTGATGTTTGGCCTCCGCATGGCGAAGGTGGACAAGAAAAAGGCTAAAGAGCGTGCCTTGGACGTGTTAGAACTGGTCCAGCTTCCTCACACTAAAGACCGCAAACCGAATCAGCTCTCGGGCGGACAGCGGCAGCGCGTTGCCTTGGCGCGGGCGCTCGTCAACAAGCCCGCCGTCCTCCTCCTGGACGAGCCACTAGGCGCACTCGACCTCAAACTTCGCAATCAGATGCAACTGGAGCTTAAAACCATGCAGCGCGAGGTGGGCATCACCTTTGTTTTCGTCACGCACGACCAAGAGGAGGCGATGACGATGGCGGATAGGATTGCAGTGATGCGCGAAGGGCGCGTGCTACAGGTGGGTCGCGCCGACGAGATTTATGAAGCCCCAGCAGACCGCTTTGTTGCAGATTTCATCGGTGAGACGAACTTCATTGAGGGTACGTTGGAGCGCAAAAACGGTGAGTTAGGCGTGTTGGAACTCTCCGACGGACGGCGTTTGGAAGGGCGGCTCAAGGGGCACGCGCTGGATTCAGAGGTGGGCGAGCGGGTCAGTATTGCGGTGCGTCCTGAGAAGATCGCTCTGCAACCGCTTAACGGTGCGTCGTCACCAGATGACAGCATGACCGTGCTCGAGGCCCACATCACCGAAGCCCTCTATATCGGCACGGACACCCGCTACCGCGTCGCCTCGGGCAGCGACGTAGATTTGAGCGTCCGCGTACAAAATCTCCATCACGGTTTCGGCTCGATGCTTAAAGAGGGTGAGAAGGTGCGGGTCTCGTGGCAGAACGAAAACGCGACACTACTCAGTTAGACGGTGTACCACGTTTTGTATATGCGGTGGCGTGGTGCTTATGAGAGATACAGATTAGCTTTCGTGTACGCACAAAACGGGACACCTCTTGAATTAGGGTTGATTGAACTTTGATTCGCCTCACGACAATCCAGCCCCAATACGCAGAAGCGCTCGAGCGGTTGCAGCTCGAGTGCTTCCCCACCCTAGCGCCTCATGAACTGATGAGCGAAGCGCACTTTTTAAGCCACTGCCGCGTCTTTCCCGAAGGTGATTTCGTTGCGTTGGACGATGAACGTGTTGTTGGTCTCGGCTCAGGTTTCCTCACCGCTTTCGATTTTGACAACCCGAATCACACTTTTCAAGAGGTCATTGCAGGTGGCTACTACACGAACCATGACCCGCACGGCGACTGGTACTACGGCGGCGACATCAGCGTCCACCCCGACTACCGGGGGCGCGGCGTCGGCAAACTTCTCTATGAAGCGCGAAAGAACCTGGTGAGACAAAGAGGTCTCAAAGGCATCGTCGCGGGCGGCGTGCTGCCGGGTTACGCGGCACATAGAGGTGAATTGAGCGTGCCTGAGTACGTCGATAAGGTCATCGCAGGCGAGCTTTTTGACCCCACGCTCAGCTTTCAACTCAAGAACGGCTTTGAGGTTAGAGGGCTCTTAGAGGGGTATCTCGAGGATGAAGCCTCCGACAACTGGGCCACGCTGATCGTCTGGGAAGCGGACACATTCTAAAGGTTCGTTTACCCCTCTCGCTTCAAGGGAGGAGGATGACCTCTACTTTATCCCCCTCTCTCACCTCTTGATTCGGCGGCACAACCACCAGAGCGTCCGCTTTCAACATTGAGGTCAACACACCCGAACTTTGGCTCCCCGTACTGTGTGTGAGATAGCCTCGCTCGTCAAAACTCAGCGTGGCACGGTTGACCGTGACCTTTCGATTTGTGCCTTTGAAGTTCGTGGCAGCGGTGGCGGGGATACGTTGATGAAACATCGGGACTTCCGAAGCGCCGAGCGCCGCGTTTAGCCAAACTTTTGTGAGTAGGGAGAAGACGACCATGCTCGAGACCGGATTCCCCGGCAACCCAAACACGCTCAGGCCGCGCCACTCGCCGAATATCGCTGGCCCCCCCGGTTTCATCGCCACTTTCCAGAAGTGCACCGTCCCCTCGTCGAAGAGCAAGTCGCGCACGAAGTCGTACTTACCCATCGAGACGCCGCCCGAGGTAATGAGGAGATCCACGCCGCCGAGGGCCTCTAGCGCCCCTTTGAGCTTCTCGGGGTTGTCCTCGATTTTGGGCAAGAGGACGGGCACGCCGCCCGCTTGTCGGATGAGGCTTGCCACCGAATAAGCGTTCGAGTTGTAAACCTGCCCGTCGCGAATCGGCTCGCCGGGGTCAATCACCTCGTCGCCTGTGGCGAGGATACCGATGCGAGGTTGCTTGCCCACCTTCAATGTCGGATAGCCCATCGAAGCAGCGACGCCGACCGATGAAGGCGTTAAACGTGTTCCTTTTCTAAGATAGACCTCTCCCTTTTTCAAGTCTTGCGCTCTAGGACGAATGTCCCCCTTGCTCGCTGGCTTTTTGAAAAGTACCGTGCCACCTCTCTGCTCGGTATACTCCACGCCGATAATCGCGTCCGCGCCGCTCGGCACGGGTGCGCCTGTGTAGATGCCCACCGCTTCGCCTACGCCGACCTCTCCTTCAAAGACGCTGCCCGCTGGAATGTCACCGACAAGGATGAGCTTAACTGGATTTTTCTCAGTCGCGTCCAACGTATCCGCTTCGCGGCAGGCGTAGCCGTCTAACGCGGAGTTGTCGCAACTTGGATGATCTACTTGACTCGTCAAGTCCTCTGTTAGGGTTCGTCCTAGCGCGTTCAAGAGGTCAACCTCTTCATGCTCGAGTAGCTTAGCTTGCGCTCTTACAATCTCTATCGCTTCGTCCACATCAATTTGGCTTTTGTAGTCTCGGTTCATAAGGCTACTTTAGCAGCCCTAGTGAGGCGTGCTAGACTCAAAGCTGCGTCACGTAAATTTTTCACACGAGATAAGGAGAATTATGACTACCAGCGCAAGCTATCAGAAAGTCGAAGTGCCCGAGGGCGACAAAATTACGCTTAAAAACGGCGAACTGCAAGTCAGCAACAAACCCATCATCGCCTTTATCGAAGGGGACGGCACCGGACCCGACATCTGGCGAGCTTCGAAGCGCGTCTTCGACGCGGCAGTTGAAAAAGCGTATAACGGCGAGCGCGAAATCGCTTGGATGGAGGTCTACGCAGGCGACAAAGCGAACGACGTATACGGCGAAACGCTGTGGCTGCCCGAAGAGACCGTGGACGTGTTGAGTGAGTACCTCGTCGCCATCAAGGGACCGCTTACGACACCCGTCGGCGGCGGCATCCGCTCGATTAACGTGGCGATTCGTCAGCGCTTAGACCTCTACGCCTGCGTGCGCCCCGTGCAATACTTCGACGGCGTGCCCAGCCCGATGAAAAAGCCCGAAGAGGTCAACATGACCATCTTCCGCGAGAATACCGAGGACATCTATGCGGGCATCGAGTACAAAGAGGGCTCGGACGAGGTGAAGAAGTTTTTGAACCTTTTGGAAGAGACCTTCCCCGAGTCATATGGAAAGATTCGTTTTCCCGACTCTTCTGGCATCGGTATCAAACCTGTATCTAAAGAGGGAACGGCGCGTTTAGTAAGAGGCGCGATCAACTACGCCATCGACAACGACCTACCGACTGTCACCTTGGTCCACAAGGGCAACATCATGAAGTTCACCGAGGGGGCCTTTCGCGACTGGGGCTACGCGGTGGCGAAAGAGGAGTTCGGCGCAACAGAACTCGACGGCGGCCCTTGGCTCACCTTCGAGAACCCGAGCACGGGTACAGAAATTACCGTTAAAGACGTCATCGCCGACGCCATGCTCCAGCAGATCATCCTGCGCCCCGCCGAGTACAACTGCATCGCCACCCTAAACCTTAACGGTGACTACATCTCGGACGCCTTAGCCGCGCAAGTCGGCGGCATCGGCATCGCACCGGGTGCGAACATCAACTACGACTCCGGGCACGCGGTCTTCGAGGCGACGCACGGCACCGCGCCCAAGTACGCCGACCAAGATAAGGTCAACCCCTCGTCCGTCATCCTCTCCGGTGAGATGATGCTCCGGCATCTCGGTTGGGACGAAGCCGCTGAGCTGATCATCGAAGCGATGGGCAAAGCGATTGCCCAGAAGCGCGTGACCTACGACTTCGAGCGGCAGATGGAAGGGGCAGAACTGCTCAAGACGAGCGAATTTGGCGACGCGCTGATTGAAAATATGTAGGAATAAGTATCCAGTCGAGCGAGTTATACGGAGTTGCACAAAGAAGTTACCCTAGAACGACAAGCCACTGAAAGCCGACCTCGCCTCTGACTATCTCGGGGTTGTCCATGAGAAAGCAGCAACGCTGTTCCGTTATCTCTTCGAGGTCGTCAAGCTCAGCAAAGGCGCGGTTGGCAAGCGGCTCACGTAGCAAAGGAAAAATCGCCTCAGCAGACTGCCCTAAAGGATTTCCTTCGGTCAAAGTTCAGGTGAACGTGGCGGCAAGAAGTGCAACTCGAGCTGTTCGGGCACGCAGAGCTTATCTGTGGTGTGGTAGCTCGCTTGGTCCAGGAGGAGCAGGATACGCTTATCACCTTTTGGCGCTAAGTCTTTAGCGAACTCAGCGAGCGCTACGGACATCGCTTTGGTGTTGGCGCGAGGCAAGATGAGCCAGTAGCTCTTGCCGTCTTTAGGTCTGACGAAGCTGTAGGCGTAGAGCCATTCATACTTGCTGCTGTGCTCGGCAATAGGACGCTGTCCCACAGGAGCCCAGACGCGCCGAACGATAGGCTTGAGCCCGAGACGCGCTTCATCTTGCGCCCAAACCTCAACCTCTTCGTCAGGATACTGTTCTCTAAGTTCGCTTAGACGCTGAGCAAGCTTTTTTTGAACTCAGCTTGGACCTCAGCACTTGCCGCATCCTGATGGCGCGGGCGCGGCACTTGGGGACTGAACCCCAAACGTTGAAGATAGCGCCAGCCCGTGCTCGCGTTCACCTCTTGACCTGTACGTTCTTCAATCCACTGCGCTACCTTGCGGCTACTCCACAAGCCCCCATCGGGCGCAGCCTCTCGCAACTGCTCACCGAGCGCTTGGCACTGCGCTTCACTTAGCACAAAGCGTGCCTCATTGCTCGCCGGGTTACGACGTTTGATCCCTTCCGCTCCCTGAGCGTTGTAGCGCTTAATCAGGGTGCGCACCCAAATGACACTAAAGCCCGTGAGTCTAGCGACCTTCGCCGCGCTGTGCGATGTCTCAGGGTCGCTATAAAGCCAGATGACTTGCCATCTGGCTCTTTCTTTACCTTCTTTGCAACTACGGTAGCGCTTCGTTAGCTCCTCGTAGTTCAGATGGTCTTTGATCTCCAATCGCTTCGACATACGGTAAGTATATCGTGCAATTGCGTATAACGCAGTCTCCTGCAAGGAATGAACGGTGAGTCAAAAGCAATCCAATCGTACCCGAAGGGCTTACGAAGTTTTGCCTCCAGCAAGCAGGGCTGGGCGAGCAATGAGCAATGAGTAGAAAAGCTTTGGACTCATCGCTTATTGCTATAATTACGGAATGATTCAACCTAAACCTTACCGCTTTAGCATCGAGGAGTACGAATGCTTGGCGAAGAGCCTGTGGCATGAGGATGAAAGGGTGGAGCTTCTTGACGGCGAAATCTACGCGATGACACCTATAGGTCCAGAACATATCTATTCGGTTACACGCTTCACTAAACAGCTTATCTTGCAATTAGGTGAACGTGCGGTAGTCGCGTCACAGAGTCCGCTCCACTTGCCGCCTGACGGAGAGCCGGAACCCGATATTGCGCTCCTTAAACCGCCAGAAGAGCAATACCGGTCTCGTTTACCAAGAGGTGAAGATGTACTGCTGCTCATTGAAGTATCGAAGAGTACCTTAGAGTACGACCGCACCAAAAAACTCCCTATTTACGCAAGAGCCAACATTCCCGAAGTGTGGATCCACAATCTTGTAGACGGTCAGCTCGAGGTCTATAGAAACCCGAAAGGCAAGCGCTACACCTCTTTATCTACTTATGTCGAAGGTCAAGAGGTTGCGTCTCTAGCGTTTGGTGATGAGTTTGTTCAGTGGTGGGCGTAGGCAAACATATCTGGGTGAGGGTATTTGAGTGCAGCGTGTCTTTGCTATAATCTCATTATGATTCAGCCGAAACCCTACCGCTTCAGCATCGAAGAGTATGAGCAAACAGCGCGTACTGGTGTTTGGGATGATAGACGGGTGGAGCTTCTTGACGGCGAGGTCTTTCCTATGGCACCCATTGGACCAGAACACGGCCTTTCAGTTATACAGTTTATTGAGCAGTTAGTTCTTAGATTCAGTGGACGCGCCGTACTTGCGGCACAAAACCCTCTTCATCTACCCCCTGATGGCGAACCTGAACCCGATATTATGCTGCTCAAGCCGCCGAAAGAGCAATACCAGTCTCGCCTACCAACAGGAAAAGATGTCTTGCTCCTCATTGAAGTGTCCAAGAGCACCCTCGAGTATGACCGCAGTAAAAAACTTCCGATTTACGCGAGAGCAAGCATTTCTGAGGTGTGGATTCACAACCTCGTAGATCGTCAATTAGAGGTTTATAGAAACCCGCAAGGCGAGCGCTACACCTCGCTGTTCACCCTTTCAGAAGGCGAAGAGGTCGCGCCGCTGGCGTTTAGTGGCGAAGGGGTTCAGTGGTGGGCATAGTCGCTTTGTCAAAGTAGCGCTGCACGTTTAGGCTCGAGGTATCCTCTTCTCATCATGAAAAAAAACACGGCTAAAAAGTCGCCTGCGGTTCTCCTCCTCGCTGTCATTGTCTTTGTCCTTGCGGGACTCTTCGGCGACGACGTGCCCGTTCTCAACGAAGTTGCTGAGCTGTTCAACGAGTTTTTGGGCGGCGGTCCGAGCGTTACGGGCTTACAAGGTCCAGCAGAGGTCACTAGGGTTTCGGATGGCGACACCATCACGGTCCAACTTGACGGGCGCGAGGAGAAGGTGCGGCTTACGGGCATCGACACCCCTGAGACCTTTGCAAGTTCCAAACTCGACCGCGACGTAGAGGCGTCACCCCTAAACCGCGAGGAGATGCGCTCGCTCGGCAAGGAGGCGACGGCGTACGCGGAAGAGCTTTTAGAAGGGCGAGAGGTCTATTTAGAACTCGACGCGGAGGAGCGGGACCGCTACGGGCGGATGTTGGCGTATGTGTATACGCTTACGCCTAACGGCGACTGGACCTTCCAAAACGAATCCTTTGAACAGGTCAACTTAGAGATGGTCGAGGCGGGTTGGGCCGACCCCTTGAGCATTGCGCCGAACGACAGATATGCCGACGAGTATGAGAACGCGGCTCGAGTGGCGCGGCAGCAGAACCGAGGGATATGGGCGCAGGGGTGGGTAGCAAGCGAGTAAGCAGGTATCAAAGTCTGTCTCACTTTGTTCGGAGTTGGTCACGAACGCAGTTACTTTAAGAAGCGCGGTTAGGTGCTCACGTTACAGGTGGTGCCTGCTCACGTTGCAATACTCAAGGCCTCAGTTAATCCGCTGAAAAAGCAAGATGAGTAGCCAGACGACGAGCGCAATACCACCACCTACAACCACCAATGCGCCGAGCAAAAAGAGAACTGGCCCTTTGTTGGAAGGTTTCTCAAACATCACTTCGTCCGTCGGACCCAGATGCTGCTCTAAGAGGTGAAGGTTCCTCGCGTTGGATTTCCAGGTTGCGTCGAAGAGGTCGCCGATGAGGGGAACGCTGCCTATGAGCGTCTCCAGACCGAGATTGACCCCCATTTGTATCAGCGTGCTCCGAGGTGCGCCGAGCCGGTAGGCTTGGTAAACGATGTAGCCCGACGGGACGAGCATAATGGCGTCGCCGATGCCGGGAACGAGTCCGATAATCGCGTCCCAGCCGACGCGGTAGCCAGTGCCTGGGATTTCAAAAGCATTATCGAGCGTGTGGGTTAGGCTACGGAGTTGTTTTAGGGTCTCGAGCTTCTCTCGGTTTTGAGCTGAGTCCTTCGCCGTACGTCTAGGCTTTTTCTTGGGCATTCAATCATCACGGTTTCGTTGTGAGAGCGAGTCAGAAGGAGCAGCTTCACTGCTCCTTACGGAAGCGTTCGTCTAGGTCGCCGAATACGACGCGAAGTGCCGTTCGACAATGCGCAGGTTGCGCTTGTTCGACTTCCAGAAGAGGTCGAAAATATCTCCCACTAATGGAATGCTGCCGACTAAGACATCCACGACTGAGTTAAAGACCATTCTCGAGACCTTTTCACGCGGCACGCCCATGTTGTACGCCTTGAAGATGATGTAGCTCGAGATGGCAAAGCCACTGAAGTCACCGATCACGGGCACGAGACCCAAAAGACCGTCTAAGCCGATACGGTAGTTGATAACAGGAATTTTGACCGCTTCATCTAAGAGGTTCGCCAAGCGGCGCATTTCGTTCAAGTCGCGCTGAAAGGATTTGTTTCTGCCATAGTCGTAGCTCCCGTAGCTGTAGGTGTTGTCGTCGTGATAGTTGTAGTCGCTCATACTCGTTTTCCCCCTCGTCCATCCCACCCTGCGTAGGTGTAGAATCTCCCTGTTTTACCATCTCTCAGATAGTTTGCAAGTGGCTCGCGCAGCGGTGGAATAGGAATGAGCGTTTCAACCTCTTCCACCGGGAAAAACCGCGCCTCGACGATGAAGCCGTCGGGGTCCCTGGGGTTCAGAAGCCCGTCATACGCCGCCACAAACGCAAACGAAATCGCTCTGTCGTTGCGCCGCAGGTCCTCGACGTGGACCGAATACGCCAAGTGCTCGATGTGCGTAACTCTGAGCCCCGTCTCTTCCATCACCTCGCGCGAGAGCGCGTCGATGGTGGACTCACCGCGCTCGACCACGCCGCCGGGTAAGGTGTAGCGGACGTTGCCGTAGCCCTGCCAGTCGTTGCCCACCAAAAGCACCCGACCCTGCGCGTCGAGTAAGATTGCGGCGGCAACGACGAACTCACGCCGCGCCACGGTCCAACGTAGGCTCCGCGCCCTGGCCCATCTCGTCGAGCCGCTGTGCCTGCTCCGCCTCGCTCAGGACCTCAGTGAGTTCGTCCACCTTGCCCACCATGATGTCGGCTAAATTGTGCGTGGTGTAGCCGATGCGGTGATCTGTGACCCTAGACTGCGGAAAGTTATAGGTACGAATCTTCTCGCTGCGCTCGCCCGTACCGATCTGCACGAGCCGCGCCTCCCGCGCTTCAGCTACCGCCCGCTCGCGCTCGCGCTCCAAAAGCCGCGCCCGTAAGACCGTCAGCGCCTTCTCCTTATTCTTGATCTGGCTCTTGCCGTCCTGACAAGTCACGACGATTTCGTCCGAGGTGCCGGGTTTGTAGGTGATGCGCACAGCCGAATCCGTGGTATTCACCGATTGTCCACCTGGACCTGAGGAGCGGTACACGTCCACGCGGTAGTCGCTCGGCGAGAGGTTCACGTCCACATCTTCCGCTTCGGGTAAGACGGCAACAGTGATCGTGCTCGTATGGATGCGCCCTTGCGTCTCGGTTTCGGGAACGCGCTGGACTCTATGCACGCCCGACTCGAACTTGAACTTGCTGTACGCGCCGCGCCCGGTGATTTCAAAGTTGACCTTGCTCAGCCCGCCGACGCTGTTGGCGTACGAGTCGATGACTTCCGTTTTGAAGCCCAGCGCTTCGGCGTAGCGTTGGTACATGCCCAGAACTTCGGCGGCGAATAAAGACGCTTCGTCGCCGCCCGCCGCCGCGCGGATTTCGATGATGACGTTCTTGTCGTCGAAGGGGTCTTTGGGGAGGAGTAAGGTCTCGAGCCTCCCCTCCAGCGCCACCTTCTGCGTTTCCAAGAGGTCCAACTCCTCCCGCGCCATCTCCTCCAACTCAGGGTCGTCCAAAGCTTCTCGCGCGTTCTCTATCCCCGACAACACGCCCCGATACTCGTTGTAAACTTTGACGATACTCTGCAACTCACTGTAGCGCTGCATCGCCTCTCTATAGCGCGTCTGGTCGCTCAGCAGCTCGGGGTCGCCCAGCGACTGCTCGAGCGTTCCAAACTCACGACTAAGGTGTTCTAGCTTCTCGATCATAATGCTCTAGTCTAACGCCCAGCCCGGTGAAGAAGTAGAGGAGAGGGGACAATGGGGTGAAGAGTGACATTTTGGGGTAGGGAAGCGCGTCAGCTAGTCACCATCTCAGTGAGTCAGGGAAGGGCTGGAAGGCTCGAGCGTTGAATTTTATGAAGGTATCCCGTTCTGTGTGTACATGGAGATTGATTTGCGTTCTTTACAAGCATCACGTTACCGCCTACATAGAACGTGGTACACCGTCAGTTTTATACTGAGCACGCGCCAATAATGACCTCTCCGAATATTTGTTAAGCTCGGCAATGTTATGAAAGTCAACCTCTTGTTTTTTGCATTGATTCTTTTGACAAGCTGCGTCCCCGCTACTGAACAGCTACCCGTTGACCCTGCGCCCATCATCTATCAAGGGAGTAGGGAAGAGGTTTACGCGAATGTTTTGCAAACCATTGCAGATGATCCAGGGGTGCCTAGCTACAATCCTGGCGGCATAGACGGCTACGAGCGCGGTCCGTCGGGGCCTTGGGTAATCACTGCGAGCAGCCCCACCACGGGCGTCATCTCTGCGCAGGCCGAGTCGAGCGCGTCCGGGTTCTTGGGCTCGAACGCTGAGCCGGACGTGCATGAACTCGAGGTGAGGCTGAGCAGCGTGAGCGTAGAACCGCCGCAGACGCAGGTTTCCGTGCAGGGCACGCCGCAGGCGCAGGGGTTGGCAGAGGCGATTCACACGCAGCTTGACGAGAGGTTTGGGCAGCCCTGAGTAGCAGCTTGGCTGAACTTCGGTTCGTAGTTTGACTAGAGCAGTACGCTAAGATGAATGCTCACGTTACCTGATTACTTATCACCCCGAATCCAGTCGAGGGGTCTTACCTTGCAATTTCTATCAGAGGAGAAGGCAAATGCAGAGATTCTTCGACTCCACGGAGCCTGCCCTGGTGAGGGTGGAGTCTATCCTGTAAAGGGCTCAGAATGACATGACTTAATTTTCTATCTAGTGCTGTACTAAGCGTATGTACCAGAAGTTTGAGCGCGTTTCAACCTCTCCAGCGTGTATAATCCTATCTCATCCCTGAGCGCTCCCCTCCAAAGCACACCTGTAGACAGGGCTACTATCTAAACTACCGCGCCGCTAAATGATGAGCACACCTAGAAGTTACACCCGTAAAAGGAGGCGTGCTTATGTCCGGTTGGCTTTTGATTGTGCTTCTCGTCGTCGCCATCGTCTTTATCGTGGTTGCGACGGCTCGTTTTAAGCTCCATCCGTTTCTCGTCTTGCTGGTAACGGCTTATGGGCTAGGTCTCTTAGCGGGCCTTCCACCTGGAGAGGTCATTACGGCGATTACCGATGGCTTTGGCGGCACGATCGGCTCGGTTGGGATTATCATTGCGGCGGGTACGATTATCGGGGTGGTGTTGGAGCGCAGCGGCGGCGCACAGGTGATGGCGGATACTATCATCGGCTGGGTGGGCGAGGCACGCTCAGTTCTGGCGATGAGCGTGACGGGCTCGGTGGTCTCGATTCCGGTCTTTTGCGACTCGGGCTTCGTCATCCTCGCGCCGCTCGCCCGCTCGCTGGCGAGCAAAGCTGAGCGTTCGATGGCGGTGTACGCGGTGGCTTTGAGCATGGGGCTCTACACCACGCACGTCTTCGTGCCGCCGACGCCTGGACCGATTGCGGCGGCGGGCACCTTACAAGCCGATGTCGGCCTCGTCATTATCTTAGGGCTTATCACGACCGTACCCGTGCTGATAACGACCTACTTCTTTGCGCGGTACATGGGTGAGCGCATCTTTATTGACCCCGATACCTCTACGCCCGAGGGGGAGGAAGCCCAAGCTGAAGCTGCTGAGCGCCCTAAAAATTCACGTTCTAAAAATCCACCCGCAGCGTGGCGTGCTTTCTTACCTATCCTCTTGCCCGTCGCGCTGATTGCGCTCAGTTCGGTGGCGGCGCTGCCAGCAGCCCCTTTCGGCGACGGCGCGTTCACCGCGCTGCTGAACTTTTTGGGCAATCCCAACACGGCGCTGCTCATCGGCGTGTTTGTCGCCTTCTTCGTCACCGCGCAGGTGCGCGGGGAAGCGTTGACGCAAGACGCGGTCATGAGGTCGTTGCGGGTGGCCGGACCGATTATCCTCATCACCGGGGCGGGCGGGGCACTCGGCAGCGTCTTGAGGAGCACGCCGATCACGGACTTTTTAGGGCAGAGCTTGGTCCTGACGAGCTTGGGTATCTTCTTACCCTTTCTCTTAGCCGCCGCCCTCAAAACGGCGCAAGGCTCCTCCACCGTGGCGATTGTTACCGCTGCGGCTATCGTCGCGCCGCTCGTTCCTACCATCGGCCTCGGGTCCGCAACGGGGCTGGCGCTGACAACCTTGGCAATTGGGGCAGGCGCGATGACGGTCTCGCACGCGAACGACAGCTTTTTCTGGGTGGTGAGTCAATTTTCGGGTATGAACGTGTCGCAGGCGTACCGCTTGCAGACGCTGGGCTCAGCGGTGGCAGGTGTGACGGGGATGTTAGCGGTCTTTGTGCTGAGCCTTATTCTCTAAGAGGTTATCTCACGCTGCTCTGTCACACTGAAGAGATCATAAAGACGTTCACGAGTACTTCGCCGTTGGCGCTCAGCTTCATGAGCATTACCGTGCGCAGTTCGAAGTTGAACAGTACAAAGTGAGAGGTGTGGAGAGCGTGGTAGCTATTCTGGGACTTTTTGTGTGAGGCTCGAGCCAGCCCAATCAACCCTAACTGCGAGATAGCTGTAAAACCGGCCTCCAAAAGAAAGCCCCGCTTCGTGCGGGGCTTTCTTTTGCTTCTGCCACACACTTCTCATAGCACCGCCACAAGACACTGAGACAAATGGGCGCAGGTATCATCCCAAATTGTGAGTGCTAATTACGGAGTTTTCGCAAAGCGAAACAGTGTTTTCTCTAATGATAGCACTTCCACGACTCATTGCTACAGGTTAAGCTAGCGTTATGCCAGGATATTCACTAGACTTACGCGAGCGCATCGTCAAAGCGCATAGCGAAGAAGGACAGAATAAAAGTGAAGTTGCTAGACGCTTTGGGGTGAGTCGTTGGACGGTCGAGCGCTACGTCAAGCGAGCAGCGTCAGGAACCTTAGCGGCGACGCCTCATCCAGGCAATAGAGCGTGGCTCAGTGGGGCGCAGAGTGAGCTACTGAAGAAGCAGGTTGAGGCGCATAATGATTGGACCCTCGAGCAACACGCTGAAGCGTTAGCCGAGGCTACGGGTGTAACGCTTCAAAAATCAGCGATTGACAAATACTTTCGCAAGCTGGGTATCAGTCGTAAAAAAAGAGCCTTTACGCAGCCGAACGAGATGAGGTAGCAAGAGCGCAGTGGCGCGAAGACGTAGCCAAACTTGACCCTGAAACACTTGTGTTTCTCGACGAGACCAGCGGCTATCTCAACCTTTCCAGAGGTTATGGACGCGCTCCTAGCGATAAGCGCGTCGTAGACGACGCACCTAAAGGTAAGAAAGAGCGAGCCAGTCTCTTAGCGGCGGTTACCCTTCGCGGGCTCAGCGGCGCACACTGCTTGGTGCATCCTGAGAACGTCGATAAAGCCGCCTTTCTAAGCTATCTCAAGACCTTACTGCCCAACCTCAAGCCAGGCTCGGTGCTCGTGCTGGATAACTGGCGTGTTCACATGGGACCCGACGTAAGAGAGTTAGTCGAAACGTACCATTGCACGCTACTCTACTTACCTGCTTACTCGCCTGACTTTAATCCCGTAGAACTGCTCTTTAGCAAGATCAAAGCCTTCGTCAAAAAGCTTCGACCTGCTACCCTGCATAGGCTCATTCAAGCCTTCGAAGATGCTGTTCTTGCCGTGACATCCGACGATGCTAAAAATACCTTTGAGCACTGCGGCTATGTGGGGCAGTGAAGCGTGGAAATGCTATGAGAATATCTCTGACCAGATGACTATTAGCATTTCCACTTCTCATTGCACCCAACTGGTGGCGTCTATTTCTATTCGCATCCGCTCACATTCGAGCCTGCTGGTGCAGGCTCAAATGGAAACGCTATATAGTACGTCGCGTGGTCCCGCTCCGTACTAGCCCCAACGGGGCGCTAGCGGGAACGCGCCACGCGTGACGCTTTGCCCATACTATCGCTAGCCGCCTCTAGGGGTATACCTGCTACCGTAGTGCGCCCGGTAGGAGTCGAACCTACGACCTTGGGCTTAGGAGTCCCCTGCTCTATCCTGCTGAGCTACGGGCGCACGCTCCAGCGAACATCATTCTACCCAAGCGACGTGCGCCCTTCAAGGTGAAACTCTCTAATTCAAGCTTGTATGGACGCCACGATAGGATCGCCTTCACCTCTAAGGTGGCGAATAAGCCAACTGCCCGGCTCAACTGTGAATGAGGCGTTGCGCCAATCTTCGCTGTACTGCGTGTCCAAAAGGTTCAAGGCGACCTCTTCGTGCCTCCCTCTCGAGACGCGCAACGCTGTCAAGAAGTTCGCGGCGAGCTTGCCCGCCAACTCGCGGTCGAGTAGCGGTATATCGCTGAGGTCGGCGACGCCGATATTTGCGGTGTAGTCCGTGTGGTCGGTAATCGCAATCATAAAACTTTCGATCGCTTGCAGACCGAACTCGGTGAAGGTGTAGAGCGCAGGATATGTCTCTTTGAGCGGGCCTTTGACGTAGTCACGCGTCACCTCTAACACATCGGGAATCGTATCTAAAGTTTTACCCAGCGGGAGTTTGTTGGTGTCACAGTCGTCTAGGGCAAGAAAGATATCAACGGCGTTCATAGGTGGCACCTCCATGTAGCAGGTATCATCTGGTCATAAACGCCCTCAGTGAGAGAAACGCTGCCTGGAATGCGTGTTAATTGATGATATCTGCGAAAATCTACACCGATATGTTTCGGCGCGGTCAACCTGTAACAAAACATGTATGGGTCTCTGATAAGCTCCATATATCATTGTAGGGGCTATCTCCGAAAAAAGCGAGGTGCTATTCACACTTTTTGCAAGTATGTGGAAAGTTATAAGTTTTTCTGAAGATTTTGGAGTACGTCTTCTAATCGAATGTCCACCATTTAGCGCCCCTGTGCGCTGAGACTGTCAGCGGAGTTTCTCAGTAGGTGGTTTGAGGGGCGAGGCTAAACGTGCTAGCGTGATACCAAAGTGAAGTTTAGATGTCGTAACTTTTGACATCTAAACCACACGCAAGTGCGTACCCTTAGTGCACGAAGTATTGCCCCCTTTCCCCTTTCGGGGACGAACGGTCGGGGACCTGCGGCGACGAAGCAACGCCCTCAACTTACGACATCATTCTTTCAGCTCGGTATAAACAGTCGTTTCAAGTTGAAAACAGCTCACTAAGTGCAACATTAAGAACTGGTTAAAGTGTGAGAAACCCCGTATCCATCGGCAAAAATGTATTTGGGAGAAGTGTCGGATGCGCGGTGGGTATTTTCTTAGAAAAAAACACGGTATATTTCCGTGAGGCTGGTCGTAAGGGCTGACTGACCGCTCAATTATTCAAAGGTGTATTCAACATTATCCAGAGGGGTGCGCAGCAATGCTCGAGTCTTCTAGTCAACGTCCATATTCATGTCACGGCGCATAGGGGTAGAAAAAGGGGTGGGTAAGCGGCCTCAGCGGGCTGAACGTGTCTCGAGCTATACCTCGATTGACAGTGCGCCGCCCGAGTTCTCTGTCCCCCGTCCACCCTGGTATGTCGTGCTCTTTCTGCTCGCTTTTGCTCTTCTTTCCGCGCTTTCGCTAAGCGCACTTCCGGTCATAGAGCCGTTCTACACGGAGTTGCTCAGCCGCGCGACAGGGGGACTAAACTTCCCCGAGCCGACCTACGCGCTGCGGCTACGACCTTTTTTCCTAATTTTTTTCATCGTCTTTAGCGCGTTCGCGGCGGGCACGCTGTGGCAGCGTCTCAAACTCGCCGGGACGCTGCTGCTCGCTTACCTCTTCGCGACGGTGTTTCTCGACACCCTCTTGCTCAGTCTGACGCCCCTCGTAAGCTCTAAGCTCATCGCTGTCGTCGCGAACGTCTCGATCGGCTTTGCAGCGCTCATCATCCTCGCGGCGGTGCTGCTCTTGCAGGGGCACTTTCCGGCAAACGAGCGCGTAAAGACGCGCTTGGAGCGTCCGCGCCGCTACATGCTCCTTTTAGCGCTCGCAGGCGCGTCGAGTGCGCTCGTTTCGGCGCTGGTGAGCCGTTTTGCGGGTGAGGCGCTCGAGAGCTTGCGCTCGGTCGGGCTCTTGGGCGGCTTAGGTCCCGGTATCATCCTCTTCTTCCCGCTCTGCTTCGCGTTTTTAGCGCTTGTTGAGATCGGGTCGTTGCGCCGCAGCACGGGCGATATCCGCTACTCCATCGCCTTTTTAGTGCCTGCGTTTAACGAAGAGAGGGACATTGCGGCGTGTATTCAGGCGCTGGACAACGCGGCGCAGCATTACGGGCGGCTCTGTCAGCTCTACGTGGTGGACAACAACTCCAAAGACAACACCAAAGCCGCCGCGCAAGCCGCTCTAGACGGCTGTAAAGCGCTGAGAGGTCAGGTGCTGAGTTGCCTAGAACCGGGCAAATCCAAAGCGCTCAACGCGGGGCTGCGCTATATCAAAGAGGACATCGTGGTGCGCGTGGACGCGGATACGCTCGTCGCGCCCAACACCCTCTCCTGGGCCGTCCCGCACTTCTCTGAGCCCGCCGTAGGCGCGGTCAGCGGGCTGCCGCTGCCCAGAGAGTCCGACTCGCTCTTGTCTAAAATGCGAGCGGTCGAGGTCTATCTCAATCAGGGCTTCGGACGACTCGGTCTTTGTGCAGTGGACGGTCTGCTCAGTATGCCCGGTATCTTCTCGGCGTATCGGCGGAGCTGCTTGGTCGAGCTGGGCGGCTTCGCTGAAGGCATCAACGGAGAGGACACCGACATCGTCCTGCGCACTGGGCGGCTCGGTTACAGGCTCATCAACGACCCACGCTTGCACGTCTACTCAGAAGTACCCGCGACGCTCGGTCACTTGCGTGAGCAGCGGCTCCGCTGGTTTCGCAGCATCTATCACGTGGCCTCGCGCAACCGCTCAGCCATCGCGATGCGCCAAGGGGTGCGCGGTTCTTTCACGCTGCCATGGGCGCTCATCCAGAGTGCGCGGCGCTCGATGATGGTGCCGATTCTGCTCTACGCGGTGGTGGTTGCGGCTGTGGAGCCCACCGCACTCTACTTGCGCTCGGGCGCAACGATTGTGGCGATTTTGGCGGGCTCGTCGCTACTCATCTCGCTCGCGGTGTTGGCGGCCTATCGGCGCTGGCATTTGCTACCTTTCGTCCCGGCCTACTTGGGCTTTCGGCTGCTGCGGGCCTACTTGAGCCTCGATTCGCTCTTTACGTTGCCGCTTGGACCCGCGCCGCAGTCTAACCGCCAAGCTGCTCAGCCGAAGGTGGAGCACGTAATTGTCTCAAAAAGTTGAGCGCTTGCCCCGGATACTCGGGTGACCACCACAGCAAGACGCCCGTAAGCCCTTTGTACTGCGCGATCTGAGCGCAGTCAAAGGCTCGCTCTACCGTCGTACCGTTAGGCGCTTTAGGGTCCACCGTGACCTGCGGATACCAGGCGAGCCCAGGGTTGACCAGGGCGACCTGTGTGATGACGCGCTCTAGTGCCCGCTCAAAGGCGCGTGTGCCCTCTTTACAATAAGTTTGCGTCTGAACAAAAAGCTCGTCGAACACTTCGCTCATCTGACCGTAGTTCCAGTTGTAGCGCAGCAAGCTGCGCTGCAAGAGCGGGCGGCCCGTCGGCTTCGCCCCTAAGCGCAACTCGCGCACTTGCGCCCAGGCGCTCGCTTCGGAGAGGTGCTCCAGGGTCGCCTGAAAGTCCCAGGTAAATTCGGGTAGGTTAGGAAAGTTTGGCTCGTAGACGTAAATCACCGCTTCGATGGGCGGCTCGGCTCCAAGGGTCGCCGCCGCCACGTTGCTCAGGCCGCTCGTGGCGGCGACGATGGCGACCTCCGGGTAGACTTCGCGCAGTGAGGCGGCGGCGGCGTTGATCCAAGCGAGGTCAACGTCGCCGCGCACGTTGCCGGAGACGAGCATAAAGGTATCGCCCGGTTGCAAATAGAAGTGAAACTCGGTCTGTGAGGAAAGCACGAGGTCTAGGCCGCGCTCGTTGTAGATGGGCAAGACGATAGAGAGGTCTGGCATCTCGGCTGAACGCAAACTCAGTTGAGAGGTCACGGCTTGCTCTGCTTGAGCCGATACTGGTTGCGCTAGCGCTATAGCTGCGCCTAGAACCGGCCACACAATAGATAAAACTTTTAAGCCCCGATAAACGTCCACACATCACGCCCTAATTGCTGCCCTCGTTTACCTAGCTCTCCCACAGTCATCATACAGGACAATTCGAAAGAGCGAGGCGCTTTTCACCTTAGTGGCTGAGGCCTAGGGCGCAAGTAAACTTTGTGACTCGAGCCAAGGCGTGAGAGATTTCTCCCTTAACAGCGGCGCGAAGCCGTCGGAAGCGTCCGATGTGGAGCAGCACGAAACGCTGCTCTCGCGTTCCATCTAGCGCTCCTCGACCTCTCGCACCGTGACGCGGCTCCCCTCGACGCGCAGCACCTCGATGTTGCTACCCCGACTCACATAGCCCCCTTCGGTCACGACGTCCACGCGCTCCAGGTCAAACCGCGCCGTTCCCGCCGGGCGCAAGTCGGTGATGGCGACGCCGCGCTCGCCGTCCAAATGGCTGAGGTCGCTCACAAGCTTGCCCTTGTTGGGCTCATCCGCACTTTGCGGCGAATCGCTGTTCCCTAACCGCGTCGTGAGCGTAAACACGCCGCCCAAGCGCGTGTTCGGCAAGAGCCACAAGGCCAGCCCTAAAAGTGCGCCGCCGAAGAGGGTCGTGTAGCCGAGCACCTCGATAGTGTTTCCCTGAAAGATGCGAAAGACCGCAAAGATAATCGCGCCTGCACCCAGAATGCCTGCCACCCCAAATCCAGGGATGACAAAGACCTCCGCCGCGATGAGTAAAATGCCCGCTAGGAGCACGACTAAGTCAAAAGGACCCGCAGGCGTGGCGATAAACGCGCCGCTAAAAAAGAGCAAGAGCGCCAGTGCCCCGATGCCACCCGGCAAGCCGACCCCCGGCGAGAAAAGCTCGATGATGATGCCCAAAATGCCGATAGCTAAGAGCGCTGAGGCGACGAGCGGGTTGGTGAGGCCCCCGGCGACGCGCTCGGTGAGGGTGGGCTCGAGCCGCTCAATAGGTACATCCGCACTGTACCCAAGCTGCGCCAAAGCGTCTTGCAGGCTGCTCGCTTGCAAGTCCGCAATGTTGTATTCCACCGCCTGCGCCGCCGTCAAGGTGATGAGTTCTTCGTTCGTCGAGAGTCCCGGCACCTCGATGCGCTCCGAGACCATCCCCGCCGCCACCTCCGGGTTACGACCTCTCGCTTGCGCCACCGCGCGAAATTGGCTGCGCCACGCGGACTGAATCTTCTCCGAGGCTTGCTCGCCCGTAAGCCCGTTGATGGCCGTAGCAGCGCCGATGGACGCGCCCGGCAAGATGGCTAAGTTCTCTGCGCTCATGGCGATGAGTGCCCCTGCGCTAAAGGCGTCTTGCACGACCGCGATGGTGGGCACCTGCACCTCGTTGAGGAGGCTGCTCGAGATGTCCCCCGCCGCGTCCACGCGGCCTCCCGGCGTGTCGATAAGAAAGACCAGCGCAAGGGGTTGCGCGTCATTTGCCTCTTCGATGCGCGAGGCGACGAACTGGGCCGTCGCCGGGGTGATTTGCCCCTCTATCGGTACGACCCATACGGCGTTAGCGTTTCTTGCGGCGTTTTGTGCGTAGCTAGGCGGGCCGAGTCCGGTGAGGAGGGTTAAAAAAAGGGGTAAAAGGGCGAGATAAACTCGCAATCTGCATATCATGGTACTTAAAATTATACTCGGAAATGCGCCCTTGTTATGTCGAGGCAGCGAATTTAGCTCGCTCCAAGACCGCGTCGAACATCGCCGGGGTGAGCTTGCCCGTATTCGTGTTTTGAATGCTGACGTGATAGCTGTCGAGAAGTGGCAACGCACCCTCTATCTCATGAAGTGCGCCGTGGGCGAATTTGTAGCGGGCCTTGACAACCTCTCGTCCTCTTGCCTTGAGTAGTTCCAAGTAGCTGTCATGGGCGATAGACCCGAGGGCCAGAACGAGCTTTAAGTTGGTCAGCCCGTTAAAATCATGTTCCAACCACCTCTGACAGTTCAATACCTCTTGCCGAGCGGGTTTGTTGCTAGGCGGCACACAGCGGCACGCGGCGCTGATCCACATGTCTTGAAGCTCGAGCCCGTCCCCTCTATCTCTCGAGTCTGGCCGACTTGCCAAGCCCGTGCGCCACAGCGCCGGAAAGAGAAAGTTACCACTGCCGTCGCCCGTGAACATCCGCCCGGTGCGGTTTGAGCCGTGAGCGCCCGGCGCGAGGCCCAAGAGGAGGATGCGAGCGTCTAAGTCACCGAAGCCGGGGACAGGTTTACCCCAATACTCCTCGTTTTGATAAGCGCGACGTTTTTTCTGAGCGACCTCTTGGCGGTATTCGGCGAGTCTAGGGCAGAGGGTACAGTGCTCGAGGTCTTTAGGGAAAGGGTCAAACATCAGCCCAATACCAAGCAATTGAATTGAAGTGCGCTTAGCTCGGGGAGTTTTTTGACCTCTTCGTCATAACCGATAAGCGCGACGCCAATCACGTGACCCCTCAACCTTTCAATTAACTTAACGGCTGCTCTAAGCTGTGCGCCCGTTTCCGACCAGTCATCCACAAGGAGCACGCGCTCGCCTGGTTGTATTGCGTCAGTGGCAAGCTCGAGCCTCTTCACCTCATCACTGTAATCGGTAAACGTCGTCATGCTGACATCCCACGGTGTCTTACCTCCTTTGCGAAGCAAGATAAGTTCCGCGTTCAGAAAAGAGGCGACGCTTCCCCCCAAAGCAAAGCCGAGCGCATCTATAGCGGCCACTTTCTCGATACGCTTGTTCGCGAACGGCGCAACTAAGTCTTTAGTCACTTCTCTAAATGTTGAAGCGTCTGCAAAAAGAGGGGTGAAATCGTAGCGGTTTTGCCCCTCCATCTCTCTGATATATGGTTTATAATTCAACGGTTACGCCCTCTGCTCGACCCCGCGTTTAATCCGCGACAGCGCCTCCTCGACAATCGCTCGAGAGGTCGCAAAATTCAGCCGCGTAAAGCCCTCGCCGCCCGGCCCATAGGCGGGGCCGTCGTTGAGACCGACTTTGCAGTCCTCGAGCAAAAAGTCATACACATCCCTGCCCACCTCCAACGCGCTAAAGTTCATGAAGCTGAGATAGGTTCCTTCGGGCACTGCGTGTTTAACCCCCGGCAAGTGCTCGTTCAAGAAGTCGTGAACGAAGTGACGGTTATCGTCCAGGTAGTTCATCGTGCTCTCGTACCATTCCTGCGAACGCTCGTACGCCGCAATCGTTGCCGTTTGCGCCATCACGTTAGGCGGCGCAACCAAGTAGCCCGCGACCTCTTTCATGCGCTTCAAAAGCTGCGGGTTTTGCGAGATCAAAAAGCCGATTTTAAGCCCGGCGATGTTAAAGGTCTTCGTCGGCCCGTAGAGCGTCACCGTGCGCTGGGCGACCTCTTCACTCAGCGAGGCGAAGGGGATGTGTTCGTGGCCTTCGTACGTGAGGTCGCTGTGAAGCTCATCCGAGACGACCCACAAGCGGTGACGCAGAGCAAACTCGGCTAGGCGCTCCAACTCGTCGTGGCGAAAGACGCGCCCGCTGGGATTGTGCGGGTTGCAGAGCATGAGGAGGCGTGTAGCGGGCGTGACCTGTTCTTCCATTCTACCGAAGTTGATGGACCAGTTGTTTCCGGTGAACTCGAGCTGGCTGTACAATGGCGTCCGCCCGGTGTCCTTGATCGCCATCATGAAAGGCGGATACATCGGCGTGTGAAGCATCACCTCTTCGCCTGCACTCGCGCAGGATAGCGCGCCCAAGTAGAGCCCTGGCACGATGCCGTTAATGAGGTGGATGTCCGCTTCTTCGACGCTCCAACTGTAACGCTCTACCAACCGCTTCTGCACCGCCGCTTTGAGCCCCGGCAAGCCCTCTGGCTTGGGATAGCCGAAGTTGTCACCTTGCGCGTAGTTCAAGAGTGCCTCGCGTATCGGCTCGGCAATCGGAAAGTCCATGTCCGCCACCCACAAAGGGAGCACGTCGTCTTCGAAACGCTGCCACTTCATGCAGTTCTTCTCTCGCAGTGTCGCTTGGTTCAATTGGTCGAAAGGATGGCTCATAGCACAAGATAACAGTTTGCCCTAGCGGTTCGGTAGACTGTGCGTCATGAAGCTAGATATAAACATTCCTGACTGGGCAACGCATATCGTCTCTGACCTAACCGACATGGATAGGAACCCGCACGAGGTGAATAAGGAGAAGGTGAGGAGCTTCTCTTTGAACCTCCCCGACGACGTTTACTTCGAATATGCTTTCTTGAATCAAGCGGGTGAGATGAAAGCCGACCCCGAGAACGAGATGCGTGGCAACAGCGCCTGGTATCCCGAGGTGAGCGCGATCTACGGGCCTGAGTTTGAGGCCGAACCCTACACCGAGGTTGAAGAGGTAGAAGCGGGGGAGACGAAGCGAGAGCGAATTGAGTCCGACCTCTTAAACCAAACCCGCCGCCTGAGCCTTTATACGCCCAAAGGCTTCGAGGGTGAAGCCTTACCCGTGATTTATGTTCAGGATGGTGTGGCGTTCTACCGCTTTGCTAAAATGCATCTGACTTTAGAGAAACTAATTGCCGACGACCTCATCCGCCCCGCACACCTCGTTTTCATCGAGCCGATCGACCGCGCTGTGGAGTACGGCTATAACGAGACCTACCGCCGCTTCGTGTTCGAAGAGGTCATACCGCTTGTTGAGGATAGGTTGGGGACAACAGATGAACGTGTTGCGATGGGCGCAAGTTTGGGCGGCTTAGCAAGTACGCTGCTCGCTTGGGATAAGCCCGATGTATTTGGAACGGTGGTCGCCTTTTCGGGCGCATATCTGGGCACGCCTGAGTCCAAAGATTTCTACTGGAATGAAAATTCCTGGTTTTTAGAGACGCTCAAATCCGAAGAGGTCAAGCCGATACGGTTTTATAGCGATGTGGGAACATTGGAGTGGCTCACGGATGTCAATAAAGAGGTCGCTGAAGTATTAAACGAAAAAGGTTACGAGCACGTTTTTGAAACGCGGAATGCTGGGCATAACTGGGTGAATTGGCGTAAAGGGTTTCGGGGAGCTTTGGAGTTTGCGATAGGGCTCTAAACAGCAAAATTCGGTTTCTCTAGCTCACTGAACCTTGTGCCTTTCGATTAACACGTTAGCTGCTTCTGTTAGAGCAGTGGCTGGCGTGCTAGGTTCCGCCCCGAACATCCGCGCTGCAGCCCAAGCGCCGTCAATGAGAAGCAGCAGCCCGTTAGCGAGTACCTCAGGCTCGCGCAGTTCCGCCTCGCGTGCGAGTGTGAGCAGCCGCTTGTGCACAGCAACTTTGTGAGCGAGAGCCTCTCGGTGAGCGGGGTGCTCGAGGCTAGGAAACTCCGCCGCTGCACCCTGAAACGTGCACCCTAACGACGCCGGGTCAGTTGTTCGCAACTGTACGAGCTTGGCGTAGGTTCGCAGTTTATCTACGGGGTTATTCACTTTGGCTAATTCACTATCTATCCAACCCAAATACTCAACGTTATCACGCGCTAGATAGGCCGCGATAAGGTCGTCTTTTGACGCGAAATGGCGGTAGAGCGTCCGCTTAGCAACACCCGCCTCAGCAATAATCGTGTCGATACCGACTGCACCATAACCGTGAACATCAAAGAGGCGAGCGGCAGCGTCCAGTAGTCTCTCTCGCGCCGAGCGTCGCTTTTGTGTATCCGCTACGGTCATCTTAGCCGACCTCTTGACAGTAGACAGGTCTGTCTCATATACTCCGAAAAGATACAAACCTGTCTCCTTTTGCTAAGTCGGATGACTCTGGGCGTTCGCAGTAGGTTTGGCAGTGACATCGAACATGGTGACATCAGATTGACCTCTCGGAGGTAAGCATGGCAAGTCCCGAACAGTTTTCAGCCTTTTTCATCGCCGCGCTCGCGCTCAACCTCTCACCTGGCATTGACCACGTTTATATCCTGAGCCGCACTCTGGCGCAAGGACGACTGGTCGGATTTATGTCGAGCTGGGGTGTATGTACGGGTGCAATGGTTCATACTATCGCACTCGCGTTCGGCCTCTCCACTATCTTAGCCGCTTCAGCAACCGCGTTTACCATTGTGAAGGTTGTGGGGGCAGCGTATCTCGTGTGGCTGGGTATCCAAGCGCTCAGGTCGAAAGGTCTCGCAGTGCAAGCGGAAGACCTTAGACAAGACGGAGATGAACACACGAACCCTTGGGGCGCTTTTAGGCAGGGTGTCCTCGTCAATGTGCTCAATCCAAAGGTCGCTATTTTCTTCCTGGCCTTTCTGCCGCAGTTCGTTGACACGTCGCGCAGCGTAACCTGGTGGCAGTTCATCGTTCTTGGAACCCTCGTTATTCTGATTGCGCTCGTCTGGGAAGCTGTTCTTGTCTTCGGCGCGGGTTTTATCTCGAGCTGGTTACAGCGTCAACAGCAAGCGACGACGTGGCTCAACCGCGTGATGGGAAGCGTGTTCGTCATTTTAGGCGCTTGGCTTGTAACACAAAGTCAAGGGTGACGCTCTGTATTATCTGCGCATAAGCGCAAAATAAAGACCCCGCTGAGTGCGGGGTCCTCTTACTCTAACTTTAGATACAGTCCTCAAAGAACTTGCATCACGTAGTGGTCAGTCGCCGCTTCTAAACCTGCTGGGTTCGCCACGTACACACCGCGTGTCCCTGTCAGAGCGCCGTCGTTGCGAAGCTCACCCAGGATGCGGGTGATGGTGACGCGCGAGGAGCCCGTCAGCGAAGCCAAATCTTCGTGCGTCAGGGCGAGCGGGAGCTTGACGCCCTCTTGCCCGTCGGCGTGCTGACCGAAGCGCTCGGAGAGGCGCAAGAAAGCGCGGGTCACGCGAGCGCCAACCGGCAGCTCGGCGTCGTCGATCGCTTCGCGGCTGCTGCGGAGCTGCCGCGCCAAGCTGCGCATAATGTAGTCACGCAGTTTGCGGTCGTTCATAGCTTGCTGCGGGTCAACGGGCGTCAGCTCAGCGTGATGCACGGCGATAACGGTCTCCGCGTGCTGGCCACCATCTAGTGCAGCGGTACCAATCACGTCGCCGGGGCCGTAGAGGTCAGCGATGCGCTCTTTGCCGACTGAAGTCGGGACGATGGCTTTGAGGACGCCGCTGTTCACGATGTAGAGCGAGCTAGCGTCGCGGCCTTCTTCGTACAACACGTCGTCAATCTCTAAGGTGCGTGTTGGGAGTGCTAAGGTGTTGGGAACCAAAGTATTAGGGGCGAGGTCAGAGGAGAAGCGCAGGTCTGTCATAAGGGTATCCAACATAAACGTGGACCTTTCTTGAATTTGGGGTGTGGGGATTGAAGCGTTGGAAGGTGGTGCTTTAGGAGGATTCGCTTAGAGAGGAGTATGCCTCTATCTGTTGATTATTCTACCTTATATATTAAGGCATGTCAAGAGGTTTAAGTGGTTTGGATAGGCTTAAAAACTGTGTGCTGGACGAATATTTTGCGCCCTCTTAAAGATATTGTAAAGCCGCTAAATTAGGGGTATATGACAGAACGCGGCAAAAGCGTTTAGAGAAGTTTTTTACTCGCTCAACGCTTTCAAGTCATTGTGTGATATTTTGTCCTCGAAGGGTGTAAAGTTTCTTATAGTTCAGGCCCCTGCCTCTACCCCCTCAACCCCCTTTGCGACCCAAAACGACATGAACACCGCTCATGACCGCTCATTGTTCGGCTTCGCGAAGAGCAACACAAAAAGCTATTGACAATTATTTAACTTTATTGTTAAATATAAAACATGAGCCGACCCTATGCCGATGTTGATGTCTTCAAAGCGATTGCCGACCCGACGCGGCGGCAACTGCTCCAGGTGTTGAGTGGAGGAGACCGCGCGGTGAGTGAGTTAGCGGAGCCCTTTGACATGTCGCTCCCGGCACTCTCGAGACACCTCCAAGTTTTACGAGAGGTTGGCTTGGTTACGCAAGAGCGGAGCGGCAGGCAGCGTATCTATCACCTCAACGCGGAGCCGCTGCAAGAGGTCGGCGAATGGATTGCACACTTTGAAGAATTTTGGGACGGGAAGTTGGACGCACTCGCGCTCTTTTTAAATGAGGACAAAGCGTGAAGCGCATCATCCGCCGCGAAGTCATCTATCCGCACCTTACCGAAAAGGTGTGGCACGCTCTTACGGATAAGGACGCCTTATCACGCTGGCTCATGGAAACGAATTTTGAGCCCGTCGTCGGTAAGCGCTTCTTCTTCAAAACGAAACCCGCGCCAGGTTTTGACGGTGTTGTAAGAGGTGAAGTGCTTAGGGTTGACGCACCGCATCACCTCGCCTATACCTGGTGCAGCGGGCCGTTAGGGGAGACCGTCGTGCGGTTTTGGCTCGAGGCGAGAGGTAGCACTACCCATCTCAAGTTTGAGCACAGTGGCTTTAGCGGCGTCAGGGAGATGCTGCCGAGTTTCATCTTGGGGTTCGGTTGGCGTGGGTTACTTAAAAAGGACTTGCCTGCTTGGTTAGAGCAAGCTATAGAGAAAGGAGAGGTCACATGAAAGGTTCGGTTTCCGTCATATCCATCCCCGTGAGCGACCAGGAAAGCGCAAAAGACTTCTATCAAAACACGCTAGGGTTCAGGCTCGTTGACGATAACCGCTGGGGCGACGTGCAGCGCTGGATTTCGCTCGCGCCAAATAGCGATGGGCCTGTCATCTCGCTCGTCAACTGGTTTGAAAAGATGCCGCCCGGCTCGGTGCAGGGGCTCGTCTTAACGGTTGAGAGTATCCGTGAGGTGAGGGAAACGCTTAACAATAAAGGAGTATCGGTGTCGCCCTTAGAGCAGCAACTAGACGGCCTCTTCATGATGTTCAGCGACCCGGACGGGAACGGGTGGATACTCAGAGAAGCACCTAGCACTTAGCGTTGTGTCTTATAGCAGGTATCATCTGGTCTGAGACACTCTCACTATATGAGTTGCCGTCTAGCACGCACGTTCGGTGATGATGCCTTTGCTGGAGGCAAAACTTCGTAAGCGGCATTTTGTCTCAGTGTATTTTGGAAACGCTATTAGATAAGCACCTCACTCACAGGGCGGCGGGCACTCGGTAGCACATCGGTGTCGGGATAGCCTAAGCGAAAGGCAAATGTCGGTTTCCAAGTCGGGTCTCCTGTTAGTTTGTCCAACACCTCTGCCATCTGCGCAGGCTTCCCTAACTGGCGCTCTCGGTCTACGACCTCGAGCATCTGATTCACAGGTTGCGCTGCGAGCCCATGTGCCGTCATCCACAAGTGAAGCCGCTGCCACACGCGCCCTGCGTTTAATGTTCGCGGCTTGTCGTAGAGGTCTCGCACGGCGAGCAGGCCGAGCACAGGGGTTGCCGCTAAGGTTGTCTTCGTGCTGGAAAGCCAGCCGTCGTCCAGCATCTTTCCCGAGGTGGGCGGCAGCATCTTCACAGCCGCGCGTAAGAGCGGCGACACGCCCGATGTGTCGATAAAAGGTCCGTCCTTATCGCGCTGGACCTCTTGCCAATTTTTGTCAAACCAGGCGTGGGAGTCGTGGGACATGACCTCATCGGCGATAATCGCTTCGGTTGCTCGGACGCTCTCCTCAACAAAGGTGTTGAACGCAGCCCCCTTTTCAAAGAGAAAAAGTTTGGTGTCCGCCCTGGTAAGCGCGGCCATTTCTTCTAATCTCTCTTTCTCAACCTCTTGTGGTGCGTAGTTCGAACGGTCCGTATGACGTTCTGGAATGGTTTTGTAAAGAGGTGAAGTGTCTGCTTCGGACGGCGTTAGGTTGAGCGTCGCAACTTTGGTGAATGTCTGCTCATCGGATGGTCTAGTTAGGGTTCCAGGCAGGGGTCTCAAATCCACCTCATACCCCTCTGCGCTCGCTGTGAGCATCATGTTTTCTAACGCGCAGCCGAGACCTAAGTGCATCTCGCGCAAAAAGGGGTCCATTGCGCCTAGATGTCTCGAGGTATCCGCAAATAGCTCGACGCTACCTTCCCGCACGCGAAAGAGCCAGGGCTGTGTGTTGTGCGGGTTCGCCGCTAAGATAGCGGACTGGACGAGGCGTAGCGGTCCGGGTTCCGGGGTCGTGCGCCAGTCTTCCCAGGGCTCGTAGGCTGCACCTTGGCCCGACGCGAAGACGCCTTGGTCTACGGCGCGGTAGGTGCCGCCCCCCGCAATGAGGACGAGCGTGGTCACGCCCGTGCGCTTCAAGAAAGTTCGGCGGTTCAGGGTCGAATTTTGGGTCGGATGGGCGGCTGAACGGTTCATAAAAACTCCTTCAGCCTAGTTTGGAGTCTACCGTTACGGAAGAGTCAAGCTAATCAACCCCATGCGGTTTGATGGGCGCTTGCAATTCCACCACCACAGGGTGGTCTTTTCCCGTCTGAGTCACCGGACCGGAGAGGTGCACCTCCCTCGCCGCGCTGTCACTCTCGTAGCCGTTCATCCCAACCCAGAGCGTCAGCGCCTTGGCCGCTCGCCCGAGTTCGTGATAGTAGCCGTGATGGAGCACGCTCGCCACAGCGCTATGCTTGGGCAGTTTGCGCACGCTAAAGGTGTCATTGGGTAGCTCCAACCGCTCATAATCCGCGCTCTCCAGCACAACCGCCACCTCCACGTCCACGTTCTCCTCGGTGTATTCGCGCATGTGGTAGAGCGTGAATTCGTTTCCAACGGGCGTGAGGTGTTGGGCGTCTAAGACCGTATAAAGTTCTTCGTAAAAGAGGGTACAGAATGTGTCCATTTGGCTTGTATGTGGCACGAAATGGCGTTTGGAGAAGATAGTCATGGCGGGAACGCGCTTTAAGGTCACATCGTAGTAAGGTCGCTCGTTTTCGTGTTCGATCATCTGGAGCCGCGCTCCGATACGCCCCAAACGCTGCTGTTCTTCTAAGAGCTTGACTCTCGCCTCGGCTTGCTTTTGTTCCAGCATCTCCCTGAGTTCGTCCACCGAGACATCCTCTTTGACGAGCCGCTGAATCTCGCCAAGCGAAAAGCCCAAGTCTTTTAAGGCGGCGATGCGGTTGAGTTTGGGAAGCTGCTCCACACTGTAGAAGCGGTAGCCGCTCTCCTCGTCGATTCTGGCAGGTTTCAAGAGCCCTAGTTCGTCGTAGTGGCGCAGGGTGCGCACCGTGACGCGGCCTAGTTGGGAGAAGTCGCCGATTTTGAACACGCTTAACCTCCATGTCTGTTGTTTTAGCTTAGACTCTGACGTTGCGTGAGGGTCAAAGGTGTGCAGGTCTGGGGTAGTTGGGAAGAGGTATGATCTTAAAGAACCATGAAAGGTAAGGTGGCTTTCTTTTGCTAAACTTAACGGTATGAAACTGGGTAGCATTTTATTCTGCGTAGGTGCATTTTCAGTGTTGACAAGTTGCAGCGTTTCACCGCGTCCCACAACCGAGACGTTGTATCTCAACCATTACATGGTCGAGTGTGCGGGTCCATATTTGCAGCTCTGCCATCTCGACAAAGAGGATGCCGCTGACACCTGGACGTACCGTTACAGTGACGTTATAGGGCTCGAGTACGAGTGGGGCTATACCTACACGCTGCGCGTGCGTGAGGAGGAAATACAAGACCCCTTGCCCGATATGTCTAGCGTCGCGACGACGCTGTTAGAGGTGCTCAACAAAGAGAGAGTCGCCCCCGATGTCCGCTTCCAGATCGAGCTAACGACGAGCGAAAGCTCAGACGAGTTTGCAGAGCAATTTATGGTTCAAAAGGCTGCCAACCTCTTCGAATTTCATGAGACAAAAGAATTCACCTGTTCCGAAACGGTCTGCGCGGAGCTTGGTGGTCTGCTAGACCAAAACCTCAAGGTGACGCTCGAGTTCACGCACCCCAAAAATTCAGGCGAACCCCTTATTGCTCAGCAAATCCTTAGCACAGAAGTGCTGCCTGAGCAAAATTAACCCTCAGCGCCGATGCTCTCTCTAAGCGCCGCGATATTCTCCTGCACCGTGTCCATGCCGCTAAAGACCGCGCTGCCCGCCACCAGCACGCTCGCGCCCGCTTGGGCGACCCTAGGCGCGGTGCTGCGGTCGATGCCGCCATCCACCTCCAGCTCGCAGTTCGGATTAAGCTCGTCAATCCATTCGCGCACGGTGCGCAATCTGCGAATCGTCGCCTCGATAAAGGCTTGTCCGCCGAAGCCGGGGTTGACGCTCATGACTAAGGTCAGGTCTAAGTAGGGCAGGGCCTCTCTCACAATTTCCAAAGGCGTCACCGGGTTGACCGCTAGTCCCGCCCGTGTACCCGACTCGCGCACGACTTGTAAGGCGCGGTGGACGTGTGGCGTGGCTTCGGCGTGGAGGGTGAGGATGTCTGCGCCCGCGTCGGCGAAGGTCTCTAGGTAGCGTTCGGGCTCCTCAATCATGAGGTGCACGTCTAAGGGCAACTTGGTCACGCGCTTGCACGCACGCACAATGAGAGGTCCGATGGTAATGTTTGGGACGAAGTGGCCGTCCATCACATCGATGTGGATGTAGTCTGCCCCGGCTTCTTCTGCGGCTTTGACCTGTTCGCCTAAGCGGGAGAAGTCGGCGGCGAGAATCGAGGGGGCGAGTTTGGGAGTGTTCACAGCGCAGAGTATAGCAGGGGCGCGGGGGAGAGGTGTGTGAGGTTTGGGGGAAGAGGACGTTAAAATCTTCTAAAGCTCAGCGTTGGCTCAACGTTACTGTTGAGGTATGACCTCTTCGGTGTTGAATAGACTTACTTGATTATGAACGAGGTCGCGTGTGTGATGCAAGTTGGTTTTGCAACCCTACGATGAAACCTCTTCCAATTTCCCCTCTCGCAACTCGAAGCGCTTAACGCTACCCCTCGAGACCTCAAAATCGGGCGCTTTGCCCAGGCGAGAGTCCACAGTCGTTGCGGTAATGAGGTTGCCCTCAAGCTCGAGCCCCAGCAAACTCACCCGTTTGCCCAAAGATTGCGCGTCACGTTGCGCAAAGGTCGCGCCGGTTTGCTCGAGCAACACGAGGTAAAGTCCCCCCGCCCCCGACACGCGCAAAACCTCGACAGGTAAGACCAGAAACTCCCGCTCACCTTGCCTCACACGCATACCTTGTGACAAGAGGCGCACTGTGCCTTTGTCCGCGCCGACTTCAAAGGGAGCGAGTTCGCCCTGCAAAAAAGGGGTGTCTAGGGCGATGGTACGCTCTGTGCCGGGTACATTTAAGGTGTTGCCGAGTAGCTGGGCGTTGAATTGAGATTCTGAGGCGGGTTGCACTTCAATAGCCTCACTGGGCGCAGTCGTTTGCGTTCGGGGCGCACACGCAGTCGCGAGCAAGGTTGCAGACAAAAGGTAAAAAAGATGGGTTTTCAGGTGGGATTTCAAAGGTGTCCTCGACATTTCTGCGCCTCGAATCGGGGTGCTCATCAAGCGTAAGAAGTCAAGGTGAAAGGGACGCCCCAAACGGCTGAGTATCCTTTCACGTGGCTCTAAGCTAGGGCAAATTGCGCTGCGTGGTCAAGATGAGTATCACCCTGACTAAACGGCGTGCGCAGATGACTTTGCTCGCCGCAGCGGTTGCCGCTTGCCATACGTAAGACTGCGCCACACCCACTCCGCCGGACCGAAGCGGTAACGGCGCAGCCACCACGCGCTAAAAGCAATCTGGAAGGCAAAAATTGCTAAGCTGATGGGAAAGGTCGCGGCTGCGCCCAAACCCCAGAGTCCGAACGTATAGGGATAGAAGAGCGTCGTGCAGATTAGGGACTGCCCGAGGTAGTTGCTCAAAGCCATCTGTCCGATAGGGACGAAGGGCTTCAAGAGGTGTTGAAGAGGTTGAGCAAAAAGAGACAGCGCTGCCAAGTAAGCAAAACCTAAAAGTGGACTGGCGACGAGAAACTCGAGTGCATACATCCAACCCGTCCCCTCGAAAAGAGGCAGTGCACCTAAGAGCCAGAGGGTAAAAGGTGCGGCGAGTAGGGTGCAAGTCAACGCCGTGCGCCGCAGGAAACGCTCATTTTCCAAGACGCTCTGCACGCCTCTACGCCCAAGTGCGTAGCCCACCAAAAAGAGCGCGAGCACCGCTGGACCGATCAAAAAGAGGTTGAGGAGTTCTAATGGAATAATCTCGAGTCGCCCCACCACGGCTGAGAAGTAGGTGTTGCCGCTCGGCTCGAGAAACTCACTAGGCTGAGGTTCTGGGATTAGAAATTCGCCGTTGAATACGTAGAGGGTGAGCGTAAAGAGCCACATGAGCAGCGCGGCGATGAGCAGCGTGCGCTCCCTCTTGTTGCGAAAGAGGACGAGCACAAAGCCTAAAACCGCGTAGGTAAAGAGAATATCCCCGGCCCAAATGAGCAGCAGGTGGACGGAGCCGATGCCGAGTAGAAGGGCTAGTCGCCTACGAAAGCGCGGTAGCACCGCGTCACCTTTACGTAGTTGCAGCGCGAAGCCGAGTCCGAATAAAAACGAGAACATCGGGTAGAAGGTACCCTCAGCGAAGGCGCGAATCAGCGTGGCGACAACCTCATCCGCTTCGGTGCGTACGAACGAATAGCCTTGCAGCATATTGGTAATGAGCACCCCTAAAAGCGCAAAGCCGCGCAGCGCGTCTAGGGTGGTGATGCGCTCTTCCTGTTTCGTCGGGGCGATAAGGGTAGAGGTTGCTGTGCTTGGAACCTCTTTTTCTGCTTGGGTTGAGGCGTCACTCATGGACATTCACCACCTGCTTCTACCTCACCCGAGCCCAGCACGCTGAGGTCGGGACCTCTCGGCTCACCATAGTAGGTCACGTCGCCGCTGCCCGCGATGTCTATCTCGAGATTGCCCGTCGCACATACGCTCACGTCACCCGAGCCGACTAAGCCGATCTCTACTTGCTCAGCGCGGAGCCTTTGCGCGTCCACGTCGCCGGAGCCCGCTAAGCCTACCGTGAGTTCGTCGGCGTTGCCCGTGACGCGCACGTCACCGGAGCCGCTTAGGGCCAGCTCGAGCCTCTCCACCTCCAACCCCTCCGCCGTCATATCGCCCGAGCCGCCGAGCGCTAGCGAGATGTCTTCAGCCTCAAACGCGCCTATCGTAACATCGCCCGAGCCGCCCAGTTCGACCTCTTCGAGTTCGCTCATGGTAACACTGTAGCGCAGCACGTCGCGGTTTATTTGGCTCATATTGTTGCGGTTGTCACCGATGATGAGCGTATCGCCGCGCACCTCTGTGGTGATGACGCCTTCGTATTTAGGGGAGTACTCGAGCCCCACGCTCGCCTCGTCCCCTCGCGTGATGCTTAGCTCGCCCAGCGTCTCCAAACGCACGCGGTTAAAGTCCGCAACCTCGCGCGCTTCGGTGATGAGGGTGTCCGCCTCAGCGGACGCGCCCGTATCTACGGTGACTTCTGACTCAGTTTCAACCTCGCAAGCGGCGAGTAGAACAATGAAACCTAAACTGAGTACGAACACGTTTTTCATGGACTATTATCCTTCCTAAAGATACTTTTGAATCAATAGGCAAACGCTCTTAGTTATTATTTATGATGTTTCTATCATACTAAAAGATAAGAAGGTAACTGCGCGACACAACGTGGAAAAGGAGGATTTATGTTGGCGTATGTAGGTTGCGGTATGTAAGCGTGCGTGGCTATGGGTCAAGAGAAAAGGGACACTTTCAAAGTGTCCCTCAGTGGTCTCAGCGGTCGCTGCTATGCCCAAAGAAGTCGGCGGCGTTCTCACGCACCAGCTCGTGGACAAGGTCGTAGAGGGCGTTGGAGCCAGCCACCTCAGCCGCTTGCGCCGACAAACTTCCCAAGCTCGGTACGCCGCCGGGCGGATAGACTTGCTCTTCGCCGGGCAGGGGTAGCGCGTCGCAGTTCGAGACGTCCTCTTCCGGCAGCGTGCCGTCCAAGAGGTAGGCGGCGACTTTAGCGTCCACACAGACGGTGTTGTAGGGGAAGGCCGCGTGTGACATCTCGTTTTCAATGTAGACCAGTTTCGCGCCGGGCAGCGACTCAAAGGCCCGCACCGCGCCCTCGGCGGGCGTCGCCGCGTCGAAGCCGGTCTGGACCATCAGGACGGGAGAGAGCTCATCGGGTGTATCTGGTTTCTCCGCGCTGGGTTCTCCCCAGAAGGCGCAGGGTTCGCTCGTGAACGCGCCACCGATAAGTGGATTCGCTTCGTTTTGATCGTTGCCGAATTCGACGAAGTAGTCGGGGTCTTGCGTCCAAGGGGTGTCGTTACATACGACAGAGATGAAAACAGCGTTGTTAGGGGGCAGAACAACCTCTCCGGGCGGCGTGTCCAAGAAGGTGAGGTAGTCGGCGGCTAGGATGACGCCTAACTCGCTCACGCTGTTATTGAATTCCTCATCGTCCGAGTAGGTGTAGGTGGCGACCTGCTCTAAAAAAGCCGCGTAGGTCTCGGGGGTGAGAGGTTCAGATAAGCCTAGCACCTCAGCGACACCTTGCGCCGCCACTAAACTTTGACCGATAAAGGCGACTGCGCCCGAGCTGTAGAGGTTACTGACCAAGCTGAGACTTCCGTTTAAGAGCGCATTTTTGAGTGTCGGCGGCAGTGTGTCGTAAACGCTGTAGACCTCTTCGGGGCTCTCACCCAACGCGAACACGCCGCTGTTGCGAGCGACGTAAGGCACCGCGACCTCTTGAAAGGCGCGCTGAAAGCCTAAAGGCTGAAGCGAAAAGGACTCCTGAAAGGTCGCCGAGAATTCGGTGTTAGCGTCTAGGACGATATTGCCCGCGTGCTCAGGGAAGCGCTTGACGTACCAAGAGCCCAGCCACGAGCCGTAGGAAAAGCCTAAAAAGTTGAGCTTCTCGTCGCCTAAAAGCCTGCGGATGAGGTCCATGTCCTGAACGGTTTGCTCGGTGTTGATGTAGTCGGACAACGGGTTGTTCTTGCACGCTTCGGCGACGAGCCGTCCCGACTCGACGAGCGCCGCTAGGTTCTCCTCGGAGCGGTCAGTGTAGAATTCGGTTTCAGGAAAGAGCTTGTTGCTACCACAAAAGAGTTGAAAGCTGCCGCCGACGCCGCGCGGTGAAAAACCGATCACGTCGTACTGGTCGGAGACTTGGCCTAAGAGTTCGGGTGCGGCGGAGACGAAGCGCGTATCGGGCACGTTGCCGTTCTCGAAAATCAGACCGAAGAGTGCGCCGAACACGAGGCCGTCACCGCCGGGGCCGCCGGGGTTGATAAGGATAGCCCCTTGACGCTCCGCTTCATTGGCCGCCTTCACGCGCAAGATACCCAAGTTGATCGTGTCGCGTTCGGGCTCGCTCCACGTCAAGGGCGCGGTGAGAGTGGCGCACTCGAGCCTCTCCCCCAAGTCAGCCAGCGGCCCACTGAGCACTTCCGGGAAGAGGTTGAGGTCGCACGCCTCCCAAGAGACGGTTTGCTCGTCGAACTCGGCGGTGGGATTTTCAATGCTGGGCGCGGACTCCGTGTCTGAGTCGCTACAGGCAGCAAGTAGGAGCAGGGTACAAACGAGTAGGCCCAGGTACAGCCTTGTATTCATATTTGTATTCATGGGTTCCCTTTCCATAACGATATGAAAATTTTCACGTTGCTCTACCTAAGCTTAATCGTCTTTCATGAGAGGTTTTCTAGCGGCTCGAGACCTTTAAGACCTCACTTTTGACCTATCCCCTCGGAGCCTGCTACGGCTCACGCCGAGTCGTACTTCTAAACTGATAAACTTATCATGTTTAGCGAGTAATACAAGGTCGTGATCATCTGTGATGAAATGTAAACTCGGCCCGAGCCGCGCTCAGTAAGGATAAGTAGGTCGTGCAATTCCGCATAAACCACGTTGAGCGCAAGAGCTTTTCCTCGAAACCGAAAGGACCTGCGCGCCCAAGCTCACCGTCGCCAAGGCGTTTCAGCGCGAGCTTATCGCGCTGTGGCAGTGCTACCGCGCCAAGTTGGATACTGTTGGCGAACTAGGATGGAAGCTGTGCATGTCTCTCCGGTCGCATAGGGGGCTTGAGAGGGCGAAACAACACTGTCGGCTGACAGCGAAGCGAAGGTTGTCGAATGATCGGTTAGATTCGGTAGTTGCCCCACCCTCCCTCGGCACATATACTGCCTTGACCTGAAGAAGCACCTCCCACATGGAGTCGGCGGGTTTAGGTAGACAGGGGCATTCCTTGACGAATCAGACCGGGCTAGGCAGACCCTTTTTGAAGTTGTGGTCGGCCAGCGGCGTCACAAACCTCGGCGACGGCTTTGCGCTCGCCGCCGCGCCTCTTCTGGCCGCTAGTTTGACCCGCGATCCCGTGCTGGTGGCGGGCCTGACCTTCGCCCAGACCCTCCCCTGGCTGCTGTTCTCGCTTGTGAGCGGCGGGCTGGTCGACCGACTCGACCGCAAGCTGGTAATGGCGGCAGCGGGCGTGCTCCGCGCTGCCCTCCTCGGGACGTTGGGCGTGGCGGTTTTCTTCAATGTCATCAATCTGCCCCTGCTCTACGCCGTGTTCTTCCTGCTCGGCACGCTCGAGAACCTCGTCGACACCGCTGCAGTAGCGCTGCTACCCGCCGTCGTGACGGCGTCCCAGTTAGAGCCCGCGAACGCACGTCTGGTCGGCACCGCGACGGTCGCCAATGTGATGATCGGCCCACCTTTGGGCGGTCTGCTATTTGCTGCCACGCCTGCCCTACCGCTGCTGCTGAGCGCGGGTACATACGTGCTCGGAGCGGGGCTTTTGATAGGGTTACGGGGGGACTACCGGGCGAGCCTGACGGACCGCGACGCCGCCTCGTCGACCTCGCTCCTGCGTGAAATCAGGGAGGGGCTCACCTGGCTACAGCGTCATGCGCTCCTGCGCACCCTAGCGCTGACGCTCGGGGTCATGAACTTGACCAACGTCGCCTACGCCGCCGTGCTGGTGCTCTTCGCCCAGGAGCGGCTCGGCTTAGGCGCGACCGGCTACGGACTGCTCTTAGCGGCTGAGGCTGTTGGCGGCGTGGCAGGCAGTCTCCTCGTCAGACGTGTGATAACGTGGCTTGGCGCAGGCACGGCGTTGCGGGTTGGACTCTTCGTCGAGGCGCTTGTCCCGGCGCTCCTAGCGCTCTTCCCGTCGGCCTTCTTCGCCGGGACAGCGCTCGCATTGTTCGGGCTGCACGCGGCGGTCTGGAGCGTCGTAACCGCCTCGCTACGCCAGGAGCTTGTACCCGCGCGTTTGCTTGGCAGGGTTAGGGGGGCCTATAACCTAGTGGGCAGCGGCAGTATGGCGCTCGGCGCACCGCTCGGGGGGCTGCTAGCAGGCCGCTTCGGGCTGACCGCGCCCTTCTGGTTCGCGGCGCTCGCGGTGGCGCTGCTCATCCCGCTGACCTGGCACGTACTGAACGACCGGGAGGTGAGGGCAGCTCGGGAAGCATTGCTCGGCGTAACGCAGTAGGAGCATGGAAATGCTGTGTATAACTGCCATACTGACGGATGCTCAAGTTTCAAGAAGATGTTCCAGTCCCTGCCGATACTGCCCACGTAGCTAAAGCCGCCTTTCCCAAAGGCAACCGCTACTTGACTCTGCGTGATGACCTCGGCACGCTCTTCCAAACCACCTCTACTGCGCAGACACCGCTCGCTCCTGTGCCCACGCCCTCAGCTCAGTGAGCTTCTCGGCGTAAGTTTGCGATAAGGGCCGCGTTAGTGCCACCTCACTGAGAAGCATCTTGGTGGAGAGGTCAACGCCATCTGAAAATGCGGTGTAGAGCCCCGCCACAATCGCTCCTTCAAGTTCTGCGCCGCTAAAGCCCTCGGCGCACGCGGCGAGCTTGTCCAGGTCAAAGGCGAGCGGGTTGCGTCCGCGCCTGTTGAGGTGAAGCGCTAAAATCTCCCGCCGCGCCGCCGAATCGGGCAAATCCACAAAGAAAATCTCATCGAAGCGCCCTTTGCGCACGAGTTCCGGGGGCAACTTGGTGATGTCGTTCGCCGTTGCGACGACGAACACCTCTCCTTTTCGCTCTTGGAGCCAAGCCAAGAAGCTCCCTAACACGCGCTGAGACGCGCCCCCGTCCATATCGCCTGCGGACGCAAAGGCTTTTTCGATCTCGTCAATCCAAAGGACGACGGGCGACATCTTCTCTGCCGCCGCCGTTGCCCTCTCTAAATTTTTCTCGGTTTCACCGATGTACTTGTTATACATCTTCGCGGGGTCCATCTTGAGGAGCGGCAAGTTCCACCTCGCCGCGACCATCTTGGCGCAGAGGCTTTTGCCGCACCCTTGTACCCCCAAAAGCAAGACGCCTTTGGGAAAGGTGAGTCCGAACTCGGCGGCGCGTTTTGGTTCTAGGAGGATTTTGCGGCGTTTCTCGAGCCAAGTTTTCAGCCCGGTAAGTCCCGCAAGCTCGGCGGTATTTTCTTCGACGGGGTAGTACTCTAAAAGCCCCTCTCGACCGATGATAATCTGCTTTGCCAGTATTACTCGCCCCAAGTCGGCAGGGCTCAACATGTTGTCTTCGACCATCACCTTGGTGAGCACCTTTTCCGCTTCCAAAAGCGTCAACCCTTTGAGGTGAGCAACGAGTTGGTCAAGCTCGCGTTGCGTCAGGTGCACCTCGACGTGGATTTGCTTTTTGAGGTCGCGGTAGACGTGCATCACCAGGTCGCGGTATTCGTCCGGGTTGGGCAGCGGCAGGGGGAGCGTGGCGCTCATCTCTTTAAGGGGCGTAGGAATCTCCAAGTCAGCGCCCGTTACGACAACTGCGCCGTCTCTACGCGAGAACGGCCACGCCGCATCTTTAAGCTGTGTAGCGATGACGCGGTCCTCTAAGTCCGCACCTAAACCCTGAAAATTGTAGAGCGCCGAGCGCTGCAAGCGTTCGACCTCACTGAGCGCGGCGATGGGCGTGAGGGTGTCACGTGACATGGCAAGTTGAAAAGGTTCGCGCAACCCTTTCGTGCGCGTCCAGGTGTAGAAGGGGAGGCGCAACCTCTCCGCAAGCTGCGCGAGCAGCGTCTCGGCGCGACCTTTTTCGGTAGTTTCTAAAAAAATGAGCGGATAGCGCGAGCGCACGAGCAGCTCCAGGTCGCTCGAGAAAGTGTTAGTCGCAGCCCGCCTCGTCACAGCTTTTTGAGCGTAGCACCTCTCCAAGCCTAGCGCGGTGGAATAATTCTCCGAACAGCCTGTCCGTTTCGACTGTGAACCTCTCGGACCTGGAGATGAGCTACGTTGCGAGTACGCTTTTTGCGCTAACCTTAGAAGGATAAACTACAGTTGAGCCGCCTGCCCGTAGAGCGGCATGTAGAACGCAACCTAGCTAAATCTAGTTGAGTGAAGGAGAAAAGGATGGCGCAAAACGTCACACAGAAACTTATCGAAGGTCACCTCCTTGATGGGGAGATGGAACCCGGTAAAGAAATTGGCCTAAAAATTGACCAGACGCTGACCCAAGACGCGACGGGGACGCTGGTAATGCTCGAGTTCGAAGCTCTAGGTCTCCCCAAGGTCAAAACCGAACTCTCCGCGCAGTACGTGGACCACAACCTCATCCAAGCCGACCACAAAAACCCGGATGATCACCTCTTCTTGCAGAGCGCCTGCGAGAAGTTCGGCGTCTACTTCTCGCGCCCCGGTAACGGCATCTCGCACGCCGTTCACATGGAGCGTTTTGGCGTCCCCGGCAAAACGCTCGTCGGCTCAGACTCACACACGCCCGCCGCAGGCTCGATGGGGATGTTAGCGATCGGCGCGGGCGGCCTAGAGGTCTGCTTGGCGATGGCGGGTGAGCCCCTATACATCAAGATGCCTAAAGTCTTAGGCGTCAAGCTCACGGGCGAACTGCAAGACTGGGTCAGCGCCAAAGACGTCGTCTTGGAGATGCTGCGCCGCTACGACGTAGACGGCGCAAAGGGGTACGTCATCGAATATTTTGGCCCCGGCCTAGACAACCTCTCGGCGATGGACCGCCACGTGATCGCGAACATGGGGACCGAGATGGGCGCGACCAGCACGGTCTTCCCTTCGGACGCAGAGGTGAAGCGCTTTCTCAAGTCGCAGGAGCGTGAGGACGATTGGACCGAAATTGTTGCGGACGAGGGAGTGGAGTACGACAAGATCGAGGAGCTCGACCTCTCCACTGTCGAGCCGATGATCGCGCTGCCTTCCAGCCCTGGCAACGTCGTGCCGGTCAGCGAAGTCGCGGGCAAGACAATCTATCAAGCCTATATCGGCTCGTCCGCCAATCCTGGAATGCGCGACTTCGCCGTGCCAGCAATGATGGTCCAAGATAAGCAAGTGCATACGGATGTGTCCTTTGACATCAACCCTAGCTCGAGGCAAATCCTCGAGAACCTCACTGAAGAAGGTCACCTTGCCTCGCTGATTCGTAGCGGCGGACGCCTTCACCAAGCGGGCTGTAACGGCTGCATCGGTATGGGACAAGCGCCCGCGACGGGCCGCATCAGCTTGCGCACCGTGCCGCGCAACTTCCCTGGACGAAGCGGTACAGAAGAGGACGCGGTGCATCTGTGCAGCCCTGAAACGGCGACTGCGTCGGCTTTAACGGGTGTCATCACCGACCCGCGCACGTTAGACATGACGTATCCGCAGTACAAAGAACCTTCTGAAATTACCATCAACGCGCGGATGATTCACGAGCCGCCGCAAGACGGTGAGGACGTGGAGATCATCAAGGGACCCAACGTTCAGGACTTACCTCCCTTCGAGCCGCTACCCGACACCTTAGAGCTACCTGTACTCCTCAAAGTCGGTGACGATATCTCCACTGATGAGATCATGCCCGCAGGCTCGAACGTCCTGCCGTTCCGCTCGAACATCCCCAAAATCAGCGAGTTCGTCTACTACCAGGTGGACCCGTCCTACACCGAGCGTGCCCTAGAGGTTAAAGACGAGGGTGGCTCGATGATCGTGGGTGGCGACAACTATGGGCAGGGCTCGAGCCGTGAACACGCCGCGATTGCCCCGCGCTACTTGGGTGTTAAAGCCGTTTTAGCCAAGAGCTTCGCCCGCATCCACTGGCAAAACCTCAACAACTTCGGCATCTTGCCCTTGACGTTCGCCGACCCCGAAGACTTCGACAAGATCGAGCAAGGGGACGTTTTGAAGTTGGAGGGCGTACGCGCCGCCATCGAAGGCAGCGCCACCGTCACCGTTGTCAACGAGACGAAAGGGGACTCCTACAAGGCTGAGCACGACATGAGTGAGCGCCAGGTGGATATGGTCTTAGCGGGGAGTCTCATCAATCAGGTGCGCGAGCGTCTGGGCGCAGCCGGATAGAAGTAGCAGGTATCATCTGGTCAGAAACACTCTCACTGAAAAGAACATCGTTTAGCACGCACATTAGATGATGATATCTGCGACGCTCTGTCTCAGTATGTTTTGGAAGTGCTAAAGATAAAAAATACGAAGATAGAAGAACCTCTTTTCGGAGAGGTTCTTTTTTAGGTAGTGGCGCTGTTCGGCAATGACGCAGAGGTTCAATAAGGGGTTGCAACCCCTTATTCGTCATATAGAAACGGCGGAAGAAGCGCACGTCAGCATTCGGCTTAAAATCACGACCCTAAAAACAATGCCAGAGCTAGCCGCGCTATATAATGAGTGGGATGACGAAAGGTGAGTTACTCGAGGTGCTCGACTTCACGCTAGGGGGCTCTGCGCCGCCGCGCTTTTTAGAGCATCTTTTGGAACACCGACATCTCTGGGACGCGGAGTTTTGGCGGCAGCTCGAGCTTAGAGCTTACGAATTGCGCCCGGAGCTAGCGGTGTGGGAGCTGTCGGTGGACGACGCAGGCAGGCTGCGCGAAGTGCGGCAGCCGCTCGTGCGTCGCTAAGTTGTTAGTCCAGACTTGCTAGCGGGGACTGACCTCGTCGTAGCTCGAGTCTTCACCGCCGATACGAACCTCATCGTGATAAACGACGCGCGGGCTGCTGCTGCTCGGTGAGGGTCTATCATATTTCCAAGGCCACACGTAAACGCCCAACTTGAAGCGCAAACTCTCGGTTTCTCTGTAGACGCTGGGGCCGCTCCGCTCGTAGATGACCTCATCGTTGCGCCACACCTTGAGGTAGCCGTCTTGAGAATCGGTCCAGTATGCCTCGACAACCCAATCGGTCCATTCCCCTTTGCGCACCGGCTCGATAGCGCGTCTGGACTTACCCTCCTCACCTTCCGCCCAACGTTGAAAGACGAACCAGCTCTCCCCCTCGATCTCGATGCCGAGTGGGGGGCTCGCGGGGCTATGACTCCACCACTGCGCGATGATAGCGGTCTGCTCACTGTTCACCCAAGAGGTAGGTACGTAGGTACTAAATCCGTACCAAACGCGCTCGCCGGGGCTACCTGCGTCAAACTTCTCTATCTCCGCGTGATAGTCGTTGTCCCTGTCACCGTAGCGCGTCTCCATGCGCAGCGCCTCGCTGCCACTCCTGGTTGGCGCAGACACGCTCTTCACATTGTAGGAGCGACCCGCTGAGAACTCCCTCGTCCAGCCGTCCGCTGAGCCTGCGCTATAAAAGCTGCTTTCGCCCTGACTATTTGTAAAACCAAAGGTAAGCAAGACCAATCCTAAAGCTGCTTTGAGCGTAAAATATGCTGATATCATCGTTCTCCTGTTGGGGTCGCGCTACGTGGTGTCTGGAGTGCTTCTGTTTGTAGTATTTCTTTTTGTAGAGTCTATGTCTGGCGTATCCCTTCGGAAAATGCGCTTATTCGAAGTGCCGCCAAGTCTAGGTGTAGGCATGTCAAATGGGCGTCTACAAACCTATATCTAGTATCGTAAACCCGCCGAACATTCTTTGTCTGAAAAGAACATGACGGCGTCTTCATCAGCGTAGCCCGCTTAGACGGCAACGTCAGTGAGATATTGGGTGAGGTTGGTTCGCGCTGCCCCCCAGTGGTACGGCGACGCCTCGGCTCGAGAGACACGTTACATCGCCCACTTGGGCGCTACATTCCGGGCCGGTCTGCACGATAAAGGTCTGGTCTACTTGATGCTCTTGGTCGGGCTCAGCAACAATGCGGCAGGTGTAGGTGAGGTCGTGCCCCTTAAAGTCGCGGCTCAAAATGCTCACACTTACGCCTCGCTCGCCAAAGGTCAAGTCTTCGGGACGCAACGACAGCAGCGCGGAACCACTCACGGGTTGCGCTATTTGTAGCGTGCCTAAAAGTGTGTCGGCTATATACCCGCGCCCAACGCCGCGAATGAGGTTCGTCGTACCCAAAAAATTCGCCACGAATGCGGTGCGTGGGCGCAGATAGACACTCTCGGGTAGCCCGACTTGCTCCAAGTGCCCCGCTCTCATCACCGCGAGCCTGTCCGCAAAGGTCATCGCTTCCTCTTGGTCGTGCGTGACCAGAATCGTCGTCGTCCCGGACGCCTCCAAAATACGCCGCACCTCGCGCCGCGTGGAGCCGCGCAGAGCGGCGTCTAGGTTGCTAAAGGGCTCGTCCAACAAGATGACCTCGGGTTCAGGCGCTAAGGCCCGCGCCAACGCCACGCGCTGCTGCTGCCCGCCCGAAAGCTGATGTGGATAGCGGCGGCTAAAGATGGTTAGGCCGACTAAGTCGAGCACTGCTCTGGCCCGCCCCAACCGCTGCTTCCTCGGTAGCCCTACAAGACCGAAGGCGACATTTTGCAGCACGTCTAAATGTGGAAAGAGCGCGTAGTCCTGAAAGACAAAACCTATCTTGCGCCGCTCGGGTTGGAGCCACGTATTAGGTCCTGAGACCTCTACCCCCGCCACTTCGATGCGTCCAGTATCCGGCACTTCAAAGCCCGCGATGAGGCGCAAAAGCGTCGTCTTGCCGCAGCCCGACGGTCCTAAAAGCGCCAGGATTTCACCCTGTTTGACGCTTAAATTAAAGTCGGCGACAGCCGGGTGTTTGGGGTCTTGATAGCTTTTGGTGAGGTTGGAAAGCGTCAGCGTTTGCTTCGACCCGGTCTGCTCCGACTTAGCGGTTTCGGCAAGTGGGGGTAGAGGAGCAACGGGTGCGACGTTTTTCACATCTTGACTATACCAAAATCCCGAGTATTTGGGTAGGGTATAGATAGCCCCAGACGCTAAGGTGTGGGTACGTTAGGCGCTTTTCTGGGCACGCTTCGCTACTGCAACGCTACGCAGCTTTTTTTCTCTCTTCTCCTCGAGCTTGAAGAGGTTGACGTTCTAAATACGAAATATCCGTGAGCGTAGGGTCGGCAATCCACCCCTCGAGCCTATCCACCGTACTCGGTATACCGTAGTTCTCCCGTCCTGCCGCCCACGCCGCTTGCACCGCGCCGAGCAGCGCGTCCAAGGCGTCGCCCGTGGCGTCATCCAAGAGGTACGCGACGAGCACGTTGCCTAGCTCGAGTCTCAGTCCATACATCCCCGAGCGCAACCCCGCCAAGAGGTCGCGCCGCGCCTCCCTCATCCCCGATGTTTGCTTTCGCTTGGTGTCGCTCTTATACTTCCGCTTGCCAATAAGCTGCCTGACGATGAGCGCAGGATAGACCTCTAAAACGGTCTTCTCATCGTCCGTTTCGCGGAGCCCGGCGACATTCAGGTCAGTGCGCAGCAGTCTCGGCGCAAGTTCGTAGAACATCTTGCCCACCGGCACGTAGGAGAGCGCCATTGGGCTGACTGCGTTAGCGAGCGCGTCCACCTCGCGGCGGTGGAGCTTGTCGCCCTTGGGCCGTGTCTCACTGTAGTCTCTGAGCGTTTTTTCAAACCCCTCTTTGCCGAGTGACGCGACCTCTTCGACGTAGCCTGCCCACGTACCGGGCCAATTCAGCGCCTCGAGCAAACGGCGCGGCTGGGCAAACGGTGCGTCAATCCCTGCAACCCAGGGGCCGGGACGCGCTAAAAGGGACTCGAAGGCGCTGAAGTCGAGGAGGGGCTCGAGCTGCTCGACATGGAGCACCTTGTCACTGAGTCGCGCCCGGACACACGTAATCGGCTTAGCGCGGCGCGGGGCACTCGTGAAATCGAGACCGTAGATGGTGAGGTCATTCACCTTTTCAATGTACCTGGGAAAGATTATATAGCACGTTAAAAAACCGTTATTGACCTCCTAAGCCTCCACCCCCGCCTTCTCCATCGCCTCCATCATCGCCGAGCCCATATCCGTAGGCGTCGGCGCAACCACCACGCCCGCATCTTCCAAAGCGGCAATCTTATCTTCAGCCGTGCCTTTCCCCCCGGAGATAATCGCCCCCGCGTGCCCCATACGTTTGCCTGGTGGCGCAGTCGTCCCGGCGATAAAGCCTGCGACGGGCTTCGTCATGTTGTCCTTGACCCACGCCGCCGCTTCCTCTTCCGCCGTCCCGCCGATTTCGCCAATCATAATGACCCCCTCTGTCTCGGGGTCGTCGTTAAAGAGCTTCAATACGTCTAAAAAGTTCGTGCCGTTCACGGGGTCCCCGCCGATGCCCACCGCTGTTGTTTGTCCGAGTCCGTTGTTCGTTAGCTGATGTACCGCTTCGTATGTCAGCGTCCCCGAGCGGCTCACCACACCCACCTTGCCGCCCTTGTGGATGTAACCAGGCATGATGCCGATTTTGCATTCATGCGGCGTGATGACGCCGGGGCAGTTCGGACCGACCAGGCGCGAGGGTCTACCTTCCATGTAGCGCCGCGCTCTGACCATGTCCTCAATCGGGATGCCTTCGGTGATGGTGATGATGAGCGGGATGTCGGCGCTCGCCGCTTCCATGATGGCGTCGGCGGCGAAGGGCGGGGGCACGTAGATGACCGAAGCGTTCGCGCCCGTCTCCGCCACCGCCTCCTTGACGGTGTTGAAAATCGGCAAATCGACGCTGTAGGTGTCGTCGCGATTCGGCACGCCGCTGTGGTCGGTTTCGCCTTCGAAGTGCTCGCTCTCGCCGCCGCGCCCAGGGTGGACTGCGCCGACCATGTTCGTGCCGTAAGCGATGGCTTTATCCGTGTGGAACTTGCCCGTGTTGCCTAAACCCTGGATGATGACCTTCGTATTTTTATCGACTAAAATGCTCACTGCGCCAACTCCACAATCTTGCGTGCGCCGTCCTTCATGTCGTCGGCGCTGACCAAACCTTCGATGCCTGCGTTCTCGATAATCTCTTTGCCCAACTCGACGTTCGTGCCTTCCAAGCGCACCACAAGCGGTACTTCTAAGCCAACCTCTTTCACCGCTTCGACGACGCCGTTGGCAATCGTGTCACAGCGCATGATGCCGCCGAAGATATTGACGAAAATCCCTTTGACGCTGGGGTCTCGGGTAATAATCTTAAACGCCGCCGTCACGTTCTCCGTCGTCGCGCCGCCGCCCACGTCCAGGAAGTTGGCGGGCTCGCCGCCCTCGTGCTTGATGATGTCCATCGTGGACATCGCCAGCCCTGCGCCGTTGACCAAGCAGCCGATGTTGCCGTCCAACTTGATGAAGGATAAGCCGTACTTGTCCGCTTCGACTTCGGCGGGGTCCTCTTCGGACTTGTCACGCATCTCCAAAACGTCCTTGTGGCGAAAGAGCGCGTTGCTGTCGAAGCTCATCTTGCCGTCTAAAGCCATGACCCGACCGTCTTTAGTGACGACGAGCGGGTTGATCTCCAACATATCCGTGTCCAACTCGAGCACCGCCTTCGCGAGCGCTTTGAAGAACTTGACTCCGTTTTTGAAGGCGTCACCGGAAAGTTTTAAGGCGAAGGCGAGTTCCCTTGCCTGAAAATCCGTCAGGCCCACCGCCGGGTCAATCACCACGCGCTGAATCTTCTCGGGCGTCTTCTCGGCAACCTCTTCGATTTCGGTGCCGCCCTCGGTCGAAACCATCACGATATTGCGAGCGTGAGCGCGGTCTAGGACAACTGAGAGGTACAGCTCGCGCTCGATGTCGATGCCCTGTTCGATATAGAGCCGGTTGACCTCTTTGCCTTCGTCACCCGTCTGCACGGTCACGAGGGTTGAGCCGAGCATTTTCTTAGCTAACGCGCGGACCTTCTCTTCGGCGGCTTTGATGCCACCGTCCAACCCGTCTGTCACCACATTGACGCCCGCCACATCCGGGTATTCCTTGAAGTGACCCTTACCGCGTCCACCTGCGTGAATTTGCGACTTGACCACGACGACCTTGTTGCCGCTATTCTCGATTAGAGGTCGCACTGCCGCGACCGCTTCGCTGGGCGAGGTGGCGACGTGGCCCTCAGGCACGGCGATGCCGCGTGCTTTCATCAGTTCTTTGGCTTGGTACTCGTGAATATTCAAGGTTCAGTCTCCTTTGGTGTGTGCGTGGGATAGCGCCTGCAAACGCTCTAGCCTACCGCGCGACTAGGCGTGTAGTAAAATGTTTTGTGGTGGGCGCGTACAAAAGAGGTTGAGAGAAGGCAGCCAGTCAGCACCGTTCGTCCAGCCCTGTTCCCGGAGGGAAACTTCGTAAGCCCTGCGCAAGCGGGTATGACTGGAGGTCAGCTCGTCAGGAAAAACCTGAAGTGCTGAAACGCTGACATAGGTTAGAGCAAAGCTCTATAGGCTCTTAGCCTTCACCTATGCTGAAATGCTTTCAGTTCACCCAGAGAAGCACAGCGCTATAGGTGGGTAATAATAGCCTCATTTATAAATTTTTACAATGACAAGAGGTGAACGCCCCCTGTATGCTGTTCCCATGATTCGAACCGCTATTTTAACCGCCAGCGACAAGGGCGCAAAGGGCGAACGCGCCGACACCTCCGCGCTAGAGATTCGCCAACTCTTAGCCACCGGACCCTTCACCGAGGTGGATTATCAAATTGTCCCCGATGAGCAAGCTGTGATTCGCTCAAAATTGCGCGTCTGGTCGGAGTCGGACGACGTTGATCTCATCTTAACCACAGGTGGCACGGGCTTAGCCCTCCGTGACCGCACACCGGACGCAACAATGGAAGTCATCGAGCGCACTGTGCCAGGGCTACCTGAGTTGATGCGCCTCACCGGAATGCAGCAAAACCGCAAGGCGGCGCTCTCGAGGGGTGTCGCAGGCGTGCGCCGACAAACCTTAATCGTTAATTTGCCCGGCAGCCCGAAAGGTGCGAAGGAATCCTTAGAGGCGATTATCGACCTCTTGCCGCACGCGGTTGACCTCATCAAAGGAGAGAAGCAGAGTGCGCCGCAAGACTGGCACAACTAAACGCTGTTAGTAGTACATTTGGTGCAAACGTACCGTGTAAAAACTTCATGTAGACACGTAGACGCGCATCTGCCATGCTGAATATATGGAAATATTCGCGGCTATCGTCTTTATCTTCTTTTTCCTCATCAGCATTGTAGGAATCATCCTTCCTGTCGTTCCCGGCATACCTCTTGCCGCGCTCGGGGCGCTCTTGGCGGGGTGGATGACGGGGTTTGAGCAGATTCCGGTCTCGAGCGTCGTCATCGTCACCGCCTTCGCCGTGCTCGCGCAAGTCATCGACTACGTGGCGGGTGTCATCGGGGCGCGGCGCTACGGGGCGAGTCAGGCCGGCGTGTGGGGCAGTATCATCGGCTCGGTGGTCGGTATCTTTTTCTTTCCCCCTTTTGGTTTTTTGTTCGGCGCAGTTATCGGCGCAGTCGGCGCGGAGCTTATTTATCGGCGGACCTTTAAGGAGGCGCTTCGCTCGGGGTTGGGTGCGTTCGTCGGCACGCTTGGCGGGGTGTTTGCCAAAATCTTTATCGTTATAGCGATTGGTATCACGGTCTTTCCCAAGTTCTTTTAGCGTTTGTCGGAATCATTGAGGCCGTAGAAGAAGGTGTAAGAATCCCGTCAGAAGGGTTTCTCTAAAGTACATTCAGGCAGGGCAACACCGTGAACCGATCTGAATTACACCGTGCATCATCACCCACGCCCTGCCTCTCCTCTCTGCCCCCGCCCTCCTCTGCGGGGGTTTTTCCTTGGAATTTTCTTTAGTCTCCGCTACAAAGTGAGTGCGGCGTCTTCTCCTATTCTTCTCTAATGACTCAATCACCTACGTCGAATAACTCGAGCGCAATATCTGAAAAAGCCACGTCTGAGAAAGCTACCCAAGAGGAGTTTGACAGAGAGGTTCAGCGCGTACAGCTCCTCATCAACCATATTCAGCGCCACGCCATCCAGTTAAAGGAAGCCGAAGAGACGCCGCAAGAGGCGGCGGAGAAGTTGCAGGAGGCAGAAGAGCTTTTAGAGCGGGCGGAAGAACTCTTAGAAGAGACTAAAGAGCTGCAAAAGTAATCGTTACAGAACAATCTTTACGAGGCGAGGGAGGCTTTGCTCTCGAGCTGCCCCTCATCCGTAAGGTCTAAGCGCAAGGGCGTCAGCGAGACATACCCTTGTTCAAAAGCCCAGCGGTCCGTGCCCTCTTCGGCTTCGGAAAGCGGCTTCGCGGCGAACCAGAAGTGCTTGCGCCCCATCGGGTCTTCGCCTGGCACCACGTCGCCCTCGTAGTGCCGCACCGACTGGCGCGTCCAGCGCAGGCCGCGCGGCTTATTGGGCAAGTTGACGTTGATGAGGTTGAGGCTCGAGTCGGCCAGAAACAGCTTAATGACCTCAGCTACGTGAGGTTTGAGCGTTTCATAGTCGGGCGTTGTGCCGTCAAAAGGTGCGCTAAATGCAACCGCGGGAATATTGAGGAAGGCGGCTTGCTTAGCCGCAGCCACCGTCCCTGAGTGCCAGATGCCGTTGCCCAAATTTGTCCCCAAATTGATGCCTGAGAGCACCAAATCCACCGCGTCCCACCCATACGCACCTAGCGCGACGCAGTCGGCGGGCGTACCGTTGACGCGGTAGCCCTCAAAAGGGCCAACCGATATGGTGTGATAGTGCAGCGGGCGCAAGATGGTGATGGCGTGGCCCACCCCCGACTGCTCGGCGGCGGGCGCGACGATGCGCACCTCACCGAAGTCAGTGGCGACCTCAGCGAGGGCGCGGATGCCGGGGCTATAGATGCCGTCGTCATTGGAAACAAGAATGCGCATCACGCAGTATAACGCTGTGCGTGTCAACTACCTGTCAGTAGAAGTTTTATAGGTCCTTTCCAGCCTGTTTAGCGCATTGTAGTGCGTAGTATTGGGATTTAGGCTCGAGCAAGCTCCAAAAGTCTAAAACGCTGAGACGAACAAGAAGTTGCAACCCCTTTACCGCAATACAAGCTCAGCCATAACCGGTAGATGGTCAGACCCGACCTCACGCCCTACCTTGTACGCGCTGACTTGCCATTCAGAAGACACGAGAATGTGGTCAATCGGTGCGCTGAGCAAAACGCTCTGGTAAGACCACGTTGGGCGGATGCCCAGACCCAAATTCGCAAACCGCAACCCCGTTGTCTCGACAAGTTGCTTTAGAGGATAAGACCAAGGCGAAGCGTTGAAGTCACCGAGCAGAACTACCGGATTCGCGCTCTGCTGGATGAGTCTTTCTACCGCTATGAGTTCATCGTTGCGGCGCTCCGCCCAGCGGCTACCGAGCGGGGGCAACGGGTGTGCGCCGAAGAGGGTGACGGGTGTTTGCCCTCTCAACGTCACCTCAATCAAGCGCCGACCCCGCCGTCCTAGCGGCACGCTCCGCGCCGCTTCGAAGGGGTAGCGGCTCAGCAGCGCGAGGCCGTAGGTGCCCCTAGTTGACTCGTCATAGATGTGAGGATAGAGGTCGCTGAGCGTTTCTTTAAGAACGCGCATGAGCGCAGGTTTATTCTCGGAGAGCATGACAACGTCAGCCGCTTCTTCGCGGAGGTAGTCGCTGACGGTGCTGTAGTCGCGGTTGTCCATATAAACGTTGAGCGTCATCACACTGAGGGTGTAAGGCGTAGTGGGTTGACTGGTGGATTGACTGGTGGACTGGCTCGAGGCCACCACAGCCGTCGCATCAGAGCGGGGTACAAAAAAGGGTGCGAGTAAAAACAGATTGACCAGCAGCGCTGGAAGTAGACAGAGAGCGAGAATCCTAGCGCGGAGGAGCAGACTTGCGACTAAACAGAGCCCGAGCAGCGCGGCATATTGCAGATGAAAGTGCGACAGAACGTCGAGTAACCAGCTAAAGCGCCCTAAAAGGCTACCGAGCGTGAACGCACTGAGTGACGTTCCTGAGAGGATGATGAGCCATTGAAGCGTGAGACGCATACTTTACTCTACCTTTTCGGTACACCTTGTTTTGCTCCGTATTCATAAAGTGAACTGAAACGCGCGCGGCGTCATCAAGTTTTAACTTCATCAACCTTTAAGCAACGTGATGAAAACGTGAGAAGCGTGCTACATTCGGCTCACAAGAACAGTGTTTGGAGTACCGTGAATACAGGGGAGGAAACCTTGTTTCGCTCAATATCGTCTCTTTTACAACGCCACCTCGAGCCTCTCACCCCACAAGGACGTGCATGACCCTTCACCTCTTAGGTTCACCGACTATCCAGACTGATCAAGGCCAAACTGACGTGGCCCTCAACAAACCATCGTGGTTCCTCTTCTATTTGGCCTACTACGGCGAATGGATAAGTCGCGAAGAGCTGGCCTTTTTCTTCCGCCCCGAAGCAGACGAGGCCACCGCACGGCGCTACGTGCGCAAGCTCCTCAACGGCGCAAAACAGCTCTCCTGGGCCGAAGGTCTGGAAATTGAAGCGGACAGGCTGCGCTTTGCGGTCCAGACCGACGTGAGCCGCTTTCGCCAAGCCGTAGAGGAGGAACGCTGGTTCGAAGCGACGCAGCTCTATAGCGGCGCGTTTTTAACCGGGCTCAGCGCGGCGAGTTCGCCCAGCTACGACGCCTGGCTCAGCTTGGAGCGCGAAACTTTAGAAGACCTTTGGAAAGAGGCGTCGCTGCACTACGCGGCAGACTTGGAGAGCTCGGGGCAGCACCGCAAAGCGGCTACTGTTACCAAAAATCTCTTAGACGCCAACAGCTTTGCCGAGGACGCCTTGGGGAGCTTTTTGCGCAACGCTTATCTGAGTGGTCAACGTGAGGTCGCATTAGAGGTCGCTGAGCGCTTCCGTGAGGACTTAGCGCGTGAGCTTGGCTTGGAACCGTTAGAAGAAACTTTAGACCTCATCGAGACGATTCGGCTCTCCAAGGGGCTCGAGAAACGCGAAGTCAAACGCTCCTATGGCCGCCGCCGCACCGACCGTGCCCTGCCTAGTTCACAAGAAGCGCAGTTGGATGACCTCATCGGCTTGCTCAGCAGCGCCGACGCGCGGCTCCTCACGGTGGCAGGCTCCTCAGACCGAGGCGACACCTTGCTCATCGCCAAGCGCGTCCCCGACACCGACGTGGCCCTTTTCGCCATCGCCGAACTCGCCGAGCGCCTGACCCGGCAAGGGCACGTTCACCGCGCCTTTGAACTGCTCGTGCTAGTCTTGCAGCACCCTGCCTGCGACGCCCGCACGCGGCAAAAAGCGACGGGTCTTTGGACGCGCTTAGAGCCTAAACTTCCTACCGAACTCAGCGAGAGCGCTAAGGCGCGGTGGCGTGAAGAGTCGTTAGCGAACGCGGCGTAGAGGTCTGACGCTCGAGCCCAAGTTACCCACAGTCAGTTGAAACGACGAATTAAGAGAATGCCGAAGGGAAAATACAGGATAGAGTCTGTATCCTCCCTTTCTTCAGTCAACCTCTCGCTCACCTCTTCAAAACCTTGCCTCGAGGCTGATACACTCAGCTCATGGCACGCTCTACAGACTCTGCAACGGCACTAGAAACTAAAAAACAAGTGCGCATCTTCACCGACGGCTCGTGCGATACGGGCTCGAGGGAGGGTGGCTGGGGCTATCTGCTCGTTTGCGGTGACGCGCAAAAGACCGCCTCGGGCTATGAAGCCGACACGACGAACAACCGCATGGAACTCTCCGCCGCCGTCTACGCGCTAGAAGCTCTGCGTGAACCCTGCTTTGTCACTCTAGTGACCGACTCGCAGTACCTCAAAAAAGCGTTCACGGCGGGCTGGCTCGACAACTGGCAGCGTAACGGCTGGCGCACCTCGAATAAGCAACCCGTCAAGAATAAAGACTTGTGGTTGCACCTCTTAGACCTTGCCAAAACGCACACACTTCGCTGGGAGTGGACGAAGGGGCACGCGGGGCACACGGAGAACGAGTTGGTGGATAAGCTCGCACTTACGGCTAGGAAAACCAAGGGAAGAGGTTGACCGGGATGCGGTAATACAGAATTGGGTGGTTTACTTATCTTCACTGAGAGCAGTGCGGGCCGAGTTTGCGTCCCGTCCGTGACGGGCACGGCGTCGTTTGCAAACCAAGTCATGCGACTTCGTATAATATCCCTCAAACAAGGGGTTGCAACCCCTTGCTCACAAAATCTCCTAAACTTCTAGCGTGCTCAAGTTTTCCATGAAGTGCACCAGTGCCTGATAGCCCGTGGCTAAAGACTGAGTCTCCAACCACTCGCTCAGGCGGTGAGCGTCGCCCCCTCTATACACGCCAAACGCCACCGCAGATAAGCCCGCTGCCATCGCCGCGTTCGCATCCGTGCTGCTCGCTGCAAGTCTCGTTCGCACGTCCACCGCGCTTAGCGCATCTCTGGCTGCCCTAACGAGAAGTTCGTTATGGACGTTTGCAGCGGGTCTGTTACCGACGAGTTTGGTGCTTAGTTCGACGTTGTGCTTTTTGGCGGCTTTGTGGATGCGCTTCAAGGCGTCTTGCTCGAGCTTCGCCAAGACCCCCTCATCCTTGCTGCGCAAGTCGAGGTTAAAGCCCGCCTCCTGCGCAATCGCGTTGATGCTCGTGCCACCCCACACCTGCCCGACGTTGTACGAGCTGCGCGGCTGCTCGCTCACTGCAAGCTGCGTGAGAGCGTGAACTGCGTGACCCAGCGCGTGCGTCGCGCTCGGGCTGGGGAAGTCGCCCCAGGAGTGGCCGCCCGCCGCCGAAAAACGCACCTCATAGCGTTTGGAGCCCACCGAACCGTTGATGAGTGCGCCCAAGTGACCGTCTAAGGCGACGGCGAAGTCGAATTCGCTCGCGCTAGTCTCCATGAGGTGACGCATCCCGTAGAGGTCGCCTAGTCCCTCTTCGCCTACCGTCGCGGCAACCGTTAAACGCGGTCTCCGGTCGTGCTCACCCGCCATGACGCGCTGCACAAAGCGCACGAGCACCGCTAAGCTCGCGCTGTTGTCGCCGACGCCAGGGGCGCTCAGCCGTCCGTTCTCTTCGCGCACGCTCACGTTTACCTCGGCACCAAAAACGGTGTCGAGATGCGCCGCAACGAGCACGCGCGGTCCCGTCCCACCGGGCAACTGAGCCGTGACATTGCCGACCTCATCCGTTTGTGGTGAAAGCCCTGTGTCGCTTAAAAGCTGCACCAGCAACTCGCCTCTCGCACCTTCATCAAAGGTCGGCGCGGGGACTTCGCAGATGCGCTTTAAGAGGGAAACGATCTCTTCTAGGGTCGAGGACGTCACTAGGGTCACGAGTCTAACCCTTGGGCGAAAGACCCCAACCCCGCAAATGGACTTTTAGCTTCTACGTCTATCCAGCGGCAAAATGAGGGCGCACCTTTCGGGATAACGCGGTGCGGGCAGGTAGGGCATTCGGGAAACGCAAGCTCAGTGTAAGCGACCTCTTTCAAATCCGCTGGCCCTTCCTTGACGCGCTCGCAGCCTGCAATGAATTGCTTAGTTAGACCTGTTGTACGCTTCACCCTTCACTCGCGCTCAGCGTGGCGATACCTTCGCGTAGAGCGTAGAGCGCCGCTTGCGTGCGGTTGTTGAGCCGCAGCTTAGAAAAGATTTCCGAAAGCCGATTGCGCACCGTTTTTTCGCTAACGCCCAACGCTTCGGCAATCTCTTGATTCGAATCCCCTTGTGCCAAAAACCGCAGAATCGTCGCTTCACGTTCGGTCAGCTCCGATATGGGGTGAGCGGGGTGCGCGGGCAACTCCTCCGTGACCTTTTTGAACTCGTCCAGTACAGACGCCGCCATCTCCGCGTTGAGGAGCGTTTCGCCTTCCGCTACGCGCCGAATCGCGCCAATGAGGTCGTTCGCGTCGGCATCTTTAAGCATATAGCCGCGTGCGCCCGCCTTGATCGCTTCGAAGACGTAGCGGTCTTGGCGGTACATGGTGAGGATGATGACTTTCGCGTTCGAGTGCTCCTCCAAGATAGTCTTGGTCGCCGCGACGCCGTCGAGTTCAGGCATTTGAATATCCATTAAAATAATGTCAGGGCGCGTGCCGAGCGCGTAGCGCACCGCTTCGCGCCCCGTCGCCGCTTCGCCGATGATGCGAAAGTCCGGCTCCGTTTCTAAAATACTCTTGAGCCCTTGGCGAAACATCGCGTGGTCGTCGCATAGTAGCAAGCGGGTCATGAGATTATCGTACCGCACCTTTTACGCTTCCTTTGCGTAGCAGCGTGCAAAGAGAGAGGTGCGAGAAGTAAAGATTTAAGGTGTGCCTCAGCACGAGCAGGTCCATAAACCGTTTCGGATCAGAAGACTCTATAGCTAAGTCAAGGGACAATAGGTCAAGAGGTAGGTATAAAGTTCGTTCGCCATGTTGGTTTATTATGGCTCTGAAAGGTAGCGAGTGGCGGGTGAGCCTCGGCTATCACAAGGATGATATGTGCACACCTCTTTGATCAAGACGATAGAGCGTCATATTGGGCGTTTGATGATGTAATACGAGGTTGCACGGCTTAGTTTGCAAAACTAAGCCGTGCCCTTCACGGATGGTAAGCTCTAACGCCCTCAGTAAGGATAAGTTAGCAGGTATCATCTGGTTTGAGACACTCTCACTGTCCGAAGCGATGTTTCGCTTTGCGAAAAGTGCCTAACTAGCACGTACGTTCGGTGATGATACCTGCGACATTTTGTCTCAGTATGTCTTGGAAACGCTAAGTAAACTATGCAATTCCGTATAAGCACAAAAAAAGAGCCGGATTACTCCGACTCCTTAGGGTTATCCAACCTCTTTATCCGTTGTCTGAATTCGTATCCGCTTCAACCGTCTGGCTGCTGCGGTTCGTCGAAACCTCGACCTTACGTGGCTTGGTGCTTTCTGAACGAGGGATGAGCAGGTTCAAAACGCCATTCTCATATGCCGCTTCGACTTTGCTGAGGTCGAAGCTCGAGGGGATATTAAAGGAGCGCGAAAACTCCCCTTTGGGGCGACCCTGATAGTGGATGGTCTGCGTCTCAGTGTGCTTGTAGTGCCGCGTCGCTTTGATGTTTAAGCTGCTTTGCTCGGTGCTGACATCCAAGCTACCTTCGTCCACGTCGGGCAAGTCCATGTAGATGTATAAGCCTTCTTCGTCCTCGACTACGTCCGTCGCAGGAGCCCACGCGTTCACAGCCCCTTCACCTCTCGTAACACGGCCCATGCGCCGCTGCATGTCTTCGAGTTCTTGCCAAGGGTTCCAAGATTGTAGCATTACTACCTCCTTCATTAGTTGAAACGATTATAAAACCTGAGTCCGTTCGTGTCAAGTATTCTTATAGTTCATTCGGGTAGAGATTGATAGGTTTGGCTCGTAACCTCTCGAGGTTTGTAAACATCTGAAGCGCTTTAGCTATGCTTATAGCTTTTCCACTCAACTTTAACCGTCTTGCTCCTTGAAAACTATGAGGTTGACTTTCATCCTCTGCCTCGGTGAATGTGCTGATGAACATGCTGCCGTTGAATTCCCAACAGACATAGCCCATCATATGGACGTACGATACACCTCTATGATCGAGGTTCAATGATTGAAGTTCAGAGGCTCACTAAGCGCTATGGGCGTGTCCAGGCCGTTGACGGCGTGTCGTTTGTGGCGCGACCCGGCGAGGTATTGGGTCTCTTGGGACCGAACGGGGCAGGCAAGTCCACCACTATCAAGGCCATCACCGGGCTGATTCGTCCTACCTCGGGCGAGGTGCGCTTAGCAGGTTTCGACGTGGTAAAAGAGGCGGTCAAAGCGAAGGCGCATTTAGGTTACGTCCCCGATAGACCTTATTTGTACCTCAAGCTCACCGGGCGCGAACTGCTGCGCTTTTTAGGCAAGTTGCGCGGGGTTTCGGACGCGGAAAAGAAGATAGAGGGGTGGTTGGACTTTTTCAGCCTGCAAGACTTCGGCAACGAACTCATCGAGGGCTACTCCCACGGTATGCGGCAGAAGCTCACCTTTATCGGAGCCTTGCTGCACGAGCCGCGTGTTTTAGTCATTGATGAGCCGATGGTGGGGCTTGACCCGAGGGCCGCTAAGCAGGTACGCGAACTGATGAAAAACTACGCGAAGCAGGGTGGCAGAACAGTTCTTTTGACGACGCATTCGATGGAAGTCGCCGAAGAGGTTGCAGACCGCGTGCTGCTGGTCCATAAAGGGCAAATTGCTGCTGAAGGCACATTGAATGAACTTCGCTTAGGGGTAGGCGACGAAGAAGCGGATTTGGAAGCAATCTTCTTGCAGCTTACCGAGGAAGCGATACGCGCAACGTCACAACCTTTCACCGAGAAGGCTGCATGAGCCTTCTATGAACCTCTTTGTCATGCGTTTAAGAGGTGCTTGGAACAGCGTGGTGCGCCGCCCCTCGAGCTATCTCTTCGGCCTAATGCTCCTCAGCCTTGTCTACTGGGGCATGTTCAGCGTGACGCGGCGCGGGGTGCGCTTTGTGGATACCTTTTTGCGTTTAGGCAACGGAGACATCGCCGACGCAATTTTGCAGCGGAGCTTGGAGACGCTCTTTTTAATCCTCGTTTTAGGCGTGACCTTTAGCGTCCTGACGACGGCGGTGCACACGCTCTACAGTTCGGACGACTTGCCCTTTCTTGCTCTCTCTACCTGTGCCAGCGGCTAGAGTTTTCACCCTCAAAGTCGCGGAAACCTACGTCTCGGCGGCGCTCTTGCCCGCGCTTTTCACCGTGCCTATCCTGGTTGGGCTCGGGGTCGAACGAGGGGCGAGTCTCTTCTTCTATCCAGTGGCGCTCGCCGCCGTGCTCACGCTCTACGCGCTGCCTGTTGCGCTCGGTTGCGCTCTCGCCTTATTTCTCATGCGCGTTGCGCCTGCGGGACGGGTTAAAGAGATTGCGACGGGCTCGAGCGTCGTCCTTGCCGCCGCCTTCATCCTGGGCTTGCGAGCCCTGAGACCTGAGCAGCTTGCGGAGATGTCATTAGAAGAGCTGAGCGCTTTTCTCACCCGCTTCGCCAGTTTTGAGATCGGTTGGCTGCCAACGAGTTGGACCTCCGAATCGGTGTGGGGTGCGTTGCGCGGTGAGGTGACGCCTGCGGCGTTCGTGCTAGCGTTCACTTCGCTCATCGCTCTCTGGTCGGTCGCCGCGCTCGCCGCCTTTGCCTACCGCGAAGGCTGGATACGTTCATTAGATTCAGGCACACCCAAGCTCGACCCAACCCCGCGCCCTGCCTCCCTTTTTGAGCGCACCATGCACCGCTTCGGGCAGGCGGGCGCAGTCGTCGCCAAAGATACCAAGCTCCTCTTGCGCGACCCAACGCAGTGGTCGCAGCTTCTCGTCCTCATCGCGTTGGCAGGGGTTTACCTCGTCAGTGTTAGTAGCCTCACGGTGGACGGGCTCGACAACCAACGCTTCCGCGACGCGCTCGGCACGATGAACCTTTTGTTTATGGGCTTTCTCTTGGGCGGCGTCGGCATCCGCATGACCTATCCGAGCGTGAGCTTGGAGGGAGAAGGCTTCTGGCTTCTCAAAACGGGGCCTTTAGGGGCGCGGCGCATCGTCATGAGCAAGTTTTGGTACACACTGCCCGTGATGCTTCTTCTAGGTGTGGGCTTGGGCGTTGCGGCGGCTTTCCTTTTGGATATGAGTCCGACACTCGCCTGGGCGAGCCCCATCGCGGGGCTCTGCGCGGCTCTAGCTGTAACGGGTTTGGGCGTCGGGCTCGGCGCGGCGTTTCCGCGCTTCAATGCCACCACCCCTAGCGAGATACCGATGGCGGCGGGCGGGCTTTTGTACATGACGCTGTCGCTCGCCTTTACCCTCGTGATGACGGTCATCTTAGCGTATCCTGCCTGGCAAGCGCTCAAAAATCCCAATGTGACGGTGTGGACGACGCCGGAAGGATGGCTCGTCCTCGCCCTACTCGCGCTCACGACGCTTTTGAGCACGGTCTTACCGCTGCTCTACGGGAGTTATCGGCTCTCGAGGTACGAAGCGGGCTAATGCACGAAGTAGAAAGTGCAGGCTTCTGCACCAAGCCACCGCATCATGTCCTCACCAAGAGACGGCTCGAGTTAACCTTGCCGGAGACTCGAGCCGTCTTCTATGAAGCGCGTCAGCGCAAGAGAAGCTAGTCGCGCAGATACTTTACGCGCAAATTCTCGAGCGCACCCTCTAACATCGCACCACCTTGAGCCTTGAACGCTTCGGGGTCGGGGTGGTCGAAGAACTGGTGCCAACTTAGCAGGCTGCCGCCGCCTTTGGTTTCGACAGTAACCAGCGCGAAGTGATTCGACATACCCATAAAATTCCTATCACGAATGGTGTAGCCAAGTTTTTCAGGCGCATCAAACAGCACGATGTCTTCGGTCATGCTCTGCTCGGGTCCAAAGCTACACACCCGCACCGCGCCCGCGCCGTTCTCAGTTTGAGTGTCAGCGTTATCGACCTTGACCGCCGACATGCCCGGAAACCACTCAGGCATCGCCGTGTAGTCAGCCAAGGTAGAGAAGACTTCCTCGGGGGTCGCGGGGAGCTCGGCGGACTTCGTCATCTGCAAAGGTGCGCTCGTGTAGTAGTCGATGTTGATGCCCCCGATATCTCTATCCTTAGAGCTAGTCATTGCCTAAGCCAGATTTCTGGGTCGGAGCGGGTTTGCCCGAAACAGAACACGTCGAGTAGCCCAGCAGGTAATAGACCGAGCAGACACCCATGAGGGAAGTGAGCAGCAGCATCGCGGAGAAGATACCGAGACTAATCGTCCAGCCAAGGGGCAGATAGCCTGTAAAGTAGAGCGTCCCTACGATAACGAGCGGTAGCGCTCGGACAAAGCGGTCTGTCGTCCCGACGTTCTTAGTTGTAAACATTTCTTTAAGTGACATAAGCAAATCCTTTCAGGTAGACCTACGTTGAAGAGGTTAGAGACGATTCTGCACTGCTCGTATATCAGAACAATTAGTCTGAAAAAGATAAAAAAATCTAATGCGGCATTTTCAGGGCTCCTTTCACAAGATTTTGAATAATAGGTAGGTTCTCGGGTAAGCGCGAGAGGGCGAAGATACCTTGCGTGACACCGACCAAAACATCGGCGTACTCATCGACATCGACGTGTTTGGGTACGTCATCTACGCTCTGCGCGTTCTTTAGCGCTCGGCGAAACGCTTCTTGAAACCTCTGCAAGTGCGCCTCAACTTTCACTGCAACCTCCGCGTCATGGGGCGCGAGTTCTACCGCCGTGTTGCACATAAAGCAGCCTGCTTGTCCTTCGGGCGTCTGTGCGAGCGAGATTAAGAAGCCGAAATACGCCTCGATCTCTGACCAGCCTGCGTTTTTACCCTCCAAAGCGCCGAGTTGCCGCGTCACCAAGTCGTCGCGGTAGCTGTCCAGCGTTTTAAGGAATAACTCCCGTTTACCGCCGAACGTGCCGTAAAGCCCGTAGCGGCTCACACCCGTCGCGCTCACGAGGTCGTCTAAAGAGGTGTCGCAGTAGCCCTGTAACCAGAACTGTTTCATCGCGTTCTCTAAGGCAACCGAGGGGTCAAATTCAGAACGGCGCGGCATCATGCCTCCTTTCTTATTCCAGATTAAACGTTCTGGAATGATTCTGTCAAGTTCAGGTGACACATTGGCGCTGTAGCAACATTAACCTGGAAATGTAACGTTCAGAATTTTCTGCACCTTCGCTAAATCACCTTTCTCTTTCGGCATGAACTCCGTGAGCGTTAGACCGACGACCTCGAACCTCTTGTTAAGCGTTTCTAAAAGCCCTGTAAGTCCTTCAAGAGACAAGCCGTTTGGGGTTGGATAGCTTAGTGACGCAAACTCGGTAGGGTCCAACACGTCTAAGTCCAAATGAATGTGGAGCTTGGTAAAACCTCCTGCCTCGATCCGTTCAGCCAGTAGCGTCGGTTGACGCTCTAAATCGTTGACGGAAATGTGCTCGAGCCCCTCAGCAAACGCGCGTTCCGGTGGATCAAACTCGCGTGTACCTGCCAAAAAGACCTGTTCAGGCTTAAAGGTCGAGGAGGCTACATCCAAGAAGTCGGTATCACCTTCGCCTAAGAGTGTGCGCAGCACCATCCCGTGAAACGCACCGCTCGGTGAGGAGGCTGGCGTGTTGAGGTCGCCGTGTGCGTCGAGCCAGACGAGCGCGAGATCGTCGTGACGCGCGTTTAAGTAGGACGCGGGCGCGAGGTCTACGCCGCAGTCGCCGCCGACGGTGAAGAGGTGTTGAGGTTGATGCTGAGAGAGGAGTGTGCTCGCTGTTTTTAACTGCTGTAAAAGTGACGAACGTGCGTTGATATCGGCTTGAGTCTCGAGTTCCGAATCGGCTAAAGAGACGCTGATAGGCGGTGTCTCGAGCAGTTCAGCGATCTGCTCTGCGCCCTCTTTGAGTAACGGGGCTTGGGGCGAGCCGGAGCCCTGCCACTGCGGAAAGAGGAGCGTTAAACTAGGCTTTGCCACAGCACGTACTCTACGCTTTCTGCTAACTCATGAGATGTGAACGTACGTTGAGATATGAAGAGGCTCGAGCCGTGTTTGCTCGAGCCTCCTGTACAACAACTTACTTAGCGTGGAGGAATTACGTCCCGCGCCCACCCCGACCAAACGACATCGACCCCGAGGGAGCCGCCTCTTGCGGACGTGCGCTCGGTTGCGGTTGCGCAGGCGCACCACTACTGGCACCGCCGCCCGCGCCACCTGACTCGACCAAGCGAGCGAATTCTTTAGAGTCAACCGAGCGTGAGAGGCCAACATCGTAGGAAATCTTGCGGCTGAGGTGCATCTCAGCTAAGCAAGCGTCCATCGTGACCATGCCTTCGCGCCCGCCCATCTGAATCGCGGAGAGAATCTGGTGCGTCTTCCCCTCGCGGATGAGGTTGCGAATGGCGGGTGTGCCGATCATAAATTCGTACGCGAGTGCGCGTCCGCCGCCCTGTTTGGGAACGAGTTGCTGTGTCAGGATGGCTTGCAAGTTGTTGGCAAGCTGCACGCGCACCTGCTCTTGCTGCGCTTCGGGGAAGACGTCGATAATGCGGTCAACTGCCTCGGGCGCGGAGTTGGTGTGGAGCGTCCCCATCACCAAGTGGCCCGTCTCGGCGGCGGTCACGGCTGCGCCGATCGTCTCGTGGTCGCGCATCTCACCGACCAAAATCACGTCGGGCGCTTGGCGCAAGACCGACTTGAGCGCCTTGTCGAAGCCTTTGGTGTCCTCACCGATTTCGCGCTGGTTGATGACTGAGCGCTTGTGGGTGTGAAAGAACTCGACGGGGTCCTCGATGGTGACGATGTGCTTGGCGAACTCGCTGTTGATCTTGTCGATCATCGCCGCCAACGTGGTGGACTTGCCCGAGCCCGTCGGCCCTGTCACGAGCACCAAGCCGCGTGGCTGTTTCGCAACGTCCGCGACGACTTGCGGCAAACCCATGAATTCGAAGCTGAGAATCTCTTCGCTGATCATCCGCAGCACGCCGCCGACTGCGCCGCGCTGAAAGAAGACGTTGACGCGGAAGCGTCCGTAACCGGAGAGGGCGAAAGAGAAGTCCAACTCGCGGTTCTCCTCGAAGTTGCGCTGCTTCTTCTCGTCCATCATGGAGTACATCAGGCGGCGCGTCATGTTGGGGTCTAAGGGGTCGTATTCGGTAGGCTGCCATTCGCCGTCAAGTCGGAGCATAGGCGGGAGCCCGTTGGTGAGGATGAGGTCCGATGCGCCTCGGTCCATCGAGAGGCGCAAAAGGTCGACGATGTCGGCTTGGATTTGGGTGCTTTTGAGTTGGTCTGCCATATCATTCCGTCCTTAAAAAAAGAAGAGGTCAGTCAGAGGGTAGTCTGAGAGGTGTCCCGTTTTGTGCAGTGGACAGTGAGTTGCTACCTCATAGGTTTCATGTAACGCTACGCACAAAACGTGGTACACCGGTCTAATCTGTCGTGCGGGCTAGGACTTCCTCGAGCGTCGTAATCCCCTGAAACGCCTTGAATACGCCGTCGTCGCGCAAAGTCTTCATGCCGATTTCCACGGCGACATCTTTGATCTCCGAGGAGGACTTACCTTGCACAATGGCCGCCTCGATTTCGTCTTCCACCGTCAAAAGTTCGTGGATGGCGGCGCGTCCGTTATAGCCGCTCCCGCTGCACTTCTCGCAGCCGACGCCCCGGAAGAGCTTTTGCCCCTTGATCTCGTTCTCGGACAAGCCCATGCGCCGCAAGATTTCCGGGTCAGGTGTGTACTCGACGCGGCAGTCTTTACAGACTTTGCGCACCAAGCGTTGCGCCAACACACCGAGCAATGAGGCCGAGATGTTGAACGGTTCGACGCCCATCTCCTCGAGTCGCGTCACCGCGCCAGCCGCGTCGTTCGTGTGCAAGGTCGCGATGACTAAGTGACCTGTGAGGGCCGCTTCAACCGCAATTTTCGCCGTCTCCGTATCGCGAATCTCACCGATCATGATGATGTCCGGGTCTTGACGTAAAAAGGAGCGGAGCGCCGAGGCGAAGGTGAGACCCGCTTTGTTGTTGACCTGCGTCTGGTTGATGCCGGGAATCTCATATTCCACCGGGTCTTCCACGGTTGTCACGTTCACTTCGGGCACGGCGACGCGCTTGAGAATCGAGAAGGTCGAGAACGACTTACCTGAACCCGTCGGTCCCGTGATGAGGAAGATACCGTAAGGTTTTTGAATCACGTCGCTAAAGCGCGTGAAGTTGTATTCCGCGAAGCCGAGCTGCTCGATTTCAGGGATCGAGGAAGCTTTTTTGAGGATACGCATGACCGACTTCTCGCCGTACACGGTGGGCAGCGTTGAAAGTCGCAAGTCGACCTCCATCGTCTTGTCCTTGAAGCGCACGCGCCCGTCTTGGGGTACGCGCCGCTCGGCGATGTTGAGGCCGCCCATGATCTTGATACGCGCCGCCATCGCGCCCGCCGTCGCTTTGGGCATGGTCATGTACTCGCGTAGCGAGCCGTCCTTGCGCACGCGGATAATGACTTCTGTCGGGCGCGGCTCGATGTGGATGTCCGAGATATCGTTCAAGACCGACTCGCGGATGATGTTGTTGACGACTTTGACGAGCGCGTTGTCGTCGATACCGCTGTCGGCTTCTTCGACGTCTTGCTGCGAGCCGACCTCTTCCATGACCGCTTTGGCGAGTTCGTCCATGTCGTCGCCGCCCCTATAGAAGCGGTTGATTAAAGCGGTGAGCGTCTCCTCGGTGGCGACGGCGGGCTGAATCTCTTTGCCCGTAATCAGCTTGATATCGTCTAACGCAAAGACGTGGCGCGGGTCTTTCATGGCGACGGTGAGCGTGTTGCCGCTCACCGAAATGGGCATCACGGTGTAGCGCCGAATGGTGCCTTCGGGGATGAGCGTGACTGCGTAAGGGTCAACCTGAACGTTGTTCTCCTCGATGAACTCGTAGCCTAACTGCATTGCCAAGCTGCGGGCCAACATCTCCGGGCTGATCTTGCCAGACTGAACGAGGGTGTCCTCTAAGCGGCCACCCCCGGCCCGTTGACGGCTCAGCGCGGTGTCCACATCGTTTTGGTTGACGTAGCCTAAGTCGGTCAAGATTTCGCCCAGCGGCTTGACGCGCCCGAGCTTGTTCTGCTCCTCCAACGCCTTGCGAAGCTGCTCACGCTTAATCTTGTTGTTCTGCAAGAGGGTTTCGCCCAAGCGCCCTTTGTCGCCCGCGTAGAGCAAGTCGATGAGGTTTTGCACTTCGGTCTGCGGGGCGCAAACGAACTGAAGCGGTCTTTGAACGATGGCTTCGATGTCGCCGATTTTGCGCGGGTCGGCGAGCGCGATGACGAGATGGTCGCCTTCATCTTTACAGGGGACGGCGTTGAACTGTAAAGCGTCTAAGCGCAAGAGGTAGGAGGAGAGCTTCTCGCTAATCTCAGCGTCGTTCAAATTTTCTACGTAAGGAATACCCGCTTGCTGGGCTAAAAGCTGAGCGAGCTTCTGCTCGCTCAGTGCGCCCATCTCGACTAGGATGCGCCCTAAAAGACCGCCCGTGCGCGTCTGTTTTTCGTTGGCTTCCTTGAGTTGCTCTTCGGTGATGAGGTTTTGCTCGAGCGCCAAATTTCCCATACGCTGCCCAGGGTCGCTGCTCATATCGGCGGGTGGGGTGAGACCGAGTTCGGGATAGTGGGTTGCCAAGGCCCAATCAAGCTCTTTACTGAGCGCTTTGTACGGCTCGACAATACAGTCCGACTCGTCTTCGATCTCTTCAATCGAGAGCGCGTCTAAGGGGTCGGCGAAGGCCACGCGCAAGCGGTTGCCCTCTAAGCCGAAAGGAACCGCGCCCATCTCCTGCGCTAAGTCAGCAGGCACTTTCGCTAAAGCCTCCGCTGAGATGTCGATGCGGGGCAGCGCCACGAGTGGGATGCCGATCGCTTCCTCGATTGCCCGAGCGATGCGCTGCTCCGAGATGACGCCGATATTGACCAAAATGTCAGAGAGGCGTCCACCCACCTCGGCGTGCTTGCCGATGGCATCTTGTAAGTTGTCGTCGCTGACGTAGCCCCGGTCTAGGAGCACCGCGCCCAAGCGCTTATCACCAATGGACAAAACAGCCATCAGGCGTCTCCTCTCAAAATGCGCGTCTCCAAGCGTCTGAGTAATCTGGTGTGCAAGAGTTTTCCAGATGAAAGTGGCGTCACTAAAATTGAGGTCATCCCGACTAAGTTCGCGCCCAAAACGTCGGTGAAGAGCTGGTCGCCGATCATTGCCGTCTCGCTCGCCCTGCTGCCCAAGCGCTTTAGGCCGCGCCGAAAGGCAAACGTGAAGGGCTTGCCGACGAGCGCTAAGCCTAAAACGCCCAGGTCTTTCGACCACTGCGCGACGCTTTGGCTCGAGCCGTTACTCAAGATAAGGACAGGTAGCCGCGCCGTATGAAGGGCGTCTAACCAAGAGGTAAAGGCGGGGTCGAGGGTGCGGGCGTTGGGGGCTGCCCCATGTGAGGCTATGAGCGTGTCGTCCAGGTCAACCATCACAGCCCGGATGCCCCGCTCGCGCAAGAAGCCGGGCGTGACCTCCGAGACCTTGCTAAAGGTGAAGTTGGGTCTTAACAGCATAATGGGCAATGTAGCACGTAGCCTTCACCTTATAGATTGGAAAACTTCACCTGATGTGAGTAAAGTTTTTTACCTGAAGCGTGTCGCCGCTCACACGCCGGTAAGAGGCTCGAGGCTAAGTGAAACGTCGCTCGAGATGATGGGTTTTCGTCTTTACTTCTGCCGTAAAGAGCGGTTAAAAATAACGAGCAGAAGATTAGAGAACTATTGCCAGGTTTTTGCGTAGTGAACTAGGTAGTTTTCATGAGGTAAAAGGACTGAGAGGAAAGAGGCTTTTCTTTAATCTCTTCTCTCTCAATTTCGGAGATTTTCCACGTCTGTTCCACTTGAGATAGGCTCACGCTAGACTCAACCAGCTTTTAAGAGTTCAAGAGGTGTGAACTAAGCCCCTTCTGTAGGTCACATTGTAAGGCCCACCCCTCTCAGCGTCTACAATAGAGCTATGGCAAAAGTCACCACCCAAGAAGACATCCACATCCGCGAAGCTACCCTGCCCGGCGTCGGTAAAAAATTCGTCATGCCCCTGCGCGCAGGTGGCAACCTAGCCGTCATCATCAAGCCGGACGGCGAGCGGCAGATGTATCACTTTTTAGAGGACGAAGACCGCCCTTGCGATGTGATCAAAGTCGATGACGAAGAGGCGCAGCAGATTTCCAACCTCTTGGGCAGACCGATGGTAACAGCGCCTGACCTGGAGAAGTTAGAACTCGCACTAGGCGAAATGGAAATCGAGTGGGTCGAGCTCAAGGAAGATTCACCGCTCGTTGGGCGCACGCTCAACAATTTCCCCTTGCGTACCGAAACGGGCGCGTCCATCGTCGCCATTATGCGTAATGAGCAAGCCATCCCCAACCCCGATGTGGACACCGAATTCAAAGCGCGCGATACGGTTCTTCTCATCGGCTCACACGCCCAGACCGACGCGGCTAGAGAGCTTATCGAGAGCAAGTAACACCAAGCCAAGTTTAGCGTTGAAAATCAGCAGAGATACGCTTACCTTTTCTACACGATGGGTATAAGAAGAGGTACAGCGTCTTTAGTACCCCTTTTGTAAAGGCTGAAAAGAGGTCACATTGACACCTATTTTAGAGCTAGGCTTTATCGCGGTAGGGCTTTACGTCGCCCACTGGATCAGCCAAAAGGTCGGCTTGTCCAGCATCGTCGGCTACATCGTGCTCGGGCTGCTCTTAGGTCCCTACGGCGTGGTGACGGTCTACGAAACAACTGAAATCACCTCGATGTTGGCCGAATTAGGAATTATCCTGTTGCTCTTTTATATGGGCTTAGAGTTCTCCTTGCCCCGCTTTTTAGAGGGCGGCAAGTCGATGACGATGGCGGGCAGCATCGACCTGCTCAACTTCGCGGCAGGTTTCTCTCTCGGGCTGCTCTTCGGCTTCGGCTGGTTGGCGGCGCTCTTTCTAGGCGGCATCGTCTATATTTCCTCGTCCGGTGTTATCGCCAAGCTCTTAGCCGAGCGCAACCTCATTGCGTATCCCGAGGCGGAGCGAACGTTGGGCGTGCTCGTCTATGAAGATTTGGCGATGGTCGTCATCTTGGGCGGTTTAGGGATCATTACAGCAGGCGGCGGGCTCGCGGATTTCGCGGGCGTCGGCGTCTTTCTCATTCTCTACCTCTTGCTGCTGCGCTTCGGGCGGCCCGTTTTGGAGCGGCTCTTTAGCCGTGAGGGTGAATCACTGGTGCTCCTAGCGCTCGCGCTGGTCGTGCTCTTTTCTATCGGCGCAAAGAGCCTCGGCTTTCCCGAAGCGGTGGCGGCGTTCTTGTTAGGGATGCTCATCGCAGATTCGCCGTTCAAAGACAGATTAGAGGAGACCCTCTACCCCTGGTATGACGTCGCCGCCGCCGCCTTCTTCCTCGACTTCGGCTTGCACGTGAATGTGGTGAGCGCCTTTAATCAGCTTCCGGCGGCGCTCCTTTTGGTCGTGGTGACGGTCATCATCAATATGACGAGCGCCTATATCTCGGGTCGGCTGAGCGGCCTGAGTCAGCGCGGCAGCATCGGGCACGGGCTCATGCTCTTGCCAAGAGGTGAGTTTTCGCTCGTGATTGTGGGCTTGGCGGGCGGCGTGACGATGCTGCCTGAGAGTACAAGAGACGCGCTTACCGGGATGACCTCGCTCTACGTCATCGCGATGGTGATAATCGGCAGCTTGGTGTTTCGCTACTACGATGAGGTGACGACGTGGCTGGCGGAACGGCTTAAAAGCGACGAACAGCGGGGGCGCGAGGCGGCGCGGCAGCAGGAGCTTGACCAGGTGACGTTGGACTAATAGCGTTGGATTAGAATTTGAGTAGAAGGTCGCACAACACGCAGTGTAAGCGCAAGTGTCTATCTCTAAGCAAGGGGTTGCAGCCCCTTGCTCATGTCCGGTGAGCATTCCAGAGTGAGCCGCTACCCCCTCAGTAGTTAGCTCACCAGCAGCTTCGCCACCGCCAAGTCCTCCAACGCCACCCCCACCGACTTAAAGAGCGTCGTGACCTCTTCGCTGCTGCGCTTTGTGCGACCTAAAACGAGGTCGGGGAGGTCCCCTTTCACCTCTTCAAAGGACCAACCCTCCCCAGCCGCTTGGATAAGGTCGCCCGCTTCGGTTTTGGCCGCCTCGAGCTGATCCACAAAAACTTCAGCGTTTTGAACGGTTTCAGCGTCCGACTCGCGCATCTCAGACGTGAACGCGCCGACGAGGTCGATATGCTGTCCACCTCCCAAAAATTCAGCCCGGACGAGAGGTTGGTGCGAGGTCGTTGCCGCGCTAACCGTGTCAGCTTGACCTAGCGCTTCTTCTAAATTGGAGGCAACCTTAACTCCTACTTCCAACTGACTCTGAACCTCTTCAACCGTTCGGGCGGCTTTATCGTTATCTCGTCCCCACACGAGAATCTGCTCGTACCCTCTCACTTGTGCGTGCGCCTGCGCCATATACGGCGCGAGCGAGCCCGTGCCGATGATGAGGAGCGTTTTGGCGTGTTGAGGTGCGAGATATTTGGCCGCTAACGCCGACGCGCCCGCTGTGCGAATACGGGTGAGAACTGTTGCAGCGGCGGAGAGCACGGGCGTTCCAGTTGAGTTCATCAACGTGTAGTGCGCTTGAACCGTAGGCAGGTCTCGGTTGGCGTTGGTGGGAATCACGCTGGCTTGCTTCACCCCGAACCAGCCTTCGGCGTCGGCGCAGGGCATGGTGAGGTACGTTCCCGCTTCGGGTGCGGGGATGGTGACGCGCTCGGGGGAGAAGTAGTGGGTGGGGTTTTGAAAGGCGGTTTCTAAGCTGCTTAGGACCGCGTCCCAGGATAAAGAGGCGCGGACATCGTCATCGCTGAGAACGTTCATGGCGACAGCTTAACGCCTAAAGAGGTTAAGGTGAAGGCGTGCACTTTCCTAAACCAGAGAACTTAGACGAAGCGAGGCGGTTGCAAAAAGAGCTTGCGGCGCGGGTGAGGTTAGAGGGTAAGCTCGGCGGCGTCCGCACTCTAGCCGCCTTAGACGCCTCTATGACGCAAGACGGGCCTATCGTCGCAGCGGCGGTGCTGTGGGATGCTCTGGCGCAAGAGGTCAAAGAGGTCGGTCTCACAGCGGTCAACCAAGAAGAGGTCTTCCCCTACCTCTCCGGCTTTTTATCCTTCCGCGAAGCGCCCGCCTATTTGGGTGCACTAGCTGAACTCTCGCAAACGCCCGACCTCTTGCTCGTGGACGGTCAAGGGATTGCGCATCCGAGAGGTCTGGGGATTGCTTCGCATCTCGGCGTGCATCTGGATAGGCCGAGCATCGGCGTGGCGAAGAGTCGGCTTTACGGTAGGGCCGTGGGGGAGTTGGGCGAAGAGGTTGGGAACGCGGTTGTGCTCGAGGCTAAGGGTGAACAGATCGGCTGGTTTATCGCTCGAGAACAAACGTCAATCCCCTCTACCTCTCACCGGGGCACAAGGTCGGAATGCGAGAGGTCTTAGACTTTGTGCGTAGTTTGCCGGGCAAGACCAAGCTGCCCGAGCCGCTGCGTCAGGCGCACCTTTGGGCGGGTCGGGCGCGTAAGGAAGGGTTAAGAGGTCGCGTCACCCCGTAATGATTCTTTCACGCAGTCGTCATCACGCAAGGTAAACTTGGAGTTATGCGCGGTCTTTTCACCCTCGTCCTCTTTCTCGCCCTAGTCGGCGTGCTCACCCTCTCGAACCCGACGACGGAGGACTTCTCACAGCGCTACGCGGACGAAATCAACCGAGATGTAGCGGCGGAGTTGGGGCTTTCCGGCAGCCTCGGCAACCTCTTGGGAAACGCCACACAAGCGCTTATCGAAGAGGCGTTGGTGCAGGAGACGCGGCGCAACAACTACGTGGTAGCGAGCGTGTTTAGCGTGCCCCTTTCAGGTGAGGACTTGCGCGTTTTAGGGATTGCGGGACAGTTTATTCCGCTCAATTAGCCTAAAGCTCAGTAAGGGCGAGTCAAGCGCGTTGCGTGACCTCTCGAGGGGTTGAGGGCTCGAGCTTTTCAAGAGGTTGAACTCGCCACATAGACGCTAAAACGAGCGTAAAATTCTCACAGATACTTGCGCTTAATACGGTGTCGTGTACCAATTCAAAAAGACTATTTCAAAATGTTAAGATAAAACGTTCTGAAGGGCGGTTTTTGCCCCTTATAAGGCTTCTCAAATGCCTTGAGTTGTACCGAATCAGAGTGACGAAACGGTAGGTGTCATCATTCACACTCTGAGGGTTTGCTTGGCTCCTCTACTGAGCGCGTTTTTTGCTAGATGATACCTACCTTGGAGGTTCCCTTTGAACGAAGGCCAGATCGTACCCGTTCAAATCACGGACGAAATTAAGACAAGTTTTATCAACTACGCAATGTCGGTCATCGTGGACCGCGCCCTACCCGATGTGCGCGACGGGCTCAAGCCCGTGCAGCGCCGCATCCTCTACGCCATGCAGCAAGAGGGTTTATTCTCTAACCGCCGCTACTCGAAGTCGGCGGGTGTGGTGGGCGAGGTCATCAAAAAGTATCACCCGCACGGCGACACCGCCATCTACGACGCGATGGTGCGCATGGCGCAGGAGTGGAACTTGCGCTACCCGCTGGTGGACGGTCAGGGTAACTTCGGCTCCATCGACGGCGACCCTGCTGCTGCTTATCGCTACACGGAAGCGAGGATGGCGCTCGCTGCCGAGTCTATCCTCGCCGACATCGACAAAGAAACGGTGGACTTTAAGGAGAACTTCGACGGCACGACGGAGGAGCCCGAAGTTTTACCTTCCGCTGTGCCGAACATGCTCATCAACGGAGCCTCGGGTATCGCGGTGGGGATGGCAACCAATATTGCGCCGCACAACCTCTCCGAAATCGTGGACGGGCTTACCCAGATGGTGGACAACCCCGAGATTACGCTAGACGAACTGATGGAACATATCAAAGGCCCGGACTTTCCGACGGGCGGGCTAATGAGCCGCTCGGGGATTCGCGACGCCTTTGAGACGGGGCGCGGCAGCATCCGCATTCGCGCGAAGGTGCGTTTCGAGGAGCGGGGCAACCGTCAGTCGATTGTGGTCACGGAGATTCCCTATCAGGTCAACAAGACCTCGCTAATTCAGACGGCGGCAGGCTTGGTGCGCAGCAAGCGCATCGAGGATATTTTCAACATCCGCGACGAGTCGGACCGCCAAGGGATGCGCATCGTCTTCGAACTCAAGCGCGGGGCGCACCCGGAGTTAGTCCTCAATCAGCTTTACAAATACACCCAGCTTCAGTCCACCTTTAGCGTAAATAACTTGGCGATTGTGAACCGCTCGCCGCAGGTGTTGTCGCTTAAAGACACGCTCGGGCTCTTTCTGAATCACCGCGCCGACGTGGTACGCCGCCGCACGACCTACGAACTGCGCAAGGCGCAGGAGCGGGCGCACATCTTAGAGGGCTACCTGATTGCGCTCGACCAGATGGACGCGGTCATCGAGCTTATCCGGGCGTCGCAGGATGGACCTACCGCCCGCGTGGGCTTAGTCGAAACCTTTGGGCTAACGGAGGCGCAGGCGCAAGCGGTCTTGGACATGCGCTTACAGCGGCTCACGGGTTTAGAGCGTGAGAAGTTACAAGGGGAGTACCGCGAGTTGCAAGAGGAGATTGCGCGGTTAGAAACCATCTTGGGCGACGAGACCGAACTCCGCAAGGTCATTAAAAAAGAACTCCGCGACGTTAAAAAGAGCTTCGGTGACGAGCGCCGCACCGTCATCAGCGACGACGAGGGCAACATCTCCAAAGAGGACCTCATCGCTGAAGAGGACATGGTCGTAACGCTCACGAGGGGTGGCTACATCAAGCGCACCGCGCTGACCTCGTACCGCGCTCAAGCGCGGGGCGGACGCGGCGCAACCGCGCAAAAGCGCAAAGAGGACGACATCAACTCGATGCTCATCGTCGGCAACACACACGACTACTTACTCTTTTTTACGGATAGAGGCCGCGTCTACCGCGAGAAAATCTACGATTTGCCCGAAGCGGAACGTGCCGCACGCGGCAACCACTTGCGCAACATCTTGCCCTTAGCGGAAGACGAACAGGTCGCGACGGTCTTATCGGTGAAAGACTTCGATGTTGATGGCTACTTCGTCTTTGCGACGCGCCAAGGTATCATCAAAAAAACGGCGATTCGCGAATACGGCAACCTCAACGCGGCGGGGCTGATTGCCTTAAACCTCGTAGACGGCGACGAACTCGTCGCGGTGCGCAACGCTTGGGAGGGTGCGCACATCGTTCTCGCTACCCGCGAAGGGCAAGCCATCCGCTTTCCCGCTGAGGACGCCCGCGAGACCGGACGCGCCACCCAAGGGGTGCGCGGTATCAAGCTCAAAAAAGACGACGTGGTCGTGTCTCTTTCCGTCATTGCGGCTGAGCAGCAAGACGCCGCCGAACTCCTTGCAGTAACGGAGTGTGGCTTCGGCAAGCGCACGCCGCTGAGCGAATACCCTATACAAGGGCGCGGTGGACAGGGCGTGATTACCCTCAAAGTGACACAGAAAACGGGCGACCTCGTCAACTTGGGCTTCGTGACCGGGACGGAAGAATTGCTCGTCTTGTCCGAAGGGGGCGTGCTGATTCGCACCCGTGTCGGTGAGATAAGCTCTTACGGACGCTCCTCGCAAGGGGTGACGATTATGCGCCTGGGCAATGGGGACCGCGTGGTGTCGGCGATGGTCATGCCAGCGGAGGAAGAACTCTAGCGCGTTTTCTCTTAGAGAGTTGAAGAGGTCAGGTTTTGTCCTGACCTCTTTTTTTGGGTTTTAGAGGTGGAGCCTCGAGCCCGTCCCAAGCTGCAACTTTCAAACGCTAACTCTTCAACACAATCTCCAAATGCGGTTTGGTACAGCGTTTGCCGTTTCTATCTTGAGTAAGCTAAATCCATACGAAATTGGAGAGGTGATTATGCCCGAGCAAAAAGTAGCCCGAATGAACGACCTTGAAAACGGCGCAATGAAGCAGGTCTCAGTAGGAGAGACGGACGTACTCCTCGCTAAAATAGATGGCGAATTTTACGCTGTTGGCGCGACGTGCACGCATTACGGTGCGCCGCTCGCACAAGGAACGATGTCTGAGGGCAAAGTGATTTGCCCTTGGCACCACGCCTGCTTTGAGCTTAAAGAGGGTGTGCAGCTAGAGCCACCTGGACTCGATTCCTTGCCAAAATTTGAGGTTCGTGTAGAGGGCGACGATATTTTTGTCACCGTACCGGATGACGCAAAGGATAGCCGAACGCTGCCGGGCTCGAGCTACGAAGAGAGTGACGGACGCACGTTCGTTATTTTGGGCGGCGGTATTGCGGGAGCGAACGCCGCAGAGACCCTGCGGCAAGAGGGGTATACCGGACGTTTGGTGATGATTTCTAAGGAGTCCTATTTGCCTTATGACCGCACCAAGCTCAGCAAGGGACCGAGCGCGGCAGAAGACCCCTCGAGCCTAGAGCTTCGCAGTACGAGCTTCTACGATGAGCGAGGGATTGAGCGTCTGGAAGCTGAAGTTACGAAAGTGGATGCTGACGCGAAAACGCTGACCTTTGCAAATGATGAGACGATGGAATACGATTCACTTCTCGTGGCGACGGGCGGCGTGCCGAACAGCTTAGGGTTAGAGGGTGAAGACTCGGACAACGTCTACAAATTGCGCTCCTTGAACGACGCGCAGGCAATTCTTTCAGCGGCTAAAAAGGGACAAAAAGCGATTATCGTCGGCTCGAGCTACATCGGTTTGGAGCTGGCCTCGAGCCTCCAAGACCTAGAGGTTGACGTCACTGTCGTCGCGCCCGAAGAGGTTCCCTTCGCCAAGATTCTCGGACCCCAAGTGGGAGGGCTCTTTCGGCGCTTACATGACGAGAAGGGGACGCACTTTAAGTTGGAGTCGAAGCTGAGCAGCTTTGAAGGTAACGGGACGGTTTCAGGTGTGACGCTGGACAGCGGGGAGACGTTGGAGGCGGATTTCGTCGTCTTGGGCATCGGCGTGTCACCTGCGACAGATATATTTGAGGGTGTTCCCTTAGCCGATGACGGCGGCGTTTTGGCGGATGCGCACCTCTGCGTGGCGGACGGGCTCTACGTCGCGGGCGATATCGCCTCGTATCCCGATCCCATTTCCGGTAAGCGCGTGCGCATCGAACACTGGCGACTCGCCGCGCAGCACGGACGCACGGCGGCGAAGAATATGCTGGGCCAGGACGAGCCTTACGGCAGCGTGCCTTACTTCTGGACGGGTCAGGTGGACCTCAAACTGCGCTACGTCGGTCACGTGGAAAGCTGGGATGAGGTCATCATCGACGGAGATGTGGACGAGGCTGAATTTATCGCCTACTACGCCCAAGGGGGCGAGGTTAGAGCGGCAGCAGGCGCAGGGCGCGACAAGGAGATGACGGCGCTCCATCACCTCATGCGGCAGCGCAGGACGCCTTCTGTGCAAGAGGTGAGAGACGGGGTGGATTTGGTCTCGAGGCTGTAGGCTTCAGTTTATGCGAACAGAGGGCTGCTTGATACAAACTCGAGCAGCCTTCACCTCTCCTCAAAGCTAAGCAGCTAGCGCTTCATAGGTTGTTATGACGTTGAGGAGGAGCGCGATGATGAGCACGGTAACCAAGCTAAACGTCCAGATTTTTGCTCCTTTCGTTGCTCCGCCCCAACTCATTTTGTGTGGTGCCAACCAGCGGAAGCCCATCCAAAAAGCGATGATGGCGGCTGTCAGACCGAGAATACCGAGCGCGGGCGTAGTCGGCAACATCGGCACATCGAAGTGCGTGTATAAGGTGGCGAAGAAGTTGCCTAGTGCGTGTACTGCAATCACGGTCCAAAGCTGCCCTGTCTTGAGTACCACGAGCGCGAAGAGGATGGCTGAGGGAAAGATAAAAAAGGCTTGGATAAGCGAGCCGTGAATAAAGGCGAACAGTATACTGGTAAATAGCACGGCGAACAAGGCGGAGTGGGCGTTGCGGTAGGCGTTAAGCGCAAGTCCTCTGAAGACGATCTCTTCATAGAAGGGAATAAGGACGGCAGCGCTTATGAGGAGGAGTATCAACTCATAAGAAGAATTCGCGGTGAATTCGATTTCATTCAAAACATTGTATAGGCGTGGCGCGAATGTGGCAGCAAAGGTCAAAAGGCCTTCATCCATCACGAGCATTAAAATTGTCAGCCCTATGGTAGTAGTCAAACTTATCTCTCGGTAGCGTTTCAGCACCTCGAGGGGGCTGTTGGTTGTTCCTTTAAGGAGATACTGCAAAGCCATCAAGACTACGATACTACTTGCGAACAAGGTAATCGCATCGCTGACACCCCAAGCCGCAAGAACAACAGCCAGCGGAAAGGGAACAAGATAGAAGGTGAGAAGGGAGCGGTTCGCACGCCGCACGTCGTTCAGTCGGCGCGGCGCAACAGGCTCGGTGATGCGGGCGGTGTCGATCATCTGTTCCCCGATTCAAGACGCAAGAGATATAGAACCACGCTGGGAGCGTACACTCACAATTACACCTGTGTACTTCCTTTGTCAAGAGGGAGTACAAAGCTGTCAGGCTCGAGACAAAGCGCTACGTTTGAGGCTCGAGTATGAGGGAGCAATAGAGCCTAGAAAACGATAAACCGCTCGCCCATCTCCTCCGTCTCGAGGTAGCCTAGCTTGCCCGGTACAACCGACAAATAGGTCCCGGAGCCCCAACCTATAATGTGCTCGAGGGCCAACTCGATTGGCATGGTCTTCTGATCGAGGTCGGGGTTGCTCGAGATGAGGTAGCAGTCCACGTTTCCCGCTTTTGCGCGTAACTGAAGGGCGATGTCTCGAGCTTTATGTAAGCGCGGCTCTATCTCGTGAAGATACCGAAGGTCGAATATGCTAGGGTGGTCGAGGAGCTTGGTGAAGTCGTCGCGCTTGTTCTGCAACAGGTAGCGGGCGCGTTCACGCCTATTTTTATAGAGGAAGGTAAGCATTTGCGCTTCGTGGTCGTTTATCCTGGAACCTCCTACTGCACCCTATATAGATAAACCCGTATACAGCAGTTCCATGACTCATTGCTACACGGCTGATGGCGTTCGTTTCTATTCGCATCCGCTCACACTTGAAGCTGCTGTAGCAGCTTCAAGTGGAAATGCTATAGATAAAAAGGCCGGATATCCGGCCTTTCTCATTCGATTTTTACTTTACTACAACGCCCCAACCTCTTGCAAAAGTTGCAACGTTCCCTCTAAGTCGTCCAAGTTGGAGAGGTCGATGTCGGGCGTTTCGAGGTCGCTGAGGGGCTCGAGCAAGGGGTTCGTTTCGGTTCCGGCGACGAGCGGATACTCAAAGACCTCATCGGCAAAGTGCTGCTGCGCGTTCTCTGAGAGTAAGTAGGCGATGAACTGCGTGGCTAACTCGCTCTGATCGCTCGAGGCCAGAATCCCTGCGCCTGCCACATTGACCAGCGAGCCGATGTCGGCGTCCTCTGGGTAGAGGTTGCGCACCGGAAAGTCTTCGCCCTGCTCGTCTAAAAAGCGGAAGAGGTAATAGTGGTTGACCAGCCCGAAGTCGATCTCACCGCGTCCCGCCGCTTCGATTTGCGAGCTGTTGTTGGGGTAAACCTGTACGCCGTTGGCGATCATCCCTTCCAACCACTCGCGCGTGCGCTCCTCACCTTCAACGACGCGCATCGCCGTGACGAAAGCCTGAAAGGAGCCGTTCGTGGGAGCCCAGCCGATGCGCCCCTGATAGCGCTCGTCAGTGAGGTCAAAAACGCTCTCGGGCAACTCGTCTTCGCCAACGTTATCCGTGTTGTAGGCGATGACCCGCGCCCGCCCCGTCACGCCGACCCACGCCCCCGCTTGGCTGCGAAAACGAGCGTCCACCTGCTCCAAAATCTCATCCGGGAGCGTCGTAAAACGTCCGGCATCTTCTAACGCACCTAACGCGCCCGCGTCCTGCGCCAAAAAGACATGGGCGGGGCTGCTCTCGCCCTCTTCTAAAATTGTCGCGGCGAGTTCGGCGGTGTCGCCGTAGCGCACCTCGACGTCGATGCCCGTCTCCGCTTCGAAATCTTCAACGACGGGCTCGACAAAGGCTTCGTTACGCCCTGAATAAACGGTCAAGGTTTGCGCAAAGGCGCTCCCTAATAGACTTAACGTTAGAACAAGCGCCGTAGCGCTCCCTAAATGACGCATCTCATCACCTGCATTTCTTTCGACAGATTTAATCCCTAGTAAGATTGTCGGGATTAGTGAGTGCATCTTATAAAGGGTGTGTGAGATTTGTCAATACCAGAGTCTTTGAGTCAGGATTAGGTGGGTCGAGATTGAAGTTAGTTGTCTCTCGAGCTGGTGAGCTGATTCGAGGTCCGGCGGCAGGGTCTTTCAAAGGCGAGTTAGCTACACTTTTCTTATGGGTCAAACTTGTAAGATTTCGACAACCGAACAACGCTATAACTTCTAAATCGGAATCATTCCGAATTTGTAGTCTGCACACTATTAAAAACCTGACAGTTTGTTACGATAAAACCTGTTGAAAGGAAGGTAACAAATGGCAGTTAAAACCGGACAAACCACCATGTTCAACACCCGCATTGACATTGACCAAGACAAGCGCGAAGAGCTTGTCAGCTTAATCAATCAGCAACTCGCCGATACGCTCGACCTCTTTACGCAAACTAAGCAAGCTCACTGGAACGTCAAAGGGCTCGACTTCTTCCAAGTTCACGAGCTTTTGGATGACCTCGCGAAGACTGTGCGCAAGCAGACTGATATGATCGCTGAACGCGCCACCGCGCTAGGCGGCGTCGCCTTGGGTACAGCGCGTATGTCAGCAGAGAACTCTACCTTGACCGAATATCCGACAGACGTTTTCGACGTGCCCGATGTCTTGAACGCCGTTGCAGAACGCTACGCTGCCTACGCCGCATCGACTCGCGCCGCCATCAAGCGCAGCCAAGAGTTGGACGAGCCGACGACGGAAGATATGTTCACGGATGTCTCGAGAGAGATCGACGAAGCCCTTTACTTCTTAGAGTCTCACCTACAAGGTGCTCAACCCACCCTCAAGCAGTAAGTTAGTCAGAAACCTAAAGAGGTAGGCTCAGCCTACCTCTTCTTTTTTGTAAATCTTGACCCAACCAGTAGACATTACATCGGCAATGGATGAGGTATACTTTTCCTGTGTTAAACGACAGCCCTCACCCCACTAATCAAATCGCTTTAGAGAACCGCACTCGCTACACCCTACTCGTAGACCGCAGACGCACGCTCCACGAGATTTATAGGCTCACCGAGCGCACCGTGCAGCATCCCAAATGGGAAGAGGTCTCAGCGCAGTATTTCGAGCTAGAACTTCTTATGAGCGCTCAACTCGACTGCGCAGAGGGTATATGTAGTGGCGTTTGCCGGGCGGCGAACAACGTGTTAGAGCAACGCGTTTGTGAAGCGTATAGGCAACTCAGTACGTTAGCAAAGGTGTGGGTAGCGTTGGAAGATGGTGAGAATATGGGCGCAGTCTTGAAGAGGCTGGAGACCGACAATTAGGACACACTAGAGTTTTTGGGGAGGTAGCGTAGTCGTGATGAACGGTTACGCTATTCTTTTGATGACTTCACTAAGAGAAACTTAGAGCGCGTCTAAAAACTCCCGTTTAAGCTCCACATCCTCCTTGAACACACCGCGCATCACACTCGTTCTCGTCACCGCGCCCTGCTTTTCAACCCCTCGCATCATCATGCAGAGGTGGCTCGCTTCAGACACGACGGCGACGCCTTTAGGCTCCAAGACCTCTTCCAGCGCGTCCGCAAGCTGCGCCGTCAACCGCTCTTGCACCTGCATCCGCCGCGCAAACATATCCACGAGCCGCGCAAATTTGCTGAGCCCTAATATTTTCTTATCGGGGACATACGCGAGGTGAACGTTGCCGAAAAAGGGCAGCATGTGGTGTTCGCAGAGGGAGTAGAATTCGATGTCTTTGACAACAACCATCTCCGCGCCTTCCGCCTTAAACAGTGCGCCGTTTATGGCGGTGTCTATATCGGTGTCATAACCGCTCATGAGGTGGTGCAAGGAGCGTTCGACGCGCTCGGGCGTGCCGACGAGTCCTTCTCTCGAGACATCCTCTCCCAATTTCGTAATGAGTTGGGTGATGAGCTGGTTGAGGTTGGTTTCACTAGTGTTTAACTCGAGAGTCTCGTCAAAATCGGGCTCGGCGGAGCTAAGAGTAGGTAGTTTGGTCACGCGGTATCCTCACAAAGTATCCTTACACGAACAGGACGAACAGCGTCCTTGATTTCTATGCTGGATTCTAACTGATTTCGCCGCGCTCCAAAGTTCAACCTCTTGCTTCGTTGACTGACGACCTCTTTTCAGTGAGCAAGCTCGAGCTACACTGCTCAAATGAGCGTGAGACTCGAGCAGCAAAACAGCTACCAAAAAACCTTTTCAGGCGAGGTCACTGAAGTTATTCAAGAGAACAACCGAGTTTGGGTTGTCTTGGATCAGTCGCTTTTCTATCCAACTTCGGGCGGTCAACCTCATGACACGGGCACGCTTGGTAAAGAGCGCGTCGTCGATGTTGTCAAAAAAGCTGAAGAGGTGCGCCATTTAGTCGAGGGCGGTCACTTCGAAGTGAGGCAGGACGTTTATGGAAAAATCGACTGGGTGCGCCGCTACCGCCATATGCAGCGCCACACCGGGCAGCACCTCTTGTCGCAAGCTTTCGTACGGATAAATCCAGCCTTTGAAACCAAGTCGGTGAGTTTGACGAGTCCGGTGTGTACGGTTGACCTTGCAGGTGAGCCGGGCGAAGTGACGCAAGCCGAAGCCGAGACGTTAGTGAATGAAAGGGTGTATGAGGGGCTCGAGATACACGCTTTCGAAGTAACTGAGCAAGAGGTCAAGCGCTACTCTCTGCGCCGTCCTCCTAAAGTCTCTGGAACTATTCGCCTTGTGAAAATGGGTGATTGGGAAGTCTCCGCGTGTGGCGGTACACATCTGCGCAGCACGGCGGAAGCGGGACCGATCAAGCTGCTCAAAGCTGAGCGTGTTAAGAGCGGTTTGACGAGAGTTTATTTCGTCTGCGGTTTAGAAGCCTTGGAAGATTACAGCCTCAAACACACCGTAAGCCGCGACTTGGCGCTCGCCTTTAGCACGCAAGTCGAAGAAGTTCCTGAGCGCGTCGCCGCATTGCAAAATGACCTTACGGCAGCGAAGCGAGAGGTGAACGTTTTACAAACCAAGTTTGTTAGGCTGTTGAGCGAGAGACTTTTAGAGGACGCGACAAGAGGTCAGTACGGGCGCGTCATTCGCTATCAACTCGCTGCCGATGAGGTTGCACTTCTCAAACCTCTTGCGGCCTTACTCACAAAACAAGAAGACGTCGTTGCGCTCCTCGGCACGGTACAAAACGGACGAGCGCAGCTTCTTTTTGCGAGAGGTGACGCGGTGACGCTCAGCGTGGCAGACCTCATCAGAGAGGTTTTGCCTCTCATAAAAGGACGTGGTGGCGGCAAAAGCGAACTTGCACAAGGAAGTGGGCGCGAGCCTGAGAGGTTGGGCGAGGCTCTAGCGTACGCTGCCAACCTCGCTTCGTGACGTCCCTCGTTAGGCTTCTGCGCCGCCTGCGCCGCTTGGAAAATCGGTCATAGCAGTCTGCTTCACAACCTTCTCGGCAATATAAAGAGGTGCGTCTACGCGCACCGCGAGCGCGAGGGCGTCACTAGGACGGGCGTCAATCTCAAACTCCACACCGCGATTTTGAACGATGAGCCGGGCGTAGAAAGTCCCTTCTGCAATGTCCGTGACCTCGATGCGGATAACTTTGGCGTCTAACATCTCGAGCATCGACAACATCAAGTCGTGCGACATCGGGCGCGGAAACTCTTTGGAGCGCCCCGCGACAATCGACATCGCTTCTAACGCGCCGATCCAAATGGGCACGACGCTTCCTTCTTCGTCTTTCGCTTTTAGGAGCACGATAAACTGGCTGCCGTCACCGGCGACGGCTACATCCTCGAGGACAGCTTCGATCATAGAGACAGTCTAACGCGCTTGGAGACCTGATGCGTTGATTTGTAGGTCAGGACAATAAGCCTGCTAAACTGAAGCATGTTCGAACCCGTCATCGGCTTAGAAATTCATTTAGCGCTCAGCACCCAGAGCAAACTCTTCTGCGGCTGCGCCAACGACTCGGTAGGCGCAGAGCCCAACACCCACACCTGCCCTGTCTGTTTGGGGCTGCCCGGTAGTTTGCCGACCATCAACCGCGCCGCCGTCGAAAAAGCCATCATGTTCTCGCTCGCTTTGGGCTGTGACGTGCCGGAGCACACCCAATTTCACCGCAAGAACTACTACTACCCCGACGCACCCAAAAACTACCAAATCAGCCAGTATGATCGTCCGGTGGGCTCACGCGGACACGTTGACCTCCCCAGCGGACGGCGTATCGGCGTCACGCGCTGCCACTTGGAGGAGGATGCGGGCAAGTCGGTGCACCCGGCGTATGTGGACTACAGCCTCGTGGATTTGAACCGTGCGGGCACACCGCTTATCGAGATGGTTACGGAACCCGATTTGCGCGACCCGGAAGAGGCGCGGGACTTTCTGAACCACGTTCGCGCCGTCGCGCAGGCTTTGGGCGTCTCGGACGCCAACCCCGAAGAGGGCAAGATGCGTTCGGACGTGAACGTCTCGGTGCGCCGCGCAGGTGAGGGCTTCGGCACGAAAGTCGAGGTCAAAAACCTCAACTCGTTTCGGAGTGTGCAGCGCTCTTTGGAGTTTGAGATCGCGCGGCAGAGCAGGCTTTTAGAGGACGGCGAGCGTGTGGTGCAGTCTACGCGCGGCTGGAACGAGGGCGGACAGAAAACGTACCTCATGCGCACCAAAGAGGGCGAGGCGGACTACCGCTACTTCCCCGAGCCTGACTTGCCCCCTATGTTCATCTCGCAAGCTTGGTTGGATGAAGTGCGCAGTCAAACGCCCGAGTTGCCCGACGCGAAGTTGGCGCGTTACCTCTCGCTGGGGGTACGGGAGTACGACTCGAGGCTCGTCGCTTTCGACGTGGGCGCGGCGCGGTTCTTCGACGCTTCCCTAGAACATTATGACGGTCCAGCGCAGACGCTCGCCAATTGGCTCAACGGTGACGTGACGGGTTGGCTCAACGCGCAAGGTGTGAGTGTCGGCGCTGCAAAGTTGACGCCCGAGCACCTCGTTGCGCTCGTCAAGCTGATCGACGCAGGAACCATCTCTGGCAAGACCGCCAAAGACATTTTGCCCGAGGTGATGCAAGGGGGCGACCCGGAAGAAATTGTCGAAGCTAAAGGGCTCGAGCAGATGACCGACACGGGCGCAATCGAGCGGATTGTGGATGAGGTCATCCAAGCGAATCCGAAAGTCGCGGCGCAAGTCGCGGAAAATCCTAAAGCGATCAACGCGCTTTTAGGCAAGGTGATGAAAGAGACGAAAGGGAAGGCGAAGCCAGAAACGGTGCGAGGTCTGCTGAGTGAGAAGTTGGGGTTGATGGAGCAAGCCTAAACAAAGATATCCGCCACCTCCGGCAAATTATGAAACCTATCCGCCAAATCCAGCAAACTCTGACTCGCCGCCTCCCGAAACGCCAATATCTCGACGCGCTTCCCTTTGTGTTGAGCAAGCTCTAACATCGGCACAAAGTCACCGTCGCCACTTGCCAACGCGATAACGTCCAGGTGGTCCCACGCCTGCACCATGTCGGCGGCAATGCCCATGTCCCAGTCGCCCTCTAGGACGGGTCTACCGCCGTTGTCCCGGTGCACGCGCACGGTGCGGCGGCGCACGCGGTAGCCGAGCGCGGAGAGCTTGGTGACGAAGCCGTACGCGGTTGACTCACCTTCGCGTTCAACGACGTAGGCAGTAGCTTGGGCTAAACGCCGTTCTCGTATTGCCAGGCTTAAAAGCTTCTCATAATCGACGTGAGCGCTGTAGTAATCTCTCGCCGCGTAGTACAAGTTTTGGGTGTCCACAAAGAGACCGATGCGCTGCTCGTACCATTCACCGAGATAGTTACTCATCTCTTGGCGAACCTCTTCAACATGCTTCTTAATATCAGCCTCTTATACCAACCTGATTGAAGGATGTCGTAAATTGAGAGCGCTGCGTCGCCGTAGGTCCCCGAAAGGGAGCAATACTTCGTGCACCGAGGGTACGCTCGCACTTCGCAATACTTCGTGAACACGTGCGGTTTAGATGTCGTAGTTTGACATCTAAACTTCACTTTGGTATTACACGAAAGCACTATAAAAACTTCGCCATCAGTAGATTATCCTCGTAGCGCTCACCCTCGCGGATTTGAGCGCGTTCGCAGCCCTCTTGCTCGAAGCCTTGCGAGCGGTAGAGGGCAAGCGCGGCGCTGTTATTTGAGCGCACGTTGAGTTGAATTTTCTGCACATTATGTTGCTCCGCCCAGCGGTAGGCGTTTTCTAAAAGTTTCGTCGCCACGCCGCGCTGCCGCCAGCTTTCAGAAACAGCTAAGGTAAGCATGGCGACGTGTCTGAGGCGTTTGGGGGTCAAGCGGTGCAGCTCGAGCCACGCACACACCTCTCCTTTCGGCGGCCCCTTAGGTGGAATGGCGACGAGGTAGAGCGTCGTTTCTTCGCCAAAGGCGCGGAGACGGCGCTCTAAGGTCTGCGCCGAGGGCGGCCCGTCACCTACAAACCAGCGCCCTTCGGCGTAGATTTCAGCCTGCAACTCATGAAGCGCAGCAGCGTCACTTGGTCTCGCGTGGCGCACAGCGGGACGGCTTGTGAGGCGACCTATCGCGGTGGACATAGGCTTGATTATACGGCGTACAGGACTAAAGTTGAGGGTTTTGAGAACGTTTGAGGAGGCACGCTAGTCGGCAACTCAGCATTTCAGGTCTTCCTGCTTACGGAGTTTTTGGAACGAAACACGCTGATATGGGTTAGGGGGCGCTCAGTAAGGATACGTACAGCATTTCCATTTGTCGCTGCACCAAGTGAGGGCGTTGCTTCGCAGAACTTCGTACACCGTTTCTTCTCGCAGAGAAGCCCTTAGCGAGAGGTACCATCTATTAATCAACGCGCGTAGATAACGGCTCACTGCGCCCAGCTAAGGGCTCTTTTCCGCTCGCACTTTTGGCTGCTGTAGCAGCCAAAAGTGGAAATGCTAGTAATACTGCTCCACCGCGCTAAAGAGGTCACGAAAAGCGCTCTCGAGGTTTCGCTACTGAGCCCTTGCGCGGCAAAACGGTTGTGCAAAATTCAAAGAGGTCGAGCCATACCAGACTGAAAAGGGGGCATAATGCTAAGAGCGTTCGAAGTGGCGCGTTAGCAAGCTGAACATAGAGCGTTTAAGACTGTCACGGTGTGATACCCTTAAATCGCTTTGGTATAAGCTACACAACTCCGTATTAAAAGGCGTTCGCTGGTCTACTTTCGACTCTGCTCGGTACTCACCGCTCCCCTCGTGTCAACCTCGAAGCGGTGTAAGATGTAAGAGCCTAAAGTACGTCTGAAATGAGTACATCTGCCTCTATCTTGTACCTTTCTTCACTTGGTATGTTGCAACTCTGTGAGCGTAGGTACTATGCTGGGGATACAGAGCGACCTAAAGCAAGGTTGAATGGAGAAGGGGGAGTTTATGGACGCGCCACAAATACCGCAGGACGGTCTCGTGACAATCACCAAAGCGAAGCGGGCGCTTTCGGTTTTGAGCGAGTTTCTGCCCTCCTACCGCGACCTCTGCGGCAACGCGCCCTACTACTACGCGGTGAGTGAGGTGAAGCGTTTAGAGGGTGAGATTGTGCGGGTCGGGGGTTCAGCCGAAGAGCTAGTTACGCTCACCCAGAGTATCGTTTCCCAAACGCACGGCTTAGCCCAAGCGATTCGCGCCGCCAAAGGGCGTGGGGTTGAACCGGACGCTTAGACAACATACCAAGCTGACGGGTGCGAGGGGCTGAGTTTAGAACTCAGTCTTTTTTCGTTCACAGTGCCTGAAATATCGAGACTGACTACAGCGTTAAGCAAGTCCTGCATAACCTCTTACTTGTCACCCCGAGCCCAGTCGAGGGGTCTCGTTCGGCTGTGCCGAAACTTCGTAACTCGTAATCTCTGCTAGAGGAGTCAGCAAAGTCAGAGATTCTTCGACTCCACGGAGCCTGCCCTGGTGAGGGTTTCGCTCAGAATGACATGGTTCGTTTTTTAGCTGATAGTGTACTGACGCTAGTTTCGCACCTCAATCTGTTACACTCCTTGGCGGTGAAGCGCCCGGTCAAACATATCGTCAGCGTGTCGTTGGGCTCAGCGAAGCGCGACTATGAGCGGCGTGTCGAGCTTTTGGGGCGAGAGGTGAGGTTAGAGCGTCTCGGTACAAATGGCGATTTGAGAAAGGCCGCCGCGCTCATCCGTGAGTGTGACGGAGCGGTAGACGCCATCGGCTTAGGCGGGATAGACCTCTACTTTCATATCGGCGCGAGGCGCTACACCTTGCGCGACGCGGCGCGGTTGGCGCGGCAAGCCAAAGTGACGCCCGTCGTGGACGGTTCGGGGCTCAAACAGAGTTTGGAAAAGTGCGTCGTTAGAGAGCTTGATGATGTCGCAGGGTGGCGCGGTAAGCGCGTGCTGATGGTCTCCGCGCTAGACCGCTACGGCATGGCGACGGCGTTAGAAGAGGTCGGCGCGAGGGTACTTTATGGCGACGCCATTTTCGGCCTCGGCCTGCCGGTTCCAATCTACGGCTTAAAGACCTTTCGCAGAGCAGCCAAGGCGCTCCTACCTCTCGTCACTGAACTGCCTATCTCCTGGCTCTATCCGACGGGGGATAAGCAAGACGTGGACGAGAGCAACTCCTTTTCACGTTTTTACGACTGGGCCGATGTGATTGCAGGTGACTGGCACCTTATCCGCCGTTACTTGCCGGAGCGCGTGGACGGTAAGGTTTTTTTGACGAATACGACCACAGAAGAAAACGTCAACCTCTTGCGTGAAAGAGGTGCAGCCACGCTCATCACCACCACGCCGAGGTATGAAGGGCGCAGCCTTGCTACGAACGTCTTAGAAGCCGCGCTCGTCGCGCTTTCAAGTGAATTTCCGCTCAGCCCATCACGTTATAACGACCTCACCGCTCGGCTGGACGTGCACGCGGGGGTGCTCGAGCTAAAACGCTAGGCTCAGGTTTGTCCTCAACCCGTCGCCCAAATCTTAAAATCCGCTTTTTTGGTGTTACACTAGCCGAGATATTAGAACCAGTACACGAAAACACTCGGAGGTACTGGGAACTACCTGCGTATTATCTTGTGCATACTGAGCGGCGCTTTTACAGTGACGGCGTCCATGACTAGATGATTGAGCGAAGCTTTACGAAGTAACCTGCTACTGGAGGCACAATGATTAGCGTAACCGATTTACGAAACGGCACCAAAGTCGAGATGAACGGCGGCTTGTGGGAATGCTTGGACTACCAGCACCTCAAGATGGGGCGCGGCGGCGCAAAGGTCGTCACTAAGTTCCGCAATATGGAGACGGGCTCGATTATCGAAAAGACCTTTAATGCGTCCGAAAAACTCCAAGATATCTTCATCGACTACCGCAAGATGCAGTACCTCTACAATGACGGCGAGATGTACACCTTTATGGACATGGAAACCTATGAACAGCCGATGCTCTCCAAGGAGCAGTTGGGCGAGAACGCGCAGTTCCTCAAGGAGTCGATGGAGGTGACTGTGGACTACTTCCGGGACAAGCCGCTCAAAATCACGCTTCCCAACATCGTCGAGTTGCAGATTACCGAGACCGATCCCGGCATGAAAGGGGACACGGTTTCGGGTGGGTCGAAACCCGCGACGCTGGAGACGGGCGCGACTGTGAACGTGCCGCTCTTTATCGACCAGGGGGAGACCGTGCGGGTGGACACGCGCACGGGTGAGTATTTAGGTCGCGCCTGATGGACGTCAAGGATTTGAAGCGGCTTTTGGAGGCGGTCAAAGAGGCGGAGGTGGGGGAGTTGGTGCTCGAGACCGGCGACTACAAGCTCACCGTCAAGCGCGGTGGAGCTGTGCAGGTCGCTCAGCTGACGCAGAGTGCACCCACACAGTCTCGAGAAGCGCAGGAGCAACAACCTCAGCCGCAAACCCAGAGTACGCCCGTACAAGAAGAGGCGCAGCCCGCACCCTCTGAAACCGCGTCCACAGAGGCTGCGCCAAACTCAAACCTGGCCGAAATCACCGCGCCGATCGTCGGCACGTTCTACGCGGGTCCGTCGCCCGACGCGCCCGACTACGTCAAGGTCGGTGACAAGGTCGAGGCGGGCGCGGTCTTGTGCATTATCGAAGCGATGAAGCTGATGAACGAGATCGAGGCCGACACAGCGGGAACCGTCAAAGAGATTCTCATCGAGAACGAGGAGCCGGTGGAGTATGGGCAGGTTCTGTTTCGGATTGAGCCGGGGTGAGAGGGTGAAAGGTTCAAGGAAGAAAGAAGAAAGATTCTTTCACCCGTTGCGTTTCTTCACAGGTATCACCTCACAACGTGCGGGCTCAGGCGTGCCTGCTCGGGTGAGAGCGTACCTAGACAGATGAAGTCGCACAAAACCGCTCCCGCTGGACCTGTTCTCTATGTTTAAGAAAATCCTCATTGCCAACCGAGGCGAAATCGCCCTACGGGTACTCCGCGCGGCCCGCGAACTCGGCGTCGAAACCGTCATGGCTTACTCGACGGTGGACGAGAACTCGCTGCCCGTGCTCTTAGCCGACGAGTCTATCTGCATCGGACCTGCTGCGTCGTCGGGCTCGTACCTCAACGTGCGCAATCTGCTTTCAGCGGCCTTAGTCGCGGGAGCAGAAGCCATTCATCCGGGTTACGGCTTTTTGTCCGAAAATGCCGAGTTCGCGCAGAAGTGCGAGGAGCACAACATCACCTTTATCGGGCCGCGCCCGGAGAGCATCCGCAGAATCGGGGACAAGGCGAGTGCTAGGGCGTTAGCACAAGAGTCGGGCGTGCCCGTCACGCCGGGCTCGGGTGCGTTGGAGAACCTGGAGGCGGCCAGGGCCTTCGCCGAAGAGATCGACTACCCGGTTATCCTCAAAGCCTCGGCGGGCGGCGGCGGACGTGGGATGCGCATCGTGCAGCACCCGGACGAGTTAGGGCGGCAGCTCTCTAACGCCCAAGAGGAGGCGAAGGCGGCCTTCGGCAACCCCGAGATGTACATGGAGAAGTATTTAGAGGAGCCGCGCCACGTCGAGATTCAGGTCTTCGGCGACGGCGAGGGCAACGTCATTCACTTCTTTGATCGCGACTGCTCGATTCAGCGGCGCTATCAAAAGGTGCTCGAAGAAGCGCCCAGCACGTTGGCGCGGGAGTTGCGGCTCGAGATCGCCGACGCCGCCGTGCGCTTAGCGCAGCACATCAACTATAGAGGCGCGGGCACGTGTGAATTTTTGGTGGATAGAGGCGGCAACTTCTACTTCTCCGAAATGAACACCCGCATCCAAGTCGAACACCCCGCCACCGAGATGATCACGCGCTTCGACCTGGTCCAAGAGCAGTTTCGCGTGGCGGCGGGTGAGGGGTTGTCTCTCAAACAAGAGGATGTGCGCGTGGAAGGCCACGCCATCGAAGTGCGCATCAACGCCGAAGACCCCGACCACGACTTTCGCCCTTCGGCGGGGACGATTACCGATTTGCACTGGCCCGGCGGCCCCGGCATCCGTGTGGATTCGCACGTGTACGCGGGCTACCGCATCCCGCCCAACTACGACTCTTTAGTCGCTAAAATCATCGCCTGGGCTCCGAGCCGCGAAGAGGCCATCGCCCGCATGAAACGCGCTTTGCAAGAGACCGTTTTGGACGGCATCAAAACGACCATCCCTTTTCACCTCAAGGTGCTCGACAACGCCTTTTATCGGCGCGGGGCGATATACACTAACTTTATCCCGAGGAGGATGAGTGACTGATTTAGACACAAATAAGGATGCCGGACAAAACTCCGATAAGGATTTAGACATCTCGCAAGATGTCCTCTACGGCATCGCGCAGCTCGCGCTGGAGCAGGTGGAAGGGCTGACCCCGGCCTCACCCCCCGTGCGCATGGGCGAGATTTTGACGGGGCGGCGGACGAAGGGCATTCGCTTGGAGCGCACTGACGAAGCGGTGCGCGTCGCCTTAAACGTGCGCGTGACCTACGGTTTGGAAGTCCCCAAAGTCGCCAAGGCGGCGCAGCGGGCGGTGCGCGAGTCGGTGGCGTCCATGACTGGACTTGAGGTCGCCTCGGTAGACGTGACCGTCGAAGCTATAGATTTGCCCGAAGAGCTAGCACGTGGCTAGGCGCAAGGCTCGAGAACTCGCCTTTCGCACGCTCTTTCAGTCCGAGCGGGGGAGCGAGCCGCTTTTAGAGGTATGGCAGAGCGTCCGTGAAGACTTGGCAGGTCAAGAGGTCGAAGATGCCGCAGAAGCCTACGGCGACGTTTTGGACGCGGAGGGTATCCGCTTTGCCGAACGCCTGTTGCAGAACTTCGCGGCGAACCGTGCAGAGGTTGACGCGCAGCTTGAAGAGACGCTCGAGGGTTGGACCTTCACGCAGATGGCCCAAACGGACCTCACCGTTTTGCGCCTTGCGCTGACTGAATTCTTATACGACGAAGTCCCCAAAGAGGTCACGATTGAGGTGGCGGTGCGCATCGCGAAGCGTTTTGGCGGGGAGGAGTCGGGGCGGTTTGTCAATGGGGTGTTGGCGAAGCTGTATCGGCAGTTAGAGGTGACGACGTAAAGCATTTAGCCGTTAGGTATGAGCAAAACCGAAAGCTAACGGTTAAGCGCTAAGAGCCTTGAAGCAGCGCAGTCAAGTCGGTAATGTCAACGCAGCGGTGACGCCAGCGCCCCTGTGTAACCTTTCGCAAAGCGCCCGGAGCGCTCTAGGATAGACTGAGCGCATGAACACGACCCAAAAAGCATCCGCAACCTTGCTCAACGGGCGCGAAGTCTCCGACAGCGTCACGGAATCTCTCAAAGAAACTTTAGAAGGCTTACCCTATCAGCCGCAACTCGTGGTGGTGCGCGTCGGTGAAGACCCGGCGAGCGTCTCATATGTGCGCGGCAAAGACCGCACGGCGAAGAAGTTAGGGCTCAGCTCGAGAGTCGAAGTCCTCCCTGAAAGCACCCAGCAAGACGAACTCATGTCCCTCATTGCCGAACTCAACAATGATAATGAGGTGGACGGTATCTTAGTGCAAGACCCGCTACCTTCTCACTTAGACATCAAACCTGTGCAAGAAGCGATCAACCCCGCTAAGGATGTGGACGGCTTTCATCCGGTGAACGTAGGCCGTTTGTGGAGCGGACAAAAAGCCCTCGTCCCCTGTACGCCTGCGGGCATGATTCGCATCATGGACCACTACGAGTTACCCATCGAGGGCAAGCACGCCGTCATCATCGGACGCTCGAACTTGGTCGGCAAGCCCGCCGCCGCGCTTTTTTTGCAGCGCAACGCGACGGTGAGTTTAGCGCACTCACGTACACAAGACCTCCCCAGCTTAATCAAACAGGCCGACATCATCGTTGCCGCCGTTGGACGGCAAGCCCTCGTCACGCCGGAAATGGTCAAACCTGGCGCGGTCGTGCTGGACGTAGGCATCACCCGCGTAGACGGTAAGCTCAAAGGGGACATTCACCCGGATGTCGCGGAGGTCGCGGGTTACCTCACGCCGATGCCGGGCGGCACGGGGCCGATGACGGTGGCGATGCTTATGCAGAACACCTTCGACGCGGCGGCGATGCGAAGAGGTTGAGAGGGGTGAAGAGCGCTGAAGACGACTGAACCTCTTAGCATAGGGTGTGCAATCAGTCATATCTTCTGACTGATTGCAGCGTTAAGTAAAAAACGAGCTGTGTCATTCTGAGCTAGGTTAGAGCAAAGCTCAAAGGTCGTTCATCCCCGAAAGGGGGCTCTTAGCCTTCACCTGTGGAGCAACGCCCTTCATAGGATAGACTCCGTCGAAGAATCTCTGCCCTTGCTGACTCCTCTGACAGAGAATGAAAGTTACAGAGTTTTGGCTATTGCCAAACGAGACCCCTCGACTGGGCTCGGGGTGACAACAGTGTTGCAAAATTTACTTGACGCTGTACTGAGCTTAGTCGGTTTTGCCACCAATGGAGCCTGCCTTGCGGACACCTCTTTAAGTCCTTGCTAGGTTGTCAAGCGGAGGCAACATGGACTTACAGCTAGGCGGCAAAAAGGCGCTCATCACGGGCTCGACGGCGGGCATCGGCTTCGCTATCGCCGAGCGGTTGGCGCAAGAGGGTGCAAGCGTCGTCGTCAATGGGCGCACGCAGGAGCGCGTGGACAAGGCGATAGAGAAGATTAAACAGGGTTCACCTGATGGAGAGGTCATGGGCGCAGCCGCCGACCTCGCTTTGGCGGAGGGTGTACAAAGCGTTTTAGACGCACACCCCGAAGTGGACATCTTGGTCAACAACGTCAGCATGTTCGACCCTAAACCCTTCGGCGAGATTTCGGACGACGAGTGGTTAGACTTCTTCAAGCTCAACGTGATGAGCGGCGTGCGGCTCTCGCGCCATTATCTTCCTCAAATGAAAGAGCGGGGCTGGGGCCGCATCGTCTTTATCTCCTCGGAGTCCGCCCTTCACATCCCCGAAGAGATGATTCACTACGGCATGACCAAGACGGCGGAGATTGCGGTGGCGAGAGGTCTGGCGGAAACAACAGTAAAGACGGGCGTCACCGTCAACTCGGTTTTACCCGGCCCGACGCGCTCGGAGGGGATTGAGGAATTCATCAGCGGGCTGGCGGAGAGTCAAGGGATTAGCTGGGAGGAGATGGAGAAGCAGTTTTTTGAAACGGAGCGCCCGACCTCGCTTCTAAAGCGCTTCATCGAGATCGAAGAGGTCTCGAGCCTAGTGGCGTACGTGTGCAGCCCGCTCGCCTCGGCCACCAACGGCGCGGCCTTGCGCGTGGACGGCGGCGTGGTGCGGGCGGCCTTTTGAGCTTGCCTGAAGCAAACGACGTGCGCTTCGTGGTGAATGATGAGGCGCTACAACCTGAGCAGTTGAACGACCTCTATACTTCCGTAGAATGGAACCGTCACGACGAACGCACCGACGCGAAGACGAGGGAGATGTTGCAGACCTCACCCTGTTTTGTCGCAGCTTGGGCAGGCGAAACGCTCGTCGGCTTCGGGCGCATTCTTGCTGACCCCTATGTCGCGCAAATTTTGGACGTGATGACGCACCCCGAGAGTTGGAAAAAGGGGATTGCGACGGGGGTGATAGAGCGGCTCTTAGACTTTGCAAGAGGTCAATATTTGGGCGTGTCCTTGGTCGCAGCGGGCGGTTTAGAGCATTTCTACACCCGTTTCGGCTTTGAAGTTGCGGAGCCTCGAAGTGACGTGCTGATGTTTTTATCCGAACGTGCTAAACCGGATACGCCGATTGACGCAAGCTGGTATGAACGCCCCGAAGAGGTGTCTGAACGCTTAGCGGCAGGCGGTGTTGTCGTCCGGGTTGAGGGAGAGCGCTTAAAGGTCGCGCTGGTGCGCGAGGCGGGGCTCGACCGTACGATTTTGCCGAAAGGCGGCGTGGAAGTGGGTGAAGACCTCCTAGAAGCGGCGAAGCGCGAAATCGCTGAAGAAGCGGGGCTTAATGACCTCACGATGGTGATTAAACTCGGCGTGCTCGAGCGGCTCACCTACAAGAAGAACCGCTGGACGCTAACGCACTACTTTCTTTTCTCTACAGACCAAGTCGAGGGCACGCCCACCGATGAGGGGCATGACTACAGGCTCGAGTGGCACGACCTAGACCTCTTGCCGCCGATGTTCTGGCCCGAGCAAAGAGCGCTCATCGAGACGAATAAAGAGACGATCAAGACGTTTTTAGCGCCGTGAGATTGAGCGGGAATCTATCTAAATTCTAACGCGCTAAAAGCGTCACCTCTCGCGTACCAACCTTAAAATTTAAGGTATGCTTAACATTATGACTCACGTCGTCTGGTTCAAGCGGGATTTGCGCATAAGCGACCACGCACCTCTTTTTGAAGCGGCGCGGCGCGGACCCGTGTTGTGTCTCTACGTCTACGAACCCGAATACAACGAAGAGGTTGACGCTTCGCATCTCGAATTCATCAACCAATCGCTTCTGGATTTGGACAACCGCCTCGGTGAAATCGGCGGGAGGCTGACGTACCGAGTCGGGGAGATGACGCGGGTCTTAGAGTCCCTTTACACTCAGCTCGGCCCCTTCACCCTCTGGAGCCATGAAGAGACGGGCAACGCGCTGACCTACTGCCGCGACAAGCGGGTCAAGGCGTGGGCGAAAAGCAGGGGCGTGCGCTGGGTGGAGACGCCGCAGCCCGGTATCACCAGAGGGCTCAAAGATAGGCGCGGTTGGGGTGACACGTGGCGGCAACAGATGAAGGGAAGGCTCGCGCAGACGCCCGCTCACATCAGCGCAGTGCGCGGTGTTTCTCCCGAAGTGGTTCGCACGCCCGTGGATTTGGGTTTGCCCCCGAGCACCAAAGACGAAGCGCGTTTGGGCGGCGAAACGCAGGCTATATACGAGCTAACCTCTTTCCTCTCTCACCGGGGCCGCAGCTATTACCGCGAGATGTCGAGTCCAGAAACGGCGCAGCGCTCTTGCAGTCAGTTGGGACCGTATCTGTCGTTCGGCAACATTTCGACTAGAGAGGTCTATCAAACTGCGACGAAGAGGTTGGATAAGCTGGAGGTGTTAAAGCTCGAGGGCGGCGACGCCGACTGGCGCTGGCTGCGCTCCTTGACCTCTTTCCAATCCCGTCTTCGCTGGCGCTGTCACTTTATGCAGAAGTTAGAATCTAATCCGAGGCTCGAGTTTGACAACATAGACCCCAAGTTCGATCTCCTAGACGACACGCACAACGGAGACCTCTTTGACGCTTGGTGCGCCGGGAGGACGGGCTATCCGCTCATAGACGCTTGTATGCGGGCCTTACACCGGGGCGGCTGGATCAACTTTCGGATGCGGGCGATGCTCGTCTCGTTCGCGACGCATCACTTAGGGCTGCACTGGCGCAGGGTCGGCATCTACACCGCGAAGCACTTCTTGGATATGGAACCGGGCATCCACTGGTATCAGCACCAGATGCAAGCGGGTACAACGGGGCGCGGCACGCTCCGCATCTACAACCCCGTCAAGCAAGCCCAAGAGCGCGACCCCACGGGCGCGTTTATTCGGCGCTATGTGCCCGAACTCCGTCCACTGCCAACGGTTTATCTGAGCGAGCCGCACAAGACGCCGCCCCTTTTGCAAGGGATGTTGGGGTGCGTTATCGGACGGGATTACCCCGAGCCTATTGTAGACGCGAAGAGGAGCTATCGTGCGGCGAAGGTACGACTAAGTGCGGTACGTTCGTAAAGTGAGCGCGTGAGCCTCGAGGCGCTGTCTCACCCCGTTAGGAAAAATGAGAGAAGGAAGTACAACCACTCTGTCCATCCTAATAAAGCTCTCACTTTTTAGTATACTGAGCTAAAGTGAGGCGCGATGTCCAAGAGCTTAGACGAAATTATCAAAAAGGCGAGCGAAGCCTACCCCGACAAGTTTCTCATCCATCAATACCTCGACATGCAGGCGAGCGGCGACAAAACGCAGAGCTTCCGAGATGAGTTGGCGTCCTTTGTGGTGCGGCAGATGCGCGACCTCTACGACCCGGACTCGAGCGACGAGCAAAATATCCGCCGCCTTATTAGCGGTTTGGAGCACGCGCGAGACGACATCGAAGCGGTGATGGCGCGGCTTAGTAAGCTCTTAGAGTAACGGTGTAGACAGGGGCAGGAGCCCGTGTTCAAGAGGCGGTAAATTTCCATACTGAATTCCGACCTCTGCTTTCCCAAGAGGTAAACTAGACCTTATGCTACTCGCCGCCCTTCACCAAGTCGAAAAGTTTTACGGCGAACAGGTCGTGCTGAATAACGCAACTTTAGAGATTCGCAGCGCCTCGAGGCTCGCGTTAATCGGGCGCAACGGTGCGGGCAAGTCCACGCTGCTGCGCCTTTTGATGGAAAGCGAAGAGCCCGATGGCGGTTGGGTTTATAAGCGAGACGGCGTGACGCTGGCGATGTTGGAGCAAGACCCGTATATTGACGCAGGTAGAAGTGTTTTAGAGATTTCCGAGCGGGCGTTTACTGATTTAGATAGGCTCGAGGGGGAACTCTCTAGGCTCGAGGCACAAGGCTTGGACCAACCCGCCGTGTACGAAAGGTGGGAGCATCTCCATGAGGTCTTCGAGCGAAGAGGGGGCTATGAACGTAGAGCGCGGCGCGACTCGGTCCTTTACGCTTTGGGCTTTCGCAGACGCGAACACGAAGTTGCTTCCCACCTCTCGGGCGGCGAAAAGACGCGCTTAGGGCTGGCGCGGCTACTGATGGCACAGCCCGACGTGCTCCTCTTAGACGAGCCTACCAACCACCTCGACATGGAGATGAGGGAGTGGTTGGAGGGCTACTTGGGGCGCTACCCTGGTGGCGTGCTGCTCGTCTCACATGACAGGGCGTTTTTGGATACGGCGAGCAACTCGACGGCTGAAATCGCTTTAGGAACTTTACGTACCTTTGATGGAACCCCGAGCCGCTACCGCGAGGCTCGAGCCGAACAGTTGGCTATAGAGGCGGCGACGCGTAAAAATCAGCAGCAGGAATTGGCGCGTTTGGGCGCCGCCGCGACGCGCATGAAGAGCTGGGCGGGGCAAAACGAAAAGCTCCACCGCCGCGCTAAGGCGATGGAAAAGCGCGTGGACCGCTTTCAAGACACCATGATCGGCGAGGCCGAACGCAAAGAGCGCACCACCCGCTTCCGCTTCGACTCGGAGCCTTCGGGCGACATCGTCTTGCAAGCGGCGCACCTCAGTAAAGGGTTCGGCGACACCTCTTTGTTCGAAAACGTGCGTTTTACTGTTCGCGCAGGCGAGCGCATCGCCCTAGTCGGACCCAACGGCGCGGGCAAGTCTACCTTTCTCAAAGTCGTGTTGGGCAACCTCCCCGGCGATAACCCGAAATCCCAACTCGACTACGGCGCACGGGTGCGCGTCGGCTACTACGACCAGGAGCTGCGCGGCGTGAACCCTGAGAACACGCTGATCGAGGAGATGATTCGGATGGTAGGTGACAAAGAAGCGCACAACCTCTTGGGGCGCTTTCTCTTTCCCTACGACGCGCAGTTCAAGACAATCGCCGACCTCTCCGGCGGCGAGCGGGCGCGGTTAGCACTCCTTAAACTGACCCTGGGCGAATATAACTTTCTGGTTTTGGACGAACCGACGAACCACCTAGACGTAGAGATGATCGAAGCCTTGGAGGACGCTCTGGCAGACTACACGGGCACGCTCCTCGTCGTCTCGCACGACAGGCGTTTTATCCAGGCGACCACCGAACTCGTGTGGGAGGTGCGCGGCGGGCAGTTTGAGGTTTTTGAAGGAGACTGGAACTTCTACCAGCGCAAGCGGCAGGAGCGCATAGTGCAAGCTCGAGTCTCTCAAGAGGTCAAACAAACCGTCTCACCTAAAACTAAAGTTGTAGAGAAGACCCCCTCTAAGTGGCAGCTTAATCGCGATTCAGAAACGTTGGAAAGTGAGATTGAGGGACTCGAGTCTCACCTCAGCGCCATTACCGAAAAACTCGCTAAGCCCGAGCAGCTAAAAGGTGAAGAAATTGCGGCGTTGGGAGAGGACCATGCGCGGCTCGAGGCTGAGCTACTAGAAAAGATGGCGCGGTGGGAAGAGGTGACGGAGATGCTGAGTGAAAAGGTTTAGCCAAAATTCACTGCATTTGGATATGTATACCGCTACCCTTAGATTACTCGGTGCTGACCTATGTTTCTAGCCGCTCTCCTCTTTATCCTCTTCGGCTTTGTACTCCTCTCGAGCCTCCAGGTGCTCTGGGACAGCGCGGACGACGACCCACTTGACGACCCCTTTGACGACGGATACGAGGCACACTGGAACGAGCTTTTCCGGCTTTATGCCTACGTCTTTGCCGGGATTGGCGCGGCGGGCGTGGCGCTGGCTGTTGCGATGGTGTGGCCGGGGTGAAGTTGGGGGCTCTCCTCTCGAGTAAGGTGGTGTAAGAAGATGGAGACGCTGGATGAGGTCTAAGTCATAACTTTGAGGAGTCACCCACGAGACAATGGTGATGTGAGTTTACAGCAACAGACGAAAGCTGACAACTTTGAAAGGGTACGTTCACGTTGGCTCATCGCTATCTTCTTGATCGGTTTACCCTTTGGTTATCTGGTCGTTCCAGATGTTTATCCTGCTTTGCAAGAGGTCATTGGCGACCTGTTCATTCTACTTAGCCTCTATCTGTTCTGCCGCATCTACGGTGTGAAGATCAAGCAAATCGTCGGGCGTCCTAACGGACTCACCTCACTATTACGTCCAGTTCTGCTGGTCGTCCCGCCGCTTTTCATGCTGTCTGTAGGACTCATTTTGGTTACTTCTTGGTTGCTTTCGTACGCTGCACCAGCGTTTGTTGAGACTTGGATACTGAGCGTGCTGAACGCAGATGAAGCGCTACCCTTCATACCTGCCACAGTCATCCTCGTTCTCACTTGGACGGCGGTTCCCATCTACGAAGAATTCCTATTTCGAGGTCTGCTTCTCCACAGGTGGTCGCAAAAATGGGGCGTGACGAGAGGGATCGTTTTTTCATCGCTGGTATTTGGCGTGCTTCACTTTGATTTGCTCGGCGCTTTTATCTTTGGCTACGTCATGTGCGTGTTATACCTTTGGACCAAGACCCTCCTCGTGCCGATTCTGGCACACGCACTCAATAACTTCATCGCTGGAGCACCGGGACTTGTTGACGCTGTGCGTGGGGGTGAGCCTGCCGCCGCGCTTACCCTTGCCGATCTTCGCTCTGAGTGGTTACTCGGCATAGCGTGTCTTGCAGTATCAATTCCTTGGCTGCTCATCTATCTTCGGAGCAAGAGAGTATCAAACACGTTTGCGCTGCCCTATGAAGCCAATGCGCCCGAGATTAGCCCTTGATGAGATTGGCTTTCGTTCACCGCTCAGCTAAAAACCGCGCTTGAAAGTTCAGAGAAACACTCGTTTTTCCTCGTCCTAAACGGCTTAAACTGTAGCTTAGACACCTTGCATTTTGTCTCAAAATTGAGTACAATAAACTCAAGTTAGTTAGCCGCCCTAAGCGCAACTTCACCTTCTTTTACCCCTTTAGACAACCTGAGATTCTCGCACAGAGGAGTTACTCTTTGACTGTAGCCGAGCCTATCCGCCCGACCTCAGCCACCTCACGCCCTGCCCCTCGTCCAGCCAAGCCCAAGCTCTGGACCCCCAAGCGCGTCCTCTTTACCCCAGACGCTTTGGAGCAACCTTTCGGTCAGCAGATGTATGAGCGCATGACCTCTTTAGGTCTCGACATCACCGAACTCAAGAGCAACCGCGTCACGGGCTTGCGCGGCAAAGACGAGCGCGAGACCTACCGCCTCGCTAAGCAGACCCTAGCGGTCGTCAACGCGCCACCCAGCATGATGAAGCTCCAGCCCATCCCGCCCTCGGCGGACTGGCAGTTCCACCTTGCGAAGGGCTGCCCGGCGCACTGCCAGTATTGCTACCTAGCGGGTTCGCTGTCAGGTCCACCCGTGACTCGTGTTTATGCCAATCTGCCTGAGATTTTAGGTCACTTAGCGCAGTACAAAGATGGTCCGACCTCCTTTGAGGTGTCGTGCTACACCGACCCGCTAGGTTTAGAACATCTCACAGGCAGCTTGTCCGAGTGCATCAAGTATTTCGGCACACGTACGGACGGCTCCCTGCGCTACGTCAGTAAGTTCGACGCGGTGGACGGTCTGCTCGACCTACCTCATAACGGTCAGACGCGGGCTCGAGCCTCCGTCAACGCCGAGCCGATTGGCAGGCGGCTCGAGGGTGGCACTGCTCCCATCTCCGCCCGATTAGGGGCCATCCGCAAGCTCGCTCAAGCGGGCTACCCCGTTGGCTTAGTTATCGCTCCTATCATGCCCATCGAGGGCTGGCGCGAGTACTATACCGCCTTGTTCGACGCGATCGAGGCGACCTTAGACTTCCCGGTTGACCTCACCTTTGAGCTGATTAGCCACCGCTTCACGCCCGGCTCGAAAGAGGTCTTGGAGGGCTGGTATCCGAACAGCAGCCTCGACATGAGTGAGGAATCACGCGACACTAAGCGCAACAAGTTCGGCGGGACGAAGTTCGTCTATACGAAGGACACGATGAAGACCCTGAAGGGCTTTTTTGAGACGGAGATAGCGGTGCGCTTTCCCGAGGCGCAGCTTCTTTACTGGACGTAAGCAGATGCGCGTGAGGTGTTGGCTGCTCTTGGCGGTTGACACCTTATTTTAGGCGGTGTACCACGTTTTGTGTACGCGGTAGCATGATGACTGTGAGAGACAAGAATCAGCTTTCGTATACATTAGCAGGTATCATCTGATCAGCTACACTCTAACTGAGAAGAACATCGTTTAGCACGCACATTCAGGGATGAGGACTGCGGAACTGTGTAGCAATATTACGTGGAAATGCTAATGCAAAACGGGACACCTTCTATTTTGTGGGTTTTTAGAGGAGAGAGGTTGATCGGTTACTCAGCAGGCAGCAACCTGAGCGACTTGCAGGGTAGAGTGACCTCTCTAAGTCAGCGCTCGAGCTAAGACACCAGGGGTAGTAATATCAAAGTGATTTAAGGGTGTTACAACGTGACATCCTTAAACGCTCGTTTCGCGAAGGCGAAAACTACGTAACAGCCCCCACAGGGCGCTCCCACTTGATGAGCGTAACTTCGGAGTACGAAGTTGTGCGAAGCAACGCCCTCACTTCGTCTAGTGGGAGCAGCGCGACGAGCTTCGCGATCACATGGTGACACCCCCTTTTTAGTCTGGTATAAATGTGGCGAGCGCGTGGCGCTTAGCCGCTACAAATCTTTAGGTTCTCACCAAGCCAAAGTAGAGCAGAAGCATCACCCGTGGTATAAGAACAGCGGAGGTGTATGGTGCATGTACTTGTCACAGGTGCAACAGGCTTTGTAGGCAGCGCTGTCGTCAAAGCCCTCTTAAACGCAGAGCACACCGTAACCGGACTCGTCAGGAACGAGTCCAAAGCTGCGCCCCTTCAAGCGTTAGGAATGCGTGTGGCAGTGGGGGAGATGCTCGCGCCCGATACCTACACCCCTTTGGTTCAAGAGGTTGACGCCGTAATTCAAGCCGCGCAACTCGGCGTAGCAGGGCGCATGACGCAAAAGAAGGTCGCGCAGATCAACCACGCCGATGAGGTGATGACCTCTGCGCTGGCCGAGGCGTGTTTAGAGCACGGTAAACTGCTGATTTATACGAACGGCTGCTTTGGCTACGGCGACCACGGCGACGAGTGGATTACCGAGGAGACCCCGCTCAACCCTTCACCGATGGGCTTAGGGCACGCCGCGATGGTTAGGCACCTTAATGACCTCTCTACGCAGAAGAATCTAAAAGTCATCATTCTAACAGCGGGCTTCGTATATGGTCCTGGCGGTTTGTTCAAAACATCATTTTACGACACCTTGACGAAAAACCAGTTGCGCGTGTTTGGCGCAGGGCAGAACTATTGGAGCACGGTTCATGTGAACGATTTGGCACAGTCCTTCGTTAAAGCCTTGTCCTCAGATGCTCACGGCGAGAACTTTAATATCGTAGATGACGAGCCTATCCGTTTGCGCGATTTGGTGGACGCGCTGACCGAGGCGACAGGGCGCAAGCCTGTCGGCAGCATTCCGCCGTGGCTCATCGGTCTGATGATAGGTGGACCTGTGGTAGCGTCGCTCACGACGTCGTTTCGCGTGTCGAACGAGAAGGCTAAAGCTGATTTAGGATGGCAGCCTCATTATTTATCATTTCGCGCGGGAGTGGGAGATGTGGTGGCGGAACTTAGAGGTGATGAAATTTAATGCGAGCTGCGCGGAAACCTCATTATCAAGCAGCAGCTTCGCCGACACCTGTTAGTTGTTCCAAAGCTAAATGCAGCACCTCCGACGCTTGCTGATGGGTGACGGACGGAAAGTCGGTAAGGAACACCTTCAGAGGGTCGCCCGCCTCTAAGTGCTCGAACAAGATACGAATAGGCACGCGCGTACCCCGGAACACGGGGGTCCCGCCGAGGATGTCCGGGTCTCGGTGGATGACTGAATCCATAGTAAACCTCCTGAGACTATTCTACGTCCCTCAGAACCAACCTTTTTAGCAGCGCCGTTTATTGCTAAGCATCACAGTATCTATCTCACGTAGAAAAGTAGGAAAAATGTGCTAGCTTTATTCACAATCCGCGTGAATCTTAGAAGCGCTTTGCTAATGTAGCAATTTGCTTTGGGGACTTTGCAAGTTCAGTTACGTCACCGTCTCGCCAGTAGATTTCTTCGCCGACATATGAGAGTTCTTTCTGCACTGGAACAGTAATAATAATGACACCTAAACCGTAAAACGAGTTGAAATCCATATTTGACAAAACGGAGTCTCTCAGCGACTGGGATAATTCTGAATTCTTTATCGCATCTCTCCATTTTGAGAAATAGCTCTCCAGTGTTAGTCCCAAAACTTTAGCTTCCCTGCTAATTCCAACAACAAACCGCTTGCCGACTTTCTTAGGGAACTAACTGAAACTTTTGCATTTACAGAGAAGATAGTGCACGATAGTTGGTGAAAAGAGGTCAACTATGAGCACTATCAGGACGAGTCTAACAGAAGCTGAGTTTAAGAAGCACGTTTATCCCTATCTAAGCACCGCAAAGCGCGGCTACGAATGTCGGATACCTTTATTCAAGGTGTTCAATCACATCCTTTACAAGTTGCATACGGGGTGTCAGTGGGCGTGTCTGCCGATTGACCTCGACCCCAACGACGCAGAAAAAAAGAGCTGAGTTACAGCGCGGTGTATTATCACTTTCGCAAGTGGAGCCGCGATGGGAGCTTAAAGCAGGTGTTCGAGAGCAGTATTCTAGCCATTGAGAACGAGTTAGATTTATCTGAAATCAACTTGGACGGGTCACACGCTCAGGCGAAGAAAGGGGGCGAGAGCGTCGCCTACCAAAGACGCAAAAAAGCTAAAACCTCGAATATCTTGCCGCTCAGTGATGCCAAGGGGTACATCATCGGCTTGAGTCAATTTCTAGCAGGCAACCACAACGACGCTTACAATCTCAAGCCCAGTTTGCAAGCCGTCTTTAGCAGTCTCAAGCATTTAGGGCTCAACCTCCAAAACGCATTCTTCAATGCTGACAGCGCCTTTGATACCAGAGCAGCACGCAAAGTCTGCTTCAATCACGGGCTTGTTCCCAACATCGCTGAGAACAAGCGTAACCGTAAGAAACCTAAGCGGGGGCGCAAGCGTCTCTTCAACAAGCAGGTCTACAAGCACCGCTTCGTGGCTGAGCGTTCTTTTGCCTGGATTGACAAGTTCAAGACGCTACTGATCCGCTTTGAGCGCAAGGATGTCTTCTGCTTAGGGGCGCACTTCATCGCCTTCGCTATGATTAACCTCAGACATCGCCTCGCACAATAGGTTCAATGAGTTCAGGTTCTATTCCATCCAGTTTCTTAATGCGTTCTGCGTCAGTATCTTTATCAGTCACACCAATAATCACTTTCCCAACTTTGTTTGGTCCATTATTAGCAATAGCAGAAACGGTTCTAATAACTTTGTTGATGAGTCGTGCGTCAATGCTACGCTTCTCATCGAGCGAAAGAAGTCCTTGTTTTAGTTCGTAATCAGCCAGCTCAATTTCTGACCTTCTAATAGCATTTTCGATATCAGTCGTTGCATGATTTCCATAAATTTGCGGTCTTATATCTTCCTCCTAAGTACGGGACAAATTGCAAGGAAGTGGCTTCCTGTACGAGAATAACTGTGTGAAAGAATCTCAAGGAAGCCACTATCAGCATAGAACACGCCTACAGGAAATACTAGCCGTCCAATTGCCTATGAACAAGGCAAGACTCAAATGCCTAAGCACATTGGTGCTCGTGCTGATTCAAGAGAAGAGCGTGAACTTGGTCAGTTTAAGTTTAGCGTTTCAAGGTCACGCTAAGCCTGAATCCTCCTATCGCCGTATCAAACGATTCTTCAGTGAGGTTAGCTTGGATAAAGAGGGGGTTGCACGGCTCGTTCTGAGTCTGTTACCGCCACCGCCTTACACGCTCTGTGTAGACCGTACCAACTGGCGCTTGGGAGCTTTTAACATCAATATCTTAGTCATTGCAGTTGCGCATAGAGGCGTTGCTTTCCCGCTGGTATGGACACTCCTAGAGAAGAAAGGTAACTCATCGAGTGACGAACGCATTGACCTACTGCAAGAGCTGTTTGCGTTGATTAAACCGCGAGATATTGCTTTCTTCTTAGCCGATAGGGAGTTTATCGGCGTGACCTGGTTCAACTATCTCGATAAGCGCGGTGTACCTTTTGCTATTCGCATTCGCAAAGACAGCTTATGCGAACATTGGTGTCCGGTCTATGCACTCTTTACCCATCTGAAAGTAGGAGAACTCAAAGTGCTGAATACCCCCTACCGCATCTATGAATGCAGCTTGCGCATCATTGGTATGAAACTCGCTCACCAAGACTACGCTATCCTCGCCACTAACCGCACACCTACGTCAGCTTTCCTCGCCTACAAACGTCGTTGGGAGATTGAGATGCTCTTCTCTGCCCTCAAAACAACAGGCTTCAATATCGAAGCAACGCATCTCGTCAAACGCGCTAAGCTCGATACCCTTTTTTCGCTTTTAGCGCTCGCCTTTGTCTGGGCTCACGCTATAGGTGAATGGCTCCACGACAGCAACCTCAAGCCTTTGCGTCTCAAGTCCCACTTGCGCCGAGAAAAGTCCTTCTTTCGGCATGGGCTCGACCATCTTAGATTTCTCCTTAAAAATTTGCCCCTCAAACATAAAGACTTGAGCTTCTGTATTCAGCTTTTGTCCCGTACTTAGATCTTCCTCAACAAAAAAGTTTCCGATCAGCCCTTTTACTGTATCTACATTTTTGCGACGTTCTTCAGGTAAAGTAGCTTTTCTGCTTGTTTCTATTCTTCCATCCAAATTCACGATAGCTTTTTTTACGCCTGAATAATCAGTAATTTTCTTGCCGTCTTTGACTATTAACTCATGAAATGCAACTAGGAGAACTGCGAAAACGGATGGAAAAGGGTTAGTGGTCCTGTTCTTAAAAACGATACTCCTGAGCTTTTCAGGTTTACCGTCACTGCAAACTTTAATGATTTCGTCAACGCAATATTTGAATTCTTCAGAGAATTTTATGCTGCCGTATACCTCAATTGCATCTGACACTCGATCAGATTCAGGACTTCCAAGGCTATAAATTTCGTCAAGAGCAACTTTTGCTCGCTCAAGCATCTCTCCGCCTGCAATACAAGCAGCTATATCCGCAATACATTGCTCATCCATGCTGTCTCGTAAATCAGTTGAGCGCAAGATACCCTGATTTACCCAAAATACTTCATCAGCTCGAACTTCGTAACCATGCTTCGTCATTGGTAAGTCAATACTAATAGACGGCATTTTATTAAGCGGAAGGATGTTAGCAGTAGCATCACCTCGAAGGACGCAGGCGATTTCTCTAACCATGTTGGAAAAGTCGTTTTGAACGCCAGCTTGACGTCTTTCTTGATCACTCAAACGCCGTCCAAACGTATTGATTCTACCGAAAACATCATTTACTTCTGCTTCCGTTGCATTGCGCATCACTGAGAGCGCAAGCGTGTAGTCCAATATTGTGCTAACTTCTTTTTGAGAGAGCTTTACCTCGGCCTCATTTGGCTCAAAAAATCCTTCATCTGCATGGCTTTTTGCTGTTGGAAAGTATTGAAGGTCGAAAAACTTTTCATCTGGAGAAGAGAAGGATGTTTCGATGAATGACATAATCGCTTGTAGTCGTTGTAATCCATCAATAATTTCGTAGGTTCCTGGTGAACTATCCCTTTCCGCAATCAAAATTGCTGGCACAGGATATCTTTTGAGAATTGACTCAATTAGCTTTTGCTTTTCCTCTAATGTCCAAACGAGCTTTCTCTGATATCGTCGATTTACATATAGCCTATTATCTTTGTACCACGTATATATAGACTGAATTGAAGTTGGTTGAGACACTAGTTCGGCCATTCCATAATTCTTCATTTCTTGTTAAAAACCCTACCGTTTACGGAGTGTTTGAAGAAGTGAACTTTGTTACACCTTATGTCACCGATGTGTTAGAGTTAGACAACCTCATGAGCATCCTACCCAAAAACGAATCCGTCACCGCTGAAGAGCTTTTGCACCTTCCAGACGACGGCCACCGCTACGAACTCTTCCGAGGAGAATTGCGTCAGATGCCCCCAGCAGGAGAAGAGCACGGAAGTTTTGCTATGGATTTAGGTTGGCGCTTGGCACGGTTTGTCAGCGAGAACCGCTTAGGTAAAGTTTACGCCGCCGAGACAGGCTTCAAACTCACTGAGAATCCAGATACGGTCCGCGCTCCCGATGCTGCTTTTATCAGCCAGACGAGTTTAGACAAGCAAGCCCCTGTCAAGGGCTACCGCAAAAGTGCACCGGATTTAGCTGTAGAGGTTGTCTCACCGAATGACCGTCCCACAGAAGTTGCTGAAAAGGTTTACGAATGGCTCTTCTTCGGGGCGAAAGAGGTGTGGATTTTAGAGCCAGAGCAGCGCACTCTCACCGTCTACCAACCTGATGAAATGTTTCGCGTCCTCAAAGAAGAGGACACGCTCACCTCACCACTTTTTCCAGGTTGGGAACTGCCGCTCAGCGAGATTTTTAGTTAGCTAGGCGGGCCCTGGCCTCTTCCTCATCCCTAGAGAGCTGCATTCTAACCTCTTCCAACCCCGAAAATTTAACCTGTCCGCGCAAAAAGTGCTCGAACGACACGGTGAGCGTCTGTCCGTACAAGTCGCCCTCAAAGTCGAAGAGGTAGACCTCCAAAGAGGGCGGCTCTTCGGGAAAGCTCGGGCGCGGTCCGACGTTCGCCATACCGCCAAATTTTCTCTGCGGCGTCTCGACCTCTACAGCAAATACGCCGAGAGGGAGCGCTTTTTCGGACGGCAGTTTGATGTTTGCCGTAGGAAACCCAATACTGCGCCCGCGCTTTTCGCCTTGGGCGACCTCACCGATAGCGAGGTAGCTGTGACCCAAAAACCGTTTCGCCTCTTCGACCTCGCCCGCTTGCAAGAGGTTGCGGATATGCGAGGATTTGATGGGTTCTTCGTCCAACTTCTTGAGACCGAAGACCTGCAACCGCTCGGTCACGTGCTGCAAATCGTCCAAGCCGCCACTCCTTTTATGCCCAAAGCGAAAATCCTCACCGACGATGATGGTGCTTGGACGTAAGCGGCGCAGTTCGTCTAAAAAGACCTCTTTGGGAGTTTGGGCGTACTCGAGGCTAAATTCCGTCATCACAATAGTGTCCGGCTCGAACGCTTTTAAGAGGTGGACTTTCTCTTCGCGGCTCGTCAGATAACTTCCCCTACCAAAGACGACCTTAGCAGGTGGAAAAAAGGTGACGACGATGCTGGGTGCGTTCTGGCGGTTGCTAAGCTCTTTCATCTCTTCTAAGAGCATTTGATGACCCAGATGCACGCCGTCAAAGTTGCCGATGCAGATGACCGCGCCCTCTAAGTCGAGGTCTTCAAGAGAGGTGATAGTTTTCAAGAGGTGGTTCCAGGTAGCTTTCCGGTGCATCCGAGTGCGTAAGTTAGAGCGATTAAAGCGTGAGCGCTGCTGGAGACCTCACCGCTCGAGACCTCCCGCCATACCTCTTGCAAGTTGCGCCAGGAGAGGGTGATGTCTTCGCTCTCGTCGGGTGTGCCTTCGGCGTGCTGCAAGTTTGTTGCCTCAAAAACATACGCTTTTTCGGTGCAGAAACCGGGGCTCGAGTGGACCTGCGTCAAAAGGGTCAAGTCGCCTGTGAGTTGACACTCCTCAGCGAATTCGCGCAGGGCAGCCTCTTCGGGCTCCTCACCCTCCTCGACTAACCCCGCTGGTAGCTCCCACGTGTCCGTACCGATAGCCGGACGCGGTTGCACCACGCCCAAGACCTCTTGCCCGCTCGCGCCCTCGCGTAAGGCGAGCACGCAGACCGCCGCCGCGTGCTCGACGACTTCCCAATGGTCGTCAAGTTTGACGACGGTCACGATATGTCCGTCGTAGATAATCTCTCGCTTCATACAGCAGGTATCATCTGGTCGTTAACGCCCTCAGTCAATAAGCAACTGCTTTGCCCATACATTAGAAGATGATACCTGCTACAACAATAACCATCTTTGGCTTAGGCCCTAGTTCTCGTCCGCGTTGTAGCGCAAGAAGGCGGGGATGTCGTAGTTGGAGGGGTCGTACGAGCGTCCGCCAGCGGTGGCGGCGCGAAGTTGGGTGGGACGCAGGATTTTAGTCTGCGGGTTGTGGTCAAAGCCGGCGGCGATGACGGTGACGCGCACTTCGTCGGCAGCGGCCTCGTCGTAGGTCACGCCGAAGAGCACGTTGACGTCTTCGACTTCGGTGGCCTCGCTGATCTTCTCGACGATTTCGTGCGCGTCGAAAAGGGTGAGTTCTTCCGAGCCCGTGATGTTGATCAGAAGCTGGTGTGCGCCCTCGACCCCTCTCGCCAAGAGCGGGCTGTGCGTCGCGCTGTTAGCGGCTTCTTCGACGAGCTGCTCGCCGCGACCCGTGCCGATGCCCATCAAAACTGTGCCTGCGCCTGAAAGCAGCGCCCGCACGTCGGCGAAGTCCACGTTGATGAGGCCCGACATGTTGATGACGTCGCTGATGCCCTTGACGCCGTAGTACAGCACGCGGTCGGCGACCCTGAAAGCGTCGGTGAGTTTGACTTTGCGGTCTAAAGCGGACAAGAGGCGCTGGTTCTCTACGACGATTAAAGCGTCTACTTTGTCCTCTAAACGCCGCAACCCCTCTTCCGCTTGGCGCATCCGCTTGGGTCCTTCAAAGCTGAAGGGTGTCGTGACGACCGCGACGGTGAGCGCACCCTGTTCGCGGGCGACTTCCGCCACGACGGGCGCACTGCCCGTGCCCGTGCCGCCGCCCATGCCGGCGGTGATGAAAACAAGATCAGAGCCGCGCACCTGCTCAGCGATGCGGTCGCGGTCTTCGTTCGCGGCTTTTTCGCCGATTTCGGGGTTCGCGCCTGCGCCCAAGCCTTTGGTGAGGTGGTCGCCCATCTGGATGCGGGTGTCGGCTAAGCTGGTGGTCAAAACTTGCGCGTCGGTATTGGCGGCGACGAACTGTACGCCCTCTAGCCCTGCTTCAATCATCCGGTTGACGGCGTTGTTGCCGCCCCCGCCTAGACCGATCACTCTGATGACGGCGTTATCCATGTTTGCGCTGCTGATGGTCATAGCTCACTCCTTCAATCTTAGATACGTAGAAAACTGCTTAGAAATCACCTGAATAAAGTCCTTAGAAAAGTCATTAGAAAAGCCACTAGAAAAAGTCCTTGAGAAAATCGCGGATGTTGCTGAAGAAGCTCGAGACACTACCCTCACCGCTACGCCCGGCCCGGCGGGGCGAGCCCAAAGGTTGCGCTGAATGCTCCACGCCGTAACGAACCAAGCCCACCGCAGTTGCGTGCGCGGGGCTCGCCACCACGTCGTCCAAGCCGGAGATGTTGATGGGTTTGCCGACGCGCACGGGCAAGCGGAAACGCTCGGTGGCAACCTGGTCCAAACCGGGCATCAAGGACGCGCCGCCCGTGATGACGACGTTGCCTGCTAAGAGTTCCAACGCGCCCATGCGTTGCTCGATGGAGCGCTTGACGAGGTCTAAAATCTCAACGACTCTGGGCCGGATGACCTGCGCGAGTTCGAACGTAGACAGTGACGCGGTGTAGTTGGGGTGGGCGACCTCTAAAGCCACCTCACGGTCGGCTAAGTCGGGGATGGCGACGCCGTACTTCTTTTTGACGCGCTCGGCTTCGTCGGGGGGGATGCGCAGGAGTTGGCTGATGTCTTGGGTGATATGGTCGCCGCCTAGAGGAATTACGGAGGAGTCGGCTAAGGTGCCGCGCCGAAAGACGCCCACGTCTGTCGTGCCGCCGCCGATGTCGATTAACACGGTGGTGAGTTCCTTTTCACTGTCGTCTAAAACAGCCAAGCCCGAGGCGAGCGACTGAACGACGATGCCTTCGACGTTGACCCCGGCGTCTTTGGCGCAGCGGGAGAGGTTTTGTAAAGGGCCTTGTGCGCCCGCGACGATGTGGACGTCGACCTCGAGCCGCACCCCGCTCATCCCCACCGGGTCTTTAATCCCGTCTTGGCCGTCCACCACATATTCCTGTGGAATCACATGAACGACGTCCATGTTGGCTTCTAAAGGAACCGCCTTTGCATTTTCGATGGTGCGCTCGACGTCCGCGCCAGAAATCTCTTGACCGCGCCGAATCGCCGCCATCCCGTGACTCGTAAAGGCTTTGAGGTGGCTGCCCGCCACGCCGATCCACGCCTCGCTGACCTCGACGCCCGCCACGCGCTCCGCCGCCGCGATGGATTGGCGTACCGAGGCAATCGTACGCTCCAAGTTGACGACGACGCCTTTGCGCAGTCCGTCCGAGGGGACGGTCCCTTCACCGATAATATCCAAGACTCCGTCCGAGGCCACTTCACCGATAACAGTGCAAATTTTTGTCGTGCCGATATCCAAACCGACCACAATACGTTCGTCCATCATTGTACGCTCACTCCCCAGGGGTAGACGGCGACCTGCTCTCTGCTCTGACCGACAAACCCCGACCAGTGCGTCTCCAAAAGCTCTACACTCGGGGTGTACAGCGTCGCTCTGGGGGACGATTCAGAGAAGCGAATGTCGAAACCGCTCGGCGAGTAGCTTAACACCTCAGGCTCGTAATCAGCGACGAGTCTCAGGATGCTCAGTGCCTCGTCAATGCGCTCAGGGCCCCAGCCGCGCAAAGTCACCAATTCCTTTTGTTCAATTGACACATCAGGGAGCACTGTACCATCTAAGGCGTAAACCGTTTCGCCGAAGCGGGCGAAGGGCTCGCGTTCCCACACGGCCACCGAGAGCGCGTCGGGCCAGTGGCGGATGATGCGGGCGCGGCTTATCCAGGGGTCTTGGACGAGCGGGCGGCTGCGCCACCCATTGACCCACAAAAGGGGATCGCCGCGTTCCAGGTTAGCGAGGGCGAGGATCTCTTGTTTGCTATAGTGTGACGCGCCTAAAACCTCGGTGCGCGTGACCTGCGGGTAAAAGCGCGTCGTGACGAGCAGGGCGACTAGGGCGGTGAGGAGCGCTAGCATGAGGGGGCGGCGCACGCTGCCTCCTTTTTGTTAAGGTCGAAGCCCCAGAGTTGCCATTCGGACTCTAAAGGCGCGTCCACTTTTTCTTTAATGATCTCTAAAAGCTCCATCACGTCACATGCTGTGGCTCCTCCTAAGTTGACGATAAAGTTGCCGTGTTCATTTGAAACCATCGCCTGACCGACACGCAACCCTTTGAGGCCGTGAACGTCGATGAGCCTGCCAGCGCTGTCGCCGGGGGGGTTCTTAAAGGCGCAGCCTGCCGACTTGATTTTGGGCTGACCCTTGCGGGCGGCGTCAACTTGGCGCGTTATCTCTGCGACGCGCTGGGGGGTGGAAGGCGTTAAACTTAGCCTCACCCGTGTGATGATCGCGCCTTCAGGCAATACGCTATGACGGTAATTGAGCTCCAAGGCGTCTGCGCTTAGGCGGTGAAGTCCGCCGTTGATGAACACCTCAACCTCTTTAAGCGTGTCCGACATCTCGCCGAAGCGCGTACCCGCGTTCATGACGGCTGCGCCGCCCAGAACGGCGGGAATACCCAGAAGGGGTTCCAAACCTGAAAGCCCCGCCTCTGCCGCGCGGCGCACTAAACCGGGGAGGGGTGTGGCTGCGCCTAACCAAAGGTCTTGCTGCCCTTCAAAGTCGCGAATCGTATTGTACGTGCGTCCTAACTTGATGACGCGCTCGCTCACGCCTGCGTCGGCAATCAGCACGTTCGAGCCCGCGCCTAAAACGCGGTAGGGCTCGGCGGCGGCCTCGCGCAGTCCTCTTTCATCTTCGACCTCCCAGAGTTCGGCCTCGCCGCCAACGCCGAGCGTCGTAAGGGGACCTAGCGGTACACGTTTCGTAAGGGTTGCGCGTGCGGCATTAAGCTGAGCCATCATCGCCTCCACACGCTCTTACGACCCCTTCGGCGACGCGCCATACATCGCCTGCGCCGAGGGTGATGATGAGGTCGTTGTCTTCTAAGGTCTCGGCCAAGTAGCGCTCGGCTGAGGCGGCGCTGTGATAGCTCGCCGCTTTGCCCGACTCACGGAGGCGGCTGACGATAAGCTCGGGGGAGATGCCGGGGATGGCTCTTTCGCCAGCGGCGTAGACATCTAAGACGATGATTTCGTCGGCGAGGCTCGCAGCGTCGGCCAACGCGGGCCAGTGCCGCGCGGTGCGCACCCAGCGGTGCGGTTGCAAGACCGCGCGAACGCGGCGTTCGGTGTGCTTAGCGGCTTCTAAGGTCACGCTGACCTCCGTAGGATGATGGGCGTAGTCGTCGATGATGAGTGCGCCTCTCACGCTCCCGCGCCGCTGCCAGCGCCGCCCGATGCCCGTGAACGTGCCCAAGTGTGACGCCGCCGCCTCGAGGTCGAGCCCCGCCAGATGCGCCGCCGCTAACGCCGCCGCCGCGTTCTGCACGTTGTACTCACCGGGTACACCCAAGTTGACCTCTAAACAGCCCTCCGGCGTGCGCAGAGTAAAGGTACTCCCCATCGCCCGCAACTCGGTGATGACGGCGCGGTAGGTCGCCTGTTCGCTGAGGCCGTAGGTAAGCGCGTTGTCCGTATCTAGGAGCGGCTCTAAACTCGCCCAGTCCGCGCAGTAAAGAACAAAGTTGGCGCGTTCGGCAAAGCGCTTCGTCGCGCTTTCCAAGTCATCTAAGCTCGCGTGGTAGTTGCGCCGCTCAGCAAAGCTGCCGGCAATGTGGTCATCTTCTAAGTTCGTAATAACGGCGATATCGGAGGGGAGGTAGGCAAACCCAGGGTCGGACTCGTCCACCTCGGCGATGAGGCGCTCGCCCTGTCCGTAGCGGATGTTGCCCCCCACCACATCCAACTGGCCCCCTACAAGGACCGAGGGGTCTGTATCCGCTTCTAAAAAGAGCGTGGCAATCATGCCTGTCGTCGTGCTTTTGCCGTGCGTGCCCGTCACCGTGACGCTCTTGTGCTCGGCTAAGAGTTCGGCCAGGAGTTCAATACGCCGCAAGGTGCGCTTGCCCTGCGCTTTCGCTGCGCTGATTTCGGGGTGGGTGGCGGGCACGGCCATCGTACTGATGAGCGTGTCGGCGCGTTCGACGTGCGCGGGGTTGTGCTCCAAGGCTACCTCTATCCCCTCACCTTGCAGCGCTTCGACCTCTTCGCTGAGGCCCAGGTCACACCCTGAGACCCTATACCCGTCAGCGGCGTACCACCTCGCCAGACCGCTCATGCCGACCCCGCCGATACCCATGAAATGTAAGTGGTTCATCGTCTCTCCTGCACACGCTTCGCCGCCTGTTGAGGCGCAACCGCGCGAAAATCTGTGTTTGGTTTAACCTGTCTTTTTACAGACGTCTCGATAAGCTCAGCGAGCCGCGCCGCTGCGCCTTCGGGTGAACGTTGCCGCGCGGCGACGGCGGCGGCGCGGCGCGTTTCGGGGTCTAATAGAGTGCGCCACGCTCCGGAAAGGTGCGCCAAATCGTGCTCTTCCACGACCCACCCCGCGCCAGCAGCTTCCACCGCCTTCGCGTTGTAAAATTGATGGTTTTCGGCTGAAGAGGGGAGCGGAACCATAAGCAGAGGAACCCCGTGAAAAGCCGCCTCCGCGAGTGTCCCATTGCCCGCCCTGGTGATCGCTACATCCGCTGCTGACCAGGCTACCACGGCGTCCACAAAGCTGTCCACGCGGTATTGGCGCACCCCTTCGCTCAGGACTTTGACCCTCTCCAAGTGACGTTCACCGCTGCTGTGTAAAACGCTCAGAGGGATTTTACTCGAGCCCCGTAAATCAGCAAAGGCTTTCGGCACATGCTCATTAAGAACGGCGGACCCTTGGCTCCCGCCCATCACGAGCGTAAGCACATCCGTCTCAGCGAAGCCGAGCCGCCGCCGCGCTTCCCCTTTGTCCAAATACACCTCTCGCACCGGTACACCGACATGCACAAGTTTGTCGCTATGTACAGACAGATGCGCCGCGACCTCTTCGTTGGCCGTGGCGATAAACGTAACGCGGCGGGCGAACCAGCGCGTCACCTTGCCGGGGAATGCATTCTGTTCGTGCAGCGCGATAGGCAGACGCAAAAGCGCCGCCGCCGCCAGCCCCGGAAAGCTCGCGAAGCCGCCGAAACCCACCACCATAAGCGGTTGCAACGTGCGCACGACTTGAAGCGCGTCCCGCAACCCCAGTCCCGCCTGAATCGCCTGACGTGGGTCAGGGCGACCTCTATGCCACTTGCCCGCTCTGACGCCATGAAAGGCAAAGCCCGCCTGCGGCACGAGCCGCGCCTCCATGCCGTCACGCTGCCCGATAAAGGCGACCTTGTAGCCACGCTCTTGGAGTTCCTTCGCAGTCGCGAGTGCCGGGTAGATGTGCCCACCCGTGCCACCCGTCGAAAGAAGGATGCTCCCGTGACTTATGTGGTTCACAGGGTTCACGCGGTCTCCTCCCCTTGGCGAGAGGTGCGGTAGGCGCTGTGGATAAAACCCATCGCGATTGCCACCGAGAAGAGGCTGTTTTGACCGTAGGAAACAAAGGGCAAGGGAATGCCCGTTACGGGTACGAGACCGCTGGCAACGAGTAAATTTAGAGCAGCCTGACCGCAGATATACGCCGTTGCGCCCGCCGCTAAAAGGGAGCCGGGTCCGGTGAGGCTCGAGGCAATCCCCAACCCCCGCACCGCGATAAAGAGGTAGAGCGCGAAGAGCGTCATCACGCCCAAAAGCCCCAGCGCGTGCGCCACCGAAATCGCAATCATATCCGTGTCCGCTTCGGGCACGCGGATAATCTCACCCGGCCCGACGCCGAACAAGACCCGCACGAACTAGGGTGCGCTGCGCCTGCACCGCCTGATAACTCTCGGTCTGCGCCTGCTCTTGCGTCCCCCAGAGGTCACTGAACCCCTCAAAGCGCTCGCCGATATAGCTGAATTGACTGAGGTACGGCCCCGCTACCAAGACCGCGATGAGCGCCGCCGCCGTGCTGATGCTCACGAGCCGCGCAATCGTCGTGCCCGCCGCGAGCATGATGGCAAAGGCCAGCATGAAGATAAACGCCGCCGTGCTCACGTCCGGCTCCGCCACGATAAGCCCCGCCGCTAAGCCCATCACCACCATCGGACGCCAAATCTGCCAGTCGCCCAAGTGGTTGTAAAAAAAGGCGGTCAGGTAGGCGATCACGGTGACTTTCATCAGCTCGGAGGGTTGCAGCGTGAAGACGCCCAAGTCGAGCCAGCGTTTGGCGTCGCTGCCTTCGGGCGAGATGCCGATAACTAGCACAGCGGCTAAGAGGATGAGCACGCTCACGTAGGCGTACGGGCTGAGGCGCACCACGCGCTGCGGTGAGATGCGTGCGACCAAAAAGGTGAGGGCTAAGCCTGCGAGTACCCGCAAGAGGTGCGCGGGCCACAGCTCGGGCGCACTCGTGGCGACGCCCAAGACGCCTAGAGCGCCCAGTGTAAGCTGCGTGAAGACTAGGAGCGGGTCCATGTGACCTCTCCTTTTTCCCCTCGTGGCGCGGTTTGGAAGGCATCCTCTGATGTACTTTCAAGAGCGTGAACGGCGTCTCTAAACGCTTCAGCTCGAGCCTTGTAGTCCTTAAACTGGTCGAAAGACGCGGCGAGCGGCGCGAGTAGAACCGTGCCACCTTGCGGATAGTTCTGTAAGAAATTCGTAGCCTGCCGCGCGGCTTGGTGCATGGCAGTTTGACCATCTTCGGCCTCACACACAACCGTCTTCGTCCAGGGCGACACCACCTCAGCAAACCTCTCGCCCGACGCGCCAATCCCAACAAAAAGCGCAACCTTCTCGCGGATGAGCGGTTCTAAAGCGATAAAGTCCGCTCCTTTGTCCTGCCCACCCGCCAACCACACGATAGGCGCAGGCGTCGCTTCCAGCGCGGCGCGAACCGCCAAAGCCCGCGTCGCAATCGAGTCTTCGATAAAACGAACCTTGCCGACAGTCGAAACCAAACTGTAGCGTCCAGGGACGCCTCTAAACTGAATTAAACCTCTTCGAATTTCTTCTCGGCTCAATCCTTTCGCTCGGCAGATGAGCGCGACGGCGAGCGCGTTGGCGTGGTGGTGCGAGCCTTGAATCTGTAAATCGTGCAGTGACACAAGCGGGTCTCCATCTAAGAAAATATGGTTGTCTTTTAGATAAGCGTCGGCGTGCTGCGCGGTGCTAAAAGAGAGAATATCAGCGTTTTTCTGCTTCGCTTCGCTTGCCCAGTCCTGCAAATTCGTATCATCGGCGTTATAGATAAAGGTACAACTTTCATCAAGGTTTTTAATGAGGTTGCGCTTTGCTTCGTGATAAGCCGCCACGCTGCCGTGGCGGTCTAGGTGGTCTACGTCTAGGTTGAGCGCGACTGCAAGGCGAGGTTTGAGGGTGGGGGAGCGCTCGAGCATAAACGACGACAACTCCGTCACGAGCGTCTTACCTGTCCCTGCCACCTCCGAGAGCGCCGGGTCGATATTGCCCCCAGCGGGCGCGTCCAGCCCCGCCGCCGTGAGCGTGTCGCTCGTCCAGCGCGTCACGGTTCCCTTGCCCGCTGTGCCCGTAATGCCGATAATCTCCGCGTCTACCGTTCTATAGACCCATTCGACCTCACCGATAGTCTCAACGCCGCGACCTCTTAGCGCCACCAAGTCAGGGGTGGTCATAAGGGACGCCGGGAGCCGTGATACATATCTCTATATTGAGTTCATCAAGAGGTGTCGCCGTGCGCTTACAACCGAGCGCGTCCAGTTCCGGCGACGCTTCGACCTTGGCGTCAAAATAGACGACTTCATGACCTTGAGAGCGCAAGAGCTTACCGACAGCGACGCCGCTCCGTCCTAAGCCGTACACGAGCACCCTCATGCTGTCTTGCACGATCACGAGAGCCCCCCGTGAAAGCTCCACGCCACCGCTACACACACCGCCGTCACCAGCCAGAAGCGCGTGACGACCTGTGTTTCGGTCCAACCTGATAACTCGAAGTGATGATGCAGCGGGCTCATCTTGAAAAAGCGCTTGCCGCCCGTTATCCGAAAGTACGTCACTTGGATGATGACGGACAAGACCTCCAAAACAGGCATGAGCGCGATTAGGGGCAACCACCAGACCCAACCGGACAAAATGGCGATGCCCGCCACCGCCGCACCCAATCCTTCCGAGCCGACGCCACCCATAAAAATCCGCGCAGGTGAGCCGTTGTACCAAAGAAAGCCTAACAGCGAGCCGATAAGCGCCGCTACGAAGCTCACGCCGATAAAGGGCAGCAAGATAAGCGCCGTCATCCCGCCCGCGAGTCCGTCTAAGCCGTCGCTGAAATTCACCGCGTTGATGGTCCCCATGATGATAAAGGTAAAGGCTAAGAGGTCGAAGGCTTGAATGTTAAAGAGTACATAACCGCCTCGCACCGCGTAAATCGCGAACGCAAAGGCGAGCGCACCCTGTAAGAGCAAGCGGTAACGCGCCAAGAGTCCTGTTGTGCTGTCCTCGCCAACCTTTTCATGGATGAGGGCGCGGCGTTTGCGGCGCAGGGCCAAGAGGTCGTCGTAGAGCCCTAAGAGCGCGGCGGCAAAGGTCAGCATCACGACGGCGAGACCGTCGAAGCTCGGCTCGCCCACCAGGAGCCAAGCGACTAGGGCGGCGAGCAAAAAGGCGACGCCCCCCATCGTCGGCGTGCCCTCTTTCTTGAGGTGGCTTTTGGGCCCGTCGCGGCGTATCCCTTTACCCCAGCCGTAGCGCCCGGCCAGTTGGATAAATATGCCTACCAAGAGGAGCGAGAGGAGCGCCGACCATAACACTGTCACGGTGCGACAACCTCTTTATGTTTATCTGTTTCAAGAAAGGCCTGAACGAGCCGCTCGAGCCGCATCCCCCTCGAGCCCTTAACCAGCATCGTCCCCCGAGCGGGAAGTTTCTCTACGATGTTCAAGAGGTCATCCGAAGAGAGGTGCACTGCACGAGGATTTTCCGCCGCAATAAACCGCGCTTCGTTCCCGACTGCAACAACATAGTCAATTTCTAAAGTTCGCTTACCCAAGTCTCGGTGCAAGGTCTCAGACGCCACGCCGAGCTCTAACATGTCGCCCAAAACGGCGCTGTGAGGTTTTGGAAAGTGGCGCAGAACGTCTAACGCAACCGCCGCCGACGCGGGGTTGCTGTTGTATGAGTCGTCAATAATCGTGAGGTCGCCGCCTTGATGGACTTGCAAGCGTCCGGGCTCGAGCCTAACCTCTTCTAACCTTTTGGCGACTTCAGTTAGCTCGAGGCCGAAATGTTGAGCCAACCCCAGCGCCGCCACCGCGTTTCGCGCCATCGCGTCGCCCAAATAGGGAAGCGTGAAGGTGACACCTGCAACTTGGAGCCGTTGACCCCTCGGTGACATCTCCGTTATAACGCCTGAGAGGTCAGCGTCCGCGCCGAGTCCATAAATCGTACTCTTTTCGCGCTGTTTATCGTTCAAAAAGGGCGCGGCTTGCTCGCTCACGAAAGAGGTCTCAGCCGCGTCTACGAGTTTGAGCTTTTCCCTCGCTACTGTTTCAATATTACCTAAACCGCTTAGATGGCTTTCCGCGATGAGGGTGAGAACGGCGTGCGTCGGTTTGGCTAAGGCGACAAGCTCGTCCATCTCGCCGACAACGTCGATACCTAGCTCGAGCACCAACCTATCCTCTTGCGAAGTCTTCCCGCTGAGCCAAGCGTCCACCAAAACTTGCGCTAGAGCAAGAGGTGTATTGAAGTTACCCGGACTCGAGGCTGCATGGAGCGCCGTACTCAGCATCGCTTTGGTGCTCGTCTTGCCCGCCGAGCCCGTCACGCCGACCACAGGCCCGCTAAGCTGACCTCTTGCGCACTTCCCCAAATCCGTGAGGACTTGCGCAGGATTGTCAACCTGAAGCCCGCGCGGATGAGGTTTATCCGAAACGACGAAGGCTGCGCCCGCAGCCAGGGCTTGCTCGGCGTATTGGAGCCCGTGCCCCGCCGCACCGGGCAACGCGAAAAACGCATCGCCGGGGCGTACCCGTGCCGAATGAAAGCTCACGCCGCTCGCGTTTGAGAGAGCGTTCTCGAGCGACACGCCCGCTAGGGTGGCGATAAAGTGAGGCGATAACGGCGTCACAGCGCGGCGTTCTCCCTCTCATTTTCCGTATGCCACATCACTATCTGACCCATAGCAGACACTATACTCCTATTGCCCCTTTCCCATTTGACCTGCAACCTGACCAGGTTTCGGCGGCAGCCCCCAAAGCGCGACGGTCTCGCTGCCCACCGCCCGAAAAACGGGCGCGGCGACGTAGGTGCTCAAAGTCTCCTCCTTAGGCTTTTGCAAGTACACAACCGTCGTCACACGTGGGTCATCGGCGGGGAACATGCCTGCAAAGAGCAGCGTTCCCGCTTTGATGTACTCCCCTTTTTCGTTGTCGAAAGTATCCGCCGTGCCCGACTTGCCCGCCACCTCGACGCCAGGGATTTTGGCGACGCTGAGGCCACTATTTTCCACCGTATAGACGAGCATCTCCTTGACGCTCTGCGCAACCTCTGAAGAGAGCACCCGCGCCGCGCCGGTTCTCACCGCTTCGCCTTCGACCTCTTCGAAGGTCACTTCATCCTCTAAGAGCTGCGGCGGTACATACACGCCGTCATTCGCGAAGATGCTGTAAGCAGCGGCGAGTTGCAGCGCTGTCGTCGAGACGCTCTGGCCGATGGTCGCCGAGGCGTGGTCTTGCGGAACCCAGTTCTGCCAGGGGTTGATGTGTCCATCCCTTGTGTAAGCCGCGTTTAGACCGACATCGCGCCCGAAGCCGAAGTGGTACATCCAACTGGAAAGCTCCTCGGAGGAGAAGCGTTCGCCAAGCTTGATCATGCCGACGTTGCTCGAGTACCGCAAAATGTCGGGAATGCCTAAGATGGGGTCATGCGAGGCCACGTCCGTGAACTCCTGCGCTCCGACGCGCATCCAAGGCCCGACCTCTAAGGTCTCGTCTACGGAGAGCCTGCCCGCCTCCATGAGCGCGGCGACCACAAAAGGTTTCATGGTCGAGCCCGGCTCGACCTCTTGTAAGAAAGCGCGGTTGCTGATGACGCTGCGCTCGCCGATTTGCCCTTGGGTTTTGGGGTCGAATTCGGGGTAGGAGGCCGCTGCTAGGACGCGGCCCGTTTTGGCTTCTAGCATGACCACCGCGCCGTTTTCCGCCTCGAAGGTCTGCGCAGCTTTGCGCAGTTCGGCTTGGGCGATGGCTTGGAGGCTGGGGTCTAAGGTCAAGGTCACGTCTTCGCCTGCTTGTAAGCGGCTGTCGAGGGCGTACTCGAGCCCCTCCAAGCCAAACCTCCCGTCGGGCTGCACCGCGCCGCTAAAGCCGACCACGTGCGCGGCGAGCCGCCCCTCGGGGTAGCGGCGGTGCTCGACTGCGCCCTCGGCCAGAATCGTGCCGTCTCTCGTTTGAATCAGACCGCGCCTCGGCGCTTCGCTCAAGGCGGTGGGCAGGTCAGGCGCTTTAGCCTGCAAGCGGACGAAGCCGCCTAGCGCCGCGATGAGGGGCAAAGCGAGCAGCACGAGAAAGAGGGGACGCTTGTGGAGTCTGAGTTGTGGCGGGTCCGGCTCATTGCTGTACGCTTTGGCTTTATTTACCTTGACATTCTTGCGCTGACCTCTGCGCGCTTTGTCCTTGGGCGAGCCCTTTGCCGACCCTTTCGCCGACAGCCTCGAGCGCGTATCTCTTACCGCCATATCGTTCGTACCTCCAAGCCGGTCTCAGGGGTTTTGGGTTCGGGGACGTTCACGGGCGCAATCTGGGTGGCTTCTGCGCCCTCAGGCGAAGAGATCATGCCGCGTGAGAGCGCCCAGCGGCGCACCGCCAAGGGGCCTTTGACCTGCGCGGCTTCACTGCGCAAGTCGCTCAGGTCATACTGAAGGGCGCGTTTGGTCTCTAAGAGCGAAAAGTGCAAACGGTGGCGGTCTTGGTTATACGCGCCCAGTGCGGCCAGCGCGATGATGAGCGCGAGGTAGAGCGTGATGAGGCTTTGGCTTCGTTTGGTCATGCGTCCTCCGAAGGGAGAGCGTTACGAACGGCGACGCGCAGCTTGGCGCTGCGGGCGCGAGGATTGGCTTCTATCTCTTTTTCAGTAGCGGTCAGCGGGCGTTTGGTGAGCGGTGTAAGGACGTCGCTCCCTCTGACGAAGTGTTTAACGATGCGGTCTTCTAACGAATGGTACGAGAGCACCACCAGCCGCCCACCTACACGGAGCGTCCGCTCAGCCGCTTTAAGGGCGTCCTCTAACGCGCCGAGTTCGTCGTTGACGAAGATGCGTAGCGCTTGAAAGGTGCGCCGCGCCGGGTGCTCACGCCGGTAGCCGCCGGGATACGCGCTCGCAATGACGTTGGCGAGCTGCTCGGTCGTTTCGAAGGATGTCTTGTCCCGCACCTCGGCGATTCTTCTAGCAATCCGGCGGCTGTGACGCTCCTCGCCGTACCTGAAGATGATGGCGGCAAGTTCGTCTTGAGGGTAGGTATTGATAACCTCCGCCGCCGATTCCCCGTCACCGCCCATCCGCATATCAAGCGGCCCAGCCTGCCGAAAGGCGAAGCCGCGTTCCGCCTCGTCGAGTTGCATCGAGGAAACCCCTAAGTCGAGGAGGATGCCCATGACAGGAGACATATCGGGGGAGAGGTCGGCGTTTTGGGCATGTTCGTCTAAGGTGCGAAAGTTGCCCTGAGTGAAGATGAAGTTCTGTCTTGGCGGAACGTTCAACGCTTCTGCAAACGCTCGAGCCCCCTCATCGCGGTCAATCGCCAAGACCGACCCGCCCGCGTCTAAGATGGCTTGGCTGTGTCCGCCCGCACCGAAGGTGCCGTCGATATACCACTGGCCTCTTTGAATCTCGAGACCTTCTAAACATTCGCGCAGCATAACGGGGACGTGGGGCTGGTCTGGGTTGGACGGGTCTGAGTGGGGGAGAGGTGGAACGCTCATCCTACTAGCTCCGCCAAAAGTTCGGGGGCGGGGGGCTCGGCCTGCACTGCGGCCAGGTTGCTCTCCCACTTCTCTTCGTTCCAGACCTCGAGCCGGTTCGGAGCTCCCGCCACCACGACGTTGCCCTCCAACTTGGCGAAGTTGCGTAGCGTCGCTGGAATTGTGATACGCCCCGCCGCGTCGATTTTGGCTTTGGACGCGCCCGAGTAGAAAAAGCGCACGAAATTGCGCGAGCCCGTGTCGATAAGGGGCAAGTCGGTGAGTTTGCTGGTGATGGTGTTCCAGTTGGTGAGGGGGAAGACGTACAAGCAGCCCTCGAGCCCTCTTGTGACGATCATCCCGTCGGTGACGAAGTCGCGAAAGGAAGGCGGGATAATGACCCGACCTTTGTCGTCTACCGAGTATTGAAATTCGCCAAACGGCATCTTCCACGACGCTCCCACCTAAAAGCGTAGTCCAGTTGCCGCGTCAGCTCAGAAAAAGAGCGTGACGCAGGGACTTTGGCCTCTGTGGTGAAGTGTAACACACTTTTCCACAAATTCCCACAAGTCCCCACCTTTGACCCACTCTTACACTCGTTTATCCGATTTTCTCCCACCTGTGCTCCACTTTGGAGCGGTTGGCAACGCCGGTGGGTATAAGGTGGCGCAGCCGAAAAAGGGTGGTTTTTATAGTCTAGCACGAGTTTTCTAAGAGGTTGGCAAGCGGCGTTTGGCATATCTCCCCCGTTTCTCCCACGCCACCCACCGGAAGATGGCGCGAGGGTGGAAGAGGTGGATGCTAAAAGAAGCGGGAGACGCTAGAGCAAATGTTAAAAAATCCACATTGAGTACAGCGTCAAGTAAGCGTTGTACCACTGTTGTCACCCCGAGCGAAATCGAGGGGTCTCGTTTGGCGATGCCAAAACTACGTAACTTCCATTCTCAGCCAGAAGAGTCGGCAAAGTCAGAGATTCTTCGGCTCCATCGTTCATCCCCGAAAGGGGACTTCGTTCCGCTCAAAATGACATACCTTATTTTTTAGCTGGCACTGTGTTGAGGAAAAACTCAAAAAAAGGGACGGACGCAGGTTTTTCTTGCGTCCGTCCAAATTAAATATGCGGGAGAGGTGATAAGCCGGGTCCTGTTCAGACCTAGAGGTATCTTCACATAGATGATACCTCTAGGTCTTACCTAGTCATCTATCTGGGACGCTTGTCGCCAAGCGCCTCGAGCGGTCAACCCGGAGATATTAGCGAGCCGGGCAAGCTCTTTCTCCCTATCGGACCTTGCACCGGGTGGGGTTTACCTAGCTAGGTGTGTTACCACACCCACTGGTGCGCTCTTACCGCACCGTTTCAACGTGACAGGGCGGTATCATCGTCACTCAAACGCGCTCAGTCAACCTTGCGGTCACTTCGCGCTCGGTGGACGGTATGATACCGCCCTGCCGTCTGCTCTCTGCTGCACTTGCCGTCGCCTTACACGCCCAGGCGTTACCTGGCACCCTGCCCTGCGGAGCCCGGACTTTCCTCAGCCAAACCGGTTTCCCATGTCCAGCCGCGACCAGGTTCCTCTCACCGCAAGAGATGATTGTAGCATGTTGGCTCCGATTATGCGTAACGCCAATGTGAGGCGTTGAAGGGAAAAGAGAAGTGGGAAGTTGTCCCAAGTCCTAAGTAGAACACCTGTACGTAAGAACGTCACGCACTTGATTTTACGTTTCAGCCTAAATGTACGGTTTTCTACGCCAGCGCCGCTTCTGAAAGCCTCGCTACGACTACTTCGGTGAAGGCGGCAGTGTTTCTCGAGCCCCCCAAATCCACCGTCGGGTCCTCGCTCAGCACTCTCTGCACCGCCTTCTCGACAGCCTCGGCTGCCCCCTGCTGCCCTAAACCATAACGAAGTAACATCGCCGCCGAAAGCATTGTCCCCACCGGGTTGGCAATCCCTTGCCCTGCAATATCGGGCGCACTCCCGTGAACGGGTTCAAAAAGCCCGACGCCTTCGCCCAAACTCGCCGACGGGAGGAGCCCAAGTGAGCCCGGAATCACCGCTGCTAAGTCCGACAAGATATCCCCGAAGAGGTTCGAGGTCACGACCACGTCGAACTGTTTGGGATCACGCGCGACTTGCATCGCGGCGTTGTCAACGTAGAGGTGCTCCAAGGTCACGTCTTGATATTCGCTCTCCTGAACGCCCACGACGACATCGCGCCAAAACTGCGACACATCCAAAACATTCGCCTTATCCACACTCGTGACCGTTCCACCGCGCACTTTCGCCGCGTCAAACGCAACCCTGGCGATGCGCTCGACCTCTTCGCGCGAGTAGATCATCGTAGACAACCCCTCATCCCTGCCGTTGTACGAAGGCTTGCCGAAGTAAATTCCGCCCGTCAATTCCCGAACGATGAGCATATCCGTACCGCTCGCGACTTCGGACTTGAGCGGGGAGAGGTGCTCCAAACCCGCAAACACTTTCACCGGGCGAAGGTTGCTAAACACGCCCAAATGCTTGCGGAGTTGCAACAAGCCCGTCTCACAACGTTGTTCCCTGGGCAGCCCATCCCACTTAGGTCCACCGACTGCGCCTAAAAACACCGCGTCAACCTCTTTCACGCCTGACTTGACCTCATCGGGGAAAGGGACACCGTGTTCGTCTATGGCTGCGCCGCCGAAGAGATGAGTCTGGTACTCGAGCCCAAACCCAAAGCGCTCCGCCGCTGCGTCCAACACTTTGAGTGAAGCGTCTATAACTTCTGGACCGATGCCGTCACCGGGTAGTAGAGCAATCTTATAATTTGCCATGCTCTTAAAATAACCTATTCAGATAGCCTCGAGAGGTTTCGTAATCAGCATCATACCCACGCTCAACTCGAAACTCATCGCAGTGTTGCCTTCGAACTTGATAGCCAAGCTCGAGCGCTCCTCCGGTGAGGCAATCAAAAAGTGCTCGTATACAGCGGCGCGGTCTCCATGTGATAAGTTCGCCCTTGCCAGCCACGAATTCACGTCGATGTGCAGCTTCGTCTCGCTGTCGCCCACTACCCACATCAGTCCCGACTGGTTCACGTACTCGCGCCACTCGCGCATGAGGTAGGCGCGGTGATGGCTGGGGTCGCGCAACCTCTCTAAAGCGTCAAACCACTCGTCCACCTGCGGATTCGGCGTCACCTCATCGGCAATCACTAAACGTCCACCGGGTTTAAGGACTCTCGAGACCTCTTTCAAAAAACTTGGTACATTCGGAAAGTGATGCGCCGCGTGCCGCACGGCGATGAGGTCGAACGAATCGTTCGGGACGCCCGTGTCATGCGCGAAGCCGTACGCGAACTCCAAGTTACCCACGTCCGCGTGCGTCTCCATCGCGCTCCGCACCATCCCCTCGGCAGGGTCTAAGCCCAAGACGCGCCCCGTGCCCTTTGCCAGCATCGCAGCGGTATGTCCTGCGCCCGTGCCGATGTCCAAGCAGATGTCGCTCCAGGTGGGGCGTGCCAAAGCGACGAGCTTGAAGAGGTCGGAGCCTTCTCGGAAGAGCGCGTCGTTGGTGTAGCCTTCGGTGCGTTCGGACCAGGTGTCGGGCTGGGTGTTAGGCTGTATCACGCTGTTCATGGAGCCACCTCTTGAGCAAGTCTTTCGTATAAATCGGCGATAGCTAGATAGAGATTGTACTTATCTGTCACCTGGCTGATTTCCCTATACTCCGTTAAATCGAAGTCAGTCTCCAAAACCCATCCAACCCAGGTTGAAGCATCGTCCATAGCTCTGCTATAGTAATCAGCCGCATTCCAGTATTCAGGATAAATTTCTTCCAAACTTTGGTTCAATGAGGGCTCACCGGGGTGAGAAAGTAGTTCTTCGAGATCGTTCCAAAGAGGAAATGCCATTTCGCGCAGCTCGAGATCACTTTTCGCCTCAAAGATGTACTCTCCACCTCTCTCTAATTGAGACTCGCGCAAAGAACGTCGGACAAGTGCAGAATAAAGTTCCTCGTATTCTTCATGCCAGCTTTCAGCTTGAGAAGTCCAGTCTTGTAAGTCGCTAAGAGTACCTTGTGCCGAAGCAAGATTAAAAACTAGAAGAAGTAGGACAATTGCGCTCTGATTCACGAAATTGTTCACATTTCTACCTCTGATACCGAGCTAAAGAAAAATCTTTGCTACATGCTCGAGCTAGTCTCAAAAAGTCCACCGCGTCTTGACGTTTAACGGAGGGGGAGTTCTCCAAAAACTCCTCCAACGTATAGCCGTCGTCCAAATAGTCCAAAAGCGTCTGCGCTTGAACGCGCGTCTCTCTGAAAACGAGGGTTCCTCCCAAAATATCGGGGTCGGAGTGGATGGGACTATGCTCTAAGGAAATCATAAATCCAGTCTAAACCCTTACCTCGTTATATACGGCAAACGTTGCGCCGTCTCCGAGACCTGCGCGTCGCCCTCTAAAAGCTCTGCTATCGGGTCCCACTGCCCTTTCATCAACGAATCTTTCGCTGTCGGAGAGACCTTGACGGGGATCGTCTTATCGCCAAAGGTCACGCGCTCGTTCTCGATGTCGATGGTGATGTCCGTGCCGGGTCGCGCTTTGACCTCTTGCACGATCTCCTGAATCTGCTCCCGTTCCGCCTCGATGCAAGGCATCCCGAGCGTGACGGCGTTGCCGTAAAAAATCTCCGCGAAGCTCTCCGCAATCACTGCCCGAAAGCCGTAACGGTACATCGCTTGGGGCGCGTGCTCGCGCGAGGAGCCGCAGCCGAAGTTACTGTCCGAAATCATAATTGTTGCGTCCTCGTACGCCTGCTCATTCAGTACGTGCGCTTTGCGCGTGCCGTCCTCGTTAAAGCGCACGTCGTAAAACATGTACTCGCCCAGCCCATCGAACGTGACGCATTTCATGTAACGCGCCGGGATGATGCGGTCGGTGTCGATGTCGTCGCCGGGGACGTAGACGGCTTTGCCGGTGAGGTGGGTGATGGGGGTGAGTGCCATGTGTTTTCCTCCAGAAAGAGAATTGGTTCAGAGAAGAGAGGTTAAAGAGAAAAGGTGAAAGGACTGAGGACTGAGAGAAAAGAGGTTTTTTACTCAGTCCTCAGTCCTTTTCTCTTTGTACTTATGATTACTCCTGTAGACCAGCGCAGTTCGGTGTAGATGAAGTCCTCTCGAGCCTCCAGCAGCGCAATAAGAGACCGCCACTGCTCAGGGATTTTACGTAAAACTTCGTCGTCAATACCGGGCACTGATGCGGGTAATGAGGTCATGTCCTGCATGTCGTCAACGATGTAAAACCCGCCAGGTGCAACAAGGTTAAGGGCAAGCTCGGGATGCTCGAGTTTGCCGGGCCACGTATCAGCGAAGATGAGATCATACGTCTGACCTTGGGCGCGTTTAAGAAACTCGAGCCCATCCTCTGTACAAATCTTCAACCTCTCGTCACTCCCCAAATGCTCCTCTGCGATAGAGGTCAAGTCAGGATTGAGTTCGACGGTCTCGAGCCTCGCTTTTTCATCCATCCCGCTCAGCAGCCACGCTGTGCCTAAGCCGACGCCCGTGCCAAGCTCTAAGAGCCGCCCGCCCGGTTTGCTCGCTGCTAAGGTCGCCAAGAGGTTGCCCGTGAGCGGGTCGGACATCATGTCGAAGCCTGCGTTTTTAGCGGCGCGTTTGAGAGGTTCCAAGACTGCGGGTGCTGAGTTTCGCTCTTTGAAAGTGTTCATAGTTTTCTTTCTAATGACCTCTTACTGATGTCATCCCGTTCACGAAGTAGGGCGGAGCCTTGCGCAGTCGAGGGGTCTCGTTTAGCTGCGCTAAAACTCCGTAATTGGCTACGCCAAAACTTCGTAACTTTCAATTTCTGTGGGAGGAGAAGGCGAATGCGGAGACTCTTCACTTCGCGTTGCTGCGTTCAGAGTGACATAAGTGCTAGGCTCGACTGACATTGAGGGTTTGGCTAACGGCTAATAGCTAACTGCTTTCTAAGAGCTAACCGCTTCCTTCACGCCAAAAACCTCCCTCGCATCACTCACCACCCCTGTAATCGCCGCCGCCGCCACCATCACCGGGCTCATCAAGACCGTGCGCCCCGTGACCGAGCCCTGCCGCCCTTTGAAGTTGCGGTTACTGGACGACGCGCAGAGCTGGTCGCCCACGAGCTTGTCGGGGTTCATCGCCAGACACATCGAGCAGCCTGCCTCGCGCCACTCGAAGCCCGCGTCGCGGAATACTTGGTCAATCCCCATCTCCGCGCAGAGTTTCCCGACAATTTGCGAGCCCGGCACGGCGATGGCTTTGATGCCCTCTTTGACTTTGTGACCTTCCAAATATTTCGCCACCTCTACAAAGTCTGTGAGCCGTGCGTTGGTGCAGGAGCCGAAAAAGGCGACGTCAATAGGCGTGCCTTGGATGGGTGCGCCGGGCGTGAGCTTCATGTGCTCTAGCGCCTCTTCAATCGCGGCTTTCTCGCTCTCTTTCGCCCCTTCGACGGTCGGTACGTTTTCGCCTATAAAGATGGCTTGTCCCGGATTAATGCCCCAGGTGACGGTGGGCGCGATGTCCTCGGCGCGGATAGTCACCACGTCGTCGTAGTGACAGCCTTCGTCCGAAGCGACCCAGCGCCAGCGTTCTACCGCTTCGTCCCATTCCTGACCCGTCGGCGAGTACGGGCGTCCTTGCAGGTACTCAAACGTCGTCTCGTCCGGGTTGACGTAGCCGCAGCGTGCGCCGCCCTCGATGGACATGTTGCAGACCGTCATGCGCTCTTCCATGCTCATCCGGTCAAAGACCTCGCCACCGTACTCGTAGGCGTAGCCGAGCCCGCCCTTGACGCCCAGCGTGCGGATGATGTGCAGAATCACGTCTTTGGCGTAGACACCGGGTCCGAGTTGCCCATCTACAACGATGCGGCGGACTTTGAGCTTGTTCATGGCGATGGTTTGGGTGGCGAGCACGTCTCTTACTTGACTCGTGCCGATGCCGAACGCAATCGCGCCAAACGCGCCGTGCGTGGCAGTGTGCGAGTCGCCGCAGGCAATGGTGGTGCCGGGCTGGGTGATGCCCTGCTCGGGTCCGACCATGTGGACGATGCCCTGGTTGCCGCTCGAGAGGTCAAAGTACGTAATCCCAAACTCTTCACAGTTCTTGGCGAGCTCTTTAATCATCGCGTCCGCTAGCGGGTCGGCGAAGGGCTCTTCGCGCTGATCGGTCGGGACGATGTGGTCCACCGTCGCAAAGGTGCGCTGCGGCATCTTGACCTTGAGATTCATGTCGCGGAGCATCCCGAAAGCTTGCGGGCTCGTGACCTCGTGGATGAGGTGCGTGCCGATGAGGAGTTGGGTTTGACCACTCCCCAAGGTGCGCACCTTATGGGCGTCCCAGACCTTTTCGTAAAGATTTTGCGGTTCTGACTCTGACATGCTCGTCCTCTCTAAAAAAACACCCTCGGTTGGGTCCGAGGGTGTCTGTGAAGCGTGAAATAAAAAAGTTCTACGCGGCGACAACCCCGAAGCGAATTAGCTGTAGGTTGGCGGCTAGGGTGAACATTGCTCATGAGTATACGTGGGTGAGCGAGAGGTGTCAACCGAAAGCGGTGGGTTTTGCGAAAGATTTTACATGGAGGTGTTGGTTGGGTGAGGAGGGGGCTCGAGTCCATCAGCCAGCAAGGGGTTGCAACCCCTTGTTCAAGTCGGTTGGATAGCGTCACGTCATAAAAAAGCTGACCCCTCGAGAGGTCAGCTTCACAAACTACTTTGGACTAAAGCTCAGCGTCCAGAATCCTTCTTCTCCGCTTCGCCTTCGGCGGTGTCTTTGGCGTCTTTCGCCGCTTTTTCGGCGACGTTCTGCGCTTTAGGTCCAGCGTTGCGGGTGGATTCTCGACCTTCGCTCAAGTCTTGTTTATCCGCCTCATCTTTGGCCGTTTCCTTGGCGCTCTTGTAGCTCTTCGCGGCGACATTTCTAGTTTGGCGGGCAGCGCGTTCAGCTTTTGCTTTGAACTTGTCGCTCTCGCGCCCCAACAGTTCGTCCTCTTGGCGCGTGCTCGGCGCGGAGAGACCGAGTGCCATGCCCGCTAGGGTGATGATGGACCCAGCGACGAGCGGATGGTCGCCGACGAGCCTTACGAGCCCGCGCTTCGCCCGATACGCCTCGCGTTTGGCTTCGCGCTCAGCCTCGCGCCTCGCTTCGTCGTCGTAGCTAGGGCCACTGCCCGTATAGTCGTAGTCGTCTACACCCTCAGTCGGTAGGTTCTGGTCGCCCGAAAGTGCGCCCGCGTTCGGCACGTCGCCGATAGTGCGTCCGTAGTCGGGGCCGCCCGGACTATTACGAAGACCGCTGTTGTAGAGGCTGCTACGTGTCATATTGTTCGGACGGTCCTCGGGGAAGCGGTCAGAGGGATACTCGAGGTCAATCTCTTCGCTACTTCTATCGTTATCTGGAGCGCTCGAGCCGCTAAACATCCCCCCAATTGCGAGCACGCTCACGCCTAGAGCGACGAGCACGGCGGGTAGCGGGTCGTTTTCCAAACGTTCTAGGAAGCCTTGGCTGGCGCGTCTCGAGCGCTCCCCTGCGTTGTCAAAGGCGTCGGTGAGCCCTTGCGACACGGCGCTCTGCACGCCGCTGGTGCGCTCCCTAAGCTGCTCGCGGTAACGCTCCGGGCTGAGTTGATAGGTTATCGCTTCAACGTCGTCACCGAGCTGCGTGCGCGTTTTTTCGATATCCGCTTCGATGTCGTCGGGACCTCTATTATTGTTTTGGTCGCTCACTGTAACTTCACCGTAACCTCTCCGTGACCTCTTTCGCATCCTCTTCCAGCGTCCGCACCGTGCGGTGGGGCGTCAAATCCATCCGCTTGAGGTCTGCCCAGCCGCGAATGGTTAAAATCAATCCGATGAGAAAAAACACCCCGCCGATAATCAGAGCGGACGCCCACGTCGGCACCACGAGGGCGAGCAGCAGGATAAGCGCCGCGTAGAGAACGAACACGCCCGCAATGGCGATAAACCCGCCGTAAAGAATCGAGCCCGCGCCGCCTAAAGCTTTAGAAATCTCCTCACCGATTTCGGACTTAGCGAGCGCGACCTCTTGGCGGATGAGGAGCGCCAAGTCGTCGGTCAAGTCGGCGAAGAGTTCGCCTAAGGGACGCTCGTTTGCCTCGGGTCTATTCGCTTTGTCCGCCATCTAGTAACGCCCTTGATTGCTCGAGCCGTAACTACTCGAACCACTCGGCTTCGAACTCTTCAAAAAGCGAGCCCCGACGAGCCCCAGCGCCACTGCGCCGCCGATAAAGAGGCTCGGCTGCCGTCGCGCAAACTTCTCGACATCTTGCGCAATCCCTCTGACCCCTTGCTCGTCTAAGTAGTCCGACACTTGCTCCACGCGGTTCGCTATCTGCTCGGTGTAGCCCGCTAAGTCGTCCTGGTTGTCCTCGCGAAGTTGCTCACTCGCCTTGTGGAGCGCGTGCGCGACGTTGCTCACCTGCGAGACAACTTGGCTCTTGCGCTTTTTCGCCTCTTTCTGGGCGCTCTGCTCAGCCTCTTGCCGCGCCTCTTGCGCTTTGCCCTCTACCTTTTGCTTCGCTTCTTGCGCCTGTTCTTTAGTCTCCTGTTGAGCGTCTTGACTGCTCTTACTCTGATCGCTCTTACTTTGGGCATTCTTGTTCTGGTCGTCCTTATTTTGAGCGTTCTTATTTTGATCCTTGCCTTGGCTGCTGTTTGCCACGGTGTCTCCATTCCGAGCCGTCAGGCTCTAAAAAACTCGAGAGTACAGGGAAATGAGACTTTGGGCCTCAACAGACTCCCCCCATCCGACTTCCTCTATTGTGGGCGCGCTCTTTCAATTATGAAAGTACATCGCGTTACAAATGTCATACTACCCTGTTTTGGGGAAGGTGTCCCGTTTCGTATGTATATGGATACCTGAATGCCCTTTACGAGCTTTGTACAACGCCATATATAAGCCATATATAAAACGTCATACACCGCCGTTTTAAGTGAAGGGTTTGGTTGAGGGGTGGCTCGAGGTAAACTCACGCTGATGTCCTTACCGTTAAGAGGTCGCTCAAGAGGTCGTTACGCCCCCTCCCCAACGGGCTTTCTGCATTTGGGCAACGCTCGCACCGCTCTAGTTGCTTGGTTACGCGCCCGTTCGCAAGGCGGTGCGTTCGTCATGCGCGTCGAAGATTTGGATGGACCGCGCACGGTTGCGGAAGCGGTTACAGGCAATCTCGAGGAGTTGCGCTGGTTGGGTCTGGAATGGGACGAAGGCCCCGACATCGGCGGACCTCACGCGCCTTATCTGCAAAGCGAACGAGGTACGCTTTACGAGGAAGCGCTGAAGCGGTTGCGAGCACAAGACCTCATCTTCGAATGCTACCTCTCGCGCAAAGACCTGCGCGAACTCGCCTCCGCGCCACATGGACAAGGGTTTGTTTACGGTGAGCAAGAGCGCACGGAGAATGAGCGCTGCCACCTCGAGAAACGCAAGGGTGGTAAAACCCCAAGTTTCCGTTTCAAAGTCGAACCTAAGCAGCTTCACTTTCAAGACCTCTTGGCAGGAGAACAAACGATTGATACAGCGCAGCAAGTCGGCGACTTCGTCGTGCGACGAGCTGATGGGCTGTGGGCGTATCAACTTGCAGTCGTGGTGGACGACATCGCGATGAAAGTAAATGAGGTCGTGCGCGGCGACGACCTCTTGACGAGTACGGGGGCGCAGCTTTTGCTCTACAAAGCGCTAAAAGAGACGCCGCCTCAGTACGTGCATGTACCTCTTCTGCTGGACGAAAACGGTGAACGCATGGCGAAACGTAAAGGGTCGCTGACCTTAAATGCACTCCGCGAAGCAGGTATTTCACCCCCCAGAGTCACCGGACTCCTCGCCTATACCTTAGGGCTTCTGAGCGAGCTTGAAGAGGTTATGCCTTCAGAATTATTAGATTCGTTTGACCTGGACAAACTCCACCGCAACGCTTTTAAGGTTGATGAGGGGCAGCTCGAGTGGCTCACCTCTTAACGTGAAACTTCCTAGCTCACTCGTTCAGAATCTTCGCGATATCCACACCCACGCTGACGCTTGGCTCGTTGAATTTAACGCAGTTGTTGAAAGTCTGGAAAAACGCTGGCAGCTTCAAGTTACTGGGCTCGTTCCCGACCTCTCGTACAACGTGGTTGCGTTCGCTGAGGGGTTGGACGGCGCACCCTATATTCTCAAGCTGAGCCCGCCGAACTCTGAATTCGAGCAAGAGGTCGCGGCTTTGAAGCTCTACGACGGCGACGGCATCTGCCGCCTTGTCCGAAGTGATGTGCGTATAGGGGCGATGCTCTTGGAAAGGCTCGAGCCCGGCGTCTCCTTATGGCGTACCGATATAGGCAGTACACGCGATGACGACCTCGCCACCCGCGCCGCCGCCACCCTGATGCAACAACTTTGGCGACCTGTGAGCGACCCTCAGCCTTTTCGCACCTTGAGGAGTTGGACGCGGTCTCTACCGCGCTATCTGAAAACTTACCCGAACGGTGACGGACCTCTTCCCCATGTGTTCCTAAACCAGGCGCACGACCTCTTGACTGATTTGCTCATGGACTCAAACGAAGACATTCTCCTCCACGCTGACCTCCACCACGGCAATATCGTCACAGCGACGCGGCAACCTCACCTAGCGATCGACCCCAAAGGCGTCGTGGGAGCGCGTCATTATGACCTCGGGTCGTTTCTGGTGAACCCTAAGCCCAGAATCAAAACTGCTGAACGTTCCGACTTAAAGGAGGCGTTGGCGCGTCGCATCGCCATCTTCAGCGAGATGTTGGACATGAGCACGCAAGAGGTCGCGGCGTGGGGCTTGATTCATACGGCTTTAGAAGCGTGTTGGACGCTGAGAGACCACGGTGTCGGTTGGGAGGATGCGGTGAGCGTTGCGGGCGAACTCGAGGCTTTTCTCTAACTGCTAGAATGCGTTTAAGAATAGATGCAAGGAGGACAAGGTGACGACCGAACCACGCCTCGTGACAGCCGAAGAGTTGCTCAACTTGCCCGAGGACCACCTGCGCCACGAACTTATCGCAGGAGAACTGCGAACCATGCCGTTCGCTGGACACGAGCATGGTTTTGTCGGAATGGCTTTCGCGGCTTCCCTCGGGACGTATGCTCGAGAAAAGAGCTTGGGTCAAGTCTACGCGGCTGGTACAGGTTTTTTCGTCGCCACAAATCCCGACACCGTTTGCGCCCCCGATATTTCATTCGTAACAACCAAACGCTTGAACCTCATCACTAAAAACGAGGGTTTCTTTCCTGGCTCTCCTGACCTTGCGGTTGAAGTGGCCGAGCCTCACGAGCGCTACAGTGAGGTAGAGGAAAAGGTGAGGTTGTGGCTTCAGCACGGTGCACGCATGGTCATTGTCGTTGACCTGCGCACGGAAACGCTCGAGGTTTACCGCAGCCCTCATGATATTCAGGTGCTGACGAAAGAGGACACCCTAGAAGTTGAAGACGTTGTCCCCGGTTGGACACTTTCTTTGGCTGAGCTGTTTGCTACGCTTTAGGTATGGAACAGAAAAACGTTTACGGCGACGACCTCAAACCCTGTAGCCACGACCCCGTGACCGGCTTCTACCGTACCGGCGGCTGCGAGACCGGACCGGAGGACGCGGGCGTGCACGTGGTCTGCGCAGAGGTCACGCAAGAGTTTTTAGAGTACAGCAAGTCTCGAGGCAACGACCTCATGACGCCTCGGCCTGAGTTTGGCTTTGCGGGGCTCAAGCCTGGGGACCGCTGGTGCTTGTGTGTGGACAGGTGGAAAGAGGCGCTAGAGGCTGGGGTTGCGCCGAGTGTGGTGTTGGAGGCGACGCATGAGAAGGCGCTTGGGGTGGTGGACCTGGAAACATTGAAAAATTACACACTTGATTGATGGCTGCCTTATTGGGTAGAGGTATGCGCTGTTTCTAACAGCAGGCGAACGCAAATATTGACATAGTCATATCTATGAAGCGTTTATTAACAGTTTTTACAGTTGGTTTGTTAGCGGCTTGTGGTTCCTCGACTCCTGAAGTTCCAGTAAATACGGGACCAGTTTATCCAAATATTGCGGGTACGTGGTCAGACATTGATGCAATAACTACGCTATGCGGTAATCGTCTCACTAAAAACGTTGGTTTCAGCTTTACTCAAAGTGGAGCTGAATTGAGTGGGCTATTTTTATGGCGTTCAGAGGCAGATGGAGAGCGCCGTAACGATCCAGTCTCAGGACAAATGTCGCAAGCGGGTCGGGCCACCGGCACGGTTTTGGACGGTACTAACTCAGACTTTGAACTTCGCTTGTCTAATGACGCGACTACGCTGCAAGGTCAAATCGTTAGTCCCCTAGTAGATTGTGGTAACGGAACAACGGACCGCGCAAGAATTACAATGTCACTTGAGCGTGAGTAGAAAGAGTAAAGCAGTTCAGCGAATTGATACTGTTTACCAGACAACGTCGACGCTATAGTTCGCTAACATTTGGTCTTTACTGAGAAGGGTTGCCTTCTCAGTTTTTGCTTGGCAAACGAGCAGCCGATCAAAAGGGTCTTTGTGGTGCATAGGTAGCGTCTGTAGCGCTAAAACGTGAGATAACGTGATGGGCAGCACGCCCACGCCGTTCTGATCTCGCTGTTCGCTTATGAGTTGTGCGAGCGAGGTTCTCAACTCGAGCTTGCCGAGTTGCGCTTTAATCTGAATCTCCCAAATACTTACAATGCTAAGGACAAGTTCATTTTGTGGGTCTTGACAAAGCTCTTTGACACGTAGGGGTAACTTACGTGAAGCGTTGTCCATCCACAAAAAGGTATGCGTGTCGAGCAGGAGTTTCACGCATCGTCACCTAGCCAGAACTCATCTGGCAAGGGGTCGTCAAAGTCGTCACTCATCCAAACTTGCCCTTTATGCAAATCCATAATGCGTGGCCTTTGCAGCGGCGGTTTCTGTTCCTTTTTCTCTAGTAAGAAAGTTGCGAAGTCGTGAACTTCCCTCTTGAGGTCATCGGGAAGTCTATCTATGAGGTCATGTAGATTGGAGTCCATAGGACTATTGTACAGGTTAAAAGCAAGGCGCTAATGCACCACCATACCCTTACGAAATCCTCACCCAAAACTGTAAGAATCCCGTCAGAGCCGCCCTTGTAAACTCACTACAGGTAAGCACGAGCGACCTCATCAACATCCTCACAAGGTGCTTACCGCTCTTTTCCCTCCTTGACCCCGCCGCCCAAGCGGGGTTCTTTTTTTGTTATCACTCAGCGAGCATCTCCAAGCACTTAGCGACCTCTTCCGGGTAGCGCGGCGACCACCAGAGCATCAGCCCAGCTATCTCACCCTCGAGCGCGTGCCCTTTCACGCACCGCAAACACGCCGCACCCGCCTCAGCCGTGACGCCATTGGGCGAGGCCGGGTCTAGGCTTAGTTGCACGGAGACGCTCGAGCGCTGTCCCACCGCTCGGCGCTGCTCTACCAACCTCTTTAACGCTCCCTCAAAAACAGCCGAGTCCTTTTTGCAGTAGGTCTGCGTCTGCACAAAAAGCTCGTCCACTTCCGCCCCCAAAGCCGCGTAGTCCCAGCCGTGCTTGAAGAGGTAGCTCTGAAAAAGAGGTCGCCCCGTCGGTTTGCCGATGGAGCGCAGCCCCCGTGAGCGTGCCAACTCCCGCACGGCGGCGAAGTGGCGCAAGGTATCCGCGAACGTCCAGGTGAATTCGGGTTCGTTGCTGAAGTTGGGCTCGTAGATGTAGACGACACCTTCGACGGGAGAGGTGACGCGGGCCGTCAAGTTGCGCATGTGCCCTAGTCCAGCGGTAGCGCTGACAACCGTGCTCTGAGGAAACTGTTCTTTTAGAGCGATGGCCGAGCGGTTGACCCAGGCGGTATCGAGAGGTTTGTCCACGTTGCCAGAGACGAGCATAAAGGTGGTGTACGCAGGGATATGAGGTGCTAACTCCTGCACAATCCCCAAACCGCGTGCGTTGTAGATGGGTAAAATGACCTTCATCAGACTTTAACTTAACGCGCAGCCCGGCTAGGTTCGTGAGAAGGTCAGCTTATAAGGTACGGCTCGAGCCCCACCCCGCTATCCCTTCTTCACTTTCTTAGCCGCCGCCTCTTTCTCCTTTTGCCGCTTAAACCGCGCCACCTCTCGCTCTTTGGCCTTGAGTTTCGCGGCTAGTTCTTCGCGTTGCTGCACGTCTTCGTCGTAGCGGCGGATAATCCACAGCGTCATCCACGCTAAAAGCGCAATCGGCACGACGATGATCCAAAAAATCCAGAAGAGGTCCCAGAACCCGAGGGAGAGCAAGAAGTCCACGCTTAGCTTTCCTCGAGCTTGTTCTGTGTATGTAGCTTCGTCATAGGCTTAGTTTATCCTTTTGCGGATAGATGTTGAGTGCACCGTAAGGTAAAAAATGAAACATGTCATTCTGAGCCCTTTACAGGATGAAGAATCTCGTCTTGTAATCTCGGCTAGTTGGGAATGGAAGACGAGACCCTTCGACTTCGCTCAGGGTGACATCAGTGATGAAGTGTCAATATTTCGTTGACAGTGTAGTAACGACTAACGTGACTTGTAAGGGACGCTCGCGTTTCTCCCCCCTATAAAGCTTATAAGAGGGTATGGGTTCCGAAAAGACAGCTTTTCCGACGTTGAATGACACGCAAATCCAGACCCTCGAGTCCTACGGCGAGGTGTGGCAGACAAAAGAGAGGCAGCTTCTCTTTGAGGTGGGCGACCCGACCTACCGCTTCATCGTGATCTTGTCGGGCAAAGTTGCAGTGGTGGAGCGGTTGGGGGACGAGGAGAACGTGGTCGCGGAGAGCGGCGCAAACAGCTTTTTGGGCGAACTCAATATGCTCACCAACCAGGCGGTTTACCTCACGGCGGTAGTGCGCGAAGCGGGTGAGGTCATCGCTATTACGCCCGCTGCCCTGCGCGACATCATCGCGACGGAGCCGGAGCTGAGCGACCTCATTTTGGGCGCGTTCATCGCGCGGCGCGAGCGCATCGTGGCGCGTTCGTCCGCTTTTTTGCGCCTGATCGGGCCGGACTATTCGGGCGAGACGCTGCGTCTGCGCGAGTTCATGGTGCGCAACCGGTTGTCGCATAGGTGGTTGGAGCCAAGTGAAGAAGCTGCCCAAGCCCTCTTGAAACGCTTTGACCTCTCAGCGGAGGACGCCCCCTTTATCGTGTGGCAGGACCGCGAGGTCTTAAAAAATCCGAGCCTCAGCGAACTCGCCCAAACGATTGGATTAGACCTCAAAGTCACAGACGGAACAACCTTTGACCTTATTGTCGTCGGCGCAGGTCCTGCCGGGCTCGCGGCGTCGGTCTACGGCGCGTCGGAAGGGCTTTCAACCGTCACCGTAGAGTCCATCGCGACGGGGGGTCAAGCGGGTACCTCTTCAAAAATCGAAAACTATCTGGGCTTTCCCGCTGGGCTTTCGGGCGCAGAACTCGCCAGCCGCGCCGAGGTGCAAGCGCTTAAATTCGGCGCTCGCATCACCGTGCCGCGCTCAGCGCAGAGGCTCGAGCGTGAAGGTGACTGCTACAGCGTGACATTGGATGATGGCAGCACGCTCGAAGGGCGCAGTGTCGTCATCGCGACGGGCGCACGCTACCGCAAGTTAAACGTGCCGCGTTTAGAGGCGTTCGAGGGCGCAGGCATCTACTACGCCGCCACCGACATCGAGGCGCGGCTCTGCAGAGGCGATGAGGTCATTGTGGTGGGCGGCGGCAATTCGGCGGGACAAGCGGCGGTCTTTTTGTCGCGGCACGCTAAAAAAGTCCACGTGATGATTCGCGGCGACGACCTGGGCAAGAGCATGTCGCGCTATCTGCTCAGCCGCATCGAGACGATTGCCAATATTGAGGTGCACCACCACACCGAAATCGTGGAACTGCACGGCGCAGAAGATAGCGGGGGCGAGAGGTTCACAGGCGTGACAGTGGAGAATAATCAGACCGATGAGAGGTCGCGCCTGAACGTGTCGGGCGTGTTTACCTTTATCGGCGCGGTTCCTTACACGGAGTGGTTGGACGGGACGCTCGAGCGAGACGAAAAAGGGTTTGTGTTGACCGGAGAGGGCGTGGACGACGCCAAGGCGCTGTTCGAGACCTCGCTCCCCGGTGTCTTCGCGGTGGGTGACGTGCGCAGCAACTCAGTCAAGCGCGTCGCTTCGGCGGTGGGCGAAGGCTCGATTGTGGTGAGGTTTATTCACGACGCGCTGGCTGTAGAAGCGTAGAGCGCAAGGGGAGTTATGGCACTGAAAGTCATCGGCGCAGGCTTCGGTAGAACGGGCACGACCTCACTCAAAGCGGCTTTGGAGCGGCTCGGCTTCGGCGCGTGCTACCACATGTTCGAATTCATGGAGCACCCGGAGCACGCGAAACACTGGGACGCCGCGAGCAAGGGCAAACCCGTAGACTGGGACGCGCTCTTTGCGGGCTATCAGTCCACGCTCGACTGGCCTGGGTGCAGCTACTACCAGGAGTTGATGCAGCGCTATCCCGAGGCAAAAGTTCTACTCACCGTCCGCGACCCTGAGAAATGGTTTGAAAGTGCCAACAAAACGATCTTCAGTGCGCCGGGTGGCTGGAAGGGCTTTGTGCGGTTTCTTCTGCGGCCTAGACAGTTGCGCTCGGGCTTGATTGTGTGGCGCATCCTCTTCAAAGGGACCTTTGACGGCAAAACAGGGGACAAGGCGCATACGATGCGCGTGTTCGAAGACCACATCGAAGAGGTCAAGCGCACCGTGCCAGAAGAGCGGCTACTCGTCTACAGCGTCAAGGAGGGGTGGGAACCGCTCTGCGCCTTTTTAGACGTACCTGTTCCCGCTGAGCCTTTTCCGCACCTGAATGATGCGGGGAGCTTTCAGGAGCAAGCGGAGCGGCATTTTAGGAGGGCGGGCCCTCGCTGAGGTTCTCAAGCGCTATCTTCAAGGCTTAGTCGCGCTTTAAGTTCGGCGAGCGAATCCGCAACGCGGGGGCTGCTTGCCGAAGTCGTTAGGAGCGCCTTGTCAACCTCGAGTTCAAGCGCTTTCTCAGCACCTTTCATACCGTCTGCGCTATCGCCAAGCTGTTCATATGCCTCGGCGAGCGCCTCCTCATAAACGACTTTTTCGCGCATCCGCTCCAACATTGCAACAGTGCTCGAGCCGTCCGCCCCGGCGAGATGCTGGTTGATCTTCTTTACCGAACGCGCCGTGCTCGATCTCGCTCGCAACGCGGCAAGTTCGCCCTCATAGCGGCTCACGTCGCGCTTCAACCCTTCGATGCGGCTCTGGAGCCGCGCGGCGAGTTGCTCCTGCTGCGAAGCGCTCGCGTCTAAGCTGTTGTAACGCTCTTCGGCGGCGCTTTTAAGGTTAAGGACCTCTGAGGCGAGCCGGTCCGCTTCGGCGGACGCGAGTTCGCCCTCTTGCGCCCGTCCGAGAAGCGCGACCGCTTTTTGCTCGTACACCTCAGCTTGGCGCTTTTCGTCCTCGGCCTGCTTGCGTATACGAATTGCAACGCTTTTGACCTGTGCGAGGCTGATAACCGCTTCTGAAAGGGTACTTTTGAGGTCACGAACGCCCTGCTCACTCAGCTTGACGGGGTCCTCGAGCCGCGACAGCGCTGTGTCTGCTTCAGCCTGAAACAGCTTGAAAAGTCGTGTAAAAAATCCAGACATCGTTTACTCCTTTTTGTTTACAGCGTTGAGGGTGCGTAGCATGAAATAACACGTAAGTCTTTTAGTCGCCTAGTGGTTCAAGTTAGACGCCGCTTGAAAGCTAGTCATGGTGCTCCCTTTGGAGCCAGTGAAGCAGTTCGTCGTGGGCTTGGTTGAGCGTCTTGACGAGTTGCGCCGCGACCTCTGTTTTATCGGGGTCGCGGGCGAAGCGGTCGGGGTGATACACCTTGAGAAGCCGACGCCGCGCCGCCTTAACTGCTTTGGCAGATGCGCCGTAGGGAAGCTCTAGGTTCGCGTAGTATCCGGCGAGAACTGCGTCTTGCTCCGCAAAGAATACTTCGCGGTGCGCCGCTTCATGCTCACCCACTTCTTGATAAACCTCTGATTCGTACACGTCTACATCGGGTTCGTTCAGGTAGGCGTTCATCTGCGCCCGCACGAGACGCCGCACTCTAGGGCCAAACGCCACGCTCAAACGCTCCTAGGGGCGCTCATTATCTGCCCAACCCTGCATCTCGAGCGCTCGAGATACCACGCTACGCGCTCACTCGCACCCCTTTGACAATTTACGTTCACTTACACACCAGACCTTCTGGCCGCGAGTAAGCCTACGACTAGCGCAACGAGCGACGCGAAGACGCCAGCTAAGTAGATGAGTGTGCCTACGAACTGGTCAAATTCCAAGAGTCCCAAGCGATATAGGAGCGTGTTCCAGACATGATCTGGACCCCCTATCAACATAAAGGTAAGCGCCCGCGCGTCCTTGGCGTAGAGCGCGGTGGCGAAGAGGCTTTGCGCGACCCAAAAAACTGCCAACGATGAGAGGAGCCGTTTACCCAAACTAAATAGGTAGAAAAACAAGGCGAGCGGAAACGCGATTTGCGCAACCGAGCCACCAAGACCCCCGGCAAAGTCGCCGAACGACGAGAACATGAGCCCCACGAGCATAGCGGGCACGAAGTTGATCATCTGAACGACGGCGAGCGGTTCTCTGTCAGGTTGAAAAACGTAGAGGAGCGAGACTACAGCTATGAAGGCGACGACGATAACTTGGAGGGGGTGGAAGTGTCGAATGTGCATGGACTCGAGCCTTGGTTAAAAGTTGAAGCGGCGCATCTCAACCTTTAGTTTAGGGCGGTATTTGGTCTTGATGGGATGGAATTTTAGACATCTAAAAAGTATGGTTGAGTCGCCTGCACCCCTCGGCAAAAAGTATGTTTTAGCACGTACGCCTAGTGACAATACCTGCGCGGTTCAGGCCTGGTAGTCGCAATAATTGAGCTATGGATAAGCGGAGCTACCTCTCTTTATTGGCAGCTTCAGGGCTCAGTCTCGCCCTGTTTAGTATGGTATTTGTGCTCGCCTTTCTCGCCAAAGCGTTCACGCAGGGCAAGCTGAACGTCCTCTACCTACTCGGTTTCACGGTGGCTGCTTGGGTCGGCGTCTACGTAACGCGCTACGCACTCCGCGCCTTTGCTGGACTTACGACTGAGCTTGCTGAAAGCGGCGTTATAGAGGTTCCTGCCCCTAAACCTCGAGCGTCGCTCGTGGGGCAGATCATGTTGCTCGCCAGGGCCTCCAAAGGTCGGCTAAGTGCCTCTGAAGTAGCGGCGGCGACGCACCTAAGCGTGAACGAAAGTCATCAGATGCTAAGAACCCTCGTCAAGCAGGGGATAGCCGACATATGGCTCAATAACGCAGGCGGTGTCGTCTACGTTTTCCCTGAACTGTTCGAGGATTTTAAGGAAACTGCCAGAAGCCCGCTGGACTAAGGGTGGTGAGAGGTTCTACCCTCCCATTGCTACAGGGCGTGATCTCAGACCTAGCGCATTGAGTTGGTTGTAGAGGCGAAACCTTAGAGTCCGCGCGAACGGTTAAACCCGCGCTGACGCCTCTTCATAACTCTGCGCCACCTCATCATCCTTAACTTTAGATCCCGACATCAAGAGCCCTAACCGCTCTGCATTCGCCTCCTCTGAGGTCAACTCACCCATCACCTTGCCCTCGAAGAGCACCAAGATGCGGTCGGATAAACTCATCACTTCGTTGAGGTCAGCCGAGACTAGGAGCACGGCCAACCCCTTGTCCCGCGCCCCGACGATCTGCTTATGGATAAACTCAATCGCGCCGATGTCCACACCTCTCGTCGGTTGCGAGGCAATGAGGACTTCGGGCTGGCGCTCTAACTCTCTCGCCACAATCAACTTTTGCGCGTTCCCCCCTGAATAGCTCGCCGCCATCACGCTGGTCGAGGCCGGGCGCACGTCGTAGTCCTGCACGAGCTTCGCGGCGTGCGCCTCGACCTTGCGCTCGTCCAAAAGGCCCCAGGCGTTGCTGTAGGGCGCGTGGTAGTAGTCGCCTAAGATGCTGTTCATCGCGGCGCTGTATTCGCCCACCAATCCGCGCTCGTTGCGGTCTTCGGGGATGTGGGATAACCCGGCTTGGCGCACCTCTTTAGCGCTTTTGGTCGAGACGTCTTGGTCGGCCAAGAGGATGCGGCCTTCATCCACGTCGCGCAAGCCTGCGATGCACTCGACGAGTTCGGATTGGCCGTTGCCTTCGATGCCTGCAATCCCCAAAATCTCGCCTGCGCGGAGCTTGAACGAAACGTCGTCCACTAGAGGCTTGTGCTTGTCGGGGTGGCGCAGGGTGACGTTTTGAAGCTCGAGCTTCACCCCCTGCGGCTTCGCCTCCCCTTTTTCCACGCTCATGATGACCTCGCGCCCGACCATCATGTTGGCGAGCTGCCGCTGGTCGGTCTGTGCGCGTTCCACCGTGCCGATCATCCTGCCGTCGCGCATCACGCTCATCCGGTCGCAGATTTCCATGACCTCATCCAACTTGTGAGAGATGAAAATCACCGCGTTGCCGCTCTCGGCAAATTCGCGCACAAACTTGAACAGCCCTCTCGTTTCTTGCGGCGTCAACACGGCGGTGGGCTCATCCATGATGAGGATGCGGGCGTCACGGTAAAGCGTTTTAAGAATCTCGACCTGCTGCTGAAAGCCCACTGCCAAGTCTTCAATCTTGGTGTCTGGGCCTATGTCGAAGCCGAATTGGTCGATGAGTTCCGCCGTGCGCTTTCTGGCGGCGCGGTAGTTGAGCGAAGGTCCGTTTGTAGGTTCAGACCCTAACACTAGATTCTCAGCCACGGTGAGCGGCTCGACCAACATGAAGTGCTGGTGCACCATGCCGATGCCTAAAGTAATCGCGTCTTTAGCGCTCTCTATCTTGACCTCTTGACCGTCCACGACAATCTTGCCCGAGTCCGGCTGTTGTAAGCCGTACAAAATCTTCATCAAGGTACTTTTGCCCGCGCCGTTTTCCCCGATGAGCGCGTGCACCTCACCCCAAGCGACCTCTAAAGTGACGTGGTCGTTGGCGAGAACCAAAGGAAAGCGTTTGACGATCTCTTGCATGGAAACAGCAGTAGTGCCAGAGGGTGAAGCAGAGGTGCTCATCGTTCAACTATACCGCAACGCCTCCTCGATACCGGGCGTACCAAAAGGTATACAATAGAGGTTACACGTTAGACGACCCGCGTAAGCCAATCGGGGAAGAGCAGTTAGGGACGATATGAGCGACATCAAAGACCGAAGCGCGAAAGCTAAGTACAACGAAGACAGCAGGCGCGAAAAGCTCAGGGATGAGTTGGAAAACGAGCTAAAAGGCGACATCGAGCAAGCCGAGGCGGGGCAAGCCAGGGCCGAGCGCGAGCGTCAAGAGGCCGAAGAGCGCTTCTACGCCGTTTTCGACGTGAACCCCGCGCCCGCCATCATCGTGCGGCTCATGGACGAGCGTATCGAGATGGTCAACAGCGGTTTTGCGGAGCTTACGGACTATCTGCAGGGCGAGGTGCGCGGCGAAGCGCTGCCGCAACTGAACCTCTTCGCCGACCCGCGCCAACGCGAAGGGCTCCTCAACGCGCCGCGTGCCTGGCAGCAAGTCTCCAAGGTCGAAGCGGACTTGCGCACGAAGTCGGGTGAGGAAAAGACCGTGTTGGTCTCTGCCAAGCCGCTCGAGCTGGGCGGCAACACCTGCGGCATCCTGACCTTTGCGGATATCTCCGCGCAAAAAGAGGTCGAGGTGCACTTAACGAGGATGTTTCACGCCGCGCCCGTACCCGCGTGCATGATGCAAGGTCAGCGTCTCGTTGAGGTCAACGACAGCTTCCTGACGCTGACGGGCTACCGCGAAGAAGAGGTGCTGAAACGCACTGGGGCGCAACTCGGTTTGTGGGCGTCAGAAGGGGAACGCGCCAAGTTTGCCGCGCACATGGCGAGCGCTCAGGGGTTTCGTGAACTCGAGCTGCAAATTCGCACCAAAGAGGGCGACCTGCGCGACGTGTTAGCCTCCGCTGAAATTTTGGACGAGACCGAACCCGACGCCAACGTGCTCCTCATGTTCTACGACGTGACCGAGCGCCAGCGCACCGAGCGTCAACTCGTCCAGGCCATCGAAGAGGTCATGTCGGATACGGCCTGGCTCTCGCGCTCGGTGATGGAAAAGCTCGCCCAACTCCGCTCCGAAGGGGTCGATACCACCGCCGTGTCGGGCTTGACCAAGCGCGAAAGGGAGGTCTTGGAGCGTTTGGCTCGAGGCTTAGACAACACGACCATCGCTGAGGATTTGGGCATCGCCAAACAGACCGTGCGCAACTACATCACGCAGATTTATGAGAAAATTGGCGTGCATTCGCGGGCCGAAGCGGTCGTGTGGGCCAGAGAGCGGGGACTCGCAACCTTCTAGTCAGATGAGTAGCGTCCGCAGCTATACTAGTACGGATGTAAGGGCCGGGTTAGTGCAGCTACCTCTTTTCTAAACCTCACCCTTTTCGTACTATAAAACCAAGACGGGCCGAGCATCCGTCCACCCGCCGGGGGACAGCCAGCGGACCACCGCGAGGAGACACGTTGCGTATAGCGCTAAGTTCTCTCCTCGCGGATTTTTTTGTGGGGTGCTTCAACACCCAAACTCACTTCATGAACGAAAAACGTGGACCCGGCTACTATTCACGCAGCGCTCTAACCTCTAGGCTGAGTTCTAGGGCAGTGGTAGCGAAAGTGGCGGACCCTCTTGAGCTAACCCCCCGGCACTTAGACGCGCGTTTGCTGCTTTTGCTGGGCACTGCCCTCTATTTTTGATCCCTTTATCTTTAACCCCTTCATTTTTGATTATGTCTAAACTTCAGCAAAAGTCTCAAGTAGTAAGGCACATACTGAGGTCGCCAACCCGGAACTGTGCTTTTGAAATCCATCTTAGTACACGACAATTTTACAAAAAGGAGTTCTCCCTGAAGAATGTTTAGTGCGTAGCTAAACGAAGGAGAACTCAAATGAAGCATACTGGATTAGTCGAAGCGTTGAAAGAAGTAGGTGTCAACTTGCACAAGTCGAGGCTCACGTTTCTGAGCATGTTGATGCTGGGTATTGTCGAGGCGAGGACGGTCAATCTCAAGCGCGTGGTCAGCACTATGCAAAGCTGGGCATGTGAGGCTTCTGTGTATAGACGGGCGCAGCGGTTCTTTGCTGAGCTGGAGCTTGACGAGACACACTTCACGCGCTTCATAGTCAAACTTCTCGACAAGCAGCGTTACACCTTATGCGTCGATAGAACGAACTGGAAGTTTGGCGTATTCAACATCAATATTTTGATGATTGCTCTAGTCGATGAAGGTATCGCTATCCCCCTCGCGTTCGTTCTTCTGACTAAACAGGGCAACTCGAACACACTGGAGCGCACTGAGTTGCTCGAACAGGTTTTGGAGGTCATCAAACCTGAGCGCATAGAGGTCTTACTTGCAGATAGGGAGTTCATTGGTCAAGACTGGTTTGGGTTCCTGATAGACCAAAACATTCCCTTTGCCATTCGCATCCGAGAAAACAGCCTAGCTGACAACTGGTTTCAACTCGCAGCCTTTTTTCGGCAGCTTGAACCCTTGCAAACGCGAAGCCTCCACCACCGCTACAAGATTTGTGGGTGTGAGCTTGCCGTTGCTGCAACTAGGAGCTGTGACCAGCAACTCGTCATCATTGTGACCAACCGCAATCCTAGAAAAGCCTTGAGCGCTTACGCCCACAGGTGGCAGATAGAGTCTCTTTTCAAAGCCCTCAAGTCGAGCGGCTTCAACCTCGAAGATACCCACCTCAAGGACACCGAGCGCCTCAGCGCCCTGGTCGCTGTGGTTAGTCTCGCCTTTCTCTGGGCGCTTAAAGTCGGTCACTGGCAACACCGACTCAAGCCTATTCGCATCAAGCCGCACGGTAGACGTGAAAGGTCTGTCTTCCGGCTCGGGCTTGACTTTATCCGCAGAGCGATCACCAACCTCTCCCTTGACCCTAAGCTCCTACACAGCGCTTTCAGGCTTTTGTCGTGTACTTAGGAAATCCATATATTTTTCGTGATAAACCAGAGCGCGGTGGGCCAGCGTCACCCTTATTGCGCTTTGCATGAGGTCGTCTGCACCCTGCAGGTCTAACGCCTCGAGATAACCGCGCCACAGATGCGTTGGAGCGTTTGGATGAGTGCGGCGAAGTGGTAAGTTTCTAGCCGGATGGAGCGCCCAAGCAGAGCACCAACTGATGTCGGTAAAAGGATGCGCCACGCCCGCTTCGCTCCAGTCGAACCAGAGCGCCTCTCCTGAAGCGTCGCTGAGCGCGTTCATCGGTTGGGCGTCGCCGTGAACGGGGGTGTCGGGAAGACCGAGCGAGCGTACACGTTCATGCGCCTGTTGCAAAGTGGGTAAAAGGGCTTCTAATCCCTTTATCTGCTCCCGAGATAAACCCCACGCAGACAAGGTTTGCGCGTCTCTAAAAAATAGGTCCGTGCGCTCCGAGAGGTCGGCGAACGTGTGCACGGGACAACCGAGCTTTTTCAGGGTATCGGTGTGATCCGAGCCTTGAAAACGGGCGAGCTTGGTGAAAGCGTCGGACCAAGTTTCGAGCACCCCCGAGTCGCTGAGCCGCGCCCCGCCGTCCCTCGTGACGAGCCAGCCGTGCGCGTTGGACGTAGCGTAAGCGAGCACGTCGGGTGTGAGGTCGGGGTGAGCATATGAGAGGTAAGAGGTCACGTCGGCTTCTGTGGGTGTCTCGCTCGCTTTGAGGTACACGCCGCCTTTGTCGGTTGGGGCGTGTAAGACACAGACGAGGTCATTGAGGTTGACCTGTTGAACCGTGCCTGTCAGGTGCTCGTCTTGAGCTTCTAGCTCTGTTTCCAACCACGCGTTCACCTCTTCAAACCAACCGAGCTGCTGCCAGGGCCGCGCGTTGGGCGGAAGCTGCCAAGAGGTCGAAGGGCTTCGTTTGGGAAGAGAGTCTAACGCTTCCATCAAAATAGGCGCGTGCCCTTCGCCTAAGAACAAACCGCCGTCGTGAAGAAGCACTGCGTCTACGCTGAGCCGCTCACGTACCAACGCGCGAAGTACAGTGGGCGTGGCGGAGCGAGTTACTTCAACCTCTTCTAAACGCACCGCCGCTTCCGCTTCAGCGTGAACCACAAGGATGTCCGTCCGCACGGTTTGAACGTCCATCATAGCGCCCTTCTAGGCTCAGCCAAAGCGGTACTCGTCTACGTCGCAGACGCGCTCGTAACCGATCTCCTGATAGATATAGTTCGAGACTGGCTTCGCACGGGCCGCAGCCCGTCACGCCGTAGACCGTAATCATTGTCCCTGTCGTCATTGGAGGTAGTATAGCGGCTCGAGCGCGAGTAGAACGCCTAAACTAGGGTGATTCTCGACATTGAGAGGGCTCGCGCGTGCGATTCGTTTGCTCAATATGCTGTTCGCAACGTGACGCTACTCGGTCTCGAGCCGTACAGATTCTATTTCATCAACCCGTTGTCCGTACGCACTTCAGCGTAATTGAACTCGGTATAGAGATTATGTTAACTTGATGAGTATCACAAATTTTTTAGGAGGGTCAAACCCTTATGACATACCTGAAAAGCGGTCTCTGGATCGTTACTGCTACACTTTTGCTGAGTAGCTGCGGCGTGCTGCGCCCCTTTATCGGCAGCCGCTCGGCGTCTTTAGAGATTGGGAGCGACAGCGCGACAGCGGTGGTTGCGCAGGCGAGCGAGGAAGGTTTCGCCGCGCTCGCCGCCTCGGAGATTGCCAGCACCTTTGTTGAAAGTATTCCGCAACCTGTTGGCGAAAGCGTCTTTGTCGAGACCCAAAACCGGGACCGGGCTCCGAGGGGGCTCAAGCCTGTGCGCTTTCAAGAAACTGTGGGCTTCGCACCCGAAGCGACGCTCACGCTCAACCCCGAGGCGGCAGCGGCAGGTTTGACGGTAGACGAACTCCCGCAAGAGATCGTTTTGGCGGAGGTCACGCTCATCATCGCGACCTTTGACGGCGCGTATGACGGCCTCGCCTCGCTGCCGCCTATTGAGGAACCTGAAAGCCTCTTCCTCCTCTCGTCTTACTCGAGCGACCCCGAAGCGCCGCTTGTGCTCGAGAAAGGAACCTGCGCCGAAACGACCTGCACTTACACCTTTAGCGACCCTGTAGCGGCTGCTGAGGCCGTCGAGGTGCGCGTGGACAACACGGACCGAGAGGTCGAAGTGGGCGGTGAAACGCTCATTGTCGAGCCTTTTAACAGTCTCTACGAAATCCGCACGGGCGGCGACGAGACCAACACCAGTAACGTCAATGTGGTGGTGAGGGGCAGCGGCTTAGGGGACACGCTCGTGGGTACGGCGATCACCTTTGAGTTTGTGACGAGCGACGGGAAAACGGTTTTGTAGACGTTATACGAGGTTGCATGACTTCGTTTTGTAAAACGAAGTCATGCCCATCCGTGATGGGACGTAAACTCGGCCCAACCCGCTAGCCTAAATTGAAAAGCTCTAACGTCGCCGTAGGTCCCCGATCGTTCGTTCTTTACAGGAGACTGCGTAACCCCGACCGTTCGCCCCCGATCGTTCGCCCCCGATCGTTCGTCCCCGAAAGGGGAAAGGGGGAAGGGGGCCCTCAGTTGGAATAAATAAGTCGTGTAATTCCGTATTAAGAGGTTCGTGGCACGAGGTTGGACAGAAAGAGGCAAATGCAGTAGGGAAGATTCATACAGTAACAAATATGTCCCCCTACGCCGCGTACTCCCTCACTGGGAAAATAATTATGTGAAATTCAAAGAGGTTGAGTAGTATTAGAGGTAAGCGCTAGCTCCCTAAACAAACAAAAAAGCGGTCTCGGGAGAGACCGCTCGAGTCGAACAAAAGTAGTTACTCGGGCATCAACACCGAATCGATCACGTGAATGACGCCGTTAGCGGTCACGATGTCGGCGGTAACGACGTTCGCGCTGCCCACCATGAGACTCGGCCCCATCTCCGACATTTCACCACCGGTCATCTCGCCGCCAGTCATCTCGCCACCGGTCATACCGGACATGCTCATGTCGCCGCCCGTCATGTCGCCCATCGCCATGCCTTCGCCGATAGTCAGCTCGCCGCCTTGCAAGGTCGTGACGCTGCTCATGCTCATGAGGTCTTCTGAGGTCAGCTCGCCGTCAACGACGTGATAGGTGAGCACATTCGTGAGCGCGTCGGTGTCGCTCAAGAGCGACACGATGTCGGTATTCGTAAAGGGTAAAAAGGCGCTGTCGCTCGGCGCGAAAACGGTGAACGGTCCTTCGCCGTTAAGCGTCTCTAACAAGCCTGCCGACTGGACAAGCTGCGCCAAAATGCCGAAGTCCGGGTTCGCCGCGACGACCTCGGCGATGGTCATGGACGAGGTGTCCATGTCGTCCATGCTGCCGCCCGTAGCGCTGCTGTCTTGCATGAGGCTCTCAAGCATCGCGTCCATCTCGCTGCTATCCATCTCACTCATACCGCCGGTCATAGCGCCACCGGTCATCTCACCACCGGTCATATCGTCCATCATGCCGCCCGTCATCTCACCGCCCGTATCTTGCGCAAAACCGATGAGCGTAAAGATGAGTAGAGCGCTAAAAAGTGCGCCGAGTAAAAATTTGTGTTTCATTTCTGCCTCCTGAATTTGAATGATGTCTCTCTTGCATCTGTGGCAAATATAACAGAAGTCGCGCGGCTGCGCCTAGCGCTCTAGCGAATTTGCCGAGCTTAATGAAGTTCCGAGCCTGTGCAAGGCTCTCGAGATAGGTTAACGCTGAACGTACGAGAAGAGCGAAAGTGCCTACACAACGTAGCTGCTGCGCATTTCGGTCAAGCCTTCCTACTCCTCGCTCACCTTTGGTACGGCGAACCTCGGTTCAAAGGCCGCGAAACGCCGACAAAACTCAGTTTTCTTCCCCCTCGCCGACTTCGCCACAGGCGACGATGGTGCTGATCTCTTCAGGGGAGAGGTGGATGTTGATGTAGAAGTCCGAGGCGGTGATCTCCTCAAACGAGGTGTCGGTGTCGGTGACGCTCGAGCCGCTCGCCCCGTCCACGCTCTCCAAGGGCACGATGATATCGCCCCCGTCGCCGCAGTTGCCCGCGTGGAAGTGGGCGGGATGAAGGTCCCCTTCAGAGGTATTTTGCAACGAGATAACGACCCTCGCGCCGCCCGTCTCGGCATTCTCGACGACTTGCACGGTTCCTTCTACATCATAATCTTCGTTGGGATAGATTTCGTAAAAGACGGTTTCTAAAAGACCCTGCTCCTCGCTGCTCGCGCCACCACTCATATCGCCACCCGACATACTGCCACCTGTCATGTCACCCGTCATGTCACTCAGGGGCGACAGCTCGTCCGCGCCCGCGCCGACCTCGCCGCACGCGACTGCGCTGTCCGTATCATCCGGTGAGAGGTAGACGTTGAGGGCGTGGTCGTCCCCGGTGATAGCGTCAAAAGAGGTGTCCGTTACCGTGGTGCTGAGGCCGGTGCCGCCGTCCACGTTCTCGAGGGGGAGCACCACCTCCCCCTCTTCACCACAGTCGCCCATGCGCAGTTCGGCGGGGTGCGTGCCGCCTTCGGGCGTACCCGAGAGCGAGAGCGTGACGACGGTCTGCTCACCGTAGTCGGCGATCAGCGCCGAGCCGCTCACGCCGCTGTCTTCTTGCGCTTGGACCGCGTAGCGAACGGTGCGCGTTGCGTTGCTCATGTAGGAGCCGCCACTCGAGCTGCCCGCCACACTGCCGCCCGTACCGTCATCCATACCACCACCCGTAGCTGCCCCACCATCCGACATCTCAAAATTCGGCGGCGTCAACACGGCGTCGATGAGGTAAATCACCCCGTTGGACGCCTCGATATTCACCGCTGTGACCGCCGCCTGCCCGACGCCGATTTGCGTAATCGGCAGCGCACTTCCTTCCACCGTCTCGAATTCGGTCATGTCCGCCGTGATGTCCGAAGTGGCAAAACGCTCGGGCACGACGTGATAGGTGAGAATCTGCGTGAGCGCCTCACTGTCTTCTAAAAGCGCGTTGAGTTGGCCCTGAGGCAGTTTGGCGAACGCGTCATCCGTCGGCGCGAACAGGGTGAACGGCCCCTCACCTGAGAGGGTGTCGGTAAGCCCGGCAGCCTCAATCGCCTCCACGAGCGTGCTCAGCTCTGGGTTATCCTGCGCGACCTCAGCGATCGTTTGGGCTGCGGCTAAAGGTGCGAGTAGGAAGAAACAGATGAATACCAGATGTCTTGCGGTGCAAATCACAGTTCAACCTCCTTAATCAAATTTCTTCACGCTATCGAAACACAGCTTACATTATGTAGGCTCAGCACACACATCAGCCCGTGTGAAGTGTGTTTTTACGGCATGTTTTTATGTGTAGGCTCGAGCGAATAAATAGACAGTTATATTATAGAACAGCGCGTAAACGCCACCTCTCGTCTCGAGGTTTTGGAAGGCCCACACAGAATCAAACCGCAGCACCGAACTGTCGCTGAACTGCCGCGCAAGCGTAGCGCATGACGCCTGGAACACTAGAGGTGGCTAAGCGCGTGATAGATTTTTATCGGGCGTTCCTTCATCAGCGGTGTTCGCTGATGACCCCCGACCCTTACGACCTACGAGCAGTACGACATACGAGCAACAAGTGACATGTCCCACCCCAATCAGGAGAAAAATCAGCCTCGTCGTAACGAGGCGATGCTGCACACTGTTACCTGAACCGTGGCGACACGCTCACAGCGTATTTTTAGTTCTTTAGGAGACCCTTACGTGAATACCACCCAAGTCAAACCCGTTCAAACGGATAAAGTTCAGATGTACACGACCTCTTGGTGCGGCGACTGCCAAGTCACCAAGACCTTTTTGAAGAAGCTAGACGTTCCCTTCGAAGAGATCAACATCGAGCAGGTGGACGGCGCAGCCGACTATGTCATGAGCGTCAACGGCGGGCGCAGAAGCGTGCCGACGCTCGTCTATAACGGCGACGCGGCGAGCATGTCCGGCTTCAGCCGCGCCAAGCTCGACGCTTTCTTGAGCCGTCATCAGCTACTCGCTTCTTAAAGCGACCTCTTTTTTCGCGCATCCGTTTCAAAGCCGCGTTTATGAACGCGGCTACGTCAGCAATGTTTGGCTACCTTGCGCGGCTCCGTGATACCGTAAGGTCATGTCACCCCAGCCCGCTTCCCAAGCCCCTTCATCTCAACCGCCCGAACGAGACAAGGCGCATCAAGACAAGGCGCATCAGGTCAGAGAGATGTTCGGCGCGATCGCGCGTCGCTACGACCTCTTAAACCGCTTGCTGAGTTTAGGCATTGACCGCTCGTGGCGCAGACAGGCGGTGCGGGCTGCTTTAGAAGGTCAAGACGAGACAAAGCGCATCTTGGATGTAGCGACAGGTACGGCGGACCTCGCGTTGGCGCTCAAAAAGGCTGCGCCCAAAGCTGAGGTCATCGGGGTGGATTTCGTCCCGGCGATGCTCGAGCTAGGCCGCGCCAAAGCCGCCAAGCAAAAGGTAGAGGTGAGGCTTGAGCAAGGTGACGGCTTAGCTTTAGATTTCCCCGACGATAGTTTTGACGCCTTGACCATCGCGTACGGACTGCGCAACTTCGCTGATTACGACAAAGGTCTTTCTGAATTTTACCGCGTGCTCAAACCCGGCGGACGGCTGGTTGTCTTAGAGTTTCCGCCGCCCCCTGAAGGTGTGTTCGGTCAGCTTTTCCGCTTTTACTTCCTCAAAGTCGTACCAATTTTAGGCGGACTTTTATCGGGTAGGCGGAGCGCGTACACCTATCTGCCTGACTCGGTCTTGAAGTTCCCTAAACCTGCCGAACTTGCGACGATGATGGAGGCAGCAGGCTTTCGCAACGTTTCCTATACCTTGCAGACGTTTGGGGTGTCGGCGCTGCATGTGGGGGATAAGTTGGAAGTTAGGACTGGTTCACGTGGTTGAGGCTCGAGGGGTTAGCGCAGTTTGGCAAGCTAAAGCAGATATGACGTACAAAGAATCGGATATAAAAACATTGATAAAGAGACGATGTACACGCGGAGAAGCTATTTTAGGAGACTTATGTTGATTCGCACAGGTTTTGAGGTCAATACCGATACCGCACTTATAGACCCCGATTGGGAAGACTTCGCCGAGCTGCACGAGCGCCGTTACGGGTTGGCGATTGCTTACATGAAAAATGCGGTCAAGGGTGCGTCGTACAGCAACAAGGTGATGCGGCTCATCGTTAGTGAGCACGGCTTCTACGCGCAGTCACGCAACTTTCCGGCGGCCTTTTATGGTGACACCGGAGAGGTTACACGCGAACTCGTCAGCGAAGAGGAGGCCCTCGCCGCCACCTGGGAGGCCGTCGCGCTCTACCGCGCCTCGGAAGCGCAATCTTTAACCTGTATTTACAGCGAGATGACCACCGATGTCTTTTTCGGCTACCGGGCGCTCAAAAACGAGCACTATGAACTCGGCGAGCTGAGTAGCGCGCTCCCGCTGCATCTGCGCGTCATGGTGGACGCGGCGCAGCCCACCGACCTCTTAGGGCAACCCAAAGGCGTCTTTATCTATCAGCGCACCCGCGCGGGCGAACACCTACTTTTGCGTGCCCCCGGACGGCGGCAGCCCTTCCCCCTGCTGGACGGTTTTAACGAGTAACGTTCGGGTGAGTTTCCCAGGGCCGGGTCACGTTTACGACGTTGCGATTGTTGGCGCGGGCATCGCGGGTAGTGAGGCGGCGCTCGAGTGTGCGCGTTCAGGACTCGATATTTTACTCATCACGACGAGTTTGGATACGCTCTATAACCTCGTCGGGGACGGCGCGATACTCGAGCCTCCCTCAAATACTCTTATGGCGAATATTTGCGAAGAGGTCGCTGATGAAAACGGCTTCGTCGGCAACTGGGCGTGTCACCGCCGTGCGAAATACGTTTTAGAGCATCAACCAGGGATTCACCTGCTCCAGTCGAGCGTCTCTTCTTTACTCGTGACAGATGGCGAAGCGAGAGGTGTGCGCACCTGGGAAGGGGTAGACCGCCTCTCAAAGCGCACGGCGCTCTGCGTGGGCAGTTTTTTAGAAGCACGTCTCAGCGTTGGCAACTTGACCGAAAGAGCCGGACGCCTCAGCGAGATGGCGTACGACGACCTCTTTGAACACGTGCAGTCGCTGGGGTTTGCGTTTGAAGCGGTGAGACTCGAGGCTGACCCTCAAGACGGCTCACTCCCTTATGTGGTGGACTGCAAACGCTTCGCACCTTCCGAACGAAACGACAGGCTCGAATTAACGAGAACCGCGAACCTCTACGGTGCGGGGGTGTGCGTCTCCGGTTATCTGTCCTACGAAGACGCCGCCGCTGAAGGAAAGAGGTTAGCGGAGCGGCTGCTCGAGAAATAATACGGAATTGCACAGTTTACTTACTCTAACTGAGGACGTTAAAGCTTACCATCACAGATGGGCACGGCTTAGTTTGCAAACTAAGCCGTGCAACCTCGTATAAGGACTGAGTTTTCCTCTTTTACCTTTCCTCTTCAATAAGCGCGTCTACCTCAATCTCCACGAGCATCTTAGGGTCAATGAGCGCACTCACCGCGACGAGCGTAGCAACCGGGCGAATATCGGCAAAGACTTCACCGTGCGCCCTTGTGACCTCTTGCCAGTGAGCGATGTCAGTAACGAAGATGCGCGTGCGCACCACGTCTTCTAAAGTCGCCCCTGCTTTTTCTAATGCCGAGCGGATATTTTGTAATACTTTCCGTGTTTGCTCGTAGGGGTCATCCACACCGACGATGCGACCACCTTTGTCGGTTGCTGTGGTTCCTGAAACGAACACGTAAGGGCCGACGCGGACGGCTCTCGAGTACCCTACCGCGTCTTCCCACGGTGTCCCGGACGAAATATTCTGCCTCATAAACTTTCCATAGCCCACAGTATAAACCCCGCATAAATACCGCAGTATAAACGCTGTTTGAAGCAAGGTCTTACTTCTAGTGCGCCGCTACAGTAACGAAGATTGTAAGGAGGCGCGAATGAAGATAGGCATTGTAGGTGCAGGACTCGTTGGCTCAACGGCGGGTTATACGCTAGTGATCGAAAACCTGGTCAGCGAACTCGTCTTTGTGGACAAGAATGGCGCGAGAGCCGAGGGCGAAGCGATGGACGTGTCGCACGCCACGCCCTTTTCGCATCCGGCGCGGGTCGTGGCAGGGAGCTACGAAGACTTAAAAGACGCGGCGATGGTCATCGTGACAGCAGGCGCGAATCAAAAAGACGGCGAAACGCGGCTCGATTTAGCCGCCAAAAACGCCGACATTTTCTGCGAGATCATCCCGCAAATTACCGAGAACGCGCCCGACACCGTTTTGCTCATCGCCACGAACCCCGTTGACGTGTTGACGCATGTCGCGTGGCAGGAGAGTGGCCTGCCCAGAGAGCGCGTCATCGGTTCAGGTACGATTCTGGATACGGCGCGGCTGCGCTCGCTCGTCGGCGCGAAGGCAAAGGTTGCGCCGCAGAACGTTCACGGCTACGTCTTGGGCGAACACGGCGATTCGGAGATCGTCGCGTGGAGCCACGTGGACATCGCCGGAACGCCGCTCAAACAGTACTTCCCCAAGCGCGGTTTGACCTGGGACGACGAGGATCAGCGCGAGGTGCAGCGCGACGTGCAGAGGGCGGCGTACAACATCATTCAGCGCAAAGGGGCGACATATTACGGCGTGGCGACAGGAATTACTCGCATCGCCCAAGCGGTCTTGGGCAACCAGCAGAGCGTCCTCACGGTGTCGATGAGCGACGGGGAGGTGGCGTACAGCTTGCCCCGCGTTCTCGGGCGTGAGGGGGTGGTGGCGACGCTCGAGGTCGAACTAAGCGAGAGCGAGAGGAGCGATTTGGATAAGAGTATCGGCGTTATTCGTGAAGCCATCCAAAGCGCGTCCAAGTAGTACGGGCGCATAATTTTGAAGTTAGAATGCACACCTGATGCGAGCGAAGCAGAGAGATGAAACTAGCGAAAACGAGATAGAGAGAGCTGCTGACCTCTTGCGTGCGAGCGGACTCGTCGCCTTTCCGACTGAAACGGTTTACGGTTTAGGCGCAGACGCAACTAACCCCGACGCTGTCAAACGTATTTTTGCAGCCAAAGGTCGCCCCGCTGACCATCCGGTGATCGTCCACCTTCCCTCGGTTGACTTGCTCGCAGCTTGGGCGAGAGATATTCCTGGAGAGGTCTACAAACTCGCTGAGACCTTTTGGCCCGGACCTCTCACGCTCATTTTGAAACGCTCGGCTAAGGTTCCAGATGTCGTAACAGGCGGGCAAGATACCGTCGGGGTGCGCGTGCCGGGTCATCCGTTAGCGTTAAAGTTGCTTCACGCTTTTGGTAACGGTATCGCCGCACCCTCCGCCAACCGCTTCGGACGCATCAGCCCGACTACAGCGGCGCACGTCCGCGCTGAATTGGGAGACTCTGTAGATATGATTTTAGATGGCGGCGCGTGCGAGGTGGGCCTGGAATCTACAATTCTCGATATGAGCAGCCCTAGACCGCGCCTCTTGCGTCCCGGCAGGATTTCACCGCTTCAACTCGCCGAAGTCTTAGGAGAGGAACCTCTTATGGAAATGGGAGATGTCCCTAGAGCGCCCGGTACGTTAGAGAGCCATTACGCTCCGACGACACCCGTTGTAATTGCCGAAAGTTTGACGGATTATCTGGGAGAGAACGCGGACAAGAAACTCGCCGTGCTAGCGAGAAGTCAACAGCCCGCCTGGTTGGAGAGCGAGCGGTGGCTCGTTTTACCCGGTGAGCCGGAAGGCTACGCTCAGCAGCTTTACGCGGGCCTGCGCGAACTCGATGAAGCTGGTTGCGACGAAATCGTTGTGGAGGCTGTGCCCGATATCCCCGAATGGCTCGCCGTGCGCGACAGGTTGAAACGCGCCGCGACGAAAGAGGTCCACAATGACGGCAGCTTCTGACTCTCTCGAGCAACCGCTTGGCCAACCTCTCGTAGCCGTCATCATGGGCAGCACCTCCGATTGGGAGACGATGAAGCACACAGTGGAAACGTTGGAGAGGTTCGAGATTCCTTTAGAGCGCTCCGTTGTCTCCGCCCACCGGACGCCCGCGCGAATGGCTGACTTTGCCGAACACGCTGCCGAGCGCGGGCTCGAGGTTATCGTCGCGGGCGCGGGCGGCGCGGCGCACTTACCGGGTATGGTCGCGGCGCAGAGCGTCTTACCTGTTTTGGGCGTGCCCGTGCAGAGCCGCGTGTTGAACGGCGTAGATTCACTTCTCTCGATCGTGCAAATGCCCGCCGGGGTTCCAGTTGGGACGTTAGCGATTGGGCGTGCAGGCGCCATTAACGCTGCGCTTTTAGCGGTCTCTATCTTGGCAATCTCGAGACCCAACTTACGCGAAAAGTTACTCGAGTTCCGCCGCACCCAAACCGACACCGTCCTACATTCGGAGCTACCATGACAGTTCTCCCCGGCGCAACGATTGGCATTTTAGGCAGCGGTCAACTCGGGCGGATGCTGGCACTCGAGGCAAAGTATATGGGCTACCGCGTCCACACGTTTTCGCCCGGTCAAGACACGCCGACAGGTCAAGTTGCCGATGTCGAAGTCAGCGCCCCTTACGACGACGTTGACGCGGTGAAAGCTTTTGCGCAAGCCGTTGATGTGGTGACGCTCGAGTTTGAGAATATTCCGGTTCGGACGCTCGAGGCTGCGCAAGAGGTTGTCTCCGTTCGTCCCGATATTCAGGCTTTGTACGTGGCACAGAACCGCTTGCGAGAGAAAACTTTTTTGTCGGATAACGGGTTTCCCGTTGCGCCTTTTCAAGCGGTTCAAAGTGAAGACGAGATTGACACGGCACTTCAAGAGGTCGGCACGCCCGCCGTGCTTAAAACGGCGGGTTTTGGCTACGACGGGAAGGGACAGGCGAAAATTCAGAGTGCCGAAGAGGGAAGGCGTGCTTTTGCTGAATTAGGACAAGGTGAGGCAGTTTTAGAAGCGTTCGTCACTTTCGAGCGAGAGGTGTCGGTGGTGGCGGCGAGGGGTGTGGACGGAACATTCGCGCACTACGGCGTGATTGAAAACCAACACGAAAACCACATTTTAGACCTCTCCGTTGCACCTTCTGACCTCTCCGAAAACGTTATTGCCGAGGCGGTAGACATCGCTCGAGGAATTTTAGAAACATTGGAGGTTATCGGTGTCATGTGTGTCGAATTTTTTCTGACGCACGACCATGAACTTATCGTCAACGAAATCGCGCCGCGCCCGCACAATTCGGGGCATCTGACGATCGAAGGGTGCGTGACGAGTCAGTTTGGACAACAGCTTCGCGCTGTCTGCGGTTTACCGCTCGGTTCAACCGAGTTTGTGCGCCCTGCGGCGATGGCGAATCTCTTGGGGGATGTGTGGGGAAGAGGTGAACCGGATTGGATAAACGCGCTCGCTATGCCAGGTGTTCATCTTCACCTCTACGGCAAAGCCGAGGCGAGGCCAGGACGGAAGATGGGGCACGTGACGGCGTTGGCAGGGAGTAGGGAAGAGGTGGTGGAGCGGGTGAAGGGGGCTAGAAAAGCGCTTAGCCGTTAGCGTTTAGCTCACAGGCTTTTGCTAAGACCTAACGGCCAAAAGCTAACGGCTGTTCTCACCTAAAATTCTCACACCTGAAAACGGAGTAAACTAAGGTTATGGCGATTCTCGAGCGCAAAGTAGCACCCACGTCCGACGAGTCAGGACTGCGAAAATTCACCTACCGCGACCTCTTGGAGATGGAGAAAGCGGGCATTATCGGTGAGGATGAACACGTTGAACTTCTCGGAGGGCATATTTTCAAGATGACCATCAACCCACCCCACGGTTTCGTGACGGCGCGGTTCTCGCAGCGACTCAGTGTTGCTTTCGATGGTAGAGCGCAAATTTTACCTCAGAATCCTCTAAGGCTTTCCGATGACTTAGAGGACGCCGAACTACCTCAGCCCGATGTTTTGTTGATTAAAGACAAGCTCTACGTAGACCATCCGAAACCAGAGGATGTGCATTTGGTTATTGAAGTGTCAGATACGACACTTCGTAAGGATAGAACCTTGAAACTCCCTCTCCACGCCCGCTCAGAGATTCCCGAAGTCTGGATTGTCAACCTCATCCAGCGCCGCATCGAGGTCTATACCGAGCCTAAAGAGGGCGAATACGCGCGGCGTGTGAACGTCGATTTAACCGCGATATTAGCGCCCACCGCCTTCCCCGATACGGCGCAACAGTGGTTGCCAGACGAGATATTAGAGCTGCTCGACAAGCACAATCTCTAAAGCTGGTACAACGAAAAAGGACGCCGCAAAGTGACATCCTCAAATTACTTCGGTGAATAAATAGAGTTTTTACCTTTACGAGCTTGTGTTACGTAAGCATTAAGCTCCCAAATGTGCGCGTTAGGTCAGTATTGTCTCAAGTTATACTAAAGTGAAGTTGAGATGTCGTACTTTGACATCTCAACCGCGCGTGAGCGCGTACCCTCGGACGCTCTCAGATTGCGACATCCTTCATTCAGGTTAGTATTAGAGTATTTGTGACCAGCTACTACCTGCTGTACCTACCAAAACGCCACAATCACTGCGACCATGATAACCGCCAAGCCGACCGATTGAAGGCGAAAGTCTCGGTACCAGACCTTGTCCACACTTGCAATGTCCTTGCGGTAGTTCTCCCTCGTAAAGGCGTACTGCCTCACCTTCTCCGCGTCGGGTTCCTCACCCGCTAAGCTGATGCCGACCACGAGCAGCGTCCCTAAGATGAACATCACGATACCCATATAGGTAAAGTGAACGTCAGGAAAGCCGAACGAATTCCAAACGTTGGTAACTTCCATCATAATAAAGAGCGGAATGCCGATGACGAGCGTGATGATAATCGTGTAAAACGCGCTGTCCGCGTTTGCCCGCCTCCAGAAGAGTCCTGAGAAGAAAATCGCAACGAGCGCGGGGACCAAAAACGAAAGTGCGGACTGCAAGTAGCCAAAAAGCGTCTCGAAGTTGGCGATGAGGGGTGCGTATACCGCCACAATGACCATCGCGACGCCCGTAAAGATGCGCCCAATTCTGACCAGGCGATCTTGACTAAAGTCAGGGCGTAGCGGTTTGACGAAATCCATCGTAACCATTGAGCTAGTCGCGTTAAAGGCGGAGTCCAGGCTCGACATGATAGCGGCAATCAGCGCCGCCATAATGACGCCGCGCAGCCCGACGGGTAAGAGGTCAAAGGCGAGCGCGGGAAAAGCTAAGTCGGGGTTAGAGAGGTTCGGGTAGAGTTGCAGCGCGATGAGGCCGGGTAGCACCATGATGAAGATGTTGGGAAGCTTTAAGAGCCCCGCGAAGAGTGCCCCTTTACGCCCCTCGTCTAAGTCTTTCGCGCCCAGTGTACGCTGGACGATAAACTGGTTAAAGGACCAGAAGTAAAAGCCGACGAAGAGCACGCCCAAAAGACCAGGCCAGGGCACGAAGTCGTCCGACGGAGGTTGGATGATGGAGGTTTGCTCTTGGGGTACGCCCGCGAACATCTGCTCCCAGCCGCCTACCTCGCCCAGCCCCAAGACAAAGATAATGAGCGAGCCGATGATGAGCAAAATGGCTTGCACCGTGTCGGTGACGACCACCGCCGCGAGACCCCCTAAGACGGTGTAGAGCCCCGCTACCGCTGCGAGGATGGCGGCGGCTTGCCAGAGTTGCAGCGGGAAGACCTGAGTAATCACGAGCCCGCCCGCGTAGACCGCCGCTGATGCGTCGATGAAGATCACGGCCAACACAGTAAAGGCGGAGTAAGCGCGGCGGCTGCGGTTATCGAAGCGTTTCTCTAAGAATTCGGGGACGGTGTGGAGTTTGGCGCGTAAGAAGTAGGGCAAGATGAAAAAAGCGAAGAAGACGAGCACTAAAGCCGCTGTCCACTCGTAGTTGTAAATTACGATGCCGTTAGCGTACGTACCGCCCATCAGCCCGACGAACGACGAGCCCGACATGTTCGAGGCGAAGAGTGAGAAGCCGATGAGGTACCAGGGCAGCCCGCGTCCTGCTAAAAAGTAATCCTCAGAGCTTTCATTTCCTTTGCGGCTTACGTAGACGCCGTGCGCGATAACACCTACGAAGTAAACGATGACGATAACAATGTCTATCGTCGCGAGTTCAAACCTTGGCTGATCCATATTGTGCCCCCCTCGAGCGTCCCGACATTCGAGCCCCAAACTTCTTTCTGCTCCCAAAATCTATTTGAAAGTACCGAACTCTTTCACGACTAGCGTCAGAGTCACAGTTGGGAACTAAGTGTCGCGCCGACCATTGAGAGCTAGGGCCGTAAGCTGATTAGTTGGTATAACGGATGCTGATGCAGAACGCCCTCCTCCTTACCCCAGACGCCAAACAACACTTCGACGCCTTATTACCCAAGCTAGACGCATCCTTAGAGGGACTGCCCAAGCGCGACCAGCAGATTTTCAAGCTGCGGTTGGGGCGGCAGTTTCAGAACCTCTACGACGGTTTAGAACCGCTTTACAGCAAGCGCGGCGACTTCGCCGAGGTCGTCGAGCGTTTAGTTCTCCGCCTCGCCGAGCACTACGCCGCACGCCCCGAAGACCTCAAATTGTTGGATATCGAACGCGACCTCTCCTCCGACTGGTTTCAGCGTGAGGGGATGGTGGGCTACGTCTTCTATGTGGAGCGCTTTGCAGGGACGCTCAAAGGGGTAGGGGAGAGGTTGGCGTACATAGAGGACATCGGCGCGAACTACCTCCACCTGATGAAGACGATTCGGGCGCGTCAGGGCGAGAACGACGGCGGTTACGCAGTCGAGAATTACCGAGAGGTCGAGCCGGAGTTGGGAACGATAGAGGATTTAGAGGATGTGTGCCGAACTTTACGCGGAAGAGGTATCAGCGTCTGTCTGGATTTAGTCTTGAACCACTGCGCTAAGGAGCACGAGTGGGCGCAGCGGGCGCGGGCAGGCGAAGAGAAGTATCAAAACTACTTCTACATCTACCAAGACCGCGCTGTGCCCGACGAATACGAAAAGACGCTACCCGAAGTCTTCCCGGATTTCGCCCCCGGCAACTTCTCGTTTTACCCTGAGGTGGGCTGGGTCTGGACGACCTTTAACGAGTATCAGTGGGATTTGAACTGGAGCAACCCCGATGTGTTCGTTGAAATCGTGGACATCCTCCTCTTTTTAGCGAATAAGGGCGTCGAAGTTTTCCGCCTCGACGCGGTTGCGTTTATGTGGAAGCGGCTCGGCACGGACTCTCAAAATCAGCCCGAAGTCCACGACATCTTGCAGGCGCTTAGGGCGTGCTCACGCATCGCCGCCCCCGCTGTGGCCCACAAAGCCGAAGCCATCGTCTCACCGGATGACCTCATTCACTACTTCGGGACGGGCAAGCGCTACGGTAAAGTCTCGAACATCGCCTATCACAACTCGCTGATGGTGCAGTTTTGGTCCGCGTTAGCCAGCCGTGACACGCGCCTGATGACGCACACCTTACAGCGCTTTCCGCGTCCGTCCGCCAGGGTCGCTTGGGGCACCTACATAAGATGTCATGACGATATCGGTTGGGCCGTGACTGAAGAGGATGCGGCGGCGGTGGGCTTGAATGGCGCTTTACACCGTTCGTTTTTATCGGATTACTATTCGGGACAGTTTGAAGGTTCGCACTCGAGGGGTGAGGTCTTTCAGTTCAACCCTGAGACGAACGACAGGCGCATCTCGGGAAGTTTGGCGAGCTTGGCGGGGTTGGAAGCAGGTTTGGAGAGACGCGACGAACACCTTATTGCCCTCTCTATCGAGCGTATCTTGTTGGGTCATGCGCTGATGGCGGGCTTCGGCGGCATCCCGCTTTTTTACATGGGCGACGAACTCGGGATGCTCAACGACTACGGCTACGTGCAAGAACACGCGGGCGACAACCGCTGGCTGCACCGTCCTTACATGGATTGGGACGCGGCGGCGCGGCGTCACGAGCCTGGGAGTATCGAAGCGCGAATTTTTAACGGCACGCAGAAAATCATCCACGCTAGAAGGCGCACGCCGCAGTTTCACGCCTCGTACGCCAACGATATCCTAGGCAGTGGCAATCCGCACCTCTTTGCCACCAGTCGCTCGCATCCGCTAGGCGTGCTCGTGGCAATTTATAACTTTTCGGAGCAGCAACAGCAGGTCCCCAAAGGTTGGCTCCTAGAACAGGGCTTGGATGGCGCGTTTGATGTGCTGGAGCAGCAGTTCGTAACCTTTTCAGGCGATGTGTTGACCTTAGCACCTTACGCGCGGCTCTGGCTGATTTGAGTGTGGCTAACTCGAGAGGTGTTAAAAACTCAACCTGCGCGACGTGACCGTTGCGGCGTCATAAATAGCGCTTTTCATTAAGGTAAAGATAGCCCAAGTATAGGGCAGAAAATTACTTTTATTTTTAGGAGATATGATGCGTTTCTTAGGTGCGCTCTTAGCGCTTTCTTTACTCTCACTCACTGCGGCGCAAAACGCCCCTTTGTATCTGCTCAGCACCTCGCCCGAAGTCAAGTTGGGTGAAAGCGTGCGCGGAACGCTCACTGAAGAGGACGGTCAGAACTTCTTCGACGGCTCGTATCTCGACCTCGTCAAATTCTATGGTCAAGCCGGTGACGTCGTACAAATCTCCGCGATTTCCTATGACTTTACGCCTTACGTTGTGCTCTATGGACCGGACGGCACGATGCTCACCAATTACAGCAACCCGGATGTCGAGAGCCAAGCCAGCATCTCCTTTGGTCTGCCGGAAACGGGGCGCTACCATATCATCGTGAATAGCGCGAGCCAATACGATTTAGGAAGTTATCAGGTAAAGGTGGATACTTTGGAAACCGTCGACGGCGGTGAACTCGAGCCCAACACGACTGTTCTCGGCTCCCTCCAAGCGGACGACGAAGACGATAGAGGAGCCTTCTACGACATCTACACCGTGACCTTCGACGAACCGATGACGGAGGTGCTCATCACGATGTACTCGGACCTCTTAAACCCGTATCTCTACCTCTACGAAAAAGGCGGACGCAGCGTCTTGGCTGAAGCGGGTGAGGAGTGGGAGGGGGCGGAACTCGAGCTAACAGACCTCCCCGCTGGTACTTATGAAATTATCGTGACGAGCTACTACGCAGGCGAGATGGGGACGTATGAGTTGGAGTTTGACGCTTGGGGTGAGGAAGTTTTGTCGTCGAACTGAATAGTACGTAGCGACGCCCTTCACGCCCTATTCTGCCTCGTTGATAATTCCTTAATGTGAGTTGTCGGCGGGGCAAATACATTGCGGCAGGTCATAAAAGCGCGTATCATCGAGTTATGACAGTGCGCGAGGAATTACAGCAGAAGTTGCAGCAGCGGATGGCAGGCTACGATGAAACTATGCTCGAGCGACTAGCGGCACAGATGGACGTTTTGGAACAGCAAAAGGGTGGTCTGACCAAAGATTTTACTGAGATGGTGAGCGCCATTAAAGAGCGCAACAAGGACGAAGACCAAGACCAACTCACGAGGCTTATTGACGAAGCTGTGCTAGATGCGCGTCGTCGTTGATACCAATATTCTGATTTCTGCACTTATCACCACCGGGGGCATCCCTGACACGCTCTATCAGCTTTGGCAGGCTAAGCGTTTCGACCTTGTGACCTCTGCATGGCAAATCGGCGAACTACAAGAAGTGACCCGCTACCCTCATCTCAAAGATAAATTCAAACCCGCGACCGCAGGCAGGCTTATCAACCAGTTGCGGCAAAACACTCTGGTTCTGGACGAGCTACCAGAGGTTGATTATTCACCCGATCCTAAAGATAACCCGATTCTTGCCACAGGAATAGCCGGACAGGTGCAGTACATCGTGTCTGGCGATAAACGCGATATGCTCGAGTTGCAAAAGGTAGAGGGTATTCCCATCGTGAGAGCGCGAGAATTTATCAATCTATTTATCAGATCAGGGCAGTAGCGATGTGGAGGTGTAAAAAGATGACTCTACTCTGCCCAGTGGTTGATGCGCTTTCTCAGGAGGCTCGAGCAGATCAAGCTGGAGCGGCTACGCGCCGAGATTCGAAAAGGGATAGGCAGCGGTCCGCCCACCCCTCTCGATATGGAAGAGGTCAAAGCTGAGGTGAGGCGACGCGCTGACAAATACCGTGCGCAGTAGTGCCTATTATTCTCAAGTATCGTTATTTGGCTAAAGTTAGACTATTATTATGACTCAGTCTGAATATAAGTCGGAGCTGCGCAACGTTCTGAAAGCGCATTCCCAATCGGCTAGCAAAAAAATCGCCTTGTTGCTAGAAAATTTGCCCCCTGAAGCTAAATCGTTAGAATTCGGTGTCTTTCCAGCCCAAGACGGAGATGGTACTTTCGGCGTGATGGCTTCACTTACAGGTCCTGATCTCTACGTACTTAACAGAAAGGTACAAGACTACAGAAGTCTTTTTGAAGTAAACTACACACCCAGGGCATACGCATGTACAAGTTTTGCTGGCATGGGCAGCTAAAGTAAAGGATGAACGAAATAGAGATACCGAAACTACTAGCCCACTTCACGGTTGTGCCTGATCCGCGAGCACATAACGTGTGCCATAAGCTAGAAGACATTTTGGTCATCGCCATCTGCGCGGTGATCAGTGGCGCGGACACGTTTAGCGAGATCGAGCAGTACGGTCAGGGCAAGCAAGCCCAACTAGAGAAGATATTGGACCTTCCTAATGGTATTCCTAGCCACGACACCTTTAGGCGGGTGTTCATGCTGCTGGATGCGGAGGCTTGGCAGGGAGTGTTTTTCAGATGGACACAGAGCTTAGCGTTAGCTGAGCGGGAAGTTCCTGTGCGAGCGGTAGATGGTAAATGGTCACGTGCGAGCGGTTTACACACAGTAAGCGTTTGGGCAAGTGAGCACCAGATTGTTTTAGGGCAGCAGCAAGTTGCCGATAAGAGCAACGAGATCACCGCCATTCCCGAACTGCTCGAAGGGCTTGATATTGCTGGAACGACGGTCACAATTGACGCAGCAGGCACCCAAACACAGATTGCTTGGACCATTCGCGAACACCTAGCAGACTACGCTTTAGCGCTCAAAGCCAACCATAAGCACCTTTTCGAAGACGTCCGTTGGCTTTTTGAACAGGACCAGAGCGCACCGCATTGGTCTACCAGCAGCCGAGGTCATGGACGCCTTGAGACCCGCGAGGTGTGGTTACTCACCGAGTTGGACTTTTTGGAGAACACCTCAGCTTGGCGTGACCTTGCCGCTGTTGCGAAGATTAGAAGCACCCGCGAGATCAACGGTGAAAAGAGCGTCAGTGAGCGCTACTTCCTGACCAGCCTCACGGACGTGGAAACGCTCGCTTATGCTGTGCGCGCTCACTGGGGTATTGAAAACAGCTTACATTGGACTTTGGACGTAGCCTTCAAAGAAGATGAAAGTAGAGCTAGAACGCAAAACGCCCAAGCTAATCTTGTCACTTTGCGACATCTAGCCCTCAATCAGCTCAAGCTAGAGTCAACACTTAAAGCCAGTATCAAAGCCAAGCGCAGCAGGGCAGGCTGGGATGACGACTACCTCCTCAAAGTTCTACATGCGTAAGCCCTGACTACACACCTGCCGGCTTGAAAACAGGCGCACCTATATTCGACGTTATTGATGATCCGCCTGACTTCGATGTCAATGATGCGATAGTCGATACTGTTGCCGAATGGCTAAGCGAGCTTTGGATAAAACTCGGTACCAGTAAATTGTCGATTCCTGCCAGCGTATATGGTGACGACGGCTACGGCACGGAAACACCGAAGAAGCTTTCATAAATTCTTTCGCTCTAATGGTACTGCCATAGGCTGCTAGATTGAACTCGGTGGCAAAGAGGATTATCATCAAACTATGACGTTACGCGAAGAGATACAAGCACGAATCGCTAAGCTAGACGACGCCGTATTACCAGATGTCCTCTTGGATTTGAAAGCGATTGAAGCGCGGCGGAACCGTGAGTTCTCACAGGACTTTATCGATATGATGAGCTGTGAGCCGCGCCCGGACGACTTGAGCGGTGAAGAAGCCTTAGAGATTGCGACGGAGGCGGTGAAGACCCATAGGCAAGAACGCCGCCGCTGATGCGGGTTGTCCTTGACACAAACATCTTCATTTCAGCTCTGATGTCGCCTCGAGGTTCGCCCTTTCAAGCCGTGAAGTTATGGCAAGAGAAGCGCTACGACCTCGTAACCTCAACGTGGCAGATAGGGGAGTTACGAGATGTGAGCCGCCGCGCCCGAGTGAGAAAGCATCTGAACGCGCCCTACGTAGGAACGCTCATTAACGCCTTGCGGGACAAAGCCCTTGTTCTTGAAGAACTTCCGCCCGTGGATTACTCGCCCGACCCGGACGATAACTTCATCATTGCGGCGGCTCTTGGAGGAGACGCGCAGTATATCGTTTCTGGTGATAAAGGGGATGTGCTCGCTTTATCGCGCGTAGAGAATGTGTCTATCGTGAACGTGCGGACCTTCGTGGAGTTATTCAGCTAAACAAAACGCTCTCTACGTGAAACCCCACACTGCACTTTCTCCAAAATTCCCGTACCATAATCTCAACTTCCGGCGCTTCACTGCGCCCAACCTCTCATGAGGTTCAAAGGTTTCAGCGCTTTACGTGTCAGAACGTAAGGCTAAGCCTTGATTTCTCCCTATTCACCCCTATATACTACTTGAGTTTGCCCTTCCCGGCTTGCAGCGATAAGTCAGGGGGCACCGTCGTCGTGTGCTTGTTACCCCACCTTTTAGGTCCAACAAGTGTCGTTATTTAACCGGAAGCTCTGCGTCCGTGGCGCTGCTGCGGGCATCTAAGGCTCAAGCCAGAGAAAGAGGGAGTGGTCACGCTGCCAACCGTCAACCAGTTACTGCGTAAGGGTCGCAAAGCCCTACCGAAAAAGAATAAAGTCCCTGCCTTAAAGGGCAGCCCCCAGCGCCGTGGCGTGTGCACGGTGGTCAAGACGCAAACCCCCAAGAAGCCGAACTCAGCGCTCCGTAAAATTGCGCGCGTTCGTCTCTCCTCGGGCTACGAAGTCACCGCTTACATCCCCGGTGAGAAGCACAACTTGCAAGAGCACTCGGTTGTCCTTATTCGCGGCGGACGTGTTAAGGATTTGCCAGGCGTGCGCTATCACATTATACGTGGTGCTTTAGATACACAAGGCGTGGGCGTCGGACGTTACGTGCAACGCAACCAGGGCCGCAGCAAGTACGGCACGAAGAAACCGAAAGGGTAAGTATGGGACGCAGAAGAAGAGCAGAAGTTAGAAAACTTGAGCCCGACCTCGTCTACAGCGATACGACGGTTACAGCGTTTGTCAACAAGCTCATGCGCGACGGGAAGAAGAACCTCTCGAGCCGCATCTTTTACGGTGCGTGCCGTCTTATTCAAGAGCGCAGCGGACAGGAGCCCTTAAAGGTCTTCCGTCAGGGTATCGATAATGTCCGCCCTAAGATTGAAGTCAAGAGCCGCCGCGTCGGTGGCGCGACCTATCAGGTGCCCGTCGAAGTGAGCCCGCGCCGCGCTCAATCGTTGGCCCTCCGCTGGCTCTCCGCCGCCTCGGACGCGCGTCCTGAACGCACCGCCGTCGAGCGCGTCGCAGGTGAACTCTTAGACGCCGCTGCTGGTCGGGGCGGAGCCGTCAAGAAAAAAGACGACGTCGAACGCATGGCTGAAGCTAACCGCGCGTACGCGCATTACCGCTGGTAAGAGAGGAGGATAAGGATAGAGGATAGAAGAGTGAAGAGTGAAGAAGGAAGATTTAGCCTTTCATCTTCAATTTTCAATCTTTCATCTTTTCTCTGAATTTTTATGGCAACCAACACTACAGGAACCAAAACAGGTGTCGATCTAAGCAAAACTCGCAACATCGGGATTGCCGCGCACATCGACGCGGGTAAGACCACGCTGACCGAACGCATCCTCTTTTATGCGGGGCGTATTCATAAGATCGGTGAGACGCACGAGGGTGCCAGCCAGATGGACTGGATGGCGCAGGAGAAAGAGCGCGGCATCACCATCACGTCGGCGGTAACGCAGGCGTTTTGGGCGGACACCCGCATCAACATCATCGACACGCCCGGACACGTGGACTTCACGATGGAAGTGGAGCGCTCCATGCGCGTGTTGGACGCGGCAGTCGCCGTGTTCGACGCCTCGCAAGGGGTCGAGCCGCAATCCGAGACCGTCTGGCGTCAAGCGGACCGCTACCGCGTGCCGCGCTTGGCGTTCGCCAACAAGATGGACAAAACGGGCGCAGATTTCCAACTCGTTTTAGACTCGATGGAAGAGCGCTTAGCTGCGAACGCCATTCCGATCCAGTGGCCGATGGGGAGCGAAGATTCGTTCAAAGGTTTGATCGATTTGGTGGACATGAAAGCGTATACCTACATGGATGACTTAGGTCAGGATATCCAGGTAACGGACATACCCGCTGAATACGCTGAACTGGCTGAAGAGAAGCGCAACCTCATGATCGAAAAGCTTGCAGACAGCGACGACGAAGTCGCGATGCTCTTTTTGGAAGGCGAAGATGTTCCCGTTGAGATGATCAACGAAGCGATTCGCAAAGGGACGATTGCGTTAGAGCTGTTCCCCGTCCTTTGCGGCTCCGCACTCAAAAACAAAGGGGTGCAGCGCCTCTTGGACTGCGTCGCGCTTTACTTACCGAGTCCCTTGGATGTGCCGCCAATTCGTGGGGTTATCTTGGAGACCGGCGAAGAAGACACCCGCCCCGCCGACGAGACTGCGCCGACCTCCGCGTTAGCGTTCAAGGTCATGACTGACCCTTATGTCGGGCGTTTGACCTTCGTTCGGGTTTACTCAGGCGTCTTAGAGTCCGGCTCGTACGTCTACAACGTTTCGAAGGGTAGAAAAGAGCGCATCGGGCGTCTCTTGAAGATGCACGCGAACTCCCGCGAGGAGATTGATCAAATCGGCGCAGGTGACTTGGGCGCGGTTATCGGGCTGAAAGACACTTCGACGGGCGATACGCTTGCGGATCAGGACCACCCGATTGAGTTGGAGTCCATCGAGGTTCCCGAGCCTGTGATTACGGTTGCGATTGAGCCCGCCTCGAAAGCGGACCAAGACAAGCTCAGTAGCGGCATGGTCAAGCTCGCCGAAGAAGACCCCACCTTCCGCGTCGAAACGGATAGCGAAACAGGTCAGACGACGATTTCGGGCATGGGCGAGCTTCACTTGGAGATTATCGTGGATCGCCTCCGCCGCGAGTTTAACGTCAACGCGAACGTCGGTGCGCCGCAGGTCGCCTACCGTGAGACCATCACCAAGCCTGTCGACGTGCAGGGTAAGTTCGTGCGTCAGTCGGGCGGACGTGGTCAGTACGGTGACGTGAAGATTCAAGCCGAGCCGCTCGAGCGCGGTAGCGGCTTCGAGTTCGAGAACGCTGTGGTCGGTGGGACGATTCCTAAGGAATACATCCCCGCTGTGCAGAAGGGCGTCGAAGAAGCGATGCAGAATGGACCGCTCTTAGGCTTCCCCATCGTGGATATCAAAGTCAAGCTCTACGACGGCTCGTACCACGAGGTTGACTCGTCCGAGATGGCCTTCAAGATTGCCGCGTCAATGGCGATTAAAGAGGTCATGAGCAAGGGCGCAGCCTCGGTCTTGGAGCCCGTCATGCGCGTCGAAGTCGTCAGCCCTGAGCAGTACATGGGCGACGTTATCGGCAGCCTCAACTCACGCCGTGGACAGATTCAAGGGATGCAGCCACGCGGTAACGCGCAGATCATTAACGCGCACGTGCCGCTCTCAGAGATGTTCGGCTACGCAACGGACCTCCGCAGCATCTCGCAGGGACGCGCCACCTTCACAATGTTCTTGGATCACTACGCACAAGTGCCTCGCAACATTCAGGACGACCTCGTTAAGAAGTAAATCCTAGAGGTATCATCTCTAATTTTTACGGATGATACCTCTTCCACCTCTTTTCAACTTTTAGAGATTTAAGGAGATAATCTCATGGCCAAAGCGACCTTCAACCGCACGAAACCGCACGTCAACATCGGAACAGTAGGACACGTAGACCACGGCAAGACCACACTCACTGCCGCGATCACCTTTACAGCGGCCGCGGCTGACCCGACGGTAGAGACACTCAGCTACGACATGATCGACAAAGCCCCGGAAGAGAAGGCTAGGGGTATCACGATTAACACCTCGCACGTGGAATACCAAACGAAAGAACGCCACTACTCGCACGTGGACTGCCCCGGCCACGCCGACTACGTCAAGAACATGATTACAGGCGCGGCCCAGATGGACGGCGCAATCTTAGTCGTCTCGGCAGCCGACGGCCCCATGCCGCAAACGAGAGAACACATCCTCCTGGCCCGTCAGGTCGGCGTCCCCTACATCGTCGTGTTCATGAATAAAACCGATATGGTCGACGACGAAGAACTCTTAGAACTCGTCGAGATGGAAGTGCGCGAACTCCTCGATTCCTACGAGTTCCCCGGTGACGACACCCCCATCGTGGCAGGCTCGGCCCTTAAAGCCCTGGAAGCCCTAGGCGAAAACCCTAATACCCAAAGAGGCGAAAACGAATGGGTGGATAAGATCTGGGACCTGCTTGACGCGGTGGACTCCTACATCCCCACGCCTGAACGCGACGTGGACAAACCCTTCTTGATGCCGGTTGAAGACGTGTTCACCATCACCGGACGTGGCACCGTGGCCACAGGTCGCGTCGAGCGCGGTCAAGTGAAAACAGGCGAAGAGATCGCTATCGTGGGTTTATCGGATACCCGCAAGTCAATCGTCACCGGTGTCGAGATGCACCGTAAGACGTTGGACTCGGGGATCGCTGGCGATAACGTCGGCGTGCTCTTACGCGGTGTTCAAAGAGACGACATCGAACGCGGCCAAGTCCTAGCCAAACCCAACACCATCACCCCGCACACGGGCTTCAAGGGCTCTGTGTATATCCTCAAGAAGGAAGAGGGCGGACGCCACAGCGCGTTCTTCACAGGCTACCGTCCACAGTTCTACTTCCGCACCACGGATGTCACTGGCGTCTGCACGCTACCTGACGGGGTGGAGATGGTGATGCCTGGTGACAACGTGGAGTTGGACGTGGACCTCATCAAACCGATTGCGATGGAGGAGGGCTTGCGCTTCGCCATTCGTGAAGGTGGTAGAACTGTCGGTGCAGGGGTCGTGACTGAGGTGACGAAGTAGATTATGGCAACTGCACCTCGTATTCGCATTAAGCTCAGGGCGTTTGACCACCGGAGCCTCGACTCCTCGGCGACGAAAATTGTCGATACGGTTAAGCGCACCGGAGCGAAAGTAGCAGGACCCGTTCCGCTACCCACCCGCATTCGGCGCTTCTGCGTGCTCCGCAGCCCCTTCGTTAACAAGGACAGCCGCGAGCACTTCGAAATTCGGACGCACAACCGTCTCATCGACATCAAGACGCCGACGAAAAGTACCATCGACAGCCTCATGCACCTCGACCTCCCGACCGGGGTGGACATCGAGATTAAGACGGTTGGAGGACGCTAGTGAAAGGGATTTTAGGCACGAAGGTGGGGATGACCCAGATATGGCAGGACAACCGGCTGGTTCCGGTCACTGTTATTCTGGCAGGTCCCTGCCCGGTTGTGCAACGCAAAACGCCTGAGGTGGACGGCTACAGCGCCATTCAACTCGGCTGGATGGAAAAGCGTAACAAGCTCGCCAAAAAGCCGGAGCTTGGACATGTCAAGAAAGCGGGCGTAGGGGCGCAGCGCCACCTCTTGGAGTTTCGTGATTACGCGCCCGAAGAGGACGCCGTAACGGTTGAAGTCTTCGAGGCAGGGCAGAAGCTCGATGTAACCGGAACGTCCAAAGGTCGCGGTACAGCGGGCGTCATCAAGCGCTGGAACTTCAGCGGTCTGCCTGCGACGCACGGTGTGAAGAAAAAGCACCGTTCGCCTGGCTCGATTGGACAGCGTAAGTCGCCGGGTCGTGTCTACAAGGGTAAGAAGATGCCTGGACACTACGGCAGCGAGCGCGTGACGACGGTAGGGCTCGAGCTTTTAGAAGTTCGCCCTGAAGAGAACCTCTTGCTCGTCAAGGGCGCGGTCCCTGGACCCAACGGTGGTGTCTTGACCATTAAAGATTCCAAGCGTGGCAGCAAAAATACGAGGGGGTCATGATGGCTGTGACCATAGAGATTTTAGGGAGCGGACGCACCGTCACGCTCGACTTACCGGAGCCGAAAGAGGCTGTGCTGCACGAGGTCGTGCAGTGGCAGCTCTCGAAGCGTCGTAGAGGTACGGCGGCGACGAAAACGCGCGGTATGATGTCGGGCACCACCGCCAAGATGTATCCGCAAAAGGGTACAGGGCGGGCGCGTCACGGCTCTTATAAAGCGCCGATTTTCGTCGGCGGGGGTGTCGCTTTCGGTCCGCAACCGCGCGACTACGCCTACACCTTGCCGAAGCGCGTACGTCGTTTAGGGTTACACATGGCGCTTTCGGCGCGTGCTAACGACGATAAGCTGACTTTAGTAGACAGCTTCGACATCGGCGGTAAGACCAAAGAGTTCGTCGCCTGGGCGAAGGACAACGGCTTTGAAGGCAAAGAGCGCATCCTCCTCGTCACGGATGACGAGATGGTGCGCCGCGCGGCGCGTAACTTGCCCTGGGTTAGCGTACTGCCTGGCAACGCCTTGAACGTTTACGACATCTTGCGCCATGACCGCCTGGTTGCCGACGCGGGCTTGTTCGACCTCGAGGGTAGTGACAGTGAAGTGGAGGACGTGGCATGAACGTTCACGACGTCATCTTGAGACCTGTCCTATCCGAAAAGGCGCTGGCAACCGTTGAAGTGAGCAAGTACGCCTTCTACGTTCATCCAAGCGCCAACCGCACGCAGATCAAAGACGCCATCGAGACGGTTTTCAGCGTGGATGTTCTAAAGATTAACCTCGCCAACGTGCGCGGCAAGGAGAAGACGCTCGGTCGCTACCGGGGGCTCCGTCCTAAGCGCAAAAAAGCCATCGTCACCCTGAGACCTGGACAGCGTATCCAGCAGCTCGAGGGTCTAACCTAAGGAGGGTTTATGCCGACTAAGAGTTACCGTCCATACACCCCCTCGAGGCGCTTCATGACCACCTCGGACTTCGCCGGGGTCACCACAGACACGCCGGAAAAGTCCCTGTTGGACACCCGCAAGCGCACCGGGGGACGAAACAACCGGGGGCGCATCACCACGCGCTTCCGGGGCGGCGGGCACAAGCGCCGCTACCGCATCATCGACTTCCGCCGCCGCGACAAAGAGAGCGTCCCGGCGAAGGTCGCCACCATCGAATACGATCCGAACCGTAGCGCCCGCATCGCGCTACTGCACTATGTGGACGGCGAAAAGCGCTACATCCTCGCGCCAGAAGGCATCCAAGTCGGCTCACAAGTCGTCGCTGGACCCGAAGCTGAGCCTGTTCGCGGCAACGCGCTGCCGCTCCGCTTCATCCCCGTCGGTACGGTCGTTCACAACGTCGAACTCGTCCCGGGTAAGGGCGCACAGCTCGCCCGGAGCGCCGGTACGAGCATTCAGCTTCAAGGGCGCGACGGCAACTACGTCACCCTGAGATTGCCCAGTGGCGAACTCCGCCGTGTGCACGGTGAGTGCTACGCGACGATCGGCGTGGTGAGCAACTCGGAGCACAAGAACATCACCATCGGTAAAGCCGGACGCACCCGTTGGATGGGGCGCAAGCCGCACGTGCGCGGACGCGCGATGAACCCGGTTGATCACCCTCACGGCGGTGGTGAAGGTCGCTCGACGAGCGGACGTCCGCCCGTGAGCCCGTGGGGTCAGAAGGCGAAGGGGTACAAGACGCGCACCAAGCGCAAGGTGAGCAGCCGCTTCATCGTCCGCCGCCGGAAAGGGAAGAAATAATGGCTCGCAGCTCTAAAAAAGGTCCCTTCGTGGACGATCACCTCTTGGATAAGGTAGACGCCGCCAACGAGTCGGGCGACCGTAAAGTGATTCGCACCTGGAGCCGCCGCTCGACGGTGGTGCCGGAGATGATTGGGCATACGATTGGTGTATACAACGGTCGCCAACACGTACCTGTGTTCGTTCAGGAGAACATGGTTGGACATAAGCTCGGCGAGTTCTCGCCGACGCGCACCTTCCGCACACACAGTGGAAACCGGAGATAGTGGTGGAAGCGAAAGCCCACCTCACCATGCTCCGCGTGACGCCGCAGAAGACGCGGCTCGTCGCGGACCTCATTCGGGGTAAAAACGTGATAGAAGCCGAGAGCATCCTACGCTTTACGCCGAAAGGCTCCGCGCAGCCGCTCTTGAAGCTTCTGAAAAGCGCTAAAGCGAACGCCGTCAACAACCACGACATGTTCGAGGATGATCTGTTCGTCTCCAAAATCATGGTGAACGAAGGTCCAGTTATTAAGCGGTACTTGCCGCGTGCGCGGGGTCGTGCTGACTTGTTGCGCAAGCGCACGAGCCACGTCACCATCATCCTAGAAGAAAAGGAAGCGTAATGGGTAATAAAATCAATCCGCTCGGCTTCCGCTTAGGCGTCAACAAAACGGCGTCCGCGAAGTGGTACGCTGACCCGAAAACCTACCCCAAGCTCTTGGGTGAGGACGACACCATCCGCGAAGCCGTCACCAAAGACGTCGGTCACGCGGGTATCTCGCGCATCGACATCGAACGCGCTGCGCACAACATCAACATCACCATCCACACAGCGAAGCCCGGCGTGGTCATCGGTCGCGGCGGCGAGTCCATCAAGGCGCTCCGCTCGAAGTTGGACCAGGAAATCGGTGGGACGGTTGCGGTGAACGTGCAAGAGGTTCCGAACCCTAATACGAACGCTATGCTCATTGCGCAACGTATTGCAGAGCAGCTCGAGCGTCGCTTCGCCTTCCGCCGCGCGATGAAGCAAGCCGTTCAGCGCACGATGGAGTCTGGCGCACAGGGCGTCAAAATCCGCTGCTCGGGTCGTTTGGGCGGTTCTGAGCAAGCCCGCCCCGAGTCGTACAACGACGGGCGCGTGCCGCTGCAAACGCTCCGCGCCGATATCGACTACGGCACGAAGCGTGCGACGACTACTTACGGCATCATCGGTGTTAAAGTGTGGGTCTTTCACGGCGAAATTGTCGGCGACAAGCAGCGACGCGCCGCCACGATTCCACGTCCACCCAAAGATGACGACAAAAAAGGCCGTCGCCGCCGTCCCTCGGCGCGTCGCCGTCCGGGGGATAGAAACGAGCGCGGTGGAAACGACCGTGGTGGTAATGACCGGAGCGGACCACGCAGCCGCTCGGGGTCAGGGAGAGAGCGTAAGTAATGCTGTTACCGAAACGTGTAAAGTACCGCAAGCAGATGCGCGGGCGCATGACCGGCGACACCAAAGGGGGCGATTACGTCGCCTTCGGTGACTTCGGTATGGTCGCGATGGAGCCGGCTTGGATCAAGTCGAACCAAATCGAAGCCTGCCGTATCACCATGAGCCGCTACTTCCGGCGCGGAGGTAAAATCTACATCCGCATCTTCCCGGACAAGCCCGTCACCAAAAAGCCCGCCGAGACTCGTATGGGTAAAGGTAAGGGTGCGGTTGAGTACTGGGTGTCCGTGGTCAAGCCGGGGCGCATCATCTTCGAAGTGGCGAACGTGACCGAGGCGCAGGCGAAAGAAGCCTTCCGCCTGGCGGGTCACAAGTTGCCCATCAAGACCAAGATGGTCAAACGCGAGGTTTACGATGAAGTCCAATGAGATTCGTAACCTGACCCGTGACGAAATCCAAGACGAGGTCAACAAGCGCCGCGAGGAACTCCTCGACTTGCGCTTTCAAGCCTCGGTAGGTCAGGCGAACAACCCTAAGCGTATTCGCACCGCGAAACGCGAAATTGCGCGACTTTTGACCATTGCTCAGGAAGAAGGAGCACGCAGATGAAGAAAACACTCCAAGGTCGTGTGGTGAGTGACAAGGCGGACAAGACCGTAACCGTTCTGGTCGAGCGCCGCTTTAAGCACCCACTTTACGGCAAGGTCGTGACGGTATCGAAGAAATATCTTGCCCACGACGAAGCGAACGAATACGGCGTTGGCGATACGGTAGAGATCATCACGCGCCGCCCCATCAGCAAGCGCAAGCGCTTTGCGGTGACGAAGCTGTTAGAGAAAGCGAGGGGGTGAGGGGAGAGAGTGAAGAGTGAAGAGTGAAAAGTGAAGAGTTCAAAACAATTCACTATCCACTACTTGCTATCCACTACCCACTACCATGATTCAACAAGAGTCCTACCTAGATGTTGCCGATAATTCCGGCGCTCGCCGCATTCAGTGTATCCGTGTTTTAGGCACCGGCACACAGACGTTTGGCGGCGTGGGCGATATTATTGTGGCAGCGGTTAAAGACGCGATTCCGCGTGCGGGTGTGAAAAAAGGTGACGTGGTCAAAGCCGTCATCGTGCGCACCGCCAAGGAGATCAACCGCGTAGACGGGTCATCCATCCGTTTTGACCGTAACGCAGCCGTTCTTATCAACAATCAAAACGAGCCACGCGGTACACGCGTTTTCGGACCCGTCGCGAGAGAGTTACGCGAGCGCCGCTTTATGCGCATCGTTTCACTCGCCCCGGAGGTGCTCTAAATGGCGCAACCACAAAACCGAACCCGCATGAAACTCAAGCGCGGCGACCAAGTGCGCGTGATGGCGGGCAAAGATAAAGGTGCAGAAGGCGAAATCGTCGCAGTGATGGCGGAGAAAAACCGTGTCGTCGTCAAAGATGTGAACGTTGCGACGAAGACGCAACGCCCGACGCAAGAGAATCAACGCGGCGGCTTCACCGAGCGCGAAATGCCTATCCACGCTTCGAACGTGCGCGTCTTGGACCCCGAAACGGGTGAGCCGACGCGCATCCGCTACAAGGTGGAAAATGGGGAGAAAGTCCGCGTCAGCGTGAAGAGCGGCGCACGCTTAGATGAGCAGGTGGAACAATGAGTACGAATACCGTCGGTCTCAGGCAAAACTACAGAGATAACGTCATCCCCTCGATGCGGGAACGCCACTCGTATCCGAACGTTATGGCGATTCCCAAATTGGAGAAAATCGTCATCAATATGGGCTTAGGTGAGGCGAAGGACGACTCGAAAGTGTTGGAACGCGCTTCGCGTGAACTCGCCCAAATTGCCCTCCAGCGTCCCGTTGTGACTCGCACCAAAAAGTCCGTTTCGAACTTTAAGGTCCGCGCTGGAATGCCTATCGGTCTTAAAGTGACCCTGCGTGGCGACCGTATGTGGGTCTTCTTGGAGAAGCTCATTAGCGTCGCGCTCCCCCGCGTACGCGACTTTCGCGGCATCAACCCGAACGCCTTTGACGGACGCGGCAACTACAACCTCGGCTTGCGCGAGCAACTCGTCTTCCCCGAAATCTCGTATGATCAAATCGACGCGACGCGCGGCATGGATATCGCCATCATTACGACGGCGGAGACGGATGAGGAAGCGCGGAACTTGCTCGAGCTATTAGGAATGCCCTTCAGAAAGTAAAGGAGAGAGATGGCAACTAAAGCACATATCGCCAAGTCTAAACGGACACCTAAGTTTTCGACCAGAGGGGTGAACCGCTGCCAGCGCTGCGGACGCTCGAAGAGCTACATGCGCGACTTCGGTCTCTGCCGCATCTGTATGCGTGAAATGGCGCATAGCGGGTATTTGCCCGGCGTGCGTAAAGCGAGCTGGTAAGGAGAGGTATCATCTCATCTCGGACGCTATAAGTGAAACCGAGATGTAAGACCTCTAACGCTTAAATCAATCCGTAGAACCGCAACTTTAAGTCTCTATCAGCCTTTAGAAACAAAAGGGCGCAGCTATCATCCACGAACACATTGTCTAGGAGTATTTCTCCGCCGAGGGTGTTTGTGACCAGATGATACCTGCTATAAACGCAGAAAGAACCACTTTTCCAGAGGTGATGGTCAGTGTGATTGCATTGATACCAACCTCGCCAGAAAGAAGATAAAGGCGTCCCGTTTTGTGCATACAAAACGTGGTACACCGTTAAAAGAAAGGACAATAGGCAATGTATACAGACCCTATTGCTGACATGCTGACCCGCATCCGCAACGGCGCGGCGATTGCCTCCGCCACCGTGGACGTGCCAGCGAGTAAATTTAAGAAAGCCTTAGCCGAGGTGCTTGTGCGTGAGGGCTACCTCAAGTCCGTCGAAGAGGCAACTAAAGATGGGCATCCCGTCATCCGCATCGGGCTCAAGTACGGTCCTAAGCGCAGCTCGATCATCAACGAACTCACCCGCGTCTCCAAACCCGGACGCCGCGCCTACAGTAAGGCAAAAGCAGTTCCTGTTGTACGTGGTGGCCTCGGCATCGCCGTGCTCTCCACGCCCCAAGGTCTGATGGTAGACCGCGACGCCCGCCGCAAAAACGTCGGCGGCGAAGTGATTTGCGAGGTCTGGTAATGTCTCGAATCGGTAGAGCGCCTATCACTGTTCCAAGCGGTGTCAACGTAGATATCAAAAAGACCGAAGTCGTGGTGAAGGGCTCCAAAGGACAACTCACCGTGCCGGTTAGTCCACGCCTTACCATTAAGCAAGAAGACAGTGAAATCCATGTCGAGCGGCCTACGGACAACCGCATAGACCGTGCCCAGCATGGTTTGGCGCGTAGTCTTATCAACAACGCCGTGGTCGGCGTGACGGAAGGTTTCAGCCGCAACTTGCAGATTCAGGGTGTTGGCTACCGCTGTGCGATGAAGGGGCAGAATTTAGAGCTTGCGCTAGGCTACTCCCACCCCGTCGTTATTACGCCGCCCGAAGGTATCACGATTGCCGCGCCAGAAGCCACGCGCATCACGGTTTCGGGTATCGACAAGCAACTCGTTGGTCAGGTGGCGGCGAACATCCGCGAGGTGCGTCCGCCCGACTCGTATCACGGTAAAGGTGTGCGTTACGAGGGTGAGCAGGTCCGTCTCAAGGCTGGTAAGGCAGCGGCTAGATAAGAGGTAAGCAATGAGCATGAATACAGAAGTAAGAAAACAGCGCCGCGCCTTCCGCACCCGCCGCCGCATCCAGCGTCCGGTGGACAATGGGCGCTTACGGCTCAGCGTATTTAGAAGCGCGAAGCACATCTACGCGCAAGTTATAGATGCAGACAAAGGTCACACCGTCGCTGAAGCGAACAGCAAGAGCTTAGCACTTTCGGGTAACAAGACGGACCAAGCCACCACAGTCGGTAAAGCACTAGCAGAGAAAGCGTCGCAAGCAGGCGTTAAACGCGTTGTATTCGACAGAGGGGCGTACCGCTACCACGGGCGCGTCAAGGCGCTCGCTGAGGGTGCCCGTGAAGGAGGACTTGAGTTCTAATGGCAGATACAGAGTTTGAAGACAAGGTCATTTTTATCCGCCGCACCGCCAAAACCTACCAGGGCGGACGCCGCTTCCGCTTCGGCGCGATGGTCGTCGTCGGAGACCGCAACGGTCGCGTGGGTGTCGGTTTGGGCAAGTCCAAAGAGGTTCCGGGCGCAGTGCAAAAAGGTCAATACGTCGCCCGCCGCAACGTTATCGAAGTGCCGATTGAAGAGCCGGGAACGGTTCCCCATGAGGTTTTGGGTGCGCACGGTACCTCTAAAGTGATGCTCAAGCCTGCGGGTGCAGGTACGGGGGTTATCGCGGGAAGCGTGCCCCGCGCCATCATCGAGCTTGCAGGCTTCCGCAACCTCTTGACCAAAGAACTCGGCTCGCGCAACCAAACCAACGTTGCCTACGCCGTGATGGACGGGCTCAAGCAGCTCAAGACTTTTGAGGAGTCACAGCGCGAACGAGAGCGAGCGCAGTAAGATGAAAGTAACGCTCGTTCGCAGCTTAATCGGTGTAAGGAAGGACCAAAAGGCAACGGTTTACGCCTTAGGTCTCAAGAAGTCCGGGGATAGCCGCGAGGTCAAGGACACGCCCGACGTGCGCGGCATGGTCAACAAAGTGAGCTATCTCCTCAAAGTTGAAGGGTAATTCCTGCTGAAATCTGCAAGATTTCAGCAGCGTTTAGCGGTTAAGGACCACGATTCATTCGTGGTCCGCGCCCGCAGAATCATTACGGAGAGACTTAGATATGAAAATCAACGACTTAAAACCAGCCCCCGGCGCGAAGAAGTCGCGCCGCCGCGTCGGACGCGGTTTGGGCAGCGGGCGCGGCAAAACAGCCGGGCGCGGTCAGAAAGGGCAGGCCAGCCGGAGCGGGTTCTCGCAGGGCTCCGGTTGGGAAGGTGGACGTAGCCGTCTCATCATGCGCTTGCCCAAGCGCGGCTTTACGCACCAGGGGATCGAGTACCAGATTATCAACCTGCGCGACCTCAACGATTTTGATGAGGGCAGCACGGTCAACCCTGAGAACCTGCGGGCAGCGGGCGTGATTCGCCATGCGAACAGACCCGTGAAGCTCCTCGGCGACGGTGAGTTGACGGTTCGGGGTTTAAGGCTCGAGCTAGATGCCTGCAGTCGCGGCGCAGCCCAAGCAGTGCAAGATGCTGGTGGGAGTGTTGCAGGACTTGGGGCAAGTGCGCAAGAAGAGGTGAACTCGGGTCAGACTACCAACCAAGAGGTTTCTACTCAAAACGCGGATCAAGAGGTCGCTCAGTCAAATGAAGAGGTCCAAGCTCAGAGCGTACCCCAGTCAAACGAATCGCGGAGTGGGGACGACGAGGACGAGGGCGGCAAAACCGTCATCGACTCGCCGGAAGAAACCCAGTCGGGTCCAGAAGACGAGGACATGAGTCAGGGTGTATCGGAAGCGCCCTCGAGCCCTGAAGAGAATGGTTCATCTGAAGGCGCTACAGACGACGAGGAAAAGTCCTAATGGTTGCCGCGTTTCGAAACGCGCTCGTTATCCCTGACCTGAGACAGAAGCTCTTAGTGGTCATCGGACTCCTAGCCATCTACAGACTAGGGGTCTTTATCCCTACGCCTGGCGTAGACGCCGAAGCGCTACAAGCGAATTTCGCTCAGCGTGGCGGCGTCTTCGACCTCTTGGGGTTCATCACGGGCGGTAACATCGAGGTCTTTTCGATCTTTGCGTTAGGGGTTATTCCGTACATCACCGCGAGCATTATCATCCAACTCTTGACTTCGGTCTATCCACCGCTTGAAAAGCTCGCCAAAGAGGGCGAGGAGGGTCGCCGTAAGATCACGCAGTACACGCGCTACGGTGCTACGGCGCTCGGCGCGGTTCAGGGGCTTTTCTTGGCGATTGCGCTCATCGGCCCTTCAGGTGCGCTCAAAGTCGGTTGGAGCAACGGTCCGTTCTTGTGGATTGTTGTCATGATCACCCAGATTGCGGGGATTTCCGTCGTCATGTGGCTCGGTGAAAAGATTTCCGAGTACGGTATTGGTAACGGGATTTCGCTCATCATCTACGCAGGCATCGTCGCAGCTTACCCCAACGCGATCAGTCAGCAGTTCGCGCTCATCGGTACAGGTGAATCGAATATCTTTGGATTGCTCATCTTTTTCGTCTTACTCGTCGTAGCCATCGCCGGGATGGTGTTGGTCCAACAGGCTGAGCGCCGCATTCCGGTGCAGTATGCCCGCAAGGTTGTCGGGCGGCGTGTGATGGGTGGACAGAGCACCTATATTCCGTTGCGCCTCAACGCGGCGGGCGTCATCCCCGTTATCTTCGCGGTGTCGGTCATCGTTATTCCGAGCACGATTATTGCAGCGTTTCCTAATGTTCCTTGGGTTCAGTCACTCGGCGCATGGTTTGCGCCGCAGCAGTGGCAGGGACTGATTGTCAGCACCATCCTCATCGTGCTCTTTACTTACTTCTACACACAGATTTCCTTTGACCCGCGCCGCATCTCCGAAAACTTGCGCGAGTATGGCGGCTTCGTCCCCGGCGTTCGTCCCGGTCAACCGACGACAGATCACCTCACACGTATCACGAACCGCATCACCCTTTGGGGTGCGCTCTTCTTGGGGGCGGTCAACGCGCTGCCGCAGATTTTGGGCTGGATGACGGGCGTCGGACAGCTTTCGCTCGTCTTCTCGGGTATCGGTCTGCTCATCGTCGTCGGTGTGTCGCTTGACACGCTCCGTCAGATGGAGTCGCAACTGATGATGCGTCACTACGACGGATTTGTGAGCAAAGGGCGCATTCGCGGGCGCGGAAGGCGTTTTTAGATGTCGGAAGTGTTACTACTCGTCGGACCCCCTGGCGCGGGCAAAGGGACGCAGGCGGAGAAACTCGCCCGTGCTCGCAGCCTGCGCAAGCTTTCCACAGGCGATATGCTTCGCGATCACGTGAAGCGGGGTACGGAGTTGGGGCAGCAAGCCGAGAGCATCATGAACGAAGGCGGGCTCGTCTCTGATGACCTTATTGTCGACATGGTGCGTCAAGAGATGACGGACCAAGATGAGGTGCGCGTCCTTTTGGACGGGTTTCCGCGCACGACGGGGCAAGCCGAGGCGTTAGGGACCCTTTTAGAAGAGATGTCCGCTCCGATGACCGCTGTGGTGCTCATCGAAGTGCCGAGGGAAGAACTCGTGGACCGTCTCCTCAAACGCGCCGAAGAAGAGGGCCGCGCTGACGACAACAAGGAGACGGTCAATAACCGGATGGAGACCTACGAGGAGAAGACGAAGCCGCTGGTTGACTACTACGACTCGAGAAACAAACTCCGCCGCGTGGACGGCACGGGCTCCGTCGAAGAGGTTTTCGCCCGCATCTCCGAGGTCTTGCCTTGATCTTGAAGCGCCAGGCTGAGATTGAGTTGATGGCGGAAGCGGCTATAGTGAACCGGGAGGCGTTAGAGAGCATCGAGCCTCACGTCAAACCGGGCGCAACAACGGCGCAGCTCAACCGAATTGCAGAGAAGGCGATTCGCTCACGTGGTGGACGCCCCGCCTTTAAGGGCTACCGAGGTTCCTCAGCTTCCGTTGTGCCCTTTCCAGGTGTGCTCTGCACCTCAATCAACGACATCGTCGTCCACGGTATCCCCGACAATAAGCCGCTCCGTGAAGGCGATGTTCTCTCCGTTGACATCGGCACCTTCTATAAAGGGTATGCTGCGGATATGGCGAAGACCTACCCTATAGGGAGGGTCTCGCCCGAAGTTGTGCGGCTGTTAGATGTCACGGAGCGTTCACTCTACGCGGGCATCGAAGCCGCCCAAGCAGGCAACCGGCTCGGCGACGTTTCCGCGGCAATCCAGGACGTTGTTGAGGCGGCAGGCTTTTGGGTCGTCAGAGAATTTGTGGGTCACGGCATCGGCAGTGACTTTCACGAAGGCCCGGATGTCCCCAACTATGGCCGCGCAGGAACAGGTCCTCTTTTACGCCCCGGCCTCGTCTTAGCGATCGAACCGATGGTCACGCAGCGCAAGACCACGGTCAGCATCCTAAATGACGGCTGGACCGCTCCCACCGCAGATGGTAGCCTCTCCGCGCATTTCGAACACACCGTCGCGATTACAGAGGACGGTCCGCGAATTCTCACCGCTCACAACCAAGCGCCCCGTGCGCTCGTGGCGGAAGGAGGCGCTTATGGCGCGTAGAAAATCCGGCAGTGGCGCTCGTCGTCGCGGTGGACCCCGCAAAGAGCGGGAGAGCCCGGAAGAGACCACACAAGACACGATTCGTACCGAAGGGGTTGTCTTAGAGGCACGCCCCAACACAACCTTTTTAATCCAACTCGACGCCGGTCCCGAAATTTTGGCGCATGTCGGCGGCAAGATGCGCCGCCACTACATCCGCATTTTACCTGGTGACCGCGTCGTCTTAGAGATCAGCACGTACGACCCTGAAAAAGGGCGGATTGTCTACAGAAAGTAAAGAGGCTATTAGCCGTTAGCCGTTAGCTGAAAAGCTAAAAGCTAAAAGCTCCCGAAGGAGAGGTTCATGAAAGTTCGCGCGTCCGTCAAACCCATCTGCAACAAATGCAAAGTCATCCGTCGGCACGGCAAGGTATACGTTATCTGCTCATCAGATCCCAAGCACAAGCAAAGGCAGGGATAAAGACCTTTTGCCTTGCGAAATTCGTCTTGCGAAAGCAAGACAGCGTGGAGCGCTTAGGAACAGAGTACGAAGTTTATGCCCCCTTTCCCCTTTCGGGGACGAACGGTCGGGGACCTACGGCGACGAAGCAACGCTCCCGTAAAGCTGCGTAACCTCAAAGGAGAAGGATAGAAATATGGCACGTATTGCAGGTGTTGATTTACCCCGCGAGAAGCGCGTTGAAGCGGCGCTTCCTTATATCTATGGCATCGGTCTGAGCCGCTCGCAGCAGGTCTTGGCCCAAGCCGAAGTTGACCCGGACACCCGCGTGAAGGACTTGGCAGAAACCGAAGTCGCCAAGCTCCGCGAGATCGTCGAGAACACTTACAAAGTCGAAGGTGACTTGCGCCGCGAGATTCAGCTCAACATCAAGCGTCTTATGGACATCGGTTCGTATCGCGGTCTGCGCCACCGTCGCGGTCTACCCGTACGCGGTCAATCCAGCAAGACGAACGCCCGTACCCGCAAAGGTCCCAAGAGAACCGTCGCCGGCAAGAAGAAAGCTGCGAAGTAAGACAGTTTTCGGCTTGTTCGCTTGCAAAAGCGAACAAGTCTGAGCGGTTCACGAAGTAGGACGAAGTCGCTGCGAATAGAAATTGACGCAACACGTTCAGCCAAAATTCAATTGAAATCCGTAGAAGGAGCCCTGAATGGCAAAGACACCAGCAAGAGGTAGAAGCGCGAAGAAGCGCGTCAGACGCAACCTTACTGAAGGCAAGGCGTTCATCCACGCGAGCTACAACAATACAATTGTCACGATTACCGACATGGACGGCAACCCTGTCGCCTGGTCCAGCTCGGGCAGCATCGGTTACAAGGGCTCGAAAAAAGGCACGCCTTACGCTGCCCAACTCGCCGCCGCCGACGCCACGCGCAAAGCGCAGAACATGGGCGTCTCTCAACTCGACATCGTGATTCGCGGTACGGGCTCGGGTCGCGAGCAGGCGATTCGCTCAATTCAAGGAACGGGCGTAAACGTGCGCTCAATTATCGATTCGACACCGGTGCCGCACAACGGGTGCAGGCTACGGAAGCGTAAAAGAATGTAAAGAAGCTGGTCAGTTTGTCAGCCAGTCAGCGTTTCAGGTTTTAGGCTTTCCTGACTAGCTGACAAGCTGAAGTCCAGTCATACCCGAAGGGCTTACGAAGTTTCCCTCCAGGAACAGGGCTGGATGAACGATGCTGACTAGCTCACTCAGTAGAAGCACCAAGAGACCACCTCTCACTATTTTTTGAAGGAGCACAATGGCACGTTACACAGGACCCGTCTGTAAGCTCTGTCGCCGCGAAGGGACGAAGCTTTACCTCAAGGGGGACCGCTGCTACAGCGCAAAATGCGCGATTGAGAAGCGCCCTTACCCACCAGGCCAGCACGGACAGCGCCGCAGCCGCAAGATGAGCGACTACGGCATCCGTCTGCGTGAAAAGCAGAAGCTCCGCCGCTTTTACGGCGTGAGCGAGAAGCAGTTTAAGAACCTCTTCGACGAGGCGACGCGGCAAGAAGGAGCGACGGGAGAAGTTTTCTTGTCCCTCTTGGAGAGCCGCTTAGACAGCGTTGTCTACCGTCTCGGAATTGCCAGTAGCCGCGCTCAAGCGCGTCAGCTTATTAACCAGGGGCACATCGGTGTGAACAGCAGGCGCTTGGACGTCTCGAGCTACCCCGTCAACCCCGGCGAAGAGGTCGCGGTGCTGCCGAGCGCACGCTCATTTAGCTTGATTCGTGAAAACGTCGAAGCGACGCGCCGCCGTAAGCTCTCACCGTGGCTCGAGTTCGACCCTGAAAACCTCAAGGGTAAGTTCTTACGCCCACCCGCCCGCGAAGACCTTGTGGTGCCGGTGAACGAGCTTCAGGTTATTGAGTATTACTCGAGGTAAAAGCCAGCAGGTATCATCTGGTCACAAACGCGCTCAGCCAAGAAAGCTGTGGATGAGCAAACACGTTGCAAAGATGGTATCTGCGGAACTTAGCTGCGGTTTTACAATCTAGCTATATTCCGTTTAACCTCTTTAGGAGTTTAGATGCAAATCATCCCAGAATTTGAAAGCAACGTCACCGACAAATACGGTGAGTTCATCGTCGAGCCGCTGCCACGCGGCTACGGCGTCACACTAGGCAATCCGCTCCGCCGCATCCTCCTCTCGTCCATCCCCGGCACAGCGGTCACAAGCGTCTATATTGAAGACGTGCTGCACGAGTTTTCGACCATCGACGGGGTCAAAGAGGACGTCATGCAAATTATCCTCAACCTCAAAGAACTCGTCGTCAAGCTACACGACAATGAGCCCGCTACGCTGATGCTCCGCGCCGAGGCGTCAGGCGAGGTCACAGCGGGTAGCTTCGAAGTGCCGATGGGCGCAGAAGTCATCAACCCCGAATTGCACATCGCGACCTTGACGGGCGGCAAGCTCATCATGGAAGTGCGCGTCGAGCCGGGTGTAGGCTATATCCCCGCCGAGATTCACGCGACCAAAGACCGCATCAACTCGATTCCGGTGGACGCCGTCTATACCCCTGTGCGCCGCGTCGCCTACCGCGTCGAGGATACTCGCGTCGGCCAAAAAACGGACCTCGACCGCTTGGTGCTGCGCGTCTGGACCGACGGCAGCGTCGAGCCGGAACGGGCACTTAACGTAGCGGTGGACACGCTCCGCAATCAGCTCAGCGTCTTTACAGGCGAGGGCGAAGTCGAAGAGCCTGTGCCGATTGTAAGTGCGCCTTCACAAGTCGCCGACGAATCGACCATCACCAAGAGTGAGCCGGTGCGCATGAACTTGGAGAGTTTAGACCTCTCGAGCCGCGTGCTCCACTCCCTGCAAGAAGAGGGTATTGACTCGGTAGACGCGCTTCTAGCGCTCTCTGAACGCGACCTCAAAAAGGTCGGCGGCGTTGGCGACAAGTCGTTAGAAGAGATCATCGAGCAGCTCAACTCGCGTGGGCTCTCGCTCAAGGAGTAAGCTGTCTACTGGACAGCGTTTAGCGGTTAGGGGCCCTCATCTGTGGTCCGTACCCGCTACTTACAGGAAGGACTTACATTATGAGACACCAAGTTAGCGGACGCAAACTCAACCGCAACAGCAGCCACCGCACCGCGCTAAACCGCGCTCAGGCGACGGCGCTCTTGCGGCATGGCCGCATCAAAACCACGCTCGCTAAGGCGAAGAACCTTCGTCCTTACGTTGAGAAACTCATCACCACCGCCAGGGGGGGCGACCTGCACGCCCGGCGTTTGGTGCTGCGCGAGATTCACGATCAAGAGGTCGTGCGCAAACTCATGGACGACATCGCGCCGAGCTTTGCGTCGCGTCCGGGCGGCTACACGCGCATCTACCGCTTAGAGCAGCGGCGCGGTGACGGGGCGCAAGAGGCGCTGATTGAGCTGGTCGCGGACGAAGCTGTATAAGCCTAACCTCAGCTAGATGTAGAGAGGCTCGAGTCCAGACTCGAGCTTTTTTGCTGCGCCGTATCAGCGTTCACGGCAGGTGAGCGTCACCTAATGTATAAAGTGATATAGAGACTGTATTCGTAGCCTTACATCAAACATCCTAGGGGGCAAATGTGCGCACTAAATCTAGCTTTAGCTATCTCGGCTTACTTTTTCTGCTCGTCGCTTGTGAGTTAGGCGGGCAGTCCGCTCAACTGGGTATAGGCAGTTTCAGCGTTGACCCTAACGTCGTCGTCAACGAAGAGACGCGCTTTCGCTGGTCCGTCTCGGGTGAGGAGCCCCAATGCCGCTTAGATGCCGGTGACGGTTCGGCTGAAATGTCCGTTGACTGTGCTGAGGGAGAACAGGCTCACGTCTACAGCGAAGCGGGAACCTACGAGGCTACGCTTACTGCAACGGATGCTCAGGGAGGGATGGCCAGGGAGACAGAAGAGGTTCAAGTCGGGTCTGCCGTCGGCCTGCCCAACGAAGCGCCGACCGCCTCCTTTACCGCTACGCCTGGGAGCGGCGCACTAGAGGTCGCCTTTGACGCGTCGGGCTCTTCGGACCCCGAGAATGACACCCTGAGCTACGCCTGGACCTTCGGCGACGGGGAGACGGGTGAGGGCGCACAAGTGACGCACACCTATGGTGCCGCCGGAGACTACCAAGTGACGCTCACCGTAGACGACGGCAGGGGAGAGAACGACACACAGACAGAGACCGTCACGGTGGGCGAGACAGCACCCGCCTTTACCGAACTGACTTGGGAAACCGTTGCGCCGCAGCCTTACAAGGTCGCGGAGGCGCAGGGGGAAGTGGTGAATGGCAAGCTCTACGTCTTCGGCGGCTTCGACAGTACTAAGGGTTGTTGCACGCCTACTGCGCGTGCCTACGTCTACGACCCTGCTCAGAATACCTGGACGCCTATTCAGGACATGCCCCCGATGAACGGCACGGGGTACGGCGGCGTCACCCACGCGGGCATGGCGACGGACGGCGAGGATATCTACTTCGCAGGTGGCTATACCTCGGACGAGGACGGCGACTTTCAGATTTTTGGCACGCCCGAAACGTGGCGCTACGACGTTTCTGAAGATAACTATAGCCGTTTGCCCAACCTACCGGAGACACCCGAAAGTGGCCCCAATAACCGGCATTCAGCCGGGCAAATGGAATACCTAGACGGCAAGCTTCACTACTTCGGCGGCACGAGCGCAAACCGCAAGAGTGACGTTCCGTACCACTTCGTCCTCGACTTAGCGGGCGGCGCGTCCGAGTGGACACGAGCTGCGCCGCTGCCCGCACCGCGCAACCACCTCGGCTCGGCGGTCTTAAACGGTAAAATCTACGCCATCGGTGGGCAGACCGGACACGATGGCGGTTTGACGACGCACGACGACGTGTACGTTTATGACCCGGCGGTGGATAGTTGGACGGCGGTGCAGAGTCTACCCCAAGCGATCAGCCACATCTCCAACTCGAGCTTCGTCATGAACGGACGCATCATCGTCGTCGGCGGCGAGGTGGACCACTTGGACGCCATTCGCGACGTGGTCGCTTATGACCCGGCAGCAGATACGTGGACCTCGCTGACCGAGCTGCCCGTCGCGTTGCAGTCGATGGTCAGCGGCGCGATAAACGGAACCATTTACGTGACGAGCGGGTCCGGCGGGAGAGGGGGCGACGTGAGCGGTTTTCAGGATGAAACGTACAAAGGGGTGCCGCAGAACTGACTCGAGCTTCCCCCTCACCTTTTTATGTCCCGCTGATTTATGTACTGCTGAGCGTACTTAGTAGTACGCTCTTCGTCGCACGTGCAGACCACGGGCAGATAGAAACGCGGCTAGAGGGCACGACGCTCTGTATCGGACCTCGTTCGGTGAGCGCCGCTATCTTAGGGCCGGAGGGTGAGGTGCAAACGGCGTCCTTTGCGCGTGAATTGCGCGAACAGCTAAGGGCGACGCTGGGCCGCGCTGAGGTGCGTTATGAGATGCTCGAGTCGTGCATAGGACAAGCCACCGTGCTGCTCAGCGTAGAGGCGCGTTACCTGGAGCCTAAAACCTACGTCGGTTTCCCCGACAACGCCTACACCTACGTCGTAACGGCGCAGGTGGGTACACTCACAGGTGCATCTGGTGAAGAGGTCGAAGACACCCTCTATGGTAGGGCGACGAGCGACATCGTCTCTGTTTCGGATAGAGACGCGCAACTGCTAGGGATCGCCAATCCGGTCATGAATGAACTGGCGCAGGCATGGCGACAAGACAATGTCGTGCCCCTAGCGCAGTCACTCATCTTTGCTGGGCTCGCGCTACTGCTCGCGGCGGCAAGGGTCGCGCTCAAGTTGGTGTTTTAACTGCGGCTTCGCCTGGATTTCAACTGAGTGGTTTTAACTGGACGGTTTTAACTGAGCCGCAAAGCTCTCACCCGCACCCTCCCACGTCACCCCCAAAAGCTCCGCTACCGTCGCGCCGAGGTCGGCGAAGCTCCCGCGCGTATTCAAATCAACGCTCTGTGCACCGTAAGCAAGTAAGAGCCCGTACTCGCGCGTGTGATCGGTGCCTCCCCACGTCGGGTCGTTGCCATGGTCACTGATGAAGAAGAGCAGGTCGCCTTCATCCACCGCGCCCAAGAGGTGCGGCAGCCGCTCGTCCACCTCTTGCAGAGCGTTTCCATAGCCCTCTGGATTGCGGCGATGGCCGTAGAGCGAGTCGAACTCAACGAGGTTGCAAAAAATTAGACCGTCCGGGCGTCGCCGCATGGCCGCTAAGGTTTTTTCAACGCCGTCCAGATTTGAGTCCGTATGCACCTCTTCGGTAAAGCCGCTGTGGTTGTAGATATCGGGAATTTTACCGATACCGATGACTGCCTTGCCCGCGTCATACAGCACGTTGAGGACGGTGGGGTGCGGCGGCGTCAGCGAGAAGTCTTTACGGGCCTCACCTAGTCGTGTGAAACTGCCGGGTTCGCCTCTAAACGGGCGGGCGATGACCCTAGCCACCGCGTATTCCCCTTGCAAAATCTCTCTCGCCCCTTCGCACCAGCTATAGAGCGTCTCGAGCGGCGTCACGTCAACGTGCGTAGCAATCTGAAAGACGCTGTCGGCACTCGTGTAGACGATGGGCTGGCCCGTCTCCAAATGCTCCGCCCCGAGGTCTTCGATAATCTGCGTGCCCGACGCCGGGATGTTGCCGAGGTGTCCTGTGCCTGTCGCTTCAGCAAAGGCGTTCATGACCTCTTGCGGGAAGTGCTCAAAGGTTTGAAAAGGATGATTGAGCTGCACCCCCATAAACTCCCAGTGGCCCGTGGTGGTGTCCTTGCCGGGGGAGACCTCGTTCAAGCGTCCGTAAGCGCCTGAGGGTGACTCGGCAGCTTGAAGTGACGTGACGCCCCGAATATTCCCCAGCCCGAGCGTCTGAAAGTTCGGCAGTGTTACGCCGCTCACCTCTAAGGTATGGTCGAGCGTGTGTGCGCCCGCGTCGCCAAAGTGTTCAGCGTCAGGAAGCGCGCCCACGCCAACCGAATCGAGCACGATAACAGTAAGGGTCATAGGTTAGTATATCGGGACGAGTAAGCAATAATAGGGTATGGACTTAGAGCAGCATGTAAAGGCGCGTTTAGACGCGCTTGTACCGAACGTCCGAACGCTGCTCGTGGCAGTGTCGGGCGGTTCTGATTCGGTGGCGCTGCTTAGAATATTGGTCAGGCTGGATTATCGCCCCCAAGTCGCCCACTTCGACCACGCCTTACGCGCTGACTCAGGTGAGGACGCGGCGTTTGTGGAATCGCTCTGCGCTACGCTTGCGCTTCCCTTTCACACCGAACGCGCTGAGGTCGGACGCATTGCCCAGACAAAAGGCTGGAACACCGAGGACGCCGCGCGGCGGCTGCGCTACGCTTTTCTCACGCGCACGGCGAAGCGAATAGAGGCTGACGCCGTGGTGACAGGCCACACCCAAAACGACCAAGCGGAGACCGTGCTGATGCAGCTTTTACGCGGCGCAGCCTACTTGCGAGGGATGCCCCCTAAGCAGAAGCAGGTGGTGCGTCCGCTGCTCGAGGTTTCTAGGGAAGACCTCAAACGCTATCTGACGGAGAGCGACCAGCCCTACCGCACCGACCCCACGAACCGAGACAGCGCTAGGACTCGAGCCTGGCTACGCTTTGAGGTGCTACCTCTCCTGAAAGCTCGTTATCCCAACCTCACTGCGCAACTCGCTCAACTCGCCGTGTTACAGCGTGACCAGGCTGCGCACCTAAACGCTTTGGCACACCCTCTTTTTGAAGGAGAGAGCTTATCCGTTGATAAGCTGTTACGAGAAGACGCGGCCCTTCAACGCGAGGCGGTGGCCGAACTGCTGCGCCGCGCTCAGGTTCCCCCGGATACCTTTCACCTCGAGACCCTCCGCAAGAACCTCACAACCTCTTCGCCCTTTCGCCTCTCACTCCCCAAGGGCAAAGTGGCGCGGCTGGCGTATGGGCGGCTCGAGGTCGTATCTGGAATCATCACATCGAAGCCCCCCACATTGAATCCTACAAGGCTACCGCTAGACATTGACCCCGCCAAGCTCACCGCCTTTTCCGACACTCACTACCGCACCCGCCGCCCCGGTGATCGCATCCGCTTAGTAGGCGGCAGTAAAAAGCTGAGCGACCTCTTGATCGAGCGTAAAATTCCGCGTGAAGAGCGCGACACCTTGCGCCTGCTCGCCTCCGGTCAAGAGGTTTTGTGGGTCGAAGAGGTCGCTGTGGACGTGCGGGTTGCTCGCGTGCGGGAAGATGAAGACGCACGCTGGATGCGCCTAGCGTTGGCGCAAGCTCAGACCGCTGCCGAGCGAGGTGAATTGCCCGTGGGGGCCGTCGTCGTGAAAGAAGGTCGCGTAGTTGGAGTGGGAGCCAACACCACCGAGGCCGAGCGCGACCCCACCGGACACGCTGAACTGCACGCGCTGAAAGAAGCCGCGCAGCACCTGGGCGATTGGCGCTTGGCAGGGTGCACGCTCTATGTGACGCTCGAGCCCTGCCCTATGTGTTTCGGCGCGGCTTTGCAAGCGCACCTGCCGCGTTTGGTTTACGGCGCAGCCAATCGCCGCGAGGGTGCTTTGGGCAGCGTCAGCGATATGCGGCGCGACCCTTGGAAGCGAGAGGTCCAAGTGCGCTCAGGCGTGTTGGCGCGTGAGGCGGGTGCGCTTCTCAAAGACTTCTTCAAAGTACGTCGCGCAAATAGCTGAGATTCGTGCTACATTCTCGTCGTACCCGTCAACCATTCACGCCACGAGAGCTTGTCGCCGCGCTTGGAAAACTGCCCTTTGTCTTCACCGAACTGCATGTAGTTCAAAAACGCCACGAAGACGACGCCGCCTAGCGTGTTGCCGAGCACCACGGGGATGAGAAAGCGAAAGAGGTAATCACCCAAGCTCGCTACGCCCTTAAAAACGATGAAGAGCACCTCCACCGAGCCGACGATGCAGTGGAAGAGGTCAGCCGAGACCTGCAAGTAGATGAGGAGCCAGATGAGGACAACCCTCGAGAGCGTATCCCGCGCCGCGTGTACCAGCCAGACGATACCTGCTAGGAGCCAGCCCGCCAAAATCGCCTTGAAGAAAGCGTCCCACCAGCCCTCCTCTACGAGGTGCTCGCCAAAGCCTACCGCCGCCGTTGTCGCTTCCGGCGAGAGCACGCCCGTCGAGGCTAGCAGGAGCGCAAAGAGCGCCGCCCCTACGACGTTGGCAACTAACACGATGCCCCAGATGCGCAAGAGGTCGGGCAGGCTCGCCAAGCGGGTAAAGACCAAGGCCACGGGCGTGAGCGTGTTCTCGGTAAAGAGCTGATAACGCCCTAAAATCAAGAAGATAAAGCCCACCGGATAGAGCAAGTTGGCGACCAAGCCGCTTTCAAAGGGTGTCAGCGCGGCGAACGTGGCCCGCGCCAAGATGCAGAGCCCCAACACGAGCCCCGCTGTGAGCCCGCTCCAGAAGAGCAGCGCGTTCGAGCGCCCCAACTCCTCGTCAGCAGTGGCGAGCACGCGCCGGTAGATTTCGTCCAAGTTAAAAAAGTCAGGAACGGCTTCGCCCCTATCGGGTGCGTCCTGTACAGAATGTGGCACTTCACCGGGTGGCACCTCTTCAGCGTCTAGCGTTTTGTTGACCTCAGCCATGATAATCCTTTCGGTTACCTGCCGATTTTACCTTGAGGGTTTGGATTCGGTGGACCGCTATTTACACCGCGCTACCGCCTAGTGAGGTAAGGCGCAAGCGCTACTCGTACGTCATCCCCCTAGCGAGTGCTACACTTCGGACGATGAGCCGCAAAGGGTACGAGTTTTTTGACGATGAAGAGATTTTAGAGACCTACAAGTCGCGCAGACAGTTGTCCACCAGCCCGAACGAAACGATTGAGTACCCTATTTTTCGGGAACTGATTGGAGGCGCTCGAGGCTTAGACGTCCTCGACCTAGGCTGCGGCGAGGCGGAGTTCGGTACAATGTTGCTGAAAGAGAGTGTGCGGTCTTACGTGGGGCTCGAGGCGTCTGACAAAATGGCGAACTCCGCAGAGGAGAGGTTGGCGGGTCTGGAGGCTCGAGTGGTTCGCTCGACGATTGAGTCTTATGACTTCGCGCCGACCTCTTACGACCTGGTGATTTCACAACTCGTTTTGCACTACGTCGAGGACCTCTTGGAAGCGTTCGGGCGTGTTTACCAAACGCTCAGACCGGGCGGCAGATTCATCTTCTCTGTAGAGCACCCCGTCATCACCTCTTCCTCGCAAAGCCTAAAAATCTCAGAGCGGCGCACCGCTTGGCTCGTGGATAACTACTTCAAGACGGGCGAGCGCGTCTATCCCTGGATGGGCGGCGAGGTGACGAAGTACCACCGCACGGTAGAGGATCATTTTTCAGCCTTACAAGAGGTCGGCTTTACCGTTGAGCGTTTGCGCGAGTCGCGCCCCCTCCGAGAGAACAGCGTGGACGCCGAAGAATATGATAGGCGTTTGCGGATTCCTTTATTTATCTTTTTCGCAGCACAGAAAGCTTAGCTTTCTCTTGCGACATTCCACCGCTCATGCAACGCTGCAAAGCCCGCCTCGAGCCTCTTTCTATCCATCACCACCTGCGTCGTTGTCCCTTCCCCGACCTTATCGCCAAGCTCATTAAACGCCTCGCAACGCGCGTAAATGCGGTTTTTTTCGGTACGTTCGAAGGTCGCGTTCAATGTGACCTTCATCCCCGGCAGCGCCGAGGCGAGATGTCTTACAGAGACCTCGAAGCCGATGCCCTCTTCATGAGGTTCTAAAAAGGGGAGGATGATCTTTCTCGAGACCAGTTCCATGTGTTTGGTTAGCCAGTAGGTCGCGTAGACATTATGGAGCTTGCCGAGTTCGGGTTCAGCTTGCTCAAAATCTACGGTCATCGCCTCAGTGACGGTGAGCGTGTGCGTGGCGGCGTAACCCTCAGGAATTGGCTTCATCGGCGCTTGCTTCAGTCTCCGCATCAAAATCGATTTGAACGTAGACCTCGCTCAGCCTGAGCTCACAGTTAATTTTAGGTAGCAACGCAGTGGTATCTAATCCCGTATGTTCTTTGAGAACCCATTCGTCATTCGCTTGACGCTCAAAGACCTCTAAAAGCGGCGTATTTTGCGAGACGAGGACGTAGGTTTGCAGTGAACTGAGCATGCGGTAGTGTCTAAATTTCTCACCTCGGTCATAACGCTCAGTCGAGGAAGATAGAATCTCGGTGATAAACATAGGGTTCGTCAGCGTGCCGCGTACACTATCAGTGAACTTCGCTTCGCCGCAGACAATGACGACATCGGGATAGGTGTAGCGCTTGAACTCTGCTACTTGGACGCGCATGTCGCCCGAGTAGAGCTTGCAGGGCTTAGTTCGGTTCCTGAGCTGCGTACCTAGCGCAATGGTCAGATTGGTAGAGATCAGGTTGTGCGGCTCTAGTGCTCCCGCCAACGCAAAAATCTCACCCTCAATAAACTCACTTTTGTACTCGGCTTGGCGCTCTAGCTCGAGATACTCCGCCGCCGTGTAGCGTTTGTTTTTAGCAGGTAGAGCCATAAACCTAAAGGTCCTCCTGAGTTTTCAAGTCAATCCTGCTGTAAACTTCACGCAGCAAAAGCTCGCAGCCGATACTCGGAAGGGGAGCGCTCTCCTTCAACCCTTCATACTCGCCGAGTAACCAGTGTCCATCCTCTTGCCTTTCGAACACCTCTATGAGAGGTTGGTGCTGAGAAATAAGCACGTAGGTTTGCAGTGAGTCAACTGTGCGGTACTGCTTGAATTTTTCACCTCGGTCATAGCTTTCGGTGGAAGAGGATAAGACCTCAATCACGAGCGTCGGATTCGTCAGGGTGTCCTCTACTTGACCTGTGAATTGAGGCTCGCCGCACGTCACGACGACATCGGGGTAGAAGTAGCGGGTGGATTTTGCGAGTTGAACACGCATATCACCAGGATACGCTTCGCACGTTTGAGTGAGCTGCCGCCTAAGTTCTGCGCCGCAATTCAGCACGATGAGATTGTGTGCCCGAGTCGCCCCGGCGAGCGCGAAAATCTCACCGTCTACAAACTCGCTTTTATACTCAGCTTGGCGTTCTAGCTCGAGATACTCCTGCGCCGTATAGCGTTTGTCCTTGACAGGAAGGGCCATATCTAAAGGTTCTCCTCAGTTTCAAGGTCGATCCGGTCGTAGACCTCGCGCAGTGAGAGGTCGCAGCCGACGGTCGGAAGAGGGACACTCGCGTTTAGCCCTCTATAGGCGTTAAATCTCCAACTTTCGTCCTCTTGCCGCTCGAAAACCTCCACAAGAGGTCTGTCTTGCGAGATGAGCATGTACGTTTGCAGCGAGTTTAACTGACGGTAGCTTTCAAACTTCTTCCCCCTATCATAGCCTTCGGTAGAGGGGGAAAGAATTTCAATAATCAGCGTCGGATTGGTCAGCGTGTCACGTTTCTCGTCTATAAACTCAGCGTTGCCGCAAACCACCAGAACATCAGGATAGGTGTAGCGCCTGGACTCGGAGAGCTGCACACGCATGTCGCTCGAGTAGAGCTTGCAAGGTTTGCCTTTGAGCTGCTGCCTCAACTCGCCCGTGCAGTTCGTGGCGATGAGGTTATGCGGCTCGCTCGCGCCAGCCAGCGCGAAAATTTCACCGTTCACAAACTCGCTCTTGTACTCGGCTTGGCGCTCGAGTTCAAAATACTCCGCCGCCGTATACCGCTTTTTGGAAATTTGATCGTTTTGGTGAGCTAAATTCGTCATTAAGTAAGTCCTTCGTGAAGCTCAGTTGAGGTCTACTTCCTCATCTATATTCCACAGCGATTCGTCATCTACAGGGTTAGGTAAGCGCCCCTCTAGCCACTTAGCGAGTGTACCAGGACGAAAGTTCTTGTCCTGCGATTCGATAACCCAAGAGAGAAATTCGTGAGGTCCACCGTTGAGGTAGGGTGGTGCTGAGACGGGCATAAATAGTGTGGGCAACCGCTCGTGAAGCGATAAGTAGTTGACGACATGACCGAGTTCCTGAACTGTATGCCAAGCCAAACGGTGACTGAGGTCAATTCTGAATTTGACCCACCAAAGACCGTTCGGGTCTGCACCTTTACTGATATTTCCGTTTATGGCTGGAATGCGTTGGAGGTAGCTCTCAAGCGTTGTAAATGCACGTTCATCCATATTGCGTTTTAGCGCTTTTTCCGCGCAATAGATGTGAGAAAAGAAACCTCTACTCAAGATTACGCTCGTCTACAATCCGCCGCAGCTTCCCGCCCGCGCTCCTGGGCGCACTCCCCGGCGCTAAGAGGTTGACCTTGACGTTGACGCCTACGGTGTCTTTGATTTTATGCTGCACTTTGTTGCGCAAGTCGCTCAGGTATTGGTCGGTCTCGAGCAACTCTTCAGATAAGACCTCTTGCCCCAACCTATAGAAGGCGTCTTGGGCCAGCTCGAGCCTCAGCTCACAGGTGTCGAGTGTACCTTGTCTCGACAAGGCAAGCTGATAGTGCATCGCCACATCCGGGACGCTCTGCAAGACCTCTTCAATCTGCGTCGGGTAGAGGTTCACGCCGCGCACGATAATCATGTCGTCGCTACGCCCCTTAATCATCCCCATCCGAGCGTGCGTCCGCCCGGACGCGCCCATCTCACGCCTCAAAGAGGTGATGTCGCCCGTCCAGTAGCGCAGGAGAGGTAGCGCCTCTTTCGTCAGTGTGGTGATAACTAACACGCCGTCTTCGCCTTCTGCTACCGGCTCACCCGTTTCAGGATTTAAGATTTCGGGGTAGAAGTGGTCTTCCCAGATGTACGAGCCCGCTTGCTCGTTTACGTCCTCGTTCGAAACGCCGGGGCCGATGATTTCCGAAAGTCCGTAGATGTTCGTCGCCTTCACCCCTAAACCCGCTTCGACATCGGCACGAATGGCGTCCGTCCAGGGTTCTGCGCCCAACACGGCAACTTCTAAGCTCGTCTCTTCGGGTGCGATACCTCTCTCTTTCATCGCCTCGGCTAAAGTCTGTGCGTAAGAGGGCGTACAGGAAATCACCTGCGGTTGCAAATCCTGAATCAGCGTCACTTGCCGCTCGGTCATACCACCCGAGACCGGAATCACCGTGAGCCCTAAGCGCTCACCGCCGTAGTGCAGCCCCAAGCCGCCCGTGAAGAGCCCGTAGCCGTAGGCATTGTGAAAGACCATCCCCGGCTTCGCGCCCGCCGCCGCCAAGCACCGCGCGTTGACCTCGGCAAAAGTCTCGATATCCTTCTTTGTATAGCCCACGATGGTCGGCCTACCCGTCGTGCCGCTGCTCGCGTGGATGCGTTTGACCTCTTCCATCGGGACGGCGAACAGACCTGTTGGATAGTTGTCGCGCAGGTCGGTCTTTTTGGTAATGGGTAGCTTAGTGATGTCGTCGATACTCTTGATGTCGCTTGGCTTGATACCTCTTTCGTCTAGCGCGTTTTTGTAGAAGGGGACGCGCTCATAGACATATTGAACGAGGTTGGTAAGACGTTCGTCTTGTAACTTGCGAAGTTCGTTTTGGGGGAGAGTTTCGATATCGGGTTGAAACATGGTTACGCTCCTACTCGAGAGGTCAAAATTCGCAAGAGGTTGGTGAAGAAGGGCTCGAGGTCACGAACGTCGTCATAGAAAGCAACCTCTTCCGAAATTCCTCGTAAGGTCTCCGAAACATCACTTCCACGCTTCGCTACCGTAACCACTGGCATTCCTTTAGCGCAAGCATACCCTGCTTCGATGCCTAACCCCACGCCCTTTTCGCTTAGCTCGATGATGACGAAGTCACAAAGGTCAATCATGGCAAAGGTCTTTTGCATGAGGGCTCGAGCCTCCAACCTCACCGCGCCCCACTTTTCTAAGTCTCGAGCCACACAAGAGGTCGTGAAGCCGCACTTAGTTAGCACCTCAGAAATCTCTCCGATCAACTCTCGGTTACGGTTATCTGCGTAATATTTGATACCTAGATATACCCTCATAGCGGAACGACCTGCACGGCGACCGCCTTCCACTGCCCATTCCGCTTGGCATAAATCCGAGTGAAGCGTTGCTGAATGAAGGTGCCCGCTGTTTTAATACTGACTTGTCCCGTCGTCACGGCGGTATCTCCGTAGAGGTAGCTGGGGCCCGTCTCAAACCTGCTTTCAACCTCTTCGGGCGGCGGGGCTTGACGTTGGGACTCTAAAAGCATTTCCTTCGTGATGACCTCTTGCGCAGGCGTCAATCCAACCCAATCGTCCGCCAAGGTTTCGGCTAATAGTGCTGAATCCCTCTCCTGATACGCCCGGTTCCAAGCTCTGCCAAGTTGTCTCACCGCGTCTTCGTCGGTCATACATGGCTCCTTTTTCAAACGTCCGCTCAGATTAAGAGGTGCTGCGCTGGGTTGTCAAGTGCAACGAAGATGTTCAAATAGGCGTGTGCAACTGGGTATCTGGGGTTTTCAATTCGCTGCAATTTGGACTTTCTTGAACCTGTGGTATAACCATGTGTAGGTCACTCGCCACTTTGGTGTTACACACCTTCGCCTGCTCTTGTTAGACCCCTTTTTGTAAAAACGGTGAAGCGTGACGGCAACCCTTTTGCACCCACGGTGCTCTGGGGTCCAGTAACGGTTCTTCAGAACCTTAACTCCGCTGTTCATCAAGGGTTTTCCCTCAACCTGCGTGCTGTACACGTAGCGCAAAGTGGTGAGCGTACACAACGTCCAGGGGGACAGAACTAAGGGGTATACAGTGGCAGATAACCGTAAAAGTCGTGAGGATGTCGAGAGTAGGATAGGGGAGAGGAACATTCAGCGCTGGGGCTTGGACATGCACAACCCGGTGTTCTTTACCTCGAGCGGTCTCATCATCATCCTCCTCGTTTTGACGCTCATGTACCGTGAAAGCGCCGCAGACGCTTTTAGCGCCGTGCAAACGCTCGTGTCCAACCAGTTTGGCTGGCTGCTCATCGTCACGGTCAACATCCTCTTGGTCTACTCGATCTTCTTAGCGTTTGGTCGCTTTAGCAAGATACGCATCGGCGGTCAAGACGCTCGCCCGGAGTTTTCGACGCTCTCGTGGTTTGCGATGCTCTTTAGCGCCGGGATGGGCATTGGCGTCATCTACTGGAGTGTGGCGGAGCCCATCACGCACTTCTCGACGACGCCCTTTTTAGCCGAGTCAGGCACGCAGGACGCCGCCCAGGTCGGCATGGTGACGACCTTTCTTCACTGGGGCTTGCACGCTTGGGCGGTCTACGCGGTGGTGGGCTTAGCGCTCGCGTTTTTCGCCTACAACTGGGGCTTGCCGCTGACGGTTCGCTCGCTCTTCTATCCCATTTTAGGCGAGCGCATCTACGGCTGGATTGGGGATGTGGTGGACACCATCGCCGTGCTCGCGACGATGTTCGGCATCACCACGGTGTTGGGGCTCGGCGCAGGGCAGATTAGCGCGGGCATGAACTACCTCTTTAGCACGCCAGACAACATCACGGTCGAAGTCGGCGTCATCGCCTTTATCACCGCGATTGCGACGATGTCGGTGGTGGCGGGTTTGGACGGCGGGGTCAAGCGACTCAGCGACATCAACATTGGCGTCGCGGTGGTGCTCCTCGCCTTCATCCTCGTCGTCGGTCCGACGCTCTTTATCCTCAACGGGTTTATTCAGAACGTCGGCTTTTACCTGCAGAACTTCATGTTTTTAGGCACGTGGAGCGAAGCGTATGAGGGGGGCACTTGGCAGAATAACTGGACGGTCTTCTACTGGGCGTGGTGGGTCTCCTGGGCTCCGTTTGTGGGCATCTTTATCGCCCGCATCTCAAAGGGGCGCACGGTCAGAGAGTTTATGTTGGGCGTGGTGCTCGTCCCGAGCATCGTCTGCTTCTTCTGGTTCTCAGCCTTCGGGGGGACGGCGCTCTATCAAGCGCTCAACGGCGTCGGTGACATCGTGGGCGCGGTGGACGAGAATTTCTCTACGGCGTTTTTCGTGATGGTCTCGGAGTTGCCGCTGAGCTGGCCCATCTCGCTCATCGCGGTGGTGCTGATCTTTACCTTTTTCGTGACCTCTTCGGATTCGGGCTCGTTGGTCATTGACAGCATTACTGCGGGTGGTAAAGAGGATGCGCCCGTCGCGCAGCGCGTGTTCTGGGCAGTGACAGAGGGCGTCGTCGCTGCGGTGCTCCTGATAGGTGGCGGTCTCACCGCGCTCCAAACGGCTGTTCTCGTCCTTGGGCTGCCCTTCTCCATCGTCATCCTTTTCGTTTGCTACAGCCTCTACAAAGGCTTACAGACAGAGTTTTTAGATGAGGTTGCGTCAGAAGAAGCTCGAGAAGAAAGCGACGTAGACGTGAGCGCGGGACCCGCCGCTGCACCCACAGATTAGGTTATGTTGATATAGACCTCACTGGACAAGTCATAGAAAGAGGCAAATGTTGTAGGGGCGATTCATACAGTGATGTATAAGGGTGCCCCTACTGATTTAAGGTCTGCGTGTGCAGGCGCGTAAGACCTCGAGTACAAACCTCACATCCCCCAGCGCTCTATGGCTCTGGTGCATCTCCAAGAGGTGCGCCAAGCCCTCTTGCCCTACCGCCTTATGCAGCCCGGTGCGCCTCGTCTGTTTCAGCCGCGCGTACATCTGCATGGCGCAGGCGAACAAAATCTTCGGATGCGTAAGCTCCCAAGCGGCGCTCGTCTGCTCCAACATGCGGGCGTCAAAAGGCGCGTTCCAGGCTAGAACGGTCGCTTTATCGGTCAGGGTGACGAGGTCGGGCAGCACGTCGGGCCAGGTCGGTTGCTCGGCTAACGCTGAGAGCGAAATTCCGTGAACGCGCTGCGCGTGCGGGTTCATGTAAGCGGTGCGCGGACGCACCAACGTATCGAGCAGCACCTCACCTTTCGTATTGATGACGCTCACCTCGATAACCTCGGCGTGCTTGAGTCCGGTGGTCTCCGTGTCTAAAATCAGCACGTCGTCTCGCTCTAAGAGGTTGGCGACTTTGGTGTGGAGTTGTGCGTGTGGTGCAGTTTGGGTCACAGGGGAGTATAACTTAGGAGCAATGAGCAACGAGCAATGAGTTGAAAGTGAAAACCAAAAGTCTTTTACTCATTGCTCACCGTTCGTCCAGCCCTGTTCCCGGAGGGAAACTTCGTAAGCCCTGCGTAGCGGGTATGACTGGATTGCTTTCAACTCACCGTTCGTCCCCGGAAGGGGATTGCTCCAATAACCCCTCAATCTGTTCCGCCAAATAAAGTTTCGCCAATGTCTGCGGTTCCGCCAACGACAAACCCGTAAGCGCCTCAATCCGCTCAAGTCTGTAGCGTAAAGTATTCACGTGAACGTGAAGCTCGGCTGCCAAACTCGTCATGTCGTTTGGTGAACGCAAGTAGGTGCGTAGGGTGCGCCTGAGTTTGCCGTTCGTATCTCCCTCTCTAAGTGGTCCGATAAGCTCAGTGTGGAGCGTTCGCAAGCTCTCTGCGGGTTGTTGTTGCAAAAGCCAGGTGACGGGCTCAACAGTCGCAAAGCTCCGCCCCCCTTGCACCTCTCGCACGCCCTGAGCTGCTAAACGCGCTTGCTGAAAGGCTGTTTTAATCTCATTCTGGTTCGTCGTCACTGCGCTCATACCGAGTCGAAACGGTTCATCCGTTGCACTTCTAAAGGCTTTAAGAAGAGGTGAGAGGTGCATCTCCGGGTCTGCGCCGCTAAAAGCCCACACGACCTCTTGACCTCTTAGAGTGGACAATGTAGGTAAGCCGAGCGTTCCAAAGAATTCATCGCCTGCCTGTTTTAACCTCTCTAAAAGGGCCTGGCGTTGCTTGCTCTGTCTGAAAGAGGTCTCTAAAACGGCGACGAGATACGACCCCTCGAGCCCCACCTCTTTTAACCTGTGGGCTAAACCTGCGCTCACACCGCTACTCAACCACTCGTTCAGAAGAAGGTCTCTACCGAACCCCTGCCGCTGCACCTCTATTTCTCGCCCTGCCGCTGCCAAACGGAGCACGTTTCGAGCAAGCTCCAAGAGGGGTAGCCAAGTCGCGTCAACCTCTTGCGCCACCAGTACCGAACGCAGTCTTTCGCCCTGTTCGACGCGCAAGACGAGAAAGTCGCCGTCACCTCTTTGTAAATGACCTTCGGGAAAGGACTCTAAAGAACCCGCCGCCCGCCGCCAACCTCTTGTCCCCGAGCGAGCCAGGAGCGAACCCCAGGGGGTGAGAAGGGCGAACGAGCCGCCGCTTAAAACCGCGAGGCGTTCCAATACCTCTCGTTCGGGTTTGGGGCTTTCTAAAGCGTCTAAGAGGTAGCTTTGGAGGCTCGAGCCCACCTCCAAAACGTCTAAACTCTCCTGCGCAAGAAGCTTAAGCGCTGCCTCTTCGACCCTGTTTAGATTGACGTGTGGCGGAACGGTGAAAGAGCGCTACGCTTAGAGTTGACAGCTTTTTTCAGCACGTTGGGTGGCAGATTGCGGTCATCCGGCGTGAGCGCGTAGCCGATGGCGCTCGGTACAGGTTCAAACAGATGTGACGTAAGAGGTGCTTCGCCTAAACGCAAATCAGTCTCACTCAACCAAGCACGGTGACGCGCCTGCCCGACGTTGCGCACGGTTGTAAACGTCATGTCAGCGTTGCCGTTATGAAGCGTCAAATTGAGGGAGGGAAGCTCGAGTAACTTTGTAAGTATCATGAAAACCTTTAGAGATTTCTACAACTATAGCAAAAATATTTGTGCAAACTCACAGTTGTGCGAAACGTCAGCGTCGTCTATTGTCAGAAAAAGCCACAAAGAACTATTATCGTTGTGCAGAAGGTTTAGGAGGCACAATGTCAGTTAAGTCGCCATTAGTTAAGTCAGTTGACCCGCTCGAGTTTCGCAACACCTTGGGGCGCTTTGGTACGGGCGTCACCATCGTCACCGTGCAGCAAGGTGAAGAGGTTAGAGGGATTACCGTCAATGCGTTTATGTCGGTGTCTTTGGAGCCGCCGCTCGTGTTGGTTTCGATAGATAAAAGCGCCAATAGCCACGCGCTCTTAGCCCAAAGCGAGCGCTACGGCGTGAGCGTTTTAAGCGAAAACCAAGAGGCGATGAGCAACCTCTTTGCAGGGCGTTTTGACGAGAGCATCGAAGTTCATTACGAACATGTGGACGGTTTTCCGCTCATTCACGGCGCGTTGGCGCACCTGGTGTGCCGTACGGTAGAAGCGCACGAGGCGGGCGACCACACGCTCTACATTGGAGAGGTGGAGCATTTGAGCTATCAGGATGGCAAGCCGCTGCTCTACTTTGGCGGACGTTACGGACGGTTGGAGGTTCCCGTAAGAGAACCCATTTTGGACGGTTAGGAGAGGTTATGCAACCCCTAAAAGGTTCGATTGTTCCACTACCCACGCCCTTCACGGGTAGCGACGCCGACGTTGATGAGGCAGCCTTGAAAGAGATTATCGACTTCCAACTCCGCGAAGGCTCACACGGTTTAGGCGTCACAGGCACGACAGGCGAGCCCTCTTCACTCAGTTTGGACGAGCGCAAGTACGTCGCGGAGTTCGTCTACAAAGAGGTCAATGGGCGCGTGCCCGTCATGCCGGGTACGGGGACAAACAATCTGGACGAGACGCTCGAGCTAACCAAGCACGCCGAATCCATTGGTGCGGACGCGGTGCTTGTCATCAGCCCCTACTACATCAAGCCGAACCAGAACAGCCTCTTCGAGTATTTTAAACACATTGCGGATAGCGTACCGAGCACGCCTGTCGTGCTGTACAACATCCCTGGACGCACGGCGGTCAATATCGAGCCTAAGACGATTGGCAGGCTGCGCGAAGCCTGCCAGAACATCGTCGGCGTGAAGCACGCGACGAAGAACTTGGACGACGTTTCTTACACCTTCGTTCACGCAGGTCACAACTTCGGCGTCTACTGCGGCATGGAGACGATGACCTACCCGATGCTGACACTCGGCGGTTCCGGTCACGTGAGCGCGACGGGCGTGGTTGCGCCGCGTGAGATTGCCGAGATGTACAACCGGGCAGCGGCAGGGGAGTGGGATAAGGCGAGGGAGTTGCACTACCGGATGCTCGAGCTAAACGACATGCTCTTCATTGAAGTGAACCCTGTACCTCTTAAAACCGCCCTTTCGATGATGGGCTTGTGCGAGAAACAATGGCGTCTACCTCTTGGTCCGATGATGCCCGAGAACGAGGTCAAACTCAAGGAGACGTTGAAGAAGTACGGAATTTTTGAGCGTGTTGGGATTAATGCCTAGATGACAAGAGTACCCCAACTCGAGCAAGTATTGGCAAGCGTGGATTCTAAAGAGACATTTTTGAGGTTCATCTCTACTTTATGTGATGACTGGGAGGCAGCGGAACAAGAAGAGGCGTCCAAACCTTCATCGCCTTATGGAGCAAATGCTCGAGGTTGGGAAAACATCACAGTGGGTCGCTTTTTAGATTCTATGCACGCTTGGACAGTTGACAGCGGAGAGAGAGTAGCCGATGAACCAAGTTGGAAAACTTTCGCTGAAGTTATCTACGCTGGCAAAATTTATGAGTAGGAGGGTGTGAAGCTATGAAGCACGCCAGGGTCATTGTCAACGGACATTACGAAGACGTTCTTATCGAAGACAACCAAGTTATCACTGCGTCGGGTCAGCGCTACGAACAGAATGAGGTGGTGTGGCTCCCGCCCGTCAAACCGGGCACGATTCTCGCGCTGGCGCTGAATTATGGCGACCACGCTACCGAACTCGAGCTAGAACGCCCTGATGTTCCCGCCCTCTTCCCGAAACTTCGCAACGCTTTAACGGGACACTTGGGCAACATCATCAGGCCGCATGGGATCGAGTACATGCACTACGAAAACGAACTCGCCTTCATCATCGGCAGACCGGCGCGGCGGGTCAAAGCTGAGGATGCTCTGAATTATGTCAAAGGCTACACGATTGCAAATGATTTAGTGGTGCGCGACTTCGTCATCAACCACTTCCGCCCGCCGATTAAGCCCAAAAACTTCGACACCTTTTTACCGCTGGGTCCGTGGTGGGTGGACGCCGCCGATGTGAGCGACCCGCACGATTTGAAGCTCACGACGCACGTGAACGGCGAACTACGCCAAGAGGGTACGACAGGGGACATGCTCTATAAAATTCCTGAAATCATCGAGTACGTAACCGAGTTTATGACCTTGCAGGAGAACGACCTCATCTTGACGGGAACGCCAAAAGGGATTAGCCATGTGCATCCAGGTGACGCGATTCGCTGTGAGATTGAAGGTGTGGGCGTTTTGGAGAACAAGGTTGTGGAGGAGAGGCTCGAGTCGCCTGACGCTCAGAAACAAGAGGTGAGTGCGTGAAGCGCATTCTGAAGCCGCAAGCGGTCATCTCTCACGCTGACATTTACAGGGCTTGCGCGTCGCGCAACACAAGCTCACGCACTTTAGGTCTCAGACCTCTTTCCGTAAGCACATCAACCTTGCCGCCCAGCAGCGTTTCTAAATCTGCCATGAGACCGCCCAAGTCGAACAAACTGCGCCCCGGTTCCAAATCCACGAGCAGGTCAACGTCACTTTCCGCATCTGTTTCGCCGCGTGCTACCGAGCCGACTACGCGCACATTGCTCGCACCGTGCCGAGTCGCAAGTTGCAAGATAGCGTCGCGGTGGTTGCGCACGGTTTCCAGCGTTGGCGCACGCACTGTGCGCACTGTGACCTCGACGTTCGCCCCTTCGGGCAAGGTATCGGCGCGGACTTCGATGCGTCCATTCTTTTGGACTACCGTGCGCTGTTTTATCACATCCACGCCTCTAGTTTACCAGCCCCGAATGTATCAGGAGGTGAGCACATGAGCGGCGCAGTTCCCGTTTATAGCCAAGGCGCTGAGAATAAGGAAAAAGCTGACACGTTCCGCCAAAAAGTCGCCGAAAGAGGGGTCAAACACCTCATCAATGGTGAATGGGTAGCGTCGGCGTCGGGTGAAACGTTCGAAACGCTTAGCCCAATTGATAACAGCGTCATCGCTGAGGTTGCTTCCGGTAACGCGGAGGATATTGACAGAGCCGCGAAAGCCGCCGCTGAAGCCTTTCAGACGTGGCGCAACGTCGAACCAAAAGAACGCAAACGCCTCCTTCACCGCGTCGCCGACCTCATCGAAGACCGCGCCGAAGAGATTGCCCTTTTAGAAGTTTTAGATACGGGTCAGACGATTCGCTTTATGAGCAAAGCCGCAACTAGAGCTGCCCAAAACTTCCGCTTTTTCGCCGATAGATGCGAGAGTGCGAGGGACGGCTCGAGCCTCCCTACAGACGAACACCTGAATTACACCCTCCGCCAACCTCTTGGTCCGGTGGGCATCATCACCCCTTGGAACACGCCCTTTATGCTCTCGACCTGGAAGATGGCTCCGGCTTTAGCGGCGGGTTGTACCGTCGTCCACAAGCCCGCCGAGTGGAGCCCTATCACGGCGTCCTTGTTGTCTGAAATCATCCAAGAAGCGGGCGTCCCCGCAGGCGTTGTCAACCTCGTCAACGGCTACGGCGAAACCGCAGGCAAAGCGCTTACCGAGCACCCCGACATCAAAGCGGTGGCGTTCGTCGGTGAGTCGGTCACGGGCAGCCACATCATGGCGCAGGGCGCGGCGACCTTGAAGCGGGTGCATTTCGAGTTGGGCGGGAAGAATCCGGTCGTTGTGTTCGATGATGCGGACTTAGAACGCGCTTTAGACGCAGCGATGTTCATGATTTACAGCTTGAACGGGGAGCGGTGTACCTCTTCTAGTCGTCTCCTCATCCAAGAAAACGTCTACGACGACTTCACCACCAAGCTCGCCGAACGCGCCAAAAATATCACCGTCGGCAACCCCTTTAATCCCGAAACGGACATCGGTCCGCTGATTCACCCTAAGCATTTAGAGAAAGTCATGAGCTATATGGACTTGGCAAGGGATGAGGGCGCAACCGTCGCCGCTGGCGGAGAAAACGTTTCGGGAAACTTGATCAACGCCACCCTCTTCACCGGCGCGACGAACGACATGCGCATCGCCCAAGAGGAGATTTTTGGTCCGGTCCTCACGGCGGTACCTTTTAAGGATGAAGCGGAAGCCTTGGAGATTGCCAACGGCGTCCGTTACGGATTAGCAGCGTACCTCTGGACGAAGGATGTGACCCGCGCTCACCGCTTCGCACAGAACCTCGACGCAGGTATGGTCTGGGTCAACTCGCAGAACGTCCGCCATTTACCCACACCCTTTGGCGGGATGAAGGCGTCGGGTATCGGGCGCGACGGGGGGGATTACTCGTTTGACTTCTATATGGAGACGAAGAATATTGCGGTGGCGTTGGGGGAGCATAAGATTCCGAAATTGGGAAGTGACAAGAATTGAGCGAGGAGTAGAAAGAAAAGGACTGAGGGAAAAGAGGAAAGTTTTTTCTTTTTCTCAGTCCTTTCAACTTCTTCGAAGGAGGTAAAGAGATGGCAGACGTCATCGAGATAGAAATAACAACCGACGAGAACGGCGAGTTACACCTTTCCAAAGAGCAACTAGGCAGCATTGGAGCTCATCAGAACGTGAAGGTGAGGCTCGAGCCTCAAGCGTCAAAACCTACCTGGGGACCGAGGTGGGCGAACATGACCCCGGAGGAGCGGGCAAAAGACTTTGAGGTGTGGGTAAAACAGTTTAGAGATGACGACGCACCCGCTCTTTCTGACTGGGCAGTGAGCCGCGATTCTATCTACGACTGATGGTCCTTCTCGACACCAACATCTGCTTACGTTTAGCGAATACCGCCGTGCCGCAGCACGCACTGGTATCAAGAGCGGTCAATACGCTCATCGGTGAAGGAAGCGAGGTTGCGGTTGTGCCTCAAAATCTCTACGAACTCTGGGCAGTAGCGACGCGCCCTGTAAGCAGCAACGGCTTTGGTTGGGACATAGCGCGGATAGAACGAACGGTTGAGATGCTGCAGTCAAGTTTTATCTTACTCAACGACACGCCCGACTTACTTACGACCTGGCTCGAGCTTGTCACCCGCCATGACGTCAAAGGTAAACAAGTCCACGACGCCCGCCTAGTCGCCGCGATGCAAACGCATGATGTGGAGAACCTCTTGACGCTGAATATCAAGGATTTTGAGCGCTATTCGGAGGTTAAGTCAGTTCATCCCGAAGATGTAAGCAGAGATGAATGATGCTAACTCAGAAAAGGAAGTTTGGACTAAAATCATGAACTTCTATAGAGACTTAGCTGAGCGAGCTAACTGGACGCACATCAAACCATTTTTGAATGTCATCAATAAGCTTTCTCATTCAAAATACGACAAGGCGCTTTACCCTCACACCTCGATGCACAATCTCGTGATCGCCTCTACGCCTCATTATCCTGAGCGGTTACACAAACCCTATATTGTTCTTGCTCCGAAAAAAGAAGGAGTCGAAGTGACTTTGGGTCCATCGCTCAAAGATTATGACCGCCGTTTCTCTTTTTCCTACGATGAGGTTTTTGAAGAGATTCAACCGCTGCTAAGAAGTTTGCTAGGTTACACGTCCACCTGAAAGCCTTTAACTACGAAAGGAGCCCCACATGCCCGCACGCACCGGAAAACAGTTCTTAGAAGGTCTCAAACGAAACCCACCCAATATCTACATCGACGGGGAGAAAATCGAAGACCCCACCACGCACGTCTACACCAAAAACGCCGCCGCCAGCATCGCTAAACTTTACGACTTGCAGCACGAGCCTGAGTTGCATGACGCGATGACCTACGAAAGCCCGACGACGGGCGATAGAGTTGGGCTGAGCTTTTTGGAGCCGAAGTCCAGGGAGGACCTCGAGCGACGCGCCAAGATGCACAAGGTCTGGGCGGACGCTTCACTCGGTTTCATAGGACGCGCCCCCGACTACATGAACGTCAACCTGATGGCGGCGGCGAAGGCGGCGCAGTACTTCGACCAGGGCGACCCGCGTTTCGGCGAGAACATGAAGGCGTACTACGAGTACGTGCGCGAAAACGACCTCTGCTTGACACACGCGCTGACCAATCCGCAGGTGAACCGGGAGGCGAGAGCGGACCAGCACGACGACCCTTACATCGCGCTCGGCTTGGTCAAAGAGACGGACGAGGGCATCATCGTGCGCGGGGCGCGGATGATGGCGACGCTGCCCATCGCCGACGAAATCCTCATCTTTCCCTCGACGGTTCTCAAAGAGCAAGAGGAGTTGACGCGCTACGCGCTAGCCTTCGCCGTGCCGACGAACACGCCGGGGCTCTCCTTCCAGTGCCGCGAACCGCTTGACATCGGGCGGAGCCATGAGGATCATCCTTTGGGCTCGAGATTCGACGAACTCGACGCAATGGTCATCTTCGACGACGTGCTCGTCCCCTGGAACCGCGTCTTCATCATCAACGACGTGAAGCTCGCCAACCGCGCCTACGGCACGACGGGCGCGGTCTATCACATGGCGCACCAGGTGGTGAACGTCAAAATCGCCAAGACCGAGGCGTTCTTGGGCGTCGCACAAGCCATTGTGGACATGATCGGCTCGGAGAGATTTCAGCACGTGCAGCAGAAGGTAGCGGAAATCATCATCAACTTGGAGGTCATGAAAGCGCTCAAAATTGCCAGTGAGCAGGGCGCGATGCTGGACGAATACGGCACGATGACGCCCGCCAAAGGACCCTTAAACGCCGCTCGCAACCTCTACCCGCAGCTCTATCCACGTATGGCGGAGGTGATTCAACTGCTCAGCGCTTCGGGTATCATCATGATTCCAACTGAAAATGACCGCAAAGGACCGATGGGCGATACTATCGCCAAGTTTTTGCAGGCGAGAGGTGCGAACAGTGACGAGCGCATCAAGCTCTACCGCTTGGCGTGGGACATGACGATTTCGTCCTTCGGCGCACGGCAAAACCTCTACGAGAAGTTCTTCTTCGGCGACCCGGTCAGGACGCAGTGTGCTTTATACGAGAATTACGACAAGCAGCCCTATGTGGAGCGGGTGAAGGCGTTTTTGGAGCGAGGTAATGAGGCGGCGGTCAACGAAGCTATAGAGGAAACGGTTTCAGGGGACTGAAGCGGTTAGCTCTTAGCGGTTAGCCTTTAGCTAAAACCTAACAGCTAATGGCTAAGAGCCTCTCTGCTTACAACTTATCATGCCTATTACTCAAGCCAACACGAACCCACCCTTCACCATCATCCGCCTCAGCCACCTCGAACTCGGTGTGACGGACTTGGAACGCTCGAGAGCCTTCTACATCGACGCCCTTGGGCTTATCGAAACGGACGCCACGAAAGACGCGCTTTATCTGCGGGGGCTCGAGGAGCGCAACCACCACTCCGTTATCCTGACGAAGACCGACACGCCCATGTGCCGCCGCTTAGCTTACAAGGTTGGCTCGGAAGAGGACTTGGATAGAGCCGAAGCGTTTTTTGAGGAGAGGGGTCTCGAGCCTCACTGGGTTGAACGTCACGCACAAGGACGGACGCTCACTGTACGTGACCCATTTGGTGTTCCGCTCGAGTTCTACTACCAAATGGACCAAGTCGAACGCCGACTCCAACATTACGGCGAATACCAGGGCGCACAGATCATGCGTATCGACCACTTCAACCTCTTTGCCTCGGATTTACAAGGTACGCACGACTTCTACGCGGGCGAGTTAGGCTTTCGCACCACCGAATACACCGAAACCGAAGGCGACGACCCCAAGCTGTGGGCGGTCTGGATGCACCGCAAGGGGAACGTACATGACCTTGCTTTGACGAACGGGCGCGGACCTCGTTTGCATCACATCGGTGTGTGGGTTCCGACTGCTATGAACATCATCCACTGCTGCGACGTGCTCGCGACGACAGGATACGTAGGGGCGCTCGAGCGCGGTCCCGGACGACACGGCATCTCGAACGCCTTTTTCCTCTATATCCGCGACCCCGACGGACACCGCACCGAACTCTTCACCAGCGACTACCTCACCGTAGACCCCGACTTCGAGCCGATTCGCTGGACTTTGAACGACCCACAGCGCCAGACCCTCTGGGGTGCACCTGCACCGAAGTCGTGGTTTGAGGAGGGGACGCCGTTTGAAGGTTTGGAGGTGAAAGAGCCGGTGTTAGAAGAGCGTCCAGTAGTGGCGGTCTGACGCTGTCATTCTGAGCGGAACGCTAGTATAGTCCCCTTTCGGGGATGAACGATGAAGAATCTCTGACCTTGCTGACTCCTCTGATCGGGAATGGAAGACGAGACCCCTCGCGGAGTCTATCCTACGTTCACCGTAGGACTCGGGGTGACATCGAAGGAGTGCTGAGTGAGAGGTGAGCTATTTCCAATCTTCACGCAACCCCTTCATCTCTTGCGAACGAACGTTAGGTTGGGTATGCTGAAGGAGTATAGAAAAATGTGTACGGCTGCGCTCCAAACGCCTTTTGTCGTAATTTCGGTGCAGTCCAAGGAGGATGAGGTATGAACGCAGCTCGAGTTTCTCTCACGGTAATGCTCACCCTATCTCTCATGCTAGGTGCAGCCTTCGCCCAGACCATCCGTATCGGCGCAGTCGCCTCGGCGACGGGTCCGGCGGCGGGCTTAGGTGAGCCCGAGGCGAACACCTTTCGGCTCTTGCAGCAGCAGTTTAACGAGGCGGGCGGCATTGCAGGCGTCCCCGTCGAAATCATCTTTTTGGACGACGCTACCGAGACCTCTCAAGCCGTGACGAACGTGCGCCGTCTCATCCAAGAGGAAGAGGTGCACGCGGTAATTTGTTGCACGATCACCTCGAACTCTTTAGCCATCATCGACACGGTGCAAGAGGCTGAGGTTCCCACCGTCTCGATGGCGGCGTCCGCGTCGATTATCGAGCCGGTTGAGGAGCGCTTTTGGGTGTTCAAGACGCCGCAGACTGACCGTTTGATGATCGAGGGTATCGTTCAAGATATTCAGGCGAAAGGGTTCCAGAGCGTCGCCTTTATGGGTTTGGATGACGCTTACGGTGAGGGCGGCTTGACGGAATTTCAGGCTCTTGCAGGTGAAGCAGGCATCGAGATTCCTACCGTCGAGCGTCACGGGCGCAACGATACGAATGTGACGCCGCAAGCGTTGCGCGTCGTGAGCCGCCAACCGGACGCGGTCCTTATCTGGGGTGTAGACCGCGACAGCGCCTTGGCGGTGAACGCGCTTAGGCAAAGAGGGTATGAAGGGCAGATTTACGTGAGTCACGGCACGGGCAACCAGAACTTTCTCGAGCAGGGCGGCGAGGCAATCGAGGGCACGCTCCTGCCGATTGGTCCGATGATTGTGGCCGACCAACTCCCCGACGACAGTGAGATCAAGCCGGTGGCGCTCGAGTACATAGGAGCCTACGAAGCCGAGTTCGGTGAGGGCACCGCGAGCACCTTCGGGGGACACGCCCAAGACGCCGTGAAGCTCCTGGAACTCGCGATCACTCAGGTCATTGAAGAGGGCGCAGACTTGAGCGATGTAGACGCAGCCCGCACCGCCATACGCGACGCCTTAGAATCTGCTGAACCTTATACGGGCGTCGGGGGTGTTTTTGACTTCACTGCCGAAGACCACTTAGGGCTTGACGAGCGTGCTCTAGTTCTTGTTGAGATTCAAGACAATACCTGGACGCTGGCGGAGCAAGAAGCCGAGTAGATGTGAGGAGCGGGGCAGTTTTGGCTGCCCCGCTTTTTAGCTAAGTACACTGTTAATTGAAAAGTGAGTGATGTCATTCTGAGCGTAGCGCTAGCCCTTTACAGGATAGACTCCGTCGAAGAATCTCGTTTTCCAATCTCGACGGGTTGGGACTGCGACTTACGAAGTTTTGGCAGTAGCCAAACGAGACCCTTCGACAACCGGACTGCGTCTTACTTCGTGAACAGGGTGACAGCAGTGCCACAGAGTTTAGTTGACAGCGTGCTAAGAACGAAAGAGGTCTATTTTGTTCGAACCCTCGATTATTTTAACGCTTCTCTTTGATGGCTTGACGAACGGTGCCATCTACGCATTCATGGCTTTGGGTATCGTCGTGCTCTACTCGGTCACGAGCGTCATCAACGTGGCGCAGGGCGAGTTCGTCATGTTTTCGGCGCTGACAGTGGCGAGCTTTCAACTTGGCGAGGTGCCGGGGACGCTCTATCTGGTGATTGCAGGGCTCATCACGTGGGCGATCTTTGAGGCGGTGGGGGGGCTGCTCGAGCGGCGCTACCTGCAGGCGCTGATTCGGACCTCGCTACCTCTTATCGCGGCTGTCGCGGTTTATTTTGTCGTTACCTTAGCGGTCTCAGCGGGGCTCAACTACTGGCTGCAAATCCTCCTCGCGGTAGCGCTCACGACGCTCCTCGGACCACTCTGTTACCGGCTCATCGTGCAGCCGCTTCCGAGGGCGTCGGTGTTGGTCTTTCTTATCCTCACAATCGGTTTACACCTCTCCCTAGCAGGTCTAGGGCTCGCCTTCTGGGGTCCGAACGCCTACAGCATTCCGGCGTTTCAGGATGGGGGCACGCTTTTAGGTCCCGTTTTCGTGAGTTACCAGAGCTTGTGGGTGCTCGCGGTTGCTGCGCTGGTGATGACGGTGCTCTACCTCTTCTTTACGCGCAGCATTTACGGCAAGGCGCTCCGGGCGGCGGCGGTGAACCGTTTGGGGGCGCGGCTCGTCGGGGTGAGCGCGGTGCAAGCGGGCAGCTTGAGCTTTACAATATCGGTCTTTTTGAGCGCGGTGGCGGGTGTCCTGATTACACCGATTACGAAAATGGTCTACGACTTTGGCTTTTTGCTTGGGCTTAAAGGCTTCGTCGGCGCGGTTATTGGTGGCCTCGTCAACCCGGCGGTGGCGGCGCTGGGCGCATTGTTTGTCGGCGTCATCGAGCAGTTCAGCGCGTTCTATATCTCGTCGGCGTACAAAGATGTCATCGTCTTTCTGCTGATTATCCCCGTACTTCTTGTGAGGTCGTTGCAACACCAGGACTTCGAGGAGCATGTGGACTGATGGCACGCGAAGAGGTTCAGCGCGTCCCGCAAACGGAGAGGTTAGACCCTAAGCGTTCAACCTCATTGGGGCGGCTCGCAAGGGTTCCCTGGCGGCTCGGCTTGCTTGCGGCGTTCCTCACCTTCTTAGCGGTTGCGCCCTGGGTGCTCTCGCCCTTCTACGTGACGCTCCTAAACTTCATTGGCATGTACAGCATGGTGACGATGGGGCTCGTTCTGCTCACGGGGTATGCAGGTTTAGCTTCGCTAGGGCAAGCGGCGTTTATGGGCGTCGGGGCGTATGCGGCGGCGGTTCTCTCGAGTCGCTACGGCGTCAACCCTTGGCTCGGCATTCTGAGCGGCGTCGTGCTGTCCTCACTCGTCGCCTGGTTCATCGGGCTCATCACCTTGCGGCTCAAAGGTCACTTTTTGGCGCTCGCCACGCTCGCCTGGGGCATCGTCATCACGGGAATTTTGCGCAACTGGATTGCTGTAACAGGCGGCAACACGGGCTACGGCATCGGCGCTGAGCAGCGGATTCCAGTTTTAAGCGTGTTCGGTTTCTCGCTCCGCGATGAGCGGTTTTACTACTACCTCATCTGGGGCTGTGCGCTGCTCCTGCTTGTGTTGTCTCTCAACCTCATGCGCTCACGTACCGGACGCGCCATTAAGTCGCTCCGCACGGGCTCAGTCGCGGCGGCGTCTTTCGGTGTGGACGTGGCGCAGCTCAAGATGCTCTCGTTCGTGCTCGCAGCAGCGTATGCGGCTCTAGCAGGCGGACTATTCGCGCACCTCTTTCGCTTCATCAGTCCGAACCCGTTTGACCTCAATCAGTCGATTGACTTCTTGATCATGGCAGTCGTAGGTGGGCTCAGCAGTTTGTGGGGCGCGATCTTTGGGGCGGGGCTGTTCGTCGTATTTGAAGAGGTGTTGCAAGAGACGTTGCCACAACTCATTGGGCGGAGCGGGAACTACGAAATTATCGCGTTTGGTTTCGTGCTCATTTTGGTGTTGCACCGGGCGCGGCGTGGGCTCTTACCTCTCTTGAACGGCTTTTTGCCGACGCCGCCACCTACGCCCGTGTATGATGCTGAGCCGTTACCCTCCCGCAAGAAAACCTCGAGCCAAACGAGTCAGCAAGAGGTACGAGAGGCACTTTTAGAACTCTCCAACGTCTCTAAAGTCTTCGGGGGTCTGAGGGCGGTAGATAACCTCTCGTTCAAGTTAAAACAGGGCGCTATTTTGGGGCTCATCGGTCCAAACGGGGCGGGGAAGACGACGGTGTTCAACCTCATCACAGGTGTGTTGCAACCCTCTGAGGGTGAGGTTCGTTTTGGCGGGCAGAAGCTAAGTCATCTGCCCCCTCACAAAATTGCGCGGCGCGGGCTCGCTCGCACATTCCAACACCTCAATTTAATTGGCAACATGAGTCTTTTGGAGAACGTTGCCCTAGGCGGTTATACCCGTACCTCTTCGAACTTCGTACAGGGGATGCTGGGGTTGGAGCGCCGCGAAAACGCCCGAACGAGAGCCGAAGCCTTGCGCCAGTTGGAACGTGTTGGTTTAGCGGAAAACGCTTTCGATACCGCCGACAGCTTACCGCTGGGCAAACAGCGACTTTTAGAAGTGGCGCGGGCGCTGATGGCGGACCCCGAACTGCTCCTTTTAGATGAACCTGCCGCCGGACTGCGCAAGCACGAAAAAACGGAGTTAATGACGCTCATTCGCAAGCTGCAAGGCGAGGGTATCACCGTGCTTATCGTGGAGCACGACATGGACTTGGTAATGGCGTTAGCCGAGCGCATCGTGGTGATGAACTACGGAACGAAGCTCGCGGAGGGGACGCCCGCTGAGGTGCGGCGCAACCCGCAGGTACTCGAGGCGTACTTAGGTACGGACGAATGAGCGAGCAGGTCAAGGAGCCGAGAGAGGGCGCGGTTTTAGAGGTCAACAATCTGAGCGTCCGCTACGGCGGTGTGCAAGCTCTTTCTAACGTCTCGCTGAGCGTGCGCAAAGGTGAACTCGTTACGGTCATCGGGGCGAATGGGGCAGGGAAGACGAGCCTCTTGAACGCGGTGATGGGTATTATCCCCAAGCATGAAGGTCGCGTCATCTATGCGGGCGAAGATATCAGCCGCGCCGTGCCTGAAGGCTTAGTCGAGAAAGGTATCACGCTCGTTCCCGAACGGCGCGAACTCTTCGCGGCGCTGTCTGTTGAAGATAATCTACGTTTAGGCGCGTTCCACCGTTTTCGCAAGCGCGATAAAAATATCAAAGGAGATTTAGCGCAGGTTTATGAAACCTTCCCGCGTCTCGCGGAGCGCAAAAAGCAGCTCGCCGGGACGATGTCGGGGGGCGAACAGCAGATGCTCGCCATCGGGCGGGCGGTGATGAGCCGTCCGCAACTTCTCCTACTGGACGAGCCGAGTTTAGGGCTGGCACCTCTTATCGTCAAGGAGATTTTTCGGGTGGTGGCAGACCTCAAAGAGAGAGGTGTAACGGTTCTCCTCATCGAACAAAATGCGAAGGCGGCGCTGAGACTGGCGGATTATGGGTATTTGCTCGAGACCGGCGAAGTCGTCCTCGGGGCGAGCGCTTCTGAGCTTGCCAATCACGAGCGGGTGGCGGAGGCGTATTTAGGGCTCTCAGCGAGCCCGTAAAGTCACCCTGATACCTGTCTGATAGCCGGTCAATCCGTACACTCTAAAGATGTCCGCCGAGATTATCCTATGGTTTGCAGGCTGCTTGGTCTTTTTGCTCTTTATCCTCTTCGTCGTGCGTCCCTACGTCCTTCAAGACCATGAGGACGAACCGGAAACGGAGCAACCAAAAGCAGACGTGTTGACCGAGCCCGCCAACGAGCCCGAACGCTCAGTCAACCCGCCATCCTAGCGCTGCAAAGTCGGCGTTGTCGCGGATGGGTTTGGGCAAATCTGCCAATGTCATCGCGGTCTCTGCGGCAACGGTGCCGTCAGGCAGGGTGATGCTGCCCACCGCTTGGCCGAGGCGTCCGCGCAGCCTGATGATACGTCCGGTCACGCGCAGCGGGGTCTCAGTGGGGACGGGGTGGCGGAACTTGACCTCGAGCTTGACCGACACCATAAAGCGGTGATGGTCGCCGATCAAAGCGACGCGCCCGACGCTCTCGTCGAGAATAGAGGTCACGATGCCGCCGTGCACCAAGCCGGGATAGCTCTGATAAAGCTCAGGTACGCTGACCTCAGCGTAGACTTCGTCCACACCGTTATCGAAAAAGGTCATGCGCAGGCCCACGGGGTTGTGCCGTCCGCAGATAAAGCAGGTGTCGGAGTTGGGTTGTTTGTGAAGGCGTTCGTTTCGAGGTTCGACGTTGAGAAGTTGAGGCATACATTTCTAGGGTAACGCGGCGCAAGGAGAAAGCGCGTCGGCTAAAGGCAAACTGTTGCCGCGCTGCTGAAGATATAAGAGAAATAACAGGTAGCTGGGCGTGAAGTGCTTGGCACTTCACGCCCACCCTCTACTCCCACTCAATCGTCCCCGGCGGCTTGCTCGTAATATCGAAGACCACGCGGTTGACTTGAGTGACGCTGTTGACGATGCGGTTGGAGACCGTCGCTAAGAAGTCGTGCGGGAGGCGCGTCCAGTCGGCGGTCATGCCGTCAGAACTCGAGACCGCCCTAAGCGCCACTGTGTTCGCATACGTGCGCCCGTCCCCCATCACCCCCACCGAGCGAATGGGCGTCAAGACCGCTAGCGCTTGCCACGTCTCGTCGTAAAGTCCAAATTCGCGTAAGCCGCTTATAAAGATGTCGTCCACGCGGCGCAAAACCTCTAAACGCTCTCGCGTCACCGCGCCGACGCAACGAATCGCTAAACCGGGGCCGGGGAAGGGGTGGCGGCCTGCTAAGTGTGCGGGCAAGCCCAGTACGCTCGCTAACTCGCGCACCTCGTCTTTGAAGAGGGTGCGAAAGGGTTCTAAAAGTTTGAAATTTAGCTCTTTGGGCAAGCCGCCGACGTTGTGATGTGATTTAATATTCGCCGCGCCACCGCTCGCGCTGTTGCCGCCCGCTGACTCAATCACATCTGGGTAGAGCGTACCCTGCGCCAAAAAGGTCAACTCGCCCTGCGCCGCCTGCTTCTTCGCTTCAGCACTAAAAACCTCGATGAATTCGCGCCCGATAATTTTGCGCTTCTCTTCGGGGTCGCTGACCCCTTCTAAAGCGTTCAGAAACCGCTCCGACGCCTCCACGACGGTTAGATTAACACCCAAGTCGCGCAGCGCCGTCTCGACCTCTTGGGCTTCGCCCAGGCGCAGCAGCCCGTGGTCCACGAACACAGCGGAGAGCCTGTCACCGATGGCTTGATTTAAGAGGAGGCCCAAGGTGCTCGAGTCCACCCCCCCGAAATCCCTAAAAGTACCCGCTCCGCGCCGACCTCATCACGCACCGCTTCGACCATCGTCTCTAGGATGTTTTCAGGCGTCCAGTCCCTTGCAATTTCCGTTTCGCGTACGAAGTTTTCCAGGAGCGTGTTCCCTTTGGGCGTATGCCGCACCTCCGGGTGAAACTGAAGGCCGTAAAGCCGCCGCGCCGTATTGGAAAACGCGGCAACAGGCGTGTCAAGCGTGCTCGCGACGACTTCGAAACCCGGCGGCAGAGTGACGACCGAATCACCGTGGCTCATCCAAGCGATGAACTCGCCCTCTACCCCGTCGAAAAGACCCCCGCTATAGCGCTCCAACGCCGCCTTGCCATATTCGCGTACCGAACTCGCCGCAACCTCGCCGCCCGCCTCCTTCACGACGAGTTGCATCCCGTAGCAGATAGCGAGAACGGGCAAACCCGCCTCCAAGAGTCCAGCGGGTAGCCCCGGCGCATTTTCGTCGTAGACGCTGTTTGGCCCGCCGGAGAGGATGACGCCCTTCGCGCCGTGCTGCTCAACCTCTTCCAGTGAGGTATCCGCGCTCAAAATAACCGAGTAGACGTTTAACTCGCGCAGCCGCCGCGCGATGAGCCGCGTGTACTGCGAGCCGTAGTCGAGGACGACGATGCTTGGGGTAATGCTTGCCATGCGGTTCACTATACCTCTTCACCAACGCTACTCCCGACCTCGCGCGTCTGACGCAGGCGTCCACGGAACCGTAAAGGTGACGGTGCGCTCTTCGGGCACGCGCACCTCTTCAATCTCGGAGCGGCGTTCGCCCACCTGAGCTTGGAGCCGCCACAGCCCCGTTCGGTCCAAGACGGTGGAGCCCGGCACGATGCTGATGGGACGCCCTGAGGGTAGCGAAGACCCGGCTGGGCTCTCGACGATAAAGAGTTGGGCCTCTAAGTTCGCCGGCACCATCTCTACGTTGACAAGGTACGCGCCACTCGTATCCGACCTTCCTATGCCCGTGAACACGCCCAGCACGGCGCTCACCCCGATATCGAGGGCCGTACTGACCGCTTCCCCCACCGAAGTACGGTTAAAAAACGCGAGTGCGCCCAAAACGAGGAGGCCGATCACGAGGGCGATGAGCAGGGCGGTGCGGCGGCCTCTTGCGCCACGGGAGAGGGTGGAGCGCGGGCGTTCGTCGAACGTCCCGAAGCCGAAGGGGTCGTCGGCTGCGGGGTCGCTCAGGCTTTCGCCTGAGCCTGAGCCTCGAGCCACTTTGGTGGAGCGCACCGCGCCAAGCTGCGGCGTAGCGGCGTCTTTGTCTGGCAGCACCGCTACCGTCCCCTTGCGACCTGGCTGATTGGGCGCTCTAAAGGGATTGTTCGAAAACGTTTCCTCTTCGGCTGGGCTAAAGTCGAGATCATCGAAGGGGGATTTTTCCTCCTGAATAGGTTCAACCTCAGGCTCGACCAACCGCTTGTAAATCGTCTCGGCGTTCGGCCTCCTTTTGGGGTCGGCGTCCAAGCACGCCGCGATTAAATCAGCGACCTCTTTTGGAAGATGGCGACCCGCCAGAAACTGCACACTCCGCGCCCAGGAGAACACGTCGCTCTTAGCGGACGCGCCGCCGATGCGTTCGGGCGCACTGAATTCCGAGGCGGCGTCCCAGGCGGCCCAGGGTACGCCGTAGCCCTCCACCATCACGTGGTCGTTCGCTTTCAAAAAACGCTCAGGGCGCAGGTCGCCGTGGACAACGCTCGTTCTCGCCGCGTCGTAGAGCGCCGCCGCGCTGTCGCGCAGAAGCCCCGCGACCTCGTGCGGTGCGACGCTTCCGTGCAGCGGCTCGTACCCCCGCGCATACGCCACGACAAGCTGACCGCGTCCGCTTTCGACGTTGGAGGTCAAAATAGCCGGTATCGCCTCGGACTTCAGCTCGCCGACTTTAGCCGTCGGCCTGCCCGCAAACCTGTAGATCAGGACGGGTAGCCCCGTTAATGGGTCAAGGCCGTGAAAGGTCTTGACCGCGTCGTGCTCGGCAAAAAGCCGCTGAGGTTGGTAGCGTGCTACTTGAGCCATGCGCGGTTCCCTAATTCCATGTTGCTCACGCCTGCAAGTATAACGTATTGATGTGAGGTTTTTTACAAAATTGGGAAGGAGTGGGGGGAGTGAAGGGGTCTCGAGAAGGTACCGCGCCACTATAGCTGAGGTGTCACCTCAGCCCTTGTGAACCTCTTCTCAAGTTGCTACGCTTAAACCATGACAAACCCTATCGACGAAGCCGCCGTCATCCAAGCCTTGCGCACGGTGGATGACCCCGAACTCCATAAAGACCTAGTCTCGCTTGGCATGGTCAAAGAGGTCCACATTCGAGAGGACGCACAAGATGTTACTGTCGCCCTAAAAATTGACCTGACCACCCCCGCGTGCCCGCTTAAAGGGCAGATCGAAGCGGAGGTCAAGGCGGCGCTCCTCAAGTATTTAGGCGTCGAGCGCGTGGACATCACCTTCGGCTCGCAGGTGCGCAGTGGACAGGACAACGAGCTACCCGGCGTGAAAAACGTGATCGCGGTGGCGTCGGGTAAAGGGGGCGTGGGCAAGTCTACGGTGGCGGCGAATTTGGCGGCGTCTTTAGCGTTAGAAGGAGCCAAAGTCGGCCTCTTGGACGCCGACATCTACGGTCCCAGCCAAGCCAAGATGTTCGCTGTCGAGGGCAAACGCCTCATGGCAGACGACGAAAAGAACATCATCCCCCTGAAGAGCTACGGCGTCAAAGTCATCTCGATTGCGAACCTCGTCCAAGACGGACAAGCGCTCACTTGGCGCGGCCCCATCCTCCACGGCACGCTGACCCAACTCCTCAAGCAGACCGTCTGGGGCGAACTCGACTACCTCATTGTCGATTTGCCACCCGGCACAGGTGACGTACAGCTTTCCCTGTCGCAACTCGTTCCCTTGACGGGCGCAGTGCTCGTCACCACGCCGCAAGAGGTCGCGCTGATGGACGTGCGCCGCGCCTACACGATGTTTCGCAAGCTGCACACGCCCGTTTTAGGTATCATCGAGAACATGTCGTACTACGCGCTACCCGGCGGTGAACGCGATTACATTTTCGGTGAAGGGGGCGCAGCCGCGTTTGCCAAAGGGGAAAAGCTCGCGCTCTTAGGCGAAATCCCCATCACACGGCGGATGCGTGAGAGTGGCGACCAAGGGCAACCTTTAGTGATGGCGGAGCCCCAGAGCCCGGACGCGAAAGCGCTCAGAAGTGCGGCGCGGACGCTGGCGGGGCAGATTAGTATTCAGGCGATGATGACGCTACCTGTGGTGTAGGGACTGGTACTGGTGGTGCAGGGGAGAGAAGTTTGAGAGAATAGGGTGCTCACCGATGTTCTCCCCCAGTGCTACAGCATCCCTTCGCGCTTCTCCTCCTCATAAAGCCGCTCTTGCACAAACGCTTTTAAGAGGGTTTGGTAGCCCGTCCCCTTACGCTCAGCGAGCAGCTTGAGCCGCGCTACGGTGTCGTCTTCGAAACGCACTGCGATGGGACCGGAGCGCTTAGGCTTCGCGCCCAGCGTTCTCAGCAGACGCCGCACCGACATCCCCCTCGCCTGCGCAACCTCTCTAAGCTGTTCTATGATCTCTTCTGGTAAGTCTAGCGTGACTTCAAACGCTTCACGGTTTCCTCTAGTGGCACGCTCCGCTAAGTACGCTTTCTCGAGCTTCAAAACCGTCACCCTAGCAGGCTCCAACTCGCCCTTCTCAATCAGTTTCATCTGCCTAACGCCAGTGATAAGGTCATCAAAAAGGTCGTCTTCCATAGTGCGTTCACCGACTCTCCAACACGCCCTCGCGCTTCTCCTCCTCATAGAGCCGCTCCACCACGAACTCTTTAAGAAGCATCTGATACCCTTTACCCTTTTTACGCGCGAGGTGCCTAAGTCGCCCCAACGTATCCTCGTCCAGGCGCAGTGAAGTGCTGGTGCTCCGTTTGCGTACAGGTGGCGCGGGTATATCTTCGTCCTTGGCAGCCGCTCGGTCTATAAACTCTTCGCTAAAGGCGTGCGTACTCCAAAAGTTATGCTCTTCACGCTCGCTCTGAAATTCTGGGATGTCGTCCTCACTATAGATGAGAACAGTACCCTCTTCACCCGTCCCGGGTCTTTCTGCACTCACCGCTGCGCCCCCAGCACCACATCGGGATGCTTCGCCGCAATTTTAAGCAGCGTACGCGCCGCCCCGCTGGGCACACGCCGCCCCTGCTCCCAACCAATGACCGTATGTTTGCTGACGCCTAAGAGCGTGCCGAACTCAGCTTGAGAGAGCCCTAAAGTGCGCCGCACATCGGAAACTTTAGGCGTATCGTCTTCCAATACCGTTACTCTGGCGGGTTCTAGCTCTCCCTTCTCAATGGCTTTCATCTGCTTGACGCTAGTGACAAGGTCACCAAAGAGTTTATCGTCCATCCCGTTCACGCGGCGATGTCGTTCGGCAACATTAGAGCAGCGCCCTCATCCTGCTTTGCCTCCTCGAGAAACCCCTTTGCGTCATGTGTTTCTAACCCCACGACGCGCCCCTCTTTATCCAAGTCAAGGAAAAGTCCGGGTTTTACCTCTATCGTCCGCTCAATCTCACCATCTAAGTGAATGGATAAAATATTAGCTTCCTCAGTCCATAAAACGTTCATTTACTTCTCCTAACGACGCTCCATATGCGAATGTGTTTTTCAGCGAGAGGTTCATACCAAACAATGAGAGTAGAAAGTTCCGTGTCTCGTTCAGCTTGAGTATTATTTGAGGTCTTACTCTTCATCTCGCGGTCAGGCTCCTGTACACACCTTTCGACTTGACGCTCAGATACTTTGCGCTGACGCATACGTTGCAAAGCGTGAGGATGATAGTCAATGCGCTCAAAGCGCCTATTCATAGTCCAATTTATAGTACGGAGACATATAAGTCAATGTACAACAACATCTCAAGAGCTTACCCCGCCACCGACGCCTCCACCACCTCTATCTCCTCCTCGCTGAGCCCATAAAGCCCATACACCAAGCCATCAATCTCCGCGTCCAGCCCCGCAATCTCCGCCTCCAAAGAAACAAGCGCCGCTCCTGTCGCCGCCGCTTTCTGCTGATGCAGCCCCAACATCTTTTCCACCAGCCCTGTCATGTGGTTGTGGGCGCTCTGGTCGGTGGGGTTGGAGAGGTCGAGGGTGCGGATGGGGAGTTGAGATAGATATACACGTTTGAGTCTGAGTCGTCCGCCTTTGTCTGGGTCGCCCAAAGCGGGACAATGTCGTTTAAGATAAAGCCAAATTAGTTTTGAGTTGAGTACTCCCAGCAAAAATAGGTCATTCTGTGGAATGATAAATGTTGTATCCGCCGGATAATACTGCTGCAAATCCAACGTGAATCTTGAAGAGCTGGCAATATCTGGGTAAATTATCTTTGGTTCTTCAAACTCCGTGTAATAGTCAACGGCATCTTGAATTTCATACCATTCGTACGTACCTGACTTACGCCCCTTCCATTTTCCACCTTTCCAGTCTTTTGGCTTAGGCATCAATTGGTCTTTGAATTGTAAGAGGTACTTTTTTATTACGGAGTATTTCTCAATATCAATGCCGCGACGAGCGAAGATTAGAAACTGATTGTTGGGATTTGTTTGATATTTACGTACGTCGTTTCCTCTGATGAAAGGTTTGATTATTTCAGCACTTCTCGGGTCTGTATTTATAAGTTCAGAACGAGTTGCCTCATCAATGATAAACGCTCCATTGAAACCTGTTTTAATACCGTAATAGATACTTTTGTCGCCCAGATATTCCACAAGTGTAGTACTTTGCTTCTTCATCTTTGAAAGTATGTTCTCTTCTTGATTGTCCATCAAAGACCAATTACTATCGCTGATAGCACCGTCGGTAAAAATAGAGCCCAACTCTGAAATATCATCTCTAAGTGCGTCTGGGTTTAGTTCTTTGATAGGAGCGTAAAGAAAATTCTGTTCCTCAACTACGCCGCTTTCCATCATGAGAATCATCGGGAAGGTTGCGGCTGCTTCGAAAACTGGAAGTTCTCCAAAGTCAATAATTTGTAGAAGATGCTTGTCTTTGAGCCAGCGTCTTAGCGGTTTGCCGTAGTCCGAGCGCATCCACTTGTTCGCGATGATGTAGCTGAAGTGTCCGTTTCGGCTCAAGAGGTTGACGCCCAACTCGACGAAGTAAACGAGCAGGTCGGCGCTGCCGTGATAGGTCCTGTAAACCCTGCCTAGCTGCTCTTTGACGCGGCTGCTGATGGTCTCCTGTCGGATGTAGGGCGGGTTGCCCAAAATCACATCGAAGCCGATGAATTCGCCCCTTTCGCCCAGGGCTTCGGGAAATTCGAAGCGCCACTCGAAGGCGTTCTCGAAGATTTTGTTGCTCCTGACCTCTTCAATCTCTTTTTCTAGCTTTTCGATTTGCTTCTTAATCTTTGCCTGTTCTTGTTCCTGTTCTTTCATTTGTTCCTCAACATCTGCGAATACATTGTCTTGACTTACACCGAGTCTCGCCCTGAGCGAATTCAGCTTGAGCCTTTTGGGATCATTGAGCAGAATCTCTGTTCTAAAATCTCCTTTGATGCGCTCGATGATGCGTTCCATCTCGCGTTTTTGCTCTTTACTCTCAGGGTTACGGTAGGTGCGCACGGCGTCGCGGTAGTCCTCTATGGTGAGTTTGCTCTTTTTGAGGGCGTATTTAAGGTCGGCGTCCAGCGCAAAGCGGCTGATGAGCGAGTTGCCCGCCTTGATGTTGATGTCGATGTTGGGCAGGGTCTCGAGCTGACGTACCTCTTCTTTGGCCTCTTTGTAGTAAGCGTGTTTGAGCAGTTCAATCCAGAGCCTCAGCCGACAGATTTTGATGCTGTTCGGGTTGATATCCACGCCGAACAAGCAGTTTTCTATAAGACTTTGTTTTTCGTGAAAGAGGGTCTTTTGGACGCGCTGACTCTCCGGGCTTTTCGGATTGTAGGCGAACAGCTCGCCGTCGCCGTCCGTGATGACGAGTTCGTCGTTGCTGACCTCTAAGGTGTAGTCGCGCAGGGTTTTGCCGTTTTCATCCACCAGGATTTTGAGTTCGCTCTTGAGGGTCAGGAGTTCGTTTAAGGCCGAAACGAGGAAGTGACCGGAGCCTACCGCCGGGTCGCAGAGTTTGAGGCTGTTGATGATGGCGCTGGCTTCGCGCTTGTCGTCTATCTTGTTGTAGAGGTCGGCAACACTTCCACAGTTCCAGCCTTTGACCTCATTGAACTTTTGCAGCGTGGCGCGGCGGATGGTCTCGCGGCACATGTACATGGTAATGAAACCGGGTGTGAAAAAGGAGCCGTCTTTGTAGCCGTTGATCTTTTCGAAGATGAGCCCCAAGACCGAGGCGTTGATGAGCGTTTTGCTCTCCTCCTGCACGGCTTCGGAGCCTTCGCTGCTGAAATCGTAGGCGTCTAAGAATTCGAAGAGGTAGGCGAGCGTCGAGAGCTTGCCCGTGCGCCGTTTGCCCTGGGCGTCTTTGAGGACGGTGTGGGGGAAGAGGTCAAGCTCGCGCTCGTCGCGCAGGGCGCTCATGTCGAGGGTGACGTGCTCGAGTTCGGTAGGCTCAAACAAGCTCGAGTTGAGGTACGGTACATGTTCAAATTCGGCGGCGGAGGCGTGCCGTTCACCGACAGGTCTGGCGAGCACGCCGAAGAAGAGGGTGCTCACGTCGTCGTAGTTTTGAAGGCGTTGGCCGTTCAGAAAGGCGTAAGCCTCGTCCCCTTTGTGATAGCTCTTGAGTTGGGACTCGAGTAGCTTGAGGAACAACACGCGGTTGATCCAGGTGATGGACAGCTCTAAAGCGACGTTAAAGAGCCGTTCTTCACGGGTGTCGCCATAGTGTCCGGGCTGCGCCAAGCGGCTCAACTTATCGCGGTTCCCTAACTGAATAATGGTGTTCTCAATTAAAGAAGCGTCGCCGCGTTTGGTTTCCTCTTGCCGCACAATCAGCTTTTTACCTCCGATTTTCGTCTCCGTCAGCCCGATGATGTGTAAAAGCTCGGCGTAAAAGGTCTTGTCGAGGGTGTTGCTGTCATTCGCAAAGGGGAGTTTGAGCAGGTGCTCGGGGGAGAAGAGCTTGTAGAGGGTGATGAGCTTTTTCTCGCTTGCCGAGTCGGGTTGATAACTGCGCAAGTCTACGTGCGTGAAGGGGAGAGGTTCGTTTAAGCGTGCGATAAAAGGCTTCGCGATGTCGCTATAAAAAAACTCGGTCTTCGTCCCTGATAAACGCTTCGCCTCAAAATCCTTGAAGTCCTTAACGAAATTTTTATTCTCCACGAAGGTCTTTTCAAAGGCGCTCGAGTCGAAGAAGAACCACTCATAGGTATCCGTAGCGATGAGGTGTTTAACGCCCGTGTTCTGATGAGTCACGCGCTCGCGCAGGTAGTACAAGACGAGTTCGTGTAGCGCTTTGCGGTTGAGGTCATCTCGGGTGAGCATCTCGCTCTTGTTGCTAGGGCTTTTGGTCTCGAGGATGACGCCGACGGGCGTGCTGGCGGTCTTGCCCTCGTGAATCACCAGGTCGTTGCGCCCTTTGGTGTTGATGAAGTGGTCGCGGTAGTGGGTTTGCTCGAGAAAGTTGGCGATGAGTTTTTTATTGAACTCTTCTGACTCATTCTCTTTAATGCTGCTTAGCAGGGTCCCCAACTGCACCTTAAACCTCTCGAAGTCGGCGCGGTTAGGCTTGACCTTGCGAAACGCCTTGTTGAGCGCGTGCTGCGGCTTGTGCTGAGCGGTTGTCGTGTTCCCCATGTGAGCCTCATTCTATTGATTGGAAGCACCATAACGTTTGGAGGCGTGAGGGCGTCGTGGAACATGTCACTATGCGTGGTTCGGTAGCGAGGATACGGGCATTGATGAAGAGCCCCAAGTAGCGCCTTATCTGCAACGAAGAGGTGTAAACCGTTACGCTTAGGAACAAAGGTGCGCTATATTCGGCGCTCGATACGAACGACAGAATTTAAGGAGCTTCCATGCCTACAAACGGTTGGAGAGATACTGACGATAGAAATGCGTTAGCGGAACCCCCCGAGCGGGTGGACTCTTACGAAGATGACCCGGTAAGCCAGCGGGAGAGGGAAGTCAGGGAGCAAAAACCGCGCTCCTCAGCCCCTTCCGAACCTCATTCCGAAGAGATACGCAAAATCCAAGTAGACGACGAGGACCGCCTAGCCTTCCGCGTCGGCGTGAACGCCTTGACGCTTATCCTTTTAGGTTTCGGCATCTGGCTCCTCATCACGTACGTTTTCTAGGCTTTTAACTATGGACACCTTACCTTTTAACCTCACTACCTTCGCCGCCGTTCTTATCGCCATCGTCCTCTTAGGACTCCTCCCCAACCTCATCCGCCGCTACGCGGTGGCGGACAGTTCTTCGCATCTCGGCTCGCTCGTGCAGCTTCTTTTAGGGCTCGGCGCACTAGCTTTAACGACCTACGTCGTCCTCTATTTCCTCAGCTTAATCGGCGGCTTCTACGAATCTTTAACGTGTAAAGTCGTGACGATTCCCTCATGTGAGGACCCCTTAGCGCTCCCCGCGTGGCTACGCTTGCCCGCGCAGAGCGTCGGCGGCGTGATGGGCGTGTTACCGCTCATTGCAGTCTTTCTCGCCAAAGTCTTGCAACCGACTGCGCCGCCCCCGCCCGATGTCTCGGACAAACCTCTTTGGGAACAGCTTACACACCGCAGCTTGGCGTGGCTCGGTAACAACCTGGGGCTGATTTTTATCTTGGGGCTCGAGCTGTGGCTCGCCTGGTTGCGCGGCGCGGCGGAGGCGTCGGACAGGCAGCTTCGCTTGCAGCTCGGTCTGGACAGCGAGTTGCCTCAGGCTTACCTCTCAGTAGCGCAGTGGGGCGCAGTCGTGCTCGCGCTCGGTCTGAGTGCGGTGGTCATCTACTTGGGCATCGTCGGGCGACACAGCCGAATGCTCTTGGTGCGTGCGCTCGGTGACTTGCGCTACGGCGCGGGGCTCATGGACATCTTGAGCGCCCTCTTCCGTGCGCTTGCGACTGCTGTGGTGGCGCTCTGGACGATGAGCGCAATTACGCTCGGACGGCTCCTCTTAAAAACGCAGAGCGCCGTGTTCCGCCTCTGGGCGATGCTGATGATCGCCTTTGGGCGGCTCCTGCTCAAAACGCAGAGCCTCCTTTACAAGAGTTGGGCGTTTCTAGCCACGACTGTAGGGTGGACGCTCGTGTGGCTGAGCCACCTTGTACGAAGGGGTGGACGAAGAGGTGGAGGGCGTGGGCGCACCGTAGAGACAATCGCGTTCATGCTCATTTTAAGCGGCTGGGGTATCGCTCAGGCTGCGACGTATGTAGTTTTAATCGACGCGACGGGCTCTGAGGCGGAGCGCATTCAGGAGACGAACCAGACGGTTCTTTCTTGGGCAGACCCTTCACCCCAACGTGCCCTTTTAGAGCGTGGCGACAGGCTCATCGTTATTCCGATTCGTGCGCCGGGCAACCTCGACCCCACCTATAGCGCCCTTTTTAACGCGACCTATCCGAGCAGTCAGTTGGAGCGCTACGACTTCTTCATCACTTTGAGAGACGCACTGCCTACCGAGGTGGATACGGACTTCGGTACGGGTCTGAGTGAGGCGTTGCGGGCGGCGGCGTTTTATCTCAATGAGGCGGAAGGGGAAAAGGTGCTCGTGGTTTTTGGCAACGGGGAAGACCACTCGCCAGCGGTCATTCAACCTGCTGAGCTTCCTTTGAGCAATACGACGGTCGTGCATCTGAACTTGGGGCTCGAGGCGCGTGACGCCTGGCAGCGTCTCTACCAGCAAGCGGGCGCGGCGGACACACTTCTTTATGATTTGGCAGCGACTCGTTCGCTTAGACAAGCAGAGTTGCAAGAGGATTTAGAGGCAACTTCTAGAGATTAGGATGCGCGTAAGACTCGCACCGTCACCAAAAGCTGCCCTACATGACGCATGGTGTGCTCGGCGGCGTGCGTATAGAGTCCCATTGTGGTGGAGGGCAAGCGCTGACGACCTACGCCTCGAGCCTCCACCAGCCCCTCTTCATCCGCATTTCTTAGCTGCGCTAACGCCTTTTCGATCTCTTCGCTAAAGGCTTCATAGAGGTCTCGAGTCGTAAGCCTACTCTCACCCTCAGCGTTCAACCTCTCCAACTGTTCCTCACTAAGTTGCTCACCTCTTGCGTAGGTAAAGAGCCGTTCCAGCACCCCCCTCAGATGTTGCAGGTGAAACCCCACCGACGCGACGCCCGCAGGTTTTTCCCAGAGCAAATCGTCAGGAAAGTCTCTGGTAAGCGCTTCGACCTCTTCCCTGGCTTGCAAGAGCGCGTGCGCGACGCCTTGCAGATGCGGCGGTATATCGGGCAGGGGTCCGCGCAGCCAGACTTCTCGAGATTGAGCCAAGCTAGGTTCCCTTAGACTCGAACATCACGTTGTTCGCCCCTTCCAAGCCGCGCACCATCAGCGGCAGGTCTTCGACCACACTCTTCCCGTCGCGCCCCTGCTCGTAGACCTCGCCCGAGTAGCGCATGAGACCGTCCTCGTAATTGCTGGTTGCTTGCACGCGCATAGCGTCTTGCACCGCGTCAACTGCGTCCCCTGGCACGTTGAGCTGACCGCGCACGAGGTCGCCGGTGCTCTCGAGCTTGTACCGTTCTAAGTCGCCCGTGCACTCGAGCGCTCTCTCTTGCCCTTGACTATCCGTAAATTTAAGCGTTCCTGAAATCGACATGCGTCACTCTATAGTTAGAGAGGTGCTAGACATTAGGGGGCGGCTTACAACCCGGTTTCGCCGTGTGCGCTTTAGAGCGGAATGTCGCCCCAAGTCCTAACCTCGGACATGTGGTAATTTGATATACGGATAGTACTCAGCATTCTCACGCGCACTGAGGGGTGAACTGTGGAAGGCTCGAACACAAAAGTGGAAAGCACCGACAGAACAAAGGTCGGCACGCAGCAAAAGGCGTTTAACCTCAACATGGACGGCAACCGCTACGGGACCTTCGCCGAGATAGGCGCAGGCCAAGAGGTCGTCAGGTGGTTTTTCCAAGCCGGGGCTGCCGCCGGGACGATTGCCAAGTCAATTTCCGCCTACGACATGACGGTCAGCGACGCGATTTACGGTGAGTCGCCGCGCTACGTGTCGCGCCAACGGCTCCGGACGATGCTCGAGTACGAATACGACCTCTTGACTGAGAGGTTGGCCGAGCAGCGCAGCGACACCCAGTTCTTCGCCTTCGCCAACACGGTGCGGGCTAGAAGCTACAACGGCTCGGACGAGTGCCACGGCTGGATGGGCATCCGCTATCAGGCGACGCCGGGGGGCGAGCCCAGCCAAATCCTGACGCACGTGCGGATGCTCGACCGCGAGAACCGGGCGCAGCAAGAGGCTTTGGGCATCTTGGGCGTCAACCTCATCTACGGCGCGTACGAGCACTTCGGGGAGCCCGACGCCCTCTTGCGCTGCCTCTTGGACGACCTCTCCACCGAGCGCATCGAGGTGGACATGGTCAAGCTCTCCGGGCCCGCCTTTGAAGGGGTGGACCCGCGCATCATCTCCCTCAAGCTGGTGCAACTCGGCCTCAGCCAAGCGGCGATGTTCGCTACCGACGGCTCGGTGCTGCACGCCGCCGAAGTGCTCTACAAAAAGCCTATCCTCGTCGAGCGAGGCCGCTTTCGCCCGGTGACGTACGTCAATCTGGACATCTTAGACAGCGCCCGCGAGCAATTCTCTCGCCACCTAGAACCTGAACAAAAGGACAATATCGTCTCCATCATGGAACTGACCATGCAAGATTTGCGGGCCGAGGGTGAGATCGTCTACCGCGACTTCTTAGCTCGAGCGGATGTGCTAGAGGCCACCGACACAGTTGTGCTCGTCTCCAACTACTTCGAGTATTACCGTTTAGCCGCCTATCTGCGCCGCTACTCAACCATGCCGATTGCGCTCGCGATGGGGATACCTAGCTTGGGCGACCTCTTTAACGAAGACATTTATGAAGACTTAGACGGCGGAGTCTTAGAAGCGTTTGGCCGGCTGTTCAAAGGCGACCTCAAGCTCTATATCTACCCGACGCGCAACGCGGAGACAGGCGAGCTTGTTACCACCGAAACGTATGAGGTCGCGCCGCATTTAAGGGACCTCTACGCGCACCTGCGACATAATGACTTCTTAGAGCAAATTGACTGCTTCAACGAGGATTACCTGCACATCTTTTCGCATGAGGTGCTCGAGAAAATCCGCAGTCACGACCCTTCTTGGGAGGAGATGGTGCCGCCCGAAGTAGGACAGCTCATCAAGAAGCGCGAGCTTTTTGGATATGAGTCTGATTCGTAGTGGGGTAAAGAACTGCAAAGCCAAGTGCGCCGTTAGAGATCAAAGATGTTGCGAGCAAGGGGTTAGAGCCCCTTGCTTTTCACTTTTAGCATTTCCACGTAATATTGCTACACAGTTCCGCAGTCCTCATCCCTGAATGTGCGTGATAACTACGTAGTTTTCACGCAGTGAAACGATGTTCTTCTCAGTGAGAGCGTTGCTTCGCATGACTTCGTCCAAGCTGACCAGATGATACCTGTTGTTTTCACTGCGTTTTGCCTGTATTTTGCAGGTGAGGTCGGCGGCGTCATAAAATTGAGTTCGAAACGCATTCCGGTGTCGGTAGTTTACCATTAAATCGCTATGAGGGCTCGAGATGTACGGCTATTTCCGGTTCACCTTGCAGCACCGTGCAAAAAATTCGCAATAATACTGAATTACAGCAGAGGCACGCTTACGATAGGTATTCCTCTACATCTGTATCTCCATGTCTGAGAATATTTTGTCATTTTGACGCTGCGCAAGCGTCTCGCTACAGGAAGGAAGACTCAAACGCATGAAGCATTACCGCATCCCGAACACCGACTTAGAGGTCAGCCGCCTCGCTTACGGGACTTGGCATCTAGGCGGCACCTGGGACAAGACGCCGCCAGGTGACGAGATCAAAACGAGAGCGAACGACCTCATCGTCAAGGCGTACGAACTCGGTATCAACCACATCGACCTAGCTGACATTTACACGCTCGGCAAGTCTGACGAGGTGGTGGGCTACGCCTTGAAGCAAAACCCCGACTTGCGCGACAAGCTCGTCTTGCAAGAAAAAGCGGGCATCGTCATCGGCGATGACCCGGACTTCGGTCCGCCTTCACGCTACGACTACTCGTTCGATCACCTTGTCAAAGCGGTGGAGACGAGCTTGCAGCGTTTGGGCACCGATTACGTTGACCTCTTGGCGTTTCACCGCCCCGACCCATTGATGGATTTAGAAGAGGTTGCTAGGGCAGCGGAGCACCTGCACCAAGAGGGGATGGTGCGCTACTTCGGGGTGAGCAACCACAGCGCGGCGCAAGTTGAACGTTGCTCCAGAAATACGTGGAGCAGCCGCTGGTGGTGAATCAGCTCGAGCTGAGCCTTTTGCACCCCCATCTGATCAGCAACGGCATTTTAGTAAATATGACGGACGCACCTTTTGCGAACACCGACGGGACTTTAGAGTATTGCCGCCTAAACGACATCATGATTCAAGCCTGGTCGCCCGTCGCGGGCGGACGGCTCTTCAAAGTCGCGGACGACGCGCCGCAAAATGACCGCGACACCGCCGACCTCATTACCCAACTCGCCGAAGAGAAGGGGACGAGTAAAGAGGCGATTGCGTTGGGTTGGCTCTTGCGTCATCCGATGGGCATTCAGCCGATTCTTAGGGACCGAGAAAGACCTCGCGCTTAGAAGACTGCGTTCAGGCTGACGAGGTCGAACTGAGCCGTCAGAGAGTGGTACGGCCTGTTAGAAGTAGCACGCGGCGCGGGCGTGCCCTGAGCGGATGCTAAAACAGATCGAAACAAAGCATACAAGCGTCTTATCTCACTAAGTGGATAAATTCACGTCAACCGGGGGGGTTGCTACTTATCATTAGAGGAGAACACAATGAAGATTCGCTCCGCTCATCTCACCGGCGCTGAGGTCGCCTGGTTCGCCCCCATCTGCGACGACGACTACGAGTTTTTGGGCGTGCCCGATGACCGCCTCAAGTCTACCTTCGCGCACAGCGCCAAGGTTCTGCTTTGTGCGGACAAGCTCGGCTACCGCAATATCTTGTGCCCCTCGTCCTACCAAGTTGGGCAAGACACCTGGACCTTTGCCTCGGGTGTCGCGCCGCAGACGCGCAACATCAACCTGCTCACCGCGCTTCGTTGCGGCGAGGTCAACCCGCCGATGTTGGCGCGGGCGGTTGCCACGCTCGACCATATGCTTCAAGGTCGCTTGACCATCAACATCATCTCGTCGAACTTGCCGGGTGAAGATTTGGACTCGGCGGCGCGCTATGGGCGCTCGCGTGAGGTTATCGAAATCTTAAAACAAGCTTGGACGAGAGGCTGCATCGACTTCTCAGGTGAGTTTTATCAGATTCAACTAGATACAACCGAACCCGTCAAACCCTATCAGCAGAACGGCGGACCGCTCCTCTACTTCGGCGGGTACTCGCCCAATGGCAAAGACCTCTGCGCCGAGCACTGCGACGTGTACCTCATGTGGCCCGACACGGAGGAGAATTTGCGCGGCCACATGGAGGACTTGAGCGCAAGGGCGCAAGCCTACGGGCGCACCCTCGACTACGGGTTGCGCATTCACGTCATCGTGCGCGAGACGGAAGAGGAGGCTAGAGAGGCGGCGGCTAGGTTGGTGTCTAAGCTCGAGGATACCCGTGGCTCCGAAATCAAAAACCGCGCACTGGACGCTAAAACGCTCGGCGTCGCCCTGCAGAGCGAAGCGAGAGAAAAAGCCGACACTGAAGGTTACGCCGAGCCGCACCTCTGGACGGGGATAGGCCGCGCCCGCTCGGGCGCGGGTATGGCGCTCGTCGGCAGCCCCGAGCAGATTACCGAAAAGCTCAGACGCTATCATCAGATGGGCATCCGCGCCTTTATCCTCTCGGGTTATCCGAGCTTGGACGAGTGCCAGCGCTTTGGGGAGCTGGTGCTGCCGGGGCTCGAGACCCTCTCCTTGCCGCAAGAACTCGGACGCATTCCAGAAAGCGAACCGCTGACGCCGTTAGCTGCGGGACCCAGACACTAGAACTAGCCAGACACTAGAACTGGAGGGTGAAGGCGGGAACAACCGTTCCCGCCTTCACCCTTTCACCCCCCCTGCCTGCGTCTGACCCGTCAACGCCTCTTGAAACGAGTAAAAGATAAACAGAATCGGCAAGCTCCCTAGCACTGCGCTCGCGGTAAGTGCGCCCCACTGCGTGTTGAACTGGTTCGTGCTGAAGCTGCGCAGCCCGATGCCAATCGTCCAGAGGTCGTCGCCCGTCAAGAGGATATTCGCCAGGATGAACTCGCTGTACGTGCCGATAAACTGTAACAGGAAGATGAACAAAAGCATCGGCACGCTTAAAGGCAAGATGATGCGCCAAAACGCCCCCCAGCGCGTCGCTCCGTCCACCATCGCCGCCTCTTCCAAACTCGGGCTAATCGACTCCAAGTAGCCCTTAAAAATCCACGACGAAAAGGCGATAGCGCCGCCCGAGTAAGCCAGAATGAGCCCCGTAAAGGTATTGAGGAGACCCAAAAAGTTCATCAGGTAGAAAATTGCGACGAGCGCCATAAAGCCCGGAAACATCTGCGCGAAGATGAAGGTCAGGAGTGTTTGATAGCGCCCTTCGAACTTCATGCGGGCGAAGGCGTAGCCCGCTGTGGTGCTGATCAAAACGGCGAAGAGCCCCGTGATGCCCGACACGAGCAGCGTGTTGCGGATGAAGAGCACCACCTTTTTATCGCTCGCGGCAGGTTGGCGCTGCCCGCCTTCGGTGACGCTGTAAAACTGCTCGGGCGTCACGCTCACGATGAGCACGGCCGCCGCGAGAAAGAGCGCCCAGCCGAGCGGGGTTTGAAAGCGCTCGAAGCGGCGCGGATTGCTCGTCCTCTTACCGATCGTCACAGCGATGAACCCCAAAATCGCCAGCGCAAATACGGCGATCAAAATCCACTGATACCAGAGGATGTTCGTTTCGCTCAAGACCTCTTGGTATTGGATGAAGGAAAAGGTCGAAGGATCAGGCAAGATGCCCGCACGCACCAAGAGGTTGCCCTCGCGCGGCGGAGCGCTCAAGAGGTTGTCGTTGCGGCTAAATGAGACCGCGACAAGGTTGACAACCGGATAGAGCACCAACACGAGCGCCACCCAGATGAACATGTGCGTGGCGGCGGTCACGGCGTACTGCGTCGCTTTGCCGGGCCTTGTGGCGCGTCCGTAGAAATACGCGCCCAAGCCGATGCTGCCCGTCACGAGGACGAACGCGAGCAAGAACCACGCCCAGCCGTAAGGGATGACCAAAAATTGACCGCGCCGCTCTTGGGCAAAGGCGACAGATAGGGTTAAAAGACCGAGTAAAGGAACGAAACGAGCGAGATGCGTCATGCGTTTGACTCCTCTTTGAGTGCGCCCGTCACGCGGAAGTTGACTAAGCTCACCGCGACGGTGATGAAGAAAATCAGGAGCGTAATCGCGGAGCCGAAGCCGTAGGCGTAGCCCCCTTGCGCCCGGAACGCCTCGTTGTAAGCCCAGGAGATGAGGATGTCGGTGGAGCGGGCCGTAGAGGTGTAGCCTTCGGTAAACGGCCCACCTTCGGTGAGCAAGTAAATCACGTTGAAGTTGTTGAAGTTGAAGGCGAAGCCGGTCAAAGTAATCGGCACGAGCGCGGTGCGTAGTAGCGGCGCGGTCACGCCCGTAAAGCGGTGCCAAGCGTTGGCCCCGTCTATCTTGGCAGCTTCGTAGAGGTCGTTTGGGATGGCGGAGAGTGCGCCCAGTGTCGCCGTCATAATGATAGGGAAGCCGAGCCACAAGTTGACGAGCAAAATTGCGCCTTTAGCGGCCCAGGGGTCGCCCAGCCAGTTGAGCACGGGTAGGTCTAAGAGCGCCAGCCCTCGGTTAATCGCGCCGAAGTTGGTGTTCAAAAAGCCCTTCCACACCTGAATGGTGATGATGTTCGGCAGCGCCCAAGGGATGATGAGGAGCGTGCGGTAGAGGTTGCGAAAGCGCAGCTCGGGGTTGTTTAAGAGTACGGCTAGAAACACGCCGAACGCCACGTTGATGAGCATGGTCACGACTGCGAAGGTGACGTTCCAGGTAAACACGGGGATGAGCGTGCTGCTCGCCCGTCTCAAGATAGCGGTGAAGTTGCTGAAACCCACCGCGCCGAAGTCGTTGAAGCGGGCAATCGCTTCGGGCTCTAAGCTTTCGGGCAGCGGCTCGGCCAGGGTGATGCTGTCGCCTTCGTCGCCCGTCATAGTGCGGGTGATGCCTGCGCGGTTCAGGGCTAAACGAACCAAACTAAGGTCGATGCTGTTGCCCTCAGCGTTGGCGAGGATAGGGGGAATGCCCTCGAGGGTAAGGGTGTTGCCGTCACTGCTCGAGACCGCCACTTGCACCGGAAAGCCCTGCACGTTGATAGTAGCGGTTTCGACCTCTCGCCCTTCGGGGAGGTCGTCCTCGAGGGTCAGGGTGTCACCCTCGAGGCTCACCCCCACCGCCTCCTGCTGCCCCGAAGCGTAAATCACGGCGCGAACCCCCGCACACCCGTTGCGCAGAGCGTCGCAGCTAAACGTACCGGGGTTCTCGAGGGTCAGGGTGTCGCCGCTCGAGCTCACGATGTTCGTCGTCGAAGAGATATTGAGTTGCCCGTTGCGCACGCCCGCATAATCCGTAAAGGCGAGCAAAACCGTCAAAACCACCGGAAAAAAGGTAAAGGTCAACAAAAATAGAATCGCGGGCAGCAGATAGTACCAGGGCATGATCCACTCAAAGCGCTGCGCGATAAAGATGAGCACCGCAATAAGCGTCAGCGTGCCGAAGATAAGACTCGTGTAGACGGGCGCATCGGGTACGACGAGTTGGAGCAGCCAGTAGCCCGCGAAGCCTCCCAAAATACCCAAACTGATGGCTGTGAGTAGCAGCACGAGCGAGAGCCACAAGCTCGCCTGTACGCTCTTCGACTTCTTGGGCAAGAAGTCGCTCGCTGAACGGGATATATCCATATTCACTCCTTATGATTGTCACCCTGAGCCCTACGGTGAACGTAGGATAGACTCCGCGAGGGGACTCGTTTAGCTGCGCTAAAACGTTGTAATCGGTTATACCGAAACTACGTAATTGGCTGTGTTAAGACTTCGCAACTTTCATTCTCAACCGGAGGAGTCAGCAAGGTCAGAGATTCTTCGACTCCGCTTTGTGGAGTCTATCCTACGCTTGTCCGTAGGGCTCAGAATGACAACAGTGGCGGTGTGTCACCCTGGTCACGAAGTTAGGCGTAGCCCGGTTGTCGAAGGGTCTCGCCTTGCACTCTCTACTAGGGGAGAAAGCGAAGGCAGAGATTCCTCCTCGTTCCTCGTCGTCAGAATGACATGGTCTGTTGTTTACTCAGCGTTGCGCCGAAAGGTCAAACAAAAATGCCAGGAGCTTAAACCCCTGGCGCAAAGTATCTTTTGGCGATTTAGTTCCCTTGAATTTCGTTGACAGCGGTGGTGAGCGCCGCTTCGATGTTGCTGTCCGGGCTCTCCAAGATGACGGATAGCGCAGACGCCATCGGCTCCCATACGTTGCCCATCGCGGGGATGTTGGGCATGGGTACGGCGTTCGCTAGCGCTTCGGAGAAGCCTGCAATCACGGGATCATCAGCGACTTGCTCGGCTGCGCCCTGCGAGGAGGGGATGCGCCCGCTCCGATTGGCAAGCTCCACTTGCGCCTCGGGGCGCGTGACCCACTTGGCGAAGTTCGCCGCTGTAGTTTTATTGTTGCTGAATTCGTTCATCAAGATGCCCTGCACGCCCATGAAGCCAGCAAACTCCGTGCCGTCCGCCATCGCGGGAATTGGGATGACGCTCACGGGGATATTCTCGGGAATGTTCGCCATCATCCAAGGTCCGTTATAGATCATGCCGACTTTGCCGTCTACAAAGAGCCCTTCGGCGATCTGCGTGTTGGTATCGGCGGGGATAAGACCACGTTCGTATTGCAACGAGCGCATCAGCGTTGCGCCTTCGACCGCGCCCTCGTTAGCAAGACCGATATTGCTAGGGTCGAGGTCGCCATTGTCCGTACGCTCGAAGACGTAGCCGCCCAAGCTGTTCATCCAAACGTAGGAAAAGTAGAAGTCCTCCGTATTGTAAAGAAACCCAAAGGTGTCACCGCTTGTGAGGCTCTCCGCCTGACTGACGAAGCTCTCAAAGTCAGCAGGTGTCTCCGAGACGAGATCAGTGTTGACGATCAGTGCCGGACCTTCGACAAACATCGGTAATCCGAAGAGACGGTTGTTAAAGGTAAAGGCTAAGAGCGCCTGCTCCGAGAGGTCTTCGCGGTACTGCTCGGTGGAGAACTGGCTCATATCTGCGAGCACGCCGCCCGCCGCCATCTCGCCGATTTGGTCGTGCGGAATCGGCACGATGAGGTCGGCGGCTTCGCCCTCGGGAGCGCTGAGGAGCATTTTCTGTTTGATTTCGCCCAAGTCGATGCGGGTGATCTGTACGGGTACGCCGAAGTTTTGCTCGAACGAGGCGGCTTGGCTTTGGAGCCACTGCAAATCGGTATTCCCAAAGTGCGTCCAGACGGTAACGGGTTGCTGCGCGAAAGCCGTCCCTAGCAGCAGAAAAGCGGTGAGGAAAAGTGTGAGGAGCTTGTTCATCGCGTGTCCTTTCTTGAACCTTGTTCTTACTTGAGTTTTGGTATGTAGCGTACGTCCCTGCCCCTACCCTTATGTCAGCAAGCGACAGGTCTAACGTATGGGCGCTCCCTTGAGCACGCCCTAAACCTCAACCTTGTAGACCTTGACGACGTAAAAACTGCAATTCCTGATCAAGCTGTAATGCTAGAGGTAGTCTACCGTGCCCCTCACAGGTTGTCCAGCCTTTCACATGGGTGTTCAGGAAGCTCGAGCTTCACCGTTTCCTCAGGTCCCGTTCAGGTTGTATTGCTGGCGTTAAAGTCCGCAAGTAGTATCTCACCATGTGCGGGCTAAGCGACGCTTTATCGACTGAGCGCGTCCGTGACCAGATACTACCTGCTATCTGTGTTAGCTTGACCCGCATGGACGTTTTCGCCTTTCATTCCTCCGCTGAGGGTCTCAAAAAGGATGGTCAAACGTGGCGCGTCACACTTCAGCTTCCACGTGAGTTAGAGGTTGACACCGCTTGGGTCCGCAGCGAGCCCGACAACGAGGAGTTTCTAAGCCCTTTGGAGCGTCAAGAGGTGAGCGGTGCGTGGGCGCTATACGAAGGCGAGCTGCGCCTCAACCCGGCAGAAGAGGTCACGCTCTATACGTTTAAGTTCATCGTGGACGGGTATCAATATTGGCTCGCGCAAGATGGCGTCTCCACCTACTTCCCCGAGCGCGACGTGCACTTTCGCATCAATCCGACGTACGAACCCGCGTCTTGGGTCTGGTCTTCGGTGTTCTATCAAATCTTTCCCGAACGCTTTTATGACGGTGACCCTGGTAATAACGTCACGAACGGTGAATACCTCTACGAAGGTGAACCTGTCGTCGCGAAACAGTGGGGCGAGTTGCCCGACCGCTCACAGGGACCGCGTGAATTTTACGGTGGTGACTTGGCGGGTATTCGTCAGAAGTTGCCCTATTTGGAAGATTTAGGCGTGACGGCGCTCTATCTGAATCCGATTTTTGCGTCGCCCTCGTCACACAAATACGACACGGTGGACTATCTCAACGTGGACCCGCACTTCGGCACGAATGAGGAATTTGCTGAACTCTGTTCCGACCTGAAAGAGCGCGACATGCGCATTATCCTCGACGCCGTCATCAACCATACTTCCGAGCGCCACCCCTGGTTTGACCGCTATGGTGAATACGAAGAGGTCGGCGCGTACGGTTCAAAAACAGCACAGACGAGAGACTTCTACACCTTTTACGATGAAAGCGACCCCGAGTCCTATCACGGTTGGATAGGGGTCAAAACGCTGCCTACGCTCGACTACAGCGACGCAGAACTGCGCAGACGCATCTACGAAGCTGACGACGCAATTTTGCGTTACTGGCTAAAGCCTCCTTACGAAATCGACGGTTGGCGCTTCGACGTGCTGCACATGTTGGGTGAAGGCTCTGGTGCGGCCAACAACACCGAGTACGTGCGCCACTTTCGCCGAACGTTACGTGAAGAAAACCCTCAAGCCTACGTCTTAGGCGAGCACTTCTATGAGGCGACGAAATGGCTTCAGGGCGATCAAGAGGACGCGGCGATGAACTACGACGGCTTCGCCCGTCCGCTCTGGGCGTTCTTCGCAGAGGTGGACCACAAGGGTCATCCGGTACAGATTGACGCGGCGACGCTAAATAAGGTTATGACGCGCTCGCGTGCCCGCCTCCCCTTCGAGATTCAACTCTCGCAGTTCAACCTCTTGGGCTCGCACGACACGCCGCGCTTTTTAACCCGCGTTGAGGGCAATAAGGGGCTCATGAAAGCTGCCGTAACCCTGCTCATGACCTATATCGGCGTGCCGTGCATCTACTACGGTGATGAAGTTGGCGTCGAGGGCGGGCGCGACCCGGACTGCCGCCGCACGTTTCCTTGGGATGAAGCGGCGTGGGACCAGGAGTTGAGGGGTCACGTTCAGGCGCTCATTGCCTTTCGCAAGGCGCATAAAGTTCTACAAAGAGGTGCGCTGGTAACGCTCTACGCCGAAGGGAATGTGTATGCGTTTGCGCGTATTTTTGGTGATGAGGTCGTCGTCGCTGCTGTGAATAGGGGAGAAGAGGTAGAGGTAACGTTGCCCGCATGGAAGCTGGGCTTGGAGAATACTATGCTGACGTCTCTATTCGAAAATCAAGAGGTCGAGATAGAAGAGGGGAGGCTCGAGCTTTTTCTGGCTAAGTGCTCGAGCCTCGTCCTTCACAAGTTTGGTTAGAACTGGCTTGGTTAGAACTGGCTCAAATCAAGCTGATGTACCTGCCGCCTGGAAGCGGTTTGACCACGCCCCGAAGTTCTAAGAGCATCAGCGTCGGCAAGAGGTCGGCGGCGTCTTTTCCCGTCGCGGCGATCAAATCATCAAGCAGGGGAGAGCCGCGCTCTTGAATCACTCTAACGAGGCTGCGCCCTGGCTCCTCTAAAGAGGTGAGCGAGACTGCGTTTTGTGCGCTCGCCTCGCGCCAGCCAAATTCCTGCAAAATGTCCCTGGCGCTTTGCACCATCATCGCGCCTTGTTTAAGGAGTGCCAGCGTCCCTTCCGCTTTGGGGTCGCCGATGCGCCCTGGTACGGCGAAGATAGTGCGACCTTCCTCGAGTGCAAACTCCGCCGTGATAAGTGCGCCGCTTTTAAGCCCGCCCTCCACGACTAAAACACCTTTTGAAAGCCCATTAATAATTCTATTGCGTCCCGGAAAATTCGTTGCGCGTGGACCGCTGCCAATGCGGTACTCACTCACCACCGCGCCGTGACCATCCAAAATCTCTTCGACCAAACGTTGATTCTGGCGCGGGTAAATCACGTCTACACCTGAGCCTAAGACCGCGACGGTCTGCCCGCCTTCACTCTGCACCGCGCCCTTGTGCGCCGCGCTGTCCACACCAAGTGCCAAGCCGGAGACGATGGCGACGCCTGCTCGCGCCAAGTCTTTGCTGAAATTCAGGCTCAGATTAAGCGCGTACTGACTCGCGTTTCTCGTCCCGACAATACCAATAGCTTTGGTTTGTGTGAGTATTGGCGGCAAGGTTCCGCGCACGTAAATCAAAGGTGGTGGGTCGTAAATCTGTCTGAGAGGTTCGGGGTAGTCGGGGTGCTCGAGGTGCAGCAAGGCGACACTTAGCTGTTCGGCTCGCCCCAATTCCTTCTCGACCTCTTCGCTGATTTTCTCTGAGACTCGAGCCGCCATGAGCGAGCGAATCAGCTTAGGACCGACGCCTTCGACCTCTCCTAACGCTTCCGGCTCCGCCTCCCAAACCGCTCGCGCCCCACCAAAATGCTCGCTCAAAACCTTGATTTTGCGTGAACCTAGACCCGGCGTAAACGAGAGTGAGAGGTAAGCCCGTAGCACGTCCATGAGAGGATATCGTAGCAGAGCCGATGGGTATTGCTTAGTGAAACGCTCACCGAAAAAGAGAGAAGATTGAAGATGAAAGAGGGAAGACTAAACTTTCTTCTTTCTTCAATCTTCCCTCTTCGATCCATTTCTACGCTGGCGTAAACCGAAACGCTTCACCCTCTTGGGCGATGTAGCCCAGTCCTGGAAAGGCGAAGTGGTACGAGAAGATGCGCGTGCCCTCACTCGAGGCTTGTGTGAATAACTCGCGGCGCGTCTGCGCGGCTTGTTCCGGGTCGCCGTCAAACGCGAATGCCCAGCCGGGGTGCATAGGTGAGATGAGGGCGTGGGTCGCGGTATCCGCCGTAAAGAGGAGGCTCTCGCCGCTCGAGCTAATTCTAAACATGGTGTGTCCCGGTGTATGCCCGAAGGCGTCCACCGCCTGCACCCCGTTCACGACTTCGTCACCGCCGCTGAAGTAGGTGATTTGGTTCGCGTCCACGGCGGGTTGCAGCTTTTCAATCGCGGTCTGCGCACCGTCATTGTCTGAGGACGCGCTCTGCAAAAAGTCCCATTCGGTCTGCGAGAGGTGGTGCATGGCGTTCGGAAAGGTGAGCGTCCCATTCATAGACATACCCGAGATATGATCGCCGTGATAATGCGAGATAATCACGTTGCTGACATCGCTCGGTGAGACGCCGATAGTTTCCAACGTCGGTACGAGGTTCTCTCCTGTGCCCGTGTCGATGAGGGTGTAGTCGCCGCCCGTGTTGAGAAGCATGACATTCGCTGTGCCGCTGATCACGTCGTTAGGTAGATTGTACTGCCCTAACAGCTCGCTGACCGCGCCTTCGGGTGCGCCGCCGCCGTACATGGAGGGTTGCAGTTCTAACGTGGTTTCTTGGAAAATGATAACTTCCATATCGCCGAGTTGGAAGCGTTCCAAGGCGAGCGGTAGAGAGGTGCTTGTACCACCCGACGCGCCACCAGACTGTGAACCTCCAGATGCGCCGCCCGTATCTTGAGCACTGACCACACCTAAATTTGTAAGGCTTGCGCCGATTGCGCCCGCGCCTATCCCTTTGAGGAGTTTGCGGCGGGACATGGGACGTTTTGTGTCTTTAGACATACATTTCCTCCTTTTAGTTTATCTTTTGTACCTTAGCGTCAGAGAGGTACAGGAACCGTATTGGGTGATACGACTGGGGTCCAGAGCCTTTAGACCGTGAACAACGCTAGGGCCTCTTGCTTTACATAACTAAATTGTTATATGCTTATCTCATGGCTGCTCCAAACCAAGTTCTCAACAAAGAGGTCACGCTGAGTGAAATCCTCTCTGCGCTCTCTGACCCGACGCGCCTACTCATCTTGCGGGAGCTTAAAGAGCGTCACGAGCGCTGTGAGCATCTGGAGGATTACTTAGGCATCCACGTTACGGACCTTACCGAAGCGGCGGGTCTCAGTCAGCCTGCGGTCTCGAAACACCTTTCTGTCCTGCGAAGCTCGGGGCTCGTGCGCGTGCAGAAGCGGGGGCAGTGGTCTTATTACACTAGGGATGAAGAAGCATTAGATAAAGCAAAAAACCTTATCCAGCACCTTTGATTTTTTTACTCCTGTAAATAATTTTATAGCTATGTGTTTATAGAAAGGAATTCTATGCTGACACCTCGGCGGACTATCTCGAGCCTCTTCTTCCTCAACGGCTTCCTCCTCGCGCAGTGGGTCTCGCGCATCCCGGCGCTCTCTGGTGCGCTCGAGCTAAGCAGTGCGCAACTCGGTACGGCGCTCTTCGGTATCGCGGTAGGCTCGCTCGCCGCGTTTCCCTTTTCCGGTTTCCTCATCGCCCGCACAGGCAGCCACCGCACAACGGTTGGCTTCGCGCTCTTCTTCGCCCTGACGCTTCCTCTTCTCGCGCTCGCGCCAAACCTCCCTCTCCTCTTTCTCGCCCTGATGCTCTTCGGCGCGGGCGTCGGTGGGATGGATGTGGCGATGAACGCGCAAGGAGTCGAAATCGAAAAGCGTGCGGACAGAGCGATACTCAACTCGCTGCACGGGTTTTTCAGTCTCGGCGGGTTTCTAGGGGCGGGCGTCGGTGGGCTGCTTGCGTCTCTCGAGGTAACGCCGCTGCTTCACTTCACGCTCGTTGCGGGTGCGGCGCTCCTCGTCACGTTGTTTGTTTCGCGCTCGCTCGTCGCGGATGAAGAGGTCACGGCGGCGGCTCCAGCGTTCGCATTGCCGCCTAGAGCGCTGTGGGGGCTCGGCGCGGTTGCCTTTTGTGCAGCGGTAGGGGAGGGTGCAATGGCGGATTGGAGTGCGGTGTATTTGGAGCATCTCGGCACCTCTTCGGGTATCGCCGCGCTTGGTTACGCCGCTTTCTCACTCGCCATGCTCATTGCCCGCTTCTCAGGCGACGCGCTCGTCACGCGCTTAGGTTCTAAGACGATGGTTCGTCTTGGCGGCGCAGTGGCGTCGCTGGGGCTCTGCGCTGGGCTCGTATTCAACACGGTTTGGGCTGTGATTGTCGGTTTTGGCGCGGTAGGGCTGGGGCTCTCCGTAGTCGCGCCGCTTGTCTTCGGACTCGCAGGCAACCACCCAACTGTGCCGAGAGGTCAAGCGGTGGCGGCGGTTGCGACGATGGGCTATTCGGGCTTTTTGGCGGGTCCGCCCCTTTTGGGCTTCATCGCTGAGGGGTCGTCGCTACGAACGGCGCTCTTTATTATCGTGCTGCTCAGCGCGGTTGTCGTCATCCTCTCGCCTGTTGCGGTCAGACAAAAGGCGCTGAGTGGAGACTGATGCAGCGCTGAATTATGACGCAGCACTGAGTCAGACGCGGCAGTCTCTTGTTAAGTTGTTACATGGATTTAGCATTTAACGGACGTTTGGCAGTAGTCACAGGCGCAGACTCAGGCATCGGCTTACACACCGCCATTACCCTAGCCTCAGAGGGCGCAAAGGTGATTATCAGCGATTTGAAAGAGGACTCGCTCAAAGATGCGGTGGAGAAAATTAAAGGAGAGGTGCAGGGCGCAGAGGTCTCTTATGTCGCCGCTGATCTGACAAATCCCGATGACGTAAAGAAGTTGTTGCAAACGGCGGAGGAGCGTGGCGGCGCGGCTGTACTGGCTCACCTTGCTGGGACGCGGGGGGCGGCGGGGGACTTTCTCGAGCTAACCGACGAAGGCTGGTTAGAAACCCTCAACGTTGACCTCATGAGCGCCGTGCGCGTCTGCCGCGCCTTTATTCCGGGAATGCGCGAGCGCGGCTACGGGCGCATCGTCCTGACTGCCTCCGAGAACGCGATTCAGCCCTATGTTGATGAAACACCTTACAACGCCGCCAAAGCGGGCGTCATCAACCTGACGAAAGGGCTTTCCAAAGCCTATGGACCTGACGGCGTGCATGTGAATGTCGTCTCGCCGGCTTACGTCAAGTCGCCCATGACCGACAAGATGATGGAGCAGCGGGCTGAGTCGATGGATACAGACATGGACACCGCCGTAGAGACCTTTCTGGAGGAGGAGCGCCCCGGCATTAATGTAGACCGGCGCGGCAGATCGCAAGAGGTCGCCAACGTTATCGCCTTTTTGTGCTCGGACTTAGCGTCGTATGTGGACGGGTCGAACTACCGTGTGGACGGTGGGGCGGTGCTGACGGCGTTTGGTTGAGATGAAATTGCGTGACTTCTACAGTCACGCAATTTCATCTCCTTACCCCTTCACAACCTCTTTGCGCTCCCCCAATTTCCACCGCACCCCTTCAGGTGTATCCTCTAAAACCACGCCTAAAGCCGCTAACCTATCCCGAATCGCATCTGCCGAGCCGAAGTCGCGCCGCACCCGCGCCTCTTGCCGCTGCTCACTCACCAGATTGACGAGCCCATCCAAAATCTCTTGTTGGTCGTCAGACTGCGCAACCTGACCGCTGCCGAGCACGCCCAAGACCTCTCTCGCCAGATCGTCATAAAAGGCTTTGATGGCGTATAGATAAGCTTGATTAGGTGCTTGCGCGAGTTTGGCGTTAATTTCTCTCGTCGCATCAAAAAGTGCAGCAATTGCCCTCGGCGTGTTGATGTCGTCATCCATCGCCGCGTCGAAACGTTCGCGGTATTCGTTCAAGGGGTCACTCTGAACCTCTTCCTTGTTATCACCCAAGCGTCGCGACACCTCGGCGTAGGTCTCTTGAATGCGCCTGAGCCCTTGTGTGCTCCCTCTCAAGCTCTCCTCACTGAAGTCCGACACCGAGCGGTAGTGCGTCCCTAAGAGGTGAAAGCGCACGGCGACGGGGTCGTGATCTCTAAAGAGGTCGGCGAGCGTCACGAAGTGACCTTTCGACTTCGCCATCTTCTCGCCGCCTAAAGTCACCATGTTGAAGTGCAGCCAGGTGTTCGCGAAGGGCTTACCCGCCGCTTTCGCCTGCGCAATTTCGCATTCGTGATGCGGGAAGATGAGGTCTAAGCCGCCGCCGTGAATGTCGAAGTGGTCGCCCAGATATTTGGTGCTCATGACCGAGCATTCGATGTGCCAGCCCGGATAGCCTTCACCCCAAGGCGACGACCAGCGCATGATGTGACCGGCTTCGGCTCGTTTCCACAGGGCGAAGTCCCTCGGGTCATCCTTCTCACCGCGCACCTGCACGCGAGTTCCTTCTACCAAATCATCCGTGTTGCGCCCGGAGAGTTCGCCGTAGGCGTCCCACGCAGACACGTCGAAGTAGACGCTACCGTTGCGTTCATACGCGACACCCGCTTCGATAAGCGCTTCGGCGAGTTTGATCTGTTCGATGATGTGCCCCGAGGCACGTGGCACGACGTCCGGGCGGCGCACGTTTAGGCGACTCAGCGCGTCGAAATACGCCCAGAAGTATTTCTCGGCAATTTCCATCGGCTCGAGCCTCTCCAGCTTCGCCCGCTTGAGGAGCTTGTCTTCTCCCTCGTCGGCGTCATCGGTCAAGTGTCCTACGTCGGTGATGTTCGAGACCATGCGCACGCGGTAGCCCTTGCGCTCCAAGTAGCGCTTCAAGACGTCGAAAAGAATCGGACCTCTCGCGTGACCCAAGTGCGGCTCGCTGTAGACGGTCGGGCCGCAGAAGTAGATGCCGACGTGACCTTCGGAGATAGGCGTAAAGGGTTCTTTGGTGCGGGTCAGGCTGTTGTAAAGCTCGAGGGACATAGTGGAAGGCTCCTTTGCAGGCTAAGAGGTGTAATAGATTGTTTTGGAGAATAAAAATACGCCGGTAAGTCGGATGACTCTAACTCACAAATTAGCTTGACAACATCGCCTTGTGTAGACCTTGAACGCCATTGTTCCAGAAGTTTAGCATAGATAGTGCGCAAGATACGTTAGACTTGGGCGCTGTGGCTGACACCTCTTACTTTACCCCTTATTTCACTATCGCCAAAGAGACTGAGCTTGAAGAGGTGGTGAAGGGCTCTAAGTTTATCGGGTGGGTCTCGAGCGTCCAAAGTGCCCAAGCCGCCTTAGCCAAACTTGAAGAGGTTCGCGCAACCTACCCCGACGCTACCCATCACCCCTGGGCGTACCTCATCGGCGCTGAGATGCGTTTTTCGGATGACGGTGAGCCGGGGGGCACGGCGGGTAGGCCGATGCTGGAGACTTTACAGAAACGTGGATTAAACAGAGTGGTGGGGGTTATCACACGCTATTATGGCGGGACGAAACTCGGTGCGGGTGGCCTGGTACGGGCGTACGGTGGAACGCTCGCGAAAACATTGGATAGCGCAGGCGTCGTAGAGGTCAAACCGACGGTGACACTCTTTGTCAACGTACCTTTTGCCGAGATGGACGCGGTCCATAGGCTGCTAGATGACTGGCGCGGGCTTCGCAAAGGTGAGGCTGAATATACGGCGCAGGGGTTGCGTTTGGCGGTGACGTTTTTTGCGGAAGATCGAGAGAGTTTGAAAGGGGCACTTACGGAAGTGACTCGAGGGCAAGTCGTTTTAACGTGCGACGCAGTGCAGTAGGGGAGATTCATGAATCTCCCCTACGAGACAGCGCCGTATACGAATGAAGCGGTGCAGAAACTCGAGCAGAACCCTCAGCGGAAGTAGTCGCGCAGAATGTCTTGATACTCCACGGGGATGCGACCCTCGTTGATGGCTTCTTCGGCGGCACGTTCGTATTCAGCATCTGTCTGAGCGTTAGGGATATCTACGTCGTCCGAGCCGGGCGCGAGGGTCTCACCCGCGCTGCTTACGCGGCCTTCGCCGCGTTGCCCTTCCAAGAGGTCAGGGCGGGTTTGGGGGCTCGCTAAGCGCTCCGCTGAGCTAGGTGACGCTTCAGACGGCAAGCTACCTGAGCCGTTCGTCTCGTCGCCCTCTGAACCGCCGCCCTCTTGCTCACCCTCTTGAGACCCGGCTGAGCCGCCCTGGGCGCTTTCACCTTGGGTGGGCTCACCCTCACTCTGACCCGACTGCCCCGCGCCTTCTTCGGCTTGTCCTTCCTGTGACCCCTCGCTTTCGCCTTGCGCTTGCTGAGGGTCTTGGCCTTCGGCTTGCTGCTCCTGCTCAGAGGGTGTACCTTCTGACCCGCCTTGTTGCTGTTCGCCCTCCCTGGGCGACTGGGTCTGTTCGGGAGGTGTGCCCTCGCTCTGTCCGTCTTGGGACCCTTCCTGAGACTCACCCTGATTCTGCTGACCCTGTTCTCCCTGCTGACCTTGTTGCCCTTGCTGACCCTGCTGGTTCTCATCCTGCTGAGCGCCTTGACCCTGCTGCGGTTCGCCCTGTTGACCTTGACGCTGTTCGCCACTCTGTTCATCGCCTTGACCACCCTGGTCGTTCTGGTTCTGCTGCTCACCTCTCGAGAAGGGGTTGCGCTCCGCGCCGCTGGGTTGCGTTTCGGATTGCGTTTCGGAGGGTGTCTCGCTCTGTGCTGCGTCTTGCCCTTCTAAAGACTCCAGATAGCGCTCCAACGTCTCACTGTCACCGCTTTGTTCCGCGCCGTTTTCCGCGCCGTCGCCGCTCACGTCTTCGCCGGGCGCATCGAAAGTGCGCTCTAGCTCGGGTTGGGTATTTTGGGCGCTGTCCTCACCTGCGGGGGCCTCAGCCTCAGACGCTTCGCTCTCTGGGGCGTCATCCGCTTCGCTCTGCACCGTCGGCGGTGTGCCCTCGTTCGGTGTGAGAGGTGCGTTGCCGCCAGCACCAGAGCCACCGAATCCACCGGGGAGGCTAACGGCGGGGAGCACGGCTAAGCTCAAAGCGACGGCGAGCAGGGGGAGCCACCACGGTTGGGCGGCGGGCAGCTCGAGCCGTTTCGTGCTGCGCTCCGCTTGAGCGCCAAGCGCCTGCAAAAAGCCGTAGCGGTCTTCTGTTTGTTTTTCTCCGTAGGGTTGCTCCAGCGCCGTGCGGTACGCAAGCCCCGCCTGGGTGTCGATCCAAGTGAGTGCCCAAGGCTCGGTGCGCTCTAAAGGCCAAGCGAACCCCGCCAAAAAACCCGCACTAACGAGCGCCAAGTGCAGCGCTAAAGAGAGGTCTAAGAGCCAGGCGATGAGTGACACGCCGAGCGCGGCTGCGGCGCAGAGGAAGAGCCTCGAGCGCCGAGCGCGGCTCCGCGCTAGGTGGCGGTGTAGCGATAGAGAGGGTATGTTTTCGGTTGTCTTGTCCACGGTACTTTGTCGTTGACTCGGTTTGATAAACATAATCCTTACCTACTCTCGCTCGGTTGTTTAACGTCCGGTTGTCTAGCGGTTTGCGTGGACGGCTTAGCGGCGCGAGCGAGATAGACGAGAGTCGCGCCCGCGCACCCCCCCGCGATGATGAGGTGCGCCGCCGAGGGATGCGTCACGGCGGTGAAGGGGTTTAAAACAGCTTGCTGCGTCCAGGTGCTGAGCCAGACATCGAACGAGACGACGCCGACCAAGATGAGCGGCACGACGAGCGGCAAGAGGGTGCGGAGCCTGAGCTTCGTGAGGAGCGTGCCTAACGCTAAACCGACGCCGAAAAAGGCGACGACGTCCACCGCGCCGATCAGCAGCGGCCACCAGAGCGGCGTGAGGGGATAGCTCGCCGCGTAGGTTGCGGTCTCTAAAGGTAAGGTAAGCGCGTCCATACAGCCGAGCGCGGCGAGGGTGAGGCGCTGCTCACCTAAGCTGCGCTGGCTTACAGCGCTCCCATAGGCTAGCCCTAGAAGCGCCAACGCCGCGACTTTAACCTGCGCTAATGCGTACCAACTGTTGTTCGCTTGAGCGCTTTCAGGCCAGGTGATGACGAGGACGAAAATAAGTAGCGCTAAGAGCGCCATGAGCAGTTGGGTCATGTCCTCGCGGCGCAAAAGGGCGCTGAGCGCTCTCAGGGACGAGGTCACGGCGTCTCCCCTTGCCTCATGCCCGAACTCAGTACCTCACCAGAGGGGCTCGGCAGTGCGACGTAAAGATGGCCGCCGCTACGCGCTAAGGCGCTCCCCCTCGGCAGATGCGGAAGCAACGGCGTGTAAGTGGCGGGCGGCAGGCTGTCACGCATCTGCGCGTTAAGGCGTTCGCCCGTAGCAAGCGCGGGCTGCTGCCCCAGTCCCATGACGAAGAGGTCGCCCAGTGGAGCCGAGCCGCTGTTGACGAGTTCGTCCCCCTCCCAATAGAAGGTGGCGCTCTCTAAGCGCGGCGCGAGCGCGAGCGTCGCGGCGGACCAGCGCGGCGTGGTGAAGCGCAAGCCGTCCGGCGAGGCGTGCCACGAGGTCAGCTCGAGCGGATAGGCGTCTAGGGAAAGCTGCCGCGTCCCTTCGGGCAGGCTAAAGAGCGTGCGCAACTCCAGGGTCTGCGCCAGCCCACCGTCTGGCCCGCCCGCCAAGGTCAGGCTGCGGCTGCGCGTCAGCGTCGCGTCTCCCGGTCTGAGGTAGCCCCACGCGCCCGCCGCAAATAGGAGTGCCAAGGAGAGCCCTGCAAAGAGCCCCGGCACGCGGCCAAAACGGACCACGAGCAGCGCAGCGAGCGCGTAGACGCTCGCGCTTAAAAAGATCACTTGCTGCGGCACGCCCTGAGGCCCGCGCTGCATATCAGGCGAGATGAGGGCGCTGAGCAGGGCGTCGCGCCCCAACCTCGGTAATTCTGCTACCTCTGCCCCGCCCGGTGCCGCACCGTCCTCCACGCGCGTCAGCCAACCTAAACCGAGGCGCTGTGCGTCCGCTGGTGCTGGCGCAAGCCTGCCTAACCCCTCGGAAAGAGGTTCTAACAAGGTCACGCTCACCCCCGCCGCTGCTGCCGACGCGACCGCCTGGACGCTCGCGTCGCTGACGAGGAGCGTCGTTACGCCTGCGTAGGCGCTCGAGCGTTCAGGCAGCGTGTCAGGGCGCACATCGACCACTCTAGCCTCCCGCCCTAGTCGATTAGGGAGCGCGTCAACCGCGCCCAATAGGTGCAGCGGACGCGGGTCAACCCTGCGCCGGTCCACGCTGCCACTTGCCAACACGCGCTCGGGCGTCCTGATCGCCCACGTGAGGCGTCGCCACGCCGGGATATAGAGATCGTCTTCGAAAATAGAAACGCCGCTGCCGCCCGCTAGGGGAGCGCGGTAGTGTACAAGCTGTTCGCCGTCGCGCAAGTTGCCCTGATCGATCTCCAAGGTAAATTCAGCCGCGCCCTGGTCGCGCAGCGAAATGCGCAGCGGATTCCACGTGTTCGCGACGATCTCACCGGAGAAACCTAAGGTGACGCTCACATCGCTATCCTGAGCAAAAGCGGCGCTAAGCGTCAAAAAGAACGCGCAGATAAACCCTGTTCTGATCATTATAGATAGTTTAGCAGGTCGCGGGACAGAAACCGTGACCCGCTTTTACGAACTGCGTTCTCAGCAAAAATAGCTGCTAAAAAAGAAACCCTCAGCGCTAAAGCTGAGGGCTCATAAAGCTCTGGGGCTAAAAGTTAGGCAACGAGGTTGAACGCAATTGCTGCCGAGCCGCCCGTGTCTTCGCCACCCGTGTTGCCATTGCCATTATCATCATCGCTGCAGCCGACAAGCGCGGTCATCAAAACTAAAGAAAAAATTAAAAAAGCACGTTTCATTATGTAAACTCCTATGGTTAAGTGAGAATTTTTACACCTCAAAGAGATGTAAAGTGCTAAAGACAAGAGTGACATGTGAAAATATGAGAATCCTGCAATGTTTGTGAGAAGGCTGATGATGGAAGGGTGATGAGGTCGCATAGCGTGACCCAATAGCGGCGTAACATTCGGCGAGATGGTAGACTTTAGCATCACGCCATGTTGGAGGTATAGCATGAATTGCCGAGCTTTAGCCACCGTCCTCGCCGCTATTTGTCTGCTCTCGAGCTGCGCTACTTCTACCGACGAAAAGAGCGACAACGCAAACACACTCGTGAGCGGCGAAATCGTTCACGTGCAGGGCGAACCTCACACCTACCAGGGAGACTTTGTGTTCACGGAAGAGTCTCACGCCGTGGTGACGCTCTTTTACTCCATCTCCGCTGGCGGCGACGCGCCGGTCGAGGCTATCGCTGAGATGAGAATAGAGGACGTCTCGAGCTTTCCTATCCCTTACCGCATAGAGGGCGACCCCGTTGCTGTTTTTGCGGAAGAAGGAGACTATTTTTTACATGCTGCCGTGATGACGGACGCCGGGGACGAACGTTACGTTGGCGACTTAATCAACGAAGTCTATACGCCCGTCTACCGCCCTGGGACCCGCGTCCGCATCGAGGTGACGGGGCTCGAGAGGTGCGGCACCCCTGACTCCGGCGGGTTCTGCACGAATAGGGAGCGCCCTTAGACAGGTGTTAGGCGCTAGACCTCTCCCAAATACGCCCGTTTCATCGCCTCATTATTCAATAGCTCTTTGGCTGGCCCGGAGAGCACCACCTCACCTGTTTGTAACACGTAGCCTCTATCGGCAATGGAGAGCGCGATATTCGCGTTCTGCTCCACCACGAAGACGCTGATGCCGCGCTCATTGACCTGCTTGATGATCTGAAAAATCTTCTCCACGAAGAGGGGTGCAAGCCCCATCGAAGGCTCGTCCATCAAAATGAGTTTGGGGCGGCTCATCAGGGCGCGGCCCATCGCTAACATCTGCTGTTCGCCCCCCGACATCGTGCCGCCCAACTGCGTCACGCGCTCTGACAGGCGCGGGAAGAGGTCGAAGACGTAGTCCATGTCGTCTTTGATGTCGCGTTTGTTGTCGCGGAGGTACGAGCCCATCTCTAAGTTCTCCTTGACGGTCATTTTAGGAAAGATGCGGCGGTTTTCGGGCACGACCGCCATGCCGCGCTGGATGCGCTCGGCAATACTGAGCGTATCGGCGCGTTCGCCAGCTAAGTACATCTCGCCCTCAGACACACCGACGATGCCCAAAATTGTTTTGAGCGTGGTGGACTTACCCGAAGCGTTGCCCCCCAACAAGCAGACCATCTCGCCGGGATAAATCACCATATCTACGTTGTGCAGCACGCGAATCGGGCCGTAGTGCGTGGTGACTTTGCGGAGTTCTAAGAGTTTTTCTCGAGTTTCCCCGTTCGTTTGCGTCTTCGTCTGACCTCGATAGGCTGCAACCTGCTCACTCACAGCAATTCACCTCTTCAATCTTCGATCTTCTCTCTTTCATCTTCACGCCGCGCCCCCTTCAGCAGCTTGCTCCTCGATTTTGCGTTCCCCCGTCGTCTTCGCCTCGGCTGCCTTTTTGCCCAGATACGCTTCGATGACTTTGGGGTCATCCACGACCTCTTTATAGTTACCCTCAGCGATTTTCTGCCCGTAATCCAATACGACGACGCGGTCACTGATTTCACCGACCAAGTTCATCTTGTGCTCGACTAAGAGAACTGTGTAGCCGCCCTCGTCGCGCATCCGCTTGATAATCTGCGTGATTTCAACCGTCTCCTTTGGGTTCATCCCCGCGCTCGGCTCGTCTAGGAGCAACAGTTTCGCCCCCGTCGCCATCGCCCGCGCCATCTCGGTGCGGCGGCGATTCGCGTACGAGAGGACGTAGACGGGTTGATGCAAGCGGAAGCTCATCAGACGCGGACCGAAAAAGGAGAGCTTCTCTAAGGCCAACGCGTGCATCTCGCGCTCTTTTTTGCGGTAGCCAGGCGTTCTAAAGACCGCCGAGACCCAGTTGGATTTGAGCTTGTGATGCTGCGGAATAAGCACGTTGTCCAATACTGAGAGGTTGGTGAAGAGCCGTAGGTTCTGAAAGGTGCGGGCGACGCCTCTATCGACGATTTTGTTGGGTGATAAACCGACGATGGACTGATCCTCGAAGCGGATGTCGCCCGAATCTGGCTTGTAGACACCCGTAATGAGGTTGAAGAAGGTTGTTTTGCCTGCGCCGTTGGGTCCGATCACCGAGATGATTTCGCCTTCGTTGACTTTCAAGTTGAGATTGGTAATGGCTTGCAAGCCGCCAAAGGATTTGTTGAGGTTGGTTATCTCGAGCATCCCTTAATCCTCCGCCCCGGATGATTTGCGCGTATTCGTCTTGGGCTCACGTGCCGAAGCCACCTCCGCCGTCTTGTCCTCGTTCAGTTCAGGATTGGACAGCCAAGCATCCTGCGCCCGCTCCTCGTCGGTGGGCTCGTCACGGCGTTCGCGCATGACCCAAGCCCAGTTGAATTCGGCGCGTCCCATGATGCCCTCGGGCCGAAAGACCATGATAACGACCAAGAGCGCCGCGAGCGCGATGCGCCGCAGACCGAAGGCTTGAAAGGTTCCCTCCCAGTAGCCAAGTGTGGGGGCGAGCAGGCTCGCCAAGAGCACAGCGCCGCCCAACCCCGCCAAAATAAAGACGCCGAGATTCCAGCGCGGCCTGAGCCGGAGCGAAGTCCTGTAAAAGTAAGTTGCCGCCGCCGCTGCCAGTAAGAGCACACCCGCCGCGAGCGCCCAGGTGGTGAGTTCGTAAGGCTGCTCTAAGGGGTCGCCGTACTGCAAGACGAACACGACGAGCGCCATACCGAACAAAACGCCTGTAATCGAGCCCGTACCGCCGACGCTAATCGCCACCAAAAAGAAAAAGGTCAGGAAGAATAAAAACGAGTCGAGCCGCGCCGAAGCGAGCCACGACACGTAGAGCCCGCCCGACACGCCCGCGAAAAAGGCCGAGAGCGTAAAGGCTAAGACCTTGTGGTACGCGAGATTCACCCCCATCGCCTCCGCCGCGATTTCGTCCTCACGGATGCCCTGCAGCGCCCGCCCATACGACGAAAATTTGAGCTTCGCCATGACAAAGGTCGTGAAGGCCAAGATGCCAAAGGTCCACCAGACGCTCGTGCCAATCGCTCGAGGAATCCCTGTGAAGCCAAGTGCGCCGTTCGTAAAAGGCGCGAAGAGGTCGGTGGAGGCTAACAGGCGGATGATTTCACCGAAACCGAAGGTCACAATAGCTAAGTAATCACCGCGCAAGCGCAAGCTCGGGAAGCCGACGATAAAACCAAACACCGCCGCGACGAGCCCACCGATAAAGAGCGCGATGAGGAAGCGTATCCAGAGCGTTTCGGGTGTGGTGAGTGCGTCCAGACCGAGACTATCCAACCAGTTCTCGATGCTCAAGCTGATGGTGAAGTCGTTCAGGCGGCTGCGTCCGCTGTCCGCGATGCGCTGCCGATTGGCTTCGGGCAAGATGAGGAGCGCGGTGATGTAGCCGCCGATGAGCATGAACCCGTGATGGCCCAGCGAGAGAATGCCCGTCACGCCGTTGATGAGGTTGAGGCTCACTGCGGCGACGGCCCAGATTGCGAAGAGGGCTGTGACTTGGCGCAGTTTAACGCTGTCACCACTGTCGATCAAGAAGAGGACGAGCGCCAAAACGCCCAACCCTGCCATTGTTAGTAGAGCGTTGCGCCCACTTTTACTCATCTGGGGTTTCTCGCTCATACCTTCTCCGACAAATCTTCACCGATGATGCCGCTCGGTTTGACTAGCAAGACCAAGATGAGGAGCGCAAAGGCGAGCGAGTCGCGGTACTGGGTGATGCCGGGGAAGAGCGCGGTGAAGAAGTTTTCCATGAAGCCTAAAACAAGTCCACCGATAACGGCTCCCGGCAAGCTGCCGATGCCGCCGATGACGGCGGCGGCAAACGCTTTGATGCCGGGCAAAATACCAAAAATCGCAGGCTGACTCAAGACTTGGTAGCTCATCCCCCAGAGCACGCCCGCCGCCGCCGCCAACATCGAGCCGAGCAAAAAGGTCGTAGCGATGACGCGGTTCACGTTTACACCCATCATCTGCGCGACTTCGGGGTCTTGCGAGGTCGCCCGCATCGCCTTGCCGAGCCGCGTGCGGGAGATAAAGAGGGTCAAAGCAATCACCAGAACGAGGGTGACGATGACGACTAAGAAGATGGCCCTCGAGGTAAACACCGTCCCCCCCGCCACCTCGAAGCTGATGTTATCCGTCCAGATGGTGTTGGGGCGGTACGGCGTCACGTTGCGCGTAAAGGCCAACACGCCGAAGTTTTGCAAAAAGAAGGACATGGCAATTGCTGTAATGAGAAGCGAAATACGCGGCGCACCTCTCAGCGGTCTATACGCGATACGGTCCAAAGCGATACCAACTACGCCCGTGATGAGCATACTGGCAACTAGCGCCGCGATCCAGTTGAGGTTAGCGCTGCTGTAAAGAAGGGTAAAGCCAACTAACCCGAGTGCGCCGCCCGCGTAGACTACAGGGTCGCGCAAGGAGCCGCGCCATAAACTCAGCGCGTACATAAAGCCCAGCGCTGTAAGTGCCCCTGTCACAACTGCCCAGGGCAGCGCGTAAGGCGTATTCGCAAAAACGAAATACGACACAAACGCCCCCACCATAAAGACCTCACCGTGCGCGAAGTTGATGAGGCGGATGATGCCATAGACCATCGTGTAGCCCAGCGCAATCAGCGCGTAGAGGCTGCCGAGCTGTAAGGCTTGCATAAACGCGCCCACAAAGAATGAGGGCTGATAGTTAAGCGCCGTGACAAGATAGATTAAGCGCCAAGCGATAAGCGCCACCACGACAACGATAAAGATATAGGGGAGATAGCTTCCTAAAGACCTACCCAGAGAAAGGTTGCTTTTTGACTGAGCCAACAGGGTCACCTCGAGACGAAATTCGTGACGTTAGAGTCGTTTCATTTCACATTGCGTAGCCAAACCCCGAAAACGGCGGCGTCACGCTTATAGACTGTAGTTTACCTCATTATCTGAAGCGACGAACAGCGCATACGTAAGGGCACAGAAAAGGGGCGGCAGAACCGCCCCAACTGTTTCAAGCTACTTTATTTAGTTGCCGCCTGTCTCGCCACCTGTCGCGCCGCCCGTAACAGGCTCGCTCGCCTCGTCGCTGCCCTGTCCGGTGCTCACGTCGAAAAGCGGTTCGCCGGGATACGTGGCGTTTTCGTAGGTAAAGAAACCCATCACGCGATCAGCAGGTGTACCGTCCGTGCCTTCGTAAGTGATGCTGCCCGTGACGCCGGGGAAGTCGCTGAGGCCCTGGAGCGCGTCGCGAATCGCGGCGGCGTCCACTTCGCCCGCTTGGGTCATCGCTTCGGCTAAGACGTTGTAGGAGTCTGCGCCCGCTAAGGTAAAGCCGTTAAAAGTGCCGTCCGGCTGTGACTCGCTGAAAAAGGTCTGGAACTCTTCAGCGCGTGCGGCGGCTTCGCCCGTAAGCTGCTCAGGAATCGCAAAGGCCGTGAAGACCCAACCGTTGATGGCGTCACCTGCGCCGTCCACGCACTGCGGGTCGTCCGAGGCGTCTGCGCCTAAAAGCGGGATGTCCGTAAAGCCCTGCTGACGAAGCTGCACGGCCAAGGGTGCGGCTTCCGAGCAGAAGAGCGGTACGTAGATGGCGTCGGGGTTGAATTGGCGCACCTCGTTGATCTGTGAGGCGAAGTCCACCTGGTTGGCGGTCACGTCTACCACGGTAGTTTCGCCGCCCGCCGCCTCGAACGCATCTTGGAAAAAGCCCGCTAAGCCGACGCTGTAGTCGTCGTCTTGCTGGCGGAAGATGGCGACGCTCTGAGCGCCGATTTCGTCAGCAGCGTAGCCCGCCGCGACTTGGCCCTGAAACTCGTCGTTGTAGGCCATGCGGAAGATGTAGTCGCCGATCTGCGTGGTGGCGTTGTTGGTTGAGCTGGGTGTAATCTGCACGATGCCTGCGTCCTGTAAGACTTCGGCGGCGGGGATGGCTTGGCTCGAGCCCCCCGTGCCAATCACCGCCACGACGCCCTCATCCACGAAGCGGTTCGCGCACGCAATCGAGCCCTCGGGCGTGGACTGGTTGTCACACACCGAGAGTTCGACAGGGCGACCCAACACTTCAGACTGCTGCTCCAGAGCGGCGCGGACACCCTCTAACTCGGGCGTGCCGAGCGCCACTAAGCGCCCCGAAAGCTCCAGGTTGACGCCGATGGAGATGGGACCATCATCCTGGGCAAAGGCTGCCCCAAAGGTCACTAGAACGACTAAGGCTAAAAGTTTCTTCATCGCTTCCTCCTTGAATTTGACTGTGAAAAAATCCACGTGTACGCGCTATTTTAACTGTGATGTGAAACCACTGTCAATGAGAGGGGGGTTCATTAAGGGTTACGAGGACGCTGCTTTGGATGAAACTCGAATCACGCACTACTTCCTTAGCGATAGACTTGTGCGCACCGACTTCAAGCAAGATTTCTCAACACGGGATGTTGGGCAACGAAACCGTTTAAGTAGTCTGGATATCATCGCTATCAGAAACTATTACTGAGGAGGCTATAAATGAAGCGAGCACTACTTGTTATGGCGCTACTGCTCTCGCTACTAGGTTGTACTGACGAGGTAGTTAATGGCGGAAGTGGTGAACAACACCAATTCTCGCTCACCGAGTTCATCCAGCGTTTAGAAGCGACGGGTGACCTAACGGCTAAAGCTGTCATCGCATCTGGCGTCATTGATCAGCTTTCGGATGACAACTACCCATTAACGCTCTACCTTATCAATGAAGGGAACTATGCCCTAGGCGCAGATTCGGCAGAGGGGTCGTCAGAAACGACCTTCGAGAAGGGTGATCAGGTACTGAGGACTTACATTTCGGAACAAGAACTGAGCGAAGAGGAATTCTTGAATCATCCGCGCTTGCGCGACTTTATCGAGGACTACTTCATCTCAGAAGACGCCACGATCAACAACACGCGCGACGGTGTTGAAGAAACCTATACGAGTGTAGGCGGGAGAGAAATTGTCCTAAGCACAGACTTTAGCCGTAAAGAAGGCGCGGTTTTTGCTAACGGCGTTGAAACAACGGGTTGCTTCTTTGATGAGCGAGGAGATAGTGGACCAAATACGTATGGACGGTTGTGTTTTGCCGAAGCACCACTCTTTGAAGACTTCGATTGGTCGAACTAAAAGCCAACCTGTTTTGACCTTACCTTAGTAGTCTTTCATAGAGATGCCCCGCTTTGGTGCGGGGCATTTTCTATATCACGATGAACCCTAAAGGTCGAAGTACATCTCATACTCAATCGGCGACGGACGGAGCCGCGCCGCGTCCACATCCTCGCGCTTGAGTTCGATATAGCTCGCCAAGAGGTCGTCGGTGAAGACACCGCCTTCTAAAAGGAAGCTGCTGTCTTTTTCCAGGGCGTCTAGCGCCTCTTCCAAGCTCTTGGGAAGCTGCTTGATGCGCCGCGCTTCGCGAGCCGAGAGCGCGTAGAGGTTTTTGTCCACGGGCTTGGGCGGCTCCAACTCGCGCTTGATGCCGTCTAAGCCTGCCATCAGCATGGCGCTAAAGGCGAGGTAGGGGTTCGCGGTGGGGTCGGGCGCACGGTACTCGACGCGCTTGGCTTTCGGGGACGAAGAATACATCGGCACGCGCACGATAGCGCTTCTGTTCCGCGCCGAGATGATGAGGTTGACGGGCGCTTCGTAACCGGGGACCAAGCGGCGGTATGAGTTGACCGTCGGATTGGTCAGCGCGGCGAGCGCGGGACCGTGCGTGAGGAGGCCCGCGACGTAGTGCATCGCCATCTTGGAGAGCCCGGCGTAGCCGTCCTCATCATAGAAAAGGGGCTCGCCGTCCTTCCAGAGCGACTGGTGGACGTGCATCCCCGAGCCGTTGTCGCCAGAGATCGGTTTGGGCATAAAGGTAGCGGTTTTGCCGAGCGCCGCCGCCGTATTGCGCACCACGTACTTGTATTTGATGATGTGGTCGGCAACGGCCAGCATGGTGTCGAACTTCATGTCGATTTCGGCTTGCCCTGCGGTGGCGACCTCATGGTGATGGACTTCGATGGGGATGCCGATGCCCTCTAACTCCTTGACCATCGCGCTACGTAAGTCCTGGTACTTATCCGAAGGCGCACACGGGAAATATCCACCTTTGGGCTTGACCCAGTAGCCGTCGCCGAGTTCGTCGGGGTCGGTGTGCGCGTCAACGGCGAGGATGCGGTAGCCGAAGTTGTAAGGGTCAGTGCTGTACGAGACGCCGTCGAAGATAAAGAACTCGGCTTCGGGGCCCATGAAAGAGGTGTCGGCGAGACCTGTGTCCTTGAGGTGCGCCTCGGCGCGTTTGGCGACGCCGCGCGGGTCTTTGCTGTACAGCTCGCCGGAAATCGGGTCGGAGATGTCGGCTATAAGCACGAGCGTTTTGTGGGCGGTGAAGGGGTCAACAAAGGCGCTGCTCGGGTCGGGTGTGAGGAGCATGTCCGAGGCTTCGATCTGCTGAAAACCTTCGATGGATGAGCCGTCAAAGCCCAAGCCCTCCTCAAAAGCGTCATTGTCGAAGCCGCTCACGGGCAAGCTGAAATGCTGCCAGCGTCCGGCGACATCGGTAAAGCGGATATCGACGAATTCGACCTCTTCGTCTTGGATGAATTTCAGGGTTTCTTCGGCGTTTTGGAACATGGGGGCCACCTCTCGAGAGAAATCCGTCTCAATATATCGACTTAACTGCATGTTGTCAACGTTTTTGTCACGCTATGATCTATTTACGCTTAACGCTTTACGAAATCCCTAAAAAACATGATAGAAAGGAACGTTCACTTGAAAAAATTGTACGTTTTATGCTTACAGCGTTAGAATGCGGTTCTGACGGGTGTAGCCTCGAGTACGCAGAGAGAGGTACACCACCAAAGTTCAACCTAACCTATATCAGCGTGCATCAAAACGGACACGCGCGTTGCAAAAAATCCCACGAACGCTTCAAAGTAACTTGACACTACGCGCCTACGTGCGTCATGCTCAGCACAGTCCAGTTCGTTTTGGTCTGGGAGGATTTTATATGGCGACATCTAAGTCTGAGATTCAAAAGACGCTTCAAAACGAGGGCGTCCAATTTTTACGGCTACAGTTTACCGACATCATGGGGCACAATAAAAACGTCGAAGTGCCCGCCTCGCAGTTTGAAAAAGCGTTAGACGGCGAGATGATGTTCGACGGCTCTTCAGTAGAGGGCTTTACTCGCATCGAAGAATCCGACATGCTCTTAAAGCCCGACTTTGAGACCTTTTTAGTCTTTCCTGACCTCATCGAAGACGCCAAGCGGGGCCGCGTCGCCCGCCTAATTTGCGATATCACCTATCCGGACAACACGCCCTTCGAGGGCGACCCGCGCACCATCTTGAAGCGCCAGGTCGAACGGCTGCAAACGATGGGCTTCGACGATATGTACGTGGGGCCGGAGCCCGAGTTCTTCTTGTTTGAGCGCGACACGAACGGTGGCGTAACGACCGTGACTCACGACGCCGCTGGGTACTTCGACCTCGCGCCCGTCGACAAAGGCGAAGAGGCGCGGCGCGATATGGTCAACGCCTTGGTTGAAATGGGCTTTGAAATCGAAGCGGCGCACCACGAGGTCGCGCCGGGTCAGCATGAGATCGACTTTAAGTACGACAAGGCGGTTGCCACCGCCGACTCGATTGCGACCTTTCGCACCGTCGTCAAGCGCGTCGCGCTGAACCACGGGCTCCACGCGACCTTTATGCCCAAGCCCGTCGCGGGCATCAACGGCTCGGGGATGCACACGCACCTCTCGCTCTTTAAGGACGGCAAGAACGCCTTCTTTAACGAAAAAGCGGAGCACCAGCTTTCGAAGACCGCGCTGAACTGGATTGCGGGGCTCTTAGAGCACGCCAGCGGCATGGTCGCGTTGACCAACCCCATCGTCAACTCGTACAAGCGTCTCACGCCCGGCTTCGAAGCGCCCACCAACATCGCTTGGTCCGCCTCGAACCGTAGCGCCATGATCCGCATCCCCGCGCGGCGCGGTGTCGGCACGCGGAGCGAACTACGGATGCCCGACCCCTCGTGCAACCCCTATCTCGCACTCGCGGCGATGCTCGCGGCTGGCATGGACGGCCTAGAGAAGAAGCTCACGCCGCCGCCGCCCATCCAGCGCAACATCTATGAAATGAGCGTGCGCGACCGCCGCAAGCACAAGATTAAAGAGTTGCCCGGCACACTGCGTGAAGCGATTAGCGCCCTGCGCAAGGACAGAGTGATGAAAAACGTCTTGGGCGCTCACGCCTTTGAGCACTTCCTAAACGCGAAGACGATGGAGTTTGACGCCTACCGGGTGACGGTGCACGACTGGGAGTTGCGGGAGTATTTAGCGGAATACTAATACTGGTAGGCCACGCTGGAAAAATCACAGAAAGAGGCAAATGCAGCGTGGGGACGATTCATGAATCGCCCCCACGCCGTTTCGCCGTTTGTGTGTAATACGGATTCCGGTTGATTACTGCATAAACTCCTGCGGAGTTGATTCCGTGCTCACTGGAATCCGTACTTGTTTCTACTCGCTCTGCTCGGGATTAAACACGAAACTTTATTTCGTGTTTAACCGGAAAGGGTATAAGAGGTCGCACTAGCGAATGAACAGCATTTCCTGATAGGTCGGTAGCGGCCACAGGTCGTCGGCGACGACGGCCTCGAGCCCATCCGCCGCCTCACGCACCGCGCTCATGAGCGGGAGGATGGTATCGTGAGCGTGCTTGGCTCCCTCTATCCCCTCACCCAGTTCTTTCTTGGCGGCCTCGAGCTCAGCGGTGTTGTCCTGGAGCGACTTGACGAGGCTCGTGACCTTATCCAGCGTGTCGGTGTCGAAGTCGTAACCGATGGCCTTGAGGCTCGCGCACGTCTGCGCGAGTTCGCCCTGGTAGCGCACAGCGGCGGGGAAGATAATCGTCTTCGCCATCTCGACGACCAGGTTCGACTCCAAGTTGAGGCTCATGATGTACTGTTCCAGAGCGACCTCGTACAAACTCTCCAGCTCGTGCTTGCTGAGCACATTGTAGGTCTCGAATAGGGTGATAGCGTCGTCGGAGACGTACATGGGCAGGGCGTCCGGGGTCGCCTTGAGGTTGGGCAGCCCGCGCGACTCGGCTTCCTTTTCCCACGCCTCCGAGTAGCCGTCACCGTCGAAGAGCACCGCGCCGTGCTCCTGGATGATCTGCTTGAGGAGCGACTGGACGGCGGCGTTGAAGTCCTCTGCGCCTTCAAGCTCCGTGGCGACGTAGTCAAGCGACTCCGCCAAGATGGTGTTGATGACCGTGACGGGACGCGAGATGGACTGGCTCGAGCCCACCGCGCGAAACTCGAACTTGTTGCCCGTAAAAGCGAATGGGCTGGTGCGGTTGCGGTCCCCGGCGTGCTTGGGGAGTGGGGGCAGCGTGTCCACCCCGATGCTCAGCGTACCCGAGGACTTAGACGAGGTTGCGCCGCCGTTGTTCTTGATCTGCTCGAACACGTCGGCCAGTTGGTCGCCCAAAAAGATGGAGATAATCGCAGGTGGCGCTTCGTTCGCGCCCAAGCGGTGGTCGTTGCTCGCGGAGGCGATGGCGGCGCGTAGGAGCGGCGCGTGGCGGTGCACGGCGCGAATCACGGCGGCGCAGAAGACCAAGAACTGCGCGTTATCGTGGGGATTGTCGCCGGGCTCCAACAAGTTGCCCTGCGTCGCATTGCCCAAGGACATGTTCACGTGCTTGCCGCTCCCATTAACGCCTGCAAAGGGCTTTTCGTGCAGCAAGCAGGCGAATCCGTAGCTGCTCGCCACCTTATGCAAGACGCTCATGATGACCTGCTGGTGGTCGGCGGCGACGTTGGCGTTTTCATAGACGGGCGCAAGCTCGAACTGCGCGGGCGCGACCTCGTTGTGGCGGGTCTTGATGGGCACGCCGAGCTTGAACAGCTCGCGCTCGAGGGCGTACATACACGCCTGCACGCGCTCGTTGATCGAGCCGAAGTAGTGGTCGTCGAACTCTTGACCCTTGGGCGACGGTGCGCCGAACAGCGTGCGCCCCGCGTTCAAGAGGTCGGGGCGAGCCAAGTAGAAGTTGCGGTCGATCAAGAAGTACTCTTGCTCCGCGCCCGCCGTCGAGGTGACGAGGGCGACGTTAGTATGGCCGAACAGCTTCAGGACGCGCTTCGCTTGGGTGTCTAATGCTTTCATCGAGCGCAGCAGTGGGGTCTTCTCATCCAGTATCTCGCCCGTCCAGGCGACGAACGCCGAGGGGATGGTCAGCGTCAAACCGTTGGGGTTTTCAGCGAGGTAGGCGGGGCTGGTGACGTCCCACGCAGTGTAGCCCCGCGCCTCGTGCGTCTGCCGAAGGCCGCCCGAGGGGAAGCTCGAGCCGTCCGGCTCCTGCTGCATCAGCGTCTCACCGGAAAACTCCGAGAGCGTCCCACCTTCTGACGTCGGCGAGAAGAAGCTGTCGTTCTTTTCAGCGGTCAGCCCGGTCAGCGGATAGAAGATGTGCCCGTAGTGCGTCGCGCCCTTTTCAATCGCCCACGCCTTCATCGCCGAGGCGATGGCGTCGGCGGTGGACACGTCGAGCGCTTGACCCTCCTGAATGGTCTTCTGCAACGACTTATAGACGTGCGAGGGCAGGCGCTCTTTCATGACAGCTAAGCTGAAGACGTTGCTCGCGAACAGCTCGCCGGTTGGCTTGGCGACGTAGTCGATGGACTCCGGCAGGGTGTAGGTGATCGTATCGGCGACGGCTCTCGTGCGTACGGCGTTTCCGCTCATAAGGGGGTCCTTTCGTCGTTCGGGTGTTGGGTTACTATGATGGGGAGACTACTTGAGTCTCCTTCAACCTGTCGAGCATAACACTACTACTTGTTGAAGTGCGAGGAGACAATTTTAAAGTTAAACGTACGTTTTATGTAATACGTTCACAAAAATATGTTCTCTTTGCTTATATCCAACGAGCAGCCTTGACGAGAAAGAAGAGGGTAAGTTGAGTAGGCAGTTTTGCAACATAGTAGGGCAAGACTAAAAAACAATGGTACGATACGCATCGTCAGCGTAACAGTCTCAACAGAGATTCGAAGAATGCCGAGAAGTCTCTAAAGGAGCGCCTCAAAAAGATGAATTTTGAAGAATGCAAGGGTGAATCCCAAGGTTTCTAAACTTGACGATCTGAGGTTCGAGCTTCTTGCATTTCTACATGATCTTCAAAATGCGTAAAGTAAAGGCGCAGCTTATTGCGGCAGCCATAACAGCTACTGTTATAGGTGGTCTAGCAGATGGAGACTGGTTGAACAGTATCATTATGTCCTTTCTCGGTGCAGGTGCAGCTTACGCAGTGACGCTTACAAAACAGCAGCAGATAAATAGATTGACTTCCAAGGGACGTTGTCGCTCACTATTTACTTCTTTAGCCTTGTGCGAAAAGCCGTTCTCGGCGGATTTCCTCGACACGCTTGCAGCCTGCCAACCCCATTGTCAAATCGAAATCCGCCTTGATGTTTCGAATGACCTCTCGCACACCTCGCTCACCTGCTACTGCTAGCCCATAAACGTAAGGACGCCCTAAACAGACCGCCGTAGCACCCAGCGCCAGCGCCTTGAAGATGTCCGCGCCCCCGCGAATCCCGCTATCCATCAGGACGGGAACGCGACTATTAACAGTCTCGACAACGCTCGACAGCGCGTCAAGGGCGGCAACCGCCCCGTCCACCTGCCGCCCGCCGTGATTCGAGACGATGATTCCGTCCACGCCGTGTTCCAACGCCTCCTTCGCGTCGCCTGGGTGCAAAATACCTTTGAGCAAGATGGGCAGGTCCGTTTGCTCGCGCAAGAAGTCGATGTCTTCCCAAGTCAGCGAGGGCTTGGAATAGGTCTGAATAAAGCGCTGCACCGCCCTGATAGGCTCGCCGGAGCGCAGGTTTTGGCGCAGTGAGCCGGGGTGGGCGCGGGTCATCTCGAGCAGCGCCCGAAGCGCCGAAAGCGTAACGCGACCTTTGCGCTCCGCTGGCGGTGCGTCCTGAACGAGCCGCTTAAAGACTGGGTCACTCGTATACTGCGCCATCCCCTTACCCCGCAAAAAAGGGAGGTAGGCGAGGTCTAAGTCGCGGGTGCGCCAGCCGAGCAGGGTCGTATCCAGCGTCACCACGAGCGCCGCGCAGCCGCTCGCTTCGGCGCGTCTCACTAGACTCAGAACCAGCTCGGCGCTCTGGCTGTAGTAGAGCTGAAACCAGCGCGGGCGCTCCCCCATCGCGTTTGCGCACGCTTCCATCGGCACGGAGGCTTGGTTCGAGAAGATAAAGGGGACGTTTTCAGCCGCCGCAGCTTCCGCAACCGCTAGGTCAGCCTCCTTGTGCGCCATCTCCAAAACGCCAATCGGGGCGAGCAGAAAGGGGCTCGGCAGGGTGTGGCCGAAGAGTTCAACTGAGGTGTCGCGCTCCGAGACGTCTTGGAGCATCCTCGGCACGATGCGCCAGCGCTCAAAGGCGCGACGGTTCTCGCTCATGGTGCTCTCTGCGCCTGCGCCGCCCGCGACGTAGGCGAAACCTTCCGCGCTCATCTTGCGGCGGGCAGCTTGCTTTAACTTCTCCATCCCAACTGGCACCAGCGGTTTCTCACCCGCCACGCCGCCCACATAAAGCGTCTCTTGCCGTTTGCGTCCAACATTCGTTTCGCGTGTCATGCCCCTATCATAACGGGCTGTTTGATTCTTGCTCCCGTCGCCCCAAGGACGCTACCCCTAAGGTGCTTTCCCCTGCTTCACAAGCTCGTTGACCTTCTCCACATACTCCTCCGGCTTCGCCTTGCGCTCCAAACCGCCCGCCGACATATAGCGCACTTTGCCGAAGACCTCTCGCTCCGTCCAGCCCCGGTCGTGCTGACCGAAGACCCACGCCACGTTTGCAAACGAGTTCGGGTCGCGCCCGTCCAAAAAGTATTTGTTGTTGAGGTACAAGGTCGTCTCGTAAGCGTACTTGGGTGTATTGCTCCACTGCAAAATCTTCTTGCCCCAATACATCCGCATGTAGTTGTGCATGTAGCCTGTGTAGCGCATTTCATTCATGGCGGCGTTCCAGTAGTCGTCGTGGGTTTGGGCGTCCTCGAGTTCCTGGCGCGAGTACACATACTCGCGCTCGTCGTCTTTGTGCTCCTCCAAGGTCTCCTGCGCCCAATCCGGCAGGTTGCTGTACGAATCGTAGTCGTCCGGCATGTAGTAAATGAAGTTCATCGGCAACTCGCGGCGGATGATGACCTCTTCCAAGTACGAGTCGATGTTCCCCTGCGAGGTGTGCGCCTCCTGAATCTGCAAGGCGATGTAGACGGGTGAAATCTGCCCGAAGTGGAGGTACTTGCTCATGTGCGACACGTCGCTCGTCTGTGGCTGGTTGCGGTTCGAGTCGTAGGAACTGAATTTGTTCTCTATAAAATTATCTAAAATGGCTTTCGCTTGCAACGTGCCTCCTTGGAAGAGGTGAGTGAGCGGTTCGACGCTCTTGTCTACTTTAAGTTCGTCTACAAGTTTCCCAACATCGCTCAGGTCGAGCCCGTCCACGCTCATGCTCTTCGAGTTTTTATCTATAGAAGTGGTGCGCAGTTCGACCAGAAAATCATTCAGATGCTTTTGAATCTTAGGGCGAATCGTGCGAGCGGCGTATTCCTTCTTGTCCGAGACGAGTTCGACGGGGACGACCACGTCCGACTCGACTTGTGTAACGCGGCACTGCGCTTGACTTGCCACGTTCTCACGCCACTGCCGCTGATTGCGCAGATACCCCCTATCGCAGATGATGAGGGACGCATCCTCACCTAAACGCAACGCGACCTCATCGGGTGAACCCCTTTGCAGGGCGAATTTGATGTTGCGCCTTTTCAAAGAGGTTTCGACCTCTTGTAGACCCTCCAACATAAAGGTGTAGTGCCGCGCGTTCGCCTCGGGGTAGTCGTCCATCAGGCCGAAACAAACGAGCAGACGCTGCTCTAAGTCGTTGGCGCTTTGAATGGCGTACTCGAGTGCGTGGTTATATTCCGTGCGCTGCGAGCTTTGCATCCAGTAGAGGACATAAGACCCGTCCTCAACCTCTCTATCGTTGAGATGCTGAATTCGCGCGTCTTGGATTACTTTGGTTGCCATGCCCTAGTGTTGCTGAGAGGTCCGCACTTCGAAAAGAGGGAGGGCTACGTTAGCTCAAACATCAACGTAGTGCTCGACTACTGGGAAAGGGTCGTAGAAGTGATGCAAAAGCGCCTTCCACTCCCCATACGTCGCCGACTGCCGAAACCCTACCGTGTGGTCCTCGAGCGTTTCCCACCGAACTAGCAAGAGGTAGCGGTTTTTCCTCTCCAAACACCGTTTAAGTTCATGTGAGAGGTAGCCCTTCATTGAAGCGATAATCGGCGCGGCTTTTTCAAACGCCGCCTCAAACGCCCCCGTTTCTCCCTTTTTTACATCTAACATAGCAACTTCTAAAACCACGCAGCACCTCCGCTGACGAACTGCAACACCTTACCAAGTCGCGAGGGTGAAAACGCTCTACGCTTGGTTTATGGCTAAACGCATCCAACCCAAAGAGGGTCAAGAATCCGTCTGGGACTATCCGCGCCCGCCCGCCGTCGAAGAGATCAGCAAACACGTCCGCGTGGTCTCAGCAAACACGTTAACGGTGAGGTCATCGCGGATACGCGGCGTGCTAAGCGCGTGTTGGAGACCTCGCATCCGCCCAGCTATTACATCCCCAAAGAGGATGTAAAAATGGCGTTTTTAGAGAAGACCGAGCGCACGACGATGTGCGAGTTCAAGGGGCGAGCGGCGTATTGGACGGTGCGCGTCGGGGAGCAAGAGGTAGCGAATGTGGGCTGGAGCTACCCGAGTCCGGTGAAAGGCTACGAGTCGCTCAAAGACTACCTCACCTTTTATCCGAGCAAAATGGAGGCGTGCTTTGTCGGGGATGAGCGAGTCCAGGCGCAAGAGGGTAACTTCTATGGGGGCTGGATCACCTCAGACATCGTCGGGCCGTTCAAGGGTGGCGCGGGGACGTGGGGCTGGTAACGCATCCTCGTAGCAAGCAGTTTATCTCCGCTGTAGGTGACGCTTTTCTAAGTAGTTTAGGTGTGCAGAGCGGCGTAAGCGCTACAACTCGGAGAATCTAAGCTCGGTAGACTCGAGAAGTGAACCTGCTTGACGCTACGCTGACCTATCGCCGTGACGGACGCGACCTGTTGAGTAATGTCTCGCTCACCTTGCGACGGGGTCAGCGCGTTGGTTTGGTCGGGCGTAACGGCGCGGGCAAGTCCACCTTGCTCAACCTTCTGGCGGGCGACCTCCTGCCGGATGAGGGGCGCGTGCTGAGAGCGCCGGGCATGCGCTTGGGGGCTCAGCAGACCCTAACTCGCGACATCACCGTGTGGGACGCGGGGCTGCGAGCGCTGGCACACGTGCGCGACTCCGAAGCGGCGCTGCGCGAAGAGGAGCGGCGTTTGAGTGCGGGCGAAGGGCCTTTAGAGCACACCTTAAAGGTTTACGCCGAACTGACCGAGCGCTTTGAAGCGGCGGGCGGCTACGAGGCGGAAGCGAAGTTGGAGCGCACCCTGACCACCTTCGGGTTTACGCCTGCGGATTACGAGCGGTCAGTGCTCGAGTTCTCGGGCGGCGAACGCTCAAAGCTCACCCTCGCTCTCGCCCTCGTCAACCAACCCGATGTCCTACTCCTGGACGAGCCGAGCAGCCACTTGGACCTCACGACGCGCCGAACGCTGGCGGAGAGGTTGAAAACCTATCCGGGCGCACTCCTCTTTGCGTCGCACGACAGGGCGCTTTTAGATGAGGTGTGCACTCACACGCTTCACTTAGAAACTGGTCATCTCACCTTGTATAAAGGGAATTACTCGAGTTTCAGGCAAACCCAAGGTTTCGCCGTACGCACCGCGCAAAAACGCGCTAAGGAACGCGGTAAAGAGGTCGCCGCGCTGAGCGCTTCGGCGGCTCGCCTGAGAGGTTGGGGCACGCCGAGCGCGGCGCGGCAGCGGCGCAACACTCTGAAGCGGTTGGACCGTTTGCAAGAAGTTGAAGCTCCTCGTTCGCAATCTGCAAATGAGACGGTGAAAGAGGTATCGCTAGGGGCTAAAAAAGCTCGAGGCACCCTCCTTAACGCGGAGCATCTCAGCAAGAGGTACGAAGATAATGTTGTCGTCAATAATGTCGCCCTGCGCGTCGAAGCGGGCGACAAAATCGCGCTGGTTGGGCCGAACGGTACGGGTAAATCCACCTTCTTAAACCTGCTTACAGGCGAGTTGGAGTCTGAGCACACCAGAACTGAACTGCACTTTAGCCGGGACGCGAAAGTTGCCGTGTTCGACCAAGAGACGAGGGGTTTAGAGGCGGGCACGCCGCTGCTGAGTCAACTCACCCGCTACGTCTCCGAGCCTAGAGCGCGGCTGCTGTTGGCGCTCGTCGCACTGGCTGAACATGCGGACGCCTCACCTGAGAGGTTGTCCGAAGGGCAGAAAGCTCGAGCGGGCATCGCGCTCGTGATTGCGAGTGAAGCCAACGTGCTCGTGTTGGACGAGCCGACGGAAAACCTCGATGTTGAAATGATCGAGCGTTTGGAGAACGCCCTGAAAGATACCGACGCCGCCTTCGTGCTCGTCTCGCACGACGCTGCTTTAGTTGAGAATGTGGCGACGCGAGTCTTGAGCTTAGAGGCGGGGGAGCTAAAGGAGTTTCGCGGCGGTTTGCAGGGGTATTTTCGCGGGACGTTGCGCTTAGAGCCGGATATTCCCGCGCTCAAAAGCGAACCTCTACCGGAAGAGAGCTTGGCAGATCAGTTGGAACGTTTGGAATTGGAGAGGCTCGAGCTTGAAGAAACGCGCCTCAGCGCCTACCGCCTCACCGAGCGCGAGCGTTTGCGCTTAGAAAGGCGCTACCACGACCTCTTAAACGACCTCTCCGAGCGTTACGAAGCGCGGCATTTCGTCCCGACACCTCTTTATAGGAAGCGTGAAGGAGCCGTTCAAGTCGAGGTGGAGGAGAGCGAACGCGGCTACCTCTTCACATCGAATACAGGTCTGAACGTGCGGTTGCTTAAAGCGGATACACAAGGCCACCTCGTGCTCACTCAGATAGAAGAGCGTTGCACGCTGGCTTGGGCGAGGGACGCGGTTTTGCGCCTCATCGTAAGAATCTCTTTCGAACATCTAGGTTTTCACGCGCTTCAGCTTCAGTCGGAGTGTGACCTGAGCGCTGCAGGCTTTGAAGAGGCCGGGGACGGCTGGTGGGTGCAGAGCAGGCGGCGCTATGAGGGTGTGCAGGGGTATGTCAGAGTGCAGGCCACGCCCTCTCATCCAGAAAAATGAGAAGTGTGCTAAGCTCTCAGCGTGCTAAGAAGCTTTCAACGTTAATTTTGGCGACGCTACGTTTCGCTAAGCGGTTGATAGTTCAGCTCGAGAGGAGGCAGGCGATGGTTCTATTCAATATGCGTACTAAAAACGCTGTGTTCGCGTCGTCTTTGTCCCTGCCGTTTGGCCTCGAGCAAACACGCACCCTGGCTTAAATCCCTAAAAATTTAGCTTGAACAAGCTCAATGCGCTTGGTGGTTCATCTGTGGGCGATCCTTGCGCTACGTCTTCTACCTCGGCTCCATAGTGATGCAAGCCCTCGGAGGCAACGTATGACCCTTACCGGCACAGACCTCACGGTTCGCCCCTTTAACGAACACGACTACGAACGCATGGCCGCATTCTTCAACCTCGTCGAGCCCGACTATCCCCTTACGGCGGAGGAGCTTAGGCGCGACGATAGCGTCCGCGACCCTAAGCTCGAGGTTGGCCGCTTTCTCGCCGAGCGTGGCGGCGAACTCGTCGGCCTTGCGCGGTACGGCCAGTCTTCAGGGCTCTACCACCCACAGAAGTTTTTCCTCAATATTCACGTGCACCCGTCGCACCGCGCTCAGGGAATTGGAAGTCGGTTGTACGAGCATTTGTTAGAGGCGTTAAAACCCTTCGACCCCATTCTTTTAAGAGGTGACGCCAAGGAGAACCGCCCCGACGCGGTGCGCTTTTGGCAGAAGCGCGGCTTCGTCGAAGAGGATCGCTACTGGGAGTCGCGCCTCGACCCGCAGACCTTTGACCCTGCGCCCTACGCGCATTTAGATGAGGTGATGAAGGCCGTCGGCGTGAGCACCCAGCCGCTCAGCACACTTATGGACGCGCATCCCGACTACAGGCGCACCCTCTACGACCTCGACTGGGAACTTACTCAAGACGAACCGCTACCCGAAGCGCCCACTCGCAAAGACTTCGAGGTCTATGAAAAGTATTTCGACCTACCCGACTTCTTACCTGAAGCTGTCCAGATTGCGATCTACAGAGGGAAATGGCGCGGCTTCAGTGAACTCGGCGGCTCGGAAGCGAATCCGCAGTACCTCTATAACGGCTTCACAGCGGTAGGCGCTGAACTGCGCGGCAAGGGTGTCGCCACAGCGCTCAAGGTTGCGAACCTCATTTGGGCGAAAAAGGGAGGCTACACCGAAATCAAGACTTGGAACAATTCGCTCAACACGCCGATGCTCGCGGTCAACACCAAGCTCGGCTTCGTGCGGCAGCCTGCGGAGATCAACTTTAAGAAGGAGGTGAGGTAGGGCGAGGGCTTTCGGATTGTCTAGCTCGAGCAGCTTTTGGTACAGCATTTAGCAGGTCTCATCTGGTTTGAGACGCTCTCACTCAACAACACATCGTCTAGCACGCACATTTGAAGATGATATCTGCGGCATTTTGTCTCAATATGTCGTGGAACTGCTAATTGAATAAGAAATAAGTCATGTCATTCTGAGTGTAGCGAAGCGGAGTCGAAGAATCTCTGACTTTGCCTTCTCGCCTAGCTGAGAATGGAAGACGAGACCCCTCGACTGGGCTCGGGGTGACACACCGTCGCTGGTGTCATTCTGAGCCCTTTACAGGATGAAGAATCTCTGACCTTGCTGACTCCTCTTGCTGAGATTGCGAGTTACAGAGTTTTGGCTACTGCCAATTATGGAGTTTTAGTGCAGCTAAACGAGACCCTTCGACAACCGGGCTGCGCCTAACTGCGTGAACAGGGTGACAACAGTATTGCGAATCCTAGCTAATTGCTAAGGTCGCTTTTCAAAACGACTTTAGCACCGCAACGGGCGTTCCCTTGCTACACTACCCCAATGGCCGATAAAACCCACAAGACCGCGCTCGTCATCATCCCGCCCGAAGAGGTGTGGGAGCCCATTCAAGAGATTCGGCGCGAGCACGACAAGCAAGTCAAGCGCTGGATGCCCCACATCACGCTGCTCTACCCGTTTTTCCCCAAGCCCAAGTTCACCGAGGCGGCGGGGCTGCTTGCGCCCGTGGGCTGGGACATCGCGCCCTTTGAGGTGACGCTCAAAACATTCGATACCTTTCAGCACGGCAAAGGGAGCTTTAGCGTGTGGCTGCGCCCCGAGCCGGAAAAGGCCGTGGTCAATCTGCAAACGAAGCTGTGGGAAGCCGCGCCCGCCTACAGCGAGACGCGCTCTTTTGGGGGCGGCTTTACGCCACACTTAAGCGTCGGACAAGTGCAGGGACGCGGTGCGAGAAATGCGCTTTTGAAGCGGTTGCAAGCGGACTGGGAGCCGCTCTCGTTTCGGGTGGAGGCGGTGAGTTTTATCTCGAGAAAAGCTCCCCCCAACGACACCTTTCAAGTGGACAGGCGTATTGTTTTGGAAGGCTAGGCTTACGTCTTGTGCCTACTCAGGGATTGCATACTAATACGAGGTTGCATAACTTCGTTTGCAAACGAAGTTATGCCCATCTGTGATGGTAAGCTCTAACGCCCTCAGTTAGGGTAAGTAAGCTATGCAATTCCGTATAAGGAAGCAATGAGTTCCGAGCAATCCAGTCGAGCTGGACGAACGGTGAGTGAAAAGGTTTTGATTTTACTTTCTGTTTCTATCTCGTCACTCTTCACTGCTGTCCTAAAGTTATTAAAGCGCCCCTTTTAAGAGGTTGAGGAGCGTTTCATGCCCCTGACCGTGAGGTTTGACGACGTCGTGGTCGCCGCTGAATTCGTGCAGGGTGACAGGGCCGCTTAGTCTCGTCAGCAAGGTGCGCGTGTCTTTAGGTCTCACCGTCGTATCCCCGAAACCTTGCAAAATGAGCGTGGGTGCACCGACCTGCTTAGCGACACCATGCGCCGAGCGTCCGAGCTTGCGCAGTTCGTCTACTGAAGAGGTCGGCAAGATGACCTCTCGGCGTAGCCGCGCTTGAACGTTGGGGTCGTCCAGGTCAACGTCTGGCAGCATCACCTCGAACTGCTTACGCACATCCTTATCGCCGAAGTCAGCCTTCTCAAAGGGTCTGAGGGTGGGCATCACATATTTGACGACGGGCAAAAGGTGCGCGCGAGGGTCGTTCATCCGCCAGAACGGAGCGATGAGCACGAGCTTGTCGGGTGGCTGCGCGGCTGCTAAATGGAGCGCTAAAGCTGCGCCCATCGAAAAGCCTATGAGGAGCGTTCTCTGCGCCTCTCGCCTCACCTCTTGCCAGTGTGCCAACGCCGCGCCTTGCCAATCCTGCCAACGCCGCTCGCCTAAGCGAGGTATCTCGACGCCGAAGCCCGGCAAGAGCGGCGCGGTGGCTTGCCAACCGCTGGCGCAGAGCACCTTGGCGAGAGGGCGCAGTTCGGCGGGCGTGCCGGGGAAGCCGTGGAGTAAAAGCGCTTTTTTAGGACCCTCGCCGAGGGTAAAGGTCTGGTGTTCGCTCGAGCCGTAAAAGGTAGAGGCGTCCATTCTTTTAGGGTGTCACGCTCAGCGCCGTAGAACAGCGAGCGTGCGCCTGATTCCGTACGCACACATCGAGCCGGACATGAGCCGTTTATGAAGCCTTTACGTCGCACTGGTCTTGGCGCACTGGGCGCTCGCGCGTTAAAGTAGAGCCATGTCTCATCTAATTAAGCTCGTGGGCGCTTAGGATAGCGGGAATGGACCTTCTTCGCAGCGGCGGCCCCGTTTTAATCGCCATCTTACTCATCTCGCTCTACGCGCTCTACCTCTTTCTCGAGCGCCTCTTAAAACTCTCGAGAGAACGCATGGACGTCGATAGGCTCATGGTACGGGTCAACGCCGCCGTGCGCGAGCGCAACTTGGAGATGGCCTTAGTCGCTTGCGACAACCACGGCGGACCGATTGCCAGGGTCCTCAAAGCCGCCCTGACGCGCCTGCCCTATGGCCGCGCCGCCGTCGAAGCGGCCTTTCAAGAGGCGACTTTAGGCGAGGAGCAGCGGCTCACCAAGGGGCTGCGTCCGCTCGGCACGATCGCGCAGATCGCGCCGCTCTTGGGGCTTTTAGGTACGGTCACGGGTATGATCATCGCTTTTTCGGAGATTTCGCAGCAGGGGACGGGCAACCCGGCTGCTCTGGCGGACGGCATTGGGCAGGCGCTCGTCACCACGGCGGCGGGGCTCATCGTGGCGATTCCGGCGCTTATTGGCTACAACTACCTCTCGAGCCGTGTGGATAACATCCTTTTAGAGATCGAGCGCCGCCGCGAAGAGCTGATGGGGAACGTGGTCGAGGTCGTCTCGGGACGCAGAGAGCGCCAAGACGAACCTCAAGACGAGCAGGATAAGCGAGACAGGCGCAGACGAACGGAAGAACAGTCAGGGGAAGGCTATGAGACGATCCGAGCGTCTTAGCCGTCGCAACCGCACCGGGCTAGGGCTCGACCTTACGCCGATGGTGGACGTGGTGTTTCTCTTGGTCATCTTTTTCATGGTCTCGACGACCTTTATCACGCTCGAGTCCGGGCTGCCCGTCGACCTCCCCCAAGCGCAGAGCGCTCAAGCGCAGTCCTCAGAACTGCCCACCGTCACCATCAACCAAGACGACCAGATTTTTGTGGGTGGCTCGCAGGTCGCGGAGGCTGAGTTGGTAGGGGTGCTCCGCGAGGTGCTCGCTAGCAGCGTGTCCGACACGGTGGTGCTCCGCGCCGACCAGTCTGTGCGCTACGGTTTGCCCGTGCGCGTGATGGATTTAATCAAACAAGCCGGAGCGCAGCGCGTCGCGATAGCGACAGGTGGTAATTAGAGATGTCCTGTATGATTTTATGTGTACCGAGCTTGCCGTGTTGAGCGTTTGCAAGGCGCGGCTTATGCGTGGTGCGACTTTATAGTCCGACTTCATACCCCAACGCCGCAGACATGGACTGGATAGAATGATGAAACAGGTACTCAGGTAGATGCGTCAGCATAACGAAAGGTCTTTTTGGCGAGATAAGGAGAAGCGGCGAGCGTTTCTCCTGTCCTTGCTCATTCACCTCGCTGGAATCGCCGTCATCATCTACGCCTACGTCGCCCCGACGCCGCTCGAGCCCGAAAACTTCATCGTCTTAGACCTCGGCACGCCCGAGCAGGCCGAAACGAACGACGCCGCTGCCGCCGCAGAAAGTGCGCCCCAAGCCGCCGAGCCCGAAGTGGCGAGCGAAGCGGCGGGTGCGCCGCGCACGCCGACAGCGGAGCCTGCCGCCGCGCCCCAAGCATCGGTGGAGACGCTCCAAGAAGCCCCACAAGACACCCCACAAGACGCTGTGCAAGAGACACCACAAAATCAAGTGCAAGCGCCAAGCGAGCCGCCCCCTGCCCCTCAAGCGAGCGTGCCCGCGCCGAGCGCTGAGCCGCTCGATATACCTCCGCAAGAGGCCGCCGCGACGCTCCCCGAGGTGGATGAGGTGGAGATAGAGCCCCAACCTCTAGCCGAAACCATCCAGATTCCTCAACCTCAGGTCGCCGCGAACGTGCCGGAGGCGAGAGAGGTCGCGGTCACGCCCCGTGTCCAGGTCGCGCCGCGCGTCGCCGTACCCGAGCCTACCGCGCAGGTCTCCGTCGCAGCGGCGCAAGCCGTCCCGACCCCCGAAGCGCAAGCGTCCGTCGCCGCAGCGAGACCCGTGCCGACGCCCGAGGCAAGCGCCACCGTACCCGAACGCGCCGTGCCCCAACCGCAAGCGCAAGCGTCCGTGCCGAGCCCTCAGGTCGTGCCGACGCCGCAGGCGCAAGTCTCTGTACCCGCCTCGCGCTCCTTGGAGACGACACCGGGCGTTCAGGTCGCTGAAGCTGAACCCGTCCCGAGTCCCCAAGTTACAGCGACGGCGACTGTGCCCGAAACCCAAGTCGCCGAGGCCGCCGAAGAGACGCAGTCCGGCGACCAAGAGGTGACCTCAGAGGCGTCCGCCGTGGGCGGGAACGCCGCCGAGACCGGACAGGCGCAAGCGCAAGACGACGCCCAAGCGAACAACGCAGGCGCGGCCACTGCCCCCGAAACCTCTACCGCGCCAGCCGGAGCCCCCGCGAGCCGCACCCCTTACGAGGTGAGCCGGAGCCAGCCCATCGCCGTCATCTTGGACAACGCGCTCGGCTACCCGCAAGCGGGCCTGCGCCAAGCCTCCGCCGTTTACGAAATGCCCGTCGAGGGCGGTTTGACGCGGCTCATGAGCGTTTACGACAACCCCAACAGCACGCCCAGCGAGGTCGGGCCGATTCGCAGCGCGAGAGAATACTTCGTCCAAGCCGCGAGCGCGATGGACGGCACGCTCGTTCATGTGGGCGGCTCGCCCAGTGCGCTGAGCGAAATCGCAAGAGGTCGCACGACTTTAGACGCCCTAGAGCAAGACGAGCCGTTCTTCGTCGCCAGTAACAATGCGCCCTACAGCACTTACGCCAATGGCAACGCGCTCCGGCAGGCGATTGCCCGCCTCGAGCTAGACGCCTCGAGAGTCCTACGCGGCTCCGCCTATCTGCCCGCTGAGAACGCACCGGGCGCGTCCAGCGTATCGGTAGGCTATTCGGCGGACTACTCGAGCGGCTTTCGCTACGTCTCCTCCATCAACCAGTACCGCTGGCTCAGAAACGGCGGCGAAGCCTCGGACGCCTCGGGCGAAGACGTGCTCGTGGACGCCGTCGTCACGGCGCAAGTCACCGCGTTTCCCTACCCCGGCGACCCCGAAGGCCGCCTCTACTTGCCCTACAGCGGCGGCGAGGCGACGCTCTACTTACGCGGCAAAGAGATTCCCGGCACGTGGAGCCCGCAAGAGGGGTTGACCTTCGTAGCTGAAAATGGTGAAACGATTGATTTAGCGCCCTACAAACACTGGATTCTCTTCGCGCCTGACTATGCCGAGGTTACAGCGGAGTGAAGCTATGGATTATTCCCGCTTCCAGTTTTCGAGACAGCGGTCAGCTTCCTCAGCCAACCACGTACCAAAACTGTTGATAAACTGTTCAGTTTCTTGGTTCACTCGGGGATTGAGGGCTAGCTCGAGCGCTCTATACATCTCACCCTTTTTTTCTGGATAATACTTAGCAAAACTCTCATAGCAGAGATAGAGGTCGCGGGTGTAGCGCTTTTCTTTCACCATCACGAGTTCCATCCCCAAGCGCAGAAAGCGCCGCATCAACCAGGCGAGAAAGTCAGCCTTTTCCGCTTCGGACTCCTGCGGATACTCATCCCAGAAGAGGTCTAAGTGCTGCTGAAAGTGTTTGGTCTGAAAGGCTAGCTCAGGACCGAATTTATAAGGTGCTATCTCGCTTGCCAGATCACCCCCGTACATACAAGCAGCTTCCGCTTTGAGGATGAAGGTATAGGGGTTGTCCCGCTCGAGGATGCCCGTGTATGCCTCGAGCCCGACTTCAATGCCAGCGACGAAAGGAAACGCGCTCTGAATCGCTCGCTCGACCTCTTCTGCCCAAATCTTCAACTCGTCATACGTTACCGCGCCGTCCCAGTCAGGCTCCATCACCGCGAAGCTGTCGATGTCGGAAATATGTTTGACGGGCGTTCCCTTTGCCACAGACCCGCGAACGTAAATACTGTGAACGCTCGACCACCGCTCGAGATACGCCCGCTCTAACATCTGCGCAGCCTCTAACCACACGCCCTGAATATTGGCGGCGTCACCGACGCTCTGCAAGTATCCCTGCGCGTCAACCTCTTGATACGTTCCGAGGCGTTTAATCTCCATCTTCTGACCTCATTAGAGCGAATACCCGCCACCTTCATCGTCTCGCACGACCTCACCATTTCGCAGCACAATCGTACGGCGGCGAAGCTGGTCCACCAACTCCTTCGCGTGCGTCGCCACGATCACCGTCGTTCCTTTGATGTTGAAGTCGTTCAAGAGTTCCAAGATTTCCCAGCTCGTGTCGGGGTCTAGGTTGCCTGTGGGCTCGTCGCACAGGAGCAGCGGCGGGTTCGTGACCATCGCCCGCGCTATCGCCACGCGCTGCTGCTCGCCCAAGGAGAGTTCGACGGGAAAGGCTTTACGTTTATGCGCTAGGGCAACCTGACGCAAGGCCGCCATCGCTCTTTGCTCGTAGTTGCCGCGCTCGCCCACCGCCCGGAGTGCGAAGGTGAGATTGTCGATGGCGCTCAGGTGCGGCAACAAGCGGTGGCTTTGGAAGACCATCCCGATGCGCCGCCGCAAGAGGGGCAGCCGCCGCTCGCGCAGCTTGCTGAGGTCTTGCCCTAAAATGTAGACGTTGCCCTCGGTGGGGTTGATGCGGCGAAGTAGGAGCGACAAAAGCGTGGACTTGCCTGCGCCCGAATGCCCGGTGATGTAGAGAAATTCGCCCTTTTGGATGCGAAAGTTGACCTCTCTCAGCGCGTGTGTGTGGGTGCGCGGGTAAGTTTTGGTAACGCGGTGAAACTCGATCACTTGTTTCTCCTTGAGTAGAGCGAAAGTACGAGGTTTGTCTTGTGTTGAAGCGCTTTTTCTTGGGGTCTAAGTTAGCAACAGTTTACCGCGCAGCACGGTGAAAAGAAACGGTGCCACTCAACCCCTTTATAGGTTGAAACCGCCAACTCACGTGTAAGCCCGAACCGCGTCCAGCAATATCTCCAGTGCCTTCTCCCGGTTAACCTTGTAAGCCACCTGAACGTTACTCGCTCCCATCTCCTTAACCCCACGCTCGTCCACGACGGTCATCCCCAGCGTGTGACGCCCTTGCGTCTCGACGCCGACATGCCGCGCCTCTAGCGTAAACAGCTCAGGGTGAGAGACCGCGAGTACGGCGCAAGGGTCGTGGAGCGGCCCTTCGACGCGGCCATAGAACTTCTCCGAATAAGCGTGCGCGTAGAAGTCCAGCATATCCGCTGTAAAGGTCGCCGCCGCATTTTCTATAGAACGAATTTCAGCGATGTCCGCTTCGCCAACCATGAACTGATGCGTCACGTTGAGCCCGCACATGATAATAGGTGCGCCGCAGCTAAGCACGACCTCCGCCGCTTCCGGGTCAGCCCAGATATTGAACTCGGCAACAGGCGTGACGTTGCCAAAACTCGCTGAACCGCCCATCAGCGAGACTCCCGCGAGCCGCTCGGCCAAGTCGGGCGCACTGCGCAGGGCGAGCGCGACGTTGGTAAGCGGTCCCGTAGCGACGAGCCAAATGTTCTCTTTAGCTCGGACAGTATCGATAATGAATTGGACGGCGTTGCGGCTCGAGACCTCTCGCTCTAACTCCGGCAATTCGGGTCCACCCAAGCCCGTTTCACCGTGGATGAATTCGGCGTGCTGCGCCTCCGCTACAAGCGGTCTGTTCGCGCCCGCGTGAACGGGGAGGTCGAGCCCTAAAATCTGCGTGGTGATAAGCGCGTTGTGGGTGGTTAGCTCGAGCGGTACATTACCGCTTACCGCCGTGACGCCTAACACCTCGCAGTGTTGCGCGGCGAGCAGCAGCGCGATGGCGTCGTCGTGGCCGGGGTCGCAGTCTAGGATGACAGGGGGTTTTGCCATGTTTATCTTTATACCCCGAACGCTTTAACGGTGGGGGCTTTGTCGTCAGGAATAGAGAGGTTTAGCGCGCCACCAAGTTGCACAGCGCCGTTCTACTACTGAAAGCGTATAAGTATTCAAATACTCTGTGAGCTTTTGTTCGTGTGGGTACTCTAACGGCATCTTCTAACTACTCGGAGCCCAATATCGAGGTCTCAGTAAGCCTCATTCCAGTTAGAAGTCCTGTGATCATGAATAATCATGCTACGAAGCGGGGGCGCTTCCGTAGCAAAGCGTAATTTCTCATACGTAACTAGGCGGGGAAAACTTCACACGCCGCGCTTGTCAATGTACATTAAAATGTGAGAAATTGTAACAGCATGTTAGGGGAGCTATGAGAGACGCGCAGCAAATTTTAGAACAGTTACAGATGGGTATCGTCTACGAAACTGAACTCGGTAACGAGCTTGAAGTGAGCGCGATCTGCCAGCAATTGGCTGATGTCCGCAGCCAAGAGCCGCAGCTTGCCTCTGAAATCAGCGGTATTTTAAGAACGCTCAAAGCTAATCGTAACAGCAACGCTTCCTACTGATCTGCCCTCACCTCGAGTTTGGCGGGCTGCACACTGGCGTTGCAGTACTGCGCTTGGCTGCGCCAATACCTTACACAACCCGGCGAGCCAACATTTTTCGGGCAATCCATGCCCGCTGCCAACATTATCCAAAAAAACGCTCCCCATTTACAGGGAGCGCCGGAGAGGAGGGGCAGGGCGGCTTACTGCTCGCGGTAGTCCGTCACCATGATTTCACCGTCGATGATCTGCTGTCTGACTGACTCTAACTCGGTAACTAAGCTCTCGGGGATGAGTGCGCCGTTAAATTCGTCTACCGCGTAACCCACACCATCTTCAGCCAAGCCTAAGCTCTGCGTGCCGCCCTCGAATTCGCCGTTGGCAACGTCCAGTGCGGCGTTGTACGCGGCGGTGTCCACGCGCTTGAGCATACTGGTGAGACCGTGGTTCAAGGTCGCGGGGTCTCCGTCGGTGTCACCTCTCGGGTTTTGGTTGGAGTCCACGCCGATGAAGAAGAGCGGCTCTTGACCTTCGCAGTTATTCGCGTAGGCGTCGCTCTTGTCAACACTCTCCAACTGCGACGCCAGTGGCGACTCGCGCGTTTGGCCGGGCTGGTAGCACATCGTTTGGTTTACGAAGTCGATCACGCCGTTGCCCGACGCGCCCGCTGCCGCGTAAATGATGTCTGCGCCCTGCGCTTGCTGGGTGGTGGCGAGTTCTTTGGCGCGGGCAGGGTCGTTCCAGGCTGCCGGGGTGACGCCGACGTAGTTGGAAATCACTTCGCACTCGGGGCAAGCCGCCGTGACGCCCTCTTGGTAGCCTAAATCAAAGGCGCGAATCAGTGGGATGTCCATGCCGCCGACGAAGCCGACCGTGCCCGTCTGGGTGAGCGAGCCTGCGATATAGCCGACTAAGTAGCTGCCCTCGTGTTCCTTGAAGAGCACGCTGCGGACGTTGGGATTTTCCGCCACTGCGTCGATCAAGACGAAGCTGGTTTCAGGAAACTCCTGCGCGGTCGCCGCGACTGCGTCCGCTTGTAAAAAGCCCGGCGCGAGGATGAGTTCTGCGCCCTGGCTGGCAATTTGCCGCTGGCCTTGCGCGGCGGTGTCGGGCGTACCTTCAAACTCTAGGACGTCGATGAGCAGGCCCTCGTCCTCCAACTCAGTGGCCGCGTCACGGAGACCGTTCCAAGTGCCCTCGTTGAAGGAGCCGTCGAACTTGCCGCCTGCGTCGTAGGTAATACCGAAAACGTAGTCCTGGGCGGCGGCGAAAGGTAGAGTGAGAAGTAGCAAAGCTAAAATTTTGCGCATGTATCCTCCTGGGGTAGTGCCTTCTAGTTGTGTGAGGTATTTGATACCTGTGGTGGAGTATACCATCTTCGTCCTTATGGACCGCTTTTCATGAACGCGGCTAAAGAAACGATGAAGTCGCTTCCGTAGGAGTTGGTCCAAGTGACCTTTTTCTCTTTTTGCTGCACACGACCTCTTGACCGAGTTGAACCACTGCCACGAAGAGAGTTGAGCAATATCCTGCACATACTTTCGGCCCCTAGCTAAGAAAGAATCAAGAAACGTATTGAAGCCGGTAGCGAGCTGTTGAATAGTCAACCTTGCATGAAAAATTTGACCCTTTCGTAGCGACTTCTCTTTTAAGATAGATGCGTCACCGACGGTTACTCAAACTGTTGGGAGAACGCTCAACTTTGTGCTTGACATTTTCTAGTAAGGAGAAGAATGCTCAATTATCTAAGTACTTTATCGCCCGCTCAGTACACGTTCGTCGCCTACGCTTTTCTCGTGACGGCGCTGCTCATGGTCGTAAGCGCCGCCTTTTTTGTCTTTTCACGCCGCAAAGTTGACGAAAGCTACCGTCCTGCACTCTGGATGGTCGCCACCATCGTTGGGCTCTCGGCGCTACACTATCTGTTCCTCTTCACCCAGTGGCGCGACGTTTACGACCTCCAGGGCGGACTCTACAGCCCGTCGGAAGCCACTTTGCCACTCGCGCTCTACCGCTACGTCTATTGGCTGCCCACCGTGCCGCTACTCCTCATCTCGCTGGTGAACGTGCTCGACTTTCCCCGGCACAAAGCCCGCTCGCTCGGGATTCGCTTGACGGTAGCGACGGTTGCAATGATCGCGCTCGGCTACCCCGGTGAGATTTCAACCGACATCCAAACGCGCATCATTTGGGGCACAGCCAGCACGGTTCCCTTCCTCTACATCCTCTGGGTGCTCTACGGGATGCTCAACGACGCGCTCGCCGAACTGAGCGAAGAGGCCAGCACGCTCGTCACCAACTCGGTGCTCTTGCTCTTAGGGTCATGGGGCTTTTTCCCCGTCATCTACATGCTGCCCTTTTTGGGTCTCACGGGCTCGGCTACCGAAGTCGGCGTGCAGTTTGGCTACATGCTCGCGGACTGGCTCGCCAAAGCGGGCTTTAGCTTCCTCATCTACTCCGTCGCAAGGGAGCAGACGCTCGCAGTGGAATACGAATATGAAGAAGAGGGTTATGAAGACTACGACGAGGATGCGGTAGCGTTAAACTAACCGCTCCTCTTAGCAAAACGCCAAAAGATGTTTATAGGGACGGCGGAGGCCGTCCCTGTTGACGTGTTGATAGGTGTCATATGGAAGAGGTTGCACGTTTTCTCGTCCTCATTGCGGGCGTTCACTTGAAAGAACCACGGCGCGACGTTCGAAGTCGAGCCACACCGCTACTGTGCGGGCGCGTCCGCCACGGCTTGCGCCGCGCCGCTCATTTCTGGAGCGGAGACGCCTAAAAGGTAAATTGCAATAAGCCCTAAAATCCCTGCAAAGATGACGTAGTAGAGCGTCGGGATGATCGTCCGGCGCAGCACCTCGCCCTCGCGGTCCAGAGAGACCCACCGTTGCCGAGGCCGCCACGACGTTATGAATCGCGATCATATTGCCCGCCGCCGCGCCGACGGCTTGCAAGGCGACGACCATAGCGGTAGAGATCGCCAACTGCTGCGCCACGCTGAACTGAAACAGGCTGAACATAAGGTTGCTGATCGTATTGCTGCCCGCGATAAACGCGCCCAGTGCGCCAATCGTAGGTGCGAAAAGCGGCCAGACGCCGCCCGCCGTGGCCGCGACCCACTGCCCCATCGCCACGGGCATACTCGCCAAGTCCAGCGCGTTCACGTCCGAGTTGATGTAGATGCGTACCATCGGCACGGTAAAGACGAGCACGAAGCCCGCACCCAAAAGCGTCTGCCCGGACTCGCGAAAGGCTTGTCCGAGCCCTCCCCCTGACATACGGTGTAAGAAAAAGGTGATGGCGACGACCACGATGAGGATAAAGCCGGGTAGATAGAGCGGCGCTGTTTCGGGGGTGATTTCGGTGCCGAAGAGGTTGGGCAAGCTGATGGAGAAGGCTTGCAGCGCGTCCGTGAAGGGCGTAATGATGCGGCTCGCCACGAGGATGAGGGCGAGGAGCACGTAAGGCGTCCAGGCCATCCAGGTGGACATGACCTTTCTCAGCAGCGGTGTCCATGCGCTGGTCCATATTGCCGAGCCACTGCTCGCTCCAGTCTTCCCTGGGCGGAAAATCCCACGTATCTTCCGGTAATAAGAAACCGCGCCGCGCCGCGTAGGTGACAATGGCGAGGCCAACCAACGCGCCGATGAGTGAGGGGAACTCCGGGCCCAAGAAAATGCCGGTGAGCGTGTAGGGGATGGTAAACGCCACGCCACCAAAAAGCGCGAACGGTGCGATGGATAACCCTTCGGTCCACGACCTGTTCTCACCGAAAAAGCGCGTCATCATCATGACCATAAAGAGCGGAATAAGCGTGCCGACGATGCCGTGAATGATGGCGGACTCCGCCGTGACCATCTGCAAATAAGCGTCAAAAGACACGCCAGCGGCGTCTAACTGCGCCGTGGCTTGCGAGTTCTCCAAACCGCCCGTCACGCCGATAACGATGGGCGTGCCGACTGCGCCAAAGGTCACGGGCGTGCTCTGAATCATCAGGCCGATCACCACGGCGGCCATCGCGGGAAAGCCCAGCGCGACCAAGAGGGGCGCGGCGATCGCGGCGGGCGTGCCGAAGCCCGCCGCGCCCTCTAAAAACGCGCCGAAGAGCCAGGCGATAATGACGACCTGGACACGCTTGTCGGTGCTGATATCGACGAAGTTCGCCCGGATGGTCTGAACTGCGCCAGAATGCTCGAGCGTGTTCAAGAGTAAAATCGCCCCAAACACGATGAATAAAATATCAAAGGTGATAAAAAGCCCCTCCACCGTCGAGGCGGCCACCTGAACGAAGGGAACCTGCCAGAGCGTCAGCGCAAAAAACGCCGCGACGATATAGACGATGGGCATGGCGTAGCGAGCGGGCCAGCGAAACCCAATGAGCATAACGGCGGCGGCGAGGATGGGCGCGAACGCGATGAGTGCCTGGACGGATAGGTTCATCTTTTCCCCCTTGGGCTCGAGACCTGAGCACGACCTTTTGCTGTTGCGCCTATATCCTATAGCACCGCCCTAGAGATGTAAAGAGCGTTTAACGGCGCGTGCCTAGCTTCTTTTTTGGTGAGGAGAGAGATAAGGAGAATTGCCTTCGCTTTTTCTTCCCAGGCTCCCTTCCTCATCTCCTCATCCATACAGGCTGATCGCTTTTTCGCTTGTTCTATCCTATAGCAGGTACACCCCTAGAGGCGGCTAGCGGGAGCGGTCCACGCGACGCACTGGGGTACTATAGTCATCTGGTCAGCTACACTCCCACTGAAAAGAACATCGTTTCACTGCGTGAAAACTACGTAATTAGCACGCACTTTGAGTGATGAAATCCCGCTATTGCTACGCAATGATATCTGCGAAGAAGTGTAGCAATGATAAGTGGAACTGCTACTATAAAGGGCTACGCTTAGAATTAAGACGACTCAGCGGCCTTTTCGGGGCGTCTCCTCCTAGCTATCCCCAAGAGTCTGGTCATACTTCAAGGCTCCTGACAAGCCCCTCTAACCACGCCCCGCTCCAAATAGGGTAAACTTCTCTTCAACCTTAGGGCTCACCGAGGAGGGTTCATGCAGCACCAGGTAGGCTCGTTTAGAACGAGCGACGGGCTGACGCTCTATACCCAGCATTGGCTACCCGAAGAAGCGCAAGGCGCTCAGGTGCGTGCGTGCGTGGTGCTCGCTCACGGCTACGCCGAGCACGCCTCACGCTACGCCCACGTCGCCGAACAGCTTGACCGCTCACGGCTACGCGCTCTACGCCTTCGACCATAGAGGCCACGGCAAGAGCGAAGGCGAACGCGCCAATGTGAACGTGTTCCGCGAGTTCGTGATGGACTTGGGCGACTTCACCGAGCACGTGCGCCAGTCGCATCCCAGCGTGCCGCGCTTTCTTTTAGGGCACAGTATGGGCGGCATGGTCGCGCTGCAGCTCGTTTTAGAGCACCCCGAAAAGGTGGACGGGCTGATCCTAAGCGCGGCGTACGTTCAGAACGCGGCGGACGTGTCCCCGCTCCTGCTCAGGCTCTCGCGCTTCGTGAGCCGCTACTTCCCCAGCTTGCCCGTGCAAGAGCTAAACACGTCTGACTTGTCTCGAGACGACGAGGTCGTACGCGCCTACAGAAGCGACCCGCTCATCTATCACGGTAAGGTCAAGGCGCGGCTCGGTGCGGAACTCTTGAACGCGGGGCCGTATGTCTTAGCGCGGGCCGACTGCATCCACCACCTGCCCCTTTTCGTAATGCACGGCGACGCCGACAAGATCGCCGCGCCGGGGGGAAGTCAGGCACTTTATAATGCGGTCACGTCAGAAGACAAAACCTTGAAGCTCTACCCTGGATTTTATCACGAACTCTTCAACGAGCCCGAGGAGGGGCCGCTGAGGGATGTGCTCGAGTGGCTGGGGCAGCAGATGAAGCGCTTTAGTCCGCCCGTAAAGAGCGCCCCATCACAAACTTGAGATAGCGCCCTTCGGGAAAGGTCGCGGGGATAGGATGGTCGGGCGCGTGCCCCGCTTCGTGGAGGGTCTGTAAGCGGAGATTCGCGTCGTTCGCCGCCTCGCCCAAAACACCCTTGAAATCTTCCGGCGACACCTGCGACGTGCAACTTGCGCTCGCCAAAAGCCCACCCGGTCTGACGCACCTAAGCGCTAACGTATTGAGCTTTTTGTAAGCCCTGAGCGCAGCAAATTTACTCTTCTTGTTGCGAGCTAAGGAGGGCGGGTCTAAAACGACCACGTCGAACTGCCGTTTTTCTTTAACGTAGGTATTCAAGAGGTCGAAGCAGTCCGCCGTCACGAACTCGTGTAAATTAGGATCAAAGCCGTTCATAGTAAAATTCCGCGTAGCATCTTCATTCGCTGCTTTTGCAATATCTACACTCGTTACAAACAAAGCCCCACCTCGCGCCGCGTAGAGCGAAAACGCGCCCGTATACGAGAAGAGGTTGAGCACACTCTTCCCTTTACAGACGCGCTCCAACGTTGCGCGGTTATCGCGGTGGTCTAAAAACAAGTCCGGTCTTTTGCCCCTCTGAGAGGTTGGCGATGAGGTCTAAGCCGTTCTCTTTGATCATGAGTTCGGGCGGGGGTAGCTTGCCATAGAGCGGCTCGAGCCCACCCTGCGTTTTCTGCACAACCCCTCTCAGTTTGAGATGCTTGGAAAGCGCTTTAACCACGTCGGGCACGATGACTTCCACGCTCTTCGCGTAGGTTTGTAGCACTGCGTAGCGCTCATAGAGGTCAACCGTGACGCCGGGTAAGAAGTCGCCCTCGCCAAAAAGTAAACGGTAAGCGTTCGTCACCTCTTGATTGATGAACGCCTCGCGTAGAGCAAGTGCGTCTTTCACTCTTGTTTCGATGGAATCACGTTCAGGCACGCTCTCGCTGCTAAAAAGCCGCAGGGCGATGGCGCTCTCATCGTCGTAAAGCCCAATCCGGTGCGCGTTACCTGCTTCTACGCGCACCCAGTCCCCCGTTTTTAGAGAATGCTTAGGCAAATGGTTGCGGTAGACCCAGGGGTGGTTGGAACGCAGGGCAGGCTCGAGCTTCGCGTGGAGCGACAGAGTGGGCAGCGACATCCTTCTACGCTAACGTCAAAAGAGGTGCGTGAACGTCTGCTGACATCGGTCCGCTAGGCTTTGGTGCGAAGGAGGCACTATGCGAGATTACCTAGCAGCATGTTTATCGGCGCGGTTCACGCTTTTCTCTCTATTTACCCTCTCTTTGGTCACGTTTGGGACGGCGCAAGATATTATGACGGGCGGAAACACAGGCGGAGCGACCGGAGGTGCGATGCGTTCGCAGTCAGACCTACAACTTTTCACCGACCCCTTTTTACAACTTCCCACCGAAAATTCGGTGCGCGTGGTCTGGTTCACCGAGTTTCCAGGACAGACGCACACCGTTTTTTACGGCGAAGGCTTCTCGCAGAGCGTCCGAGCGGAGACGACGAAGCTGAGCCGCGTGGCGGAGGATGAGGACTCTCGCGTCGGCGAGCAGACCGGCGACGAAGAGGAGCCGCTTTACGAGGGCGTGACGCCGAGAGACGTGTGGCGGCACGAGGCCGAGGTCACGGGGTTGAGCGCTCGAGTCCCTTACTTTGTTACGAGCGTGGATGAGGAGGGCGCGGAGGTGAGAAGCGACCCCTTCACCCTCGCGCCGCTGCCCGCTGAAGGCGCACCGCTGCAAATTCTGCTCACCTCCGACCACCAACTCAAAGAGATGACGCCCGCGAATTTGCAGAAGGTTGAAGAGACCGTGGGACGGGTAGACGCCGTCTTTTTGTCCGGCGACCTCATCAACATCCCGGACCGCGCCTCCGAGTGGTTCGACGACAACCGGGGCTTCGCCTTCTTCCCGAATTTGCAGGGCAACGCGGACTATACCTTGGAGCACGAAACGGACGACGGCGTCGTGAGCGCCACCTACCGGGGCGGCGAACTCATCCAGCACGCGCCGCTCTTCCCGGTCGTCGGCAACCACGAGGTGATGGGGCGCTACAACTTGGGGCGCAGCTTGAACGAGCAGTTCGGCGACCCACAGCCTAAAGAGGTCGCGCAGGCGCGTTATGAGCAGTTACGAGAGGTCGTCAACCCCGATAACGACCCCGAGGTGAGAGCGCAGTGGCTCCGCGACAACTCCTTTAACGCCGTCACCTATGAAGAGCTTTTTACCCTGCCGGACAGCGGACCTGCGGGCGAGCATTACTACCTGGTGCGCTACGGCGACGTGGCGATGATCGGGCTTTACGCTACGCGCATCTGGCGCACGCCGAGCATGGATGACGACGCGAAGGGCAAGTACCGCGAAGCCGAGGAAGACCTGAACATCCCCGCGAATTGGGGCTACGGCGATTTCGTCTTTGAGGATTTGAGCGTGGACAGCGAGCAGCACGCTTGGCTCAGTGAACAGCTTCAGAGCGAGACCTTTCAGAGTGCGCCGTACAAAGTTGTGTTAATGCACCAGGGACCGCACGGCGTCGGCGACAACTACAACCCCGTCTTCGCCGACCCGCAGCAAATCATCGACTACGCCGAAGACGGGCGCATTGACGCGGTGCGTTACGAATATCCGCTCGAGGCGGACATCTTGGTGCGCGACGTCGAACCGCTTCTCAGTGAGGCGGGCGTGCAACTCGTCCATCAAGGTCACTCGCACCTCTGGTTCCGCCTTCAAAACGAGGTGGGCGTGACCTTTTTGGAGACTTCGAACGTCGGCAACTCGTACGGCTGCTACGTGGAGGGGTACGACGAGCGCGGCAACGTGCCGGACGACCCGCGCTACCGCGCTGAAAATTACGTCAAAGTCGGCGACCCGCACGGCTTAGAACCGATTCTGCCCAGTGTTACCGCGCCGCAACAAGATGAAGCGGGAAACGACCTTCCTTGTATCACCTCGAGTGAGCTGACCGCCTTTAGCATCTTGGATACGGGCACAGGGACAGTGAAGAGCTACGTGTTCAATACGCTCGAGCCCGATTCCGAGGTGCAGCTTTTCGACGAGTTTGCCCTGACGGAGTAGGGTAGTCTACCCGTATTTATGGAGAGGTGGGCTCAAGCCTACCTCTACGTTTTCTTTCTGTCGGAGAGACCTGTCTTAGACACCCGCCGCCTCAAACGCCGCTTTAACAATATCTTGCGCCTCGTCCTGAAGCCGTTTGAGGTGCTTCTCCCCCTTAAAGCTCTCCGTATAGATTTTGTAAATATCCTCCGTCCCCGAAGGACGCGCCGCAAACCAGCCGTTTTCTGTGACGACTTTAAGCCCGCCGATGGGTGCACCGTTCCCCGGAGCCTTGGTGAGCTTGTTGGCAATCTCCTCCCCGGCAAGCTCGTTCGCCTCAATCTGCTCGGGTGAGAGGTCTTTGAGGACGGCTTTTTGCTCGCTTGTCGCGGGCGCGTCCAACCGCTCGTACACAGGTGAGCCGAACTTCTCCTCCAAATCCTGATAGTGCTCCGCCGGGTCACGTCCCGTCTTCGCGGTGATCTCCGCCGCCAGCAAATCCATGATGATGCCGTCCTTGTCCGTCGTCCAGACGGTGCCGTCCTGCCGCAAGAACGACGCCCCCGCGCTCTCCTCGCCGCCGAAGCCGTAGGAGCCGTCCACGAGACCGTCCACAAACCACTTGAAGCCGACGGGAACCTCCGCAAGAGGTCGCCCTAAATGCGAAGCGACGCGGTCGATCATAGAACTCGAGACCAACGTCTTACCCACCGCCGCGTCGTCTTTCCACTGCGGACGGTTTTGAAAGAGATACCACACCGCCACCGACAAGAAGTGGTTCGGATTCATCAGCCCCGCGCTCTTCGTGACGATGCCGTGCCTATCGAAGTCGGGGTCGTTTCCAAAGGCAATGTCGAACTTATCCTTGAGGTCGATCAAACTCGCCATCGCGTACGGTGACGAGCAGTCCATACGGATTTTGCCGTCTTTATCCACTGTCATAAAGGAAAACGTCGGGTCTACCTGGCGGTTCACGACCTCTAAATCGAGCCCGTAGCGCTCCGCGATGGGCTCCCAGTACGCGACGCCCGCCCCGCCCATCGGGTCCACGCCGATTTTGAGACTCGCGTCCGCAATCGCCTTCATATCCACGACGTTTTCCAAATCGTTCACGTAGGGCGTGATGTAGTCGTACTCGTGGACGCACTCGCTCTGCAGCGCCTTCTGATAGGGGAGACGCAAGACCTCTTTCATGCCGGTCTGCAAGATGCCGTTCGCCCGCGCCTGTATGCTGCTGGTGACGTCCGTTCCTGCCGGACCACCCGAGGGAGGGTTGTACTTAAAGCCGCCGTCCGTGGGCGGGTTGTGCGAAGGCGTAATCACCACGCCGTCCGCGAGTCCATCCGTGCGCCCTTGGTTGTAGGTCAAAATAGCGTGCGAAATCACCGGGGTTGGCGTGTAGCCGAGCCCCGCTTGAATCACAGTTTCGACTCGGTTCGCCGCGAAGACCTGTAGCGCCGTCGCGAGCGCCGCCTCGGAGAGCGCGTGCGTGTCCATACCCACGTAGAGAGGTCCCGTGATGCCCGCCGACTGCCGATGCTCGCAGAGCGCTTGACAGACCGCTAAGATATGCTCCTCGTTGAACGAGTTTTCCAGCGACGAGCCCCGGTGCCCTGAGGTGCCGAAAGAGACCCGCTCGGCGTCGTTGCTCGGGTTGGGGTGGCGGGTGTAGTACGACGAGATGAGGCGGGGGATGTTGGTGAGGAGTTCGGTTGGGGCGCGTTTGCCTGCGTAGTCGGTTGGGTTCATAGGTGATGATCCTCCCTTTTGGGTGCAGCATAGCGGTTAAGGAGGAGGTTGGAAAGGGAGGTGGGGTGAAGTTTTGGCTCGAGTGGTAACTTCACTCTCTCAACAAGTTTCGTTCATTCCTTATTAAACGTTCAATTTCTTCCTTAAATTCAGCTAATCGTACTTTGTTCAACTTGTTCTCACTCTCAATTACTTTGAGTGCTTTTGCTGCCTTTATAGCAATCTGCTTGAGGACGGTGTCCTGATAGGTTCCAAAGTCTAAAACGTATTTGACATAAGACTTGAAATGGTTGCTATTTGCTTTCAAGTCTTCCTTGAAGAAAATCAGCCAATCCTCTTCCGAATAGGATTGTAGCGCTATCACATCTTGCTGATTAAAACCTAAATTGCGGAACATCTTCTGGAAAATTTCGATGACGCTCTCGCGCCGTTCCAAACTAGGAATACGCGCTTTCACCTCTCGACATACCCTTTCATTCTTAAAGAATTGTAGAAATGAAGGATCAAGTTCTTGTAGCGTCGAGAAGTAGTCTCTAATAACTTTATCTGCTTCATTTTCCCTTCCCAAATCTTCTAAAACTACCACGGCTGTTTCTAAATGACTTGGTGCATAGAACTGACTATCTTCTTCGAAGCGCTGAATAAGTCCTTCTACAAATTCTTGTTCAGTATCATCAAAGCTCACATGAAACAAGTTCCAGGTTCTGCGGAGCCTCCGGTCTGCTTCAATGACTTTGACCTTTTTATCTATATCGTTCAAGAGTTCTTCAAGCTGTGACTGATTGTGAAAGCCTTTCTCGAGGGTGCCGATAAGCATTTCTTCAAGACGCCCAGTATGCATATAGCCATATTGTTTTAGTAATTCTGTCAACCGCTGTTTTTCTGCCTCTTCCACCTCTGAACCTGCATCAGATAAAGCGACACGTAAGGTTTCAAACTCCTTAACAAAGCTCCACGGAATACCACTTGAGTTTCTCACGAAGTAGAACCAACCAAGCCTTACGGCTGACCTCACAACTTCATCTTGTATATTGTGCGAGAAGTGTGAAATAAATGGCTCGAGCCTCTCCAAAAACTTCTCTATCTTCTGAACGGCGCGGATGTTGTCAACCTCGAGTTGCCGTAAAACCTTTTTAGCTACGTCATTCTCTTTTTTGAACCCAAGCTCAATAATTTCGTCCACGCTTGGGGCAAGCTCGAGTTCTCGGTCAACAACCTTTTCGCGGTAGGTGTTGAACTCTGTTTGCGTTTCCTCGTCTAACTCTCCTTCATTGAAGATTAGAACGGTTTGACAGTTCTTTTGCTCTTTTAGCTGAGACAAAAAGCCGAGCAAGTATCTGATGGATAGTTCGTCACCTCTACGCTCAATATCATCAATGACTATTTTGCTGTTGGGTATTGCTTTGGAAATCCAGGTTTTGGTTAGAAGCTCCATAGGTATATTGACGGCTCCGCTAGGTATGCCAAAAGCGCTGCTTATCTCTCCAAGAAGTTCGCCTGCTTTGCTAACATTTTGCTTAACAGTTTTGGCGCTACCTCTCATCTCAACAAAGATAGCTCCGGTTAGTTCTTCGATAGAATTGACTCCGAACAGTGAAACTCGAGCGTACTTTTTGCTTTTCCAATCCTTATGGTTTTCTTCAACCACTTTGTCTACAAGATAGGTTTTTCCAACGCCCCACTTACCTTTAAGGACGAAAACGCCGGGCTCATTGCTCTTGAAGAACTCTTTTAGCTCTTTTTTGACTGTTTCTGTTGACATACTTAAATTTTAAGCTACTTTTCAGAAATGTAACACTACATTGTTTACCTAGCGAACTTTCGTTTGACGTTTCGTTTCCTACCAATTATTCTTCATCAAGCCAAAAAGAATCGGGTAAGGGTTCATCAAAATCTTCTGCTATCGTCATTGCGCCCTTGTGCATATCGAGGATAAGCGGGTGTTCGTAAGGTGAAGCTGTTTTTTGGAGCGACAACGCATACTCGTATACCTTCGTCTGCAACTCGAGCGGCAACGTCTCAACAAGGGTGAGCAAACTGTCTTTCATAAAGGTAGTGTAGCAGGCTGACACTATATTTGAGAAAAATAGTCAGTGTTTCGCTTTTGATAGAGGCTTCGCGTAGAAATTATAGGTTGTGTAGGGGTCGGGTGGAGGCTAGGAACTTGCTTGCTCGAGCCTAATGGTTTCCGGTCAATCCCTCCAAGGATTGACCGGAAGAGGTACGAACTACTTCTGCCTCACCCTCACATAGTCAAGCTCGAACGCATTTGGGAAGGTTGTTGCGCGGTTGGGTGGACTGCCCCAGCTACGCTTACTCGACACCGCCAGATTGAAGATCAGGTTCATCGGCTCGTCGGGTATCGCGGCTCGGTCCGTGACGCGGTAGTAGCGTTTGCCGTCTACGTACCACTCGAGCCTGTCGGAAAGCCAGACTAACTTGTAGTCGTGCCAGCCTGCGTTGAGCCCCCTGATGTCGGCGTTCGCGCCGTACTGCTTATGTTTCCCTCGGTCGTGCCAGTGAACGTGAAACTCCGCTGTGTTGGGGCGCTCCATGACGAGTTCTAAGATGTCGATTTCGTTCGTCCACTTGCCTGTCTTGGGTAGCAACCAAGCGGCGGGGAACATGCCAACCGTGTTGCCTTGGGGCAGCTTCGCTCTAAAGGTGACTTCACCGTACTTGAAGTTGAAAGTTTCGTCTGAGGAGATGACGCCGCCCGTGAGGTCAAACGCACCTCTGTAGCGGGTCTGCACGCGCTTGTTGTTAGCGACCAGACTGACGCGGCCCTCTTTCACAACGACATTCTCCGCTCTGAACCACTGGGTGTTGCCCTGGAAACCCGCACGTCCGCCGTCGGGGTCCTCGCTCCAGTGGAACTGAGTGCGCCACTTGCTCCCGTCCAAGCGTGAGCCGTCGAAACCGTCGTAGAATACGGTGCGCCAACCGTCCGAGGAGCCGTCATCGCGGTCCGAGGGCTCCTCACGTGGAGGAGCGACCTTGAAGCGCACGGTCTCTTGCAAACTCGTGTAGCTTTTGCCGCCGCTCGAGACGCGGTAGTAGCAGCGCACCTTGACGCTGTAGTCGCCCACTGACGCGCGTTTGAAGCCCGCGCTGCTGCCGTAGTCGTAGGGCGTCACGTTCTCCCTGTTGACGTAATCGTTCTCCTCATCCCAGAAAAGGCACTTGTAGGGCTTTTTGCCTCTGTAGAGAACGTCCTGAGCGCGGCTAAAGATGCGGTACGCCGTATTGGGCTTTAGGGTCGCCCCGGCGAGTGCTTTAGCGCCCGAGCGGTCTCGGTTGGGCGAGTAGAGCAAGGCGCTGTCAAAGGAACGTGCCGCTTGAGACTCGAGGGTCGGGGGTTCGCTCACGTTACAAGCGGCGAGGAGTAAAATGAGCATGAGAGAAACCTTACGCATAAAACCTCCAGTGAAAAGCCCCGTGACACGACGGGGCCCTAACCTTTTTGGTGAGCTTAAAAGGTCGCGCAGCTTCGCTGATTTGAACGACCAACGTACCGTTAATAGACCGAGCTAGCTCGGCGCGAGCAATGCTCATGTCACTGTAATAACGTAACGAGAGTGAGGTTCAGGCGGCGGTTAGGTTTTTCATATAAGGGTAAGAATGCTGAGATGTCCGCTCAGCGTGTCGGAGTATTTCGAGTGAGAAAAACACCGTTGAGCACGCGCGTTGCGCGTCATATCAATCAAGCCAGAAACGTAAGGGCGAAATTTTTGACATCTAGTATTTTTAGCAGGTATACCCCTAGAGGCGGCTAGCGGGAGCGTTTGCTTCACAAAACTTTGTAACCACGCGTTACGAAGTTTTCGCTACTGCGAAACGTACTATAGTCATCTGGTTTGAGTGTACGTAGTTCTGCGAAGCAACACTCTCACTGTCCGAAGCGATGTTTCGCTTTGCGAAAAGTGCCTCCCCTTTCGGGTATGAACGATAACTAGCACGCACGTCCGGTGATGAAATCCCGCTAGCTCTTCGAGCTGAGACCTGCGGCATTTTGTCTCAGTATGTCTTGGAAATGCTAGTTCTTCGAAGCTGCGACTCGAGTTAGGAGAAACCGGACCTCACGTGACGCGGACACGCGCAGGCTCAAAGAAAACTCAGGATTCTTCTCACGACGAGCGTGGTGAAAAAGAGCGAGGCGAGCGCGAGCAGCAGCCCCAACATGACTTTGCGCCGTTTGGAGTTCAAGCCGCCCGTGTGCCTGAGGTACTCGAGCAAGATAAAGCCGAGTAGAACGAGCGCCACCGCGAGCGCGACACTGGTTGAGGGTGCTCCTTCAAACATACGTGACGTCTCTATTCTGGCGTGTACTCGAGCGGCCTGTCTGCGCGCAGAAGCCGCAGCACCGTGCCCGGTAAGCTCAAGGCGAACAAAAACCAAAAACTGACCTCTAAAGACCACAGCCCTAGCAGCACGGTTAGCTCCGCTGTAAGTGTAACCAGTGCGAGGCTGAGCGCCACGGATAGCACGAGTTCGCTCATAGCGTTCTCCAGGTGATAAAAGCTCAGCAGCGCCGCGCCTGGGCAGAGCAACAAGAAAACTACCGTCACCACGGGGCGTACCGAAGCAGGGGGTAAAGTGAGCTGACTCACGCCTGCGAGCAGCGTGATGAAGAGTAAGCTCAGCGTCCAGAGAGACCTCACGGCTGCGCTCCGGCGGCTAGGGGGCTCAGGGTGAAAATCACCGCGTCTTCGTTCTCAAAAAAGACCTCGAAGTCCGGGGAGTCGCGGAGCACACGCTCGATGCGTCCGAGCGACCCCGGCGGCAACTCACCCAGCGCGTCGACGTCTGCGCGTTGGCCGCGTGTCAAGATGAGGTAGGCGTCTGTGTAGACGTCGCCGCTCATCCACCTTTTCATCTCCAAAGCGGGCTGCGCCAAGATGCGCTTGCGCGACGCTAGGGGTTCGCGGGTTAGGGCGACGTGAATATAGTTCTCGTAGTGGGTGAACCTCGAGGGGTAGTTGGGCGACCCCTCCACGATGAGCGAGCCTGCGGGGGCGGCGCGGTACATGGCCTGCGCCGCTTCGACCTCGTCCGGCGAAAAGTAGTACTGCTGCTCCTTGCCGTAGTAGGCAACCGTGAAGCCTGAGAGTAGCAGAGCGCTCAGGAGGACGATGGCTGCGCCGCGCCACCACGACATGGGTTGTGACATGGGCTGCGATAGGGTCCGTGAAGTGGGCGGCTCGTCGCCCGCGAAAAATAAGGACGCGACCCAGAGCCCCATAAAGGGGAGTGCGAAGAGGTACACGCGGAAGAGGACCTCGCCGCCGTAGGCGTTGCCCACGAGCAACAGAAAGGGAGCCCCAGCCAGCGCGATAAGCCCCCAATCCGAGCGTGTGCGCCACCTGTACACGTGACGCGCCACGCCGAGAAACGCCAACCCCCATACGCAGAGGGTCAAAGCGCGGCCCGCCAGCGAGACGAGCCGCTGCGCGGGGCTTATCTCGCTGAGGTTAATGAGCGTACCTTCGATATTCTCTGAGAGTTGACCGAACGACCCGACCAACTCTGCAACCTCGACTCTGAAAAAAGGCGTCGCGCCGTAAACGACCCACGTCGCGGTGATGACCGCCATGAGCGCGGGCAAGCCTAGCGCACGGTTGCGTGTGAAGAGGACGAGTGCGCCCAGGCTCAAAACGGTGAACATGGGCGTCAGTTGGTGAGACGTCGCGATGACTATGAAAAGTCCTACGAGCAGCAGCAGCGTCGCTCCAACTGTAGTTTTAGGGGCCACAGTACTAGGGGCCGCAGTACTAGGGGCCGCAGCATTAGGAACAGCGTCAGCGCGGTGGGGCACGCTCGGCGCACTGCGCAAGGCGAACCACCGCGCCGCCACGCCCAACGCGATGAGGTGAAAAAAGAGCGCGAAGGCTTGCGGCGAGAAGTAGTCTTGACCGACCCAACTGGTGATCAGCACGAACCAGAGCGCCAGCCAAACGCGGCGCGGCGAATGGGCAAGCTCCTGAAAGAGCACGTAGAGCGCCCCGAGGTTCAAGAGGTTGAAGAATACGGGAGCCCAGGCCGCGACACGCGCCACGCTGAGAGCGTTGTCAAAACCGGCGGTCCGAAAAAAGAGCGCAACTGAGGCGAAGAAGCCGGGCCAGTTGTGATACACGTTGAGCGTGTCGATGGTCCGGTTAACCGTACCGTAGCGCAAGATGTAGTCCACGATGCCCACGTGCTTCCAGGCCCAGGAGTAACGGAGCGTGTCGTAGACCAGCGCGGGCGTGCCGTGCACGATCAAGATGAAAAGGACGAGGTGCGAGCCGAGCAGCCACCCCTCCAATCGTCTTCCCACGTGCGGCGTAGCGAGCGTCAGCGCGAAGCTGAGCGTGAGCACCGCGAGCGAGAGGTAGAACTGTAGGGGCAAGATAGAGAGGAGCCCGAAGTCATCCATGAGGTCGGGGTCGAGGGGAAGCGCGGCGAGCCATAGCAGCGCTGCGAGCCCGAGGCCGGCGCAGGACAAGAGGGTGCGCCACGTCGAGCGCTGAGGTGAGCGCGCCAGCGCTGCTCGAGGGGGCGCTGCTTGATGCTCGAGCGCCTTGGCGTCAGGTTCAAACGGCCTATCCACCCCGACGCGGACCTCTCGCGAGCGGCGGGTCACGCGCGTGCTCTCCGGGCGCGGCGCGAGCGGGTAGCGAGCAGCACGCTCATGACCACGCTCTGCGCGAGTAGCCAGGCCCACCCCACACCAGTGACGCCGTAGCGACCTAAAAACGCGCTGGAAAGCCCCAGAACCAGCAGACATAGGCCGCTGTTCACCCAAAAGATAGCCGAGAGGTTGCGCCTGACCCGCGCCGCGCTGATGTAGGTCGAGACCACCACGAAGGGCAGCGCCGAGAGGCTCAGTAGCCTCAGCAGCGTAACGCTTTCGGCGGCGTAGGCGTCGCCGTAGAGCCTCAAGAGGTAGGGCGCTAGGAGGACGATGAGCGCGACGACGGGCACCATCAGCCCGAGGGTCTGCCGCAGGGTTTGGACGCTGTAAGCGTTCAGTTTCGCTTCGTCCCTCGAGCCCTCGGTCACGAGCGACATCCCCATGTTAAGGCTTATTAGGTAGAGGGTGTCGGCGATGGTCCAGGCCAGATAGAAGTAGGCGCTTGAAGACGCCCCGGCCCGCTCCAAGATGATGAGCGGCAAGAGGTCAACCGTCGCTATCCAGACGAGCGAACTGAGGTAGTCGCCCGCCACAAAACGGACAACGCCTCTAGGCGTCACCGAGTTGCTCCCTGGGTTTGTACTCCCAACCGTACTCCCAATGTTTGTACGCTCTGTGCTCGCCCGCACGTGCGCGGGGATGAGGCGGAAAAAGATAAGTGCGTTCATCGGGATGATGAGTACCCAGAGGGGAGCCGTCCAAGAGACGAAGACGCCCTGCTGCGGGAATACGCCGACTAGGAGCAAAAGGAGGGCGATCTTAGCCGCCGCGTAAATGACGTTTTCCAAAGGCACCCACTTGGACTGCCGCAGGCCGATGAGCACGCCGTCTTGCAGGACGAAAAGGCACCAGCTCACCGTCGCGAAGACAAACCAGAGCGCCGCGCCGGGGTCTTTTAATGTGCTCAGGCTAGGCGTCCAGATATCGAGCCCCAACAAGAAGATGACGCTCCCGCCTACCGCCGCCGCGATGCTTAGCGCGTAGGCGGTGAGGATGAGCCGCGCCGCGCCGCGCCCGGCTGAAGGGACGAAACGGTTCAGCGCGTGGACCAGGTTGAACTGCGACACGTTCGCCAGAAAAAACATCGCGGCGAGCGTCGCCGAGCTGAGCCCGACGGCCTCCGCCGAGTAGAGCCGCGCCGCCGCGATCCAGTAGCCCACACCCAGCACTGAGGTCGCGCCCGAGCTGAGCACCAGCGCGTAGCCGTTCAGTACTAGGGGCGTTCGGAGTTGTTCAAGCCATTTGGCAACCATGTCGATCCTCGAGCCACGTTCGCTAGCCTTCATTCGGGCCCTGAACGTGACGCATATCCCGTTCGTCAGCTATTTCGTCCTTTGCGCCGCCTCAGCCGCGCATCCACACCCGGAGATAGTCGATCTCGAAGCTGCTCGGAAAGGGCGTGGCCTCGTCCGGGCTGCCCGGCCAATCGCCGCCCACGGCCAAGTTCGCGATGAGGTACATGGGTTCGTCGGGAACGTACGCCTTATCGCCCGCAAAGTGCGCCCGCTTGGTGCCGTTGATATACCAGGTGACACCCTGAGGCTGCCAGTCAACCGCGAACACCTGCCAGCCCGTGAGCGGCTCGGGGCTCACCCAGCTATGGTCGGCTCGCTGGTAGTTCCCTTTTCCATCCGAATAGTGAAAATTCATGTGCGCTTTTTTGAGATCGTGACCGAGCACCTCTATAATGTCGATCTCGGGCCTAGTCTTGTGGTCGGCAGGCAGCAGCCACAGCGCGGGCCACAACCCTCGGCCCGCAGGTATTTTAGCTCTCATTTCGATGTAGACGTGCTTAAAGGTCGCCCTCGGCTCGGCGCTGAGGGTGTGGGTATCTCTGCCCGTAGTGACCATGCCCGACGTGTAGTCGTACACCTCGTCGTTCGAGACGCGCACGCGCTCCTCTTGTGCCCGTAAGACGAGCTTGCCCCCCTCAACAGCGACGTTTTCGGGCCTGTACCACTGCAGTTCGTTGTTGCCCTCGTTCGTGCAGCCCTCGTCATTCCAGGCGTCGTCCCACCAGTAACAGGTGACCCACTTGTCCGTATCGAGCGCGTCGCCTTCAAATTCATCGGAGAAGACGAGGTTCCACGTGCCCGATTGACCCAAAGGCGCGGTTGGACCCGGTGCCACAGGCTGGGACTCAGGTTGGGGCTCGGAAGCCTGATGTCCAGCCCCGCAGCCGACGCCAAGCAGGAGCGTAAGGAGAGAAAAACACATAGAAAACACATTGATAGACATATCCGCAGTCTACCCCGAGGGGTCCTCAAAGCCTATCGCCCGCTTGACAACCTCTCGCAGGGCGCGGTCCATTCTGGTGAGTGGCAGACGCTCCAGGCGGTATTCGTGATGTTCGTACGCACGCGCCCCAAAACGCTCTTTGAAGTTGGACAGATTTTCAGACCAGGCCGATTCGCCCATGTGATAGTAGCGGCAGCCCGCTTCGCACGCCTCTTGGATCGCCACGGACTGCAGCAAGTCGTTGGCTTTCACAGGTCCTGCTAGCCTCTTGTCCATCGCGCCCCGGATGTAGTCGGCGTTGTGCTCACCCAGCAGGACGATCGTCGCGGCGACAGGTTGCCTTTCGAACCAGGCCACCCGCACGCGGCAGGCGTCACCCAAGATGCGGGCCATAGCTTCAAACTTGTGCTCAGGGTCGCGCGACGAGGTGCGCAGGTGCGAGAGCCAGCGCGGTTCGCTCTGCTGCAGCGCCCAGCGGTCCACCGAACGGCGCAAGAGGTCGTAGAAGACGGGGATGAGTCTGCCAGTTGAGTCAGTCTCGACCACCACGCCCAGCTTCTGCGCCTTGCGCACTTTGTTGCGCGTTTTGGACAAAAAGCGCTCGCGCCACACCGCGTCGAAACCGCCCGACAGGTCGAGGACGTGCTCGCGGCGCGGCACTCTGGTGACGCCCTCAGGCAGTGCGCTCTGCCAGAGGTCGCGCCGCAGCGGATTGGGACTCAGATTCAGGCTGAGGAAGGGGCGCTCTGCGAGGTCTGCGAACACGGCTCGCAGCTCTTCGGGGCGCGGCGTGCGCCGCGCCAGCACGTCGCCGATGCCCCAAGCGTGCGGCCAAGACGCCTGCACCGCAAGAGGTCCTGGCAGACCTCTGCGCTTGACGATGGGCATAAGGAGCTGTTGGCCGTCCGCGAACGTGTAGAGGCGGCTGGCGTCTTCGTAGCCGCCCCCGGCGAGGAGGCACTCGAGCCAGCGCGGGCTTTGCGTCAGGAGCGCTTCGGGGTCGCGCTCATAGAGCGCCTGCCAAAGCGCTCGGGGCGCAGGCGTGACGACGTCCGTGAGGGTTGCTCGGTTAGGCTGCGCGTGAGGTTGACGAAAAGGGTTCAGTGAGTTCGTGTTCATGAGGGCGTATCTCCGTCTGAAATAGGCTGACGTAAGGTGGTCGGGGAGGGGCGCTTCAGCACGCGGGCGGCGCGGCGCAAGGCGCGCCACCCCTTTGTTCGCCACGTCTCACCGTGCGGCGCGACGCGCAGGTCGTCGCCCCTGAGAAGCGACCTAAAGGTCTTTAAGTCGGTGTCGGCGAACACGATGAGGCGGGCGAGCGCAAACGGGTCGTCATGGGAGGCGCTCAGCGCGTGCTTGACCGCGCAAGCTGAGGTGAAGCCGAGGTCTTGAACGAGCGCTTTAAGCGCCGGGCTGTGGTAGCCGTGCGGGTAGGCGAAGCTCGAGACGGACGCTCCAAGGCGCGCCTCCAGCGCCCTTTTTGAGCCCGCGATCTCCGCTTTGGCTGCCTCCAAGCTGAGCGTATCGAGCTGCGGATGCGTGCGCGTATGTGCGCCGCACTCAACGCCGCGCTCGGCCAGTTCGCCGATTTGCGGCCAACCCAGCAGCGGGCGGTTGCCTTCGCCTTCAGCGGCCAGCCAGCGGCTCGTCTGACCAACGTAATCCGTTGTGATGTAGAGCGTTGCGGGGCAGGCGTAACGCTCCAACAGGGGCAGCGCGTCCGTGTAGAAGTCGGCGAAGCCGTCATCGAAGGTGAGGACGACGGGGCGCTCGGGCAGACGCGCTTCAGCCGTGAGGTGCGTGAGCTGCGACACTGTCACGGGCGTGTAGCCGTTCTCGCGCAGGTGACGCAGGTGGGACTCGAACAGTGCAGGGCGCACGGCCCAGGGCGCGAAGCGCGGCGAGGCGTGCTCTGAAATACTGTGATAGAGCAAGATAGGTATCGTTCTTGGGGTGTTGTGAAGGTCGCGGTGGACCTCGTTCCCGTCTCGATGCCCGTTTTGGTAGGTAGGGTGAACGCGCGTCATGGTGAGCCCTTAAAGGGTGTAGGCTGCGAAGTCGCGCGGTGCTCCGAAGTGAAGTCTGTAGTGAAGTCTGCAGTAGGGTCTGCGGTGAGGCGGGCGCGGCGCAGATGACGCGCGTGCCAGCGGCTGCGCAGATACGCGAGGGGACCGGCGAGCATCCCTCGGCGCTCGAGCCTGTTCAGCTCTTTTGGATAATCGCCGCGCTTCTTGGCATTTTTCGGCGAGGTCGGGCTCAGCGCGTAGAGGACGGCGCGGGGCACGAGGGGGAGGATATGAAAGAGGCGCACAGGCTTGTCTAAGAGAGTCTTGGTCAAGAACGCGCTCAGGCCGACGCCGTAGCCGTACGCCTGCCGCTGCAACCCGGCGTAGTCGCGGCGGTGATGGTGGTGCACGGTAGCCTCGGGCTGATACACGAGCGCGTAGCCGAGGCTCACGGTGTCGAAAAAGGCGGCCAGATCGTCGCCGCCGACCCCTCGACTGCCCGCGCCGAGCGCGGGGTCGAAGCCGCCTAAGCGGAGCAACGCCTCACGCCGAAAGGCCATGTTCGCGCCCGAGCCGAACACCCCAGCGGTGTAGGGGTAGAGGGGGCTCGAGGGGCGGTGGCGTTTCAGATCGAAGACGCGCCGCTTAAAGCCCTTGTTAAAGCCGCCGTACTGCTCGAGCCAGACCTGCGCAGGCGTCTCCAATTCCGCTGGCGTGATCATGCCCGTGACGCAGCCGACCTCGGGCCCTGCCCCGACCTCGGGCCCGACCTCTGTGGCGTCAAAGCCAGCGACGAGCGCCCTGAGCCAGTTTTTATCCACCTTAACGTCGTCATCGGTAAACGCGAGGATGCTCCCCCGCGCCTCAACGAGACCTCGGTTGTGCGCCGTGGCGAGTCCAGGTGTGTTTTCGCGCACGTAGCGCACCTCGGGGTAGCGGCGTTGGAGCAGGTCAAACGTCGCCGCGTCTTTGGGCGCGTTGTCCACCACGATCACCTCGTAGTGGGGATAGTCGAGTGCGGCGAGCGAATCCAAACAGACCGCGAGGCTCTGCGGACGGTTGTGGGTCGCGATGATCACGCTGACGAAGGGCGTATCCAGTGCTTTCGTGGATGTATTCGCGCCTCGCTCGGGCGGTGCAGGGGACAAGCCTGCGGCGCTCAAGCGGACGTCTGTTTGTATCCCCGAGTCAAACTCGGCCACGATTACGTCACCGAGTTCAGCCCAGATAAGCGCCGCTAGCGCCTCGGCGCTCACGCCAGAGCCGAGCGTAACCTCGAGCGTACCAACGGGTTTGCCGCGTAAGCGCACCAGGATGGACGCCCCGCCGTAGCGCTCGCCCGACGCGCTGCGCGTCGGGCTTAAAGCGGGCAGCGGCTCGCTGATCTCGACGTCTAAGACCCGGATGGGGCTAAAGGTTGCCACCTCCTTCTCTTTATCTGCCCCCTTCTCTCTGTCCAATTGTGGGCTGAGCGAAGCCGGAGATGTCGCACCGCCGAACGTGAACCGTTTCAGGTGGCCCACAAGGTAGCCCGCCGAGGTGACGCTTAACCCTAGAATGATCGCCGCCGCTCGAGCCAGCCCCGCCGGGTCACGGTGACTATTTGCGCCGCGCCCTATAGAGGCGTCCAATACCCCTCGCTTCACACCTTCAGGTAAAGTTTTGAGCGTGTAGTTCCGCTCCACCGTTAAAGCGTCTTGCGCCCCGACCAAACGCGCCACCCGCGCTTTCGACCGCCCTTCGGCGTGGCAGCGCCGCACGAAATAACTGAGCGTGGTGCGCGCCTCGTCGATGTGATGTGATACGTGGGCGTTCGGGTTGTAGAGAAGGCTGCCCGGACGTTGCTGCTGAATACGGATACATAGCTCCGTCTCCTCGCACCCGTCGGGCTCGGTGCCGACACGCCCCATCTCGGTGCGAAACGTACCGACGCGCTCTAAAATGTGCCGCCGAAACGACATGTTGCACCCGATGAAGTTTCGCACCGGCGTGACCTCTTGCGGCGTTCCCAGATGCGAGCAACCCACCACCCATAAAAACTCGTCGGGAAACCAGCTCGGTTTGCGCTGAGGCCATAGGGGACGCGCCGCGCCGCCAACGCCTAAAATAGGCGTACCCAAAGTAGGCGCACCTGGTACAGACTCCAGGTAGCTCGCGGCAAGTTGCGCGAGCCAGTCCGGTGCGGCTACCGCGTCGTCGTCTAAAAACGCGACGATGTCACCTCGAGCGGCGGCGACCCCGGTGTTTCTCGCGTCGGACAACCCCCTCACCCCGCGGTTCTCGAGGATCACTAACCCAGTGCGCCCCCACGTTTCGTGTACTCTGGCTAGGAGGGCTTGATTATGGTCGATGACCAAGACGGTTTCACGAGCGGGCAGTGTTTGCGTTTCTACAGACTCGAGCGCGGCTACGAGGTGAGACCAGCGGGCCTCTGTATATGCGCAGAGGACGACGGAGAATGACGGCGTCACCTAGCCTGGGTCCCCGGACGCAACCCGGTTCGCCGCTTGAGCGTTGACGCGGTGGCCGTAGCCCGCCCGGTTGCGGTAGGGCTGATTGCCTAAAGGCCGCTGCTCGAGCCGCTGCGTGGGGCGCGGCCTAAGCCGTTCGCGTACAATGGTGCGCAGCACTCTAAATCCGTCGGCAAACGTGCGGAGGTTGCTCGAGCCGTAGAGCCGTTCCGCTTCAAAGCTCGGTAACTCAACAATGCGGCAGCCGACACGGAGCGCCCGAATATTGAGCATCGCCTCGATCTCAAAACCCTCACCGTCGAGGTCTAAAAGCGGAACGATATCGGCCCAAAACGCGCAGTAGCCGTAACAGAGGTCTGTGAACTTGCCCCCGAAGAGGAGTTTGACCAAGGCGGTGAAAAAGCCGTTGCCCAACGAGCGTAGCGCTGAGATATCGTCGGTTCCTGCGCCTTGCATAAAGCGTGACCCTTTAGCGAAGTCAGCGCCGTCGCGCAAGTAGCGTACGAACAGCCCGATCTCCTCGGGCTCAGTCGAACCGTCAGCGTCCATCATCACAATAATGTCGCCTTTCGCCGCCGCGAAACCCGTGCGCAAGGCCGCACCTTTGCCCCGCCGCGACTCCAAAAGCACGGTGACGTCGTCGCGCAGGCTGCCCGCTAATTCTGCCGTACCGTCCGTCGAATGTCCGTCAACAACGATGACCTCTTCGACCCATACCGGAATACGCGAGAAGACGAGGGGGATATTATCCACCTCATTGAGCGTAGGGATGATTACACTTACACTCGGTCGCTTGGACCTCGTAACTTGAGTTAAGTCGCTAATTGGTATCAACTCCTCTAACCTTTGAACCGAACCTTGAACTCTACACTTGCAAGCTCAGTTCCAGGGATAGGAGGTCATATGCATGGCGTGATTCATGAAGACCAGATGCCCGTATGCCCCCGTGTGACAAATTTTACATCTTCCGCCTAAGTGAGAATATTAATATTAACAAACCATGAATCTGTAACTTAGTAAGTTGAATTTTCTCTCGAAAGGCGTCTTTTCGGCCAAATTTCAGAAGGTGCGGGCGTTGTTGGGGTCCATGCCCATTTTTGGACCTATGTATCGCTTCTGCAAAACCCTGGGATTGCCCAGCTTCTTTCTCGCTGAGAGCGTTTTAGTTCATTAGCTGTGAGTATAACTTTGTCTGTAAAACTAGCGTTATACAACCTCGTTTGAGGCGAACTTTGAGTTCTACCACACTTGCCTAACGAGCGTTCGTTTGGTATACTATTTTTGATGGATAGGCGCACCGAAATTCTCACCACAGCGGGCAACTTGTTCCGCGAGCGCGGTTACCACGCTACCTCAATGAGAGACATTGCGGGCGCGTTGGAACTGCGCGGCAGCAGCCTGTACGCGCATATTCGCTCAAAAGAGGAGATGCTGCGCGAGATTGTAGACCACGCGGCGGATGCGTTTCTGGCGCAGGCGAACAGCGTAGACGGTGCACTCGCCCCTGCCGAGAGGTTGCGGGCGCTCATTCATGGACATTTACAGGTGATTGCGCAGGAATTGCCCCGCGCTACCGTCTTTTTCCACGAGTGGAAATTCTTATCCGACGAGTACAAAACGCAGATTACCGAGCGCCGCGACGCTTACGAGTGCCACTTTCGCAAAGCCGTCGAAGAGGGCGCACGTCAAGGCGCGTTCCAAGTCGAAGACTCCAAACTCGCCACGCTCTTTGTGCTTTCGTCCCTAAATTGGACCTATCAGTGGTTTCACGAAGGCGGCAAGCTCAGCCTGGAAGACCTGACCGAGAAGTACACGGCGCTAATATTTAACGCACTTAACGCAAAAAAGTCTTGACAGAGGAGGATGCACATGGCACCAGTAGCCACCCAAGTTCCGGTAACGAGCCGAGTCAACCTAACGACCGAGCAAACTGAAGACGCGAAATTAGAAACGTTTGAAACGCGCATCGCTAATGGTGAAAAGATCGAACCCGGCGATTGGATGCCCGCAGCCTACCGCAAGCAGCTCATCCGCATGATCAGCCAGCACGCCCACAGCGAAATCGTAGGGATGTTGCCCGAGGGTGAGTGGATTACTAAAGCGCCGTCCTTGCGCCGCAAGATGATTCTTTTGGCGAAAGTGCAAGACGAGGCAGGGCACGGGCAGTACCTCTACCACGCGGCGGAAACGCTCGGCGCAACCCGCGAAGAGATGGTGAACGCGCTGCTAACGGGCAAAGCCAAATACTCCTCGATTTTCAATTATCCCTCGCTAACCTGGGCGGATGTCGGCATGATCGGCTGGCTCGTGGACGGCGCAGCGATTAAGAACCAAACCATGCTGGCGCGGTGCTCGTACGGACCGTACTCCCGCGCGATGGTACGCATCTGCACCGAGGAGACCTTCCACCACAAGCAGGGTAAAGAGATGGTCATTCAGTATGCGCAGGGGACGCCCAAGCAGCGCGAGATGGCGCAGGATGCCCTCAACCGTTGGTGGTGGCCTTCGATGATGATGTTGGGGCCGCACGATTCCGACTCGCCCAACACGCCGCAGCTTAAAAAATGGGGCGTGAAGTCCAAGACGAACGACGAGGTGCGTCAAGAGTTTTTGAACGAGCACGCGCCGGAGCTTCTCGAGGCTGGTTTACAAATCCCCGACCCCGACCTCCGTTTCGATGAGGAAATCGGCAACTGGCAGCATGGACCCATCGACTGGGACGAGTTCTGGCGCGTCGTCAAGGGGGGCGGCGAATGCAACGCGGAGCGCTTAGGCGCACGGCAAAAAGCGCACGACGAGGGTGCGTGGGTGCGTGAGGCGATGGAGGCGTATGCGCAGCGTTAAAGTGAGCAGAGCGCCACTGCTGCGTAGCGAGAGACAAGAGAGATGCAGGATTGTTTATATCTTGTGTTTTTTATCTTCATTCTTCAAATCTGTTTCAGTTTGGACGAACACGCATGACTTATCAACCAAAAGCAACCGACACCCAATGGCCCCGCTGGGAGGTCTTCAAGCAGGACACGCTCAAGAAACCGCCTCAAGCGGTGGGCACGGTTCACGCCACCGACCCCGAGCACGCGCTTCTGACGGCCCGAAATGTCTTCGCGCGGCGTCCTCGGGCGGTCAGCATGTGGGTCGTGCCTGCAAAGGATATTCTTTCGGTTACAGCAGAAGAACTAGGGGCACCCGACATCCTCTTATCTGAAAAGGATGGCACATTACAGACGTACCTCATCTGCCGCAAGACGAGTCACCGACCCTCGTTGACCTTTGTGGACTATGTAGGTGAGGTGGAAGCTGAAACGCCCCAAGCCGCGCTCAAAGAGGCGACGAAAACCTTCACCGATGAAGAGGCTTTGGTCTGGTGGGTCTTCCCTGAAACGTCGGCGGTGAGAAGCCGCGACGAGGACGCTGAAAGCTGGTTTGACCCTGCACAGGATAAGACGTACAAACAGCAGTCGGAATACGGTATGACATCGGCAAAGAAGCGCAAAAAAGAGCAGGAGAGAGCGTCGTGAAGCAAGAGGTCAAAACCGCGCTCATCTGCAAATTCACTGCGCTCGCAGATGATGAACTCGTCCTCGCCCACCGCAACAGCGAATGGACTGGGCACGCGCCGATTTTGGAAGAGGACATCGCGCTAGCGAACATCGCTCAGGATGAGTTAGGTCACGCGACGCTCTGGTACGGACTCTTAGAACCTCTTGACGGTAGCGACGCAGATACGCTCGTCTATACGAGAGATGTGAGCGAGTGGCGTAACGTGCAATTGGTGGAGCTTCCTAAAGGCGATTGGGCGTTTACGATGTTGCGGCAGTACCTCTTCGACGTGTACGAGCAGCTTTACTTGAAGAGGTTGACGGAAAGTTCTTATCGACCTCTCGTCGAAGTCGTCCAAAAAATGCTCCGCGAAGAGCGCTTTCACGTCCAGCACACGCACGCTTGGGTAAAGCGGTTGGGGCTCGGCACGGAGGAGTCGAATACGCGGATGCAAAAAGCGTTAGAAGAGTTTTGGCATTGCGCACAGCAGCTTTTTGTCCCGTTGGAAGATGAACCTATTCTAGTTGAAGCAGGTATTTTCCCGAATTTAGAAGAGGTCAAAGAGGTTTGGTTGGCACACATGGAGCAGCATTTAGAAGCTGCTGACCTCTCTATCCCGGACGTAGGGACGCCGCCGACCTCTCGCAACGCCCATACGAACCATTTGGACCAGCTTTTAGAGGACTTGCAAGAGGTGGCGCGGCTCGAGCCCGAAGGAACCTGGTAGATTAGGAGATGACGATGCTGACCCTGCCGTCAGAACGCGAGATTTGGACTGCACTAGAAGAGGTCAAAGACCCCGAGATTCCTGTTGTCTCCGTCGTGGAAATGGGCATCGTTCGCAGTGTTGAGCTAGACGATGAGCGCATCACGGTCTCCATGACGCCGACTTTTTCCGGTTGTCCCGCCCTGCGTGTGATGCACGACGATATTGAGATGAAGTTACGCGAGATAGGATTTGAGAATGTGGAAGTAAGAACCGTCCTCTCGCCACCGTGGAGCACCGATTGGATCACCGACGAGGCGAAGGCGAAATTGTTTGAATTTGGCATCGCGCCGCCTGCACCTGCAAGTGAGGATGATGGGTTGATTCAGTTGGAGACCTCTCCCGCTATTTGTCCTCGCTGCGGCTCGTTCGACACCTCAACGAAAAACACTTTCGGCCCGACGCTCTGCAAGTCGATTCACGTATGTAACACGTGCAGAGAGCCGTTTGAGGCGTTTAAGTCGGTATAACACGGATTCTGCTCGCGCAGGGCATCTTGCAGCGCTAGACTTAAAACGAATGGCGCTCCGCTACTTCACCGAGGCGAAGGGGCGACGAAACGAACCGCTCGATCCCGTCGCCCGCTTCCACCTCAACAACGGCGCGAAGCTGCTCCACATCCACCCCAGGGCCGACCTCTCCGACAAAGGTATCAAAGAAGCCCTAGGGCTGATGGTCAACTATCAGTACGAGCCTAAAAAGATGTTGGAGCATCACGAGGCGTACGCGACCAAAGAAGTGGTGGTGGATAGGGGGCTCGAGAAACGGCTCAAGTCGTGATAGCAATGAGTTGAAAGCAATGAGTGGAAATTTTTTGGACTCATTGCTCATTGCTCGTTATCTTTTAACTTCTTTTTAGATTGGCGGCCCTATGAAACCTCTTCAAAACTTACGCGTTTTAGACCTCTCCCGCGTCCTGAGCGGACCCTACTGCACGATGGTCTTAGCGGATTTCGGCGCGGACGTCATCAAGGTCGAGCGTCCTGGCAGCGGCGACGATACGCGGAGCTGGGTGCCGCCCTTTATCGGCGACGAGTCGGCGTACTTCTTATCCATCAACCGCAACAAGCGCAGCATCACCTTGGACCTCAAATCGGACGAAGGTAAAGAGGTCGTGTACCGCTTGGCGAAGTGGGCGGATGTGGTGGTGGAGAACTTTCGCCCCGGCAAGGCGGAGGAGCTCGGCATCGGCTATGAGACGCTCAAAGAACTCAACCCGCGCCTCATCTACTGCGCGATTTCGGGCTTTGGGCAGACTGGGCCGTACCGCGACAAGCCGGGCTATGACGCCGTCGGGCAGGCGATGGGCGGACTGATGAGCGTGACAGGCCATCCTGAGTTGCCTCCGGTGCGCTTCGGCGTGGCGGTTGCCGACCTCGGCGCGGCGATGTGGAGCCTAGTGGGGATTCTCGCGGCGCTCCGGGCGAGGGAGGAGACCGGAAGAGGGCAATTTGTCGATACCTCTCTCTTTGAGGGGCAGCTCTCGTGGCTCACCTACGTCGCCGGTAACTACTTCGCCACCGGAAAAAACCCCGAGCGCCACGGCTCGGCGCACCCGACGATCGTGCCTTATCAAGCCTTCCAAACGCAAGACGGCTTTGTAATGGTAGCGGTGGGTAACGACAGCTTGTGGCAGAAGTTTGTGGGGGCGCTAGAACTGGACGACTTAGGCAACGACCCCGAGTATCACACCAACGAGGGCCGCGTGGCGCACCGAGACGAACTCGTAGAGCGGTTGAGCGCAGTATTTAAGGAGCAGACGACGGATGAGTGGCTGGAGCGCTTAGGCGAGCAGGGCGTCCCCGCCTCGAGGGTTCAGAGCGTCGAAGAGGTCGTGCACGACCCGCACGCCGCCGCGAGGGATATGTTCGTCAAACTTCAGCACCCCACCGCTGGCGAAATCACTGTGACGGGCATCCCCGTCAAGCTCTCCGAGACGCCGGGTAAGGTCGAGACGCCGCCGCCGACGCTCGGGCAGCACAGCGAAGAGGTGCTGCGTGAGCTTGGCTACGACCAAGAAGAGATCGCCAAGCTGCAAAGCGTGAGCTAGGCGCGTTGAGATAGTAGACCCCTTGCGAACGTGAGGTTGTAATCTTATATAATGGCGCAACACTACGACCAGCGGTTTAACATCCCTACACTTTTGCACCGTTCTCAAAGATGGAGGTTCTATGCCACGCCCCGTTACCCTCTTCACCGGACAATGGGCCGACCTGTCCCTCAGCGAGCTTGCCCCCCTAGCCAAAGAGATGGGCTATGACGGCCTAGAACTCGCCTGCTGGGGTGACCACTTCGACGTTCGTAGAGCGCTCAACGAAGACAAGTATGTGCAGAGCCGTTTGGACCTTTTAGAAGAACATGACTTGCAGTGTTACGCCATCGGCAACCACTTGGTAGGGCAAGCGGTCTGCGACCTCATCGACGAGCGCCACAAAGCGACCTTGCCCGAGCATATCTGGGGCGACGGCGACCCGGAAGGGGTGAGGCAGCGGGCGGCTGAAGAGATGAAGGACACCGCGCGTGCTGCCGCGAAACTCGGCGTGAACGTGGTGACAGGCTTTACGGGGTCCTCAATTTGGCACAGCCTGTACGCCTTTCCGCCGACGAGTCAGGACTATTGGAACCGAGGTTTCGAGGACTTCGCGGAACGCTTTATGCCCATATTGGACGTTTTTGATGAGGTCGGGGTGAATTTTGGGCTCGAGGTCCACCCCACCGAAATCGCCTTCGACATCGCTTCGGCAGAACGGGCGTTAGAGGCCGTCGGCCACCACAAGCGCTTCGGCTTCAACTACGACCCCTCGCACTTGGGCTATCAAGGCGTCGATTACGTCAAGTTCCTCTATACCTTTGAGGGGCGCATCTTCCACGCACACATGAAAGACGCCTGGTGGGGACGCGGCGACGGCACGGTGGGCGTGTTTGGGGGTCACACGAGCTTCGGGGACGCTCGGCGCTACTGGGACTTTCGCAGCGTTGGGCGGGGCGACATCGACTTCGAGAGCATCATCGTCGCCCTGAACGACATCGGTTATGACGGACCTCTTTCCATCGAATGGGAAGACGGGCGTATGGACCGCGTACACGGGGCTACGGAGTCGGCAGCGTTTACCAAGGACCTCGACTTTGCGCCTTCGGGAGCGGCGTTTGATGCGGCCTTTGAGAAGAAGTGAGGGTGTTAAAGGGTGAAGCGGACGTTTACCTTAGCAGATGATTTAGTGGAGGAGCTAGAGCTTTACCTGGCCCGGCAAAATAAAAACTTATCGCTCGAGGATGTGCTCATTGCGGCGCTCAGAGAGTATTTACAGCTCGAGGCGCTAAGGGCTAGTAAAAATCAACCCTCTAACAAGTCGTTTGGTCCTCAGCCGCTGCTAGAAAAAGATGATCAAGGGGAAAAGGACGTAAGTCTCAATTGCGATGAAGGCTTTGACAAGCCGTGAAAGAGCAGTTAGCGCAATTTGACTTAACAGATTGGAGGCAGCAAGCAGCGGTCTATTGGCTAGGATTTATCAGTGGCTATTTCACCAAAGATGAAGTCATTGCGTGGGCTGATGACGTGATTGCTCGAGAGGACCGTCCTGAACCAACTATTATTGATATTTCTCTTGGTAAAACACTTGGCAAACAAGACGTTGCTTGTTTGCTCAAAAACCTTGCAGGAGAAGCGCACACAGCGCAAGCATTCAAAATTTTACTGGGTCTCTACGCAACCATTGCTGGGAATGTGAACGTCTCGAGATCGTTCATTGCTTATCGTTTGTATTCGACGCTTCCCGCTTCAGAAGAGATGCTACTTAATCCCAATAGAGATGCTCAGACGGTGGATGACTTCCATAGTTTTTACGTCTTGGCTGAGAGCGGTGAGTACGGTACGGTCGAAGAAGTTGACAGAAGATTTACGACTTTTCTCGCACAGTACAGACCCTTCGCAGACGAATTTTTAGCTGCAACTGAGCAGATGAGGAGCACATATGGCAAACCTTAAAATGGGCATGGTCGGCGGCGGCAAAGACGCCTTTATCGGCGCAGTCCACCGCCACGCGGCGGCCTTAGACGGTCAAATCGACTTCGTCGCGGGCGCACTCTCTTCGACACCGGAGAAGGCTAAGGCGTCCGGGCGCGAGCTAGGCTTAGCCGACGAGCGCAACTACGGCACCTGGGAAGAGATGTTGGAGCGTGAGTCTTCGCTAAGCGAAGGTGAGCGCATCGACTTCGTCTCGGTGGTGACGCCCAACCACATGCACTTCCCCGTCGCGCACGCCTTTGCCGAGGCAGGCTTCAATGTCATTTCGGACAAGCCGATGGTGCATACCTCTGAGCAGGCGAACCAGCTTATCCAAACCGTGGAGAAGACGGGCGTCATCTTCGCGGTGACGTACAACTACACAGGCTATCCGCTCGTCAAGCAGGCGCGGCATATGGTCAGAGAGGGGCAGCTTGGCGAGCTTCGCAAAGTCATTATTGAATACAACCAGGGCTGGTTGGCGACGAAGTTGGAGGATACAGGCGCAAAACAGGCCGAATGGCGCACCGACCCCGAGCGTTCGGGCATCGCGGGCGCAGTCGGCGACATCGGCTCGCACGCGGAGAATTTAGCGGCGACCATTACAGGATTAGAGATAGAACACCTCTGCGCCGACCTCACGACCTTTGTGCCGGGGCGACCGTTAGACGACGACGCGAACCTCTTGTTGCGCTTTGCGGGCGGGGCGAAAGGGGTGCTGATATGCTCGCAAATTTCAACAGGTGAAGAGAACGGCCTGAGAATCCGCGTTTACGGTGATAAGGGCGGACTCACTTGGTATCAAGAGGAGCCGAACTTCTTAACCTTTAAGCCGTTAGATGGTCTCGTTCAGGTGATGAAGCCGGGCAACCCCTATCTGTGCGAGGCGGCGCAGAGAGCAAGCCGCATCCCCCCAGGCCACCCCGAAGCCTTTTTGGAAGCCTTTGCCAACGTCTACCAGAATGCAGCCGCGACGATGCGAGCCAAAAAAGAGGGGCGTGAGCCGAGCGAGTTCGAGCGGGACTTTCCTACGATTTACGAAGGCGCGAGAGGGGTGCGCTTTATCGAGAAAACCGTCGAGAGTGCAAACAGTAACGAGAGGTGGACGAGCCTTTGACGGTCCGAGATGTAGTTGGGGTGAGTATAGGGGTTTAACCCACAACGACAAGGTTATCTCGGTGGATGACCTCATCGTAGTCTTTGTAGCCCAACACTGAGGCGATATCTCTCGTTTGCCTGCCCTTAATTTTTTGCAGGGAGGGGCTCGAGTAGTTCGCCAACCCCCGCGCCAGCGGTGAACCCTCGTGTTCGACAGAAACCGCGTCGCCAAAACTAAACGAGCCAGAAACTTCTGTAATACCGCTCGGCAACAAACTCCGCCCCGCACGGAGCGCCCGCGCCGCGCCCGCGTCCACGGTGATGCGCCCTTTGGCGGGCTGCTGCGCCAACCACGCTTTGCGAGCCGGCGGATGAGACCCGGCGAGAAAGCGCGTGCCCCTTACCTCACCTCTCGCCAAAGCCTCCAACCCCACGCCACCCCCACCGATGATGAGCGTTTGGATGCCCGCTTCGGTGGCAATCTTCGCCGCTCGCAGCTTCGTGACCATGCCGCCTGTGCCCCGGCTCGAGCCCGCCTTCCCCGCCAAATGACTCACCGCCTCTACGTTTTCGACCTCTTCTAAGCGCTTCGCCGCCGGATTCGTACGTGGATCGCTATCAAAAGCCCCTCCACATCTGTGAGGATAATCAGCGCGTCCGCGTTCACCAGATACGCCGCCCACGCCGAGAGCGTGTCGTTATCGCCCAGTTTGATTTCCGAGGTCGCCACCGAGTCGTTCTCGTTGATAATCGGCACTGCGCCTAGTTTAAGGGAGGCTTCTAACGCATTCTTCGCGTTCACGTACCGTTCTCTATCCTGCACATCCGAGGCCGTGAGGAGAAGCTGCGCGACGGGTAATGGCGCTAGCGCCCTCGCCCAGTCGAGCATGAGGAGCGTTTGCCCCACCGCCGCCGCCGCTTGTTTATCGGGCAGCGTAAGCGGTAGCGACAACCCAAGCTGCTCACGCCCCGCCGCGCCCGCGCCCGACGACACCAGAATGCCCTTGCAGGAAAGCGCCTCTTGAAGCACCTGCATCCCCCTTGCAATCGCCCACATCGACGGGGGATGGATGCGCCCTGAGTCATCCGTGATGGAACTCGAGCCCACCTTGATGACGATTCGTTTCCACTGCTTCACAAACCTAGCCGCACCCTCTCAGCTTTTTCGATACTCTGCCGAATCCAAGGAGGCGTCTTAGGATGCGCGTAGACCTCTCGCGCTGAGAGCCAGTGAACCTCAGCGACCTCTTCGGGGTCTCCGATAACAGGTTCGCCTTCTTCGCTCTTGCAGAGAAACACGATGTCTACAACTCTTTCACCGTCGTCGGCAATGAAGGATTTACTCTCGAGATACCTCACGTCAGAAACCTCGAGCCCCACCTCTTCTTTAATCTCGCGTTTCAGAGCGGTCTCGAGCACATCGTTGCCAATTTCGTCTAATTCAACCTTGCCGCCAGGTATAGATAAGGTTCCTGCCGCGTGGCTTTCGTTTTCACCTCTTAGGATCATGAGATAGCGCTCACCGCGCAGGATTGCGCCCTCTACATTGACGATGAAAAGAGGTCGTTCAGATGTCATGTTCAAATACTATCAAGGTAGTGCTGAAAATCTTCGGGGATGACCTCTTTTACCACCAAGAGCGCGTCTCCTTCCGTTTTCGCTTTGCCCTCACGCTCCAACCTCTTCAAGCTCGCCTGCACTTTCCCCTGTACCTGCCGCAAGGGAGCCGCCTCCCAATCCCCCTCGGGGCGCGTGAGTTTCAAAAACTCGCGGTGGAAGCGGGGGAGGTCGTCTAGGGGGATGGTCTGCTCGAGTCGTCCCCAATGGATCCAATCAGTCATACGCTACTTTAACTCGTTTAAGAACAACTCGCGCACCTCCGCCCACGAATGGACGCGCTTATAGCCCTCCTTGCTCGCGTTGTGCGGCGCGTCGAAGAGGATGCCCTCAGCCGGGAAGTCCTCAAAATGCCGCACGTGGTCGTCAATCAAGTAGTCCGCCGCGATGACGAACTTGTGACCGCAAAAGACGAAGTTCATCGAGTCGATGAAGGGAAAGTGTGTGCGCAGCCAGATGAATTTTTCAGCGAATGAGGTCGGCACTTCCATCGCCGCCGTGACGATAAAAATCTCGTAGTGCGCCATCAGGTCGCGAATGGCCTCCTGTGCACCCTCCATAACCTCCAAAGAGGTAAAAAAGCCGGGCTCGCGCATCTGCACCTTCATGAAGTCTCGGCGCTCTTCCGGAATAACGTCGAAGATATTTTTGCCCCTAAAACTGTCCTTTTCAAACGAGGCTTCGAACGCTTCGTTGTAGCGTTTTAGCCGCTCGCCAAAGGTGTCGGCGATAACTTCATCCATATCGACAGCAATGCGTTTCATGGTGTTTCCTTTCAGAGTTAAAGAGGTATAGCCAGAGTTTGTCACGAGTGGAAGGGCTTTTAGCTATTAGCCGTTAGCTTTTAGCCAAATGCCTTTGCTCTTCGCCAAAAGCTAACAGCTTGATGTCAGAGCAACCTAACGCACCATGAAAGATACCTCAGCGTCATCTCTCAGACTCATGATAGTTTATGCTGAGTTGCGGACCTTTTCCGCTTTTTGTTTGGAGGAGCATCATGCGCGTAGCCATTGCCGGAGCCACCGGAGCCGTCGGACAAGAGTTCTTGAACCTGTTAGCCGAGCGGAGCTTTCCGATTACGGAACTGAAACTCTACGCTTCACCGCGCTCAGCGGGTAAAACGGTGAGGTTTGCAGGGCAAGAGGTCACGGTTCGCTCACTCCCGGACGACGGCAACTTAGATGCGGACGTGGTCTTCTCCTCGGCTGGCGGCAGCATCTCCAAAGCGCACGCTTGGAACTGGGCGGAGCACGGCGCAGTGGTGATTGACAACACGAGCGCGTGGCGTATGGATGAGCGTGCCCCGCTGGTGATTCCTGAAATCAATGGGGACGCAGCCTTGCAGCATCAGGGTGTCATCGCCAATCCGAATTGCTCTACAATTATTGCACTCATGGCACTTGCACCTCTTCACCGTGCTTTTGGACTGAAAAGGGCTACCGTTGCGACCTATCAGGCAGTCTCCGGTGCGGGCGCAGCAGGTTTTGACGAGTTGGAATCGCAGACGAGAGGTGTGTTGGCGGGCGAGAACGTCGAACCCAAAAAGTTTCAGCACCCCATCGCCTTCAACCTCTTCTCGCACGACAGTGAGGTTGGCGAGGATGGCTATAACGTTGAAGAGAGAAAGCTGGCGCTCGAGTCCAAAAAAATCCTCGCCCATAGTGACCTGCGCATCAGCGCGACCTGCGTGCGCGTCCCTGTTTTTCGCGCCCACAGCGAAGCGATTCACGCGGAGTTTGCACGCTCTGTGAGCGAAGAGGAAGCGAGAGAGGTCTTGTGCCGCGCTCCCGGTCTCAAAGTCGTGGATGACCGCGCCAACAACCACTTCCCGATGCCCTTAGAGGCGTCGGAGCGCGATGAAGTCTTGGTCGGGCGCATCCGCGAGGACGTAAGCAACCCCGGCGGCATTGCGCTCTTTGTCTCTGGCGACCAGATTCGTAAAGGGGCGGCCTTGAACGCGGTGCAGATTGGGGAGTATTTGCATGAGCAGGGAGCAATTTAACTTTCCGGCTCAATGGTAGACAGAAAACTTAAACTGCTCGAGGAACTTCCTGCTTTTCAACGCTGGTACGTTGTTAATAGCGGCTCCCCTACCGAATCTATCGAAGAGCGTATGCGGGTATATCGAGGCAGTTACACGACCTACGACCAGATAGTCTTGTACCTCGAGCTTTTCAGCCCTGAGTTTGTAGAGGTCAATGGGCTCATCTTACGTGAAGGGGGAATACCGGAAAACCTCGAGAACGTTATTGCCAGGTTTAAGCAAGAGGGGCGACCTCTTGCAAGTATTGAATACCTCTACAATCACGTACACTTAGACGACTTTTGCCTAAACGATCCCGATTACAACGATATTCCACAGGAAGCCATTATCTCTATTGCGAGAGAAATCGAGAAGATGTGGCGATGGAAGTTGACCAACCTCTTCCCCGAAAAGAAGTTTGTTGTCGGTATCGGAAACGAAGACGCTGAGGTTGAAGTTTTCGCTTACGTTGACCGCAATTAACTGGAAGCTAGCTTAGTTCTATCTAGCGCAGTTCATATAAATGCTCACTCTTCATCAAGCCAAGCCCGCAATTCTTCCGCCGAACTGAAAGCAGGTGAGACTCTGCCTGCTTTTACATCTTCCAAAGCCTCAGCAATCGCCGCTTTGATATCAAGCTCTTCTGCACTCAAGGGCGTGAATACGATGCGGTTGCCTTCTATTTCAGAGTGAAGCCAATCACCTTCATCCAAACCAAGTTCTTTGCGCACCTCTGCCGGAATAGTGATTTGATAGTTGCGTTTGATGCGAATAAGGGACATCGCGACCTCCAAAATACGGCTGTTTAATAGCTGCACATTAACACTTTGATGAGGTGATCTTACCTCTTTCAAATCATATAGAAGAGGTGCAGACTCGAGCCCGGAGGAATCCATGCTCACACTCGACCACATCCAACTCGCCATGCCGCAAGGAGAAGAGGACGACGCCCGCACCTTTTACGGTGAGGTTTTAGGGCTAGAAGAATTAGCGAAACCTGACCTCTTGAAATCAAAAGGTGGCGTCTGGTTTAGCCTCGGCGCACATCAGCTTCATCTGGGTGTCGAAACGCCCTTCTCACCTGCTAAAAAAGCCCATCCAGCTTTTCTCGTGGAGGATTTGGATGAACTTGCTAAGAGGTTAGAGCGGACTGGCTTTTTGCTTTCCTGGGATGAAGCGATTCCTAGCATTCGCCGTTTTCATACACACGACGTGTTTGGGAATCGGCTCGAGTTTCTCTGTCATAAAAAACAAGAGGTTTGAGCGTGACTTGTAGGTGTAAAGTCCTTACATGAACCTCTTTCTTCTTCTTTTAGCAGGCGCATTAGGCGGCTTTCTCGCGCAGACCTTGAACGTTCCGGGCGGCGCGGCAGTCGGCGCGATGGTCGCGGCGGCGGCGGCGAACGTCTCTTTGGGCGAGCAAGGCGTCGCGGTTCCTAAAAGTGTAGACTTCGCCGCGCTCGTGCTGGTTGGTGTGAGCGTGGGGTCAACGGTCACACGCGAGGCGCTCCGGGGGGCGCTCGGTCTGCTCGTGCCTGCGCTTTTAATCCTGCTGACCTTTCTGGTTATAGGCTTTTGCTTGGCGTATATTTTGCAACGCTGGTTCGGCGTTGACCCGGTGACGGCGCTCTTTGCGACTGCGCCGGGGGGTATCTCGAGCATGGCAATCCTAACCAAAGACGCTGGCGGAGACGGCTTTATCGTCGTGCTCATTCACCTCGTCAGAGTCGTAGGCGTCTTTCTCATCGTGCCGTTTGTCGCGTTTTTCCTCAAGCCGAATCCTTAAAACCCAACTTCACTAAAGAGGTCTCCATGTGACGTTCACTGTTTTCTGTTAAAGTACGCTTTGTATCAAATTCTAAGAAGAGGGGTAGAACATGGAAAAGCGATTTGCACGCAGCAGACTAGACAAGAAAATTGCAGGCGTATGTGGTGGCTTAGCGCAGTACTTCGATATTGACGCGACGCTCGTGCGCGTAGTTTTCGTGCTCTTAGCACTCTTTTCGGGCGGCGGGCTGATTCTTTACATCATCTTGTGGTTGGTGATGCCGCAGTCGGCGTAGTACTGAAACAAGAAAAAGGGGCTCGAGTCATCCTCGAGCCCCTTTTTTACTCGTGATAGTGCCTTTCTCTCGAATGACAGCGGTGTAGCAACAAGGAGTTGCAACCCCTTTTGTGGTAGCAGGTATCATCTGGTTTGAGACACTCTCACTATAGAGAACACTGTTTAGCACGCACGTTATGAGATGATATCTGCGACATTCTGTCTCAATATGTTTTGGAAGTGCTATGGGATATAGAGATGTGTCGTTAGCTTGAATGTTATTCACTCTCGAGCCCCTTCGTATTTGGAGGATGAGCGTTACCCCAACCCCGTCCACCGCTCGCCGAACCGCTCGCCAAACACTAGCTCACTCAGCGGCTTGCGCGTCCTCTGGGCTAACTCGCGTTCGCGTAGCGGTTCGGGTAAATCGTCGGGATTACCCAGGTAGCCAAGTGCAAACACCGCTACAGGTTCGAACGTCTCAGGGACCTGGAACGCTTCAGCCGCTTTCTCAGGGTAGAAGCCCGCCATCTGATGAACGTAGAGCCCTAGCGCGGTGGCTTGAAGCGTGAGGGTGTTGACCGCCGCGCCGACGTCGTGCCAAGCGTGGCGGTTTTCTCTTGCGGGTTTATCACCTCTTGCTGGAAATACTTTTTCAGCCAAGCTCAGAATGAGGACGCCCGCGTGCTGCGCCCAGCTCGAATTGCCTTCGCGCAAGCAGCCTAAGAGCTTGTCAAAGCTCTCTTCACCCTTTTGCGCGACGATAAAGCGCCACGGCTGACGGTTGTTCGAGGACGACGCCCACCGCGCCGCCTCTAGCACGCTTAAAAGCTTCTCGCGCTCGACAGGCGTGTCAGCAAAGGCTCTCGGGCTCCAGCGCTTTTCGATGAGGTCCAGTACCGGATGGTCCGCTTTCGCAGCCTTATCCACGCTTACGCACCCACGCCAGCCAGGTTGAGCGGTGCGCTCTCCACTTTGCTCAAGCCGACTAAGCGCTCGCTCTCTGCCCACAAACGTTTCTGCGCCGCCGCGTCGTACGAGCGTTTGGATGAGGTCGCCGGCATCTCGTCTATGTAGTAGCGGCCTGTGACCCCTTCGGCGTAGGGGGAGGACGCCAGGTAGATGCCGCTCTGTGCGCCCTGCGCAGGCGTTTTGAGAAGAGGTCTAAGGAGCGTGCCGAAGAGCGTGGAGACGAACCCATCGTTGTTGAGCCCGAAGTTTGTCGCCACGCCGCCAGGATGAAAGGCGTTCGCGGTGACGCCCGTGCCGCTGAGCCGCCTGCTCAACTCATAAGTGAAGAGCAAGTTGGCGAGCTTGGACTGACCGTAGGCTTTCCAGCCGCCGTAGTCCTCTAACATCAAGTCGTCAAAGTGCATCTTGCCGAAGCTCTCGCCTTTGGATGAGGTCGTGACGATGCGTGCGGGGGCGCTTTTGACGAGAGGTTCCATCAAGAGGTGCGTGAGCAGAAAGGGCGCGAGGTGGTTCAGCGCAAAGGTTTTTTCATAGCCGTCCTCGGTGAGTTGGCGCTCGGACATGAAAACACCTGCGTTGTTGACCAATACATCGAGACGCTCAAAGCGAGCTTTGAACCGCGCCGCTAGGTCCCTGACCTCGCTCATGGACGAGAGGTCAGCGGGCATAAACGTCACCTCACTGTTGTTCGTTTCGCGGCGAATCTGAGAGGTCATTTCGTCGCCGCGCCCGCCGCCACGTGAGACCGTCACCACCGTTGCGCCTGTTCTTGCTAAAGCCTTCGCGATTTCGTGTCCGATACCCGAGCTTGCGCCCGTGACTAAGCAGACTTTGCCCAGCATGTTTTCTTGTTGTGCCATAGGTTCCTTTCCAAATGCGCACAAAAACGCACTCCGCTCCAAGAACTATAGCGAGTCACCTCTTGTGAGAGGGTAGGACAGCGTCATATTTTCTGGAAGCGTCCTCTGCGGAGAACTGTGAACTTCTCCATAGCGCTACAGGGTTGCGGTTTACTTTCTTTGTGAAAGGATGCACGTACACTCGGAGTATGGCAACCGCGCAAGAACACTACACCCACGATGAACTCGAGGCCCTCTGGCAAACGTTTCAACGCAACGAAAAAACTGAGTGCCCCAACTGCGGCGCTGACAAAGTTCACGTCGAACTCGTGAGCGACCCCGCCGAAGGGGGCGGCGGCAAAGAGGCCGCAGAGATCGAGGCGAAGTGCGGTAACTGCGGACGTGAAGGGACGTATCAGCCGGGCGAAGAAAAAGATACGTATGGGTGGATTGATTAGGACAGCAATCCAGTCGAGCTGGTTACGCAGTCTCCCGAAGGGAACGAACGGTGAGTTAAAAGCAATGAGTTTTTGGTTTTCACTCATTGCTCATTGCTTCTTTTGTGTATCTCTTTCATCTCCTTATACCTCTTATTCTCCCTCGCTTCGACATACTTCTCGTAAAAGATTTCGGCTGAGCGGGCTTTTTCTTCGTCGATTTCCCTGGGTAACTGCTCGCGCCCATGTGCGCCGCTCTGCCCTTTTTTGTCCTCTGGAACCGCGCCCTTATACTTCTTGCCGCCCTTGTGGTTGGCGTAGCGCCTCGAGCGCGTCCAGCCCATCTGCAGAAACTTCCGCGCCATATCCGCGCCGACAAAGTCTTCGTTTTCCAAGTATTCATGGAACATCGCAAATATTTTCTCGGAGGACTCTTTGGCGATGTCAGGCGTTTTGAATCTCCAGTGCGGCAAGATTTCGCTCTTGTAGGGCTCGACCTTTAAGACGCCCTGCTCACCCTTGCCGACGCGGTACAGCTCGGGCTGCTCACGGAAGTTGATAGAGTCAAAGTCGAGGTCGTAGTTGAATTTTGCCATGAGGTTTATCGTAGCCTAGGTGGGTTGTTGAGTTTTGTAGAGTGAAGCATAGTGAGGTAAAGGGGATGATGATGCTCTACACAAATGAGGTTTACGCCAACGATTACAACCCGCAGCAGCCAACCATGCCGAGCCCGAACGACGCGCCTGCTACGCCGCCAATGGACGCGCCCGCCGCGCCGCCGACCGAAAGACCGATAGAGACGCCAGACGACTTAGAAACGCCACCCGAGCCTACCGAGGTGCCCGACCAGCCCGACCCCGAGATACGCGAAGGACCGGAGGAAAACCTGCCGGGTGACGAGGTATAAAGATAGCTATGGCGCAAGAATCTCTAGGTCTTTGCAAATCTTCTTGACGAGGTTGTCGTTGATTTCGCGGTGTCTTGGTACAGCGGAGGACTTGCCAACCGAACGGTTGACATAAACCGTATGCCTACCACCTTCACGGAAGAACTCGCAGCCGCTCTTCTCAAGATGCTTGACAAGGTCGCGGCGCTTCACTAAGCAGTCAACAGAAAGTTTTCTTTGATGACCTCACGTCCCTGGAGCGCTTCTTCAGCTAGAGCACGGTTTGCCTCCAACACGAGTTCCACCGCTTCTTGCAGGTTTTCGCGGGCTTCCTCGAGGGTCTCTCCCTGAGCATTTGCGCCCGGCAATTCTAGGGTAAAGCCGATGTAGCCTTCGGGTACTTTTTCGAATACGGCTGTGAATTTCATAAAGCAAGTTTAGCACGTGGGGTTAAGAGGATGAAAAACGTTTAGGACTCTTGGAGATGTGATAAGACCTCTGCAACTTTGCGCGTGCGAAAGGAGTAATTTTGGTCTTTCTTCACCTGCTCGATGGAAAGACCAATTTCCATTAGAAGCAAGGCTTGGAGTATGTATTTCATCAGGTGAGATAATACGCAATTGCACGATATACTTACCGTATGTCGAAGCGATTGGAGATCAAAGACCATCTGAACTACGAGGAGCTAACGAAGCGCTACCGTAGTTGCAAAGAAGGTAAAGAAAGAGCCAGATGGCAAGTCATCTGGCTTTATAGCGACCCTGAGACATCGCACAGCGCGGCGAAGGTCGCTAGACTCACGGGCTTTAGTGTCATTTGGGTGCGCACCCTGATTAAGCGCTACAACGCTCAGGGAGCGGAAGGGATCAAACGTCGTAACCCGGCGAGCAATGAGGCACGCTTTGTGCTAAGTGAAGCGCAGTGCCAAGCGCTCGGTGAGCAGTTGCGAGAGGCTGCGCCCGATGGGGGCTTGTGGAGTAGCCGCAAGGTAGCGCAGTGGATTGAAGAACGTACAGGTCAAGAGGTGAACGCGAGCACGGGCTGGCGCTATCTTCAACGTTTGGGGTTCAGTCCCCAAGTGCCGCGCCCGCGCCATCAGGATGCGGCAAGTGCTGAGGTCCAAGCTGAGTTCAAAAAAAGCTTGCTCAGCGTCTAAGCGAACTTAGAGAACAGTATCCTGACGAAGAGGTTGAGGTTTGGGCGCAAGATGAAGCGCGTCTCGGGCTCAAGCCTATCGTTCGGCGCGTCTGGGCTCCTGTGGGACAGCGTCCTATTGCCGAGCACAGCAGCAAGTATGAATGGCTCTACGCCTACAGCTTCGTCAGACCTAAAGACGGCAAGAGCTACTGGCTCATCTTGCCTCGCGCCAACACCAAAGCGATGTCCGTAGCGCTCGCTGAGTTCGCTAAAGACTTAGCGCCAAAAGGTGATAAGCGTATCCTGCTCCTCCTGGACCAAGCGAGCTACCACACCACAGATAAGCTCTGCGTGCCCGAACAGCTCGAGTTGCACTTCTTGCCGCCACGTTCACCTGAACTTTGACCGAAGGAAATCCTTTAGGGCAGTCTGCTGAGGCGATTTTTCCTTTGCTACGTGAGCCGCTTGCCAACCGCGCCTTTGCTGAGCTTGACGACCTCGAAGAGATAACGGAACAGCGTTGCTGCTTTCTCATGGACAACCCCGAGATAGTCAGAGGCGAGGTCGGCTTTCAGTGGCTTGTCGTTCTAGGGTAACTTCTTTGTGCAACTCCGTATAAGTAGAATATCTCTTCAGGGGAGATGGATTCCGCTTTCTCTTTCGAAACAGGCTTTTTCTTGCTGTAGTGTGTTAGCTCATCTCTTATACTTCCTATCCGATTACCTAAATTCTCGTTTGTAACACCTAAAGTTTCCGGCAAATTCAAGCTCTTCAAAATACTCAGAAGGCGGTGCAACCGCTCTTTGAATGTATATCGATTTGCAATGTTTTCCTGGAGCCTGCTCTTGAAAAATGTTTTATCTTCTTCATTTGCTGCACTCAAAGCTTCCTGACGCCTTTTTCTAAATTCCGCTGGCGGCATTACTGTACCTGGGTCTTTGACTCTATGGTAAACCTCTAATGCTCTAGCTAAATTAAGAAAACGATCTTCCGCATACGAAGAGGAGAGTCTGCCGAAAGACAAGTATTGCACGATGCTGTGATCTTCATAAAGCTGAAACCAACTTGATAACACTTTTTCAAAATCACCTTGAATATCCTTCAAAGTGAATAAATCAGGCGAAAATTTAGTAAGATCAACATCTCGAAATTTAAGAATTTCGCCTAAGTACACGACAAAAGCCTGAAAGCGCTGTGTAGGAGCTTAGGGTCAAGGGAGAGGTTGGTGATCGCTCTGCGGATAAAGTCAAGCCCGAGCCGGAAGACAGACCTTTCACGTCTACCGTGCGGCTTGATGCGAATAGGCTTGAGTCGGTGTTGCCAGTGACCGACTTTAAGCGCCCAGAGAAAGGCGAGACTAACCACAGCGACCAGGGCGCTGAGGCGCTCGGTGTCCTTGAGGTGGGTATCTTCGAGGTTGAAGCCGCTCGACTTGAGGGCTTTGAAAAGAGACTCTATCTGCCACCTGTGGGCGTAAGCGCTCAAGGCTTTTCTAGGATTGCGGTTGGTCACAATGATGACGAGTTGCTGGTCACAGCTCCTAGTTGCAGCAACGGCAAGCTCACACCCACAAATCTTGTAGCGGTGGTGGAGGCTTCGCGTTTGCAAGGGTTCAAGCTGCCGAAAAAAGGCTGCGAGTTGAAACCAGTTGTCAGCTAGGCTGTTTTCTCGGATGCGAATGGCAAAGGGAATGTTTTGGTCTATCAGGAACCCAAACCAGTCTTGACCAATGAACTCCCTATCTGCAAGTAAGACCTCTATGCGCTCAGGTTTGATGACCTCCAAAACCTGTTCGAGCAACTCAGTGCGCTCCAGTGTGTTCGAGTTGCCCTGTTTAGTCAGAAGAACGAACGCGAGGGGGATAGCGATACCTTCATCGACTAGAGCAATCATCAAAATATTGATGTTGAATACGCCAAACTTCCAGTTCGTTCTATCGACGCATAAGGTGTAACGCTGCTTGTCGAGAAGTTTGACTATGAAGCGCGTGAAGTGTGTCTCGTCAAGCTCCAGCTCAGCAAAGAACCGCTGCGCCCGTCTATACACAGAAGCCTCACATGCCCAGCTTTGCATAGTGCTGACCACGCGCTTGAGATTGACCGTCCTCGCCTCGACAATACCCAGCATCAACATGCTCAGAAACGTGAGCCTCGACTTGTGCAAGTTGACACCTACTTCTTTCAACGCTTCGACTAATCCAGTATGCTTCATTTGAGTTCTCCTTCGTTTAGCTACGCACTAAACATTCTTCAGGGAGAACTCCTTTTTGTAAAATTGTCGTGTACTAAGCTATCCGCTAATCAATTTAGGCGAGTTTTTGAAACTCGAGGGAGCTATCTTACTGAACTTCACTTCTGAATCTACTGAGGTCGCAATAGGAACCCGCATCATCTTTACTTTCGATAATGGCTGTGTTGTAGTTCTTGAAAACAGGAATGACAAAACTCATTTTTTAGTAAGGTCTGCCGATGTTGAGAGGTGAGAATGGGCTTTAACTGCTTTTCACAACTTAGCTCAAGTACAATTCTTCCACCGATCCAGTACTCGAGTCACCCAAATAAAAACTAGTCAGCAAAGACTGAGTACATCAACAGCGCCTATTTTCTCTGCTTTGTACCCAAAATATCCACTCCTCGAGTACACCCCAACAACCCCCACGACTCATGATAGACTTGCGCGTGCAGTTTCACCTGCAACATAACTGTCAAACGAAAAGGAGTTCAAAGCTCTCTTTTCAGTTTGGCGATTTTTCTTAGTGGAGGGTCTATGAGGTTTTTAATCATTTTGATTCCGCTCTGCGCGCTTTTAGCGCTAGTGGCGGCAGGCTACTTTGCGCGGCGCATTCTCGCAGCCGAAACGGGCAACGAGCGCATGGTCGAGATTTCGGACGCGGTCAAGCAGGGCGCGATGGCGTATATGAGCCGCCAGACGCAAACGATTGCGGTGGTCGCGGCGATTATCACCGCGCTCTTTGCGGTGGTCGCGCTGACCCAGAGCGATTTCGAGGCGACGCTCTGGTGGTGGACCACGGCGGGCTTCGTCGTCGGGGCGCTCTTTTCGGCGGTGAGCGGCTACATCGGTATGAACATCGCAGTGCGGACGAACGTGCGCGTGGCGCAGTCGGCGCGGAGTGGGCTTTTGGGGGCGTTGGAAATCGCCTTCAACGGCGGCGCGGTTGCCGGGCTTGCCGTTGCAGGCTTAGCGCTTTTAGGCGTCAGCGGTTTTTTCTTCCTATTTTACTCAGTCTTTAACCTGGAAAATCCCGTTGAACCGTTGGTCGGCTTCGCCTTCGGCGCGAGCTTGATTAGCCTCTTCGCCCGCGTGGGCGGCGGTATCTACACCAAAGCGGCGGACGTCGGCGCGGACTTAGTCGGTAAGGTTGAAGCAGGCATCCCCGAGGATGACCCACGCAACCCTGCCGTTATCGCGGATAATGTCGGTGATAATGTCGGCGACTGCGCCGGGATGGGCGCGGACCTCTTCGAGACGTACGCAGTTACAGCCATTGGCGCGGTCTTTCTGGGCTACTTACTGCCCGGCACGGGCGAAATCACGGCGCTCGTCATCTACCCCTTAGTACTCGGTGCGGTTGCGATTTTGGCGAGCGTCGCAGGCGTCTTTTTTGTCAAATTAGGCAAAGACCTCAACATCATGGCGGCGCTCTATAGAGGTGTCTTCGTGAGCGCAGGCATCAGCGTGGTGGGCTTTTTCCTCGTCTCGATTGTCGCCTTTGCCCGCTTCGACTTTGCAGGGGTCGGGCTCGTCTCCGAGTTGACCGGACTCAGCACCTTTCCGCCCACGACAAACTGGTTCACGGTCTTTTTAGCGTCCGTCGTCGGGATGGGCGTAGTGCTGCTCCTCATGTTTATTACGGAATACTACACCTCGACGCGCTACGCGCCCGTACAGCGTGTGGCGCGGGCCTCAGAAACAGGCAGTGCGACGAACATCATCAGCGGCTTGGCGGTAGGGATGCAAAGTACCGCTGTGCCCGTCGTCATCCTGGCGTTCGCCATCTTCTTCGCCTATCAGCTCGCGGGGCTCTACGGCATCGGCGTCGCGGCGATTGCCATGCTTTCAGTCACGGGCATGATCGTCGCGATGGACACCTACGGTCCGATTACCGATAACGCAGGCGGCATCGCGGAGATGAGCGATTTGCCTGAAGAGGTACGCAACGTCACCGACGCGCTCGACGCGGTGGGCAACACGACCAAAGCGGTCACGAAAGGGTACGCAATCGGTTCAGCAGCGCTCGCTGCTCTCGTTCTGTTCGCGGATTACACCTACCGCTTGGACTTAGGTGCGGGCGCGTTCAGGCTCGATGATCCCATCGTTTTGGTCGGACTCTTCATCGGCGCGATGCTGCCCTTTCTCTTCTCGGCCTTTCTGATGGAGTCCGTTGGTAAAGCGGCGGGCAGTGTTATTGAAGAGGTGCGCAGGCAGTTCCGGGATATTCCGGGCATCATGGAAGGCACGGCGAAGCCCGAATACGGTAAAGCCGTGGACATCGTAACCCGAGCGGCTTTGCGCGAGATGGCGCTGCCGGGCATCCTCGCGGTAGTCGCACCGCTCATCGTTGGCTTTCTGTTCGGACCGCTTGCACTCGGCGGGCTCCTCATTGGCGTCATCGGCAGCGGCTTGATGATGGCTTTGATGATGTCGAACGGTGGCGGCGCGTGGGACAACGCGAAGAAGTACATCGAGGACGGCAACCACGGTGGCAAGGGGAGCGACGCGCACGCAGCGTCCGTAGTGGGCGATACAGTTGGCGACCCTTATAAGGATACGGCAGGACCGTCGATTAACCCACTGATTAAGGTCATCAATACGGTAGCACTAATCTTTGCGGGGATTATTGCGAGTATTGGCGGGATTTTGCTGTAATACGGATTCCGGTTGATTACTGCATAAACTCCGACACTGCGTGCTTCTACGGAGGCGGAGTTGATTCCGTACTCACCGGAATCCGTACTTGTTTCTACTCGCTCAGGAGCCTTCAGCCGGGCGTATCATGCCGTTGAAGACTACTCAGATTGGTTGTTCGTTGATGTTACCACCGGCTGATGGCTCTTCCTCGGGATTAAACACGCGACTTTATCGCGTGTTTAACCGGAAAGGGTATAACATTCCTACTTTGAAGATTGAGTCCCCTCATTTGAGGGGGTTTTCACTTGCGCTTGACGACCACGATGATGTGCGTGCCACCGTCCAGGTTGCCAGGTTCCGCACACAGTACCTGTTCCCACCCCAGCACCCGCTCCCACACCTCCGACTCCTGCTCAAAGACTCCAGCGACCTCTTCACCGTGAGAGGTCGTCAAAGAGTTTGAAGCGGACACGGCGAGAATGTTACAAGGGTGGCGTTCTAAAAGCGCTTTGAGTTCTGTCCAGGTGTACATCTTCATCGCGTGACCCCTAGCAAAACTCTTAGGTAATACGCCCGTCTTCACGACCTCTTCGGCAGCCTCCAAACCATACGAGCGCATAAACTCCAGAACGCCAGGTAAAAAGATGCGCGTCGCGCCGACTTTAGACATAACACTGAGCAGTAGGACGCCACCTGGTTGGGTGACGCGCAGCAGTTCAGAGAGCGCGTCGTCCGCCCTGTCCATCACGTAGCTGAGCGGGCCGCCGTAGCAGAGCACCGCGTCAAAGGTGGCGTCTGCAAAGCGCGACAAGTCAGTGATGTCGAGTTGCTGCCTCGAGAGAACCGCGTCCTCGAGCCCCGCTGCTTTAACTCGCTTACGGTTTTGGGCCAACTGCTCAGCGGAAATATCGCCTACGCTCACCTTTGCGCCAGCTTTAATGAGTTCAACCGTAAAGCGGCCTGGCCCTGCGCCCGCATCCAAAACGGACATCCCTGAGCGAACGAACGCTTTCAGGTAGTGCGTATGTAAGTGCAGACTTACGCGGTCTTGGGGAGTTGACTCAAAGCGGTGCCACTCGCGCTCGCCGTAAGCGTCGAAGAAGCGTGAGATGTGCTCAGCGTCGTAGGTGGACATCCTTTAACTTTACAAGAGGTGAATAACGTTTGCGTCTTGACATAGCGTTGACGTGGTCATGTCTGGCAACCGAGCGGCTTTGTGAGGCTCGAGGCCGAAGGGAAGCCAAAGCCCACCTTGCTCGAGGCGTCCACACTACGAACTCGCGCCAACGTTACCTCTTGACGTTTTCACCGCGTTATCCCTTATGATGGTGCATGGACAACCTCCGCGACAACATGCCGAGCGCAGATGCAGACGAAACGCCGACTGCCAAGATGGAGTCTTCAACCTTGGGTGGTGTGCCAGGTATTGGTACACTGCAAGTGGTACGCGGGCAGCGGCGCGGCAACGTTTTAGAGGTTTTAGGTACGTGGCGGCTTAAAGATGATGACGCCGAGCAGGATGTTAAGACCTTGGAACGGGCGCTTGAGTCAGGTGAAACCGTAACTTATAAAGGTAAGCTCGACGACCCAGACGAGCCTGAGCGCGACGAGATCGAGGTTGAGGTCAAGATTCTCTCGATTGAAACTTACATATACGAAGGCGAGGAAGAGGACACAGAAGCTGAAGCCGGGCCAGAGCGGACGCTCTACAACTACCGCTTGTCGGGCTCGCTTCCCTACATGAGCGAAGACGAGGACGCGCGGGGGAGCAAGCTCTGAGCGCAGGTATAAATCATAAAAGAAGATGTCAGCTTAGCCGCTGACCTCTTCTTATCTTACTAGACTTTTATAAATACTGAGATAAAGAAACGCAGGCATCATCTTTGAACGTGCAAACTACGCAGAGAAATCCACTGCTGAGCGCGTTTTTAACCAGATGATACCTGCTCGTCATGCCGAGAAGGGGACTTGAACCCCTACCTCCTTAACGGAGACTAGCCCCTCAAGCTAGCGCGTCTACCTATTCCGCCACCTCGGCGTTTTATGCTCACTTTGCATTCTCCTAGCGTATGAGCGCAAAAGAGATGATACTTGCTTTCAAGGGAGCATGTCAAGCGTGAAAGGGAGTTTTTCGGGCAGTCTCGAGTCACCCTCCTCAAGCCGCCTCAGAAATCGCGCCGAGCACGCGCCATCCACGAGCCTGCGCAACTTCCGCCAGTTGAATGTTTGGATACACAGCGACGGCTTCACGCGCACGCGCTAACATCGGCACGTCCGCTTCGGTATCGCCGTAAGCAGCGCTGAGCGTGCGCTTACCAAGCCAAGAGGTGAGCCGCTCCACCTTCACCGCGCCCGTATTGACCTCTCCAACAAGCCGTCCTGTCGCAATACCGTCAACGTCCATCTCTAAGGGTGTACCTACAGCCACCGCGCCCAGACGCGCCGCAAGTGCTTCTAGTACAGGTTGATAGACGCCCGACGCCAACACGAGTGTCTCCCCTGCTTGACGGTGACGCTTTAGCGCCGCAACCACATCCAAGCGGCGCTTAGGCCATAGTTCGTGTTCGACGACCCAAGCGGCGACCTGAGCCAACTCACCCTTATTCATGCCTACAAAAAACTGCGCCAAGTCCTCAATCCAGCGTGTTTTGTAGCGTTGCTCGTCTACAACGCCGAGCTTCATGAGCGCAAAGTTGGGCATTCGCGCCATAAAGAAGCGGCGATACGCGCTCCGCTGTTCGTGCTGCTGATAGTAACGCCCGAGGGCTCGCCAGGTCTCGCCTGTGGTAAGTGTGCCCTCGACATCCGAGGCGACGATGGATTTGGGTTCGGCGTGTGCCGACGCTTCAGACCTCATAGTTAGACCTCATGGATAGGCTCGAGCCCCTCTCGCACCGCCACAGGAATAGACGTCGCCCGCTTCTCTTTCAAGTTGACGAACACACAGGTCTGCGTCGCTTGAACGACGCTCACGTCTGCCACCTTGAATTCCGCTTCTAACGTGAGGCTGCTGCGCCCCGCCTTGGCGACCCATATCGCGCTGTGAACGGTTTCTAAAAGCGTCACTGAGCGCTTATAGACAACGTTTGTCGCCGCCACGACAGGCACGACGCCTGTTTTTTCCATCTCCTCCAAAGGATAAACGTCTTCAAACAACTCCGAGCGCAAATCTTCCAACCAGCGCACGTAAACGATATTGCTGACAATTCCCGCTGAGTCGATGTCGTAGGTACGCACCGGGCGGATGAGTTCGGTGTAGAAAGGTTTTGAGGTCTTGATATCAGCATTTGTAGGGGTGTTCATAATGTCTCCAGAGGGTAAAGTAGCACGTTGGATGCTCGGCAGGCTGCGTTGTAACGGGTTGCTAAGAAGTGAAGAATCATGTCAGTTAAACATGCACACTCGCGTCTCAATACATTCTCTTCAGTAAAATCTATCGTAACAACACCTTTTACCTCTGTACTCAGCTATGCTGAGCGGTGTGACTAAAGAGCGCTATCAAAAGATCATGAACGTACTGCGCAAGCGTCAGAATGACCTCACCATTCTGGCGGAGAACGTCTACAAACCGCACAACCTCTCAGCGATGATTCGCTCGAGTGACGCGGTAGGCATCGGAGAGGTGCACGCCTTGAACCCGACGGGCGGCGTGCCGACCTACAACGAGACGAGCGCGAGCGCGAACAAGTGGGTCAACATGAGGGTGCATACGTCATTGCAAGAGGTCAAAAGCAAGCTGAGCGGCGTACAGTTTTTGGCAGCGCACCTCTCAAGTGAGGCGGTTGACTATCGCAAGGTGGACTACACCAAACCCACTTGCATCGTCTTCGGCAACGAAAAAGAGGGCGTGTCCGAGGAGGCAGCAGCGCTCGCCGACGCACACATTATCATCCCGATGCTCGGCATGGTTCCCTCCTTGAACGTCTCGGTGGCGACGGCGGTGATTCTCTTCGAGGCGCAACGGCAGCGTTTAGAGGCTGGGTTCTATGACGCGCCGCAGCTTACAGACGAGGCGATGAACGCGCAAGCCTTTCGCTGGCTCTATCCGCGCCGAGCAGGGCTTTTGGAAGCGAGGGGCGAACCTCTTCTCGAGTTGGATGAAGAGGGCGTGCCGTTGGAAGCTATGAGCCATTAGCAGGGTAGAAGTTTTTACTAATGGCCAACTACGTCGTAAATTAAGTTCTGCGACATAACCTCTTACTATGTCACCCCGAGCCCAGTCGAGGGGTCTCGTCTCGCACTTTCTGTCGGAGGAGTCAGCAAGATCAGAGATTCTTCGACTCCACTTCGTTTCGCTCAGAATGACATAACTTATTTTGTATTTAACGCTTTCCCTTCAAACTTCAGATTGCATTTTGTTTCACAAACCCTTGCTAGACTAGTGTATGAACACTTCACTTTGGCAAAGAGGTCTTTTACTTCTCTCTATATTTATTTTAAGTACGGGCAATTCACCAGCCGAGGCGCAAATTAGCGGGGAGATTGGGCTCGAGCCCACCACCTCCAACCTCTCTCAACCCACCGCTATCACCCACGCGGACGATGGCTCAAGCCGACTCTTTGTCACGCAAAAGGGCGGCGAACTCGTCATCGTTCAGGGCGGTGAGGTCTTAGCAGAACCCTTTTTAGACCTCAGCGGTATAGTTACGACGAACAGCGAGCGCGGGCTTTTGGACGTGGCTTTTCACCCCAACTACGAGGAGAACGGACGCTTTTTCGTCCACTACTCAGACCAAAACGGCGACACGGTCATCGCTGAATACAGCGTCTCGGACGACCCCAACCTGGCGGACGCAGACTCCGAGCGGGTGCTCCTCACCGCTGAGCAACCCTACTCGAACCACAACGGCGGCGAGTTGGCCTTTGGACCGGACGGCTACCTCTACATCGGATTGGGCGACGGCGGCTCGGGCGGCGACCCGGAGAACAACGGACAGGATTTGAGCACGCTACTAGGCGCGATTTTGCGCATTGATGTCGACGCAAATACAACGGGTGGCGACCCCTACGGCATCCCTGACGATAACCCCTTCGTGGACACTGAAAATGCGAGGCCGGAGATTTGGGCGTACGGCCTGCGCAACCCCTGGCGCTTCTCGTTCGATAACGAGACGGGCGACCTCTTCATCGGCGATGTGGGGCAAAATGCGTATGAGGAAATCGACTTTCAGCCAGTAAGCAGCGCAGGCGGCGAAAACTACGGCTGGAACCCGACCGAAGGCGCACACTGCTACGTCTCGGACTGCAATTTGGACACCTATACCCTGCCCATCTTGGAGTACAGCCACGCTTCGGGCGAGGGAAGCTCGATTACGGGGGGCTACCGCTACCGTGGCGAGGCCGTGCCGAGTTTAGAGGGCGTTTACCTCTTCGGCGACTTCGGCAGCGGCAACCTGTGGGGTGCGACGCAGGGTGAAGACGGAGCCTGGACGAGTGAGAAACTTTTAGAGACTGGGCAAAACCTCGTCGCCTTTGGTGAGGACGAAGCGGGCGAGGTCTATGTGGCGGACTTTGCGGGGACGCTCTACCGGATTACGGGCGGCTCTGAGACGGCGCAAACTGACTAAAACAAGGGGTTATACCCTTTCCGGTTAAACACGAAATATTTCGTGTTTAATCCCGAGCAGAGCGAGTAGAAACAAGTACGGATTCCGGTGAGTACGGAATCAACTCCGCCTCCGTAGAAGCACGCAGTGTCGGAGTTTATGCAGTGATCAACCGGAATCCGTATTACACCCCCTTGTTCCTAGCTTCGGTAGCGTCCGCGAGAAAACCAAAAGAAAAAGCGCTCGAGTCCAGACTCGAGCGCTTTTTTAGTTGCGAATCTAAGAAAACTTAGTAACGCTGACGCGAAGGGGCAGGCGCGGCGTTCGTCACGGTGACGTTTTTCGCCTGAAGACCTTTTTGGCCTTGCTCGACGTCGAATTCCACTTCGTCGCCCTCGTTGAGGCTGCGGTAGCCGTTACCACCGATGGCTGAGAAGTGACAGAAGACATCTGCGCTGCCGTCGTCTTGCTCAATGAAACCGAAGCCTTTTTCGTTGCTGAACCACTTAACTTTACCTGTTGCCATGTTTTACCTATCTTCCTAACTGACTGAGCTTTTGCCGCTCAATCACTAAACACTTCTCGAGCCTCATTTTGATAACTTGACTCAAGCTACGAAAAGCTCAAAAATTGCTCTTTCGCAGTAGCTATACTGTAAGCTATTATCACAAAAATTACAAGCGCTTATAAGCACATCTTCATGCTGACCTCACGCTTACTCACCTCATTTGTGTGCTAAACGCTAAAACTGTTTTTATGGGCGTTCCGCGAAGGAAAGCTATGAACCTCGATGACTTCGTTCAAGAACAACCAAAGGCTAGACGCTCTGGTCTTGTGAGTGGATTTTGCCCAACTCAAACGTAGCCGCGTCAATGCAACACGGCGCGTCTGAAAGAAGGGTCTGCTCTGCTATGATGAAGAGGTGGAAATGCTCGTCATACGCGACTTAGGATGCTTGGACTATAAGGAGGCGTGGGGTGTGCAGCTCGAGACGCACACCGCCGTTGCTTCGGGTGACGCACCGCCAACCCTCCTATTGGTCGAGCACCCTCCTGTCATCACCTTCGGCAAAAAAGGCGGGCGGAGTAACTTGCTCGCGGACGAAGCGTTTTTGACCTCTCAGGGCTTCTCGCTCTACGACATCGAGCGCGGCGGCGACGTAACTTACCACGGTCCCGGTCAACTCGTAGGCTATCCCATCCTTCCGATTGGGCGCAAGGTGAGAAACTATTTGCGCAACTTGGAAGCGGTCATGGTGAACGTGCTGGCGCGCTACGGCTTGGAGAGCGAAGGCAGCCCCGGTTACGCGGGCGTCTGGGTCGGCGACGAAAAGGTCGTGGCGATCGGCGTAGCGATTAAGCGCAATGTGTCGTTTCACGGTTTTGCGATGAACGTCCATACCGATTTGGAGCATTTCACCTACATTGTGCCGTGCGGCTTGGCGGATAAAGGTGTCACCAGTCTCTCCAACCTTGTCGGACGACATGTACCACTAGAAGAGGTCAAGCCGAGACTTATAGAGGAATTCAAAAGCGTATTTGACATACAAAGCGTAGAGGATAGGAAACAAGAGGTTTTCGCGTGATCGACATCAAAGACATCAAGGTCATTAAAAACGGTATTCAGCGTAAAGGAGCCGAGAAGGGGCCGCGCGAGCGCAAACCGGAGTGGCTCAAGGTCAAACTTCCCAACGGTGAAGGTTACGGCGAGGTCAAAAAGACGGTGCGCGAGCACGGGCTCTCCACCGTGTGCGAAGAGGCAATGTGCCCGAATATCGCAGAGTGCTGGAGCGCAGGCACGGCGACGATTATGCTGATGGGCTCGGTCTGTACTAGGGCGTGCCGCTTCTGCGCCGTAGACACGGGCAACCCGAAAGGTCGCTTAGACCCCGACGAGCCGCGTCTCGCGGCTGATTCGGTGAAGCTGATGGGCTTAAAATACGTCGTGCTGACCTCAGTGGACCGCGACGACTTGCCCGACGGTGGCGCGGCGCACTACGCCAGCGCCGTGCGCGAAATCAAAAAGGTCAACCCTGAGACCGCTGTGGAAGCCTTGACGCCCGACTTTCAGGGGAAGACCGAGCACGTGCAACTCGTCTTGGACTCCGGGGTAGAGGTGTACGCGCAGAACCTCGAGACCGTCAAACGCCTCACCCACCCCGTCCGCGACCCCCGCGCCAGCTACGAGCAGACGCTGAGAGTCTTGGAGTACGCCAAGCTTGCCCGCCCCGATGTGCTTACCAAAACTAGCCTGATGCTCGGGCTCGGCGAAACAGACGAAGAGATTGTCGAAACGATGGACGACTTGCGAGAGGTCGGTGTGGACATCGTGACCTTTGGGCAGTATCTGCGCCCAACAGCGAGCCACCTGCGCGTAGTGCGCTACGTGCCACCTGAAGACTTTAACCGCTACCGGGAGATAGGGCTTGCGAAAGGGTTTGTAGAGGTCGTATCGGGGCCGCTGGTGCGTTCGTCATACCGGGCGGAGCGGGCGTTGGAGAAAAATAACGTCGGCTTGAGCTAATACAGCGTCAACTAAGAAATAAGTCATGTCATTCTGAGCCCTTTACAGGCTTGTTCCTTCGAATCCCTCAGGACATGCCTGAGCTTGCCGAAGGGATAGACTCCGTGGAGTCGAAGAATCTCTGACCTTGCTGACTCCTCTTGCTGAGACTGCAGAACGAGACCCCTCGACTGCGTCGCCGTAGGTCCCCGAAAGGGGGTTGCACTCCGCAAGGCTTGACACCCGACTCCCTTGTGCCCTTTGGGTATCGTGAACGGGGTGACAACAGTGTCGCAAAACTTAGTTGACAGTGTGCTAAAAGCGTTTGAATAATTAATAGGCTATCAACAAAGGTCTGCAGAGTAGACTAAGGGATGTGCAAACGAGAGATCAGTCTAAGTGAAGAAGAGCGAGAAGAGCTGCGAGCGTTGACCCGTAAGGGAAGTACCCGAGTACGCAAGATAGACCGCGCCCGCATCCTGCTGCTTGCTGACACAAACGGCGAGCACCTTGCGGATATAGAGATTGCCAGGTTGCTAGCGATAGCGAGTACGACGGTGTGGCGTACGAAGCGATTGTTTGCCGAGCAAGGACTTCAAGCCGCCTTGGGATACGCCCGAGCGGTGAGGTTCAAACCTCGTAAGCTCGACGGACGTGGAGAAGCCACCTTGATTGCGTTAGCCTGTAGTGAAGCGCCTTCAGGACATGCCAAGTGGACCTTGCGGATGCTTGCAGACAAGCTTGTAGAGCTAGAGGTAGTGAGTAGCATCTCGCACGAAGCAGTGCGCCAAACGCTCAAAAAAACGAACTGTCGCCTCACCTAAAAGAGCAATGGTGCATTCCGCCACAGGCGAGTGCTCGCTTTGTCGCACATCTTTGATGGATTTATCGACGAGGTCGTCACGTAGTGCGTTGACAGCCTCACACCTAAATGGGGCGACCAGCTTGCTGCTTATGACGTGTTCATCTGGGACCAGTGCTACGCAGTGGAGCAGAGCCTTCGCATTGACTGAACGTTAAAGCCAAGTTAGACTTAAAGCCTTTCAGGGTGCTTCTTCTGCCAATAGCGCTTCAAACCCATCACGCTCATCGCGTCATTCGAGGTGACGCGGTGGCGCTCCACAACCTCTTCAGAGGCGTTGTCGGCGGCGAGTTCTTCGTGGGCCAGACGTTCTAAGCGAGCTTCTAATGCGGCGTCCTCTTCCTCCGCTTGTAACCCCGCTAAAACCTCTTTCGCCCACACCTTGTTTTTCTCCGCGACCTCTTCTAAATGCGCGTTCACCTCTCTTACTTCACCAAAATGAGTTAAGAGAAGCCGCTCCGTCCCCGCTTGGCGGATGACAGCAAGCGAGTTCTCCCACACCTCTAAGTCCACTTCAGGGGGCGGCAGCGCGGGGCGCACGACATCTGAACCGGGGAGCCGAATCGCGGCTGCGTCCCCGGTGAACATCGCGCTTTTCTCCATGAGATACGCCACGTGATGTGAGGCGTGACCGGGCGTGTAGCGCACGTCGAAACGCCGCCCTACCGCTTGAAAGGTGTCCATGTCGCGCACGACGCGCAAAAGCTCTTGCGGTAGGCTTTCCATCTCGCCCCAGAGCGTGTCCATCTGGTCGCCGTAGATGCGCGAGGCGCTCTTCATCAGGCGGCTCGGGTCCAAGAGGTGCGCCGCGCCGTTCTCGTGCACGTAGACTTCGGCGTTGTAGCGCTTCGCGAGCGTGCCTGCCGCGCCCGCGTGGTCTAAGTGGATGTGTGTGACCATAACGCTCGAGAGACCCTCCGGCTCGAAGCCCGCTTCGCGAATGGCCGCTTCTAAATTGTCCAAAGTCGAGCCCGGTCCACTCTCGACGAGCGCGAAGCTCCCGCCCGGTCCCGGCACGAGGTACACGCCCACCGTGCCCTCATAGCCCATATGCCGCGTGTCGAGCAAGAAAATATCATCTAACTTCTGCGCTATAGGAATCATGCAGCCTCCACCTGCGTTTTGAGCGTACCGACGCCCTCAACGCTGATTTCGACCTCATCACCGACCTGCAAGGGACCGACCCCGTCGGGCGTGCCCGTGAGCACCACGTCGCCCGGTTCCAGGGTCATAAAGGTGCTGATATAGACGAGAACCTGCGGTACAGAAAAGATGAGGTCGCTCGTGTTGCCGTCTTGTCTAAGCTCGCCGTTGACGCGCGTTTGTACGCTGAGGCTGCTTGTGTCCAAGTCGGTCTCGAGCCACGACCCCAGCGGACAAAACCCGTCGGCGGATTTGCCGCGCGTCCACTGCAGGTCGCTACGCTGCTTGTCCCTGGCGGTCACATCCACCGCGCAGGTGTAGCCGAGAACATACGAAGCTGCGTCCTCTTCCGAGACGTTTTTCATCCGCCTTCCGATGACGACGGCGAGTTCGCCCTCGTAGTGCAAATTTTGTGTCCACGACGGATAAGGAATGGGGTCGCCTGGATTAGAAAGGGTGTTGAGCGCTTTCAAGAAGAGTCCTGGCTCGCTCGGTAACTGTCCCTCATCGCCACCCATCTCTTTGATGTGCTTGGCGTAGTTCTTGCCGACACAGATGATAGAGCGCGGCTCGCACGGGGCGAGTAGGGTTACGTCCGCCAAATTTACGACGGTGAAATCCACGCTACCGGTGCTACGCTCGCTCGTCATATCCATCAGGGGGTGAATGCGGTCGTCCTCGAGTTCACCCCAGTGCACACCTTTAGAATCTCTGTACTTCACACGCTTCAAGACGTCACCTCTTTCAGATCGTTTTACCCAAAAAGACTCGTTAGGTATACGTTGTAACACTTTTTTGCTTATTCGAGATTGATACCGCAAAGCTGACTGCGCTATTTCTTTTACGCTGCTTAAAGTTTTAGCTTGCCGCTTTAAGTTTGAAGATCAACAAAATTTTATCCAAGCCGATGTGTAAAGACTGTAAATGCAAGCATCTTAACCGAGCAATCTGCGTTGTACCTCTTGACTCTTATACCAAAGTGAAGTTTAGATGTCGTAGTTTGACATCTAAACCGCACGTGAGTGCGTACCCTCGGACGCTCTCAATTTACGACATCCTTCAATCAGGTTGGTATTAGATGTTGTCTTCGGCACGCAGCCGTAAACCTCTCCTCTATGCAACACTTCTCCTATACAACACTTCTCAGTAGTACTCGAGCGTATTTTCGTAAGTCTCAGGGGTCCGTAGCTCATTAAGACGTGTCATGCTGAGAGCGTGAGACCGCGCATCTTCTTCGCTACGATTGCCGCCGGGGGCGGTCATGTGGCGACGGCGCGGGCGATGGCGCAATCGGTGGAGGCAGTCTATCCGGGGGCGTTCGAGACGCAGGTGTCGGACTATATGCTCGAGCTAGGTCAGCGTCATCCTCATATCCAAACTTTTGACCAGCGGCACAAGGCGCTCTGGAAGGTTATCTTGGCGCATCCGCGTCTCGCCCGCTACGGCCAGCGTCTTTTAGACGCCGCGCCGAGGCTCACCTACGCGGGTCACAAACGGCTGCTGCGCTCCTTTGCCACGCTTATCGCTGAAGATATACGGGAGCAGGCGCACCCATCCACGCTCATCGTCACAAATCACCCCTTTCTCACAGTGGGGTTCACCTTGGCGCAACGCTCAGCGGACTTTCCTGACGTGCCTGTCGTGCATTTCGCCACCGAACCTTTAGACGCCAGCGCTCTCTGGAGCGAGCCGAAAGCGGAGCGCGTCGCAGTGCCCTCAAGCGCGGCGCTGCGTGACCTCAGACGCATGGGCGTCGCTGAGGACAAGCTCGACCTGGTCGGTTATCCGGTGCAGCAGCCCTTTTTGCACGCGCCCGCTCAAGCGCAGGCGCGGTGTGACTTGGGGCTCGAGAACACCTTCACCTGTCTAGTTGCGTTTGGAAGCGAGGGCGTGAGCCGGAAACGCGGTATGGAGCGAACTGTACAAGCGCTTTTAGAGATGGGCGTGCAGGTCATCGCAGTGACCGGACGCAACGAGCAATTAAGGGGGAGGTTAGCGTCTTTAGCCCGCACCACGCCAGACGCGAAGCTCACCGTGCACGGTTTTGTAGACAACATGGCCGAGTATCTGGCTGCGTGTGACCTCGTGGTGGGCAAGGCCGGCCCCGCCTCGGTGCTGGAGGCGCTCGCGGTGGGTCGGCCCGTCCTCGTCACGCGCTACGCAGGTCTCAACGAGCACAAGCTGGTGCGTTTTCTTACCCAGCGGCGTTTAGGCGCGTACACGCCGAGCTTGGCGGGTTTGACGCAAGAGGTCACGCGCTACCGGGCGTCGCCTGAGAGGTTGTGTGAGGTCGCCCAGCGCAGCGCAGCCTTGGGTCTAGCCGAGATGACCGAGCAAATTGCACACTACTTGGCGCACGCGGCGACGTGCGGGTTGGCAAAGACGCGGTTTGAGGGGCGAGGGCTATAGTTAAGTGGTAGATAAAGAAAAAAGAAGAAAATAGCGTTGACCTTAGCTCTGTCTTTACTTCAGCCTATCTCGTCAACATCTCGAGTGCTCCGAAAAACATATAGACGATTGCGGCTTGGCTCGAGCCATATTCCTCACACACTTTCGCCACGATGCCAAAGGCTCCTCTGAGCTCTGATAGACTCAGGCCATGTTACTTCGCTTAGCCTTTCGCAACCTCTTGCGCCACCCCTGGCGCAGCGTCGCCACCACCCTCGGCGTCGCCCTGGGCATCGCGGCGGTGCTCGCCACACTCTCGGTGGGCGACAACGTCGAAGCCAACGTCAGAAGCACCTTGGACGCCGCAGCGGGCAAGGCCGACTTGCTCGTCACGCCCGGCGCACAGGGGCGGGCCGTCTTTACGGTTGAGGACATCTTAGAAGAGGTCGAGAGCACTCCCGGCGTCTTGCGCGTCCATCCGGTCTTGAACGAGCGGGCCGAGCCCGTGCGCGACATTCAGGGTTTTTCGGATTCGGTCATCCCCGGCGTGGACTCGGGCTTTCAGCTCTCCGGACGTGAGACGGAAGAAAGCGCGGATTTGCCAGCGGAATTAGAGGCAGGCGAGCTGCCTGAGTCGGGCTCGAGGGGCGTCGCGCTCGCATCAGGCTTCGCCAACACACGCGGCTACGCGGTAGGCGACGAAATTGCCTTCGCCTCGCGCTTGGGCGACTTGCCCTTTACCGTCACCGGGCTTTTAGACGACTCCATCGGCCTAGCGAGCACCAACGGCGGGCGTGTCGGCATCGCGAACTTGAGCGGGATGCAAGAGGCGTTTCGGCTCTCGGGTCGGGCGACCTTTTTGGAGGTCTTGATCACCGACGGTAGCGTGGCGGCAGAGGTGCAGCAACAGTTAGAGGCTACCTTAGGCGACGCCTACACCGTCACGCTCCCCTCGGGTAGCGGCAACTTGGCGACGGGCGTGGTGGACACTATCCAGGCAGGGCTGCGCGTGCTCGCCGCAACGCTCATCGCGCTGGGCGGCTTTATGGCGTACAACACCTTTGCGGCGGGCGTCGTCGAGCGCACGGGCGAGTACGCCTTGCTGCGCACCATCTGTATGACCCGCGCTCAGGTGCAGCGCTTGGCGCTGGTCGAAGCCGCGCTCGTGAGCCTGCTCGGGGTCGCGCTCGGCCTTGCGCTGGGCGTCTTGCTCTCACTCGGCATCACGCTGCTTCAGGCGCAGAGCTTGGGCTTCGAGTTTCGCACACTGGTCATTCCTGTAAATAATGTGCTCTTAGCGAGTGCAATGGGGGTGTTGGTGTCACTTTTAGCGGGTTTACTGCCCGCGCAGGCGGCCTCGAGAACCCACCCTTTAGCGGCCTCGAGGCAGACTGATGAGCTTCCCTCACGCAACCCGCATATAGGCTGGCCCTTTCTCATCGGCGGTATCGTCGCGGCCCTGAGCCCCTGGCAAGGCTCTTGGGCGCTCTTCGGCAGCGCCCTCGCGATGGGAATGCTCTTTTTGGGCATCACGCTCATCACGCCGCTCTTGCTGCCGCCCGTACTCGTCGTGTTGCGCCCCATTTTTGAGCGCGTTTACGGCGTCGCGGGCAAGCTCGGCGCGTCCTTTACCTTGCGCAACGCGCAGCGTAACGGCGTGGCGATCGGCGCGGTCATCGTCGGCATGGGCTTGACGATTGGCGTGGGCGCGATGGTCGCGGGCATCAACCAGTCCATCCGCGCTTGGGTAGACACCACCATCGTCGGCGACCTCTTCGTGACGACGCCCGTGAGCTTTCCTGAGGGCTTCGAGCGAGCCGCTGCCGAGCGCGTGAGCGAGCTTGACGAAATCAGCGGTGTCGGCGTGCGCGTGGTGCGCTTCGAAGCCGAAGAGGGAGAGCGCGGACGCAGCGTCGCGCTCGTTTTGGTGGACCCCGAGCGCTTCAACCCGAATGGCGGCTTCGGCAGGTTCCAGTTCATCGAGGGGCAAGGGGACGCGCAAGCGGCCTATGATACGCTCAGCAGCGGCGGTCAAGTCTTAGCGGCAAACACGATTTTAGACCGCTTCGGCGTCACGCAAGGTGACAACGTACAGCTTCGCACCAACGAGGGTTTTCAAGGCTTTGAGGTCGGCGGCGTCATCGTGGACTTTACGGGCGGCGGTGAAGCGTTTGTCGGCAGCTTGGCAGACGCGGACCTCTTCGGCGGCGGCACGCCCGACCTCTTTGTCATGACGTTGCGAGAGGGCGCAAACCCCGAGGCCGTGCGCCAGTCGCTCATCGACGCCTTCCCCGAACTCTATCTGGACATCACGCTCAACCAGTCCTACCGCGAGCGCATCCTCACCTTGACGCAGCAGACCTTTGCCACGACGAACGGGCTGCTTATCCTAGCCGTCTTTATTGCTGCCTTAGGCGTGGCAAATACGCTCGGCATGAACCTGAGCAGCCGCCAGCACGAAATCGCCGTCTTGCGCACGCTCGGGCTGACGCGGCGCGGCGTGCGGCGGCTCATCTCGGCGGAAGGGGTCGTGATTATCGTGGTCGGGACGATTTTAGGGATTGCCAGCGGCGTCTTGCTCTCGACGGTCATCACAGCGGGCGCAAACGCACTGACGGGCTACCGCATCGAGCCCGTTTACCCGTGGCGGCTCATCGCTTTGGCGCTACTAAGCTCGCCCGTCGTCGGTCTGTTAGCGTCGCTCTTGCCCGCTCGCCGCGCCGCGAAGCTTTCGCCAGTGACGGCGCTTGGGGGGGAGTAGGTCCAGTAGTCAGAACTCAGCAGCGCTGTTCTATTAATACCTGACTTTTATAGCACTTCCAAAACATATTGAGACAGAATGTCGCAGATATACCCGCTAAAGCAGGGCACAGGTCATCTCATAACGTGCGTGCTAAACAGTGTTCTCTATAGTGAGAGTGTCTCAAACCAGATGATACCTGCTATAATATAGTATCTACCGACTACTCCCGCCTCCCCCCTCGAGCCCAAACTTGTACGCCACCCCGTCTTTAATCACACTAAGTCCGTGCTCCTTTTCCAAGTGCTTAAAGTGCTTCAAAATGCTCCTTTTGACGATCTCACGGCGCTGCTCGGCGTCGAACGCGGCAGCCATCTTGCCTAGGGGCTCACCCTTTAAGAGCATCGCGTCGATCTGAGCGGCGCGGCTGCCCGTGGTGTGGCCGAGCCAATTTTTGCCGCTCTTGGTGGGTTGGGGATGCTCGAGCTGCGCCTTCGTCGCCGCTCTATCTTGCTTGATGTCTCTGTGACTACTCATAGATAACTGCCCACCATTCACCTCTTGATTTCCGTCGCGCCAACCTCTCGTCGCGCAGGGCAACCCAGTTGCCGCTGCCTGTTTGCTTTTGAGCTACAAGTCCGTCACGTCGTTTCATTGCAGCGTTATGCCTCGCGCCGCGCCTCGTATCGTGCATATTCCGTATCATGCGTAGTTGCGCATTCTACCTCGACGAACGAACGTTCACTTTGAAATTCGCGTATCATTCTATGACTACGCGGCGGTTTTGTCAAAACAGACTTTTGTCAAAATGTGAACTAAAATCACTCTTTTAGGTATAACTCTGCGTGAAAGAGTCGAAACTGCGCTCATTTTTTGACCATGAACGCATCTTTTACAATGAACTGCGCTGACTTGAGCGGACTAAGGGTGTGCTAGGCTTAAAGGCGCATGAATTGACTGCTGAGCCGACCTTGTCGGCTCAGAGCACGAAGGTCAGCAGGGGGGCTGTAAGGGGATTATGTCAAAGCGTCACTACCTTATCCGTTGGAAGCAGTGTACTAAACACTATGCCGGGCAGCTTAGCCGTGCACATGGAGTTTACTCGTGTCACTGATTATCGTCTCAAACCGCGAACCACTCCAGGAGGAAAACGGCACCTGGACGCCCTCGGTGGGCGGTCTCACCACGGCGCTCTTTCCCGTGTTGGAAAAGCGGGGCGGCGTGTGGATCGCCTGGGGCGAAGACAAAGCCGACGAGGTCCCGAGCATCCAGTATCCAGAGGATGATCCTATCCTAGAGGTCAAACGGCTTAAACTCAGTGACGAAGAGGTCGCGAACTACTACTACGGGCTCGCCAACCGCGTGCTGTGGCCGGTGTGTCATTACTTCTTAGAGCAGATGGACTTAGAGCAAAAATTCTACGACGACTACGCCGAAGTCAACCGGCGCTTCGCTGAGGCGGTGGCCGAAACTTACGAAGAGGGCGACGCCGTCTGGATACAAGACTATCACCTGCTCTTAGCGCCCAAACTCGTACGCGACGCGGAGCCGGACGCCCGCATCGGCTTCTTCTTTCACATCCCCTGGCCCGCCGTCGAGGTGTGGCGGGCGCTGCCTTGGTCGCAGGACTTGACCAGGGGGCTCTTGGGCGCGGACCTCTTAGGTTTTCACAACGAAGCGTACGCGCACAACTTTTTAGAAGCCGCCAAGGACGTGGGCGCAGAGATAGAGGGCAACTGCATCTACTATGAGGGCCGCACCATCCGCGTGGAACCGCACCCCATCGGCATCGATACAGCGCGTTTCGAGTCATTTGCGGCTAAAGAGAGCGTGCGCGAGGGAGCGGAGCAGCTTCGCAAGGACATCCATAGCGAGTTCATCATCGTCGGGGTGGATAGGCTTGACTATACGAAGGGCTTGCCCGAGCGCCTCTTGGCCTTCGAGCACTTCTTGGAGCACAACCCTGAGTATCAGGGAAAAGTCACGCTCTACCAGGTCGCCTCACCGAGTCGCACCCGCGTAGATTCGTACAAAGAACTCAAACGCACCGTAGACGAAATTTCGGGTCGCATCAACGGCGCGTACATGCAGGGGCAGGGCGACTGGGTCCCGGTGCGCTACCTCTACCGCTCGTTTCCGCAAGAGGAACTCGCCAGCGTTTACCTAGCCGCCGACGCCGCGCTCATCACGCCGATTCGTGACGGCATGAACGTGGTCGCGCAGGAGTTCGCGCTGATTACGGAGAGCGGCACGCTCATTTTGTCGAACTTAACGGGGGCCGCCGGCGTGCTGACCGAAACCTTGCGCGTTAACCCCTTCGACATCGAAGAGGTCTCAGCCGCCATCAAAGAAGCGCTCACCACGCCCGAAGAGGTGCGAAAAGAACGCGCCACCAAGCTCAGAAAACAGGTCGAATCGCTCGACGTGCACGGCTGGGCAGAAGGCTTTCTGAACTCCTTGGAGGGTAAACCGGAGAACAAGCCGGAGAACAAGCCGGAGAACAAGAACGCATGAGCGAGCCTAACGTCCCGCACAATCCCCTCCTGATGCTCGATTATGACGGTACGTTAGCCGAGGTCGTAGACAACCCTGACGAAGCGCATCCGCACGAAGATATACCGGCGTTGTTGAAGCAACTCAACGACGCGCATCCCGTCTACATCATCACCGGGCGAGCGGCGGACGATTTGAGCAAGCTCTTGCACGTCCAAGGGCTCCGCGTGGTCGGTGTACACGGGATGGAAGCGGGCGTGTTAGGCGAAGAGGTCAAACCCATTATCTCAGATGACGTATTGGCAACGCTGGATGAGGTGCGCCAAGATTTCCCTAAGATAGAAGGCTTGAAGATAGAAGATAAAAGATTGGCGATCGCTTTTCACTATAGAGAGGTCGCGGAAGATGATGTAGGGAGGCTCGAGTCCTGGGCGTCACAACAACCGGAGAACTTGAGTCGGCTGTGGGGTAAAAACGTCTTGGAACTGCGTCCCGAAGGCTACAGCAAAGGGCGAGCGGTTGAGCGGTTAATTGAAGAGCATTCGGATAGAGAACCTGTCTTCATCGGCGACGACACGACAGACGAAGAAGCCTTCGAGGTTCTGGAGGCGGGCGTGACGATCAAGGTGGGTGAGGGTGAGACGAAGGCGCGGGAGCGGTTAGAGGATGTGGACGCGGTGGTTGCATATCTCAAGCGTTATCTTTAACCCGTATACCGTTGGTCGCTAATAGACCGTAGGGGCTCGAGCCAAACTCGAGCCCCTTTCTATCTACTCTCAAAGCGTGAATTTTCTCTCTCGGTGAGGTCCTTTTTACCTGTACCGTTATTTTTGTTATGATCTTACGGGTCACATTTACAGCGGGGGAAACGTCACGTACAAATGTCTGTTATTCAGGCGTTCAGAGAGGGTGGTCACTATAACCATGTTTCCAGCGAGTTTCGAGTATCACCGCGCTAGGTCAGTTGAGGAGGCACTAGACCTCTTAGCCAACTACGGCGCGGACGCCAAGCTTTTAGCGGGCGGGCAGAGTCTCATCCCCGACATGCGCTACCGCTTGACGAAGCCAGGCGTTTTAGTCGACATCAATAAGATTGCAGATTTAGGCTACCTCAGCGAGAACGGACATTTGAGCATGGGCGCACTCACGCGCAGCTCGGATGTGGAGGTCTCCAAGCTCATCAACGAAAAATACCACCTGCTCGCTGACGTATCGCGCACCGTTGCGGACCCGATCGTCAGAAGGCGCGGCACGGTGGCGGGGAGCCTCGCGTACAACGACCCCTCGGGTGATTGGGGCTCGGCGGCGCTGGCGTCCAGGGCCGAAGTCGTGATTCGGGGACAAAACGGCACGCGCACACAGAGCATTGACGACTTTTTGACGGGGCACTACCAGACCTCTTTGCAAGCGGGCGAGATGCTCACTGAGGTGCGCTTTCCTACGCTGGACAACCGCACGGCGGGCGCGTACGAGAAAGTCAAGCGTAAGATCGGCGATTGGGCGACGGCGTCGGCAGCCGTTCAGGTGACGCTCAATGACGACAATACGATTAGAGAGGTTGGCGTCAGCATGGCGGCGGTTGCGCCGGAGCCGCGCCGCGCTACAGAAGCTGAAGAGGTCTTGCGCGGCTACTACCTGACCCAAGAATCTATCGAAGCCGCCTCTCAAGAGGCGATGAAGGTGGCGGAGCCCGAGAGCGACACGCGCGGCTCGGCAGACTACAAGAGAGATATGGTGCGGGTGTTGGTCTCGAGGGCCTTGTACCGCACAGCGGAGCGTTTAGGAGTTGAGGTTCGATGAGTAGAGAGACGATTCAGGTCAACATCAACGGGAAAGAGGTCGGGCTCGAGGTCGAACCGCGCACCCTCTTAGCCTACGCCATACGCGACGCGGGTCTCACCGGTACGCACGTAGGGTGCGACTCGACGAGTTGTGGCGCGTGCACAGTGCTCGTAGACGGCGTCCCCGTCAAGTCCTGCACCATGTTCGCCGTGCAAGCTGAGGACGCTGAAGTCACCACCATCGAGGGCATGGGCGGCGGCGCGAACCTCCACCCGTTGCAACAAGCCTTTTGGGACCAGCACGGGCTCCAGTGCGGCTACTGCACGCCCGGCATGATCTTAACCTCACACACTTTGTTGCAGGACAACCCGAATCCGAGCGAAGAGGAGATTCGCTTCGCCTTGTCGGGTAACTTGTGCCGCTGCACGGGCTACAACAACATTGTTAAAGCTGTGAAGCAAGCTGCCGAAACCCTTTCAGAACCCGCGCAAGCGGCAGATTAGGAGTCACGTGAGCGTTACACCACAAAAACAGTGCCGTTCGGTGGGTCAGCCCATCAAGCGCAAGGAAGACCCGCGCTTCATCCAGGGTAGAGGCAATTACTTAGACGACCACGTCTTGCCCAACATGCTTTACATGTCCATCGTCCACAGCCCACACGCGCACGCTAAAATCGTCAACATTGACACGACGAAGGCGCTGGAGATACCGGGCGTTAAGGCGGTCATCACGGGTGAAGATTTAGACGCTGCCGGGCTCTCGTGGATTCCCACGCTCGCAGGCGACAAACAGATGGTTTTGGGTATCGGCAAGGTGATGTACCATTACCAAGAGGTTGCCGCCGTCGTCGCGGAGACGCGCGAAGCCGCCGCCGACGGCGCAGCCGCCGTTGAAATCGAATACGAACCGCTGCCCGTTGTGGTAGACCCTTATCAAGCTGCCCAGCCCGACGCGCCCGTGCTCCGTGATGACCGCGAGCAAAAAGACAACCACATCTTCACCTGGGATGTAGGCGATGAGAGCAGCACCGACAGAGCCCTCGCCGAGTCTGAGGTCGTCGTCACCCAGAAGATGACCTACCAGCGCTGCCACCCCGCACCCATCGAGCCGTGCGGCTGCGTCGCCGACATGAACCCCGCGACGAACAAGCTCACCTTCTACATGACCTCGCAAGCCCCGCACGCGCACCGCACGGTCTTCTCGCTCGTGTCGGGCATCCCGGAGAGCAACATCCGTGTCGTCTCGCCCGACATCGGCGGCGGCTTCGGCAACAAAGTGCCTGTGTATCCCGGTTACGTGTGCGCTATCGTCGCCTCACTCACTCTCGGCGTGCCTGTGAAGTGGGTCGAGACGCGCACCGAGAACCTCACCACCTCCGCGTTCGCCCGCGACTACCACATGGAAGCCAAAATCGGCGCGACCAAGGAGGGTAAAGTCACGGCGCTCAAGGTCTCGACCATCGCCGACCACGGCGCGTTCGACGCGGCGGCGGACCCCTCGAAGTTCCCCGCAGGGCTCTTCGGCGTCTGCACGGGCTCGTACGACTTCCCCGTCGCCTACGCCCAAGTAGACGCCTACTACACGAACAAAACGCCTGGTGGCATCGCCTATCGCTGCTCGTTCCGCGTGACCGAAGCGTCGTACCTCATCGAGCGAACGATGGATGTGCTGGCGGATGAGTTAGAGATGGACGCCGCCGACTTGAGGTTCAAGAACTTCATTAAAAAAGAGCAGTTCCCCTACCCGTCCGCGCTCAACTGGACCTACGACAGCGGCGACTATCACGCGACGTTTGAGAAGGCGCTCGAGAAAATCGGCTATCAAGACCTCCTCAAAGAGCAAGCCGAAAAGCGTGAGCGCGGCGAGTACATGGGCATCGGCATCTCGACCTTTACGGAGATCGTCGGCGCGGGACCAGGCAAGCAGTTCGATATCTTGGGCATCAAGATGTTCGACTCAAGCGAAATTCGCATCCACCCGACAGGCAGCGCCATCGTCCGAGCTGGGACGAAGTCTCAAGGGCAAGGGCACGAGACGACTTGGGCGCAGATTGTCGCCGAAGAACTCGGTTTAGACGTTGCCAACATCACCGTTGAAGAGGGCGATACGGACACGGCTCCCTATGGACTCGGTACGTACGCGAGTCGCAGCACGCCCGTCGCCGGGGGCGCACTCGCACTTGGAGCACGGCGCATCCGCGAGAAGGCGAAGAAGATTGCCGCGCACCTCTTAGAAGCGGGTGAGCAGGATGTCGAGTGGGAGGACTACAAGTTTCAGGTGACGGGCGTGCCCGAGAAGAGCGTCACGATGCAAGAGGTCGCGTTTGCCGCCTACACGAATCCGCCCGAAGGTTTAGAGCCCGGCTTAGAAGCCACCTACTATTACGATCCACCCAACATGACCTTTCCGCACGGCGCGTACATCTGCGTGGTGGACGTGGATAAGGCGACGGGTGAGGTAAAGGTGCGCCGCTTCTTGGCGGTGGACGACTGCGGCACGATTATCAACCCGATGATCGTCGAGGGGCAGATTCACGGTGGGCTGACCGAAGGCTTCGCGATTGCCTTTATGCAGGAGATTACCTACGACGAAAACGGGCACAACCTCAACACGAACTTCTTGGACTACCTCTTGCCGACCTCTTACGAGACGCCGAGTTGGGAAACCGACAATACCGTCACGCCGTCGCCGCATCACCCCATCGGCGCGAAAGGTGTGGGCGAATCGCCCAACGTGGGCTCGCCTGCGGCGTTTGTGAACGCGGTGGTGGATGCGCTTTCGCCTCTAGGGGTACGTCACCTCGATATGCCTCTCAAGCGTGAGAAGGTGTGGGGGGCGTTGCGCGAAGCGGGTGTCCAGGGATAAGACTCTATAAGACAGCGCTGTACTGTATCAATTGGCACAAGGCGCTGAGTGGGTTTCAAACCCACCCCTACGCCGCCCGCTTCATCGCTTGTTTCGTTTGCGCGGCATAGTGCATTGTCAACAGAGACCGACTTACTGTTGTCACCCCGAGCCCAGTCGAGGGGTCTCGCCTTGCAATCTCTGTCAGAGGAGTCAGCAAAGGCAGAGATTCTTCGACTCCACTTCGTTACGCTCAGAATGACATCATGGTTCAGTTTTTAGCTGACAGGGTAATTAGGACTAATTTACGAATTATTCCCGTAACACAGAAGAGCTAACGTATAAGAGCTAGAGACAGGTTTGACCTTATCTTTTAACTTCAAAGAGGTCTGATGAATTTAGAACGTATCTTAGAACTTAAAAACGACGAACAGCGCTTCGTGGTGGCAACTGTCGTGTCACGCCAAGCGCCCGTCTCTTCCCACTTGGGAGACAAAGCGATTATTTTAGAGAACGGTCAGATGGAAGGCTTCATCGGCGGCGCGTGCTCCCGCGACATTATCCGCAAACAGGCGCTCTCAGCCTTGAAGTTAGGGCAACCCCGCCTAGTCCGTATCACCCCTGACCCGCTACCAGCAAAAAATGAAGCCGCTGGGCGCGACGAGGTGTGGGTGCCGATGTCGTGCTCGAGTGAAGGCGCAGTGGACGTATACTTGGAGCCTCATCTGGAAAAGAAGCGTCTTTTAGTCGTCGGCACCTCGCCCATCGCGATTGCCCTCGCCAAACAGGGTGACTTTTTGGGCTACGAGGTCTCGCTCGCGTATAACAAAGGGGAACGCTCCGCCATAGAGATGGACTTGGGCGCGGCGATGGTCAAGCTCTTTGAGGTGCGGCATTTGGAGCATTGGCTCGAGTCCTTATCTAATACGCAAAGAGGTAAACTCGCTGCCGTCGTCGCCTCGATGGGACATTACGACGAGGAAGCGTTAGCGCAGCTCATCCCCGCTGAGCCTCACTACCTCGCCTTAGTTGCCAGCCGTAAGCGGGCGGCAACCGTAAAAGACATTTTGAGCAGCATGGGCGTGGACAATTTCGAACGTGTCAGCAGCCCCGCTGGACTCGACATCAATGCGAAAAGCCCCGGAGAAGTTGCACTTTCAATCTTCGCCGAGATGGTGCAGGTCTATCACGCGGCGAAAACGCAAGAGGTCAACGAATTGAAAGCGGGGCGTCAGGCTAAAGCAAGTGAAGAGGCTACTGACCCTGTCTGCGGCATGAGCGTAGATACAGTACACGCCCGTTACCAAAGCGAGTTGGGCGGCGAGGTGTACTACTTTTGCTGCCCCAACTGCAAACGCCGCTTCGACCACGACCCCGAACGTTACTTGCAAACAGTATGACGGACACGCTCACCGCCGAGACAATTCAAAATCGCTTAGAGGCGAAAGGCTACCTCGCGGATGACGCCTTAGCCACTGCGCTAGAACTCGTCACCACCATGCACAAACCGCTCCTCGTAGAAGGTCCGGCGGGCGTCGGCAAGACGGAGAGCGCGAAAGTTTTAGCGGAGATGTTAGGAACCAAACTCATCCGCTTGCAGTGCTACGAGGGGTTGGACGCGGCGACCTCTTTATACGAGTGGAATTACCCAAAGCAGATGCTTCATATACGGTTGACAGAGAATGAGGGCTCGAGCGTTGCTGAGCGCGAAGCCGAGATTTTCAGCGAAACCTTTTTACTGCGCCGACCTCTTCTCGAGGCTATTTCCGAATCCGAACGCTCTCCTGTCCTCCTCATTGATGAAATCGACCGCGCTGACGAGGAGTTTGAAGCGTTTTTATTAGAACTTTTAGGTGAATTTCAAGTCACCATCCCCGAACTCGGCACGATCAGAGCGCAGCATAAACCTTATGTGATTCTCACCTCGAACCGCGTCCGCGACCTCTCGGACGCGCTTAGGCGGCGCTGCTTATACCTGTGGCAGCCCTACCCGAGCTTTGATAAAGAGGTGCAGATTTTGCGCTCGAGGCTGCCCGGCATCGACGAACGTCTAGCGGAGCAGATCGGGCGCGTGATGACCTATCTGCGCGGACTCCCGCTCAACAAACTTCCCGGTGTGGCGGAAAGCTTGGATTGGGGCACGGCGCTGATGTCGCTCCATCATGAGAAGTTAGAGCCGAAGATTCTCGAGAGAACGCTGGGTTGCATCATCAAAGATTATGAGGATTGGGAAGAGATAGCGGAACGTAAAGGGGAGTTGGAGAGGGTGCTCGAGCGTACCTAAACCCTGATGGACACACCTCTCCCCCATCCACTCGTCCAGACGTTTCCGCACGGCGACTTGCCGCGCAATGTACTCGCCTTCTGCGAACGTCTGCGTTCGAAAGGCTTCACTATCGGACCGCAAGAGGTCAGCGACGCCCTGTGCGCGGCTGAAGCCGTCGGTATCGCGAATCGGACGAAGTTTCGCACCGCGCTCAAACTGGTGCTCTGCACCCGCTTAGAGGACGCAGCGCAGTTCGACACGATGTTCTATGCGTTCTTCTTGGATAAGAGGTTGGAGAGGAAAGGGAGCGCGAGAGACGCCGAACCGAACGAAGAGGTGGGCGAGGAAGCCGCAGAGCAAGAGGACTCGGGGCAGGGAGATTCGGATGAAGAGGTCGGGCGGGAATCTCAGCGTGAAACCGCGTCTGTAGACGTTCAAGAAGGTAACGGCGAAGGCGAACAGGGACATAACCCGCTCCTCCGCGCCTGGTTCAGCTACGCCGCCGCGCAGACCGAAACACCTGTGACGCTCCCACAAAAGGATATGGACAAGATGCTCGCCGCCGCCAAACACCTCGCCACGCGCTTACGCCTCGGCAAGAGCCGCCGCTGGCGCAGTTCAAAATACGGGCGGCGTTTCGACGTGCGGCGCACGCTCCGCCACTCCTTGCAGACGGGCGGCGAAGCGGTGATACCGCTTTGGCTTACGCACCCACCGCGTAAGCCGCGCTTTGTACTGCTGTTGGACGGGAGCCGTTCGATGGCGGCGCACAGCGGCGTGCTGCTGCAGTTTGCGCAGGCGCTGACGAAAAGAACCTCTCGAGTTGAAGTCTTCGTTTTCTCCACCCATTTGCGCCGCATCAGCCCCGAACTCAGACAGGCGCTTAAACAGGAAGATTCGCTGCAAAACTTGGGCGAAGCCTGGGGCGGCGGCACGCGCTTGGGCGAGAGTTTAGAGACGTTCGCACGGCAACACAGCGCGAGACTCACCAAAGACACGCTCGTGATGATTGCCAGCGATGGGCTCGACACGGCGAACGACCAGACGCCTTTGGAACGCGCCATGCGCGAGCTGCACCGCCGCGCGGCGGGCGTGGTGTGGCTCAATCCACTCCTGGCAACCGAAGGTTACGCGCCCACCGCGCGTGGTATGGTGAGCGCGTTACCCTATATCGACACGCTAGCGACTGCGCAAGACGCAGCTTCATTCAAGGCGTTAGCAGCTAAAATTCGCTTGCGAAGATGAGACGTAGAAAGTAGGACGTGAAGAGATGCGTGAAGAGGACAAACTTTTAGAGGCGATTGGGGCAGCAAGGGCGGCAGGCAAGGACGCAGTCATCGCCACAGTTGTGCGCGTCGTGGGCTCGGCGTATCGGCGCGAGGGCACGAAGATGCTCGTAGACAGCGCAGGCGAACAGGTCTGCATGATTTCGGGCGGCTGTTTAGAGGCGGAAATCGGCGAAATCGCGAAAGAGGTCATGGCGAACGGTGAGCCGCAGACGCACTTTTTCGATCTCTCCGAAGAGGTCTTGTGGGGGCTCGGGCTCGGCTGTGGGGGGGCGGTGGAGGTGTATCTCGAGCCCATCCAAAGCACCCCCGCTTTTAGCGCGTGGCAAGAGGCTGTCAAAGCACAACGAGGGAGCGTGCTAGCTACCGTGATGACCTCTTCGGTGGAGAGCATCCCTGCAACCGCTCGCATGTTCATTTCCGAAGAAAAAACGGTAGGCGACTTGAACGACGAACGGCTCACACGAGAGGTGCAAGAGGTTGCGTGGCAGAAACTCACCTCTTTAGCCCAACGTTCCGAGATGCGCCGCTTCAACATTCAAGGTGAAGAGGTTGAAGTCTTTATTGATGTGAGCTTGCCGCCGCCGGAACTCATCGTCTTTGGTGCAGGACACGACGCCATACCTCTTGCAGCGCAAGCTCATAGCCTCGGGTTCAATGTGAGCGTTGTAGACGCTCGCCCCGCTTTTACGACAGAAGAGCGCTTTCCTAACGTCAACAAGCTCGTTACCTCGCATCCCTCAAAGTTTCCAGAGCGTGTCAAGATTACGCCGCGCAGCTTCGTTGTGGTGATGAATCATCACTTGGAGCGGGATAAGGGAAGTTTGGGCTTTGCGCTAAAGTCAGACGCGCCTTACATCGGCGTATTGGGGCCGCGCTCGAGGTTTGAAGAGATGGTGGAGGCGTTAGCGGAAGAGGGGTTGAAGTCTACCGAAGCACAGCAAAATAGAGTTCACAACCCCGTTGGCTTAGACATCGGCGCGGAGACGCCCGCCGAGATTGCACACAGTGTTATGAGCGAGATTTTGGCGGTGCGTAATGGGTATACGGGTGGCTTCTTGCGCGAGCGTTCGGGGCGGATTCATGCATTTCGTTCGAAGGTTTCGGTTTGATTGGTTAACGCCCTCATTCTCGCCGCCGGACGCGCCTCGCGCATGGGCGTTCCTAAAGTCCTCTTGCCTGCTAAGAGAGGTCACACGCTCCTCTCGAGCACCCTCTCCACCGCTTTGCAAACTGTCGAGGGTCAAGTCATCGTCGTTTTAGGTCGTGACGCCGAACTTTGTAGAGCAGAGATCAGGCGGTTCTTAAAGGACCATCCGCAATATGGAGCTCGAGTCACAACGGTAGAAAACCCACATTACAAAGAGGGGCTCAGCACCTCACTTCAGTGTGGTGTAAAAGAAGTTTTGAGGTTGAGACCACCCGCTTCAGGGCTGATGGTCTTTCTCGCTGACCAACCTGCTTTTGATGAAACTCGAGCACAAAAACTTGTTCAGATGTTTCAGGCGCGACACAAAAATACGCTTGCAGTAGTGGCGGCTGAGAACGGCGAGCAGCGCAATCCTGTGATTTTCAGCCCTGACCTCTTGAATGTGCTTAGAGAGGTTAGGGGGGACAAGGGCGCGAGAGGTATTTTGAAAAGGTACGCGGGACGTGTTGAAAGACTCGAGCTAGGCTCCGGCCCCTGGTTCGTGGACGCGGACGACTGGGCGACGTACGCTGCGCTGATGCGTGAACGTGGGTGGCTTGAAGCGGTCTCCATACCCGAAGTGACAGGTGAGACGTCCCATGAGCTTGTTGAATATATCGGAGCAGCGCTGCGCTGTGACCCTCAACCTCTTCTTGCCTCTGACGTTTTGCTTGTAGGATTAGAAGAACCTTGTGAACTTGTGCGGCTCGAGCGCCCCGCTATCCAAGCGTTAAAAGAACAGGGTGTTGAAACCGTCATCATGGGTAACAACGCATCGCTCGAGGCCACCTTAGACCTCTTGCGCCGCGCCGCGCTCTGGACCTTGCTAAGAGGTTGAGTGCCCATAAGTACAAAAAATAAGTACAAAAAAGAAAACTCGCCAAGCGCTCTCAGCGAGTTTCGGGCTGTTCCCCACGCGGCCCCCCGGTGGATAACTAAGTGAAGTTTAGCTCACCTCGTTCATGTCATGCTAGATACATTTGTACTCGCAAGTAGGGGACATTGGACCTTACTGTGCGCCACGTAGCGCTACGAGTATGCTTGTCAACATAAGCGTGCGGCGGCGCTACTTCAGATAACGTATGAAATCCTCTTCGCAGATGAGGGGACTGGTAGACTAGGTCAGATGTACCAGAACCTCAAACCCCTCCTCTTTCGCGCCGACCCCGAGACTGTTCACGACCAGGTCATGAACGTACTCACCTGGACGGGGCAGCGTCCGGGTGCGCTCAAGCTCGTCTCGAGTCTCTGTCAAACCAACGATGAACGGTTACAGGTCAAACGCTTTGGGCTTACCTTCCCCAATCCCGTTGGGCTCGCCGCAGGTTTTGACAAAAATGCCCGCGCCGTCAGAACATGGGCGGCGCTCGGGTTTGGACACGTCGAGGTGGGCAGCGTCACGACGCACGCGCAGCCCGGCAACCCCAAACCGCGCCTCTTTCGCTTGCCAAATGACGAGGCGCTCATCAACCGGATGGGCTTCAACAATGACGGGGCGGCAGTTGTGGCGAAGCGCTTGGAGCATCTCAGACAAACCCAATCTCTAAGCGTCCCCTTGGGCGTCAACTTGGGCAAATCCAAAGTGACCTCTTTAGACGACGCGCCGAGTGACTATCTGACCTCTTTAGAATATTTCTGGTCGTCGGCAGATTACTTCGTCATCAACGTGAGTTCACCCAATACGCCGGGGCTACGAGAATTGCAGGATAAGGGGAGGCTCGAGCATCTTCTCAAAACCGTCACCGAGTACGCAGCCGCACAAGAGGTCCATAAACCGATTCTCCTGAAGATTGCGCCTGACTTGACTTTTTCGCAAATCGACGAAATTGTTTCGCTCGTTCTGAAGTACAACCTCAGCGGCATAATTGCTACGAACACAACCGTCTCACGTGAAGGCTTGCAAACACGGATCAACGAAGCGGGTGGGCTTTCGGGGCGACCTGTGCAAGAGAGGTCATTGGAGGTTCCTGAAACACCTCCGCGCTCAGGTGAATTTACCTCTTATCTCTGTAGGCGGCGTCTTTTCTGCCGATGACGTTTATGAACGGCTCAGAGCGGGGCGCATGTTCCGTGCAGCTCTATACGAGTTTGGTCTACGAAGGCCCGCTGCTCCTCAAGCGATTGAATAAGGGCGTATTGAAGAGGTTGACGCAAGACGGCTTTTCAAATGTCGAAGAGGTTATGGGCTCGAGTGGCTAAAGTTGAGCAAAATATTAGCTGAGTAGCGGTTACGGTAGACGAGGTATCAGCAGTCAGAACTCAAACAGCGTCTTTTAACCCAACTACTGAATTCTGTCTACTCAGTCCAAACCGTTCTTACATTCATCTTCACATCTGTACTCGAGTGTTACACCTATCACAAACTTTAATTTTTAGGTATGCCTAATATATAAATAAGGAATGATGAAAGGATACGGAAGTGTCTGAACCTAAAATATCTGAGTCTCAAGTATCTGAAAAGGTGCTCTCGAGCAGCGCTCAAGATTATCTCAAAGCGATTTACGAACTCGGCGAAACCGAGGTTAAAACGCAGGCGCTAGCGGACGCTTTAGCGGTCAGCCCGGCGAGCGTTACGGGCATGATTAAAAAATTGAGCGGGCTCAACCTCATCTCGTACGAGCGCTATCAAGGCGTGAATCTAACGGCGGCGGGGCGCAAGATTGCGTTAGAGACGTTGCGGCATCATCGGCTGATTGAAACGTATCTGGCGGAAGCCCTCGGCTACGCTTGGCATGAGGTTCACGACGAGGCGGAGCGCTTAGAGCACGTCATCAGCGAAGCCTTTGAGGAGCGCATCGCGCTCGCGTTGGGCAATCCAGCCTATGACCCGCACGGCGACCCGATTCCGGGGCGCGACGGCTCGCTGCCGCGCAACTTGGGGCGACCGCTTACGGAACTAGGGGTCGGGCAACGCGCGACGATCACGCGCATCACGAACCAGAACCGTGAGGTGTTGGAGTATTTGGCGGCGCACCACCTCATCCCCGGTGAGACGGTGACGGTGGAAGAGCACGCGCCCTTTGACGGTCCAGTGACGGTAGGTAGACAGAACAGCACCAGCAATCCCATTGCCCTTTCCGCCGAACTCGCCGCCGCCATTCACGCGGAAGTCACATCTCAACCCGGTTCAGAAACGACCTCGTGAGTTACGCGGGTAGATTAAGCGTGATTCTGATGTCGATTCGATTACAAAAAGCTCTTAGCTTTCAGCTAATACCTAACGGCTAATCACTAACAGCTACTAGATAAAGGAGACCCGATGAAACACCTCTTTCTAACCTCTTTACTCACCCTCGCTGGGTTGAGCCTTGCCCAAGAGAGCGTGAACGCTGTCGCGACGGTGGGCATGGTCGGCGATGTCGTCACCAACGTCGGCGGCGAATGCGTGGACGTGACGACGCTCATGGGGCCGGGCGTTGACCCGCACCTCTACAAAGCGAGCGCGGGCGACGTGCGCACCCTGCGCGGCGCGGACATCATCTTCTATACGGGCTACACCTTGGAGGGACAACTCGGTGAAGTTCTGTCGCGCTTCGGTCGCACCACGCCTACCGTCGCCGTCGCGGAGGCGGCTGTACCGGAGAGCGAACTCGTCAGCACGTCCGAATACGGCGTAGACCCGCACCTGTGGATGGACGTGGGGTTGTGGGGAGACATCACTGATACCATTGCGGCTGAGCTTAGCGAGCTGCGTCCGGACTGCGTACAAGGAATACAAGCGAGGGCGGAAACCTATAAAGCGCAACTGACCGCCCTCGATGCTTGGGTCGAGGCGAGCACTAACACCATTCCCGAGGGACAACGCGCCCTCGTCACTGCGCACGACGCATTTACGTACTACGGCCTCGCGTACGGTTTGGACGTCATCGCCATCCAAGGTATCAGCACCGAGTCTGAGGCAGCCCTGACGGATATTCGCAATGTAGTTGGCGCGATTGTTGAGCGGAACGTTCCCGCGATTTTCGTCGAGAGCAGCGTCAATCCGCGTACGATTGAGGCGGTGCGCTCAGCCGTGCGCGATAGAGGGCGAGAGGTCGTTATCGGCGGCGAGCTGTTCAGCGACGCGGTGGGCGAAGATGGCACGTGGGAAGGCACGTACATTGGGATGCTTTACAAAAACACGCGCACCATCACCGAGGCGCTAGGAGGCACGACGCCCCCGCTGCCCAACGAACTGAGCGCGTGGGCAGAGCGCTGGAATATAGACGCGCAAGCCGGGGTGCGTACACCGTGAAGTCCTTTGTGCGAGCCGCCAAAGATGATATGCAGAACCGTGCTCACAACCCTCATAACCCTAATGCCCACGAGCCCAATTTAGCGCTCCACATCGAGGACTTGACGGTCAGTTACAGCGACAAACCCGTCCTGTGGGATATCGACCTCAACGTGCCGCCCGGTGTACTTCGCTGCCATCGTCGGACCCAACGGCGCGGGCAAGAGCACGCTGATTAAAACGGTCTTGGGCCTCATTAAACCCGCCGCCGGTCATGTCTACATTCACGGTCAGCCTTATAAAGCGCAGCGGCGTAGAGTCGGCTATGTGCCCCAGCGTTCCTCGGTGGATTGGGACTTTCCGACGACCTCTTTGGACGTCGTGACGATGGGACTTTACGGGCGACTCGGCTGGTTTCGGCGTCCAGGGCGTAAAGAGCGTGAGTTGGCGCAAGGAGCGCTAGAACAGGTTGGCATGTCCGCCTTTGCCGAGCGGCAGATTTCGCAGCTTTCGGGCGGACAGCAGCAGCGGGTGTTTTTGGCGAGGGCCTTAGTCCAAGACGCCGACGTGTACTTCATGGACGAACCGATGGCTGGGGTGGACGCCACCACCGAACGCGCCATCATCAACTTACTCAAAGCGCTCAGAGAGAGAGGTAAAACGGTCATCGTCGTGCATCACGATTTGCAGACCGTTTCGACGTACTTCGATTGGATGGTGCTCCTCAACGTTCGCTTGGTGGATCAGGGGCCGATTGAAGAGGTCTACACAGCGGCGAACTTGCGGGCGGCGTACGGTGGACAGATTGCGTTGCTGCAAGAGGATAAACAACCGGAGGACAAGCAGCCAGAGGTCGTGGCGTCGCCGTGATGGGTGCTGTATTAGATACAGTGTTGGTTAAGTTTTGCGGCGCTGTTGTCACCCCGTTCACGCAGTATGATGAAGTCCGGTTGTCGAGGGGTCTCGTCTTCCAATCCCAACTGATCGAGATTGGAAGACGAGATTCTTCGACTCCGCTACGCTCAGAATGACATGATTCAGTATTTACTTAATAGTATGTTAAAGAGTACAAAGTTAAAGGGGTAATGCAGCGATGGACTTGAGTATCTTTAGCGACTTCACCATCCGCAACGTGATGATGGGCGCGGCGCTTTTGGGGATTAGCAGCGGCGTGTTGGGCTCGTTTGCGGTGCTGCGGCAGCAGAGCTTGTTAGGAGACATGCTCGCGCACGCCGCCTTGCCGGGGGTCTGCTTAGGCTTTCTCGTCTCGGGGAGTCGTCAGCTTTTACCTATTTTGGCGGGGGCACTCCTCACCGGCGCAGTGGCGGCGCTCCTTATGCTCCTGCTCATTCGCCGCAGTCGCCTCAAGACGGACGCGGCATTAGGGGCAGCCTTGAGTCTCTTTTTCGCGCTCGGCATCGTGCTGCTGACCTTTATCGGTAATCAGAACAACGCGGGGCAGGCGGGGTTGGAGGGGTTCCTCTTCGGTCAAGCGGCGGCGATGCTGCCGAGTGACGTGCAGGTGATGGCGGTCATCACGCTCGTTTCGGTGGGCATCATCGTCCTCTTCTGGAAAGAGCTTAAAGCGATGACCTTCGACCCTGGCTTCGCGGGCAGTTTGGGCTTTCCGGTGTTGGCGTTAGACATGCTCATCATCGTGACGATTGCGCTCGCCGTGGTGATTGGGCTGCAACTCGTCGGCGTGGTGTTGATGACGGCGATGATCATCGCGCCGGCGGCGGCGGCGCGGCAGTGGGTGAATACGTTAGGGCACATGGTCGTGCTCGCCGCCCTCTTCGGCGCGGTGAGTGGCGTGACTGGGGCGCTTATTAGCGCGACGGGGCGCGGCTTGGCAACGGGTCCGGTCATCGTGATTTGCATTTCGCTCATCGTAGGGTTGTCGCTCTTGGTTGCGCCGGGGCGGGGGCTCGTGTGGGCGTGGCTCGAGTCACGCCGCAACCGCCTGAACTTGCGCAAAGGGCAGGTTTTAACCGACCTCTACAAACTCGCAGAGCGTCACGAGGACAGGCGCTACCCCACCGAACTCGGCATGGTGAATTCTTACTACGGCTTTAGCGTGCGGCGGGTCTTGAGGAAGCTCGAGGCTGACGGCCTCATCACCCAGACCGAGCACATGCCCGAAGAGGCCGAGCACTGGCGGCTGACCGACAAGGGCTACGCGGAAGCGCAGCAAACCTTAGCGAACATAGGAGCGCAGTCATGACGGCCTTCGTCACCGGCTTTTTATACAATCCAGACCTCATCATCATGAGCGTGGGTGCACTCGTTGGCGTCGCGTCTTCGCTGGTGGGCGCGTTTCTCATCCTGCGCAAGAGCAGCCTCCTCAGCGACGCGATCAGCCACTCCGTGCTGTTGGGTATCATCTTGGGCTACCTCATCACAGGCGATCAGTTTTCGCCCTTTTTGGTCGTAGGGGCGGCACTCGCAGGCGTCGCGACGGTCTTTTTTACTGGCCTTTTGGAGAGCAGCGGGCGCGTCAAGAGCGACGCCGCTATCGGCCTTGTCTTCCCCTTTATGTTCGCAGTAGGTGTGTTGCTCATCAACGTGTACGCCAGCAACGTCCACATTGACACGGACGCGGTTCTATTGGGTGAAATCGGCTTCGTCTGGCTCGATACGGTTTTACTTTTCGGCTTAGACGTTCCCCAAGCCCTCCTTACGTTGAGCGTCGTCACACTTCTTAACGCGGTGTTCGTCATCTTCTTTTACAAAGAACTCAAACTCACCACCTTCGACCCCACGCTCGCCGCCGCCTTAGGCTTTAGCCCAACGCTGCTCTACTACCTCTTGCTCAGCTTGACGAGCGTCACCGCCGTAGCCTCGTTTGACGCAGTCGGCTCGGTACTCTTTGTGGCGTTCGTCATCGTGCCCGTTTCAGCAGCGTACCTCTTGAGCGATAAACTTTGGCGGATGATCCTTTATGGGGTGCTCTTTTCGGTGGCCTCGAGCGTCATAGGCTACTACAGCGCCGTCTATTTCGACGTCTCCATCGGCGGGATGATGGCGTGTGCGACAGGTATATTCCTGATGCTCGCCTTTTTGCTCAGCCCGCGCTACGGGCTCATCAGCCAGGAGGCGCGGCGGCGCGCTCAAGGCGCGGAAAATGCGGAGCGACTTTTGCTCGTGCACCTTTATCATCACGAAGCGGAACCAGATGAGGAGAACCGGTTGGAAGCGCTACGCACGCACTTGCGCTGGAGCCAGGAGAAGGCGCAACGGGTGTATGAGCGGAGTCTGGACAAGGGTTTTATCCGTAAGGAGCCGCATAGCCCGGTGTTGGAGCTGACCGAAGTGGGGCGGGCGCGGGCGCGAGAGGTGTTGGGACCGAGTCCGCGTAGTTTTCGGAAAGCTCAGCAAACTTAGGAGAGGTAAAATCCGAAGAGGTGGGGCTCGAGCCTTTGAGCATTTTGATGTACGAACGGCGTTACAATGCTTTTAGGAGGCTTCGTTATGCGTAAGAAACTCACTCGAGTCGGCAACTCACAAGCCCTGCTCCTCAGAGAAGAGGTTCTCGGGCTTTTGGATATTTCTGAAGAGGGCGAGGTTGAGGTGCAGGTTTTGGGCAATGTGATGCTCGTCAGCTCAACAGGTTTGGACGACAACGAGTTACGCGCCGCGCTCGCCTTTGCGTTGTCGCTTAAAGAGGACGCCGAGGTTCACCACCGCCTCGTGTGAGCGTACTTTTTTCGGCAAATGGATGATTCTCGAGCTTCGTGCAAAATTAAGAGAGGTGAGGCTCCAATCTCTCGACAATTTCCTCTTTTGTCAGCGCACCTTGCGCAACTTGAACCGTCAAATCATAGGCATCGTCGTCACTCATCGTAAGTTCGAAGCCCTCTAATACGAGAAACGTTTCCATCACCGCCCAAGCCACGCGCTTGTTGCCGTCCACGAAGGGATGATTGAGTGCGAGATGATAGAGGTTAAGACGCTCATCTACAGGTAGCACGGTTACGCCTCATAACAACGCTCCAACCACCCCTCCGCCGTGCGCTGCTCTTTACGCGAGTAAAGCTGCTCGGTATCGAGCAAAACTGGCTGAATGCTGTACCTATCGGCCAATCCTTTGAGCGTAAACGCCCGCCGCGCTCCTACCGGGTGGGCACGGTTGCCATAGATCGCCACTATGCGCACCTCTAAGCGCTGCTCTGTCACCTCCGTGAGCCACGTGTCGTGTTCGGCAGTTGCGGCAAGAAGGTCCAACATCACCTCGAACGTCCCAAGCTGAAAGAACTCACCCGGTTGGAGCGGCCCTTGGCGAACGATGTCTTCGATCTCTTTGGGCGTGCTCTCTTGCAACGAGGTCCGGTTGTAGTCGGTGATCGTAGCGCTGACCTCTTCACCGTTGATTTCAGCGGCAATACTCACGCACTGAATGTGAATCGGTTCGCTGCTCAGGTTGATCAGCAAGCAGCGGGCGTCCTTGCGGCTCCCCTGCGTCTGATGCACGATGAGCCGAGGTCGGCGTTGCCGCTTGTAATCTTGGTAGATAATCTGCAGGTAAATGGCCCAAACCAGCAACGTCGCAACCGAAGCAACCGCCGAGATAAGTCCGCTATTCTGTTGCAGCCACCCCCACATGACCTCTTGCTACCCCCTCTAAGGTTCAGCGTTTAACGGTGCTACGACGACATCAACTACAGACTTACCCGCACAAAGGTATCTTTCCCCTTTTGTAGCACGGCGGGTTCCTCTAAACTGACTTGCAAGTTCTCATTCGTCACTTGCTCGCCGTTCAACCTCAACCCCCGGTTTTTAACCAGACGCCGCGCTTCACCGTTGGACTTAGTCAGCCCTGAAGAGGTCGCGAGCTTGCAAATCCAAATTGCGCCGTTTTCTAATTCATCCGCGCTGAGTTGATACTCGGGCACATCGTCGGGAATACCGCCTTTGGCGACGTAGTCGAAGCGCTCTTCGGCTTTTCTCAATTCGGCATTGGTAGTCCCAAATATTTTAGATTTATGTTTCATCTCGAGAGAGAGCCTTTTTGTTTCAGCGGACTCATCTTCTGCATTAGAATGGTAGATTCTCACTAATTCTCGAGCAAACACCCTATGTGCCTCCTTGATATCGCGTTCAATAAGGTCTCGAGCCCAATCCAAATCAAGCCCTGTACAAAGCTCCATGTAGCGGTAAAGAAGCTCATCCGGCACTTGCATCGCCTTCTTGAACATCACCTCGGGCGGCTCCGAAATGCCGATGTAGTTGCCCAAGGACTTCGACATCTTCTCCACGCCATCTAAACCTTCCAAAAGAGGTGTGGTCAGGGCGACTTGCGGCTCTTGAGCGTAAGAGCGCTGCACGTCGCGCCCGACCAAGAGGTTGAAAAGCTGGTCCGTCCCGCCGAGTTCGACGTCCGCATGAATCGCCACCGAGTCGTAGGCTTGCGCGAGCGGGTAGAGAAATTCGTGGACGCTAATGGGCACGCCTGAGGTGTAGCGCTTGGTGAAGTCGTCGCGCTCCAGCATCCGCGCTACCGTATAGGTCGAGGCGAGGCGCACCAACTCGGCGAAACCGAGAGGTTCCAACCATTCGGAGTTGCGGCGCACCTCTAACTTTTCCGGGTCGGGGTCTAAAATCTTCGTCGCTTGTTGCAGATACGTCTCGCCATTTTTGCGCGTCTCCTCGAGCGTCAACACGGGGCGCGTTTTCGACTTGCCCGAGGGGTCGCCGATCATGGCGGTGAAGTCGCCGATGATCAGCACGACTTTGTGACCCAAGTCTTGAAATTGGCGCATCTTGCGCAGGACGACAGCGAAACCGATGTGAATATCGGCGCTGGTGGGGTCGATGCCCAACTTGACGCGAAGCGGTCGTCTCTCTTTTTGAGCACCTTGGAGCTTCTCCTCTAAACCCCCTTCGGGTACAATCTGCTCCGCACCTCTTGTGAGAGAGGTCATCGCCTCGTCTATGTTTTTGTCTATGCGAGTGTCGTTTATTGCCGTGTCGCTCATCGTCTTGAACCTCTTTAATATGAATAGTGACCTTCGCGCTTTTAAGTCGCGCTACACTCCGAATCACTCTAACAAACTGCTGGGTGTGGGGGCTCAGGTCAACCCCTCAAAAGAACCGCTTTTTCTGACCCGCTGAGAGGCTGACAGGCTTCCCTAACGCAGCACCCCCTGTTTTTCACGTACAACTAAGTCGCAAATAAGATAGCATCGTCGTATGTCGCTCAAACGCCCTCGAGAGGTCCCCAGCGGCGCTCGGAGCGCGTGCGGCGGCTTTTTCGGCGGCTGCCCTCCTCGGAGACCTTGTCGCTCATCTTGAGCGCGGTCTTGATCGGCGTGCTGACGGGCTTTTCGGCGGTGGCGTTCGACAGGCTGGTGCACACGATGGGTACGTTCGTGCACTACGCGCGGGTCAACTTGGGCGTCGTCGGCGGACCCCTCGCGACGGTACTGATTCCAACGCTCGGCGGGCTTTTGGTGACGCCCATCGTGGTGCGGCTTTCGCCGGACTCACGCGGCTCGGGCATCCCCAGCGTGATGCTCGCGGTCTCGAACATGGGCGGGCGCGTCGCGGGGCGCACCGCGCTGTGGCGACCTCTTGCCACAACACTCTCGATTGGGACGGGCGCGTCGCTCGGCACGGAGGGTCCGGTGGTGCAACTCGGCGCGGCAATTGCGTCGAAAGTCAGCAGTATACTTCGGTTCAACGATGAGCGGCGCAGGACCCTCGTCGCGGTGGCGGCGGCGGGCGGCATCGCGGCGACCTTTAACGCGCCGATCGCGGGCGTGCTCTTCGCCTTGGAGGTCATTTTAGGCAAGTTCGGCAACCGTCACTTCGCCTCGGTGGTCATCGGGGCGGTGATGGCGTCGGCTATCTCGAGAGAAATCCTCGGACCCGACCCCGCCTTTGCCGTGCCGCTTTATGAGTTAAACAGCCTCTACGAACTGCCGCTCTACGTCCTCCTAGGTGTGGTGTGCGCCTTCGCCTCCGTTGGCTTTATCCGCCTCGTCGTCGGCGGCGAAGACCTCTTCAACCGCCTTAGCGTTTCGCCCTGGTTGCGCCCCGCGCTGGGCGGCTTGCTGGTCGGGCTCATCGCGCTCGTGTTGCCGCAGGTTTTGGGGCGCGGCTACGACACGACGGGGGCAATTTTGGGCGGACGCCCTATCTTTGAGGGCGGCGAAGTCGGCGTGGTGCTGCTGCTCGTGTTGGCGCTCGTCAAGGCGCTGGCGACGAGTGTGTCGCTCGCGTCGTGGGGCTCGGGCGGCATCTTCGCGCCGGTGCTCCTGATTGGCGCGGCGCTAGGGGGGGCATTCGGTGAGCTGGCGGCGTACCTCTTCCCTGCGGTCGTCGCCCAGCCCGGCGCGTTTGCCTTGGTGGGGATGGGCGCGGTCTTCGCCGGGACGACCCGCTCGCCGATGAGTACGATTGTGATGATCTTTGAACTTTCAGGCGGCTACCCACTCATCTTGCCGCTCCTCTTGGCGGCGGTCATGGCGACCCTGATCGCTGACGCAGTGGACCCCGAGTCCATCTATCAGGTGATTCTCTCGCGCAAGGGGCTGAGTCTGCTGCGCTCGCGCGAATCCGACCTCTTGCAAACGGTGAGCGTACGCGAGTTTATGGAGGAGGACATCCCGACCTTGCGCACCGACGACACGATTAAAAACTTGCGCGACGCGCTGGCGAATTCGCACCACCACGGCTTCGTGTTGACCTCTCCCGATGACCCCGAGCACATCGCGAGCATCGTCACCTTATCCGACGTTGAGAGGGCGCGGCGCGAAGGGATAGAGCCACAGTCGCCGCTGCGCGTGATTGCGCATAAAACGGTGCACTGCGCCCTGCCGGATGAGCCCATCAGCGATGTATTGGAGCGCATGGCGCGGCTCGACATCGGGCGGATGCCCGTCGTTGACCCGCGTGACCGCAGGCGGGCGATCGGCTTTGTGCGGCAGTCAAATTTGGCGCGGGCCTATTATCAAGCCGTGCAGCGCCATCGGCAGCTAGAAGAGGAGGAGGAGGCGCGGCGGCTGCGTGACTTGACGGGGCAAGAGATCGTCGAGGTGCGGGTTCGTTCCCAGTGTCCGCTGGTGGGCAAGACGCTCAAAGAGGCGCGGCTCCCTCAAGAGAGCATCGTCGTCGCCATCCGGCGTAGCGGGCAAACTATCTTTCCGCACGGCGATACGAAGCTGGAGCCCGGTGACACCGTCGTCGCCAACGTCGCGCCGGGGTTTAGTCCTGAATTCCGCAGTTATTTTGCTGCGCCGGGCTCGAGGACCTGGTTTTAGGAAAATAGCAATCCAGTCAAGCTGGTTACGCAGTCTCCCGAAGGGAACGAACGGTGAGTTCCGAGCAATGAGCAATGAGTGAAATCCTTTAGACTCGTTGCTCATTGCTCATCGCTTTCAACTCTATCTTCCCTTCTAATCCGCTGAGCGGATGATTAATATAAACTTAGTTTGATGAGCTACCTGCTGAGCGCTATACAGGCTAGTCCTGAAGATCAGCGCATCCCTAAAGCCGCTACGCATTTGCAGACTCGAGTCTTCTCCAGGTTGAGCGACGACCATGTGATCGCGCTCGCACTCCTGCCTACGCTGAGCGACATCTGCGCCCAAGCCTACCGAACCGCGCAAGTCGTCCAGGCGAATCGCCCTACGCAAGACGCGGCGTTAGGAACGCACCTGCGGACGCTCGAGCTGCCCCTCGACCTCAGTGAGCTAAGCGCAACGGAGCTGGGCTACCTCATCGAAACCTGGTGCGAACGCACCGAGGCGCTGCCGCGTCCCTTTCGCGCGTGTGTGGAAACACTTTTAGATGCGGCTCGAGACCTCACCCACCGTTCTTAGCTTTCCACTCCTCGTAGCTCTTCCTGTCATCCTCGAACAACTCCCGAGTACGCGTATAGAAACTTCCCCCTAAACGCCCAATTGCCCTGAGCTTATGCGGGTCAACCTTGCCGTCGTCCAACAATTCCTCTTGCACGTGAAACGAGACGACCTCGCCAAGTACGAGCACCGAGCTGCCGAGTTCAACCAGTTGATGCGTGCGGCATTCCATCGCGACGGGCGCGTCTTTCAGACGGGGTACGCCGATGAGGTTGCTAGGGAGCGTCTCGAGCCCCAACGCCCTAACTTCACCCTCTTCAGAGGGAAAAGGGATGGCGGTCTCCACCATCGTCTCAGCGAGCGTTTCGTTGACGATATGAACGACGAACTCACCTTTTGCTTTGATGTTCGCTAAGGTGTCCTTGTCCTCTCCCCCCTTGCGCTTGCCGACGCCGATGCCTAGAATCGGCGGCGTCGCGTTGAAAACGTTGAAGTAGCTAAAGGGGGCCGCGTTCAAGACGCCCGCGTCGTCTTCGCTCGTCACCCAAGCGATCGGGCGCGGCACGACGGCGCTGGTTAAGAGGGCGTAGCGTTCTGCGTTGTCTAAGGAGTCGGCGGGGATATTCATAGTGAGAGTGTAACGGTGAGAGGTGAGCCTGTGCGTGTCTTGTGCCGCTCTCGACGTACAAACCGGAGGTAGCAAATCAGTGCTGTGGGCGTCTATGACGGCGTGATACATAGCCGCGTGGTTCGCGCAGCACCTCCAGTTGTTTTCAGCGCCGGGGCTTTAGGGGCGCGGGTTGCGCCCCTCTTTCCATATACCCTCCTGACCCCCTATCCAATACTGTTCACCGCCCGGATAGGTTTGCAGGACGCTAATGACAGCCGCTAGCGGGATGCGGTAAGCGAAGCGGGTTTTTAGATACCACAGCTCGAGCCCCCCCCTCAACCTTTCTGTCCTTTGGTTCAAAATACCCGAACGTTTTGCGTAGACGAGCGAACGGTTGACAGCGAGGTCAAAAAGCGCGTCCCGCGCCACACTAACCTCTCCCCCGAGCCTCGTACCCCGCCCCTGTAAGCGCCCGCGTCCCCTCCCTAAGCTGCGCCTCGTTCTCAAAGGCGAGCCGCACCGCGCCGCCCGCTTCACGGATGCCCAAGACCTCGATGTCTTTGATGTTGACGCCCGCTTCACCTAGTGCTCTGGTGATCTTTGCAAGCTCCCCGGCGCGGTCAGGAACAGCGATGACGACCTCATAGCGAGCGGGCAAGAGACCGCGCTTGACGATGGGGAAGCTGTCGCGGGTGTGCTTGGCGGCTTCGGCTTGACTTAACATCTCGTCCGGTTCTTCCAACAACCTCTCCAAGTGTCCTAGCTGTCTGTGGAACCTCTCCAACGTGCGCCGCAACGCCTCCTTATTGCCCACCACCATATCCCGGCTCATGCGCGGACTGCCCGACGCCACGCGGGTGAGGTCGCGAAAGCCGCCCGCCGCTAAGAGCATCATGAGGTCGCGGTCGTCGTCCTCGGCGATGAGTTGGGTCAGCGCGACGGCGGCGAGGTAAGGGACGTGACTCACCGCCGCCACTAAACGGTCATGCTGTGCGGGGTCGGTTTGGATCGGTTTTGCGCCTAGATGCGTAACGAAGGTGTGGACTTGTCCCAACGCCCTCTCGTCCGTCGTTTCGTCCGGCGTCAGCACCCACACCGCGTTTTCTAAAAGCGCCGCGTCCGCGTTCTGCACGCCGATGCGCTCGCTCCCCGCCATCGGATGCCCGCCGACAAAGCGCAAGTCTCTTAGCTCGGCGCAGATGTCTGCCTTGACGCTGCCGACGTCAGAGAGGATAGTTTGACTGTCTAAGAAAGGCTCTAAACCTCTCGCTAAGGGCACGATGGTTTTAGCAGGCGCGGCCAGGACGATGAGGTCAACCTCTCGCAACCATTCGCCAGGGCGAAGCTGCGCCTCGTCGATGACGCCTAACCCAACCGCAGCCTCGAGCGCCACCGGATCCCTATCCAAGCCAACTACCTTATTCGCTAAAAACCGCTGCCGAATACCTAAGCCGATGGAGCCACCAATCAGGCCGACGCCTGCGATGACGACTGTGTTGAAGAGGGCTTCAGGGCGCATAAAGGCAGCAATGAGTACCGAGCAATGAGCAATGAGTTGAAAAGAAAACCTCCACGCATTGCTCATTGCTTTCAACTCATTGCTTCTAAATCTCCTTCCCTACCGCTGCCACAACACCTCTTAGCTGACCCATCAGCCCCGCAAACTCCGCGTCGTTAAGCTGCTGCGCCGCGTCGGACTTGGCCTCTTCGGGTTTGGGGTGCACTTCGATGATGAGGCCGTCTGCGCCCGCCGCCGCGCCCGCGAGCGCTAGAGAGGTCACGAGGCTGCGCCGCCCCGCCGCGTGGCTCGGGTCCACCCAGACGGGCAGATGCGAGAGTTCTTTCAAGACGGGCACGGCGGACACGTCGAGCGTAAAGCGCGTGGAGGTCTCAAAGGTGCGGATGCCGCGCTCGCACAAGACGACGTTGGGTTGCCCTGCGAGAGGATGTATTCGGCAGCTTGCAAGAACTCGCTGATGCTCGTCGAGATGCCGCGCTTGAAGAGCACGGGCTTGCCCGACTTGCCGACCTCAGCAAGAAGCGCGAAGTTCTGCGAGTTGCGTGCGCCGAGTTGGAACATGTCGGCGGTTTCGCCGACGACTTCGACCAGTTCGGGCGCGGTCACTTCGGTGACGATGGGCATTCCCGTCTCTTCACGGGTCTGCGCCAAAATCTCCAAGCCCTCTTCGCCCAAGCCCTGAAAGGAGTAAGGGCTCGTCCTCGGCTTGAACGCGCCGCCGCGCAGGACGCTCGCGCCGTGTTCTTTAGCGATGTGCGCCGCGCTCCTGGTCTGCGCCAAACTCTCGACGCCGCAAGGACCCGCCGCAACAGTAAAGCGTCCGTTGCCCGTCGCTACGCCACCTGTTGTTTCACCGCCAATCATCACCTCGGAGTCGTCGTGCCGGAACTCGCGGCTGGCGAGTTTGAAGGGTTTGGTGATGGCTAAAACGTTGTCTACAAAGTTAAAGCCGCGCAGATGTTCGCGGATGTCCGTTGTCGGCGCAGGCCCGATTGCGCCGATAAGGGTGCGCGACTCGCCTTGGCTGATGTGCGGAGTGAACCCCAGGCTTTTGATCTCTGACAAAACTCGTTCTAGCGCCTCACTTCGGGGCGTTTTTCTCCATGACGATAACCATAAAAACTCCTGTACATTTTCAATACGCTCAAGGGTAGAAGCCCCTTCAACCTAAGGTGATATTCAGTACTACAATTGTGTACAGGAAAACCTCTAAACGCTACATAGGTCTAATGCTATCTGCCGAGAGGTCATCCTGGTACGCGCGGCCTAAATAACCATAGCCGTCATCCACGGAATCACCTCCCTCACAGATAAAAAGCATGAGAGAACTGTACCAGAATATGCGCGTTTGTCAAGCCTCGCTACTTCACTACGTCGGGTGGCGTCACCCTTTCACCGTCCGGCTCAGGGATATCCGGGGTGGGATAGCGGGCGCTCAGCTCGAGCCTGTCCAAATCCAGATGCCCGCGCATAAAGCGCTCCGACGCATCCTTAAAGGGCTGGTAGTCCCAGTGCGTGCGCTGACCCTGCGCCAGCGTCTCGAAGATGAAGCGGCGGCGCTGTTGGCTTTCAACGACCTCTTCGTGGAGCGCGTCCACATCCCAGCGCTCTTCAACCTCATCACGAAAAGATTGTCTAAGGTCTGCAAACTCAGGGCTATCTGCTAAGTTCACACGTTCGTTTGGGTCAGCTTTGACGTCGTAAAGCTGCTCGGGGTCGGGCGGACTGTAGAGATATTTGTAGCGTCCCCGCCGAATCATGAGCAGCGGGGCAATAGCTCCTTCACCTAACATCTCGCCGTACACAGTGCGCTCAGGCTGTAACTCTGACGGTGAAGCGGTATCGTCTAGTAGCGGCAGCAAGCTCTGACCGTCGAGCGGCGAAACGTAGTCCGTCACGCCTCCGGCTAATTCGGTCAGCGTCGGCAGCATGTCCACGAGCGAGACGCTCTGCGCGACGCGCTTAGGCGCGAACCTCTCGGGCGCGTGAACGAGCAAGGGAATCCGCGCCGAGTTCTCAAAGAAAGACATCTTGTACCAGAGCCCCCGCTCGCCCAGCATCTCGCCGTGGTCGGCGGTGAAGATGATCAGGGTGTTCTCGCTGAGCCTGGTTTTCTCTAGCGCCCCTACAAGCTGCCCGACCTTGTCGTCCACATAGCTAATCATGCCGTAGTAGGCGTGGCGTGCACGACGCACCCGCGCTTCGGTCTGCTCGTAGTCCCCTAACGCGCAAGCGTCGTAAAGGCGCTGGCTGTGCGGGTCGAGTTCGTCATACGGCAGGGGTGGAACGGCGGGCAGGTCGATGTCAGCGTGGTCGTACCTGTCCCAGTATTCTTGGGTGATCGCAAAGGGGTCGTGCGGATGCGTGAACGACACCGTCAAGAAAAAGGGGCGCGGGTCGGGGCTGCGGGCGAGGTCGTACACCTTGCGCACCGCGCGGAAGGCGACCTCTTCGTCATAGTCGAGCTGATTGCTCGTCTCGCACACGCCCGCTTGCACCACGCTCAAGAGGTTGTGATACCAAGGAAAGCGCTCAGCCCTCGTCCAGTCGGGCGTCCAGCCGAAGTCCGAGGGGTAAATATCGGTGGTGAGCCGCTCCTCATAACCGTGCAGTTGGTCCGGGCCCACGAAATGCATCTTGCCTGCAAGCGAGGTCGCGTAGCCCGCCCTGCGCAGGTAATGAGCGAAGGTAGGCGTGTCGGCGGCTAACAGACCTGCGTTATCGTACGCGCCGTTTTTGGAAGGAAGCTGCCCGGTGAGCATCGAAGCCCTAGAGGGGCAGCAGAGCGGGCTGTTGCAGTAAGCGTTCTCAAAGACGACGCCCTCTTCGGCAAGTTTCGAGAGGTGCGGCGCTTGCACAACAGGATGGCCGTAAAAAGGCAGGGCGGACGCGCTGAGTTGGTCAGCCATGATGAGGACGATGTTGGGTGGTTCGGTAGTCACCCTGTTACCCTATCAGACTTGAGAAAGCTTGCGATGATTCTGACCTCGTGAGGTTTTACGCATTCTTAACGCTTTTGAAGTGACTTCACCTCTCCATCTGCGCGTTGCCTAGACCTTTGTAGAATCTCCTTGTCTCATTCAAAAGGTCAGAACGGAGCTTTTCAGCGACGCGCAAGCCAAACTCAATGTAAGCGTGACCTTGCGCTGTGAGGACATCGTCCGATTCGACTACAGGTTCGTAGCGGTATAAACTCTCTTCAAAACAGCCCAAAAAGTTCCGCTGTTCCTCGGTGAAGCTCACGGTATAAGGGACAGTTGAAAGTATCCCGGATTTTGCCAAAACGTAGGAGCCGCTGCAAATTGCAGCTAAGAGCTTACGCTGCTCAGCTATCTGTTTGACAAACGCGAAGACAGGCGCAGCATCTTTGAGGTGAACCATATCGCCACCGGGGATGAGCAAGGCGTCGTAATCGTCGGGATTGGCTCGAGAAACGTTCATATGAGGTAACACACGAAGACCCGCCTCACTTACAACAACCTCTTCGTCAAGCGCTACTGTGATAAGTTCGTGCGAACTTCGCAGGAGCGAAATGGCGACGCTAACCTCAAACTCACTAAACGTTGGGAAGATGAGTAAAGCAACTTTCGGCACAGCTTACGCGCTGACGAGATGTCCCTCTTGCACCCGCTCCACAAACGCCTTAAACGGCGCAAAGTGCTCGGGATAGCGCTCAAAGCTCATCTCAGGGTGCCACTGTATGCCCAAGACGTAGTGTCCATTCGTGCTCTCAATCGCCTCGACCACGCCGTCACTGCTCCGCGCCGTCACGCGCAAATCCTCACCGAGACGCTCCACCGCTTGATGATGGTACGAGTTGGTGCGAACCAGGTTCGACCCGAAGGCTTTGGCGAGGTGCGAGTCAGGCTCGAGCCTCACCCCGTGCGAGGGCGCACCGCCGATATCGGTCTGTTCGTGTTGAATGGCGTTGGTTAAATCGGGTACATGCTGATGGAGCGTACCGCCTTGCGCCACGTTGATGAGCTGAATCCCTCTACAGATACCCAAAACGGGCAAGTTCCGCGCTTTGGCGGCGCGGTAGAGAGCCAGCTCGAAGTGGTCTCTGGACGGGTCCACGATGCCCAACTCTGGGTGCGGCTCCGCGCCGTAGAAGCCGGGGTCTACGTCGATACCGCCCGTGAAGAGAATCCCGTCGGCGCTCCCTATAAACGCTTCGGCCATGTCCGGCTCCAAGTTGCTAACCAAGAGCGGCAGGCCGCCCGCTCGGGCGATGGCCTCGGCGTAGTTCTGCCCGCCGACGCTGTCAACGCGGCGCAGGCTGTGGTTGCGGAAGCTCGAGGCGGTCGTCATGAGGATACGGGGGCGCGTCATCTGGGTAGCTTAGCAAGTTGTGTGAGCGCGGAACGTGTTGAACCAAACAGGAACGCCAAAAAACGTAGTGATTGAGATTTTCTACTTGCTCAACTTTGAATTTCGCACAAGTGCTCTCCTCAGTTCGTTTGCGCGGCGTAGGAGTACATATATATAGCAGGTATCATCTGGTCAGCTACACTCTCAATAACAAGAACATCGTTTCACTGCGTGAAAACTACGTCCCCTTGCGGGGATGAACGATAATTAGCACGCACTTTAAGGGATGACCTGTGCCCTGCTTTAGCGGGTATATCTGCGGAGAAGTGTAGCAACGTCAAGTGGAAATGCTAATATATTTCTGTATGAATCACCCCTACTACATTTGCCTCTTTCTGTGACGTTTCTAGTGTGGTCTACCAATATGCTCGAAGTGCGCGGCAAGGCTGCCGTCTTACGTGCGGATCGTCTAGCCGTCCGTCTTCATTGCAACAGAACTCCTAGCTACCACTTCTCACGCATTGGGCCTTAGCAAATGCTCCAAACAAGGCTGATACGTCACCCCTTGCGCAAAGTCTTCGGCGAGGTCGGCAACGGTCACTTCTGAAAGCGTGGCTAAGAGCGCGTCGCGGACACGCTGCCACACCGAGGTGCGGGCGTGGCAGCGGCCTTCCTCTTTACATGGCTCATGCCAGTTGAGGCTGACGCACGAGAGCGGCGCGACGGGGCCGTCGATCGCCCGCATCACGTCGCGCAGGGTAATGAGGTGCGCCTCGCGCCTAAGCGCGTAGCCGCCGCCCGTGCCCTTTTTAGACACAACGATATCTTTAGCGGAGAGCTGCGCCAAGATGCGCACCAAGTAGGGCCGCGCCACCCCCGTCGCCTCGCTGATTTCATCGCTGCCGACCCAGCGTCCGGGGGGCTGCGTCCCCAAAAAGCCCAGCGCTTGAAAAGCGTAGATATCCGTTGTGGAGAGCCTCATAGGGCACAGTATACGCCCGGCGTGAAGTCGGCGCGACACGAGGTTTACTTGTGGGCTCGAGCCAAGAAAAGGCGCTCAAAGTAAGCGCCCTGAAAACCTCCGTATCTTTTACAGCTAGGTAATTTACGGCTGCGTAATCACACCGCACGCAACGCGGCCTCCGCTGTCACCGCTCGAGTCCGTAATATAGTCGTCCGCGCCCTCATGGATCATCAGAGCGCTACCGTCGCTGTCGAAGAGCGAGGTGTCCCCGTCGCCCAGCGTGACGAGCGCTGTTGTGACGAGATAGTCCACTGTGCCGTCTTGAGCCACCGTCAGATTAGGCAAATCCCCCGCGTGCGGCCCCTCCGGGTTGAGTAACCCATGCTGCGCGTCCGTTGGATTATAGTGGCCGCCCGCGCTCTGAAAGTTAGGCGCGTCACACTGGCCCACTTCGTGAATGTGGAGGCCGTGCTCGCCAGGCGCAAGGCCGGAATCCGCCGACACGCCCACTTGAACCGTGACGTAACCTATATCGTCCACGCCCGTCGTGAAGTTCGCGTCGCCAATCACGTTGCCGTCCGCGTCTACAAGTTCAGCCGTCGCCCCTAAGACCGCGTTTTCAGAGGGGGACGCGCCACCGCTCGAGCCGCCCGTATCCTGCGCGTATACGAGTCCAACTGTCAGCACCGATAAGATAGAAGCTATAAACCACCGGAATATCGTCATCATGCTCTCCAATCGCTAGAGGTTTATCCTACCGGGCGCAAACGCGCCGCGTTGAATGCGCACCTCACAATGTTTTCTCTCAAACCTCTTGGTGAAAGAAATGGAGTCTCTAAGTACACTGTCAGGCAAGTTTTACAACTCTGACGGCAAATCCAAAAATGGACAGTTTCTTCGCGTCAAACGGCATTCTTTAGAGGTCTCAGCAAGCGTTATACAGACTTTTGTCCGGGTTTCAGTGCATAGACTTGACGAATAGGGCATACGGGTATATACTTAACTTTATAACCAAGTTGAAAAAGTTGCGCGCTCACGTCGAGCGCTTTTTTTATTGCTCTCGGTTCTGACTGTCTTTGAGTCTCGAGCCCCAGAAAATTTCCCAGTGCAACTCTTTGAGAGGTGTGATTTTGCGAGAGGTGTACAAGCCTTTACGCACTATTACAGCCCTTGCTACAATGTTCACGCCTCCAATTTATAAAATGAGAGAAGGGGGATGCTCATGAACGAAGACCAACGCAGAGACTACAACGCTTTACTTCGCGGCATCAAAGACCAAGCCGAAGAGATGGAGAACCCGGAGGACGACGGCGAGATGCTCTTTAGCCGGGTGAGAGACCTCTCGAGCAAAGTGGACGAACTGCAAGATTTACTCACCACCATTTACAGCTAAGATGAACCCTAATGTGCGTGCAACCGCTCTTCTCGGTTGCACGCCTTTTTCTTTTTAATCGCTTGCAAGTGCCCTGCGCGTGGATTTGCTCCCTGTTTGCACCTGCCACAAGCCCGCGTAGATGCCGCTATCTTCCAGCAGCGTTTCGTGCCGCCCCGCTTCGGCAAGCTGACCATGTTCCAAGACATAAATCTTGTCCGCGTTGCGAATTGTTGAGAGTCTGTGCGCGATGAGGATGACTGTGCGGTTCTCTGAAATCTTTTCCAACGAGCGCTGAATCGCCGCTTCGGTCTCGTTGTCTACGGCGGAGGTTGCCTCGTCCAAAATTAGGATAGGCGGGTCTTTGAGGACCGCCCTCGCAATGGAGATACGCTGACGCTGTCCGCCCGAGAGCTTCTGACCTCTTTCGCCTACAACCGTGTCGTAACCGTTCGGTAAATCCTGAATAAACTCGTGCGCTTCGGCAATTCTGGCAGCGCGAACGACGCGCTCTTTACTCGCATCCACATCACCATAGACGATGTTCTCCCAGACTGTACCGTGAAAGAGAAAGACGTCTTGGCTGACGAAGCCGATGGCTTGGCGTAAACTCTGCATCTGCAAATCGCGCAAGTCCACGCCGTCTAGCGTGACTTGACCGCTCGAGGGGTCGTAAAAACGCAACAACAGCTTGATGAGCGTGCTCTTGCCTGCGCCCGTCGCGCCGACAATCGCAGTCGTTTGACCTGCACGCATCGTCAGCGAGAGGCCCTTGAGAACGTCGCCGCCATCCCCGTAGGCAAAGCTAACGTTACTCAAGCGAATCTCGCCGCGCACGTTCTCTAAGGTTTGCGAGCCGTCGGTCATCTCAGAGGTCGTATCCAAGAGGTTCAGAATCCGCCTCGTTGACGCCATCGCCCGCTGGTAGAGGTCAAGGGTCTGCCCGAGCCGCGTCAGCGGCCACAGGAGCCGCTGGGTCATAAAGACCAAGACGCTGTAGACGCCCACCGCCATTGCCCCGCTCGTCGTCAAGTAGCCGCCGTACACGAGCGTCGCGATAAAGCCCAGCACAATCGCCATGCGGATAATCGGCACGAAGAGCGAGCTGAGCCGAATCGCCTTCTTGTTGCTCGCCCGGTACGCTTCGCTGCCCGCTTCGACACGCTTCGCCTCGAACGCCTCCGCCGCGAAACTCTTGATCGTCGCGACGCCGCTCAGATTGTTGGCGAGCTGTGCGTTGAGGAGCCCCACCCGTTCACGCACCTCGGCGTAGCGCGGCGCGATGCGTTTTTGAAACCGCAACGAGCCCCAGATAATCACGGGCATCGGCAAAAAGGCCAGCCACGCCACACCCGGAGCCGCCGCGAAGAAGATTGCGCCGATAATTAAGACCGTCGTAACAAGCTGCACGATGTCGTTTGCGCCCACATCCAAAAAGCGCTCCAACTGGTTGATATCGTCGTTCAGAATAGACAAGAGCCCGCCCGTCGAGCGGTCTTCGAAGTAGGCTAACTCCAGGTTCTGCACGTGGTCGTATGTCTCCACCCGGAGTTCATGCTGCAACGTTTGCGCTAAGTTGCGCCACAAGACCTCGGCGATGTAGTCTGTGACCGATTCCAAACCCCACACGATAAAGGTGAGCGCGGCCAAGACCCAAAGCTGCGTCATGACGTCTGTCAGCCCAAACCGCGCCAAAAACGAATCTTGCTGCTGCACCACCGTGTCCACCGCGACGCCGATGAGTAAAGGCGGCGTGAGGTCGAAGGCTTTGTTCCACACCGAAGCGACGATGGACCAGACCAGGTGGGCATGGTGGTTGCGGGCGTAGTGCCAGAGGCGCGTGAGGGGGTGAGACATGGCTTAGGCTATCGCAGGTTTAGGGGATTGAGGGATGGGCGTGTTACGAATCAGATGAATGCTTAAACATGGTAGATTTAATAACTATGTGCCTACCTATTGTGCGTCTGGCGTTATCTCAATGATACAGGGTAATTGGTGGATTCCAGATAACGAAGAGAAGAAATTTTTTGGCGTTCTAAGCTTTATAGATAATGAAATTCGCCTCGAGCTAACCGGATATGCGAAAGACGCTTCTAACAACCCATCAACCGTAGAAGAGATTCACGGTTTGACATTTGGGAGCAGTAAGGAAGGCATCAGTAAAGACATTGCAGGAAAATTCTTGGTTTTACAAAACTGTATAAGTCTTGGAACTAGCACGAATTACGGTGGAGTCGTACCTCAATATGCGCCAGCTTCAATTAGTCACTTTCGTGCAACGACTGCTTATGTAATTCGAAATTCGAGGTACGTCAAAAACCTTGCTCCGGAATTCCATGAAATTTGGGTCGGATTTAGCCACCTTCCAGATTTTGCTGCAACCGCAGGTCATTGGGTGGAGGAAACCGATTTTCTCGACGAGCAGCGTATGAGAGGGTGGAAAGCTTCTTTTAAGGAGTCATCTTTTCCTAACGCAATAATCGATGGAAAGATTGTCGAGTTTAAGCAGAGTTTCAGCACTCACGGAGACCTCAAACGTGAATGTATGGTCAGACCAACGATCCATTTAAAAATTACTTCTGAAGAGGCGCTGCCCCTACCAAAGTGGCAAACTGAGTTCATAACGCCTTTTCAACACTTCTTAACCTTGGCAACCACTCGAGTGAACCATGTGACAGATATAAAAGCGTTTCACTGCGACAATCTTGAGGAGTATGACCTTGGCGAAGGACAAACAACGACTGCGCCCATCCTAACTGAAATTATTACAAGCGAAATTCCTTAGTACACGACAATTTTACAAAAAGGAGTTCTCCCTGAAGAATGTTTAGTGCGTAGCTAAACGAAGGAGAACTCAAATGAAGCATACTGGATTAGTCGAAGCGTTGAAAGAAGTAGGTGTCAACTTGCACAAGTCGAGGCTCACGTTTCTGAGCATGTTGATGCTGGGTATTGTCGAGGCGAGGACGGTCAATCTCAAGCGCGTGGTCAGCACTATGCAAAGCTGGGCATGTGAGGCTTCTGTGTATAGACGGGCGCAGCGGTTCTTTGCTGAGCTGGAGCTTGACGAGACACACTTCACGCGCTTCATAGTCAAACTTCTCGACAAGCAGCGTTACACCTTATGCGTCGATAGAACGAACTGGAAGTTTGGCGTATTCAACATCAATATTTTGATGATTGCTCTAGTCGATGAAGGTATCGCTATCCCCCTCGCGTTCGTTCTTCTGACTAAACAGGGCAACTCGAACACACTGGAGCGCACTGAGTTGCTCGAACAGGTTTTGGAGGTCATCAAACCTGAGCGCATAGAGGTCTTACTTGCAGATAGGGAGTTCATTGGTCAAGACTGGTTTGGGTTCCTGATAGACCAAAACATTCCCTTTGCCATTCGCATCCGAGAAAACAGCCTAGCTGACAACTGGTTTCAACTCGCAGCCTTTTTTCGGCAGCTTGAACCCTTGCAAACGCGAAGCCTCCACCACCGCTACAAGATTTGTGGGTGTGAGCTTGCCGTTGCTGCAACTAGGAGCTGTGACCAGCAACTCGTCATCATTGTGACCAACCGCAATCCTAGAAAAGCCTTGAGCGCTTACGCCCACAGGTGGCAGATAGAGTCTCTTTTCAAAGCCCTCAAGTCGAGCGGCTTCAACCTCGAAGATACCCACCTCAAGGACACCGAGCGCCTCAGCGCCCTGGTCGCTGTGGTTAGTCTCGCCTTTCTCTGGGCGCTTAAAGTCGGTCACTGGCAACACCGACTCAAGCCTATTCGCATCAAGCCGCACGGTAGACGTGAAAGGTCTGTCTTCCGGCTCGGGCTTGACTTTATCCGCAGAGCGATCACCAACCTCTCCCTTGACCCTAAGCTCCTACACAGCGCTTTCAGGCTTTTGTCGTGTACTTAGAGCGGATAGTCAAATCCCTTTTCTGAAATACTCCAAGATTCCGGTTCCTCCTCTTGTGGACGCCAAAAAACTGCATTGAAGTCGAGGAAGAGACGATGCCACTGATTCTCAAACTTTAAGAAAACGCTAAGAGCGGCTTCTGTGAGCTTTCCTTGATACCAATACTGCTGACATAGAAGAGCTTGGCAGCGCCGCCCTAAAATGTGCGGAGGGACGCCGACAATATCCAAATCCGGGTCAAGCATGACGTTTTGAAGCTATCTTATAGAGACATCTACTCATATCCAAATTGACCAAATCAAGAGGTCAACCCCCGCGCAATCACCACCCGCTGAATCTCATTCGTCCCCTCATAAATCTGATTGAGCTTCACATCGCGCAAGAGTTTCTCCACCGGATATTCGTTCACGTAGCCGTAGCCCCCGTGAAGCTGGATCGCCTCGTTCGTCACGTCAAAGGCCATGTCCGAGGCGTAGGTTTTGGCAATCGCGGAGGCTTCGGTGTGGGGCATCCCTTCATCCACGAGCCACGCCGCGTGATAGGTCTGCCAGCGGGCGGTCTCGACGCCGATTTTCATGTTTGCCATCTTGAACTGCAAGGCTTGAAAGCGGTTGATGGGCTTGCCGAAGGCGCTCCTTTCAGCAGAGTATTTGACACATTCGTCCAGGGCTCGCCGCGCCACGCCCACCGAGCCCGCCGCCACCGGGATGCGCGTCTTGTCGAGCGTCTTCATCGAGATTTTGAAGCCGTCGCCGGGCTCGCCTAAGATGTTGGCGGCGGGGACGCGCACGTTGTCGAACACGACCTCTGCCGTATACGACGCTCGCTGTCCCATCTTGCCGCGAATCTTCTGGTGGGTCATCCCCTCGGGCGTGCCCTCCACGACGATGGCGAGCGTGCCCCGGTGTTTCTCTTCGGGCGCGTGCGAGGCGAAGACGACGGTGAGGTCGGCTAAACCGCCATTCGAAATCCACATCTTGCTGCCTGTGAGGACGACTTCGTCCCCTTCAATCTTGGCTCTTGTCTTCATCGCTCCGGCGTCCGAGCCGTTGTCGGGTTCGGACAGGGCAAAAGCGGCGAGTTTGGGTCCTTCTAAAAGAGGTTCTAAAAAGCGTTTCTTTTGCTCAGGCGTGCCTGCTAAGAGAATTGGCGTTAGTCCGAGTTCGGACGCCATCAAAATCGTGTAGATGCCCATGCAGCCGTAGCCGAGTTCCTCGCCGATGACGACCTCGTCCATCATGGTTAATCCCAAGCCGCCGTTCTCTTCGGGAATGAGGGTGTTGAGCAAGCCCAACTCGTGCGCTTTGTGGACGACCTCTTCGGGGTAGCGCTCCTCGCGGTCGTACTGGGCGGCGCAGGGGATGATGACCTCTTTGGTAAACTGCCGTGCTAGGGCTTGGAACTGCCGCTGGTCGTCGGTAAGGGCGAAGTTGATCATGATTCTCCTTTGGTAGGACTAAACAATAGGACTGGGGAAGACCTCTTCTAAGTCTCGCTCCGACCATTCAAAGCGAAGCTCGGGTTTGGGAACCATCTGCAAAAAAGGTGCCAAGAGAGCAGGCGTGGGTTCTGGCTTGACTTTAAGAGGTTGCGTTCTGGGTAAATCCAAGCTCTGCGGCGGTTTCGCGCCTTTGACGAAGCCGGCAAGGTAGCCTTCTACGTTCCACAAGAAAGAACCGTCAAACCAACCTCTTACCGCACCTCTTTCGTCAGCAAGTTGCTCGTTTTGGACGAAACCGCGCACTTGATTCCCCAACCCATACACCACGCCCGCACCCGTGATGTAAAGCCTTGGCGCTCCGCGCTTGTCGTAGATAATTCGTCTCACCTCTTCGTCACTGTCTGTCCCGGTACATCTGCCGTGCAATCACCATGCGCTGCACCTCGCTCGTGCCTTCGTAAATTTCGGTAACGCGAGAGTCCCGAAAATACCTCTCAACCGGATAGTCCTTCGAGTAGCCGTAGCCGCCAAAAATCTGCACCGCTTGATGGGTGATAAAGGACGACGCTTCGGAGGCGAAGAGCTTCGCCATCGACGCCTCCTGCGTCATGCGAAAGCCGTGGTCTTTGAGCCAGGCGGCGCGGTGGGTGAGGAGGCGTGCGGCGTCAAGGCGCGTCGCCATATCCGCGAGCTTAAAGCTAATCCCCTGATACTCCCGAATGGGCTTGCCGAAGGACTTGCGCTCATCGGCGTAGTCTTTGGCAGCTTCAAATGCCGCTCTCGCAATCCCCACCGCCTGCGCCGCGATGCCGATTCGCCCGCCGTCGAGTGAACTCATGGCGATGATGAAGCCCTGTCCCTCTGGACCTAAGAGCGCGTCGTCAGAGACGAAGCATTCGTCAAAGGTGACGCTCGTGGTGATGGCGGCGTGCTGGCCCAATTTTTCCTCTGGCTTGCCAAAGCTCATCCCCGGCGTGCCCTTTTCGACGACGAAGCACGACACACCTCTTGCGCCTGCGTTAGGGTCGGTTTTCGCCATCACGAGGTAAACGTGCGCCTCGCCGCCCGAGGTGATCCAGGCTTTTGTGCCGGAAAGCTCAAAGCCACCCTCGACCTTTTTCGCTCTGGTCGTCATCGCCACCGCGTCCGAACCCGAATGAGGTTCGGACAAACAGAACGAGCCTATCCACTCGCCCGAGGCGAGTTTGGGTAGGTAGGTTTCTTTTTGAGCGTCCGTACCATAAGTCAGAAGCATCGTTTGAGGTAAGCCGTTGGTCACGCTCATAATGGTGCCGTGGGCGGCGTCGGCGGCGGAGATTTCCTCGAGCAAGACCACATAAGAGAGCGTGTCTAAACCCGTACCACCGTACCGTTCCGGTGTGGTGACGCCTAAAAGCCCCAACTCGCCCATCTGCCGCAAGGTCTTCCAGGGAAAGCAGGGTTTTTTGTCGAGCTGTGGGGCAACCGGGGCGATTTCACTTCTGGCGAAGTCACGCACGGCGCGCTGCATCATTAAGAGGTCATCGGAAAGGGCGAAATCCATGTTAGAGCACCCTAAGGTTAGATAAGGTCATCCATTCAAGTATACGACGTGAACGTTCTCACCGGGATATAACCTCTTCTTAGGACGTACAAACAAGGGGCAGGCAACTCGAGGCGAGCAACTTGAAGTGGGCAGCTCGAGGCGGGCAAGAGAAAGATACGCCTGCACCAATCTTCGCTTAAAGCGTCCGTTATAATCCTCAAACACCTGGAGGATAACCGTTATGACCGCCAAAGAGATGCTCTACAACATGCCCTGCGCTTTCAACAGCGAAGCCGCTAAAGACACCCGAGCCACCGTGCAGTTCGATACCGAAAACCCCGTCTATCACACCGTTAACGGTGGCGTGATGGAGGTGCATGACGGGCAAGCGGAAAATCCAGACGTGACGATTAAAATCAGTGGGGAAGACCTCGTCAAGCTCGTGCGGGGCGAACTGAACGCAATGGCGGCGTTTATGGGCGGCAAGCTCAAGGTGCAGGGGAATATGGCGTTGGCGCAGCAACTGGTGAGCCTGGTGGACCGTGCGAAGCTCACGCAAAATGGTGAGGGTTGAGGGGTTGAATAAGTAGGAGCAGAGGCGTGTGAAAGTGTTTATATCACCCTTTACGAGGAGCACATACGATGTTCTTCGGAGGTTTGATGTGAAACGTTTTTCACTCTGTTTATTCATTATCTGTACGGGATTTCTCGCCGCGTGCTCGAGCGATTCGCAATCACCACGGCTCACCGAAACGGAAACGCAGGGGGCGTTAGATGACCTTTTGGCTGACGTGATCAGGCTCGCGCCTGACCCGCAGAGCGACTCGAGCTTAGCTGCTTTGGGCGAGCTGAACATACCCGACCTCAGCGAACTCGGCGCAGTGGAAGGTCGCTTGCCACGCGGCATGTACAGCTACGATCCAGACACGAGCGAGTATCTCCTCGTAAGCTCGTCGGATGACCTCATTGTCTCGTGGCCTTACGAAGACCCGGACGGAGGTGAAGCCGTTGCGAGCATGGTGTTCGACTGGAACGCGGACGGAGCGACCGTTCAAGCCGCGATACCGGGAACGGATGAGCGTCAAGAGATGCCTACGGGCCTTAACTTCAAGCTGAGCGCGTCAGGTGAGGTCGTTGCTGACATCGACGCGAAGGCTACCTATCCCAATAGACCCGGTTGCGGCGTCACGGTGGAGCCCTCGAGCCTAAGCATAGGCGGCAGCGGCAGCTTTTTGAAGCTTTCCGACATAGGGTACAGTGTGACCGACAGCAGCGTTACTACCCAAGGCTCGGTTGCATTAGAAGACAACAGCTTAGGCTTTGCGTGGCGGGTGCAGGCCAACGGCAGCATCACGCGCGAAGACTGCGCCCCTACAGATTTTGCGCTGCAGGGTGGCGAGGTCAGCCTCACGCTGTCGGTGCAGGGCGAGCGCTACGCGCTGGCCTTTGGCGTCAACAGCGTTGACGTTGAGGCGGGCTCGCTGGTTCTTACGGATGGTGCGCTCACGGTCAGAAGCCGCGTCGCCGTCGCCTTTGCGGGTACGTTAGACGACAGCAACGAGAACGGTGTTCCGGGGGAAAACGTGACCCTCACCTTCAAGGGACAAGAGACGGCGACGCTCGAGCAACTCCTGCAAGGCAGCAGCATGTTGAACCTAGCGCTCCGTACACTTAGAAGATAGCGAAACTCTCACCTTTGAGCAGCTAAGTAAATCTTAGCTGCTCATTTTTTTGCTGACTCGAGTCATCCGGTCTTATGTCAACGTGACTATCTTGTTCAACTGTCCATATTGGTAAGCCGCGCTGGAAATGTCATAGAAAGAGGCAAATGTAGGGGCGATTCATACAGTGATAAATTATGTGCCCCTACCCTACGCTGCGCACGCCCTCATCAGAGAAGATGATTGTGCGAAGTTCAAAGTTGAGCAATTAGGAGCAAAAAGTGGTTTACGTTTCCAATTCATCCTCAAAGGTCTGAATAAAAAGCCGCTTGAGCGAGGCTTCGTCTCTCAGTTCACCGCGTCGTTCGACGCGCACTCTAGCGCTGCTCGCACTATCTATATCACCTCTCGCCGCCAAATACGCCGCGCCGCGCTTCGTCGCTTCTAATTCGCTGCGGGTCGGAAAGCTTACCTTATCGTGCTTGATTGCGCCACTTAGCGCGACCAAAACGACCTCTAAGGTCATTTGACCGCCACGCAGTCTCAAGAAGACCTGTTCGACGCTGTAGCCGCTCCGCATAGGGTAGCTTAACCCGTCAGCTCAAAGCTAGGCTAGAACGGAGCGCGTTGCGCCGTACATCTTTGCGTCACTGTCGTATTCTCGTTACAGGTGTGTTTTTGTCACGGAGCGCCCGAGCGTTGCAGTGCGCTGACTCTTCGCTGTTCCGTAAGACAAGGTCCAGTAAGTGCCTCGGTTATAGTACGTTTAAGATGTTACTTTCCTTAAAAGCTCGCGCGTGCTGTTCACCTATTTGCCCCTCGCTTGAAGTGAGGGACGCCATTAAGTGGAACTACGCTGAGGAACTCCGAAATTCCTCCGCACTTTTCGCGCCTCGCCGCTAAGTTTCATATTCAATACTTCGGTACGGCGTGCCGCTCTGTTTAGGGGCGTCTGACCTTTCGTCAAGCTGCCATAAACTATGAGGGCGCGGTGCCTCAGGCTGTCTCATAGTGCTGTCTCACAGTTTAGTAGGTTGATGCTTACGTCTAAATGACAACTTCAATTTTGAAGGAGCGTTACATCTTCAGTTTCGCTGAGGGTTTAGATCCCCTTCTTATAATGTTTAAGGAGAGCAGATGTTTTATGTTGTTCACATAAACCGTGCGGAGTGCGGTTTGCAACCCTTCCGCCCTTTACAAGCGGAAACGACCACCCCCGTTTCATTTGGGGAGACTAGCTTTAGAAGAGGTACATAGGTGAAGGCGATAGGTTACGTGTTCGAAGCGGCGCTCTGGCAGAGCCGCATCCTCATCTTGGTAGCGGTACTCGCGAGCTTCGCGATGTGGCTACTCATGCTCTTTATCACCACGGTGGACGCCTTTTTTCTCATCTTGAGCGTTACAAACTATACCGATGTGACGCTCGACTTAGAAGCGCGCACCGACCTGCGGGCTCAGATGATTAGCAGCGTCGTGAGCGTCATTGACGGCTACCTCATCGCTTCGGCGCTCTTTATCTTCACGGCGGGGCTGTACCGGCAGTTTATCGGTAACATCAGGATAGCTGAGGGCACTGAGGTGGCAGGGCGTATACTGGATACCAACTCGTTTGAAGGACTCAAAGGACGCTTAGCGCGGGTTATTATCCTGATTTTGGTGGTGAAGTTTTTGCAGCAAGCGCTGGGGCTCGAGTACGACACTACCCTCGACTTACTCCTACTCGGGCTGGGTATCTTGACCATCGGCGGCGCGATCTACCTGAGCCATCATAGCGGCGGGCATGAACATGAAGTCGAGGACTGAGGAGGAGACCGTGGCAGATAACGAAACAGCTAACGCTGAGGCGTCCAACGCTCAAAATTCGCATACGCGCTCAGAAACGCGCAACGCGCAGCCCTGGCACGCGCTGTCGGCGCGGCAGGTGCTGGCCGCGCTCGGCAGCAGCGAAGCGGGGCTGAGTGCGGCGGAGGCGAAAAAGCGACTCAAGGAGGGCGCGAACGTGTTGACGCGCTTAGAAGGGGAGGCGGCCTCAGCCCTCTTACGCCGCCAACTGCGCAATCCGCTCGCTTACGTGCTCCTAGGCGCGAGCATCTTAGCGTTCTTTTTAGGGCTCGTCTTAGACGGCGTGGTGCTCCTTATCGCGGTGCTGCTCAACCTCGCCATCGGCTTTATCCAGGCGTACCGTGCAAACCGCTCTTTCGACGCGCTCATCAAAGTCGTGCCGGGCGAGGCGGAGGTGATGCGCGGCGGGCAGGCGGTGAGCGTGCCCACCCAAGCGCTCGTGCCGGGCGACGTTGTGAACTTAGCGGTGGACAGTTGGGTTCCCGCTGACTTGCGCCTCTTGAGCAGCTACAACCTGCGCGTCAAGCAGTCCGCGCTGACAGGTGAATCGCTCCCTGTGGACAAGCACGCCGACCCCGCCGACCCAAAGGTCAGCTTGGGGGATCGCCACAGTATGCTCTACAGCGGCACGCATGTGAGTTACGGCGGCGGGACGGGCGTAGTGGTGGCGACGGGCGCACAGACCGAGCTGGGGCGCATCTCGGGGCTGATTCAGCGCATTAAGCACGACAACCCGCCCTTTTCCGCCGCCTTTAACCGCATTGGCTGGGCGCTCAGCATCGCGATTGTGGTGCTCTCTGCGCTGGTGGCGCTAGGCGGATTTTGGCGCGGCTTCACCTTTGCGGAGGTCAAGCTCACCGTTGCCGCTATCGCGGTGGGCGCGGCTCCGGTCGGTCTGCCGCTGCTCGTGAGCGTGGCGCTCGCGGCGGGCATCTGGCGCTTAATTGGGCAGCGCGTCGCGATTCGTCACCTCGCCGCGACCGAAACGTTGGGCGGGGTCACGGCGATTCTTGCCAACAAAACGGGGGCGCTCACCCACAGCGAGATGACCGCGACCTCGCTCTTCACGCCGACGTTGCCCTACCGTTTGAGCGGCAGAGGCTACGCGCCCGAAGGACAACTGCTAAGCGCGGACGAGGAGCACGTCAAGCTGCTCTCGTCGAACGCGAAGGATTTGCTCGTCGCGGGTGTGATCACGAGTGAGGCGAAACTCGAGCGTGACCGCCTCGGCTGGTACGTCGCGGGCGACCCCGTCGAGGGGGCACTGGTCGTGGCGGGCTACAAGCTCGGGTTGGACGCCGAACGCCTCCGTGAACACTACCCCCGCCTCGACGCGCTACCCTTTAGGGCGTGGCGCGGCTTCTCCGCAAGCTCCCACGCCACGCCCGCTGGCTACGGGCTCATCGCCTTGAGGGGGGAGCCCGAAGAGGTGCTGCCGCGCTGTGTCATCCAGAGCGACGGGCGCGACCTCGACGCAGGCGGCCTTCGTGCGTCCATCCACCGAGAAGTCATAGAGTGGCAAGAGCGCGGTTTGCGCGTGCTCGCTCTCGCGGAGCGCCGCATCCCGGAAGCCGCGTCGCGGCTCCTCACCACCGACACCGAAGGCGGCTTTACCTTTCTAGGACTCGTGGGCGTGGTGGACCCGGTCCGCGCCGAAGCGCGTTCGACCCTGCAAGCCTGCCGAGAGGCGGGTCTCACCGTCAAGATGGTCACGGGCGACCGCGCCGCCGTTGCGCGGCTGACAGGGCAGGATTTGGGCCTGCTCACCGACACCGAAGAGGTGATGACTGGGGAGAGGTTGGCGGCGCTCTCCGGCGAGCACTTTAGGCGAGCGGTGCGCGAGCACAGCGTGTTTGCTAGGGTCACACCGGAGCAAAAAGTCCAGCTCGTCAAGGCGCTCCAAGCGGACGGACACATCGTCGCCGTGCCAGGGGACGGCGTCAACGACGCGCCTGCACTTAAACAAGCGGACGTAGGCGTCTCGATGGGCGTCTTAGGTACGTCCGTGGCGAAAGAGGTCGCGGACGCGGTGCTGACCGACGACAACATCGCGGGGCTGTGGCGGGCGCTCCAAGAGGGGGGGCGCGTCCGCACGGCGGTGACCAAGCTCTTGACCTTCGCGCTGCCTGTGAACATCGCGCTGCTCGTTATTCTAGCGGTGAGTACCGGGTACGCGCTTTTACAGGGTGACGGCACGCTCCTGCCGCTCATACCCGACCAAGCGCTGTGGGTTCACCTCGTGGCGAACTTGTTGTTGGGCTTACCGCTGGCGCTCGAGGCCCCTTCACGAATCAACTCGCGCCAACAGACCAAGACCCTCTTAGGTCGCACCAACCTCATCCTCATCAGCCTGATGAGCGTGCTCTTAACGGTTGGCACGCTCGCGCTCAGCTACATCAGCTTGGCGGACGCTTCACTTGAGGGCGCGACCCCAGCGCTTGCCCTGGCGCAGGTGCAGACGCTCACCGTTACAGGCATCGTGCTGGCGCAGCTCGCCTATCTCTTCGCCATCCGTGCGCCGCGCACGCAGAGCCGCCGCAACCCGTGGGTAGCGCTCAGCGTCGCCCTCCTCGCCGCGCTGCAACTCGCATTTATCTATCTGCCCTTGATGAACGCGACCTTTGGCTCCGCGCCCTTAGACGCCTTCGCCTGGTTCAAAGCGCTGCTCTTAGGTCTCGCCGTGCTCGTGGTGATGCGGCTCAGCGTGTGGTGGCTCGCTCGCCCCGCGTCACAGGCTGAGGGCTCCGAGGCGCTGCAGCCGAGTAGGGGCGATTCATGAACCCTCTCCTCCTAATTCGCGGTGCACCGCCCCCATCCCCGGAATTCTGTCCATACATAAAGCAGTTCAAAGGTCTCGCGACCGCACCAAGGAGGTTCTCCCTATGAACGTTTTTACCACCACCCTCATCTTTCTACTCCTGTCGTTCGTCGCCTTTTTCCTCTTCAACCGCTACGTCAAAAAGTGGTTGCCTGATACGTGGCTCAGGTCGCGCTGGGCAATGCGCATATTCAGTGTTCTATTCGCCTTCGCCGCCGTGTACTTCATCACCCGGTGGGGCTTTAGGCCCGCAGTCATCACTATCAATTTACGGCAAAATGTGGATAACCCCCTCAGGTGGTTCAACTGGGTCATAAGCGCGCTAAGTTTTGGTGTGGCGCAGTCGTTTCTCTTGGAGCTGCTCCAAAGCCGCGTCGAAGAGACGCCGCCTGAAGTGGAGCGGGGCAGGCGAGCTGATTTTCTTTGAGCTTGTGGGTGAACGCTCGAGCCCCCTCACTGTTCCGTTGAGGCTCGAGCCGTTCATCTCTAAGCGTACGAAACTTAGCCGCGTGTCTCGACTTGGTGACTTTCTGACACCAAACAGGTCCAAACAAGCGAAACCTCTACGCTCTATTCTGATACACCCGTCACATGGGAAGTTGCGCGGAATAGAGACCGTGCAACTAGACCGCGCAACTTCCCCGAGCCAACTCCGAAAGGAGTCGTAGATGATTCCAGAGAGCTTTTCAGCCATCCCCGACCTGAGCATCTGGGAAAAACTGCTGCTGTTCGTCGAGGTCGCCGCTGTGCTGGCGCTTCTAGCCATACTTCTCTACTTTTTACTGTGGCGCAGCGGTGACGATGACAGAGACAACGAGGGTGAGTAAGCTGGGTCGAACCGCTAAACAACATCTGCACCATCTGTAGCGGTGCAGACGTAAATTTCCGGCTCGCGTTCGGTTTTTGAGTAGCAAGACGCGACCTCTTTGGCAAAAGCTCTAGCGTCCGCTTGCGCCACTAACGCCACTGCGCAGCCCCCGAAGCCCGCGCCGGTCATGCGTGCGCCGTAGCAGCCTGCTTTATAAGCGCATTCGACCATCGCGTTTAAGGCGTCGCTCGAGACCTCAAAGTCATCTCTTAGACTCGCGTGACTCTCGTTCATCAGCTCGCCCAACCTCTTCGCGTCGCCCCGCTTCATCGCCTCGGCTGCCTGAAGTGTCCGCGCATTTTCGGTGATGACGTGCCGCGCCCGCTTCCTCGTTACCTCATCTAGCTTATCCCCCTCAGCTTCAAATCGCTCCCAACTCACCTCTCTGAGGGCGTCTACGCCAAAGGCCCTTGCCGCCGCTTCACACTGCTCACGGCGTTCGTTGTAGGCCGAGTCTACAAGTCCGCGCTGGGTCTTTGTGTCCATCACAATCACAGCGGTCTCTTCGGGCAGTGGCACGGCTTCGATGTCTAAAGAGCGGCAGTCAATGAGCAAGGCGCGCCCTTCTTGACCTGCCGCCGACGCGAGTTGGTCCATGACGCCGCAGCTCACACCGACCCACTCGTTTTCGGCGCGTTGGGCGAGCTTTGCCATCTCAGGCGGGTTCCAGGAGAGGTCGGAGACGGCGGCGAAGGCTCTTGCGGTGGCAAGTTCCAAGGCGGCTGAAGAGGAGAGCCCTGAGCCGCGCGGCACGTCACTCGAGCTAACCCCCTCCCAGCCTCTTAGTTCGAATCCCGCCTCTTGCAGCGACCACGCTGTACCCTTGAGATACTCCAACCACCCTTCACCCTTGCCAAAGCTCTTGAGACTGAAGGTGCGCGTCTTGTTGAACTCAACGGAATGAATCTCGATCTTACGGTCCTCACGCGGTCTTAGCGCAAGCCACACCGCCCGGTCGATCGCAAGCGGTAAGACGAAACCGTCATTGTAGTCGGTGTGTTCACCGATCAAATTGACGCGCCCTGGGGCCCGGACTAGAAAGGTGGGTTCAGCGTTGTAGCGCTCCTGAAAAGCGTCCAACACACGGGTTTTAGGGGCGCTCATGTCTGTGGTGTGAGGGCGCTCGGTATGCGGGTTAAGGGAGTTGATATCAAGGGGTCTCCTAAAGAGGTTAAAAATACGCTCTTTATAGCACGTGTTAGCAGGTATCATCTGGTCTGAGACACTCTCCCCGTCCAAAGTGATGTTTCGCTTTGCGAAAAGTGCCTAACTGGCACGCACTTGATTGTGATGATGCCCTTGCCGGTTACGAAGTTTCCCTCCGGGAAGGCAAAACTTCGTTTGCGAAGCCCTTACTTCGTAAAGCTTCGCGCACCTTCGGGAGAAGCGACATTTTGTCTCAGTATGTCTTAGAACTGCTATGTGAAGCGTGCAGAATAAAAAGTCTATATTAAACCTTCACTTGTCAGGGGTGAAGGCTTTATGAGATAATGGAACTCTCGAAGGTGTGGCAGTAATCCAACTCCGAGGGAAGCGGTATGGCTGAGCAATATAGTGAAAAAGTGAATAGTGAAGAGCTGACAAGAACAGCGCAGATAGAAGCCGAGGAGCGCTTCTCCGTAGTTTTCGAAACGACCCCGGCTCCATCCGTTATCGTGCGGCTCAGTGACGTTCAGCATGTGGCGATGAACGATGGGTTCTTAGACGTTTTAAGGTACGAAAAGGACGATTTGCTAGGGCGGACGTTTCACGACCTACAGCCGTATGACAGCACCGCCGCTTTTGAGCAGGTGCTCGACACGTTGCGGCGCGGCGCGTCCGTTCCGCAGACCGAGATGAACTTGCAGACGAAATCCGGCGATAAAAAGCGCGTGATTATGACGGCGAAGCCGCTCGAGCTGGGCGGTGACGCTTGCGCCATCTTCGCTTTTTCGGACATCACCGAGCTTAGAGAGGTTCAGAAGCAGCTCGAGAGAGCCCGCCTCAGACTCGCCCAGATGCGCGAACGCGAACGCTTATCGTTAGCCCGTGAACTCCACGACGACGCGGTGCAGGGGCTGATTGGGCTCTCGTACAAGCTGGCGCAAGAGAGCAAACAGGCTAAAACGTGCGAGACGTGCGGCACAACCTTCACTGATACCTTTAAGGGCTACCAACAAGAGGTCTTGGCCGTATCGCGACAACTGCGCGGCGTGATTCGCGGGCTGCGCCCTGCCGGGCTCGCCGAACTCGGGCTCAGCGCAGCGATCAAGAATTACACCGAGAACTTCTCCGAAGAGGGACGGGGCGACGTACCGGAGATTAGGCTCGAGCTAGAAGACAGCAGCAAACACCTGCCCAAAGGCGATAAGACCGCGCAGCAACTCTCGCTCTGCTTGTTCCGCGCCACCCAAGAAGCCCTGCGCAACGCCGCCACCCACGCCCAAGCGACGGAGGTGAAGGTGCACCTCTCTTTCGACGAAGATAAGGACGAGGCGACGCTGCAAGTACGGGATGACGGGCGCGGCTTCGAGGTGCCTTCTTCATACGGTGCGTTAGCCCGCGACGACCACTTCGGGCTCGTCGGTACGGATGAGTACGTGTCGGCTTTGGGCGGAACCTTTACCGTTGAATCAGAACCCGGCAAAGGGACGACGGTGAAGGTGCGGTTGCCGCTCGAGGGGCCACGCTACGAACTCCCTTTACCGATCATAAAGATGTGACCTTCATTCTGGCGTAAACTGCCTTATGGTCTACCCCGCGTTCGACGCTAAAGAAGTAACAGGTAATGTACTCTTAAAGAACCCGAGTGTCATGGAACTGTGGAAGTGGGCGGCGAACGAGGGCAAGGTGCAAGCGCTCAGCGTCAAAGGTAAAAACTACGTGGTGGTCAAGGACGAGGGTTTGGCGGAGCAGATTAGTGCGGCGGGAGTATATACGTATCAGTACGATGATGAGGTGAAGAGGTTGGTCTGAAAGCAATGAGGTAAAAGCAATGAGCAATGAGTGAAACCCTTTAGACTCGTTGCTCATTGCCCGTTGCTTTCAACTCAAACACCTGAAACCTCTCTCAATTCGCTGATTTCGCCGCCCTAAAGCAACCCGCACGGTACACTACCCTCATGCAACTCGCCTACCAACTCTGGGATGTCTTTACCAAAAAACCCCTAGCGGGCAACCCGCTCGCTGTCGTGCCGGACGCCGCCAAGCTGCGTGACGCGCAGATGCAAAGGATCGCCAAGGAGTTCAACCTCTCCGAAACGAGCTTTTTACTCCCCTCAAAAAAGGCGGACGCGAGAGCACGCTACTTCACGCCGACCCGCGAATTGCCGATGGCGGGGCATCCGAGCGTGGGGAGTGTGTACGCGCTGCATCAGCTTGGCGAGATTCGTGACGAGGTGATGGTGGGGCTCGAGCTAAACACGGGCGTCGTGCGCATGGGGTTGGAGCGGAGTGGCGACAAGCTCAAGCGGGTGTGGATGAATCAGGGCGTGCCCGAGTTAATCGAGACGTATTCAGATGCAACCATTTTTGCGGAGGCGCTAGGCTTGGATAGGGACGACTTCTCAGCGTTACCCGTGCAGATTGTCAGTGCAGGGAATCCTTTTCTTATCATCAGCGTGACCTCTTTGGATGCGCTCGCTCAAGTTAAGCTCAATTCCTCCGCGCTCAAGCGCGCTTTAGGAGAGCAAGAGAGCGTCGGCGCGTTCGTTTTCACCAGTGAGGTGCGCGGCGTGGACGTGCGCTGCCGTATGTTCGGCGTGGCGGTCGGTGTGGCGGAAGACCCCGCGACAGGCAGCGCCCACGGACCGCTCGGCTGGTACTTGGCGGAACATAATCAACTCAGATTCTCAGACGATAGAGCCTCGTTCATAAGCCATCAAGGGGTGGAGATGGGCAGACCGAGTGAGGTGTTGGTGACGCTCAAACAGCACGAAGAGGGCGTCGAAGTCTACGTGGGCGGCTCAGCCGTTTTAGTCGGTGAAGGAGCGCTTTACTTGTGAATGATGTCAACAGCGGCGAGCGGTTGCAAAAGGTATTAGCTCAAGCGGGCGTGGCGAGTCGCCGCAAGTCCGAAGACCTCATAACGGCGGGCGAAGTCACAGTCAACGGACAACGTGCCGAACTCGGGATGCGTGTTTCTTCACAGGATGAGGTGCGCGTTTCGGGCGAGCTTGTCGGGCGTAAAAGAGCGAAAGATAACGTGACCTACGCCTTTTACAAACCCGTCGGCGTCCTCTCTTCCTCTTCGGACGATAGAGGCCGCAAGACGGTGATGGACTTTTTGCCTGGTGTTCCCGGACTGCATCCGGTGGGGCGTTTGGATCTGGAGTCGGAAGGACTTCTTTTGCTGACGACGGACGGCGAACTCACCTTGCAGCTTACCCACCCGCGCTTTGAACACGAGAAAGAGTACCGCGTGTGGTGCAACTACAATGTGCCGGGCGAGGTGTTGAGGCGGCTCGAGGGAGGCATCACCTTAGAGGACGGTCCCGCCCAAGCCATCCGCGCCCACCGCGCCGAGGGCGGCTGTGTGCTCGTTTTAGGTGAGGGTCGTAACCATCAGGTGCGGCGGATGCTGGCGGCGTTTCGCCTCAACGTGACGCGCTTGAAGCGTACGCGCGTCGGCGGCTTGCGTTTAGACGGGCTAAAAAGCGGCGAGTATCGTCTTTTAGAGGCGAAGGACCTCGCGCGTCTCGGCTATACTCGAGGACATGGTAAGAGGTCAACGGCTAAGTCAGAAAGCAAGAGGTCGCGTCGAGCAAACGCTAAGTCGAACCCTAAAAATCCCAACAAAGTCAAGCGCAAACCATGAGTAATACGATTTTCGAGCACGGCGAAGGCAGCGTGCAGCTCAGCCAAAAGGAGATTGCCGAGCGCGTTGACGAACTCGGCAGGCGTATCACCGAAGACTACAGAGGCAAACCTCTGCACCTCATCTGCGTCTTGAACGGCGCGTTTATCTTTATGGCGGATTTAGTCAGAGCGATTGACGCGCCGCTCACGATGGATTTTCTGTCGGTGTCGTCGTACGGCTCGAGAACCGAGACCTCGGGCGAAGTGCGGCTCATTAAAGACTTAGAGCAGTCGCTCAAAAACAAGCACGTGCTCTTGGTCGAGGACATCATAGATACGGGGCTTACCATGCAGTACCTCCTGAGTTACCTGACGGGGCGCGGACCCCTTTCGGTCAAGGTGGCGACGCTCCTCTCGAAACCGTCACGCAGACTCGTCGAAGTTCCGGTGGACTATCTAGGCTTTGAAATTGACGACGCCTTTGTCTACGGTTACGGTTTAGACATCTCGCACGTCTACCGCAATCTCCCTTTTGTGACGAGCCAGAGCGACGAATAATGCGCGTGCTGAATTTACCTCTTTCTAAGCGCAACCGCCGCCGCGTACTCGCGCTTCTCTTGCTCGCCGCGATGACCTTTGCGCTCGCGGCGACGCAGGGCTGGCTCGACCGGACGCCGCCCGAGGTGTTTGTATTGCAAGCGGGCGAAGACTTCTCCGAGGGGCAAGTTCCGGTGGGGCAACCTCTCCAACTGACGTTAAGCTCGAGCGAACCCGTCACCTATGAGGTGCGTTATGGGGACACGCAACTTCAAGAGGTCGGGCAGAATGTGGACCTTGCGTTACCTGTTGTGGCAGGGGAAGAGGTTTTGGAAATCACCGCAACGGACGCCGCCAATAATGCCAGCACCTACAGCTACACCGTCTTCGGCTTGCCCGAACTGCAACCGCAAGTTCGGGTTACGCCCTCGGTGATTCCCGGCGACCCCGTGAGCGTGCGCGTCGCGCTGCCGCCGGAGAGTTTAGGGGTCGAAGAGGTTGCGATAACGCTGAACGGTGAATCGTTGCCTGTCTTTTACACAGAGAATGAAGCCGTCGCGCTGACGAGTGTGCCTCTGGGTGCTGAGGCGGTAGGGGAGGAACTCCAGATTTCCCTCTTAGACCAATACGGTCGCGAAGTCACCGTCGAGCGCACCGTGAATGTGCAGCCTGACCCACGCCCCGTCCAGGAGTTGAGCATCCCTGCGAGCGCCCTCAGCTCGTCCACCCCGGAGAATAGGGAACTCGAGGCGCAAGCCGTCGCAGCGGCGTTTAGCGCCTCCTTAGGCGGCAATCCACTGTGGGACGAACCCTTCTTGCTCCCCATCCAAGGACGCGGCACGAGCGGCTACGGCACGCCGCGCCGCTACGCTCCGGGCGGGCGCGTCTCGTATCATCAAGGCGCAGACATCGCCGCGCCTACCGGAACGTCGATTTTAGCCACCAATGACGGCAGGGTGCTCATCGCGGACTTCTATCCCATCAAAGGTGGCTTGGTCGTGCTGGACCACGGCGCAGGCGTTTACAGCTTCTACTTTCACCAATCGCAGATAGAGGTGGACGCGGGCGAAGAGGTCGAGCGCGGTCAGAAGATCGGTGAGGTCGGCTCGACGGGGCTTTCGACGGGACCGCATTTGCACTGGGAGATGCGCGTGAATACGGTTTCGACGGACCCGCTGAAGTGGGTGGGAGAGGTGTTTCCGTAGTGCTGTATCATAGAGGCGCAACTAGGAGGTGTAGTGGTGGCGATACGAACGACGACACAAACGAAACGCATAACTGCTGAGGAACTTTCTGCCCTCCCTATTGATGGCTACCGCTACGAATTGGTCGAAGGGGAGTTGAAACAGATGCCGCCTGCCGGCGAAGAACATGGTTACATCGCGGCAGAAATCGCGGCTGAGCTTCGCAATTATGTCAAGGCACAAGGCTTAGGGCGTGTCTACGCCGCTGAGACAGGTTTTAAGCTGAGGAGTGCACCTGACACCGTGCGGGCTCCTGATGTCGCTTTCGTAAGCCAAGCGCGTCTGGACGCCGTACCGCCCGGTAAGGGCTACCGCGCCGATGCTCCCGATTTGGTTATAGAGGTCATCTCGCCCTATGATCTTTACACTCATGATCTTTGCACTGAGGTGAGCGCAAAGGTGGCTGAGTGGTTAGAGGTCGGCTGCCGCAAGGTTGTTGTGGTCAACCCGCGAACTCAAGAGGTGTTGGTTCACACCTCTCGAGTGGACGTTAAGGTGTTGACGATTGATGATGTGCTCGAGGGTGATGAGGTTGTCCCTGGTTGGATGCTGAACGTGCGGACTCTTTTCGAAGGGTGAATTTCTTTCGCGAAGCGCATGAGTCCTAAGCTAGAACTCCATTTGACTGTGAGTTAAGTTCCTTCCTCAGCTTTTGAAGGTTTGTGGGATACTTGAGCGTTCTCATCATAGGCATGAGCTACCGTAATATATATTTTGTCGCCTTCAACTCGGTAGAGAGTAGCTAAACGTTGCTGACTTCCCTCTTTACCATAAGCAACCATGCGCTCGGACGAGCGTGCAGGGATAAATCCGGCAGCTTTAGCGTTGCGGTTGAACTGTCCCTCAATGGTTCTTCGCCAAGCGGAGGATTCATAGCAGTAGGTGTCAATCTGCCTCACCTCCGCTTCGAAGCCATCGCGAAGATAGTTGCGAGTTGCGTTAAGAAGGTTGATGTCTTTCTCACAGTTCTCTTTGGAGGTCTCTGCAAGAGAGTGGGGGATTTCAACTGAGGCGATGTAGATGGGCTCTCTATCAACGTAGCTAGTTTCATCAGTGGCTGGAGCACATCCACCTAGCAATAGTATGAACAAAAGGGAAGATAGACTGGCTTGTACAACTTGAAAATTTTTCACAGCTACAACTATAGGAAATGGAGTAGCAGGATAGTAGTGAAAAGCTTTACTTCAGTGGGTATTATCTCAAACGACTTCTCTCCCCATACGGCAAGATACTGATAAATTCCCCCTCAGCTAACCTCTCTTGAATCTTTTGCCAAAACTTGGGCTCGAGCAAGTCCCCATGCGCCTTTACAAACGCAGGTCGAAGCGGTTTGGGAATCCCTAAAAAGGGTAAAAGCTGCTCAGGAAAGACGTCATCGGGTCCGACGTAGTACCAGGGCTCGGACGCCATCTCTTGCTCGTGCGTTTTTGGCTCGGGCACGCGGCGGAAGTTACAGGTTTCTAAGAGGCAGAGTTCGTCGTAATCGTAGAACACGACGCGCCCCAAGCGGGTTACGCCGAAGTTTTTGACCAACATGTCACCGGGGAAGATGTTGCTGTAGGCCAAGTCTTTGATGGCTTGACCGTATTCGACGACTGCGGCCTCTGATTCCTCCCTTGTTGCTTCATCAAAGTAGAGATTAAGAGGTGTCACGCGCCGCTCCATGTAGAGGTGTTTGGTGATGACCTCTTGGTCTGCGACCTCGAGCGTCTTCGAGGCCAACTCGGTGAGTGTTTCCAAAAGCTCCGGGCTAAAGTGGTGCTTGTCGAAGGCTAAGTGCTCAAACTCCTGCGCGTCAATCAGCCGCCCCGCTCTGTCGTGGTGAAAGACGAGGTCGTAGCGCCCTCTGATTTTCTCTCTACTAGTGTCTTTAGGCGGGTCAAAGCGGTCGCGGATGAGCTTGAAGACGAGGTCGTAATCCTGCGCGGTGAAGACCGTCATGACCATGCCAGGGATGCCGGGGGCGAGTTCAAAGGCGTGTTTGTCCCTCGTCTCATCGCTCTCGAGGTGCGCCAAAAGCTCGCGGTACATTTCTGTTTTGCCGTGCTTGTGGTAGCCCAAAGCGATATAGAGTTCGCTCAGTTTTTTGTGGGGGAGAAGCTCACGCAAGAACCTCACGAGGTCAAAAGGTCGCGCCGCTGCTACATGAAAATACGAATGGGTGTAGCTGAACAGAACACCGACGCAGTCTTCACCTGAAATCAGCGCGTCAATCACGAGCCCGTCCGGTTCGTGGAGGAGGGCTAAGGCGATAGGGACGCGCCCATTCTTCGTCACGGCGCGTCCCACCAAGTAGGCAGCCTTACCTCGGTAAAACACCTCAGAAGCGATGTCGAGGTGCCTAATCTCGCCGCCAGCAACCTCTTGCAAACGCTTAGCGACCCGCTCCGCGTCGCGCACGATGTCTTCGCAGGTCGATTCTATCGGTACGTCGCGCAGAATGTGAGTGACCGCCGTCGCGACGCAGTTGGGTCCTAAGTCAGCGCAGGAATAACGCCTAAACGCCTGCGCGGTGGCGGGCGTCGGCGGCTCGCTAAAGTCGGTGCGGACGAATTCGATTTGTTCGTCTACGCCCACCGTCGTAAAGATGCGCCTTGTCAGCGAATTAAAAAAGGTTTCGGCGAGTTCCCAGTCGGGGGCGTAGGAGATGTGGCTCGAGAACACCGCTTTAAGTCCCATCCACAGCATCTTGTCGTGCAGCCGCTCCCCGAGTAAGTCCTGAATCTCCGCGACAATCTTCGCTACCGCCTCTTTGCGTAGCGAAAGGCGGTGCGCCGAGTCGGTGCGCCAGCCCTGCCAGTCGCGCCGCTCGAAACGGCGCTGAGCGAGCGCAGTCACGGTTTCGAATTTGTTGCGGTAGGTGCGAAACGCCTCGTAGACGCGCTCTGCGCCAATCGTGGCGCGGCGGCTGTCGGTGAGGCGTTCCTGTTCGGGTTTGGCTTGAGGTGAGGGTTGCTCAGTTAAAGTCGCTGCCATACTCGAGTATAAGAAACACCACATGTTTTGTCGGTGGTGTATATCTTGGGTAGATACTCCAAAACACAGGTCTGAAGGGTTGGTGAAGTGCGTTACTAAAGGTATTGGAGCCTCGAGCTTTATGTGGAGCGATGAGTTAAAAGCAATCCAGTCAAGCTGGTTATGTAATTTTGCGAAGCAAACGAACGGTGAGCAATGAGTGAAAACCCAATACTTTCAACTCATTGCTCGTTGCTCATTGCTTTCTACCTTCTTGTTTCCCTCACCATTACAAACGCCTCCGCCGCGTGAAAGCCTACCGTCGAGCCGCGCAGCATCGCCAGAGCGCGTAAAGACTCTAAAGACCTCTCGTTAGGAAAGTCGCGGACTTGGCTGCCGTACATCTTCATGGCGTCCAGTTTGGTCTCGAGCGTCTCAGAGATGTCATAAAACGAGTTGGGGATAAAGCCAGGTGTGAGCAGCGGCGCGTTCCAGTTCGTCTCAGAGAGGGTTTCGTAGGCGTAGATGCGCTCCGGGGCGTAGTTGCCATTCGGACGAGACGCTACCATCCCTGCGTGGAAAAAGCGCTGGTGGTCGTCGTGAATGTCGCCTAAGAAAGGCAAGTAGAGCGCGTTCGGTCTGACCTCTTGCACGATTTTAGAGAGCGCGATGTTGACTTCGGCTTGGGGCACGGTGTCGAGATAAGCGGCGGGGAAGTCGTCCAAAAAGAGCGTGTCGGCGACGCCTAGGAAGTCGTGTACCTCTTTCGCTTCGCGGCGCACGGTTGTCACTTGCTCGTCGCTGTAAAGCTGTTTCGCGCCCCTTGTCGGAATGAGGACAATGACGTTCCACCCTCGCTGCGCCAGCTTCGCCATCGTGCCGCCGCAGCCCAAAACCTCATCGTCGGGGTGTGGTGCGAGGATTAAGGCAGTGTCACTCACTTTTGACCTCTTGTCGTAACTTCTGAAGCTGGGTATAGAGCTTGAGCACATCAATTCCTAGATTTGCGTGCATCTTGAGGATGTCGCTGGGATGCTGCGGCTCGTTATCCTCTTCTTGCATTTCCGTGACTAAAATATGCTCGCCGTCCCCGCACTGAATCAGCACGCCCTCGTCCGTAAAGGCTTGGACCTGTCCCGGCTGACCCCAGTAGGGCGCTTTACCGATGAGGTCAGCATTCCATATCGTGAGGCGGGTGTCACCGTCGAAGGTGAACGCGCCCGGATAGGGCCTAGTCACGGCGCGAATGAGTGTCCAGACCTCTTCGGCGCTCTTGCTCCAGTCGATGAGCCCGTCATTTTTGGTGCGCTTGGCGCAGTAGGTCGCGCGGCTGTGGTCTTGTTTGATGCGCGGTGGGTCGCCCGCTTCGATGTGGCATAAGGCGTCGTGGAGCATCGTTGCTAAGAGGTCCAACTGTTTGTAGTAGAGCGTCGTGGCGGTTTCGTCCGCCTCTAACATCAGCGTCTCCTGCACCAAAATATCGCCCGTGTCCATCCCCTGATCGAGCCAAAAGAGTGTCGCACCCGCCCTACGTTTACGCTGCAAAATTGTCCAGGGAATCACGGCGCGGCCTCTATTTTCAGGAATCACAGCAGGGTGATAACCGATGAGGTCTTCTTTAGCGGCGGCGAAAAGCTCTTCTTTGAGAATCTGTGACCAGCCGATGACCAGGATGTAGTCGGGGGCGACCTCATGGAGCTGCTCTAAAATCTCAGGCTTATTGACGTTCGCCGCTTCGATAACCTTCACGCCATGTTTTTCTGCTAACGAACGCAAATCTACAAAGTCCGAGTGGCGAAAGGCTTTGTCTAAGGGGAGTGTGACCAAAGCAGCGGGCGGCGTGCCGCGCTCGGCTAAACATTTTAGGGCGGTTTCGGTGCTCTCAACGGCTCCGATTAAGACCGTCTTTAACGTTGTTTGCATATTGGCTTGCATAAGCGTGAGCCTCCTCTAGGGCGTGGCGGTTGGGCGTCTCGCCGAAGAGAACGACCCCCACTGTTCGCAGTAAAATCTTAAAGTCTAAAATAAGTGACCAGTTCTCTACGTACCATATGTCTAGGGCGATGCGCTCCTCCCAGGACAGGTTGATATTTCCGTTGACCTGCGCCCAGCCGGTCATGCCGGGCTTCAGCTCGAGCCTACGTCTCTCAAAGTCGCTATATTCTTTAACCTGTGCGGGTAGCGTTGGGCGCGGCCCGACTAAGCTCAAGTCGCCTTTAAGTACATTGATAATCTGCGGCAATTCGTCGATTTTGAAGCGGCGGATGAACCGGCCCGTGCGTGTAACGAGCGGGTGCGAGCCCGTCACCGTGCCCATCGTTTCGGCGGCTTCGGTGTTGACGCGCATACTGCGGAACTTGAGGATGTCGAATTCTTTGTCGTTTTGCCCCGCGCGTTTTTGCGTGAAGAAGATGGGCAGGCCGTCCTCGAGCACGATACAAAGCATCGTCGCGAGGAGGAGTGGTGATAGGACGAGCAGCACTGAAGCGGCTCCGACAAGGTCGATAGAACGTTTGATGGTCATAGGGATAGACATAATCTCAACGTGAACACCTTATCACTCCCGTTTCGGTTGTCGCTGTGATGAAATCTTCACTGCTTAAAGCATGGCGCAAAAAAGAGCCGCCTCACAGGACGACTCTAGTCTGAAAATCAAAGTTTGCTACTCTTAGCAGGTATCATCTGGTTTGAGACACTCTCACTGTAAAAAATACTGTCTATCTCGCACATTTGGGGATGATACCTGCGGCATTTCGTCTCAGTATGTTTTGGAAGTGCTACTCTAACTCAAACGCCCCAATATCACACGCTTTGCCCTGTGGACGTGAGACGCCGCGCTGGTCGGCGCTGACCTCGCACGCATCTGTGGAGATGGTGTCAACAGCGGGGCTGTCTGCTTGTAGCGCGTGAGTCGGGGTCGGTCCCCCATTATCTTGTAGTGCGCCGAGCTGAGGGTCTACGTTAGAAAGGTCAGTCGTCTGGTTTAAGTTGCACGAGCCGTCACTGTCTATGTTGTAGCCTCCAGACGTGATGGGGCCGACGCAGTTGGGTTCTTGTTCGTCCTCACTCTCTGCGTTGTCGGCGAGGATACTGCTCGTAAGGGTGAACGTACCAGCCTCGTTGACAAGCGAACTCTCGTTACCAGCGATGGTGCTGTAAGAGAGGGAGAGGGTACCTCCGTCTCGGTTAAGTACGCTCGCATTAAAGTCTTTCAGCGTTCGACCTAGATTGCTCAGCGTGCTGTTCGTGACGGTGAGCGTGCCAAAGTTCTCAATGCCTCCACTACGAACGATGGCGCTCTTGGTGATCGTCATCGTACCGCCGTTCCAGAGTTCCCTGCCATTACCTGAATAAACGACGTTCTCAAAGTGGGCTTCGCCCTGGTTTTCGAACGTGATACCGTCGTCGCCATTACTTGAAATGCGGGCGCTACGAGCGGTAAAGACGCCTGTTTCTGTGTTGAGCATGGCTCCTCTCGAGTCATCTGTAAGGTTGCCCGAGATAGAACTCTGCTCTAGGATCATGACGCCCTCGTTTGTCACACCGCCCGAATTAACCCCTTCGTTGTTGTCAATGCTGCTCTCGAACGCTGTAAACATACCCGTGTTGTAGACCCCCGCGCCCTCGACCCCCGCGTTTTCGACTACGTCACTTCCGTCTAGTATGAAGTTACCTGTGTTGTAGATGCCGCCACCGGGAATCTCAGCGGAGCCGTTTGCGCGAACGACGCTGAGAGAGACAAACGCGCGACCTGCGTTATAGATGCCGCTACCGATAAAGTCACCGCTACCGCCTTGCAACGTCACACGCTCCAAGTTTAGATCGCCGCCTTGCGCAACCTCTAAGATGCGAAACGTGGGTCCCTCACCATGACGTTCGACGGTTGCGCCGTTTCCTTCCAGCGTGATTCTGCTCGTAATAACAGGTAGACCGTTCGCGAAGGAGAAGCCGCTCTCGTCCTCTCGAGCGTTGTCCACCTCGCTAAGCGTATAGGTTGCCCCGTTGTCTAGAGCGACCGTATCCTCACCGTCTCCAGCAGGACAGCCGCCTACAGCGCTGTCGGTATTAGCGGCGGTAATGGCAGCCCTAAGGGTGCATTCATTATCTAGCGAAGCTGCGCCTGAGGTGGTGGTAACACGAATGAAGGCGTCGCCTTCGTTGCTATCGTCGCTGTCACAGTTTTCTGACTCATCGAAGAAAACCTCTACGCCACGCTCAATCAATGTGTCGATATTTTGCCTGTCATCCGTGCCAGGGCAAGTCTCGAGGTTATTCTCTTCAAGGACTACGCTGTCCCCTTCGCCCAAGCCTTCGTTAGCAACTAGAGGTGAAAGGTCGTCAATACCCGTAAAGCTGAGGTCGAGCGTGTTGAGGTTGATCAGTTTGCGTAAGGGCTCAAAGTCATCGTCAGCGATAGAACTTTGGAAGAGATCAAGTTGGACTAGATTCGTCAGGTTGCTTAGAAAGGCGAGGCTGCTAATAACATCTTCCTGAATGGCAAGGCTCTCTAAGTTTGTCAAGCCCGTCAAAGGGCTAAAGTCTTCAATGAAGTTGCCCGCTAACCTCAAATTCGTAAGGTTCGTTGCAAATTGCAAGCCTTCCACGCTCTCGATTATAGGTCCTAAGCCGTCACCAGAGTTATAATTGAAACTTGTTAGGCTAGCTAAATCTTCACGAGTAATTGCAGCATCCTCGCCCAGCCCTAGTTCGCCTCTAAGGACTTCTCGCAGTCCTTCATCGGGAATTTCAACGGTTTGGCTGTTGTCATCATCCGTGTCACAGTTCTCAGGCTCATCGAAAAGAACCTCTACACCACGCTCAATAAGCGCGTCAATATCCTCTCTATCATCCGAGCCGGGGCAGGTCTCGAGTCCTCCCACATTTTCAACAAGATTTATAAGGTCGCCCTCGCCTAGACCTGGGTTATCTAGAAGAGGGGAGAGGTCTGACACGCGGGTAAAGGGAAGTTGAAGCTCCGTTAGGTTTATAGCAAACTGCAAACCCTCGAGGTCTTGAACCGAGCCTCCAGGGTTTAGTACCGCATCTGCGTCAACAACCTCAACCTTTTCTAAATCCTGCTTGGTCAAGTCGCCTTCAGGTTTGCTAATTTCCGTACGAATGAGTCGCTCGAGGACAGGGTCAAGAACATTGACCGTTGAGTTCCCATTATCGCCTTCTCCGTCACCCTCTTCTCCTGCAATGGTGACATAACCTCTTTCAGCCTCATCCGAGGTGTTGCCAGCCGCGTCCGTAACCTTTGTGCGAAAGACGTAAGCAAACTCGTCGGCTGAGTTCTCTAGCTCAGTGATGTTCACGGCGTCCTCAGCCACCCGAATCTCATAGATACAGCGCACGCTCGTCGGGCTGTCTGAAAGGTCACAGGTGCTGGGCTCACTGATGTCGGTGGGTTGACCCAAGGTGAAGAAACGTTGGCTGGGGTCGAGCGCCCCGGCTAAGCCTTCTGGGTTGCTATTGACCAAGTTCACCTCAATAGCGCTGATGCCGCTGGGGTCTTCATAATCGATCTGGACATAGACCTTACCGCCCGCTTCAACTGAAACGACGCGCTCATCCGAGGCGTCCGTAATGCTGCTGTCGGCGTCGTTCAAGAACGGCCCGCTGAAAAACTCGCTGACGCCGAAGTCGCCGGTAGGAGCAGCGGTGTCCTCATCTACGCCGCCACCTAGCGGGGGTTGGTCTACACCCGCACCGTCTAGCTGGTCGCACGCTGTGAAAGTGAGAAGAAAGATAGATAGAAACAAGAGTCGTTGAAAACGTAGTGACATGGTTGCCTCCCGTATGGTTGATGTGAGTTTTTCTGCTTTCCAGTGCGTCCGGACACAACAATGGTAGCAGGCTTTTCATCCACGTTTTTCTTGTATGAAAACTTTATGAAAAAGAAGAGATGGAGCAGTTGACTAGACCTCTTGCGAAAGTCCCGCTTCATCCGCTGAGGGCGTTGCTTCGCAAAACTCCGTGCACTGCTCCTACTCGCAAGGCTGGCGTCCGACTTCGTGAGCTGCTCGGTAAAAGCGGAAGCCAGGCATTCGCCTGCCTCCCACTTTCGCAAGAGGTCCCCTAACTGTGATCTTTTCAGTTTTGCTTTGACGAGGTCTCAGAACCTCTTCGCAAACCTCAACTTGTGTCTTTACTCAGCGACTTCGTTGCTATCTATCTCGCGCAGACATAATACACTGACGCATGAAATCCAACCCTTACGACCCCAAGCTCTTAGAGGCGTGGTTCCGCTTCATGGCCGAAGCGACGCGGGCGGGTAGCGGCGCAAGCGAAGCGTTCCAAAAGGCGACGCAGCAGCAAACGGCAGGGAGTGCGCCGCCGAATTTCGCCGAGATGATGACGCAGTTTTATTCCCCTGCGAACTTGCCCGCGAACCTCACGGGTCAACCCGAGATGTTCAACCAGATGACGGAAACGTGGCTGGCGTCCTTTGGTATGGTCCCCAAGTCGCGTTACGACGCGCTAGAGAGCAAATACGAAGAACTCTTGAGCCAATTCAAGGAGTCCGAGCGCACTGTCCAAGCGCTCCGCACAGGTCAGGCGATGAGTGGCGAGCAGACTAAAGAGGTTCTCAAGACGTGGGAGGACACGGTGCAGAAGACCCTGGAGGCGCAGAGTGCGTGGTGGCAGTCGTGGTCCGCAGGCCAGCCAGCGGGTCAACGAGGGGGGAGCTTGGAAGAAAATGAACAGGAGAGAAGCGCAGAAAATGAAAGCTAAATGAGCTAAGCGGTTGAATTTCGTGTTTTAAGACCTCTAAACTTGCCTTGCAGCACTCTAAATCGAGCTTTTTACCGACTTTCGTCTATAGTTTATTCCGAAATTGCGTCTTGACTACTTGCAATATGTGAAAAATCCGTTATGGTAAAGAGAAGTAATGGTGATGCCATTACCTACAGATTAAAACCTTTAGAAGAAATCGAAAAGTAACGCTACAAACCCCAACTTAACCAACTCAATCAGAACGAAGGAGGCGCGATGAGCGACTTTAACAAGCAGGCACAAGAGACCATGAAGCAGGGCGAAAAGCTCACGAACACCTGGATGGAAACCCAGAAGCAGATGCTGGATAACTACACCGAAATCATGCAGACGATGATGGGCATGGGGACGAAGGGGAGCGCACCGGACCTCGAGGGTGAGCGTAAAAAAGCACTCAACATCATGGAGGATTCGGTGCAAAAGAGCCTTGACCTCCAAGCCGAGATGACCCGCATGTATATGCAGAACGCCGTCTCCGCCATGCGTCTACCCGAGCCGCTCGTGATGAGCGCCAAGCAGTATCAGGAGATGGTCATGAGCGTGACCGAGTCGCAGAAGAACCTCTCGCACATGTTCTTCGAAATGGCGCGTAACTACGGCAATCTGACACAGGGTGCGGCTCAGATGGAGAACTGGCAGAAGAGCGGCGAGCGTATGACGGGGGCGTGGCAAGATGCAGCGAAGAAGGTCTCAGACGCCCAAGCGGAAGTGGCGCAGGTCACAGCCGAAGCGGGTAAAAAAACAGCCAAAGCCGCCGAATAAGATGATGGATAGAACGGACTTAAATGGTAGCGGTATGTTTGACGCCTGGACGCAGATGCAAGTCGAGATGCAGAAAAACCTTTGGGACGGCTGGCTGGACGCAGCTAAGAGCATGTCTGCGTCGAACCCGTACATGAACCCGTACCTCGAGGCCACCGAGAAGTGGCGCGAGCTGACTGAGCAGAGTTTGCAAGCCTTTACCTCGGGTATGCCGGGCGGCAACGCGGCGAACGGCGCAAGCAGCACCGCTCAGAACACCGCTAGAGGCGCGGTCGCAGGTCAAAACGTCATGATGCAGCTTCTGGAGATGACCTCGAAAGCCTGGCAAGACCTCGCGCCGCAGATGGCGTCGGGCGACTGGCCAAACGCTTTGACACGCTACACTCAAGAGGTACAAGAGCAGTTTTTAGACGCGGCGACGAGCAATTTGCAAGAGTCGCAGAGTGTGATGGAGCTGTGGCAAGCCTACTTGGAAGAGGGTCAACACGTCGCGCAGCTCTGGATGGAGCCTTTTAAGGGAATGCCTGAACGCATGTCCTTGGAAGAGGTCACGAGCGGCAACCTCATGGGCATCAGCAACGTCTTTTGGGACGCTTTTGAAAGAACGGTAGGCCGTTACGCCTCGAGCCCGACTTTAGGCTACACCCGCGAAACCAACCAGAAGCTCCTGCAAAGCTTCGACGCTTGGCTAAACGTACAGCGTGCTAGCGCCGACTACAGCACACAGCTAGCGACGATTTCCGGAAAGGCGTTCAGCGCTATCATGGACGAGATGCTGTCGCTGTCGCAACGCGGAGAGAGTATTCCCAGCTATCAATCCCTCGTCCAAACCTGGATTACAGTAGCGGACAAGGTCTTCGTCGAAGCGTTCCGCTCGCCCGAATACATCCGCACGCAGGGCGCACTACTGAGCGCGACGATGGCGTACCGCCAACGCGAAGAGGCGTTGCAAGAGGCGTTTTTAGAGTCGAGAGGTCTGCCGACACGCACCGAAGTGGACGAGGCGCACCAGAATATCTACGAGCTTCGCAAAGAGCTGCGCACGCTCAGGCGTCAACTCCGCGACATGAACGCCTTTTTAACGCAGCCCGCGATTACAGATGCACCAGCCGGCGCACCGACAGGCGACAGCAGCACGCCGTTACCCGATGAGATACCCGAGCGTGACCTCTTGTTGAGTGCGGGCGTCAGTACTTTAGAAGCTATCCCTCGCACGGACGAGGAACTTGTCGCGTTGAACGGTATCGGCCCGGCTCGCGCCAAGCGCATCCTCGAGTACTTAGATGACAATTCAAGTGGTAGCAGCGCCGAAGCTGACAATCAGAAAGGAGGCGCAGATGCCCGAGCCCGTGCGCTCTAACCCTGCCCCATTCGACCCCGCCCAGATGACCCGCGAGTTCGCTCAGATGAACAAGAAGTTCTTGCAGGGTTTGGAGAACTTAGGCAGGCTGAACGAAGACGACATCAAGGTTGGCGAGTCTCCCAAAGAAGAGGTTTTGCGCGTCGAGAACATGACGCTCTACCGCTATACCCCCGTTGTCGAGAACCCGAAGAGCGTACCGCTACTTATCTCGTACGCGCTCGTAAACCGCCCCTACATGGTGGACTTACAGCCCGACCGCTCCTTAGTGCGCAACCTCTTGGAGCGCGGTGTGGACGTTTACCTCATCGACTGGGGCTACCCCCGTCGCGGCGACCGCTTCCGTACGCTGGACGACTATATCAACGACTACTTGGACACCTTTGTGGACGCCGTGCGCGAACGCCACGAGCTAGACGCCATCAATATCTTAGGCATCTGCCAGGGCGGAGCCTTTAGCCTTTGCTACGCGGCGCTTCACCCCGACAAGGTCAAGAATCTCATCACGATGGTGACGCCCGTGGACTTTCACGCCGAAGAGGGCCTCTTGAACAAGTGGTCGGGCGCGGAAGGTTACGGCAAGGACGCGATGGACGTGGACCTTATGGTAGACACCCTGGGCAATGTTAGCGGCGATTTCATGAACTTCGGCTATCTCATGCTCCGTCCCTTCTCGCTGGGCTTGGGCAAATACGTCGGCATGATTAACCTGATGGACGACGAAGATAAGTTGGAGAACTTCCTCCGCATGGAGAAGTGGATTTTCGACTCCCCCGACCAAGCGGGCGAAGCCTTTCGGCAGTTCATCAAGGACTTCTATCAGGACAACAAGCTCATCAAGGGTGAACTCGAGCTGGGCGGCAAAAAGGTCAGCCTCAAAGACGTAAAAGTCCCTGTCTTGAACGTCTACGCCGAGCAAGACCACCTCGTCCCGCCGACCTCATCCCAAGCGATGCGCGAGTACATCGGTACGGACGATTTCGAGGAGCACGCTTTCCCTGTCGGTCACATCGGCATGTATGTGAGCAGCAAAGTGCAGCGCAACTTACCACCTCTAATTACGGAGTGGCTCGAGGCTCGCAGCTAAGTTTGCTTCGTCACAGATATAATATAAGGAGGTCGAGATTCGTCTCGACCTCCTTTTTGTTTGCACTGGCATCCAGACAGGTGAACTAGCAGGTATCATCTGGTTTGAGACACTCTCACTATAGAGAACACTGTTTAGCACGCACGTTATGAGATGATATCTGCACTTATCTGTCTCAATGTATCTTGGAAATGATATATGCATAGTATTGTTCTGCACGTGAACCCCGAGGTGACAAACGAAAAACTAAATGTGCTCTTTGCGGCGGCGTGGCCTGATCATATTGCAAGGAATTATTTACCTATTTTGCAGCGCAGCTTGGCGTATGTCTGCGCCTACTCGGGAGAACAACTCGTCGGCTTTGTCAACGTCGCTTGGGACGGTGGGGTGCACGCTTTTCTCTTGGATACGATGGTTCATCCCGAGATGCAGCGGCGCGGTATAGGAACAAAGCTCGTTAAGCAAGTAATCGAGGTCGTCAAAGCTCGAGACATAGTTTGGCTGCACGTTGATTACGAGCCGCATTTAGAAGGTTTCTACAAGAGGTGTGGATTTCAGGCGACTCGAGCTGGCCTCATTCACGTATCGGATAGCTGATAATAGCAATTCCACGAGTCATTGCTACACGTCTGAGCGCGTTTGTTTCTATTCGCAGAGAAGCCTTTAGCAGGGCACAGTGAGCCGTTATCTACGCGCGTTGATTTGAAGATGCAACGGCAGGGCGGCTGCCCGTAACGCTACCTCCAGCTAAAGGCTCTTTTCCGCTCACACTTGAAGCCGCTGTAGCAGCTTCAAGTGGAAATGCTATAAGTTTCGCACAAAACCTCAGCCGCGCCGCTTCCACCTCCCTGTGAGTTGTTGTTCGAACTCAGGGGAGAAACCAGCTTTTAAGTCTCCCCCTCGAGCGTTCGCCCAGAGCAAGGTGTCTTTCGCGGTGTCGTAAGTAGCGCGAAAATGTAGACCAGAGGCGAGCGCTTTCGAACTGTCTACCTTGTCAAAAGGAATTTGATCTTCAGGAAACCATAGTGGCCTCGCCTCCTCTTCGACCTCAGCAAGCTGTTCGCGCAAGAAGTCTTCACCTGCCCAGACTAGCTCAACATCGGAGGTATCTAGCTCAGCGACCTCTTTAGCTGCCCCTAAGCAAGCCGACAAAACGTCGCTGAGACGCTCCGCTCGCCCTGGCCCTACCGCGTTATATGTGCCCGTCAGCGGCGTAGTTGTCGGGTCTAAAGAGCGTACGAGCCAGGCGGCAAGGTCGCGAGCGTCCGTAAATTGCACGCTTCGCTCAGGGTCGCCGGGGGCAAGGATGGGTGTCTGGCTCGATGAGCGCAAAAACCGCAAAGGCCACCAGGTAAAGCGGTCCGTTGGGTCACGCGGTCCCACCATGATGCCAGGGCGGGCGACGAGGAGGTCTCCGCTGAAGTGTTCTTTGAGCGCCTTCTCACAAGCCAACTTCTTCAAACTGCGAGCTTGCAGCGGGTCGTCACCTGCCGGGTCGCCTTCACGCCTGAGCGGTGCGTCTTCGTCAACCGTGTCGGGGCCGTCTGGATGGTAGTTGCTGATGCCTGAGATGTAGCCGTAAGCCGCGACTGAGTCTGAGAGCAGCTTCGCCGTTTCAGTGACAGCCTCCGTGTCGCTAAAGGTATCGAGAACTGCGTCCCAGGTGCGACCCCTTAACGCTAATAAGTCACCCTTGCGGTCCCCTTGGAGCGCCTCGACCTCTTCAATATCACTCTCACCTTCACGGTTAAACGTCGTGACCTGATGGCCTAGTTTGATAGCTTCAGCTACGATATGATAGCCGAGAAAGCCAGTACCGCCCAATACGAGTAAGTTCATGTCTCCCCTTAGTTCTCCCCTTGCACAATCCGTAGAGCTGGTGTCGTCTGAATCAGCTTTCGACCTCTCGCTTCAATGTCTGAGGCGATTACGTGACCGTAGAAATCATCTACGTGAACGTAAGCCGCCATTAAGGACGCACGACTCTATAAATAACCCCACGGCTAAAGTCACTCACCAGCAAACTCCCGCTTGGCTCTACGAGAAGGTGCTGCGGGTTTTGCAGTCCTGACAGAAAGGGTTGGACTTCGCTCTCGTCATCCTCATAGGAGACGCGCACCACACCCGCGTTGACCGGACCCCACAGCGCGACGAGCAGCGCGTTGTCCTCGAAGGGTGAAAGAACGACGCTCGTCGGGGTGGTGTGAGGCGCGAAGAGCGCCACGGGTGAGCGCGTTTCGGCGCACTGCTCAGCCGTACCGCCGTAGTTCTGCGCCGCCTCCTGGTTGCCGTAGCACTGCGGCCAGCCGTAGTTTCCCCCCTCAACAATTACGTTGAGTTCGCCCGGCGGGGCTTGCCCATTGACGGGGTCGTCGCCGATTTCGGTGGCGAAGAGCTGTCCGGTAGGGTCAAATACATGTGCGTACGCGCCTTTGAGGCCGGTGGCGAGAGGTATGGGGTTTTGCGGATCGGCAGGCTCCAACCGCCACAACGTCCCAGAACCCTCCTGAGCGCGGTTCCCTGCGCGGCGGCCACTCGTTTCGAAAAGCAGCGCTCCGTCAGGCGTCACCGTAAGCGTTCCGTTTGAGCGTCCATTGAAGGGCAAGTCGCGGAGTATGGTCTCCGGTTCGCCGACCCCTGCATCCGTCAAGGGAGCGCGGAGCAGGTCGCGCCCCGAGGCGATCCACAAATCATCTTCCAACACCGCGATGCCCGTAGGTTTCAAGAGGTTGTCGAGCAACACCTCGCGCTCGCCTGTCTCTAAAGAAAGTGCGACGACTTGTCCCGTCCCAGCGTTTTCGCCCCCGGCGAGCTGCGCAACCCAAAGGCGTTCGTCTGGCCCTAACATCATCTGCGTCGGGCCGTTCAGCCCTTCAGCAACGACCGAAGCGGTATAACCTTCGGGTAAGTTGAGTGCAGGCTGCGCAAAGCATAGACCGTATAAAACAAAAAGTGCGAGTAGAGATAGTTGGAGCACACCTCAATGTAAGCGCGTTGTGTTCAATTTGCTGTGAGCCAACCTCATATCACTTGAACATTGACCTTTTGTCGTTGTCTCAAGGGTCAACTCGAGCAGGCTCCTTTTCAACCTCATCGTCATGTTCGGAGTTCGTATAGTCAGGATTGGCCCGCACTTCAGGAGCTTTAGGATACGTCGCCGCGTCAACTTCTAACTCGTCAAAGCGCTCGTCGCCACTTCGCTCTTTCCAGACGCGCGGCTTGGCGGGAATGCCTAGGCCCACCACATGAGGCTCAAAGTCTCTTGTGACGAGCGCCAGCGCACCCATCATGCTGTCGTCGCTCAAGACCGTACCCGCTAAGACCGTCGCGTGATAGGCCACGCGCACGCCTTTACCGATGACGGTCTCTTTCAAGGTCACGTCGGGTGACTCCAGGATGCTGTGGGTGTGGCTGTAGACGTTGACGTAATCCGAGAGGCTCGAGCCGCTCATAAGCTTCACGCCACCGATGTCGTCAATGAATACATGGCGGTGAATGACCACGTCGTCGCCCGCTTCGATGTTGTAGCCCACCGACACCTCGACGTTTTGGAAAATTTTCAAGTTCTTACCTGTACGCGCGAAGATGCGCTCCGCGAGCATCCGCCGCACCTTTACGCCGCTCTCGACCGATTGACCTAAAGGCGTTTGGTCGAGGGTCTTCCACAGCCATAAAAGCGGTTTGACCTTAGTGAACTTCGTTTGGTCAGTAACGACATAGTGCTCTGCCTCAAAGGTAACATTACGCGGGTCTAAGGCGAACGCGGCGAGCGGTGACGTGGCTTCTAAGTCAGCATAGCTCTTGGCGTACATGACTTGCGCGAGGGTCTCTCTCACTACCTCGTTGCGGTCTAAAGCAGGGGCGTCAAGTTTTTCAGCGAGCTCACCGATAAAGCGGGTGAGGGTTTTGTCAGCGTGGGTAGGGAGAGAACGGGGAATGAGCCAAGGCACACGTTTACCTTAGCGCCCTAAGACCCCTGATGAGGGTAGCTTAGCCGACGCATGAAGGTTGTGTTTAGAAGCGCACGCCCGTGATTCCCGTATCAGGTTCCGTGAGCACGGTGACGTCACGCCCTAGAACTTCAGCGGCACGTTCGCTGAGGTCGGAGGTAGGCTCCAACCCACTCGCCCCCACCAGCACCGGACGCGCTTGCAGCGCGACGCTGTGGTTCTTCTCTAAGCGCGTCATGAGTGCGTCGAACGACCAGTCTTCGACCCAGGTGTTTTTGAGCGCAATCAGCGCCGGGCGTCCCCGCGTAGCCGTGCAACCTTCACTACCGGGACGGCGCACGCGCACTTTACTCGGCAGAGCGGAAAGCCCCTCGTAGAAGAGGTCAACCACTTCGTCCAAAAGAAAGTGCGCTTTTAAGAGCCCTTGCGCCTCGGGCGCTAACTCCTCGATGTCGTCCTCGTCGGGGTTGCTGAGGTCGAGCCCGCGAAAGAGGTCATTCAGTTGCTTGGGCAGGTTGTTCGTGCGGTAAAAGGTCTCTTCGACTTCGGCAGGGACGACGCGCAGTGGAGCCAGGGTCAGACCGGCGTCGTCCAAGCGTTGCAAGGCGGAAAGTTCGGGCTCGAGCTGCGGGGTGAAGGCGAGCGTGACAAGGGTTTTGGGGGACGTAACCATTAGGCATGATAACAGCAATGTCAAAGTGGACAAGCAGTTCGGTGAAGGGTCTGTCCTGCTACCACCAAGGCGCTAAGCTGCGTTGAAAACATTAGAATCCATACTTCGGAATCTGCGAGAGGTAGGGGGCTCGAGGCGTCGTCACGCTTCACCAGCCGCGCAACTTGGGTGTTAGACTACGTTTGTGTTGACTCGACCACGTCGCTCTGGAAGTAATAGAAGTGCCAAGTACGCCAAAGGGCTCCGCCTCGTTCTCCTCACCTTCCTTCTGCTCGCTCTAGCAGGGTTTATTGTCGTGCTCGGCAGCCGCTACTTAGAGGTCGCCGAAGTGCGCGTCCCCGAAGTTGTCGGTGCTGACTTTGAGGTGGCGCAAAGGGCGTTGCGGGAGGCTGGCCTGCGGGCTGTAACCTACACGGAAAATGTATCCGACGCACCCGTGGACAGTGTGACTGCGCAAAACCCCGAGCCCGGCGAGGTGGTGCGCCGTGGCCGCAGCGTCAGCGTGGGCGTGAACACGCTGCCCAGCGACACGCGCGTGCCGAGCTTGGTCGGTCTTGCGCAGAGCGACATCACCACACAGCTCTCAGATAGGGGCTTGCAACTCGGTGAAGTGTCCTACCAGTATAGCCCCGGACCCGAAGGACAGATTATCGGCCAGTCGCCCGGAGCGGGCGAACTGCTCGGCGCAGGGAGCGGCGTTGACATCACTGTGAGTCGCGGGGAAGAGGAGCGCGAGGCACAACTGCCCGACCTGGTCGGCCTCCCCCTAGAGGAGGCGAGAAGGCGCTTGGAAGACCTCGGCTTTCGCCGCGTCGAAGAGGTGCCGACGCGCTTAGGTCGCGCGGGCGTCAACGCGCAGAGGCCGCGCCCCGGCGAGCGGGCGATGGTCAGCGAGCCCATCACCCTTTACTATTCGCTTAGCAACGGTCAAGTCGTGCGCGTTCCCAATGTGAAGGGCTTGCCCGTAGAGCGGGCTGAACAGGCGCTCCGTTCCGCCGGGCTGCGCGTTGTCTGGGTGAGCGAAGACCCCTACGACCCCGCTAAGCCGCCGGGTGTTTTAGAGATCAATCCGAGCAGCTACACGTTGCGCGGCACGCCCATTTCCCTACGCGTCAACGGTTCGGCAGGCGATTTTCGGCCTAATGCGTCCCGGCCCAACGGCGCAAATGCGCAGCAGCCCAACGCGCAGAACAATACTCAGAGTAACGCTCAGAACAACCCCCAGCGAACCGACGGGCGCACCATCCCTGTCAACTTCGATCCCGCCATCTACGGCACCTTCTTGCGCGGCAAGCCCTACGAGTTTCGCTTGGACGTAACCGACGCCGAAGGTGAGCGCACCGTCATCAGCCGTTCAATGCCTGCGGACGAGCCCATCAATGACTCGGTTGAGGTGTACGGCGAGGCGGAGTTGCGGATGTTTATCGACGGGCAAATCGTGCTGGCGTTCAATCCTTGAGCGAGCTGTCTCCAATGTGCACAAAATAAATGACGCCGCCTCAGATGAGGCGGCGTTGAAGGTTTATAAGGTTTACTGAACTGTACGTTAGTGGGCTCCGGGTGTTGTGTTGTGCTTTAAGTGAGGCTCAGTTCTCTCCCATGCGTCCCTGTCGAAGCTGCGCGTGAAGAGCTGTTGCACGAGGTTGACGAAGCGCGGGCTTAGAGGGGGTAGGTCTTTCGCATTCAAGAAGTCCGTGTCAAAGTCCCAGTCGCGTTCTGGGGCTTTATACGAGGCGTCTTTCCAGGCTCCGTCAACATGGCGCGGTCTGCCCAAACTCACGAAGGAGCCGCGAATGGTGAGTTTTGTCTTGTTGGTCCATCTCTCGTGCAAACGGGGGTAGTTCTCGAGTCCCCCGTTGTAGCCGCCCTCGCTCTGCGTCTCATCTACGCCCGCGAGAAAGGCCGCGTTCACTGTGGTGTGGGCTGCTTGACGACTGCTCAAACTGCGGTCTTTTGCGCTTTTACACTTGCCGCCTTGCTTGCTACAGGCTTTGCCATCGTCTGTCGCCAAGTCTTGCCAGTCGTTGGACAAGATGTTGAGCGAATCCGCTAAGAAGGACGCGGGCTTCTTGTTCGGCTTCTTCTCTGCTGAGTTGTAGTCGCCCTGGATGTACATCGCTTGGTTGGTCGCGACGGTCAACCCTTTAATTTTTTTGTCGAGCTTCGCCCCGTTCTTGACGCGCACGCCGTAGTTGTTGACCCCGTCGGCCTTGCTGTCACTACCGAGGTCAGAGTCGTCAACGCTGAAGTGGAAGACCAAACCGCCCTCGGTGTCGTTTTTTAGACCATCTTTGATGCCGAAGTTGGACGAGTCATCGTCGATGCAGTCGAGCAGCGCACCCATGTCGATCTCGAGCATACGGATGTCTGTGTCTTCGCGGTTGTCGTGGAAGGTGTCCGAGGTGTCAGCGGCTCCGCACTTGTCTTTCCCGATTTTCTCCGTCAACGTCCAATCGACCTTGCCCTTGGCGTCCTGAACCCGCGGCTCCCATCTGACCGTGCCGCCATTTCTTCTCTCCGCGACGAGCACGACGCGCAGGTCGGCCTTCTCCCAGTAGTCGTTCTCCTGCTCACCTTCAGGGTCGCGGTCGAGAAATTCGGGCTCGGGAACCTGAACTCGGTTGACCCCTTGCTGCACTTCGTTGTCCTGCCAAACTTCGGAGATTTCGGCGTTGGTGTAGCCGGGTTGCGTAGTATCTTGCTCAGGGTCGGTCGTGCCTCCACCGCAGCCGATAGAAACGCCGTGGACTCTGGCGCTAGTACAAGCATCCGGGTCGAGCAAGCGACCACTCTGCAACTCCCCTGCTACGGTAACGTTACCCAAGATATCGAGGTTGTCGTACATCATGTACAAGTCACCGTTGCTGTGAACGCGCCCCGATAGGTTCATGGTTGCGCCCGGTGCAATCTCTAAATCCTGATCGTAAAAAGCGGCGAACTGGAAGAGCGGGATAAGTTGGGAGCGGAAGGTCGTCTGGAGTCTGGCTTCAGGGAGGTCTTCGCCGTCGCGGTACGATTCGGAGTTAACATTATAGACAAATTCCTGTGCGACGAGGTCTTTGTATGTACCATCCTTGAGTGTCCGCTGGTTCGGCACTTGTTCCTGGCCATTAGGCGTACCAGGCTGGGTCACGTAGGTGACCACGGTGCGCGAGGAGGCGATTTCGTTGCTATTGGCTTTGTTGTGGGGTACGCACTTGAAATCGCCCTCACCTCTGTTCTCTTCTATTCTGCCGTTCTTCTCCTTGTAAGGGGTGCAGGCGCGGCGACTCGCGTCCTTGTTATTGTCCGGTGATAAGCCCTGAGGGTTGTTGAACCCTATGAAGGTCTCGCGCAGCTCTTGGCCGCGAATGTTGAGCCCGGCCTCGGCTGCGTAGAAGCCCGAGGTGCTGTTTTGCGAGGAGGCGGCAGTGGTCATCTCAATCTGCGTGAGCATAAAGTACGCCGTGACCATAACCGCCAAGACCGCGACGAGGAGCATCACCGTGATGAGCGCGAAACCGTGCTCCTTGCGCCTAGAACGTGTGAAGTGTTTAACCATAGGGATACCTGTTCCTTTCTTAACGTGAGAGGACGTTGCGGGGGAAGAAGCTCGAGGTGAGTTCGCTCGTGTGGGTTTTGCCGCGAATATCGGTTGCGCCGATGAGCTGAACCCGGACTTCTTGTAGGTTCCGCCACTGATTGGGCTCGTCGAGTGTGTCTACAGTATTTTCAACATTCCCAACCTGCAACACCGCGCTTACGTTCATCGTTTGAACCTTGTTGATCACGCCCTGATCTGCCCCGTTGTCGAAGGTGATGCCTAGACCTCCATCGTTAGAGAGGTCAACTCGGAGCATGAGAATGTCACCCTGAAGCCAGTAGGTAAGCCTTTCAACATCGGTATTGCCCGTGATAGGGTCGATGAACCTGTTGCGGATAACAATTTGGTCGTCTTGAATGACCAGCGGCATGTCGATGAGTGTAGGCGCGAGGATGCCCTGCCCTGCGATGCGAATGTCATCGCCCATGATGTCCGCGCCGATGCGCAGGTTCTGATTGAGTTCGGTGCCGACTTGGTCTATGGTCATCAAGTTGCGGTTCGCCATCACGATGGTGAAGGTGAGACCCAAGATAGCGACGCCGATCACGACAGTGATAAGCAGTTCGACCAAGGTGACGCCAGCGGTGCGGTGTGTATACTTCGTCCTCATCAGCGACAGCTCCCTTCTCTTTGACCGCCCTGGCCCCCTTGTGCGTCTTGGTTGTTTGTCTGGACGGAGGTGAAAACTGTCGTGACGCTGTACTGCAACTGGGAGTTGAGGCATATGTTGACGCGCACGTGGCGCTGCTGGCCGTTGGCGTCACAGAGGCTAAGCCCCGTTTCCGGTTGGTTGCACCACTCCATCGCTACTTCGTAGGTGCGCCCGTTGTCGGTGGTGTCGTTCGGGTCGCCTGTTGCGACCTCAACACCGTCACGTTCCATCACCGTTTCGAAATCTCCCCACTGGTTGAAGCTGCGCTGGCGTAGCCCGTCCATGACCCGCTCGGCAGCGCTGACCGCTTCGGCGCGGATTTCGGTGTTGCGGTTCACTGTAGCGTAGTTGATGAAAACAGGCAGAATGCTGGTTAGCGCCACGCCTAAGATGACGAGCGCGACGAGCATCTCGATGATGCTAAAGCCCGCTTGATTCATAGTTTTACTGCGGTTAGTCATAGCTGAGTTCCACCGTCCCTCCTAAAAAAACGCGCACGTCGATGGTTTTGCCGTCTTTGTCGCTGAGGCTAAAGACTGGTGCATCCTCAGCGAGACCGCGCGAGTTGAAGCAGACTTGCCAACTGGTGTCGTCGAGCTTGACCTTCTCACGCAGGGTGCGGGTGAGCTTGTCGTTGGTTATCCAGTCGGAGTTAGGTGCACTGCACCTCGGTGCGTACTGGACCGTGAGTTGGTCTCCCGACGCGCTTGGCGTGATGCGGTGCGCCGAGGTCGTCACCATCGCTCTGGCTCTGGTCTGCTTAAAGGTGCCGGCGACCTCGTTGGCGGCGGCTTGCAAATCGCCCGAGAGCGGTCTGAGGTTCATCGCCGCAATCCCCATAACGATGCCGAAGATGCCCAGCACGATGAGCAGTTCGATGAGCGTAAAGCCTTGATTCTTGTGCACGTGTCTCCTTTCGCGGTGCTGCAAATGAGCACGGCGGGTGAATGTTAGGAGTGTAGGGCTTTGCCTTGCCACTCCGTCACCCCCAAGTGGGTGAGGGACGCGCTTTTTTAAGGTTTTGTGAAGGTTAGGGTGTGAGAAAATTAGCAGGAACGATCAACCTCTTGGCAAGAGGTTGGTGCAGAGCAGTGTTCCTAAGTATCAATTGAGCTTGGTGTCGGAACGTTATTTTTCTACCGAAGTTTGACAGGGAAGAATCCACCAAAAAGTTAGAATGACAACCATCAGGGATAAAATTCGCACTTAATACACTGTTAGGTAAAAAACGAGTCATGTCATTCTGAGCCCTTTACAGGATAGACTCCGCCGAAGAATCTCTGACTTTGCCAACTCCTCTGACAGAGAATGAAAGGCGAGACCCCTCGACTGCGCTGCGCTACGCTCGGGGTGACACACCACCGCTGTTGTCATTCTGAGCGGAGCCCTTGACAGGATAGACTCCGCGGAGTCGAAGAATCTCTGACCTTACCTTCTCTCCTGTCGGAGACTGCGAGGCGAGACCCCTCGACTGGGCAAGGCTATGCGTCCGCGTGGTCGCGTCCCGCTAGCGACTGCGTGAACGGGGTGACAACAGCGTTGCAAAAACTTAGCTGACAGTGTACTTAACCTCTTAGGGCAGCGGCGCGTTGCGCGGATAGACGCGGACGCTCAGCGGGGGAAGCTCGAGCCGCCTCCCCCGCTGCTCCCGTCCCATCTGCAAATTGAACACAACTGAGCCATCTGCACGCATAGCGAAAAGAGGTGTGTCCGCCTGTTGCACATAGTCCACCAAAATCTGCGCCGTGCTCCCGCCCAAGTCGGCGAGAACTGCGCTTTCATCAGGGGGGCTCGCGAGCCTGTTGCCTCGGCGGTTGACGCCGTCGTAGATGTGCTGGCGGTACTCCATCAGCAGCCACGCCTCGTCGTTGGCGGGGTCTGGCTCGGGGGCGTACTTGGCGTCTACAGCGTCCATAAAGGTCCCGCGTCTAAGCGGATAGTAAGCGTAGAACATAAAGCACATATCTTTATTGGCCTGCGTGTCGTTGTTGCACGTGCTGACGCTGGAATTGTCGGGGCCCTCCGGCGGCACGATCATCGCCACAATCGGGTCCGCGCCTACCGTCCAACCCTGCGACCCTCTTAGGGTGTTGCGCGTTCGCACCGTGTTGGTCATGCTGAAGCTCGAGCCTATTGGATAGATAGAGGAGGCTTGTCTGAGCCTCGAGGCGACGAGCTGCTGCGCAATCTGCCCTTCGCTTAGGAGTTCGTTGCGGGCGCTAATGTCGGACGAGGCGCGAAGCGAGCCGCCGAAAAGCTGGGTAAAGGCGAGCATGATGACGCCCATGATGGCTAGGGCGATGAGCAGCTCGAGGAGCGTAAACCCGTAAGGTCGTCTCGTCATGGTCGAGGAATGTCCACCGTGAGTGAGACGGTACTTGCGGTGTCGTCGTCATTGTTTGTTTTAACCGTGACGGTGACGCGCTTCATAGGAGGTGGGTCTGTTACCGTCGCGCTCTCGCAAGTCTGCCTGCGGTGAACGGTAAGCTCTCTCACAACATGGGCTTTGCTGTCGAGTTCCCAAACGCTTACGTCCACCTCTAAACCGCTGGATGTATCTGGGAATTTCTCGAGGCATGTCTGTGCGTAGCGGTCTTGGCTCCGCTTGTGCGCCGCTTCGTTGCGCACCTCTTGCGGGGTCGGGTCCAGGGGATCCTGAGCGGCAGGATAGGAGCGCCACTGCCCCTGAACGTACTCGGTGACCTCTTGCGCTTGCGTGGTGACGCCCAGCGTTTGGGTGCTCCGCGCCGTCATCTGAAAAAGTCCGGTCAGCGGCGCGAGGATAACAGTAGCGAGCACGCCGAGCAGGGCTGTTGCCACGAGCATTTCAACCACCGTCAAACCCGCCTTACCCTTCTTAGGAGTCACTGATGATCACCTTGCCCGTCACACCGATCACCTTGACGTAGCGCACGCGCTCGGTTCGCCCGGAGGTGATGACGAAGCGCTTGTTGAGCGCACCGACCTCACCGTAGGGCGCGGTATAGGTCACGCGGGCGCTGCCGCGTTCAACTCGTACCTGAGCGTCGTGGGGAAGCCTCCGTTCGCTCGTCTCGCCGCCTAAAGCGAGCGTGTAGGCGGCAGGCTCCTCGCCTAGCGCGACGCGGGCGTTCTGGTTATGGCGCTGCGCCGCGCTCCGGGCTCTTTGCAAATCCGCCGCAAACTGCACCGTAGCCTCTTGGAGCTGCGCGTTTCGCTGCGCTCTTATAAAGGTGCTCATACCGAGTGAGGCTAAGATACCTACGATAACGAGTACGAGGAGAAGCTCGAGCAGCGTAAACCCTCCCTTACCTGCATGTTTGTTCGTGTTCTGAATCACCGATTCACCTCCCACAACCCGCGCTCACGGCTGAACGAGTCGGCGCTGCTGCCCCAGTTCGTTTGCGTGGGAAAATACGGTGGCGCAAATCCTTCCGCGAACCTCGGGTCGTAGGCGTAGTTGCGCTCGTAGCCGCCCGTACCCAGATTGCCCACCGTTTGCGACTGGTCTTCGATAACGCCGCCCAAGAGGTTGATGCGAGCTTTTCGGCTCGAGACGTACCCCCGAAAGTCGTTGGGGTCAACCGTTCCGAATCCTTCACCCTGCGCTGAAACCAGCACCGTTGCGTGGACATTGAGGTCTCGGCTGCGCGGTCCGTCTAACAAAACGCTGCCCCCGGCTGTAAAGATACCGAGCACGTTGAGCGCGTCCCCGTTTCCCCTAGGGTCGTCGGTATAGGTAAGACTTCGCTTCACTGTGATGTCGCCCGTCGTGGTCAACGTGAGTTGACTCTTAGACGCGATATCGGCGGCACTGGTGCCGTCGCCGCCCAGGTTTTCAAGGTTGCCGTCCACGTAGATCACGCCGCTAAAGGTGCCAGAGAGTGTTCGGGTGCGCCCTTTTTCTGTAACGTTCCAGGTTTTGTTATCCGTTTGCTGAAATGTCACCGTGACCTCTTTGCACCTTATGTGGATGACTTGCCGACCCTGCCGAGTGGAGAAAATTAAGTCTTTGACGTTGCCTCTGACATAGATGCCTCCGGCCCAGTTAGCCTCTCTATTGGCGCTATACCCATCACCTCTGCTGTAGTAAACCCCGTCACTAATTTCGGAAACGCCCCAAGCTGAAGTCAGCTCATCGTCACTGACCTCGCGGCTATCGGTCGCATCGCCGCCAAAGGAGGCGCGGAGCTGGTTGTTGCTGTTGGTCGGCAAGGGAACCGCGTCAACGTTGAAGCGCTCGGGGTCGCCTCTGAAGATATCGGGGTAGTCCCCATTCGACACGCCGTAATGCGCGGCGCTACGCGCGGCAGTGGTGAACGCATCAAAAAATTGCGCCACCTCGCCGTTCCGCCTAGCGAACCCCGGTGCGCCGTTCGTATGGACGGGGCCGTCGAAGCGTTCGCCGCCTGCAAAATAGAGTTGGTTGTCGTCCGTTGAGCGGGTGTTGTTGCGGAAGAGGACGTAACGGTTGAAGCTGGGCCTCTCGACGCTCACCTCGAAACTGCCGGGGGTCTCGAGCCCCACCGTGCGCGTCGCGACGACCTCGCCGTTCACGCGCACCTCACCTACCGACGTTGCCGGACTCACCTCGAACTCAAAGCGGTAGTTGTCCGCTTTCATGAGCCGCACCGCTTTGGGGACGAGGCCAAACGATGTGCGGTACCAAGTCTCAGCCCCCGTCTCGGGATCGGTCGCGAGGCGCGTTTCTACAGGATGATGACCACCACTAAACACTTCGCGCCAGTAGTGACGAGGCGTCGCGCCTTGCGGGTAAGCGTCTTTAGGAATGTAGGTCGTAAAGAGGGAAAAGCGGTTGACGTTCGCGCTTACGGGCGCGGCCTCGCAGAGAACAATGCCTTCTCTACGCTGTTCGGGCGTCCAGTCTTTAGGCACAAAGTTGAGCGTGCTGACGTCGCAGAAGTGTTTGACGTGTGTGCTGACGCTGTTCGCGTCCGTGTTCGCGGGAATGTTCAGAGTTTTTAGGACCGTTTCGGCCTCAACTAAGGTGCTGCGGGCGCGGCTCAGGCCGGACTCGGCGGCGTACTGCGCCTGTAGGATGAGGCGCTGGTCGGTGGTGGTGCGTTGGCTCGAGAGGGCCAACGTCGAGGTAACTGCTAGAAGCGCTACAATGAGCACCATTGCCGAGAGCAAGACAACGACGAGCGCAACGCCCTGTTGATACTTGCGTACCTTACGTTTGTGGTTGCTCCGGTCGCCTCGCATCTTACCTAGCTTAAAAGGCGCACCCAAGAGGTTTTACCCCTAAATGGGGGGAGGGCAGAGATGTGAGAAGGAATGTGGCGTTTGCGGTACACTAAACCCTATGGCGGACCCCCATCACCGCGCTCTGCTCTGCTCCGCACTTCTCGCCGCCGGACGCCCACTTAGCGACGGAGACCTCACCAAGCTTTTAGGCGGTGAGACCGACGTAAAGGAGGTCGTCCGCGATTTGCAGGGGGTACTCAAAGCGCACCATCTCGGCCTGGTGGTCGAAGAGGTCGCGGGTGGCGTCCGTCTGGTCGTTAATCCGGCGCTCACAGGCGAGCTTGCCGCGCTGCTCTCGCCGCCACCCTTGCCTCAGCTCTCCAAAGCGGCTGTCGAGACGCTCGCGCTCGTCGCCTATCAGCAGCCCGTGACTAGAGGCGAGTTGGAGGCGGCGCGGGGCGCGTCGTGCGCCTCGACGTTGGACACGCTGCAAGAGCGCGAACTCATCAAGGTGGTGGGGCGCAAAGAGGTGATTGGCAAGCCGCTACTTTACGGCACAACCGAGCGGTTTTTGTTGGAGTTTGGACTGCATTCACTGGAGGATTTGCCCCCGCTGAGCGAACAGCCCTCCGCGTTTTTGCGCGGTTAGATTGCGTGTCAAGGCGTGAGCTAAAATATTGCCTCACCACGCTAGAGAGGTCACAATCATCTTTCTCGGAGGGCGTGCGCGGCGTAGGGGTGATTCATGAATCACCCCTACTACATTTGCCTCTTTCTGCGACTTTTTCAGCGTGGTCTACCAATATAAGCTCAGTCAATCAGCGAGTTGCTCTGTTTCTTGCATTGCTTCAGTTAAACAGCGACGCCACCGCGCAATTTGGCGCGGGCCTCCGCCAAGCGCGTCCACGTAGCCCGCTAAGGCGTGATGGAGCTTGTAGACCGATAAGCGCAACCTCTCCCACTGTGAAAGCGCACCGTAGCCGCATAAAAAGGCGTCTTTGCAGCCGAGCGCGTACACCTCGTCCCAGAGGGCAGCGAGGTCGGTCATCGGGTCGCTGCGCTGCGCTCGCTTAAAATCTACCGAGGCGACGACGCGCATCTCTGAAGAGGACCAGAGCACGTTTTTGGCGGCGGCGTGACCGTGGCAGAGTGCCACAGGTGCGTCGATGAGGAGAGAGCGAGTTCGCTGTAGTAATTCTGTTAGTACCACCGCGTCCACGGCGTTATCCTTGAGCACACTCGGCAATAGCTGTTGCCAGCACCCCTCGAGATACGCCTCTAACCTCTGCCCTTGCGCCTCTGGATAGGCCAAGTCACCCGCTCGCTCGAAGCGGACGCGGTGAATGAGGCGCAGCGCATGTCCCCAAGAGCGGGCAGCTTGTTCGCGCTCCGCGTCGTCAAGGCTCGGCCACGCTTCAACCAAGGTCGGCTCGGACAGGTATTGAGTGATGAGGTAGGGGTACTCGAGCCGCTCACACGTCGTGTCAGCGCGAACGAGGGGCGGCGTCAGCTTGGGCAAGAGGTCAATAGCGGCAACGTAGCGCTCCACACGGGGCTCCTGGTCGCGTTGGTTGATCCATAAGACCTGCTCTTGGCCGTTCGCCAACAGGAGGTAGTAAGCTGCGTTTAAGGGCGTCGTCTCGAGCCTGCGCCACGTCAGCAGTGGCTCATCGATCACGCACGCCAAGCGGTTTGGCGGCGGTAAAGTACGTAGTGACGGCGCTGCGTCTATAAGCATGTCACCCTTTCTACCCTTTGCCCCTTAATCTTCTCTTAATCATTCTACACTATAAAACATGCGACATGTTGAGAGCGTAAAATGGTTAACGTTTTCTCGGCGCAATAGTTTTGAGCTTCAGGACCTATTTCGTGAACCTCGGTGTTTGCGCTTTGGGGTATGTGCTCTGAGGGTGTTACTGTTTGCGTTCGTGGTTGCTAGGAGCCATCTTTACCTAACTCACATCAATCACTAATAAATGCGAATGAGGTCAAGTAAAAGAACGTCTCATTATAGAAGCGCTCTTTTCAAGAAAGGCTGCGTTTCTAATTGACACCTCTTACGCCGCTGCGCTAAACTTTAAGCCATGAGAGGCTACTCAGCTTCGCCCTTTACGAACTAGCGCGGATATGCATGTCTATACATGCCCGCGCGACCTTGACGCTGCCCGAATGGGTGGTGTTTTTTTGTGTAGCAGGGTTTGACTATGAAACCCTGCAACGTATTTTCGCAAGTATCATCTTCTAGCGTGCGCGTGCGTCGGCGTCTTTTTCCGCTAAGCGCGTTCCCAACCAGATGATACCTGCTACTTGAGGAGAGAGATGCTCGAGCAGGCGTTAAGAGAGATTGAAGCTGCGCAGGACGCGCAGGCGCTCCAAGAAGTGCGTGTGAAGTACCTCGGCAAAAAAGGACTCCTGACCCAGCAGCTTAAAGGGCTGGGCAAGCTGCCGCTAGAGGAGCGTAAGGCGGCGGGACAGGCTATCAATCAGCTTAAAGGGGAGGTGGCGCAGGCGACCGAGGTGCGTAAAAGCGTCCTCGAGCGGGACGCCTTAGAGCGGGCGTTGGAACTCGAGCGCGTAGACGTCACCTTACCGGGCTACGGCTATCAGGTCGGCGGCTTACACCTCTTGACGCACCTTACACACCGCTTGTCCGACATCTTCCGCAGCATGGGCTACGACGTGGTGACGGGGCCGGAGTTGGAGGACGAACATCACAACTTCGACGCGCTGAACACCCCCGATTGGCACCCTGCGAGAGACTTGCAAGACACCTTTTGGACCACCGGCGGCAGACTTTTGCGCACCCACACCAGCCCGATGCAGGTGCGCTACATGGAGACCCACGAACCCCCTTTCAAGGTCGTCGTGCCCGGTAAAGCCTTTCGCAACGAGGCGGTAGACGCGACCCACGAGGCGCAGTTTCACCAGTTGGAAGCGTTGGTGGTGGGTGAGCGCATCACGATGGGCGACCTTAAAGGGGCGATTACGCAGATGGCAACGGCGCTCTTTGGGGAAGAGACGAAGACTAAACTGCAACCCTCGTACTTCCCCTTTGTGGAGCCGGGCGCGGAGTTCGCGATTCTATGGACGAGCCCGAAAACAGGCCGCTCGGAGTGGCTCGAACTCGGTGGCTGCGGGATGGTGCATCCGAATGTGTTCAAGGCGGTGGGGTACGAAGGGATGACAGGATTTGCCTTCGGCTTCGGCTTAGAGCGTTTGGCGATGGTGAGCTACGGCATCCCTGATATTCGCCTCTTCTACGGCAGCGATTTGCGCGTGTTAGAGCAGTTTCGGAGTGGCTTATGAACGTTCCGCTGAGTTGGTTGGAAGAATTTTTACCCGAGCTTCCTGATAAGTTGGATGAACTGGGTGGAGAGAGGTTAGAGACCCTCACCGACCTCTTGAATAGCATTGGCCTCGCGGTTGAACGCACTTTTGAACTCCCCGCGTCACCTCAAGGTATCGTGGTCGCCCGCATCGAAAGCGTATCCAAGCTCGAGAACTCCGACCACCTGCTTCACGCTGAGGTAACGGACGGCGCAGAGCATTACAGCATTGTGACGGGTGCACCGAACACCGAGGTCGGACTCCTCACCGCGCTAGCGAAACCGGGCGCGGCGCTACCCGGCGCAGGCTTCACCGTGTCGGTGCGCGAAATGGCGGGCGTGCAGAGCGAGGGCGTGCTCTGTAGCCCGAGGGAGTTGGGGCTTTACGACTACGGCGGCGGGCTTATCGTCTTCGGGGAGGACGCGCCCGTCGGGGCAGAACTCGCTGAGTTGTGGCCTGCCGAGACCGTGCTGGAACTCGAACTCACCCCTAACCGCGCGGACGCTTTCAGCATGTTGGGCGTGGCGCGTGATTTAGCGGCGAAGCTAGGAATTGCCCTCGAGCATCCAGCCCCTACCCTGAGCGACCTACCGAGTCAGGGCGACCCTTCTAAGGACGACGGTCTCCACGTAGAGGTGCGCGACGACACGGCTTGTCCACGCTTTACCTTACAGCTTATCGAAGGCGTCACCGTCAAGCCGAGCCCGCTGTGGTTGCAGCGCCGCTTGGCGTCCTTGGGGCTGAGGCCGCGCAACAACATCGTGGACGTGACGAACTACGTCACCTTCGAACTCGGGCAGCCTTCGCACGCCTACGACCGCGCCGACTTGACGGACGGCACTATCGTGGTGCGCCGCGCTAGAGCGGGGGAGACCTTGAGGGCGCTCAACGAAGAGGTCTTGGAGTTCTCAGCGGACGACTTGCTGATTACGACGCCCAATGGAAACGGCACACAGCCTATCGGCGTCGCGGGCGTGATTGGCGGACTCCACCACAGCGTCAAGCCGAGCACGCAAAACGTCGCCTTGGAGGTCGCCCACTTCGACCCCGTCACGATTCGCAAAGCCGCCAAGCGTTTAGGGCTCTCCACCGACGCGCACTACCGTTTCGAGCGCGGCGTGAACCCGAACCTGCCACCTTTGGCGTCAGCGCGGGCGGCGCACCTCATCGCGGCGCTTGGCGGCGGTACGCTGCATCCTGGTTTAACAGAAGTGGGCGGCGACGTTCCGCTTAAAGAGGTCGTGTTTCGGCCCGCTCGCGTCGCTTTCCTGATGGCCTTAGACATCCCTTTGGGTGAGCAGCGGACCTACCTCGAGCGGCTCGGCTGTGAGGTCAACATACTGAGCGAAGACGAATGGCGCGTCACCATACCGAGCTGGCGTTTTGACCTCTCTATTGAAGAAGACCTCATCGAAGAGGTCTCGCGCTTGTACGGCTACGATCACGTTCCCGAGACGATCCCGGCGATGCACTTCGTCCCCGAACAGAAGGACGACATTCAGCGGAATTTGCGTTCGCTCTTAGTCGGACTCGGCTTGCAGGAGACGATAACGTATATCTTCTCGAGCGACGCGGAACTGGGACGCGCGGCTGCGCCCGAGGCCGAGGTGCGCCTCTTAAACCCGCAAGGTATCGAGCGGAGCGTGCTGCGCACGGCGCTCTATCCGGGGCTTTTGGCGGCGGCGCGAACGAACCGCGCAGCGGAACGCTTGGCGCTCTTTGAGGTCGGGCGAGTTTTTGGTAGAGAGGAACAAGAACGCCTAGCGCTGCTCGTTCGGGGCCCCTGGATTTCGGACGGCTGGTTGAGAGGTCAGGAGACGGACTTCTTTACCTTCAAGGGCGCGTTGGAAAAGCTCGCGGAACTGATGGGGGCGGCGGTTTCTTTAGAGCCCGAACGCCACCCAGCACTGCACCCCGGCGTGAGCGCGGCAGTGTATTGGAACGCTCAAAAGGTCGGCTTCGCGGGCCGCGTCCACCCCGAGGTGGCAGCACACTACGACCTACCCGAGACCTACGTCGCAGAGTTGGACTTACCTCTCGTTGCAAGCGGCATCACCTTCCGCGACCCCCCGCGTCAACCTTTCGCTGAGCGCGACCTCGCCGTCGTTGCGCCGCAAGAGGTCAGCTATCAGCAGCTTGCCGACCTCGCTAGGCAGGCGGGGGGGGAGAGGCTCGAGACCCTCACCCCCTTCGACGTCTACGAGGGCGACCCCGTCCCTAAAGGCTCGCGCAGCGTCGCCTTGCGCCTGCGTTTTAGACACCCCGAACGCGCCTTGCGCGACGAAGAGGTAGACGGCTATATGGCAAATATCATCTCAGCCTTTGCCGGGGAGCGCTACACTATCCGCGAATGAATCCTCTCGATTTAGCACTCGTCCTCGTCGTCGCCGCTACGACTGTCTGCGCCGCGCAGCGCAGACTCGTCGGCCTGCTCGTCGGGCTCGGCGGCGTTTTCTTGCTCAAACCGCTGCTCCTCGCCGCGCAGCTCAGCCCCTTCGTCGGCCTCACGCTCGCGCTTGCGTTCGGTTTAGCGCTGGGCTTTAGTAGCCGCTACTTGCCGCCCCAGACCAAACTGCGTGCCCCGCTACGCACCCTAGCAGGCGGCGTCGGCGGCTTCGTGCTCGGCTGCGCTCTGGTGCTCGCTGCGACGACGGCGCTACCTCTCGCTAGAGACATCAACGACGCGATCATCTACCCGCCTAGAGACGTGCCTCTAAGCGCGACCTTGCAACGCTCACACCTCGTCGGCTTAGGACGTGATATTCTGCTCTATCCGCTCTTAGACCGTGAAGGTCTGATTTTACCGGAGCGGCGGACGGCGCTGCGCGGTCTGCACGGTTTATTAGTCGCGCGTCCGCCCTGGGAGAGAGGTTGATTGGACAAGTCAGACTCGAGGAAGCGCAAGCCCTGAGAGGTTACGTGTCGTTGTTAGGTTACAGTTGACCTCTTGGGTGACGAGGTGGAGGGCTCTAGGTTTCGTTAGCTGATTTCAAGAACGTGATGCTAGAGATAGACGCAGGGAACTATTCAAAAGTTCTTGATAACTGCTAACCGTTATTGATAACTGGATTCGAATAACGCAAGTATCATCTCTGAAAGTGAATATCAAAGTACGCTATTTTGACTCTGATTGTCGCTGACCAGATGAAAGTGCCCCTAACGGGGTATACCTGCTGTCCTGCTATAAAACGCGAGATTAAGTCTGCGGGCCCCTCCTGAGACGAACCCCTCACTCGAGCATATCTGGGTTCTAATTTCACATTGGAATAGCAAAAATGGCAACCGTCACTGGAACATATTGGTGAAAGGTCTACACTTGCAAGGTATATAGATGCAAGGCGGCTAGACCTAGATTCCCTATGGTCAGTTTTCGACCACTACAACAACTAAGGAGTATTTATGTGCGGCATTGTGGGTTACGTTGGACATCGTCAGGCAACCGAAGTCATCATGGACGGGCTTAAAAGGCTCGAGTATCGTGGTTATGACTCGGCAGGTGTCGTAATTTCGCCGCGCGGTGACGCCGCGTCTCACCTCAACGTAGTGAAAAAAGCAGGCAAACTTAAAAATTTAGAAGAGGCATTGGAAACACGACCCCTCAAAGGAACGCTGGGCTTGGGCCACACCCGCTGGGCCACACACGGCAGACCCAACGACACCAACGCGCACCCTCACCTCTCAGAAGACGGTAAGCTCGCCGTGATTCATAATGGCATTATTGAAAACTATGTACCGCTTAGGGAGCAGCTTATAGAGCAAGGTCATACCTTTGTGTCAGAGACGGATACCGAGGTCATGGTTCACCTCATTGAAGAGCATTACAGAGGCGACTTAGTGAGCGCGGTGCGCACTGCGCTGAGCCAAGTGACAGGTGCGTACGCTCTGGTTGTCTCGCACGCTGAGCATGACCTCATCGTGGCGGCGCGGGCGACGAGCCCGATGGTCTTAGGGCTGGGCGACGGCGAGAACTTCGTCGCGAGCGATGTGCCTGCGCTTTTACCCTATACGAGAAAGGTCGTTTTCTTGCACGACGGTGATATGGCGCTTATCCGCGAGGATGGCTTTTCTGTAACCGACTTCACAGGGCAGACGTTAGAGCGTGAGGTGTCCACTGTGGATTGGGACGCTGAGGCGGCTGAAAAAGCGGGCTTTGAACACTACATGCTCAAAGAAATTTACGAGCAGCCTGCTGTGCTGCAAAACACCTTTGGCAGCCGCTTCGCCGCAAACGGTACGGACGTGCAACTCGGCTTGAGTCTCGACCCTCTCGCTTTTGACCGCGTCGTCGTGACGGCGGCGGGTACGGCGTACTACTCGGGTATGGTTGGTGAATACCTCATCGAAAAGCTCGCCCGGTTGCCCGTCGATGTCGAAATTGCCAGCGAGTTTCGCTACCGCGAACCCGTTTTAGACGAGCGAACGCTCTGCATCGTCGTTTCGCAGTCGGGCGAAACGATTGACACCTTAGAAGCGCTCCGCGAAGCGCAGCGTCAAGGCGCAAAGTCTCTAGCGGTCCTCAACGTCAAGGGTTCCTCTATCAGCCGTGAGGTTGATGATACCCTCTATATTCACGCTGGACCAGAAATTGGCGTGGCGAGCACGAAAGCGTACACCGCGATGGTCGCCGCGTTTGAACTCGTCGCGATTTGGCTCGGACGCGCACGCGGCACGCTGAGCGATACGGATGCCGCCAGCCTCATTCATGCACTTCGGCAAACGCCGGGGTTGCTCGAGGACGCCCTCCAGGAGCGCGAACACATCGCCCAGGTAGCGGAGCGCTTCAAAGACTACAGCGACTACCTCTTCTTAGGGCGCGGCATCAACTTTCCAACTGCATTAGAAGGAGCATTGAAGCTTAAAGAGATTTCCTATATTCACGCCGAAGCTTACGCCACAGGCGAGATGAAGCACGGTCCAATTGCGCTCATTGACGACCAAATGCCTGTCGTCGCTGTAGCAACAGCTTCGACGCTTTATGATAAGACGGTCTCCAATTTGCAAGAGGTCAAAGCTAGGGACGGCATCGTTATCGCCCTCGCCAACTACGATGATACCCAAATCGAGGAGCACGCCGATGTTGTGATGCGAGCGCCGCAAACGCACGAGCTTGTTTCGCCTCTGGTGAACGTCGTGGCTATGCAGCTGCTCGCGTATGAAACGGCGGCGCGTCTAGGTTGCGACGTTGATCAACCAAGAAACCTTGCTAAGAGCGTGACAGTTGAGTAAGTGTGATGTGGATTCTGATTGTGAGTGTGCAATTAAAATAATGTTGTGCGCTGAAAAATAAAGTCATGTGCTAGAAAATAATGTTGTACGCTGTAGTGCATGGAATACAGAGTCGGATGCCCCTCGAGAATGAGAAATCATGTCGAGGGGCGTTGACCTTCAGAACGTCCTGCGCCGCGTCAAAGAGGGACGCGGTCAAGGGCGAGGTTTCGCTAATGTTTTCTGCTTTGGACTATTTTAACGCATCTACTCGTTTGGAAATAATCTTCAAGCCATTGAGTTTGTATGAAGGCTCAGCGCACAACTTTATTTTTATTGCTCACTTCCATTTGAATTTTATGAGTGCTTGCCCTAAGTACACGACAAAAGCCTGAAAGCGCTGTGTAGGAGCTTAGGGTCAAGGGAGAGGTTGGTGATCGCTCTGCGGATAAAGTCAAGCCCGAGCCGGAAGACAGACCTTTCACGTCTACCGTGCGGCTTGATGCGAATAGGCTTGAGTCGGTGTTGCCAGTGACCGACTTTAAGCGCCCAGAGAAAGGCGAGACTAACCACAGCGACCAGGGCGCTGAGGCGCTCGGTGTCCTTGAGGTGGGTATCTTCGAGGTTGAAGCCGCTCGACTTGAGGGCTTTGAAAAGAGACTCTATCTGCCACCTGTGGGCGTAAGCGCTCAAGGCTTTTCTAGGATTGCGGTTGGTCACAATGATGACGAGTTGCTGGTCACAGCTCCTAGTTGCAGCAACGGCAAGCTCACACCCACAAATCTTGTAGCGGTGGTGGAGGCTTCGCGTTTGCAAGGGTTCAAGCTGCCGAAAAAAGGCTGCGAGTTGAAACCAGTTGTCAGCTAGGCTGTTTTCTCGGATGCGAATGGCAAAGGGAATGTTTTGGTCTATCAGGAACCCAAACCAGTCTTGACCAATGAACTCCCTATCTGCAAGTAAGACCTCTATGCGCTCAGGTTTGATGACCTCCAAAACCTGTTCGAGCAACTCAGTGCGCTCCAGTGTGTTCGAGTTGCCCTGTTTAGTCAGAAGAACGAACGCGAGGGGGATAGCGATACCTTCATCGACTAGAGCAATCATCAAAATATTGATGTTGAATACGCCAAACTTCCAGTTCGTTCTATCGACGCATAAGGTGTAACGCTGCTTGTCGAGAAGTTTGACTATGAAGCGCGTGAAGTGTGTCTCGTCAAGCTCCAGCTCAGCAAAGAACCGCTGCGCCCGTCTATACACAGAAGCCTCACATGCCCAGCTTTGCATAGTGCTGACCACGCGCTTGAGATTGACCGTCCTCGCCTCGACAATACCCAGCATCAACATGCTCAGAAACGTGAGCCTCGACTTGTGCAAGTTGACACCTACTTCTTTCAACGCTTCGACTAATCCAGTATGCTTCATTTGAGTTCTCCTTCGTTTAGCTACGCACTAAACATTCTTCAGGGAGAACTCCTTTTTGTAAAATTGTCGTGTACTAAGGTGCTTGCCGCAAAACTATATTTTACATTGGATTAAACAGGGCTACGATGGGAAAGGAATTTTCTTTACTTTTTAGCGCACGACTTTATTTTTGTTGCACAATTGGTCTTTGTCACAGCGTCCAAGGGACAGCGGAGCAGTTAGCGGGCGACATCGGCGTGCCGATAGACGAGATCAACTACCTCTGCGCGGGTATCAACCACGTGGCATTTTATCTCAAGTTTGAGCGCAACGGCGAAGACCTCTATCCGAAAATTCGTGAGGTTGCGCAAAGAGGTAACGTGCCGATGCGCGGTAGTGTTGAGCGGTCTGACGGCGGTACGCAAGGGCTCTCAGACGCCGTGCGCTACGAGATGTTTAAGCGGCTCGGCTATTTCGTGACCGAATCGAGCGAGCACTTCAGTGAGTACACGCCCTGGTTTATTAAAGAGGGGCGTGAGGACTTGTTAGAAGAGTTTGATATTCCTTTAGACGAATACCTGAGGCGTTGTGAGCGGCAGATTGAGGGTTGGCACGAGATGAAGGAGCGCCTCGAGGACCCAGGCGCAGAGATTGAGGTGGAGCGCTCTCACGAATACGGCTCTACTATCGTCCACAGCCTCGAGACCGGTACCCCCAGCGTCGTCTACGGCAACGTGCAAAACGACGGCTTGATTGACAACCTACCGAACGGGTGCGTGGTTGAAGTCCCTTGCGTGGTGGATAAAAACGGCGTCCAACCCACCAAAATCGGCAACCTCCCAGCGCACCTCGCCGCGCTGATGCAGACCAATATCAACGTCCAAGCCTTGAGCGTCGAAGCGGCCTTGACCAACAACCGCGAGCACATCTACCACGCGGCGATGCTCGACCCGCACACCTCAGCGGAGCTTAGTTTGGATGAGATTTGGAGCCTGGTGGATGACCTTATCGAAGCGCACGGGGACTATATACCAGAGGGGCTACGGGAAAAGAAGGGTGTGTTGGCTTAGTTGTTGGTTTAGTGAGGGGCTCGAGCGCTAAAAATACACTCCTTACAGCGTCCAGACAAGCGACTTTATAAGTGACCTTATATTTCCCTACCGCACAGCGTTCATCCCTTCTACGCTATTCATGAAAGGAATTTGGTAGGGCGCTTAACAGAGCGCTAGGACTTTGTGTGCTTTACTCCAAAGCGTAGTTTTTCACATTCGTAGCGGGTATCATCCGGTCAGAAACGTACTCACCGGAGCAGGTGGTAATGCGTAAGGACCTAAATAGATGATACCTGCGAAGATGTCCCACTCCGTTTCACCCCATTAGGAGGAAACATGCGTAGATTAGCCTTTGTCCTATTCACCGCCCTCACCCTAAGTTTAGGTGCGAGCTTCGGCTTCGCGCAAAAAGGACCCCTTACAATCGGCTCTAAAATTGACACCGAAGGCACGGTCTTGGCCCAAATCATCCGGCTGATGCTGGAGCAAAACGACTTTGCCATCGACGACCGCTCAGGCTTCGGCACGACCTCGGTGGTGCGCGAGGCGCTCTTGGCGGGCGAGATCGACCTCTACCCCGAATACACGGGCTCGGCGTTGACCTTTTTCCCCGACGCGGACCTGCCCGAGGGCGTTTCGACGAACGCGCAAGAACTCTATCAAACTGTCAAAGAACTCGACGCCGAGCGCAACAACGTCACTTGGTTGGAGCAAGCGCCTGCGAATAACACGTGGGCCATCGCCGTGCCGCAGAGCTTGGCAGAGGAGAATAACTTGGCGACGATTGGCGACCTCGCGACCTACATTAACGAGGGCGGCGAGTTCAAGCTCGCGGCGAGCCAGGAGTTTGTAGACCGCCCCGACGCGCTCCCCGCCTTTGAAGAGACCTATGGGTTTGAAGTCTCTTCCGATCAACTCGTGATATTGGCGGGCGGCAACACCACGCAGACCGAAACGGCGGCGGCCCAGGGCACGGACGGCGTCAACGCGGCGATGGCCTACGGCACGGACGGCACCATTTCGGCGCTCAGCCTCACGACCTTGGAGGACCCACAAAACGCCGTCGCGATTTATCAGCCCGCCCCGACCCTGCGCGGCGAGGTGGCGAACGAGTTTCCAGAAATCGCCGAGATTCTTAACCCTATTTTCGCGTCGCTCGATGAAGAGACGTTACAAAACTTGAATGGTCAAGTCGCTGTGGACGGCCTCGACCCCGCGCAGGTGGCTGAGGACTACCTCATCTCCGAAGGCTTCTTGCAGTAAATGCAGTAGATACAGTGTTAGTTAAGTTCTACAACACTGTTGTCACCCCGAGCTTAGTCGAGGGGTCTCGTTTTTCAGTCTCTGTCAGAGGAGTCAGCAAGGGCAGAGATTCTTCGACTCCACTGTCGTTTCGCTCAGAATGACATGGCTTACTTTTTATCTAACGCTGTAGTAAGTTGTGGCTGCAAATCCGATAATAGACGAAGAAAGGGCTGGAACGTTCCAGCCCTTTTGTGTTTCGTAAAAGTGGCGTAAGAGAGGTGACTATGCGCGAATCTGCCAACCCTGTAACGCTTTTGGCGAGTGGTGTCGGCGTGCTCGGCGTGCTCGGCGCGAACTGGTTGCTGTTCAAAGAGAACCGCATCGTCGAGGGCGAGGCGTATGGCGCGTTTCAGCTCCCTCTGGTGTGGACGCTGGCGCTGCTCGGTTTGTGGCTCGCGCTAGCGCTTGTCAGTGTAGTGAGGTTTGGAGGCCGACCTTGGGCGCTCGGGCTGCTCGCTTCGGTGGGACTGCTCTTGAGCATTGGTTTAGTGGGGCAGGGGACGGACGCGCTGCTCCGTGAGGTCGAAAACGCGGAGCGGGCTAGGGTCTCCCTGCGCGGCGGCGTGTGGATTACACTGCTGGCCTATTACATCGGCATCTTTGGCGCGTTGGGCGAACTTCGTGGTTCTAAGTGGAAAACTGCCGCGCTCGTCGCGCCGGGGCTCGTCGGCGCGGTGCTCCTCGTGGCGTTTGGTCTGCTAGACAACTTAGGGCTCGCTCGCGAATTTGCGGTGCGCGGGGAGGACTTCACCGCTGAGGTGCTGCGGCACTTGGCGCTGTCGGGCTCGAGCGTCCTCTTAGCCGCCGCCATCGGCGTGCCCGCCGCCATCCAAGCGGCGCGAAACGACCAGGTGGCGTCTTTTGTCTTGCCCACCGCCAGCTTGTTGCAGACGCTTCCCTCCTTGGCACTTTTCGGTTTGATGCTGGGGCCTCTAGCACAGCTCGGCGGTGGTGTGAATGTCGGCGCGGCGCTGCTTTTTATCCTCACCGGACTCGCCCTTACCGCTGCACTCATTTGGGGTTTTCAGAGGACGCGGCACGCGCTCGCGAAAGGGTTGGAGAGTGTCTACTTGGGCGTCATCGTCCTTGTAGCCCTCGTACCCGTCGCGCTGCTCACGGTCATTCTCGCCGTGTTTCTCAACGACCTCATCGTGGCGCTTCTCAGTTTCAACTTCGGCGAGTTAAACCTTCCCAGCAGTTTGAGCGTGCCGCTCTCGAGCCTCGGTGTGCGCGGCATCGGCACGGCCCCCGCGCTCATCGCGCTGACCCTCTACGCGCTCTTGCCCATCGTGCGCAATTGCTACACGGGCATTAAAGAGGTGCCTACGTCCGCCATCGACGCGGGGCGCGGCATGGGGATGAGCCCGCAACAGATTTTGCGCCGCGTCGAGTTGCCCCTAGCGCTCCCTCTCATCGTGGAGGGGCTCAGGGCGTCGGCGGTGCTGACCATCGGGATTGCCACGGTTGCGTATCTCATCGGTGCGGGGGGCTTGGGCACGTTTATACAGAGCGGGATTGACCAGCAAGTCCCCGACCTCATCCTCTTAGGCGCGATTCCGATTATCCTCTTAGCACTGCTCGTAGACGCGCTTTTGCGTGGCGTCGGTGCATTGCTGACCTCACCGGGGATTCAGTCGTGATTTTGAAGGCGTCCGTACCTCACGACTACGAACATAGAGCAAGGGGTTGCAACCCCGTGTTGAACTCTGGACGGCCTCTCGTGAAAGGGGAACGCGGTGATTAGACTCGAGAACGTCAGCAAAGCCTACGGAGACGAAACAGCGGTTAAAAAGCTGTCCTTTGAGATTGATGAGGGCGACTTGGTCGTGCTCATCGGCCCGTCGGGGTGCGGCAAGACGACCACGCTAAAGATGATCAACCGCCTGATCGAACCGACCTCGGGCAAGATTTTCGTGGACGGTCAAGACACCAAGGACGCCGACCCCCAAGCGCTGCGGCGCGGTATCGGCTACGTCATCCAGAGCATCGGACTGTTCCCTCATATGACGGTCAAGCAAAACGTTCAGGTTGTCCCCGATCTGCTCGGTTGGGACAAGGGGCGGAGCGCAAAACGCGCCGACGAACTTCTGCACCTCATCGGCTTGGAGCCTGGGCGCTACCGCGACTCGTATCCGAAGGAACTTTCGGGCGGTCAGGCGCAGCGCGTGGGTGTGGCGCGAGCCTTGGCTATAGACCCGCCCGTCCTCTTGATGGACGAGCCCTTCGGCGCGGTAGACCCGCTGACCCGCGAGCGGCTGCAAGAGGAGTTCTTGAAGCTGCAGAATCAGCTTAAAAAAACCATCGTCATGGTCACGCATGACATCGACGAGGCCATCAAGATGGGTGACAAGGTCTGCGTGATGAACGCGGGCGCGTTAGCGCAGTACGACGCGCCCGAAACGCTCCTGTCGCACCCTGAGACCCGCTTCGTGCGGCAGTTCGTGGGGAGTGACCGGGCCTTGAAGCGTCTCAGCCGCGTGCTGGTGAGTGACTTGCGGCGCGAGGTGGTGTCGGTAGCGCTAGACGCCTCCCCCAAGGAAGCCGACGCCGCCCTCGCTAAACGCCGCACGGTTTACGTGACAGACGCGGGACGGCTGGTAGGCTGGCTTGACCGCCGCGCCTTTACCGACACTAAAGTCGTCGCGGACGCTTATACCGAAGCGGACGCCGAGGTTTACGGCGTGCTGAGTGGGGACGATGCGAGAGACGCGCTTTCGCGAATGCTCACCCAAGGCGTCACCGAGATGCCCGTGACCGAAGAGGATGGACGGCTCGTCGGCTTGATCGACATGCAAATGATTTTAGAACTCACCAGCGAACGCGAGCAAGAGGTCGCCGCGTGAGCGCCCTAGCGGAGCGGTTGCCCCTCTCCCTTTCCGTTAAAGCAAGGGCGTGGCTGCAGGTCGGCTTAGCGGGTGTCGCGTTTGCTGCGCTCTTGTGGCTCTTCGCGCAGCAAGCCTGGTGGGGCGCGGTGCTGGGGCGGCTCTTTCCGGCGCAGCGCTCCGTCCTCTTCGAACGCAACACGCTCTTAGAGCTGACCCTGCAACACCTCGTCATCGTCGGCTCGGCGCTGGCGCTGATTCTCGCGATTGGGATTCCTCTGGGTATCTGGCTCACGCGACCCTCGGGTCGGGCTTTTTTGCCGCTGGCCTCGAGCCTCCTCTCAGTCGGTCAGACCTTCCCGCCCATCGCCGTTTTAGCCCTCGCGTTGCCCTTTTTCGGCTTCGGCCTCCGCCCCACGCTTATCGCGCTTGTAGCGTATGGGCTTTTACCCGTCACCAGAAATACGATTGCAGGGCTCGAGGCCGTGCCCGCCACGCTTACCGAAGCAGCCAAGGGGATGGGCATGGGGCCGTGGGAGCGGCTCGTTCGCTTGGAGTTGCCGCTGGCCTTGCGCGTGATGCTTACCGGGGTGCGCGTCAGCGCTATCTATACGATCGGCACGGCGACGGTTGCGCCGATTATCGGTACGGGGGGACTCGGTGTGCCGATTATTGCAGGGTTGACGAATCGGAATCTGGCGTACGTGCTAGAAGGCGCGGTTCCGGTGGCGCTTTTGGCGCTCGTCGTGGACTTTGCGATTGGGCGGCTCGAGGTGGCGCTGACGCCGACGGGACTACGCTGAACCGTTCTGGACTTCGTAGGCCAACGCGCACCTTCGGGAGAAGCGGTAAGCTGTCTCAGTATGTTTTGGAACTGCTAATAGACAACCTACCGTCGCGCACATCTCTAGTCAACCTCTTGACAGGACTTGCCACAGCCTGATAACCTCCAAACATATGAACAGTTGTTCAGGTATAAAGCTATGAAGGATCAACTTACCCAAGACACCGCCATCCAACTCGCCGAACTCTTCCGCACGTTGGGCGACAGCGCCCGCATCCTTATCTTGGCGGCTTTGAGCGAGCGCGAGCACAGCGTGAGCGACTTAGCGGAGCGTGCCCATCTGAGCGAATCCGCCGCGTCTCATCACCTGCGGCATCTGCGGCAGACGCGGCTCGTCAAGGCGCGCAAAGAGGGGCGCTACGTGTTCTACAGTTTGGACGATGAGCACGTCGAGCAGCTTGTGAGCTGTGGGCTCGAGCACGTCCTACACGGTTAGCAAGATTTTTACAGGGGGGACGCATGGCCCACGACCATTCACATACACCACAAAACTTCGGACGCGCCTTCGCCATCGGTATCGGGCTGAACACGCTCTACGTCATCGTTGAAGTCGTCATCGGCCTCCGCATCGGCTCGCTAGGTCTCATCGCGGACGCGGGGCACAACGCGAGCGATGTGCTCTCGCTCATCATCGCTTGGGTGGGGGCGCGCTTAGCGCAGCGCAGCCCGTCGGAGCGCTTTACCTACGGCTTAAAACGCTCGCCCATCATCGCCTCGCTTTTTAACGCGCTCTTACTCTTTGGCGCGATGAGCGTTGTGACGTGGGAGGCAATTCAGCGTTTACAAGACCCCGCGCCGTTGCCTGGACTGACGATCATCTGGGTGACGCTCGTCGGGCTCGTGGTCAACTTCGGTACGGCTTTTTTGTTCGTGCGTGGACGGGGCGACCTCAACATACGTGGCGCGTTCTTGCACATGATGGCGGATGGGCTTGTCACGTTGGGGGTCCTTTTGGCGGGCGTCGCCTTTATCTTCACGGACGCTTATTGGCTCGACCCGGTGGTTAGCCTGGTGATTGTCGCCGTCGTCTTATGGAGCACGTGGGGGCTCTTTCGTGACGCCATGCGTTTGTCGCTTGACGCTGTACCAGAAGGCATCGAACCCGAAGAGGTGCACGACTACCTGAGAAGGCTTCCCAGCGTTACAGAGGTCCATGACTTGCACATCTGGGCGATGAGCACCACCGAGACGGCGCTGACGGCGCACCTCGTGGTGCCCAACTTGAGCATGAGCAACAACGAACTCATCCGCCGCGCTTGCAATGGGCTTCACGAGGAGTTCGAGATCGTGCATGCGACGTTGCAGCTCGAGCGTGGTGAGCCCGAAAACCCTTGTGGTTTGGCCTCGGCGGAGACCGTTTAATGTTCGCCGACATCTGGGCTTGGTTCGCCTCCCTCCCTCCAGTCTGGCAAGGGCTGGGTGGCGGCTTCGTCATCAGCTTCCTCAACTTGGTAGGCGCACTCCTCATCTTGGTGTGGCGCGACCCGAGTGAGCGCCAACTCGACGGGGCCTTGGGTTTCGCGACAGGTGTGATGCTCTCGGCGAGTTTTACCAGCCTCATCTTACCGGGGATTGAACAAGGCGGGCTTTTACCCGTCGTCATCGGCCTTGCCTTAGGTGTCTTGCTCTTAGACCGCGCCGACGCTTGGGTTCCACACGTGCACGTGCTCGTCACCGGGAAGAGCCGTGAGGACGCGGCGGCGGGCGGCAGCGGACGGCTCGCCTCGGTTATCCTCTTCATCGTCGCTATTACGCTCCACAACATGCCCGAAGGTCTTTCAGTCGGCGTGGGCTTTGGCAGCGGCGACTTTAGAAACGCAGTGGCGCTAATGCTCGCGATCGGTATTCAGAACATCCCTGAAGGGTTCGCTGTCTCAGTAGCGGCGCGAAACGCAGGGCTGGGCAACCTCTCGTACGCCGCGTTCACCGGAATTCGCGCCGGGGCGGTCGAGATTCCTATTGCGCTCTTAGGGGCGTGGGCGGTGGGCTTAGCCGAACCTCTTCTGCCCTACGCGATGGGCCTAGCGGCTGGCGGAATGCTCTACGTGATTAGCGATGAGATCATCCCCGAAACGCACACCAACGGTAACGAGCGCGTCGCCACGCTCGGCACGATGCTCGGACTTGTACTCATGTTGGTGCTGGATGTGGCGTTGGGTTAAAGGGGACAGGATTAAAGGAAAGGGTGGGGTGACAATCGTCCCCTGCGCGTAGGGGCACAACTGTAGGAGAATAGAGAATACTCGAGGAGATTTTTTGCCATGACACGTCCCCAGAAACTTACCTTAGCAACCCTAGCCGTCCTCATCCTCGCGCTGCTGGGTTACTCCGCCTATCTGCTGCTCGTTCCGGCGACTAACCCGTCTGCTAACGCACTCGAGCGCGGCTACGAAGGTCAGCCTACGTTGGGTCAAGCCGACGCACCCGTTAAACTCATCTTGTTCGAGAACTTTTTATGTGAACATTGCAAGGCGCTCGAGGCGGAGGTCATGCCACAACTTAAACGCGACTATATCGACACGGGAGAGGTCGAAGCGTATTACATCAACCTTGCGTGGGGCGGCGAACGCGCGACCTTGGCAGGCTTAGCGGGCGAATGCGCCTACAGCCAGAATGAGGACGCCTTTTGGCGTTATAAGTCCGCGCTTTACGAAGCGCAGGAAACGTGGCAAGGGGTGGACGGTTTGGCGAAGTTGGCTCAGAACGTTGACGCTTTAGACGCAGATGCACTCCGCACCTGCATCGAAGAAGGGCGCTATCAGGATGAGGTGCAGCGCGACCTAGACCTCGCTGAGCAGGTCGGCGTAGAGGGAACGCCCTCGCTCGTGGTCGGCAATCAGGGCTTTCAAGGTCCGAGCTATAGCACGTTGCAGCGTGAAATCGAGACGCAGCTTAATGCGGGCGGTTCGTGAACCACCCTTACATACCGCTACAGTTCTAGCCAACTTTCAACTCTTCCTCCGCCTCACCCTGCAAACTCTCCTGAATCGCCTTCGCCACCTCGTCGGGTTTGAGCGCACCTTTGGGCGGATCGCCTACGTTGTCCCAAAAGTCTGAATCCACCGCTTTAGGCAATACGAGTGTAAAGGACGCTTTGCGCTTCATCTCCTGGGCGGCGATTTCCACGAGCGAGGCGACGCCCGCTTTGGCGGCGGCGTACGCGCCGAAGCCGCGATACTTAACCAACTCGGGGCGTGCGCCGACCACGAAGATACGCGCCTCTTTGTTGAGCTTCGCCTCCGCGTATTTGAGTGTAAAAAAAACACCCGTGAGGTTCGCGTCCATCACCCGCCGCCAATTCTCCGCGCTCGCCGTTTTGAGGAGTTCGGGTTGAATGTCGCCCGCTGTATAGACGATGAGGTCGAGTTCGTCTATCTCTTCGAACAGGGCTTGGACTTCGAGTTCGCTCGAGACGTCCGTCGGTACGACTTTAGCGCCCGAGGTTCCTTTGAGTTCACGCAGTTTCGCTTGGTCACGCCCGACGAGTGTAAGACCGTAATCCCCGCTGAGGCGCTTGACGAGCGCCGAGCCGATGCCCCCCGTGGCACCGATAATGAGAGCTTGTTTCATGTTTAGGAGGCTACCTTTCGCGTGAGAGGTGCGCCGTAGTGCAGCCTCAATTTGAATAGAAGCACCTCAGCGGTCAGCTTGTCAGCGGGTCAGGGAAAACCTGAATCCTCAAACAAGTTGTCCGACCTCTTGCTAGGATAGCGGCTATGAACATCGGTAGGGTTGAAAATTTGGAGGCTCGAGAACTCACCGCACGAAAAACGCTCGAGAAGCTGAGCCTCGCCCGCTCCCTAAGTGACTTTGCTGGGATAGAGAGTTTGCTCGTCCATCAAGAGGTTGTCCCACCAGGACGCCGCACCGCCGCCGCGCACTATCACTCGTTAAAAGAAGAGATTTTCTTGGTCGTTTCGGGGACACCGTCGGTGTGGATAGAGGGAGAGGTCAAGAGGTTGGAGCCGGGTGAGTTTGTCGGTTTCAATGCCCGTGAGCAAAAAGCTCACATGCTGCTCAACCTCTCCGACACGCCCGCCGTCGTCCTCACCATCGGCACGAATCCACCTGACGATGAAATCACCTTTGTTGATGTAGAACCCCCAAGGAGGTCAAGGCGTTATGCTCGAAGTGTGAATGTATCTGTTAAATCCCTCCTCACTGACGCCGAAACGCTGCGCTCACAAAGACGTATGGAGGATGCGAACGTTAAACTTGACCAAGCTCTACACGCTGCACGAATAAGGGTCGAGTACGCGCCCGATGTTGCTCTAAGCTTGTGGCAAGTCGGACGTTTAGAAGATACCGTTGACCTTTTAGAACGTTCGGTTGAACGGCTCGAGCCCTCTTCAGATAGCGTTCCCACCCTCCTCACCCGCTTGGGCGCGGCGCACATCCGGCTGGGGCATTTACAGAAGGCCGTCAATATCCTCTATGACGCTTTAGAGCTTTCCGACAACGGCTACACCGCCTTGCAACTCGGCAACGCGCTGCGCTACTTAGGCGAGTTCGAAGAGGCGGCAGGGCATCTCACGCGGGCCTTTCACAAGGCGAAAACGGAGCGGGATGGAGCCCTAGCGATTGCGGCGCTCTGCGCTCAGGGTGAACTTGCTTTAGATGAGGGCGAAGCGCACCTGGCGATTGAGCTTTTTGGTAAGGGGTTGGGGCTCACTGAACTCTCGAGCCACGAACCTCTTTCCGTCGCCCCTTTAGCGGGTCTCTCGCAAGCGCATAGCGCCTGGGACTATCCGAAAAAAGCGGTTGAGGTCGGCGAGAAAGCACTGCGGCGAGCGGAAGCGGCAGGTGATTCGGTGGGCAAAGCGCGGGCGCTCCTCTCGTTGGGGCTGGCAAAACAAGAGGTTGGCCTGTTGAAAAGGAGTGAGCATGAGGCGGAACGTGCGCCGCATCATCCCTTGAAACTCAGAGCACAGGTGGCGCGGCTCGAGCTTGCTCCGAATGCTGAAGTTGAAGAGGTCAGCGAGGAAGCCCGGAAGATGGGGATGCAGCCAGAGGTCAAAAGGTTGCAGGCGCTAACGTCATGAAGGACAGTATGAAGGTGATGAGTGTGTTTGGCAGCTCGAGCACCCCGCCTAACTCGGACGAGTGGCGTGAAGCAGAAACGCTTGGCGCTCTCTTGGCGAAAGAAGGGTACGCCGTCGCCACGGGTGGTTACGGCGGCAGCATGGCGGCGGTCAGTCAAGGCGCGGCTAAAGCGGGCGGTCACGTCATCGGCGTGACCGCGCCTGATGTGTTTAAGTCTCGCTCAGGCGCAAATGCTCATGTATCCGAAGAGGTCAAAGCCCCACACCTCTTAGAGCGCATCCACCTCTTAACCGAGCTGAGCGCCGCTGCCATCGCCCTGCCCGGCTCGCTCGGTACTTTGACCGAAGTCATGGTCGCCTGGAACCTCGCTTACGTTGCGCCCTTTGCGGAGGTGGAGGCGAAGCCGCTCATCGCGGTGGGGGAGAGGTGGACGAAGATTATCCCTTTTCTAGCGGCTGAGCTAGAGGCCGGGGAAGACCTCATTCGCATAGTTGGAACGGTCGAGGAGGCGGTGGAGGTGTTGAAGGAACACAGAATACAGAAGGCAGAATAGAAAATTCCAAATTCTGTATTCCTCATTTTCCACTCCGCCTCTTGCTGTTAGATTTTCCCTTGCTCCCGCGTTAGCCACCTTACGGTGAAAGAGGGAGGTGTGCGGTCTAATACTTTTATGGAATGGGAACTACCAGTAATCGCTTTACGTACGCAGTCGGTGTTGCCCCGCACGTTAGAAAATGTCGATGTGGGCCGCCCCAAGTCGAAACGAGCCTTAGAGGAGGCGCAAGCTGCTGACAACCGCGTCTTGCTGCTTACCCAGCGCGAACCCCGCGTAGACGATCCCACGGGCGAAGACCTCTACGACATCGGCACGCTCGGCATCATCAAACAGGTCATCCGCCTACCCGACGACACCTTGCAGGTCTTGGTCGAAGGCAAGGAACGCGCCCAAATCGAAGGCTACCTCCCCGGTGGCTCGCTCCGCGCCCGCGTCGTCACCTTGAGCGAAACGAGCGGCGACCAAGCGAGAGCGCAAGCGCTCATCCCCGAAGTCAAGTCCGCCTTTGAAGGCTACTCTCAGCAGAACAAAAACTTGAGACTCGACGGCTTTCACCTGGAGAACCTGCGCAGCCTCAAGGACGCGGGCGCACTCGCCGATGTGGTGACGAAGTACAGCACCTGGGAAGTCGCCGATAAGCAAGCGGTGTTAGAGGAGACCGACGCTAGCAAGCGTTTAGAGCTCGTCTACAGCTTCCTTTCTCGCGACCTAGAGCGCTTTGACACCGAAAAGCAAGTCTCGGCACGGGTCAAGCAACAGATGGACTCGAACCAGCGCGAATACTACTTGCGCGAGCAGATGAAGGCCATTCAGAAAGAACTCGGCGGTGGTGACGACGCGGTCAGCGAGACCGAAGAATTGCGCACGCGCATCACGGAAAAAGGGATGCCCGAAGAGGCCGAAAAGCGGGCTTTTAAGGAGCTTGACCGCTTGGAGAAGATGCCTGGCGGAAGCCCCGAAGCGACCGTCGTGCGCACCTACTTGGATGTCTTTTTAGACCTCCCCTGGTCCGAAGCGGACATGGACGACGAGCACCTAGAGATCGGGCACACCGAAGAGATTTTGAACGAAGATCACTACGCCTTAGAGGAGCCCAAAGACCGCATCTTGGAGTTCTTAGCGGTGCGCCAACTCACCAGAGATATCGAAAACGCGGACTACAAAGCGCCGATTCTGTGCTTAGTCGGTCCGCCCGGCGTCGGTAAGACGAGCTTGGGCAAGTCCATCGCTAGGAGCTTAAACCGCGAGTTCGTGCGGATGAGCTTGGGCGGCGTGCGCGACGAAGCCGAGATTCGCGGCCACCGCCGCACCTACATTGGCTCGCTGCCAGGTCGCATCATCCAGGGGATGAAGACGGCGGGCAAGATCAACCCCGTGTTCCTCTTGGACGAAATCGACAAAATGACCGCCGACTTTCGCGGCGACCCCTCTTCAGCACTTTTAGAGGTCTTGGACCCCGAGCAGAACAACACGTTTGCCGACCACTACCTAGAGATTCCTTACGACCTCTCCAAAGTCATGTTCATCACCACCGCGAACACGCTCTCGACGATTCCGCGTCCGCTCCTTGACCGCATGGAAGTCATTCAGATTGCGGGCTATACGCTGGACGAAAAGGTCGAAATTGCCAAGCGCTACCGCGTGCCGCGTCAGCTTAAAGACCACGGGCTGAGTGACAAGCTCGAGCTGACCGACTCCGCTATTCGCCGCGTCATCACCGAGTACACCCGCGAAGCGGGCGTGCGCAACTTGGACCGCAACCTCGCCAAGCTTGCCCGCAAGTCCGCGAAGGAATACTTGGACAATGCGTGGGACGGTGTCCGTACCCTGGACGAAAACGGCGTGCGCTCCCTTTTAGGTGTGCCGCCTTTCCGCGACGACAAGGCGGAGAAAGAGCCGCAGGTCGGCCTCTCGCACGGCCTTGCTTGGACCTCGGTGGGCGGCGTCACGCTCGACATCGAAGCAATTAGCGTCCCCGGTAAGGGCAAAGTCACGCTGACCGGGCAGCTCGGTGATGTAATGAAGGAGTCCGCGCAAGCCGCCATCGCGTATCTGCGCCGCCGCTCGCAAGATTTCAGCATCTCCGAGGATTTCTATGAGAACCGCGACCTGCACGTGCACGTCTTGGAGGGCGCAACGCCCAAAGACGGTCCCTCGGCGGGCATCGCGATGGCAACGGCTGTCGTGAGTGCGCTCACTGGACGTCCCGCTCGAGGCGACATCGCCATGACGGGGGAGATCACCCTACGGGGCCGCGTCCTGCCCATCGGCGGCGTTAAGGAGAAGCTCTTAGCGGCGCACCAAGCGGGCATTTCGCACGTCATCATTCCTGAGGCGAACGAGGCGAACTTGGAGGATGTGCCCGACGCGATTCTCGACGAGTTGCAAGTGACCACCGTGCGCGACTTCGAGCAGGTTTTAGACATCATGCTCTTAGAGAAAGAAGTAGACTTCGTACCGCCTGCCTCGGACGAGACAGGGACGTCGCCTACGGCGCAAGTGTAAACGACGCCTTGTAGATCTAAAAGTTGTAGGTACGGCAAAGAGGAACCTCGTGGTGAGGTTCCTCTTTGCCGTGCTCTTTTTGAGGGAGGCCGACTAGCGTTTAGGAGCGGCGACCATCAAATCCTCGACCACCTTAGCTATCTTGCTCCCCGACATCTTCCTGGTGAGGCGTCTATGCCGGCTGTTACCGGGCGAAACCCATTTGGTCGTGCCACTACTATTGATCGTGAGGTGCTTGTTGACGTTGGGCATGGCGAAGTAAGTTCCCCCTGGGCCGGAGAAGCCGCGAACAGCGTAGAGCACCGCGCAGGGGTCCCAGCTATCGCGCCCGACGCCCGACTTGCCGAAGAAGAGGCGGTAGGATTCGCGAACAGGGTTGCTCTTAGGGGTCTTCTTTGCCAGCGTCTGTCCGGTCATGACGTCGCCGCAGACGTTACCCGCCGCGAAAGTTGTCCTCGTCGGCCAGGTGTCGAGGACGCGGCCCGCCATCTTAGGCGAGATGTTGGCCTTATTCGCCCCTTTGAGATAGAGGTCGCGGTTGCTACCTGGATAGGTGCCGCCCATGATGACCAGCTCTTTGACCTTGCGCTTAACGAGCGCTTTGCCGCTCAAGGCGCTGTACTTGTCCGGTTTCGAGACGAGCAACTCGGCTAGGTTGGACATGAAGCCCACCGAAACCACCGTAACGCTTTTGTCGGGCTGCGACGCCAGCGTCCGGCGGTAGACGGAAACTGCCGAGGGGACTTTGGACCCCATGTTATTTGGAAAACGTCTAGCGACGTCGCGGACGAAGTGCGCGTCATTACGCCACCACGGGGTCGCTTTGGGAAGCTGCTTGCGGTCGGCGTTGCGGCCTATGGGGATATTAGGGCGACCGTAGTACGTGTTGATCGCGTCGATAGCGGCGGCGGCGTAAGGGTCGTAGGTATTGGAAACCGTGGCTAGGATTCTGGCCTCGCCCCGGTCTGCTAGCGCGTGCAGCACCGCCAGTGCGCCCGCGTCGTCAACGTCGACGCCTATGTCCGTGTCCAGAATGATGCGGACGCCGCCCCCTTGAATCTTAGGCGGCGCGGACGGTTTGGGTTTGCTCGTGTCGCCCCCACTATACTTCACGACGAGTGTCGGTGCACCCTCTTTGTCACCCCGGTACGACTCGGCCACGCGCCGGTCGTTCTTGTCGCTGCTCGAGATCGTGAACGCCATAGCGTTGCCGTAGTTCCAGCCTTTGCGCTTCACGACCTCTTCGACTACGCTGTCTAAGTTGGGCGTACGCTGCTTGCTGCCGCGCTCACCGCGCTTGTTCCAGCTTGCGATGCTCCAGCTCTTCGACGCCGAGGTCTTGGTCCGCTTGGAGAGGTTGCGGTAGCTGCTGGAGAAGCTTGACGCATCGTCGGTATCTTCCGCGCGGATATACACCTTGATAGAACCTGAGTCAGTCTCGTCAGCTTTGAACTGAATATAGGCTTCTTTGACGTCCGCGCCGCGCGGCACTTTGACGCCGCTAAAGCGCAGACCGATAATTTGCTGGCCGCGCAGCACATCGTGGGTCAGTTCGATGTCGGTGCTGCTGGTAATGACCTTGCCAGAGCTGCGCTCTTCGGCGTCATCGCGGTCTGAGCTGATGCGCGACTCGGTGGTCTTCGTTGCGGCGGTTTCTAGCTCAGGTAACTCCTTTTCTAAGCCGCTGCTACAGGCGGCGAGGAGGAGGGCGAGAGCAGCAGTGCAGATAGCACGAAGGCACAGCCGTGCCTGGGGACGTCGTGATGTCATGAGAACGCATCCTAATCTTTTGATGAATTGTGAGTTTTAGTTGTGTTACAACGCATGACCGTGTACCGAGACACCGCTTATCGACTCAGGTTTAACTGGTACAGCGTTACCTAACTACGTGTACTATTTAAGGGCTTTTAACTGCTCACCGGGCTTCAGCGTAGAGTACGCCAAACACGATGATGGCCCTCAAGACCTCCTCCATTCATTAAATTCATGAAGCGATTATGAAACATTTTACAGTTAGATATTGTGTAAAAAGCATTAACTTTTCTTAATGAAAACCAAGAAATAAATTCACGAAATGCTTTTAGCTCACGATGAGTGACGAAGCAGACGCACTCGGCCTCTTCTTCTAGCTTGACGCTAAGCCGTTCAAAATCTATCTGCTTGCAGTTAATTCTTTGGACATAACTAATGTGAGATTAAGCTTTTTCTTGGTTGCGAAAGGATCATCTTGAAAAATGAATATTGACGGTGAAGTTCTCTGCAGAAAAGGGTGTCTTCGCTGAAAGCGCTGTTCCTCAGTTTGTGACTGGATTAATGAGCGCGCATTACCTGCCATAAGAGTACCCCGCCAGTTTTCAGCGGCACCTGACGATCACCTCTTATGGCTGCTTCTTCCGACCTGACCAGGTTCGAGGGTCGCCACCGCGCTGAGCCGACGGGGTTAGATAGAGGATAACATACGTGCTTTGAGTAGGGCAAAGGGGCGCAACAAAGATAGAGTTACGGCATCAGCGTTCGATCCAGTTTTCTGCACGTAACTCCGTGATACGCTTGAAATGCTTCAGATTACCTGTGACGAGAATGAGGTTATGCTCCAGGGCGGTCGCTGCAATCAGTAGGTCTGCGTCGGCTAAGCGCTCTCCTTGTTTCTCGAGCGACGCCTTTAACTGACCAAAGCGCTCCATCTCCATGTTGTTTAAGGGGATATTGGAGAGCGTCCTATGTAGTCTATCAACCTCAGCTTTTCGTTTAACTTGCTTTTGAAACTTCGTTGCGCTGTAGTAAAGCTCGCCGATACACATTGTGCTGGTACAGAGGTCATTTGGAGGAACGCCGAGAAGTTTTTGCACTACCTCGGATCGTCCTCGCAAGTAGAAAACGAGTGTGTCTGTGTCAAGCAGGTAAGTCACTTAGAGGTCTACTTCACGTCCGAGCATTCGATTGGGTAAGAGGTCTTCGTCCGCAAGAGGTTCGTCACGCCACACCCCTGCTAAATTTGCCAGTGGATGAGCATCACCTGTCGTTTCGTTTACCTGCCGCTTGGTCAAAAGAAATTCGGCAAAATCTTCGACCTCCCTAAGGTCGGGGGGAAGAGCTGCAAAGGTACGCTCGAAACTGTTGTCAGCCATAACGTCATTAGACAAATTTTCTGCGTCTAAGCGTCTAACGACATCAGTACCCAAAGCGCTGCAACGTCCCCTCTACGCGCCGCACGTAACTCCCGCCGAAGAGGGTGACGTGGACGAGCAGCGGGTAGAGGTTGTAGATATCGCGCCGTGCCTCAAAGCCTTTGCGGAGAGGTCTTGTCTCACTGTAGCGCTTAAAAAAGGTCTGCCCAAAGGTGTGAAAGAGGCTAATGTAGGCGAGTTCCATCTCAGCGTCGGCGTAGTAGAGGGCGGGGTCGAGGACGCCCGTGATTTTACCCTCTTGCGCCAGGACGTTGCTGCTCCAGATGTCACCGTGAATAAGTGAGGGGTGCTCGGGTTCGTCCAAGAGGTCGGAAAGGTTTTGGGCTAGAGTTTCTAACCTATCCCCCAACCGCTCGGGTAAGTTGCCCGATTCCATCGCCAACCGCTTCATATACCGCAAACGGTGCTCAGCGAAGAAGTCCACCCACGAAGCCGTCAAAGGGTTGGGCTGCTGCAAGGGACCGATGAGCGTGTCTCGTTCTAAGCCGTACTGGTTCGAACGGACCTCGTGAAGTTCAGCAAAGAGTTCGGCGGCGTGGGTTTCCGCTTTCTGTAAATTCTGCGGGCTACCGGGAAGATATTCCAAAATTAAGAGCGTGTCTGAGCTGTGGATGACGTCGGGGACGGGGAGAGGACTGTGGTCTTTGAGATAGGTGAGCATATAGGACTCGAGCCCCAAATCTCCTCTATCATCTAGCTTCACCACAACTTTACTGCCAGAAAAATGCACCCCGTAAACCTCAGCGATGCAGCCGCCCTGCAACCTCTCGGTAAAGTCAGGCTCAGCGCCTAAAATCTCACTCAGGCGCTCTTTAACCTCTTGATTCATACGTCGACCTCTTGTCGAATGCGCTTCAACAGCCCCTCAGACGCCGCTTCGACCATATCTAAAACGCGCTCGAAGCCCCTGTCGCCGCCGTAGTAGGGGTCAGGAACATCCTCTTCGTCTACGTCCGGGGCAAACGAGAGGAACTTCTGCGTTTTGGGGCATTTTGGCTTGACAATTTGATAGTTCGCTTCGTCCATCACTAAAACGTAGTCGAAGCGTTCGCAGTCCTCATTGGAGATTTGGCGGGCGCGTTGCTGCGAGAGGTCATAGCCGCGTTTTTTCGCGGCTGCTTGGGCTCTCTTGTCAGGTGGGTTGTCCACGTGGTAGCCGTGCGTGCCAGCGGAATCAATTTGGATGCGCTCTGCTAACCCCTCACGCTCAACGAAGTTGCGGAACACACCCTCGGCGGTAGGGGAGCGGCAGATATTGCCGGTGCAGACGAAGAGGACGGATATTTGCGAGGTATTTGGTTCCATTTGAGAGCTAACCTATCACGTTGCTTGGACCTTTGGCTAAGTTCTAACGCTTAATTTAAGCTTACGCTTTAAGTCCCGGCTTTGTCCGGTAAATCCGCTTGACGTCGGTGATCCTCGAGACATTCTCCTTGATAAATTCTACTTCGCCCTGGTCGCGTACGTCCACACGGAAGTGAATTCTCGCGTTGGCGCTGCTCTGCACGTCGGCGGAGACGCGCGAGGCGGACTTGTTCATGTTGGCGATCACGTCCAAAATATCCATGAGCAGACCGGGGCGGTCCACACCAATGATTTCGAAGTCCACGGGGTAGACCTCGCCTGAGGGCGCGTCCCAGGTGACGTTGACCAAGCGTTCGCCTTCGGTGCGGAGGAGGTGTTTGATGTTGGGGCAGTTGCAGCGGTGCACCGAGACGCCGCGCCCGCGCGTGACGTAGCCAACCACGTCGTCGCCGCGCACGGGGCTACAGCACTGCGCGAGCTTAGCGGGCGCGTCTAAGCCGTCGAGGTAGATGCCGCCCGTGCCGCGTTTGGGTTTGAGCGGGGGTGCTTTGCTGTCGGCGACTTTTTTAACGGTTCCGGGCGCTAAGACTTCGATAATCTGCTTTGTGCTGACGCGCTTGGCGCTCAAAGCTAGGAGGAGTTCGTCACTAGAATCCGCCCTAATGAGCGTTTTAGCGGCGGCCTCGAGCTTCCCCTTGACCATATTCTGTCCCACCGAGAGGTGGCGGCGACGCAGGGCGCGCTCCAGGGTGCGGCGGCTCGCGTCCAAGACGTCTTGCCGCTCTTGCTGACGCGAATACTGGCGAATCTTCTGCTTGGCGCTGCGCGTCACGGCGATGCCCAGCCAGTCTGACGAGGGGCCGTACTGGGCGCTACGGTTGGTCAAGATTTCGACTCTGTCGCCTGTTTTAAGGGTGTAATTCAGCGGCACGATTTCACCGTTCACCCGTGCGCCGATGCAGCGGTGTCCGACTTGGGTGTGGACTTGATAGGCGAAGTCGATAGGCGTGGAGCCTAAGGGCAAGTTCATCACGTCGCCCGCCGGGGTAAAGACCAAGACGCGCTCGCTCAAGAAGTCGCTCTTGACGGTGTCGATAAACGCGCCCGCGCTCTCTTCGGAGCTGTCCACGTCTAAGAGTTGCTTCATCCACTCGAGGCGCTTCTCCACCTCTTTCACGTCGCTGAGACCCTGCTTGTAAGCCCAATGCGCCGCTACCCCGTACTCCGCGATTTCGTGCATCCGCTGGGTGCGAATCTGCACCTCGATGGGCTGACCTTGCAAGCCGATGACGGTCGTGTGCAGCGACTGATAGCCGTTGTGTTTGGGCACCGCGACGTAGTCCTTAAAGCGGCCCGGAATCGGCGTCCAGATGGAGTGGATGATGCCCAGTGCGCGGTAACAGACCGCTTTTTCTTGGTCTTCGACGCTCATGCCCAGATCGCTTTTAAGGAAGCCACTTTTGGGGATGATGATGGCGCGAATCGCCATGAGGTCGAAGATTTGGTCCAGGTTTTTGCCGTCGCGCTGCATTTTGCGGTAGACGCTGTACAAGCCTTTGCTGCGCCCCGAGACTTCGAACGATAAGCCCTCTTGCTCGAGCCGCTCCTCTAAGAGCTTGATCGAGCGCTTTATATAAGCCTCGCGCTCGTTGCGGCGCATTCGCACTTGACGCTGTAAGGTGCTGTAGGTGTCGGGCTCGAGATACGAAAACGCCAACTCTTCAAGCTCGCTCTTGATGTGGTTGATGCCCAAGCGGTGCGCTAAAGGCGCAAAGATTTCTAAGGTTTCCCGAGCGATGCGCTTTTGCTTATGCGGCGGCATGTACCCTAGCGTGCGCATGTTGTGGAGCCTGTCGGCCAGCTTAACGAGGATGATACGCACGTCCGAGACCATCGCTAGGAGCATCTGCCGCAGGTTCTCGGCTTGCTCCTCTTCGAAGCCCTTGTCCGAGGTCACTTTGAGCTTGCTGATCTTCGTCTCACCCTCGACGATGCGCCGCACAGACGCGCCAAAGCGTGTCTCGATGTCGTCGAAGGTCACGTCGGTGTCCTCCACCGTATCGTGCAAGAGCCCAGCGATGAGCGCGTCGGCGTCCAGGTACATCTCCGCTAGGAGTTCCGTCACGGCGACAGGGTGCGAGATATACGGCTCACCGGATTTGCGCATCATGCTGCGGTGGGCGTGCTCGGCTAACATATAGGCGTCGGCGAGTTGCGCCTGCGCGGTTTGGTCCAGATAGCTTGTTTTGGCTTGGAGAGGTTCAAAGAGGGCGTTCATGTGCTCTATTTAATGTACCACGGCAGCCTCACTTAGGGTGTAAAACTGTCTGCCGAGATGAGTCACCAAACTTTTAGAGGGAACTAACGCGCGTCTCATCGTGATTTCGGAGCCAACGCTAACGGCGTAGGGGCGATTCATACAGTGATTTGTAAGCGTGCCCCTACTGTATGACATCAGTTTGAAGACAGCGCTGTGTAGGGGCGATTCATGAATCGCCCCTACGACGCACCAGAAAACCTTTGAATCTAAATCTAAGACGCAGGTTTCAGCGTGAGCGTAAAGAGGTTGTCGAACGGTTTGCGCTCTAAGAGCTTCTTGGTGTCGTCTACTGAGGTGTTCATAATGCTGTCCACAACATCCTGGACGGAGTGGTATTCGCCCAGGTATTGGTAGCTCGAGCCCAACGACATCAGCCGTCCAAAGGGCGTCTCGCCGCGCAGGGTGAGCCCGGTGGCGAGCTTGCGCTGAGCGCGGCTCCACTCCTCGGCGCTCACGCCCTTGTTTTGAACCTCTTGAAGGGTTTGACGGTAAATCTCTAAAACGTTCTCCAATTCTTCTGCCCCTGTCGAGAGGTAGCCGATGAAGACCCCTGCGCCGTCGGCGCTGTCGTGCGAGACGCTGGCACTTTCGGCTAGACCGTTGTCCACCAGCGCCCAGTAGAGCCTAGAGCCGCTCGAGTCCCCGATGCAGCTCGCCAACACGCCTGCCGCGTAGCGTAGCGGGTCTTGAGCGCTCACACCGGGCGCGTAGCTCGCCACGTGAACGCGCTTTAAGCGGGCGTTTTCTAAGGTGACGTTCTCGGTATTAGGTCTCAAATCAGGATGCGTCCGCGTCGGGTTGCTCGGTCTCCACGCTTGGGTCAATTCGCCCACTTGTGAAGTCAGCGCGTCCCAATCGTAGTCACCTGCGACGGTCAAGATGAGGTTATCCGCCGCGTAGCGCTCTTCAAAGTAGCGGAGCATCTGCTCGCGCTCCAAAGCGCGAATCGAATCCGTTGTCCCTAGAACCGAGTTGCCGAGCGGATGCCCGTTGTAGTAGCGCTCGTTGCCCTCTTCGAAGACCTTGAAGCCGGGGCGGTCTTCGTACATGGCGATTTCCTCTAAGATGACGTTTTTCTCCAGGTCGAAGTCCTCTTGACGCAAGGCGGGGCGCATCATATCCGAGAGCAAATCGAGGAGTTTGGGGGCGCGTTCGGGCAAAACTGCGCCGTAGTAGACGGTGCGCTCGTCGCTGGTGTAGGCGTTGTAGTTTGCGCCCAGTTCGTCGAACTCGCGGTTGATGTCGGCGGGGCTGCGCTTGTCGGTGCCCTTAAACATCATGTGCTCTAAGAAGTGGGAGACGCCTGAGACCGCTTCGGTCTCGTCGCGAGAGCCCGTCTTGACGAAGTAGCCTGCCGCGAACGACTGCGCTTGTGGGTTGTGTTCACCAATGATGGTGAGACCGTTATCCAAGGTGGTTTTCTGAAAGGTGATGCTCACGCTGATACCTCTTCTGTTTCCGTTGTGCTGGTGCTGACCTCTTTAGGGCCGAGGGTCAGGACGGTGAAATCGGGCTCAGGGCGCTCGCCTAGAAAGAGGTTGACCTCATCCAAAGAGGTGTTCTGAACGCTCTCCTTAACCTCGCTCACGGGACGCGGCTCGCCTAAAAGAAAGGTGTCGCGGGCCAACGCCCCCGCGCGTGCGCCGCTCGACTCGCCCTGCATGACAAGGTTGGATAAAAGCCCACTGCGTGAACGCTCTAACTCGTCCTCCGACACGCCCTTGCGGAGCTTGGCAAGCTCATCTAAAAGGACGCTCAAGGTCTCGTCGGCGCGTTCGGGCGTCGTACCTGCGTAACCTAAGGTGTAGCCAAAACCTCTTACCGCTCGGTTGACGGCTGCCACGCTGTAAACTAAGCCGCGTTTTTCGCGCACTTCGGTGAAGAGGCGAGAGCCCATCCCACCGCTCAAGACACCCGTGGCTAGGGCGTGCTTGTACCAGTTTTCTGAGCCCGGCGCGACGCCCGCAAACGCAACGCCAATTTGTGTCTGTGAGGTGTCCGCTCCGATGTGTTCAGAATGTTGCGGGGCGAGTTCGGCTTCGGGTAAAGCGTCGCCGTCGCCTTGCCAATCGCCGAAAATGGCTTGAACTTGCCCTAACAAGCTCTCCCACTCGATACCGCCTGCCACGCTCAAAATCGCGCCTCTAGGGGCAATGCGGCGCTCAAAATCTTGCCGCACACGTTTGGCACTCAAGTTTTTAAGCCCCTCTTCTGTCCCGTAAGCGCTGCGCCCCTGTCCCGACGCGAAGTACGCCTTCGATAGGGCGATAAAGAGCCGCTGCGTCGGATTGTCGTCTAAGGACCACAGCTCTTGCAGCGCCAAGGTTCGCGCCGACTCGAAGGTCTCGTCCTCTAAACGAGGACGGCGCACCATGTCGGCGTAGAGCTTTAGGGTCTCAGGTAAAGCGTCGGCTAAGAGCGAGGCGGAGAGCGTGGCGTACTCCGTGCCCGCGCCGCCGCCGCGCCGCACGCCTAAATCGTCTAAAGCGTCCGAGAACTCGCGGGAATCCCGCTCGCCTGCGCCCCTGTAGAGCCAGTCGTTCAGCACCGTCGCGCTGCCCTCTTGCCCCGCTGGGTCGCCTGCCGCGCCCACCGGCATCAAGAGGTTGAAGCTCGCCGAGGGAAGCCAGGGCATCGGCTCGGCGACTAAGGTCAAGCCGTTGGGGAGGGTTTGAATATGAATATCACTCATCGTGCCAGTATAGCCCCGTCACGTTCACTTTGCTGGAAGAGGTGAGACGAAATTTATAGTAGGTATTATCTGGTCAACTACACCCCTATTGAAAAGAACATTGCCTAGCACGCACGTTGCGTGATGATGCCTGCGGAGAAGGGTAGCAACATTAAGTAGAAATGCTGTAGCGGTAATAGAGTCAAGCCGTTAATCGGTCCAAAAAACCGTGACGCCTAGCTCGGTGAAAACCCTGTCCCTAGTCACGAGAGGTAGCTGCTCGCTCAGCGCTTGCGCGGCTAGGGCGCGGTCAAAAGGGTCTTTGTGGGGGTGCGTAATATCACCCTCTTTAAGCGCGTGAACGCTGGTGAAGGGGAGTTCTCTAAAGCCATAGTGGGCGAGCGACTGATGATACTCTTGAATCAACTCTCCAGCCTCGGGGAGTTTTCCCAGACGGTGCTTTATAGAAAACTCCCAAGCGGTGATGCTTGAAACTGCGACGTTTGTGTCCTTATTGCGCAAAAGACTCAACACCTGCTCAGGCAACTTCTCCGGGTTGGTATCGAACCAGAGAAATGTATGCGTGTCGAGTAGCACCTCTCTCTGCTCGCTGCGCTCTACTTTCACTTCGCCTTCACTCGTCGCTACGCAGCTTGGGGTTGTGCCACGCTTCTAGCTCCTCGTCGCCGAGAGGTGCCATCGAGCGTTCTATAAAGTCTTCACCGACGTCTTGACGGTGTAGCCCCACCGGGCGGAGCGCCGCAGGCTGTGAAACGGGTACGAGCTTAACGAGCGGCTCCCCACTCCGGGCGATGATGACCTCTTCACCTCGCAGCGCTTTTTCAACCAACTTTGAGAAGTTCGTCTTGGCCTCGTGCATGTTGACCTGAGTTTTATTGATGGTTTTATCTGTGACCTTCACGCTAGCCTCCTTAGTTTAGTTTAGCATGAGCGGGCTAAGGTGGCTCGAGCTTGAACAATCTCACTTGATGATTTCACTTAGCGCCTCCTGACACCCAAACACCCCATCTCACCATTCGCTTTGTTACAATGTGGGCGTGAAAGTACTCCAGGGAATATTTCTCGTCATCTTGACAGTCGTGTTGTCCGTTGCGGCCCTCTTGACCGCTTCGGCGTTCAAGTGGGCGGAAGAGCTACCCTCCATCAGTGAGGTCGAGGGGCTAGAATTTACCGCCACCTCGCAGATTTTCGCCGCCAACGGTGAGCCGATTGGCGAGATCGTGCCCTACATCGGTGAGGATAGGGAGCTAACGAACCGCGTGAACGTCTCTTTAGACGAGGTGTCGCCCGCTGTGATTTGGGCCGTCATTGCCTCGGAAGATGACCAGTTCTTCGAGCACTACGGCTTCGACATCCCCGGCATCGCCAAAGCGACCTACCTGGAGTTTTTAGGCGACGGCGGGCGCGGCGGCTCGACGATTTCCACGCAGGTCATCAAAAATACGCTTTTAAGAAATATTTCGGATGAGCGCTCGTTGGAGCGCAAGGCCAAAGAGATCATGTTGGCGACGGAATTAGAGCGCCGCCTGACCAAGTCCGAAATCTTGCAGCAGTACCTCAACTTGGTCTATTGGGGCGGCAACCTCTACGGCGTTCACGCCGCCGCCAAAGCCTACTTCGACAAAGACCCCATCGAGCTGAATTTAGCCGAATCGCTCTATTTGGCGAGACTCATCCCGACGCCTTCGGCCAACTACGCCGACTTCACCGCCACGCGCCGGGCGATGCGCGTCGTGCTCGACACAATGGTTGAGCAGGGCGTGGTGAGCCAAGATATCGCCGAGCAAGCCTGGCGCTACCCCTTAGAGCCGACGGGTTGGGACGTGCAGTACGATGAGGTGGGCAACATCGTCGGTGAGCCACAGCGCACCGACGCGCAACCCAGAGTGGCGCGGAGCGTCTCGTCTGATTTGAACCCCTACGTCGCCTATACGGTGCGCAACGAGATATCCCAGCTTTTGGGGCAAAATCGGCTCTTCGGCGCGGGCGGCTTGAAGATTTACACCACCATCGACGTGCAGAAGCAAGAGGCTGCTAACCAGACCGCGAGAAATCCAGACGCCGACCTGCCGCCGGGCGAAGAAAATTTGCCACCTGACGCGGAGCTTGCTATCGTCAGTGTAGAGCCCTCTACGGGGCGCATTCTCGCAATGGTCGGCGGTACGCCCCAGGGCACCGGCGGCGACACGTTTAACCGTGCTACCGACGCCCTGCGTCAGCCCGGTAGCTCGTTTAAGCCGATTATCGTCGCCACTGCGATTGAGCAGGGCGGCTACACCCAGGCGAGCGTCATCAGCGACGAGCGGACCGTTTTTGAGCAACCCGGATTGCCCGACGACTGGATACCCCAGAATCACGATGAGGAGTTCTTCGGTGTCAAGACGCTGCGCTATCACCTCGATGTCTCACGCAATATTCCCATCGCCAAACTCGTCGAAGCGGTGACGCCGCAAGAGGTCGTGGCGAGAGCGACCGAACTCGGTTACGAAAACCTCAAGCCCTATCCCTCGATTGCCTTAGGTGCATTTGAAGTGACGCCCTTGCAACACGTGAGCGCGATTAGCGCCTTTGCGAATGGTGGCGTCCACGTCGAGCCGCACCTCATCGCTAAGGTGACGGACGCGGAGGATAACGTGCTCTATGAAGCGCAGCCGCGCGAGGCGAGAGTGTGGAGTGAAGAGACCGCATACATTATGCTCGACCTCTTGTACGCGAACGCAACGGACTCCGTCGCCTTTAGCCAACGCGCTCGGATTGACGGGCGCTGGGTCGGCGGCAAGACCGGTACGACGAACAGCGACCGCGACATCTGGTTTGTCGGCACGACGCCGGAGATGACTACGGCGGTGTGGATAGGTTACGACGACAACCGTAGCTTGGCAAAAGCGATGCCCAGCGGCGAAAGGTTGACGAGTTCGCGTCAGCCGGTACGTCTCTGGAAGAGTTTCACCCAAGCCGCGCTCACGGGCACACCCGCAGGCGCTTTTACGCCACCCGAAAATATCGTTTTCAAAACAATTGATTTAGTCTCAGGTGCGCCTTCACCCAATGGTGTTCGGGCTGCTTTCGTAAGGGGTGATGCGCCGGGAGCGCAGATGCGGCGCACGGGCAACCCCATCACTATTACGATTCCTATAGACCGCCGCACCGAAACCCGCGCGGACGAGAACACGCCGCGCAACTTCATCTACTGGAAAGAGATTACGCCTTCGGAAATTGAGCAGTACACGCAGCCTGCGCCCACCTCGAGCGACGAGCTAAGCCAAACCCAGTAAATCCAATGAGTCAAAACAACACCCTCACCGCAGTGCCCGGCCTCCGCGTCGGGCACTGGTCGGATGAGGGCGCAGTGACGGGTTGCACCGTCATTCTCTGCCCCGACGAAGGCTGCACCGCTTCAGGTGAGGTTTTAGGGAGTGCGCCGGGCTCGAGAGAGAGCGCCCTCTTAGCGCCCGAAAAGAGCGTCCAGCGCGTCCACGCTGTGACCCTTGCGGGCGGCAGCGCGTTCGGCTTGGCGGCGGCGGACGGGGTCATGCGGTATTTAGATGAAAGAGGTGTAGGTTACGAGACACCTTTTGCAAAGATACCCCTCGTTCCTTCTGCCGTCATCTATGACCTCGGTACAGGTCAGGCAGCAGGTCAAGGGGTGGGGCGTCCAACGGCGGAAGCAGGCTACAGCGCGGCGGCGAACGCTAGCGACGCCCCCGTGCCTCTCGGGCGAATTGGCGTCGGTATGGGCGCGACCTGCGGCAAATATTTAGGGTTTGACAAGTCAGAGTTCGGCGGGCTGGGTAGCGCGGCGCTGGCGGTGGGCAGCGCAACCGTCGCGGCGCTGAGCGTATCGAATCCAGTCGGTGATATTGTCCATCCCGGTACAGGAGAAGTCGTCGCCGGGGCGAGATTCGAAGATGGTGCCAGGCCCGATTCTGCCAAGCGGCTCGAGTATCTTACGGACGCCCTTTTAGGCACCAACACCACCCTCGTCGTCGTCGCTACGAACGCACCCATCAGCAAAGCCGAAGCCAAAGCGCTCGCGCAGAGCGCTCACATCGGTATCGCCCGCGTCACGCGCCCCTCTCACACCGTGTCGGACGGCGACACGACCTTTGCGCTCAGCACAGGTCAAGGACCGTCCGTGCCCTTGATGCTCCTCTCGGTTGCGGTGCAAGAGGTCGTCGCGGCGTCTATCCTCGCTGGCGTGCAGGCCGCGAACGAGTAACGTCACCGCTCTGCTTTCTCTTCAGCCTCACTTCGTGCCAAAATGGAGGTATGAACGTCGGTGTGCTCGCGCTGCAAGGCGCGTTTCGCGAACACAAGCAAGCCCTAGAACGCCTCGGCGCAACCGTGCGAGAGGTGCGCCTGCCGAATCACTTAGCGGGGCTTTCCGGCGTCGTCATCCCCGGCGGCGAGTCCACGACGGTGGCGAAGCTGATGGTGGCTTATGGGCTCGACGAAGCGCTAAAAGAATTCTACGCGCAGGGCGGCGTGGTGTGGGGCACGTGCGCGGGCGCGATTGCCATTGCCACCGACATTGCAGGTCATCCAGAGCAGCCGCGTTTAGGGCTTTTAGAGATGAGCGTCGCTCGCAACGCTTACGGGCGGCAAGTAGCTTCATTCGAAGCGGACGTGAGCGTTACTGCTTTCGATGACCCCTTTCACGCAATTTTTATTCGTGCGCCGCGCATCGTCTCTGTAGGTAAAGAGGTGGAAGTTTTAGCACAGTATGAGGATGACCCCATCATGGTGGCAAAGAATAGGCTCATGGCGACCGTTTTTCACCCCGAACTCGCCCAAGATGACCGCGTGCACGAGTATTTCTTAGAGCGTGTCGTGTCTCGAGCCGAAACCACCCGTTAAAAATCACTTAAAACAAGCGCTGTGCGGCCTCCCGACCCAGCAAGATAGCGGCGAAGCCCAGAAGTAAATTGCCAAAGAGGTATACGCCGACCCAGCCCCACTGCTGCTCTTGTACGAGCCTGTAGTTGTCGAGTTCGAAGGTTGAAAAGGTGGTGAACGAGCCTAAAAAACCCGTGCCGATGGCGAGTTGCAAAGTGGGGGAGAGGTTGGCGGTGTTGGCGTGAAAGAGTAGCGAGAGGAGAAATGAGCCGAGGACGTTGACGAGCAGGGTGGCGAGGGGGAAGCCTCCGTAAACCGTTCCCTGCATTAAAGTCTGTATCACTAGAGAGGTGAGGTAGCGGCAGAGTGCGCCGAGTGCGCCGCCCAGCATCACGCCGACAAGGGCAAAGATTGGCATGAGTGCTCAGCCTATCATGTACAAGACTCATATCACCGAAAGGATGAAGGGGTAGCGTGTACAATACTCGAGCTAAAGGGGCGGCAACCTCGCAGCGTCACAGTATTCCCACCAACCCCGCACCTCTCGAAAAGGAGACCCGCATGAACCTCTTTCATCTACCCGTCGGCGAGAAAGCGCCCGACATCGTTCAGGCCGTCATCGAAGTGCCGATGAACAGCGCCAACAAGTACGAATACGACCCGGAGCACGAGATTTTTAGGCTCGACCGGGTGCTCTACAGCCCCATGCACTACCCCGGCGACTACGGCTTCATCCCGAGCACGCTGGCCGAAGACGGCGACCCCATCGACGTGCTCGTGCTGACGAACGCGCCGACCTTTCCCGGCGCAGTGTTGCAGGTGCGTCCTCTAGGTTACTTGGAGATGAGCGACGAAAAGGGCGGCGACCAGAAGCTCTTAGCCGTCCCCGCCGACGACCCCCGCTTCGACGGCAACCGCCACCTAGACAGCATCTCCCGCCACCGTCTGCGCGAAATCGAGCACTTCTTTAATATCTATAAAGAGTTAGAAGGCAAAGAGACCAAAGTGGACGGCTGGCGCGGTGAGAAGGAGATGCACAAGCTCATCCAGGACGGCATTGAGATGTTTAAGGAGACGAGCGAAGAGGTGATTCATCAGGGCGGCGCGGCGCAAGAGGAGCAGGAAGTTGAAGCGGCGAGCTGATTCGCACTATCCACAAATTCAAAGCTGACCGAAATGAACCAAGAATTAAAGAGGTGGCGAAGCTCGCCACCTCTTTCTCTACTAATAGGCTATCAACAAAGGTCTGCAGAGTAGACTAAGGGATGTGCAAACGAGAGATCAGTCTAAGTGAAGAAGAGCGAGAAGAGCTGCGAGCGTTGACCCGTAAGGGAAGTACCCGAGTACGCAAGATAGACCGCGCCCGCATCCTGCTGCTTGCTGACACAAACGGCGAGCACCTTGCGGATATAGAGATTGCCAGGTTGCTAGCGATAGCGAGTACGACGGTGTGGCGTACGAAGCGATTGTTTGCCGAGCAAGGACTTCAAGCCGCCTTGGGATACGCCCGAGCGGTGAGGTTCAAACCTCGTAAGCTCGACGGACGTGGAGAAGCCACCTTGATTGCGTTAGCCTGTAGTGAAGCGCCTTCAGGACATGCCAAGTGGACCTTGCGGATGCTTGCAGACAAGCTTGTAGAGCTAGAGGTAGTGAGTAGCATCTCGCACGAAGCAGTGCGCCAAACGCTCAAAAAAACGAACTGTCGCCTCACCTAAAAGAGCAATGGTGCATTCCGCCACAGGCGAGTGCTCGCTTTGTCGCACAGATGGAAGACGTTGAAATAGAGTTCTCCGCCTTGAGCAAGCAGTGCTTAGACAGACGCATTGCTGATATAACGCTACTCACCCAAGTCAAAGCCTGGACACGCGAACGCAACGCGCTGGCAACAAAGGTCAACTGGCACTTCACCACCGCTGACGCCCGTATCAAGCTGGCTCGGCTTTACCCTGTAAACCTAAGTTGACAGTCCAGTACTGAGAGTGCAGCGCGGATTTGGGTCTGCCGAATGCGCACTTTAAGGTCAGTAAGGAAATCGTTGTAACCTTCGGGTAGTAGGTCCTGTGGCAAGCGTATCCTTTCGAGGTCTAAGTATATCTGGTCGAACGTCTCTATGCCCCTCAATCGCTAATCATCGCAAGTTAGAATTAGCATTCGCCTACGTCTAGGCTCGTAGAGCGAGCGGCTCAAATTATCAAGAAGCGTTGGGCAATAGTCGGACGGACGGAGCCTGCTACCCGACCTCTCGCAGAAGGGTCGCCCTTCGTCAAGCTCCACATTCAGAGTTGCGAGTTGAAAAGACTTAGCGCAAGCTTCGCTCTAAACCTTACTCTTGAGGCTTACTGAAAACTTCTTGTTGCCGTGAAAGTTGCCGGTTATAGAGCTTGCGCCCTAGGTCTAAAAAGACGTAGATGTCAGGGTCAACCGTTCGGTAGTAGGCTCTGTTGCCTTCTTTACGGTACCTAACAATATGATTGTTGCGCAGAACTTGTAGCTGCTGGCTCACACTCGCTTGAGACGCCTGCGAACCTTTTTGCAATTCCGTTACCGTTTTCTCGCCTTCACGTAGTAGGTCCAGGATCGCGAGCCGTAAGGGATTGGCTAGGGCCTTAAAGAGCAGCGCCTTATAGTGATGGAGGTCCTGACTCACGTTAATATTATCTCCCGCGAATATAAGGAAGGGCGTATGTACTTTCACTTTTAGTATTTCGCCTAGCGGCGCGGGGCTAGAAACATCTATGTAAGAATATTGTAATATGCCCCGCTGTACCATCAGATTAACTCAGAGAGATATCTGGGAAACTTCGTCCGAATGAACACACAAGGAGAACATGATGGATACAAATGGTGTAGATTCAGCGCTCCAACAAGCGATGCAGATTGACGGCGCGAGCGCTGCGATGCTCGTTGATTATGACAGTGGTATGTCGCTCGGTTCCGCTGGGGGCGATCTTGATCTGGACGTCGCCGCAGCCGGGAATACTCAAGTTGTGCGGGCTAAGATGGAGACGATGAGTGAGCTTGGTCTTAGCGGCGGCATCGAGGACATCCTCATCACCTTGAATGACGCCTATCATGTGATTCGTCCACTCGCAAATAGCACACTCTTTTTCTACACCGTGCTTAACCGTAAAAAAGCGAACCTCGCGATGGCGCGCCACAAGCTGACCAGTATTGTTGCCGAGGTTGTCGTCTAAGCGTCACGACGATAGAGCTAAAAACTATGAGTCGAGCTTAACTGCTCGGCTCATTTCAATTTAGGGGGCAGCTCAACTCTTCCGGTGAAGAAACTTGCTTGTTGAGTTGTGCGCCAGTTGTGCGCAACTCTTGCACAAAACCAGAGCAACACGTCGTTATAAACTGCTTACTCATTCCTTCGCCCGCTCAACAAGCGCTGCAATCCTCTCCTCGAAGCTGAAAGAGCCGAGCGGCTCGACCTCGACTTGACGAAAGTCCGGATGGTCGGGGTTGAGAAGCACATTAAAGCTTTCAGGTGCGACCACTGAGGGAACGCGCAGAGCAACGCTTCTCGCTTCGCGCACCCAGGTGTCACCGTAGGACCGCGTCTGAACTCGGTCATTGATCCCGAGGTCGTCAGGCGCATTCTCGAGAAGAGTCTCATCGAAGGTACAGCGGTAAAGGTTATAACCCTGTAGGCTGGCGTAGACCTCCCAACCGGCTAGAATCTCTAGTGCAGCTAGAGCAGCGTGCTCCGCTGTATACACCATAACCGTACCCTCGCTATTCCAACGCCCTGGTGCGCCGCGTGGTCTGAACGCCGCACTCAAACTGTTCGTAAAAGCTAAGCGGTAGACCTTCAAAGAAAAGTGCCGTCCTCCAGCGCGGTAAGCATGTTTTGAAGCTTGCTGACCCCGACGCGCGTAGCCAGCAAGTCGATAGGTCTAGCTCCGTCTAGGGCAGCCTTAGGGCTCCCGAACCAAGCTTTCGCCCCCTCCTGTCCGAGAATGCTCGCGACCCGTGCAAACAGGGTAAGCGCACTGTAGGTACGGTCTAAAAGCTCGACGCTCATATTTGGGTTCTTACTCTTGCGCGAGCGGCTGATGCCGAGCACAGCGAGTGCTTCGGTTTTGCTGATATCAAGCAGGGAAGCCAAACGTCTTAGAACCTGCTCGAGGGAGGACTCGCCAACGACAGTTTGCTTGAGCACGGCCTCAGCTACCTCGTTCGGCGTAGTGTCGAGTACCTGTTCAAACAGTGCCTCGCGGGTAGAAGCAAAAGAAGTTTGTATCATGTTCAACATAGTAGCATGAAATTTCAACACCTCGTACTCTGCGGCTGTTGTGCGCGTTCGCCGCAAAAGAAATTCAAAGACACGTCAACTTTCTAACACCACTAACCACATAACATGCCCAACGTCAAAGTGTACTGGGTACTGCTCTGGTCGCGTTTGGAGTTCGTGGACAAATGCCGGTTCTGAGGCTTGCCATGTGTGCATCATACGGAGTGCTGCTCGGTCAGTTTTGTCCGCGCCCCAATAAAGCATCACCTCAACTTGTATCAGACAGACCTTCGCGTGACGTTAGAGCTTACGCTTCAGACATGTCAAGAAACTTGAAGGTGAGCGCAATTTGTTTGGCAACGGTGGCGCGGTAAACACTATTGCTCGCAACTTAGATGTGCCCCTCGTCGTCTGTAAGGAAGATGCCGTAAAACCTTCTCGGCTGACTTGACGGTTTATGCAGAGAAACCTCGTCAGGTGAAGGTCTGGTCAAGCAACCTTTCGCGTCGTCAGCACGTAAGCTAACCCTCGTGGCGGCATGAAACGGAACGCTAAAGGCGTAGCCATACACAAGCTGTCGGCGATACCTTAGCAGCACATCTGCTATACTCCCGGTCTAAGTCTCATCCGGCTATACCGAACGTTATGTTTAGGCAGGGGCGTATCGACCCTCCCTTTGGCCTTCGGTTAGCCTCTCCCCGCGCGGGAGGAAAGGAGCAGGTGTGTTCGACTACATCGTGATCGGTGCAGGTTCGGCGGGCTGTGTGCTCGCCAATAGGTTGAGCGAGGATTCGGCGGCGCGGGTGCTCCTCTTAGAAGCGGGAGGCGAGGACAATAGCCCCAATATCCACAACCCTTCAGGTTGGCCCGCCACCTGGCTCACGGACGACGACTGGGCCTTTGCGAGCACGCCCCAAAAGCACGCCTGCGACGCCGAGGCCGCCCTGCCGCGCGGTAAGGTCCTGGGCGGAAGCTCCTCGATTAACGGCATGATCTACATCCGCGGTCACCGCCTCGATTACGACGCCTGGGCGTACGCGGGCAACGTCGGCTGGGACTACCAGAGTGTGCTCCCTTACTTCAAGAAGTCCGAGGACTTCGAGGGCGGCGAGAGCGAGTATCACGGCGCAGGCGGCCCGCTACACGTTTCGCATAACCGCCACAAGAGCCCGATCTCCGAAACGGCGGTCGAGGCAGCGCAGGAGGTTGGCTTCGCATTTAACAGCGACTTCAACGGGGAGACCTTGGAGGGCGTCGGCTTCAACGACCTGACGGTCAAAGACGGCAAAAGGTGCAGCGCGGCGGTAGCCTTTTTGCGGCCCGCCCTGGACCGCAACAACCTCATGGTGGAGACGGGCGCGCTGGCGCACAGCCTCATTCTGGAGAACGGTCGCTGCACCGGCGTGCGCTACCTGCAAGGGGGCGAGTTGAAAGAAGCGCGCGCCTCGCAAGAGGTCGTCGTTTCGGGCGGCGCGCTCAACTCACCGCAGCTCCTGATGCTCTCGGGCATCGGCCCAGCGGCGCACCTGCGTGAGCACGGCGTCGAGGTCCAGGTGGACCTGCCGGGCGTCGGCCAGAACCTTCACGATCACTTCTTGGTGCCCGTCATCTTCGAGGCGAGCCAAGAGGTCCCCGCGCCGAGGGCGAACTTTTTAGAGAGCCAGCTCTTCGCTAAGAGCGACCCGCGGCTGCTCGTGCCCGACCTGCAACCGCTCTTCATGCACATCCCTTACTATCCGCCGGGCTTTGAAGGGCCGCAGAACGCCTACACGCTCTGTGCGGGGATGGTGCGGCCCTCGAGCCGTGGTCAGGTCACCCTCTTATCCAATAACCCGCAGGATAAGCCCGCCGTGGATCCGAACTACCTGGAGACTACCTACGATGTCGAGGCGATGCTCCGTGCGGTCGAAGTCTGCCGCGACATCGGCTACGCAAACGCCTTCAACGACTGGCGCAAGCGCGAGCTTTACCCGAACACCGGCGACAGGGACGCCCTACGCACCTACATCCGCAAGACGGTCTCGACCTATCACCACGTCGTCGGCACGTGCAAGATGGGCGTGGACAGCCTCGCGGTGGTGGACCCCGAGCTGCGCGTCTACGGCGTCGAAGGCTTGCGCGTCGCGGATGCCTCGGTCATGCCCAGCATCATCTCAGGCAACACGAACGCGCCTACTATCATGATCGGCGAGAAGGCGAGCGATCTCATCAAAGGTACCGCCGAAAGCGCGCAGACTCGAGAGGTGGTTGCAGCGTGATCGCGGAGAAACTGCAGACCCAGCTCTACATCGGCGGCGCGTTCGTCCCAGCCAAGAGCGGCGCGACCTCCGATGTGATGAACCCGGCGACGGGCGAGGTCTTGACGCGGGTCGCGAGTGCCCAAGCCGAAGACGTGGACGCGGCGGTGGAGGCCGCGTACGCGCAGTATGACGGCGGCGATTGGTCGAAACTGAGCGGCGCAGAACGCGGACGACTGCTCTATAAGCTCGCGGACCTCATCGAGCGCGACGCCGACGATATCGCCCGCCTGGAAGCTGTGGACTGTGGCAAGGTCTATGGCATGGCCCGCTATGCGGACGTCGCCAACCTCATCGACACCTTCCGGCACTACGCGGGCTGGGCGGACAAGCTAGAGGGTCGCAGCATCCCGACCGCCCCCATGCAGGGCCGCCCTGCGCTCTCCTATACGGTGCGCGAGCCCTTGGGCGTGATCGGCAGCATCGGCGCGTACAACTTCCCGACCATGTACATCGGCTGGAAGAGCGCCGCCGCCCTTGCGGTGGGCAATACGGTTGTGTTCAAGCCTGCCGAGGACACGCCACTCACAACGCTTCATCTCGCCACCCTATTTGAGGAGGCGGGCTTCCCGCCGGGCGTCTTCAACGTCGTTTCGGGCCTCGGGCCCGTCGCAGGCATGGCGCTCGTGCAGCACCCGCAGGTCGCTAAGGTGAGCTACACGGGCGGCGGCGAAGTCGGCAGCCTCATCGCGCAGGAAGCGGCGAAGACGCTCAAGCCGGTCACACTCGAGCTAGGCGGCAAAGCGCCGCAAATCGTCCTGGACGATGCCGACCTGGAGTTGACCGTCCCCACGCTCGCGGCGGGCCTGTTCGCGCACCAGGGCCAAATCTGCGCGGCGGGCACGCGGGTGCTCGTCCACCGCTCGCGTTACGACGACGTGCTGAACGGGCTGGCTGAGGCCGCGAAGAGCCAGGTTTTGGGTGATCCGTTAGAGCGCGGCACGACGATGGGACCCCTTACGAACGCGCGCAGTGTGGAGCGCGTCATGGGCTACGTCGAGGCGGGCAAATCCGAAGGGGCTGAGCTGGTCGCGGGCGGCGAGCGCGGCTCGGGCGAAACATTGCAGGGTGGCTACTTCGTTCAGGCAACCGTCTTCGCGGGCGACAACAGCTTGAAAATTGCCCAGGAGGAGATCTTCGGCCCGGTCGGAACGGTCATCCCCTTCGGTACAGATGAGGAGGCTGTTGAGATTGCCAACGACACTCAGTACGGCCTCAACGCGGGCATCTTTACCCGCGACCTCAGCCGCGCGCACCGGCTCGCCGCCCAGGTCCGCACCGGTGCGGTTTGGATCAACGGCTTTGCGCTCATCGACGCGCGCCTGCCCTGGGGCGGTGTGAAGGGGAGTGGCTACGGACGCGAGAACGGCGGCATGAGCGGCGTTGAGGATATGTCGCACGAGAAGGTGGTGACGGCGCTGCTGTAGGGGTTGGCGTTTGTCCTGGGAAGGTCAGGGAAGTCGTAACCTTCCTGACTCCTTCGCCTCAAAGTTGTTTCTTTGTCGTCTCCAATCCCTGGAGCGTACCAGTGCGGCGCAGAGCATGGAGTCAATCCTCGGTCAGTAAGGAGAGTCACCTCCTCCTCTGTCGCCGCAAGAGCGTACACGAGGCTTTTGCTCCATACAGTCCTCAGAAAATCAGCTTTTGTCATGAGCACCTCTGCCGTGAACGCTTTTCGGTGGATGAACCCTTCTGCGTGTGATGCGCGCATCTCACGCAGAAGGCTGAGCGCACCATAAGCGTCTATAGATTTACTCGTACGCCGCCACGAGTTGCTTTAGCAAGCGCCTCAGCGTTTCCACCGCCTCCTGTCCGAGTTTCGTCGCATACTCAGCCTCGACCTCACGCTTCGCCTCGTAAGAATCTCGCAACAGGGTCTCGCCTCCACTGGTGAACCGGATCAGATAGGCGCGCCTGTCGCTCGGGTCCGGCACCCGCTCGACGTACCCGCGCCGCTCGAGGTCGTTCGCGAGCTGGCCCATCGACTGCTTCGCCATCCCGGCCCGCTTTGCCAGGACGGTGACCCGCGCACCTTCAGCGCCGAGGTTGGCGATGAGGGCGGTGTGGAAGAGGGTCAGCCCTTCGTACCCCCGCGCCGCCATCTTGCTCAGGATGAGGTCACTGTAGACCCGCGCTGCCCGTTGGAAGAGCCGCCCGACCTCTTGGCTCTGTGGTGGCTTCGAGGCTGCGTCTTTCTCTGAACTCATGAAACCTCCTTGACAAATAAGACAGCTTACCTTACTATCTATTTAGTTAGGCAACCTGACCATATCAAATCGAGCCCGTCCCTATCGTAGACGAGAAGAGCCTGTTCACATCAGGAAGGATGTCCTATGTCAGAGACTAGTGTAAACCTTATAAACCAGCGCATCGTCTCCACCAAACGCGGCGGCCCAGAAACCCTCGAGCTTACCCAAGACTTTTTAGCTGACCCTAAAGCAGGTGAGATTCGAATCCGTGTCCTTGCGGCGGGGGTACTTTTAGGTGACGTATTTTGGCAGAAAGGGCTTATCCCTGGCGCACCTAAGCCGCCTTTTACGCCCGGCTATGACATTGTCGGAGTCGTCGATCAGGTCGGCGCGGGCGTCGAGGGGTTCAGCGGCGGCGAGCGGGTCGCCGCTATCACCGGATTCGGGGGCTATAGCCGGTACGTGATCGTCCCGGCGCAGACTTTAGTTCCCGTGCCGGACGACATCAGCCCGGCGACGTTGTCCGCGCTCATAATGAGCTACCTCACCGCTTATCAGATCCTCCGACGCGTCGCCCAAGTTAAGTCCGGCAGCCTTGTCCTAGTGCACGGCGCAGCGGGGTCGACGGGGTCGGCCCTGCTAGACCTCGGGCGCGCGCTGGGTCTGAAAATGTGGGGCACGGCGTCCCAGGCTAAACATGAGGTCATAGCGAGATACGGCGCGGCACCCATCGATTATCAGCGCGAAGACTTTGTTGCGCGGCTCGAACGTGACGTGCCAGGCGGTGTTGACCTTGTCGTAGACCCTATTGGGGGTGCTCACCTGGACCGCTCATGGCGAGTGCTGTGTCGAGGTGGCGTGCTCGTGGCGACGGCGGCAATCGGTGCGCTGCACGGCGCGTCCGCTCTAGCCACGATCGGCGGTTTCGCCAAGCTGTGGGTGCGTGACAAGCTGCCCAACGGGCGCTCAGCACTGCTCTTCAACGTGGTGGACTCTAACAAGGCGCATCCGGGAGCTTTAGCACAAGACCTCGAAGCCCTGATTAGCCATCTCAGAGCTGAACGTATCACACCCCTCATCGCCGCGGAGCTACCGTTGGAGCAGGCAGCTCGGGCGCAGCAGTTACTCATCACCTCGTGGGCGCGGGGACGAGTCGTGCTGCGTCCTGACCTCGCCGCAGGATGAGCCGAATTTTGTGGGTTTTGCGTAACTGGTCGGATAGCAGGAGACCGTCTCCAGTCTCCCGCCCCCCAAGAACCGTGCGTGCGACTTTCACCGCACACGGCTCAAGCAAATCACAAGGCTACCGCGGTAAGTTCGCAGTAGCCCTAAAGATGCGTCCTCTCAGATTGCGAACCCGCCGGTTGACGGCCCGCCAGTCAACAGCGTGCCAGTCGGTGAGTCCTTCGGTTTCGTTTGCAGAGCTTTAGATTCGCATCTAACTTCCTCTTAGTTTGCAATCTTGAGAACATCTTTGCAGGAGATTTACCAGTCCCACGTCAGCACCCTTTCGGGTTGAGCACCCCTCTATCTAGCCCCTTATGGTTTCGGGTTGCCTTTCGGCGTGCTGGTCTTCGCTTCTTGGGACCTCCTTTTCCCGCTAGAGCTTTCGGCGTCCCTTAAAGAACACCCGCTGCTCACTACAGCGGGTGTTCCGTCTGTTTGAGTTAGTACATACCACTACTGCAAGAGGCACCTCCGTAGAGCGTCGTCGTGTCACTTCCGTACGTCACCTTTGCATTGACGCTGACGTAATTGCTTGAACACCCGATATAGGCTTCCTCACTACCGCCGTAGTACAAAGTGCCGCCGGAGACGGACCACACGGTTGTGAGCTGTGACCCCGTGTAGTCGATATAGCAAGAGACGTAGGACCCTTCGCTGAGACAGGTTAGCGATGGCGGCGCGGGCTGAGGTGCAGGCGGATCGGGAGGCGTAGGGGGCTCGGGTTGAGGCGGGGGGTCGGGTATAGGCGCGGCGTCACTCTCACCGCAGACGATCTCTTTTTTGATGAGGTCGAGCCGTTTAGAGTTCCATTCTCCCAGATTCTTCTTGAAAACGCTCACCTTAGCACCAAAACCCAGGTCTAGCCCTGCATAGATACAATAACTATACGTTGCGGAGGACGAAGTTGATGGGGTCGCTAGTGGGGTAAGCGAAACGGTTGTAAGTGAGGGTGCAACCGAGGATGACCCTAAAGAGAGCGTAGCTTCCGCTTCAGCGTAGGCCTGAGGGTACACGTAGACAAAGGCTGCGCCGTAGAACCTCAGACCGGCTTTTGCGCCTACATAACCGCGCACTTTCGCTTTACCCTCGATGCTAGGCGGCGTATGCTCAAAGGTGGAGTTCACCTCGTTGATGCGGCTCCAGCCACCACTTCTGTCCCAACGCGTGCCGTAGCGGGCCTCGAACTCCTGGCGCACCTCGTAGTTCACTTTGATGCTGACTTCACCCTTAGCGCCGATGTAAATTTCGATGGACGGCGTGACGACAACAGGGACCGGACCAATAGCGAAAACGAACGTCTTGAAGTCGATCTTTTCGAGCAGCTTTTCCTTCTTGATCTCTTTGCCGCACTTGCCTGACAGTGTAATGTTGGCAGACTCGTCAACGCCCATGCCCGCCTCGAAGTGCCTGAGACTGAACCACCTGATCCTCAAGTCGACAAAGGGTTTTAAGTCGGCCTGAATAGAGCCGTTTAGTGTAATCTGATCGTCTGTCGTGCTGAGATTACCGTCTGAATCGCACAAAATCTCATTGAGGATGTTGAGGTTGATGCCCAGACCTTGCGTGCTGAGTGTATCCTCGACGAACACGTTGTTGCCCTCTGTCGAGGAGACGATATCAGCGGTGCTGAGTGTAAATTCCTCGGCGAGTTCCCCTTGCTCGACAGCCTCCTCTAGTGAGGCTTCCTCCAGGGCAAGGGTTGTGCCGCCACTCTGCGGGACAATAGCGGTGACTTTGCGCAGAAAGCCGTAAGGGGCCACACCGGGGATAGGCGCGCTCACGATCACGTCGCCTACCTTTAGGTTCGCGGCCAGGCTGCTATTCGCAGCTAGCTGCAGCGAACTCTCGGAATAGCTAGTAACGTCTTGTTGGCTGGTGACGACTTTGGTGCTGTCGGGAATGACAGGGCTGTAGTCGTCCTCACTTTGTCCGCCGCCCTGGAAGGTTGTGCTTATAGGACCCCTTAGCGGTTCCCCGTCGGTAACCTCCGCGTTCGGAAGCGTTACCGTGTAGGTGTCGTCGCTCTGCGCGGAGGTCGTGACCGTCACCACGCCCCTATTGCTCTCACTCGTGTCCACCGAAACGACGGACAAGTGAGGCTCAAATACATATGTTTCCGGGTAGGGCCGCCCGCTCCAGAGGACATCCTGAGGTAAATTGAGGACGACGGTGGTTTCACTCGTGGCCGTAGCCTCTAGGTCGTAGAGGTAGAGATGAGACAACGCGTCAGGAGGACGCTGTGAACACGCGGCGAGAACGAAGAGTAAGGAGAGTGCGGCGCACTTTACAGTTAGCTTGACCCCTCTATTCATCGCGGTTTTCCAACGATGCGTTCAACGTCTGGTCGGCTGTCGGAAGCGGAATATACACCAGAATGTATACCAATATCATCATTCTCCTCATTGAGCTGGCGGTGTGTCCCGTTTTGTGTGTGAGGATATGTGGTTGCCTCCCTCACAGGCTTTGCATGATTCGTTCGCACAAAACGCGGTACACCGGTCCAAATTTTGAATGTGAGGCGTTTCCTAGTGCTCAGGCCAAAACCTCACGGCTACGTGCAACCTCCTTAATGAATTTGAACGTGGCGTTCGACCTCTTTGTCCCACTTGGGCGACCTAGAAAACTACCTAGAAAGGCCCTAGAAGAGGCCTAGACACCCCTTCATCTCCCCTTCAGCGTTCCTTAACCTCTTCCGGGCGCGTTATAGAGCGAGAAGAACAGTTGACAGCGCTTGGTTAGACTAGGCCCCATGTACCTGCAAACCTTCGGAAGCCTCGCGCTCCACAACAGCAGCTTCCGCGGTGAAAAGGCTCTCATCTTGGTCACCTACCTCACCCTCGAAGGCCCTAAGACCCGCGCAGAACTCTCCGACCTCTTGTATGGGCGTTCCGCCAACGCCCGCGACAAGCTCTACGCCCTAGTCAACTACCTGGAGAAGCGCACCGAGGGCGTCATCGAAAGGGACCCGGAAAAGCTACGCTCGACCGTCTCGGCTGACGTCCACGACCTCTCGGACGCGCTGTACGCTGAGAGGCCCGAGGACGCCGAGACCCTCTATCGCGGCTATTTCCTCGAGGGCGTCGAGGTGAGTGCTTTCAGCGACGAGCTGGAAAGGTGGGTCCTCGCCAAGCGCGCCTACTTCGCCTTACAGGTCCGCGAGGCGCTCTTACGGCTCGGCGAGCAGGCCGCTGTGAACAGCTTCGAGGAGGGGGCACGCCGGGCCGAAAGCGCGTATCTCCTGCGCTACGCTCCCGAGCCGGATTACGAAGTCTTTAGGCGCGTCTATACGTTGCTGGTGGCGGGAGGTCATCCGCTCGCCGCTACCGTGTGCCGAGAGGCTGCGAGCTTCGGTGTTCCGCTCGAGCTTGACCAGGTCCAAGCGAGACGGCGCTTGCGGCCTCCCCTTGTGGCTGAAGGTGCGGACGGAGTGATCGGGAAAGGCACTTTTGAACATGCTGCTGAGGCCGCAGATGCGCTCTCGCAACGCGACCGGCAGCTCTTGTTACGGCGAGTGAGGACGGTTTGGCTGGACGGTGTGCTCGCCAACGCGGTGGACGTCTCCCTCGAGCTGAAGTTGCAGCTCGCACCAGGGGCACTCGAGCGGCCCTGGGACGGCCTCATCGAGTGGCCCTACGTGGCCCCTACCCTCGCCGAGCAGGGGTTGAGTCGCGCCTTCCGGGAGGCAGGACATATGCTCCTCCTCCTGGGCGAAGCCGGGGCGGGCAAGACGGTGAGCCTGCTCGAGCTGACCGAAGGGCTCTGGCAGCAAGCCGAAGCCGACGCAACCGCGCCTTTGCCCCTAGTTTTCAAGCTGGGCGGCTGGGCAGCACAGGGCTTAGCGCTCTTCGATTGGCTGGTGAGTGAATTAGGAACTTGGTACTACGTCCCGGCGGCCTTGAGCAGAAGGTGGCTGGAAACGCGTCAGTTTATACTCCTTTTGGACGGCCTGGACGAAGTTCCGCCGAGCAAAAGGCAAGCCTGTATAGAGGCGATCAACGCCTTTGTAGGCGTTTACGGCCCGCCGGGCCTAGTCGTGACGAGCCGCAGCGGGGCCTACAGGCAGGCCGGAGCGCGCTTACGCCTCCAGGCAGCCCTTGAACTCGAGCCTCTGGACGACGAGACGATTGAACGTTATCTGAGCCGGATTTGGCGAGAGGCAGACGAGACGAACGTGGACCTCAGAGCCGACCCGCATCTGCGCGCGCTGGCGCGGACGCCAGCTATGTTAAGGGTTATCAGCTCGGCCCCCAAAACGCGCTTTGAAAGTCCGCTAGACGACCTACCGAGGGCCTCCATGACCACACAAGAGCGCGTGCTCCACGCCTATGTCCGGGGAATGCTCGTCCGCAAGGGTGACGCGGCGAGATACACTGATGAGGACACGCTCCGCTGGCTGAGCTGGCTGGCGCACCGGATGAAACAGCACGAACGCCCGGTTTTCCGGCTCGAGGACCTGCAGCCCAATTGGCTTGGCACTTCACAGGAGCAGCGCTGCTATCGGTGTGTCGCGGTGCTGTTTTGGAGCTTGTTTCACTTCGCGGTGATATCGCTAGCTGCCGCCTACCTCATCGGCATACCTGGCAATCTACTCTTGGGCGCGGTCGTGGCCACTTTCATTGGATTTAGGGAGGTGCAGGAGCGTCGCTATGAACAACTTGAAGCGATAGATAGGCCTCGGTGGTCGTGGCAGGGCGTCCAACAAACGAAGTGGGCGTTCTGGTTGCGCTGGCTGGGTGTTACCGGCTTATTCGGCCTGCTTCTGACGCTGGCTGGCGGAGCGCTCGCCGGCGAGTCACCCGACCACTTGGGAGCGTGGCTGGAGACTGTCACCGGGAGTTTGCTATTCAGCGTGCCGTTTGGCTTGCTCGTCGGCTTGCTGGAGGCGGGTCTGAAAAACCGACCAACGGAGCTTTGTGTTGGACCGGACCGGCCGGTGCTGGCTTCGACCCGATATATGTTCTTTGGCAGTTTCGTGCTAGGAGTTCTAGGAACGCTCCTGCTCTCGCCAGGGTTTGCCTATCTGTTTAGTGCTGGAGGGTTGCCGGTGACCTTCGCCTTTGTTTTGGGGGGGCTCATCGGCGTGAGCTTGGGATTCTGGCAGCTCGGCGGCATGACGCTTATCGGTCACTATGTTTTACGCGCTGTCTTAGCTGCCACCAACCGAACACCACGCAACCCGTTCGCCTATCCGAAGTTCCTGGCTTACGCCTCCCGCCTCACCTTTCTGCGCGAGGTTGGTGGTGGCTACGAGTTCTTTCACGGACTTGTGCAAGAGCACTTTGCAGCGCACTACGGCGAAGGCGTTGCTGCAGACGCCGAGGCGCGTCTTGTTGAGACTCGGGTACATGAAGATGTTGATAAACGTTTCAAAGACCATGAAGACCCCGTACAGGGTTAGCGCTTCGGCAAAGCTCCACCCGCCAACCGAGGTCGCGTTATCAAACATCGCGTAGAGTAACGAGCAATCCTGTAGCCGTTGTGATGAGCGAGTTAAAGATGTTGAGAACGAAGTTACCGCGGTACTCGAGCTCCAACTGAAGTGAGTTGGTCGTGAAGATGCTCAAGAGCTCAAAGTAACGCTTCACGCGCCCACCGCTCCGTAACGCTTTAAGCCTCGCCGCCACAGCGCCGAACGCAGCCCTGCGAACGCGAGCACCCAGCCCCCTTGCGCCGCCAAACCACGCCACAGGTCGCTACCCGTGACCTTGCCGAGCAGTACCTCAGCTGGAAAGTTGACCATGTATGGAAAGGGCGTGTAAACAATGACAGAACGCACCGCGTCTGGGAACAGGTCGAGGGGGATGAGCGCGCCACTCAAGCCAATGTAGAGCGCGAAGTAGGCTTGCTCTAACCCTAGAACTTGATCGAACCAAAAGGTCAACGTGCCGAAGCTGTATTGCTGATTAAAGCGAATCGTCCACGCACCTGCCACAGTGAGGATGAATACCAGTATGGTCGTCAAATTGAGGTCCAGGCGTGCTCCTGCCAGCCACAAGCCGAGCGCTACGGGCAACAGCACAATGGGGATACGCAACGCTTTCTCAGCCAGGTTGCCGACCACATGCTCCCAGTATGGATTTAGAGGACGTAGCAGCTTCGGCGACAGCTCGCCTAAACGGATCTCTCGAAGGTCCCACAGCACCCACACCACGGTCGCTTGGCGCACCAAAAAGACCGTGAGAAAGTAGGCCGCGAAGTCGGCTGCGGTGTAGCCCCCGACTGGACCATCCTCGGCGAGGCCAATCCAGATCAGCATCATAATGAGCGGTAAAGAGCCAGAAATAATCCAGATGAACATCTCCGCGCGGTATTCAGTCGAAAGGGAGAAAGCCCGGCGGAACAGAGCACCGGTTCGTTTGAGCGTCCAATACAGGCTACTTCGCAAGATTGACGACCTGCTTGTCCCTGGCTTCGTCGAAGAGATGCCCGATCACCTCTTCAATAGGTACTTCCTCGATGCTAATGTCGGCAATGGGCAGTTCGCCGAGCAGCTGGGCGGACACGCGGGTGAGCTCACGGCGCGACACGAGCAGCTCAGCCCGGAGCCCGTCACAGCGGCGCACATCGCCGTAACGGACGAGCGAGTCGGGCGTCTGCACCTCGCTGAACGCGAGCTTGAGGACCTTTTTAGGCGAACGCGTCTCTGCGAGGTTTTGCAAGTCACCGTCGAACACGATCTGACCCCGGTCAATGACGATAATGCGTTTAGCAAGCGCGGTCACGTCAGCCATGTAGTGGCTGGTGAGCATCACCGTTGCGCCGTAGCGGAGGTTGTAAGCCGCAATGAAGTCGCGCACGCTCTCTTGCATATTGACGTCCAGGCCGATAGTCGGCTCGTCTAAAAACAACACTTTTGGGCTGTGAAGTAAAGCCACGGCCAATTCGCACTTCATGCGCTCGCCTAGAGACAGTTTGCGTACCTGTTTGTTGAGTAGACCGTCAAGGCTTAACATCTCGGTCAGCTCGGTGAGCCGTTCTTTGTAAAGTGCGTCAGGAACCTTGTGGATAGCTGCATTAACTAGAAACGAGTCGAGGGCAGACAGGTCCCAGCTGAGCTGCTGCTTTTGCCCCATGACCAAGGTGATAGTTCTGAGAAATTCGGCCTGGCGACGTCTGGGCTCAAAGCCTGCTACGCTGACCTCACCGCCACTCGGATGAAGCAGGCCTGAGAGCATCTTCAGCGTGGTCGTCTTGCCCGCCCCGTTCGCACCTAGAAAACCAACGATCTCCCCAGGAGCGATCTCGAAAGAGACCTCGTCGACCGCTCGCACGGTTTTAAAATCGCGCCTGAAAAAAGCGTTTAGACTGCCCCGAAAACCGGCCGCTTTTTCGTGAACGCGGTAGTGTTTACTCAGCTTGCTGACGTGGATCATGCAGAGGTCAGTACAAGGTATCCGCTCAGAGAAACGAAGGTGTCATACTGGTAGACCACACAGAAAAAGCCGCAGATAGTCCATACTGAGATATGGGACCCAAGCAGAAGTATAGAGTTAAGCTAACGGACGAAGAGGTCAAAGAACTCAAAGCAATGACGCGGCGAGGGCAACACTCAGCCCAGATACTCAAACGGGCGAACGCGATGCTGCATAGTCATGAAGGCTTGAGCGATCAGAAGATAGCGGACCTGCTAAGGTGCCGCCGGGAAACGGTCTTCCGGTTGCGGCGCAGGTATACCCAAGAAGGCTTAGCGAGCGTGCTAGAGAATAAGCCGCGTCCTGGTGCAAAGCCAAGGCTAGACGCCACAGGCGAAGCGCACCTAATTGCGCTGGCATGTAGTGACGCACCTGAAGGTCGAGAGAGTTGGACCATGCAACTGCTGGCGGATAGAGTGGTTGAATTAGGTATTGTCGAAGAGATTTCGGATGAGACAGTCAGGAGAACACTGAAAAAAAAGGCTTAAACCCTGGCTTAAATAGCAGTGGTACGTGTCTCGGGTCAACGCTGAATACCTTTACCGTATGGAAGACCTCTTAGACCTTTACGCTGAGGTGTATGACCCGAAGCGTCCGGTCGTGTGCTTTGACGAGATACCTATTCGACTGCTGGAAAACCTCTATCCAGAATTACCTGCCCGACCTGACAAGCCGCATATCCCTAGACGGCAAGACTACAGTTACGAACCCTATGGCATCCAGAACGCTTTAGTCTTCTTTGAACCCTTAGCAGGTAAACGAGCAATTACTATCTCAAGGAGCAAAACCAAAGCTGTCTTTGCCCAGCAGATTAAGCGGCTCAATGAACTCTATCCCGACGCTGAATCTATCCGCTTGGTCATGGACAACTACGCCACCCACAAGCTAAGCGCTCTTTACGAAGTCTTCAAGCCCGAAGAAGCCCGCAAACTCACCGAGCGCATTGAGGTGTATTACACCCCCAAGCTGCGCGAAGCCCTCGAAGAGACGCCTCTTGGTTGAACATCGTTGAGATCGAGCTCTCCATCTTCGCTCGCCAATGCCTCAAAGATGCTCGCATTCCCTCACCCGAAGTCCTCCAAGACTTAGCTGCTACCTACCAAGCAAGGCGCAACGCTCAACACGCTAAAGTCAACTGGACCTTTCGTATCCCTGATGCAAGAGAAAAGCTCGAACATCTCTATCCTGAACTGCCTTGATTGCGACCTTTCTAGTGTGGTGGGGCAAATACGCTACTTTGTAGCGTATTTAATCCCGAGCAGAGCGAGTAGAAACAAGTACGGATTCCGGTGATAACGGAATCAACTCCGCAGGAGTTTATGCAGTAATCAACCGGAATCTGTATAATACGAGGTTGCACGACATAGTTTGCAAACTATGTCGTGCCTGTCACGGATGGTAAGTTCTAACGCCCTCAGTAAGGATAAGTAAACCGTGCAGTTCCGTATAATCCTTTGGCGAGTTGCTGACAACCTCTTTGCTTAGGATCAGCAACTCATCCGTATTAGTTATAAAAATGCTTATCTCCTTGCGCGTACTCTCTCAACAATCCCGCAGGTTTGAAGCGGACGCCGTGTTGCTGCTCTAACTTCTCGAGCCGCGCCACCGCGTCGCCTAAGCTGATGCGGTCCAAATACCAAAAGGGTCCACCCAAGAAAGGCGGAAAGCCGAGCCCAAAGACCGCGCCTACGTCACCGTCTTTGGGCGAACTCAAGACCTCTTCTTCCAAACAACGCACCGCTTCGTTCACCATCATGAGGGACAAGCGCTCTTGAATGACCTCTTTGCCGAGCGTTTTTCGCCCCTTGCCACCGAAAAACTGATAAACCTCCGGGTTGACCTCTTTGCTCTTCTTGCCTTCTTCGTATTTGTAAAACCCCTGCTTGTTCTTGCGCCCCTTATAGCCCGCTTCAACCACATCTTTACCTTTAGCGCTCAAATTGACGCCGCGCTTTTCCAAAAAGGGACGCATGACCTCGTTGATTTTCGCGCCCACGTCAATCCCAACCTCGTCTAAAAGTTTGATGGGTCCCACCGGAAAGCCGAAGTCTTTCATAGCTTTGTCGATTTCTCCGATGTCGCCGCCTTCTTCCAATAGCACCAGCGCTTCGTTCATAAAAAGCGCGAGGATGCGCGTCGTGTAAAAGCCGGGCGCGTCCTCTACAACGATAACGGTTTTGCCTTGCTCTAAGCCCGCCTGAAACGCCGTCCCTAGAACCCAATCGGGCGTCTTATCCGTTTTAATGATCTCTAAAAGAGGTAATTTCTGCACCGGCGAGAAGTAGTGCATCCCCACGACTTGTTCAGGACGCTTCGCCTTCGCCGCCACCTCTTTAATCGGAATAGACGAGGTGTTGGTGGCAAAGACAAGCTCTTTTTTGGCAACGCTTTCAACCTCATCCAAAACTTTTTGCTTGAGACCGACATCCTCTAAAACCGCTTCGATGACTAAGTCAACTCGGTCAAATGAATCATAATCCTCCACGGGCGTGACGCGCTCCGCGATGAGGTCGCGCTCGAACTCGCTGCGCCCTCTACCGACGCGCCCCGAGAGGTCTTTCCAGATCGTTCCCTTGCCCTTCGCCGCTCTTTCGAAGTTCTGATCCTTGAGCAAGACGTCGTGCTCGCCCTCCGCGCTCACCTGCGCGATGCCCGCGCCCATCAACCCCGCACCCAAAACGCCGACGCGCTCCACGTGCTTAGCGTCATCTTTGTAAGGATTTTTCTCCGAGGCATTCTTGGCGAAGAAGAGGTGAATCAAGGCTTTGGACTCGGGTGTGAAAACGAGCGCCGCGAAGTTATCCGCTTCGGCTTGAAGTCCGGCTTTCATCCCCTTCTCCTGCCCGATGCGCACCGTTTCGATGATTTTGGGCGGCGCGGGATAGTTGCCGCGCGTACGCTTTTGGACGCTCTCTTCGGCTTGTTGGTAGACGATGCGGCTTAAAGGGGTACGTTCCAAGAGCTTGTCGCGCCAGCCTTGTGGATCGCGTTTCGGTTTCAGTTGACCTTTGGCGAGTTGTCGCGCTGCCTCTTTCGCCGCGCGGAGGAGTCCGGGTGGGTGCATCAGCGCGTCTACTAAGCCCATCTTTTTGGCGGGCTTGGCATAGATGTTTTTGCCTGTGAGGATCAGCTCGAGCCCCTTCTGCACCCCCACCAGGCGAGGTAAGCGCTGTGTCCCGCCGAGCCCCGGTAAGAGCCCTAAGTTAACTTCGGGTAGCGCGAACTTCGTTTTAGGATGCTCCGAGGCGAGGCGGTAGGAACAGGCGAGGATGAGTTCTAAGCCGCCGCCGACAGCCGGGCCATGTACCGCTGCCACCACAGGCTTCCTCAGATTCTCCAAACGGTTGAAAAGTTCGTGACCCTCTTTGATGAGTCCCTTGACCTCTTCGGGCGTTTTGAAGTCTCTAAACTCTCCTATGTCTGCGCCGACGATGAAAGAGTCTTTTTTACGGCTGTAGAGGACGGCGGCTTGGACATCGCTGTTTTGCTCGAGCCTATCCAACACCTCGTCAAACTCGCGCATCGCCGCCGTGGAGAGCTTGTTGACTCGTTCGGGTCCATCTAAATAGACAACTGCGACGCCGTTATCCTGTGCCGCGTCGAATTCAATATCGAAATAGGTCATGCCCGTCCCCCGTTGCTACTTACAGTTGAATCCGTATAACTTCCGCCCTCATACCTTTCTAAAAGCATCGCGTGACCCAAGCCGCCTGCCGCGCACGCGGTCACGAGCGCAATCTGCTTGTCTTCCGCGTGAAGTCGGTGCGCCGCTGTCGTCACGAGCCGTGCGCCCGTCGCGCCGAAAGGATGACCGAGCGATAAGGAGCCGCCCCAGGGGTTGATCTTGTCCATATCCACGTCGCCGATGCGCTTCTCTCGTCCGAGTTTTTCCCTTGCAAATTCATCTGACTCAACCGCCGTCAAGACCGCTAAAACTTGCCCCGCAAACGCTTCGTGGAACTCAATCACGTCCACATCATCAAAGGTAATGCCCGCCGCGTCAAAGACTTGCGGCATGGCGTACGCCGGACCCAGTAGGAGTTCGTCTTTCGGGTCTTGGGCAACAAAGGTATAGTGGCGCAAGTAGGCGGCGGGCGTGTAGCCGAGGGCTTTGGCGGTCTCTTCTGCCATGAGGAGCGTCGCGGCTGCGCCGTCTGTAAGTGGTGAGGCGTTGCCTGCGGTGACGGTCCCGAACGGTTTGACGAAGACGGGTTTGAGTTTAGATAGTTTCTCCATGCTCGAGTCCGCTCGAAAGGTGTTGTCGTGTTCTAAGGGTTTGAACTTAGGTGGGACAGCGGTAGGGAGAAGTTCGGGGTCTAACTTCCCCGCTTCTGTCGCCTTCGCCGCCGCGTGATGTGAGCGCAGGGCGTATTCGTCTTGCGCTTCACGGGAGACGCCAAACACCGCCGCGAGCTTGTCGGCGCTCTCGCCCATCACCTCGCCTGTGGAATATTCGGAGACGGCGGGCGCAGTGGGCAAGAGGTTGCTCGGGGAGAGTCCTTGTAAGAACTTGCGGTATTCCAATGGACTCTTGTACTTCTGCGTCTCATAGAGCCGCTTGCGCATATCCTTGTCGAACTGCGGCGGCGCGTCTGAAAGCGTCTCCACGCCGCCCGCGATGACGACGTCCGCCTGTCCGGTGCGGATGAGGTCTGCGCCGCTCGCAATCGCTTGATTCGACGAGATACACGCCATCGTGACGGTGTGCGCAGGGACGCTGACCGGAAAGCCCGCCCCTAATGCCGAATCCCTCGCGACGTTGCTGGTGCGGACATTTTGCACCACCGTGCCCATGATGACGCGGTCCACTTTGTCGGCGTCCAACTCGGTTCGCGTCAACAAACCTTTTAACACAGTGCGCCCGAGGTCATACGAGATGAGGTCGAAGTATTCTGTGCCCGCCCGCATAAAGGGGGTGCGGCAGCCGTCTACGAGGACGACATTTCTGCCGTTGCTATTATTTTTCATGCTTCTATCGTACTTGTTTTAAGAGTTCATCGGTGCTCTCGGAATCTTGTACTTCGATGTGGTCGCCTTCCATCGTAGTAATCACCGCGAGCGAGACGATGGGGACGTTCACCTCTTTAAGCGCGTCGCGTCCACCCTCAAATGATTTTTCGATTACACAGCCGATGCCTAAGAGTGACGCGCTGCACTGGTTGATGAGGTCAACCAGTGCGACTAAGGTTTTTCCCGACGCTAAAAAGTCGTCGATAATCAGCACGCGGTCATCCTCACGTAGATACTCGGGCGAGATGATGAGCTTGGTGACGCCGCCTTTGGTGTGGCTGGGTGCTTGCGCTTCATAAACGCCCTCAGCCATCGTAATCGGGCGCGTCTTTCTCGCGTAGACCACCGGGACACCTAACGCGATACCCGTCGCTAACGCTGGCGCGATACCGCTGACCTCCGCCGTGACAATTTTAGTGACGCCTGTGACCTCTTCTGCGTAGAAACGCTCTACAAACGCTTTGCCCATCCCCAACGTCAAATCCGGCTCGAGCCGATGGTTGATAAACCCGTCCACCTTGAGAATGCCGTTCCCTAAATGTTGCCCCTCAGCCCGAATGCGTTCGACGAGTTTTTGCATGCGCCCTCCTAGTAACTTCGTTCAATGACCTCTTTGCTGAGGCATCTTATCGCATGTAAAAGGCAGTAATGAGCAGTGAGTTCCGAGCAATGAGTGAAACCCTTTAGACTCGTTGCTTTTAACTCGTTGCTTCTTCTAATGGAACGCTGACGAAACGCCTCCTTGGTGACAATAGCGTTAGTCGAAGTTCCGAGGCCCAAGCAGGGCGCTAGAGAGCGTTCGGCTTACCCCTCGAGAAAGGAGGCATGTCCCTTACGCCGCCCACCCTCCGCCACTCTCAATAACGGCTCACCGAGCCACAAGGAGCTACCTTTACATGACTGGACGAAAACGTATCACCCAACGCTTGAGCGTCACAGCGCTGCTAGGCTTAACACTTATTTTCCTGGCGGCCTGCACGCAGGGCGAAGAAGATTTCCGCACTTCTGACGAGGTCACGCTGCAAGTCGCCGCGATTCCTAGCGAAGTGACAGAGGTGACGCTCGAGGTGAACGGCACGACTTACCCCGTTCCTCTCAACACCGGCACCGTTACGCTCACGAATCTCCCGCTCAAGTCCACCGTCTTCACTGCGCGCGGACTAGGCGCTCAGGGCGTCGTGCTCTACAAGATCGCTAAGCCTGTAGAGATTACGGCAGACACCGATACCGTCGCGCTCGAGATGAACCGCCTCACGAGCAACGTGAAAATCAATCTCACCGGCGCAGTTGCGGGCGAAACGCTCAAGGCGAGCGTGGGCGGCGTGGCGCAAGCCTTAGACGCCTCGCGTACCCTCACGGGCGTCAAGACGGGCGCAGGGCTGACCCTGCTCGTTGAAGGCTCAGTAGGCGGCACGCTCAAGCGTCAGGGCAGCGCAACCTTTGACCTCTCCGAAGCGGACGCTTCTGTGAACGTGACGCTCACCGCACTCGGCGCTGGCAACGTCGCACCGAACGCGCCGAGGCTCACCGTTCCCGCCGACATCACCGAAGGCGAAGCTTTTACCCTGAACGTTGCCGCAAGTGACGCGGACGGCAATCTGGCGAGCATCAAAGTCGAGTGGGGCGACGGCAGCAACGCGAGCACCGCGTCTGTAAGTGGCAGCAGCGCTTCTGAAGACTTCACCCATACCTACATGGGCGCAGGCGTACAGACCATCACCGTGACCGTCACCGACGCAGAAGGCGTCTCGGCGCAAGTAAGCCAGAGCGTCACCGTCAAAGCTGTAGAAACACCGGACGACGAAACCGACGTGAATATCGGCACGGGCAAAGAGGCGCGTCTCGTCACCGTCACCGCGACGAATGTGCCCGCAGGAACGGTTGAGATTCAAGCCACCGTCACGAACGAAGACGGCGACAAAAAGGTCTTGGGCCTCGTGAAGAACGGCGCAACCTGGAGCGGCTCCGTGCAGCTTCTCAATAGCACCGCGTACAGCGTCGTCTTAGACTACGACGGCACCAAGAGCGACGCGGAGAGCTTCACCTTGGATGACGGCACCGACGACTTCAGCGTCAGCGTGTCGCTGGGCGCGACCGGCAACACGAACCGTGCACCCGTTGCCAATAATGACAGCGTGACGCTCTACACGAACGACGGCACCTGGACCTTCAATCCGGTTGACGCGAGCGGTACTGATTTCAGCAGCGGCGCTGATACCGACGCGGACGGTGACAGCTTGACGGTTGTCAGCTTCACACAGCCCGAAGTCGGCAGCCTCATCCTAGACGGCAACACGTTCACCTACGATGTGCCAACGAAAGAAGCCAGAACCTCGTTCACCTACGTCATCTCTGACGGTAACGGCGGCACCGCGACGGGCAAAGTCAATTTGGACACCTTCACAGGTGTGACCTTAGGCGGCTAAGCCAAACCTCTTTGCAAATACGGTTTTGTTTGAATACCGCAAACCGCTGCGCTTCGGCGCGGCGGTTTTTCTGTGAGTATCGGTTGAGGTAAGAGGTCAGGGGAGCGCTTTGAAGAGGTTCGACTCGAATTGAGGACATTATAGTTATATTCCCGACTTCTTAGAGATTGAGGCTCGAGTCAAGTACTTAGTACTGGTAGACCACGCCGGAAAAGTCACAGAAAGAGGCAAATGCAGTAGGGGAGATTCGCGAATCTCCCCTACGCCGCGCAAACCAGCCAAGGAGAAGTGCAAAATCCAAGGAGGTTGAGCAGTATTGTCACATTCGAAGGTCTCGGGCTAAGCGCTCACAGCACTTTACTCGAGCGCCTCGAGGTTGTGACCCGTTGCGTATATTAGTAGATGAGACCTGCCTCGTAACGCTCGAGGAATGCCCCCTCCTTACACTTAACCTATGCGACCTCTAGCGAGCTTCATCATCCGTATCCGTGGTTCTAGCGATAGCCCCACCATCACCTTACAAAACGTCAGCACCAGAGAAGTCCTTACGCTGACCTCTTGGACAGCGCTGCTCGAGGCGCTTCAGCAGCCGCTTAAAAAGACCGATGAGCCCCTGGATTAACGCCTAAAATTCCGGTCGATGCGCAGTCAAATCTGCGCATCTATTTTTTTCTCCAAGTTGACCTCGTTCTCAGGCACGCCCAAAACCTGAAGATGAGCATTGAGCACGGGCTAAAGCGCTCAACGCCCGACCTTCCGGCAGAGACGCGGAGCGACGTGAGTTTCATATTAAATTGCTGTGAACTATCTATAGATGTACCACACTTGGAATGCTGAGAAATCTCATGAGAGGAACGGCGGCGTAACGCCCGAACGCCCACAATACAGCCTGGAGGTTTTACCCGATGACTCAACGCTGTTCCCCGTCCCCCTTTCATTCGCCCAGCCTACCCCTCACGTTTGGATACCTTTTATGAACACGAAACGACTGATTACGCTTTTATTGCTGCTCCTGCTTGCCGCGTGTAGCCGCACGACGCCGCCCGAGCCGACAGGTACGGACACGACTCGCTCCAGCCGTCTGCTGAGCACGGACACGCTCGAGGTCAACTTTCAGGTGGACCCCACCTCGGGTCAACTCGCAACGCTGAGCACCTCGTCACTCAGCACGCAAGCGGTTGACATCGACCTGCAATCTTCCTCGAAAGGACTCGTCGATAAAGACGGGACGCGCTACCTCTACGGCACGTTCGACATCACGAATACGTCCAATGAGACCTTAGAGAACCTCTCGTTCTACGCGCTCTCGTCCACGCGCACCTTGGGCGGCACCGCGATGTCGAACCTCTTGGACGCCAACAACCAAGCCGTCACCGACCCCACCTTCGCCCGCACCATCGTGCCGACTCACCGGATGCGCAACAACAGCGGCACCTTAGTCGTCAAGGCGGACGAGGCGGACTTTCAGGGCTACAGCGCCGCGCAGGTCGCGCAGGTGCAAGACCAACTCGGCGTCGGACGCAACGTCTTGGATTACGGCTTTAGCGCTCGCAACGCGCAAGGCGCGCGCCCTATCGCGCCCGGCGCAACGGGTTCGGTCACCTTTGCCATCAAGTTCCCCTATGAGCCGAGCGATTCGGCGGATTACCCCTTCTCGTTCACGCTCTCGTTCGCCATCGTGGACGACGCGGCGCGTCAAGTGACCCGTAGCGCCGAAGAGAAGGCGAACAGCGCCGCCGACGTGTGTGCGCGGGCGCAGCAAGTCGGCGCAGGTCGCGTCGTTGTCATCGGCAACGAGCCGAGCGCCCCTTGCGACCTCGTTCGCCTCAACGACATCAAGATCGCCACCGCGACGGGAACCCTACCCGCTAAGTACCTCTTAGGCGAAGGCCCCGGCGCAGCCATTCCCGATTTGCAAGTGAGCGAAACGCGACTCGTTTATACCGAGCAAAATGGCGGGTCAAACGCTCAAACCCTCACCCTACGCAACTTCGGCAGCGGCGCGTTGACGGTTGGCAGCCTCGACCTCTTGGAAGGCGACGCCAGCCAGTTCGACCTTGACAGCGCAGCCCTCCCCCTCACCCTTCAGCCCGGTCAAACCAGTGACGTCACTGTGACCTTCGCCCCGAGCAGCCTCGGACCCAAAGGCGCACGCTTAGACATCGGCAGCAATGACCCGAACGGCTCTATGAGCGTCACCTTGCGCGGCTTGAGCGTCAAAGGGACGGGCGGCAGCAACGAGCCTTCTTTGCAGTGGATTTTAGACGCCTTAGAGATTGACATCGACGCAGGCGACCCCGACCCCAGCAATAACCTCATGCCCACGAGCGACCTCTTAGGCGACGAGGTGAAAGCGCAACGCTTCGCCAAAGCGGGCTCCGGTCCTGTAACGGTGGAAACGCTCGCCGTGTTCGGTCCCGACTCGAGCAACCCTGTGACCACCTTCGGCTGGTACGAAGCGGGCGACGCGGACAGCATCACTGAGCTTTTCGACGTAACGAACTCGCCCAAGTCGAACGCCCAACGCCTCTTACCTCCGGTAGACGGCTCCACGAGCTTCGACCCCGGTAGCAAGGAATTTGGGATCGTCTCGAGCTGGCCCTTCTTCAATGGCCGCAAGGTCTACAGCGAAGACGCCCTCAACACCTTCAGCGGCGCAATCCCGCACCACGTCCGCGTCTACCCGCTGCCCGGTGAGAACAACGCCTACCTCGTCGCCACCGAAGAGCACATCAGCGGCTTCGACTACCAAGACGTCGTCGTCATCGTCCGCAACGTCAAGCCTGTTGCCCTACCCGAGCCCGTCGGCTGTGCGCCCATCTCTCCACTACTCTGTAACGAAGTTGCCGTGAGCCTGCCCTACAGCCTCACCTTTGACGGCAGCGAAGGCAACCTAGAGGACAAAAACGGTGTCGGTACGGGTTTTACAATGGTTGACCCCCCCTCCGTCCCCCTCATCACGCCGAGCAACCCGCAGCTTCCCGGCTATGAGCCGAGCAACTTGAACGTCGCCAATGGTGCGCTCACGTTCACCACGACCAAAGGTATTCAGTACGTGGAGCCGAGCACCAGCAGCGAGACGAACTCGCAGGTCAACGCCTTGGGCGTCGGCGTGGACGCGAGCGGTAAGCTGCGCCTCGAGACCACCCTCTTAGACCTCAACTTCCCGAACGCTAACCAGTTCCAACAAGCCGGTCTCTGGTTCGGCTTGGACGAGGACAACTACGCGAAGCTCGTTGTGCTAAACCGAGGAAACGGGCAAGCGGGCGTATCCAACTCGCTCGCGAAGAGAACGCGGTTTTAGGCAACGACGACCAGATCGACTCCGCCCTTTTGTCCCTCGACGGTAAAGATGTAACGCTCGTGCTCGAGCTAGACCCCGTCACCCGCCAAGCCACCGGCTTCTACAGCGTAGACGGCGGCGCGGAGACGGTGTTTGCAAACCTCGAGCTACCTGCTAAACTCTTCGGCGGCAAGAACGTCGGCGGCGACTCGGTGAGCTTCGCCGGACTCTTCACGACGCACCGCCGCGCGTCCAGCGCCATGACCTTCACCTTCGCGGACTTCTCAATCGAGCAACCTAAAACGGTAGAGCCGAGTGGTTCGCTCAGCTTGGAGAACCGCGACTGGACCTCGAATCAGATTTCCGACGAAGCGAAAGGCCACTTCGACAACTGGCTCGCCTTTAACCGCATCGAGCGCGACACCAGCAATCCCCGCGCTCATGATGAGGTCACGCTGAGGCTCAACAACGACTCGAGCCAGGTACTGAAAGTCACCAGCCTCCGCTTTGCCAACAACGCCGACAACGCCGCTGGACTTCCCGCTTACAGCCTCCCGAACGGTGAAGCGCCGAGCGCAGACAATCCTTTAGAGATTACTGCGGGCAGCTTCTATGACCTCACGGTAGCGTTCACCTACCCACGTACAAGCGGTAGGAACGAAGTCGTCAGAGCGCAGCTTTTGATCGGCTCGAGCGACCCTGACGCGCCGACGCGCACCGTCCAACTCGGCGGCTCCTGGCAGATTCAGTCCGAGAGCAACAGCGAGCCTGACGTCGTCGAAATCGTCCGCGCGTTCGGCTTTGGCACGACCATTCTGAATTCAGGTGAGCGTCTCAACAACCAGGGGCGCATCGAGGCGATCGGCGAAGAGGTGCTCTCGTCCTTCTGGAACCGCGCCGACACCAGCGAGCCCGTCTACGTGCGTCAACTCGCGGCCTACCACTCCTGCTGCAGCAACACGGCAACAGTTTTCTTACAGCCGGACATTAGCTCAGGCAGCACCACCAAGTTCTTCACCCACAACGGTCAAGACGCCCAGTCCTTCTTACCTCTCTTGAGCGGGAGCAACAGCAAACCCGCCGAGGGCACGCTCAACCCACCCAACGCGGCCTTCGGTTTCAAGAGCGACCCTGAGTGGAGCGACCCGAACCGCAACAACAAGAGCAAAGACGACTGCTCGGCGGGCTCCGACACCTGCGGTCATCACGTGCGCTTCTGGCCCGTGCGCGATCTTAACGGCAACCTCGTCCCGAACGCTTACCTCATGGTGATGGACTACTCGGGCATCAACTACGACTTCAACGACAACGTCTACTTCATCAGCAACATCAAGCCTGCTGACTGAGACGGATGAGCGCAGATATCACCCTCTCAATGTGCGTGCTCACGATTCGCTTTCACCACTGTGAGCGTTGGTGACCAGATGAGATACCTGCTGTAACGCCAACGTAACGCCCCAACCTTCATTCTATAGAGGCGGTGAGCACACCTCACCGCCAAGGAGACCCGATGAATCATACGCAAAGAATGAAACTTACCCTCTTCGTCTCGCTCCTGCTTGCGCTCGTCGCTTGTAGCCGGAGCACACCGCAACCCCCTGCGAATCAACCCGCCGACAAAGTCACCCTCTTGAACGAAAACATCAACATCCTCTTCGAAATCGGCGACGATAACGAGATCGAAACCTCCGCTACGCCTGACGGTCTCGCCTCGCAAGCGCTGGACTTCAGCCTCGTCAGCACCTCTAAAGGGCTCGCCGATAAGGGCGGGACGCGCTACCTCTACGGTACCTTTGAGGTTAAGAACAACTCAGCGCAGACCTTTAAGAACCTCTCCTTCTACGCGCTCACGACAAATCGGACCCTCGGCGGCACGGCGATGTCCGAACTCAGGAACGCCCGCAACGAAGCCATCACCGACCCGACCTTCGCCCGCACGATCTTGCCGACCCACCGCATGGAGAACAACTACGGGCGTTTAGCGGTCAAGGCCGACGAAGCGGACTTTCAAGGCTTGAGCGACGCGCAAATGAGTGACGCGCAGCGTCAGGTCTCGAGCGCAAGCACCGTCTTAGGCTACGGCTTCTCCGCTCGCAACGCGCAAGGTCAAAGAGCCCTTGCGCCAGGACAAACAGGCTTCGTAACCTTCGCCGTCAAATTCCCCTTCGACCCGAACAGCTCCGCCGAGTACCCCTTCGCTTTTACCCTCTCGTTCGCCGCAGTCGATGACAACGTCCGCCAAGTCACCCGCAGCGCCGAAGAGAACGCCAGCAGCGCTACCGACGTGTGCGCAAGAGGTGACGCAATTGACGCGCAGCGCATTGTCGTTATCGGTCAGCGCCCCAACAACGCACCTTGCACCGTGACCCGGCTGGTCAACGTCAAGACGGCTGTCGCGGCGAACGGTGAAGACGCCGCCTATCTGCTGCCAGACGCCCCTACCGAGCCCGGTGTTGATGTCAAAATCAACTTCCAAGATAAGAACACCACCCCGCCTGCGGGCTATTTACGCGACTTCGGCGAGCCTTTCGGTATTCGCAGCGCCAGCAACCAAGGGAGCGGACGCTACAGCTACGGCTGGATTGACGTGAACAGCGGCGCACCTGTAGCGTTAGACGGTTCAACAGGCGACCGTGAACAAGGTCGCAACCGAAGCAACACGGGACAAGGCGACTTACGCCTCGCCACGCTCATCCATATGGATCACCCCTCCACGCCGCCCAAAGGCTACTGGGAAATCGCTCTGCCGAGTGGTACGTACAACGTCACCGTCGCCGTAGGTGAACCCGACCCCGGCACGGACCCCGAGGTTCACCGCGTCAACGCCGAAGGCGTCACCATCATCAACAACTACGCTCCCTCGGGCGGACGCGGCAGCGACACCCGCCATACCACGGCCTCCGGTATCGTCAAGGTCAACGACGGCAGGCTCACGCTCGACTACGCGAATGGCGGCGTCAACACCAAAATCAACTACGTCATCATCACCTCTACCGACGCGAGCGCTGCTCAGCGCCCCTCTGTCACGGGCGTTGACCCGGCGAACGGCGCGACCGACCTCTCCCCAAACACGGCGACGATCACCGCCAGCGTCAACCTGTCGAACGGGGGCGTGTCGCTCTCGAGCTTAGCGGGCAACGTCACCCTCACCAACTTGGGCAGCGGCGCGAACGTTAGCGGCACACCCGCCACCAGCGGCGGCGCGGATACCGTCAGCTTCAGAATCGACACGGACGAACTCCCCCTAGACGAGAACACGCGCTACCGCTTCGAGGTGACGAGCGGCGCGGAGGACGAAGACGGGAATGCGTTCTTACCGTTCGCGAGCACCTTCACTACAGGCACACTCAATAGCAATGCTGGTCCTATCGCCTTCACCCAAACTACTGTAGATACGGGTCAGAAGTTCACCAGCGTCACCATCGGACCCGACGGCAAGCTCTACGCCAGCACCGCGTTAGGCTCCATCTACCGCTACGTTATCGAAAGCGACGGCGACCTGAGCGAGGAGCGCGTCATCAATACAGTGAGAACGGCCAACGGCGGCGAAGACCGTACGATCATCGGCTTGACGTTTGACCCGAGCGCCACGGCGGATAACCTCATCCTCTGGGTTTCGGACAACGTGACTTACAAAGGCGCGTTCGTAGACGACTGGACGGGTAAAATCGCTAAGCTCACGGGCTCGAACTTACAGAACTACGATGCGGTCATCGAGGGCTTACCCCGTTCGGTCAGGGATCACGAAACCAACTCCATCGCCTTCGGTCCCGACGGTGCACTCTACGTCTCGCAGGGCAGCAACAACGCGATGGGCGCACCCGACACCGCGTGGGGCAACCGTGCGGAGCGTCTTTTAAGCGCCGCTGTCCTCAGACTTGATTTGGATGAGTTACCCTCGAGCCTCCCCCTCAATGTCAAAACTGACGAAGGTGGCAACTACAACCCCTTCGCGAATAATGCACCCCTCACGGTCTACGCTTCAGGTATCCGCAACGGCTACGACCTCATCTGGCACTCTAACGGACGCCTCTACGTCCCCACGAACGGCTCCGCCCCCGGTGGCAACGCGCCCGCCACCCCGAGCACGCTCCCTGACGTCTGCCAAAACCGCCTCGACAGCGACCGCCTAGGCGCGTATACCCGCATGGGTATCCCCGGCATCACCGACAACTCGCAGCGCGAGTTGGACTACCTCTTCCGCGTCGCCGAAGGACGCTACTACGGACACCCCAACCCGGCACGCTGTGAGTGGGTCTTGAACGCGGGCAATACAAGCTCCGCCAACAACCCCTTCGAAGCCAACGACTACCCTTTAGGCACGCAGCCCGACCGCAACTACGACGCCGACGGCGTCTTCAACGCGGGCGTGAGCGCCTCCGCCAACGGCGTCATCGAATACATGAGCGACACCTTCGGCGGCGCACTTAAGGGCAAAACTCCTCAACGTGCGTTACAGCAAAGAGACCGACATCCAGTACTTCTCCGCTGGACGCGAGCGGCAGCGTCACCGAGCGCGTCACCGGCGCAGAGTCGAACATTGAAGGTTTCACGGGCTTCAACGGTCCCTTAGACATCGTCGAAGACGTGACGAACGGCAATCTCTACATCGCCGACTTCGGCCCGCAATCGCTTAGCGTCGCAGGCAGAATCGTCCTGCTCACGCCTAAAAACTAAGACTAAAGGGACGCTCAAGCCTCCTTGAGCGTCCTCTCACCCTCCCTTTTGTGAGTTTCTTTACACTTAATTAAAGGAGTAACACGATGCTTCAGACCCTATTCATTGCAGCGCTGACCATGCTTCCCGCGTTTGGCTATGTTGGTATGAACAACTCGAGCGTGAATCAAAACGACAACCCCAGCACCGAAATGGTCCTCACCCTCGCCGAGATGCTGAGCGGCGAAGAGGTTGACGGTGGCGCACAGAGCGACGCGGATAACGCGCGGCTCTTCCTCTGGGAGATGCAGCGCCCCGGTGTCTTGTCAACCTGCGTCTTTAACCTCATGGACGACGCGGTGGAGAGCGCCACCTTAAACCGCGAGACCGCCGTCCTCTTCTTAGCCGACCTCGTAGACGGCACCGACAGCCTCACCTCTTGCGACGCCACCGCCCTTGCGAACGCCGAAGCGCAACTTCAGGCGTTAGGACTCGACCTCTCTACGGCTGGCTTAACCACACAAGGCATGTTCAATACAGACACCTTGCTCAGCGAAGCAAAAGACCAACGCGGCAGACTCAAGAACGCCTTCGAGCGCAACAACCGCTAGTTCGTAGGGGCGGGTTTCAAACCCGCCCCTACGCGACTCCGATCTCTCTGACTTGAAATGCGCCATGCAAGGAGACCGTTATGAAAAAGTCCAAAAAACTCCTCGCCTTTCTGTTTTTTACCGCCGCTTTATTCACTATCTGTGCGCAGCTTAGTATGGCGAGCACGGGGTTGTTCTAGCCCTTTCACACTCAATCCACTCTTTCCCCTACCTCAGCGTGGGGGATTTTTTGGCTCGAGCCCCTCTCCTCCATATCCTGTTAGACTGCCCTCCATGAGCATCAAACCCGACTGGTGGATTCGTGAACGAGCCTTAGAGGGCATGATCGAACCCTTCGAAGACCGTCTCGTGCGCGAGGGCGTCATCTCTTATGGGCTCTCGTCCTTCGGCTACGACCTCCGCGCCGCCCCCGAGTGGCGCATCTTCGTGAACGCCTTCAACACGCTGGTTGACCCCAAGACCTTCGACGTGAGAAGTCTCGTTGAGACCGAAGAGGACTTTTGTATCATTCCGCCCAACTCCTTTGTGCTGACGCGTTCGGTGGAGTATCTGCGCATTCCTAGTGACGTGATGGTGGTGGCGCTCGGCAAGTCGAGTTATGCGCGGTGCGGCATCGTCGCGAACGTGACACCCTTGGAGCCGGGTTGGGAAGGGCACGTGACCTTGGAGCTGTCCAACACGACGCCCCTGCCCGCCAAAGTTTACGCGAACGAGGGCATTGTGCAGCTTCTCTTCTTTCAGGGGGAGCAGCCGGAAGTGACGTACGCCGATAGGAAGGGGAAGTATCAGGGGCAGCGGGGGGTGACGCTACCTAAACTGTAGGGCCTAAGTTGTAGAGATTGAAGCTCGAGCCTCAACCTCACACACCTCTTGCGAATGAAGCACTACAATAGACTTATGGCTGTAAAACCTGCTTTAAGCGCGACCTATCCACCCTTCGAGGTCAAGTCGCTGCACCTTGCTGACCACGACCTCTTCAGGCTCGCGCAGGACAACCCGGAACTCAGCATTGAACGTACCGCTCGAGGAGACCTCATCATCACGCCACCCGCCGGAGGTGGCAGCAGTCACCGCAACGCCCACATCACACAACAACTACTCAACTGGAGCGATGAGGACGGTACGGGAGAGGTCTTTGACTCGTCAGGCGGGTTTATCCTACCTGACACCTCGATGCGCTCACCTGACGCTGCTTGGCTCAGCAAAGCGCGACTCGCTGACCTGAGTGAGTCACAGTGGGAGAGGTTCTTACCGCTTTGCCCCGACTTTGTCGTTGAACTACGTTCACCTATCGATAGTTTGAGAACCCTTGAAGCCAAGATGGATGAATACCTGAGTAATGGTGTAAAACTGGCTTGGCTGATTGATCCGCAGGAGAAGCGCGTCTACATCTACACCGAACAAGGGGTGTAGATCTTAGACGCACCCGAAGAGGTAAGCGCCGCGCCGCTTTTGGCTGGATTTGCGCTGGACCTCAGCCGGATCTTCTAGGCTTTAGCGGGGTGCTAACCCTACCTTATCCAGCTCATCTTTAAGCGCCCGCAACTGTTTATGCTCTTCGCGCAAGCCCCACAGATAGCTTTCCCACTCGTCAAACTGCCCGAGCATGTCGTGCAGGTCTTGCACGCGCAAGAGGTGCTGCGCAGCTTCGGCGTAGTTGGGGCGACCTCTCGCCTCGATCAACCTCTTGACCTCGGCGCGGTAAAGGCGAATTGCCTCTTCAGGTCTCGACCTCTCGGCAGAACGTGCTACCGCCAAGCTGAGTTGATTAGATGAGCGCCCTATCCGCGCCATCTGCCCTAAGCTCCCTAATGCCGCGTTCACCGCACCGTGCGAGAGGTAAATTTCGGTTAAAAGGGAATAGTGCTCTTTTTGGTTCAATTTGGTTAGAAGTGTCTCGCGGTAGGCTTGCCACCGGTTGTTTTCTTGTGAGGTACGCTCACCTAAACGACGCATCTCCTTGTAACGTCCAATCGTCGGGCGTCGCCAAAAAAGCGTTTGGCTGTACTCGAGTGCCTCGTTTACCTTACCGCGCCGTTCGTGCCACGCCTTGAGCCATTCTATAAAGCTGTCGCTGTCGCTCGTTCGGCTTCGCTCTAAGACGAGCTTGTAGGCTTCGGTTTCGTGTCCTGTACCGATGAAGAGGTCAATCAGTCTCGAGACTCTATAATCTTTCGCATTTTTAACCTCTTGGATGGCGTCGTCCAAGCGCCCTAACCCCAACAACCTCTCGACAACGTCCTCTACGCGCCCCGTCTCGCGGCCTATACGCAAGAAGGTCTCGTCGTCTAGGGTATCGTGTTGCAGTTGGAGCAAGAACTGCCCTAACTGTTCACGCTCAAAGCGCTTTCCCCAACCGTCTCCTTTCGGGATGCCTTTCTCCACCCACCGCGCCACCTCTTGCCGCTCGTCAGGTGTCGCGTGCTCCACAATCGCTTCGGGAATCCCGTCACCGATGTCGTAACCTCCTAAGTCTAAGTCTTCGCAGTAAAGTTCGAACAAAGAGGTGAGGATGATCTCGCGTAGGTTCTCGTTTTCGTCTTCGGCCCCAACCAAACACTTTATCAATCCCTCAGCGCAAGTTTGAGCGACGCTTGCTAGGCTGCCTTCTTCATCTTCAAAATCTTCATAGTTGCGCAAGACCTCATCCGCAATCGTCTTGTACGCGGTAGCGGCGTTGTTGAGTTGCCCGCTCTCGAAGTAGCGGTCCGCCATATGGGTGATGTCGCTCAGGTCGTCTCTCGAGTGGCTCGGGTAGCCCTCGTCATAACCCCAGTATTGCTCACGTTCGTAGCCGATGTTCCCCAACAGCCCTTGCACTTGCGCTTTAACCGCGTCGGCGCTCGCGGGTGTGTCGGTGAGGTTTGGGGCAGAGGTTTGGACGAGGGTTTCTAAGTCGGGGTAGCGCTCGACCATCTTGCTGACGAGAGAGATGAGGTCGTCTTTGCTGTAGTCGCTTAGACTAGTTTTTAACGCTTCGACTTGGGTAAAAAGCTCAGGGAAGTCGATCCAGGTCAGCAGCAGCGCGGCGGTGTGTTTGCAGCGTCCGCCGTCGCCAACAGGACAGGAGCAGTTCGCACGTTGGATACTGCCGTTTTTCGGCTTGACCTCAACGCGGTAGGGGCGGGGGCTCGAGCCCAAACAGTCCCCTTTAATCACCCCTTCTTGCACGCGCAGCCGCGTGAGCGCACCTCTTTGCGCGTAAGGTCGGCCCTTGTCGATCTCTTTTTGCCCGAGCCAGGCGCGCACGTCGTCTTTGGTGAGCGTTTCTTTCGCCATACTTCACTATAAAGCGAGAGGTTTGATGAGGCGATGAGTAGGGGAGATAAGGAGAAAAAGCGTCACCCTATCTTCCTGTTCCTTTATCTTTTCTCGAGGATAATGAGGGGATAAAAAATGGAGCAAAACGGCACGTCAACCTCTCAAAGTGAGAACCTTGTCAAGCTGAGACAACCAGAGCCGCTAAACTGCTCCCATGCGCTTCACCTCGCTCCGCCGTCCCGAAGTTATCGTCAAAGACATGTCGCTAGGTACAAGGCTGCTCTTTATCGCGCTGGTTGCGACGCTTATCCCCTTAGGCGTGATGCTCTACAGCGCGACCTCGCAGCGCCGCTCGCTGGAAGCGTACGCTAAAGAAGAGGCGCTCAGGAGCGTGCGGCTGATTTCGGCGGAGCAGCGCCAGTATATCGAGCGAGGCGAGGAGCTTTTAGCGGCGCTTTCGCACGTACCAGCGGTGGCCGGGCGCGACCTCGAAGCGTGCCCGGCGCTCTTAAACGACATCATGACACAGTTTCCTATCTACACAATGATGGGTGTTTTCGAGCGCAACGGTGACATATCGTGTAGCGCCTTGCCCTTAGAAACGTCTGTTAACGCCGCCGACCGCCCCTACTTTCAAGAGGTTTTGGCGACGCGCGGCTTCGTCGTGAGCGACTACATTGTCGGGCGCGTCTCGGGCAAACCCGTCCTCACCCTTAGCTATCCGCTCTTGGACGCGCAAGGTGAGGTTGAGGCGGTACCCTTTATCGGGCTCAACCTGCGTTGGCTCGACATCCTCATCGGCGGTGCACAGCTTCCCGAAGGCGCGACGCTCACCCTGATTGACGCCGAAGGCACGGTGCTGGCGAGCCGGGGCGAGCGCGGTTCGGCCCTGTCTATCGGGCAGAGCCTCGCCGGAACACCGCTCGCACAACAGGTTCTCGCGGAAGGCGCAGGCGTCACGCAGCGCAAACTCGACGGGCAGACTGAAATCGTGGGCTTCGCACCCCTAGACCCCGACCTCGCCGCATCTGGCGCTATGGGCGGCTCAGTCATCGTGAGCATTCCTAAAGCCGTCGCCTTTGCTGAAGCGGACAAGGTCTTCTACCGGAGCGCTCTGTTCTTGCTGCTGGTATGCGCTGGTTCACTCGCCCTGACCTGGTGGACGCTGCACCGCTACGTCGCGCGTCCAACCCAGGTGTTGCTGAGAGCGACCCAGCGGCTAGGCGAAGGGGATTTGGAGGCTCGAGCCGACCTCTCCGCGCAGGGCGAACTCGGCCAGCTCGCCCGCCACTTCGACGCGATGGCGCACGCCCTACAAGCACGTGGAGCCGAGACCGAGCAGGCCAAGCGGCAACTACAGGACGCTAACAGCAAGCTCTCGCGCTCCGTCCAGACCCTCGCGGTGCGCAACCGCGAGATGACGCTTCTGGGTCACTTCGGCGAGCTGATGCAAGCGAGCTTGTCGGTGCATGAGGCGTACCGGGTATTGGAGGGGCTTTCCGGCGGGCTCTTCCCCAACCTCTCGGGTGAGGTCTATGTTTTGGACGCGGCTAAAGAGTGTATGGTGCGCAGGGCGTGTTGGGGGCAGCTCGAGCAATCCGACATCACCCATCCAGAGGCCACGCATCCAAAGGCCATTCATTCACCAGAAGAACTCGCTTTTACCCCTACCGACTGCTGGGCGCTGCGCCGCAGCCAAGCGCACCTCTACCTCGAAAAAGGTGTTGACGTTCGCTGTTCGCACCTGGATACGAACCACGCCACTGCAAACGCACATCCAAACGCTCATCTGTGCCTGCCCCTTACCGCGCAAGGTGAGGTGTTCGGCGTGCTTCATTTGCAGGGTGACGCCGCCGCGCTGCCAAAAGACGTGCGGCGTTTTAGCACCACTGTCGCCGAGCAATTCGCGCTCTCGCTCGCCGCGCTGAAACTCAAAGAAGAGTTGCACTACCAGTCCACCCGCGACCCGCTGACCGGGCTCTTCAACCGCCGCTACTTAGAGGAGACGTTGGAGCGCGAACTCTCGAGGGCCGCTCGCAACCACACCTCGTTGGGCATCGTCATGATCGACATCGACCACTTCAAGACCTTTAACGACACCTTCGGGCACCGTGCAGGCGATCTGGTCTTGCGCGAGGTCGCCGCGCTTTTGCAGCGCAGCGTGCGCTCGAGCGACATCTGCTGCCGCTACGGAGGCGAAGAGCTCACCCTCGTCTTGCTCGACGCTTCGCTGGAAAACACCTACAAGCGGGCGGAAGTCATCCGCGAAGCGTTGGAAAAGCTCACCCTTACGCACGAGGGCAAAACCCTCGGTAAGCTCACCGCTTCGTTTGGCGTGGTCAGTGCGCCGCAACACGGCGAGCGCATAGGCGAACTTTTAGAGGCCGCCGACGCCGCGCTCTATAGAGCTAAGCACAGGGGGCGCAACCGCGTCGAGGCGGCGCAAGAGCGCGTGATGGTCGAAGAGGTGGCCGAAGACTGATGCTGGAGAGCGGTAGGGCGTGTTAGGCTTGGGGCGTGACAGGGATTAGGACAGAGCGCACTAAGTTTTGGCGCGACGCTGAGCTAGGCTTCGACCTGCTCCACGCGACTTATATTAAGCATAGCTTTGCGCCGCATACGCACGAACATTATGTTATCGGCTCTATCGAAGGGGGCGTTGAGACCTTTTGCTACCGAGGCTCCAAGCACTACGCGCCCCGCGACCATATCATTCTGGTCAATCCAGGTGAGGTGCATACCGGCTCGGCTGCACATGAAAGAGGATGGACGTACCGCACCCTCTATCCGTCTACAAAACTATTGAGAGAGGTGCTTGAGATAGGCGCTAGAGACGCCCCTTATTTTCCTCAGCCTGTTATTCATGACCCACCGCTCGCTGCAAAACTGCGGCAGTTTCACCACGCCTCCGAAGAGGGCATGTCGCTTTTAGGACGCAGCACCGCGCTCTTCGAGTTTCTCTCTCTCCTGATTCAAAGGCACGCGGACGTGCGCCTTCCTTTCCCAAAGGTGAGACCCGAGCACCACAAAGTGGATGAGGTGAGAGACTATCTCGAGGCTCACTTTGAGCACGAAATCCGCTTGGAACACCTCGCCAATCTCGCTCAGCTCAGCCCCTCATACTTGCTGCGTACCTTTCGCCGTGAAACCGGACTTACCCCGCACGTATATCAGCTTCAGAAGCGGCTCGAGCAGGCCAAAGTCTCTCTCGAGCAAGGCGAAGCGCCTACGCAAGTTGCGCTCGAGGTCGGTTTCTACGACCAGAGCCACTTGGGAAAGCACTTCAAGCGTTTCGTCGGGGTGACGCCTGCGCAGTTTGCGAGAGGTACGACCTTAAAAAACACGAACGCGGGCGCAATTTCTTCCTAGCTTTAGAGACGTAAGCGTCTGTAGAGTGGTGAGGTGTCGAGCCTCCGCACCCCTTCTAAAACTGGTTTCAATGCGGGGCTTAGTGCAGGTTTTAGTGCCATGTTACCCCTCTGGACAGGTCTCATCCCCTTCGGCCTTGCTTACGCTCTCTCCGCACGCACAGCGGGTCTAAGCGCCTTTGACACGCAACTCATGAGCGTGGTCGTCCTGGCAGGCAGCGCTCAGTTTAGCGCGGCGGGGCTCTTTGGCCTCGGCGCGTCGGGCGCGTCTATCGTCCTAACGACCTTTGTCATCAACTTGCGCCACCTGCTCTACACCTTGTCGCTGGGTCAGAGGTTGAGGCTCACGTGGCCGCAAAAGCTCCTCGCCGCGCACCTCACCACGGATGAGGCGTTCGGCGTGACGGTTGCGAGTGACAGTCTCAATAACCATGTTACGTATCCCTTTTTCCTGGGCGCAGCGCTGAGCCTCTTCAGTGCTTGGAACGCGAGCACGTTTGCCGGCATCCTGCTTAGTAACGCCGTGCCCGACCCCGCCGCTTTAGGCATCGACTTCGTCTTTCCACTCGCGTTTTTAGCGCTCCTTATCCCGCTTCTAAAACGCTGGGCCGAGGTGAGCATCGCTGTGCTCGCCGGGGTGAGCGCTCTGCTACTAACGAACCTCGTAGATGGCGGCCTGACCATCTTCTTAGTGGGCACGCTCGGGGCGCTTTTGGGTGCATGGTGGACGCGGCCTGGTAGCGCAGCGCGAGAAAACGCATGAGCGCGACATTCATCATCGTTTTGATGGCGCTCGTAACCTACGGGCCGCGCCTCGCAGGGTTCGCCCTTTCGGACGTGCGCGTCTCGAGCTTTTGGCTGCGCTTTTTGCACTTCGTTCCGATTACGGTTTTCGCCGCGCTCATTGTGCCCGCCTTGCCCGGCGATGGGGAAGAGGTTGGTGTTCGCCTTGTCGCCACTACGCTCGCCGCGCTCGCGCTTTGGCGAGTCAAGCGGTTGTGGGTCGGTATCGCCGTTGGGATGAGCGTCTTTTGGCTGCTCCGCGCCCTAATTTAGTGCAAGCTAGTTTAAGACGCGCACCGTCGGCAGCGTGTCGCCCTCTAAAATGCGTAACCAATGGCTTAAGACGTAGACGCTCACGCTTAGAAGGCTCGAGACCTTGTCCAATTGACGCGCAGTGTAACGTTCTAGCGCTTCGGGCTCCGCCCCATTTTTCGAGAGAATCACCGCTTGCCACGCTTCGGTGGCGAAGAGGGAGGAGCGCCTAATCCCCGCCTCGGCTACCGGATAGTCCCGCACAATTCTGCCAAAGTCGGGATGAAACTCCACGGCTTTTTTGATGACTTCAAAGTCTAAAAGTAACCGCTCTAAACGCTGCATTTCAGCTTGAGAATAGGTTTTGGGGCTGTAAGTTGTAGAAAAGTTCACGCTTGCCTCCGTAGTGCTTAGAGGTTAGCGTTTGGGGCGTTCTGCGAGCGTTCCGGTACAAGTTTGATGAGGCAAAAAAATAACGGGCTTAAATGCTCGTTATTTAATTCGTGTGGCGCGTTATCTAGTGAAGCGGGGTCCGTCGACCGTGATGCTACCGCCCGATTTCGCCGAAGCGCCAGCGACGACTGTAGAGGAAAGCGATACCGTGAGTACGAGCGCAAGAGCCACCATGACTTTTTTCATCTTTATCTCCTCGGTGTGCGTGGTCTGTAAATTAGGGTTGAGCGGATTCCCTCTCCCTTTGACCTAAAAACAGTCTAAAGGTCAAAGGTTGCAAAAAGGTTGCCTTAAAAAGGCCGAAAGGTTGCAATTTTCGAGACTTATTCGGCTTCTCGAGCTTAGCCCAGTTTTGACTACAACCTTTTATACCAAAGTGATTTAAGGGTGTTATGTTGTGATATCCTTAAACGCTCGTTCCGCAAAGGCGAAAACTACATGACACCCCCTATGGGGCGCTCCCACTTGATGAGCGTAACTTTGGAGTACGAAGTTGTGCGAAGCAACGCCCTCACTTCGTGGAGCTTCGCGATCGCATTGTGACATCCCCTTTTCAGTCTGGTATTGCCCCACCCCACAGAAGAAGTCTCAAAAGATGAATAATGAAGGATAGGACGCAAACAGACGTATAAAGTGAAGCTAACAGGCGAAGAGGTCGAAGCAGGCGATGACAAGACGGGGGTGACACTCGGCTCAGATATTGAAGCGGGCACGGGTGAAGTTGCGTAGTCACGAAGGGCTGAGCGATCAGAAGATAGCTGATTTATTGGGCTGCCGCCGCGAGACAGTCTGACGCAAGGCAAAAGCTTGGTCATCTCTATCCTGAACTGCCTTGATTGTGACCTTTCTAGTGTGGTGGGGCAGTATTAGAGCGCTGAGGGGACTTTCGTGCGCTCTATTATGTTCTTGTCTGTATTGTGTTCTTGTCTGCCTTACCCCCTCCAAGGAGCGTGCCGCCTAGCGCCGGCCCGATGAGGAAGAAGACGTAGTAGTTGAACACGCGCCAGACGATGAGCGCGGGGGCAATTTGCGCCGCGTCCGTCTGAAGTTTGAACAGAGACACCACGGCGAACTCGGTAAAGCCGCTGCCCCCCGGCGTCGGCACGACAAACGAGGCCACTGATGCGACGAGCACAGTGGCGAGGGTGGGCAAAAGCGGCAGTTTAGCGCCTAGGCTAACCGCCACGACGTAGAAGACCGCGTAGTTGCTGAGGTGAAGGGGCACGGTCACGGCGAGCAAGAGAGGCTGGAGGAAGCTGCGCCCTGAAACAGAGCGCCGTCGCCTCGCTCAGCTCACCGAAAAAGCTGAGCGCCTCCTCTCGCCAACGCTTCAGGAGTGGCAGGGCGAACATCCCTTTAAGAGGCGCTTCTAGCCAGCTTAGCCGGTAGGCGAGCAGATACCAGAAGCCGAGAAAGACGAGGCTCAGCGCGAGCGTGGGGAGGAGCAGGGTACGGACGGGTAGCGCCACGTTCGCGCCCAGCAGGAGCAGGGCCAAGGGCACGGCTGAGCCGAAGAAGAGCAGGTCCAAAATCGCGGTGTAGAGGGTCATCGCCCAGGCTCTGGGGGCCTCTACTCCGCTCCGAATCAGCGCGAGGCCCATCACCGGCATCTGACCGCTGCCGCCCGGCGTGACGAGGTCGCTAAAGCGCCCGAGCAAATAGGCGCGGAGTCCTCTCCAGAGGCTGAGAGATGCGCCGCTCATGTGCGCCAAGATGCGCAGGCGCAACGCCCCGCAGGAGAAGTTGACGAGTACCAACGCCGTACTCAGCAGGAGGGCGGGTAGGGGCACGCTCCGCACCGCGCTCAGCTCTCTAAAGTCGCCCAGCCAAAAAAGCGCCGCGAAGAGCCCCGCAAGGCTCAGCAGCGCGGACAGGGCGAGGGTCCCCGCTAGACGGATGAGGTCCCCTTGGGGCCTGAGTCTCTATTTAATGGGTCCCTATCCAACGGGTCCCTATCTAATGAGTTCGGGGCGGGGTGCACCCACGTCTTGGGCTGGTGACTATAGAGAAAAGCGTCGATAATGTGCGCCGCTGCTGCGTTGCCGGGCTCGAAGGGTTGGGGTTTGAACTGCGGCAGCGCGGCGATAAATGTCTCTACGTCCACCGCTTTGAGCGTGCGCTCAAAACAGGCGTGACCGAGCCCGGCTTGTGTAAGCAGAAGTGCGTTCAAGGTCTGCTCGAAGAACCTGTGATTGGGGTGAACCAAGAGCGGCTTGCCCAGATAGAGGGCTTCGCTCATCAGGGTAAAACCTGCCGTGCAGATAACCCCTTTGCACCCAGCTAGGTCCGCTTCAAAGGTGCCTACAGCGGGGTACTTGAGCTGAATGTTGGGGTAGGAGGTCTCGGCTTGACTCGAGCTGTAAACAACAAAAGCGTGCTTGATTCTTCCCAGAGTCTCGAGGAGCGCGTCAATACCTGTGTGATTGTAGTAGACCAAAATAGCGTTCCCTTTGGCAGGCGTTTGGCAAGCGACGGAATCTCGTACGATAGGCGCGATGAGCGTCCCTTTAAGGGGGTGCTTGAGGCGTAGGGGTGAAAAGGTTGGAAGTAGAATGTGTTCAGCGTTTTTAGGGAGCGATATAACGCACCGCCGACCTCGTCAGCGCCGCCGACGCGCGGTAACAGCGCGGCAAAACGTAATGCGTTTCCGTCACGACCTGTTGACGGTTCAAGCGCGAGGACGCGCAAGCCCATCAGTTCGGCGGCGAGTGTGGCGAAGGGTTCGAAGTCGCTGATGAGCAAATCGGGTTTCAAAGCGTGTAAGGTATCAACGAGACGCACCACATCGAAGCCGAACAAAAAGGGACGCGCGTTACGCAAAACCGTCCGCCCGAAGCTGCCTCGGTTGCCCTGGATGACCTGCTCCAGGGCGGGCACCTCGACGACCTTTTCACCGCGTTCCTCGAAGAAGGTCTTCGCTGCGCCGCCGCAGCAGAGCACGACCTCGTGCCCGCTCTGACGAAGCGTCTGCACCACCGCCAGCGCCCGGAAGGTGTGACCGCGCCCGCCGCTATTCAGCGCGTAGATGAGCGTCGCCACCTACCGTACTTTCCAAACCATAAGTCCCCCCACACTTCAACTCTCACTTAGCCCACTACCTTATAGAAACGCTACGCCTTTGAAAGCGTAGCGTTTTGGACTTCTATGCTATACCTAATCTATCAAGGCGTTTGTCCAAACAACTAGGAAGCAACGCGCAATTGCGGCTGATTTGATGTGCGCGACTCGAGCGAGCATGGAGCCCGTTAGCTGGCGCTACCCCTCAATGACGGTCGGTACGATCAGCGGATTGCGTCCTGTCGCCTTGCGCAAATAGCGCCTGACCGGATAGAAGATGTCGTCGCGAATGTCCGAGAGGTTGCGCTTTTCACGCACGCCCTTCTGTAAGCCCTCTAAGGCGATACGCTCGACCTCGCCGTTGAGCTCCTTCTGATTTTGCGCCACCCCTCGGCTAATCACCTCGACAGACGGGTTGCGCCCGGCGAGCGCCATAATCACCACGACCCCTTCATTCGAGAGCGTCTGCCTATCGCGAATCACAGGCTCGGTAATCTCTTCACCCTGTTTGCCCATCGAGTCGATGTAGATGATGCCCGAGTCGATTTGCCCGACGCGCTTGAGGTCGTCGCGGGTCAACTCCAACACATCGCCGTTCTCTGCAATGAGGCTCTTCTCCGGCGGGTTCGCCATCGCGTGCGCGAGCTTCTGGTGGTTGGTTTGGTGGCGCACTTCGCCGTGCCAAGGGATAAAGAACTTAGGGCGCGTCAAGTCGAGGATGAGTTTAAGCTCCTCTTGGGAGGCGTGCCCGGAAGCGTGCACCTTATAGGTCGGTGGATAGAAGACGTTGACGTTGCGGGCGTAAAGCTGATTGATAACGCGCCCAACGGCTTCTTCGTTGCCAGGAATTGGGTTCGAGGACATGATGATGGTGTCGCCCGGTTGCAAGTTGATCTTGCGGTGGTTGCCCGAGGCGAGTCGAGAAAGCGCCGCCATCGGTTGCCCCTGCGAGCCTGTGCAGAGGAAAAGCACCTTATCGTCCGCGAGGTTCTGCATATCGTCGGTGCTGACGAGCGGATGCTTAACCTCTAAATAGCCGAGTTCTTGCGCGATGCGCGTGTTTTTAATCATCGAGCGACCTTCGATGACGACGCGGCGATCGTACTTTTCGGCGACGCGAATGAAGTTTTGCAGGCGGTGAACATGTGATGAGAAGGTCGTGACAATCACGCGCCCGCTCGCTTTTGAGACGAGTTCGTCCACCGCGTTCATCACATCGCGTTCGCTGGGCGTATAGCCAGGCCGCTCCGCGTTGGTCGAGTCCGAGATGAGCGCTAAGACACCCTCTTGCCCGGCTTGCGCCAACTTGTGCAGGTGACTCGTCTTGCCGTCGGCAGGGTTATAGTCCAATTTGAAATCGCCCGAGTGGACGATGCGTCCGATGGGGGTATGCACAATCAGCCCCGAGTTGTCAGGAATCGAGTGCGTCATGCGGAAGAAGTCCACCGTGAAGTACTTGCTGACCTTGATGCGGTCATCGGTGGAGATTTCGCGCAAGTCCACGTCGCTCTCGCGCAGCTTGAACTCGTCGAACTTGCCGCGCAAGAGCCCGAGTGTTAGTTTCGCGCCGTACATCGGGATTTTCGGCAGGAGTTTGAGCATGTAAGGCAGCCCGCCGATGTGGTCTTCATGCCCGTGTGTTAAAACCCAGCCCTTGATTTTGTGGGCGTTTTCAACCACCCAGTCGATTTTCGGGACCAAGATGTCCACGCCCAACATGTCGGCGTCGGGGAAGGCTAAGCCACCGTCGATCATAAGGATTTCGTCCTCGTACTCGAAGGCGAACATGTTCTTGCCGATTTCGCCCATCCCGCCGATGGGAATGATACGCAGGGCTTTTGAATTGGCTTTCTGTTTATTTTTCGTATTGCGGCTCATGAAGCTCCTTTGGTCCCGCACGGTAAGCGGGTGTCAGCTATCAATGGATAGGACACGCGCCGAGTGCGACCCCCTGAATGTCGCCCAGGGAAAGCGAAAAGTGAAGGCGTAAGACCTTCAGGGTAGTTGAATGTATGTGACCCAAAGTAACTGGAAAGCATCTCTAAGTCAGCTAAAACACCATGTCATTCTGAACGCATGTGAAAGGTCTCGTTTGGCTACTGCCAAAACTTTGTAACCTGCAATCTCTGCTAAAGGAGTCAGCAAGGTCAGAGATTCTTCATCGTTCATCCCCGACCGTTCGTCCCCGAAAGGGGAAAGGGGACTTCATGGAGCCTGTCCTGAGCGTGCCGAAGGGTTACGTTCAGAATGACAGGCTCACTTTGGGCTTATCGGTGAGACCTACTGCAATCAGCGGCGGCTGCGGTCTCCACCTCTATCGCGGGGGCCCCCGCGATCACCACGTCCGCCACCTCGGTCCTCACGGCTGCGACGCGGAGCAATTTTACCCTCTAACTCCGGCCTTACGAGGTCGAGTTTGCCACGTCCGTCGATGTTGTTGACTTTCACCGTGATGGGGTCGCCCACTTTGAGGTAGTCCTCGACGTTCTGAACGCGCTCTTCAGCGATTTGTGAGATGTGCAGCAGTCCGTCCGTGCCGGGGAAAATGGTGATAAACGCGCCGAAGTCGGTGGTTTTGGCAACTTTGCCCTCGTAGGTCGCGCCGATTTCAGCCGTGGCGGTCAAGCCTTCAATTTGACGTTTAGCTTCATTCGCGGCGGCGGAGTCTTCGCTGTAGATTTTGACGGTACCGTCTTCGCCAATGTCGATGGAGACGCCTAACGTCTCGAGTTCACGTATCTGCTTCCCGCCCGGCCCAATCACTGCGCCGATTTTTTCAGTTGGAATCTGCACCGAGATGATGCGCGGCGCGTTCTGTGAGACCTCTTCGCGGGGCGCAGCCAAGACCTCATCCATCAAGCCTAAAATGTGGCGGCGTCCGTCCCTAGCTTGGTTGAGCGCCGCTTTCATGATATCGGCAGTGATGCCCTGAATCTTAATGTCCATCTGTAAGGCGGTCACACCGTCGTGCGTGCCCGTCACCTTGAAGTCCATGTCACCCAAAGCGTCCTCAGAACCTAAGATATCCGAAAGAATCTTGTAATTCTCATCCTCTTTGATGAGCCCCATCGCGATGCCCGCGACGGGCTTTTTGATGGGGACGCCCGCATCCATGAGTGACAGGGTACTGGCGCAGACCGACGCCATCGACGAGGAGCCGTTGGACTCCAAAGTTTCAGCCACCGTGCGAATCACGTAAGGGAAAGTTTCTTGCGAAGGAATCATCCGCTCTAAAGCACGCCGCGCCAAGTTGCCGTGGCCGAGTTCGCGCCTCGAGGTCCCTCTGAGCCGCTTCGCCTCGCCCGTCGAAAAGGGCGGAAAGTTGTAGTGGAGCATGAACTCCTCGGAGGTCTCTAAGCCTAAGTCGTCCACCAAACGGTTGTCTTTACCCGTGCCGAGCGTCGAAACGCTCAAGACTTGCGTTTCACCTCTTGTAAAGACCGCCGAGCCGTGTGCGGCGGGCAAGACCCCCGCTTCGATCCAGATCGGGCGAATCTCTTCGGGCGTGCGGTGGTCCGAGCGCTGATTGTCCTCTAAGACCATGCGGCGCGACTCTCTTTGCACCGCTTTGCCAAACGCCTCTTTAAGCTCGCCCATACGCTCACTTGCGCCCTCGGCGTCAGGGTCAGAAACATGCTTTTCGATCAAAGAGTTGCGCAGCTCTTTCGTCCTCGCGCCGCGCTCCTTTTTGCCTTGCGTTAAAAGGACATCTTTGAGCCCTGCCTCACGCGCCTCACTCGTCATCATCTCGACATCGTCTTGTGAAAGTTCGGAAGCGGGTTCGAAGTCCAACTTCTCTTCCCCCACTTCAGCCTTCATCTGCTCGATGAGGTCTAAGACGCCCTGCATTTCGCGCTGAGCAAACTCAATGGCTCCCACCATCACGTCTTCGGACAACTCGTTGGCGCTCGCCTCGACCATCAAGACGGCGTCTTTGGTGGCAGCGACGGTCAGTTCTAATTCTGACTCTTGAAGCTGTTGAAGTGTGGGGTTCAGCACGTACTCGTTATTGATGTAGCCGACGCTCACGCAGGCGGTGGGACCGTCCCAGGGGGTGCTCGAGATGGACAGCGCCGCCGACGTGCCAATTGCCGCGATGATGGCGGGGTCGTTTTCCTGGTCGGCGGAGAGCACGGTGATGATGATCTGCACCTCGTTGCGGAGCCCTTTGGGAAAGAGCGGGCGAATCTGCCTGTCCGTGATGCGAGCGTTTAAGGTCGCTTGGGTGCCGGGGCGACCTTCGCGGCGCATGAACGAGCCGGGAATCTTGCCGATGGCGTAGTGGCGCTCTTCGTATTCGACGGTGAGGGGCAAAAAGCTCATCGGCGAGGTGCCGCCCGACATCTGCGCGGTGACGAGCACGACGGTGCCGCCGTAGCGCACCATGACGCTGCCCGAGACGAGCTTGGCGTATTTGCCGGTCTCTAAGGTGAGTTCACGTCCGCCCAACGTGGTGCTGTAGGCTTTAGGTTCTGGAATGTTCATGTAATCTCCTCTGAATAACCTCTCGTTTTTGAATCCATGCGTGTAGTTTCTGATAAATTCACAAAATAATTGGTGAGACTGATAGCGAGTGCTGCGTGTTCAACAGGTGTATAAATAGGCATACTCAAAAAATAATTCTGCTTCAGCGCACCTTGCTTCGCGTGTTGCTTCACTACATATTGTTTCAATACTAAAAATTGTTTCAACACAAAGAGCGAGGCATACGCAGCCCCGCTCCACAACCATCCTAAAATGGTTTCGCGCTCAAAAGGTTGACACAATGGTCTGTTTAGCGGCGTAATCCGAGCCGCCCAATCAGCGTTTTGTAGCCTTCAAAGTCTTGCGCTTCCAGATACTTGAGGAGGCGTTTGCGCTTACCGACCATCATCAACAGGCCGCGCCGCCCGTGGTGGTCTTTGCGGTTCGCTTGGAGGTGCTCGCTTAAAGACTGAATCTGCGCGGTCAGCATCGCGACTTGCACTTCAGTGGAGCCGGTGTCGCCCTCTTGCGTACCGTATTCGGTGAATATCTCCTGCTTGCGTTCTTTACTCAGTGCCATAGTTAAAATTCCTTTCAGGTAGACCAGCGCAGACTCCTTGGCGCGGAGTGAACCCCAGTCCCCGTATGTTGATGCGTATATCTTGTCAACGCTCGAGTCTAGCACGCTAGCGCTCTACAGTTCAAAAGGGAGGCTACAGAGTTTCCGCTAAAGTCGAGAGGTAACGAGGTGTAACGCGGCGAGGGCTTAGAAGCTGATAAGCTGTGCTTTGAAAGAGCATCTGGGGAGCCAATGGACGTATCTAAGGACAACACAAACGAAGCAACCTTCACCGACTTCGCCGAGAGGTTCAGCGAACTCAGACGTACGATTGGACGGGTCATCTTAGGGCAAGAGGGCATCGTCGAGGATTTGCTCATCGTCGTCTTGGCGGGCGGCCATGCACTCATCGAGGGCGCACCGGGGCTCGGTAAAACACGTTTGGTCAGGGCCTTTTCTGAGGCGACGCAGCTCTCCTTTGGGCGCGTCCAGTTCACGCCTGACCTCATGCCCGCTGACGTGACGGGAACGACGATTCTCTTAGAGGACGAGGGCAAGTCTCGCTTCGAATTTCAGAGCGGCCCAGTCTTTACCAACGTCCTCTTGGCGGACGAGATCAACCGAGCGACGCCGAAAACGCAATCCTCGCTGCTCGAGGCCATGCAAGAGCGCTCAGTGACGGTCTCAGGCACGGTTCACGCGCTGCCGCGCCCCTTCATCGCGCTCGCCACGCAGAACCCCTTGGAGATGGAAGGGACGTATCCGCTGCCCGAAGCGCAGCTCGACCGCTTTTTATTCAAGCTCCTGATTGAACGTCCTGACGCAGAGACGTTGCGGCGTATCCTCGAGGCGACAACAGGGCAAGAAGAGGCTCAGTTAGAACCGATTTTCAGCCGTGACGACCTCTTGAATCTGCAAACCATGCTCCGCGCCGTGCCGATTGCGAGCCGCGCTTTAGAATATGTTGTCAACCTCGTCGAAGCGACCCACGCGCACCCCTTGGTGCGGCTCGGCTCGTCGCCGCGTGGCGCTCAGGCGATGGTCTTGGCGGCGAAGGGCTACGCGCTCGCCGCTGGACGACCGAATGTCGAGTTGGAAGACATCCGCCGCGCCGCCCTGCCCGCCTTGCGCCACCGCATCCTGCTGAGTTTTGAAGCGGAAGTGGAAGGAGCCGATACGGACGGCGTCATTCAAGAGGTGCTTAAAGAGGCTAGAAAGGTGAAGCGGTAAGCTCAGTACCGGGTTTTTATGAAGGGTCACGTTACACACCGCGACACCATCCTCTACCGCGATACCCAACGCGCCCCGGCGCTGGGCTGGTTTTTCGTCCTGCTGGTGAGCGGTGTGTTCGCCGTGACGCGCCTCGCGCCGAA
>CBDBZX010000009.1:0-54724 GCA_965213645.1 Trueperaceae bacterium
CCGCGCATCTAAGACGATGACCTCGCCCTCTTCCGTGACGATATAGAGCACGCCGCCCGCCAAGATAGGCGCGGCGGTAACTTTTGCGCCTATTTCATGCGCCCACACGTCATCCCCTGTCTGTAGCGACAAGCAACGCATCACCCCAGCCCACGAGACCGCGTAGACGTAAGGTCCCCACGCGAGGGGCGAGGCCCAGAGTTGCCCCTCCATGTCGTAGGTCCAAAGCACCTCCAAGCTCTCCAAGTGAAAAGCGTGCAGGTCGCCTTTGCGTTCAGGTAGCAGCAAGACGTCGCCTTTAGCGGCGGGCTGGGCGGCGACGGGGCCAAGCTCGAGCTTAAAACGCCCCTCACCCGTTGCCACATCCGCGCTGTGGAGCCAGCCCCCCTGCGTCACCACGCAGACCTGCTGATGATGCAAAGTCGGCGCGGTGGCGGGCGCGTCCCCGATGAGGTCGTAGCGCCACACCGTCTCGCCCGTCTGGGTGCGCCGCTCTAAGCCCCGTTCCGCCGCTACAAAGAGGTCGTCGGCGTAGGGCAAGAGCCCCGTCGCGCCCGCTTCCTCGTCCTCCCAAGCGCGCGCGCCGCTCGGCCAATGGTGAGCCGAGAGTGCTCCGCCGCGACTCGTGTAGTAGAGCCTTGCGCCGCTACACACCACCGGACTGTTCACCTCATCCTCGGCGCGAAAGCGAGCCTGCACGCCGCCGTCGGCGGGATGGAGCACGTAGACCTCTTCGCTCCGTGTGCCGAGCAGCAGAAAACCCTCGGCAGCGGTTAAAGCGGCGGGCCACTGCGGTCCCTCGGCGAGTTTGACCTGCCAGGCGCGGCTCAGCAAGTTGGGCGTAGCGGGGCCACCGCTCAAGACACCTCGTTGCCCCGGCCCGCCGAGCCGCTGCTGCGCTGAGCGTTGCGCGACCTCGTCTCGAATCGTGCGCAGCGCGGCGGCCACGCGGTAGCCCGAGGCCGGGCGCTGCGCGGGGTCTTTGGCGAGCAGGCTGCTAATGAGCCTGCCCAGACTCGGCGGCACAGCGGGGTTGACCTCGGTGGGCGCTCTAAACTCGCCGTAGACGTGCTGATAGAGCAGCGTGAGGTCGCTCTCCGCCTCGAAGAGCGCCGCGCCCGTCACAGTCTTGTAAAGCACCGCGCCGAGCGCGTAGAGGTCGGTATGCGCCCCGATGACGCCCCCTTCGGCCTGCTCGGGGGCCATGTACTGCGGCGTACCCAACGTAAAGCCGGTGCGCGTGAGCTGCCGACTCGCTTCAGCGAGTTGGACCAGCCCAAAGTCCATCACTTTGGGCTGACCTTGCAGCGTCATAAGGATGTTGCGCGGGGTGAGGTCGCGGTGGACCATGCCGTGGTGGTGGACGTACGCGAGCGCTTCGCAGACCGAAATGGCGGCCTCGAGCAGCGTGAGCAGCGGCTCCAGGTCGCCCTCCAACGGCCCTAAATCCGTAAAGAGCCCCCCTGCGACAAGCTCCATCACAAAGTAGACGTGCTCGCCGCGCCCTAAATCGTAGATACTGACGATACCCGGATGGCTCAGCTTCGCGAGCGCCTTGATTTCACGCTTGAAGCGGCCCTCATCCGCTTCGGTGAGGTGCGGGCGGAGCGCTTTGAGGGCGACGTCGCGGTCCAAGTGTCTGTCGTAAGCGCGGTAAACCTGACCGGTGCCCCCCTGACCGAGGATGCCGGTGATTTCGTAGCGCTCGTCGATGAGGTTGCCAGGGGTAAAAAGGGACATAGATGAAGGTGGGGATTAGAGGTGCGGACGCAAGAGGTGTGCCTCGAGAGGCAGTAGGCGCTAGTGAAACGTCGAAACGGACTCGAGCCACATCAATAACGTCAGGACCGAGTACGTCATACGTCTAAGTGTATACCCTAACCAAACAAACACAACCAGGGCGAACGCCTAACGCGCCTCAAGCTCGCTATGTTCGCACCCACAAGCTAGCTGCTCTGCCCCTCCTCCTCGATCGCCGTGAGCAACTCCGGGTCGAGCTTGCCCTCTTCCACGGCGCGGTTCAGCATCTCGATGCCTAAACGCACGACTTCAGACTTGGAGATCAGGCGTTCGGGGTTGGAAAGTTGATAGGCGGTTTTGGTCAGGAGCGAGTCCTGCTTCTCGGTGATGACGACCTGAAGTCGTTTGCTCTTTTCGCGTTTGGGCATGGGTCTCCATCCGGTGCGGGTCACGCTTGCGTAGACAGGTCACGCCTACATAAAGGGTAAGAGGGTGAGGGTCAAAGGAATAAATTTGAGAATGTACTAAAGGCAACAATATAGAGTAGTATAGCATTATGTTACACATCTTGACAATGTTGAAAACTTCTCTTAAACTAGGTATGTGTAATATGTGTAAGTGACGTAATTCGCTTGTAGACAGGGGCGAATCTGTTAGCCTAAACACATAACTAGGTGCATCACTAGATGCGTGAGCCCGAACCGGGCGAGTGATCTGCTAGGCTAACGTTTGAGCTACGGCTCGAGATAGGGGTAAAGAACACGACTATGGAACTTCACCGCGACGCGCTATACATAACAGGCGGCACACCCTTGCAAGGCGAGGTGCACGTCCACGCCGCCAAAAACTCCGTGCTCTACCTTATGATGGGCGCTCTGCTCACCCGCGAGAAGGTCGTATTAGAAAACGTCCCTAAGTTGAGCGATATTTTAATTTTGTGCGAGATGTTGGAGCACTTCGGCGCGAGCGCCCGTTGGCAGGGGCGCGACCTCCACATCGAAGCGTCTGAGATCTTCACCTGCGACGCGCCCTACGCGCTGGTGAGTCAGCTCCGAGCGAGCTTTGTAGCGATGGGGGCGCTTCTAGGGCGCTGCGGCGAAGCGAACATCTCGATGCCGGGCGGCTGCGCCTTTGGCCCGCGTCCGGTGGACCGGCACATCAAGGCGTTTCGTCAGCTCGGCGCGGAGATAGGCGAAGCGGGCGGCGACTTTCAAGTGCGACGCCCGCGCACGCTCTCGGGCCGCGTCGTCTTCGAAGCGCCCACCGTGGGCGGCACGCAAAACGTCATCTTGGCGAGCGCTTTGGGCGAAGGTCAAGTCGTGATTGAAAACGCCGCGTTGGAGCCAGAAATCGCCGACCTCGCCGAGATGCTTAACCGCATGGGCGCACGCATTCGCGGCGCAGGTTCAAAGACCATTCACATCGAAGGCGTGTCATCGCTGCGCGGCGTGACGTATCGCCCTGTCCCTGACCGCATCGAAGCGGGCACATTTATGCTCGCAGCAGCGGCGACACGGGGTCAAGTGGCCTTGCGCGATGTCAACCCAGAGCACCTCCGCGCCGTCACCGCCAAGCTCTGCGAGAGCGGCGTTCGGGTGAGCGAGCTTGACGCGCATACCCTCTACGTCGACGCGACAGGTCCGCTAAAGCCCACCGACGTCACCGCGAGCGAATATCCCGGCCTACCCACCGACTTGCAAGCCCCATTCGGTGCGTTTTTAGCGACCGTTCCGGGCGTGAGCATCCTCCAAGACCGTGTCTACCCTGACCGTTTTACCCACGTGGGCGAGTTGGCGCGTACGGGGGCGCAGCTCGAGCTGCGTGAACGCACCCTCGTCGTGCAAGGCGGAGCGCTTACGGGCACGCAGATGCACGCCGCCGACATTCGCGCGGGCGGCGCGTTGGTCGTTGCCGCGCTCGCTGCAAGAGGTGAATCCGCTATCACGGGCGTGCGCTACATCGAGCGGGGGTATGAAGGCTTAGAGGAGCGCCTACGCTCCTTGGGCGCTCACGTCGTGAGAGGTCAAGCGCCTGAGCTAGCGATACGGACGTACAACGATTAGCGTACGTTGACTTTGGTCACACCATCATCTCGCTTAGGCGAGGGAGTGCACGGCGTAGGGGCAGGTTTCAAACCCGCCCCTACTGCATTTGCCTCTCACCCCATTTGAGTTTGAGTCACCTTTCTCTGTTAAGAGGTTGCGGCGACATATTCGAAAGGTGTTCTGTGATTTTTCCAGCGTGTACCAAGAGCGTGTTGGCCTTTTAATCCGTACTCTCGGTGCTCACACCTCCGGTCGCGCCGCCCGTCTCGAGCAACCCGCCCGTCATATCCACCCCACCCGTACTCTCCTGCCCACCGCTATTCAGAGCACTTTCTAGCATCTCCATCATCTGCGCTTCACCACCCGTTTGCCCACCTGTTTCCATAGGAACGTCGATACCTGCGGCTTCTAGCTCGGTTCTGAGTTCGTCGCGGCGCACCTCGAGCGCTTGGACCTGCGTCCTCAAGTCCGCAATCTGCGCCGTAACGAAGCCGTATTCCTCCTCTAAGCTCGTACCTAGCTCCCTCTGCAAGTCTTGGCGCTCGGTCTCTAAGCTCGAGACCCGCTCTTGAAGCGAGCCAATCTGTCCCTCGAACGATTGGCGCTGCTCCTCCAACGCTCTATTCGAGCCACAGGCAACTAAACTCAGCGCGATGATGATGAGTCCTGCTCTCATGCGTACTCCCTCGAGGTGTGAAACGGCCTTGTCTCAGTCAAATGTGACAAAACTTACTTCTTTAAGTATATGCAATTTTGAGACGAGATGCTAGAAAACCGTGCATAGAAAAGGTTGAAGGAAACGTCATTTAGGCGTGTCGCGCAAAGAAAAAGCAGGAGACTTTGAGGACCTGTCTCCTACTTTGTTGATGACAACGCTGCGTCGGCTCCGCGCAGGTGACCTCTACGCAACTAATTTGACTCAGAATGGCGCTTCGGTCAATGCCGGTAGCTAACAGGTATTACTCTGTGCTGCCCCCAGTTTCGCCACCACCACTTATGCCGAGTTCGCTGATGCTCGTCTGAAGCCGCTCGATGATGTTGGCAATCTCGTCTGTTTGCGTCTGCAACTCTTGATTGACTTGCGTAATCTGATCGACTTCTTGCCGCAACTCCTGGTTCTCCGTCGCAAGCTGCTGAATCGTAGAATCCGCGTCGCAAGCGGCGAGTAGCAGGACGATAAGAACTGAGGAAGCTGTTAGCACTCGTTTCATCATGACCTCTCCTTCGTACTAGGGGTTCCGCACCGAGTATATGAAATCTTGCTTACAATAAGAGGAGTGCTCGTCACACTTGGGCTTTTGAGCCTTCAAATTCGCGCTCGTTACTCTCCCTCTAGCGGCGTACCTTCAGGTAGGGTGTCAGCCGCGTCGAGGCTGCTGACCGCGCTGCGAAGTGCGCCTGAGACCTGCTCTAACTGCTGCTCGAGCCGTTCGTTCTCCTCACCAAGCCGCTCGTTCTCGCTGCTGAGCGTTTGATTGCGGGCGCTGAGCTGCTCGTTTTCTTGACTCAGTGTGTTGCTGCGCCGCTCTAGCTCGCGGTTGCGCTCTATGACCTCTTCGGCTCGGGTCTCGAGCGCGTTAAACGATGTGCGGGCGTCCTCTAATTCCTCCGAGAGCGACCTCTCCGGCTCGCCCGCGCACCCCGCCAATATGAGGAGGCTCAGTAGTCCGATAAGTATCTTTTTCATCTTGACCCCTTTTCAAGTTCAAGTGCGAGTTGCGTTTGCTCACGCGCCGTTACGGTTCGAGCAACCTGTTTGCTGGTTAAGGTTGAGTATAGAAGCACAGCTTGCTAAGCAAGCGGAGCACACCCCACAGTCCACTTTGCACAAGCCTCGAGAGTTTGACATACGCTACCAACAGGCGCACCAAATTCGCAAGTCGAGCGAGCCTCAAATCTGTACGAACGACTTGTCACTGTGAGAAAGCCGCTCGTAGCCCTCTTCGGTAATCACCGCTAAGTCTTCGATGCGTACGCCACCCTTGTCAGGGATGTAGACGCCCGGCTCAACGGTTACGGTCATTCCCGGCTCCAAGGTCTGCGAGATGCGCTTGGAAAGGCGCGGTCCCTCGTGAATCTGCAAACCGACGCCGTGCCCAAGACCGTGCGGAAACCTCTCCTCTAAATTCTTGGCGTTCAAGACCTCGCGCGCTAAGCCGTCGATGTCGCGCCCATCTTTGCCAGGGGCAAGCGCGTGCAATGAGGTCTCCTGCGCTTCCAAGACGGTATCGAACATGTTTCTTAGCTCCCCGTCAATCTCACCGATAGCAACCGCTCTGGTCATGTCTGCGTGGTAGCCGTCCACCCGCGCGCCGAAGTCGAGCGTGACCAAGTCGCCCTGCTCAATGACCTTTTGTGAGGCGACGCCGTGGGGCATCGCGCTCCGCACGCCACTCGCCACGATGATGTCGAAGCTCTTTGCCTCTGCGCCCGCTTCGCGCATGAAACGCTCGAGTTCTAGCGCCACCTCTAACTCTTTTTGTCCCGCTCTAATGAAGTTCAAAATATGCGAATATGCCTCATCGGTCACTCGAGCCGCCTGGCGCAGAGTCTCAATCTCTTGCGGTGTCTTGCGCAGTCTGAGTTCACCTACGAGTCCTTCCGTCGCGACGGGCTCGCGCTCCAACTTCTCCGCCATCTTGCCAAAGAGCGCGTGCGTGACGTGGTCGCTCTCCAAGCCGACGCGCCGCTGTCCGATTCGTTCGGCGACATCTTCCAACCACTTTTGTTCCGCGATTTCGACGTTGAGATGCGATTCCTCCGCCGCTTGCGCGATGTAGCGTCCATCCGTAATCAGCACGGCGAAGTCTTCGGTGATAAGCACGCGCCCATCTTCGGGTGTTTTGAAACCCGAGAGGTAACGCACGTTGGCAGGCTGGGTGATAAGTAGCGCGTCTATCTCGAGTTCACTAAAACGACCTCTTAGCGCGTCGATATGACTCACTTAGCCGCCTCGATAAGTTGGACGAACGAGTCTACCTCCAAGCTCGCGCCGCCGACCAAGCCCCCGTCAATATCCTCTTGCGCCAAGAGTTCTTCGGCGTTACTAGGCTTCATCGAGCCCCCATAGAGGACGCGCACCTCTTCGGCGACATTCGGCAAGAGGTCTTTGAGAGCGCTCCGAATCTCCGCGCACATCTCTTGGGCGTCGTCCGCCGTCGCCGTCTTGCCTGTACCGATGGCCCAAATAGGTTCGTAAGCCACCGCGAAGGCGTCAGCACCCGCAATAGAGAGGTTTTGTAAATCGGCTTTGAGTTGCGCCAGTACAACCTCTTTCGCCTCACCTGCGTCCCTCTGCTCTAAGGTTTCGCCTACGCAGAGAATCGGCTTGAGACCGTGCGCCAGCGCAATCTTCATCTTGCCTTGAACCAGTTCGTCGTCTTCCGCGTGATATTCGCGCCGCTCGGAATGTCCGACGATGACGTAGCTGACGCCTACGTCTTTAAGCATCGCCGCCGAGACTTCGCCCGTATATGCGCCCGATTCAAACGCGCTTACATCCTCCGCACCCAGGTCTACAGGGCTGTCGGCAAGGATGGTATGGAGCGAAGAGAGGTGCGTAAAAGGTACGCAGAGCACCACGTCTACGTTGTCAAAGTTGTCCACGTGCGTCAGGCGGTCCTTGAAGCTGTTCGCCCAACCTTCGGCTTCGCTGGGGAGTTTGTTCATCTTCCAGTTGGCGGCTATTAAAGGGGTTCTCATGCGGGTAGGATAACGCATTTGCAACAGGTATACGCCGTCCAACCGTTGAATTAGCAGGTATCATCTGGTCAGAGACACTCTCACTATAGACAACGCCGTGTAGCACGCACGCTATAAGATGATATTTGCGGCAGTTTGTCTCAGTATGTTTTGGAACTGCTAAATTTGTCTGGAATGTGCGACTAAAGAAGGATTTTTAGATGTTTTCAACGCGCTTAAACACCAGATAGCAACCCTAAACACATTAGCTTCTTGAAAGGTGTCTGCTATAGTGGCGGGCAAAGAAGCCAGTGGCAGAAACTCAAGCCACACTACAAGAGGTGCGTGCAAGACAATCCAAAGGAGCCTAACTCATGAGCATTCCTCCAAAAAAGATTCTCCTTGCTATCGACGGCTACGAAGGTCCCTCTCCCTCCATCAACACAGCAGTCGAGCTAGCGAACGGCTTCGGGGCAGAGTTGCACGTGGTTCACGTCGGCATCCTGTATTACGGTGCGCATTTCGAACCGATATCGCCCGGACAGTTAGAGAAGTTCAAAGACAGGGCGCAGGTACGTTTAGACGACAACAAAAAAGAGATAGAGGACTTGGGCGGAAACGTCACGCAAACTCACTTGAGACTAGGCGATGTGGACGGCGAAGTCTTGAGGCTCAGCGATGAATTAGAGGTGGACATGATTGTGATCGGTAGCCGCAAACAGAGCGCTGCCTCGCGCATCCTTTTGGGCGACGACGCCGAGAGTATCGTGCGGCACGCGCCTTGCTCCGTCTTGGTGGTGCGCAGAGAGGACTAGGGCGAGGATTAACTCGCTCGAGTAGCGTACCAAGCTCGAGCCCAAAGGCCAAGTAAATCCGTCCAATTCTCGTCCATACCCCAAATCCACCCAACCTTTAGACCGTTTTTCTGCACCTTCGCCGCAACCTCACTATAACTTTTATGTGGGGTTGCTTTTTCTGCTGTGTGTGCGTATACTCCCGAATAAGTTTGCAACTCAATGTAGGTGGCTTCTAGCACCAACGCTGTCTTTTCAACGTCTTAGGGGTCTCTCGAGAGGAGGAATCTGTATGTCCGATAGGTTTGACATTACAGGGCTCGACATCGGTATTTTGATCGGTTATCTCATCCTAAGCCGCCTCATCCCGCTCTGGCTCAACCGGGGCGGCGGCGACGACAGTGACGGCTATTTCTTGGGCGGGCGCAACTTTACCTGGCCCTTGATCGGCTTTTCGCTGTTCGCCACTAATATGTCTGGTGCGTCTTTCGTCGGGCTCGCCGGGGCGGGCTACAACTCAGGGATTTCGGTCTACTCCTACGAGTGGATGGCGGCGATTATCCTCATCCTGTTTGTCTTTTTCATCCTGCCCTTCTATCTCCGAAGCGAAGTTTTTACGATGCCGCAATTTTTGGAGGAGCGCTACGATAGGCGCTCACGGTTGGTGTTTTCGGGCTTTTTAATCTTTTTAAGTATGTTTTTAGATTGTGCGGGGGCGCTCTACGCAGGGGGACTCGTCGGCGTCACGCTCTTCCCGGCGATTCCCTTGTGGGGGCATATTCTCGTACTCGCGCTCCTGGCGGGCGTCTATACCATCTTCGGCGGGCTGGGCGCAGTGGTCATCAGCGACTCGATTCAGGCGGTGGTGCTCATCATTGGCGGCACCCTTGTCTTTATCATGACGCTGCTCGAGATTCCCTCGTGGCGCGAGATGGTAGAGGCTGCGCCCGAAGGGGCGCTGAGCATCATACAGCCGATCTCTGACCCCGCTCTGCCGTGGCCTGGGCTCTTTACCGGGGTGCTGATTATAGGCATCTATTTCTGGACGACAAACCAGCTTATCGTGCAGCGCACCCTGGGCGCGAAAAACCTCAACCACGGACGCTGGGGCTCACTCTTCGCAGGCTTTCTCAAGCTGCCGATTTTGTTCATCATGGTGTTGCCCGGCACGATGGCGATTGTGCTCTACCCTGATCTCGCCAGCCCTGACTTAGCCTTCCCGACGCTCGCCTTCGACCTCTTGCCCATCGGCTTGCGCGGGGTGATCTTAGCGGCGCTCGTCGCGGCGATTACCTCGAGCGTCGATTCCGTCCTCAACTCCGCCTCAACCCTTGTCACAATGGACTACGTCAAGACCTTCCGCCCCGATACCAGTGACCGCATGTTGGTCCTTATTGGGCGCATCACCACCGGCGTCGTCATGACCGTCGCCATCTTTTGGGCTCCACAGATTCAGCGCTTCCCGACGCTCTGGCAATACTTTCAGTCGGTGCTCGCCTACGCGGTGCCGCCTATCGTGGTGCTCTTTTTAGTCGGTATCTCCTGGCAGCGCGGCAACCGCCACGGCGCGTTCTGGACGCTCGCCATCATGATACCTCTAGGTGTCCTCTTCTTCATCCTCAACGAGATTATGGGCGTCTTTACCATTCAGTTCCTCTACGCATCGGGGATTTCGCTCGCTATCAGTCTCATCCTCTTCGTGAGCATCAGCTTAGCTACCGAGCCCGAGCCCGTTGAAAAAACTGAAGACCTGGTCTGGAAACCCAAAATCTGGCGGCAGGAGACCAAAGACCTGGCTGATGTCCCCTGGTATCTCAACTACCGCTATCAGTCCGTCGCGCTGCTCGTTCTGACCGCCATTATCGTCGGGTCGTTCTGGTGAGCAAGGTAGGTATCATCTAGCTGGAGAGGTAGGTATCATCTAGCTACAAACGCGCTCAGTGAATAAGGCGTGGCTTAAATAAATCTGCACGTTCCGAGATGAACAGCGCAAGATAAATCACGAGGGTGAAACTACAACTGCGGCAATCCTTTCAGCACGTCGCAACCCTCTAAAGAAAGGGGTGCAAAAGAGATGAAACACTCGAGACGAATCAGCACATGGCGCGGTAGATGGTTGCTTGGCATTCTCGTTCTCTTTTTATTAGGTTATGGACAAGCTCAGGGTGAGCCCACCCAAATCGTCTTTTCCTTCGGACCGGACGACTCGGGCAGCTTGCAAGCGCTCGTGGACCGCTTCAATCAGGAGTATCAGGGCGAGATCGAGGTGACGTGGCGAGAGATGCCGCGCTCGACGGACGAGTACTTGCGGCAAATTCAATCCGACTTCTTAGCAGACGCTTCGGACATCGACGTGATCGGCGCGGACGTGGTCTGGACTGCCGAATTGGTCTACAACAATCAGGTGAGAGACATTACGGGGCGGTTCAATAGCGCTTACAACCGGGGTGAGTTTGTCGAAGCCGCCCTCGAGTCGGCGACGTACCAGAACCGCATCTGGGGCGTGCCCTGGTTCACCGACGCCGGACTGTTGTACTACCGCGCCGACCTCTTGGAAGAGAACGGCTTTAGCGAGCCGCCCGCCACCTGGGACGCTCTAAGCGAGATGGCGAACCAAATCACGCAGAACTCGGACACCCAGTACGGCTTCGTCTTTCAAGGCGACACGTATGAGGGTGGCGTGGCGAACGCTCTGGAGTATATCTGGAGTGCGCGGGGGCGCGTGCTGACGAGTAACGTCTCAGTAGCGGGAACTTTCGGTCAGAACGTCTCGAGCCCGAACGTCATCAACATCGACAGCGCAGGCTCGGCGCAGGGTTTAGACGTCGCGCGGAGCCTCGTCGCGGACGGCGTTGCGCCGCAAGAGGTCGCCACCTTTCGCGAGGAGGATGCGTACGAAGCCTTTTTAGCGGGCGACGCGGTCTTTATGCGCAACTGGCCCTACGTGTATGGATTGATCGCAGACTCCAACCTCTCCCCTGAGCAAGTCGGCGTCGCGCAGCTTCCCGTCGTCTCCGAGGGCAACCCGACCTTCGCCACGCTCGGCGGTTGGAACCTGATGATCAGCGCTCAGTCCCAAAACGCCCAAGCAGCTTGGACCTTTATCCAGTTCGCCACCGACCCGGAGCAGCAGAAACTTAGAGCGTTGGAGGGTGGTTTCTTGCCAACCTTACAACCTCTTTACGAAGACCAGGAGATTACCAACGAAGTCCCCGTCGTCTCGCTCGGGCGCGACGCGGTGGAAAACGCGCGGGTCAGACCTGTGACCCCTTTTTATTCGTCCATGTCGCAGCGCATCGCCCAAACATTCACCCGCGTGCTGCGCGGCGAGGTGGACGGGCAAGAGGCTGTGGATAGCTTGCAGAGGGAGTTGCAGACGATTTTGCGCAAAAGTCGCTAAGCATATTTATTCAGGCGAGGTCAAGAGGTGCTCGAGGCTCGAACGAGAGCACCTCAACGGATACATAGTTAAGAGGTTCAACCAGCAATTGTCATTGCCTGAAATCAAGGGTCAAACAAGCACACTGCTCAGTCAAAAGACGTTCTAACACGTGAAGTTGAGGGGTGAAATATGAACGCAGAAACCTTTCCCATGAAGCTGCTCTTAGCTGTAGACGGCATCAAGGGAATATCCCACACCATGAAAACAGCGGTGGACTTAGCCAAGAAGACCGACTCCGAGCTGCACGTTATCCACGTCGGAATGCTCTCCCGGTGGACACACCCCGATACCCTCTCGGACGCGCAGTACAACAAGCTCAAGCAAGAGGCGCAGGAACGCCTTGACCGCGACGTCCAGCAGATCAAAGACATGGACGGCACCGTCACCGAGTCCTATGTGCGCATGGGCAAAGTGGACGGCGAGATCATCAAGTTAAGTGAGGAGCTAGGCGCAGACATCATCATTATCGGCAACCGCGAGCAGAATACCGCCTCGCGCATCCTCTTGGGCAACGACGGCGAGAGCATCGTGCGGCACGCGCCCTGCACGGTGATGGTGGTGCGGCAGGAGGGTTGATAGAAGGCTAGTGGCTTGACGCTCTGACACTTTCTCGAGTAGACTACATAGCGGCTTCGTGAACAGTTGCCGCATATTTTCGCAGATATCATCCCCGGATGTGAAAGCGCGTCGATGCTTTCTTAGCTGAGCGTGTTCTTGACCAGATGATACCTGCTGTACATCGGGGCGTAGCGCAGCCTGGTAGCGCACATCGTTCGGGACGATGGGGTCGGAGGTTCAAATCCTCTCGCCCCGACCACATAATAAGGTATCATCTCGGTAGAAAATGATACCTCGATCAACCTCTGCGTCTCAACTAGATGCAGAGGTTTTTGTTAGAGGACTATCTAGTAGCAGGTATCATCTGGTCAGAGACACTCCCACCGGATGAAGTGGCGTCTAGCATGCACTTTCAGAGATGAAATCCCGCTAGGCTCCGCCTGAGACTTGCGACAATCTTTCTCAGTATATTTTGGAAGTGCTGTAGGATATTCTAAGTCCGACTTCAAGAGGTAAGCTACTTCTTCGCCAAATCATTTTGAAGCTCTCGGACAAGCGCTTCGTGTTCATCGTTTAAGAAGCCGCCTAGCGCCCGGTGTGTCTCGAGGAGTAGCGCTAAAGCCTTCTCTCTAAGCGCCGTCGTTTCACTTCTGTCCTCTTCTGCAAGTTGATATAGCAACCTCGCACTCACGTAGACCTTGTTGATGTCTAGCCCGCCAGTCACCGAATACAGGTTTATGAGTTGAGGTGCGCTGAACGCCGTGAGGGTTTCCAAGTTGAGCCCGGTGAAGGTGAGGCTAAGCTCTTGCAAATCGCTAAACGCAACCTCTTGCCCCTTAGCACGCGCCCCGAAGAGAAGCGCGGCGAGCATCTCCGAAAATTGCCGGATAGTGCGCATGATGTAGTCGGATTGATACATGTCTTATCCTTAACTCTGCGAAAAAGGTACGAGGGACTGAGCTAGTCTAACTGTTCCCCTTCACCTCAACGATTGCCACCGTACAGCGCGACACGCACACTAGCTTCTCCTCTTCATCACGAATCTCAATCTGCCAAAGCTGCGTCGTGCGTCCTTTGTGAAGCGGCGTCGCCACTGCTGTGAGCACACCGTCACGCTTGGCGCGGAGGTGGTTGGCGTTGATCTCCAAGCCTACCGCCCGCTGCTTCTCCAAGTCCACGCTTACCGACGCGCCGATACTCGCCACCGTTTCCGCGAGCACGACGGACGCGCCGCCGTGCAAGATGCCGTAGGGCTGATGGACTTTTGGGCCGACAGGCATGGTTGCCCTGACCTCTTCGGGCGTGGCGTGCGTGACCTCGATGTCGAGCGTCTCCAAAAGCGAGTTCGCCGCTGTGCCTACGAAGTTTTCACCTGTAAATTCGGTTGTAGATTTAGGTGCCATACTCGAGCATAGCCGAATCTCTCAGAGGTCATGTCGGGTGCGCTTTAATTTGAGGATACCTTCCGCTCAGTCAGCAGTTCCAAGTCGTACTGAGACAAAGTGTCGCAGATATACCCGCTAAAGCAGGGCACAGGTCATCTCGTACACCTGCGTGTTAGACGTCGCTTTATATAGTGATTGTGTCTCTGACCAGATGACTATAGTGCGTTTCGCAGTAGCGAAAACTTCGTAACGCGTGGACCTAGAACGGGCACCAGGTGAAGCACAAAGTGCAAACGGCTTTCAGCCTTAACCTGTGCCCGGCTCGTTGAGCCTAGTTCGCTCCCGCTAGTCTGGGTGTACCTGCTAACCGTATTCAGAATTCGTTCATAGAGCCGCGAAGAGGTCAGAGAGGTACGTTATACTCTCTTTTTAGCGGGAGGTGACATTACCGCTCCATACCAATGAGGGAGTTCTTTTGTGATGTCCAGGCTTTACCCTATTTTCAGTTACCTTATCTTTACGCTCGCTGCGAACTTGGGCTGCTCGTTGCTTCTCTATTTAGCACAGTCGGATGACGGCGTGGCGGCGGCGTCCGCGACGTTGCCGCTTGTCGTCATTATCTTTTTCGGTGGGCTTTTTACGGGCGTGATGTATCACCTGCGCCAAACACTTAAAGAGAGAGGTCAGCTTGGGGGAACGGTTCTGGCGGCGCTGGCGCTGAATGGGGGGATCTCGAGCCTCCTCACCCTCTTCACGGGTGCGTCACCTCTTTTCTTTATCGCCCCACTCACCGCTATCTTGATGGGCGAATTCTACGCCCGCTTTCTGCAAGAGGACGCCGCCATGCTCGCTGCGATGACGGTCTATGTTCTCTGTACGCTCCTGGCGAACTTCACCTTCGACACCTTTATCCCGCTACCTCTTTTCGGACTTCTCTCAGTCGGTACGCTCTTTTTCGGCGTCACCTTTACGCAACGTGACCGCGTCCACCGCTACGGGCGCACGCAGGTCTACCTGATGATCCTCGTCGCGGCGGTCACGAATATGCTGCTGAGCTTTTACTTGGGAATTCCGCTCCGCTTCCTCTTGGCGGGCTTCCTCGCCATCGTCCTCGCTGAAGCCGCTGACACCGAGGTCTATCAGCGCTTTATCTCACGGCGTTGGCTGACTCGCGTCGCTACCTCGAACGCCGTGAGCATCCCGATTGACTCTGTTACCTTCACTTTGATTGCGTTTGCCGGGACGCTGAGCCTAGCGGCGATGGGTGAGATTGTCTTCGCCGATATTCTCGCTAAAACGGTGATTGGGCTACTGGCGGCGGCGCGGTTGCTGCGTAGCAAAGATAGTGGATCACTCGAGAAAACAACAGACCCAACCCTGCCCTCGCTGACATAATCTGAAACTGTCCTTGTTTTCAGGCTCGACCGTTTCTTTTACTCATGCTCAAAATGTGTTGAGAGAGGGGGCGCAAGTCACCTCTTCGCATTTACCAAAACTGTCACAAGAATCTTTGGCGTAGACTGGCAGTTACCCTCAAGCCAGCTTTAGCGCAGCTTTGCGGGAATCCTTGGCGTAGCCTACGGTTTACTCGGTCACTTTCACGTAGCGTAGAGCTAAGCAAATAGAAAGGCGGTTACATATGGCTGATACCAAGCTAACTAACTCAACTAACATCGAGGACAAAGAGCGCGTTACCTTTGTCGATCTAGGGATGGCGCTCTATGAGCGGCTGACCGGGCGCAACGCGACGATCACTTACGAATTTGACAAGATGACTGTCGAAATTCCCCGCGACACCGGCCCCGACTCGCCTAGAGCGGTTTGGAAGATGGACGGTACGATTCGCGTCACCACCTCCGAACCTGGACAGTAGATGAAGCAGCGCAAATGAAACAGCGCCGGGTAGAGGCTGACATAACCCTCGAGATAGACGGTCAACCCGCTAAATTCACGGGTACAGGCCGTCATATGCGCTTGGAGGTTAGCGAGGCCAGCGTGTTGCGCGGCTTACTCCGGGTTCCTCTGCCCAACTTCAAACGTGCGGGCGCAAACGTTTCAGTCAACGACGTGCCGACGCTATTGGCGCAAGAGGGATTGACTTTAGAGGTCGCTGACAAGCGCGGTCCCCTCGTTATTCTGGGCGAAGAGGCGGCGGGCAGAGGGTACACCGTCCCCGGTATCGGGCGCGTGGACGATGTTGCGCTAGCGAACAAGCGTGCAGCGTTTAGACTCGCCTCGTCTTCAGGTCCAAGTTGGCTCGTACCAGCGTTGGGCGTCGGTCTAATTATCATAGGCGTGTTGCTAGCCAGGCGCTGGAACGACGACGAAACTAGGCGCTGATTCAGCATCCTAATAAGCAGATCAAGCGAGAGGTCATCACAGTGACCTCTCGCCCTTTTTTGGATTATCCACCGCTGTTCTCAGCCTCGACTGCGCTCGCTACCGACAGCGCTAAATGCTCCTCATGCGGCCTCGTCGCAATCATCAATCCGACCGACAAGTCTTCAGGTGACGTACCACAGGGAACGCTCACAGCGGGCGTGCCTAAAAAGTTAAAGAGTGAGGGGTTGCGCAGCACGCGGCTGTTGGTTTCGAAATAGTGGGCATCTTCCGCTAAATCGTCAATTTTGGGCGGTAGCATGGCGACGGTAGGCGCGAGGATGGCGTCAAAAGGGGCGCACGCTTTCCAGAAGTCACGCTGAATGCGTTTTCGCGCGTAGGTGAGGCGGATATAATCCGTCGCTTGTTTACCTCGTTGCAAGATGCGTGAGGTGACGCGGGGGTCTATTCTGGTCACCTTCTCTTTCGATGAGGTCTTCGTACAGGGCTAAGGACTCGAGCCCCGCAAACGAGCCGTAACGGACTCGAGCGCTAACTATTTCCTCTAAAACGCTCAGTTCACGCCGCTCAACAGTTGCGCCCAACGCCTCCAACCTCTCGCAAGCCTGCTCAAACGCGCCGCGCACCTCTGGGTCTAAATCCTCTTGTAAAACAGTTGTGGGCGCTAAGAATTTGAGTTCGGTGGGGTCTCGAGGTACAAACTCCGTCGGAGTCTGACCCGCGAGGACGCGCCACACATGCCACGCATCCTCTACCGTCTTCGTGATGGGGCCGAGCGTGTCGAGCGTGGTGGAGAGCGGGACGCAGCCTTCTGTCGGCACTGCGCCGTCCGTCGTTTTAAGCCCGACGAGTCCGTTAAACGACGCTGGAATCCGCACCGAGCCGCCCGTATCCGAACCGATCGCCGCCACCGCGAGACCTCTCGCCACCGCCACCGCCGAGCCCGACGAGGAACCGCCGGGGATGCGCGAGGCGTCTAGCGCGTTAGCCGGCGTGCCGTAGTGCGGATTTATACCAAGGCCCGAAAAAGCGAACTCGGTCATGTTTGTCTTGCCTAAAAACACCGCGCCCGCTTCGTCTAAGCGCGCCGCTGCTGGGCAGTCTTGCGCGGCAGGTGGGTTCTTTGCCAACACGACGGAGCCCGCCGCCGTGACCTCTCCTGCGGTGTCCATCAGGTCTTTAAGTGCAACGGGGATACCCTGAAGCGGACCTTTGTCTTCGCCCCTTGTAAACGCCTCGTCTGCACGCTTGGCTTGCGCTAAAGCTCTCTCCTCAGTGATGAGGCGGTAAACCGTACCCGTGTCTAAGCGGCTCAGATAAGCCTCGGCGACTTGGACGGCGGTTAGCTCGTCCGTGCGGTAGGCGCTCGCAAGCTCGCTGAGTGTAAGGGAAAAGAGGTCGGGCATAGCAGAGAGTATGACACTAGAGAGCGCAATAAAAAAGACCTGACAATAAAAAAGACCTCGCCGCGAGCCTTGAAACTTAGGGCGAGGTCTAAACTGGCTCCGCGGGTAGGATTCGAACCTACGACCAACCGGTTAACAGCCGGTCGCTCTACCACTGAGCTACCGCGGAATACGGCTCCTTAGAGCGACAAGTAGTTTAACAGAGGTACGCCGCGCTTAGCAAGCCCTGGTTTTACACATTGGGGTAGCTCGAGCTAGCCGAAAGGTTGAGCAGTGTAGCAGCCCGTCACCAACGTACGTAGTTTGTAGGAACAGTGAGAGAGATAGAAACGCTTCTCAGCAAGGGTGCATGATATGGTGAACGCTATGAATCTCGACATGAGCGACGCCGCTCGCGACCTCTTGCAGCGTGAGCGGCTCCTCCTCGCCGACCTCAGCACACTCCTCGGGCGTTTGGACGCCGCGCAGGGCGATATCAGCGAAATCAAGACGGCGCTGCGCGACCTAGAGGGCCTCTTTATGTTGGTCGTCTGCGGCGAATACAACGCGGGCAAGTCCACCTTTTTGAACGCGCTTTTAGGGGCGTCGGTCATGCCCGAAGGGGTCACACCGACCACGGACCGCATCACCATCGTCTCGCATGGCGAGAGCGAGCGTGTGGTCGAAGAGAGGGGTTTCGTGGTGCGACGCGAGTACCCGGCGGAGATTTTGCGCGACCTCGCGCTGGTGGATACGCCCGGTACGAACGCGGTCATCCGTCAGCACCAAGAGCTGACCGAGAGCTTCATCCCCCGCGCCGACCTGGTGCTCTTCGTGACCTCAGCGGATCGACCTTTCACCGAGAGCGAGCGGCGCTTTTTAGAACTCATTCGCTCGTGGGGCAAGAAAGTCGTCGTCGTCGTCAATAAGATAGACATTTTGGGCGACGCGGAGCGGCAAAAGGTCTTGGCGTTTGTGCTCGAGCACGCCCAAGAAACGCTGAGCGTCACGCCAGAAGTCTTCGGCGTCGCCGCGAGAGAGGCGTTTCGGGCGCGGCGCGAGGGGGATAAAACCGCGTTAGAGCGGACGGGCTTGACGGAGCTCGAGCGCCACATCGAGACCGCTTTGGCCGCCGACGAGCGCCTCAAGCTCAAGCTAGGCACACCCTTAGGCGTCGCTAAGCGCGTGGCGGGCACCTACTTTGAAATCATCGACGAGCGCTTGGTCCTGCTCAGCGAGGACCGCCGCACCTTGGAGGTCGTTGACCGCCAATTGGCGCAGTTCGAGCGCGACATGCACCGCGAGTTCGAGAGCTACTTAGCGCGGGTCAAGACCGTGCTCCTAGAGGTCGAGCGGCGCGGCGACGTCTTTTTTGACGATATGGTGCGCGTCCAGAGGATCGGCAGCCTGATCAACTCCGAGCGCGTGCGCGAGACCTTCGAAGCGCAGGTCATCCGGGGCGCAGACCGCGACATCGACAAAGCGGTGAGCGAGATGGTGGACTGGTTTATCCAGCGCAACTTGCAGCTTTGGGAAGACGTGATGACCTTCGTCAAGGAGCGCCGCAAGGCGAGCCGCGATAACCTCGTAGGCGAGATCGGCGGCAAATTTCAGTACGACCGCGACGCGTTGATTCGCTCCCTGAGCAGCAGCGCCGAAGAGGTCTTGGAGACTTACGACGAACGCACCGAGTCGCGCCGTTTAGCCGAATCGCTCCAAGGCGCAGTGATGCAGACCGGCTTTATTCAGGTCGGCGGTATCGGTCTGGGCGCGGCGGCGGTGGCCTTTTTGTCCGGCGCTGCTCTGGATGTCACGGGTGTGGTCGCGGGGCTCACCGTCACGGGCTTGGGGCTTTTGGTGCTGCCGCGCCGCCGCCGCACGGCGAAGCGCAACCTACATGAGCGGATGCAAGAGCTTAGAGACGGCCTAGAGGACAAGCTAGGCGCACAGTTTGAAGACGAGTTGCGCCGCGCCGCCGACAAGGTGAACGCTGCCATCAGCCCCTACACCCGCTTTGTGCGCAGTGAGCTTGGGCGCTTAGAGGAGCTTAGGGGCGAGCTGAGTCAGATGCAAGAGGCGTTGCAGCGCTTGGGGTATGAGGTGGAGGCGCTGAGCGGTGAGCAGGGTGATGAGATGCGTCGTAGAGCTAGTAGCGAGACAAATGGTAAGGCGGCTCGAGAGCGCTAAAACATCCTGCACGAATTAGAGTTGCAAAAAAGGCAGCCGTGAAGCACCTTCGTTGCGCTGCTCGACTCGCGTTAGCGGCTGTTAGCTCGCTCCTTAGCGTTAACTTCTCCAACCCTGCTCGGCAACATGAATAAAAACGGCGTGCGGTACTCTTGCCGCACGCCGTAAAAGAGAGTTCTAAAACCTATTGACCCGAAAGAAACTCAGGCGCGAGCGCCACCGACTCGGCGTTGTCAATGTCTGCCGAGGCGGAGGGCTTGATGTTCCAGTCGCCCTTGTCGTAGTCCAAAAGTCCTTCAAAGGCGAGCACCTTGTCCTTCGTTTTTTCAGTGACGAAGAGGGTGCTACCGTCAAAAGTGATGTCAACGGGGTTGCCTAAGGTCGTGTTGGAGCCGCGCACTCGAGCCTTCACGTTGACATTGCCGTCTGCGCTGCTGGCATCCGTCAACACATAGAGAGCGCCGTCGGTATCGAAGCCGTCTTGGTCGGGCGTGGTCGCCGCACCCACATCCGAGAGGATGAGGAGGTCTTTGTCGGCGACGTGCACAATGCCGTGCAGGTTGGCTGAGACCTTGTTGCCGCTTTTGGCCGGGGTGATAGTGCGCTCAGGGCCGTCTGCGCCGTAGTCCGAGGTGTAGTCCTCGTAGACAAGCACCACGCCGTCCGTACCTGCGACGAAAAGCGTATCGCTCATAGGGTCGTAGTCCAGGTCCCAGACACTGCGCATGTCGTCGCCGAGGTCGTTTGTGACGTTGAGTGGTGCGGCGTTGCCGTCCACTTCGGTGCTGAACACTTTGATGTCTTTAGCGCCGAAGTCCGCGACGATAGCGATGTCTAACGAACTCACAACATCGAGACCTTTTGGCGCGACGAGGTTTGTTTTGTCGCCCATGATGGTGCGGTCGCTCGAGTCGTCAAAACTTCCGTCTTCACGGCTCGTCGCTAAGCCGCTTACGACCAAGATACCGCCTTCACTCGGCATTTCACCGTTATCAAAGGTGATGTAGCCGTTCCCATTTGTGTCGAAGGTGATGTTTTCAGGGTTGGTGGTCGCACCTGTAGTGTCGAACGCGCTGAGTGTGTCCGAGAGGTCGGGCGCTAGGCTAACCACAAAGTCGTTACCGGACTCAGGCGTGTTGCTGACCGCGAAGAGCGCGTCAATTTCTACGTCGGCGTCGTCAATATCGGTCACGTCGGGGTTTTGTGCGGGTTCGGGTTCAGGGTCGGGCTCGGGATTCGGTGTGGGGTCTTGTCCAGGTGTGTCGAAATCCAGCGGCGCAGCCACGAGCGATTCGGGCTTTGTCTCAGGCTGGACCAAGTCCGGCATGACCTCGCCTTGGGGCGCGTCCGGCGCGAAGAAGTCGTCGAACACGAGCAAGACGTCGTTGGCTTTTTCGGTGATGCGGACCTCGTCGTAACCGTTGAAGATCACGTCAACCGGGTTGCCCAAGAGCGTCCAGCGACCCCTCACGACGCGCTCGGGGTCAGCGTTGCCGTCCAAGGTGCTCGCGCCGACGAAAGCGTAGATGCTGCCGTCGGTCTTGAAACCGGGTTGGTCAGAGGTTGTTGCCGCGCCAACGTCCGTTACAACGAGCGTGTCCGAGCCCGAATCGTAGGCGATACCGTGCAGGTTATCAGAGATTTTCTCGCCGTCTCTGATAGGGGGTGATGATACGGTCGGGCCGTCTGCGCCGTAGTCCTCGAGATACCCGTCAAAAACACCCACCGTGCCATCGGTAATGGCGGCGAAGAGGCGGTCCGTGTTCGGGTCATACGCAACGTCCCAAGCGGGCGTGTCCAACTCAGTCACGGCAATAGGTTCGGCGTTGCCGCTCGCTGAAGCGTCGAAGACTTTGAGGTTGCCGTCGCCGAAGTCCGCGACGATGAGGAGATTCGCGTCCTCAGCTAGCTCGATACCCTTAGGCGCTACGAGACCTGTTGCGTCGCCGCTGATCTCACGGTCTAGCTCAGGGTCGAACGCGCCCGCGTTCTCCGGTCTGTCATAGAGCTGTGACACGACGCGGATGCTGGGGCCGTTTTCTCCGTCGCCCGCTTGATACACATTGCCAAAGCGGTCCACCTCGATACCCTCGTTGTTGCCTGCGTTGAAGGTGCTTTGCAACTCAAAGCGCTCGTTAAAAGTATCGATAAGCCCGGCGTTGTCGGGGCCGTTGTTAGAGACGTAAACGGTTCGTTCGTCGGGCACGAAGCCGCCCGAGCTGGGGTTCACGACAATGACGACAACGACGGTGAGCGTTTCGCCGTCCGTCGTCTCGAGCTTGATCGTGACCGTGTAGCCGCCCATCTCGAGGTCGGAGAGGTCGATGCTGAACGCGCCGTCTTCAAGCGTCACCGGCACATCTTCACTGACGACTTCGTCGGTGCTGTTCTGCACGGTGTAGCGCATGTTTGCCACCGAGACGTTCGCCGTACCTGCTAGTGTCAGCGTCCCGTCGCTCATCATGAGCGTGCAGTCGCCCGTGACGTCTGTGCAGACAGCGGGTTCGCTCAGCGTCACCGGGGACGCGCTGGGCGTGCCGGGTTCTGGCGTTGGTTCTTGCGTAATGGGGCTGCCGCACGCGGCGAGCAGTCCGAGGGTGGCGAACAGCGCCGTTATAAAGCGTAGTCGAAGTGGTGGCGCTTTACGGGTTGCTTTAGGTTTCATCGGTTCCTTTCAGGCTCGAGCTTGGTGTCTTTCTTTTTTGGTGCATATGATGTATGTGTCGGACCTCATTCACTTCATTAGTTATCGTTAGTTGCCCTCCTCTTCAAACTAGAACGTGCCAAAAGCCGCTAGCTGACCCTTAGCACTTCCTCATCTAACTGACGTAACGCGAGAAATCTCACTTCGGATGCGTCCGGAATGCGTCTCAGGGCGCTAAACGTTGAGGGTTCAGCGCCTTAGTTAAACCTTAAACATCTAAAGCGCCTTTAGAAGCGTTACTCAACTCACGTGGGGGTACGAGGGAGACGCACATGATAGAACATATAGGTAAAATAGACTTCAATGACGCGGTGAGCGGGCTAAGTGAAAGTGTTCAGCAGCTTGCTAAGGGTGAGCTGTTGGTACTGATTCGCCAGGTCGAAGACGCCGTCCATAGAGGCACGGCGCAGATGCGCGACTACGAGACGTTCGTGCGCTGTCAAGAGGAGCTAGCGAGGCGTGAATTTCTTTACAGATAAAGGGGCGAGGCATCCAAGAGCGACCTATGCACGTACCTATAGGTAGAGCGTGATGGACGCAGAAGCGGCGCTAGTCGTCCGCTTGGGGCGCGGCGATATGGCCGCCCTAGACGAGCTTTATGCCTGTTTAGGGGGCAACGTTTACGCGCTTGCGTTCGACTTGCTCAAAAGCAGAGAGGAGGCCGAAGAGGTCGTGCAAGACACTTTCTTGACGTTATCTAAAAAAGCACACAGCTACCGCACCCCGGAGCGCTCTCCCAGGGCCTTTATCTACACCATCGCCCGCAACAAGGCGCTCTCGAGGCTGCGCAGACGCAAAGCGCGGCCCACCAAAGCCGACGGCTACGACGTCCACGAGCCCAGCACGCCCTTCGCTACGCCCAAGACCGACGACAAAGTCACCTACCTCTTCGTCCAAGACCTCTTGGCGAGACTGAGCGCCGAGGAACGGCAGCTTTTAGAGGGCGCGTTCTTCCAGGGCTACAGCCACGCCGAACTCACCGAGCTGACCGGGCTCCCTCTTGGCACGCTCAAGAGCAAGCTGCGCCGCGCTCTGCTCAAGCTCAAAGACTACGCTGGGCAGCCCGGCGACGATGAACACGGTAACGATGAACACGGTGACGGTGAGTTCGGTGAATAAGGACTTGATGAACCCGCACCCCAAAGACCTCTTGCCCGACTACGTCTTGGGGCTACTCACGCCCGAAGAGGTCCGGGCGGTAGAGGCGCACCTGGAGGGCTGTGCGGAATGTCAGGAGGATGCGTGGGACCTCGCTGAGCCGCTAGTTATGCTTACCGAGGCGCGGCTCGATATGCTCGGTAAAACGTCGGGTGAGAGGCCGCCTGAAGGCATTTTACAAGCGGTCAAAGCGGAACTGGCCGCAGACGCGCCGCTGCTACCTGAAATTGCTACTACAGAACCCTTTTCTGCTGAACTTCCAAGTGAAGTGCAAGAAGAGGTCAGTACGGGTTTGCCTGTTCCACGTCCGACGCGCTATGTTTGGCCGTTCGCTACAGCCTTCGCCCTCGTTCTCGCGCTCGGCAGCCTTTTCTGGGGCGTTCGCACCTACGATACGCTCCAGCAAGTCCGGGCTAATGAACGTCTTTTGAGCAGTTATTTAGGGCGCCCAGAAGTGCAGAAGGTCGTCCTGGAAAATGTCTTGGAGAGTAACCGCACCGAGCCCATCGGGAGTGCGCTTTTGGTCTCAACATCACAAGGTACTTCAAATGAAGAGGTCTTGTTCGTGCTCAACCAGGACGCGCCGAGGGGCCGCACTTATCAGGCTTGGGGGCACACCAGCAGCGACTGGGACCCGGAGCGGGGCGAGGACCTAGAAAACCTCCTCACCTCAGAGGACGGTGTCTTCGAAGTGGACGCGGGCGGCTTCGCGTCGCTCTATCTGAGCCTCGAGCCCACTGGCGGCAGCCCCCAACCGACCAATCCTATCAGCAAAGTCTCGCTCCTCAACCCGCTATCGAACGCACCTCTTGAGATTACGACGCCCGAGGATAGTACAATAGTTTCTACTGACAGCCTCATCATCAGTGGCGTAGTAGACCCGTCAATCAGGAGCCTCAGCTACACCCTCAATGGCGGCGAACCCACCCAAACGAGCGTGGCAAATAACCGCTTTAGCTTTACGGTGAGTGGGCTCAGCGAAGGGCGCAACAGGGTTGACGTATCGGCTAAAAACGCCGACGGCGAAACCGTGACGGCGTCCGTGCGCGTGACCTATACGCCTTAACGCCTCCCCAACCCGTGTACCTTTTGGAGCCTCCACGCTTTGGCGTCCACAGCAAGCTGCTAAGATAACCTTGCCGAGCAAAGTCGAAAGCCAAGACGCTGGGGAGGTTGGGTTATGAAACAATTGAATATGCGTGCGCTTAAAGCGTTTGTTGTATCGCTGACGTTATCCGTTGCGGGAGTCGTTGGAACTATTTTGAGTGTAGCTCACGCGCAGAGTGGCGCTGCCCAAATGATTATTGTGAGTAAACCCTCGCCGCCTGTCGTGCCGAGTGACCCCCCTCAAGGGCTCATCTTCAGTGTGCCAATGGATATGTCGGCCTCGAGCGTCACCTTTAATACTTTAGGGAATACGGAGACAGCGGGAGATTTGACGGGCGGTGTAGTGGAAGAGACGGGTGTGCCGCAGAGCCTCGAGTACCTCCGCTTAGACGCTGCCGGAGACGCTTATATCACCTTTGACGATGGGCCTAGCGAGACCGCACCCGGTGGCATCATGGTGGTGGAAGACTTTTTGAACCAGGCAGCTTATGACTTTACGCGAGACCGCCTCATCACGGGCGACGTGGCTGGTTTGGTCGAGCCAAAAGACCTCGTCGTCGCTGCTGACTTAGGCGTCGTCATCGTGGCGGACTTCGCTGAGACGAAGGTGGCTACCTTTGACTTACGAGCAGGCGAAGATGCCGCGCCGCGCTTCGTCACAACCGAGCTTGGCACGACCTCGGCGGGCGAGCCGCGTAGACCTTGGGGTCTCGCCTTTGACGCTACCGCTGACAGGCTCTTCGTCGGCGGCACGGACGGCACCGTGCTCGTCTTTGATGACTACCTCATCAACGCTGGAGAGGGTGGACCGAGCCGCGTCATCACGCCTTTTCTGAGCGGCGAGCGAGCCTCAGCCAACATCCACGACCTCGTTTACGCCCCGGACGAAGACTTGCTCATCGCGACAGATGTAGGAGCCGCGACCACCGCTGACCAAGCGGGCTTTGACACGGACGGTAAGGTTTTCCTAATCGACAATGCGAGCGCGGCAGACGGCGAGACCGAGGTCAAAGCGCAGTTGGCTGGGCCGAATACGATGCTGGGCAACCCGGTCGGCGCGGCCTTTGACGGAACCGACCTCTTCATCACCGAAAAAACCAGGGACAGCGTGCTGCGCTTCGCGGACGTGCTGCGCTTCTCAGGCGCGGTTGACGCGCCGCCGACAGGCGCGGTGACGGTAGCGAAACCCGAAGCGGTGGCGCTGGTCTCCGAGCAGGTCTTGGAGCAGACTAGGACGGATTGAGGCGCTGTAAGCCGCACAACGCCTCTATTAGATAATCTATTAGATAAGAGGTTGCCCCTTTCGGTGAGTATTTCAGTGTGAGTCGTCACTAAGAGGGGTACTGACTTTATGTGTATAAACGCCGACTGGCTTGAGGGCTTCGCGCTGAGAACGCGGTACACCGCCTTAACTAAACGTTCTGAGTCCACCCTATTGTGCGCCCTGAGGACGCACGAACGTCAAAATTCCTTATAGTAAAGAAAACAACGTGTTGCACATCTTTAAGGAGACCTATGACCACGGCAGCGAAACTAGACTCTGCTCAGGTACGCTACTCCCCTGAGCCTACAGGTATCTACACCGCCCCTGAACACACCGGGCACGCCGTTTTGGGACGCACGCTCCCCTCGCTACTCGATGAGGCGTGCCACAACAACCCGAACGCGCGGGCCTTCAACCAACTCCATGAGGGCGTATGGCAGCCCCTCTCCACAGACGATTTTCGCACTCAAGCCGAAGCCTTGGCGCTCGGCCTCACGGAGTTGGGTTTGAAAAAAGGCGAGCGCGTCGCCTTCTACACCCACAGCGACCTCTCGTTTTGCCTCTTGGACATGGCCTGCTTGATTGCCGGACTGGTGAGCGTGCCGATCTACCTCACGCACACGCCCGAAGCGATTCACTTTATCTTGGACGAGACGCAGGCCAAAGCGCTCGCCGTGTCAGACGCGGCACTTTTGGCGGATGTCAAACCTCTTTTGAATGAGGTGAAGAGCGTAACCTCTCTCCTCATTTACGAGTCTGAAGAGGGTGACGCCGCAGTGCTGGAGCGACCGCTTCTAACCTACGCCGAAGTGCAGGGGCGCGGTGAAGAGGTGCGCCGCAACAAGTCGGACGCGGTTAAAAAACTTCGCGCCACGCTGCAACCGGATGACCTCGCCACCGTTATCTATACCTCTGGCACGACGGGCACGCCCAAAGGCGTCATGCTCAGCCACGAAAACCTGAGTTCGAACGCAGTCGCGGCCTTTAGCGGCATCCATGAACTGAGGCGCGGTGAAGAGGTCGCGCTCTCCTTCTTGCCGCTCACGCACGTCTTCGCCCGCACGCTTCAGTACGGTTATATGGCGTGGGGCGTCGCCGTCTATTTCACGACGCCTGACAGAGTCGGTGAGCACCTGCGCGACGTAGAGCCCACCGTTTTTTCCACCGTGCCGCGTGTCCTAGAAAAGGTCTACGAGCGCATCCTCACAGCGGGCAGTGCGCTGAGCGGGACGAAAAAACGCCTCTTCGACTGGGCGCTGGAACTCGCGCGGCGCTACCGCGTCGGTAAAGCGCCGAGTCAACTCTACGCGCTGCAACTTCGCGCTGCCGATAGGCTCGTTCTGACCAAATGGCGAGCGGCCTTGGGCGGCGAGATGCGCCTCGTCATCGTGGGCGGCGCAGCCTTGCGCCCTGAGTTGGTGCACCTCTTCGGCGCGGTCGGCGTGAACGTGCTGCAAGGCTACGGCCTCACCGAGACGAGCCCCATTATCGCCTACAACCGCCCCGAGACGAACCGCGCGGGAACGGTTGGGCAGGTTTTAGCAGGCGTAGAGGTCAAACTGAGCGACACGGGCGAAATTTTGACGCGCGGCCCGCACATCATGAAGGGCTACTACAACAACCCCGAAGAGACGAACAAGGCTATTGACGAAGAGGGCTGGTTTCACACGGGCGACCTGGGCGAAATGTCTGAGGACGGCTTTCTCAGAATCACCGGGCGCGTCAAGAACCTCTTCAAGCTCTCGACGGGCAAGTACGTTATGCCGCAACCGTTGGAGGCCCTCCTAGAAACCGACGACCTCATCGAGACGGCTTTGGTCGTAGGCGAGGGCGAAAAGTACACCGCTGCCCTGCTCTTTTTGAGCCAAGACCAACTAAAGAGCTTTGCTAAGCGTTCCGGGTTGGAAATGGAGCTGCCTGAACTGGCTCGAGTCCGACACCCTCCACGACTATATGAGAGAGGTCATTCAACACGCGAACCACGACTTGCCGCACTGGTCGCACGTCAAACGTGCGGCGCTGATTGGTGAGAGTTTGACGCTCGAGAACGGCCTCCTTACGCCAACCCTCAAAGTTAAACGCCAAGAGGTCAAAAAGCGCTATCAAGCCCTTTTGGATGCCCTCTTTAACCACGGTGAACAAGCCAACGGAAAAGACCGTGATGGACACAGCCAAAGGTCTGACCTGGGGGGTGCTATCATTAACGTTGAAACGCAAAAGAGCGTCCAAGCCTAGCCCGGCTCAACCCTGAACGAACCCGAGATTGGAGCAAACAGATGGCTATTAAAAACCCCATGAAAGTCATGGAGCTTGCCAGCAAGCTCGACATCGACAAAATTGCCAAATTGTCCGAAAAGGTAGACCTCAACAAGCTCATCGGCATGGTCTCCTCAATGGACGAAAAGACCTTAAACCGCATGATGAAGATGGCGGAGCCCAAAAAGCCGGGCGACCTACCCCCCGCCAACGGCGACTTCTACGACATGGCCTCGACCTTTACTGAGCGCCAACGCAGCATCCAGATGAAGTTGCGCCACTTCATGGAGAGCGAAGTCGAGCCCATCATCAACGACTACTGGCAGCGCGACGAGTTCCCCCAAGAACTCATCCCCAAGTTCCGCGAGTTGGACCTTATCAAAGAGATTTTCGACGAAAACGGTGAGCGCACTCCCGACGCTTCGATGATCGAGGGCATCACCACGATGGAGATGTCGCGCATCGACGTCTCGACGACGGTCTTCTTCGGCGTCCACGCGGGTCTCGCTATGTGCTCCATCCTGGTCGGCGGCTCCGAAGCGCAAAAGCGCAAGTGGCTCCCCAAGATGCGCGACATGGAGATTATCGGCGCGTTCGGTCTGACCGAGCCCGACGTCGGCTCCGCCGTCTCGCAAGGGATGAAGACCACCTGCCGCCGCGAAGGGGACGAGTGGGTCTTGAACGGTGAAAAGTACTGGATCGGCAACTCGACCTTTAGCGACATCACGATTATTTGGGCCAGGGACGAGGACGACGGGCAGGTCAAAGGCTTCATCGTCCGCAACGACACGCCCGGCTTTAGCGTGAAGAAGATCGAGGGCAAAATCGCCCTTCGCGCCGTTGAGAACGGTCACATCACCATGCAGAACTGCCGCGTGGCTGAGGAGGACCGCCTCCAAAATGCCAACTCGTTCCGCACCACCGCCGACGTGCTGCGCATGACCCGCGCGGGTGTCGCCTGGCAAGGGGTCGGCTGCTCGATGGGCGCGTACGAAAAGGCGCACGCTTACGCGCAGCAGCGCACCCAGTTTGGTCGCCCGATTGCCAACTATCAACTTGTCCAAAACCTCTTGGTGCAGATGCTCGGCAACACCACCGCGCTGCAAACGATGTGCGTGCGCCTGTCACAGTTGCAAGACGAGGGCAGGATGACCGATGAGCAAGCCTCGCTCGCGAAGGTCTTCTCCGCCAAGCGCTGCCGCGAGTCCGTCGCCTTGGCCCGCGAAGCGTTCGGCGGCAAAGGGATTCTCTTGGAGAACCACGTCGCTCGCTACTTCTGTGACACCGAAGCAATTTACTCGTATGAGGGGACGAATGAGATCAATACGCTCGTTGTGGGGCGTGCGGTGACGGGATTGAGTGCGTTTGTGTAAGATTTAGATTTGAAGAGTTTAGAGGGTGCGGTTCGCCGCGCCCTTTTTCTCTGTGAAAGTGGTTATTTTCGGTGCAGAGAGGTCGTGCTGCCGATTAAGGTAAAGAGCGTGACCAACGTCAAACGAACGCTGTTTATTTCTGCCGTTTTAGCCTTTGGAGCCTTTTGTATCAGCACGGTGGCTCAGGTAAGCGGCGGCACATCTTCACAAACCGAACTACCCTCTACAAATCTTGACTTCTCCCTCGATGTGACGAGCGGCGACGCACCTTTAGAGGTCAACGTTGCCGTGACCGAGCGCCCGGAAGGTGAAGGATGGTCGTATAGCTGGATTTTTAATGATGGACCAATAGTCGAAGGGGAAAGCGCGACGCACATTTACGACGAACCTGCTGAGAACAGTATCATTCTGCTTGCAGAGCGTAATGGAGAAGTGAGAACAGCAACGCGAATCGTAATGTTACGGGCGGCGTTCCTGAAGTCATCCAAGTTCCTTTTACGTGGAATAAAGAGATTTTCCCTAACGCTTTCGAGGCACTCGGCTTTGCTGGAAAGTCGTATCTCGATTCAGCTTCAACAATTCCTGCTTATACACCCAAGTTCGACGGTCAGACGACTCCTATTAACTTCTATGATCGCAATAAGGAAATTGTTACTTATGACACTTTCATCCCCGGTATCAAGGAATATTACACGCTCGAGCCCAAAGAAAACATTCGCACTGAGGTTTACAACACCTGGGTTTCCTTGTTCAATGTGCCAGACGAGGACTTTCCTGAGCTTTATTCGCGCATTGACCAAGAAAGGCGCTTCGTAGAACTGGTAAAAATGGTGCGAGAAGCGCGTCGTTTCTCACCAGATGTCGAGGGAAAGCAGTTTGAACTCGTATACGAAATCGCCCGTGAAGTTATTAGAGGGTACTACTGGCCGGAGGATGACACAGAGACCGATATTTCTTTGAATGTTACATATGGCGAAGCGCCTTTAGAAATCTCCGCTACCTTATCTGCTCCAAAGCAAGAAGGCTACTCTTATAGCTGGATTTTTAACGGCGGGCCGCGCGTCGAAGGAGAAAGTGCTAAGCACACTTATAAAGAGCCCGGTGAATACAGCATCATCCTATTGGAAGAGTATGTTGGAAAGATTAGAACAACGACGCGAATTGTCAGGGTAGCAGGTGAAGGGCAAGCTCAAGTGGTACAAAAGGTTTTTAGATTCAAGAAGTATCAGTTTCCACAAGCTTTTGAAGTCGAGGGCTCAGCAGGCAAAGCGTATCTCGATTCAGCGGTGATGATGCCTGTTCATCCACCCGAGTCAGATAAGATCACGTCATTTACTGTTCTTGATCGTGACGGTAATTTCATTACCACAGATTTATTCATACCAGAGATTAAAGAGTCCATAAGTTTTGATATCATAACGAACCTACGCAGTCAGATTTTTGAAAGAATGATGACGCTTGGATTGCCAGAAAGCGATTGGGCTGCGGTTTATAAGCAGATAGATCAGCGCTACTCGTTTGTTAGAGCCGTGAGAGCTGCCGAAGAAGAACAGCGCACCGTTGGTAGCAGTACTTTAGCTGACCTAAAACAGCAGATTGCTTTGGAAGTCATAAGCGAGTTTTATCGGGGCCGTCCTAACTGGCTTCAGAATAGTGAGATAGGTGGCGAGGGCTAGTACCCCCGCCCCTTATCCACCACATGCGTCAACCCTTCCCCCGCCCCATACCGCCGCAAATTCTCCAAAAAAATCTCTAGCGCCCGTTCATCATAGTGCGGCGTATCCCCCGAGTAGTGCGCCGTCACGACCACGTTCTCCATCTTCCAGAGCGGCGAGTCTCCTGGCAGCGGCTCCTCTTCAAAGACATCTAAGCCTGCTCCAGCAATCTGCTTCTCCTCGAGGGCGTGAATGAGGTCAGCCTCGTTCACCGTGCCACCCCGCCCGATGTTGATGAGGTAGCTCTGCGGTTTCATCGCACGAAACTCATCTGCTGAGAACATGTAGCGCGTCTCTTCGGTAAGCGGTACGGTGAGTACCACGAAATCCGCTTCGGGTAAGAGGTCGTGAAGGTCGCTTCTCGAGACCATCCGCTCCACATGTCCAACCTCTTTCGAGGGGTCACGCCGCACACCCCACACGCGCATCCCGAGTGCAGCGGCAAGTTTCGCCGTGCGTGCGCCAATGGCCCCTACCCCAACGAGCAGCACCGTCTTCCCTGCGAGTTCGAAGACGCTTCTTTCGTTCGCTTTGCGCCACCTATGCTGCGCTTGGTCGCGTATCGCGCCGGGTAGACCTCTCGCAAAAGCGAGCATGAATGCTAAGATGTGTTCGCTAATTGGAACCGCGTGAATGCCTGAAACATTGGTTAGGGTAAAAGAATGCGCGGCTGCGTCGGGGTATTTGAGGAGCCAGTCCGCGCCCGCGCCCCACTGCTGAAACCATTTGAGGTTAGGCGCTTGGGCTAAGAGGTCGCGGGGAAAAGAGCCTGCGGCGACCTCAATATCGTCTAGCAAAGAGGTGATTTCTTCTTTATCTCTCGAGGCACGCACGTCTAGCTGCGGCGCAGCTTGGCGAATCTCATTCCACTGTGCGGCTGAAAAGTGGTCTTCGTTAAAGCCAACCAAAAGAATGCTCATAGGGATAGCGTTAGCTAAAAAGGTGAATATGTTCGTAAGGTAGCGCGAAATGTCGAGTTGTTTGGAGATGGAAAGAGGCTCGAGCCCCACTTCACCCAAGCCCCACCTATTTCGGCTGCAATCTGAAACCCGGACGAAACTCACCTAGCCCCGTTCTACACAGTAAAAATCAGAGTAGCTTCAAATATGGGAAGTTCCTCGTACTCAGCAGCATTCTTTGTAAGTCTCAGCAAGCGTTATACAGACTTTTGTCCGGGTTTCAGTGTATAGACTTGACGAATAGGGCATACGGGTGTATACTTAGCTTTATAACTAAGTTGGGAAGCCGCGCTCAGTACGAGCGCTTTTTTATTGTCGTTTTAATCCTCTACTTTTGAGTTTTGCGGGGAGCTCGAGCCTCCCCTATAAACCATACTTGAGAGTCAAAGCACTCAAGTAAACGTTAAACCTTGTCGCTCACTCTGTCCTGTTAGTTTGTCTGCGCCACACGTGCCACAAAAGCCCCACCGCTAAGAGCCCCAAGCCGACTAACCACACGCTAGGCTCGACAAAAAAGGCGAGTGAGGCGCAGCTCAGCAGGCCCGCCACGGATATCCAGCGAGGAAAACGTCTATCTTGCTGAGGTAGCCGCAGCGCCGCTAAGTTCGTAATCGCGTAGTAGAGCAGCACCGTAAAAGCGCTAAAGGACCAAGTCGCCCTCACGTCGCCTAGAAGCGTCAGCCCCGCGATGATGACGCCCACGGCTAACACTGCTGCGGTCGGGGTGGTCTGCGCGGCGTTGAGTTCGCCCAGGGTGCGGGGCATGTCGCCGCGCCGCCCCATCGCTAAGAGGACTCTCGAGAGTCCCAAGATGAGGTTGAGCAGCACGCCGAGCATCGCGGTGATGGCTCCGAAAAGAACCACTTGGGGTGTAAAGGCGAGGCTAAAGGTGCGAGCCACCGCTTCTAAGGGAAAGGTTGGATTGCCACTTAACGTCTGCACGCCCGCCGCTCCGACGCTGATGAGCGCGACGAGCGCGTAGAGCACCATGATGCTCAGCAGGGTGATGATAATCGCTCTAGGAATCGTGCGCTGAGGCTCACGCACCTCTTCGCCTAATGTGGCGATGCGCCCGTAGCCCGTGTACGCCACGAACATAAGCGCCGAGGCGTAGAGGAGGCTGGGGAGATCACCCCTCCCCGGCTCGGGTTCGAAAAAAGGTGCGAAATTGACGTTTGCGTTGCTCAGAAAACTGGGTAATCCCGCAAGGATAAAAAAGACTAAGCTCGCCAAGGTGATGCTGACGATGACGATGTTCGTCACGTTGGAGCGGCGAAGGCCAGCTAGCACCACCCCTGTCAAACTTGCGACGGCTACGAGCGCGAGCAGTACAACCCAAACGCGCGACTCTATCCCGAACGCCCCCAACACGTACCCCGCGCAGCCGAGCGCCGCCGTCGCAGCCGAGGCGCTTTTGGCGGACATAAAGAGCCAGCCCGCCGAAAAACCGAGCACGGGGTTGAGGTATCTGTAACCGTATTCGTACGTGCCGCCTGAGACAGGGTGGCTCGCGGCGAGTTGGGCGCTTGATAACCCGTTAAAGGTCGCCACCACCGCGCCAATCATCACCGCTAAGACTACCGCTGGCCCCGTCACTCCCGCCGCAATACCGACAGAGACAAACACGCCCGTCCCGACAATCGAGCCGAGCCCCATCATGACTGCGCCAAACGTGCCGAGTTCGCGTTTTAAGGTTGTCGTCATTAAATAGAGTATAGCGAGAGGGTCGTGGTGTAAAGGTCAACGGTTTGTCAGGTCGGGAAGTTAGTTGGCATCTCAGCGTGTTGGTTAGTCAGGAAAACTTGAAACGGATTAGCGCTTACGTTTACTGTTTGTCTCTTTGGGCTTATTGCCCCGTCTATGCATGTAAAAGGTTGCCCCAACGCCTCCTAAAAGGCCAAGTCCCAAACTCCAAAAGAGTGGTGTGCCAAAGGCAAGTAATCCGATAAAGAGAAGCGCCATCGCGCCGATCCCCCAAAGCATCGCGTCTTCAAAATCCATAGCCCTATGCTGAAAGGTGAGGCAAAACGGTGCAAGTGGAGACGCTACATTGTCGCAACTATCCTGTTGGGCTGCCAAGAATGAACAGTTCAAGACTGCCAAGAGGTCAACCGTACGCCTTGCCCATATGAAGTCAGGCAAAACCTCTTTGACATACTTGTCAGGATGGCTCGAGCATAAAAGCGCATCGTTCATACAAGATGTTGACATATAGCTGTTAAGAAGCTCACTATAGGGGTATGAACCAACGCCAGATTGACCTTGCCCTCCTCGCCGGAATCGGCGTGCTCCTCATCGCCATCTTAGTTCTCGCCCTAAGCGCCGCGCCTATGCGGGGTGCTTCGGCAGACAATCCACCTAACACGGAAAATACAGGGCAGAGCGAAACGACTACCGCAGATAACTCGCCTAGCGCAGAAGATACGGATCAAGCGGAGTCTGAAGCGCAAGGAGGGGGGGCGCAAAATCCATCAGAAGAGGTGAGCGCAGTGGACGTGACGTCCGAAGAAACGGACGCTGAAGCGGCTGCGCAAGAAAGCGCAGAGGATGATGTGCAAGCAGTACAGCCGGACGAGGCGCAAGCGGACGCCGAGGCCGCTACAGGGGAAGAGAATCCGGGAGAAGCGCAGAGCGCTGAACAAGCAGGTGAAGAAACGAGCGACCAAGCTGCGGCAACGGACGAACCACAAGAGACCGCCGCACAGGAGCAAGCCGCGCCCACGGGCGCAGTCAACTTGGACCGCGTCGGCTTCGCCTTTATCACCGCCGAGTCGGGCGCGTGCAGTATCCCCTTGCAGCCCTGGCGTCAGGTGGCGGTGAGCCGCGACCTCTTGGCGCAGTACGGCTGCGGCGCAACCATCACACTTGACCTAGCCGACACGGTGAACGGCAACCAGCAAGTCACCGCGCAGATTGCCGACACCATGAACCCAAGCTTCGAACGCACCGTGAATATCTTTGTGGCGGAGGAGGAACCGGCGCTCGAGTACGGCGTCACCACCGGAACGCTGCAAAGCACATCGCCGTAAGGTAAAAGGACCCTTGCGAAGTTTTCGCAAAGTGAAAGGATTAAGGTTAAAATTTTTCTCTCTCACGATTAAGGTCGTATAACCTCTTTTACGCCGCTAACTCTATATGCTATCCCTATGCGCCGCTTCACCGCCCAGGGAACCAACACCGGTTTCGCCTGCGTCCACTGTGGACGCAACGTGCCGCCTTTAGAAAATGGCTCCTACCGCAACCACTGTCCGCACTGCCTCTACTCACTCCATGTGGACATCTTCCCCGGTGACAGGGCAAGCGAGTGTGGCGGTATCTTGGAGCCTGTGAGCGTGGACTACAGCGGCAAAAAGGGCTGGATTATCGTTCATGTGTGTCAAAACTGCAAAGAGATGCGGCGCAATAAAGCCGCTTTGGATGACGCCGAGATGCCTGACGATTACGATAAAATTTTGGAGCTGAGCCAACGAATATAGAGCGGTTGTCGAGGTGTACACAGACGAAGTATGAACAGGAACGTTTTAAGCTAGCTAATATCTAAGCGCTAACAGCTTTAACTTCAGGAAGGATACCTCATGGCTTACGCACCGCCGAAGATGAAGACGCTCGAGCTAACCCACCAAAACGCCGCGTTGCGCGTCACCCTTAACCGCCCCGATGTCCTCAACGCCCTCTCTTTAGACCTCTTGGGCGAACTGCGCGACGCGCTGCAAGAGGCCACTAGAGCGGACGACGTTCGCGCCGTGCTCATAACAGGTGCGGGGCGCGGCTTCTCAGCGGGCGCGGACCTCGCTTCGACGCCGGTGGACAGCAACTTCGAAGAATTGATTCAAACCTATTACAACCCCGTGGTCAGAGCGATTGCAACGATGCCCAAACCTGTGATTGCAGGCGTCAACGGCGTTGCGGCGGGCGCGGGGATGTCTCTAGCACTCGCCTGTGACACGCGCTTACTTTCATCTGCGGCGGCGTTCGCCGTAGGCTTTACGGGCATCGGCTTGGTGATGGACGCCTCCGCGAGCTACTTCTTGCCGCGTTTGGTCGGACGGGCTCGAGCGTTTGAACTCGCCTATAGCGGGCGTAAAGTCGGCGCGGAAGAGGCGCTGAGTCTGGGCTTTGGTGAGCAGATCGTTCCGGCTGAGGGCTTTGCTGAGGCCGCTTGGGAGATGACGCAACGCTTGGCGCAGGGGCCGACTAGAGCGTTTGCGATGGTCAAGGAGCAGTTCAACGCTTCGGCGCACAACGGCTTGGAGGCGCAGCTTGGGCTCGAGGCCAAGTTCCAAGAGATCGCCTCCAATACCGCCGACGTGCGCGAAGGAATCACAGCGTTTAAGGAGAAGCGTACGCCGAACTTCAAAGGCGAGTAAAGTGAGCGTTTAATGCCCAACCTCATCTTCCACAACGGCACCATCCTCACGATGGACCCTGACAAGCCCGAAGCGAGCGCCTTAGCCGTGCGCGGCGAGCGCATCCTCGCGGTAGGGGGCGAAGAGGTCATGGACCTCTTACATAAAAACACTGAGAAAATCGACCTTCAAGGCCGCTGCCTCCTGCCCGGTTTCCACGACAGCCACGTCCACTTGACACAGCACGGTTTGGAGTTAGACAGGCTGCACCTACACGACACGCCGACGCTAGAAGAGGCTATGAAAGGGGTTGCCGAACGCGCAGAGGAACTCCCGGCTGGGACTTGGCTTTTAGGCTCCGGTTTCTCCATGAGTCGCTGGGGCGTGTCGCACTTGGACAAAGCGGAGCTTGACCGCGCCGCGCCCCACCACCCCGTTTTTTTGCAATCGCAAGACCACCACAGCGCGTGGGCCAACTCGCTCGCCTTGGAGCTTGTGGGCGTTCACGCCGACACGCCCGACCCGAAAAGTGGCGCGGTGGTGAGAGGTGAAAATGGGGAGCCGAGCGGGGTACTCTTAGAGCGAGCCGCCCACCTCATTTCAAACTATATCCCCGAGCCGAGCGACGCGCAGCTTGCCGACGCGGTGCGGCGTGGCGCGGAAGATTTGGCGCATCTGGGCATCACGACGGTGCACCACATGGCCTATGAGCCGCGCACGTTTTGGCGGCAGATGGCGCTGCAAGCGAGCCGTGAGGATTTCCCGGTGCGCGTGTGGGCCTGTATCCCGCAAGAGGACGCCGAACACGCCGCTGCACTCGGCCTCGCGACGGGGCAGGGTGGGTCGCGCTTTATGGTGGGCGGCGCGAAGTTCTTTGCGGACGGGGCACTAGGGAGCATGACCGCGTGGATGTTGGCGCCCTATGCGGGGACGGATAATCACGGCGTGAGCGTGCACGACGCGGAAGTTTTGGCGGAGCGTTTACCTCTTGTGATTGAGGCTGGCTTAACGCCTGTGATTCACGCGATTGGTGATGCGGCGAACCGCGCGGTGATTGAAGCGTTCGAGCAGACTTTACCGCAGTGGCAGGCGAAAGGGCTGAGGCCCAGGCTCGAGCACGCTCAACACCTCCACCCCGATGACCTCTCGCGAGCCGGCAACCTCGGCCTCATCACCTCGCTGCAGCCCTACCACCTCGTCTTCGACGCGCCGCAGATTCGCGCAAAATTGCCGGAGCGTGTGGCGGGTGCGTACGCGATGAAGTCTCTTTTAGAGGCGGGCGCACACCTCGCTCTCGGCTCGGATACACCTGTGGCGAGCCCCGACGTGAGGTTGGGGCTCCTTGCGGCGTGTACGCGCATAGGGGTTGACGGTGAATTCAACTCGAGCGAATGCTTGACCCCCGCCGAAGCGTTGGCGGGCTATACGCGCGGCGCGGCCTACACGGTTCACCGTGAAGGATGCTCAGGCACGCTGCGCGAGGGCTTCGATGCGGATATGGTGGTCTTGTCAAATAATCCCCTCGAGACCTTAGACTTTGAGATCGACGGGACGATGTTAGCCGGAGGCTGGACGAAGCCGCTCGAGTAGGTTCGCCAGCATCTCCTCGTCGGAGTGGGTTTTAGCGGGGTCATCGGAATGTAATGCGAACTGGGCATGGTCGCGTAGCTGTTCGGTGACGCGCTCTAAGGTGTGGACGGAGCGCTCTAGGCTCGAGGCGATGCGCCGTGCGTTCTGCTGGTCGTTCGAGTCAGGGTCGTAGAGTTCTCTGAATTCCTTGGCGATGTAGGCGGCGAGCACCTCTTCTAAGCTCAGCGTGTCCACATTAATTTCGGAATTTTCTAGCTGATTTTGTAAAAAGTGGTCCGGGTAGGTTTCGGCTGCAATCTCGATAAGTTCTCTCAACGTTTTATTCATATCGCTCCTTACCGCTCGCGTTTAGTCGCCGCCCTTCGCTTAAATTAAAACTGCTTTAGACTAACGAGGCATTGTTATAGCGCCTTTCCCCAAAGGGCGCTCTTGACGTGCTATGTGCTGCAAAAGGTTTAGCCCAGCCTAGAACCTTCCTGTTTAATCTGTTGTCGAACGCCCTTCACCGTCGCTACGCCAGCCTTGTGTTGCCGTTTGTGCTCGTACATCTTTCTGTCCGCCTCTTTGAGCAGGGTGCGCAACACGCTGCCCTCTTTCGGAAAATGCGCGACGCCGATGCTTGCGCCCAGATAGACCTCTTCGCCGCCAAGCCTAAAAGGAGCGTCTAAGCACGCCCTATAACGTTCGGCAACCTGCGCGGCGTAGGCGTCATGTTGGCCGCTAAAGTGACCCTTACGGTAGCCGTTATAATGACCGTTAGGTTGATAACCACTGAGTTGATGGTGGCGCACCTCGAGCAAAAACGCGAACTCGTCGCCCCCTAGCCGCGCCAAGAGGTCACTCTCTCTCGTCTGGTCCTTGAAACGCTCCGCAACCTCCACGAGAAGCCTGTCGCCCGCGTCGTGACCGAGCGTGTCATTGACCCCCTTGAAGCCGTCCAAGTCCAAGTAAAAGAGGTGCAGCTCGCGCCCATGCCGCTTGGCTGAGGCGATCATCTGCTTGGCCCGTTCGAAAAAGGCGCGGCGGTTGGGCAACCCGGTAAGCGCGTCGGTATAGGCGAAGCGCGCAATCTCCTGCTCAAAACGCCTGTGGCTGGTGACGTCGATGTGCGAAATAACCGCGCCGCCTGCGTCCTCACTGAGCGGCCTAATATACATGACGAACCAACGCTCGTCCGTCCCTACGAAGTGGGAATACTCGAGCGTAAACTCCTCGCTTACGCCCGCCAAGATGTTGCGCAGTCCTTCACAAATCCGACCGGGCCGTGACGCCGCCTCTAGCTCATGGCGCTGCGCGTCTTTACATACATTGAGGTAGTTCGCGCCGCGCTCTGCGTAGAGAGAAGGGTCGTGCTCAGAGAAGTGCTCCCACGCTTTGTTGGCGTGAGTGATGACGCCGCTCGAGTCGAGGATAGCGACTTGTTGCGGCATCACGTCTAAAGCCTCTTTAAGATATACGTCAGATAGGGCCTTCGTGGGCACGGCGTCGCTCCTCTCTTGGGCGTAAGGACTGTAGTCATCAAGCACGTTCGCTCAGGCGCTATGCCATCTTCAGCGTATCGCTTCAAAGACACGCTTCACCAGGTATAGCTATACCCAAACCATAATATGTAAGGCTTTGCACAGGCCGTTAGATTCGTCACACGGGTACATCCTCAAAGGGGGATGACAGTGAGATTCGTGATGAGGTCGGGCTCTTACTATGCTTGTCAGAACTGGCGATTGACCAGAAAGCTAGGCTATACTCGAGCATGTCACTCACCGTTTCTACTAATTTAAGTGAGCTCTTGGAGCGCTCGAGACGCGCCAGTCGCGGCCTCGCCAACGCCAAGCGCAACGCTGCACTAGAGAGTATCGCCACCGCGCTTCTCACCCACACCGACGCGATTTTACGCGCCAACGAAAAAGACGTCGTCGCCGAGCGTAGAAAGGGCACGTCTGACGCGCTCGTAGACCGTTTGACGTTGTCTCGAGCTCGCCTCAAAGACATTTCCGACGCGGTTTATCTCGTTGCCGCGCTGCCCGACCCCTTGCGCCGCGTTTTGGACGGCTGGACGCTCCCCAACAGCCTGCGCGTCCAAAAGGTCACGGTTCCTTTCGGCGTTATCGGCATGATTTACGAGTCGCGCCCGAACGTCACCGTGGACGCCGCGACGCTCGCCCTCAAAGCGGGCAGCGCCGCCGTGCTGCGCGGCTCCGCTAACGCTTTAGAGAGCAACCGCGTCATCGTCGAGGTGATGCGCGGCGCACTCGAAGAGGTCAACCTGCCCCGCGACGCGGTCCAACTCATCGACTCACCCGATAGAGCGCTCGTCACCGAACTCTTAGAGGCGAGAGGTCAGGTGGATTTGGTCATCCCGAGGGGCGGCGCGTCCTTAATTAACCACGTCGTGCAAAACGCCAAAGTCCCTGTGATTGAAACAGGCGTCGGCAACTGCCACGTGTTCGTGGACGCTTCAGCGGATTTGGATAATGCGAAAGAGGTCATCATCAACGCCAAGGTGCAGCGCCCCGGCGTGTGTAATTCGGCAGAGACGCTACTCGTTCATCAAGAGGTCGCACAGGCGTTCTTACCGGGCGCACTCTCAGCCCTCGCTGAGCAGGGCGTCACTATCACAGGTTGCGAGCGGACTCGAGACCTCTTTCCGCAGGCCACTGCTGCGACTGAAACAGACTGGGAAACCGAGTATTTAGACCTCAAGCTCGCCGTCAAGGTCGTGAATAGCGCAGAAGAAGCCATCACCCACATCAACCGCTACGGCACGCAGCACAGCGAAGCGATTCTCACCAAGTCCATCCAGAACGCGCGGCGCTTTCAAGATGAGGTGGACGCGGCGGCGGTCTACGTGAACGCTTCGACGCGCTTCACCGACGGGTTTGTGTTCGGTTTCGGCGCAGAAATCGGTATTTCGACGCAGAAATTACATGCGCGTGGGCCGATGGGCTTAGCGGAGATGGTGACGCACAAGTATTTGATTGAGGGGGAGGGGCAGGTTAGAGGTTAGTCTAACCCTTTTATTGCGCTGTTAGCTAAACAATGAACCGTGTCATTCTGAATGAAACGAAGGGGAAGAATCTCTGCATTCGCCTTCTTGTCTAGTCGAGAGCGGAAGTTATGAAGTTTTGGCAGTAGCCAAACGAGACCCTTCGCCTATGGCTCAGGGTGACATAAAGTGATGAAGTATTAGTACATCGTTGATAACGTAGTATTCCGAGCTAAAAAAGTTCTTCGATTTGTGAAGGGTACACTACGTTATGGCGTCGGAGTTGACCTCTGAAGCGTTGGCTAAAGAGAAGCGGAGAATCTTCGTCGCGGGACGGGGCGGCGTTTCACTGCCCGCAGCAGGGGCGCTCTACTGGACCGCTTTAGGTATCGCCGGCTTCTTTCTGTCCGAGTATTCCTGGTGTTTATTCGCGTTGTTCACGAGCGGCCTTATTTTTCCCTTAGGCATTCTTCTCTCCAAACCTCTAGGCGCAAACCTCTTCGTAGAATCACCCCTAGCAAATATTTGGCTACCCGCATTTACACCGGTGTTCTTATCGTTTGGTATCACAATTCCAGCTTTTTACGTTGACACCTCGCTCGTCCCCCTTACCCTCGCGGTTGGCATGAGCTTGCACTGGCCGGTTTTCGGTTGGCTCTACGATCGACCTGTATTCTCGGTTCACGCGGTGGCTCGAGTCGTCGCCGTCACCCTGATCTGGCTGCTCCTACCCGGAGCGCGGTTTACGCTCTTACCCCTAACGGTGAGCTTGGTTTACCTCGTGACGTTCGCCTGGCTGCTGAGCCGCGTCAAGGCTGAGATGCGTTCGGTTTAGTTTACGACCTCATCTTTTTCAGACCTCATCCGCGCAGGTGCATATCAAGATTGCTGATAACGTTGGCGGGGCTCGAGATAAGCCTCCGCATCTTGAGGCTCAAAACGTTTTGACACCTCTATCTCACGCACTTCAAACGCCGACGCCACCTGACCTACGCCTTGTAGCGCAAGCAGCGCCGCGCCATACGCCGCCCCTTGATTCTGCACCGGTTTGTCGAGCGGTAGCTCTAAAACATCTGCCGCCATCTGCAACCAAACCTCAGACTGAGCCCCGCCACCCGTCGCTAGGGCTTCACTGATTTGCGCAAGCGACGACATGACCTCTAAAGCATCTTTTAAGCTAAACGCCACCCCTTCCAAAACAGCGCGTACGACGTCCGCTTGTATCGTCGCTAGACTAAGCCCCGTCCACGAACCGCGCAGGTTCGGGTTCATGTGCGGTGTGCGCTCACCTGCTAGGTACGGCTTAAAGGTGACGCCGTTTGCACCCGGCTCACTCTCGGATGCAAGCTCGGTCAGTTCGCTGAAGCTCTTGTCCGGCGCAAAAGTGCGCTGATACCAGTCCAGACTGCCCGCCGCCGCGAGCGTGACGCCCAAGAGGTTGTAGCCGCCGTCGGCGTGGCAAAAGAGGTGCACGCGCCCGCTCGGGTCGGGCTTAGGCTCTGCGAGCGGCGCGAACACGACGCCCGAGGTGCCCAAACTCACGCTGCCACGTTCCATATTTTTACTGCCAAGTCCCAGCCCTGTCGCCGCCGCTGCGTTGTCACCTGCACCCGCGATGACAGGGATTTCTGGCAAACCGACCTCTTCAGCAACCTCTCTGCTGAGCTTACCTATAACCTCGTGCGAAGCGACGACGGTAGGGAAGAGGTCGGGCGAGAGGTCTAAAAGCCCCAACACCTCTTCGTCCCAGGTTTTGCTCTCCAGGTGAAAACAGTTTGTCCCCGAAGCGTCTGAGGGTTCAGCTACCATCTCACCTGTGAGAACAAAGCCTAAGTAGTCCTTGGGCAGAAGCACGTGCGCCGTACGCGCAAAGTTCTCTGGCTCTTCACGCCGTAACCAGATGAGTTTGGCGAGTTGAAAACCTGTGATGGCGGGGTTGCCCGTGCGCTGGATGAGAAAGTCTTGGGAGACTTTATCTTTGATTTCTTTAACTGCTTCGAGCGTGCGCTGGTCGTTCCATAAAATAGCGGGGCGAATGACCTTACCCTTGGCGTTCAGGGCAACCATCCCGTGCATCTGCCCGGAGAGTCCTAGCGCGATGACCTCATGGTGGGTGAGCTTAGCCGCTACCTCACGCAAGGCTTCAAACGCACCCTCGACCCAGTCGCTCGAGTTTTGCTCCGTCCAGCCGGGCTGTGGGGTCAAGAGGGGATAGCTCTGCGTCGCCTCCGCCAAGAGGTTGCCTGAAGCGTCCACCGCCACCACGCGCACGCCGCTGGTGCCGCCGTCGAGTCCTAGCGCGACTTGCGCCACTAGCGCACGCCCAACAAGAGGTCGGTGGTGAGTTGGTCTAAGTGCTCTAAGCCCGGACCTCTCTGTCTGAGTGACTGCAGGTCGAAATTTGTGCTCTTGAGTTGCTGAGCGTGGTCTGACGAGTAGGACTGAGAGAGAGATAAGGTTTGGTCTTGAACTTTGTACTGCTCGAGCGCCGCTTGAATCTCCTTATCTTGGTTGAACTGCTGTACTTTCTCCTTCAAGATGAGATAGGTCCGCATACAGCCTCCTGCAAAGGCCCAAACACCTTCTTCGTCTTCGGTGCGGAGTGCGTGCGCGTCGAAGTGGCGCGGTCCCGCATAACCCGTATCTTCTAAAAGTTTGACCGTAAAAAACGCGCCTTTCAAGTTCTCCGCTCCAAAGCGCAAGTCCTGGTCGAAGCGGCTCATCTTCTGGTCGTTGAGGTCGATGTGAAAGAGCTTCTCGGCGTCTATCGCCTGGGCAACCGCATGAACGAAGTTAAGCCCCGCCATCGTCTCGTGGGCAAACTCGGGGTTGACGCCGACCATCTCGTGATACTCTAAGGTCGCGATAAAGCCAAGCATACTGCCGACGGTGGGCAAGTAGATGTCCGCTCTGGGTTCGTTAGGTTTGGGCTCTAAGGCAAACTTGAGGTTATACCCTTGGTCTTTGACGTACTCGCACAAGAAGTTCAAACACTCCCGAAACCAGGCCAAGCCCTCCAAGGGATTCCCTGTCGCGTCTACCTCGGAGCCTTCGCGTCCACCCCAGAAGACGTAAGTCTCCGCGCCTAACTCGACGCCTAAGTCGATGGCGTACATCGTTTTTTGCAGCGCATACGCCCGCACCCTCGCATCAGCGGAGGTGAACGCGCCGTCTTTGAAGACGGGGTCGGTGAAGAGGTTCGTCGTCGCCATCGGCACGACTAAGCCGTGGTCGTCTAAGGCTCTCTTGAATTCCTTGACAATTGAATCCCTCTCGCTAGCAGAGGCGTCAGCCGGAACCAGATCGTTGTCGTGCAAATTCACGCCCCACGCGCCGAGTTCGGAGAGTTTCTGGACGATGTAAGGCGCGTCCATCTTCTCTCTCGTCGGCTCGCCAAAAGGGTCGCGTCCGGGGTTGCCAACCGTCCACAAGCCGAAGGTGAATTTGTCTGACTGTTGCGGGGTGTAGTCGGGCATAAGGGTTCCTTTTTAGGTCTGAGCGGAGTTCTTTGAGGGGGCCGCTCGAGCTTATCATCACACCGATACGGACAGGCGCTGAGACTTGTTGAGACCTCCTCGAGCCGATACGCGCAGAACCCATTATTCGGGCCTAGCCCGTTCGCCCTGCTAAACGCAAATTGATAGCTAGACTATACGTTGGCGTATCGCCACCGTCAAGATTGCGGCAAGGGTTAGAACGCCTACCAAGGGAAAATACATGAACAAACATCGCTCACAGACCGTTCACAGGTAAACTGCGCGTGTGAATAGACCGTGAACAGTTCTACAAAGATTCACCTCATCGCGGTGCAAGCTGATATGCGGCTCAGCGATTACCGGAGCGCGGAGCACTTCAAAGCTAAGGTGTTGGAGCTAACCCGCCGCGCTGTAGAGGGTTTGGACGACGCACCCAAACTGGTCGCCTTTCCCGAAACGATAGGCTTTCCGCTGCTGCTTACAACAGGCGACTACGCGGCTGTCTCTGAATTTAGCCGTGTGTCTGAAGGGGTGCGCTATCTGCTGGGGCAACATTGGCGCAACGTGCTCAGGGCGGCGTGGCGCTGGCGCGTGTTTGGGCTTGGGGCGCTTTACCTCTCTAAAGCCCTACCCGCTTATCTCGCTTACAAAGAGGCTTTTAGCGAAGCAGCTCGAGCCTTCGGCGCGACCATCGTTGCAGGCTCACACTTCTTGCCGCACATCGAAGAAGAGGCGTCGAGAGGTGTTCACATCGCGGACAAGCGCGTGTATAACGTAGCTTATAGCTTTGCGCCGACAGGTCACATCATCAACCGCTCAAGCAAGCGTTATCTGAACCCCGGTACGGAATCGCGGGCAGGTCTTTCGCGCTCCGATGCGTTACCTCACCCTTTCGAAACGCCCGTAGGACGAGTGGGCGTCGCTATCTGCTTAGACGGTTTCTATAGCTCAGTCATTGAACATCTGGACGGACTCGGTACGCAAATTGTGGTGCAGCCGAGTGCGAATCACGCGCCGTGGGACAGGCCGTGGCCTGCGGACAACCGTCTCTCCGAAGGTGAAGCGTGGCTCGAGAAGGGACTGCGGGCGCAGCTTGGGGGCAGGCTTTACTTGCGTTACGGCGTCAATCCGATGATGGTAGGGGAGGTGTGGGACTTGCGCCCGAGGGGGCGCTCGAGCCTCCTCACCAACACCCGTTTTATGAAAGCTGAGACCGAAGGGTATGAGGGTGTTTTAGCCCTTGCTAAGACCGATGACCGAGAAGAGGTCGTACGCGCTGAGGTCACGCTGCCTCAATAAACCGCTCGGTAGCGTCCTATAGCAGGTACACCCCTAGAGGCGGCTAGCGGGAGCGAACTAGCCCCAAAGGCTAGCGGGAGCGGTCCACGCGACGCGCTCTTTGAGCGTTCTAGGTCCACGCGACGCACTGGCTAGCGGGAGCGTCCACTTCGTGGGAGGCAAGCCGATCCACGCGTTACGAAGTTTTCGCTACTGCGAAACGTACTATAGTCATCTGGCCTAAGGCACGCTTAGTAAAAAATGGCAGTCCAGCACGCACATTCGGGGATGAAATCCCGTTAGCTCTGCGAACTGAAATCTGCGTCAAAGTGTCTCAGTATGTCGTGGAGCTGCTACTAGTAGCACTTCACCCGACGATATCTCTGATTCAACAAGGGGTTGCGTTGCTCACAAGAAGATTGCGTAAGGAATCCTACATCTCCCCATAATTTTGCCAAAAGGCGTTTCGAAGGGCGCATGAAGGCGTTAAAGTAGAGGCGTGACTGGAACGTTAGGACTATTCTCTCTAGTTGACCTCTTTCAACTGTTGACGGCCTCCTCGAGGACAGGCCGCCTCTTGATCGAGCACCCTCAAGGCGCGGCGCGGGTCTACTTCGATAGGGGCAAAGTCGTGCACGCCGAGTTCGGCGAGTCGCGCGGCGTCGAGGCGGTTTATGAGCTTTTCGGCGATGAGCGCGGCTCCTTCGAGTTCGGCCTGGGTCTGCCTGCGCCCGACACCACGATTCAGACGAGCACTGATAACTTGCTCCTAGAGGCGATTCGTCGCGTAGACGAGTACCGCCGCGACAACCCCGAACCTACGCCTCAAACGAGCTACACCCCCGACGCTGTGCCTGCCCCCGCTAAAGACGAGTCAAACGGGCTTGCGCTTGCCGACAAAGAGGCCGAGGTGCTGCGCCTAGCCAACGGTGGACGCAACCTGGATGAGATTGCGCAAAGCGCAGATTTAGAGCTTGACGAAGTGCGCGAGATTGTCTCGAGGCTTTCGCAGGTGGGGGCGCTCGAGCTGCAAAACAAAAAGCCCCGCGTGGCAAGGCTCGTCACCCAACTCGGCAAGCGCTTACCGCGCAATACGGTGGGTATCGACGAGCAGATTTTGGCGAACTGGGCGCGGATGTTGGGCGAGCCCGCCGTCCGCGTGGCGTGCCGTAGGCCCGACGGCAAAGTGGACGTGTACGCCGCGCAATCTGTAACCGGAGCGGGGCCGTATCTGCTGCTCTCCAAAGAGACGCTTTTTGCGGCGAACCTCTCGGTCAATACAGCGTTGCTGGTCAAACCTGCGAACGGGCTTAATTAGTGTTGAATTCAGTTGCAAAAATATATGAAGCCGTTTTGAGCCCATTTCTTCGACCTGAGACTGTTAGATTTTAGCGGTTAGATATTAGCTTAAAAGTTGACGGCTAAGGGCCAAAAGCTAATCGCCCTGTAGAGGCAAGTTTATGCGGGTGGCTAATGGATGCGAGACATGCGTTAAACTAAAGAGGTGCAAGCGGGCGATACGGTCAACACATATGAACATAACAGTGCAGAATTAGAGATACCGAGGGCCTCACTGCTCCAAGAACCGAGTGGTGGAGCACTCGTGCAGTGGCGGCGCTATCCTTTTCCGATTGATTGGACCGCACATTTCGGAGTGCATTTCGGCATGTCTAAAGTGCCTTTACACCTCGAGGTAGGCTTCGGCGATGGCCGCTACACGGTGCGCCGCGCCATAGGCGCTCCCGAGGAAGCGTTCGTCGGTTTAGAGATTTCTGGGGCGAGTTTGCTGCGCGGCCTCAAGAATATCGAGCGCCACAAGGTAACGAACGTGCGCCTCTTAAAAGCAAACGCGAACTTCGCCGTGCAACACCTCTTCGCGCCGCACGCGCTCGCGTCTATTACCGTCAACTTCCCCGACCCTTGGCCCAAAGAGAAGCACGAGGAGAACCGCCTTTTGCGCGTTCCCTTTTTCAAATTAGCGGCGAGCTGCCTCGTACCGGGTGGCGAGATTCGCCTCGCCACCGACCATCCAGCCTATTTAGCGTTCGCTCAGGCTGAGGCGCAGCGGACGAAGCTGTTCGACCTCAGTGAGGCTGAGCCGCCCGAGGCTGTCTTTGAAACGAAGTACGCGCTCAAGTGGAAGGCGCAGGGCAAGCCGCTTTACTATCAGATTTTTACTTATCAGGGCGGGTCCACGCCCGACTATCCTATTTTAGAAAGAGGTGACTTGATGCCTCACGCGATTCTTGCGGGGACGCTGCCGAGCCACGCCCCTTTTAGCAAACAGGTCGTTCCTTACGCTTCGGGCCATGTGATTTTGCACGAGGTGGCGCGTTCGTTGGGATCATCGGAAACGAAAGGCGAGCGCTGGCTTGTGCGCACGACGATTGAGGAGCGTGATTTGCGGCAACAGCTCCTCGTCACGGTGCGTTCGCGTGGTAGGGATGAGCTGATCGTGAGCTTGGAGCCCTTCGGCGACCCCGTCATCACCGAGGTCGTGCGCGGCGCGGTGCACGCGGTGACCGAGTGGCTGCTGAGCCTGAGTGCCGAGCTTAGGGTCAAGGCTAAGTCCTACTGATGCCGAACTCCAAGTTAAAAGGTGAGAGGTACGAACCGACTCGAGAGGTGAGGCGCAAGGCGGAGGCGGCTGGATTGGACCTGGACGCGCTGAGACGCAGTGACCCGACGTCCTATGCCATGCTGAACGCGCAGCGCACCGTGCAAGTATCCCCTCAACTCAAAGAGGTCGCAGGGGAGGCGCTTTTCGCTACTTTCCCTGAACGTCAGATTTTCGACATGCCCTACGCGGCGGCGCAGGGTAACGAGATGCTCAGTCTGCTCATCTTTCCGCCCCTAGACCACGCCGAGCTAGCGCGTTTAGACGAGGCGCTAGCCGCGCTTGTAACTCAAGCATCTCTCGCGGCAGAGAACGCTTTTTACCGCATTGTAAGCGACACCGCAGGCGAACACCGCGAGTTAGCTCTGCCCGTTGCTCCAAATAACTGGCGTGGGCAAGCTGGCGTGATGGTCGGGCCGTTTGCAGGCGAAGCGGCGGCTAAAGCGTGGGGTGAGGCGCACGTGGACGCCTCGAGCGGCCTAGTCAGTGACGCGCTCCCCTATAACGGCGCGTGGTTTTGCGACCTCTTCCGAGGTGACAGCGCTTAGACAAATTAGCTCAAGAAGGTTAGCTCAGGACAGGCGTGCGCTCTGTGTGCTCGAGCCGCAACCGTGAGCCATCCTCGAGCAGCAAGTCTCCGTCAGCACTAATATCATCAACGATGATATAACCGGAACGTACCTGACCGCTTGTTAGCGTGGCAACCTTATAGGCAATGAAGTTATCCCGGTAGATGAGCAGTTCCGTGCCGTCCGAACCGTTTAAGCAGGTGGCTAGCTCGAGGCTCTCAGCCTTGAGTGCCTGTTTCTTTTCAGGTGAGGTGATGACGACATAACGTTTGTTCAGGCTGTTATTTAGCATAGTGACCCCCTACAAGTCCGTTTGCGCCTCGAGTGACCTCGAAGGGTATCTAAGCGCTCTATGTTCAGAAGCTCACAGTACTCTAAAAAGAGCGCTGAGCGGGGTCAGGTGTCACGGTGTTTATACACAGCTTGTCGAGGAAGTCCAAATAGTCTAAGCCGTGAAGTGGGCTTCTGTACAACTCGCGAGCAATTCGCTGCATTAAGGTCCCTTGTAAAAAGTTAAATAGACCACATTGAGAACATTTGTGACTCGAGTTTTTCACCTCACGTGCAATACTACTCTTGTGTCTCGCACCATAACAACACCTTTTGGGCTGGGGGGTAAGAAGCATGAGCGGCGTCAATAGAATCACCTTACCTCCAGGACTGTCCATTCGTAAAAAAGGGGAGAGCTTAGAAACGGTCTCCTCGAAGGCGATAGAGGTGCAGCTTTTGGTGGCGGGTCAAGGGGTAGAGATTCACCAAGGAACACTTAGTAGAGGTAAACGTATTACGCTTGTACCTTCGGGTAGCGCAGTCGAAACTTACTTTATTCTGGAAGGACATCTGCGTTGCGACTTAGCTTCCGGGTCCGTCAATGTCGGTGCGGGAGATTATCTAGTAACGGAGTCGCTAGCAGAGTCCTACACCTTACTCGCACAAACAGATGTCCGCTTCCTCTACTTTACCTCGCAGCCCACCTTCCACGAAATTAGCCACGAGCTTGGCGATCTGATGCGGCTCGCGGTTGAGGTTGAGATAAAGGACGGCTACACCTCCGAACACTGCCGACGTTTGCAGGTTCTCTCCTACGCAGCAGGCCAGGAGCTAGGGCTGCCTCAGGATAGACTTTACCTTTTGGATTACGGCGCGTACCTACACGACGTCGGTAAGGTCAGAGTTCCTGCCAGCGTTTTACAAAAGCCGTCCGCGTTGACGAGGGCGGAGTGGGCGCTTATGAAAAAGCACCCTATCTTTGGCCGAGAATTGCTGGAGAAGACCTATCTCAAAAGAGCAGGTACGATTGTCGAGCAGCATCACGAACGCTTCGACGGGAGCGGCTACCCTTACGCGCTAACTAGGGATGAGATTCTGCCCGAGTCCTATATTGTCGCCGTAGCGGACACTTACGACGCCATGACGACGGACCGCCCTTACCGCCGCGCCTCACCACCAGAACAAGCCTTTGCTGAGCTTAGGAAGTATGCCGGTATCTACTACCCAGCAGAGGTTGTTGAAGCTTTTATTTCAATTGTGAAGAAAAAAGCGCTGTAATTTAGTAGTATCTGCCCAAGCTATCACCACCACTAAAAACTGGAAATCGAGTAGTTCATGAGTACTGACCTCGAACTGTCCCAATCTAAATTCAAATTATCTGACGTTATTTTATTCACTTGAAAATGAGAAAATCTTCTGTGTTAGAAATTCTATAAAGCCCCTCTCTGACGAATAAGAAGAATCTTACTGGCTATAAAAAAAGCTTCTATGAATTCTAAATGTGCTTAACACCACTTGCTCTCATCTTTGTGAAAAGTTCACCTCTAAGTATTTTAGTACCCGTGTTACTTTGTTTCTCGAGGCAAGAAAGCCTCTCGGAAGCGACAACTTCCACCCCTCATGAGCTTTTAGCAGCAGGTAGTAGTGAATCAAAGACGCGCGTATGTCACGGCTACATCTTGCTAAACCTTTCGGGCATTTGGGGTAGGTGTCAGTAGCGCAACCGACTGGGATAGTTCTCCCAGGAAAAGCAAAGCTTTGGAAAACTAGGCAACACACAAACATATCGGGAGGATATGAGGATGAAAAAGTCACTAATTAAAGCGTTGGTTTTAGCTCTTACGCTCTCTGTTTTCGGTACGGTCACAACTGTGAGCGCAAAAGATTCTACAGATAAAGCGCCGTCAACTCAGAAGTATAGAGTCAACTGCTAAATTCCAGTAAATAAACTACTAAATCCTCTGCAATATGTAGAGGATTTTTATATTGACCTACTTCTGTTGTGAAGTTTTTTACATTGCGGTTGACGCCCTGCAGACAAGCGAGCTTAACTCGCTTGTCTGCAGACGAAATCAAGGGATAGAGGTGAAGTATGAAGAAGTTCAAAAGCTTAGTGCTTGTTTCGGTGTTGGCTATCTGTGGTTTGTCTGTGGCGTCTGCGGGTTCTACCTCTTCGGACGATGCGCCGTCGGTCCAGAAGTTTAGAGTCAACTGCTAAACTACGGAAATACGTTCACCAGCTTCTCCATTTGAGGATGGAGAAGCTTTTCTTTTTTGTTTTGAGGTCTAAACGTCGCGGGCTAAAAAGCGAATTGCGGCCTCATAACCATAGAACCCTAAGCCTGTAACCGTACCCGCGCAGACCGCCGAGAGGTAGCTGTGATGCCTGAAGGATTCCCTAGCGTGAACGTTGGAAATGTGTACCTCAACAACAGGTGTAGAGATACCAGAGACTGCGTCGCGTAGGGCGACAGACGTATGGGTCAAGCCGCCGGGGTTGAGGACAATACCTCTTATTCCCTCTTCAGCAGCCTGGTGAAGCCAGTCGATGAGCTGCCCCTCGTGGTTGCTTTGGCGGCAGCGGGCCTTCGTACTTACCTCCGCCGCCCAGCGTTCGCACTGCGCTTCTAGGTCGCTCAGCGTTGCGCTGCCGTAGACCTCAGGCTCGCGCGTGCCCAAGAGGTTGAGGTTGGGACCGTTGAGGATTAGAAGCATAGGGTCATTGTGTCGTGACCTCTAAAGCGGTTTGCAGATAGTCCCAGGCGCGCTCTAGGTGCTCGGCAGAGACATCGTCAACGAGGTGGGGGTGGGTGGGGCGCTCGAGCAGCACCCACCGCACCTTGTCCATCTTTTTCTTATCGCGTTCGATATAGGGGATAAGCTCACCCAACGAGGTTGCATTAAGAGGTCGAGGTGAGACCCAGCGTACAAACATCTCGACCTTTTCTAGTCCACCTTGCCAACCGCGCAGCTCCGCGAGCTTGGCGGCGTAGAGAAGGCCGTAAGCGACCGCCTCGCCGTGCGTAAGCTGATGTTCGGAGTGCGCCTCTAAAGCGTGCGCTAACGTGTGGCCCAAGTTGAGATACGCCCGCACTCCGCCTTCGCGCTCATCCGCCGCCACGATGTCGGCTTTCACCTGCACCGAGCGTTTGATGAGGTCTACCAAGAAGTCACTCGGCCCATCGCGGCGAAAGGTATCTTTAGCCATATCTTTGAGAATGCTGGGGTCAGCAAGGAGGCCGTGTTTGAAAAGCTCAACGGCTCCTTGCTTGAATTCGCGCTCGCTCAGCGTGCGCAATGTCTCTACGTCTATAAAGACCGCTTTAGGCTGCCAGAACGCACCGACTAAGTTCTTACCTTCGGGTAGATTGACGCCCGTCTTACCCCCTACGCTCGCGTCCACCATCGCCAAGAGGCTCGTCGGGCAGATATAGAAGTCGATACCGCGCATGAAAGACGCCGCGACGAAGCCCGCGAGGTCGCTCACGACGCCGCCGCCGAGTGCGAGCACGGCGCTTCTGACGACTGAAGCCGTCCTGAACTAGTCTGCTCAAGAGGTATTCAAAGGTGGCGATAGATTTACTCGCTTCGTCCGGCGGGACGACGTAGCGTTCAACCGCTTTGCCGCTATTTTCTAGGCTACGTGCGACCTGTTCAGCGTAAAGAGGTGCGACGTTGGCGTCGCTGATAAGCGCAACCTTATGAGCGTCTATAGATGCGGCCATATGGTCTAGGAGCCCTGCTGCAATCCTCACAGGATAGGGCGGATTGACCTTAATGACGACCTCTTGCATACCTTTATTCGTCACGTCCTAGCTTCGCGAATGTGCCACAGCTCTTGCACAATCTCTTCGATGACGTCCTCCGAGCGGCGTCCGTCGGTGGAGACTTGCAAGGAGCCCGCGTCGTCGTAGGCGGCTTTGCGGGCGCTCATCAGCTCGCGGATGCGGCCTTCGGGGTTGCCGATCTCTAGCAGGGGGCGCTTGTGGCGGCGGGTGCGCTTGTAAATCGTCTCAGGGCTGGCGGTGAGCACGATGACGGGGCCGCGACTTTTGAGCATCTGTCTATTTTCTGGGCGCATCACCGTGCCGCCGCCCGTCGAGATGACGACCTCGTCTAAGCGCAAGCAGCGGCGCACGATCTCGGTTTCATACTCGCGGAAGACCGCCTCGCCGTACAGCTCGAAGATGTCGGGGATGCGCATACAGCTTACGCGCTCGACGACCCGGTCGGTGTCAATGAAGTTGAGGCTCAAGTCGCCTCGAGAGTTCCCACCCGATGCGGCTCTTGCCCGTGCCCATAAAGCCCGCCAAAGCGATCCAAGTCGCGGGACGTTCCAGCGTATAAGTCAACATAAGAGGTGAATCTGGTAGGGCTGACATGAGCGTTCAAAAGGTCTGAACATAAGCGCGGTGGGCTTGGGCACGCTCCGTCACTTCGCGCACGGTGTCCGCGCCAAACTTCTCTAGGAGCGCGTCGGCCAACACGAGGGCGCTCATCGCTAATAGAACGATAGAGGCGGCGGGCACGGCAGTCGTGTCAGAACGTTCTCTAGCGGCGTCGGCGCGCTGATGCGTGACGACGTCCACCGTGGGCAGAGGTTTCATCAACGTCGCAATCGGCTTCATGGCCGCTCGCACGATGAGGTCTTCACCGTTCGTGATGCCCGCCTCTAAACCACCCGAGCGGTTCGTCTTGCGCTCGTAGCCACCCTCTTCGCGGTAAATCGCGTCGTGAACTTGACTGCCGGGCACCGTCGCGTTGCGCCAACCGTCGCCAATTTCAACGCCCTTCATCGCCTGAATGCTCATCGCCGCTTGCGCCAAGCGCCCGTCCAACTTGCGGTCCCACTGCGTGTGGCTGCCAAGACCGACAGGAAGCCCTCTAAAACGCGCTTCGATGATGCCGCCCAAGGTGTCTCCATTTTTCTTGGCGTCATCAATACGGTTAATGACCTCTTCTTCGGCTGCTTTGTCAAAAGCGCGAATCGGGCTTTCGTCGAGCGCGTCCAGGTTGTCCCAGTCCATGCCGCCGTCGCAGGGCACGCCTGCTAAGCTCACGACCCTGGCGCAGCCTTGAACGCCTACCGTTTTCTAAGAGGCGCAAGGCTACCGCGCCCGCCGTAACACGGCTTGCGGTCTCTCTCGCCGAGGCGCGTTCCAGCACGTCTCGTAAGTCTTTATGGCCGTACTTAATGCCGCCCGCTAAGTCAGCGTGACCGGGGCGTGCTTCGGTAAGCGCTTTCTTGCGCGGCTCGTTGCCCGGCTCCGGGCTCATGATTGCTTGCCAGTTGCGCCAGTCACGGTTTTCGATCTGGAGAGATAAGGGTGCGCCCGTGGTGCGCCCAGCGCGTACGCCAGCTAAGATGTTCGCGCAGTCGCTTTCAATAACCATGCGCCGACCCCGCCCGTAACCCCCCTGACGGCGGCGCAGCCAGGGGTCGATGTGCTCGCTTGCGACGAGTTCTAGGCCAGCGGGTACGCCGTCTAGGAGAATAGAGAG
>CBDBZX010000010.1:0-215069 GCA_965213645.1 Trueperaceae bacterium
GTTGAAATAGGTGGCGAGGTCGCGGGCACGTTCTAAGGGTGCCGGACCATCGGGGAATGGTAAGCGCCTCCCGTAATTCGTACACATCAAAAGCTCCGACAGGTTCAGGTGTGCTGCGGAAAACGTTGAAGCTCGAGTCCTCACCCGCGCCGCGCACCTCAGCGACCTCTTCGGGCGTGAAAAACGCGAAATCGTCAGGCAAGATAGCGACTGATTGCCCCAAGCGTTGATACTGTAGTTCAAAACTTCTGAGATCTCTTCGTCGCTCAGCTCTTCGAAGTGCGGCATGATGCCGTCATAATGTTCGCCTCTTACGACAATTTGCCCCTCTAAGCCGTGTAAGATAACGTTGATCATATAGTCGCGACCGCCGACGCCGCCTGTCGCTTGCGCGAGGTAAGGCGTGTGTCCGACGTGCGGCGGAATCGCGCCCACCACACCGCGCCCATTCGCCTGGTGACAGGTGACGCAGTTCTCCTGGAAGATACGTGCTCGCCGTCGCCGATAGCTTGGACGAGTTCCGCTTGTTCTTCCTGTGGTGTTTGCGCGTAAGTGAGACTCCTCACCGTGAAGAGCAGCGACAGGGCCACGAGGGTGCCCACGGCGATAACCATCCCGGAACTGAAAAAGCCTGTAAGTATGTTGTCGTCGTCCTTTGAAGTGCATAAAAAACATTACCACCAGGACGAACTTGAGAACTGAAAGTATGACTAAAGTTACAAGCGTCGTGGTGCGGTCTAAAAAAGCGAAATTGTACTCGATAAGGGCGAATTCGATATAGGTGATGGCGGCTAAGATGAGCGCGATGATGATGTAGGTGCGGACGCTTGTGCCCTCGTGCGCACCGTTGATCTGAGTGGGGTTCTTGACTCACAGTAAACACCTTTCGAGGGAATGACTGACTTTTGCCTTGATTCGAACTAAGTATACTGTTAGCTAAGTTTTGCGACACTGTGGTCACCCTGTTCACGAAGTACGGTTGCCGCCCGGTTGCCGCCCGGTTAGCCGAAGTGTCTCTCCTTGCAATCTCTGCTAGTTGAGGTTGGAAGACGAGATTCTTCGACTCCACGTCGTTCCGCTCAGAATGACACAACTTGCTCTTTTACTTAATGCTGTACTAAGTTGCGTGGAGGTAGCTGAGCTTCGAAGCCTTAAATAGCTTTTTCTCCCTTTACAAGAATTCAATCAAGTAAACCACCGTGAAGATAACGATCCAGACGATGTCCACAAAATGCCAGTAGAGCCCCGCAATTTCTAAGCTAAGCGCGTCCTCGCTACTTACAGGTCTGAGGTACGAGGCGATGAAGAGGGACAAAAGCCAGAGCACGCCAATCGTCACGTGAACGCCGTGCGTGCCCGTAAGTGTAAAGAAGGTCGTGCCGAAGAGGTTTTGTTGCAGCGTCAGACCTTCGTGGACGAAGTGCCTGAACTCGTAAATCTGAAAGCCCAAGAAGATAGAGCCAAAGACGCATACGCCTAGCGTCCACAACCTGAATTTGGGAATGTCGTTTTCACGCAGGGCGTGAAGCGCCAAGACCATCAGGAACGAACTCATCAGCAAGAACAAAGGTGCTGACGGTTGTTAAGCGGGATATCGAAGACGTCGGTGGGGTAGGGTCCCTCTAAGCTGCGTCCGTTATAGACGATGTACGTGCCGATAAGCGCTCCGAAGAACATGCAGTCCGAGGCCAAGAAAATCCACATCATGAGCTTGCGGTCGGCGATCTTAGTGCTGCGGTACTCGCCGTGTTCGACCTCAGCGGTGGCCGTTTGAGGGGCAGTCGTCATTGTGCGTGGTCCTGTCTGTAGTCTGCTGATACCCGTGTCGCGCAGGTCTCTCTCCGTCGGGTGAACGTGATGTCCGCCCACGCCCTCAAAGGCCCAAGCGTAGGTGCTGAGGGTAATGATGACCTAAACTGAAGCTGCCGAGCAGCCAATTGTGGTAAATCGCGCCGAAGCCGCCAATAAAAAGACCTACCGACATGATGAAGGGATACCAGGACTGTCCGGGAAGGTGGATACCCTCGTCGCTAGGGGGAAGCGTTGTCGCGGCCTCGCCGGTATCGGCGTCTCTGGGAAACGTCGTCGCGCTGTTCGACAAGCTCCGGGTGCTTGGCGAGCCACACGGGGTCGCGGTCCTCAACAACAGGTAATTCGGCAAAGTCGTAAGTGCGGGGGTGGAGAGGAGATGCTCCACTCGAGCGTCCGAGCGTCCCAGGGGTCATCGCCCGCCTTCTTCGCCGAAACGGTAGTCGCGCAACAAGCTATAGATGAACAGGTAGTATACCTACACCGAGGATAAATGCGCCCAAAGCTCGAGAGCAAGTTGTAGAAATTCCAACCCAGGTCCGCGTCGTACGTCTGAATGCGGCGCGGCATCCCCATGAGTCCTAAGAAGTGCTGCGGGAAAAAGACCAGGTGAAAGCCGCCCACGGTGAGCGCGAAGACCCACTTGCCGATGCTCTCGCTGAGCAGTTTACCCGTCATCTTGGGGAACCAGTAGTAGATGCCAGCGAAGAAGGACAGGAGCGCCCCGCCCCCCATCACGTAGTGGAAGTGCGCCACTACGAAGTACGAGTCCTGCGCCTGCGCGTCGAAAGGCGGCACGGCGACCATGATGCCCGTGATGCCGCCCAGCGTAAAGGTGAAGATAAAAGCGATGGCGAAGAGCATCGCCGTGGTAAAGCGAATGTGCCCGAGCCACATCGTCGCAATCCAGTTGAAGATTTTAATGCCTGTCGGCACGGCGATAACGAAGCTCGTGATCGCAAAGGCGGAGGCGGCAACCGCGCCTAGACCTGTTGTGAACATGTGGTGGCTCCACACCGCAAAGCCCATGAAGCCGATGAAGATTCCTGCTAAGTACGACCATCGGGTAGCCGAACAAGCGGCTTGCGCGAAAAGGTCGGAATGACCTCGCTGATGACGCCGAAGGCGGGCAAGATAACGATGTAGACCTCCGGGTGGCCGAAGACCCAGAAGAGGTGCTGCCACAAAATCGGCATCCCGCCACCCGTTGGGTCGAAGAAGAGCGTGCCGAAGGTGCGGTCCATCATGACCTGCACCAAGGCAATAGTTAAGCGGTGGAAAGGCAAAGATGACCAAAAAGGCGGTTACGAGCATCATCCAGGGAAAGAGCGGCATCCGCATCATGGTCATACCGGGGGCCCGCATGTTGACGATAGTGACAATGAGGTTCATGGCCGTGACGAGCGTGCCGATACCGCTGATCAGCAAGACCCATGATGTAGAAGTCGATGCCTGTGCCCGGCGTGTACTCCGGTTGGGTCATCGGCGCGTAGGCGAACCAGCCCGCGTCGGGTGCGCCGCCTAAGAGGAAGCTCGAGTACAAGAATCAGCCCGCCCGCCAGATACGCCCAGTACCCAAAGGCGTTGAGGCGCGGAAAGGCGAGGTCGCGTGCGCCTATCATCAGCGGCACAAAGTAGTTGGCAAAGGCCGTGCCGAGGGGCATCACCGCCAAGAAGATCATGGTGAGGCCGTGCATGGTGAAAATCTGGTTATACAGCTCGGGTCCGATAATCTGCTGATTGGGCGCGGCGAGCTGCAAGCGAATCAAAAACGCTTCGGCGCTGCCCAGCATAAGAAGAAGGCGAACGTGGTGACGAAATAGAGAATTCCTAAGCGCTTGTGGTCCACCGTCGTGAGCCAACTCACCACACCTGTTTCGGCGTTGGGGCGCTTTAAGAGTCCCCGCGTTTGGGGAGACTCTATGGGTCTTTGAGGTTGTCTTACGGCCATCTTTTATCTCCTCGCCTCTAGGGGTGCGGTCTCGTTGCCTAAGCTCTCTAAATACGCCACGATTGCGGCGATCTGCGTGTCTCGTTCTGGGTCGTCCGCCGCCCAGAGGGTCGGCATGTAGTTGCCCGGCTTGATAGCTTGCGGGTCGCGCAGCCACGCCCCTAGATTCTCAGGTGTGTTCTCTACAACGCCCGCCGCGATAGTGTTGCGCAGGCCGAAGTTCGTTAAGTCAGGTGCACCCTGCCCCATCGCATATCCGTCAATCGCGTGGCAGTTGGCGCAGCCTTTCGTCTTAAAGAGTGCTTGCCCCTCTGCGAACGCCTGCGACTGGGCCGCGACCTGCTGGGTGTCTTCATTAAAGGCCGCGACCCAGGTGTCAAAGCCCTCTTCGTCGCTGGCGATGACCCGGAAGCGCATATAAGCGTGAGCGGTCAAGCAGAGTTCGGCGCATTGGCCGTAGTACATGCCGGGTTCGTCGGCTTGGAGCCACAGTTGATTGTCCTGATTCGGGATGAGGTCGCGCTTGCCGGCGAGTTTGGGCACCCAAAAGGAGTGCAGCACATCACCTGAGTTGAGGTTCAAGACGACGCGCCGTCCGGTGGGGATGTGCAGTTCGTTCGCGGTAGTAATACCTAGCTGAGGATACTCAAATTCCCACCACCACTGATAGCCGATCACGTTGACGATGAGGTCGTTGCTATTGGCGGGGTCGGTTTCGTCGATGCGGCTCTGATTCTGAAAGATAAGGCCGACGGTGGGAATCCCTAAAATCACGAGAACCACGGCGGGCGCGAGTGTCCAGGCGATCTCTAAGCTCATCACGCCGTGAACTTGCGGTGGCAATCCCTCTTGGTCGTCGCGGCGACGGTATTGCCATATCGCGTAGATAAGGGCCGCTGTCACCACGCCGAACACACCTGTGGCGAGCCAAAAGGTGAATTCAAAAAGCTCCAACTGACTTCGCGCGACCGGCCCCGCCGTTTCCATAATGGACTGTGGACTGCTCAGGTCGCAGCCGCTCAGCCCGGCTAAAATAAACAGAAGCGGTAGTGTGAGGACACTCCGTCTGCGGAGCCATCGTCGTCTTGCTACCCTACTAGGCACGTTACCCTCCTCGAGACTGCACATAAAATACAAAGTCCACCCCAATGTATCATAAGAGACAGGCTGTGTTGTTTGGGAGACCTCGAGGCGTTGGCTGAAAAGACAGTCGAATAAAGACAGCGTTTTTGTAGACAACCGTCAGAGTTCGGTAGTCAGCATAAGAACTTAACCGCTGAACGCTTTTCGAAATCTGTTGACAGGGGAGCGTTTCACCTAAGTCACGCTGAAGTCAGGGGAAATCCTCGAGCGTTAGAGCGCCGCGCACACGAAGTGTGCCGCAAAGAGGGTTACACTACAAACCAGATGGAAGACCCGCTCGCCCGAGGTACGTACCAGATTTTTATCTATGTGCTGCTCTATATCGGCATCGCTGTGTTAGGCGCGTTTGTCGGCTACATCGCGTCGTTTCTTTATCACGGTAGCGAGGAAGAGCCGCCCGAAGAGGGACCAGAAAGTAAAGATGTGGACCCTAGTAACGACTATAAGTCACCCCGGTAGCTCACCGCCTCGGCTAAATGCGCTTCGCTGATGCGCTCGGCTTGTGCGAGGTCGGCGACTGTCCTTGCCACGCGCAAGAGCCGGTCATAGCCGCGCCCCGAGAGTGAAAGCTGTCTGATTACGCTTTTCGCAAAGGTTTCAGGACCGCCGTCTAAAGCGGCGTATTTACGTAGCGCCTGACCGCTCAACTCGGCGTTCGGCGTACCTTGACGCGCCAGTGCGAGCGTTCGCGCGGCTAAGACACGCTCCCGCACGACCTCACTCGGCTCACCGGGCGAAGCGTGCATGAGGTCGTCAGCGGCTAAGCGCGGCACCTGGATGCGCAAGTCAATCCGGTCGAGGAGCGGTCCGCTGATGCGCTCGCGGTAGCGGCTGCGCATGACGGGCGTACAGGAACACTCTTTGCCCGTATCGCCGTAGTGACCGCACGGACACGGATTCTGCGAAGCGACGAGCGTAAAGCGAGCCGGAAAGGTCAGCGCGGCGCGGGCGCGGCTAATCGTCACAACGCCGTCCTCTAAGGGTTGCCGCAAGACCTCTAGGGCTTTGCGGCTGAACTCAGGGAATTCATCTAAAAAGAGGACGCCTCGGTGGGCTAGACTGACCTCGCCAGGCTTAGGGATGTTGCCGCCACCGATGAGCCCGGCGTCCGACACGGTGTGATGAGGAGCTCTGAAGGCGGGCTGCAAAATGAGCCCTTTCTCGTTCAGCACGCCCGCCGTCGAGTGGATGCGCGTCACCTCGATGGCTTCGTCCCTGGTTAAGACGGGCAAGATACCCGGTAGACGCCGCGCCAACATCGTCTTACCCGAGCCGGGCGGACCGCTCATCAAAAGGTTGTGAGCGCCCGCTGCTGAGATTTCCAAGGCGCGTTTGGCGGCGGCTTGACCTTTGATGTCGCGCATATCCAGGTGGTGTTCACGGCTGTCGTGCTCTTGCGGCGTGGTCGGTAAGAGCAGCGCTCTACCCTGGAAGAACTCAACCGCTTCTAAGAGGGTTTTAGGCGCGTAGACCTCGACATCACTCACGACGGCGGCTTCCGCCGCGTTCTCAGGCGGTACGATGGCTCTCTCCAAGCCCGCCTGCGCCGCGTAAAGGCTGATATTGATGGCCCCTTTGAGCGGACGAATTGCGCCATCTAGCGCTAACTCGCCGCTGATGACGGTGCTCTCTAAGCGCTCCTGGGGGATGACCCCTTGCGCGGCGAGGATGGCGAGGGCGATGGGCAAATCGAAGGCGGGGCCTTCCTTGCGGACGTCGGCGGGGGCCAAATTGATCACAATGCGGCTGGGGGGAAACGGCAACCCCGCGTTACGAATCGCGGAGCGCACTCGCTCACGCGACTCTTGCACAGCGGCGTCGGGCAAGCCCACCACCATCACGCAGGGGAGACCACCTGAAATATCCACTTCAATCTGGACTTCGAAAGCGTCCACACCTAATACGGCGGCGGAGATGACCTTAGCTAACATCCCGCTATCATAGGTTCTAAAAGCGCTCTCAAGAGGTGCAAATGTCGCTCCGAGCTACGTTGCCCGAGGTTTGTTCAGATACCGATTAAAAACCACTAATTGAAAACTACTGAGACATCACCTGAAAACTGCGGAAATTTTACATAACGCGGCGTGGTTTAAGTCCCTATAGTGAAACGCATGTCGAATTGTAGATTAAACGTCACCACTGTTCTCTCCATACTGCTCGTTGCCAACCTCTTGGGAGGCTGCGCCCTCGTTCGCGCCTTTATCCCCGACCAGGACTTAGGCGACGCCTTTGGCGTTGACGGTCAAGAGGTCGCGCTCGTCGTTCAGTCGCCCACCTCGAGCCCCGCCACCGCCAACACCGATACGGGCTTGAGCGCTCAAGTGTCCGAAATCCCTGAGGACAAACGTCCCCCTTCGGGGCTCGAGCCCCGCCGCATCTCCGAGACGTTCGGCTTTGAAAGGGACGCGAGCCTAGGGGCGGCTCTAGCGGACTTTCCAGCCGAGCTTAACGTGACGCGCGTCAACCTCGCTGTGTCCGTGGTGGATGGCGACGGCGACCTCCGCTTAGACGAGGCGTTTACCGAAGAGGTGTCGCTCACACTAGAGCGCGGGGCGTGCAGCCCCACGGCGTGCGACTACGCCTTTACTGACGCAGACGCGGCTAAAAATGCGCTTCCTGTCGCCTTTGAAGGGCAGTCTATGAGGCGGCTCTACGACATCCTCACCTCAGGTAGCGACACGAATGAGGTCAACGCGCAATTTAACGTAGTGGCGCAGAGCATACCGACGTTGCCGGCTGAGAGCGTGCTCACGTTGGTGCTCGAGGCCAACGGCGGCGTCCTCTCGTTCTGAATCTACTCCGTGTAGAGATAGACCCCGTACGTCCCTGGCCCCACATGTGAGGCGATGACCGCGCCGATTTCGTAGGTGCCGGCATCGCGGAATTGGAGCCCCGTGCCCTCTAACTGCTCCTTCAATTCTCTAGCCGCATCCGGGTTTTGGATATGCAAAAAGTAAATCACGGGCGTGCCCCCCTCTTGACGCGCACGTTCTTGCACCTGCGAAACGATTTCAGCCCGCGCTTTCTTCTCACCGCGCACCCGCCCGACAGGTTCTACGCGCCCTTTGACGAGCCCGAGGATCGGTTTAATCTTGAGGAGACCCCCTAAAAGCGCCTGTGCGCCGCCGATGCGTCCATTTTTCTGCAAAAAGTCCAAGCTTCCCACCGTAAAGCGCAAAAGGCTCTGGTCACGGATGCGCTCCATCTCGCTCATGATGGCGTCTATAGCTTGACCTTCATCCCGCATTTTCACCGCCCGCTGAAGGAGCATGGCGATGCCGACGCTGGCGGCTTGCGAGTCGAAGACGTGCACGCTCACGTTCACACTCTCTTTAGCGACGTTGGCTGACTGATAGGTGCCTGAAAGTTCGGACGAAATCGTGATGCAAAGAATCTCGTCTGCGCCGCCTTCTACCGCTTTTTTATACACATCGGTGAAGTCCTGTGGCGAGGGCTGGCTAGTTGTGGGCATGTCCGCGCCACCCTTGACCCCTTCGGCGATCTCTTTAGGGCCTATCTCGAGCCAGTCCTTATAGACCTCTCCCTTAAAGTTCACGTAGAGCGGCACGCGCTCCACGCCCAAGTGCTGCAGCTCGCTTTCGGGCAAGTCACAGGTCGAATCGGTGATGATGGCAAGGTTCATAGCGCTCCTTTGATGACTGTTGGATAGTGCGTTGTCAAACTATAACAAATAGACGGAGGCTTATGAGAGAGGTCGTCGCTAGAATTCAGCAGTCAACCTGGTGGTGGGTTTAGGTCGAATGCTGACGTGCACTTCTTCCGCCGTTTCCGCGTAATGAACAAGGGGTTGCAACCCCTTGTTTGATCTCTGCGTCATACCGGGTCGCTACCTCAACTTGTACTGCCGCTACTCGAGCGGTATCTTCTTCCCCGGGTTCATGATGTTTTTCGGGTCTAGTGCGCGTTTAAGCGTCTTCATCATCTCTAAGGACGCGCCGTGCTCCTCATCCATATAACGCATCTTGCGCACCCCAACGCCGTGCTCACCTGTGGACGTGCCACCGAGTTTGAGCGCCAACTTGACAAGCCGATGGCTGACCTCTTCAACCCTCCGCTGCGCCGCTTCATCCTCTTTATCAAAGAAGATAGCTAGGTGAAAGTTACCGTCGCCCACGTGCCCGACGAGGTACGCGGTGAGGTCATTTTGAGCACACAAGTCTAAAGAGGTCGTGACCGCTTCGGGCAGTTTGGAAATTGGCACAGCGAGGTCGGTGACGACGCTCCTTTTGCCAGGATTCGCGGCGACGGTGGCGTAGTAGGTGTTGTGGCGGGCGTTCCAGAGCTTTTCGCGCTCTTGTGGATCGGTGCTCGAGTCAAACGCCAATGCTCCCACCTCTCGCGCTAAGTCTTCGGCTAACGCCGCCTCCGCCTCGACACCTACCGGGTTGCCGTGAAACTCCAAAAAGATCGTCATCTGTTCGGGATAAGGCGTCCCTTGATGGGCGTTGACCGCTTGAATGCTCTTAGGGTCGATGAGTTCGCACCGCGCTACCGGAATTCCCGCTTGAATCAAGGTCGTGACAAAGCGCGTCGCCGCTTCGACATTTTCAAAAGGAACCCGCGCCGCCGACGCCGCCTCGGGCAGTCCGGTAAGGCGCACGGTGACCTCGGTGATGATGCCCAACGTCCCTTCTGCGCCGCAGTAGAGTCTGGTGAGGTTGTAGCCGCTGCTGGATTTCCGCGACTTCGAGCCTGTGCGAATGACCTCTCCGGTTGGCGTGACCACCTCTAACCCCAACACGAAATCCGCTGTCACGCCGTAGCGCACCGCCGCCGTGCCCGAGGCGTTGGTCGAGACCATCCCACCGAGTGAAGCGTGCGCTCCAGGGTCAACGGGGAAGAAGAGCCCGTCACGACGTGAGCGTTCATTGATCTGCGGATAGGTCACGGCGCTCTGCACGCGCATCAGCAAATCTTGAGGTGAATATTCGACGATTTGATTCAGCCGCGCCATATCGAGCGAGATGCCGCCCCTCAGCGGGACGGTGTGACCTTCGAGGCTCGAGTTCGCCCCCACCGGCGTAATCGGAACGCCGTGCTCATAGGCAAATTTGACGACGCGCTGCACCTCTTCGGTGGATTCGGGATAGACCACCGCGTCGGGCAACACAGCCTCATCGTAAGACTCACCTCTGCCGTGCTGCTCTAACACGGACGCGCTCGTGCTCACCTGCTCGGGGCGTAAAAGCGCCTCCAAATCACCTGCTACGGATTTGATCATGCTTTACGTTACGCTTCTTGACCTACATATACAAGATTTGTACGGGGCAGCGCTGCCCGTAGGGGCGATTTATGAATCGTCCCTACACAGCGCCGCTGACAGGTGCAGAGAACGCCGTAACGTGTAGAGGCGGGTTTCAAACCCGCCTCTACGCCGCACAATTGCCCTTACCAAGAGGTCGTACTACGAAACGTTTTTCAGTCTCGGGTCGAGCACATCACGGATGGCGTCACCCAAAAGGTTGAACCCAACCACCGAGAAGAAGATAGCGACGCCTGGAAAGATAGACATCCAGGGCGCACGCAAAAACTGCGAGAAGCCGTCGCGGATCATCAGTCCCCACTCGGGATCGGGCGGCTGTGCGCCGAGACCCAAAAAGCCGAGTGCGGCGACATCCAAAATCGCTACGCCGATCGAGAGACTCATCTGCACGATCAAGGGCGAAAGGCTGTTCGGCAAGATATGTCCGAAGACGATGCGGAAGGGATTCGAGCCTATCGCCCGCGCCGCTTGCACGTATTCAGATTCGCGCACGCTCAGCACGACCGAGCGCGTGATGCGCGTATAGATAGGCACCTGTGTGATGCTGATGGCGATGAGCGCGTTCGTGAGGCTCGGTCCCAATGTGGCGACGATAGCGATGGCTAAGAGGATACCCGGAAACGCCAGCAAGATATCGACGAGCCAGACCACCCCCGTATCTGTCCAGCCGCCGACGTACCCTGCTAAAAGCCCCAGCAAGATGCCGATGCTCGCTGCAATCGCCACCGCCTGCAAGCCGACGCTCAATGAGATGCGCCCGCCGTGCCAGACGCGCACCGCGAGGTCGCGCCCCAACTCATCTGCGCCGAAGGGCAGTGACCACATCGAGAGGTCGCGGCGCTCTAACTCTTGAGCGCTCATCGTCCAACTCGGCGGGGCGAGGCGCAAGCGTAGGTTGCGGTCTCTCGAGGCGTCGTAAGGGTTTAGTAGAGGCGCAGAGAGCGACATGAGGATGAAAAAGCCGATGATCGCTAAGCCGACGATGCCCGTCGGGTTGCGAAAAAAGCGCCGCAAATTGTCGCGCCACTGCGCTTCGCTCTTGTCGCGCTGATTGGAGGTAGGGGCAGTATCTACAGCCATAGCGTCCTCAAAGAAGTTGAAAGTTCCGAGCAATGAGCAATGAGTGAAGTGTCTCGACCTCTTACTTTTAACTCATTGCTCATTGCTTTTAACTGTTTCATGAATACTGAATACGCGGATCAATCAGCGCATACGAAAGGTCCACTACAAGGTTGACAATCACAAACACGAACGCCACAAAAAGCACGCCGCCCTGAATGATGGGGTAATCCCGTGCGCTAATCGCGTCATAGACCCAGCGTCCGATGCCCGGCCACGAAAAGACCGTCTCGGTCAAAATCGCGCCCGAGAGGAGTGTACCGAAGGAGAGTCCGATGACGGTGACGACAGGCAAAAGGGCGTTACGTAAAGCGTGCTTGTTGACAACGATGCGCTCGATAAGTCCCTTTGAGCGAGCGGTGCGCACGTAATCTTGGCTCAAGACCTCGAGCATCGAACTCCGCGTCATCCGCACCACAATCGCTAAGGGAATCGTGCCGAGGGCAATACCCGGCAAAATAAGGTGCTTAAACGCATCCCAACTCGCCGCCAAGTCTCCGCGCAGCAAACCGTCTATGACGTAGAAGCCCGTGATGGGTTGCAAGCCTATTCCCGTGCTGAGGCGAAAGGACGAGGGCAGCCAGCCGAGCGTGATCGAGAAAATGTAAATCAGGATGATCGCGAGCCAAAAGACCGGAAACGAAATCCCGGAGAGCGCGAAGATCATCACGAAGGTGTCGGCGAACTTACCCCGGTTCAGCGCCGCCCACACCCCTGCCGGGATGCCCACCGCTAACGCAAAGAACATCGCCACGAGCGTCAGTTCGAACGTCGCGGGGAAACGTGAAAGCAAACTGTCGCGAACAGGGATGCGAGAAAAGATAGAACGCCCCAAGTCGCCGCGCAAGAGGTTACCCATGTAGTCGAAATATTGTGAGTTAAAGAGTGCGCCGACGTTCCCTGTCTCCGCTAAGGTGGCGGTGTCCAAAAAGAGCGGTTTGTTGAGCCCCATGTCGTTGCGCAAGCGCTCACGCTGCTCCGGCGTGCTGCGCTGCCCCAGCATCGCCGTGGCGGGGTCGCCGGGGATGATGCGCGTCAGCGTGAAGATGAGGAGCGTCACCCCGATGAGAACCGGAAGCAGCCCAAGAATGCGGCGGAGGGCGTAGGCGGTCAAGAGCTAACGCTCCTAGTTCGCTTGTACGAACTACGACAACTACATCCGAGCAAGAAAATATTCCCGCGGCTCAGGTTTAATAGATTCATGCCATCGCTTTTCAAGCTAATCTCCTACTCTTGGCAGAGCGTTGACTAAAAAAAGAGACATGTCATTCTGAACGTAGCGTAGCGCAGTGAAGAATCTCTGCATTCGCTTTCTCCTCTTGCCGAGATTGAAAGGCGAGACCCCTCGCGGAGTCTATCCTGTAAAGGATTCGGGGTGACAAATGGATGTGTAGCAAAACTAAGTTGACGGTGTACCTAGACTGCTCTCAAAAAATAGTGGGACACCCGAAAGTGTCCCAAGTCAACCTTGATGTCTTACTCCTTCGTCACATCTTTCAAGCTGACCGAGCTGTACCCCAAGGGGCTCGCGTTCCAACCGCTGATGTTCGAGCGGACCGCGTTCAGCGTGACGTTATGCGCTACCGGAATCGCGGGGATTTGCTCGTGAACGCGGGTCAAGACTTGCGCGTAAAGCTCGGCGCGTTCCTCTTGCTCCGAGGCTTGGCGCGCTTGCCCCAAAAGCTCAACCGTCTCGGGGTCGTCCCAGCCAAAGTCGTTCGTCGCCGAGGGACCGAAGAAGGTGTACAAGAAGTTGTCGGGGTCGGCGTAGTCGCCGTTCCAACCGAGCATGTACATGGGGTACTTGCCCGTGGAGTAGTTGTCTAGGTACGTCGTCCAGTCTTCGGTCTGCAAGGTGGCGTTGATGCCGACGTCCGCGAGATAGCTAGCAATCGTCTCCGCGATGGGCTGCGGCGCGGGGTAGTAGGGCCTCGAGACCGGCATGAACCAGAACTCGGTGTCGAAGCCGTCCGGGTAACCCGCTTCGGCGAGGAGTTGACGCGAGCGCTCCGGGTCGTATTCGTACTGCGAGAAGTCCGCGTGACCGAAGAGCGTAGGCGGGATAAAGTCCACGGCGGGCGTGCCGAGACCTGCGTAGAACGCCTCGACGATCGCAGTGTAGTCAATCGCGTGGGCGATCGCTTCGCGCACCTGCGGGTTGTCGAAAGGCTCGTTCGCTTGGTGCAAACCGATGTAGCCGACGTTGAGTTCGCTCTCGGGCACCGCGACCTCTAAGTTAGGGTCATTTTCGACCGTCGTGAGGTCGTCCGAGGAGAGCAGCGCGGCGATGTCGAGTTCGCCCGCTTGCAGCGCGGCTAAGCGAGCCGTGGGCTCTTCGATGCCGCGAATGACAACCTCTTCGACGTTCGCTGCGCCGTCCCAATAGTCGCCATAACGAGTGAGGCGAACCTGCTCACCTTCGCGCCACTCGGCGAACTCGAAGGGACCTGTGCCGACCGACCCGACGCCCGGCGTGCCGTAGTCCGCGCCCGCTTCTTGTACAGCGGTAGGGCTGTCGATCTGGAAGTAAATCGCGGCGATCATGTTGGGGAAAAGACCGAGCGGGCCGGTCAACACGAACTCGACGGTGTACTCGTCTATGACGTTGACCGCTTCTAAGACGCTCCCGTCGCCTAGCGGACCGCCCCAGACCCAGCCCCAGGGTACGTAGTTCTTGCCTTCGTCGCGGTAGCTGTGGGGATGCTCGGGGTCGTTCCAACGGTCGAAGTTGAACTTGACCGCTTCGGCGTTAAAGGGCGTGCCGTCCTGAAAGGTGACGCCTTCGCGGAGCGAAACCGTCCAGACGGAGCCGTCCTCGTTCGCTTCCCACTCGGTGGCTAGGCGCGGCACCAAGTCCGTCGTGCCCGGTTCGAAAAAGATGAGCGTTTCGGTGATTTGGTTCGATACGGCGAGCGAGTTGCCGTCTTGGGAATCGACGGAGTCGAGGCTCGAGGGAAAGCCCGAGAGCCCATACACGAGCGTTTGCGCGTTGGCAAGTCCGAACGCGAGCAGGAGACTTAGTAGAATGACGAGTCGTTTCATAGCACCTCCAAGGGGTATACCTGAGCAGTACCTAACGAGGGAAAACGGTTTTCGTTAGCGAAGTTGATGCGCAGGCTGCCCAATGCTGATATGAATGTTATCACAGTGAGCATCGTGAGGCGCAAGAGGTTGGGTTTAATGAAGCTGGTCAGCACTTCAGCCAGTCAGGAAAATCTGAAGTGCTGAAATCCGGTCGAGCTGGACGAACGGTGCTGATTAGCTGAGGCGCTTTTGCACATCCTCGCCCCAAGAAATCCAACCCCTCCGAGTGCTACCATAGAGAGAGCTATGTCAGCCATCTACCAACGCGCCCGCCCCATCACCTTCGCCCAAGTCGTCGGTCAAGATCACGTCAAAAGCGTGCTCAAAGCGGCGCTGGAGCGCGGGCGCATCGGTCACGCCTACCTCTTTTCAGGACCGCGCGGCGTCGGTAAAACGACCACAGCGCGGCTCTTAGCGATGGCGGTGAATTGTGAGAACGAAGAGGTGCGCGTCCGTCCGTGTGGCGAGTGTGAATCATGTTTGTTAGTGCGTAGGGGTAGTCATCCAGATGTAATAGAACTCGACGCCGCTTCAAATAACTCGGTCGATGATATTCGCGATTTACGTGAAAAGGTTCGACTTGCGCCGATGCGTGGCGGCAAACGGGTGTGGGTCTTGGACGAGGCGCATATGCTCACTAGGTCAGCGTCGAACGCACTCTTAAAGACGCTCGAGGAACCCCCCCCCAACCTCGTCTTCATCTTAGCCACCACCGAGCCGGAAAAGTTACCACCCACGATTCTCTCGCGCACCCAGCACTTCCGCTTTCGCCGTCTTTCAGAGAGTGAGATTGCGGGGAAGTTGGAGAGGTTGTGCCAAGAGGCCGAAGTGCCAGCAGAACGCGACGCCCTCACGCTAGTCGCGAAAGCCGCCGACGGCGCGATGCGAGACGCGGAATCCCTTTTGGAACGACTTTTAACCTCTGGCGAAGCCGTCACCCAAGAGGACGCGGAAGCTGCCTTAGGGTTGCCACCACAGTCGAGATTACAAAACCTAGCTAAGCACCTCATCAACCGCGACTTAAACGCGCTTTTTAGCGAAGCGAGTGGTCTTTACGCGGACGGGTTTGCGCCGCGCAGCCTCGCCGAACGCCTCAAGCTGACCTTACGAGAAGCGCTTTATACTTCGGTGGGTCTAACGGATGACTTTCGCCTAGACGCCGACCAAGACGACCTCCTGCGCGTCATTCACGCCCTCGACGACGAGGCGGAGCGCTTTGTTCGCTATGACGACCTCTTTTCGTTGGAGGTCTCCCTCATCAAAGCGATGAACGCGCTCTCTCACAATGCACCGAGCGACGCGGTGGCTGACCTTTCTGAGCGAGCGCCAGTGCCAAATAGGGATGGAGTAGCCCAACCGCCAACGCGCAAGTCCAGCCTGCCCGACTTCGACCCAGTTGGACGCACGCCGCCTCAACCTCTTTCCAATGGGGCGGCGCAAGCGGCGGGAGGGGCGAGGGAGCGTCCGACTGAACCCACACCTCAACCCCCCGCTCCCAAACCTGAGCGCAAGGTCAACTGGCACAGCGTCCAGAGAGAAGCCAGCGCCCAACTCAAAGCTTTTTTGATGCCCGCCAAGACCGACATCGAGGGTCAAGACATCTACTTGCGCTTTGCGGACACACACAAGTTTCACTTTTCCCAGCTCAAAAGCCGTCAAGGTGAACTCGTTTCACTAGTGAGCGAAGTTTTAGGCGGCGGCTATACGCTGCATGTGGAAGGACCGGGAGACACGCTTGTAAAAAAGTCGTAGCGGAGCACACCCAAACGGTTGCTCCGAGTGAAACGAGAGCGCCCAAACGAGCGGTCCCAAAGGTTGAAACTCGGCAGGCAGAATCTCGAGTTGAGGCTAATATTGAACCCGCACAAACTGAAGAGGTTCGGGGAGGCTCGAGCCAACCCCTTCCCATTTCCCAGCCCAACTCACAGCCAACATCAAAGCTAAAACAGCGCCGTGAACCTCCTGGACGCACACCCAATACACCGCCGCCCCATGTCAATCCTGAAGAAGCCACCCCCAAACCTAAAGCGAAGCCCGTTTCGCCCACAGACGTTCAAGAGGAAGCCGAACGTACCGTCTCAGACAGCCTTTACGGTGAGGACTTGCCGCCGGACTTTTGGGACAGCGACCCGGTTGCCGATGTTGAGGCTAAGACGCTTACTCAGGACGAGCCCAGACCGGATGAGGTTGACTTTGAGCCTTCGCGCCGTTCAACACCAAAGCTAGCGCCAAGACACCTAGCGCCAGGACAAGAGGTCACAGGAAAACTTACAGACGACCCCCGCTTCGCCGTGATGCAATCGCTCTTTCCAGGGCAAATCGTCGAGTGGCAAGAGAGCGAAGAGGTCACAGACGAAGAGGTCACGGATGAAGAGGTGAGCGAAGAAGGTGCAGATGAACCCAGTGCGGATGACCCTGACCCGGATGACCCCAACGGGGAGGTTGACGGGTTAAACTGAGCTATTGAAACGTTAATCCCTAGCTAACCTTTAGAGGAGTTCCATAATGAATATGCAAAAGCTGATGAAAGAGGCGCAAAAAGCGCAAAAAAAGATGGCGGAAGCGCAAGAGCGCCTAGCCAACATCTCCGTCGAGGGCAGCGCGGGCGGCGGCTTAGTCACGGCGACGGCTAGTGGCGACGGCAACATCACGGGCATCAAAATCGACCCGAGCACCGTTGACCCCGAAGATGTTGAACTGTTAGAAGACCTCGTCGCAGCAGCAGTGAATGAAGCCCAGCGCAAAGCCAAAGAGGTGCAAGAAACCGAGATGGGCTCCGCGATGGGCGGCTTAGGTGGCGCGGGCGGACTCGGGGGGATGTTTTAAGGAAGTGGCTAGTGGCGAGTGATAAGTGGTTAGCTTTACTCATCACTCGCCACTCATCACTCATCACTTATGAAGTATCCACCTGCTTTAATCCAGCTCATCCGCGAACTCGGACGGCTCCCCGGCATCGGTCCTAAGAGTGCCCAGCGACTCGCTTTTCACCTCTTTAACCAGCCCGAAGAGGACGTGAAGGGGCTCGCCCAAGCCCTGCTCAACGCGAAAGGTTCACTGCGTCAGTGCGACGTGTGCTTCAACATCACCGACGAAGAGGTCTGCTCCATCTGCAAAGACGCGCAGCGCGAGCGGGGGCTTCTCTGCGTCGTTGAAGAGCCCGCTGACCTCTTGGCGATTGAGCGCAGTGGCGAGTACGGTGGTTTGTATCATGTTCTTGCACGGTGCACTCTCGCCCATGAACGGCGTCGGACCCGACCAACTCACTATTCAACCTCTTCTGACGCGGCTCAACGATATTGACGAGGTTATCTTAGCGACGGCGACCACTGTTGAAGGGGAGGCGACGGCGATGTATTTGGGTAGATTGCTCAAAGAAATCGGCGTGGGAACGTCGCGTATTGGTTACGGGTTGCCTGTAGGTGGTGACTTGGAGTACGCCGACGAAGTGACGTTAGGGCGGGCGATTACGAATCGCCGGATGCTATGAACCTCTTCGACTACGCCCGTATCGCATTTTGTAGAACTGTTAGCGGAGTGAGAGGTTCACTCCGTTTTTACATGTAGTCTTTGAAATCCTCGAGCGTCGCGTCAAAATCGTCTGCCATGTATTCGATAATCCCTTTTGCGCCACCGATGCGGCGTTTTTTGGGTTTGGGTGCCTCGAGCACAGGCGTGAGTTTGACGAGAGGCTTGCCATTTTCTGTGATAACGACCTCTTCACCTAACCGGGCTTTCTCTATGAACTTGTCGGGGTTCGTTTTAGCTTCGTGGAGGGTGACTTTGGGCATAAGAGAGTTTAGCTCGAGTCCACCGAAACAACACAACGCTGTCTGCGCTTCCCCGCGCTCACAAGATCTGAAACAGCGTGACTTGCATTCCATCGGGGTCTTGCAGCCTGACGTTTCGGTGCTGCCAGGGCGTCGTGACGGGCGGATGAACGACGGTTGCACCTTTGGCGATGAGTCGCTCTGTTGCAGCTTCTACATCGGGTACTTCCAACGCGAAGCGAACCGCGCCGCTTACACGCTTGCCCACTTCAATCTGGTCAACCACTGCGGCGTGTTTTTCATCGAAGATCTCGAGCGTCGCCTTACCTAAATTGAGAATAGTGGCTCTGGTGTCCGCGTCGGTCCAGAGTTCTTCTTGCGCTATGCCGAGCCCATTACAGTAAAATTGGACGAGGCGCTCGTAATCCGGCGTGGTCAGTGCTACACGAAGTTCAAAGACGGGTTTGCTCTGCTTGCTATTTAGCATGATAGCCTCCACATCGATCCTAGCAACCTCCACATCTGCTGTGAATCGCTTTTTTAAGGCTTTTTTGGACATTTGCCTTAGCATTTTAGGTTTAGGATAGACGCTATGGCGCGGCAAGGCTTAGACGAGAAGGATTGGCAGCTTTTACAGGCGTTGCAGGAGAACGCTCGCACGCCTTACAGCGAACTTGCCAGAAAGGTTCACCTTTCCGTTCCTACGGTTGCTGAACGGGTGCGCAGGCTCGAGGACAAAGGCGTGATTACCGGATACAGGGCAAGCATTGACCTAACAGCTTTGGAACGTCCTCTCAAAGCCGTGGTTCGCTTTCAAGGAACAGGCACGCAGATGACACGCATCGCTGACGCTATCAAAGAAATGTCCGAAGTCATCCAGGCATTTAGGATGACGGGGGACACCTGTTTTATGGCAATTATCGCGGTGACTTCGACCGCTCACTTGGAAAGTTTTTTGGACAGTGTAAGTCCGTATGGTCAAACTCAAACGTCTGTAATTGTATCTGAACCTGTCAAAAATTGGCTTGTAAGTAACATAAAGCCGTAAAAGCTCATCCGTGCGAGATTAAAATTCAAAATGATTCATCTCACAAATTGACTTTCATCAACCCTCGTGAGAATTTCTCCACTCACGTGAAGTTCGTCACGTTCGTATGATAGGGCGTTGACAAATTCTATGGGCTCTTTATAATAACGTCGCAACTGGAGGAGAATGACTACGCAATCAGGTACAGGTAAAAGAAAGACTAAAAAAGCATTTGGGAAACGGCTCGTCATCGTCGAGTCGCCGACCAAGGCGAAGACCATTCGCAAGTTTTTGCCGGGGAGCGGCTATCAGATCGAGGCGAGCATGGGTCACGTGCGCGACTTGCCCTCGTCAGCGGCAGAAATCCCGAAAGACCTCAAAGGTTTACCCTGGGCTCGGCTCGGCATCAAAGTCGAGGACGGCTTCGAGCCCTTATACATCGTTCCCTCCAAAAAGAAAAAAGTGGTCAGCGCCCTCAAAGCTGCACTCAAAGATGCCGACGAGTTGTATATCGCAACAGACGAAGACCGCGAGGGCGAGTCGATCGGCTGGCACTTAGTCGAGGTCTTGAATCCGAAGATTCCGGTGCGGCGCATGGTCTTTCACGAAATTACCGAAGAAGCCATTCTCAACGCGCTGGATGAGACAAGGGATATCAACCAGAATTTAGTAGATGCTCAGGAGACGCGGCGCGTACTAGACCGTTTAGTCGGCTACACCATCTCACCTCTCTTGTGGAAAAAAGTCGCCCCGAAGCTCTCCGCTGGACGAGTACAGAGCGTCGCCGTGCGGCTCATGGTGTTGCGCGAAAAGGAGCGCATCGCCTTCGTTCCGGCGTCGTACTGGGACCTAAAAGCGCTCTTGAATAAACCGCAAGACCGCAACTTCGAAGCGGTGATGACGCACTTGGGCGGCGTGCGTTTGGCGTCCGGGCGCGACTTTGACGACCAGACGGGCAAGCTCAAAGAAGGTTTAACCGAAGGTAAAGACGTGCTCTTGATGAGCGAAGCGCGGGCAAAAGGTCTAGCCGAGCGCACGAAAAGCGAACCCTGGCACGTCGCCAAAGTCGAAGAGCGCACTGGCAAACGCTCGCCGGCTGCGCCCTTTACGACCTCCACCTTGCAGCAGGAGGCGAGCCGCAAGCTCAACCTCTCGGCCAAGGAGACGATGCGCGTCGCGCAGGGCTTGTACGAAAACGGCTACATCACCTACATGCGCACCGACTCCACGAACTTGGCGCAAGAGGCGGTCACGGGCGCACGCAAGGCCGTAGAAAAGCGCTACGGAACGGATTACTTGAGCCCGCAGCCGAGACAGTATTCGAAGAAAGCCAAGAACGCACAAGAGGCACACGAAGCCATCCGCCCCGCCGGGCGCGACATGAAAACGAAAGGCGAGCATAAACTCGCGGGTATCGAGGGCGCACTGTACGACCTCATCTGGAAGCGCACTATTGCCACGCAGATGGCGGACGCGCGGCTCAAGTTCGTTACGGCTCGCATCGAAGTGGGCGAGGGCGACGAGAAGGCGGAGTTTCGTGCGTCGGGGCGCACGACGCTCTTCGCAGGTTTCTTCCGTGCTTACGTCGAGGGAAGTGACGACCCCGACGCCGCCTTGGATGACCGCGAGCAACCGCTCCCTGACTTGAGCGAGGGGGATACGCTTAACTGTCAGAAGGTGGACGCGCTCGGTCACGAGACGAAGCCGCCTGCGCGATTCACTGAGGCGTCGCTAGTCAAGCTCTTAGAGGCAGAAGGCATTGGACGCCCAAGTACGTATGCGAGCATCATCGACACGGTGATTCGGCGCGGGTACGTGCGCAAGAACGGCTCTCAGCTCGTGCCTACCTTTACGGCGTTCGCAGTGAATAACCTCTTAGAAGCGCAGTTCGGACAGCTTGTGGATACGGGCTTCACGGCGGATATGGAAGGAATTTTAGACGACATCGCGGCGGGTGATATGGACGCCGCGCCCTATCTAAACCGTTTCTATCACGGGGACGAGAATTCAGAGAAGGGCCTCGAGTCCCGCACTCAAGAGGGCTTAGAAGAGATTGACGCCAAAGGCATCTCCACGCTGAGCTTTCCCAAATGGGGTGACTACATCGTGCGCGTGTGGGGCGCTTTGGTCCTTACGTAGAGGGGACTAAGGACGGCGAGTCCGTCACGACCTCACTGCCCCCCGAGACCGCGCCGGATGAGGTTACGGCGGAGATGTTGGGAGAGCTTCTCGAGAAAGGCAACGCCGCCGATAATGTCATCGGTTCGTTCCCCGAGACGGGCCAGCAAATGATTCTCAAGAGTGGCCCGTACGGTCCTTATCTGCAACTCGGCGACGACGAGCAAGAAGGTAAGCCGAAACGAACATCACTGCCAAGAGGGGTCGAACCGAGTAGCGTCACGCACGAGATAGCGGTGGGTCTTCTCTCCCTGCCGCGTACGATAGGTGAGCACCCCGAGACGGGTAAGCCCATCCAGGCGAACATCGGGCGCTTTGGTCCTTATGTTAAGCACGGCAGCACCTTTGCGTCCTTGCCCAAAGAGGACGACATGCTTACCGTTGGCTTCGAGCGGGCGTTCGAACTCATCAAGAAGAAAGAGGACAAGAACAAGCCGCTTCGCGTGTTGGGCGAGCACCCCGAGACGGGCGAAAGCGTCGAAGTGCGTGACGGGCGCTACGGTCCTTATGTCAAGCATCAAAAGACGAACGCCTCGCTGCAAAAAGGGCAAGAGGTGGATGACTTGAGCATGGCGGAGGCGCTAGACCTCTTAGCGGAGCGCGAGAAGGCCACAGGTAAGACGAGTTCGGGTAAAAAGAAGACTGCGAAAAAGACAACGAAGAAAGCGTCTGCGAAAGGTAAAACCAAGAAGAAAGCCGCGCCTAAAAAGCCTAAGGCGACGCCTAAGCAGTTGGAGCCCTTCCTCACCGAGTTGGACGGAGAGGTTGCTAAAGTCGTCATCCGCTTAGAAGGCATGAACGGCGACAACGCCCAAGACATCGCTACCGTCGCCGACACGCTCGGCCTGAGCGAAGAAGAGGTCAAGGCGGCGCATAAGCGCGGGATGTTCAAGCTGCGCATGGCGTACGGTAAGGCGCGAAAAGAGCAGGACGAGACACCTGCTGCTGCGTAAAGCAGATTTCATCTGGTCACAAACGCTCCAAATCAATAAAGCGTTGTCCAACATGCACGGTATAAGATAATACTTGCTCTTAGAATGCGGGAATGTTGAGTTAGTTTGAACGAAAGCGTCAATGATCCTCTAAACCTCATCAGCCTCGCTAAGTCAGGGGCGGGTGAGGTTCAAACTGTGCCGCAGACGGACTTTAAGGTGCAAATGCTTAATGAACCTCAAGCCCTAGAACTAAAGCAAACCCTCTGGCTCTTAGTCCTCACGGGCGAACTCATTGTAGATTTGCCGCACGGCGACTTTCGGACACTCAAGCAGGGGGATAGTTTGCGTTTAGACGCTCCCTTGAAAGTGACGCTCACACCTCTTGAAGAAACTGTTCTCTTACAGCGATGAAAGTTTGAGTTCACTGAACTGACTTCGGTACACGCTTTGCCTTTTCTTAATCCTCGAGCGACTCACCTTTCGTTGTATAGACAATCAGGTATACTAGGCTGTGTTTGAGTGGGACAACACTAACGTTGAGCATATTGCTAGACACAACATCGAGCCCGAAGAGGTGGAGGAGGCGATGACTGACCCGGAGCGCGTTAGCGTCGCAGCTTACAACACACCTTTTGAGAAGCGGCGAGCGTTTATTGGCAAGACGTATGGTGGACGCATTTGTTTGTGATGTTTACGAAGCGTGGACGTATATTTCGAATCGGCACGGCTCGAGACGCAACCCAAAGGGAGAAAACGAAGTATAGGAGGCGCTGATGACAGAAAAATTTGAGGAGAAGTTTAAGGAAAAGTCTGAGCGAAAGTTCATAGAGATTCAGAGTATGGACGAGGTTCCCCAAGGGATGAGTGAGGCGGAAGAGGCTGAGTTTTGGGCGACGCATTCATTAGGTGAAGGCGTAGAAGTTTACCCTGTCGCCGAAGACGACCCCGACTTCCCACCCGTTAGAACCACCGAATCCCCTAAAATTTCACTGCGTATGGAGCAGGACGTGGTGAAGCGGCTCAAGGTGCTCGCCCGAAAGAAACAGATGGGCTACCAGACGCTGCTCAAGTCGTTCGTTATCGAAAGGCTTTATGAAGAGGAGAAACGTGAAGGCGTCATCCGGTAGCAATGTAACGTTTGACCTCTCTACCTAACGTGACTTCTCAGAATCTCTTGCACGCTTACAGCAAAACAACCTTGTAAGACTTCCGTAAGACCGCTTCCTCTACCCTGATACCTACAGATATAGGGTTTACACCTCTGGCGCGAGGACAAGCTCGAGGTGACACGGGAGAGGTCAGGATGCGTAACGCTCGAATACAATCTAAAACTAGGATAAGGAACAGGAATTGCTCTGTTGCTGTAGAGGTCAGGCAATGACGCTCCGCCTCAGAATCGCGCTCACGGTTGCAGTGGTGCTCGTCGGCTTGCTCATCACCTTGTCGGTGACGATTTGGGCGCTCTCGCTGCGCAACTTCTCTAAGCTCGAGGCGCAAGCCGCCCACAAAGATGTGGCGCGGGTGCTGCACATACTAGATGCGTCGTTAGAGTCGATGAACGCTGTGCTCATCGACTGGAGCCAGTGGGACGACACCTACGAATTCGCAGCGGGCAACGACGAAAACTATAGCGAAGAAAACTTAGGCGCATACTTTTTAGAGACGTTTGACACGGACGCGCTCGCTATTTTAGATGTGGGGGGAGCGCTGCTCTACGGTGAACGCTATGACGCGGAAACCGGCGTGCGCTCACTGAGCGATGAGACTGTAGAATTTTTTAGAGGTGCCTTTTTAGACAAAGTGACTCGCGAAAAGTACGTGGGTCTGGTACGTTTGCCCGAGGGTCACGCGCTTGTTGCGGCGGGTCCGGTTCTCGACAACGAGGGTGAAGGGCCGCCCAGAGGTGCAATGGTGATGGTGCGCTACTTGAACGACGCGAGAGCGGCGGCGCTGGGCGAGGCTACGCTCGTCGCGGTGAGCTTCGCACCTCTCGCTGAAGTGCCTGTCGTGGAGGGGCTCGAGCAAACCCCCTTTACCAAGCACGACCGCGCGCATGAGTACACGATTTACAGCCAGCCCAAAGGCGATACCATAGTCGGCTTCACAACGCTTAACGACCTTTCAGAGCGACCCGCGCTTATCTTACAGGTCGAGAACCCACGTGTGCTCTATCAGCAGAGCCTCCTCAGCGTGCGTTTTCTTATTCTCACGGTGATTGTTGTCAGTTTGACCTTTAGTGTGTTGGCGCTCGGCTTGGTCGAAAGGTTGATGCTCTCTCGCCTCGCCTTTCTGGGCCGCCGCGTCAGCCATATCGCGCAAAGCGGCAATATGGCGGAGCGCATTACGCTCATCGGCAGGGACGAACTCGCGCGTTTGGCGGGCGATATCAACGGGATGCTCGAGTCGTTAGAAGCGACCTTTAAGGCGCTGCGTTCGTCGGAAGAGCGTTACGCCCTCGCCGCTGAGGGAGTGAATGACGGGCTGTGGGACTGGAACGTAGCAAAGGGCTTTGTTCTTTCTCAACGCTGCGCGGATATGCTCGGGTTAAAGACGCAAGAGGTCAGCTTCGACTTTTGGGTCGCGCTTGCGCACCCTGACGACGTAGAGCGCGTGAAAACGCAACTCATCGCACATTATAAGGGTGAAAGCGAGCACTTTGAGAGTGAGTTGCGCATGAAGCATCAACAGGGACATTACCGCTGGATGCTGGCGCGGGGCGTCGCAGTGCGCGGTGAAGAGGGTCGCGCGGTGCGCATGGCGGGGTCACTAACCGACATCACGCAGCGCGGCGTGTTCGACGCGCTTACCGGGCTCCCCAACCGCCTGCTGTTGACCGAGCGCTTAGAGCACGCCCTGAGCAAAAGTTGTGCCGACGCAGAGCACCACTGCGCCGTGCTCTTCATGGACCTAAACCGCTTCAAGGTTATTAACGATTCGCTGGGGCATAAGGTCGGCGACGCTCTGCTCGTCGAAATCGCCAAGCGCTTGCAAGCCTGCGTAAGAAGTAGCGACCTGGTGGCGCGTCTGGGCGGCGATGAGTTTATTATTCTGCTCGAGGACGTTCAAAACATCGAACTTACCCTAGAACGCATCGAAAGCGAGCTGAGCCGCGCGTTTGAACTGGACGCTCTTACGGTTTATACGGGCGCGAGCATCGGCGTCGTCACGCCCTTGCAGGGCTACGAAGACGCCGAAGACGTGCTGGAGGACGCCGACATCGCCATGTACCGCGCCAAGGAGCTGGGCCAGCCTCACCTGCACTTTGACGCCGCCATCTACGAGCAGGCCACGGCGCGGCAGCGTCTCGAGACCGAGCTACGTGAGGCGCTGCGGCAGGATGAATTTAGGCTGCTCTACCAACCCATCCTCTCGCTGGAGACGGGCGAACTTATCTCCGTCGAAGCGCTCATACGCTGGCAGCACCCGACGCGCGGCTTCGTGTCGCCCGACGAGTTTATCCCCGTCGCGGAGGAGTCCGGGCTCATCACAGCGATCGGCGCGTGGGTCTTGCGCGAAGCGTGCTACGCGCTGGCAACGGCGGACCTGCCTCCTGAAGTGAGCGTCAGCGTCAACTTGTCGAGCAAACAGCTCATCCAAACTACCCTCGTCGAAGAGGTTCGCGCGGTGCTCTCTGAAACGGGTTTGGCAGCGCGGCAACTCAAGCTCGAGGTCACGGAGAGCGCCATCATCGAACATCGAGACCTCGCCACGGCGCACCTCACACAATTAAAAGCGTTGGGTGTCCAGGTCGTCATGGACGACTTCGGTACAGGTTACTCGTCACTCTCGTATCTCCACAGCTTGCCCATCCAACTCCTCAAAATCGACCGGAGCTTCGTCGATCAGATGCAGAGCGACGCCGCGAGCTTAGAGATCGTGCGCACCATCCTCTCGCTTGCGCAGAGCCTGAACCTGGAGGTCGTCGCCGAGGGCGTCGAGACCGAGGCGCAACGCGCGGCGCTCAGAGACCTCCGCTGTGCCTACGGTCAAGGCTACCTCTTCGCCAGGCCGCTGCCGCTCGAAGAGGTTTTGGAGCGCGTGTACGCCCTGCCCCGGAAGGTCGCTTAGACCGAGTTATATAGACGGGTCATATAGAAAGGTCACAGATGCTCATCGCTTACGCCGCTGTTTTTCTCATCACCAAGCTCGCCTTAGAGGGTACCGTTCCCCCTCTGGTCAGCGAAGTCAGCTTCACGCTGCTGCTGGGCGTCAGCGCATTTCGGCTTTATCAGTTAGCGCGGCGTGCTCAGGGGCTGGCGTGGCAGCGCGGCGTTCGGGCGATGGCTTTGGCGGCGACGATTATGACGCTGCACAACCTCGCTTGGGTCTACGGCAGCGTGGTGGGTGAGGTGCCGCTTGCGCTCGAGTTCGTCGGCGCAACGCTTTACACTTTACAGGCCGTGCCTTGGGCGTTCGCCCTCTCGGTGGCGCTTTTTATCGTTTATGACCGCATCTTTGGGGCGCTCTACCTGGAGCTTCTCACCTATCTAGTGGGGCTCATCGCCGCGCTTATCTTTATGGTTGCGGTGGTCTTGGGATTCGTGCTCGGCCTCGAGCTGGGCATCACCATCGCAGACAGCGCCGGCCTTTACCTCAGCGCCGCCCTGCTCGTTCCCGCACTGTCGCTGTGGTTTTCGAAGAAGGACGCTGACCTCACCCGCCCTTTTCTCTACATCAGCGCCGCCACCGCCGCTTGGTTCTGCGCGGACGCGCTTTATATCACCCTGAGTGAAGCGTACGCAGACGTGGCGTTTAACTGCTTTGCGCTCATTCAGTGGTTTTGCTTTTACCGTGCGGCGCGGGTCTATGTTGTGGGGACGCTCGAGTCGCACATTGATGGACAATCCGAGCAAAGGGAGTTTGGCGAAGAGGTATTTAGCGTTTGATACAGCGTTAAATAAAAAAGGAGTCATGTCATTCTGAACGAAGCAACGCGGAGTCCCCTTTCGGGGATGAACGATGAAGAATCTCTGACCTCGCTGACTCCTCTGCCAGAGATTACGAGACCCCTCGACTGGGCTCAAGGTGACAAGCAAGAGGTTGTGTTGCAGAACTTGCTTAACGCTGTATTTAGCAGCATTAGGGAAAAAGGGAGACAGAACCTAGCTCGAGCCCGACTTCCAACCTTCTCGCTTGCGACGTTCCTTTGACTTTGCAACACGTAAAATAAAGAAGTGAGCAAACGTTACAGCGTCCGTGAAGGCATCGTGCTGCGCCGCTTAGAACTTCCCAGCGGCGACATCGTTGTCACCCTCTTATCCGAAGACGGCAAGTGGCGCGGCGTGGCGCGTAAGGGCAAGCTCATCGGCGGCAACTTGGGCAAGCTGAGCTTGTTTCATGACGTGAGCGTGCAGCACTACCGCCGCAAGGACGAGGATTTGGCGCTCATCACTCAGGTACAGCTCAACGGCGCACTGCCCAAGCTGAGCGACCCGAATATCTACCCCTACGCGCATGTCCTAGCCGAACTTACCGACAAGCTCACTGTGGACGTACATTTAGGTGAACGCATCTACAGCTATCTGGCGAGCGGGCTGCGCGGCTTGGTGCAGCACGGTGATCCCGAAGCGGTGGCACTGGTAATGAGTTGGCGGCTTTTAGCGCAAGCTGGCCTCGCGCCGCGCCTGACGCGCTGCGCCCGTTGCGGCGAGCGTGAGGTGAGTTCGACTTTCGACATCGCCTCGGGCGGCATGACCTGTGAGGCGTGCGGGGTTGGGTTAAAACTCTCGCTGCAAGTGGCGGATGAACTCTGGACGCTGCATCAGCGCCCAGTGCGTGAGGTGTTGGCGGAACTGCTAGGCGAACGCGCCGCCCACTGGAACCTCTTGTCACGCTACCTCGCTTATCACGTGGGTGAGGTCGAGAGCTTGACGAATCTGCGGCGCTACACCGTAGTTTGATAGCTTTGTAAGTTGATGGTCACGCTTCTCGCACTCTTACTGGGCTACCTTATCGGCGCATTTCCAAGCGCCGCCGTGATTGCGCGGCTACGCGGTACGCGCATCGAAGAGGTCGGCTCGGGCAACGTCGGCGCGATGAATACAGCGCGGAATTTGGGTTGGCTGTGGGGGCTTATCGTCTTTGCTCTCGACGTTGGCAAGGGTGCGCTCGCAGCGTATGTGGGGCTATTCGTCGGGTCATTGGCGGATGTGGCTTTAGCGGCGTCTCTCGCCGCTGGGGTCGCCGCGGTGTGGGGGCATATCTGGTCGCCTTATTTAGGCTTTCGCGGTGGTAAAGGGCTCGCAACGACGCTCGGCGTCGCGCTGCCCGTTTATCCGCTCGGCGGGCTCGGCGGTTTCGCCCTTCTCATCGTGCTCGTATTGCTCTTGCGGCGCGTGGCCTTAGCGGGCGTGGTGCTCGCGTTTCTCTACCCCGTCACGGTTTACCTTATCGTAGGGCTTGGTGAGGTGACGCCTCACTTTCTGTGGCTCACTACGCTAAGCGCCGCGCTCATCGCACTAGCCGTTGGCATAAAACATGTTCCTTCTCTAAAAGGGGATAAGCCTATTTTTTAGTGCTGGCTCCCTTTAACACCAATCTTGAGGACGCTCAGCGAGCCCCAAGCGCCACGCTACGGCCTGCGCAATGCGCTCTCCCGCGTGCCCGTCACCGTAGGGGTTCTCCTTTTGGCGCATGGCGTCGCGTTTTTCCTTATCGCCCAGTAGCTCCATAAGCACGGTTTTGACCTTGACCGGGTCGTTGCCCGCGAGCTTGAGCGCTCCCACATCGACGCCTTCGGGCCGTTCAGTAACGTTGCGCAGCACCACCACGGGCACGCCGAGCGCGGTGCCCTCTTCCTGAATGCCGCCCGAGTCGGTAACGACGAGTTCGGCGTGTTTTTGAGCTGCCAATGAGGTCAAGAAGTCGTAGGGCTCATCTAAGATAATGTTGGGGACGGGCTGCATCGTCGGGCAAATTGCCTGACGCACAGCGGGGTTGAGGTGCACGGGGTAGGCAAAGGTGTAGTTTGGAAAGGCCCTGGCCGCGTCCGCAATCGCTTCGGCAAGTCCGCGCATCACGGGCAAGTTTTCGCGGCGGTGCATGGTGAGGTAGATGAGGCCCTCGGTCGGTAAGTGAGGTGGGAGTTTGGCTTTTGCCTCTAAATGCCGCACCGCGTCTACCGCCGTATTGCCCGTAACGACCATCCTCTTTTCATGCTTGCCCTCTGCCAACAAATTCTGCTTGGCCCAGGGCGTTGGCGGCAGGTCGATGTCGGTCAGCACGCTGGTCAAGCGGCGGTTAGCCTCTTCGGGGAAGGGCTGGGTCAAATCGAACGAGCGCAGCCCTGCCTCGACGTGAGCAACAGGTATCCCTTCGAAAAACGCCGCGAGCGAGACGGCGAAAGTCGTCAGAGTATCGCCGTGGACGAGGACGAAATCCGCCTTTAGGTCGCGCAACGTTTGTGCGGCGGCGGGTACGATGCGCCCCATCAGGTCGGCGAGGGTCTGCGAGGCCCGCATTACGTTAAGGTTGGCGTCGGGCATGAGGTTGAAGATGTTGAGCATCTGCTCGAGCTGTTCACGCTGCTGACCTGTTACCAGCAAAAGGGGTTTGATATCCGCCTGCTTGCGCAGCGCGTAGATGACAGGGGCCATCTTGGAGGCTTCGGGGCGCGTGCCGAAAGCCACGCAGACGCGCTTGGTCATCCCCCTCCTAATCCGTTATCTCTCGGGAGGCTTCGCGCAGTCGCAACCAGCAGACACCTGCAATCAGCACGACGGTTCCAACGACCGTGAGGTAGATGAGTTCAGGAGGCGTGCGCGAGAGCATCATGCCGCAGGCTCCTAAAACCAGCGTAGTGAGCCACAAGGCGAACACCGTAAAACGCTTTGAGCCGCTCTGCACGCGGATGATGTCGTGCAAGTGATCGTTGTCGGCTAGTGCTGGGCTGCTACCCCTCGAGAGACGACGCAACGTCACCTGAGTAATATTAAAAACAGGCACGCCGAGGATTAAAATAGGCGCAACCACGGTGAGCGTAGCGGTAAATTTAAGGGTTCCTAAAACGCTTACAGCGGCAAGAATATAGCCGAGCATATACGCCCCTGAGTCGCCCATATAAATTTTTGCAGGATTGAAGTTGTGGCGCAAAAAGCCTAGTGATGAACCCGCTAAAGCGGTCAGGAGCAGCACGGCGACGCCCATATCGGGGAACTGCATCGCTACTGTCAATAAGGAGAGACTAGCGATGGCTGCGATCCCTGAAGAGAGTCCGTCGAGCCCATCTATGAAGTTGAACGCATTTGTGAAGCCAACCACCCAAAGAAGCGTGACGAGCACCGAGAGCGTCTGACCAAAAACGAACAGGGGCGTTCCACCAAAGTAATCAAAGTAGTTGGTGATGTAGTCGATCGTCACACCGTTCGCCACCAGGATGCCCGCTGCTACAAACTGCGAAGCGAGACGCATCGTCGGTGGCACCTCCCAGATGTCGTCAATAAAACCGATTAAGGTCATGAGTGCGCCGCCCAAAAGAATGGCTAAAAGCTCAACCCGGTAGGCGTCGAGCAGTTCGGGTCTGATCAAACTCCCGATTAAAAGGGCGACCAAGAAGCCGCCGAAAATAGCGATACCGCCGATGTTGGGTATCGCGCCCTGATGAATACGCCGACCACCACCATGCTGCAGCGCACCAATCTGCTGCGCGAAGTCTTTCACCTTAGGTACAAACGTCGCGACAGCGGCTAGGGCGACGACAAAGGTGATGCTGACGAGGGGAAAGTAGCCGTTCACCATGTCCCGCCTAACGGATAGTGAAGTGAGAAGAGGGGTGAAGGTAGTGTATTAAGCATAATATCACCTAACGTGTCCCGTAAATGCGGTCGCCCGCGTCGCCCAACCCCGGCACGATATAGCCGTGGTCATTCAGTTTTTCGTCCCTCGCTGCGACGATGATCTCCACGTCGGGATGTTCGTCGTGAACAGCTTTAATACCTTCAGGTGCAGCGATGATGCAGAGCAGCCGCATCTGCTTTGCGCCCAGCTCTTTGAGCACCGCAATCGCGGCGGCGGCGCTGCCGCCTGTCGCCAACATCGGATCGAGCAAAAAAACGTCGCGCTCGGCGATATCAGGAGGCAACTTTTGATAGTATTCCACAGGGTCCAGCGTCTCTGGGTCGCGGTAGAGACCTATGTGGCCGACCCGGGCGTTGGGCACAAGGTTTAAGATACCATCTACCATGACGAGCCCCGCCCTCAAAATGCACACCAAGGCGAGCTTTTTGCCGCTCAGCTTGTGTGCTTGTGCGGGCGCAACGGGTGTCTCGACGGTGACGGCCTCCAAGGGCAAATCCCGCATCGCCTCGAACGCCATAAGCGTACTGATTTCGGTGCATAAGGCGCGAAAGTCGCGCACGTTGGTCGTTTTATCGCGCAACAAGGAGAGTTTGTGTTGGATGAGCGGATGGTCAATGACAGTTATATAAGGTGCTGAATTTGCAGGTATGTTCGTATCTGTGTCCGCGTTCGTGCTTGAGTGCGCGTCGGTCATTGTGTGCCTAGGCTAACATACCCTCGGTGCTAAGGTTGTGAGCAGAGCCGAGGGTTTTGGAAAAATGTGGTGTAGAGATCGGCGCTTATGGTAGCGAAAGCAGAACTCGAGCGTTGTCCGCCGCACTTCGTCCGCGCTCGAGCAACACGCAACAAGACGCTTCATAGTCGCGCACGCCGTAGTCTGTTCCGAGCAGCTCGGCGACCTGTTTCGAGGTGCCTTCTCTCGAGGTCGGCCAGTAGTTCGCCCCTTGGCGCAAGTCTGCGAGGACGAAATCCGCCTCTTTCACAGTGGGGAGCATCAGCGCGACCTCTCTAGTTGAGAGGTGCGGCACGAGCGTTCCCGTTGCGGCGACGCTCACGTCAGGTGGCACCTGCTCCACCATGCGCTGCAGTGTCTCCTGGTAGGGCGTCGGCGCGTGGATGACCCCTCTGCGTCCGGTACTGAAGAGTTCAGCGGGCGGCACCCTACCGTAGTTGTAGTTCATGAGGAGGCTCGAGGCCAAGAGCGCGACGACGACGCCTGCGTGGTGAACACGCGGTACTCTACTAAGGCCCGACGCCGCCAAGAAGTACACGAGCGGAATAATAGGCGCGGGATACTGATTGCCGATCATGAATTGCCCACCGAAGGAGGAGAGCAGCGCCGTGGCAAGTGCAGGCAGAATCACGAGCCACGCCCGCCCCGCCAAGAGGGGCAAGAACAGAACCGGTACGAAGAGGTAGCCTAAATAGGCGAGCTTATCCGCATTTGAAACGATGTAAAAGAGCAGATAGAGCGGATTGGTGAGTCCTGTTTCAACTACGCCTACAATGCCCTCCGAGCCAGGTGCCACCACGTCCCCGAAGCGTCCCGCGATGAGGTTGTAGTTGCCGCTGCCGAAGTAGGGGATCAGCACTTCGATGACGGTAAAAAAGTAGAGCGTGCAGACGCCCGTCACGGCGAGCCCTAATCGGGTTCTCCCCTTAGCGAGAATGTAGAGTCCAATCGCTGCGCCTGTGAGCGGAATATCCTCTTTGATGAGTAAAGAGAGCACCAGAAAAACCCAAAAGAGGGGGAGGCGGTTCGTCTCTAAGCAATAAAGCGTTAGCAAAAGGAATAGGGGCGCGAGCGCCACCTCATGAAAGTCAAACGTATTGACGCCGTGCAGCGCAGCGTAGAGCAGATAGCTCACGCTGAGCGCTCCAGCTAGGAGCGAACGCTTAGTGAGGTGCCGCGTCAGCGCGTATACAACGAGCGCACCTGCCCCGAGCAAAAAGCTCTGCAACACGAGGAGTGTTTTCGCGTCCTGATACAGGGCGTAAAAGGGCGTGAGCAGATAGAGCGCGGGCGAAAAGTGGACGCTCCAGAAGTTCTCGGGCGGGTTGTGCACGATTGTAAAGAGCATCTTGCCCTGCTGGGTAGCGTGATACATCACCTGGTCGAAAATACCTAAGTCAAAGGCGTGCGAGTGAAAGGTGTTGTGCTCAGAGACGCTGAACACGCTGAAGTAGACGCCGTAGGAGACGCTCAAAAGGGCAACAAGGGCGAACCCACTGCGTTGACTGAGTTGCCAAACGCGCTGCGCTGTTTGGGGTGCGTTTGGCGGCTCAGCCCGAAGCTCAGCCCGCGTCGCCTGAATCTCCCGAACTGCCAAATAGAGCAGTCCACTTACCCCAATGATAAGGCTAAAGGTGAGAAAACGGTAGGTGTCGCCGACGTTGGGGATGAGTAGCGCGGGCAGCAAGCCACAAGGGACGAGCAGCGAGAGCCAAGCGGCGACGTGAGCGAGCGCAAGCCGAGCCTCGGCACGCTTGCGGGTGAGCACCAGTGAAGCCGCGAACCAAACACCGTGAGCAGCGATGACGCCGCCTCCCAAGTAACCGATGAGGTCGTCACGCTGATCGGGGCTAAGCTGATTTTTCAGGATAAAGGCGGCAAGTTGCGCCTCGTGCAGCGCCGCCCACACCGTAAAGCCGGCGAAAAACCCCGCTACGAAAACGTAAATGAAATAGCGTAACGCGGTGTCCTCGAATCCCCGTATCAATCCCACATTCATTCTCCCGACTTCAAATACATCTTTATACGGAACTTGTTGGGGCTGCTCGAGCCCCAATGGCAGCCCCGCCCCGACAACAACCGCAAACCAAAGCGTCGTCGAAAGGCGTAATACCGACCTGATTGAAGGATGTCATAAATTGAGCGCGTGCCTAACGGCGTACTTCGTGCACTTAGGGTACGCATTCACGTACCGCTGCACCCGCGTCTGCTCGCATTATACCCGAAGCGAGTAAGAGGAGCACCATGACCGCTTCAGTGCTACCCAGACCGTCCAGCAAAAAGGACAAGGCCCCCACCGTCACCGCGAGCGAGTAGATGCCGACATTGCGAGTCAGGCTAACATACCTTTGAAGCTAAAGTTGCGGGCAGCGCCGCAGGTTTTTGGAGGGGTTGGAGCAAAGGGCAGTTAGGGCAGCGAACGAAGCACCTGAGCGTTCTGCGCCGCACTTTGCCCGCGCTCCAGCAACACGCAACACGCTGCGTCATGTTCACGCACGACGTACTCACCCGAGCTGAGCAAGCTGTTGAGCGTTTCCAAGCTCTTTGCCCGCGTAATCGGCCAATAATTTCCTCCCCGGCGCAAGTCCGCGAGGACGAAGTCCGCCTCCTTGGTGTGCGGGAGCATCAGCGCAACGGGGCGGCTCGAGAGGTGCGGCACGAATGTGCCCGTCGCGGCGACGCTCGCCTGGGGCGGAATCTGCGCCAACATCCGCTGCAACGTCCCTTGCGACTCGGCTCGAGGGTGAACGAGCTGCTCGCGTCCCTCGGGCGCGGCGGGCAAGAGGCCGCCGTAGTGGTAGTTCATCATCAGGAGGCTCGAGGCGACGAGCGCCACGACGAGCCCTGTATGATGAACTCGCGGCACGCGGCTGAGCCCGAGGGCTGCCAAAAAATAGACGAGCGGAATCACAACCGCAGGGTACTGGTTGCCGATACTAAACTGCCCGGCAAACGAAGAGAGCAAGGCCGTGGCGAGCGCAGGCAAGATGACGAGCCAGGCGCGTCCGGCTAAGAGTGGCAAGAACAGCACGGGCACGAAAAGCTGTAAGAGATACGCGAGCTTAGCGGGGTTGGAGACGACGTAAAAGAGCAAGTAGAGCGGATTGCTGAGCCCCGTTTGGATGACGCCCACAAGACCTTGCGAACCCGGCGCGACGACCTCGCCAAAGCGCCCTTCGATGAGGTTGTAGCTGCCGTTGCCGAAGTAAGGGATGAGGACCTGGACGACGGTGAAGAAGAACGCTGTGCATAACCCCGTCACCATGAGCCCCAAGACAAGCCGACCTCTTGCAAGGATGTAGAGCCCAATCGCCGCGCCGGTAAGCGCGACGTCCTCTTTGATGAGTAAGGAGAGTGTGAGGAAGAGCCAGAAGAGGGGGAGGCGGTCCTTCTCGAGGCAGTAAAGCGTCAATAAGAGCAGCAGCGGCGCAAACGCCACCTCGTGAAAGTCAAACGAGTTGACGCCGTGCAAGGCGCTGTAGAGCAGATAGCTTACGCTGAGGGCGAGCGCGAGCAGCGTGCGCTTGGTGAGGTGGAGCGTCAGCGCGTAAAGCACCACCGCGCCCGCCCCTAACAGGGCGCTCTGCGCCACCAGCAGCGTCCGAGCGTCTTGGTAGAGCGCGTAGAAGGGCGTGAGCAGATAGAGCACGGGCGAAAAGTGAACGCCCCAAAAGCTCGAAGGCGGGTTTTGCACAACCGTAAAGAGCATCTTGCCCTGATTCGTCGCGTAGTACATGACTTGGTCGAAGATGCCCAAATCATAGGCGTGGGTGTGAAAAGTATTGTGCTCAGAAACGGTAAAAATGCTAAAGAGGACGCCGTAGGTAGCGCTTAGGAGCGCCACCGCGACAAAGCCTCTACGCCGAATTACACGGCTAGAAACCTTCTCTTCGACATTTTCGGCTTCAACTTGCTCAGTTGCGTCAAGCCTAGCTACGTCACTCTGCGCCGCCTGAATTTCCCGCACGCAGAGGTAGAAAAAAGCGCTCAGACCTGTGATCAAAAAGGCGGCTAGAAAGGGGTGGTCAGACCCGAAATTCGGTAGGAGGAGTACGGGGAGTAAACCGCTGGGCGCGAGCAGGGCGAACCAGGTAGCGGTATAAGTCAGTGCGTTGGCAGGCTCGAGCCTCTTCACACGCTCGAGCAGCAGCGAGAGACTTAGCCACGTGCAGAGCGCCAGCACTACCCCGACACCGAGATAGCCGAGCAGTTCGTTTCGCTCACCTAGAGGGAGTTGGTTGTTAAAAACGAAGGGCGCGAGTCGCGCTCGGTGCAGCGCGGTCCATAGGGCAAACCCGGCGGAGAAGCCCGCCGCTAAAACGTAGACGACATAGCGCGGCGCTAAACGCCTGATTCCCCGCAGCAAAGTCATACCGACCCCTCTGAATTTCCCGAGGCTGAACCTAAACTTACGCTTGTGAGACCTGCTTGGGCTGCTCGAGCCCCAAGAGCACGCCCGCCCCAATCACGACCGCAAACCAAAGCGTCGCCAAACGGCACAAGATCACCGCTACGCCCGCGTCCGCTTGCGCCACGCCCAAGGCCAGTAAAAGGAGCAGCATGACCGCTTCGGTGCTGCCCAGACCGCCCGGCAAAAAGGACAAGGCCCCCACCGTTACCCCGAGCGAGTAGATGCCGACGCCCGCAACGAAGGTGACGGGCAAGTCCATGAACGCGAGCACGATATAAAACGCCACCCCTTCCGCGCCCCAGGCGAGCAAACTGAGCCCCAAGCCGCCCCAGAGGTAGCGGGGGGTGAGGAGGCTCGAGGCGGCCTCCATCATGTCCAAAGCGTGACCGGCAGGACGAGCCACTTTATCGGGTAAGCGCGTTACTACACGCTCACGGAGCCACACTCTCACCTGATGACTCTGAAGCACTAAAATGAGTAGCGCCACGGCGAGGAGGCTCAGCGCGAGAAAGATGAGGTATTTGCCGAAAAACCATACGCCGAGCGCCGACAAGAGGACGATGGCGGCGAGGTCGGAAAGCCGCTCGACGAAGAGCGCCGACAAGCTCTGTGGATAGGAGATACCGTGCCGCTTGAGGTACACCGAGCGCACCGCTTCACCCGCTTTGCCCGGCGTCGTCGTGAAGGCGAAGCCCGCCAGGTAGTAGCGTAGCGAAAGCCCGTGAGGTAAGTCGTAGCCTAAGCGCGACAAGTAGAGCTGCCAGCGCACAAAGCGCAAGGCGTAGTTGACGAGCGACAAGCCTAAAACGAGCGCGACGCCGCCGACGCCGAGCTTAGCGATAGCGGCGACCGTCTCATCCCAGCCGTTCCAGACCGCAAAACCGACATAGGCCAGCACCGCTAAAAGTGCCGTGTAGATGAGCGGCTTGAGCTTACCTTTTAACATTGAACCCTAGACCCAAGACTGTCAAGTAGGACCATCAGAGCTTGAGCCGCTTAAAGAGAGGTTCGGGCACAGCGCGAATGAGCAACATAATCGCCCGCCAGAAAGGAGGTAAGTAGACAACCTCACGGCCTTGGTCGATCGCTTTGACGATACCCGCCGCGACGCGCTCCGGTTGGGCGAAGAGGGCGTTTTTCTTGATATCTGTAGTCATCGGCGTGTCCACGAAGCCCGGTTTGATAGTGATGACCGAGACGCCCGCATCATGGAGGCGGTTGCGGAGCCCTTGCAAGAAGAGGCTCGTCGCGCCCTTCGCCGCGCCGTAGAGGTAGTTGCTCCCCCGGCCTCTGTCGCCCGCAACAGATGAAATCACCGCGATGAAGCCGCCGCGCTGCGCTTCGAATTGATTGGCAAGCGGGGTGAGAAGCGAGACGACGCTGAGAAAGTTCGTTTTGAGTTCTCTCTCGGCAACCGCGTAAGACGCTTCGCTCGCTTTTTGGTCGGGCAGCGTGCCGTGCGCGATGAGCACGCCGTCTAAACCGTCTAACGCCTCCGTCACCTCGCGGATAAGCGCTTCATGTTGTTCGAAGTCGTTCACGTCCATGACCTTACACGCCACCTTCGTCGCGCCGCGCACGCGCAGGTCTTGAGCCACAGCCTCCAACTTCTCCCCGTTACGCGCCACCAAGAAGAGGCTGTCGCCCGCTGACGCAAAGCGCTTCGAGGTTTCCTGCGCAATCGCAGAGGTCGCGCCAACCACGAGGATGCGCCTCATGCGTGTTTGACCTCTTGCTTCTCAACCTCTCCTCGCTTGACCTCTTGGGTGACGCGCCGCCAGAAACTCGAGGAAAACTGCGGGTCAACGTGCCGCGCGAAGTCCTGCCACTGCGGATAGAAGTGCTGGAAACTCTGCGCCGACATCCGCGCGTCTTTAGCAGGATAGACCCGCCCGCCGCTATCCGCGATAATCTCGTCCAGGTGGTTGAGCAGCCCCAACGTCTTCTCCTGATAGGGAAAGTCGAGCGCCAGCGTTACCCCTTGACGCGGGAACGACATCATCCCCGGCGAGGGCAGCGAGCCGAACATCTTCAAGACCGCTAAAAACGAGCCCATCCCCGAGGCGGCGATCTCTTCAAAAATGCGGCGAATGACGCGCGTGTCTCCGTTAAAGGGCAAGACAAATTGATATTGCAAAAAGCCCCGCTTGCCGTAGATGCGGTTCCAGTTGCCGATACTGTCCAGCGGATAGAAAAAGGGCTCGTAGTGTTGCCGAGAACGCACCACTTTCTGCCGCTGCTTGTGGTAGTAGAGCACGTTAAAAGTTTTCATGGTGAGGTTGTTGAGGAGCGCGTTGGGCGCATCTATGGGCACGCTAAAAAGCTGCTTGCTCTTCGTGGTCAACTCACCGACTTGCGCGTGGTTGCCGCGCATCAGGAGGCCGCGCCCTAAGCTGTCACCTTGCGCTAAGCAGTCCACCCACGCCACCGTGTAGTTAAACGCCTCGTCAGACTCGGCGGAGCGCTCAAAGAACTCGTCAAGGTTGGCGAACTTGACCGTCTCCACATCGAAAAAGGCGTTCTTGACCTTTTTGAGTGCCACTTCCGCCCAGAGGATGAGACCCGTTAGGCCAAGCCCGCCGATAGTGGCGCGAAACAGTTCGGTATTCTCCTCTTCTGAGCAGATGAGGCGCTGTCCGTCCGAGCGCAAAAGTTCAAAGCGCGTCACATGTCGCCCAAAGGTCCCGGCGCGGTGATGGTTCTTGCCGTGAATGTCGTTAGCGATTGCGCCCGCCACGGAAACGTATTTCGTGCCAGGGCTGACGGGCAAAAACCAGCCCTTGGGCACGGCGAACTTCAAAATCTGCTCTAAACTTACGCCCGCTTCGGTGCGCAAGACTCCCGTCTCAGCGTCAAAGGCGATGAAGCGGTCTAGCTTGGTGGTGTCGAGCAAGACGCCACCGTCGTTCAAGCAGCTATCGCCGTAGCTTCTGCCGAGTCCATAAGGGAGTACTGAATTTTCTGCTGGCAACGCCTCATCACGCCAGCTCATCCGCTGCATAGTTTCTTCGGTTTTAGGGTAGTTGCCCCAGGATTTATAAGCCATTAGGTGTCTCCATGATTGTTTTAGTTTCGGGTGAGCATTGAGAGCTTGTATCTGCTAAGAAGCGGTTGGCTCTTAGCTTTTAGCCATGAGCGAGAGCGTTTAAGCTAACAGCTAAGAGCTTCTTAGAAGTTCAAATAAGAGGTCTAAAACCTTAGAAATTCCAACTCGCCGCTACTGCCACAATCGCGGCGCTTATCCCTACAGCGTAACTCACGCGGTCTTTAAGGGCAAAAACGACGGGGTCGTCGTGCATCTCGCCGCGCCGCGCCAAGAGCCAGACGCGGCTTATCCAGTAGAGCATCAAGGGGCAGATCAGCCACAAAACGCCCGGCACGTTGTAGAGCGGTGTTACCGCGTCGCTACTGATGTAAAGTGCCATGACCAGCACCGAGATGTAGCCGCTGGCCGCCCCCAAACTCGCCAACTGCTCCAAATCGCCTACTAAGTAACCCCTTGCCCGCGCCTTCTCATCACCTTGTACGCGGAGCGTCGCAAGTTCTGAAAAGCGCTTCACAAAGGCGAGGCTCAAAAAGAAGAACATCGAAAAGGCCAAGAGCCAAGGAGACACGGCGATACCCGTTGCCGCCGCGCCGCCCACGATGCGCACCGTGTAGAGCCCCGCCAATAAAATGACGTCTAAAAGCGCAACCTGCTTAATGTAGAACGAGTAGGACACGGTGAGGATGAGGTAGCCAACCAAGAGGAGCAGAAAGAGCGGCGGTAAGAAGAGTGAAAGGGCTAGACCCGCGAGTAGAAAGAGCGGCGTGAGTACTAAGCCTAGTTTGAGCGGCAAATCGCCCGAGGCAAAGGGGCGAAAGCGCTTGCGGTGGTGATGGCGGTCCGCCGCTAGGTCGAGCATGTCGTTGGTCAGATAGACCGACGAAGCGCAGAGCCCGAAGGCGATGAACGCGAGCACCGCTTGTCCGAGGAGCGGCGGGTTAAAAATTTGGTGCGCCGTCAAGAGCGGCACGAAGAGCAAGAGGTTCTTGGCCCACTGGTGGAGCCGCGCCGCTTTGACAATGAGTTGCCAAGTCGGGCGCGTGGGTTCAGCGAAGACGCGGCTGACCTCAGTGACACCTCTCGTTTTATCTGCCAGCGAACGACTAGAACTCACGACAACCGCCTCTGCCGCGCCGCGCCACACCTCGAGGTCCACGTCGGCGTTGCCCGCGTAGGCGAACGCGCCGTACTTTTGACGCAAGAGTGCCAACTTCCCGCCACCCGAGCGGTTCGCGTCGCCCTCGCTCGCCACGACCTCATCGAAGAGCCCGGTATATTCAGCAATCTGTGCGGCAATCCGCTTGTCCGCCGCTGTCGCTAGGACGAGCGTACGCCCAGTCGCCCGCTCCTCGCGCAAGTAGGCGATGAGCGCTTCGTTGTACGGCAAGCTCGCCGCGTCGATCTCTACGCGCCGCGCGACCTCTTGCTTGAGGTGCGCCTTGCCGCGCCGCAACCATACAGGTAGCATGAAGAGGTAGAGCGGATTTTTTTTGAGCAGGAGCAGCGTGGTTTCTAAAAGCATGTCCGTCTTGATAAGCGTGCCGTCCAAATCAACGCAGAGCGGTATCTGCGTTTTGACTTTCGACTTCTCCGCGACGATGCTTTGGTTTTGAGTCATCGGGTTTTGAATCATTGAGCCCCCAACTAGGAAAGATAACGCGCAAGGTAGAAAAGAGGTGTAGCGCTCGCGTGTACTCGAGCACCCCTCACACATGAAGCTCACTATAAAACGCTTAGATGAAGAGTTATGATGTGCCGAATCAACTGAAGAAGCTACCTTGAGGGGGCTAAACGCTTAACTCTCATCCTAACCTCAACCCTAACGCCGCTCTAACGCCAACCTGACACCCAACCCGACGAGCACCACGCCCGCTACGGCCTCAATACCCCGCTGCACCTTAGACCCCACAAAAAAAGTGCGCATCCTGTCCAAAAACGCCGTGACGAGCGAGAGCCAGAGCATCCCGAGCGAAAAGTGAATGCCTGCGAGCAGCAGCGACTTACCCAGCACGGGGTCGCTAGGCTGGATGAACTGCGGTAAAAAGGCGAGGTAGAAGACCGCTACTTTGGGGTTGAGAACGTTTGTTAGAAGACCCTCATAAAAGACTTTGAGGTTCCCTTGGGGACTCGGCTCAGCCACGCTCGCCTCATCTTCTTGCTGCTGCCACACCCGCCACAGCGACTGCGTCCCTAAAAAGATGAGGTACGCCGCGCCGACGAGCTTCACGACCTCGAAGGCCGCCGCTGAGCGCGTGAGGATGAGCGACAAGCCAAGCGCCGAAAACGCTGCGTGGACGAAAAGCCCCGAGCAGACGCCGAGCGTCGTAAAAAGCCCTGCGGTGCGCCCCCGCGCGAAGACGCTACGCATCACGAGCATGGTGTCTGCGCCGGGCGTGATGGTCAGCAGGGCAACCACGCCCGCGAAAGTTAGAGTTTGCGCGTCGAGCATAGTGATCCTCTTTCTCTACCTCTTCCTCAGCCTTGGTAGCGCTTAAACAGTGAGGGTACGTAGAGGTTCAGATAGGAAAGCGTATCATCTATTCAAACACGCTCGTCTAACCACTGTTTTATCACCGGATAAGCCGCACTCGGTATACGGTGAGCGCCGGGTAGTTCCAGCCAGGTGACGTCTCGACCTCTTCGTGTAAGCTGCGCCTTAAAGCCTCTAGCTCTCTCCAAAGCATACGCTTCATCTTTAGTGGGCGCGACGTGTAAGACGGGTGGCTTTAACGTGACCTCTTCGCCAAGCTCAACCCAATCCGAAGGGGTCGCCCCTGCCACTGCAATAATACCGCGCACCTTTTTGGGATGAGCCAAAGCGAAGCGGTAGTTCAGACTCACCGACTGCGAAAAGCCGAAGAGAAAGGCGCTCGGTTCATCCGTCAAGCCTTCGCTATGAACGTGATCGATGACATGCGTCAAAAAGAGGTGATGGTTGCGCACGTCCTCTGCAGGTTCGTACGAACTGACCCAGCTAAAGCCTGCGCCCAAGCTATCCTCTTTGCGAATGTGGTGGGGGTGCGGCGCTTGCAGCGCGGCGAGCGGCCAGTCGCGGCGTATATTTTGCGCGAAGCGGAGCGCCATCTCTTTAGTTTGTCCGTAGCCGTGCAAGGCGATGAGGAGCGGGGCGGGCTTTTTGGTGTGTTCGGGGACGAAGAGGTCGTAGCGGTAGGAGATAGGGAGTTTGAGCGTTTCCTGACGCAACATGGTTTTAATTTAGCGGAATACGCCAAAGGTATAAGCGATGAGTCCCAGAAGCTCGCGGACGCCGTAGCCCAAGCGAAGCGGCCCAGTTTCAACGGGTGCAACGCTCGCGTCCAAGCCCAAGTGGGCTGCGAGCCACTGCGTCCGATAAGCGTGCATGTCGTCGGTGACGATGAGCACGCGCTCACCTTGGATGAGGGGAAGGCTTAACCTGAGGTTCTGAAAGCTCGTTCTGCTCTTTGTTTCAGCGAAGAGGTTTGTGGTGGGTACGCCCTGGGACTCGAGATACCTCACCCCTGTATCACCTTCGGTAAAACGGTCTCCCGCCTGCTTGCCGCCCGTCACCACGATGCGCTCGGCGCAGCCTCGTTCGTAAAGCTCCAACGCTTTGTCCAGTCTCCTTGCAAATGCAGGCGAGGGCGTCCCGTCGTACTGCGCCGCGCCCATGACTAAAAGCGTATCGGCAGAGCAAGAGATGTGCGCCGTGACCGGATACCACCAAATGCCCAAGGCACTTTGCAGCGTTAAGGCGAGTAAAAAAAGCGGCAGTACGCTGAACATTTTGAGCACCGGAACAGCTCTCAGTACCGGAAACACCTTTCCTGGAACGTCTCTGAGCACCGGCTTGACGGACATCGCTGTTTTAGTCCTCTACCTTGACTGGAGACTTGACAAGCGAGAGACGAGACTCAATCGCGCGGGCGTGCGCTTCTAGCCCTTCGGCCCGCGCCATCTTTGCGGCGTAAGGTCCAATCTCTTGGAGCGTCTTCTGACCTAAGTTGACTAAAGGGATGACCTTTTGGAAGTCGCGGACGTTGACGGCGCTCGAGAACCGCGCCGTCCCGCCTGTCGGCATCACGTGACTCGGCCCAGCCGCGTAGTCACCTAGCGCCTCCATGCTGTATTCACCTAAAAAGATACCGCCCGCGTGTTTGACCTCAGGAACGAGCGACCAGGGGTCTTGTACGAGCAAGCAGAGGTGTTCGGGCGCGTAGGTGTTGGCGACCTCTAAGCCCTCGCTGATGTCCTCGACGAGCACCACGAAGCCGCGCATCTGGACGGATTCCTGAGCGCTCTCACGAGTCGAAAGCGTACGGAGTTGCCTCTCTATCTCCCTTTCGACCGCTTCTAAAAGTTCACGGCTCGGCGTGATGAGCACGGGCTGTGCGCCCACGTGCTCCGCCTGCGCCAAGAGGTCCGCCGCTACGTGTTGAACGTCTGCTGAGGCGTCTGCTAAGACAAGCGTCTCGGTAGGGCCGGGGAGCGATTCGATGCCTACGTCACCGTAGACAAGCTGTTTGGCGAGCACCACATAGCGGTTGCCCGGTCCAACGATCTTGTCCACCTTTGGAACGCTCTGTGTGCCGTAAGCGAGCGCCGCTATCGCCTGCGCCCCGCCCATCCGGTAGACCTTGGTGATACCTAAGAGCGACGCCGCAACCAAGATTTCCGGCGCGACACCCCCGCACCGAGCGTCATCCTTGCGCGGCGGCGTCGCCACGACGACCTCTTCGACGCCCGCGACCTGCGCGGGGATGGCGGTCATGAGAAGCGTGCTGAACAGGGGTGCGCTACCGCCCGGCACGTAGCACGCGGCGCATTCTAAAGGGTGCACCAGTTGACCTAACAAGGAGCCGTCTATCTGCTCTAAAAAGCCGCCTGCAGGCTGTTTTTCATGAAAGGTACGCACCCTTTCTGCGGCTCGTTCAATCGCCCGCTGAAGCTCGTGAGGAACGAACCTCTCCGCCTCCGTAAACGCATCCGCTGGAACGAGCACCTCGCCCAGTTCAACCCCGTCAAACCGCTTCGTTAGTTCAAAGAGCGCCGCGTCGCCCTCATCGCGCACGCGCCGCAACGTTTCTAAAACCGAGTCACGCGCCGCTGCGTCCTCATCCGCTGCGCCGCGCCGCAGTTCGCGTTTTGCTTCGTCTTTGCCGTGTAGAACTCGCACCCTCCCACTATACGACCTTATGGACGTAAAAAAGTGCTGTAAAAAGCGTTACATCAAGAAGTACGTGAGTCTAGGAGTGGCTCGAGCCTTCTTTCACTCGCTCCTCTAAGCAAGCGATTCCATTGCCGCGCACACTTTATAGTAGGGAATGAACCAGAAACCTCGAGTCATCGTCGTCGGCGCAGGTATTAATGGGGCGAGTTGTGCCTATCACTTGGCGCGTAGAGGTGCAGAGGCCCATATCTTAGAGCGTGCCGCCGCGCCCGCATCCGAGGCGACGGGCAAGTCCGCCGCTGGCGTCCGCCATCAGTTCAGCCATCCTACCAACGTAGCGATGTCGCTCCACAGCACGCGCATCTTTGCGGAATTTGAGCGGGCGTTGGGCGTGGACGCGCACTACCGCAAGGTCGGCTACCTCTTCCTCGTGTCGTCCGAGTGGGAAGCGTGGCGAGCGCAAGCGCAGATGCAGCGGGGATTAGGGGCGAGGGTCGAACTTTTGGACGTGGACGCCTTAGCAGGGCGCTTTCCTGAGTTGAACACGGCGGGGTTGGCGGGCGCAAGTTTGGGCTTAGATGATGGCGTCGTAGACCCGCACGCGGTGACGATGGGCTATCTGCAAGGGGCGAAGCGGTATGGGGCGAAGCTGCATTTAGAAACCGAGGTCCAAGACCTCACTTTTGAGCGCGGACAGTGGCGCGTCCAAACGCAACGCGAGACCTTTCACGCCGACGCGGTTGTCAACGCGGCGGGCGCTTACGCTGAAGAGGTCGGTAAACTTGCAGGTTTAGCGCTGCCCGTACGCCCTTACCGCCGCAACGTCTACGCGACGGGACCCCTCTCAGACTACGCGCACCCGAGCCCGCTGATGATCGACCAAGAAACGGGGGTGTGGCTGCGCAGCGAGGGGAGCCGCTTTATCATGGGGCTCGCCAACAGGGATGAGCCGCCCAGTCACAACCAGGCGATTGATTGGGTGTGGTTGGAGCATCTCTTAGAGCTTGCGCTGCCGCGTTTCCCCTTCTTAGAGCGGGCGGGGTTGGACGCCAAAGCGTGTTGGGCGGGGCTCTATGCGATGACGCCCGACCATCTACCGATTTTAGGCGAGGCTAAAGAGCGTCCGGGATTCTTTAACGCCTGCGGCTTTTCGGGGCACGGGGTTCAGCATAGCCCGGCGACGGGGTACATTCTTGCAGCAGAGATTATGGAGGATACGCACGAGTTCGACCTCAGCGACTTTCGTTTAGAGAGGTTTGACGTGCTGGAGGCGAACCCCTCGCAAGGTAGCGCAGAACAAAACGTCGTCTGACCTTGCACACGTGCTAAACCCTTGCACACATGTCCATTTAGGGTAAGTGAGGGGTTTACAGCGAGCACGCCATGTGCTAGAACAGACGATGAACTTTGAGGGTTGCACTTCCGCACCCCGCTGCCCCCCCGGCGGAGGTCCTCTCAAGGTTCTTTTTCGTTTTTTGTCTATTAGCTTTAAACATGTAGCTTCTTGTGGACGCTCGAGTCGCGTTTAGCGGCGTGACGCTTCTGGTATTTATGCTGTTCATCTGCTCATCTTAAAAGTCACGCTAATCAAGCGGCGACGTTCATCTTAGGCAAATCTTCACATGGCTGCCCTTACTATTGAGCTCAGGGGCGTGTTCAAATTCGTTTAGGCGCTAACGGACGGCAATGGGCGGGTGATGTCACGGTGGCGTCGAGAGGTGGTCTGAACGCCACACTTCGACGTGACGCTTTGGTACCCTTGCCCGTACCCCCGCTCCGAACGCCTCAGCAATATCGTCCTGCGCTTGTGTATGTGTAGGTGCATACTCGCAGGGGGACATGAGCTGTTGTTAGAATGGCTCCACATTGACGCAGCCTAAGCTGCATTGTGTGGACGTACCCGGGCCGACGTACCTCTTCGGCTCATTTAGGAAGGTATTCCGTTTCGTGTGTATACGAAAGCTGATCCGTGTCGCTCACAGACATTATGCTACCGCCTACACAAGATGTGGTACACCGCCCTTATAAGGAGTAACGATGACTTTAGAACGCTGGTTTCGCCGCAAGCGCCCGACGCGCAGCGACGACGACAACAGCCCTGCTGGGCTCTGGCTCAAGTGCGAAAGCTGCAGCGCGCAAATCTACCGCAAGGATTTGCTCGAGAACCTCTCGCTCTGCACCGAGTGTGGGCACCACTACCGGATGCCCGCCGACACGCGCGTGGCGATGCTCGCCGACGCGGACACGTTCGAGCCTTGGTCGGGGCGCGTCGGGCCGCAAGACTCGCTCGAGTTCACCGATACCGAGCCCTATCCGGAGCGTTTGGAGCGCTTCAAAGCGCGGCAGGGGAGACCCGACGCGATTATCACCGGGGCAGCGAGGCTCGAGGGCGAGCCCGTCGCCCTAGCGGTGATGGACTTTTTCTTCGCGGGTGGCTCGATGGGCTCCGTCGTCGGCGAGGAGATTGCGCGCGCCGCCGAGCGTGCTGCCGACGAGGGACGCAGCTTCATCACCGTGAGCGCCTCGGGCGGAGCGCGAATGCAAGAGGGCGCACTCTCGCTGATGCAGATGGCGAAAACCACCGTGGCGTTAGAAGGGCTCGCCCGCAAGCGCCTTCCCTTCATCAGCGTTTTGACCGACCCGACCACGGGCGGCGTCACGGCGAGTTTTTCGACGCTGGGTGACATCATCGTGGCGGAGCCGGGGGCGCTCATCTGCTTTGCGGGGCCGCGCGTGATTCAGCAGACCATCAAGCAGGAGTTACCCAACGGCTTCCAACGCGCTGAATTTTTGCTCGGCAAGGGGATGTTGGACGACGTGGTGCCGCGCACCGAACTCAAAGCGAAGTTGGCGGGTTACGTGCGCTTACTTAGAAGTAGTCCTCGAAGAGATGACGTCCAGGAACCGCCCCAGGAGACACCCCAGGAGAAAACACGTGCCCTTGGCGTTTGAAAAACCGATCGACGACCTTGCGGCGCGTATCGGCGACATGCGAGCTTACGCCGAAGAGCAGAACATCGACCTCAGCGAAGAGATTGGGCTCCTGGAGAACCGTTTGGAGCGGCTCAAGGAGGAGATTTTTGCGAATCTGACCCGCTGGCAGCGCGTTCAGGTGGCGCGGGCGGCGGGGCGTCCGACGGGTTTGGACTACGTTCAGCACGTATTCACAGACTTCACCGAACTGCACGGGGACAGGGCGCTAGGGGATGACGCGGCGTTAGTGGCGGGCTTGGCACAGTTAGAAGGGCGCAGCGTCGTCGTGCTCGCGCAGCAAAAGGGGCGCGACACCAAGGAGAACATCCAGCGCAACTTCGGCATGGCGCACCCGTCTGGCTACCGCAAAGCGATGCGCATGTTCGACCTTGCTGACAAGTTCGCTCTGCCCGTCGTGACCTTTATCGACACGCCCGGTGCGTATCCCGGCATCGCCGCCGAGGAGCAGGGGCAGGCGTGGGTCATCGCCGAGAGTATCCAGCGGATGAGTCAGCTTGAAGTACCTGCGGTCACTGTCGTTATCGGTGAAGGCGGCTCGGGTGGAGCCTTAGCGATTGGCATAGCGAACCGCGTATTGATGCTGGAAAATTCTATTTACTCCGTCATCAGCCCCGAGTCGTGTGCGGCAATCCTGTGGCGCGACGCAGGCGAGGCGGAGAAAGCGGCGGAGGCTTTGCGGCTTACGGCGAAGGACCTGTTGGAACTAGGCGTTATCGACAGCGTGATTAAAGAGCCTACAGGCGGCGCGCACCGCGACCCTAAAACGACTTTAGAATGCGTCAAAGAGCGCGTGCGCGGTGAGCTAGAGGTGCTCTCACAGATGTCAGGAGAACAGCTTGTGCAGCAGCGCTACGAGAGGTTTAGGGCGCTGGGGCGTTTTGAGACGTTGGCTTGACCCCGTTTCGGTTCGACTTGACCCGAGGTGAGACTCGAGTATGAGGCATGACTGTTCCCTATTAACGCCACCGAAACATGCTAACCCCTGTTGTTCTAACGGAGAATGTTTATGACTCGATGAGCCCCGCTATTTAATGTATCCTAGCTGCAAACGAGACAGTTCGGGAGGTCTTATGGCAGACATCGAGACAAAAAAAGACTACGGCATCGAGTTTAGCAACGTCCACTGGAATTATTTCCCCCCCAAGTTGTACGAAGAGGCGATTCAAAGAGGTGAGGGTTTAGCCGCCGCGTACGGTCCCTTGCTGGTGGATACGGGTAAGTTTACGGGGCGCAGCCCCAAAGACAAGTTCATCCTCCGCGACGAGAACACCGAGGACAAGGTGGACTGGGGCGAGGTCAATCAGCCCATGAACTACGAAGCCTTTGAGAACTTACGCGCGGGGATGCGGGCCTTTATGCAAGACCGCGACCTCTTCGTGCAAGACCTCTATGTCGGCACGGACGAGGGCTACCAGATTCCGGTGCGCATCATCACGCAGTATGCCTGGCACAGCATGTTCTCGCGCAATATGCTGATTCGCCAAGCGCCACCCGACAGCCCCAACATGTACACCGTCATCGACCTCCCAGGTTTCCGCGCCAACCCCGAGCGGCACGGCTCCAAAGGCAGCACCGTCATCGCCATGAACCTCTCCGAGCGGCTGGTCTTAATCGGCGGCACGGAGTACGCGGGCGAGATTAAAAAGTCCTTATTCTCCATCATGAATTACGAGTTGCCGCAAAAGGGCGTCCTGCCCATGCACTGCTCCGCCAATCACGACAAGGACGGCAACGTCGCGATTTTCTTCGGGCTTTCGGGGACGGGCAAGACGACGCTCTCCGCCGACCAGTCCAGGGTCCTCATCGGCGACGACGAGCACGGCTGGTCGAACGCCGGGGTGTTCAACTTCGAGGGCGGCTGCTACGCGAAAATCATCAACATCACCCCCGAGAGCGAGCCCGAAATCTACGCGACGACAAAGCAGTTCGGCACGATTTTGGAGAACGTCGGCTTCGACGCGGATACACGCGAGGTGGACTTTACGGACACCGGCAAGACGGAGAACACCCGCGCCGCCTACCCGATTCACCACATCCCCAACGCGAGCAAAACGGGCAGGGGCGGGCACCCGAAAGACATCGTCTTTTTAACCGCCGACGCTTTCGGCGTCTTGCCGCCCATCTCCAAACTGAGCAAGGAACAGGCGATGTATCACTTCTTGAGCGGCTACACCGCCAAGATTGCCGGAACCGAGCGCGGCGTGACCGAGCCCACCGCGACCTTCTCAGCCTGCTTCGGCGCACCTTTTTTACCGCTTCCCCCCAGCACTTACGCCGAACTCTTAGGTAAGAAAATCGAGCAGCATAACGTCAACGTGTGGCTCGTCAACACGGGCTGGACGGGCGGCGCGTACGGCGAGGGGGAGCGGATGAAGCTCGCGTATACAAGGGCGATGGTGGACGCCGCACTAGACGGCGAACTGAGTGACGTACCGACGACGACCAATGAGATCTTTGGCTTGGACATTCCCACGCACTGCCCCGGCGTACCGGGCGACGTGTTGGAGCCCCGCAACACCTGGGCGGACGGCGAGGCGTACGACAAGCAAGCGGAAGAGTTGGCGCAGATGTTTAAGGAGAACTTCAAGAGGTTTGAGGGGAACGTCTCGCAAGAGGTCGTAGCGGCGGGGCCGAAATAACAAAGCAAACAAGTGAAGAGGTATAGCGTCAATGTGGTTGGTCTCGGAGGCTCAACCACATTTTTGCGCGTAAACCGCTGGGGTGGTTGGGGCTTAGCTCGAGCCTCCCCCATGTACTTCCGTGCATCTCCGTCACTTGCGTGACCACCGTAAGCCTCAAACCGCTCTCCTTTGTTCGCGTGCCGGGAGCGCGGTAGAACGCTTGGGTGGCTCTTTGTATAGCTTTGCTTAACATACCAGGTCCAGTCTGCGCCCGGACGCTAACTCACGGGGCAAGAGCCCGCGTCCCTCGACAGCGAAAGCTCTCTGCTTGTTCAAATGGTAGAACAGTGCGGTTATAGCAAGGTTACGGCGCTACTAACTCGCTGATAACTCAGGGACGTTGAATGTGTCGCTACTCAATCGCCGCAAAAACCTCTTTCCTAGCACAAAGGCGTATAGTAGCCCATGCCGCTTAAAGACGACTTTTTAACCCGCATGACCGAACGCTTGGAGCAGACGCTCATTCAAGTTGACAGCCTCACCACCCAGGGGCGCGTGGACGAAGCGTTAGCGATGATCAATACCGCTTACCGCGAGAGTACCGGCTCCGACGCGCAGATGGTCCACCGCTTGTCCACGGCTGACCTCTTGAATCTGCTCAGCACGACAGGCGTTTTAGAGGTCGAAAAGTGCCTCTTGATGGGCGAACTGCTCTACGCCGAAACGAGGGTCAAGGAATCGCAAGGGGTAAGCGTAAGTGCGCAGGATTACCTCAAGATGATTGAGCTCTACCTCCACGCCCTCACCGCCGAAGCCGGACTCATCCCTCACTACCAAGCCAAAGTGACGCGGCTCTTGGACGTTTTGGGCGACCTTCCCTATATGACTGAACGCCGCTTGTTCGAATACTTCGCGCTCAAAGGGGACTTTGCGGCGGCGGAGGACAGGTTGTTCGACCTGTTGGAGCAAGCCCCACAAGATGAGCTTTTGGAACGGGGGCTCGAGTTCTATCAACACCTCTTGACCCTGTCCGACGGTGAACTCGAGGCGGGCAACTTGCCGAGAGGTGAGGTCGAGGAGAGCTTGGCGAGCTTACAGGCGATGCGTAAGGAAGCGCTGACATGAACGCAAACCGTTGGGCCTCGGCGCGCGTCAAGGCAATGCCTGCGAGCGTCTTCGACACCTTAGACCGCGCCAAGAGCCGCGCTAAGGCCAAGGGCTTAGACCTCATCGACCTCTCGATTGGCTCGTCCGATTTAGCGCCACCGCAAGCTGCTTTGCAAGCTCTACGCGACGCGACCTACTTACCCGAAACTTACGGTTACTGCCTCTTCTCCGGGACGGAGCCGCTACGCCGCGCCGTGTCGGATTGGTTTGAACGCCGCTACGACCTCTTTATTAACTCCGACGAACACGTCCTCCCGCTCATCGGCTCGCAGGAGGGCTTTGCCAACCTCTTATTAGCCACGACCGACCCCGGCGACCTCATCTTAGCGCCCGACCCCGGCTACCCGTCGTATTACGGCGCGATTGCCTTAGCGGGTCTGGAGATGGCGACGATGCCGCTTCTGGAAGAGAACGATTACCTCCCTGACCTCTCTCAAATTCCCGAAGAGGTCGCCCAACGCGCTCGCATCATGCTGCTCTCTTATCCGAACAACCCGACGGCGGCGGTGGCCTCAGACGCCTTTATGCAACGCGCCGTGACCTTTTGCCAAAACCACGGTATCTTGCTCGTTCACGATTTTCCCTATGTAGATATGGTCTTTGGCGATTACCGTGCCCCTTCGGTGCTGACGCAGCAGGGCGGCATGGAAACAGCCATTGAACTTTATAGCTGCTCTAAGTCGTTTCACATGGGCGGCTTTCGGATAGGCTGGGCGGTGGGCAACGCGGACGCGGTTGCGGCTTTAGCCCAGGCAAAAGGCGCAATCGACTTCAACCAGTACGTGGGGATTCAGCAGGCGGCGGTAGCGTCATTAGAAGCGGGTACAGCCGAGACGAGAGCGGATGTCTTTGAAGCGCGGCGCAACATGTTGGTTGAAACGCTCAACCGTATCGGCTGGAACACGCCTATGCCCAAAGCGAGCATGTATGTCTGGACGACGCTGCCGAGAGATCTTACGGGTTCGTTCGACTTTGCGCTCAAACTTACTGAGGCGACAGGCGTATGCCTCAATCCGGGACGAGCCTTTGGTGAAGAGGGTGAGGGATACGTGCGCTTTGCGCTGGTGAGGGAGCCAGCGGTGTTGGCCCAAGCGGTGGAGCGGATTCAGGCGTTTTTGGACTGATACAGCGTTAATTAGGTTTTGTGACGCTGTTATCACCCTGTTCACGTAGCCAAACGATACCCAAAGGGCATAAATGTACCCTAAAAGGCATAATAAAGTCCGGTTGTCGAAGGGTCTCGTTTGGCTACGCCAAAACTGCGTAACTTGCAATCTCTGCTAGAGGAGTCGGCAAGGGCAGAGATTCTTCGACTCCGCTAGCGCTCCGCTCAGAATGACATGGTTCGTTACTTACTTAACGCTGTACCGACGTGTACAATCAAAGCAACCTACAAAAACCCGCCATACACCCCGGCCACAGCTCTCGGTATCAGCGCGATGCGCTCCACCGGCTTGAGGTACGCCCGCCGCGTCAGGTTGTCGTAGTGGTTCTGCTTAACTTTGCGTAAAATCCCCTCGTAGTTGAGGGCCGCTACGCCCACCGCCGTTGCGGAGAACCCTTTGAGCTTAGGGATGCCCTGCCAGCCTTGGCGGTAGAGCGTATGCGTCAAGTCGAAAAGCTCTTCTAGAAGCGCAATATAACCTTCGCTCACCTCACCGTCGCGGAGGTCTTCTAAAGCAACGTTATGCTTGCTGAGGAGTTCATTCGGAATGTAGCAGCGTTCCATCGCTAAATCTTCGCCTACGTCGCGCAAGATGTTGGTGAGTTGCATCGCCTGACCGAGTGCGACGGCGCATTTCAAGGTCTCCTCGCCGCCCCGGTAGCCCGGAATCGGCGCAATCAGCAGCCCGACGACGCCCGCCACGCGGCGGCAGTAGAGCATCAACTCGTCCATCGTCTCGTAGCAAGGGTTGTGCCCCAAGTCGGACCTGAGCCCCAGATAAAGCTCATCAAAGGCGCTTTCAGGAACCTCGTGGTTTTCCAATACCCAAGTGAGCCCGATTTCTAACGGTTCACTACCTCTCGGTGTCCCCGCATACGCCCGCTCTACGTGCGCCCACCACGCGCCCAGCCGCTCGCGCCCCGCCTCGCTCGAAGGTGCTTCGTCTACGGCGTCATCCCCGCTACGACACACCGCGTAAATTACGCTGACAGCGCGGCGCTGCTCGCTGGGAAAGAGCCTCGAGCCCAGGTAAAAGGTGCTCGAGTGAACCTTCGTCAGTTCGGTGCAGTGCGCAATAGCTTGCTCTAGGGTCATGCCACCTCCGGGGGAAAGCAGGTCTCAGCCTTCAGGCTAGCGGAACCTCATCTGGTCAAAGCCAATATGGGTGGGTTTAGCGATATCTAACGAGCACGTTAGGAGATGATATCTGCGTTACTCGAGCAGAGTCTTGTCGTTAAATACTTCACTAATGCTATGAATCTTTGTGCAAGGCGACTTTACTACATCCTACAATCGACAGCGGGTCTCAGTGAAGCCATCCTGTTAGGCTTTGCCTAAGAGCGGGCTTTCATCCGGTCGCAAACGCTCATAGTAGAGAAAGCGTTCACTGAGCAAGCGCGTTCATGAAGTTCCACTACTGCTTCGTAACGAGACCTACCTCCTCCAAAGCCGCAGATAGTCACCGAAGCACATCAAGCTCTAAGAAGGAACTTGGTTATCCTGTGACAACGTCCTGTAGCGCGACGCTACATATTCGTCCAACATTTTATTGAAGTCCTCGACAATCCCCGGACCTTGCAACGTCCCGACGAACTTCCCGTCGCGGTACACAGGCGCTTTGGGGTCTTCGCCTGTGCCGGGCAGCGAGATGCCGATGTCGGCGTGTTTGGACTCGCCAGGACCGTTCACGACGCAACCCATGACCGCTACCTTGAGCGTCTCGACGCCGGGGTGTTGCTCTTTCCAGGTGGGCATCTGCGCCTTTAGGTAGGCTTGAATATCGCGGGCCATCTCCTGAAAGAGCGTGCTGGTGGTGCGCCCGCAGCCGGGGCAGGCGGTTACAGTCGGAGCGAACGAACGCAGATTTAAGGCTTGCAAAATCTCCTGCGCGATTTCGACCTCTTTTTCGCGGGGTGCGCCAGGGTCAGGTGTGAGCGACACGCGAATCGTGTCGCCGATGCCGTCCGCCAAAAGAGGTGCGAGACCTGCGGTAGAGGAGACCGCGCCCTTGACACCCATGCCCGCTTCGGTTAGTCCTAAATGCAAGGGATAGTCACAGCGTTTAGATAGTAAACGGTAAACATCCCAGAGGTCTCTCGCGTTCGATACCTTTGCGCTGATGATAATTTTGTCGTGCCCCAAGCCGTGCTCTTCCGCCATCTCAGCAGAGATGAGCGCGGACTGGAGCATCGCTTCGATCATCACGTCTCGCGCTTCTTTTGGCCTCGTCAAGGCGGCGTTTTCGTCCATCAGCTTGGTGAGGAGTTGCTGGTCCAATGAGCCCCAGTTCACACCGATGCGCACAGGTTTGTCGAACTCTTTAGCCACGTCAATCATCGTGAGGAAGTTCTTGTCGAAGTTGCGCCCCGCGCCGACGTTGCCGGGGTTGATGCGGTACTTCTCTAATACCTGTGCCGCTTGCGGAAACTCCTTTAAGAGAATGTGACCGTTGTAGTGAAAGTCACCGACCAAGGGCACGTTCAGCCCGACATCGGCTAAGCGCTCCTGAATCTCCGGCACGGCTTTCGCCGCCGCTTTGTTGTTCACCGTGATGCGCACGATTTCGGAGCCTGCGCGGTAGAGCTGCGCGACTTGCTGCGCGGTACTTTCGGCGTCGGCGGTGTCGGTGTTGGTCATGGATTGGACGACGATGGGGTACTCAGAGCCAACAGGTACGCTCCCGACCCACGTCGTGACGGTTTTGCGGCGAGTGATGTCTGACATTGCTTCCAGTCTACCGAGTCTGCGTCAAGGGGACATCAATGTTGATAACAAGATAAGGACTGAGTGCTGAGGACTGAGAGAAAAGTAAACGGCTCAGTCCTCAGTCCTTTTCTCTCAGTCCTCAAAAAAAAGCGCCGTCAGTCCTTTAGTAATCCTTCCGCTTCACCTCGGCTGAAGCCAAACCTCTTCCCCCGCTGCCAAAATACCCTCCCATGCCTTATCCGCAAGAGGTATACCCTCACGCTGCCGCGTCTCTTTCGCTTTGCGCTCGGGGTCGCCCGCGCTCATGACGGGCTTTTCTGAGTCAGCAGGCGGCGAGGCTTTGAAGTAGCGCACCGTCGCGTCGATTTCGGAGCGCATCCAGGGGAGGTCAACCGAGTCTTGAGGGGTCAATCACAATGCTCAGCATGTTGTTCACGATGCTGTCTAACCTCTCGTGCCCCGGCTGAATCGTCCCGCCGCCCGAAAGCACGCCCGCCTAAAAGTTCGCAGGCGAGCGCCAAGCCGTAGCCCTTGTGGTCGCCAAGCGGTAAGAGTGCGCCGTAAGGTTCGCTAAACATGACGTTCGGGTCGTTCGTTGGTTTGCCTTGTCCGTCTAAGAGTCTGCCACCGTCTACCTCTACACCTTTATTCATCGCGACTCTCGTTTTCCCCAGCGCAATCTTGCTCGTTGCCATATCCAGCAGAAGAGGTTCGCTCGCCTCGCCACCGGGCATAGCGATGCAGATCGGGTTCGTACCGTAACGGGCGTCGGTGCCGCCGAAGGGGGCGACGAGCGGGCGGTGGTCGGTGACGTTGACGAAATGTAAGGAGACCAAGCCTGCGTCGATGCTCCTCTCGCCGTACGTACCGATGCGCCCGATGTGATGCGCGTTGCGCAAGGTCATGAGAACTAAACCCACCTCTTTACAGCGCTCTATGGCGGCGTCCATCGCCTCCAAAGCGACGCGCTGCCCATACCCTCTACGCCCATCAAAGACGAGGATGGAGCCCTCATCCTTTGACCTTTTCCACCTGTGTTCGGTTTGAGCAGCCCCGCTTTAAGATGCTTGACATAGGTTGGAATCATGCCAACCCCGTGCGAGTCGTGCCCGCTGAGGTTCGCTCTCACCAAGTGGTCGGTGACAAGCTCGGCTTCGCTTTCGTCGCTGCCGCCCGCCATGATGATGCGGCGGATAACGCCCCGGAGTTGTGATTCAGCGATCTGCATAGCTCCCTCTTTCCTTACGCCTTTTTAACGTTGAATTTCTCGCTAACTGAACCTCAGAATACCCCACAGCAACAGCTTTTCTATGAAGATAAATTTTTATACAACCCAGCGTTGCGCCAAGTTTCTCACTCGAGGGGTAATCCGCAAGGCGGTATAACGAATAGGTGCTAAATTCATCAACCGTTCATTTCAGCTACGTCAATTTCGTTTGTCTGAGACCTTTAGCACGCCGGATAGGGAAAGGGTCGCCACGTGACACCTCAATCTGAGAAAAACGCTATTTTACGCAAAATCCAAGAGATTCGTTCTCAGCTTGTGAAGCTCGAGAACGGCGGCGAGCTGTCTAACCTCTTCCGCCGTATGCTCGACGCCACCGACAACGTCATCACCATCGCCGACGCGACCTTGTCCGACACACCGCTCATCTACGTCAACAGAGAGTTCGAGAACCTCACAGGCTACAGTTTTGACGAGATCATCGGGCAAAACTGCCGCTTTTTGCAAGGGGATGACCGTGACCAGCCCGAGTTAGAGAGGCTGCGCGAGGCGCTCAGCAAGGGTGAAAATATCCGCGTCGAGCTGCGCAACTACCGCAAAGATGGCACGATGTTCTGGAACGAACTTTACTTGACCTCTGTCTACGATCAAGCGGGCGAACTCAAGTACTTTTTGGGCGTACAAAACGACATCACCGAGCTTAAAGAACTCTTCGAGAGCGAGCGCGATCTGCGCCAGGTGATGGGCAGCTTTATGGCGTTTGCGGGGATGCTCTCGTTAGAGGGTGAGGTGCTGCGCGTGGACCAAAGCACTCTGAAAACGGCGGCGCTCACCCTCGAGGACGTGCTCTACAACCCGCTCGAGGAGACCCTCTGGTGGTCTCACGATGAAGGGGTCAAACGCGAGCTTAGGGAGGCGATTGCGTCGGGCAAAGAGGGTAAGACCTGCCGCACCGACCTCAAGATGCGCGTCAACAGAGGGAATGGTGAAGAGGCGTTCATCACCGTAGACTTCTGCGTTACCCCCCGCTTCGATTCTCAGGGAAACTTAGCGCAACTCATCGCGACGGGCACGGACATCACGGAGCGCAAAGAGGCCGAAGAGGGTTTGCGCCGCCGCACCCGCGAGTTCGTGACTCTAGTCGAGAATACCCCTGACATCATCGCCCGCTTCAACCGCGAGTTGCGCTACGTCTACGTCAACTTGGCGGTGGAAAAGGCGGTGGGCGTAAAGGCGCAAGAGATCATGGGGAAGCGGCTCGAGGACTTCGACGAGACGGACACGCACACCGTGTGGAACGGCGCGCTGCAAGAGGTCTTTTGGAGTGGGCGCGAGCTGGAGTTAGAGGTTCGTTATCCCTCGTCACAGGGCGAGCAGATTTACATCTGCCACTTCGTCCCCGAGTGGAACGTGGCTGAGCCCTCAGAAGGGGAAAAAGAAGCGTCCGCAGAGCCTCAAGAGGTTGATACCGTACTGGTCATCAGCCGCAACGTCACCGCGCAAAAGCAGACCGAAGCGGCCTTAAAAGAGGCGCAGACCGAGCTGCTGCGCCAAATCAACACCCTGCGTGAGACCGAAACCGAGCTGCAACGCGCCAACGAGCGGCTCTACCACGACGCTTTTCACGACTCCTTGACGGGACTCCCCAACCGCGCTTTATTCATGGACCGCTTGACGCAAGTCATCAAGCATCAGCGGCGCGAGCCCGAGCGGGTCGCCGCCGTGCTCTTCTTGGACTTCGACCGCTTCAAAATCGTCAATGACTCGCTAGGGCACGCCGCCGGGGACGCGCTTTTGACCAGCGTTGGCGAGAGGTTACGCACCTGCGTGCGTCCCGCTGACACCGTCGCTCGTTTAGGCGGCGACGAGTTCGCCATTCTCTTAGAAGGCGTCGAAGAACCGCAAGCGGTTCAGGTGGCGCAGCGCATCATGGACGCCTTTACAGACCCCGTGAACGTCGAGGAGCACAGCCTCTATACTTCGGCGAGCATCGGCGTGGTGACGAGCACGGGCGCGCACCGCAGCGCCAGTGACGCCATGCGCGACGCCGACATCGCCATGTACCGCGCAAAAGGGGAGAGCCGAGGGACCTACCGCGTCTTCAACGAGAGTATGCACCGCCAAGTGGTCGCGACGATGTCGTTGGAAAAAGAGCTGCATAGGGCCTTGGAGCATAGAGAGTTCGAGGTCGTCTACCAGCCCATCATGGCGACGAATAGCGGCGCACTCATAGGCTTTGAAGCGCTCCTCAGATGGTGTCACCCGCAACGCGGCGTGGTGCTCCCTTCTGAATTCTTACCGTTGGCCGAAGAGATGGGGCTGATGGTCAAGTTGGACCGCTACGTCTGGCGCACCGCCTGTCAGCAGGTCAAGGTGTGGCAAGAGCGTCTCATCACGCCCCTATCTCTGAGCCTCAACCTCTCCTCACAGCACGCGCTCTACCCGGACATCGTTGACGAGTTGGGAACCATCTTGCAGAGCACCGGCTTCAACCCCCGGCAACTCACCTTAGAGATCACCGAGGGAACGCTCATCGACGCTTCGCCGGGCGTTCGCAGTACCTTTAAGGCGCTTAAAGACTTGGGCATCGACCTCTACTTGGACGACTTCGGCACGGGTTACTCGTCCTTGTCCTACTTGCAGCGCTTTCCCGTGGACGCCCTTAAAATTGACCGCAGTTTCATCGACAACATGTCGCACTTGGAGGAGAGCGCGGAGTTGGTGCGCACGATTATCAATATGGCGCAGAACTTGGGGTTAGAGGTCATCGCCGAAGGGGTCGAGACGCAGGCGCAGTTGGAGCAGCTCAGGCGCTTGGGCTGTACGTATAGTCAAGGCTTCTTCTTTTCAAAGCCGCTCTCCGAAGCGGGTGTGATGCCCTTTATCAGCGATTTGCAGCGCACGCTTTCCTAGCTGTTGTTGCCTTGAGGCGTAATACGGATTCCGATGATTACGGAATCCGTACTTTTTCTTCTCGCTACGCTCGAGCTCGAGCCTGCTGTAGCAGGCTCGAGTGGAAACGCTGTACGGACGTCTTTTCAAGTTGTCAGCCTCAACTCAGCGTGTCAATAATACTTTTAGCGTCTGTTACGAGCGCGTCGCCTACCTCGGCGGGTAGCCTCCCGACGCGGACGAACACCTCGGTGAGTTTGACGAACAGTTCCAAGTTCCTTACCGCTTTTTCCGGTTTTTCGCGCTCCAAAGACTTCAGCGCCCTCTCCAACCTGCGCTCCAAGACCCTCGTCAGGCCTCGGTTGAGCACACCCTCTTCGCGGAGCACCCGCACCTCTCCAAGCAGCACCGAAATCGCTTGCGCGGGATCAACTTGTTCAGAACCAGCGGTCAAGTCCAGCCCGACAATCACCGGGTCGTGATCCGAGGAGCGGTAGGGGTTGGGCTCGAAGAGCGCGTCTTGCGCGTCCTCTTTGAAGCTAGTGTCGTAGTCCAAGAGGTCGGGCTCGTCGGCGTTGATGTGCCACTCGGTCGTGCCCGTAACCTGCGCAAAGAGCGCTTCGTTCGCTAGGGCGTAGTCGAGGTGGCCGAACTCGCCGCTGAAGACGAACGAGTAGGCAAACTCACCCTCGAACGCTTCGATGAGGTCGGTGTAGTCGTCATCTGTGCCGAGCGTGTCGTCCGCGCCTTCTCTAAGTTGGTCAATCGGGTCTTCTTCGTCGTAAGCGTTGAGGTCGCCTAGAATGAGTACGTCGGGGTCGCCGCTGCCTGTCGGGTCGTCAGCGAGCCACTCCGCGAGCGCGTCGGCGGCTTTTAAGCGTGTATCGTTGCAAGAGCCCTGCTGCGGGTCGTCGTCGCCGGGGCTGCACTCTGAACCCTTGGACTTGAAGTGGTTGGCGACAATAGTTAAAACGCCACTCGTTGCCTCCTCACGAAAGGTCTGCGCGAGCGCGGGGCGGTTTTTCTGCTGACCTGAGGTGTTCGGGTCGGTGAAGGAGGGGGCGTCCAGGACGGCAAAGTCGCCGACAGGTGTAACCGTTTCAGGTTTGTAAATCATGCCTACGGTGATGGCATCTGTGCCGATGACGCCCGTATCGATGAAGGTGTAGGTGTCTGCGCCGAGTTCGTCGTTGAGGCCGTTCACTAAGTCTTGGATGGCGGAATCAGCCGCGTCGCCGTTATTCTCGAGTTCCACCAACCCCACCACATCCGCGTCGATTTCAGCGAGTGCCGCGATAATCTTGGTGCGTTGCCGCTCAAACTCTTCGGCGTTGTCCGCACCTCTTTCACCAAACGTTGTGAAGTAGTTTAGGACGTTGAAGCTCGCCACGCTGAGGCTGCCGCCGACCTCTTCGGGCTCATCGGGGCGCGGATTTTCGTTCTCATAGTCCGCGCCTTGGGTCGGCTGCAGGCGGTAGATGTCGAAGCGGTAATCGAGCACGCCCACGGCGTTTTGCACGGTGTCGCCGCCGCGAAAGCGGTTCTCCAAGGTGAACGCTGCGCCGTTCGGGTGACGCGCCGGGTCGGGGTTTTGCGAGCTGCGCCCGTCGTCTAAGGTGATACGGCTCAGGTCGTTCAGTTCAGCGATGTCTGTCGCGGCGTCGGAGCCAGGTTCGACGTAGCTCGTCGGTTGATAGGGGCGCTCCAAATCTTGCAGCGGCAGCGCCAGGACGATTTCGCCGAAGCGGTCGTAGTTGAAGTATTCGGAAATAACGAGAGGTTGGGGGAAGCGCACGCGCATTCCCTCCACGCGCTCTAAGTCGTCTCTCGAGTCAAGCGGCAACGTCACCTCCACGGGCTCGGGTAGGGGAGACGTTCCGCAGTCTTGAACCGTGACATCCGTTAGTTCGGTCAGGCCGTTGAACTCCGTCACCGTACCGCTGACGCGCACGAGGTCGCCCTCGCTCACATCCGCCGCGTCTGGCGCAAAGACGTACACGCCTTCTGAAGTCGCCGGATCGCCATCCTCGTCGTCCGCTTCCTCTTGCACATAGAAGCCGCCCAAATCGCTAAAAGCAACCTCATCGTCCTGAAAATCACCGATGACGACGCCCTCAACTGTGACGGATTGCTCAGCAAGCGGGCTCTCAGCGCCACTGCCTTGCACGGCGCTTATCAAGGTCGCGTCGTCACCGCACTGACCGACCTCACCGCCCGTGTCACCGCCCGTATCGCCGCCTGTATCGCCTTGCTGAAAGCTGCCGACAGGGAAGGGGGTGCTCGCCGAATCATTTGTCGTTGCGCCCTCCAAGGCGTTCGGGGTGCTAAACGTCCAGTCATCAAGAACAAAGCCCGCATCCCCATTTGTGTTCGCTTGACGGTACGCCCAACCGTCCGCGTATTCCCAGGGTTGCCCTGTACCGTCTACGTCAACCTCGCCAAAGGTATCCACGACCTTACCCGCTCGGAACAGCTCGAGCGCGTCGTCCCCGTTGATGTTCGCCGCGCTGCTCGTGTAGTCGGGCGCGGAGCCGAAGAAGTCGGTGAAGCCTCCCTCCTCACTCGCCACGTAGATAAAGTCGCCCGCGTCAGCCGTTCGGCTTGGAAAGGTGAACTCTGCACCGGACGAGCCGCCGCCGTTGTTGGCCGAGCCGAGACCGTAGACGCTCAAATCACTCACATCGCTGAGCGTGTAAAGCTCCACCGCTTTGGGGACGCCGCCCGTGAGGGGGCCGTCGATGATACCCGTGATGATGAGGCCACTGGGCGCGGCGCTCTGGTTCAGGGGCGGAGCCGCGTCTTCGGCGCAGGCCGCGAGTAGCGGTAGACATAGAATCCCTAACAGCATCCTTGTGCAATTCATATCAACCTCTTCTCCCGTAAACAATTTTCTCCCGTAAACAATGTTGTCTTTCATAACGTAGTTTCGAAGGCGAGTTTAACTATACAGGTTCAGCAAACAGTCATGAGCGTAGCAACCGCTGAGCTGTGAGATAGCTAACAGCGTGAACGCTGAGCAACCCAAAGATGAAGACGCTTCCGCGCGTCAATCTGTTATAGTAACCTCAATACCAATTTGAAGGAGGAATATATGCGCTTGCGTTTCATCATGTTTTCGCTCGCAGCTCTCGTTATGAGCGGCGCGTTCGCCCAGGGGAGTCTGTCCATTGCAACAGGCGGCACGGGCGGCGTCTACTACCCTTACGGCGGCGGCTTAGCCGAGTTGGTCAATAAGTATATCGACGGCTACGACGCGGTCGCCGAGGTCACAGGCGCGTCCGTGGAGAACGTCGGGCTGGTCTTCCGAGGCGACTCGGACATGGCCTTGGCCCTCGCGGACACCGTGCTCGCCGCCTACAACGGCATGGGCGACTTCGAAGGGCGGCAGACGGACAACTTACGCGCTCTAAGCTCCATCTACCCGAACGCCGTGCAGATCGTGACGCTCGCGGACTCGGGTGTCACCTCTTTAGCTGATTTGGCGGGCAAGCGCGTCTCGGTGGGCGCACCGGGCAGCGGCACCGAACTCTCCGCCGAGACGATTCTCAACGCTAACGGCATTACCTACGACGACATCGACGAGCGCCGCCTCAACTTCAACGAGACCGCCAACGCCCTGCGCGACGGTCAGATTGACGCGGGCTTCTGGAGCGTCGGGCCGCCTACGAGTTCGATTCTGGACTTGGCGACGACTCGCAACGTCACCATCATCTCGCTCTCCGAAGAGGAAATCAGCGCCGCACAGGAGGCTGAGCCCGTCTTCGCCGCCTACACGCTGCCCGCTGGCACGTACCCAGGTCAAGACGAGGATGTAACGACGATCAGCACGCCGAACGTGCTCATCGTCAGCGCGGATATGGACGAGGAACTGGCCTACCAGATGACCCAAGCGATGTACGACCACGTAGACGAACTCATCGCCATTCACCCGGCGGCGAACAACACGACCGTCGAGTTTAGCCTGGACGCGACGCCCATTCCCTTCCATCCCGGCGCGGTGCGCTACTATCAGGAGAGCGGTCAAGAGGTTCCGCAAGACTTGATGCCACCGGGTTAAGTGGCGAGTTAAGGAATAGGGCCGGGGAGAGATGAACATAATGTCGAGGAAGAGTATGCTGCTCTTCCTCTTTACTGTTCTTAATCTAGCGGCGGCTACGCCCTATCTCGAGGTTGTAAGAGATGGGGTCGTCAAAGATGAGGTCGTGATACTGCAACTGGATTTGGAAGAGGATGCATCTTGGCAACTCAGGTGGAACCACTCCGTCACCGGCATTCTAGTCAGCGACTACTACGCTTACAGGGAGGGAACGATGCTTCTGACTGACTCTCATACGCCTGCGTTTGATGCGGGGCTCGGCCATATTCCTGGAAGGGGGAGGCTCGAGTCCGACGCCAATCACGGCTATTGGATAAGGGACATCAACGAAAGCGTACCCGGCAACGCCTACGCGCTGAGAGTCGGCTCGAAAGAGGTGGACCACCGTGTCGTCCATCAGGGTGAGACGTATTCCCTCAGTGACCTAGCCGCGGGCGAGCGTGTCACGCTGAGGATTCGTCCGTGACCGTTCAAAAAACCCCAACGCGCCAACTGAGCATCGTACTTTTGGCAATTTCAGTCGTTGCGATTGGCTTGTCGCTCTTCCAACTCTACACCTCGGGCTTCACCGCTCTCAACCTCTTCTATCAGCGCGGTATCCACTTAGCGCTTATTTTAGTCTTGGCCTTCTTGCTCTTTCCCGTCTTCGGCAAGGAGAGGGGGCGCGGTATTTTGGGTTGGCTCATCGACGGTGCGCTCATCGTCGGGAGCGCCTACGCGGGCTTTTATCTCGTTTACTATCTGGACGACATTATCAACCGAGCGGGCTTCTGGACGCAGACCGATATCATCGTCGGCGTGGTTGCCGTCGTCACACTTTTAGAGGCGAGCCGCCGCGTCATCGGCCTTTTTATCACGATCATCGGCCTTGTCTTTATCCTCTACGCGATGGCGGGGCCGAGGGGGACGGTTCCCTTCTTGGGCGAGTTCTTACCCGGCATCTTGGAGCACCGGGGCTACCGCGTTGACCGCATCGTCGCGCAGCTCTACTTGGGTCAAGAGGGGATTTACGGCGTGCCTTTGGGCGTCGCGGCGACCTTCGTCTTCATCTTCGTGCTCTTTGGCGCGTTTTTAGAGGTCACAGGTGGCGGCAAGTTCTTTATCAACTTAGCGTACGCGGCGGCGGGGCGGCAGCGGGGCGGGCCTGCGAAAGCTGCCGTGGTCGCGTCGGCCTTTATGGGCTCGATCTCGGGTAGCGCCATCGCCAACGTCGTGACGAGCGGTTCGTTCACGATTCCGCTGATGAAGCAACTCGGTTACAAGCCCGAGCAAGCGGGCGGCGTCGAGGCGGCGGCGAGCACGGGCGGGCAGATCATGCCGCCTATCATGGGCGCGGGCGCGTTTTTGATTGCGGAGTACACGGGCTTGCCGTATCTCGATATCGTCAAATTGAGCATCTTGCCTGCGATTCTCTATTTTACGACCGTCTACCTCTTCGTAGATATCATCGCGGCGAAGCGGGGGATGAAGGGGATCAAGGATGAGAACTTGCCGAGCGTGCGGCGCGTGTTCAAAGAGGGGTGGCACTTCCTCATCCCGCTCGCGGCGCTCATCTACTTTCTCTTTTTGAATATCTCACCGAGTTTAGTGGGGTTCATCGCCATCGTTGCGATTGTCGTCGTGTCGGTGGCGCGGGCTTTAGTGCGGCATTTTTACATGCGACCGTCAAATGACGAGGAGGAGCGTGAGGCGGATGTGGGAGCGCTCGAGCAGCAAAACTCCACCGAACTCGGAGACTTCTTTATTCAAAGAGGTGAGCGCTTAGAAGAGGATGGGGTGAAGCTCGAGTCATCCTCCAAACCGCTGCTGAGTCAGCTCTTGCTCGGGGTCGGTAAATTCTTAGAAGCATTAGAAGTCGGTGCGAGAAACGCTGTTCCTGTCAGCGTCGCGTGCGCTATCGCGGGCGTCGTCGTTGGCGTCATCGGCTTGACGGGCTTGGGGCTCAAGTTCTCCTCGCTGATGCTCTCGTTTTCCAACGGTAACCTCTTGTTGGCGCTCCTCTTGCTCGCTATTGCCTCGCTCGTTCTCGGTCTGGGCTTGCCCGTAACCGCGAGCTACATCGTCTTAGCGGTGCTCGCCGCGCCCGCCCTGCAAAACGAGTTCGGCGTGCCGCTCATCATCGCGCACCTAGTCATCTTCTGGTACTCGCAGGACTCAAACGTGACGCCGCCCGTGGCACTAGCTGCGTTTGCAGCGGCGGGCATCGCCAATAGCGACCCGATGAAAACAGGCTTTGAAGCGTGGAAGTTCGCGAAGGGGCTCTACCTCATCCCGCTCTTTATGGTGTTTAACCCGGAAATCGTTGTAGGCGGACCTGTTCTGGTCGTCGCTTGGAACGTGATTACGGCGTTTGCGGCGCTGGGGGCGTTTGCGGCGGCGTTAGAGGGCTACATGTTTACGCGGATGTACCTGGTCTCGAGGCTTCTCGTCACCGCCGGTTTAGTCGGTATCTTCTGGCCGAACATGTGGTACGAAATCATCGGCTTTAGCCTCATCGCCGTCGTGCTCGTGATTAACTTCTTCAAAATGCGCCAGGAGGAAGGGAACGTAACGGGTGAACCGCAGGTGGCGAGTTCGGATTGAGCGAGTACTATGTAGGGATTTTACACGACTCGCATAGGAAAGTAAGCAACCTCTTGCTATTTAGCGATGTCTCAATTTGCTAAGTTTTCTTCATTAAAATACCTATAGCAGTTCCATGACTCATTGCTACACGGCTGATGGCGTTCGTTTCTATTCGCATCCGCTCACACTTGAAGCTGCTATAGCAGCTTCAAGTGGAAATGCTACTATTTGACCCGTTTTTAGTTTCTGCGTGAGAAAGATCCTTACCTTAGGTTTCGATATTTTCTACACTATGTTCTACCTATGCGTCATCTCTTGCTCTATCTTCTATTGGTTCTATTCTGCGCGCCGCTTTTCGGATCAACAGGTCATGCCCAGTCAAGTCAGTATGAGGACGAGCTATTTCGTCTCACAACCGAAAACGCAATACGTCTCAAAGCTGAGGAGCTTCTGGGAGAGGCTGCCGCTATTGCGTTGGGAGAGGACCCTTCTACTCTGTCCACCGAAGAACATGAAGCCTTGCTCGAGAGACTTTCGCCCGCGATTAGACGCTCGCTCGAGCTTCGAACGACTACCGCACACGAAAGGCCGCCCTTACCCAGCCTGCGCGATGTCCTGCGAGAGAACCCAGTTGTTCCGCCCTATCTCAAACGCCTGCTGCGCTACTCTGGCACCGCCGTCGCTAGTTGGGTAGGTCTCATGCTCCTTCTCTTCGCTGTAGGGCGGCGTCTGTCACAGCGGATTGCCCGGCGCTTGGACATGGCAGACTGTGACATCGAGCTTCCTCGAGCACTCTGTCGCATCTATGCCCTCGTGGTTAAGCTGACCTGCTGGAGCGTTCTTACCTGCGTTCCGATGCTCTTTATTTACCCGCTCTTTTTATGGACCTTTATCTATGTCTCGTTCATGCGCTTGTTCCGCACGAGCGACTTACCCCTTATCGCCAACTTGATCGCCGGGTGTCTACTCCTTTTCGTCTTCTATTTGGGTGTCAAGATGCTGCAGCTCATGTTTTCAAAAGGCGTAGTACCCTTTCCCAGTTTGAGTTTGGAGCGGCACCAAGCGCCGGGGCTTTACAACACCTTCGACCAAATGGCGACGAAGCTTGGCCGATCAGCGGTCAAAGAGGTTGTTCTAACGCCTGATGCGGAATTCGGGTATTTCGTTTACGGATCACTCTGGTCTACCCTGCGCGGTAAAGATGAAGCGGTGATGCAGCTTGGCGCAGGGCTCCTTGATAATCTATCGCTAGCGCAACTCGAATGCGCCGTAGCTTGGACACACGAATCTTTTTACTCCCAGGATGACCTTCAAGGGCATCTCGCGCTTCGAGCAGACCATCTCAACAAACGCATGACCAATGGCTTCATCCAGTCACGATACGCGAGGTTCGCCAGTCCACTCGTTCACATGTGTTTCAATCCGCTGCTTCATGTCTCTTTTTTCTACTCGACAGTCCTGCATAGAGTCTCCTACGCGGCTTGTTACTACCGAGGCCTTCTCTCCGCTCAGAGGGCGGCTGAAATCTACGGGGCAATGCACCTGCGGCAGGCACAAGAAGCGTTGCTCGAACAGAGGGAAGTCTACACGCTCCAGCTACAGAAAGAGCTGGATGAGGTCTTTGAGGAGCAGCGCGGGTTGCAAAACCTTTATACCCTTACACTCCTCTCTCAGGAAGAGCTTGATGCTGTCGAAGAACAAACCCAGATGTACCTGAATCAACGCTTAGGTGTGTGGGAGACACCGCCCACGTTGAGGCGAGTGTTCGATTTCATCGGTGCGCCAGAGACTACAGAAAGAGGCAATGTCGACGACGAGCCTGCTTGGGCGTCGTTCCCGACCGCTGATAAGCTGCAAGCGGACCTGACGCGAGCGTTTGCGTACACCTAGGAACTCGAAGCATCTTTGGCAACGTAACGGTGCTGACTTTGCGTCTATACTTTGTGCTTCCGAAATCACAAGCTTTTCTTGATGATGCGTATCTACGGAGAAGAGAACTATCTGCTACGCTTCAAGTTAAGATTGCTTTCCGGGTTATCAGTCACGCAATACTCTCATCTCTTCTGCAATGCCCGCAGCCGCGCCGTCGCCTCCTCAGCCGTGATTTCGCCCTTCTCTAAGAGCCCAATAACATTAGCCCGTTCGCTTCTAACCTCTTCCGCCGCCTCGTAACCCAACGCTTTGAGCATCGCGTCGAATCTCAGGCGCACGGTAGGGTAGGAGAGCCCCAAAATCCGCTCGACCTCTTTGAGATTGCCGCGTACTTTGACGAACAGGCGTAAGAATTCCAAGGACTCGTTTGGCAAAAGAGCGAATTCATTGGGAATGAAGCGCCCTTCGATAGAGATGCCGCTTTCCGGGCACTCGAGCCGCGTCACCTCTAAAGGCTCCCCCGTCACGGGGCAATGGGTCGGCATCGGTAATTTCTTCGTATCGCTCACGCCATCACTAAACCATATCGAGAACGATTCTGACCGGATAGCCACCTTCGGAAGTTTCTAGGTCGAGTAGGCGGCCTTCGCTCGAGCCGTTCAGCGACGCGAGCAGTTCAGCGAGGTCAACGCCCTGTTTCCGCAAGGTCGCTTGAGCGTTGTTCGGGACGAACCGAGCTGCGAATTTAGCGAGACCAAGCGGCACGTTCACGCGCACTTTAGCTTCGCCGTCGGCGTCTACAGCGATGCGGAGCGACTTGGTCGCACCTTTAGGTTTAGCGTCGGTGTGGTTCTCCGCCTTGAGCGCGGACAAGAGGGCGTCGGCTTCGTCCACGCTGATTTGCCTAGCGGCGAGCATCTCCAAAATGCGGCGCTGCTCGTTCACGCTTCCACCCTCACATCGCCCGCCATGAGCTCTATCTCGAGGCTCGCCGCCCCATCACCTACCGTTCCCTCAAAACGTCCGCCCGTCATACTCTCCTGACGGGTAAACGGTCCTTTTAAGCGGAGCGAACCCGCGCTAATGTTACCCTTCGTGGTGACGCTCGAGCCCGCTAAAATCACAATATCCACGTCGCCCGCCCTCGCCTTGAGACGGTGCTTGCCCTTTGTGAGATATAAGCTCACGTCCACGTCGCCCGCTTGCAGCGATAAGTCTATCCCGCCGACCTCTTGCGCCTTCACGTCGCCCGCTAAGAGTTTACCCTTGAGGTAAGGGACGCCCTCAACGTCAATGTCGCCCGCTTTGCTCTTGACCTCTAAGCCGTACCCGCTCGGAATGCGCACCTCAATGTCGCCCGCTTTGACCCAGTTCAAGAGGTTGTCCAAGATGCTCTCGCCCTCTCTCTGGCGCGGACGCTGCCTAATCTCGAAATTGTCACCGCGCCGTGTCATTTCGGCTTTGCCTTCGAACACAGGGTCGCTGAGTGAGGGGTCAACGCACACGTCCAAACCACCTGCTAACATCGAAACCGTGACCCAGCGTGTGACTTCGGTAGATGGATTGGAGGTGGGCTCGAGCGGCGGCTTCGATGCACTAGGTGGTGGCGTGCTCGGCGTAGGTCCAACTTCGGAGAGAGGTGTCACCGGGTCAGGTGGGGCGCTTGTGGGCTTTGTCATGTCCACGCGCTTAACCTCTTCGCGCTCTATCTCCTCACGTGAGGTGTCTTGGAGGGCCTCGAGTAATAACTCCGCCTCCTGTTGACTGATCTTCCCTTCCTCGACGAGTGCTTGAATACGATCTTGCTCGCTCATGTTTGCCTCCTCGTTAGCCGAGCTTTTAAATAAATAGAAAAATTTGTTTATCAATCACTATTTTATATCGGTTATTTAGAAGCAATATAGAACTATAATTTTACATTGTCAAGTCTGAGCTTATATTTTGATATTTGTATCCGTGCCTTCTCGCATTTTTTAGCATTTCCACTTCTCGCTGCACCAAGTGATAACGTCTATTTCTTCTCGCATCCGCTCGCATGTTTCGTTGCTGTAGCAACGAAACACGGAAACGCTATTTGTAAAGCCATTTCTAGGTAAAAGAAAAGAGAGGTCATGACCTCTCTCGTAAATAGGGTGCTTTTCTGCTGGAATCCAACCTACATGTGAATAGGCCGCTTCTCCACGGCCAACGCCGCCTCTTTAATCGTCTCGGCGAGCGTCGGGTGCGCGTGGCTGGTGCGAGCGATATCTTCCGCCGACGCGCCGAACTCCACCGCCGCCACCGCTTCAGCAATCATGTCACCGGCGCGTACCCCGATGATGTGCACGCCCAACACGCGGTCCGTCTCGGCGTCCGCCAGAATCTTGACCTTGCCCTCCGTGTGGCCGAGCGCTTTGGCGCGACCATTGGCCTGATAGGGAAAGACCCCTTTTTTGTAGTCAGCGCCTTCCTCTTTGAGTTCTTCTTCGGTCTTGCCGACTGAGGCGATTTCGGGCTCCGTATAAGCAACAGCGGGAATCGCGCCGTAGTTGACGTGGCCGTAGCCGTTGGCGATACCCTCGACACAGGCGATACCCTCTTCCTCCGCCTTGTGCGCGAGCATCGGACCGCGAATCACGTCGCCGATGGCGTAGACATTTTCCACTGAGGTCTTAAAGCTCTCATCGACGGGGATGCGTCCTTTGTCATCTAACTCTAAACCGATGGACTCGAGCCCCAGCCCTTCCGTATTCGGCTTGCGCCCTACCGCGACGAGCACGCGGTCGCACGTAATGGGGTCTGCGCCTTCAATCTCAACCGTACAGGTGTCACCCTCTGCTTTGGCTGAGGTGACTTTGCTGCCTAAGCGAAACTCTAAACCTTGCTTTTTGAACTGCTTGAGCGCTTCTTTGGCGATTTCGGCGTCCATGCCGGGCAAGATACGGTCTAAGTATTCGACCACCGTAACTTTCGCGCCCAAGCGCTTCCAAACCGAGCCGAGTTCTAAGCCGATGTAGCCCGCACCGATAACGACCAAGTGCTCCGGGACTTCGTGGTAGTCGATGGCTTGGCTGCTCGTTCCAATTCTATCGCCGTCGAGTTCGATACCCGGCAAGGTAGCGACGGCGCTGCCGGTGGCAATGAGAATACGTTGCGCCTGGAGTTCTTCCTCGCCTTCATCACTTTGTACAGTGACTTTACCTTGACCTGTAATACGCCCGAGTCCTCTATAGTGCGTCACTTTGTTCTTCTTGAAGAGACCCGCAACACCGTTAGTGAGGCTTTTCACCACATCGTCTTTGCGCTTCAACATCGCGTCTAAGTCCAATTCGACACCGCTCACGTTGATGCCGTGTTCCTTAAAACTCTCCTGCACCTCATAGAACTTCTCGCTGGACTCTAAAAGCGCCTTGCTCGGGATGCAGCCAACACGCAGACAGGTTCCGCCTAAAGCGTCGTTCTTGTCGATACAAGCCACATCAAAACCGAGTTGGGCGGCGCGAATCGCGGCGACGTAGCCTCCTGGTCCTGCACCGATGATGATTAAGTCGTGTTTCGTCATGTTCCTAGCTTATCGCAGGATGTTGCGTGGGGGTGCATCGGAGACGAATCAGTTCTTGTCTGTTGGTACAAGCTGAAGAACGTTGGTTGAGCGTACGAAGATAAAAGTCTATGCGGTTTTAGTTTCACCTCATAGAGCGAAGAAGGATAAGAAGGCGCAGCTATTCTTTAACCTCTTGATAAATCTAAACCTTTGATTTGGTTTGGTTCAAAGAACTCATAAAAGTAAATAGGCTCGAGGTGTCTCGAGCCTATCGCAGTTCAATTTAGGTTGTTTGTTGTTCGTTAATTCCCCGCCAACTTAATGGTGCCACCTTGGAGGGCCTGAACCGTGGAGCCAAGAAGCTCACCTATGCGCTGACCCGACTCGAGCGCACCGAGGTCGGGGGCTTGCCCCTTGTAGGCGTAGCTGAGCTTGGTGCCTGCGTCCACGGCGGGGCTGCTCTTGCGCAGGGCTAAGAAGTCGCGGGACTTGGGGTCGGTAGAGACGAACTGCGGGTTGCTGATCTTGAGGTCCCAGGAGTTGAAGCTGCTCTTGTCGCGGCGGCTCATGCCCTTGGCCTTCTTGTCTTGGTAGCTGATGTTATTCTTGAGCGTGAAAGGCGCTTTGCCACTGCCTGCTGGAGCGTAAGCGATGAAGCCGTGGCGGCCCGCTCTCCAGGAGGTGTTGTGGATCATGGTGACGCCGCCCGCACCGTTGCCGTCAAAGTTGTTGGCGCGGTTTTTGTAGGCCAAGTTGTAGCGAATCACGTTCTTGCTGTCGTTCACGCCGTGGCAACCCAACTTGAAGCCGTTGCCGTTGCCGGAGTAGCCGCGGCCGTTGCCGTAGGCGACGCTGTGCTCGACGAGCGACTTGGTGGAGCAGAAGATGTCGATGCCGTCGTCCGAGTTGTTGTAGGCTAAGAAGTTGCGCACGACGTGGCCGGTGCCCGTGCCGATTTTGATGCCGTCGGCGGAGTCGCCGCCATTTTGCCGGCTGTAGTTGCCGTGCGAGACGCTGTCTTCGAAGGTGCCGTAGTTGCCTTTGAGGTAGATCCCGTCGGAGTGGTGGTTGTGCGACAAGACGTTGCGCACGGTGATGTGGTTGCCTCTAAGGTAGAGACCGCGTCCGGCACCGTTGCGAATGGTCAGGTCTTGGATCAGGTAGTGGTCCGCGGTGACTTTGAAGAGTTCGGGGCTGGAGAGGCTCTTGGAATCGCTCCAGTGGCGGTCGCTGCCGTCGATGATGGCGCGTTCGCCGGGGTAGCTCATGATGGTGATGGGCTTGGCCTTGGTGCCGTCGGTGGTGAAAGGCTGACGGTCGTAGCCGAAGTAGCCCTGATACTTGCCCTTGTAGACGCCGCCGCGCAAGTAGAGCGTATCACCGGGCTTGACAAGCTGGAGGGCTTTATAGATAGTTTTAAGCGGCTTGTCCCTGGAGCGGCCGTCGTTCTTGTCCGAGCCTTTGAGCGAGACGTAGAGCGCGTTCTTGGTCTTGATGCTGGGGGTAGGTGCGGGAGCCGGTGTGGGGGTAGGCGTGCTAGGGCCGGCACTGGCGTTGTTTAGGGTGTATTCGATGTAGAGTTGCGGCGCACCCTTTTTGTCGCCTCGGTAGGACTCGGCCACGCGCTTGGCTTTGCTCTGGCTGCTGATCAGGACCGCGAAGGCGTTGCCCGAGCGCCAGCCGGGGCGGTTGACGACCTCTTGTAGGAGCTTCGAGATGTCGGGGGTGAACTGCTTGCCGCCGCGCTCGCCTACTTTGCGCCAGGCGCGAGGCTGCCAGGTGACCGAGGCCGAGGTGGTCTTGCGCGACGAGAGGTTGCGCGACTTTTCCACGAAGGGGGCGGCGCTGTCGCTGTCGTCGGCGCGCACCTTCAGCTTGAGGTTGCCCTCATCACGCTCGTCGGCCTTGAAGCGCACCTCGGCGCGGCGAATCTTTGCGCCCTGAGGAATCGCGAGTGCACGAAAGCGCACGCCCACCATCTGCTGACCGCGCTTAACGTCATAAGTCAGTTCCAAGTCGGTGCTGCTGGTGACGACCTTACCCGAACTGCGCTCTTCGGCGTCGTCTTTATCTGAAGCTACGCTCACCTTGATGTACTTGACGCTACTACCCGCCGTTTCCAGTTCCGGTGCGTCAACGCTGCTACAACCGGTGAAGAGCGCAACGAGCGCGGCGAATAGGGCGAGTCTACGAAAAGCCTTGAAAGAGGTGCTAGCTGGCTTGCTCGAGGACAGGTTGTTAGAAGACAGGTTGTTAGAAGACAGGTTGTTAGAAGATTTAGCTACTGAGGACTGGTTCATGCTCTTCTCCTTTGACCCCGCAAGGTTGCAACATCCTCGGCGTAGCAAAAGAGCTACCCTCGGCCGGTTGCGCTACTGGCTCGACCTAGTCCCAAGCGCCCAAATTGCGGGTCTAGGTGTCTTCGCCTCCGAGGGGTGGGGTTCATCCCCTCAGTGATAAAGCTAGTCTATTCCGACCAAGCCACTCGGTCTGTAAGATTTCTGTAAGAATCTCAAGAATAGCTGAGGCTGTGCAATAGTTGGCGTGATGTGCTCAGCGCACTTCGGCGCCACTCGAGACCTCCCTATCCAACGTCGTCACACTGAGCCCGCTCGCGTCCTCCGCCGCCATAATCATCCCCTGCGACTCAATACCGCGCAGCTTCACGGGCTTGAGGTTGGCAACGATGACGACCTTTTTTCCGACGAGTTCTTCGGGTTTATAGAACTCCTTGATGCCCGAAACGATGGTGCGCTCCTCGGGTCCGAGCTTGACCGATAAAACGAGCAGCTTATCGGCCTTGGGGTGAGGCTCGACTTTTGTGACTTCGGCGACGCGGAACTCGAGCTTGCCAAAATCATCAATCGTCACCTCGGGCTTATGCTCCAAGGCTTCCCCTTTCGGCTCCAGCGCAGCTTGTAACGCCGCCATGTCGATGCGCGGAAAGAGCGGCTGACCGGGCTGCGTCTGCGTGCTCTCCGGCGTGAGGTTCCATCCGGCGGCGTCTTGGAGGGTCACGTCACCCGTGAGCCCGAGTTGGGCGCGAAGTTCAGCGGCTTTTTGCGGGATGACGGCTTCTAACAAGATCGAAGCGCACCGCAAGGACTCCACGCAGTTATACAAGACCGTATCCAAGCGGGCCGCGTGCGTGTCGTTCCTCGCCAAAACCCAGGGCTGCGTATCGGCGATGTACTTGTTCGCTTTGCGCACCGCTTCTAAGACCTTTTCGATCGCCCGCTCGAACTGAAGATTGTCGAAGAGGTCGCTCATGGTTTGCGGCAACGTTGCAAAGGCGTCGCGCAACTCGGTGTCGACGGGCTCCAGCTCACTCGGTTTCGGAATCACGCCTTGTCGGTATTTGCCGAGCATCCCCAGGGTGCGGTTCAAGAGGTTGCCGAGGTCGTTCGCCAGGTCTGAATTGACGCGCTCCGCCAAGCTCACCTCGCTAAAGGTCGCGTCCAGCCCGAAAGTCATATCGCGCAGGAGGTAGTAACGGAAGGCGTCGTTGCCGTACTTGTCCTTGAGGTCTAGGGGCCGCACGACGTTCCCCTTCGACTTGCTCATCTTGCCGCCGTCCACGAGCCACCAACCGTGCACGTTGAGGTGCTTATAAAGAGGTATGTCGGCTGACTTGAGCATGGTGGGCCAGAAGACGCCGTGCGGTTTGACGATGTCCTTGCCGATGAAGTGATTTACATGCGGCCAGTAACGCTCGGTCAAGCCTCTACTCTCCAACGCGGAGTAGTAGTTGATAAGCGCGTCGAACCACACGTACGTGACGTGGTTTTCGTCCCAGGGCAGCGGGATGCCCCAGGGTACGCGGGCGCGGGGACGGCTGATCGAGAGGTCGCCGATGGGCTCACGCAGGATGCCTAAGACCTCGTTGCGGTAGCGCTCCGGGCGGATGAAGTCGGGGTGGTCTTCGATGTAGTCGCGGAGCCAGGTGCGGTAGCGTTCCATGCGAAAAAAGTAGTTCTCTTCGCTGCGGTACTCGAGCCTCGTCCCGTGCACCGGGCACCTATTGTCCACGACCTCTTTCTCCGTGTAGTAGCGCTCACACGAGACGCAGTAGAGCCCGCTGTACTCGCCGAAGATGATGTCACCCTTGTCAAAGACGCGCTGCAAGATGTCTTGCACAACCTCCTTATGCCGCGCTTCGGTCGTGCGGATGAAGTCGTCGTAGCGGATGTCCAAGCTGTCCCAGATGCTTCTGAAGCGACCTGAAATCTTATCGGTGTATTGCTGCGGGCTCATCCCGTTCGCTTCAGCGGTCTTCTGCACCTTTTCGCCGTGCTCGTCCGTGCCTGTGAGGTAAAAGGTGTCGCCGCCCCTTAAACGGTGGAAGCGCGTGGCGACGTCCACGACGATGTTTTCGTAGGCGTGGCCGATGTGGGGCTCAGCGTTGACGTAGTGGATGGCGGTGGTAGCGTAATAGGTTGCCTTTTGGGATGTTTCGTCTGCGTCTTCTTTTGTGGTGTCCATCATTGCCTCCATAGTGTCTTAATCCTGAAAATACACAAAAAAGAGGGCGCTCTATGCAAAGCGCCCCGTGACAGTTAAGCGTTACGCTTATCCGTGACCAGGGTGGGGTTGCATCATTCGCCAGTTCATAGAGGTGAGTATAGCAGAAAAAGAGGTTGGCTAGGTTTGCCGCAATGGGCTCGAGCACTGCACCAAAGCGTCGCACGAAAAAGGCCGCAGCTCGAGCCCAGAGGAAACACCCCGACGCCCTTTAAATTCAAATCTCGCCACCTCCCCTTTTGAGCCAGTAAAGTTAAGGAAACGAAGGACCTGTGAATGTAATTTTTCCATACGGTTTAAGAGGTGGCTTGTCGTGTAATGTGGCCTCGAGTTAACCAGCAACTGGGGGGATGCATGGATCAACCGCAGTTCGACTTAGCTGTCATCGACATCGTCATTATCGTGCTCTATTTCGTGGGCGTTATCGCGCATGGCGTCTACATGAGCCGCAAGGGGAACGAAGACGCCGAAGGATACTTTCTCGCGGGGCGGGGGCTGCCTTGGTATTTAATTGGTTTTTCGCTCTTTGCCTCGAATATATCGGGTTCGTCGTTTGTCGGACTGATGGGCGGCGCATACGACAACGGCATCGTCATTTTCAATTACGAGTGGACGGCGGCCTTAGTCCTTATTTTCTTCTCTTTTTTCATGCTGCCCTACTTTTTGCGGGCGAACCTCTTCACCATCCCCGAATATTTAGAGACCCGCTTCGACACCTAAAGGACATAATAACCCCGGATGGGGTGGGTATATCTTCATGAAGATGAATGTCTGTGGGCTAGGTTCACATCTAGGCAAATGTGATTTGTTACGCTTTTTCGCAAGGAGGCGAATACAGTGTTCAGAAAGCTACTAACCCTACTTAGCGCCTTCGTTCTGATTTTTTCCTTAGCTGCTTGCGGTCCCGGCGACGGCGGCGCAAGTAACGACGGCGACAGCTCAACGACGGTGGAGTCAGGCAGTGAGGACGAAGCCTCTAACGAGCTGTCGGGTGAAGCTGAAGAGGTGCAGAACGAGACCGAGAACCTAGAGGAGCAGGCCCAAGGCGAAGCGACCGGTGGAGCCACGGGTGGTGAAAACACCGGCGGTGCGACGGGCGGCGAAGGCGAGGAAACAGGCGGTTAAACGCGCCCGTTTAGTCCTTCTATGAGAGCTATCTCATGTTTCTTTTCGCGCTGAGCGGTCCCAGCTTCAACTTTCCCCCTTCCCAGCTAACGTTGCTCATTTAATCCTTTATGAGTTTTCATGTGAGAGCGTTAAAGTACCTTTCAAAGGAGGCAACAATGAAAGACGTAATGAAAGTATTCCGTTCCCCTAAAATTGTTCTGGTGACCCTATTCGCCTTTTTCACCCTCTCGCTGGCCGCGTGCGGCCCGTCGGGTGGCGGTGAAAGTGGCAGCGAGAGCGGCACGGCTGAGGGCTCGAGCACCGGCGGCGGCTAAACCTTTTTAGGTTGACATCACAAGGGCGAGCTCCGTGCTCGCCTTTTTCATGGCTCCGCTACTTTGCGCGAGCACGTTCTTTTGCGGATTCTAAAGGCGTCCCGTTTTGTGCCCACACAAATGTGCACGTATTTTCCTTAGAAGCCCCATACGCCGCTACTCACAAAACGTGGTACGCTGCTCTAAATATAAGGTAGGCTAGGGCGTTATGGCTAAACAAACCCTCACCCCACAGAGCGAAGACTTTAGCGCCTGGTACAACGACATCGTCTACAAAGCCGACCTCGCCGACCTCTCGCCCGTGCGCGGTAGCATCATCGTGCGGCCTTACGGGTATGCGCTCTGGGAAAACATTCAGCGCACCGTGGACGATATGTTCAAGGCCACCGGGCACCTCAATCTCTACTTCCCCATGCTCATCCCGATGAGCTTTTTCGAGCGCGAGGCGGATCACGTGGAGGGTTTTTCACCCGAGCTCGCCGTCGTGACGCACGCAGGTGGCAAGGAGTTGGAAGAACCCTTAGCGATTCGTCCCACGAGCGAGACCATCATCGGTGAGATGTACAGCAAGTGGGTGCAGAGCTACCGCGACTTGCCCCTTTTATATAACCAGTGGTGCAACGTGATGCGCTGGGAACTGCGCACGCGGCCCTTTTTGCGCACGACAGAGTTTTTATGGCAAGAGGGACACACCGCGCACGCCACGGCGGACGAGGCCATCGCTGAGACCGAGCAGATGCTAGGCATTTACGCCGACTTCGCGGAAAACTACGCTGCGCTGCCCGTCATCAAAGGTGAGAAGACAGTGGGTGAACGCTTTCCGGGCGCGAAGATGACCCTGACCATTGAGGCGATGATGCGTGACACCAAAGCGCTCCAGTCGGGGACGAGCCACTACATGGGCACGAATTTCGCGGAAGCGTTTAATATCTCTTTTAACGACGTGAAGAACGAGCAAGCCTTTGCCCACACGACGAGTTGGGGGCTCTCCTGGCGGATGATTGGGGCCATCATCATGGCGCACGGTGACGACAAAGGGCTCATCATGCCGCCTAAAATTGCACCCTACCAAGTCGTCATCGTGCCGATTTACCGCAAGGATGACGAAGCGGCACGGCAGAGCGTGATGGCAGAGGTGGACAAGCTCACCGCCGGGCTCCGCGACGCGCGTACGCGCGTCTACGTCGATGAGCGCGAAGGGCTCAGCCCTGGACGCAAATTCAACGAGTGGGAGCAAAAGGGCGTACCGCTGAGACTCGAGCTAGGCCCCAAAGACCTAGAAGAAGGGGTCGTGGTTGTCGCCAACCGTCTGAGCGGTGAAAAGGAACGCATCCCTTTAGGTGAAGCGCTTACGCGCGTGGGGGCGAGTCTGGACGCTTTTCATACCGACCTCTTCGAACGTGCCAACACCTTTCGCGGTGAGCACTCGTTTATGACGGACGACTACGAAACGTTTAAGGAAAAAGTCGAGACGGGCTGGGTCTATGTGAATCACTGCGGCAGACCCGAATGCGAAGCGACCATTCAAGAGGACACCAAAGCGACGCCGCGCTGCGTCCCCTTAGAAGGCCCGGATAGCGACGGTAGATGCGTGCGTTGTGACGGTGAAAGCGCCTATGTGAAAAGAGTCATCTTCGCCCGCGCCTATTAACGTATGATAAAGGCTATGAGAGGGTCTAATGTTTATGCTGTGGACTACGAGGAGGCCGCCTGTGTTAGCGAGCGCCGGTCATATAGTGAGTCATAGCGAACTCGTCGCTCAGGTTGAAGACGTGGTGAGCGACGCACGTAAGCGCTTCGACCTCGAGGTGGAGATGCTCGCGGGCAAGCGCGAAACCGACCTAGCGCTGCTCATCACCAAGGGCGAAAAGAAAAACGCGATGGCCCTGCCGATTCACCTCCAAGACTACCTCCCCTACGCCGACATCGAACTCATCGCCTCACAGGTCCAAGGCGCGAACTATAAATTGACGCTCGTCGTGACGCGCAAGCTGCGCGAGCAGCCGAGCCAAGACATGGAGCGCCGCGCTAAGTTGCGCAACTTCGCCAAGCGCGTCTCGTCGCCAAAGAGACGCTGATAAAGCGAGTTTAGTCTCAGCGGGTCTGATGCCCCGCCCTTTAGGGCACTCTCCTAAACTGCCTACGAGAGCTTGCGCCTGAGACTGCGTTGCCACTTAGCCGTTCAATACTCCGACTGCTTGCAGCGGGGTTCTTCATTGCGCTGTCCCCCTACACCCTAAAAAATGGTGAATGTAGCGCCGCATATGGTCTCTGCTTTTTTGACCTTTTCTAACCTCGGACTGTAAGCGCCGCTGATAACGGTAGGGCGCAAACCCTCTACTTTGGTAGTAGAGGGGGAGCCATGAGTGAATTTGAACATACCACCACGGTAGAGGCGTCACCGGAGCAGGTCTGGAGCTTTGTTGCCGACGTGCGCAACTTGCCCAAGTACCTGCCGACCACGCACAGCGCTGAGCCCGCGCAAGGTGAGCGCGTTGAAGTCAAAGGGGAAGCGCAGGGACACGAATACGATTCCGAAGGCTACTTCCGAGAGGATAAGCAGAACTATCGGCTCGAGTGGGGCGCGGACGAGAACTACTACTCGGGCTGGCTGGAGATTAAGGAGCAGGGGGACACGTCGGATGTGACGGTGCACCTCACCTTTACGGGCGCACCACCCCAGGGTGAAGGGGACCCGCCAGGGGACAATACCTCAGAAGAAGCGCCCAGCCGCGACGACGTGCAAGAGGGCTTAGTGTCAGCGCTGGAGTCGATCAAGAACTTCGTCGAGGGGGACAGGCCCGACACCAAAGACGAGTCACGGGCGGCAACCTACGACGAGTAGAGACAGCGCGTAGAGGGCGAGTCGCCCCTCAAATACGCTATGCAGAAATGCTCTATACAGATGGACGCGAAAACATCACGGAAAGGACGACATGGACAGCTTTGACAGAGATTACAACAACCGCTACCGGAGCAGTAACGACACCACGCGCAGAGGCTACGAAAATAGAGGCGTTGAGGGCTCGAGGGGAGCGAACTCCGCTGGGCTCGTTGTCGGCACTCTTCTTTTAGGTATCGGCGCTTACTTGGTCTACCGTGGCGTGAGCCGGAGCCAAAAGCAGCAAGGGAAGGGGCAAAACCGCGACCAGAGCGCACAGCATGTCAGAGAGAGTGTCACCATCAATAAGCCCGCTTCGGAGCTCTACCACTATTGGCGGCATTTGAGCAACCTCTCGGACATCATGAGCCACCTGGAATCGGTGACGGAAAAGACCGCTACGCGCTCGCATTGGGTGGCGCGAGGACCTGTTGGCACCAACGTCGAGTGGGACGCTGAAGTGACTCAGGACGTAGAGAATCAGCTCATCGCTTGGAAGGCCGTGGAAGACGCCGACGTGCAAAACGAAGGCTCAGTGACCTTTACCGAGGCCCCTGGCGGACGCGGCACTGAGGTGCGGGTTAACCTGACGTATCACCCGCCGGGTGGTCAGCTTGGGTCAGCGGTCGCGAAGCTCTTCGGCGAGGAGCCTTCACAGCAACTCAGCGACGACTTGCGCCGCTTCAAGCAGCGCATGGAGACGGGTGTCACCGCGACGACGCAAGGGCAGCCGAGCGGACGCTAAGCGGTGTGAGGCGGGGCGCACTTTACGGGGTGCGCCTTTCTTTATTTAGGTCGAGACGAGACTCGAGTCAACTGAACTACGGGTCCGTTCAAGCTGATACTTCATGCGTTGGTAGTGGTTGAGATCACTGAGATTTAGTCATTACAGACGCTAGAAGCTCATGTCAATTTTGTCTCTGGGGGAGCATTATGAAAGCACTTTGCTGGTACGGTTCAAACGACGTCCGGGTCGAGCAGGTCCCCGACCCCGAACTCCTCACCCCGCGCGACGCCATCATCAAGGTCACGTCCACCGCCATTTGCGGCTCCGACTTGCACCTGTACGACGGCTTTATTCCGACCATGCAAAAGGGTGACATCTTGGGTCACGAGTTTATGGGTGAGGTCGTGGAGGTCGGTTCAGAAGTCAACAACCTCGCCGTCGGCGACCGCGTCGTCGTGCCTTTCCCCATCGCGTGCGGGGAATGCTACTTTTGCAAGCACGAGCTGTACTCACTCTGCGATAACTCGAACCCGAGTACCGTCTTGGCAGAAACGATGTTCGGTCATGCGCCCGCCGGAATTTTTGGCTATTCGCACCTGATGGGCGGCTACGCGGGCGGCCAAGCGGAGTACGTGCGCGTCCCTTTCGCAGATGTGGGACCCTATAAAGTGCCGGACAGCCTCACCGACGACCAGGTGCTTTTCCTCACCGACATTTTGCCAACGGGCTATCAGGCGGCGGAGAACTGCAACATCCAGGGCGGAGACACCGTCGCGGTTTGGGGCTGCGGCCCGGTAGGGCTCTTTGCCATCAAGAGCGCGTATCTGCTCGGGGCGGAGCGTGTGATTGCGATTGACCGTATCGAAGAACGTCTGGCGATGGCGCAGACCTTTGGCGGCGCAGAGGTCATCAACTACGAGGAGCAAGATGTACTAGAGACTTTGCGGGAGATGACGGCGGGGCGCGGACCGGACGCTTGCATCGACGCGGTGGGGATGGAGGCGCACGGTGCGGGCGTGCTGGACGTGTTCGACAAGGCGAAACAGGCGGTGATGTTAGAAACAGGCCGCCCTATCGTTTTAAGAGAAGCCATCCAAATCTGCCGCAAAGGGGGCACCGTTTCGCTCGGCGGGGTATACGGCGGCATCTTGGATAAGATTCCGCTGGGCGCGGCCTTTAATAAAGGGCTGACCTTTAAGATGGGTCAGACGCACGTTCACCGCTATTTGGAGCCGCTCACCAAGCGTATCGAAGATGGGGCACTCGACCCCTCGAGGATCGTCACCCATCACCTGAGCCTAGACGACGCGCCGCACGGCTATGACATCTTCAAGAACAAAGAAGATAGCTGCGTCAAAGTGGTGCTGCAACCTTAGATGAACGGTGAATATAGACCGCGAAGATGAGCAGCGTTCAAGGTGAGCAGAAGGTGCGTGTCGTGCAAGAGGTGCAGCGTGACACGCGCAAGGGCCTCTTCCGAGCAGGCGCGGTGCTAGGCTTTGGGCTCGGCGGCTTCTTCGACGGCATCGTGTTGCACCAGGTCTTGCAGTGGCACCACATGGTCTCCAACTGGCGCACCGCGACGACGCTCGCCGGGCTCAGGCTCAACACGCTCGCGGACGGTGTGTTTCACCTCGCGACCTACAGCCTGACGATTTTAGGTATCGTCCTTTTGTGGCGCGTCGGGCTGCGAGCAGGCGTGCCGCTCTCGCGTCAGCGCCTCCTTGGAGCCGTGCTAGTGGGCTTCGGCAGCTTTCATATCTTTGACGAAATCGTGGACCACCGCCTCTTGGGGTTGCATCACATCAAGCCGGGACCAAACGAGTTGGCTTGGGATTTGGGCTTCTTTGCGGTGGGTTTGGTGCTCGTTTTCTGCGGCGTGGCGCTGTGGCGCAGGGCGAAAGGAGCGTAAATGAACACGAAAACTGGTGTCTTCTTAGGTGCACTCGGGCTCGGAACGCTCGCCTACGCGCTGAGACGCCCCGCTTACAGCTTTGCGGGTAAGGTGGTGCTGATTACGGGTGGCTCGAGGGGGCTCGGCTTGGCGTTAGCAAGGGTTTTTGCGGAGGAGGGCGCACACCTCGCGCTCCTAGCCCGCAACGAGACCGAGTTGGCGCGTGCCGCCGCAGAACTCCGCGCTAGAGGCGCGCGCGTGCTCACGCTCTCTTGCGATGTGCGTGAGCGCGAAGAGGTTGAGCGTGCCGCCGCGCAAGTGACAGCGCGTTTCGGCAGGCTCGACGTGTTAGTGAACAACGCGGGGGTCATCCAGGTCGGTCCTTTGGAGCACATGCAAGAGGAGGATTTCAGGGACGCGCTAGGGGTACACCTGTGGGGCGCACTCTACCTGACGTTAGCCGCGCTGCCCCATCTCAAAAAGGTACAGGGGCGCGTGGTCAACATCGCGTCGGTAGGCGGTAAGGTCGCGGTGCCCCACCTGCTCCCTTATGTGACGAGCAAGTTCGCGCTCGTCGGTCTCTCGGACGGCCTGAGGGCAGAACTCGCCCAGGACGGTATCAATGTCACGACAGTGGCTCCCGGTCTGATGCGTACGGGGTCTTATCTCAACGTGCGGCTCAAGGGGCAACACGCGCAAGAGCTCGCCTGGTTTGCCGTCGGTGACTCGCTCCCGCTCCTGAGCATGAGCGCCCCTAAAGCGGCGAGAAAAATTGTGGAGGCGTGCCGCCACGGGAGAGCGCAGCATATCCTCACCTTCCCCGCGCAAGGGGCGGTGCTCGCTAACGCGCTCTTCCCGGAGGTCACAGCTAAGCTGCTCGAGGTGACGAACCGCCTGCTACCCGGAACCAACCGGGACAACGGCGACACTGCAAAAACGGGGCGAGATGTTCGCTCGAGCTGGGCTCCTTCTCTTCTCACGACGCTCTCAGACCGTGCGGCGAAACGGCATAATGAGAGGTGACGACTAGTGTTTCCGCTGAAGCTTAGAAACTTTCTACGGTGCACTTTGGTCAAGAAGTAAGCGGGTCGTCAAAGCCTTTTATAGAGCCTTTGATCGGTTCAAAGAAGCTCCGCTTCACGGTTCGACCTCTTGTCAGTCACGCGACCTTTCATTAGGCTCGTCTAAAAGCTGCATCGGGTTGCCCTGTTGGGCGCTCATGAGATACCACGAGGTCGCGCCGATGTGCAGGCTCGGAAAGTACGAGAAGAAGAAGCCGGTATTTAAGACGCTCGAGGCGGCGACGATACCGTTACCCGGCGTGATGGGGATAGTATTTAAGCCCCCTTGGTCGTCTAGGCGGATAAACTGGTCGCGCCCGAGTTCAGCTTGCGCTTTACGGATGTTCTCCAGGTACACATGTGCCTGCGCCACGTCACCCCGTCGTCCCCGCTCTAAGAGTGCCAGCGCCATGTGCCCAGTGCCTTCAAACCACACGGCGTCGGGGTTGGCTGCCGGGTTGAACTCCAGCGCGTCGTTTAGGAGCAGGGCGACGTCGCTGAAAGTCACGCCGGTGAATGAGAGCCCTTCAGGAAACGAAAAGCTCGGCGAGCCGGTCGTATCGGTAGTCTCGAGGTTGTTCACCGCCCAGTCGATAGACTTGGCGTATTGGCGGCTTTCCAACGCCAAATAGCTCCAGCTCTGCGGGTCCTCGGGGATGCGGCGTCCCGCCCTGGGGTCGTCCGCGTTGAACTCAGTGGCGATGGTGTCGTCATACGGGTTGCCGTCGGCGTCCACGCCCACCCCGGAGGAGCCGGTGTAGAAGTAACCCTCGTCCGGGTTCCACACCTCGGCGAGGTAATCCTCCGCGTGGTCCGCGTAGAAGCGCCAGTCGGTCTCGCCGCTATCTAACTCGGCGAGCATGGTGAAGAGGGCGACGAGGTCGATGTTGTGCTCCGTTGACTTGTAGGGCTGAAACGCGCCGCCCGCCAAGCCGAAGGTGTAGCCGCCCAAGCCCGTCTCGACGTAGGCATTGTCGATGATCCAGCCTCCAAGCGTCTTCGCGCCCTCCAAGTAGCGCGCCTCGCCCGTCTCGTTATAGAGCTGCGCGAGCGAGATAGCAGTCCACGCGGAGTCCCCGACGCGGCTGTTGTCCAAAAAGCCGAACGCGCCGCCATTCGCCAGGTTGACACCGCCGTCGTCGCGAACGAAAAAGCTGTCCGAGCTGACGAAACCCAGGTCGAAGGGCGCGACGAAGTAGCCATCCCTGATGCGACCGTCGCTGATGGGGTCGTTGGCCTGCGCGTAGAGGAAGCTGTCGCCCAAAAGCTTGGCACGGTCCACGTCCTCCGGCGTGCCCCGCACCAGATACGCGACGAGCGAGAGCGCGTTGTCGTAGCTGAAGGCGGCGCTCCCCAGGTTGTAGTTGTCGGTCAGCTCGGGGATGGGCTCGCGGTAGGTGTAGCTCTGGATGAGGCGCAGCGTGTCGCCCTGCTGATAGGCGTCCATCATCTCGTTTTGAAAATCGTAAGCTTGGCTGACCGAGACGAGCGCGTCGGGGTCGCCCGCCACAGCGTAGGCGTCGGCGTAGTAGAAGAAGGGACGCTTGGACTTATAGGTAAGGGTAAAGCTCAGCGGGGCGGTCTCCTCGCCGGGGCTCAGCACGCCGTCGCCGCCCAGGTCGTCGGCGCTGACCTCAGGCTCGTCCGACTCGGTCACATTGAACGACAGGCGGCTCCGCTCGAAGGTGAAGGGGCGGGCAAAGCCAAGGTCGTCCGTGACGTTTTTGAAGGTCAGGCGCAGCTCGAGCCGGTTGCCCCCGAGAAAGTCAGCCTCGAGCTTGCTCAGCGCCAGCTCGGAGCCGTAGTGGAGCTTGCGCGGCGTGTTAGAGACGACGGATTGAGGTTGTAAATCGCTCGGGTTGGGCTCGAGTAGGACGACCTCACCCGCTTCGGGGTCGATCTGAAGCCCAAAGACGTTTTCAGTCGCCAGGGCGTCCGTCGTCTCGGGCGCGTCGGTACTGCAAGCGGCGAGCCCTAACATCAGAACGAGTATCGCGAACTTCACGGGTTGTTTCAACATCATCCCCCCTCAGAGGTGTGAGAAGCGCCGTGGTTATACCGGCTTGACGGCAATGTTTTAGGGTGCTGTTTTAAGGTGCCGTCGCCCCCCGTTGCGCTTTGGCGATCTCGGCGTACCACTTGGCGCTCGCTTTCGGGATACGCTCTAACGTTTCGTAATCGGTGTAGACCAGCCCGAAGCGCTTGCTGTAGCCGAAGGCCCACTCGAAGTTGTCCAGGAGGCTCCAGGCAAAGTAGCCGCGCACGTCCGCGCCGCGCTCGCGCGCTTCAGCGACGGCTTCCAGGTGACGTTCTAAGTAGCGGATGCGGTCGTCATCTTGGACCTTGCCGTCCTCGAGCACGTCGGGATACGCCGCGCCGTTCTCGGTCACCATGAGAGGCGGTAGGGACGGATAGTCCGCGCTGAGGCGCGTCAGCAGGTCGGTGAGCCCCTCCGGGTAGACCTCCCAGCCCATGTCGGTCTGTTCGCCCGCCGCCGGAACGCCGCGAAAGCGCGGCGGGTCGCCCTCCGGGTCGTGCGCCACCACCGCGCGGCTGTAGTAGTTCACGCCTAGGAAGTCGAGGGGCGCACCTATTCGCTCCAGGTCGTCCGTTTGAACTTCGGGTACGTCCGCGCCGTATACCTCCCACATATCTTCTGGGTATTCACCCTTGACGAGGGGTTCTAAAAACCAGCGGTTAAAAAATCCGTCGAACAAGCGTGCAGCTTTCTGGTCTTGTGGATCGTCGCTCGCAGGGTAGCTCGGCGTGAAGTTGAGGACCACGCCGTGCTGCGCACCGGGCGCGTTCTCGCGCATGACCGGCAGCGCCGCGCCGTGAGCTAAGAGAAGATGGTGCGCGGCCTGTAGTGCCTTTTTGCGGTCTTGAAGCCCCGGCGCGTGTTCGCCAAGGTAGTGTCCCGCCATAGCGCTGCACCAGGGCTCGTTGAGGGTGGCGTAGGCGCGTACGCGGTCGCCGAGCCGCGCCGTGACCGCGTCGGCGTAGGTGACAAAGGCGTCTACGACGTCCCTCGAGACCCACCCCCCCCGGTCCTGCAAGGCTTGTGGCAAATCCCAGTGGTAGAGGGTGAGGTGAGGCTCTATATCGCGTTCCAGAAGTCCGTCCACCAAGCGGTCGTAGAAGTCGAGCCCCTGCTCGTTCACTGGGCCGGTTCCTTGGGGCAGAACGCGCGGCCAAGCCACCGAGAAGCGGTACGCGCCGACGTTCAGGCTCTGGATGAGGTCCAAGTCGCTCTGCCAGCGGTGGTAGTGGTCGCAAGCGACCTCGCCGGTGTCGCCGTTTTGAACCTTGCCAGGTGTGGCGCAAAAGGTATCCCAGATGGACGCGCCGCGCCCGTCCTCACGGCTCGCCCCTTCAATCTGAAAGGCGGCGGTAGCGACGCCCCAGGTGAAGTCGGACGGAAATTGACGATTTAGACTCATGTAGGCTCCTTGCGAATATAGCAAGTATCATTTGGTTTGAGACGCTCTCACGATGTAGAACACCGTGCAGCACGCACATTTGAGAATGATACTTGCGCTATTCCAATCAGTACTTATGTTAACTGCTATATTACACTGTCAGCGAAGTAGTGACCCATGATGTCATTCCGAGCAGAGCGAAGCGGAGTCGAGGAATCTCTGCCTTTGCTGACTTCTCTAGCAGAGATTGCGAGACGAGACCCTTCGACAAGCTCAGGGTGACAACAGCGGGAAGGTGTCAGTACATAGCTGACAATGCAATATGTGCGGATTCCGGTCTCTGTTTTTGTTCCTTATAAACGAGTTCAAAACAGTGTGCGTGAGAGGTGTAGATTTGACCCGCGCCCCATCAATGTATTCGTCTATTCGACATACTTCACCCTTTGATCGCCCCGGATGTAAGCCCTTCAATGACCTGCTTCGAGGCGAAGAAAAAGAGGATCAGGAGCGGCAGTACCGCCAGCGCCGTGCCGAGCATGACCGCGCCCCAATCGGTGTTGCCGAGCCCCTGCAGGCTCCGCAGCGCCAACGGGATGGTGTAGGTCTCTCGCAGGCGTAAGACGACTAAGGGCCCTAGAAAGTTGTTCCACTGGTTGATGAAGGTCAAGAGCGCCAGCGTCGCCAAACCCGGTCTCACGAGCGGCAAGACCACGCTCCAGTAGATGCGAAACTCCGACGCGCCGTCGATGCGAGCGGCGTCCATGAGGTCCTTTGGGATAGACGAGGCGATGTACTGCCGCATCAAAAAGATGCCAAAAGCGCTCGCCATCCCCGGAAACCAGATGGCCCTCGGGGTGTCGAGCCAGCCCAAGAAGTCGATGATGAGGTAGTAGGGGATGATGTTGAGGAGTTGCGGGATGAGGAGCGAGACGATGAGCGCGGTGAAGAGCGCGTTCTTGAAGCGGAACTCGTACATGGCGAAGCCGAAGCCGCCGAGCGAGCAGAAAAAGAGCGTCGTGAGCGTCGCTAGAACGGCAATATAAATGCTGTTCCAGATGTTGCGCCAGAAGGGGAGCGCGTCCATGAGGGCGCTGTAGTTGCTCAGCAAATCGTCGCTGAACCAGAAGGGCGGCGGGGCGGTGAAGATGGTTTCCCTCGAGTGCGTTGCTAAGACGAACATCCAGTAAAAGGGGAACACGGTAAGGAGCGCCAGCACGAGAAGAAGCGCCAGGAGCAGTACGCGGCCCGTCGGAAAACGGCTTTCGGAGCGCTCTCGCATCGCTGAAGTGCCTGCTGTGGTCGCCATCAGTCTCTCGTCTCCAAGCCGCTGCGCCCGGAAAAGTAGAAGTGAACGAAGGTTGCTGTGCCTACAACCAAGAAGAGCAGCCACGACATCGCCGCCGCCGTGCCCATGTAGAGCCACTCGAAGCCGGTGCGGTAGAGGTAGACCGCCACCGTCATCCCCGCCTGCGACGGGCCGCCGTCGCCGTTCGTGAGGATGAAGGGCTCGTCGAAGAGCTGCAAGTTGCCGATGATGGTAAAGGTCACCGCGAAGAAGATCATGGGGCGCAGCAGGGGCAGGGTAACGTACCAGAAGCGCTGCGCCAAGCTCGCGCCGTCGATGGCGGCGGCGTCGTAGTAGTCTTTCGGGATGGTGGTGAGGCCCGCGCTATAGAGCACCACATTGAAGCCGAAGTATTTCCAAAAGACCAAGCTGGCGATGGCGGGTTTGATGTTGGGCGCACGCTCGAGCCAATTGATAGGTAGTTGATCTACCAAGCCGCCGAAGAGCCAGGCGCTCCAAGACGCTTGCGCGAGATAGCCGAGCACCTGATTCACCAAACCGAACTGCACGCCGAAGATGGTGGTAAAAACGAGCGCCACGGCGACGGTCGAGGTGATGTAAGGGACGAAGAACGCAGCCGTAAAGAGGTGGCGCAAGCGCCGCGTGCCCATCACCAGCGCGAAGGCGAGCGGGATCGCCACCAGGTGCTGCGGCACGCCCGAGAACAGCGCCAGCCACAGGGTGTTCCAGAGGCTTTGCCAGAACCAGGGGTCGGTCAGCAAAAAGATGTAGTTTTCAAAGCCGACGAACTCCATCGAGCCTAAGCCCTGAACCGGGTTCCACGCTTGAAACGAGAGGTAGATGGAAAACAGGGTCGGAAAGAGCCCGAACACAGCGAAGAGGATGAAGAAGGGGCTGACGAAAAAATAGGGCGCGTACTTGCGCTGAAAGGTGTGCCAGCGTGAGCCGCGCTGCGGCGTCTCACTTCGCGATTTTTGCAGAACAGCCATAAAAACCCCCTAGAGGCTGAGGCAGGGTTGCCTCAGCCTCCTGTAGTTCTAGCGGCGGCGGGTGCGCCGTTCGATGAGCGACTGCGCCTCAGCGAGGAGCCGAATCGATATCGCGCCCTTCGTCCAACACTTGAGACAGCGCTGTGTCGACGATCTCCAGGGCGACCGCGTCGCTAGGGTTCGTGGCGACGCCCTCGACGTTCTGAGCAACGCTCGCGAAGAGTTCACGCGCAGGTTGGCCGTCTAAAAAGGCGATGGGCTGCTCGAAGATTTCGTTGTCGTAGACTTCGGTCAGGGCAGGGAACGCCCCTGTCACGTCCAGCGCCTCGAGCTGCGTCTGCGGGTTGTCCGTCAAGAACTGTACGAGCTTCCAGGCGGCCTCTTTGTTCTGGGACTGCACAGGGATGCCGTAGAACGACCCGCCCCAGCTCACGTAGACGCCATTAGGGGTGTTGGCTGCGCCCCACAATCCGGCAGTCTCAGGAGCCATCCAGTTTTGCAGGTGACCCAGCAGCCACGCGCCTGAAAGCTGCGTCGCCACCGTGCCTCGCTTAAAGCCTTCGTACCACTCGTTGGTCCACGCGGTGATCTGCGCGTCGAGCCCCTCTTGGCGGATGGTCTGCGCGACGCTAAAGGCGTCGCGGAAGCGTTCGCTGTCGATCACCGGCTCGCCGTCAGCGCTGAAATAGATACCTTCGCCCTGCGGGATGTCCGCTTGGTAGATGGCGCGGGCGACGTCGCCCGCGCTGGCGGTCAAAAAGACGTCGTTTCTGCCGTCGCCGTTCGTGTCGCGAGACACCTGCCGCCCGAACTCGATGTACGCATCCCAGCTTTCCGTAACCTGCTCGAGCGTCATATCCGCCTCCTGCAGGTGATCGCGGCGGTAGTACATCACGCCGGGGCCTAAGTCGGCGGGCATCGCGACCTGCCGCCCGTCGGTCGTGCTCGCTTGCGTCCAAGCGTAGCTAGCGAACTGATCTTCCAACGCCGCCGCCTCGAAGGGGGCTTCGTTGAGGTCGGTGAGCCCCCCTTCGGCGACGAATCTAGCGATGAAGCCGACGTCAATAGCCACCACGTCCGCCGCGCCCGAGCCCGTCGCGAGCGCGGTCACGAGCGCGTTGTGGTGGTCGGCGAAGGCGAGCGTGCGCACCTCAACGTCGATGTCGGGGTTGGCCTCCTTGAAAGTTGGCAGCACGGCGTTCACCACCGAGTCCAAATCGGGGAAAACGGCAATCGAGATGGTGGTCTTTTCCTGCGCCAACGCTAGAGTTGTGAGCGCCGTGACGAGTAGGACGAGCAATTTTTTCATAACGTCTCCTGTTCTTTTCCGCCCCCCAGGACGGTGAATGTAGGTAATGAATCTTCGCTTTATGGCGTTTTAGGTGCTGCAGCAACGGACGAACGAACGACTAAGTTAGGGTCGAATTTGTGTGTCACCCCCTCTCCAGCTTCACCGCGCAGCCGAGCGAGCGCGAGCTGCGCCGCCGCGCGGCCCATCTGCGCGATGGGCTGCGCGACGGTCGTCAGCGGCGGGTAGAGGTAGCGCGCCAAGAGCACGTCGTCGAAGCCGACGAGCGACATGTCGCGGGGCACCTCGAGCCCAGCCTCGCGGAGCGCTGCAAGCGCCCCCGCCGCCATCTGATCGTTCGCAATAAAGAGCGCGGTGAGGTCTGAGCGGCGCGCCAACAAGCGTTTGGTGGCACGCTGTCCCGCCTCTTCCTTGAAGTTCGCCTCGATAACGTGGTCGCTGTTAAGGGGTAGCCCCGCCTCTTCAAGCGCTCGCCGATAGCCCGCCAAACGGTCGCGACTGTCTTGTAAAGCGGGCGGCCCGGCGACGTGACCGATGCGGGTGTGACCGTGCTCGAGCAAGTACCGGGTCGCCAGGTAGCCGCCGTATTCGTTGTCTAAGTAGATGGACTGCGCCGCAAGTTCAGCGACGTAGCGACCGATCAGGACGATGGGAACATCTCGTTTCGACAAGTCAATGAGGTCGTCGTCGGACATGCCCTCGACGTGCAAGATGAGCGCGTCGCTCCGCTGCTGGCTCAAAAATGAAACTGCGCACGCTTCTGGTTCGGCTTTTGCGTGACCACTGGAGACGAGCAGGTGCATCCCCGCCGCCTCGACCACCTCTTCGACACCGCGCAGCATCGGCCCGAAGTAGGGGCTCGCCAGGTCGTTGACTACGACTCCGACCCCGCCGGAAAGATTTGTGACTAAACCCCTCGCAAACGCGTTGGGCTGATAGTTCAACTTTTCGACCGCGCTCAGCACGCGCTGCTTCGTCTGGTTAGCGACCGGCGCGGTTCCGTTGAGAACTCGCGACACAGTCGCCATCGAGACGTTAGCGTAGCGCGACACCTCTTTGATCGTCGCCATGTACACCTCTTATGAAAACGCTTTCATTTAGGCTAGCATGAGGGTTTTCCCCTGTCAAGCTCAGATTCATTTATCATCCCTCGACCCGAGTACCTCGCGCTGCTCAAAGGACGCCGCAGTTCTTATACCCCATACGGCTAGCGGGAGCGGCCCACGCGACGCACTCTCTGAGCGTTCTAAGGTCCACGAGGTTTTAGTGCCCGACGCTTTGCGCTTCTACGGAGCTGGGTGTACGGGTCATCGAGTTCGCTTGGTCCGAAGGCTTGCGCAGCGAGTCTGAAAGCTGTCGCTAGACAGTCTGAGAGCTGTCGCTAGACAGACGAAGTCATGCCCCCTTTCGGGGATGAACGACCCCCTTTCGGGGATGAACGACCTCCTTTCGGGGATGAACGACCTCCTTTCGGGAACCTACGGCGACGAAGCAACGCTTTCAATGTTGAGAACACTGACAGGCGCACACATTCGGAGAGAACGTTCCGTTATCAAGCGAAGCCACGCAACCTCGTATGAGCGTGTCGTGGAACTGCCGGGCGTGTTGCCCAGCGTCCAGCCTCCGGTCAAGGGCAGTCCCGTTCAGCTTCCTCGTTCGTCATCCCTTACATATAGCGTTTCCACGTTTCATTGCTACAGCAATGAAACGTGCGAGCGGATGCGAGAAGAAATAGACACAGTCAGTTGGTGCAGCGAAGCGTGGAAGTGCTAATAGTATTGAATCGCTTCAACCATAGCTCGTCACGCCCAGCTTACCCCCGCCCGTGACGACCTCTCGGCGTCCGTCCCTGTCCAGGTCGCCCACGGCGAGGCTGCTCAGCGTCGCACTTTTGGGCGCGGCGTCCAGCACGAGCAAGTCCTAATAGGTTGGGGTCGTCATTTGGATAGCTTGCTGAGGTAGTCGAAGCTGCGCCGCACCGACCGCACCGGGTCTTTGGGCTCGTCGTGCTCGACGATAAACCACTGCGCTCCGGCGTTCTCGGCGGCGCTGAGCAGCGGTTCCCAGTCGATCACCCCATGACCCACGTCCGCCCAACCGCCTTGGTCGGTATTTTCCCCCTCCGGGGCGCGGTCTTTGACATGCAAGCACCTGACCCGTCCGGCGTAGGCGTCCAGCAGCTTAAAGGGGTCAACCCCGCCCTCTTGACACCAGCCGATGTCCAGCTCGAGCCCCAAGTTGGGCGCACTATCCAAGAGGTGCTCGAGCCCCAACTTGCCCTCGTACGTGCCGAACTCAAAAGAGTGATTGTGGTAGAGCAGCGTCAGCCCCTCCGCGTTGACTTGCTGCGCAATTCTCTCAAATTGCTCGCCGAGGGCCTGCCAACTCTCGGCGCTGTCGCCTCTTTCCTCACTGTCTATCCAGGGAATGACGATGACCTCATTATGGAGCGTTTTCTGAAAAGCCACTGCGCCTTCTAGGTCGCGCTCTAGCGCGTCTACCGTGACGTGCGACGACGCCATCTTTAGTCCGTGATCGTCTAAGACCGCTTTGAGGTCGGCAGCGTTGAGGTCGGAACCGTAGCCCCCCTCGACGCCCGCGTAGCCCGCGTCGGCGGCGACCTTGATGAGGTCTCGAACCTCGTCCGAGAGGTGGCGCAAAGTGTAGAGTTGTACGGCTAGAGGAATAGTCATGCGGTGCTCCTGTTCGTGGTTGGGCTGGCGGTTTCGTAAAGAGGCTGTTGGCGTTTAGCTGTTAGTAGAGGTTTTAAGCAGACGACTGAATATACCGTTAAGCAAGGAATGCGACACTGTTGTCACCCTGGTCACGCAGTCGGGCGTAGCCTCGGTTGTCGAAGGGTCTCGTCTTTCATTCTCGGTTAGAGGAGAAGGCAGGGCCAGAGATTCTTCACTCCACTTCATAAAACTCATCCATCTTTTACTCAAAATAACGATGCAAGACAAAATTTAGTCTAGTCTTCAGACCTCTGGGGAGGGGGTGACGATTGGTGAAGCGCTGACACGGGGTAACGCTGGATTTTTGTCAATCACGCATGGAGTAGCACATTCAAGGGTTGAACGGGAGACCACGGTGAACACAACGGTGAACACACGAGTACGGGTTAAAACAGCGCCAAATTTTAGAGGATGGGTGATCAGCACCTTCGCTGTTTGCCTCATCCTCGCCCTCAGCGCCTGCTCACAAAATAGCGCACCTGAGCAAGCTGAGTTGGAAACGCAAGCCCCCAACCTCGTCACGAATTCAGGCTTTAGCGGTACGAGCGGGTGGTCATCCTATTTCAGCAGCCCGATGACGGGCAGATTTTTGATCGAGAGCGGCGCAGGCAAGCTCAACATCCAGAACGCCGACGGCGCCGACTGGAAGGCGCAGCTCTACCAGAACGTGAGCGTGCAGAGCGGCGCACGCTATTCGCTCACCTTTCAAGCGAAGGCGACGGGGGCGCGGCCCTTACGCGTCGCGCTGAGAAATTCAAGCTCGTACAGCGACGTGTGGAGCAAGACGGTCAACCTCACCCCCTCGAACCAGACCTTCGGTCCTTTCACCTTTACGGCGGACGCTGCGAATAACCGCCAGCTCATCTTTTATGCGGGACAAAGCTCTAAAGATGTCTTTGTAGACAATGTGGTTCTCGAGGTGGCGAGTGGCGCAGCGCCGACACCGCCTAGCGGCGGCAAAACCTATCCTTACGGCGGCAGCTTAGCCCCGAGCCAGTCCGAAGCCGACACCTTGATCCGCAATCTTTACGCCAAGTGGAAGCGCGAGCGCCTCGTCTACGCACCGAACAAGGGGCTTCAGCCGGGTGAAATCCTCTTGACTAGCAACACTCAGTTCAATAACGGCATGGTCTCTGAGGGCATCGGCTACGGGATGCTCTTGTCGGTTTATAACAACGACAAGGCGACCTTCGACGGCATCTGGAAGTTCGGCAAGCGCAACCTCAACCAGTACGGCTTGTTGCCCTGGATATACAACAGCAACAGCCGCGTCGTCGACCCCAACAACGCTACTGACGGCGACCTAGACGCCGCTTTTGCGCTGATCGTCGCCAACCAAAAGGGTTGGGGGTATGCTCAGGACGCTCGCAACTTGGTCGATAATATCCTCGAGCACCTCGTGACCTCGGACAACGTCTTGGAGCGGGGCAGGGCCAATAATCCCAAAGACGTCATTAACACCTCTTACGTGTCGCCGGGCTACTTCAAGGTGTTTGCTGAATTCACGGGCAACAGGCGCTGGCTGGACGTGGCGAGCACGAACTACGCGATTCTCGAGCGGGGCTTAAACAACTACACCCTCTTGCCGCATGACGTCAACACGCAGGGCAACGTAGTTGGCAACAACCAGAACTACGACTCCGACGCCGCCAGAGGACCGTGGCGTTTAGCGACCGACTACGTCTGGTACGGTGACAGCCGCGCCCAAACCCTGCTCAAGAAGTTCAACACCTTTTTCGAGAGTTCTAAAGCGGGGGGCTTGAGCAACCTGTGTGAAAGTTACGACCGCTTCGGCAATAAGGTCGGCTCTTGGTGTGGCTCCGACGCCGGTTGGATGATCCAAGGGGCCGCCTCCGCGCAGCTCGCCGAGAACGACAGCGCCGCCCGCCGCGAAGCCTGGAACGCGCTCTCGACGGCCTTCACCGGCAACTACTACTCGTTCGAGCTGACGCAGCTAGGCGTTTTGCTAACCTCGGGGCGCTTCTACAACCCGTTGCAGTAGTTAGGATAATGAGGGTTTGCTAGGCGGATGAGTCTTATAAACAGGCGCTGAGCTGTTGGTTTTGAGTTGCCAACAGCTCAGCCCTTTTCGTGCGATATGCGGGACAAGCTCTATACTGATACTGCCCCGCTAAACCGGAGACCAAGTTTATACGGATTCCGACTGATTACTGCATAAACTCCGACACTGCGTGCTTCTACGGAGTTGTCGTTGATTCCGTAATCATCGGAATCCGTAGCTCTTTATTCTCGCAGAGGAGCCTTCAGCCGCTAGCGGGAGCGAACTAGCCCCAACGGGGCGGGCCCTGTTCCCGGAGGGAAACTTCGCAAGCCCTGCGAAGCGGGTATTGCCCGTTCTAGGGTCCACGCGACTGCGTATCATGCCGTTGTAACTTGCTCATATTGGCTATTCGTTGATGTTACCTAGGTTAGAGCACCGTTCGTTTACTTCGTAAAATTACATAACCAGCTTGACTGGAAAGCTCAAAGGTCGCCGTAGGTCCCCGAAAGGGGGCTCTTAGCCTTCACCTGACCGGCTGATGATTTGAGGATGGCACAAAGTGCCATCCTCAAACGCGCTAGGCGCGTAACTTCAAACGCTCTCACATTGTGCCATCCCTTTTTCAATCTGTAGTTGACCAGATACCTCCATCAATATAACGCATCGGGGTTAAACACGCGATAAAGTCGCGTGTTTAACCGGAAAAGGCACTACCTGTCGCACTTCTTCGCCACCAGACCGTTCGAGCCCGTGTACACGAACGCATCGGTAATCCAAGCGCCGTTCGAGAGTTTGTCCCAAATGCGCGTCGTCCCGTAGGGTCCGGTGATCGCCTCGCCGTTCGGTTCTTGACAGATGATGGTCACGGGCGCGTTGCCGCCAAGCTGTCCGACTCTGCGGTAATTCGTACCAGGGCCACTCCGCAGATTGTAAATACCGTCCGCCAGCGTTCTCGCCTTCACCCCTGCACTGCTACCGTCACCGCACTTCGCTCTCGCCTTTCTGAGGTAGCGCCGCCAGGGCCAGTTCTCACCGGGGTCGGTACGGGTCTCGGGCTGCAACTGTCCGTGCCCGACGATGCGCACCCGGTTGAGCGGTACGCCGTTACGTTCACTAATCGCGCAGATGAGCTGCGCCGAGGTATCGATGAGCCCGGCTGAGAAGGTGCCCGAGGCGTACCCAGCGTGCTCGATGCCGATGGTGAACTCGTTCGTCCGGTCACCGTTGCGCCCGCAGAACTTGTCGCGGTTCAAGCTGCAGCGGTAAGGGGCGGCGATGTGCCAGGCGGTGTTGTCTTCGCTGACGAGCTGCGACACTTCGGAGCCGGATTCGTTGACGACGTAATGGGCGCTAGCGGGTACGTTCGGGTTAGTGAGGTGGCTGACGCAGCCTGCGTAGGAGCCCTCGCAGGTGTGAATGATGACCATGAGGGTTTTCGCGTCGCGGCTGTCGTAGTTGGATGAGGGGTTCCAGACAATGGGCGGGTAGAGGTTGCTCTGCTGCGGCTCGAGCTTCGGGGAGGGCGGCAAAACGAACTGGGGTTTGATATCGCGCTGGGGCTCCAAGGTCGCTACACGCTCGCCGTCTCTCTCGACGTCCGCCCCTTCTCGTAAAACGCGGTAGACCTCGTTGTGAACGTAGTAAGCTTGCCAGTCCTCATCCTCGATATCGCTATAGCGAGCCACAGCGCTCGCCCACGCCCCTACGTCGCTGCGGTTTATTGCCGCTTCGTCCGCGTAGGCGCTCAGCAGCGCCGCCGCCGCGCGGATGTTCGCGTCGGGCTGAGCACGCGCCGCTGCCTCTGACACGTCCGCTAGGGCTGCGCCGCGTGCCAAGCGCTCGCCGCGCAGCGCCATGATGCCGAAGGCGGGCGCGGTTTCGTGTCTCGCCTCGCCGCGCACCATCTGCCAGCGCGTTTCGGCGTAGCCGATGGCTTTGAGCAACGCGGTCGGCACGCCGAACTCCGCGCCCGCCTCGGCGAAGAGGGTGTCGAGCTGGCTGGCTGGCGGCGGCGTTGTCTCGGACGGGACATCGGGGGAGGTTACGTCGGTGCTACACGCGGCTAAAAGGAGTAGGGAGCAAACAACTGCAATTCGTCGCAACATAATAAGGTTTCCTCTCGAGAGCAGACTTAGCGCCACACTCAAGCGTCCCTGAGTGTGGCGCGTATAGGCTAGAAACGGATGAAGGAGAGACCAGCAGCGGAGATGCGCCGCGTGCCGTAGGCGTACGGTTTCCAGTTGTACTCCTCGACGGTGATGTCTCCGTTACCGTGCACCTTCGCCACGTAAGCGACGTGCCCGTAACCCAGCGAGCCACGTTGATACGCCTCCCAGTGGGCGATGTCGCCGACTCTCGGCTTTCCGGCGACGCGCACCCCGGCGGCCCTCGCCGCGTCGTCCCAGTTGTTCGCGTTGCCCCAATGGACGCCCCGAAAGTAGTTGTGAAACTTGACGTTTTTGACTTTGCGGACGCGCCAGGTCGCGAACGAGACGCACTGACGGATGTAGAAGTTCCAGGGGTCGACGCCGCTCGTCGAGCCGTTTTTGTAGGGGTAGTTGTCGCCGATGATGCGTCCTTGAGTTGGAGACGGCTTGTGACCTTTGCACCAAGGCGCGACACGGTTCATCGAGCCGGTGTAGACGTAAGCGTCGGAAATCCACTTGCCGCTTGCAAGCTTGTCCCAGAGTCTCGAGTAGCCCCACGGTCCCTTGTGCCGCGTGCCCCGCGCGTGGCAGACGATCTTGACCTCTTGACCGCCCGTCTTCTGCCCGACGACGCGGTAGTTGGTGCCAGGTCCGCTGCGGAGGTTGATGGTATGCCCTTTTGCCACGGTGCCGGTGGCGGCTTGTGCCTCTAGCTCGGCAGATTGTGCGGGGGCGTCAACGGTGCCGCAGGCGCTCAGAAAGAGGAGCGCGGCGAGGGCGAATAAACTCAGCTTGTTCATGGTTGCTTCCTTTCGGAAATGAGGTTCGGATGGCAGACGGTGTGGAGGGCTGGTCGCTCAGCTACACCCCTTCGCCAACCTGCCGTTGCTGCCCGAGTAGATTAGAGCGTCGCTAATCCACTTGCCGTTCTTGAGCTTGTTCCAAAGGCGTGTGGTGCCGTAGGGTCCGGTGATGGCTTCGCCCCGTTCCTGACAGGTGATAACGACGGTGTAGCCGCCGCCGATGGTGCCCACCTTGCTGTAGTTCGTACCGGGGCCGCTCCGCAGGTTGTAGACGCTGCCGCTCAAAGTCTTAGCCCGCACGCGGTTGACAGTGGCGGGTCTGGTGTTGAGCTGGCCCAATTCGCGCTCGATACTACCTACCGTGCTGAACGTTCCGCCGCCCCAGAGGACGCCGTAGAGGGTTGCCGTTCCCGATTTGCCCCGCTTGAAAACGGGAGAGCCGCTGTCGCCTTTGCCGGACCTGATGTTGGACAGGACCTGGCACAGTTGGGTCAGTCCGGTGTCGCCGTTCACATTAAACTGGTTGACGTTGATGCACGTTCTTGTCACCTTGCCCGAGGTCCAACCCGTCGTCCTCCCCACCTTGTGGAGAATTTCGCCGACGATAGGCGCGTCGGCTTCGCCCGTGATTCTAAAGGAGCCGTTCACGCTCAGCGCGCCGCTGTTGAGGCTCGTCGTCTTAGCGATTTTGCCCAAAGCGAAGGCGGAACTTCCCGTATACCGCGCGAACGAACTGTCGCTGTAGCGGCAGCGCCGTCCAGCGGGGCACTTGCCGCCGCGGAAATAACCGGGGTCTTTCGCCTCTACCCCGATGCGTCTACCGCCCGGCTGGCTATACACCGTACCTTCCGTACCGCCCTGCGTCTTCGTGCAGTGCGAATTGGTGATGAAACCCGGCGAACCTGCGCGCACAACGTGAAATCCCAACGTACAAGCGCCGTTGCCGAAGTTGATCTGAAAGCCCCCTCTCGTTGTATTAGGCGAACTTCGCAGCCCTAATAGAGGCATAATGGGTTCGGTTTCCTCAAAAAGCACTGCACCCTGGGGAACGCCCGCATTTTGCAAGGTGCGCTCTAAGAGGGCGCGGTTGGAAAAATCTTCAACGCCAACAACTAAGCGGTTCTGGGCTTCGTCGAGGTCGGTGAAGACGACGCCATCTACCCCTAATACCGAGTCAAGCTGCGCTTGCCAGGTGAGCAACTGTTTGACCTCATATTGACCCTCGAGGATGCGGATATCGGGCGCAGTGTTTTGCGTCTCTAAACCCTCACGCCCCTGCCCCAAGCGCTCCTCACCCAACACATCTTTGAGCGCCGCCAACGTGTCGCCCCGTTGCGCTTGGGCGTTTTGCGTTGTGATTCCAGCGGTGAGATAGACCGTTAGGACCCCTTCGTCGTCGAAGAAGAACCCGCCGAAGCCGGGTAGACGCTCCGCGATTTGAGCGAGTTGCTCGTCAGGATTGGCGTTCGCCGAGTACGAAGGTGCTTCGGCTTCACTCTCAGGTTGCGGCGCGGTGGCGCAACTTGCCAGTACGAGCGCCAAAAATGTCAAAACATTCAGGGTCAGCCACGGCTTAAGTAATCGTTGTCGCATAAGACCTCCCAAAAGGTTTGTTGCTGAAAGGAATTTAGAGCGGCGTGTGCGCTTGTCCTCTGGCGCACACGCCACGCTTGCTCAGCACCAGGGCGCGACGCGCCCCCACGTGCCTGTATTGACCCAGGCGTCTGAGACCCACTTGCCGCTGGCGAGCTTGTCCCACAAGTCCGAATATTGACCGCCGAGTTCAGGGGGACCTTTATGCCGTGTGCCCCGCTTGTGACAGACGATGGTGACCTTCTGTCCGCCCGTCTTCTGCCCGACCACCCGGTAGTTGCTGCCGGGACCGCTTCTCAAGTTCACCGTGTAATCCGCTGGGATCGTGCCGGTGGCGCTGTCTGAAGAACCCGGATACAGCTTCCGCCACTGGGCGACGTCGCGCTTCGAAAGGTTGGTGCGCCCCCAGTAGCCGTTTACCTCTTGACCGTTTAGGCGTGTGAAATGAAGAGGTCCAAACTCGCGAGAGTTGTAGTGCATGATGGAGTTGTAGTCGTAGCGGCCCATCTGCACCAGGTTGCAGTTTCGGGTGAATTGGGCTGGCGCTGAGCTAGTATTGATCATACGGATGTAGCTGTTGCGGTCACAGCGCTTGATTTCATGCTGGAACCCTAGGGCGTGCCCCAACTCGTGCATGATGAGCGCTTTGCTCGCGCCCTTGCGACCGATGTAAATCCGGCAATTCCCGCCGGAACACCCGTCGTAATAGTTGCTGCCGTTGCCGTAGTAGATCGTCAGGTAGTGCGGCTGCCCGGTGTAGTTGACGAAGTTGACGCCAGGCACTTGCCGCTCGATCTGATTGAGCGCCGCTTGCAAATTGGTCGGCGCGTAGACCCTCCGCACCGGGATAACGCCACCCGTGTCGGACCAGAAGGACTTGCCGTTCCAGTGGAGGGCCTGCGGCGAGAGGTTGCGTTGAGACGCCTCTTCGGGCGTCTTGGCGACTTCGGACGGGTCACCGATGCCGATGTCGCCGTCGTAGATCGCGCGACCATTCACGACCTGGTACTGAATCTTAACGGGCGTTTCGCCGTCGTTGCCGAGGATGTAGCCTGTATACGCCGGACCTTTCTGCGGGTCTAGTATCCCTATTCCCGGCTGATCGTCCGAGCCTTCTGAGCCGGCGTCAATGTCTGTGAGTTGGCAGGCGGCGAGCGCTGTCAGAAGGGTCAGCGCGACCGCTAGGTGAACGTAACGTAGGGTATTCATCACTTGCTCCTTGTCATGAGAAGGTGTCCCGTTTTGCGTGTACGTGAAAACTGATATACGTCTCTCACGGCTATTGCGCTACCGCATACATAAAACGTGGTACACCGCCTGTCGTAGGAAAACGCTCGAGAGGTCAGTACGCCCCTTGAAGCTGCTCACTTGCATCCTTCAACCGCACCAGGGCGCGACGCGCCCCCACGTGCCCGTGTTGACCCAAGCGTCCGAAATCCACTTGCCACTCTCGAGCTTATCCCAGAGCCTCGAGTACTGCCCGCCGAGTTCAGCGGGTCCTTTGACCCGTGTGCCCCGTTTATGGCAAACGATCTTGACCTTCTGGCCGCCTGTCTTCTGCCCGACGACGCGGTAATTCGTGCCGGGGCCGCTCCGCAGGTTCACCGTGTAACCCGCCGGAATCGTGCCCGTGGCGTACTGCTTGCCGCCCGACACCTTGCTGACGGCGCGTCTGGCTTGTCCTAGGTACTGCTTATACGCGCCGCTGTTATAGGCGACCCAAGCTGTCCAGTTGCCCCGCTGCCGGTAGATGTTGACCGCCGCTTTCGTGTTGCAGGAGGCGTTGTAGAGGCAGTTCGCCGAGTAGCCGTGAATGCTGTTGATCTGATAGAGACCTCGGTCTACCGAGCCGTTGGTATTGCTGTTATAGGCGTCTTGGCACAAGCTTGACTCGGCTTTGGCAATCGCGCCCGCTGTGGCCCATTGACTTTTAGGCAAGCGCCCGTCGCGTTTAAGTAGCTTGATCGTCCTCGTCATCGAGATACGTTTACACGCCGCCAGATTCTCGATGTCGGGTTGGGGCGTCGGCGGGGCGGATTGCTGGCTACAACCCGCGACGAGTGCGAGGAGCAGTGCGGCGATGAGTAAACCTGCTCTGCGTCTGAAAAGCTCTTGCGACGCCGCTCTATAGATGCTTATACGTCTCATGAGAAATGGATGGGTAAGCGCAAGATGTTAAATTTTACACATTGACAGCTCGAGTCTCGCCTGCCTTGCGGATAAATTTGCCACTCATGATGAGTCAGCCGTTCCATAAGTATGTCCTCTCCCAAAGGTCACTTCAGACGGCGTATAGAGATAGCGAAAGCATAAAGCTAACCGTCCTACACACGGATTCTTAAACCTCGTCCCCTTTCTGAGATGCGCATCTCGAACGCTCATCAGCTTGTCATAGGGGGGTTGAGAAGCGCCTGAGAAGAGCTGATAAACCCCTGAGTTTGGGCCCCTACACGCTCATCGTCCTCTGATAAAAGACTCACCTTCCGTTGCTAATCTGACTTCGTGCAACTGAAAACTTTCGGGGGGCTGAGCTTAGAGGGTGCGAACTTTCAGCGGGAAACGCCGCTCATGGTGCTCGTCTACCTCTCGCTCGAGGGGGAGAAACCGCGTAGGCACGTCGCTGACCTCTTCTGGCCCGACAAAACAAATAAGACACAGCGCCTCAACAATCTCTCGCGGGTGCTCTCCGACCTACGTAAATACGCGCCCGGCACGTTCGGGGCGAGCCGTACCCACGTTCGCTCGGCGGTGAACTGCGACGTGCTCGAGTTCCGCCGCGCCCTGCTCGGGAGCGACCACCGAAGGGCCGAAAACCTCTACCGAGGCCCCTTTTTAGAAGGCCACCTATCTGGCTGGGGCGTCGAACTCGAGGAGTGGATAGACGAGCAGCGTCGCCTCGCTGCCCAGCAGATGCAAGAGGCGTGTCTCGCGCTCGCTGAGCATGAGGCGGCGAAGCGGCAGTTCGTGCGTGCGGCGTCCTGGGCACAGCAGGCCCACGAACGAAGCGACACGCTCGAGCCTGACCTCTCAGAGCGCTTCTACACCCTGCTCGCTGCCGCTGATCACCCACTTGCGGGCGCGGTGCAGCGCGACATGAAAGACTACGACATAGGGCTGTCCCTCTCCAAAGAGGAGGCGCGGCTCCAACTCAGCCCGACCTTTATTGGGCGAGAACGCGAGCGGGCGCGTCTGCAGGGGCTCGAGGACAGTAGTTGGCTCTGGCTCAGAGGGGCACAGGGCATGGGCAAAACGAGCCTCCTCAAGCGCCTGCCCGGTACCTTTTTGCCTGCTCGCTCAGGGACGCCGTTAGCGACCCTGGAACCCCTTTTAGGTGCAGACGTCCACTTGACGGCCAACAGGGGACGGGCCTGGATTCTGCAGAGCCTCCGGGCGCGTGAGGGAACCTGGCTGTTCGACGACTGGGAAGAGATGGACGCTGAGAGCCGCGAGCTTCTGATATGCCTTCGCAAGTTGAAGCCCCAGCTCCGGGTCGTTATCACTGGGGAAGTGCCGCCGCCTTTCCCGGTGGATACAGTTTTGGAATTAGGACCTCTTCCCGCCGAAGCACTCGAGGCTTATCCCGGCGCTTGGGAGAAGACGGGTGGGCTGCCCGGCCTCGTCCACGCCTACCTGCAAAGGGCGTCTTTAGAGCGCGTGCTAGAGACGCGACTCGCGACCTTCTCCGAGGAGGTGCGCGATGTCTTTTTCGGGCTCACGTTGCTCGAAGTACCCTGTGTCGCCTTAGTCCGCCGCGCTCTGGGCCTGGACGCTGAAGCGATGACGGGTGCGCTAGACGCCTTGCTGGGAGCCGCCCTCATCACCTCGTCGGGACGGGTCAGGGCGCACGTGACCGCGTCGGCGCTCCTAGCTTCGCACCCATCGCAGCTCGGTCCCTTGGCCCTCAAACTCGCCCGCTGCTCGGAGCCTAAGGAGGCGTTTACACTCTATCAACGGGTTCGCGCTTTCTGGACGCAAGCAGATAAACCCGCTATCCGACGCGCCTACGCAGCTTATGCACAGCACCTCCGGCAGCAAGGGCATTCGGAACAAGCCGACGCCGTCCTACGTGAAGCGTCGCCTGATGAGGAAGTTTCGCTCCTCGGTACTTCGCCCGTAAAAAACGAGACTTCGCCCGTAAAGAACGAGCAAAGCGACCCAGGCGTATCCGTAGAGGCTGCACCTACCGAAGCCGAGCATTCTCACGTCATCGAAAGGCGCTTTCCGAGATGGTGGGCGGCAACGCATGTCGTAGGTTTTTTGCTCATCGCACTATTTAGTTCACGCGGCGCTGCCGACGCGGTGACGACGGGCGGTATCATTCTCTCCACCCTGCTCGTATTAGCCGTGCTGCTCTGTCTGGGGTGGCGACTGGTGCGCCTCAAAACGTCGTCGGTTTGCTGGTCGGGGGTCGGGGTCGCTGTTGCTGCTGGCGGGGCTTTGGCGCTCGCCACGCTGAGCCATTTGGGTCAGCTCGAGAGCCTCATGTGTTTAGGAAGTGTCGCGACGGTTGTGGGAACCGGAGCGACGATAGGTGCGGCCAGAGGCTCTAAAGCCGGGCTCTGCGGCTCGGCCTTCGCCGCCCTCGGTGCACTTTTTGCAGCCGTGCAGCTCTCCTGGGGGACGGATGTCGGTCTGCTGAGCGAACTCAATATGTCGCTGCTGACCATGCAACTCGTGCTCAGTGTCGGGGCTGCGTTCTGGGGTTATCTCCTTGCGCTTATCATCTTGTCGTCACTCGGGTCCAGAGGATTATTTGTAAAGGGGTAGAGTGCGAGCACGAGGATATAGACAAGATGATGAGCCGCCAGACTGATGTAGACCTGGCGACTCTCCTTCGTTGAGGTTCCCCGGCGCAGAGGTCGTTCTGCTGCAACTGCTGCTTTACGCCGGTGACAGAATTTGGGGTGTCGGTAGCAGCGCAGTCAGGGGAGATCTCTTCACCGTAGACGCGCGAAGCTTTGTGGGACTGATCTAGGCTAGAGAGTCCTTTCAGGTGGTAGGGGCAGGCTACTGTACGGCGCAGGAGTAGCAGGTCCAGATGTCGATGAGTTTACAGTCGGGGCTAAACTTCCTGGAGATTAGCACCTTTTCCTTGGTGGCATCACCTCGACCTTCACGAAGACCGAGACTTTCTTGCCGCAGACACCGGTGGGTGGGAGCAGTTGGAATGACGAAAGAAGCAGCGGGTGAAGCGCGGTTGGAGGCTAAACGTAGCGAACAGTCGGGTCGTGTTACGAGGGGCGGCACAACATTTGTCCGTCTATTTACCGAAAGTAGCGTGCGGCGTATCAGCTCTCATCTCTAAACCCAAACCGACCCGACGCACCCAAGCTAAGGCGCTAAACGCTTCTCTTGCAACCTGAGAACCACTTCGGTCTCCGGCGCTGCGGCGTCTCGAGCGAGGCGGACCCGGTAGTCGCCCTTGGCTACGGTCCAACCAGGGGTATCCGGGTCGTAGGACGCCATCACGCGCAGCTCGTCGCAGATGATGCGGACTGTCGCCGACTGACCTGGCTCGAGCGCAACACGCGCCCAACCCGCGAGACGGAAGGTCGGCTCGCTCGCCCCGGCTGGCTCTACGGGCGGCGCGACGTAAACTTGCGGCGTGTCGGTTCCGGTGCGCTCGCCCACGTTGCTCACCGTCAGCGATACCTCGATTATCCCATCGCCGTTTACCGTAATCTCGACGTTGCTGTAGTCGAAGTGCGTATAAGACAACCCGAACCCGAACGGGAACAGGGGCGGTCGCCCCTCGCGAGCGTGCCAGCGGTAGCCGATATCGGCCCCCTCGATGTCGTAGTTGACGCCGACATAGTCGCCCCGGCGCGGTTGCCCCGGGAAGGATGTCGTATCCTCAGGTGAGCGCACCTCCGGGCGCGGCAGGTCCGCTTCTTCGACCGGAAAACTGACCGGTAGCCTGCCCGAAGGCGTCACCTCACCTGTCAGTACCGCCGCGATCGCCTGTGCCCCCGCGCTGCCGCCGTACCACGCAGCCAGCACCGCTGACACGTCGTCCAGCCAAGGCATCAACACCGCCCCCGGCGTTTCCAGAATCACCACCGTCTGAGTCGCCCGTGCCGCTGCCAGCGCAATTAAATCATCTTGAGTGCCACCCAAAGAGAGGTCGGTGGCGTCCCAGCCTTCAGTAGCCCATTTCTCAGCGAAGATGATGGCGATGTCGTCATCGCGCAGTTCCGACAGATCGTCGCCCAGGAACACGACTTCGCTTTCACCGAAGCGTTCTTTTATCGTATTGAGCGGCGAAGGACCGTGATAAATACGCGGGAACTCCATCTGCGGAACGCGCGCCCCCTCTCTTTTGGCGTGTTCTGGTGGCGTCACCGCCGAGCTGCCACCGCCCGAGAGTACCCCGAGGTCGGCGTTCTCGCCGAGCACGGCGATACGTCCTTGCGGCGGGTTTAGCGGCAAAACATCGTCATTTTTCAGTAGCACAAGGGACTGTTCAGCGACCTGACGCGCGACCTCCAGGTGGCGTGGCAGCGGGGCGAGGTCGGGCAACCGACGCTCCTCTAGCGCGCCGACGGAGTGCAGCGCGGCGAGGATGCGGGTCACCATGTCGTCCAGCCGCGCCTCGCTGACCCTACCCTCGGTTACCGCGACTTTAAGCGGCTCGCCAAAAAAATGTGCCGTGTCCAGGTCCCAGCCCGACTGCCGGTCTAACCCGGCCCACGCCGCATGCTCAGTTGAATGGGTCGCGCCCCAGTCCGACATGACGAAGCCCTTGAACTGCCAGTCGCCCTTGAGAACCGCAGTGAGCAGGAAATGACTTTCCGACGCATAAATCTTGTTGACCATGTTGTAGCCGGGCATGATCGAGCGCGGCTGACCGTGTTCAGTAGCAAGCTGGAACGAGAGCAGGTCGGACTCACGCAGCGCCTTTTCGCTAATGTCCGAGCTGACCATCACCCGCCCGGTCTCCTCGGGATTGACGGCATAGTGCTTCAGCGTCGAGACGACACCCTGCGACTGGATGCCTGCGACGGACGCCCCTGTGAGCAGACCGGTATGCAGCGCATCCTCACCTATATATTCGAAGATGCGACCGCCGCGCGGCTCGCGTATCAGGTTCATGCCGCCAGCGAGCTGGACGGAGAAGCCCAGGTGCCGCGCCTGAGCACCAACAGCCTCGCCCACCGCGTGCGCTGCGTCACGGCAGAAGGTCGCGCCCAAGGCAATGAGCGCGGGAAAGGCGGTGACATCCTCTTGACTACGAACGTCGTTGGGGTTGGTGACGCCCATGCTAGCGTCGCTCTCGTCCCACATAGGGATGCCCAGGCGAGGCACGCCGGACGTCGCCGCGGCCGAGCCGTGCGCGCCCTCCAGCGCTCCATCCGCCGCCATTGGAGCCGACACGAGTGAGACCTTTTCGTCCAAGGTCATCTGGGCGACCAGCGCTTCGGCTGCCGCCCAGTCGTCTTGCCAGCCGGTCCACGGTCCGGGTTCGGCGCGGAAATGACAGATTATCTCTGTAGTCATTATCTTCCCCATTCCTCGATCTGTTTCAGCCTAATTCTAAAGACAACATAGGCGCTGTCTCCGAGCCCACGTTCTACAATCACCTTCGCGTATGTCTGGCGCACAGCGCCGCAAGACAGCCTAGCCCTTGCAGGGCACCAAGTTAGCTGGTGCAGTATTAGTTAGAGACTACCTCTCCTGGGTACAGGCTCGGTGCATCAGAAAGAAACCTGCAACTGTGAAGATAACCCTTGAAACTCCACATGAATAGTTTTTGTAGGAGCGGTAGCACATAGGATAAAAGATGGTGTAACGTCAGCCATGCCTCTCGTCTATCTCTTAGCGCTCCTCGTGCTCCTCGCCGCCTTGATAGGGCAGCGTCGCCCTTCTACGGACCTCGCGGGAAGAGGTGAGCGCGACTGGCAGCCCGACCTCGCGAGACAAGCCTATGGAACCTTGGGGGGTGACACCTTGACACTCCACAACGTTCGCAACAGCCGCTATCCTGACTCCGGTGGGTCCGTTGATGTGGTGTGGGAAACGCGCCGCTACGACCTCAGTAAGGTGACACGCCTCTGGTTCCTCATCGCCTCCTTCAGCCGCTTCGAGGCCGTCGCCCACACCTTTTTGAGCTTTGAATTTGAAGATGGTCAGTTCTTAGCGGTGTCGGCGGAGGCTCGAGTTGAGCAGGACAAGGAATATAACCTCGTGGAGGGCGTGCTCCGACACTTTGAGCTGAGCTACGTGTTCGGCGACGAGCGCGACCTCGTGTTGCGCCGCACCTTATATCAAGACACCGAAGTGTACCTCTATCCGCTGATCACGCCGTCCCGTGAGGTTCGCAGCTTGCTCGTGCGCATGGTTGAAACGGCGAACGAGCTGCGCGAACACGCCCGCTTCTACAACAGCGTCACGGAAAACTGTACGAGCGTCCTGCGCGAACACGCCAACGAGGTGCGCCCCGGCTCCTTCCGCTCGTTTGCACTCGCTCAGGTGATGCCCGGTATCTCAGACCGGGTGCTCTACCATAGAGGCTGGATCGACACCAACTTGCCCTTTGAAGAGATACGCGAGCACTTCGCTATTCAGGAGAAGACGCGACATTGCGAGGTGAATGAGGGGTTCTCGAGCTGCATCCGGAAGGGGCTGCAAGAAGGCGTAAAGAGGTGAGCGCCGTGGCGGAACTGTGGCGTATCATCTGGAGCAGCCTCACGCTAGACTGGGACTTATGGCGCGACCTCGTCGCCAATCCTGATGCAGTGCGCTTCCAGTTCGCGGTTCTCATCGTCGTTTTGGCAGGACTCTCTGAAGCCGCCGCGCAAAGCGTGATCTTGTTTCTCAATCAGGTCAGGCCGCACCGCTTCATCGCCAGCCTGGTTATCAACGCCTTTCTGTTCACCTTCGGCTACGTCTTCTACGTGCTGAGCATCAACCTGGTCGCCCGCGTTCTGTACGGCGCACCCCGCCCTAATGAACTCATCTTCGACAGCATTGCCCTGACCTACGCGCCCCTTATCTTGAGCTTTTTAAGCCTCATCCCCTACTTCGGGCGGGGCATCAGGATCGTTCTGTCGGTCTATCACGCGCTGGCGCTGCTCATCGCGGTGCGCGTCACGTTCGCCCTGGAGCCGCCCCAACCCGTCGTCTGCGTCGCGGTGGGCTGGGTGCTCCTCACCCTCCTGAGCGGGACGATAGGTCGCCCCATCACCGTCTTTGCGCGTTTCTTGCGCAACCGCTTCGCGGGCAAGCAGCTTCTGAACTTAGAAGAGGTGCGTCAGCGCTACCGCGAGCGGCTCACTCAGGGTGACGCACAGATGCGTAATCAAGCTGAAAGTCAGGGCGAAGCGTGATCACCACCTTGGTGCTCTTCGCGCTAGCCGCACTTTTCCTCATGGGATTTCTCGCGCCCTTCGAGACGTTTGGCTGGTGGGCGGGCTGGTACGGGGAGAAGCCGGGCGAGCGAGAGTTACCTGACCCCGACGAGGTCCCGCAAACGGACGCCGCACAGTTTGTCGTGTACTTGACGGGCATCAACGGACTCAACCCGGAGGAATATACACCGAGTGAAGAGGTCTTTTTGAGAGCACTCCAAGCGCGACTGCCCGATGTTCATCTGGTGGACGACGCCTACCCCTACGCGGCGAGCAACCTAGCCTTGACGGGCGAGCGCTTCTTCGGCTGGTTCTGGCGGCGGCTCGGCCATATGAGGGGTAAGGGGGCACTCAGCCTCATCACTTACCTCATCCACGTGCGCAACATCTGGCAGGTACTAGTCTCCTCGGACAACCGCTTCGGACCGCTCTACAACTACGCCACCGCGCAGCACGTCCTTATCAAGCTTTTGGAGCACGGCTACCCGCTCGGCTCGGGCACGCCCGTCACTTTAATTGGCTACAGCGGCGGCGGGCAGATTTCGGCGGGGGCCGCGCCACTTTTAGAGGAAGCCGTGCAAGCGCCCGTGCACGTCATCTCGATAGGCGGGGTGATGAGTTCGAACCGCAACATCTTGGACTGCGACGGACTGACCCACCTCTACGGCTCCAAAGATATGGTGCAGCGTCTAGGCTACCTCTTCTTTCCGCAACGCTGGCCCTTCTTGCGTTGGACCGCCTGGAACAAGGCGCGGCGTAGAGGGATCATCCGGCGCGTTTATACGGGACCGATGGTCCATGTCGGCGTGGGGGATTACATGGACCCGAATATGAAACTGGATACCGGGCAGAGCTATCTCGAGCGGACCTTAGAGATCATCACCGAACGCATCGAGGAGTTTAGAGCGGTGCGGGGAACGGGACTGAGCGTGAAGCCAATCGGGGTGAAGGTTTATAGGGACCTTCAGCGTACCGGGCAGAGTGAAGGTCAGGGTACAGGTCGGGGTACGAGGTGAAGAGCCTCAACATGATCTGGGGCAACGTCTACTTGCGGGCGTTCTTGCTTGCCACCGCCGCCGTGCTGCTCGTGTACCTCTTGAACGTCACCCGGCTCGCTTGGCGCAGCTTCCTCATCGCCCAGGGGTATAACCTCTCTACCGAGACGCAATCTACGAAACAGCTCGAGTCGTCCTTAGCAGCAGGCATCACCCATATCCGCAGCCACGTTGACATCGAGATGCTTTTAGACCTCGCTACGTATGGAGGTGCTAAGGTCATGAAAGATGGGCAGTACGGTTTAGAGGTTGGCAAAAGGGCGGACCTCGTGGTCTTGCCTGGTAACACACCTGCTCAAGCCGTCATCGAACAGCCACCGCGCACTTTCGTCATCAAAGATGGACAGCTTGTTGCGAAGGGCGGAAAGCTCACATAAACCAGGGAGGATTTATGAGTCGCACATCTACTATCACAAGAACCATCCTTCAAGGAACAGGCGTCCTCGCAGGGGGAGCCCTCGCCGCAGCGGGCGGCTGGTGGCTCTACAGCAGGTTCGGCATTGAGCATAATGCGAACTTGCCGCCCGCTATAGACGCAGAGCGCAAGGGCTTCACCTCTCGAGCCGCAGGCCGCTTGAGCTATTATCACGACACGAGCGGAAGCGGCACGCCCCTCGTGCTCCTGCACAGCGTCAACGCCGCTGCCAGTGCTTTCGAGATGAAACCGCTCTTTAAGCACTTTAGAAACGAGCGACCTGTTTACGCCCTCGAGTTACTTGGCTTCGGCTTCTCGAACCGCGCAAAGAGGGACTTTACACCTGAGCTTTTTACGGAGGCGGTGCTCGAGTTCTTACGTTCTCAAATAGGCGAGCCTGCCGACGTCGTCGCCCTCTCCCTTAGCAGCGAGTTTGCAGCGCGGGCGGCGCTCGAAGCGCCCGAGTACGTCAACTCTCTCACACTCATCTCGCCCACCGGCTTGGATGAGCAGGCTAGAGACGGTGGCAACGAGACATTTTATACCGTCGCCTCAAACCCTCTTTGGGCGCGGGCGTTCTACGACCTCATCGCCACACCCGCCAGCATCCGCTACTTCTTGCAGGGGAGCTTCGTCGGTGAGGTGCCAGAAGATTTAGAGCGTTACAGCTACCTCAGTGCGCATCAGCCGGGTGCGGAGCACGTACCCTTACGCTTTATCAGCGGCAAGCTGTTCACCCCGCAGGTGCGGGAGCGCGTGTACGAACACTTGAGCGTGCCGTCTCTTGTGGTCTTTGACCAGGACGCTTTTGTGAGCTTCGAAGCGCTGCCGCTACTGCTCAATGCCAATTCAAACATACGAGCGGTGAGGCTTACCCCGTCGCGCGGACTGCCGCAGCTCGAGGCTCCAGAACGCACCGCAGAGGTATTGAGTGAGTTTTGGCGAGGTTTAGCAGAGCCTTCCTCGAGCCAAAAGTCTGTACGCACGGTCCACAGCGGCTTGGCTCATAAGCGTGGCGAACGGGAAATACCTAAAGACAGAGGGTTTGACGATTCGCTTACACTCCTAAATGGGGGCTACACCTTTATCTCCAAACGCTGCGACGACCTCCAAATGGACGTGTTCTAAACCCGGTTGCTCCTACAAAAAACCATCTGTATGCGCGGACGGGACACTGCCGAGCTGTTCTATGACCGGGAGCGCTTCGTGCGCTCGGGGGCAGCACCTAAGCGACTGACTCTGACCCTCTTCGGTAAGGGCGGCGTCCAGGGGCTTGACGGCGAGGCGCACATACGCCGCAAAGCGATGTTCATGGCCCTCATGTCTAAAGGCGAGCTTCAGCGCATGGCGGATTTGACCGCTGAGCAGTGGCGTGTTTATGCCCAAAGGTGGGCGGGCGCAGGGCAGGTCGTCCTCTTTGACGAGACGATGGAACTGCTTTTCCGGGCAGCGTGCGAGTGGGCAGGCGTGCCGCTTAGCGAGGACGAGGTAGCGCGGCGCACCCGCGAGATGGCGGACCTCATCTCCTCGGCGACGGCTATCGGGCCGCACTATTTAGCAGGACGGCTCGCCCGGCACGACGCCGAGCACTGGGCAGGTGGACTGATTCAAGAGGTGCGGCGTGGAACGCTGATACCACCTTCAGGAACGGCGCTCGAGCAAATTGCGCTCTTTCGAGATGGAGACGGCAACTTCTTGAGTGAACACACCGCCGCCGCCGAACTCCTCAATGTGGTCCGCCCGGTAGTGGCGGTGTCTCGCTATTTGGTCTTTTGCGCCCACGCTTTACACGAACACCCCGAGTGGCGCGAGAGGTTGCGTGAAGACGAGCGCGACGTGGAACCCTTCGTACAAGAGGTGCGGCGCTTCTACCCATTCTTCCCCTTCGTCGCTGCCCGCGTGAAAGAAACCTTTTACTGGCGCGGTTTCCGCTTCGAGAAGGGAACACGCACCCTCTTAGACCTCTACGGGACGAACCACGACGTCAGGTTGTGGGAGGAGCCCGAAGCGTTTGAGCCCGAACGCTTCCGCAACTGGCAGGGCGACCCCTATACGCTCATCCCGCAAGGGGGCGGCGACCACTATTTGAATCATCGCTGCGCCGGTGAATGGCTCACCATCGAGGTGATGAAAGAGGCGGTCAAGGCGCTGACCCGCGCCATCACCTACGACGTGCCGAAGCAAGACCTGACGCTCGAGCTTTCAAAGATGCCCGCTCTGCCAGAGAGCCGCTTTGTCATCAATCATGTGCGGTTGACGTCGACTCACGCAGCTCGCTGAGCAGAACGCTGTAGGGATAGCGATGATGACAACTGCCTTACCGACCTCTTTCGGTGAAATACTGTGAACGATCTCAACCTCACACTTTTTGCCGTCGGCCTCCTGACACTTGGACGCCGGGTCGAGTTACGTATAAGTTCCGTGCTGAGTTATATAGCAGGTATACCCCTAGAGGCGGGGTACTATATAGCGTTTCCACGTTTCATTGCTACAGCAATGAAACGTGCGAGCGGATGCGAGAAGAAATAGACACAGTCAGTTGGTGCAGCGAAGCGTGGAAGTGCTAATAGTCGTACTGCTCGAGGAGTGTAGCGCACTCCGGTTACCCCTTCCCGCCGCTCACCGCCATCGCCTGCCGCACTCGGTCGCTGAACACGAGGTAGAGCAGGATAGTTGGCAGCGCTGTCAGCAGCGTGCCCGCTGCCAGCGGGCCGTACTGGGTCACATACGTTCCCTGAAAGGCGACCAGCGCACGCGGCAGCGTGTAGGTCGCCGGGTCGTTCAGGAAGACCAGCGCAAAGAGGTACTCGTTCCAGATAAAGATGGTCTGCAAGATGACGACGGTGTAGAGCGCGGGCCGCGCCAGCGGCAGGATCACCTGAAAAAAGGTGCGCCAGGGCGAGAGCCCGTCCACGCGCGCGGCGTCCTCCAAAGAGCGCGGCAAGGAGAGGTAGTACGAGCGCATCAAAAAGATGGAGATGGGCAGTCCGAAGGCGACGTTCGGGAAGATGAGCGCCCAAGGCGTGTTGTATAACCCTAAGTTCCGCAAGAGCTTGAGAAGCGGCACGATGGCGGTGATGGGCGCTAAAAACGTGCCTGACAGGAAGAGGTAGTAGAAGAGAGGTCGCCCTAGAAACGAGGCTCGAGCCAGCGGATAGGCCGCCATCGCGCTACCTAACGCGACGATGACAACTGCAACCACGGTGACGAAGAGCGAGTTCCAGAAGGCCAGCCCTAAACCGCCCTGTGTCCACGCCTGCGCGAAGTTGCCCCACGCAGGCGAAGCGGGCAGCGCCAAGGGGTCGGCGTAGATTTGGTCGTCCGTCTTGAGCGCGGTGATTGCTATCCAGGCAAGTGGAAATAAGATGACGAAGGCGTAGATCAGGAGCGAAACGCGCAATATCCAGTAGCCCGGCCCGCGCCGCCGCGCCGTCTTGTCGGCCCTCTCGCCGCGCTGCGTCCGTTTATAGACCCGCGCCACCTACGCTCGCCTCGCCCGCGTCACGCGGAGCTGCACCAGTACGAGCGAGAGCGCGGCTAGAAACACGACGACGGCTTGCGAGGCGGCGTAGCCCGACTGCAAGCGGCGGAAGGCCGACTTGTAGATGATCGTCGGGGCGACCTCCGTGGCGCTCGCGGGGCCGCCGCCCGTCATGATCCACACGAGGTCGAACGCCTTAAAGGAGCCCGTGATAGCGAGGATCAGGGCGACCACGATGACCTCGCGTAAAAGGGGTACGGAGATTTGTAGGGCGGTCTGCGTAGGCGAGAGCCCGTCCACCTTGGCGGCGTCGTAGAGGTTGCGGGGGATGGCCTTGAGCCCCGCGATGAAGAGCACCATGTAGAGCCCGATGTAGACCCAGTTGGTGACGAGCAAAATGGTTGGAAAAGCGGTCTGTGGCTCGGCGAGCCAAGCGCGAGCCCAAGCCTCGAGTCCGACCGCCTCGAGCGCCCAGTTCACCGCGCCGAAGGACGGGTCTAGGAGCCAGGTCCAGATGAGCGCGGTGGCTGCTAAAGAGATGACGATGGGCAGGAAGATGATAGCCGAGAGCACCCGGTTGGTGCGGGTGGGGCGCTCGAGCGCCAGCGCCAGTCCGATGGCTATGGGTATCTGCACGAACACCGACACGGCGGCGATGAGCGCGGTGTTGCGGAGCGAGAACAGGAAGAGGTCGTCCTGTAAGAGCGCCCGGTAGTTGGACAGGCCGATAAAGGTCTTCTGCGGCGAGATGCCGCTCCAGTTGTAGAACGACAGGTAGAAAATCTCCAAGTTCGGCCAGATGTAGAAGAGCACGAAGACCGTTAAGGCGGGCAGCAGGAGGCCGTAGGCCCACAGGTTGGGGCGTCGTTGAGCGCGGGGCGTCATCCGCGCCGCCACTTGTCAAATTCGGAGTTAGGGCAGTTCACCCGCCGCCTCCAACTGCTCCGCGACGGTCTCGTGGCGTGTGGCGACCTCTTCGGGCGACATGCGCTCGGCGAAAAGTTGCCCCATCAGCTCGATGTGCTCGGTGGCGAGCTGCGGCGGCGAGCCCTGGTCGTAGGCGATTTGGAGGTAAGGAGCCTCGTTAATCTGCGTGAGTAGGTCGGTCACGACGGGGTCGTAGGTCCCTTCGGGCAAGTCGACGTCAAAGGCGGTCAAGCGCCCTGTCGCTTCGACGTAGCCGCGCACATTCTCGGGCTGGGCCAAAAAGCGCACCAGCTCGAGTGCGGCTTCCTTCTGCTCGGACGCTTCGGACATGCAGTAGAAGGTCTGCGTCGCGCCGACCATCGTGCCGGGGTCGCCTTCGCCGTCCGGGAGGGTCGGAAAGTTGATGAAGGCGAGGTTGAAGTCGGGGGCGAGTTCGCGCAGGCCGCCGACCATCCACGAGCCCATCAAATACATTGCCGCCTCGCCCGTGAAGAAGGGCCGCTGCCCCGCGTCGTAGTCCGCGCCCAAAAAGCCGCGCTGAAAGGCGTCCATCTCGACCAAATCTTGGGCGTACTCCCCAGCCTGCACAAAGGCGGGCGCGGTGAAGGTGCCCCCTCTACTAAGGGCCTCCGCGTAGGCATTCGAGCCGCCGAAGCGGTCCACGAGGTACATGTAGTAAAAGGAGAGCTGCCAGTTGCCCTGTCCGCCTACGGCGAGGGGCTGGATGTCGGCTTCTTCGAAAGCCTCTATAGCGCTTGTGAACTCCTCCCAGGTCCAGGTCTCGCCCTGCATGGGGTCGGGAACTTCCAGGCCGACCTGCTCGAAGAGGTCCGCGTTCACGAACATCGGCGCGGCGAAGACCTCGTAGGGGAGGCAGTAGGGTGTCTCGTCAAAGGTCGCTGCCGAGAGCACGCCCTCGCCGATGAGCCCCTCTTGCTGGAGCCCTTCCAAGAGGTCGCTCATGTCGTAGACGACGTTCTCGCTCACGAACGAACTCAGAACGCCGCCGCCCCAGGAGTGCCACAGGTCGGGGGGTGCGCCCGCCGCGAGCGCCGCTTGGATGGCGACCTTGAGGTCATCGCCGGAGTAATCCACGCGCTCAACGCTGATGTCCGGGTGCTCTGCCTCGAACGCCTCGATAAGGGCGTCGCCCCAAACCTTGGTGTCCTCCTCGGCGCTCCAAGTGGTCCACCAAGTTACTGTGGTCTGGGCAAACGACAGGCTGACGAAGAGGGCGAGAAGAAGAACGGAAAGAAGACGGGTCATGCTAAACCTCCTGATAGGAATGAACGCGGGGTTGAGAGGGGGACTCGAGCGTGTGCCCCGTCTCGCGGTCGAAGCGGACGCGGTGGGCCTCGGGCAGCTCTAAAGCGTGTGTCTCGCCGACCCTGGGCAGCTCGCGCGGGTCGGTCTGGACGGTGACGACCTGGTCGTTCGGCAGGGTCAACTCGGCGAAGCCGACGCCGCCCGCGTCCTCGACGAAGGAGACGCGACCTTTGAGCATGTCGGGCGCTCCTTCGTGTGTGAGCCGCACGTACTCGGGGCGGACGCCCACCAACTCGTCCGCACTCGGAACCGACCAACTCGCCGTCCACGAGGTTCATCGGCGGGTTGCCGACGAAGCGGGCGACGAAGAGGGTGGCGGGGTGGTCGTAGACCTCTCGAGGCGTGCCGCGCTGCACCACGCGGCCCCGCTGCATCACCACGATTTGGTCGGCCATGACCATCGCCTCGGCCTGGTCGTGGGTGACGTAGACGGCGGTCACGCCCAAGGTCTCCTGGAGCTTCTTGAGTTCGGCCCTCATGCTGGCGCGCAAGACCGCGTCGAGATTGCTGAGGGGTTCATCCATCAGGAAGAGTTGCGGCTCGCGAACGATGGCGCGGCCCAGCGCTACGCGTTGCTGCTGCCCGCCCGAGAGTTGACCGGGGCGCTTGTCCAGGTGCTCGGTGATGCCCAGCCGCTCCGCCACCTCGCGCACGCGCCTATCCGCGTCGGCTTTGCTCACGCCGCTCACCCGCAGGTTCAAGCCGATGTTGCGGTGGACGCTCATGTGGGGATACAGGGCGTAGTCCTGAAAGGCCATCGCCACGTTGCGGGCTTTGGGCTCCGCCGCCGTCACGTCCTGGTCGCCAAAGAAGACCCGGCCCGAGGTGGGCGTCTCGAGCCCCGCCAAGATGCGCAGCGTGGTGGTTTTGCCGCAACCCGATGGACCCAGGAGCACGGTGAACTGCCCGTGGGGGAACTCCAGGTCGAGGGGCTGCAAAGCGACCTCTTGCCCGAAGTGCTTGGAGACCCCCTCGAGGCGAATCGCGCTCATCCGTTACCTCGAGCTAGAACGAACTGAATTCTTGATGCCGACAATGCCAACCGACAACCCCCTAACGCCCCGTCATCCCGCCTACAAGATGTTGTTTACAGGTGAAGTTTACCACATAAGATAGGCAGGAGTGCACCCTGACCCCCTAAAAGGTCGACCTGGTTTGTACTCGGTGCTACACTATTCGTAACGAGACAGGAACCCGTGATGAGGTTTATGTCGCGCGGAGTCTTCTACTTGCGGGGGGGTGAGGGAGCGTTATGTCTGACTATCTCAAGAGCCTCACCTGCCACCCCGTCAAGTCGGCGTCCGGTGTCCCCTTGCAAAGTGCCGACCTCACTAGACGTGGCCTGCGCTTCGACCGGAACTGGGCGATTATAGACCCGAGCGGCGAGGTCGTCACGCAGCGCCAGTGCCCAAGGTTGGCGGCCCTGGAGGTCAGCTTGAACGGGTCGCTGGGTCTGCGGCTGGGGGGAGAGAGGCTCGAGCTGCCTCTGGAGATGTGCGGCCCGGAGGTTCCAGTTACGGTGTTCGGCCAGCCCTGCCCCGCCGTCCAGGTTGACGACGGCGGCTGGCTGGCTGAAGTGTTCGGCGCACCCTACCGGCTCGTTGGGATGCCTGAGGGGACGGCGCGCCCCAAGCTGCTCCCCTCAGGCGCGGCTTCGAATGTTTCGCTCGCCCTCACCGACGGCAACCCGCTGCACCTCATCACCACGGCGTCCTTGGCGCACCTCAACCAGCACCTCTCGGTTCCCGTCGGGGCGGAGCGCTTTCGACCTAACTTGGTCGTCGAGGGTGACGTGCCCTACGCAGAGGATGGCTGGCGCACGCTCAAGCTCGGTGAGGTCGTCCTGGACGTGTTAGAGCCCTGCGTGCGCTGCATGATCGTCAACCTGGACCAGCGCTCAGGCGCGTACAGCAAGGAGACGCTGGGGACGCTCGCCCGGTTGCGACGCTCGTCCGCTGGCGTCACCTTCGGCGTCCACCTCGCGCCGCGTGCGCCGGGTACGGTGCGGGTAGGGGACAGGCTCGAGGTGCTCGCCTAGAGGTCCGAGATTCCGTGTGGACACCCAACCACGGTGATTTTCATGCTGCCAGCGTTTGTATAGGTTGAGACGTTTTCAACTTTTTTAGGGCGTTTGGCTGGTTACCGATCAATACATTCACGCGCCGCACTGACCTCTGCAAACGACCTCTGCAAACGACCTCTGCAAACGCTGAGCATATCCACTAGAGCGAACGTCGCACTACCAGAAGCCCTTCCCCTCGAGCTTGAAGTAAAATCGAACTATTTATGGCAGCAGGGACACACTAATTATATCAGGAGGCATCTATCGCACGTATCAAATGGGCTTATATCGGCGGCGGCAGCACCCGCGCGCCGGGGACGATGGCGGCGTTTATCCAGCAGGGGAGGCGCTTCGCCGGGTCCGAGGTGGTGCTCGTGGACCTGGACGAGGGTCGCTTGGAGCTGGTCGCGGCGCTCACGCGGCGCATGGCCGAGACGCAAGGGCTGGACCTCACCGTAAGCTGCACAACTGAGCGCAGGACGGCTCTGGCGGACTGCGACGCGGTGCTCTCCTCGTTTAGACCCGGCGGCTTTGGGGCGCGGCATTTGGACGAAGCCATCCCCTTAGAGCACGGCGTCATCGGGCAGGAGACCCAGGGACCGGGTGGGCTCTTCATGGCGCTGCGGGCGATGCCCGTCATCAAAGCGCTGGTCGCCGAGATGGAAGAGGTCTGCCCGGACGCACGCCTGCTCAACTACACGAACCCCGTGAACGTGGTCGCGGACGCGGTAACGCGGCACAGCCCTATCCAGACCATTTCGCTGTGCGAGGGTCCCATCGTCTTCCCGCAAGAGTTAGCGGTGATGGCGGATTTAGAGCCCGCTAAGCTCGATACCGTAATGCTAGGTCTTAACCACGCCTGCTGGAGCGTGCGGCATCTCTATAACGGCGAGGACCTCATCCCACTCGTTCGGGACGCTTTTGAACGTAAGAAGAATGACCCAAACACCGACCCGAAAGCCCTGCGGATGCTGCACCTCGCCTCGGTCATGGGGAGCATTCCGGCGGCCTACTTCCAGTACTACTACTTCAAAGACGAGGTGCTGCGCGAGCTGCAGGCGAAGCCGACCACGCGGGCGCAGGACATCATGGCGGAGGTGGAGGGCTACTGGCGGCACTACCGCGAGCAGCTCCAAGCGGACGCGCCGAGGCTCGACCCGAAACGCTCGAGGGGCGGTATCTTCGAGCTCGAGCTGGCCTTCGACGTGATGAACGCGGTTTTCAACGAGCTGAGAGGAGGTCTGGACGCTGAACGTGCCGAACCGGGGCGCACTCCCTGACCTCCCGGACGACCTGGTGGTGGAAGTGCCCACTATAGTGACTAAACACGGGGCGACGCCCTTAGCGGCGGGCCGCCTGCCGGGACCCGTGCGCGGTCTTGTCCTGGCGCTCGGCGAATATCAGCGCCTCGCGGCGGACGCGGCCTGGAGCGGGCGGTAAACTGGAGGCGGTGCAGGCCCTGACCAGCCACCCGCTGGTGCTGTCTTTACCCCTAGCCGAACGGCTCTACGGCGAGATGGCTCACGCTCAGCGGGCTTGGCTGCCGCAGCGCTATCTCTCATGAACCTGATCGTCGAGGCGGACCACGAAGCGATGAGCGAGCGAGCCGCCGATCTTATCGCCGCCGCAATCCGCGAGGAGCCCACCCTGAGCGTACTCGTGGCGACGGGTAACACGCCGCTACGGACCTACGAGAAACTCGTCCAGCAGCGCGGGGCAGGTCTGGAGACGCGCCACCTCACCGCCCTGCAACTCGACGAGTACGTCGGTGTGGGCGAGGACGATCCACGCTCGCTCTACGGCTGGATGCGTGAGGCGTTCGTGGAGCCGCTAGGCATAACTCAGGTGGTGCGGCTGCGCGGCGACGCCGAGGACGTAGGGGCGGCCTGCCGCGCCTACGACGAGGCGGTGCGGAAGCACAGTGGCGTCGACCTCGCCGTGTTGGGCCTCGGGCCGAACGGCCACCTAGGGTTCAACGAGCCGCCCTCCGGCGCTGACGCCCCGACCCGCCGAGTGACCCTTTCCGAAGCGAGCCTAGAGAGTAACGCAGCCTACTGGCAGGGTGAGGTCCCGCGCTTCGCACTCACCTGCGGCATGTCCACCCTGCTCGCTGCTAAAAAAATCCTGCTCCTCGTCTCAGGTGCACACAAACACGCCGCGTTGCGGCGTACCTTGGAGGGGCCGGTCACGCCCGAGCTGCCCGCGTCCTATTTGCGCGGTCGGGAGGATGTCACCGTCGTCACCGACCGCGCCGCTTGGCCCTCATAAAGTGCGACCTTTCGTCATAGGTGTCGACGCAGGGAACACCAAAACGGTTGCGTTAGTCGCCTCCACCGAAGGGCAGGTGCTCGGCTGGGGACGCGCCGGGGCCGGGGACATCTACGGCTCGGAAGAGGGGGCCGTGCGGGAGGTGCGTCATGCGGTAGACACCGCGCTGGAGCGCGCGGCGCTCGATCTTGCCGACATCGGTTCTAGCTGCTTCAGTCTGGTCGGCGTGGACTGGCCCGAAGACTTCGCTTTTTGGCGGCGCGAACTCGCGACCTGGGGCTTTGCCCACCCGCCCGAGGTCGTCAACGACGCGCTTGGGGCCCTCCGCAGCGGCTCACCTCAGCCTTTCGGCGTGGTCGTCGCCTGCGGCACGGGCGCAGCGGTCGGGGCGCAGGGCGTGGCGGGCGAGAGGTGGCACTCGTCGTTCTGGCAGCTTACAGGCGGCGGCTTCGAGCTGGGCGAGCGCACCCTGCGCGCGGTCTACCTCAGCGAGTTGGGCCTCCTGCCGCCGACGAGTCTGACGACGCGGGTGCTAGCGCACTTTGATCTGGACACAGCCGAGGTCCTTCTGCACGCCTTCACCTCGAGGGGAGGGCCGCGTCCGGGTCGCCCGAGCGAGCTGGCCCCGCTACTCCTGGACGAGGCGGCGCACGACCCTGTAGCCCGGAATATCGCGGCGGAGCACGGCGCGGCGCTCGGCGACTACGCCTTGGTCGCGACCCGAAAGGTCGCCCTGGAGGGCCGCTTCCCGCTCGTCCTCACCGGGGGCGTCTTCCGCCACCCCTCCGCCGTACTCCGGGACGCCCTGGCCGGATGTGTACGGTCTAAGCGACCCGAAGCCGAAATCGTCCGCGCGCCTGCTGAGCCCGTTATCGGCGCAGCTCTGCTGGCGCTCGAGGCTCTAAACGCCGTAACGCCGGAGGTGCGACAAGCGCTACACGATACAGCGCCGCCTCAGACCTTCTTCGCGACCGCCGCGCCGGAGCTTGCGTGAGCGCGGGCGCTGAGTCACCGGCCACCCGCGCTCGTAGGAGGCTTCAGTGAACGTGTAGGGGAACAGGTCTAATGATGGTTCTCGTGACGCCGCAACGCAGAGCAGGGCTTAGCAAAAAGTTACTATGCTTATTTTTTCAGACCGAAGCACGTATTAGCAGGTACACCCTTGCGGGTACTGTAGTCATCTGATCAGAGTGCGCGAAGCGGTGCCCCCTTTCGGGGATGAACGACGAAGCAACACTCTCACCCCAAAGAATATCGTCTAGCACGCACATTGTGAGATGATATCTGCGCTCATCTGTCTCAGTGTATCGTGGAAGTGCTATATAAACCTTCTGCGAGAGACGCGCGTGTCTCTCGCACAGCGAACCAGCGAACCGCTATCCTCGAGATGACTGTAGGACATCCTCCAGCGACAGAGTTGACACCGCCGTAATCTAAAAACGCACCATTTTGTGTGTATCCGAAGTTTGATTTGCGTCTCTCGCGACATCATGTCGCTACATATACGAAAACGTGGTACACCGCCGTAAGCTCGGTTAACTGTCATCATCGGAGGGGAAATTTATGAGCAAGCTAGAGGCCAAAGTCGCCGTCATCACCGGCTCGGACTCAGGGATAGGGCGAGCCACTGCGGTTGCGTTCGCGCGTGAGGGCGCAGATGTCGCTATCGATTATCTGGAAGATCAAGAAGGAGCAGAGGAGACAAAACGCCAGGTCGAGGAGGCCGGCAGGAAGGCAGTGGTCGTCCAGACCGACGTGCGCGACCCCGAACAGGTGGCGCGCTTCTTCGAGCGGGCGCAAGAGTTGGGCACGCCCTACGTGCTGGTGAACAACGCGGGCGCGTCGGCGGACGCTCCTGTAGCCGAGCTGCCCCTGGAAGATTGGGACAAGGTCTTAAAGACCAACCTCTACGGCCCCTTCCTCTGCTGCCAGCACTTTATACGCTTGCGCAAAGCGGCAGGGGGCGGGGGAAAGATCATCAACCTCACCTCGGTGCACCAGGAGTTGCCGACGCCGGGTGGCGCAGCCTACGACGCCTCGAAAGGCGGCTTACGCAATCTCACGCGGGTGCTGGCGTTGGAACTCGCACCGCATAAGATCAACGTCAACAACCTCGCGCCGGGCATGGTGCTCACACCTTTTAACCAGGAGGCCCTAGAGGACGAGGAGGCCCGCAAGGAGAGCACCCAGAACATCCCCTGGCAGCGCGCGGCCGAGCCTTGGGAGGTGGCGGCCTTAGCGCTCTACCTCGCCTCCGAGGAGGCCGACTTCGTCACCGGGCAGACCTTTACGATCGACGGTGGGCAGTCCGTCAACATCGGTCAGGGCGTGTGAGGAGGGTAAAGCGAGCGGTTTCGCATAGCCTTCTTATACGAAGTTGCATGACTTTGTTTTGCCAAAGTCATGCCCATCTGCGGTGGTAAGTTTAGACGCTCTCAGTAAGGATAAGTAAGCTACGCAACTCCGTATTAGTGTTCTAGTCGTTGACGTGAAAGGTAGTTAAAGCTCAAGAGGTCGCCGCTGGGGGTGGTAAGGGCGGGTGACTCGATTTTTGTCAGTAGTTGGTGCAATCCTTCACCCTCTGTTAAACTCGCTTGTGCGCCTCTCCTCTCTTACGCTGCAAGGCTTCAAGAGCTTCGCGAATAAAACAACCCTGGAGTTCACCCCCGGTATCACTGCGATCGTCGGGCCGAACGGCTCGGGGAAGTCCAATGTGATTGACGCGCTGCGCTGGGCTTCGGGGGGCGGCAGGGCGAGCGAGTTTCGCGCGGAGGGCAAGACCGACCTCATCTTTCATGGGGCAGCGGGAGGGCGCAGCTTAGGCTACGCGGAGGTCGCCGTCGAAGTTGAGCGCTCAGGGGGAAGCGTGCACGTGTCGCGGAGCCTCTTTCGCGACGGGCAGACCAAGCTCAGGTTGGGCGGCAAGAACGCGCGGTTTCTGGACGTGGAGGAGGCGCTCTCGGGGAGCGGGCTGGCGCGGGGTGGGCTATCCATCATCGGGCAGGGCGAGGTCTCGCAGGTGTTGATGGCGGACCCGCCAACGCTGCTCGCCTACGTTGAGGAGGCGGCGGGCGTGGCGAAGCTGACCTCGAGGCGCGAACAAACCCTCTCTCGCTTGGAGAGTGCTAAGGAACATTTAGAGCGCTTAGAAGACGTGATGGGCGAGTTGCGCCGTCAGCTCGAAACGCTGGAGAAAGAGGCGGAAGAGGCGCAGCGGAGCGCGGCGCTGAGCCGCGAACAGCTCTCGCTACGCTACACGCTTGCGCAGCGCCGCGTGGAGAGCCTGCAGCGGGAGACGACGGAATTGGAGGCGCGGCGGCAAAACGTGGCGGCGGGTCTGGCGCACGGCAAGGTGCAACTCGAGGGCGCGAGAGATACGTGGCAGCGCTCACGTGAGGTGCTCGCCGAGGCCGAAGAGGTCTACCGCCGCGCTACGCAAGAGGCGGAAGCGCGGCGCGGGGACCTGCGTGTGGCGCGGGAGCGCTCGGCGGCGGCGCGTTCAAAACGCGAGGGCTTAGCACGTGAGGAGCGCGGAGTCGCGGAGGAACTGATCGCTCTTACCCAGGCCGAAGCGCCGCCGCCACCAGGGGGCGACCCCGAAGCGTTAGCGCGTGAGCTAGCAGCGCAAGACGCTGACCTCACGGTGAAGCGGGCAGCGTTGGGGAAGCTGGAGGCTCACCTCCACACCCTCACGCAAACGCTGGAGCGCGCCCGCCGTGCGGCCTTTGCGCAAGCGCAAGCCGTAGAGCGCTACGACGTGCAAAAAAAGAGCTTGGAAGCGCAACTCAGCGAAGTCACGGAGCGCTTGGCGGGACTGGAAACGGGTGTTGACACAGGCTTAGAAGGAGAGGTCGCGCAAGCACAAGCCGCCGCTGACGAAGGGGAGGCGCATGTGCAAACGCTACAAGAACGCCTCGCCGCGCTGCAAAATGCCCATGCTAACGCCCACGCCGAAGCGCAGGCGCGGCAGCGTGCGTTTGAGCGCAGCAGAGCAGCCTTCGACGCGCGGCGCGGCTACGCGCAAGGTCCGAAAAATGCGCTCACGTCGGGTGTTCCCGGCGTGGTCGGCTCCGTCGCCGACCTCTTGCGTGTGAGCGCTGAGTATCAAACCGCGCTGAGTTGCGCCCTCGGGCGACGCGCCGAGAACGTCGTGGTCGAATCCGCCGAGGTCGCGCAGCAAGTTCTGGCGCACGTGCGGCGCTCTGGCGGTTGGGTCACGCTCTTACCGCTCGACCTCGTAAAAGGGCGGCAGGGCTACCTCGCGGACGAGTTGCGCCGTGAGCCGAGCGTGATCGGCCTCTGCGCCGAGTTGGTCGAAACGGACGCACGTTACACGGGAATTGTGAACCAACTGCTCGGCGCAACCGCGCTCGTCACCTCTCTGGACGACGCTGTGGCCCTCGCCCGCCGCTACGCGAAGAGGCCGCGCTTGGTAACGCTGCAAGGTGACGTGATAGAGGCGTATGGCGGGATGACGGGCGGACGTCCGCAGGGGAGCGGGGCGGTGCTCGGTTTGGCGGCGGACTTAGACGAGGCTGAGGTCGCGGCTAGGGACGCCGAACGAGAAGCCGCCGCGCAGAGTGGCGCGGTCGGGCGCTTACAAGGAGAGGTCAAGGAGGTGGTGGAGGCGCGGCGTACCCAAAGAGATACATTGGAACGCGCGTCTCAAGCGTTGCGCTCAGCGCGGGAGCGAGCAGCGGCGCAGGCGTCGCTCGAGAGCGAGTTGGCGCGGCAGCGGCTCGAGCTGACCACCCGCCTAGCCGACCTCGTCCCCCCCGAGTCGCCCGCAGAAACGGCGCAAGAGGTCACGGCATTAGAGGCCCGAGTCAGTGACAAACAAGTTGAACTTGCCGCGTTACAGCGAGAGGTTCGCGCGTCTGAAGGGGTAAGAGGGGAGACCGCGCAAACGCTCACGCTCCTCGGTGAGCGGCGCAAGGATTTTGAGCGAGCGTTGGAGCGCTTTCAAGCGGGACAAGCGCGGCTGGCGCAGGTGCAAGTCAGAGCCGAAACCTTGCAGCGGGAATTAGCGGGGGCTACAGAGGCCGAGCAAGCGGCCTTTCTCAGCGCTCGAGAAGCCGAAGCCCGTGTGCCGCAAAATCTGGACGCGCACGAAAAGGCGCTCTCGGAGGCTCGAGAACGTGCCCGGAGTGCCGAAGAAGCGTTAGGCGATCTGACCCAGCGTCAAGCGGAGCGGGGTGCGTCGCTCGAAGAGGTCAAGCTGACCTTGGCGCGGCGCGAGACGGCGGCGGAGGTAGCGCAGGAGGAGCGTGCGAGCTTTCCTGAAGGTGTCGAAGTGCTAGAAGGCGGCCTCAAAACGTTGCGCGACAGGCTGACGAGCGTCACCCAAACCCTAGAAACTTTGGGCCCCGTCAACCACCGCGCCGCCCACGAAGCCCACGTCCAGCGCGAACGCTGGGAGAACTTGATTGCGCAGTCGAACGAGGCGAGCCTCGCCGCCACCGAACTCACCACCGTCTTGACCGACATCGAAAGCACCGTCCACACCCGCCTCAGCGCCGCGCTTCAGCAGCTCAAAGCGAAGTTCGCGGCGCACATCACGCAACTTTTTGGCGCGGGCGCAGAGGCCAGCATCGACACGATGACCGAAGAAGGCAGGCCCTCCGGCCTCAAAATCAGCCTGCAACCGCCCGGCAAGCGGACCCGCTCGCTGAACCTCCTATCGGTAGGCGAGAGGACGATGGGCGCGGTGGCCTTTCTCTTCGCGCTGATGAGCGGTGAAGGCGAGACAGGACTGCCCATCGCCGTTTTAGATGAGGTAGACGCGCCCTTAGACGAAGCCAACATCCGCCGCTTCTGCGCCTTTTTAGAGCAGCTCGCGGCGCAAGGTACGCAGTTCGTCCTCATCACGCATCAAAAAGCGACGATGGAGGTGGCGAGTACGCTTTGGGGCGTAACGACGGAGCGCGGGGTGAGCCGGGTGTTCAGTATCAGCCGGGCGGAGGCCGAAGAGGTCGCGCTTTAGGCGATGGGACCTGAACCTCGGGTTCTCAGGTTTCGTCTCAGTAATATTGCTAGACCACAGTAGAAAAGCCGTAGAAAGAGGCAAATGCAGTAGGGGTAATTCATACAGTGATGTATAGAGGTGCCCCTACGCCGCGTACTCCCTCATTAGGGAAGATAATTGTGCGAAATTCAAAGAGGTTGAGCAATATTTTGGAAGGGCCAAACGCATTACAACGTTACGCCAACTTCACGCAGAGCGCGGTAGAGACGCGCCGAGAGCGAGCGCACATAGCTCGCCGTCAGGTGGTTCCGGTCCCTAAACAGCACGCGCTCCGCTGTCTCAGCTACGCATACCTCTTCAGGACACAAGAGGGGTGTCAAGTCGAGCAGGTAGACGTTGTCAAAAGTGCTTGCTGCTTCCCTCTGCGCCCCGAACGCCACTACGTTGTTCGGATGATGAGGTGCGAAGTTGCATGACGTTTCACGCTCAGGAACGCCTAGTTTCTGCCGCCACGCGAGCCGCGACAAGCAGGCCGGAATATCGGTACCGGGGTGCGGAGAATCGCGAATCACGACGATAGCTCGGGCCGTTGCCAAAGCGTCAAATATCCTTTCGCTACCTTTTTGCCAATCTTGCGCGTCGAGCACCCCGTAGTTGCTGAACGACGACATCACGACGAGGTCAGGGTCAGCGTCTCCAATCGCTGCTACAGCGTCTTCGCGCCACGTATCACATTCGGTGTAGTCGCGCCCGAGGCTCTTCGCGAAGAGCGTCACGTCGAGGGCTGGACAGCCGACTTTTATAAAGTAAAGAAGCCGCCAGTTCCGCTCCGCAACGACGGCTTGCAGGGCAGGAGCCCACTGCGCGGCGTGGCTGTCGCCGAAGAGCGCCACGGTGAAGGCTGCGTCTGCGGGTCCATCGCTGCATCCCGCCAAGCGGGTCTCCATACGCTGAACGGTGCAGCGCCAGTCGGAAAATCGGGGTGTGTCAGCTCGAGCCTCCACATACCTCTTCTGCTCGGGGCTGCGTAACTCCGCCGCCACCACGCTCCACCACGACGCGCCGAGGCCGAGGGAGAAAACTGCAAGGACGCTCAGCAGCGTGAAGCCGTAGGACGTGCGGTTGAACGTGGGATTGCGGCGCACGGGGTTCTCCACGAGCCGATAGGACATCTCGGCGAAACCGAGTGAAACGGTAACGATGATGAGTTTCTGCGCCAGCGTGAGGTTGCTGTCAAACTCGGCGGCGAAGACCAGTGCGGGCCAATGCCAGAGATACCACGAGTACGAAAGACGTCCGAAAAAGCGCAGGGGTCGCCAGGAGAGGACCTGAGCGAGCGACCTCTCAGTTTGCGCCGTACCTGCTCGGAGTACGAACACCGTACCGAGCACCGGCAGCAGCGCCGTCCAGCCGGGAAAGGGCGTGCGCTCTGTGTAAAAGCTGCTTGCAAAAATGATAGCGGCGAGCCCCGCCCAGCCTAGAACTTGCGTGAAAATGGTTCGTCTCGGGCGAGACCGAACCTTTGGAACAAGCGCGCCGAGCCCACCGAACGCAAACTCCCACACCCGCGTCGGCGACGAGAAGAACGCCCAATGCGTCTGCCCTGTCTCTACAAGAAAGAGCGTGAGCGCGAACGAGGCAGCCGCCACCACCGCCATTCCCCAGGTAAGGCGTCGGCGGTTCAACCTTGACGAGCCTCGAGCACGTTTGAGAAAGGCGCTCGAGCCCACCAACAACACGGACACAAGCATAGGCCAAACCAGATAAAACTGCTCCTCAACCGAGAGCGACCAGGTGTGCAGCAGCGGATTCGTATCGGCGTCCGCCGCCAAGTAATCCGTCGCCCGCAGACCGAAAAAGATATTGGATACATACGCTGCTGTTGCTACCGCCGTCTTAGCCATATCGACCTGCGCAAGCGGTGCGTAGAAAACGAAGGTAAAGCCCACGACGAAGACGAGGAGCAGCGCCGCAGCCGGGAGCAAACGGCGAGCGCGGCGGACGTAGAACCGCAAGAGGTCAACCGTGCCCGTCTCCTCGACCTCTTTCACCAAGATACTCGTGATGAGGTAACCCGAGAGGACGAAAAACACATCCACGCCGATGTAGCCGCCCGAGAAGCCCGGTACGCCTGCGTGGTAGAGGACGACGAGCAAGACGGCGATACCGCGAAGTCCTTCAATATCGGTGCGCCAGGGGAGTGTAGGAGGCGTGCGCTGTGCGATGCTGAGTCCTTCCAAGAGGTGAATTTGTGCGATTCGCTAAGCTATCAAAGTTTCTGTAGGCTTAGCAGTCTACCTTTTTACCTCTTGATGCAATTAACACCGTGAGTGATTGGGGGCTCGAGCCACTTCTAACGCTCGAGACCCTCCAAGTCGAGTAAATCCTGCGGTCTCCCCGCTGCCCGTTTCGCTTTTATGAGATCAACTTTGGAGATGAAGTGCATCTCTTCTCCGGCGAGAATCACGGTTTCTCGGTTCCGCCACGCTTCTGCGAAGTCAACGCCTGGGATGGACATAAGCACGTCAACCCGTAGCGGCGGAGCGCCCATCTGATAGAAGTAGCCCTCTTCAGCAAAATCTTGCGGTGTGAGGTTTTCAAGAGGTGCGCCGAATTCGGCAAGCGCGGCGTAAATCGCCCTAGCGTTTTTGTCATCAACTGCGATGAGCAAGTCCAAGTCCTTTGTAAATCTTGGCTCACTGTAGCGCATCACCGCGTAGCCACCGACGATCAAATAACGAACCTCATATCTTCCCAAAAGTCTCAACAGTTCTCTGAAGTCGGGGCTCGTCAGCATAGCCTTCCTTTAGAAGAAGATAGTCTTTGATGAGTTGGGTGGCGGCCTCGAAGAGAACTTCGGGGGGTTGGCTCTGCCAAAAGGCGATGTCGAAGTCGTCCTCCTCGCCTAATTTGCCGTAGTTTTCTCTGATGGGCATACTTCAATTCTAGCGCATATTGGAGGCTGAGGCTCGAGTGATTACGAAAATAGCAGAGGCTCGAGCTTGTCTAAGACCTCTTCAACAACTTCGGTTGGCAAACTCGTAATGAAGTCAACTTGACGAACACGCCAATCTAAACTTTTTATTTGGTTGACGAGAACGACGCCCGAAACCGCTTCACCTTTCGGAATGGAGACTTCAAACGGATAGCCCTTAATTTGGTTAGTAATCGGACAAAAAAGGGCTAAGCCGCTTCTGCGATTGTAGAGAGAAGGTGATAGAACTAGAGCAGGACGCCTACCCGCTTGCTCGTGACCTCTCTGCGGATTGAAGTCGAGCCACACGGCGTCGCCGCGTTCAGGAACATAGGCCACCTCTTACCAAACCTCATTCCCTACGGGCCCCCCCGTATCTATTTCGGCGTGCGTGTTTTCTTCGGTGATGCCTTCTACAAGCTGCTCGAGCGAATACTTCGACCTTCTAATGGGCGTGCTAACGGGTGTGACGACTAACTTGCCCTCGACTAAAGTCAAGTCAACTTCGGTGTCGGGCCCCATCTTCGTTTCTGCCGCGAATGATTTAGGGATGCGTAAGGCTAAGCTGTTACCCCACTTTTGCACTTTGGTTTTCATAAAACCTCCAAGTAGATACAAAGAGTATACAACGTTTCGGAGGGGAGGAGAGTTTGACTCGAGCGACCTCTTGGAGATAAGGGGTAGTGGTGTTGGGGCTCGAGGTTTTATAAGAACAGCACATTTCAGATGACCGAACAGATAAAAATCTTAACTAGTTTACTTTGGAGTAGAAAAATCTGCTGGCTCGAAGTTATCATGAGACCATTCTAATGAGTTTGAAATAAATTGATAGGCTACTTCGATATCTCTATACTGTCTCTGACCAAACTCTAACCCCGCCTTTTGTTTTATCTGTACAGCCGGGTGAACGTAGTTTCGAGTACCTCGCAGAATGTGTGCGATATGTCTACCATTGGCAATAAAGCGCCCAGTTTCAAAATTAGGAAGCCATCCAGCACTGGCACAGACATCTATCAATATTTCGAGTTTCCAATCGAGAGGATTTTTCGACTTGAACTTTTTCCTTGTCAACCCCATCTTTTTAAGAGTCTTCCGAACATCTTCTTCATTTTCAATACAAGTAATAATTAAACGTGCTTCAATTGCTGAGCAAAGCATAATACTAGCGCTCAAGTAAGCTCCATTAGCCGCGCTTAGTGAAGCATTACGTTCATAAACCGCTGCCAACTCTTGAAGTCTTTCTACCTCTTCTTTAAGATGCACCGATTTTCGCCCGACATTATGAAGTTCATCAAATCTTTGGCGATCAGTAGCATAAAGCCTTGCTATATCCAGCACGCCAAATTCGACAAATGTTTCTGCAAGTTTTTTATCTAACGCCTTGTCATACTGAGCGCTTAACGCTTGGTAACTTTCAGGTGCATCGTCGGGAGCCCAATGCTCGTCATCATCCAACCCGTATGTCTTTTCAATCGCATTCATCTTTTCGGCAATTGGGTCAAGAATGTCACTATAGCGACCATAAAGCCATCTTCTTTCATGTACAAGGACTTCAACTGCATAGCATCTACGAAATATATGCTCATGTTCAGATATTTGATTAGCTTCGTAAAGTGCATCTGCAAATTTAATGTGTACTATGGCGCGTTCACTGGAGTCATTAGAATCGAGCTGTTCTAATATGGTTTCGTCTTTCAAGAATTCGGTGAGCTTTTCTACATTCTCTTCTCGGACCTCAAGATAGCGAATAGCTTCAATTATCTTTTCTGGAATTTCTTTTGGGGTAGAGAAATCTTTCATAACTAACTGTAATTCTATCCCGTTTCGCCTTACAGTTTCATAAAACATAGCAAGTGCCGCATACTGTAAGAAAGCAGGGGCATTTCACATGCCCCTGCCACTTCCACAAACCTCTAAAACCGCTCCACCACCGTCTTCATCTCCATAAACAACCGCAGATAGTCCGGCCCCCCCGCCTTCGAGTTCGTCCCGGAGAGCTTATACCCACCAAAGGGCTGAATGCCAACCAACGCCCCGGTGATGCTGCGGTTAAAGTAGAGGTTCCCAACCTGAAACTCACGCCGTGCCTGCTCCAAGCGTGCGCGGCTCTTGCTAATCACGCCACCTGTGAGCCCGTAAACCGTCGCGTTGGCAATCTCTAAGGCGTGGTCGAAGTCTCGAGCTTTCATGACCGAGACGACGGGGCCGAAGATTTCCTCGCAGGCGATGGACGCGCTTTGCGGCACGTCGGCGAAGACGGTAGGCTGAATGAAGTGACCTTCGTCACCTGCGCGTTCGCCCCCCGCCACGAGCTTCGCCTCGACCTTGCCGTTGTCGATGTAGCCCATGATCTTATCCACCGCTTTTTGATTGATAACGGCGGCGACGTCGGGGTTCTCTTCGGCGGGGCCGACTTTGAGGGCTTCCACGCGCCCGGTGAACTTCTCTAAAAATTCGTCGTAGACCTCTTGCACCACGATGAGGCGGCTCATCGCGGAGCACTTCTGACCCTGAAAGCCGTAGCCGCTCGCCGCCGCGACCTCTGCCGCGTAGTCGAGGTCAGCGGTCTCGTCCACGATGAGGGCGTCTTTGCCGCCCATCTCCAAGCAGACGCGCTTGATCCATTTCTGACCGGGCTGCACCTTCGCGGCGCGTTCGTTGATGCGCAGACCCGTCGCCACCGAGCCCGTAAAGTTGATGAAGCGCGTGCGTGGATGGTCAACCAAAGCGTCGCCGAGTTCGGCGTCGTCGCCCGTCAAGAGGTTGATGACGCCCGGCGGAAAGCCCGCCTCTTCAACGCACTCCATGAATTTCTGCGCGATAATCACGGTATCGGGCGAGGGCTTGAGGATGACGGTGTTGCCGACAGCGACAGGGCCGATGGTCGTACCTGTCAAGATAGCGAGCAAGAAGTTCCAGGGCGGGATGACGACGCCGACGCCGATAGGGATATAGAACGAGGTATTCTCTTCGCCGGGGTAGTCGTAGGTGGGCAGGGGACCCTCTAATTTGAGAGATTCTCGAGCGTAATACTCCACAAAGTCAATCGCCTCAGCAACATCCGCTTCGGCCTCCTTATAGTTCTTCGCCGCTTCAAACGTCTCCCAAGCGGAGAGTTCGAACTTGCGGCGGCGCATGACGGCGGCGAGCTTCATCAAGGCTCTAGCGCGGTGCGCCATCGGCAGCCCTGACCAAGTCTCGAACGCCTCCCACGCGGTATCCATCGCCTTTTCAATCTGCTTCTTCTTGCCCTTAGCGGTGCGCCCGACGACCTCTTCGGTTTTGCTGGGATTGTGGGACTCGAGCCACTCCCCCGTCTCGATCTTCTCGCCGCCAATCACGAGCGCATAGTCCTGCCCGAGTTGGTTGCGCACCTCGGCGAGCGCTTTCTGGTAGCTTTCGACGACGTCGGGCTGACTAAAGTCCGAATACGGCTCAATGTTGTACGGTTCGAAAAGGTCATTCACGACTTGTTTCTCCATATCGCTATCTCCTATATAGAATGAAAAAAGGTGTCTGTTGCAGCTTGCAACGACACCCTATCAGGAATGAAGGGTTTGGAGCTAGAGGTTAGGTCAGAGAGGGTGCTCGAGGTGACAAGCCGCAGCAGATAAAGCTCAGCACCTCACCAGAATTCCCCTAGAGGCTCGAGTATAAATACCGACGCCCGCCTGCCAAATTCCTACTTCTTACCTCTCTAACCCAACAGACCTCTCGCCACAAAGAGCAAATTCGCGGGACGCTCCGCTAAGCGGCGGCTGAAATAGCCGTACCAGTCCTCGCCGTAAGGAATGTAGATGCGCACCACATGACCTCTTTCGACCAAGGCTTTTTGCAAGGTCGGCTTGACGCCGTACAAAAACTGATACTCGTAACGCTCCGGTCCCAAGCCTGCGCCGCGAATGTACGCCTCGCTCTCGCGGATGATCGCCTCGTCGTGGGTGGCGATGCCGATCTTTGCGCCGCCCCCCAACCCCACATAAATCATCTCGCGGAGCTGATTGTCCACGTCGATTTTATCCTGATAAGCGACATCGTCGCCTTCTAAGTACGCGCCCTTAACGACGCGAACTGTCGGCTTGGGGTCTAGCTCCAACAAACCCTTGAGGTCGTCCAGCGTCCGGTAGAGGTAACTCTGCAATACGGTTGAGACGTGGTGATACCCCTCGTTGTGGAGCGCTTTATAGAGGTCTAGCGTGCCGTCAACATAGGGGACGTTTTCCATATCCAAACAGATGTCGGCGTCTATTTCTCTTGCGCGTTCGGCGACGCGGCGAGCATTTTTGAGGGCCAGCTCTAAGCTCACCCCGAGACCTAGCTGCGTCGGCTTGACGCTCATGTAGCGCTCGACCTCTTCACCCTCGAGCCCGTCTAGCGTGGCGAGAATCTCTCTCGTCATCGCCTCTGCGCCCTCTTCGGTGTCCACGAATTCACCCAAGAGGTCCAAGATGGACTTGAGGTCTTTTTGCTGTAACTCGCGCACCGACCCTAACACGTCCGTGAGCGACTCGCCGGCGACAAAGCGCCCGACACCGAGCCGCCAGCCCTGCTTCTTGATGAAGTTCGACACGGGGGGCGCGTCGGCGACGCCTAAAACGCTGCTCTTATAAACTGAGGCAAAACTCACATCTCACCTGCCGCGTCGGGGTAGAGGTTGCGTGAAAATGGTGTATTTGTTACATCTATAGGTGTAGGGGTCATGGACTATTGTAGCGAATACCGGGGAGGTTCACAAGATGAGACTTGTAGTAATTTGGTGTGAACGCGACCTGACATGGCTAGACCTACATGACGAGTACTTGGTAAACAAGTACTGATAAAGTAAAACTTCGCATAGCCGCGCATAGTGCGTACTGATAAGCTCGAGGTGTGAACCGGATGTCAACCTTCGTCTATACTTTTTCTATATATGTGCTTATGTACTCGAGAGAGGTCGTGTGAAACTCTTTTTTATCCGCCACGGCGAGACCGATTGGCACGCACTAGAGGCGCGGGGCGTGCGCGGCTGGGCGCGTTCGTTTGCCCCTTTGACGCAGCTCGGTCGGATGCAGATCAGCGTGATCGCCAACGATTACCGCTTAGAGGAAGCCGAAGGGATTCTCTGCTCGTCGTACGCACGAGCCCTGGAGTCCGCCGGTATTTTGAGCCGTTCGCTCAATCAGCCCTTCTACGTCGAATACGACCTGCACGAATGGCTACCGCAAAAAGACCCCTTGGGTGACGTGGACGAGCAAATTCAGCAAGAGGCGAATAAGCAGCTAAGCTACTACACAGGCTTTATCCCCTTCGCCGACAGACGTATGAACCGCGAGGGTAGCGCCCCGCAAGTGGATCGCCGCACGCCCGTGCGTGAACGCGAAGTGCCGCCGCCCGAAGCCCGCAGTTGGGAGAGCGTCGAAGAGGTGCGCGAGCGCGTCTTGAGCGTCTTGAGCCGCTACCAGCACATGCAAACCCTCATCGTCGTGTCACACGCGGTGGTGATTACCAGTATGTTAGGGCAGCAGCGACAGATTGAGCACGCCGAAATCGTGCCGATGCACGTGGATTTTAGCGGGCCGACGCCTGTGATTAGTGAGTTGCGGGAGCAGGTAGGGTAAAAAGACAGTTAAAAGTGATGAGCAACGAGCAATGAGTGAAAGGCTAAAACTCACCGCTCGTCCAGCTTGACTGGATTGCTCTTTGCTTTTAACTCATTGCTATCTTGTTTTACACTGCTGCATGTTCTCCCATCCCCTAGTTTTAGAAGGTAATGTCGTTCGGCTCGAGCCCCTTAGAAGAAACCCACACCGCGCCGCTTATGGAGATTGCCAGGGCGACCCCTGAGCTGTTTCGCTACACCTCGACGCCCGTCACGGACGAACAAGCTGAAGCGTACTTTGAGCGGGCCTTTAGAGAGCGCGAGCAGGGGAGAGCGTATCCCTTCGTGCTCGTGCATAAGCCGAGCGGTGACATTGTTGGGACGAGCCGCTTTGCGGACATCTTGTGGCATCACCGGAACGCTGAACTCGGCTATACCTGGCTGACGCCCCAGGTGCAGGGAACAAGCGTCAACGTAGAGAGTAAGTATCTGATGCTCAAACACGCCTTTGAAGCCTTGGACTTCTTGCGCGTCCACATCATCACCGACACGCGTAACACGCATTCGCAGCGGGCGATTCGCGCCCTCGGCGCAACCTACGAGGGGACATTGCGGGCGCATCACATTGCTAAAGGGAATTACATTCGGGACACGATGGTTTTTTCCATCATCTATAGCGAATGGCCTGAGGTTAAGGAGCGTTTAGAGAAACGAACCGAAGCGAAGTCAAGAGGTCGAGACTAACGAGGGGTGATCTAAAGAGGAGTAAGACTTACCCACAGGCCGTTTTTGGGATGAACCGTGTTGCCCGTTTCCTCCACCGGAGAGGTCCAAGCGGGCTGAACGTCGTAGCGCTGCACCAACCTGATGAGGCCGACTTTGAGAATGGTCGTGGCGAGCCCCGCGCCGATGCAGTAGCGTGAGCCGCCGCCGAAAGGGAGATAGGAGAACGGAGGTGGGGCGTCAACCTCGTCGCTCTCGGCGTTCCAGCGCTCGGGGTTGAAGTGAAGCGGGTCGCGGTAGGGAGCGAGGCGGTGGGTGACGTGGGCTGAAAAGGCCACCAAGCTCCCCTTTTTAAGGTTGTAGCCCGCGAATTCTAAATCTTGCTCGGCTTGCCGCAAGCCTGCCGGGGCGGGCGGATAGAGCCGCAACGTCTCTTTGATGATGCGCTCTAAATAAGGAAGCTTGAGCGCGTTCACGCCACTAACATCGCTGACCTCTTCTCGCAAGCGCTTTAGAGCGTCTGGATGTGTGAGGAGCGCGTACACCGCCCAACTCAGCGCCGCGCTCGTCGTGTCGAAGCCCGCCGAAACGAGGCTCACGGCTTGGTCGCGCACTTCACGGTCTGAGAGACCGTTACCTTCTTCATCTTTCGCGTCTAAGAGCATTCCTACTACGTCGTTCGTCTGAGCACTCAATCGCCGCCGCGCAATCTCTTTTAGAAGTAGGGTATCGACTTTGCGCCGCGCTGTGAGAAAGCGACGCCAGGCCGTTCCGGGCAGGGGAAGTTTAAGCTGCTGCGCCAAAAAAGGAAGGTTCGCAAAGCGCATCATCGCGCCGATGTTGGGGACGAGTTCGGGAATGCGCTGTAAGGTCTCGCGCCCTAGCAGCGTCTCACAGATGATGCTGAGGATGCTGGGGCGAACGCTGCTGTAAAAATCAAAAGGTTGACTCGTGGGCAACTCAGCGAAGAGGTCGCTCAAGCGTCCGTCAATTGCGTTTACCATCGGCCCCAAGCGCTTGTGGTGAAAGGCGGGCTGCACCAGTCGGCGGCGGCGCAAATGCGCGGGCTCGTCGCTGGTGATAAGCGCGTAGTCGCCCGTGATGGGCTGCAAAAAGCGGTAGGCGCGGCGCAGGGTGAAGTGCTGGGCGGCGTCTTGGAGAACGAAGCAGTTGGCGTCCGCGCCGATGAGCCAGGTGAAGCGCAGCGGTCCGAAGCCGAAGGCAAACACGGAGCCGTAGCGCTCGTGAAGGCTCATCACGGCGGCGTTGGGGTACGACGCGGCACGTTCCATGACGCGCAGGTGGTCCAAACCTGTAGGAGAGGGGGGGCTAACGGACGCCTTAACGTATCCCGTGTAAAATCTCCTCGAGCCCCTCTGGATCGTTGATAAAGACCTCTCTCGGTTTCGTGCTGATGACCGCCTCGCCCTCCAACGCTTTGAGCGCCCGCGTCACGGTCTCGCGGCTCGTGCCCGCCAAGCTTGCCAGCTCTTGATGGGTAAGGCGCAAAAGCGCCCTGCCCTCGTCCGCAAAGTCGATGAGGCCGCCCCGGTAAAGCCGCAAAAGCACGTAAGCGACGCGCCCCTGTGCGTCTTTGTAAGACAAGACCTGCGCCTCGTCGCCCATGCCGCGCAGCCGTTGGGCGAGCGTATAGGTCACGTTCAAGTTGATGCTCGGATACTCGCTGATCAGCCTGCTGAAGTCATCCTTGAAGAGCATATAGACGAGCGTATCACGTATCGAAATGGCGGCGGCGCTGCGCCCCTGTTCGCCCAAAAGCGCCATCTCGCCAAAGAACTCGGGGGGCTTCAAAACAGCTAAGGTCTTCTCGTGGCCCTCCAAGTCGATCTTATAGAGCTTGACCATCCCCTCAGCGAGGATGTAGAGCACTTCACCCATGTCGCCCTCGCGGAACAAGATATCGTCCTTGCCGACGCGCTTAGGTTGGAGGGATTCGGCGGCGATGTCTAAGGCTCGCTCGGGTGCGCCTTTGAAGAGGGGGACTTGGGCGAGAAAGTGAATGAACTGAGACGCCATTAGCGTGTCTCTCCTCGTACGGTTAAAATCTTAACGGTCAAGTGTTGGTGTGTGGTGACGGCTGCCCCGCCTTCCTCACGTTTAGAACCTGTCATCAGCACTTAGCCTAGCACAGCGCTAGGCGCGGTTACAGGGGTTTGCGCTCACTGTGGTTATATTAACGTCCGTGAGTCACGCTTCATCACAGACACCCGTGCCCCCACCTGTACCCCCGCTGCGTTGCGCCGAGTTGCGCCGCAGTTTCGACACGCCCGAGACGAGGCTCGAGATTCTACGCGGCGTCAACCTGACCCTGTATCCCGCGCAAGTCGTCGCCATTTTAGGACCCTCGGGCTCGGGCAAGAGCACACTTTTACACCTCTTAGGTGGGCTGGATAAACCCACTTCGGGCGAAATCTATTGGGGCGAACGGGCCGTTCACGCCTTGGACCAGCGTGTGCTCGCCAAGGTGCGCACGCACGCGCTTGGACTTATCTTTCAGCAGCATTATCTGTTAGAAGATTTGAGCGTGTTAGAAAACGTCACCTTACCGGGGCGCATCAGCGGCGCGGTGGACGCCGCGAGAGGTAAAGACTTACTCAGCCGCGTCGGACTCACGGGGCGCATGAACTTCTTGCCGAAAAAACTGTCCGGCGGCGAACGGCAGCGCGTGGCGGTCGCCAGGGCCCTCTACAACCGCCCCGGCGTCATCTTGGCCGACGAGCCAACGGGCAGCTTAGACCGCCACAGCGCGAAGGCGGTGTACGAGCTATTAGTCGAACTCGCCAAAGAGGAGGGGAGCGCGGTCTTGATGGTCACACATGACGAGGGGTTAGTGGAGCGCGTGGACGCTCGCTACTATTTGGAAGAGGGTGTTTTGGAGCCAGAGGGTAAAGCAGTAAATTAGGTCTGAAGTTGAGAGGTCTCTATGCCCGTCTTTTTCTATCCGATTCTAGCCGATAAACTATTTTGATTGATACTTTGACATTCGATAAATCTCTAAATGAACATAAAAGGTCACGCCGACTGCGCTTGGGCGTGGCGCTTGGTGGCGGTACGGCTAGGGCCTACGCCCACGTGGGAGCGCTTAGCGTTTTAGAAGAGGTCGGACATCCCCCCGATGTGCTCACAGGGACGAGCTACGGGGCGCTTATCGGGGCGCTCTACGCGTTAGAGCCTGACGCGCAGAAAATCGCACGTTGGGCACGCCAGCAAAACATGGTGACGTGGTGGTCGCGCAACCTCGACGCGGGCTTCGCCAGGGCGAGCCTGGTCGCGGGGGAAAGGATCGAGCGGTGGCTGGATGAGCTTTTCGGCGGGGCGACCTTTGCAGATACAAAGGTCCCGCTCCTCATCGCCTGCACGGACGTGGACACGGGCGAACTCGCCCTGTTGCAAGAAGGCTCTTTAGCGAAGGCTGTAAGGGCGAGTTGCGCGTTGCCGGGCATCTACGCCGTGCCTGAGGTGGCGGGGCGGCGGCTGATCGACGGCGGCTTCGTGATGCCCGTGCCCGCCGCACCTCTTTTAGAGGTCGCGGATACGGTTATCGGTCTGCACGCGGGGATTGAGGTCGAACGCGCCCGTTCGGTGGGTTTGCTCAAAAGGGGGTGGGGCTCGAGCCTCGGTCAACACCTCTACACCCGTGCGCTCCGTTCAGAGCGCCGCAATGCGCGGAGCGCGCTCAGCAAAGGACTCGCCCACGCCGCCGCCTCGTACAGCCGCGCCGCCGCCGTTCCGAACGAATGCTTGCTCGTCAAAACTGCGCCGCCCGTCGCCTGGTGGGACTTTCACAAGTCCGAGTTGGCAGTCGCGGCGGGTGAACGGGCGATGCGCTTAGCGCTACCCGAACTATTGAAGAGGTTAGAAGGTAAGCTAGTTTAATATGTACGTGTTTCGTCCCCTTTCACAAACAGCTTGGTTCGTCGCGCTCAGTGACCTTCACGCCGCGCTCACCTCGAGAGACACCCAAGCGGTTCAAAACGCTTACACCTCGCTCTACGCCGCGCTAACTGAAACGAATGCGTCCGATTTAATGAGCGCGGCAGCGCGGGACTTGTGCTGTTTGGACTCGAGCCTCGCTACCGCTGTTATGGCTTCTAAAGATACGACCTCTCGAGACCTACCCGCTGGACTGCTCGAGGGTGCACGTCATGACCTAGACGCACTTCTCGCACTGCTTAAACGTAATTGGCGCGAAGAGGTCTGCGAGTTAGTAGAAAAGCGCGTGCCCCCTCTCGCCGAGCTTGCAGCGGCCTCTCGAATTACCTCTTGACCTCATCACAGTTGAAGACCGAAGAGGTCTTGACTCAAGCTCATGGCACGCACTACCGCCAACACGGTTCAGGCCACCTCGCCCGCTACGGGGCGTTCCGCTGGACAGGTCAACGCTTGGAGGGTATCGCTTACCCCGCCCGAAGTGAGCTGTCGCGGCTGGTCGGCTTAGAGCGCCCGCTAGAACAACTCATTCAGAACACCGAAGCCTTTTTAGCGTGCAAGCCCGCGCAGCACACCCTTCTCTATGGACCACGGGGCAGCGGTAAATCTACCGCCGTCAAGAGTTTACTGTCACGCTATGAAGAGCGCGGTCTGCGTTTGATTGAACTGCCCGCGCCCTACCTTTCCAATTTGCCCAAAGTTATCGACCTCTTGCGCGGACGCCCGCACCGCTACGTGCTCTTCGTGGACGACCTCAGCTTCGGCAAGGATGACGTGGGTTACGCGCCGCTCAAAACGCTCTTAGAGGGCTCCCTGACCGAGCGCCCCGAGAACATCCTCGTCTACGCCACGAGCAACCGCCGTCACCTCGTTTCGGAGAGTTTTTCCGACCGCCCCGACCCCTTGAACGACCCTTCTTATAACGATGTGCACGCTTGGGACACGCAGCATGAGCGCCTCGCGCTAGCAGACCGTTTTGGTTTGACGCTGACCTTCCCAAACGCTACGCAGTCGCGCTATTTGGAGATTGTGCGGGGGTTGGCGGCTCGAGCGGGAATGGAAGTGGATGACCTAGACGCCAAAGCCGTTCGCTACGCCGAGTGGGGCAACGGTTATTCGGGGCGCACGGCGCAGCAGTTTATAGAGAGGTTGACAGCAGGGTTAGCGTAGCCAGCTTCTGACAGGGTTCTCCAAGTCGAAGAGCGCGTCGTCTACGGGCTCGTTGAACTCGAGGTTGGTAAAGCTCATCTCTGTTTGGAGGGTAGCCTGGTCATCTTCTAGCGTGTACATCGTCATACCGGACATAATGGTGTGACCACGTACTTCGCGGTACTCCCCTAATACTGTCAGGGTTTTGGCAGCTTCGGGTGTTGTCTGAACCGACGCGACTAGCGTGTTGTCGTCGCTGAAAATAAGGTGCACCTCTATGGATTCACCCATCGTAGATGCTACCGCTGCTGGTACGCCCATCGTGACCGTGACCTGCTCCCCTCGGACGAGCCCGGCGTAGCTTTGGACGCCGTCGTAAGTGGCCGTGTCGTAGTCCACCGGATAGAGGTTGGCGGGGTCGAACTGAACCGTTTCCAACATCTCGCCTAGCTGCCCAGCTTGCTCAGCGGGAAGGGGACGAATCTCGCTCTCATCTTCGCCAGGAAAAAAAGACTGCATAAACGCCTCCCCCTGATCGTAAGCGAACCGCAACGTTAGCGCCTCGTCGAAGTACATCTCTTGATACACGCGGCGTCCTATAAAGTCCATTACGAGACGTATCTTCGCAGTGAATTCAGCGTTGCCCTCAGGCGTGTAGTTGGTCATATTGATGGTCATGCGGAGCGTATCGAGGTCTAGCGGTTCAGCCTGCTCCGCAGGCTCTAGTAGCTCGAGGGCACGTTCATCCGCCTGAGCAAAGGCGGGTGAGATAAGTAAGGCGAGTAGAAAGAGGGTGAAACGAAAAAATGAGGTCATGCGGGCTCCTTTAGCGCATCTTAGAGTGCGGGCGCTCGGCTAAGGGGTGGAAAAGACGCCTGAGACCTTTCACAAAACCTCAATGAAGCTCACATTGACGCTTTAGCAGACATTTAGCCCGGAACGTCATTGTTAGGCTAACCTACATAGTTCATGACACCGCCTAATACACTTGTGCATCTCTACTCATTACATCTTGAATTCAAGCAAAGGTGAAACGATGGCTAGACCTCTGATAATCTCACTAATACTCCTCTTCTTAGCCGCGTGCAGCTTCGCGCCGCTCCGATATACCGTCAATTTGCTCAACGAACTCCCCAACCAGACCTCGGGCAGCTTCACGTTGGACACGTCCTCGAGCACACTCGACCTCTTGCCGCTGCTCGGTAACGCGGAGGGCAGCTTCCGCCAGAACCTCCCGGCGGGTGGCGTGGATTTTCCGCTCTCGGTCACGTTGCCTACCTCGGCGGGGCAACCTATCGACCTGACGAACGAGCCGCTGCCCGTAACCCTAGAGGACGTAACGGTGCGCTATACCCTCTTGCTGACCAGTGAGAACTTGTCGGGAACGCTAGAGGTGCAGCCCTATTTGGCTCCAGCAGGGGGCGACGCGGTGGACACGCCAGCTTACGCGCTCGGCGATGTGCAGCGCGTGACCTTAGGGGAGACGAGTACGCTGCAAGCTGAGGTGATATTGAATGAGGCGCAACTTAGAGGCGTCAATAATAGGAGTTTGCGCTTGGCGCTCGGCGTACGCGGTGAGGCGGGCGTGGCGGCAGCCGGAGAGGTCGCGCTGGGCTATGAATTTTCGGAGTTGTCCATTGACATCGGCGAGGTTGGCGCGGGGACGAATACCCGCTTGCCCGACGCGGACGGCGAAGCGCTCGACTTCACCGACGTGGACGTACCCGGTCCGGGGCGTCTCATCGGCGCGAAACTCAATTACGATCTGACGCTCACCCATGACGCCGTCGCTAGTGGCACGCTCACCGCGCAGGTCTACGTCGCACCGCCGGGTGAGGAAACGCTCTGGCAGGAGAAGTTCTTGTTCGACGAACAGCGTGTCGATATGGCGCAGCAAGAGGTCAATATCGTGGGTCAAGCGAGCTTGAACGGCGACCAGCGCCCGCTCTTGGGTGAGCAGCAACTTCGCATCGGTGTACGCATCTCGGGTGACGCCGCCGTAAACGTTGGCGACGAGGACGACGAGATTATCGTCACTTACGAGATGAACCAGCTTGACCTCAGAGTCAGCTACGCGCTTTGAGCCAACCTTCCAACCACGTTTCGGCGTGGGGCATCCCGCTCTCCCGTGCTGCACGAATAAGCGGCGCTACGTCATAGGGCACGCGCCGAAAGGTGAGGCTCGGTTGTTCGCTCACTATACTGAGGAGCGCATACTCCGCGTAATGCGGATTGACTGCGCCCTTCGCGCCGTCAAAGAAGGCGAAGGGCAAGCCGACGCTGCCAGGGTTAATGAGAAAACCTTCTTTGTAGCGGCGCAAAAGCTGCGTGTGCGTGTGGCCGCCCGCCATCACCTGAGCGTAATTGCCCGAAAAGAGGTCATCCAGCGTTTCGTTCGGTGTCGTGGCAACGATGACATCGTCGAAGGACTTAGGCGAGCCGTGAAAGCACAGCAGCGAGACGCCCTCTATCTCCAAGTTCAAGGTCGGCTCAAAGGTACGCACGAACGCGAGGTCATCTTCACGCATCTGCCCGGCGCACCACTGCTCGATGTCGAAAAAGAACTGTGCGTTCTCGCCCGTGACCTCTTCGCGCTGGCGCGGCTCGAGCATCGCCGCATCAACATTGCCCATCACTACCGGACACTCCAGCGCTTTAACGCCCGAGAGCGCCTCACGCGGCTGCGGGCCGAAGCTCGCCACGTCGCCCAAGCAGACGATTTGCTCTGCGCCGACCTCTTCGATATTTTTCAGAACGGCCTCTAACCCCGGCAAGTTTCCGTGAATATCTGAGATGATAGCGATCATTCCTCTATATTACTCAACTCACCTTTGAGCTGCGCCACCCACGCGGCGAGCGCGTAGGCTTCCCCTCTCGTGAGCGTATCCTCGTTTGCAAACCTCTCGGGCGCGAACCCGTAGTGACTCCAATTCGGCTCTAAACACAGCCCGACCTCACAGGCGGCCTGGGCGGTCATCTCGAGCGCCAACTGCGGTGTCAATGCACCTGGAGGCGTGCCGAAGCTCGAGAGTAACGTCTGCCCCAACGCCTCATCGCCCAAAAAGCGCTGCCCGACGTTCGATAAGAGGTAGAGGTAGCCCAAGGCCGACATCTCCGCGCTCAAGTTCGGCTCGTTCTCGTAGCCGCCGAGCGCCAACCCGCGACCTCTCAGCGTGCGGTACGCCTCGTAAAATTCGTGCGAGGTGGGGCCGGAAGGCGTGCGCTCTCTGACCTCGGCCAAGTACGCGCCGCGCTCTTCTAAGCGTTCGCGCAGGGCTTGAACTTCACCGACCTCTTCTGCGAAGGCGGCGGGCGTGAGGTCGCGCTCAGCCGCCCGCGCCGCCGCCACACCTACCGCCTCTCCTAGTGCCATGCCAAAGGGGACCACTCGAGCCGAAGACGCCGCCAACGGGTCGTAGCCCGCCGCTTTGCCGACGACCCAGAGACCTTCAACCCCTTGCGGGATGCTCACACAGAGCTTCGCCCCGTAAACTTCAGGCGTGCCGTAGACGTAGCCGTTATCGAAAGGGGTCAGCGTTTGCACGTCTAAAGGGTAGCCGCCCGCGACCACGTCCTCGTCCGTTACGACGTTGCCGAGTACGTCGTCCACCGTGAGTGTGCAGCGCGTCTCGATGTGGCGCGTCTCGCGGATGTAGAGCCTGTCCGCGACGCCGCCAAAGCGGGCGTTTTCAAAGCCTGGCAGCTCATTTTTGAGGTAGGCGATGATGCGCGGGGCTTCACGTTCGGCCCTAGCAAAGCCCTCGGTAACGCTCTCAGAATCAAAGGGGTTCACGCCGTAGATAAGGAGCGCGTTGACCAAAACCGAGCCGTCCGCCTGCTTGCCCAAATTGAGCCCGCGCAGCCTGAGCCCCGCCTCTTGCGCCTCGTACGCCGCTGGGTAGCCACCGAAGTGTCCCCAGGCGACGTAGTCGTCCACGACAGCGTAGCTTTTACCTCTTGCCCGAACACCCCACTTCAGCGCGTTCCAGTCCACCCCGTCGATCTGGAAGACGAGCGTGTCTGCCATGCGCTCGTTTAGGCCGAGCGAGGCGAAGCCTAGTGTGAAGGGTGCGCCTGCGGCGGCGTTGAGGTCGGCCTCGGCGGTGGCGTCGATAATCTGCGAGGCGCTCACCCTTTTGCCGTTGATTTGGACGCCTGTGACGCGCTGATTCTCGAGCACAGGATCAACCTCCGCGCCAAGCTGCAAGGCAACCCCGGCCTCGCTCAACATCTCGACAAACGCGCTCTCCGCCTCGCGCACGTCGAACGACCCGCCGCGCCCGACGCGCGCCCACCAGTCCAAAAAGAGCCCCTGCTGATACGTGGGCTGCGTGCGCAGGTCGAGCGAGTTCATCTGACCGAGCACGAAGAGCCCGCCGACCCGCGCGTCTTCGCTCACCAGCAAGGTGCGTGCGCCCTCTTGCGCCGCCGCCACCGCCGCTGTGACCCCCTCGGGCTCGCTGCCGACGACGATGACGTCATAGTCGTTCTGGGTAGAGTCGTTCGGAGTGGTTCGTGAATCAGTGGTGGTTTGAGGTTGTCCAAGAGCGAGGTTAGCCAATAGCAAAACCAGTAAAAGGTAGTGTAAGGTACGAAGTCGAGACAGGGCGTGTGACATCGGCCTCAATCTACCAAGCGGAGCTCGAGGCGGTATGTGAGCTTCTTACCTCTTTATCCCCCCAGCACCCTTTAAGCAGATATTTACCCCAGGCTCATAGCCTCCTCTTACAGGGGTGATAGCATATCGCATGAACGAAACTATCAAGAAACGCCACCTCTTTCTCCTCACACTCCCGCTACTCTTACTCTCCAGTTGCCTCCCCGAAGCGGAGGAGGGGCTGAGCCTGCACGACGTGTCGCTCTACGGCGACACAGCTAGCGCCGCGACCCTCTACGGCTACTTTTACGGGGAGCCGGCGCAACTCAGCGCGGGCGGGCGCACGCTGAACTTAACCGAGGGCAACGCGGACGACCCGCTCGCCGTGCCCGAGGCGTTACTAGTCAACGGCGAGCCTACCTTAAATCAGTCGATTGCGCCACTGAACCCTCTTCCCTTCACGGTGCAGCGCACGTCCTTCTCGACCGACCTCATCCTCCAGACGGACGAGGATTTGGGAGCCGTCGCCTACTACGACGGCGAGCTGTGGTTCACCCTCACCGAAGACGCTGGAGCGGGCGAAGAGCAGCGCGTCGTGCCGCGCGAGCGCGTGAGCGGACTCTTCGGTTTAGGCGAGTTGACCCGCGAAGAGGCGCGTGCTTTTGAAAGGCTCCTCACCGAGCGCGGTCCCGTCGTCGTAGCGGCGCTGCCCGAAACGAGAACGCAAGCGCGGCGCGTAGGCGGCTTGGACGACTACCGCCGCACCGCGCTCGTCGTGCAAGAGGGATTGGAGACCGACATGAGCGACGCGGCAAATCAAGGTGACGCGGAAACCGCGCCTACAGAAACTAGTGACATAACCTGGGAGGAACTCGCCAGGGGCAGCCAAGCCAGCGGCGGCGAAAGCCCGCGCTTTTTCGTAGCGACGAGCCAAGCAGAGCTAGAAAACCTCTGGGGTCTCGCCTACGGCAGCCTCCTCACGCCGCCCGAGGTGCCCGACATCGACTTCAGCCGCGAGAGCGTCGCCGGGATGTTTTTAGGGCAGCAGTCAACAGGTGGCTACGGTGTAGATGTGCAGGACGTGACCTTAGAGGACGACGAAGTCTACCTCCAAGTCAACGTCACCGAGCCCGCACAAGGAGCCATCACCACGCAAGCGCTCACGAACCCCTGGGTGGTGGTGCGCATCAGCCGCCCCGAGCTTAGCAACGCTTGGTTTAGGGAGGTGGGCTCGGGGGAGCTATTGGGTGTGGCGAGAGCAGGAAAATAAGAAGCAACGAGCAACAAGTTGAAAGTTAAAGGCATTTGGTTTTTCACTTTCAACTCACCGTTCGTCCAGCTCGACTAGATTACTCATTGCTTTCAACTGTCTCTTACTCGTTGCTCACCGTTCGTCCAGCTCGACTGGATTGCTTTTAACTCATTGCTTCTATGTCAAAGCGTGCGGGTCAAAAAGCCTCTTGTATTCGTCGCCCGCAAAGCGGTCCGTCATCCCTGCCAAGTAATCCGTCACCGTGCGCGCTACACCCTTCTCCTCAGCTCTGGCTTGCAAATGAAAGGGCAGCATCGTCGGCGTTTCCAAGTATGCGCAGAAGAGGCTCTCCAAAATCCTATCCGCTTTTTTGGTCATGCGAATGAGGCGGTAGTGACGGTAGAGGTTTTTGAACAGGAAGTCTTTGAGTTCGCGGAGTTGTTCGCTCATCTCAGGCGAGGTGCTGACTAAGGTCTGCGGCGCTCGGCGGACATCCTCTAAAGTCTTTATGTCAGCGTCCACTAAACGAGCGTTGGTGCAGTGGATCGTATCCTCGATGATGCGACCCAAGAGCTTGCGGATGAGCAAGTAGCGCGTCTCGTTGGTGAGCGTGTGCGGGTCAATCTCTAGCTCACGCATCAGTCCGCCCACGAGCGGCACCTCTTGAATTTGCGCCCCCGTGAGATGACCTGAGCGCAACCCGTCATCTAAATCGTGCGCGTTGTAGGCGAGTTCGTCCGCGACGTTGACGACTTGCGCCTCTAAGGTCGGCTGCTTGTCGGGTTCCCAGTCGTCTCGAGGCAACGTTGCAGCTAGCGTGTCGGGCAGCATTCCGGCCAAAGGCATCTTTTCGTGCTTCATGATGCCCTCTAAGGTCTCCCAGGTGAGGTTGAGCCCCGGAAAATCCGTGTAGCGCGTCTCCAACTCGGTGACGACGCGCAAGGACTGTTTGTTGTGGTCAAAGCCACCTTCATCTTTAGCCAGTCGGTCGAGGGTGCGCTCGCCCGCGTGACCGAAGGGGGGATGACCCAAGTCGTGGGCGAGCGCTACCGTCTCGGTGAGGTCATCGTTGAGTCCGAGTGCCCGAGAGATACTCTTCGCCACCTGCGCCACCTCTAAGGTGTGCGTGAGCCGCGTGCGGTAGTAGTCGCCCTGATAGTTGACAAAGACTTGGGTTTTGTATTCAAGCCGCCGAAATGCGCTCGTGTGAATCACCCTGTCGCGGTCTTTCTGATACGCCGTGCGGTACGCCGCTTCGTTTTCGGAATAGAGGCGGCCTTTTGAAAGGCTCGAGAGCGCCGCGTAAGGCGCGAGCGTGGCGGCTTCGTCCTTCTCGAGCCGCTCCCTTGTGAAAAGCATGAGGTGAGATTAGCATTTGGAAGAGAAAGAGAATGTTTCGAAGTGCAAGGTAGCTTAATGAGAAGCCGAGAAGGTGAGGAGATGAGGAGAAAAACTCTAAGTTTACCCCTCCCCCTCATCTCCCTACCTCTAGTTGACCTCTTGACAAACTTAACACTGTTAAGTAAAGTATAAGTGTAATGACGAAGGCTCGAGACCCAAAGACCCGCGATGAGCGCATCCAGTCGCGTAGCGCCAAACGCCGCGCTAAGCAGAAGGAGGAACTGCGCTCAGCTATCTTGACGGCAGCGAAAGACCTCTTCTTAGCGCACGGCTACGAGGGCTTCTCTTTGCGCGGAGTCGCCGAAGCGGTCGGTTATTCGCCCACCACGATTTACCTCTACTTCGCCGACAAAGACGAACTCCTTTTACACGTCTGTTTAGAGGGCTTTCAAACCTTTGGCGCGATGCTCCGCGCTGGCTACAAGAGCAGCGACGACCCGCGCGAAAAGCTCGCCGCGCTCGGTGAGCAGTATTTTAAGTTCGGCTTGGAAAACCCCGCCAACTACCGTTTGATGTTTATGCAGCGCACGGATATGAGGCTCGAGGAACTCCCCGAAGGCTACGAGCAGCCTGGCGACAGCTTCGGCTATTTAGCCACAACCGTCCAGGAATGTATCAGCGCGGGCTACCTTCACGGCGATCCTCAGACGCTCGCCAACTTCATCTGGAGCGGGATTCACGGCATCGTCTCGCTCGCGTTAGTGGACGACCCGCACTACACCCGCAAGGACGCAGAGGCGTCTTTCGCACTCTACAAAGCGCAGATGCACCGCGCTTTGAACGAGGGAGGTGAACACTAAAATTTTTTAACTACAAATTAACACTGTTAAGCAACTTTAAGCCGTTCCTTTTTGATTGAGCAAAGGAGTGTAACAATGACCTTAGAAACGCCTAACCCCACCACCTTCGTCCGCCGCCTCTGGCACACCCACGCCCCGCTGAGCGTCTCCGCCTTTCTCACCCTCGGGCTCCTCGCCTTTTTCACTGCGGGTCTCTTCCTAGACGAGCGCATCATCACGGGCGTTCCCGCCTGGCTCAAGCCGACGAAGTTCGCGATTTCGATCAGCATCTACACCTTTACGCTGCTCTGGTTTTTGGGCTTTATCAGCACGGACAAGCCCTGGCGTAAGCGGCTCGTGAGCGTCCTCGGCTGGGTTGTCGTGCTGACTTTTACCGCCGAGTGGGTAGCGATCACCACGCAAGCAGCGCGGGGTCAAGCGAGCCACTTCAACGTTTCCGACCCTCTCGCGACCTCTTTGTGGGCGCTGATGGCGGGCGCGATTATGATGCTTTGGATAGCGAACTTTATCATCGCAGGCTTGCTCCTCTTTCAACGTTTTGAAAATCCCGCCTTTGCTTGGTCGCTCCGCTTAGGGCTTATGATCACAATTATCGGGATGGGTCTAGGCTATCTGATGACGAGCCCGACTGCGTTGCAGATGGCGCAGTGGGAGACGGGCGAGAATGTGACGGTTGTCGGGGCGCACAGCGTTGGCGTGCCGGACGGAGGCGAGGGTCTACCCTTCGTCAATTGGAGCACGCAAGGGGGCGACCTCCGCATCGGTCACTTCGTCGGGATGCACGCGCTCCAGGTCATTCCCTTCTTAGGCTGGCTGGTGACGCGCCGCCGCAGGTTAAATAGAGGTCAGTTGAATAGAGGTCAACAAACGGCGCTGGTGTGGACTGGAGCGGCGGGCTATTTGAGCATCACCTTACTTCTGACCTGGCAGGCGCTGAGGGCGCAGTCCATTATCCAGCCGGACGCCTTGACGCTTCTAGTGTTTGGGTCTATCGTCGCTGTAGTCGTTCTGTCAACCGTCGCTATTATTTTTAGAAGTTCGGCTCGAGCCTTTCAGGAGGTCTAACCATGCGCTTAGGACGTGTTTTCACCCTTTTAGGATTCGCGCTAGCTTCGGTTGCTGTGGCGCTCGGCGCAGTCCGTATGCTAGGCGGTATAGCAAGCCGTGTCGAACACAACTTCGCTGAGCATGACGGCGTGAAAACGCACTACGTCAGCTCGGGAAGCGGTCCACTCATCGTGCTTGTCCACGGTATTCCCGAGTTCTGGTACTCGTGGCGGGAGCAGATAGAGCCACTCGCCGCCGCTGGTTTCCGAGTTGTGGCGATTGACCAGCGCGGCTTTAACCGTTCGGACAAGCCTGCAAATAGGGAAGACTACGCAACCCAGCACGTCGTGGAGGATGTCGCCGCCGTCATCCGTCAAGAGGGGTACGAGCGAGCCCACGTCGTTGGACACGACTCCGGCGCGTTGGTCGCATGGCTCTTCGCCACCTTTCACCCCGAGATGACGGATAAACTCACCATTTTGAGCGTGCCGCACCCGAATGCGTTTGCCGAAGAACTCGCCTTAAACCCCGCCCAGCACGAGGCGAGCGAATATGCGAGAGGGATGCAACAACCTGACGCCCGCGCCGCCTTCCGCGTCGGACCTATCGGCGTGTTGCGCGACCCGCTCGGTTTTCCGCTCTACGTTGCCGCCGACGTCCGCACCGATCACCGCGCCGTGACCTCGTTTTATCAGGTGAATTATCCGCGAGAACCTTATGAGATCAACCACACGTTACCCAAAGTGCAAGCGCCGACGCTCGTAATTCACGGCGCACAAGATCAGTTTTTGCTCGCCTCGGGACACGCCCGCAACGCTCAGTGGATAGAGTCGGAGCCCGAAACGGTGATGTTGGATGCGGGGCATTTTGTTCATCAAGAAAAGCCGGAAGAGGTCAACACGGTGATGCTCGAGTTCCTAACAGACGGTTCAAGGTGACGCTCCCTCAAACCAATCTCTGAGAAGCTACCCAATTCACAAGAGTCAAAATCCACAAAGGTCAAATGAAAGGATAAGTTATGTTAGACGCCGCTGACATCAGTATTTCTACTTCTCTCACTTGGATGCGCGTCATGTACGCCGTCGCCATCGTCGGTGCTGGCGCGGTGGGTTTAACCACGCTGTTCGCCCCCCGTCTAGCGTCGCAGTATATCTTCGCAGGCGGAACCGAGGTCGATGTTTACCTCCGCATCCTCGGCGCTCTGTGGCTGGCGCTCGGCGTCGCTTCGGTGTTCGGGCTCGCTCAACCTCTAAAATTCAGCGTCGTCTTTCTGATTCAACTAACCTACAAAACAGCGTGGTTGGTCGTGGCGGCGCTGCCTGCTTTGGCGAGTGGCAATAGAGAGGTGGGGCTTATTTTCCTCACCGCTTTATTTGCAGCGTGGGTTGTTGCCTTGCTCTTCGTCGCGCCTTTCCGCTATCTATTTGGAGCACCGTGAAGGCGCTGGCAAAGGGTATCTATCAGCTTAACTTGGGTAAGGCGAACGTTTTTGTACTTGAGGGCAAAGACGGCCTCGCGCTGGTGGATACGGCTGTTGTAGGCGTGAAGGAAAAGTTAGAAAAAGCCCTCCATCAAAACGGTTTCGCTCTTAAAGACATCAAACACATCCTCGTAACGCACGCGCATGTGGACCACGTTGGGGGGCTTAAAGAGATTCAAACGGCAACGAGCGCGTCAGTGTGGGTGCACCGCTTGGACGCGCCGTTCGTGCGTCGAGGCGAGCCTACGCCCTACCCAGACACGTCGGAACTCGAGCTGTTCGACAGGGGTATGGGCCGGCTTATCGCGTCCTTTGTCGGCGACGAACAACCCGCTGCGCCGGTTCATCATGAGGTCGAAGAGGGCGACGTGCTCAATGAAATTCGTGAGGGCCTTCGTGTGGTTCACCTGCCCGGTCACAGCCCCGGACAGGTCGGCTTCTGGCTCCCCGAGGAGCGAATCTTGCTCGGCGGCGACGTGATGATGCACCTCTTGCCCTGGTTGCATCTGCCCCTGGGTGCGTACACACCTGACATGGCAGAGGCAAAACGCTCAATCGTCAAAGCTGCTGCGCTGAAACCGCGCTCGGTAGGCGTAGGACACGGTGCGCCGCTCATTGGAAACGCCGAGGCGAAGCTGGCGCAGTTCGCTGCGAAACTTCAGAAAACTTTGGTGCCCGCAAGAGGTTAGGCTTAGGTGAAAGGGCGCAGCTATTATTTTCGCGACATATGTACCTAGAAACGCCGCATTCACTAAGCGTTTTGGTGACCAGATGCAGCCCGCTAACCTGACGGTTGAGACCTGCTGTGCTCACTTACTTGCCGTTTGAGCCGCCCCATAATCGCGCTCATCCCGCGCAGCCTCAAAGGTGAAATGACCTCGCCGAGCTTCATCTGCATATAGAAGTCGTCGGGCGTCTCTAAAATCTGCTGGGGCGCTAAACCGCTCAAGCCTTCGGATAAGATGCCTGCGAACCCCCTCGTCGTAGGCGCTTCGGGGGGCGCGTCGAAGTGGAAGACGACGTGCTCACTGTCAGGGAACTCCGTAGCGATGAAAAAGGGGGTTTGACACTCGTGGACCTTTTCCATCTGGTCGCGGCTGTCTTCTAGCTCAGCGGGAAGGGGCGGAACTTTCTTGGAATACTCCAAAAGCAGTTGAAGCCTCAGTTGTTTAGGGGCACTGCTAAAGGTGCTCACGATGGTCTGAAGTTGGTCGGGTACGCTCATAGCTTTACTATAAGACGGTAGCGTGAAGAGGTAAGTTAAGGGGAAAACGGAAGGAGCGCTCTATCGAGTGCTTCGTCAATTCTCCTCATGTCCAGTGACCTCTCCAGGTGGGCGGCGAGGGTGTCGAGGGCGGTGTCCACGTGCGTGAGCCAGTCTTGTGAAGAGGTCTCTGCGCCGAGCTTACCTAAGAACCACCTTCTAAACGCGGTGTTGTCGAAGAGCCCATGCGCGTAGACGCCCATCACATTGCCCTGGCTAAAGCCTAACTTCTCGCTGAGAAGAGGTTGGACGTGAGCCCCGGCCTGAGTTCGTCCGTGATGGATTTCGTAGCCTTGTAAGGTGTCGCCAGTGGGGAGGAGCGTCGTGGCTATTTGCCGCGTCACTTTATCTGCGGCCATGACCGTCTCAATATCTAGTAGACCTAGACCCGCTACGCTTTCGCTCGAGGTTTCAACGTCCTGCGGGTCGTGCACAGCGTGTCCGAGCATCTGAAAGCCGCCGCAGATGCCGAGCACCGGGACGCCTAACTTGGCGAGATGCGCAACCTCTTCGGCTAGGCCGCTGCGCTGCAAGAACCCTAAGTCGGCGGCGACGTGTTTCGAGCCCGCCAGGATGACGGCGTCCGCCTTGCGCAAGCGGTGAACCTCATGAACGAAGGTCGCGTGGACGCTCTTCTCGTGCACAAGGGCGTCGAACTCGTCGAAGTTGGACAAGTAAGGTGTTTTGAGAATGGCGAGGTGCGGTTTGTCGTCCGCACCTCTTGCAAGCTGCGCAGGCTTGGTAGCGAGAAGGCGTCCTCTTCGGGAAGAGGGAGCGGGAGCATCGGCACGACGCCGAGCGTAGGGACGCGGGTGCGCGTTTCTAACCAGTCCATAGCGTTCCCCAAAAGCGCCTCCTCGCCGCGAAACTTGTTCAGAATAAAACCTGTGAGCAGCCCCCTCTCCTCGTCGTCCAAGCAGTGCCACGTCCCCAAGAGGTGCGCGAACGCGCCGCCCCGGTCAATATCAGCCGCGAGCAGCACGCGAGCGTTGACCTCTTTCGCGACGCGCATATTGACGATGTCGCTCGCCTTGAGGTTGACCTCAGCCGGGCTGCCTGCGCCCTCAATGACGACCAAGTCAACCTCTTCCATCAAGCTGTCAAGGCTGTCCCGGACGCTCCCCCAGAGATAAGGTTTGCGCTCCGTCCAGGGAACGTCGCGCAGGTCGCGCCGCGCCTTGCCCAACACCACGACCTGTGAGCGCGTGTCCGCTTCGGGCTTGAGGAGCACGGGGTTCATGCGCACGTCGGGGCGGATGCGGGCGGCTTGGGCTTGGAGGAGCTGCGCCCGGCCCATCTCTAAGCCCTCAGTGCGTGACGCCCGCGTTGTTGCTCATGTTCTGCGCTTTGAAAGGGGCGACCTTGACGCCGCGATTAGCGTAGAGGCGGCACAGGCCAGCGACGAGGTACGATTTGCCCGCGTCCGAGGTGCAGCCTTGGACCATCAGGGCTTTAGCCACGCTCGGACCTCTTCTCAGTATGTGGATAGTCCGTCCGCAACCAGTCTATGAACCTCTCGTTTTCGTGCGGCTGCTGCGCGGCGAGGCGTACCTTGGTGGGCAGGCCGAAGCTGGTGCAGTCGCGCACGCGCACGCCTGCTGCCAGTGCCCGCTGCTTAAAGGACGGGGCGTGACCAACTTCGGTGAGGAAGTAGTTGGTGTGCGTATCGTTTACCCGTAATCCTAACCCCCGAAGCTCGGCTTGAAATTCTAAACGGACGGTGTGAAGCTTAGGCAAGCGTCGCCCGCAAGAACGCTTGGCCCTCTCTCAGAAAGCGCCCATTTCAAGGCGCATATTGGGCGTGGCTGCCGAGGTGCCACGGCGGGGCGCTACGCTCTAAAACGCGCCCTATCTCAGCGGGTCCAAGGGCGTAGCCTAAGCGAATTCCCGGTATCCGAAAGCTCTTGGTCAGAGAGTGGAGTTGCAAGATGTTGGCGGGGAAAGTTCTAGTGACCTCTCGAGTACCTTGTGATGGGATGTCCAAGAACTCGAGATACGCCGCGTCCAAAACGAGCAGCGCATCCTCCTCTGCGCAGGCGTGTGCGATGCTCGCTAAGTCGTCCGCTGACCAGGCGTGCCCGGTGGGGTTGTTCGGCTGACAGAGCCAGACGAGCGTCGGATGGAGGGTATGAATGTCTCTTAGCACAGCGGTTGCATCGGGGCTGTTTTCCTCATAAGGGGAACAGGTATGGACCTGAGCGCCACATAAACGAGCGGCGCGGGCGTACTCGCCGAAGGTCGGCGCGGCGACTAAGACGCGCTTAGAGGCGTCTAAATAGCAGCGGCTCAGGCGGTGAATCAGCTCTGCCGTCCCATGTCCTAAGCTGACCTGAGATGCCTCCACTTGATGATGTTGGGCGATGAGGTGCTTCTCTTGAGCGTAGCTCGGGTCGGGGTAGGTCTGAACGGGGGTGTGTTTGAGGTGCTCCAGCAACCCCTCACTCGGCCCGAACGGGTTGCTGTTCACGCTGAAGTCGAGCGACGCGTCGAGCGTCCATCGGGGCCGCCGTGCGTATCAAAGTCGGTGTCGGGGAGGACAGATTTGGGCATAGTTACACGTTAGCCGTAGAGCGTCCAGAGCAGGTGAGCCGCGCCTAAAAGGAGGACGGTAAGGAGGCTGCAGGGGCGAATCCAGTGGATACTCAGCCGAATATCCTCTGCTGTCGGCGCACGCCCTTCGGGGTTGAGCACATAGACCTCTCGCTTATCCAGCCTAACACCCAAGCCCCCGGCGGCGGCAGCCATCGGCCAGCCTGCATTGGGGGAAGGCGTCCTTTTGGCATCCTGCCACGCCGTGCGCCAAGCGCGACGCGCACTCGCCCCGATGAGCGGCGCGGCGAGGCAGAGCATAAGGGCGCTGAGGCGGGCGGGGATGAGGTTCAAGAGGTCGTCGAGCCTTGCGGCGGCTTTGCCGAGGTGCTCGAGCTTCCCCTCTCGGTAGCCCAACATAGCGTCCGCCGTATTCACAAAGCGGTAGACCCACGCGCCCGTTAAGCCGAACAGAACGAAGTAGAAAAAGGGCGCAACGACGCTGTCGCTCAAGTTTTCGGCGAGCGATTCGATGGTTGCTCCCGCGACTTCGGCGTCGCTCAGTTGGCGCGTGTCGCGGCTGACGAGGTGGTAGGCGAGCAGAACGCGGGCGTTAGAGAGGTCAGCTTGCTCGAGCGCACTTCTCACCTCATGTCCTGCCCTGAGGAGCGCCGTTAGGCTAAAGCTAGGCTTGAGCGCCAAAGCCGTAAGCGGCAGGCTCAGCCAGAGCGGGAAGAGGTGCAGCGCCCAGGTGATAGACCAAGCCACTGCGCTCACAACGAGACAGCCGAGCGTCAGCGCGTTCGCGCCCGTCCATAAAAGGTCAATAGGTGTGCCCTCTCTGCGTTTGACCCATGTTAGATAGCGCCCAAACCACGCCACGGGATGCCAGTGGGTCGGCGGTTCGCCCAAGAGATCAACGAGCATGGCGAGCCCGAGGACGGCTAGGCTAATGGCGGGTTCCTTGCGCTAAAAGGTATTTTTCTGTTGCCATTAATGTCTCTGTCAATTCAAAACGTTCGTCAAGCATATCTTATTCATACTACGTTCACCGTGCGGACTTTTTACATAATGCTAACGTTGTCATTGCTTAAAACTGGAGAGGGCCGCGTGGTATCTTGGCTCGGTATGACTTATCCTGACGTGCTCGAGATTCACCCCAAACGGAGCGTTGACGCAAATTTAGCTGTACCCGGCTCCAAAAGCCTAACCAACCGCGCCTTTATCGTGGCGGCGTTGGCGGAGGGAACCTCGGTCTTGAAGGGCGGCCTCATCGCTGAAGACGCCGAGGTGATGGTTCGCGCCCTCCGCGCCCTCGGCTTTAAGGTCCAGGTGGACGGTACGACCTTTACGGTGCATGGGCAAGGTGGCAGGGTTCCCAACGCCTCAGCGGAGTTGGATTTAAGACTCTCAGGCACCTCAATTCGCTTTCTCACGGCGCTCGTCACTTTGGGAAGAGGTCACTACCTTTTGGACGGCAACGCGCGGATGCGGCAGCGGCCTATCCAGGATTTGCTGAACGCGCTAGAGCCTCTTGGCGCAACCGTCGGCACGCAGTTTGAAACAGGCTGTCCGCCTGTCGTGGTCGAAGCGGCGGGGCTGCGCGGTGGAGAGACGCGGATTGCGGGAGAGAGTTCGTCGCAGTACCTCTCGGCCCTCCTCATGGCTGCACCGTACGCGGAGGGTTCGGTCACGTTAGAGGTTGATGGCGAGCTGACCTCTAAGCCCTTTATCGACATGACGCTGAACCTCATGGCGGACTTTGGCATTTCAGTCCAGCGAGAAGGCTACGAGCGTTTCACGGTTCAACCGCAGACGTATGGGCCGCAAACTTACAACATCGAAGGGGACGCGATGGCGGCGGGTTATGTGTGGGCAGCGGCGGCTATTGCGGGCGGACGGGTGCGCGTAGAGAACGTAGGAGCGACCTCTTTGCAAGGCGATAGACGCCTAGCCGACGTGCTCGGTGAGATGGGTTGCGCGGTAACCTGGACTGAGGAGAGCTGTGAAGTCGCCTTGCCAGAAGGCAAGCTGAGGGGCGGCACCTTTGACCTCAACGACATGAGCGACCAGGCGCAGACGCTCGCCGTCGTCGCGCTTTTTGCAGATAGCCCGGTGCGCATCACCAACATTTGGAACTTGCGCATCAAGGAGACTGACAGGCTCAGGGCGCTCTACACCGAACTGAGCAAGCTCGGCGCAGAGGTGGAAGAGGGCGAAGATTACATCGTGGTTCATCCGCTCACCTCTTTTCCTCCCAACTCCTGTAGAGATCGACACCTACGATGACCACCGTATGGCGATGGCCTTTGCGCTCGCGGGGTTGAAGATACCGGGTGTTATGATCAAAGACCCTGGCTGCGTCCGCAAGACCTTTCCTGAGTTTTTTGAGGTGCTCGCGAGTTTATGATTCGTTGGCGACGCTATGCCGCGCCATGTTAAGCGCAGTTGCCGATAGGGGGCCTTTAGCCCTTAGGTGTTAGCAAAAGGTTTTCAGCTAACGGCTAATCGCTAAAAGCTGGGCATCTGCGCTTAGCTGCGAATAGAATATGTAGAGGGCGCTTTGACGCAGCAAGTGACGACCAAGTGACAGGTTATGATGAACCTCATGGATGTAATTGGCGATGTGGTGAGCGCGAAAAACCGTAAGGATAAGCAGGGCGGCAGGATGATCGTGACCTTAGACGGCCCCGCTGCCTCGGGCAAGTCGAGCGTGGCGCGGCGTGTGGCGCAGGCTTTAGATGTGCCCTTTGTCTCGAGCGGCCTCCTCTACCGCGCGGCGACGCATTTAGTGTTAGCGCACGTGGTGTTGACGCTGAGGATGAAGGGGCGGTGCTTACCTTTCTCAACCAGCACGAGGTCGAACTCATCGCCCTTAGGCGTGCACCTGACCGTATTTTATTTGACGGCAACGACATCTCCGCGCAGCTCCACACAACCTCCGTTGACGCGAACGTCTCCACCATTGCCCGTCACCCCGGCGTGCGTAGCTGGGTCAACGCGCGGCTCAGAGAGATTCGCGGCGACTTTGTGATTGAAGGGCGCGACATGGGCGCGGTGGTCTTCCCTGAGGCGGCGCACAAGTTCTACTTGAGCGCTCCCGCCGAGGTGCGAGCGGCGCGGCGCGTGAATGAGCGTGAAGGAAGTTTGCGAGAGGTCACGCGGGCGCTTAAACTGCGCGACGAGCGCGACGCGGCGCAGCTTGCGCCAGCGCCGGACGCAGTTCATATTGAGACAGCAGGACTTGACGCTCGAGCAAGTCACCGCCACCGTATTAAAAGCCGTTCTAGCGAAGGTGCGTGCGTGAATTCCGAGTCGTTCGCCACGCCTGCCTCTGCTCTAAAACATGTGGTGATCACTAGCTCTCGCTACAAACCGCAGGCGCACGCGCTCGTCGAAGAAGCGGCCAAAAAGCTGCGCACGTTGGGCGCAGAGGTCACTGAAGACGTTGAAGGGACGCTCCACTTAGCCAAAGACGCCGCCCACGCCGACCTCATCTTGTCCATCGGCGGCGACGGCACGCTCCTCTCGACGGCGCGGCGCTTGGTAGGCGCTTCCGTTCCGACGATGGGCGTGAACTTGGGCAAGTTAGGCTTTTTGGCGGAGCACAGCACCGACGACTTGTGGGCGTACCTCAACGGTGACGCCTCCGAGGACGGTTGGCGGCTCGACCCTAAGATGATGCTGGGGGTCGCTGTACAGGTCAACGGCGCAGAGGAGGAGACCACGCGCTACGCTCTGAATGACATCGTCGTCTCCCAGGGAGTGATGTCGCGCCTCGTCAACATCGACATGGCGGTGGACGGCTTTCACGCTTCGCAGTACCGCGCGGACGGTCTGGTCGTCTCGACGCCTGTCGGTTCGACGGCCTACTCGCTCTCTCTAGGCGGGCCGATTTTGGCGCAGGGGCTCCGCGCCTTTGTGATTACGCCCATTGCGCCACACGCGCTCACAAACCGCCCCATCGTGTTAGAGGGCTCGTCTCGCGTCTCCTTCTGCGTGCAGGGTCCTGTCAATGAGGTCGCGCTCGTCGTGGACGGGCAAGAGCGTATCGAGCTGCACGAGGGCGACCGCTTCACCGTCGCGGCTGCGCCCACGGACTTCTTTCTCGTCTCGTCGGGCAAGCACAACTACTTCGACATCTTGCGCACCAAGCTCGCCTGGGGCGCGTCGCCGGGGCTGCGCGAAACGCCCTGAGTGTAGCGTTGCGTTCGTTACCTTACGAGAGGGTTTGCTCACGAAGCACTTAGGTATTAGCTGTTGGCCGTTAGCTATTAGCTAACGGCCAACAGCTAATAGCTGTGCGTCACGTAAACCTCGAGATGTAAAGTTCGCCCGTATAACACGCCGTCAGTTCACTTTTTCACATTCCCTTTACTTTAGGGCCTGGCACTTGGAATCGTGAGGTGGGTTGCTGCTAAACGCATCACAAAACGTCAGGCTAGAGTCATGAGTAAACTTCTCCCCGAATTTTTCCGTCGCCAGGACGAGCGTCCCGACGGTTACTTTTATCAGCATCCGCGTTTTGTTACGCACATTGACGACGCCGCGATAAAGGCGGCGTATACCCTCTACGACGAGCTTTTACCCGCCGGTGGCCGCGTCTTAGACCTCATGGCGAGCCACGTATCGCATCTGCCCGACAAGTTTGCAGCGGTCACAGGTTTAGGGCTCAATTTAGAGGAGTTGACGCACAACCCCTTAGTCAGCGAGCCGCTCGTCTTCGATCTCAACCGCTCGGAGACGCTGCCTTTAGAGAGCGAGCGTTTTGACGGCGCAGTCTGCACCGTCAGCGTGCAGTATATGACCCGCCCCGACGACACCTTCGCCGAGGTCGCGCGAAGCTTAAAGCCCGGTGCGCCCTTTGTCGTCACCTTTTCTAACCGGATGTTTCCAACCAAAGCGGTTTTGGCGTGGCGAGCAGGCGACGACGCCGCGCACGTGCGCTTAGTGCGGAGCTACTTCGAGCAGACCTCGGCGTTTGGCTCGACGTATAGTCAGCACCATCAACCCAGGCAGGGCGACCCGCTCTACGCGGTGTGGGCGTACAAGAAGTAGAAAGGTTATTTATATAGCGAAAGGACTGAGCAAGGATCGCGAGAACCTTCTCAGCCCTTCTTCTTGCAGTAGGTAGTGGCTGGAACCATGCAGAGGTTAAACAAGGGGTTGCAACCCCTTGTTCATCACATAGAAAGGGCGGAAAAAGCGCACATTAGCATCCGACTTAAAACCACTACTCTACTCATAGCAATTCCACGAGTCACTGCTACACGTCTGAGCGCGTTTGTTTCTATTCGCATCCGCTCACACTTGAAGCCGCTGTAGCAGCTTCAAGTGGAAATGCTATCAGTATGGAGTTTATAAATGAGACCTCCGCCGCGCACGCTCAAGTGGACGGAGAGTAGATGCCCCGCAACGTCAAGCTGTTTGGTAAATATCTTGCCGATACTTCTTTCGCTCCGGGCCAGCTCGAGCCACCATACCGGGCTCGCCGCGCCGTTGCGGTCCACTTTACAGGCCGTCACCGAGACGCGACCCGAGCCGCCGAGCTTGTGCAGTTTGAGTGAGAGCGTGTCTTGGGTCACAAGCAGCGGCGTCAGCAAGAAGACCTCTCCACCATCGAGAAGTTCGCGTCGCAAAGGAGCGCCCAGGATGAGTGGGCGCGGCGCGTGCTCCGCTGGATAGTGGCGTTTAAGCGCCTGCCAAAAGGGGTTTTGTTCGGTTGCAGTGCGCGTAGATGACGTATTCAACATGGTTTCATAGTCCTCCAAATCGGTGGATACAACCTCAGTGCACTCACTTGCCCTTTCGCGTCTGGCACGCTTAAACACTCAGGTCTCTCCGTCTCTTCTCCCAGGCTCTATAGAGCCATACCCGCCCTGAACGAGACCTGACCGGACAAAAACGTCTGACCTCTTTGTTCAGAAGACTGTATAGCAAATTGAGTAGACGGGTGTCGGAAGTCAGTAAGATGCTGAATTCTGACTACTGTTTCTAGCTCCTCTATCCAACCGACCTTCGCATGTCTGTTATGTTCATCACGGTTTGTCTCAGCGCTGCGCTTTTGTTAAACTTAACACTTATGACTTTAGCTGCCCCTAAGCCCACACCTCTCAAAGCGCGGACCGACGCACCCTACACCGCGACGATTTCGCAAGTCAGACCTGACTCGCCAGCAGCGGAGGTTGGTGTACAGGCAGGCTGGGAGCTGGTGCAGGTCAACGGCGTCTTTATCACTGACATTTTGGCGTATCGCCGCGAGTTAGAGCGCGGCGTGGCGACCTTGAAGGTGCGTGACCCGCTTTTAGGGGACGAGCTGGATTTCACGGTGGAATGGGAGGACCCAGGGCTCGAGTTTTCCGAAGTCATCTTCGACGGCCTCAAGCTCTGCGCGAATAAGTGTGAGTTTTGCTACGTCCACCAGATGCCCAGAGGCTTCCGCAAATCGCTCTACGTTATGGACGACGACTTTCGCACCTCTTTCTTGTACGGCTCGTTCGTCACGCTGACCAACCTCACCGAAGCCGATTTAGACCGTATTGTGAATGAACATCTAAGTCCTATGTACGTCTCGGTGCACACCACCAACGAGGACTTGCGCAAGGACATGATGAAGTGGTGGCGCTTAAAGGTCAAGGATGAGAAAGCGACCAAGATTCGCGACATGTTGAAACGCTTGGAGAGCATCGACCTCTACACGCAGATGGTCCTCTTGCCTGGGCGCAACGATGGTGAGCACTTAGATGAGACTTTAGAGTTTCTCGCTTCGCACGACAACGTCATGTCGGCGGCGTGCGTGCCCGTTGGCTTGACCGACCACCGTACGAACTTGCCTGATTTGCGCACCTTTACGAAAGAAGAGGCAAGAGATGTACTGCGGCGCGTCCACACCTTTCAAAAGCGGATGTTAGCCGAGCGTGGCACCCGCTTTATCTTCCCGAGTGACGAGTTTTACCTCTTGGCAGACGAGCCGCTGCCTGATGAAGAGGCGTATGAGGGCTTTCCAATGTTGGAGAACGGCGTCGGCATGGTGCAAGACTTCTTAGGCGAAGCGCTGCCTACGCCGCCTGTGCGTTTACCTCAACCCAAAAAGGTTATCTTGGCGACGGGAGCGCTGTTCGCACCTGTTTTAGAACGCGCTGTAGCGCCGCTGAGAGAGGTTGAAGGATTGGACTTAGAGGTCCGACCTCTCAAAAACCGCACTTTTGGCGAAGTGACCACTGTTGCAGGGCTCCTAGCCGGACGCGATTTCCTCACGCAAATTGCTCCTGGTGAAGCTGACCTCTTGCTCGTTTCGCCGAACGTGCTCAAATACGGCACAGAAACGATGTTGGATGAGCGCACATTAGATGACCTGCGCAGTGAACTCGACATGGCCGTTGAGGTCGGCGGTACGAATTTGCGCGAGCTAGCGGACGTAATTTTTAGCGGGGTAGGAGAGCGACACATGCCGCAGTTCGGTTTCTCGACCCACGCGGTGAAAGAGGCGGCGAAGCAACATTAAAGCCACTCGTGAACTTTCTTTACATTTCATCTGCCTTTAACATGTAAAAATCAAGGATGCAGACGATAGCGAGTGTTCAGCCGTGACGCTTTTCATCCTCATCGCATTTTGCGCCACAGTGTGCGCCCTTGTGACCTTACAGACGCAAGAGGACTTAGACTTACCTCAACTGCCTAACCTCTCTCTACGTTTCCTGGTGGCACTCGGCGGTCTCGTCGTTTTAGCTGCGTTTATCGCCTTTCCTTCGAATCCGGCAGAGTGGTCGCTTGGCAACGTGGTGCTCTTCCTCGCCGAACACACGGTCAATCCGCTGCGGATTTTAGGCGTGCTCCTGCTCGGCGGCGGCATCTTTTATTCGGCGGTGTGGGCGCTCTATCTCCAAAGGCGGCGTTAGTAGCGAGGCTAAGGATCAGTTCACATTTTGCGGCGACAACGCTGTAGGCGTGGTTCAGGTAAAAAATGCTGTGCTACACTCTATAATTGTGAGTGGGCAAGGTTCTCGAGGTAGAAAAAGGCGTTTGTTAAGTGGGACTAGCTCAGTTGCCACCTTGCTACTCGTCACTATTTTGCTCGGGCTCACTTGGCGAGACGTGCCCGGCTCTGGCTCCGTACAAGAAACGCTCCAATCTGCTTGGCAGAGCGCCATCAACGCGGCGCGGGGTCCGGTGCGCGTCGGTATTCAAGTTGGACACGAGAACGTGGCAGCGCATCCCGAAGAACTCGCCCGGTTGAGATTCAATACGGGTGGTCACGCGGACGGTCTCGATGAGGTTGACCTCAACCGCGCGGTAGCTGAGGCGTTACGAGACCAGTTGGAGGCTTACGGTGTTACCGTCGACTTGCTCAGTGCTACGCCGCCGCAGGGATACTACGCCGACCTCTTTCTCTCGCTGCACGCCGACAGCGTCGAGGACCCAGGGCGGCGCGGCTACAAGTCCGCTTATTTCGACCCCGAGCGCAATCCGTTAGAGCCGCGCCTTAAAGCCTACGTTGACCGCGCATATATGAGCATGTCGGGCTTTCCTGATGATCATCACAACACCACGCGCAACATGCACCGTTACTACGCTTTTAACACGTGGCGCTACCGCCACAGCGTCCATCCGGGGACGCCTGCGCTTCTCGTAGAGATGGGGTACTTGAGCAGCGACGCGGATATGGCATTTCTGAACCTTCCCGAGCAACCGGCGGCGGCGCTGAGTGCGGGGATTGTAGAGTTCCTCCAGTCGCAAGGGCGCTTACCTACTGAACTTGTTGAGGTTGAGTAAGCCATAATCCTTACTGCCAGACCTCTTTGTAGTCTTTGGCGAACTGCTTTAGTGAGGTAGGCGCACGGCCCGTCACTTGCTCAAAGGTATCAGTGACCTCGGCGGTATAGCCCGCTCGCACGGCTCCGTAGAGGCCCGTCATCAGCTCGAGAGACTCCCCCGGCATCCCCGCCTGGCTCATGCGCTCCTGAAACGCCTCCTCTGAAAGCGGTTCGTAGCGCACCTCTTTACCTACCGCTTCTGATATAACTTCGGCAACCTCATAGCGGTCATAGGCGCGTTCACCCGTCAAGGCGTACGCCTGCTCGTGATGACCCTCTTCAGTGAGCGCCTTGAGCGCCACCGCCGCGATGTCGCGCGTGTCGATAAAGCTCGTCTTGGCGTCGCCTGCGGGCTCGGCGATGACACCATGTTCACGGATGCCCTCGGCGCTCGTCGTGCTGAAGTTCTGCATGAACCAGTTCGGACGCAGGTGTGTCCAGGTGAGCCCCGACGCTTCGATGTGTTGTTCGATTTGCCGCAGCGGATTATCGCTTTGTTCAACGCCCATCGCAGAAAGTCGCACAATGCGCTCTACGCCCGCCTCTTTCGCGAGGTCGATTACACGGCGCATCGCGTCAACGTCGCCCTCGCCGGGTGAGGCGAGGTAGAGGGCGTCCACGCCTGCAAGAGCAGTGGTTATCGTCCCTTCATCGGCAAAGTCGAAAGGGACAATGTCTATATTGGACATATCAAGAAACGCTTTTTTGGCTTTCTCAGGCGTGTGCGCGGCGAGGCGAACCTCTTGGTGTTGGGCAATCAATTGCTTCGCGACCTCTCTGCCGACCTTACCGTTTGGTGTCGTTACTAGGATCATGATGTTCCTTTCTGCGCGGTTGCGCGTCGAAGTGCAGCATAGCGTTTAGCAATCCAAAAAGGAAGTACCTACCTTTTAGTGCGTTAGTGTGCTATACCTAAAGGATGAATACCTCACCTCAGCAGTTAGAGAATCAATTAGATAAGCAGTGTGACAGGTCGCCTAACGTACTGAGTCAGCATTGTCCCTCGAGCAACGTGCTCAAGATGGTGGCGGGCAAGTGGGCCTTGCTCGTTCTGTACGCGCTTCGCCGTGAGACGCGCCGCTACAGCGACTTACAGCGTAGGGTTGAAGGGATTTCACAGAAGATGCTTACACAGACCTTGCGCGAGTTGGAGCGCAACGGCCTAGTCAAGCGCACCGTCTACCCGGTTGTGCCACCTCACACCGAATACGAACTCACCGAGCTTGGTAAGAGTTTGGAGAGCGTCGTTCACGGCTTGAGTTTGTGGGCGCAAGAAAATATGCGAGAGGTGCTCTTTGCGCAGGAGGCGTATGACTCGAGCAAAGAGTAACTCACTTCACTAGACTTCGCTTTTTGACGCTACCGACGAATGTAACAGGATGTAAAAAAGCACGTTATCGGTTCAAAACGCGCACCTCTAGGGCTGTGACGTCCCTACCCTCGAGCGAGCCGCGCACGTAAATGTTAGTTCCTAATGTAAGGTCAGTGAGCGCTAACGCTTCGCCGCTATCCGATATGACGCGCGTCTCCTCTGAGGCCGACACGCGGAGCGACCTGCCGCGCTCGGGTTGGACCTCGAGGTTGGGGCTTTGAGCACTCACCGTAGCGGTAAAAGCCGTGTCGTCAATGCAATCGACGGCGGGTGCGCAGGCAGCGAGTAAAAGAACGGCGCAATAGGCGAGTTTCATTCTTGTAATTATAACGCGGCAATTGATGAGTTGGGCGCGACAAGAGGTTGGTTGCGAAGCCGCTGTGCAAAATTTACGCGCCCTGATAAGCCTCGCTGTACAAACCTTGCTGTGGCGCTACACTACAGCGAAGCGCGTAGCTGCGTGACATGCTGATTGTGGCTAAAGAATGCGTGCTGCTGGGGGCTCCGAGGGGAGTAGTGGGCAAACCAAAACCTAAGGAGACGAGCATGGCTGAAGAATTTAAGCCTGACGATATTGAAGCGAGAGATTACGAAGAGGCTGCCCCCTCGGTCAAGGACGCGCCTGCCTCGGGGCAAGCGGTACGCGACAGGTTCGGTTTCGATGAAATTTTTAAGCGCGTCTTGGCAACCGCCGACCATGAGCTGTCACGCCCTTTGGCATTGCTTTTCTGGAGCGGGTTTGCGGGCGGCGGGACGCTGGGTTTCAGTCTGCTCGCTAAAGCGGCGATGGAGGCGAGCACGGGCAGCGAGATGCTCGGCAACCTTGTCTATCCCATCGGTTTTATCTTCCTCATTATCGGGCGCTATCAACTTTTCACTGAGAACACGCTGACACCCGTCGCTTTAGTTTTTACCCGCCTGGCGAGTTTAAGAGATTTGGGGCGGATTTGGGGCGTCGTCTTTCTCGCTAACATCTTGGGTGCGGTGGCAATCGCGCTGCTCTTCGCTACCACGCCCCTCCTCAACGTCGAAGCGGCGGAGGCCGCGCGGGGCTACGCCGAGCACCTCATGGAGGTGTCTTGGTCGGCGGCTTTTTACAAGGCGATCGTGGCGGGTTGGATTCTAGCTGGGCTCGTCTGGCTCGTTCACGCCGTACCGGACAGCATCTCGCGCGTCCTACTCATCTGGTTCCTCATGTTCGTCCAGGTGTTCGCCGCCCCCTTTCACTGTATCGTTGGCTCGGTTGAGGTGCTCTACCTCGTCTTTTCAGGCGGCGCACATGTCGGCGAATATCTGGGTCAATTCCTGCTGCCCGTGACGCTCGGTAATACGGTAGGCGGGGTGGTTGCCGTCGCGCTGCTCAACTACGCGCAGTTCGGTGCCGACAAGGAGGGCAGCCCCTTCGCGGAGCGCGGTGAGAGACTCTCCTGGGACGACTGGTTCTTTGCCAAGACGCACCGGGCACCAGCCGAGCCTTTTGGCGGAATGGACGACGTTTAGCGTTAGCCGATCTTTGGTTTTAGGCTCGAGGTAGAAAGGCGTTGGGCAACGTAGAGAGATGAAGAGGTCGGGCGCGGAGCAAGCAATCCGCGTCGTAAGTCTTCGTTACGCCTCAGACTTAGTCATGCTCGGCGTAGGTTAATGATAGCAGGTATTATCTGGTCAGCTACACTCCCACTGAAAAGAACATCGTTTAGCACGCACTTTAGGTGATGATATCTGCGAAGAAGTGTAGCAACGATAAGTGGAACTGCTATGAGTAAACGAGTCGGACTCCTACGCCACAAAACGCACACCGGGACAAACTCCCTACACGCTAAACGCACCTTATCTCATACAATAGACCTATGTCTGAACTGTCCGCGCCCGACCTCTCCACGATGTGGCGCTTCGAACCCATCCCTATCGCCCTGACCTTCGTTGCGCTGCTCTTTTACTTTCTAGGAACGGGTCCGCTGCGCTCGCGCTTTTTCCCTAGCCGCGACTTTCCCACGACCAAAGCTGCGCTCTTCTACCTCTCGATGACGATCTTGACGCTCGTCTTCGTTTCGCCGCTGCACACGCTGGGCGAGTTCTACCTCCTCAGCGCACACATGGCGACAATGATGGTGGTGATCTTCGTCGTTGCGCCGCTCTTCTTGCTCGGTATTCCGGGCTGGCTGATCGCGCCCGTTGCGCTGCATCCCCTTATCAAACCCGTGTTGCGCTTTCTGACGCGACCTGTGGTCAACGTGATTCACTTCAATTTGGCCTTTTTGCTCATCCACCTGCCGTTCGTGCTCAAACCGCTGATGTTTTCCACCGACGCGCTGCACTACTACACCTATTTCGCTATTTTCGGCTCGGCAACTCTGATGTGGTGGCCGCTCATGAACCCGCTGCCGCAGGCTTTGCCGAATCCCTCTTACAAAACGCAGATGATCTACCTGCTCGTGCTGATTACGGCGCATAACCCGTTCTCGAGCGTCTTCTCGTTCTACCCTGGCGTCATCTATCCCTGGTACGCAGAGGTTCCTAGAGTCTTCAACTTAGGCGTGCTGCAAGACCAGCAGCTTGCCGGGGTTATCATGGGGACTATCTACATCACAGTTATGTTGATTGCGCTAGCAGCGGTGTTTGTGCGGTGGTTTAGCGAGGGAGAGACGCGGAGCAAGCCGCTCTCCGCACCGACTTAACCTTTAGGTAGCGTGGAAAGGTTTAGGCTCGAGGCTAAAAAAGTAGCATTTCCACTTGAAGCTGCTACAGCAGCTTCAAGTGTGAGCGGATGCGAATAGAAATGAACGCAGTAAGCTGTGTAGCAACGGCTCGTGGAGCTACTAAAGAAAGCGGGTTCTGATAGGAGAGACGACTTCCCCTCATCAATAACGTTTCTATACGCTAGCAAGCGTTACACTCTGGGTCATGTTAGACGACCTCAGCAGACTCACCGCCGCCGACGAAAGCGGCTTTTTGGCCCGCTTAGCGGCGCTCCCTGGCTCTTATGACGGCCCCGATGGGCTCCGCGCCGAACCTTACGGTCTTACTGGCTTTGGTGAAGCGAGCGCCCTTAGTGCCGCTTTGCGGAGTTGGGTCGATGCGCCTCTGGTTGTATCCGGCACGCAGTTTATGCTCGCGTCAGGTTTCGACTACGGCGAACTTGGCGCACTCAAACTCATCATGGACTCCGACGTAGAGGTCATCACCCTCGGTTTTGAAGCGTACAAGCCGGACTTTCGCGTCGAGCCGGGGGTACTCAGCCTTTACACGTATGCGAGCTACCTCGCTCACGCCACTGGACACAACGAAGCGTTGATGCAAGCCGAAGGCGTTATGGTCGCGCTCCGCGATTACCTCCGCCCCGAAGTCGAGACAGAGCGCAACCCTGCTAAAGCGCTCGCTTGGACGCTCTGGAACCGCGTGCCGCTTCTGCTCGCGCCTAGAGGCGACGCGGGCGTGCTGAACCTCTTGCAGCGCATCTTTGCGAGGGTTGGCAAGTCGCTGAGTATTAGCGCAGGGGAGCACCCTCTGGAGTTTTTAGCGGGTGCCTTTGAGGGGCGGCACAACTTAGCGGATGATGTAGTCGGTCTCGTTGTGGGTGAAGAGGACGCGGAGATGCGCTTGGCGAAAGAGGTGCTGGAGACGAGGGTGGCGCAGCTCGAGCCCCTCACCCTCCCCTTCGGCGGTATCGGTGAACCTCTTGCTGACCCTGGAGCTCGAGCGTTGGTGCTTTGGTACATAAGCCTTTGGACAGCCGCATATTTAGCTTTTCTCCACGAGCAGAGCCCCGAAGACTCGCAGGTATATGAAGCGTTACAAGCAGCGCAGTAAGAAAAGCAGTAAGCCATAGAAATGAGCGCTTAACTTTTAGCTAAGCGCTCACAGTCCTTCTTAAAGACTACTCGAAGCGGATATTCATCTCGTCTTCCATACCGAACGCTTGCATCTTCTCCCTGTTGGCGAGCAACTCGATCTGATCCCCGACTTCGACCCGTGCGTGTGGGTCAACACGCGCAACGAGGTTCTGATCGCCGTCTACCGAAGCGATGATCTGCGTCTCCGCCCCTAAAGGCTCGACCACTTCCACCGTCGCTTTGATGATATTGTCCTCTTCGGGAATCTCGGTGAGCCCGCGAACGCCCAAGTCCTCGGGGCGAATGCCGAAATAAACTTTGTTGCCGTCGTGTTTTTTGATTTTTTGCAGCAGCTCGTCGTCGGGCTTGACGCTAAAGCTGTTGCTCTGAATCATGCCGTCTTTGACCGAGCCGACCAAGAAGTTCATGGCGGGCGAGCCCATGAAGCCCGCGACAAACCTGTTGACGGGCTTTTCGTAGAGGTTGATGGGCGTATCGACCTGCTGGATAAAGCCGTCTTTCATGACCACGATGCGCGTGCCCATCGTCATCGCCTCGACCTGGTCGTGCGTGACGTAAATGGTGGTGACGCCTAAGCGCTTATGCAACTTCGAAATAGAGGCTCGCATCTCGACGCGGAGTTTGGCGTCTAAGTTCGACAAGGGCTCGTCCATCAGGAAGACCTTCGGCTCGCGCACGATGGCGCGGCCTAAGGCGACGCGCTGACGCTGTCCACCGGAGAGTTCGCGCGGGCGGCGGTCTAAAAGGTGCTCGATCTGCAAGATTTGCGCGGCGTCTTTGACACGCTTTTCAATCTCATCTTTAGGCGTTTTGCGCAGTCTCAGGCCGAACGACATATTTTGGCGCACGTCCATATGAGGGTAGAGCGCGTAATTTTGGAAGACCATCGCGATGTCGCGGTCTTTAGGGGGTACATCGTTGACGACCTTGTCACCAATGCGGAGCGTGCCCTCGCTAATCTCTTCTAGGCCCGCAATCATCCGCAACGTCGTTGTCTTGCCGCAGCCCGAGGGTCCGACGAAGACCATGAACTCCTCATCTTGGATGTGTAGGTCGAATTCCTGAACCGCCGTCACAGGTCCAAAACGTTTGTAGACGTTATCCAGCACTACCTCTGCCATATCAGCCTCCTTGGTGTTTCTCCATGCCGTGTTTCCCTACGCTTCTTTGTTGTATGTCATTCACAGTGCGTGTGATTTCTTACTTTAACACAGTTGAGCGCAGAAGCAAAGGGGTTTGGCGCGTCTGTCGCCCGACAAAGCGTCTATAAAGATTGGACGAATGCGCAGGGATGGAAGAAGTGTGTGGTGCGCTTAGCCGCTGCCTACTTGCACACCGTCAAGGAGCAAGCAGCTTTCTGAAACGCTGAGGTAAAGGGCGTCTGTTCTAAGTTGTTGAGGCCGCTCGAGCCAAGCGTAAGTCAAGACGTTCAAATCAACGCAGCGAAGCAGTTTGGTACGTAGCTCAGGACACCGACGAATTTACATCTTCTGAGGGCTCGACTTCGCTTCATGGCTGCTCAGCTTCAGGGCTACCGCAAAGTCGTCACCCGGGTAAGCAAAAGGGCACATTGACCTTTGATTAGGAAGTGCGGTAGCCCTGGTCGTGCTCGAAAATGCCGCTAAGTTGAGAGTAAAGTGATGTGTCGCGTTGAGCGGACTTTGATTTCGAAGGCAATTTTGGACTTTGCGGTAGCCCTGCTGCTCAGGTTGCAAAAAACGTGACAAACGACTTGTGATGAGGTATACTTCTCCTTACTGCTCTTCGGATTTGGAGAGGTGCCAGAGCGGTTGAATGGGTCGGTCTCGAAAACCGAAGTAGGGCGTTCGCTCTACCGTGGGTTCGAATCCCACCCTCTCCGCCATAAAGTTGTAAGAATCCGCTTTTTCATACTCGAGAGAGCGGATTTTCTTGATCCTCGCAATACTTTTAGGTGAGTTGCGCCAACCTTCCACCTATTTTTGTAGCATTCTTCATACGACGCTGCTAGGTTCGCAAGTGTCCTGCACTTAGATTTTAGGCTGAATTTTGCGCTGGCAGCTAACTATTCCGTCTGGTATGTCGCAAGCACCTCGAGTCAGTCGATGTAAACCCTCAAATGCCCTCAGTACACACAAACCCCTGATGTATAAAAAGCGAAATTCGTGTATAATGAATAAATATGCCAAGTAAAGAGTACCGACAACGTTTAATTGAAGAGTTGGTCGAGAACGAGTTCATCGCGACGCAGTCTGAAATTGCCGAGCACTTAGCCAATCGTGGCGTCAAGGTCACACAAGCAACCATCAGCCGCGACGTCAACGAGTTGCGGTTGGTACGGCTGCCGGCGGGCAACGGCCAGCACCGCTACCGCTCCACGCCGTTAGCGGCGCAAGAGGATGTGGTGGGCGAGTTGACTCAGCGCTTCAGGCTCTTTGTGCGCGATATTGACAGAGGAGAAAACATTATCGTCGTGAATACGGATGAGGGGCACGCTTCGGGCATCGCCTACGTGATCGATAAGCTCGAGCGCGAAGAGGTCGTCGGCACATTGGCGGGGCAGAACACGATTATGGTCATCGCCAGGAGCAGCGCCGACGCCGAGACGGTGCTCGCAGATTTTGAGGAGTTTCTCGAGTAATTACGAGTAGTACAAGGACGCATGGCTTTATTTGAAAAAGGGTAGTGGCGCACGCTGAGATGGAGTTGTAGCTGTGGTGCTTGCGCAAATGACTCATAAAAATGGCACACCGCTAGAACGGGCGACCGTTTAATTTATCACCTAGCTCAGATGTCGCACCGACTATAGTAAAAAAGAGTAGTAGCGACCACTTCGAGAGGATGAAGGTTTCTTTAGCGAACCCCAGGTTTCTTTATAAATCTTCTTGCTACCATAAGCTCATGATGGTTCATACCTTTCTCTCTCTACTCCCCCACCGAAGGGCGCACTGTGACTGAAATTTTTTTGTGGTTCTGCTTGAGCCAAACCTTAGCGAGCCTCCCCGCGATGACGCCTGGGACCGAGGTCAAACTCGTCCACCCCGACCTTGTGCCCGTTTACGACACAGCGGTGGTCGAGGATGGTCAGCTCGCCTTTTCGGAGCGGTTAGAACCCGGTACCGAACTCCGCATGTTGTTCTTAGCCCCTGACGCCGATGAGCGGCAGAGCGTAGCCTCGGCCAGCGACGCGCCCTTTGGCCGCATCAGCTCGCGTGGCGGCGACATCTTAGTGCAGTTTGAAGGCTTCGAGGAGCCCGTCTCGTTTAGGCGTTGGCTAGGCGAAGAGCGCGACGTTGAGCTTATCTTGCCCGAGCCAGCAGAGAGCGGCCCCGGCGACACTTCCCAAGACCCGCAGCGGTCTGAAGACGAAGCAGGTGATGACAGTGAAAGATAAACATATCCTTATCGTTGAAGACGACCAAGACATCAGCCGCCTGATTAGCTTAGAGCTGGAAGAAGCGGGCTTTTCGGTGAGCGCGTGCGATACCGGAATGCGCGGCCTTGCCGCCGTACGCGAAGGCGACCCCGACCTCATCGTGCTGGACTTGGGCCTACCCGACCTCAACGGCGCAGAGATCGCGCGGCGCGTGCGCAAGACGAGCGAGACGCCTATCATTATCCTCACCGCCGCCGACGACGTTGAGACCAAGGTAGACCTCCTAAACTCGGGCGCGGACGACTACCTCGCTAAGCCCTTCCACGCTGAAGAACTCATCGCGCGGGTGCGCGTGCAACTGCGCCACCGCAGCGCGGGCGCAGCGCAAACCATCGGCGACATGGTCCTAGACCCGGCGCGGCGGCAGCTCTTCTGGGACGACCAAGAGGTGCGCCTCTCCCCGCGCGAGTTCGACCTCTTGGTCTACCTCTGCAACGCGCCGGGGCGCGTCTACAGCCGCCACGAGATCGAGCACAACGTCTGGGGTGAGGATTTGCCGCCCTCGAGCAACGTTGTCGACGTCCATATTGCCAACATCCGCTCGAAGCTGCGCGACGCGGGCGGCTACGGCCTCATTCGCACGGTGCGCGGCATCGGCTACGCGATCAAGAGCTAGTTGACAGGTAAGCACGAATCAAGAGGTGGCGCTAGGGTATTCTGAAGTGTGTTCGCTCTACCTAACGCCACCCTTATCACCGCAAGCGCGTAGTAAGGCTGTGCTCTATACCTCCTCCACAGCGCTCAAAGAACCCACTTTGTCCTTAGGGGCGCTTCGGTGATCGTACGCGGCGGCATTCCGCTCCGCTGGCGCATCGCTATCTTGAGCAGTCTAGCGGTAGCGCTCCTCAGCATCATCGCGGCGCTCATCGCCTTTGCGGTGGTGCGTTCCTCGCTCACAGGCGATTTACAGCGCTCGCTGCGTGAAGATGTCGTCAGGGTTGCGCGGGATTATGGCGGCACAACCTTAGAGGCAACCTCAGACGCAACAGAGAGCGCCGAACCGGAAACCGGTGCAGCGCTCCAGCTTCCCCCTACAGGTCCAACAGGCGGTTTGGTGATTCAGCTCTACAACGCAGAAGGTACGTTCATCGCCGAATCTGATCAGGACACAGAAGACTACGAACAGGGCGAGCGTTTAGTCATTCCTTCAGATATCGTGACCTCTGTAACCGAGAGTGAAGAGATCGTCGACTGGAGCGGCACACTGAGCGGCGGACCCGTTCGCGCCGCCCTGACGCCCATCAGCTTCGGGGTGGTCGTAATCATCTCGCCCTCAACATATATCGGCACAGCGCTCAATCAGTTGGCGCGGGCTTTGGCGATCACTGGAACGGCGCTCATCTTGCTCAGCAGCTTGATCGGTTACTTGGTCGCGGCGGCGGCCATGCGCCCTATCACACAACTCGCTAATCTCGCCGCGCAGCTCGACCCCGAACACTTGGCTCCTATCGACTACCGTGGTCCGAGAGACGAAGTGGGGCAGCTCAACTACGTCCTCAACGACCTCATCTTGCGGCTCAGAGCGTCGATGGACGCACAGCGGAGCTTTCTGGCCGAGACCAGTCACGAACTCCGCACGCCCTTGACGAGTTTGCAGGGCTTTTTAGACCGCGCGGTGCGGCGTGCGCCACCTGAGGTGAGGAGTGACTTGGAGGACGTGCGCCGCATCGCCCGCACCATGTCGCGCCTGGTCGCCGACATCTTGCAGCTTTCGCGCGGTCAGTTGGTGCGCGAGTACGTGCCCCACCTGCTCGACCCTTACACCGACCTCTTGCAACCCGTCGCTGAGGAGTTCCCTGGCGTTCGCGTGGAGGCCAAGCCCGACAACCTACTTCTCGGCGACCCTGAACGCTTGCGGCAACTGCTCCGCAACCTCACCGCCAACGCGGTGCGGGCCACGGGCGACCCTGAAAAGGTTGTCTTAGCGCTTAGCCAATCGGACAGCTCGCTCATCTTGAGCGTCTGCGACAGCGGTCCCGGCATTCCGCCCGACATCTTGCCCAACATCTTTGACAAGTTTTATAAGGGCGCAGGGGGCGGTGCGGGTTTGGGTTTAGCGATTGCCAAACAGATTGCCGAGGTGCATCAGGGTGACATTGAGGTGGACAGCACCTATGGTCAGGGCACGACCTTTCGCGTCACGCTACCAACCTTTGCTGACGCGGTCATAGACGAGTAAAGGATTCAGGGAGACTGCCCAAAACTCATGCTGAGGCCGTCCACGATGAACTGCACGGCGAGCGCCGCCAGCAGCACGCCGAGCACGCGGCTCACGACGCCCGAGCCCGTCACCCCGATGAGTTTCATCAAGCGTCCGGTGAGAAGCAGCGATAAAAGCGCGAGCCCCAAAACCAGCATGAGCACCCCTAGAAGTGCCAATGTCACCCAGATGTCGGTGCTGCGCCCGTTGAGTAGGAGCATCGTCGTGATCGCGCCGGGGCCGCCAATGAGCGGAATCGCTAGCGGGAACACCGAGATATCTTGGCGCTGCGCCGCCTCCGCTTGCTCGCGCACCGTCGTCGAGCGGAGCCCCGAGTCGCGCACGAGCACCATATCAATGGCGAGCAAAAAGAGGAGCACGCCGCCCGCCACGCGGAAAGCCGACAAACTAATGCCCAATACGCTGAGGAGCGGGTTGCCGATAAAGGTAAAAATCACGAGTATAGCGGCGGCGATCGCCACGCCCCGGAAGGCGATGCGCCGCCTCTCGGCGTCCGTCTCCTTCTGCGTGAGCGCGCCAAAGATGGGCACGAGGCTCACCGGGTCAACGACGACGATGAGCGTCACAAAAGCGTTGAGAAGGAGGTCTGCGGTGTTCATGGATTTTTCCTCAGAGCGAACGGTTAAAGGTTGGAATCGCACGATGCTCTATGGATTGAGCCAAAAGGATAGACGAAATTACCGCGTTCCCTATTCAGGTCTACATACCTAAAGTTGTTGGGCACAGCAGCTTCCGAGGCTACCTGAACGCTATACGCCGTCACCATAAAGGACAAACCACGCAAAAAGTGAAGCTAATCCTCCAGTTCCTTCTGTGAAGTACGGATACCTGCTAAAACTTAGTGCTTGACGAAATTAAAGACAAAGGGCTTGCTGTCCTCCTCGCTTGAAGAGGGCCTGACGCCCTAGCCCTACTCGGAGTGTCAGAAACCGAATAACGCCTGCTCACAAGCTACTGAGTGAGGTAAAATGCATCTCACGTCCACCGAAACCTGCTCTAGGATAAACCCATGTTCTGGTTTGCGCCTTCTAACTTCAAGTGTGTGCGGTGCGTGGCAGGTGCGCTCGCACTTCTTATCTTTTTGCTATTCAATCTGTTTCACACAGTTGCCGCGCAGGGCGGTTTCAACGCCAACACTTACTATCAGCAGTGTTTGCGCTTCGAGGCGAGCGGCGACCTAGAAACCGCGCGGCAAAGCTGCGCCAACGCGCTCAATATCCGTCCCGAATATGAAGCGGCGACGCTGACGCTCGCCCGCATCGAGGTGAATCTCGGCAGGCTCGGCGAGGCGAAGTCGCGCCTTCTAGCGCTGCCCGGAAAAAGCGCGGAGGCTTCGCTGCTGCTCGCTGAAATCGCGTTGGGGGAGAGCGACTTAAATAAAGCGAGCACCTATCTCCAAACCGCGCAGCAGAGCCCGCTGGCCCAAACCGGTCAGCGCTTAGAAGCGCGGGGGCGATTCCTCAGCGGTCAACTCGCGGCGGCGCAGCGGCGGCCCGAAGAAGCGCTAGCGCATTTTGAAAGGGCGGTAGAGGCCGCACCTTCGGAGGTGGCGTATCGCCTCGAGCTAGCCCGCTTGCAGCTCGAGCGGGGCAACGCGGCAGCAGCCGTGCAGACGCTTCGCGCTTCGGACCAAAACGCCGACACGCTCTCGCTCTTGGCTCAGGCGCAGTGGATCGAGGGCGACTTAGCGCTCGCGGCGCGAAACTTTGAAGCGGCGGTGAGCGCGAGGGGCTTTATGGACAGTGGTAAGGCGGGGCGCGACCTGCGCAACCTCGTGCTCGTCTACTATGGTCAGGGCGATTTGCAGCGCGGCGAGTTGGCCCTCAGGACTGCTCTGCGGCGCGGCGAGCTGCGTGAAACGCTCCTAGAACGAAGCCTGGTCTGGTTGGTTGGTTTTGTGCTTCTTTTGGCGCTTCACCTCATGGGCGAGAGCCGCGTCGAGCAGACCTCGAGCCTAGAACCAACGCAGCACCCGGAGCCCTGGACGGTCGGGCAGATGTACCGCGTGCTCTTCGCCGCCTTGCTTGGAGCGCTCAGCACCGCCCTTCTCTACGGTTACATCCGCTACCAAAACCTGCTCGCTATGTTGACGCCGCTGCAAAGCGACGAACTGCGCGCCCTCTTTTTGGCGGCGTTAGCCCTCTTTCTGGCGGGGCTCTCGATTTGGCGCGTCAAAGTCAACGGCTGGCAACCTGTTAAAACGCTGCTCGGCTCTCCCTCTCAAGCTTTTTTAGGCGTGATGCTAGGTGGCGCTCTCTTAGCGGGTACGCTCGGCTTTCGAGCCTACGCTTCGCAACCACTATGGACGGGGTTTTACGCGCTTAACACCCCTCTTACCCCTGCGCTCATCGCCGTGCTCACCTTGCCCTTAGCCGAGCTTTTCTTTCGCTCGTTTGCGATTCCTTCGCTCGAGCGTCGCTACACACCCTTTTATGGGGTGGCGATTTCAAGCACGCTCTACGCGCTCGTTTTGGGTACGCCGCTCCTGCTCCTCTTCATCATCGGCGTCGTTTTAGGGGTCGTCTACTGGCGCACCAAGAGCGGTTTTACCCCCTTGCTTGCACAGTTGACCTTCAACCTAGGACTGTTACTGAGCGCAAGTGGACTGTTGGGCTCGCTCTTTTGACGGGTTTGAGAATGCAAACGAATGTGCTGAAACGTTTTGACTAATCGTTAGGCTCCAGGATAACAGACGCTTTAGAACTTCTCTCGTCCGGTTCCTGCGCTCTCCTCTGCGCTGGCTCCGGCTGATTGTCGAGGCTCCGCTCATATGCCCGGAGCATCCCCCGGAACTGCTCGCGAAAGAGCTTGTGCTCGCGCTCAGTTCGGGCGAGTTCGGCCCTGACCTCTCTGAGTTGCGCTTCGGCGTCTTGCAAGATGGTGCCCCGCTCCGTCTCGGCTTCTCGCACGATAAGCTCAGCCTCTTTTTGCGCCCGCTCTTTCATCTCGTTACCGATGCGCTCCGCTGAGACGACCGCGCGGCGCAGCTCGAGCTCGCCCACCTGAAGCTCCTCTACCTTCCCTTGTTGCTCGCCGAGTTCGTCGCGCAAGTTTTGATTGTCGCGCAAGAGGTCTTCAAAGGTATCGGCGACGCGCTCCAAAAACTCGCGCACCTGCTTCTTCTTATAGCCGTTCATCGCGGAATCGAACTCTTGATGCTGAATGTCTAGGGGGCTCAACTTCATGGTGAAAGTATAGCAGGTCTCGAAAAATAGGCTGAGGTGTGAGATTTAGCACTCGACTGCGCTTCTCATGTATTGAGTACACTGTTAGTTGGGATTCGCGGTACTGCTGGCACCCTGTTCGCGCAGCAAGACGTAGTCCGGTTGTCGAAGGGTCTCGTTTGACTACGTCAAAACTCCGTAATTAGCTACGCCAAAACTTCGTAACTCACAATCTCTGGCAAAGGAGTCAGCAAGGGCAGAGATTCTTCGACTCCACGGAGCCTGCCCTGGTGAGGGTTCCGCTCAGAATGACATCATTCTTTAGTTGACAGGGTATTTAATCCCCTTCAAACAGCGCCGAGCCGACGCGCACACAAGTTGACCCCTCTTCAATCGCCACCTCAAAGTCGCCGCTCATCCCCATCGACAGCTCTTTAAGCCCCAACCTCTCGTTGAGTTCTCTGAGCTTGCGAAAGTAAGGGCGAGCGTCTTCGGGCTCATCCGAGTAGGGCGCGATGGTCATGAGCCCCGCCACCTCGACGTGCGCTAAACCTTGTGCGTGTTTCACTAACGCTTCGGCACTAGCGAGTTCCGCGCCCTCTTTGGACGCCTCACCTGCCACGTTGACCTCGACCATGACCTGAAAGGTGTGTGCCTCCTTTGCGCCACGCTTCTCCATCTCGTCGGCAAGCCGTTTTGAATTGAGCGAGTGGATGGTGTGGAAGGGAAAGCAATACTTGACCTTGTTGCGCTGCAAGTTACCGATGAAGTGCCACTCGACGTTCGGTAACGCTTCGTACTTGTCCTGCCATTCCTGCACGCGGTTCTCGCCTAAAATCGCGTGTCCGTGCTGGAGCACGGCGTCTTCGATCTCTTTAATACTGTGACCCTTCGTGACGGCGACGAGTTTGACCTCATCGGGGTTACGGCCTGCGCGTTCGCAGGCGTAAACGAGCCTCTCCTTCACCCTCTTAAACGACATGAAGACTCACAGGTTCGGCAACATCGCCTTGACAAGCTGCCGAAACTTGGGCCCCGACTTCGCCGCCGTCTCTAAGACCGCGTCGCTGTCGGCGTGCTTAGGGCCGTCCGGTACGGCCATATCCGTCACTGAGGAGAGCCCTAAAACGCGCATCCCTTCGTGCCGCGCCGCGATGACCTCATGCACCGTGGACATGCCGATGGCGTCCGCGCCCCACGCGCGGAACATGCGCAGTTCGGCTCGAGTGGCGTAGCTCGGGCCGCTAATGGCTAAGTAGACCCCTTCGCGCAGTTTGATGTCTTCGGCTCTCGCGGTCTTTCTGGCAAGCTCCAGATATTCGGGGTCATACGCATCAAACATCACGGGAAAGCGCGGTCCCAAGGCGTCGTCGTTGGGTCCGATCAGCGGATTCGCGCCTGTGAAGTTGATGAAGTCGAGTTGGAGCATCAGCTCGCCCGCCTGCCAGTTCGGGTTGAGGCCGCCGCAGGCGTTGGAAACAAGCAAGGTTTTTGCGCCCAAAGCGTGCATGACGCGCACTGGAAAGGCGGCGGCCTGAGCGCTGATGCCTTCATAAAAGTGAACGCGCCCGTTCATCGCCACGAGTTTTTTGCTCCCCAGTTCGCCTAAGATAAGCTCGCCCGCGTGCCCCGGCGCGGTGCTCGCCGCAAAGCCTGGAATATCACTGTAAGAGAGCGTCGCTTCGGCCTCGATGTCGTCGGCTAAGGGGCCTAAGCCCGAGCCCAGCGTGATGGCGACATCGGGGGAGAGGTCTGAGACCTCTCGGATGGCTGCTACTGCCTCAGCGACTTTATCGCTCAATTTGTCCTTACTCGCTCTGTTTTCACTCAGGAGGTCGGTCATGGCAGCATCATAACAACCGTGCAGCATATGAAACTGTGAGAGGTTGAGAGGAGTCGGAACGGTAGATGGTGATTTCCATAGACTTTGAACGCTGCTTAGCTACGCTAAAGAGGTTGCCAAAGATGGGCTCGAGTTTTCAGCATAGACATCCGACTTGATAGAGCAGCGGTGGCAGATTCAAAGTTGAGTAGTGTAGATTTTGGGGCTCGAGCCAAACCAAATCGTTCGTTCCCGCTCTCGAGGGCAAACCAAGAGGTTAGAACGAGGCTTACAAAACCCTTACACCCAAGCGTCAGAATCTCGTCAGAGACGGCGTTGTAAACTCTCTTTAGGTAAGCACGAGCAACCCTCTAACCCTTCTACTCGCGTGCTTGCCGCTCCTCTCCCTCCGCCCCGTTGCCCAAGCGGGGCATTTTCTATTGTTATCGGTTTACGAATGAACAGCCCATTTGGTGATTCTACGTATCGAGACGGATAGTCACAGGTATTGTCCATGAACGTGCGTGCTAAATGCACCTTGCTATCTACATGAGAGCGTTTATGACCAGATAATACCTGCTGTATGAAGCCCTCTTAATGCTGCGCCCTAACCCCTTCTCACCCCCTACAAGGTTAGACTGTTCGCCATGTACGCTACGATTCATATACGTCTTTTTATCTGTTTATGTTTATGCCTCACCTTTTACGCCGCCGCGCAAGGCGAGCAAGCGCAACAAACCCAAGGTGCGCAAGCTGTGAGCGGTGACCTCGCGGAGATTCGCTTCGAGGGCATCAGCAACCCAACGACGCAAAGTTTGGTGCGCGTGCGCCTCGTGGCTCGACCCGGTACGCCCGTAGAGCGCATCAACTTAGAGGCCGAGCGCAACCGTATCTTAGGACTCGGCACGTTCTCTCAGGTGCGCGTGTCTTTAGAACCTGGCGAGAACGGGCCGGTCCTGGTTGTGAGTGTGGAGGAGAACCCGCCGATCGCAGAGGTAGAGATTGAGGGCTCGAGCCTCCCCGTGGACCGCCTCAAAGAATTCTTAGCCGAGAGCCTCATCGAAGCCGAGACGACCTACAACACGTTTCGGGCGCGTGAAGGTATCGAAATCTTGCAAGCGATCTACAACCAGAACGGCTTCCCCGGTACGGTGCCCGTGACTTTAGACATCGTGCCAGTAGACCCGAATGAAGCGCCAAGTTTACTGGGTGAGGACAACGAGGAGCAAGATACTGAACAAGACGCCTCAGAAGAGGACGCAGAGGATACGGAGGCAAACGAAACGGAGGCAGACGAAGACGCTCCATCCGCCACCGACGAAGAGATTGCCGAAGCCGAGGCGGTGCGCCTCGTTTATACGATTAACGAGTCTCCGCCACTAGATGAGGTCACCTTTTCGGGCGCGACGGTGCTCACCGAAGAACGGCTGCGCGAGCTGTTTCGACCTCTCACCCGCGCTGAAGACTTTGACCCTCGAGCCTACAACGCGGCGGTGCAAGCTGTCGCGGACGCCTACGAAGAGCAGGGGTATAGAGGCAGCGGCGTCAATCCGCGAACGACGGTCTTGGAAAATGGCACGCTAGACGTTGAGGTGCAAGAACTCAGCATCCTGAGCTTCGACACTACCGCAGTCGGCATCGACGCTTCAGCGCTGAGCCTAGAGCGCGGCGATTTGTACAACTACGACGCGCTGCTAGACGATATTCAGCGCTTAGCGGCGGAGCGTTCGCAAGATATTCGTATCGAGCCGACCGTCACCGAGAACGGTGGAGTGCGCGTGACGTTCGAGTCCGGGCCGCCCGAGTCCGCCGGACCGATTGACTCTATCGATATCGAAGGCAACACCGTCTTCACCGACGAACGGCTCCTCGAGGCGTTGCGGCTCAACGTTGGCGATACCTTTACCTCAGCGGCGGCGGAAGACGACTTTCGGCGGCTCCTAGACCTCTACACCAATGAAGGCTACCTGCTCGTGACGCCGCCCGAGCTGACCTATCCAGACGGGACGAACGTCTTTAACTATGTTGACGGCGCGTACGTGCAGCGTCTCCGTGAGGTCAAAATTACGGGTTACGAGGTGAACTTGCAAGAGGAAAACCCGCGCACGGACGACGACGTGATCACCCGCTACCTGCCTGAGGTGGGCACGGTCTACAACCAGCGCGAGGTGGAGCGGGGTATCTTGGAAATCAACCGCCTCAATATCGTGCAGCTCACGCAGGTTGGCGGGCGCATCAGCCACGCGCTCGTGCCAGCCAGTAATCCTGATGAGGTTATCGTGCGCTTTATCGCCACTGAGCAGCCCGCCCGCACGATTCGTCCGTCCGCTGAACTCGCGACTGAAGGCGGCGTGAGCTTCGGCGCAGAGGTCAGCTACATCGACGCCAACCTCTTCGGCGAAGCGCACAGGCTGAGCACCTCTCTCGGGGCGCAGACCTCGGACATCGGCTTTCAGCTTAACGGCAACATCTCTTACGACATCCCTTGGCTCTACATCGACTTCTTGGACTTCAAGGAGGTTCCCACGGAGCTTAATATCGACCTCTTCAGCGACGTGCAGAACAACCAGCCGCTCACCGAAGACGGCGAGCGCAAGGTCTGCGTAGATGACTTTACGCAAGACTGTGGGGACGAAGAAAAGGTCTTTATCGGCGAGTACAGCCAGCGCGATACGGGTTTGCGCTTCGGTATCGGGCGGCCCGTACTGGAAAACACCAGCGTGCGCTTGACGGGGCGGTTTACCTCAACGCGCTACACCTTAGAGCCCTCTAGCGAGCCCTGCGAGTTTGACGAGGACGGCAACGTGGTGGATAACACCTGCTCGCTCAACCGCGACGAGGACGATCCAGGCACCGAAGCAAACCGGGAGTTTACAGACGATGCCAAGCCGCAGAACGGGTTCTCGAGCTTCGTCGGCGTGAGCAGCGCCTACGACACCCGCGACAACCCCGAGTTCCCACGTTCGGGCTACCGCTTTACCGCTAGCACGGGCCTGGGTTTCGGCAACGACTTTCAGCAGGACGGCCAGCAGCGCAGCTACACCTATCAACCCGTCGAGTTCGGCGCGAGAACCTATGTGGCTCTGAGCAACCCCAGCCACGTCTTCGCCTTTAGGCTCAACGCGGGCCATCAGTTCGGCTTTGGGGGTGACTACCCCGAAAGCCGCTACTTCATCGTTGGAGATACGAACAACGAGGCGACTCAGCTAAGGGGTTACACTCGCGAAGACATTGACCCGTCACGCACCTACGCCGTGGGCACAGCGGAGTACCGCTACGACTTCGGACTAGCCACGCCCGTGACACAAACCATCGTGGGTATTGCCTTTACCGACGTGGGCTACGCCTCAGACCTCGGCGGTAACGACGACAACTTCGCCGAGCCGCTTCTCTTTAGCGCGGGGGTCGGCTTGCAACTCAACATCGGCTTCGGCGGCGCACTCGCGCTGCCCCCGCTCCGCTTCGACTACGGCTTTAGCCCCGCTAATCCGACGGGAACATTTGGGTTCCGCTTAGGGTTCAACTTCTAGTCCGGTCTCAAATGGAAAGCGCCCCGGTTGCAGCAACCGGGGCGCTTTTTATGGATTAATAGTAGTTCCACGGCTCGTTGCCACACTACTGATTGCGTCTATTTCTATTCGCGTCCGCTCACACGAGAAGCTGCTGTAGCAGCTTCTCGTGGAAACGCTATAATTTTGAACGTTTAAGCTTTACTCGCCTGCGACTGAACGCAGCAGACCGACGTCCACCAGAGCGATTTTGCCGTAGCCTGCGTTGATGGCTCCTTGCCTCGAGAGTTCGCCCACCACTTTCGTGACCGTCTCGCGCACCGAGCCCACCGCCGCCGCTAAGTCGTCGTGCGTGATGTGCACAATCGGCTCGCCGTGTCCACCGCGACTCGCCAAGGCGCTGTCTTGCAAATCGAGCAGTTCAGCGGCGATGCGCGCCTTGAGGCGTTTGCCGGAGAGCCTATAGAGTGAGCGGTAGAGTCGCTCTATCGCTTCGACTAGATGGGTCGTAAGGTGCAAGTTCTCCTCGGGGTTGAGGGTCATCGGGCTCATCGCTTCGACGCTCGTCGGCGTGACGGCCTCAGCGAAGTAGCGCCTCGGCAAGCCGCACACGGCCTCCTCGCCGAAGTAGCCACCTGGTTTAACGTAGCGCAACGTAAGACCGTTGCCCTCGTCGTCCACGGTATGAATGCGTACTAAACCGTCGTAAACGCGGTAAACGCTGCCAGAATCGCCGGGGAAGAGGATGACCTCACCGGGGCCGTACGCCAGCGTGTCGGTATAATCGCTAGTTTGCTCCTTAGGTGCTGCGCTAGACGTTGTGCTGCTCATGCGGCCCTCCCCTCGAGTCCGTTCATTACTATCACTCTCTAAACTATACGTTTTGCCCTCCCTATGAATGAAAGTTCACGTTACTAAAATCACTTGCTTAGGTGTAATATTTCTCATACCCGCCTTCAGAAAGGCTTAATCGTCCTTTTGAGAAGGTTTGTAAGCACTTTCATCAGCAACTGACACAGCACAAGGGCGGCGCACCGAGTTTGAGCAAAAACAAAAAGAGGTCGCCACTGAGTTAGCAGCGACCTACAACCGTAACGACGAGTTGGAATCTAAGCTCGCTTAAAAAGGGTAGACGGTATAAGCTCGAGGTCGAAGCCTACGATTAGCTTAAAGTATTGTGCCTAACTTGTTCGTTACGGATTCTGTGGGGCAGGCTCGCTTTGGGGCGAGGGAAAACGCGAGCGCAACTCCCCCACGACCTCGGCCATGAAGCGGTCTGCGTTTCTGGAGGTTGTACCACTGGGGCTGGTGCTCGAGTACACCAACGTCGCCCCCTGCTCAGCAGGACGCAGCACCGCGCTGACGATGGTGCGCTCCGGCTCTCTCGCTGGCACGGGTACATAGACGCGAAAAAAAGGCCCGTAGAAAACGCCATCTCTATCGTCATCATCGTGGTCGTCGTAGCGCCTGCTGCGCAGCGAGATAGAGCTGCGCGGAGCCCGCTCGTTTCTCACCGCGGTGATGAGGCCGGTGTCGCGGTCGGCCTCGAGAACCGCAAAGGTCAGCCGCGTGCCGCCTGAACGCACATAGGTACTCGTCATCTCTTGCAGCGTGGCATCGAAAAGCGCGTCGTAGCGAGCGTTAAAAAAGATGGGTTCCTCGGGCGGCAGTGTGCTGGTGACAGGTGTGCAGGCCGCGAGAAGCGTGAGGAGCGCGGCTAAACTGAGTAGACGTTTCATCGTTACCTTTCCCTAGTTGATCCTTAGTTGGATTGATACACCCTTTATCGTAACGGTTGTAGCGGGCCGTCCGTAGTGAGGCCACCTCTCAATTTCATGAAGGCTAGCCGTCCGCTTCCACTGTGCGCGGCACTTTGAAATACCCTTCCTCTTCTTCGACTGCGAGTTTCAGCGCCTCTTCTTGCGTCAGGCTGGGGCGTACCTCATCTTCCCGAAACACGTTCTGGCTGGGCGTCGGGCGCACGAGTTCGTCCACGCCGTCCGTGCCGAGTTCGCGGATTTGCTCGAAGTAACCCAAGATTTTGTTGAGGTCTTCCTTGAGGTGTTGGGTCTCTTCAGGACCGATGGCTAAGCGGGCGAGTATTTTGAGGTGGGCCATCTCCTCATCGCTAATCCTTGGGTCACTAATCACGGGGTCACTGAGTGTGAGTTCGTCGTTGGACATACGTTAAAGTGTATCACTCGAGTTGCGGCTCGAGCTTTTGGCATTGACATCACCTCGACATCACCTCGAGGACGTTTGTCCTCAGCCAATTGAGGTAAAGTAATATGATGAAATATTTAATCCTTACCTTAGCTCTAGCCGCGCTCCTGCTCGGCTGTAACAACCCCAATGCTGCCGCAGGCGAAAATACAAGCGCGTCGGGTGCTCAAGCGTCCTCGCAAGAGGGTGACGCGAATACCAGTTCCCCTACGGCGGTGCGCGCCGAGTTGGAGGGTGAGCCCGCGCTCGGCGCAGCCAAGGTGCTCATTTACGTGTTAGAGAATAACAACGGCGTCTCGGGCGCAACCGTCGAAATCACGGGCGACATGACCCACGCAGGGATGGCCCCCGTAAGCGCCACTGCCAAAGAGGTCGGCGCAGGGCTCTACGAGACCGAAGGCTTCGAGTTCACGATGGCGGGCGACTGGATTTTGACGGCTGATGTGACGTATCCCGACGGTACAGAAGCGGAAGATACCCTAGCGCTCAGCGTGCCGGGGCAGTAAGATAAGCTAAATGTTTGTGAACGTTCCCCTAAGAGAAGCCTGCCGCGCAGGTCGGGGAGCGTTCTTTGCCTTTCTGCTCACCTCGGCGCTCTTCGCTGCGCCCTTTTTGGCGGCGCAAGGAGACTTCGCTCACACCCACCCGGCAGGCACACCGGAGCACGTTCACGGTCTAACAAGCGTTCTCGGTCACACCCTCGTTACCCCTATTGCCATTTTGGTGGCCGTCAGCTTTAGCGTTGTTTTTCTCTTAGCGCTTCCTTTCACCTCTTTGGTTTTAACGGCCTTTAGAAACCCCGCGCACGGGGTTCGCGCTCCACCTGCTTATATTTTTTTGATGGTGTACCCCTTGTATAGCAGTTTTGTATAGCAGTTTTGACGAAGTGCGTTTTAATCGGCTATCAACTTGACAGCTATACCTTAGTACACGACAATTTTACAAAAAGGAGTTCTCCCTGAAGAATGTTTAGTGCGTAGCTAAACGAAGGAGAACTCAAATGAAGCATACTGGATTAGTCGAAGCGTTGAAAGAAGTAGGTGTCAACTTGCACAAGTCGAGGCTCACGTTTCTGAGCATGTTGATGCTGGGTATTGTCGAGGCGAGGACGGTCAATCTCAAGCGCGTGGTCAGCACTATGCAAAGCTGGGCATGTGAGGCTTCTGTGTATAGACGGGCGCAGCGGTTCTTTGCTGAGCTGGAGCTTGACGAGACACACTTCACGCGCTTCATAGTCAAACTTCTCGACAAGCAGCGTTACACCTTATGCGTCGATAGAACGAACTGGAAGTTTGGCGTATTCAACATCAATATTTTGATGATTGCTCTAGTCGATGAAGGTATCGCTATCCCCCTCGCGTTCGTTCTTCTGACTAAACAGGGCAACTCGAACACACTGGAGCGCACTGAGTTGCTCGAACAGGTTTTGGAGGTCATCAAACCTGAGCGCATAGAGGTCTTACTTGCAGATAGGGAGTTCATTGGTCAAGACTGGTTTGGGTTCCTGATAGACCAAAACATTCCCTTTGCCATTCGCATCCGAGAAAACAGCCTAGCTGACAACTGGTTTCAACTCGCAGCCTTTTTTCGGCAGCTTGAACCCTTGCAAACGCGAAGCCTCCACCACCGCTACAAGATTTGTGGGTGTGAGCTTGCCGTTGCTGCAACTAGGAGCTGTGACCAGCAACTCGTCATCATTGTGACCAACCGCAATCCTAGAAAAGCCTTGAGCGCTTACGCCCACAGGTGGCAGATAGAGTCTCTTTTCAAAGCCCTCAAGTCGAGCGGCTTCAACCTCGAAGATACCCACCTCAAGGACACCGAGCGCCTCAGCGCCCTGGTCGCTGTGGTTAGTCTCGCCTTTCTCTGGGCGCTTAAAGTCGGTCACTGGCAACACCGACTCAAGCCTATTCGCATCAAGCCGCACGGTAGACGTGAAAGGTCTGTCTTCCGGCTCGGGCTTGACTTTATCCGCAGAGCGATCACCAACCTCTCCCTTGACCCTAAGCTCCTACACAGCGCTTTCAGGCTTTTGTCGTGTACTTAGCAGCTATACACAAACTGGGACACCTTCTTGTTTCGCCTCTCTACTTGCGTTTTTCGGATGACTCGAGACTCGAGTCCTAGCTAACTGGAAAAATACCGAGTTCGTAGAGAGGTAGGGTATGAGCTTTCTCTAAGCTCAACCTCAACAAACCATTCAACATCTAGTTTAAGCAAAAGGAAACTGTAATGAGAACGTTTGTTTTGTGTCTCGCGCTCGCCGTGTTCGGCCCTATTTTTGGCGCGTCGGCGCACGCTTACCTCGAGACCTCGCAGCCCGCTATAGGTGAGACCTTGCAAGCCGCCCCGGAGCAGGTCACGTTGCGTTTCAGCGAACCGCTCGAGCTGCGCTTTAGCACCTTTAGAATCGCCCCTTTAAAAACGGAGGCTACCGACCCACGTGAAATCAAACTCGCCGCGCAAGACCTCACCGCAGAGGTCATGAGTGCTGAAAATACAGACAGTGGAAGTAGTGATGACGAAGCGCAGTTAGCGGTGCTCACGAGCGAGCGCACCAGCCAAGAGGTCGTGCTCGGCTTAGGCGACCTCTCACCGGGGACCTACCCACAGACCTATGTTGTGATGTGGCGACTTCTCTCGACGGATACCCACACCTCGGACGACTTCATCACCTTCACCATTGCTCCCGATCCACCTGCACCGGGTACAGCCGAAGGGAACTGATGCTCGCGCTCGTCAAAGCGAGCTTGCTCTTGGGCGCGGTGCTGCTCTTGGGCGCGGGCATCTTAGGGCGTTTCGTCGCGCCGGAGTTGCGTCAAGAGGTCAGTACGCAGTTGCGCGTGGGCGCAGCGCTAGGCGCAGTTGTGCTTCTTGTCGGAAGTGCGGTGGACGTAACCCAGACCGTGAACAACGCCATCGGTAGGTATGACGCCGTGTTTTTAATAGAATACCTGCGCTTTACGCGGCACGGCAACGCGGTACTCATTCGGCTCGCGCTCGTGCTGGCGGTCACGTTTTTAACACTCGGGTGGCTACGCTTTGCCGACACCGCGACCTCTTCGAGACGGCGAACTAACCACGCGCTCTACCTCTCGCTGAGCCTCGGCTTACTCGCGACCTTTAGCTGGACGAGTCACGCGGCGGCGATGGGTGGCACACCGCCCTTACTGGCTGACCTCGCGCACTTCACAGCGGCGAGCGCGTGGCCCGGTGCGGTGCTCTACTTGGCGCTCGCTCCTGTTTGGAGCGAAGTGCACCGGGCAGAGTTAAACCGGGCGTTGACGAGGGTGTCCGCGCTAGGGTTGGCGTGCGTCGTGCTGCTCTTCGTGACGGGCGCGTACACTTCTCTTATCCACCTACAAAACCCGGAACGTTTCGTCGCCTCAGCCTACGGTCAAACGCTCTTGTACAAACTGCTGCTCGTCGCGCTCATCGTCGCACTAGCAGCGTACAACCGCATGTGGCTCTTGCCCGCTTCGCTAAAGGGCGACCTCACCGCTCAGTTTAGGCGGGTGATGAGGCTCGAGGCCCTCACCCTCATCGCTGTCTTCATTGCTACGGGCGTTCTCACTACAAGCGCCCTGCCGCATGAACCCGGCGTTTCACCTACCGTTTCTGAAAATTTCACAAATCTGCTGCGCTACTTAGGCGCACGCATACCCTAAAGGAGCCCTGTGAACCGCTTCGCTAAACTCGCCTTGATTCTCTCGCTCGCCCTCAGCACGTTCGCCTTCGCTCACGAAACGCGCACTTTGGAGGCTGATGACGGCACGCAGTACGACGTGACGGTGGGGCTGCTCAACGAGCCCATCTACAACACGGTGCGCACCGGCATCGACCTCATCATCCACACCACGGCAGACGAAGCGCCCGTCGAGAACTTAGAGAGCAGCCTCCAAGCCGACATCACCTCACCGGACGGCGCAAGCACGCGCACGCTGACGCTCGAGCCGCAGTACAACAAGCCCGGCTACTACACCGCCGACCTCTTGCTCAGTGAACCCGGTACGTACGACGTGCGCGTGTACGGCTTTATCGGCGAGATGGAAGTGGACGAGACATACCCGCGTGAAGTCGGCGACATCAGCGAGATCAGCTTTCCATAGTGAAAGGTTTGTTTCTCTTCCTGTTCAGTTTCGGCGTGGCTTTTGCCCATGCCGACCTAGAAAGCGCGACGCCCGCGCAAAACGCGGTGCTGAGCGAGTCGCCCGCCGAGGTCGTGCTCACCTATAGCGAAGAGGTTGAGGTGCGTTTCAGCACCTTCAAGGTGTACCCGCTCGAGACCTCCGGCGACCTCAGCCAACCGCGAGAGCGTCTGCGCGTCAACGGCGCGGCGGCAGCCCTTACGAGTGAAGTTTTGGAGGCTCGAGGCGACGAAGCGAGCCGCGCCGACGCGGGCGTGCGCACCGAAGCGAGAACGTCGGACGCGGTCACGCTCGCGCTGGGGGCGCTCGAGCCCGGTTTCTACGTCGTGATGTGGCGCGTCCTTTCGGTGGACACGCACACCTCACAAGGTTCGTTCGTATTCGAATACGCGCCAAGCGAATGAAGATAATGACAAACCTCGACGCAAACCTCAGCGCAAAGTCTGCTAAAAAATCTTTCTCGGAGAGGAACCCCATGAATACACGTACGCGCACAACCTTACTTACCGCACTCCTCGCCCTATTTTTCTCGCTCGCCTTCGCCCAACAGAGCGTCGCTCTCAACTTCGCCGCGCTCGTGGGCGACCAAGAGGTCGAATGTGGCGTTATGTACGAGGGCGTCGGCGCAGAAGGCTCGACTATCGAATTCCAGGACATGCGCTTCTACGTCTCAGAGGTGCGTCTCTTGACGGCTGATGGGGAAGAGGTGGCGCTTGAACTCGAGCAAGGCCAGTGGCAGCACCAAGACGTGGCGCTTTTAGACTTTGAAGACGGCACGGCCCGTTGCGCCGAGTCGGGTAACGAAGCGACGAATAGCACCGTTGCGGGCACCGTGCCTGAGGGCGACTACACCGGCGTCGTCTTCTCTTTAGGCGTCCCTTTCGACCTCAATCACGCCGACGTTGCCACTGCGCCCAGTCCGCTCAACGTCTCCTCGATGTGGTGGAGCTGGCAGGGCGGCTACAAGCACGCCCGCATCGATTTGATGAGCCACAGCGCGGCGATGGCGATAGACATGAGTGCGCAGGAGGGTGAGGGTCACTCGAGTGGCAACACTAGCCACGGCGACACTCACAGCCAAGGTCACGGCGGTGCGCCCGCAGCCGGACTCTGGCCCATCCACATCGGCAGTACGGGCTGCGCGTCCGAAGCGAGCGTAATTCCGCCCGCCACACCCTGCGCCAACCCCAACCTTACCGAAGTGCGTTTAGAAAACATTGATTTAGAGGACACGATTATTGCCGACGTAAGCGCCCTTTTAGACGGTGTAGACGTAAGCCAATCCTTAGAGACGGCACCTCCAGGCTGCATGTCCGGTCCTGAGGACCCCGACTGCTCGGCGCTTTTCGGCAACTTGAACCTCTCGCCAGACGCAAACACGCAAACCTTCTTTCGCACGGAAACCCAGAGCGCTTCTCAGTAAACTTTGAAATGAAGGGCTAGATGAAACACATTTTTGTCATTCTAGGTTGGTTACTGCTCGTCCTCACACTGTTGGGGGCGGGCACAACCGGCTACGTTTGGGAGCTGCCCAAGGGTTTCCCCGCGCCGCTCGTCCCCGAAGACAACCCGATGACCGACGCTAAGGTCGAACTCGGGCGGCACCTCTTCTACGACACGCGGCTTTCAGGTAACAGTACGCAGTCGTGCGCAACCTGCCACCAGCAGGCGCGGGCGTTCAGTGACGGTATGAATACCTCAGTAGGCTCGACGGGCGATCTGCATCCGCGCAACTCGCAGTCGCTGACCAACGTTGCGTACAACGCTACGCTGACTTGGGGCAATCCGGTTTTGGAGGAGTTGGAGCAGCAGATTCTCATTCCGATGTTCGGCGAGTTTCCGGTCGAACTCGGCATGATGAACAAGGAGGAAGAGGTCTACGCGCGTTTTAAGGGGGACGAGCAGTACCGTGACCTCTTCGCGGCTGCCTATCCAGGCCAAGAGAATCCGGTGAATACCAGAAACATTGCCAACGCGCTAGGTTCGTTTACGCGCACGCTGATTTCGGGCGGTTCGCGCTACGACCAATTCGTCTATGGTGGTGATAGGGACGCGCTCACCACCTCCGAGCGGCTCGGTATGGACCTCTTCTTTTCTGAAAAGACCGAGTGCCACCACTGTCACGGCGGCTTCAACTTCACGCACTCGGTCAAGCATCAGAACAACGTGGGGTTCGTCGAAAAATCCTTTCACAACACCGGACTTTACAACGTGGACGCCCAAGGCGCGTACCCAACGGGTAATACGGGCATCTTTGAGATTACAGGCAAGCAAGAGGATATGGGCAAGTTTCGCGCTCCGTCCCTGCGCAACGTTGAACTGACTGCGCCTTACTTTCACGACGGCAGCGCACAGACGTTGGAAGAGGTCGTCAGTTTCTACGAGTCAGGCGGACGCTTATTAGAAGAGGGTGACTTCGTAGGTGACGGTCGCGCTAACCCGAATAAGAGCGGCTTCGTGCGCGGCTTTACGCTCACGGACGAAGAGCGCCAAGACCTCATCAACTTCTTGAAAGCGTTGACGGATGAAGGGTTCATCTCTGACGAGCGCTTTAGCGATCCGTTTGCCGAGCAGTGAATTACCGAGCAGTGAAGATGAGGAGCAGGAGGGGCGGAGAGAAAAAACGTTCCCCTAAGTATCTAAGCGTAAGCGCGACTCGGCCCTCTCGCGCCGCGATTCGGTAGGCTGTGAAGATGGATACACCGCAAACGCTTGATACTCAAACGCTTAATACTAAAGAGACGCCTCGTGAAGAAGAGGTCACGATGAGCTACGCCAGGGCTCGGCTCTATTTAGGTATTAGTTGTGTGGGAATGTGGGTGACGCTTTCAGCCCTCGCGCTTCTCTTTGGGCTACCCGAACGTGCTTTATCGGTAAGCGCGACTTGGTCTTTAGCGGACGTGGGGCAACTCATAGGCGTCTTTGTCCTTTACGCTTTTTTACAGGGTGCGTTCGACCTCTTCGGCGGCTTCGTACTACCCAAAGAATACGGGCGTTACGCGCCTAACCTCCCCCAATTTTTGCTGCACTGGTTTCGTGGCGCAGCGTTGCACGGTGTCCTTCTGCTCGTTGTCGGCTTAGTTCTTCTCGCGGCGGCGCGTTGGGGCGGCCTTGCGCTCGCGCTGCTCGCGTTTTTGCTCATCAACGTGGGGCTGGTCTATGGACAGGTCTGGCTTGCGCGTCTAGTGGGTGGATTAGGACTTGACCGCTCAAATGGCGTACTTCTTTTAGATTCTCCACACCCTCACCTCACGGGCGGCGTCGCTGGGTTTCAAGGGACCATCCTCGCGCCCCAAGCGTGGCAAGATACCTTCGACCCCGCAACCTTTGACCTCTTGGTGAAACGCAAGCAGAGGTTGATCGAGACGCGCTCGAGGCTCTTAGGTCTCGCAGCCGCGCTGCTCTGGAATACGCTCGGGTTCACGCTAGCGTACGTTGCTGCTGGTGGTACGCAAAGCGTCGCTGGTCTGGTGAGCTTTAGCCTCTGGTCAACCCTGTGGGCGTTTTTGGGCGTCTTGCTCCTACCGACGCTCTCACGTCGGGCGGTTTTTCAAGGGGACGCGCTGGCGGTCTCGAGCGGTCAAGAGGTTAGACTGCTCACCGACGCGCTTAAAGCCTTAAACCGCGACCAAGACGATGAGTTTAGGCGGGGTCAAGCGGTTGAAACGATCTTTCATCCGATCCCTTCGGTGGCGCGGCGTATCGAGCGGTTGGAGACTCGAGAATCTCCGCCGAATTTTGCCACTTGGCACGTCGCGAGAACCGCGCTCTATCTCTCGTGGGCGAATGTGAGTCTGCTCTCGAGGGCGGTGCACTGCAACATCGGCAGACCCGAAGTGTGGGTGTTTTTGCCGAGTGATTAGTTAGCGCAAGTTGCGAGACACTCAGGCGGGACGTTTGCAACTCGTTAGCTTAGATGTATAGCGCTAAAGTAAGGATAATTCATGAGTGACGTTGCTAAACATACACCGAGGGTTCAACCCTCTTCACCAACAGCTAAACCCATTGTAGAGCAGCCCAAAGGCTTCGACCTCTTTGCCCTCCCCTTTGTTCGCCGCTTTATCCGCTGGAAATACGCCCGCTTCGTCTTTCAGCTCCCGCTCCTCATCCTCGCGGTGTTCGTCATTTGGGACGGCTTGAGCGGACGCCAACTCGCCCCGCGCAACGTCGCCACGACGAGCGTCTGGCTGCACTACCGGGGGCTCGTCGTGATTGCGTTGGCGCTTATCGGCAACGCCTTTTGCGCTGCGTGCCCGCTGATGCTCACAAGAGGTGCGACGAAGCGCTTAGAGCGCTTTTTACCGCGCAAACTCAACTGGCCCAAACCTCTTAAAAATAAAGTTCTCGTCACCGTACTCCTCTTGGGCTTCTTCTTCTCTTACGAATACTTCGACCTCTGGGCGAGCCCCTGGCTCACGGCGTGGCTAGCTGTTGCCTACTTCGGCGGTGCGTTGGCGATTGACACGCTCTTTCCAGCGGGGACGTTCTGCCGCTACGTGTGTCCTCTCGGAAACTTCAACTTCGCCTACTCGTCAGCGTCACCGACACAAATCACGGCGGTTAATCACGACATCTGTAGAAGCTGTGAGCACAAGCCTTGTCTTCATGGACGCGATACCTATGAGACGGAGCCCGCGCAACACGCTAAACACCACCATGCCGCCTTTATTCCGCTCTCCGCCATCACCCACGCCAACGGCACCGGCCACTTCCCCGGCTGCGAGACCGACCTCTTCGTGCCGACGATGCAGTCGAACATGGACTGTACGAACTGCTTCAACTGCGTGCGTGCGTGCCCTTACGACAACGTCGCCTTTACGGTGCGCCAACCCGGTTGGGAGTGGACGCGCTCGCCCTGGGCGACGCGGGGGCGGTTGCCGCTCATGGTGATGGGCGTTTTGCTGACCTTTTGGGGACTCTTGAACGCCGTGGCGATGATCGGGCCGTACTTCAGCCTGGCGCAGTGGGTAGCGACGACCTTCGACACACAAAACGAGGCGCTCTTGCTGGGCGTATTCTTCGTGACGACGACGCTCTTAGGGCTTTTGATCACGGGCACCGTCGCGTATCTCGCTGACCTCTTAGGTCAGGGTCACGCGAACCTCAAAGATTCGTTTCTGCGCTGGGGTTACGTCACGGTGGCGCTCGGCTTCGGCTTTTGGGGGGCGCACTACCTCTTTCACTTTATGACGGGCGCTTTAAGCATCGTGCCCGTCTTCCAACACTTCTTCGAGTTTAGGGACTTCCCTGTAGACCCCAACTGGCAGCTCGCGCAGCTCATTCCCACAGCCTGGCTCTTTCCGGTAGGGGCGAGCATTACGCTCCTCTACAGCTTCTTAGCGGCTTATGTGGCGGTGCGCATCGCGCTAAGAGATTTCGGGCGACGCGGCGTCCTAGCGATGTGGCCGCCGCTCCTGTTCGTGCTCCTCTTTGCAGCGGTGGCGCTCCTGGTTTTGGGCGAGCCGATGGAGATGCGCGGGACGATTTTAGGGCCGAGTTACTAGCGCTAAATTTCATAGCGGCTGAGCCTGGGGGATGCCATGCTAGGCGCGTGGCTGAGGCTCTCAAAACGGCGCTTTTCATCGGGCTGATGCTCGAGCTTGGAGCGGGCATCTTTTCGCGCTACGTCGGTTCTGGTTTGACTGGGAAACCTGGGGATATTGGGAAGAGGGTGGACCTGGGCCTCCACCTCAGCTTAGCGCTAGGCGGTGTTCTCGTCGTCCTGGCTAGCGTTGGAAGTATTTTCCTCGTTCTCATACAGCTTGCTGGGCAAATCTATCCCGATATGTTTAGGGAATACCTCCTCTACACCGGACACGGACGCTGGACGCTTTTGCGGCTCGCGCTAGTCAGCGGATTGCTTGCGCTCGGCTTAGGGCGCAGGCTGCCGTTAGCCTCGGAGCGCACGCTCCACTTAGCTCTGAGTTTTGCCCTGCTCGTCTCGGTGAGCGCTCTCAGCCACGCGGGGGCGAGTGGCAACCGCGTGCTCCTCTTCGCGGACCTCGGTCATCTCGGCGCGGCAGCGCTCTGGGCGGGCTCGGTGATCGCATTGGCGCTGCTACCTGTGTGGTCAACAGTGCAGCGGCCTGCGCTTCAGGAGACGCTGAAGCGGGTGTCCGGGGCGGGCCTTTTGAGCGTTGGCTTGCTCTTCGTGACGGGTCTTTACGCCTCGAGCGTCCACCTCACAAGTTCGGCAGAACTCCTGAGAACGAACTACGGCCTCGCCCTGTTCTGTAAGGTGCTGCTCGTCGCCCTGATTGTCGGGATTGCAGCGGGCAACCGCTGGTTGTTGCTGCCGCTACTGACCAAGGGTGGCGCACCGGCCCTAAAGCGGACGGTGCGGCTCGAGGCCCTGCTCCTCGTCGCCACTCTAGCCCTCTCGGGGACGCTCACCTCGCTTGAGCCCGAAGCGGTGGAGCATTTGCACGCACATAGTGGGCACGGTGGGGAAGGGCTCGAGGTGACGACCTCGGATACCCTTACCGACTAGAGCATAACGACAAACGCCACCGCCTCAACACATGCGAGACTTGGTAGGGTAATAACGATGTTCGCCCATCCTTTTCAAATTGTGATGCCCTTAGGATTGCTCGGCCTCGCACTACTCCCAACCGCCTTCGCCCAAGCCCTCCCTGAATGCCGCTACGACGACCTCTTAACCGAGCACCAAGCGTACGCCGACTGGCCCCTCACCCTGCTCGATACCGTGTACAAACTCCCTGAGGCTTACGCTCCCCAAGACCTCGTCCCGGTAACGGAAGCGGGGCTCTCTGCTGAGATTCAGGTGCGACGCTTCCTCATAGACGACCTCCGCGCACTCGTTCAGGCAGCAGCGGATGCAGGCCATCCCCTCGCCGCGCAGTCGGCGTACCGCTCGTACGCCTACCAAGCGGGAACCTTTAACTACTGGGTGACGCAACAAGGACGCGAGGACGCGCTGAAGATGAGCGCGAGGGCGGGGCACTCCGAGCATCAACTCGGCACCACGCTGGACTTTCGCAGCGCCGACGGGCCGCCCGCCTGGGAGTTGGACGACTGGGCGCAGATGCCTGCGGGCGCGTGGCTGGCGGAGAACGCCTGGCGCTACGGCTTTGTGATGAGCTATCCGAAAGGCGAAGCGGAAGTAGTCTGCTACACCTACGAGCCCTGGCACTACCGCTACATGGGGCGAGAGGGTGCTAAAGCGGTGCGTGAAAGCGGACTGACGCTTAGAGAGTGGTTGTGGCAGCGTCAATAAGTGAGATGAATCGGGCTATGAGGTTGCCCAGTATAGTTCTGGCTTTCAAGAGCAGCGATATGCTGAGTTATGCGTTTCTTTAGACCCCTTTTCGTGCTCTTTCTGCTTGTCGGCGGAACGGTGCTCGCCCACGCGACGCTGGTGTTGGGGACGGTCTCGAGCACCCCCGCCACCCCACAACCCGGTGAGGACTTCACGCTCAGCTTGACCCTGGAAGACCCCATGGGCGTATCCGTTGAAGACGCTGTCGTTTACGCCGAGTTTCGTCCGCTTGGGAGTACGCTCGAGGCCGAGCCCGTGCGCAACGTTCAACTGGAAGAGACCACGCCGGGCACCTACGCGGCGACGCTGAGTTTGCCCGGCGCGGGCGAATGGAACCTCTTCTTGCGCGACCAAACCTTTCGCCAAGAGGAAGCCACCGCCAATCTGACCTTTAACGTCGGTAACAACGTCAGCAGTGCGCCTCCGTCTCAGTCCTTTGTCTTTCCGCCGACGGCTACGGCTCCCTCGAGCATCTGGACGTGGCTAGGGTGGCTCATCGGTTTACCTATCATCGCTGCTGTCGTTGTCACCGTGCTCGTGCTGACCGGGGGCAACAAGGAGCCGCAAGGTGCTTCTTAGTCACTGTGTCTATACTCGTGCTCACGCGCTCAGGGTGACATTACGATAAGTGAGTATTTTAGAGCAAACCTCCGGCACGATTGTCAACGTCTTGACCGTCCTCATCGGCTCAGGGCTAGGACTCTTGCTGCGCGGACGTTTGCCGCAAAAAATCGTGAACGTCGTGATGCAAGCCATCGGCCTAACGACGCTGCTGATCGGCATTTTGAACGCGACGGACTTGACCCGCGTCGAGACGCCGCCCGGTATTATCATCGGGCTGATTGCGCTGGCGTTAGGTGGTGCGTTGGGGGAATGGTGGGGGCTCGAAGAAGCCTTGGAGGGTTTGGGCGAACGCCTCAAAGCGCGGTTTCAGGGGCAAGGGCGCTTTACCGAGGGCTTCGTCGCGGCGAGCTTGCTCTTTTGTGTGGGACCGTTGACGCTCATCGGCAGCATTCAAAACGGTCTCGCGGGCGACGCTTCTTTCTTACTGCTCAAGTCCACGTTAGACGGCTTCGCCTCCCTAGCGCTCTCCGCTACGTTCGGCTTCGGCGTTATCTTCTCCGTCGCTGTTATCGCCGTCTATCAGGGCGCACTTTCACTCGGCGCAGGGCTCTTCGCCAACCTCATCACCGACCCGAGTACGGACCCGAGGGTCCTCTTAGTGAATGGCGTCGGCGGGCTGATGATTATGGGTTTAGGCTTCGGACTCTTAGACATTAAGAAGCTGCGCGTGGCGAGTTTGCTGCCCGCTTTGGTACTCGTCGTGGCGCTCTACTACGTGGGCTTGCTGTTCTACTAAAATATTCCGAAGCAGCTTCATGCTAGGGGTTTAATCGAGTCTAGCTTGCCAGTCTTGAGAACGAAGTAGCGTGGTAGGGGTGGGTTTCAAACCCACCCCTACGAAGCAGCGCAGCTCCCCCAATCTCACGATTACCCCGCCGCTTGCGCCCTTGGTTCCTGAATCATCTTGATAACCCGCTCCTTAAAACTCTCCCTATCATTAAGATGTGGAAAGGGCTCGTCTGTTGGAACGCTCACGTTGAGAAATTGTCCCAACGGTTCCCAGCCTTCCTTGACGCTATAGACGAGCAGCTTTTCAGGCGGCACGGTGCGTTTAACCTCTTCGATATGGGTGTTGAAGACCTCTATAGCATACGCTTTATCTTCAAATCTACCGTTAAAAGTGTGCTCCCAAAGGAGCGTTTTGACCATTTTGATAAAAGGGCGCATCGGCTCTGGCAGCGTTTCCTGGCTCATCTGATTACTCTGGTAGATGGTCGCCTGGGCGCTTGCATACCAAGACTCAGGGTCTCTCACCGTGAGGAGCACCTTGGCGTCCGGGTAGGTCGTCATGAGTTCCTTGTAAAAGGTGCACCCAGGCCAGTCGAGCGTCGCTTTGTAGCCCTCAAACGCTGTGGTGAAGTCGGTGGGCTCACCCTCGGCTTGATTCTGAGCGGCTGTTTGCCAAAAGGTCGCGTCGCTCGGGGTCTCGATGACCTCGAACATGTGATAGCACTTGTTAAAACCGAGCCTTTCGAGCGCAACTTTAAGCGACGTCGTTCCCGTACGTCCAAACCCAGCCCCAATCACCTCTACCGACATAAAACTCCCAACTCCGACTGCCCCGTTGTGCATTATTGGGGTCGTTGATGAGGATGTGCTTAGAGGTCTGATGAGGTTTTGTAGGTTTGTGCAGATTTCTGTTATCGAGGCTTGTTCTCGGTAAGAGCCTCTATACTAGAGGCACAAGGTCTGACATCGGTGGGAGGTGTTAATTCGGCGCAGTGGTCGTGCGGGAGATTCCTAAGGGGCACAGTAACGAGTCGGATAGTAGCGCTATTTGGAACCATGCAGAGGTCAAACAAGGGGTTGCAACCCCTTGTTCATAACACAAACGGCAAAAAGCGTACACCAGCACTCGACTTAAAACTACTGCCACGAGTTGAAAGCCTCCCCTAACTTGTATACTAAAGCTATGTCTCGCTCCGCTGAACCTCTTAGGCTCGTGTCGCCACAGGCGTATCTAGCGTTTGAGGAAGCCTCACCAGAACGTCATGAGTATGTGGACGGCGTGATTCACGCTTTGCCTGGTGAAACGTTAAGACATAATCAAATTGCGGGCAGGCTTTACGCGACGCTACTTTCGCACGCTGACGAAAGAGGCTGCCGTATCGCCTTCGAGGGCGTCAAGCTCTGGATTCCTAGCCTCAACCGCTACTACTACCCGGATGTGATGGTGCTCTGCGACCCACGCGACACGGACGACAAAATCTTCCAGTATCCCTGCTTCATCGCGGAGGTTTTCTCCCCGGGTACTGAAGCGACGGACAGGCGCGAAAAGTTACAAGCGTATCGGATGGTTGAAACCTTACAAGGCTACCTCATGGTTGATCCTAAAAGTAACGCCGCCGAATATGTGAAGCGCACGCCGCAGGGATGGCGCACGTATGCGTTAGAAGATGGCTCCTTTGAGGTGGACTGCCTGGCAGCTTCGGTAGAGGTTCAATCTCTTTTTGAGGGTGTGTGAGGATGGCTCGAGCTGACAAACCTATTAAAACGGGTCTGACCTTTGAGGCGTATCTCGAGTTCGAACACAGGGTGAGTGGTTTGGCTCAAAGAGGTATAGTCGCTCAATATGGACTGGTCATGCTAAAAGACGCGAAGCTGAGCCTAGACGTTGACGCTTTAGAGGCTACTGCTGTGAAGAACGTAGGTGTCTCAGACTTCGGCGCACCCTACTACCGCGACGGGCTTACGCAGTTTCTCACCTCTATTCAAGAGGACGCCAACCTCAACACTTATGGGAAGATGGTCGTGAGCCGCTTGTTATTAAATGGGCTCGAGAACCGCCTCGCTTTTATAAACGCACGGGAGACCTCACTGGAGCTTTTTGCAGATACGCTGCACCCTCCGCTTATCGTTATGGGGCTACCGCGTACCGGCACAACCCACCTGCATAGGCTCCTCGCAACGGATTCACGCCACCGCGCCGCGCCCTTTTGGGAAGTGGTCTCGCCGCTACCCAGTGACCCCCAAGACACCCCCGAGCGCCGCGAGCAAAAGGCGAGCGAATTCTTAGACCTACTCGGCTGGTCAGACCCGAGCGTCGCCCATCACGTTGCCGCTGATCTGCCCGAAGAGTGCCGTTACATGCTGTTACAGACTTTCGAGAGTTCGCTTCTTTGGGATGTGGCGTCGGTGTATGGCTATCTCGAGTGGTACAAAGCCCAAGACAGACGAGAGAAGTACCGGGAGTACGCCGACCTCTTGAAAGTTTTGCAGCAGCGTCAACCTGAGAAGAGGTTGGTCCTCAAGGAACCCGCACATACGGACGCTTTAGATGCACTGCTCGAGGCTGTCCCGAACGCCCTCATCGTCCAGACCCACAGAGACCCCGAAGACCAGTGCGCAAGCTGGTGCAGCCTCAACCACAAAACGCGGCAAATCGGGACGGATGCCCTAGAACGCGCACCGGGAACGAAAGCAAACTTAGACCTTTTAGAAACGATGATTGCACGAAATATGCAGGCGAGAGAGCGCTATCCCGGGCGTGTTTACGATGTTCGCTATACGGATTTGGTCAACGAGCCGATAGAAGTGGTGAAAGGGATTTATGGGCATTACGGGCTCGAGTACACCTCTGAGCTAAGCGACTCGCTAGAGCGTTACGTTGAGGAGAATCCGCAGCACAAACACGGCAAACACAAATACAGCTTAGAAGACTTTGGGCTTAGCGCTAAAGATATTCAGCGGCGCTTTGGGGATTACGCGGCGGAGTTTGTGTAGAAGAGCATGTCAGCTATTCAGCCTGTCAGGGTTTTCTTACTAGCTGATAGGCTGACCAGCTCACGAGACCTCGAGCAACGAGCAAAACATTGAGTTCGCGCCGTCTACGACTTTAGTAATCAAACACACATCCCTCTTAAAAAAATGTTATATACTTTTCTTACCACAGAAAGGAGGTGGTCCGAATTTTACAAAATGACATGACCAGTGGAGGTACCCGCCGAGGGTAACTGACCATGTCCCGGACTGAGGGACTTTCGTTAAGAGTTGTTTATCCTCAGTACCAGGCGGGCACCGACAGCCTCGAGATCGTCTCGAGGCTGTTTCTTTTTGTTTAGCGGTGTACCACGTTTTGCGTATGGCGTTGCATCCATGTTCATTGAACAGGGAACTCAGTCTCTGTATGGACGCAAAACGGGACACCTTAGACTTCGCTATGTTCCTAAACAGCTAAGTTGTAGGTGTAAAACGACGTATCTTTCTCCCACCCGAGCGCCTCATAGAGCGCTTGGGCTTTTTCATTGCTGACTTCGGTTGTGAGCGTGAGCCGCGCCGCGCCCGCCTCCTTGCCAAAATTCGCCGCTTGCTCCATGAGCGCCTTTGCCACGCCACTGCGCCGCGCATGTTGCGCTACGAAGAGGTCGTTCAAAATCCATATCTGCGCCATAGAGACGGACGAAAAGGTTGGATAAAGCTGCGTAAAGCCTGCGGGCTTGCCCTCTAAAAACGCGATGAAGACAACGGAATCACCTTGCGTGAGGCGTTCTCGCAAAAATGCCTTTGCCCCTGAGAGGTCAGGGGCTTGGCGGTAAAACTGCCTGTAAGCGTCGAAGAGGTCGGCGAGTTCGTCCAAGTGTTGGAGTCCGGCTTGAACGACTTTAAGCTCAGCCACGCTTATTTTGTTGTCCTAAAAAGTGCCAGGCGGCGGGCAGGAGGCTCGAGGCCAAAAGTAGTTTAAGCACGTCACCGGGGATAAAGGGGTAAAGTCCGGCTTGCAAGGTTGCCTGAGCGCTGGGCATAAGCTGTGAAAGCCACAAAAGCCCAGAAATGTAAATGACGATGTTCCCTAAAAGCATGGCGAGCGCCGTGGTCGAAAAGCGCTTGTCCCAACCTCTTTGTGCCAAGTAGCCGACCAAAGCAGCCGCGAGGAGAAAGCCCACGAGGTAGCCTGCCGTTGCCCCCGTGAAGTGCGCCCAACCTGCGCCGCCACCCGAAAAGATACTGAGCCCAAAGCCGCCTAGCAAGAGGTAGATCACCATCGTCAAGCTGCCGAGCCCGAGCCCATACGCCGCGCCAATAAGAAGCACGCCGAAGGTCTGACCGGTCACGGGTACAGGACCAATCATGAATTCAATCTGCGCGAGCAGCGCCATGAGCGCCACGCCGAGCGCGAGTTGCAAGGGGATGCGTAGGGCGTCCTGACGGATGGGAATGAGGCGGTGGATGAGGGGACGGTTAAGGGTTTGGCTTGTCATAAAAAGACCTCCTAAAGTCTGAATAACCAATAGCGAGGGCTAGTATAACGGATGGCTTGAGGAGGTCGCACATTGTTTAGCAGGTATCATCTGGTTTGAGACACTCTCACTGTAACAAACACTGTCTACCGCGCACATTATTGGATGATATCTGCGGCGTTCTGTCTCAGTATGTTTTGGAACTGCTAGTTGAAGGTAGGCTATTCGTCATGTCTACATTGAAAACGATCTATGAAATTGCTGACGAACTCCGCGCGGTTGCGTCTCAAGGGTTGCAATACGCGAAAGATGACTACGACAAGGAGAGGTCTGAGCGGGTTTTAGCGCTTAGCTCGAGGCTCATCGCCACCGCCGAGAGCCGAGATGCGGAAGAGGTCCTAGCGCAGTACGAAGATAACCTCTCGCACGTGTCCCCACTCGTCGGCACGGATGTTGCGATTTTCAAGGAGGACCGCTTGCTCCTCATCAAGCGCTACGATACCGGACTTTGGGCCACCCCTGGTGGCGCGTCGGACGTGGGTGAAACGCTCGCGGAAGGTGCGGTGCGTGAGGCGCGTGAAGAGATAGTCTGTGAGGTTGAGGTAACGCGGCTTCTAGCAGTGTTCGACTCGAGACTCTGGCACAGCCAAGTCAAGGCGCAGCTCTATCACGTGATGTTTGAGGCAGAAATCGTGAGCGGCACGCCGGAGGCGAGTGCTGAGGCGCTCGAGATTGACTATTTCGCCGAGGATGACCTGCCCCCGCTCCACTATGGGCATCGCCATTGGATACCTCTTGTGTTCAAGCTAGCAAGAGGTGAAGTGACCCTGCCCTACTTCGACACACCTGATTCTCCTTACATCCCGAAAGAATCAAGCTGACTATACTGGGCGCATGTCAGAGCCCGTAGATATCTCTACACAAACCTGCACCTCCGAATGGGTCAGCACCGTTGACCTCGTCTTTCCCAATCAAGTGAATCCCTTGGGCACGCTCTTCGGCGGGCGAGTGTTGGAACTGATGGATATCAACTCGAGCATCGCCTGTTGGCGCTTCTGCCGAATGCCCGCCGTGACTGCCTCGACGGAGCCTGTGGACTTTCGCAGCCCGATTTACGTGGGCGACATCATCGAAGTTAAAAGCCGCGTGGCGTATGCGGGGCGCAGCAGCATGATCGTTCGAACAGAGGTCTACAGCGAGAACCCCTCACAGGGTGAGCGTAAACTCTGCACGATTGGGCACATGAGCTTTGTTGCCATCGGCGATGACAAGAAACCGCGTCCTGTACCGAATCTGCGCGTCGAGACCGATGCGGAGCGCCGCCACTACGAGATTGCTAAAGAGGTCAAGGAGGGGATTGCGAAAAGGCGGGCGCAGCCGATTGCTTAACCTCTACCAGCCACTCAACCGACATTCGCCTCAACTCCAAAGTTATCACCACTTTGCAGGATAGCGAAACATTTGTAGCGCCAACCCCCATTAGGGTAAGCGTATAGGAGATTGCCAGCGTACAAGGCTAGACGTAGGCACGAGACTCAAAAAGCGTAGAGTACCCACAGGGAGGAACACATGCCACAAACCATAGAGAAGAACGTCAGCGAACTCCAGCAACGCGCCATCAATACGATTCGCGCCCTCACGATAGATGCCACCCAAGAGGCGGGCTCCGGGCATCCCGGAATGCCGATGGGCGCAGCGCCGATGGGTTACGTGCTCTTCAAAGAGACGATGAACTTCAACCCTAAGAACCCGCAGTGGGCGAACCGGGACCGCTACATTCAGTCAGCCGGGCACGGCTCGATGTTGCAGTACAGCCTGCTGCACCTCACCGGTTTTGATCTCTCGATGGAGGACCTCAAAGGCTACCGCCAGTGGGAGAGCAAAACGCCGGGGCATCCCGAGCATTTCTTGACGCCGGGTGTTGAGACGACGACAGGACCGCTCGGACAAGGTCTCGCGACGGCGGCGGGCATGGCGCTCGCGGAGGCACACTTGGCGGCGATTTACAACCGTCCTGGTCACGAGATTGTGGACCATTACACCTACGTCATCGCCTCGGACGGCGACATCATGGAAGGGGTCACGGCGGAGTCGGGCTCCTTAGCGGGTCACTTGGGCTTGGGTAAGCTCATCGTCCTCTACGACGCGAACGAAATCACCCTGGACGCCGACTCGAACGTCTCTTTTAGCGAAGACACGATGAAGCGTTACGAAGCGTATGGCTGGCATACGCAACGCGTGACGGACGGCAATGATGTGGCGGCGATTGAAGAGGCCGTGCAAGCGGCTAAAAACGAAATGGATAAGCCCAGCATCATCGCGGTGCGCTCGATTATCGGTTTCGGTGCGCCGAACGAGGATACCCACGAGGTTCACGGCTCACCACTTGGCGATGAGGGCGCAAAGCAGGCGAAAGAGACCCTAAAAATCGACTGGGAGCCCTTCACCGTACCGGACGATGTGAAGGAGCATTATCTCGAGGCCGTCGAGCGGGGCGAAAAAGCCGAGCAGGAGTGGCAGGAGCGCTTTGACAAGTACAAGAACGAATTTCCCGACCTAGCCGCGCAGTTTGAAGCGGTCATGGCGGACGAGTTGCCGGACGATCTGGAGCAGTATCTCCCCAAATTCGAGACGGGCGAAGCGACCGCCACGCGCAAAGCCTCAAATGCGGCGCTTAACGCTTTAGCGAAGCACGTACCACAGCTTTTAGGCGGTTCAGCGGACCTGGCGGGCTCGACTAAAACGGACATCGACGACACGGAGATCATCAAGCGCGGTGAGTACGCGGGGCGCAACATCTACTTCGGGGTGCGCGAGCACGCGATGGCGGCGGCAGCGAACGGCATGTCGTTGCACGGCGGCGTCAAACCTTTTGTGGGTACGTTCCTCATCTTCTCGGACTACTTGCGCCCGAGTCTGCGTTTGGCTGCACTGATGGATCAACCTGTCATCTACGTTTTCACCCACGACTCCATTGGGCTGGGTGGCGACGGGCCGACGCACCAGCCCATCGCACAACTCATGGCGCTTAGGGCGATTCCTCATATGAACGTGATTCGCCCCGCTGACGGTAACGAGGCGGCGCAGGCGTGGGCGTACGCGGTGGGCAGCAAGCACCCTGTAGCCTTGGTCTTTACGCGGCAGGATGTACCGAACTTGGACGTGCCTAAAAGCAGCGTGGAAAAAGGTGGCTATATCATCTCGGACTCGGACGGCGAGCCTGACGTGATTCTTATTGCGACAGGTTCAGAAGTGCATAAGTGCTTGGGGGCGAAAGAGCAGATGGACGGCGTGAACGTCCGCGTGGTCAGTATGCCCTGCTTTGAACTCTTCGACGAACAAGACGAGTCCTACCGCGAGTCGGTCTTGCCTTCTTCGGTGCGGGCAAGGGTCGCCGTCGAAGCGGGCGCAACCCTGGGCTGGCACAAATACGTCGGTTTAGACGGCGCAACCGTGACGCTAGACCGCTTTGGCTCGTCAGCGGATGGCGACGTGGTGATGGAGAAGTTAGGCTTCACGCCTGATAATATTGCGAAAGTGGCGCAAGGGCTTCTAGGTTAAAGATACGATATTAGGTTATCCTAGCTACTGAACTTGAATCACGCAGATATCATCACGCAATGTATGGGTTAGGCGATTGCTTTATCTAGTGAGCGCGTTTCTGACCAGATGATACCTGCTGCGTTCATCAAATCTAAACCGTCCCTTTCTAAACTAGTTGGGGGCGGTATTCTTTATAACGTAGTAGATGCAAAATAATAGACAACAGGAGGCGTTCATGGCATTACGAAAATCCACTATTCTACTCTTACTCACCTTAGGGCTTGTTTTTGGCAGCCTCGCCGCCGCGCAAGACCTCGCTGAGCTGTTGCCCGAAGACTCCATCTTCGCGCTCGGGATGCAGGGATTAAGCGACGCGGAGGAGCAGCTAGAGCCTTTTCAAGCCGAATTCGAGCGTTTAGGTGTCGGTGAGGCGCTCACCACGTTGTTTGAGGACGCCCAGGATTCAGGCGATATGACCGGCGGTATGAGCGAGATGGCGGACTCCGACGAGTTAGACGCGCTCCTCAGCTTAGAGGTGCTAGGACAAGAAGCGTGGATTTCCCTCTCCGCCTCGTCCTTTAGCCCGTTGCCCGCAGCGACGCTCATCACGCAGCTTACGCCCGAGGCCGTGGAGCAAGTTGGACCTCTCATTGAGCAAGCCAACGCCCAAGAAAATCCCGAAACCCTGACTGAAGGCGACTACACCTTTTATCAACTCCCTATCGAAAACGCCGACCCCGTCCAAGTGGTCGCCTACGCGCAAGCCGACGACCTCTTGATGATTTCGACGAACCCCGAAGTGCTGCGCGGTGTGTTGCGGCGTTTAGGTGGCGCGAGCGAGCCCAATTTCGCAGAGAGCGAAGGTTACGCGCAGACGCTCGGCACCTTAGAGAGCGGCACGTTCTACGGCTACTTGGACTACGCAGGCATCGCTGACGTCGCTGAACCCTTCGGGCGAGGGCTCGGTTTCGACCAACTCATCACGCGGCTCGTCTCCGCCTTTCAAACGGCGGGCGTGTCGGGCGGCGTGGCGCGGCTCACGGATGATGGCGTCGTCTCGGACGGCTTCCAAGCGGTGAACGCGGACGGTGGCGACAGCGAACTCTACGACCTCTTGACGAGCAGTGAAGCGGCTGACCTAGACACGCAACGCTTCGCGCCGAGTGACGCGCTCGGCTACAGCGTCAGCGCAACGAACCTCTCCGGCTGGTACGACTATCTCAACAGCTTAGCTACGAGTGTACCCGAGTTGGGTGGCGACTTGGACAGCCTGCTCTTGTCTTTTACAGGTATCAACTTGCGACAGACCTTCTTCGACTGGACGGACGGGCAAGTCGTCACGGTCACGACGGGGCTCGGCGAGGTGGCTGAGCCGGGCGTGCCGAGCGACAACCTCTTGGGCGAAGTTGCTTACCTCTTTTCTGCTAGCGACGAGAGCGAAGCCCAAGAGGGTTTAACGGTGCTCTTTGAACGTCTCAGTCAGTCTATCGCCGCCTTTAGCGACCCGATGGGCGGCTCGGGCGGCGCAACGTCCAGCACCGAGCAAGTAGGCGACGTTGAAGTCACTAGCTACAACATCACCGACGGGGTCAGCTTGTCCTACGCTGTCACAGACGGCTACGCGCTGATTGCGACGACATCCGAGGCGATGCAGCGCGTGTTGGACGCTGAGGGGTTAGAAGCGGACTTAGGTCTCGTGCCGGACGGCGCAAGCACCGCTACCTATTCGGACGCGCAAGCGACGCTGGAAGGGTCAGCGCAGCAGATCGGTTCTCAGCTCGAGCTTGCCGCCGGTCTAGGCGGCGCGTCGGGCCTAAACTTCGAAGACGTGGAGAGCGCGAGCAGCGTACTGGAGGAATATCTGAGTTTTGTGGCCTCGAGACTCGGCAACAGCGTCGGCTACAGCGAGCGCTCAGACGAGGGGATCACCTCTTACAGCGAGACCGAGGTGAATTGGGAGTAGTATCCAGATAAAAACCGTTGGGCTGAGGATAAAACCTCAGCCTTTTTTGCTGGCGCTCCTCAATACAGCGTCAAGTAGATTTTGCCGCACGTTTGTCACCTTCGGCAACCAAGGCTTCGCCTGACTGCGTGAACAGGGTCAGAATGACATGGTTCATTATTTGATTGACATTGTACTCAAACTGCGCCCGAAATAAGGTTGGCAACCATGAGGGTGAAATAAGCTATACTCCCTTCGGGCTCCGTATCCATGTCATTTTTGGGTCCACATCATCTTTGGAGGAGAACTATGAAGCGTGTCCTTGTTGTACTTTTGACCGTGATCGGGCTAAGCAGCGCCTCGGCCCAGTCCGACCTTTTTGTTGGGGGGAGCCTCGAGTTTGAAGTTGGTTTAGGTACTACGTTGATCTCTTTTGACGGTCAAGCGGGAGATTATGAACTGTTCGACTCGTTCGGCGCGAGAGGTACGTTAGGGTTGGGCATTGAGCCAGACGTTTTTCTCAAACTAGGGGCTGACGCTCTTTTTCCGTTTGAGGTTAGCAGTCCTGAATTGACGCCTTATGTGGGCGGAGGTATAGATATCATCTTTGACTTTGGTACTATTTTCAATCTTCATGGCCTCGGCGGCGCAGAGTACTTAGTTTCAGATCAACTCGGTCTTTTCGGTGAACTTACGCCTGGCCTCTACTTCGGCAACGACACTGACTTCGGCGTCGGCTTGCGCTTCGGTGCAAACTACCACCTCAATTAGCCTATCCTACCCGTTGAACTCCAGCAAGTGTAGCTGAGCGCCAAACTCAGCCCACGGCAGAAGGTGCGTCTCTAACTCAAAAGAAACCGCTACCTCATTCTCTTAGGGCAGCGGCTTTTAACTTTTTCTCAAGGTCAGGGTCGTGCGCTCTTCATACCTCCTCGTCCGCTCAACCTCCGAACAACGAGATAGGCAACCAGCGCCGCCGCGACGAGCGCCCCTACTACGACCAAAAGTTCTGAGCCCCACTGCGCCACGGCGATACCGATAAAGGCCCAGACCAACACGAGGTTGAAAGCCGCGTCCCCTCGGTTTTTGAGCGTGAGGTAGCCCACGCCCACCGCCGCTGCTACCGCTACGAGCGTCCAGAAGGGCGCGAGCCACCCACCCGTGACGCCGTAGTTGAGCAGCGTTACAGAGGTATTCGCCACCGTTGCCACGGTGATCCAGCCCAAGTAGACGCTAAAAGGTAAGTGAACCGCGAGCGCCTCAGCCCTCGAGACCTCTCGTTCGCCGATACCTAAACGTAAGTAGCACACAATTAAAGAGCCGAGCAGCCCGAACATGAGCAGCTCTGAAAGCCCAATCGCGCCGTAGTGCCAGGCGAGCAGCCAACCGAAGTTAAAGGCGCAGCTTAGCGCGAACCAGTAGCCGAGCCGCTCTAAGCGTGGGTTGTCCTTTTGTGGCGGCAGCGCCTGATAGACGACGAAAACGATAAGCAGAGAGTAGATGAGCCCCCAGATGCTAAAGACGTAGCCCGCCGGGGTGAACAGGCTGGGGAACGAATCCGACACCTCGCCCGTCGTGACACCGTTAATAGGCAAGATATTGGCGAGCGCGTTGATGGTGAGCACGGCACCTAAAGCGACGATATTCGTAATTTGCCGCCTCACAGCCGGGCTCAGCGCGTTAGTTGCTGTTTGCGTTGCCACATTAGAGACCTCCTACATAAAATTGTGATACGGATTCCGTTTAATTCCCTATCATCGAGAAAAGCGTTCGATGATAGTCCATACACTCCATCCGTATCTTTGTTCCTTCTCGCATCCGCTCGGATTGATAAAGAATCAATCGGAATTCGTATGACTCCTTAATTCTAAGCCTTTTTCGCCCTACAAAAACGCTCTGATGCTTATGTTTAGGGTGAGATTGCTCGAGGCCAAAAAGCAAATTCTCACCACTTCGGGGTCTGCAAAGATTCGCTCAAATGTGCTTATAGTTTCATAATACAGCCTCGAGCCCCACCCCTTACCTCGAGCCTAAATCTTCATCTCGAGCCCCAAAACGCACCTCTTTAGCTCGAGAGGGTGTGAGACAGCCAAAGGAAAAAGGCGGCAATGAGCCGCCCGGATTCACAAAATGGAGTAAACTTTTAACATGTCAGATAAAACAAGCGTCGAAACAGTCATGGACCTCTTGCCTCAGTTGCCTGCGCCGCAGCAGCGCGAGGTGCAAGACTTTGTAGAGTTTTTACTCCAGAAGTCAGCGCGAAAGATAGAGCCGCAAGATGAGCAGGATTGGACGGCCTTCTCACTTTCAAGCGCCATGAGGGGAATGGAAGACGAAGAGGTACTTTACGATGAGACTGATTTGCAGGAAACCTGGTCTTGAATGCCAGCCAAGCCCGGTCAGATAGCCCTTTTACCTTTTCCCAACACTGACCTCAGACCCGGCAAACCGCGTCCTGTGCTCCTTATTGCCAAGACACCCAGCACATACGACGATTGGCTTCTCGCCATGATCTCCACTCAACTCACCCAAGCGCTACAAGACTTTGACGAAATTATCTCACCTAAAGCCGAAGATTTTGGACGCTCCGGTCTTAGAACCGCCAGCGTCATAAGGTTATCTCGTTTAGCTGTTGTCAGCGAAAGTGCTTTGTTAGGGAAGCTCGGCGCTATCTCTGAAGAACGCCTGAACCGCGTGACGAGTAAGCTCGCGAAGTGGCTCTCGCCAGAAACAAACTAATACCCCCCGAGCTCCACCCCTCATCTCGAGCCCCAAAACGTACCTCTTTAGCTCGAGGTGTGAGACAAGCCCAAGGAAAAAGGCGGCGATGAGCCGCCTGGAGTAGTGACAGGACGCTAAGCGGCTTTTTGCGCGAATGTAAAGACGGGGTACTGCTTGCTTGGCTGCTCCTTAGAGTGTAACAGCGCTTCGATATGCCGTATCACACTAGGTTCTAAAACTGTATCGCCGCACACTTGACAAACTAGCGCGGGCACACCCTCAATCATCACAGGCTTTCCATCTTGCTTGCCACGAAACAAGATCGTTTTGGGTTCGTAGGTTCCAGGACACTCCATCCGACAATTCATCGTTGACCTCTTTCGGTAGGTGTTACCCACTTCGGTGGTTTCGGCTCATACACCGTAATGATAAATAGCTTTGGGCGCGAAGTCGAGCAGACGACGTGCAGATAACGCCCCTGGTTGCCGAGCCCGCAAACTAAGCAGCACGGTCCTTTGTAAAAGGTAGGATAGTTTTCGAGCACGCTACTGTCAGCTAGAGCCGCTAAGACCTCATCCAGCAACGCCGCTTCGTCCTGCATCTCCTCCGCCGCGTGGAGCGTTAAGACGAGGTCGTCTGCTGCCGCCTGAGATTTGATGCGTTCTAAGATAACGTCGGGGCTATGAATGTCCAAGCAACAACCTCTTTTACATTAAGGTGTCCTCTATCAGCGCGGTTAAGAAAAGCGAGCACCGCGCTCGTATCTAAAACCAGGCTCAACGCGCCTTCCAAGCCTGCGCGATGAGGTCTCGAGTCTCTGCACCTTGCAAAGCAGTGTCCTCGCCTGTCCCTAATGACTTAAACATGCGCGGCTGCGCTTGTGGCGTTTCATTAGGTTGTTGCGCCGCTTTCAGTAGTTCTTCATACGCTTCGATAGGTAAAACAACCTTCGTCTTACGCCCCTCACGGTCAACGATATATTCAGGTTCTACGTTGATTTCGGTGCTCATAGAGGTATGATACAGCGAAAGGGCTCAAGAAAAGGAAAAAGGCGGCGATGAGCCGCCTGGGTGAAAACAGGATGATGTAATTTAGTAGGTTGGAACCTCTTTTATCTCATTGCCATCGTAATGAAAGATTTTACCTGAGACACTCTCAGCCGTAATTGTATAAGTTTCATTAGCTGTATTAGGTTCGTACTTGCAACGCTCAACACTACCGGGTTCCGGGTTTCTTCCAGCTAATTGAACGCATGTTGAAGAAGCGGGTGGAAGAGATGCGCTTGCATAGTCTCTCTGTGATTCTACGCCCATAATTACAAAGCGTATATATCCCTGAGTAACGCTGCTGTCAGCTCTATTTCGCGCGGCTAACAAATTAGGAATCAAGACGATGCCAAGAATCCCAATTATAGCAATTACAATAAGGAGTTCAACTAAAGTAAAACCACTCTTTCCCTTCCTACTCATTTTCCTTTCCTCCAAACAATAAAAAAGATTGGGATTTCTCCCAATCTTAGAATTTCTCTTGTTAACTATAATCTATACTTATCTTGCCGTTGTGCAGACAGGTGGAGTAGTACCATCTGAGCGTACAAGTCCGTCAGTTGCTGTAGCAAAGAAGATTACATTGGCCGAGCCAGATGAGCTAGTGGAGGTCATGCAATAACCGGTAGGGCTTTGGTCCAAAACGGTTAAGACGACATTGGCTGGAGGAGCTTTCGCGCCTAAGTAGTCTGCACCTTTGAGTTCACCGTCGGTTGCATACCTTTGAGTATCAATTTGGAAAATTTCTTGCTGAGTTACTGCTTGGCTAAGGAACGACTGAGCGGCGGTATCATTAGCGCGGTTACGAGCCGAGAGCAAGTTCGGGATGAGAACCGCTGCTAGGATGCCGATGATGGCGATGACGATGAGGAGTTCGATGAGGGTGAAGCCTTTGTTCTTGTTGTTGCGCATAAGTAGCGCTCCTTTTCTTGGAACATCCGAAAAAAGTATGAATGAAAGCGGAAGTCCCGGTAGAGTTCGTTAGCGCGGGAGGGTGTCTCCCTTGCTGTTATGAAGTTTAGACCGGGCGCTCTTACAAGGCTCTTACTTTTTTCACATGCAAAGTCAGGTGTAAAGAAGTTCGCACACCACCTCTCCCCCTGTCATTCTGAGTGGAGCGCCAGCCCTTTGCAGGATAGACTCCACGAAGAATCTCTGCATTCGCCTCTTCTACTGCGAGAGAGTGCGAGTTACGGAGTTTTAGCGCAGCTAAACGAGACCCCTCGACAAGCTCGGGGTGACACACTACCACTGTTGTCATTCTGAGCGAAGCGCAGCGAAGTCGAAGAATCTCTGACCTTGCCGACTCCTCTGACAGAGAGTGAGTAGCGAGACCCCTCGACTGGGCTCGGGGTGACACACTATCGCTGCTGCCACCCTAAGTGGGATGCGCGGAAGAGAAAGAACCCCTGCATTCACCTCTTCTACTGTGAGAGAGCGGAAGACGAGACCCCTCGACAAGCTCGGGGTGACACAGCGTTACTGTTGTCATTCTGAGCGTAGCAACGCGGAGTCGAAGAATCTCTGCCTTTGCTGACTCCTCTGACAGAGACTGAGTAGCGAGACCCCTCGACTGGGCTCGGGGTGACACACTACTGCTGTTCAGGGTGACAAATACCATGTCGCTTGACCTCGAGATGAGCGAAAATTAACCCAGTGAAAACCTATTGGGTCTATATCATGACGAACAAGAGCCGCACACTTTACGTCGGTATGACGAAAAATTTAGAGCGGCGCGTGTATGAGCACAAACATAAGGTTATGGAGGGTTTTACCAGCCGCTACGATATCGACCAACTTGTCTACTTTGAAGAGACAAACGATGTGTGCGCGGCTATTGAAAGGGAGAAGCAGTTGAAAAATTGGCGGAGAGAAAAGAAGGTTACCTTGATCGACGCGCTGAACCCGCAGTGGCGTGACTTGGCTGCTGGATCTATCTCTACGAATTCCGTATCCGACTTTTGAGAGGTTTTAGATGAAACGACTTTATTCCGCAATGATTTTGAGCATGTTGGCGCTTTTAGCGAGCTGTTCGTTCGCGCCTATCCGCGTCGGGGTCGCAGACATCACGCTGCCCGGCAACAGCAGCATGGGGCGCGTCTGTTACGTGGAGGTGACGGAGGGCTCGAGGGTGGGCTTCAACGACGCGACGTACCGCGCCGACGCTACATACGTTTCGAACGCGCTACTTGGGCCGAACGACTTGACAATTCGGGTGTATGGGCGGACGAGTGAGCCTGCCAACCCGTGTGTGTCCATGTCTGAAACGGACGATATAGCGCTATCTGACCCGGTTGAACTCAGCTCGAGTGAGACGAAGCGGCTCGAGGTCGGCGGCGGAGGCTATAGCGGCGACTTAGCCGACCTCATCAGAGAAGACACCTATTGGTTGGGCGCGGCCTTGACGGGTGGCACGTTCTTGAGCTTGGAGGAGCGCATCGAACTCGTGGACGGGACTATCAGCGTTTCCTTCTGAGGAGTGCAGCGCCCGCGACTACCGCTGCCAGACCGAGACCCGCGA